>NZ_CP109007.1:1962500-4362500 GCF_036226665.1 Streptomyces sp. NBC_00691 | reverse complement strand
TCGCCCATCAGGCACAGTGAACAGCACGGGCCCCCGCCCGGATCGGCGGGGATCGGTACCATATACCCACGAGGGGTATACACCCCCTTATTGGACAACGGGAGGACGCCATGACGACCACCGAGGCGGACCAGGTCACCCCCGAGGCCGTCGAGGCCGTCGGACCGGCCGACCACGAGCACGGCGTGCACGGCTACCACAAGCAGAAGGACGAGCACCTCAAGCGGCTCCGCCGCATCGAGGGCCAGATCCGCGGTCTCCAGCGGATGGTCGACGAGGACGTCTACTGCATCGACATACTCACGCAGGTCTCCGCCTCGACGAAGGCCCTCCAGTCGTTCGCCCTCCAGCTCCTCGAGGAGCACCTGCGGCACTGCGTCGCGGACGCGGCGGCCAAGGGCGGCGAGGGCATCGACGCCAAGGTCGAGGAGGCCACGAAGGCCATCGCCCGCATGATGCGGACCTGAGGCCTCCCTCCCGCTCCTCCCGTACGCGGTGACGAGCCGGGCCGTTCCGTCAGAGGTCCTCCACGGCCCGCTCCACCGCCACCCTCAGCACCTCGTCGATCCGGTCGGCGCTGAGCCGCTCCCCGTCCGCGGCCGAAGCGGCGATGATCAGTTCACCGCACAGTTCGATCTCGGCGAGGGCGACGCAGTCCGGGTCTGCGGTCACGGTTGCTGTACCGGGCGGGGCCACGCGCATCCACCTCTTCCTGCCGGCGTCGGTCTCCCAGCGGTCTCCCAGCGTAGGGACGGCGACACGCACCGCGCATGACACGTCCGGACCATTTGCCGATGGTCCACGCCAGTACCGGGCCAGGTCAGGCCGTTCAGCCCTCGATCTTCCCCGCGTAGATGTCCCGGCGGTCCGGCAGCGCCACCTGGACGGGGACCCCGAATCCGTACAGCAGGGTCGTCGACGCGACCGCGACCGTACGGCCCTGGTTGCTGAAACTGAACTGGTGGCGCACCTTCCGCAGCCGCCCCTCCGCGTCGAGGTACGCGTCGAAGGGGACGGTGTCCGTGGTGAACCCTTTCGCCGCCGCGGCGAGCGCGCCCCGGAGCTGCGGCGAGGCGACCCGGGCGGCGTGCGCGATGTCCGCGACCCCCCGGTAGTGGCTGACTCTCACCCCTGCCAGATCGACCTCACCGATGTACGTGACCTGCCGGGCGCCCCTCAGCAGCTCCGCCGCTGCGGCAGGATCGGTGGCCCCGCCCGTGACGAGGTTCCCGTCGTCGAGGGTGGTGGTGTCGACCCGCACCCACTTGTCGGCGGGTACCCCGGCCCCCCGGTTCTTCATGTAGAGGGCGCCGGGGGTGAGGAGCTCGGTGATCGGCCGGTGCTCGCTGGTCCCGGCCGCGTCCTTCGGCAGCACCACCTGGAGGCGGCCGGTACGGCGCCGGAAGTCGTAGCCGCCCTCGCCCCGGATGGTGACCCGCGTGCCGCCCGCGGCCATCTCCATCGAGGTGCTCGCCTTGGAGGTGCCGGCCTTCGTCAGCGCGTCCGGGGCGTTCCGGACGGCGAGGACGGGGTCGCCCTTCGGCTTCGGGTCCTCGGGGGCGGCGCACCCCGTGACCGCCGCGGTCCCGACGAGGGAGCCGACCAGGACGGCGGTGACGGCGAACGCCCCGCTCCCCCGCGCACCCGGAAGGCCGTACCGCAGATGCACCACCATCGCCTGCCCACCCCCAACGCCTCACCGCTGTTCGCCCGGGACCCGCCCTTCCCCGGGCCCCGCGGGCCCTGGGGACGCCCGATCCGCATAACGACGGTCGGGGCGTGCCGTCACGCGCAGTACCGTGGTGAGGTGCACGCGCAGTCCTCTCCTCACACCACGACGATGTCGGAGCGCGGCTCGTTCGCGCTGGCACGCTGCAGCTGCGGCTGGACGGGCCCGGCCCGAAGATCCCGCGACCGGGCCCGCACGGACGCCGCGGACCACCTCCGTTCCGCGACGGGGCCGGAGGACTAGGACCTAGGCGGCCAGGTCGTTGTGGCCGGGGCCCGAGGCCGGGCCGCCGACGCGGGGCTCGGGGATGCCGACCGCCTCCGGGTGCCGCGCCGGCTCGGCACGGCGGGAGCGGACCAGGACCGCGCAGCGGCCCGAGCGGGCGACGGCGGAGACCACCGGGGTGAGCAGCGCGAGGGCGAGCGGGGCCAGGAGCAGCGCCACCGCCGTACCGAGGGCGAAGCCGCCGATCACATCAGTCGGGTAGTGGACACCCATGTAGACCCGCGCGAAGCCCTCGGTGAGGGCGAGGCCGATCGCGGCCAGGCCGAATCTGCGGTGGGCGACGAAGACACCGACGCCGAGGGCCATCGCCAGCGTGGCGTGGTCGCTGACGAAGGAGAAGTCGGTCTTCCCGTCGACGAGGACCTCGAGCCCCTGGTGGTCCCTGAAGGGCCGGGGGCGCTCGACGAAGCCGCGGATGGGGATGTTCACCAGGAGGGCGATGCCGGCGGCCAGCGGGGCCCAGACGAGCCCGGCGACGGCCGAGACGGAGTCGGCCGGGGTGCCGCGGCGGCGCACGCTCCACCAGCACCACAGCACGACGAGGGCCATCGCGAGCATGATCCCGTACTCGCCGACGAACTCCATGACGCGGTCGAACCACGGCGGGGCGGCCTTGGCCAGCCCGTTGATGCCGTAGAGCAGGCCGACATCGGGGTTCGTACCGTCCGATGCGAGTCCAGCCATCTGCTGAGGCCCCTTGCTCTCGTGTCTGTGTTTTCCAACCCCCGTGGTCAGAGCGGTCGGACCAAGGAACGAACCGGCTGAGGCGCGCGTTCCGATCCCTCCGGTGGATCATGATGACGTTATCGAAGAGTGACGGTTCACCGCAGCTCAGGGCCTGTGCATGACGGAGAGTTCCGGCCATGTCCGGTACGACCGGAAGGCGCTCCGGCCGACGGTCCGTCTGCTCCGTTCAGGCCTGCGGGAGATGAGTGGGCAGCGCCGCCGCACCCTCCGCCGTGACCCGGGTCGCACCGAAGTAGTCCGGGGTGTCGACCCGGTCGAAACGGATGACCGCCCCGGTGCGCGGCGCGTCGATCATGTACCCGCCGCCGACGTAGATGCCCACGTGCCGGATGGTCCGCGAGTTGGTCAGGTCGTCGGAGAAGAAGACCAGGTCCCCGGGGAGCAGCTCCTCGCGCGAGGGGTGCGGTCCCGCGTTGTACTGGTCGTTGGCCACGCGCGGCAGCCGGATGCCGACGCTCTCGTACGCGGCCTGGGTGAGCCCCGAGCAGTCGAACCGGCCGTTCTGCGCGGCCGTGCCCGTACCGCCCCAGAGGTACGGGGTGCCGAGCTTCTCCTGCGCGTAGTGGATCGCGCTGGCGGCCTGCCGGGAGGGATCGACACGGCCGACGGGCCGGGCGAAGCTCTTCTCCAGGGACTTGATGATGCGCACGTAGTTCTGGGTCTCGCTGATGGGCGGCACCCCGCCGTGCTTGATCACCCGGTACGCGCCCGCGTTGTACGCGGCCAGCATGTTGCTCGCCGGGTCCCCGGGCACGTTCTTCACATAGCCGGCGAGCGCGCAGTCGTACGAGGCGGCCGAGGGGATCGCGTCCTTGGGGTCCCAGATGTCCCGGTCGCCGTCCCCGTCGCCGTCCACCCCGTGACCGGCCCAGGTGCCGGGGATGAACTGGGCGATGCCCCGCGCGTCGGCCGGGGAGACGGCCCGCGGGTTCCAGCCGCTCTCCTGGTAGAGCTGGGCGGCGAGCAGCGCCGGGTTGATGGCGGGACAGAGGTTGCCCCACTGCTGCACGAGGCCCTGGTAGAGCGCCGGGACCGCGCCCTTGGCGAGCGCCACGCTGCCGTTCGCGCTGCCGCCCGCGCCGCCGACGAGCCCCGCCGCCGCCGAGTACGTACCGACGACGAGCAGTGCGACGAAGCTCAGACAGACCCCGAAGGCCCCACCGGCCACCAGCCACGCCTTGCCGGCCCTACGCACCGTCAACCACCCCTCGGCTCATGGCAGTACGCCCCCTGGAACGAGTCTAGGCGGTGAGCCGCCGACACCGCCCCAAGAGTGCAACAACGACAATCATTGCCCGGAGTCACTCTCCGTGATACACAGAGTGACCATACGCTTCTTTGCATCAAAACCGGCCAGACCACCGCAGGTCAAGACGGTCAAGTCGGTCAGATGTGCGGGGATCGGGTAAAGAGAGCCGCCAAGCCGTCACACGCGGGCGGTTTCATCAGCGAAGATAGGGCGATGACCCATGCCGTCCGGCAGGGGCGACGAACTACCCATACAGGGGCGGTGAGTTACATGTACCTGGCGGCAGAAAAAGGCGACATCACCACCATCATCGGTGGAATCGCCCCCAACTGGGGCCCCTTCGGCAGCCTGGGCGCCGAGGCGAAGATCATGATCGAGGTGGTGATGGCCGTGGCCATCCTGCTCTGCCTCGGCATCGCCATCTGGGGAGCGGCCAAACAGCGCATCGGCGCGACCGCCCTCCGCGACACGTTCAGCGCGGAACAGGGCAAGGGCCTCATCGTGGCCGGTCTGACCGGCGTCTTCATCATCGGGTCCCTGGGAACGCTGTTCACCATCGTGTACGGGATGGCGGTCTGACCCCCCGTCGGACACCGGCCCACCGAGAAATGCGTTCCCCAGATGTCCAGCAAGACGAGCAAGACCAGCCATGTTGCAGCACCGCCCGTACTGCCCGTACCGCGAACCAGTGAGGGGGCGTTCCCGGCATGAGTCCCGGTGACGAGCACGACAGCTTCGGCGGCGTGGGCGGCTCGGGCCAGACCCGGACCCGCCTGCCCGAGGGCAACAGCGGCGACGTGTACGGCGGCGCCCGCCGCCCCGTCCGCAGCTCCCGCTCCCTCATCACGGTCGTCGGCGTGGTGGTCCTCCTCGTCGCGGCCATCGCCTTCGCCAACCGAGGCGGCGGCGACCCGGCCGACGCGACGGGCCCCTCCTCCGACACCCCCGGCACCTCGGCCCCCACAGCCGCCACCGGCACCCGCCCGGTCACCGGCAAGAACGGCCAGATCCCCACGGGCTACGCCCAGGACGAGCAGGGGGCGCAGAGCGCGGCGACGAACTACGCGGTGGCGCTGGGGTCGGTCGAGATGTTCAACGCCGACCAGCGTCGAGAGATCGTGCGCGCCGTCCACGCCCCTGCGGTCGTGGACGACCTCCTCAAGAAGTTCGACGCCTCCTACACGGCCGATCTCATGGCCAGCGCCGGACTCAACAAGGACGGAAGCGCCCCCTCCGGCATGACCCTCGTGGCGCGCACCATCCCGATCGGCTCGAAGGTCCTGAACCACACCGAGAACTCGGCGACGGTCGAGGTCTGGTGCACGAGCCTCGGCGGCCTCGCGGGCACGGGCTCGACCAAGCCCGTCACGTCCACGTGGTTCACCATCACGGAGAAGCTCACGTGGGTCGAGGGCGACTGGCGCCTGGAATCCCTCGACCAGCGCGAGGGACCCACCCCGGTGAACGGCGACAACCGCGCCTCCATGGCCGACGAGATCGCCGGAGCCGTCGAGGGATACGGAGGGTTCACCTATGCCCGCTGAGCGAAGCCTGGCAGTACGCGCGGCGACCGTCATGGTGGCCGTGTTCCTCTTCCTGCCCCTCCTGCTCGCCTCGGCTGCCCAGGCGGCTCCCACGCCGACCCCATCGGCGCCCACGCCCTCCCCGAGCGCGAGCGCAGGCAAGGACGAATGCAGGTTCCTGGTCGGAGAAGCCAGGACACTCTGCGAGCGGAGCCAGCCCGACGGCGGTTCGGTGCCCCTCCCCGAGACCAACAACGAGCAGGACCCCCTCAAGTCCCTCGCCCGCGGCTTCTCCGACGCCGCCATCGCCACCATCGACTACCTCTCCAAGGCCGTCAAAGAAACCGCCGACGTCGACTTCACCAACACGGAGTTCCTCGGCCGGTACGCGATCGTCTTCGCCGCCTCCACCGTCCTCACCCTCCTCCTCTGGCTCCTCGCCGTCGCCAAGCGCGCCATCCGCGGCGTCCCCCTCACCACCGCGCTCTCCGAGGCCATCGGTTTCCTCTGGCTGACGGTCCTCGCCTCCGCCTTCACCCCGCTGATCCTCTACACCGTCGTCAACGCCACCGACGCCGTCACCGAGGTCATCGCCTCCGGCACCGGCAAGCAGACCGACGTCTTCTTCGGCAGCTTCAAGGAGGCCCTCCAGAAGGGCGACAGCATCGGTGGCGGCCCCATCATGCTGATCATCGTGTCCCTGGTGACCGTCATCGCCGCCGGCGTGCTCTACCTGGAGCTCTTCCTCCGCGCCGTCATGCTGTACGTCGGCGCCCTCCTCGGCGTCGTCGTCTACTCCGGTCTCGTCGACAAGAACATGTGGGGCCACGTCCGCCGCTGGGCCGGCATCATGATCGCGATCATCATGGTCAAGCCGGTCATCGTCATCGTCCTCGGCCTGGCCGGCGCGCTCTCCTCCGGCACCGGACCCGACTCGTTCTCCGCCGTGGTCTCCGGCCTCGCGATCATCCTGCTCGCGATCTTCGCCTCCGCGATGATCTACCGCTTCGTCCCCGGCTTCGGCGACGAGATCGCCGCCTCCCGCAACAACCGCCTCCACCGCGCCGGAGAGAACGCGGCCGCCGCCGTCATCTCCTCCCCCGCCTCCCTCGTCTCCCAGGGCATCAAGACCCACAGCTCCCGCGGCGACGGCGGTGGCGGCCAGGGCGCCCAGCCCGCCCGCCCCGCCAACCCCATGTCCGGCGGCATGGCCGCCCACAGCAGCCGTGGCGGAAGCGGCGGCAGCGGCGGCGCGACTCCCCCGCCCCCGCCCCGCAGCAGCAGTCCCACCGCGGGAACCCCGCACAGTAGCCGCAAGAACTCTGGAGGTGCAGGGCGTTGACGACCCAGTCCCAGCCGGTCGCGCCCCGCCGTACGTATCTCGTGGGCCGCGCCCGGCCGAACGCGATCGTCGGCAAGAACCGTGAGACGGGCGAGATCGCCCTGATCATCGTCGGCGCCTTCCTCGGCATGATGAGCGGACTCCTCGTCCCCCTCCTCCCCCTGCGGATCGCGCTCCTCGCCGGCCTCCCGATGCTCGCGATCGCCGCCGTGTACCTCCCGTACAAGCACCGCACGTTCTACAAGTGGTTCGAGATCAACCGCAGCTACAAGCGGATGCTCAAGCGCGGCACGGCCTACCGCTCCGTCGTCTCCGAGGCCGGCACCCACCTCGACGGCCGCGAGGTCGAGGTCGGCCCGCCGCCCGGCATCGGCCGCGTCGGCTGGCTCGCCGCCCCCTTCGGCCCCGACGAGATCGCCGTCCTCCTGCACGCCGACCGCCGCACCGTCACCGCCGCCATCGAGATCGAGGGCCCCGGCGTCGGCCTGCGCGACAGCGAGGACCAGGAGGCCCTGGTCGACCGCTTCGGCACCCTCCTCAAGCACGTCGCCAACGGCGACGGCTTCGTGACCCGCCTCCAGATGCTGGCCCGCACCCTCCCCGCCGACCCGGACGCCCACGCCAAGGACGTCGGCCAGCGCGGCGACCCCCACGCGCCCGTGTGGCTCATGGAGTCGTACGACCAGCTCCAGTCGATGGTCTCCACCTCCAGCGAGCAGCACCGCGCCTACCTCGTCGCCTGTATGCACTACACGCGCGAACTCGCCGCCGAGGCCAACGCCATGGCCCGCGCCGCCAGGCACGCCTCCGGCGCCCGCAAGCTCGACCGCGACGCCGGCCTGGCCGTCGTCATGGCCCGCGAGCTCACCGACATCTGCGCCCGCCTCGCCGAGGCCGACATCCGCGTCCGCCAGCCCCTCGGCCAGTCCCGGCTCGCCTCCCTCGTGCACTCCATGTACGACCCGGACCACCCCATCGACCACATCCAGGCCATGACGAAACGAAACGCTTGGCCCGCCGAACTGGACGCGATGGAACCCACGTTCCTCCAGGCGAAGACCCGCGAGTCCTCCACACGCGCCCCCTGGTGCCACGCCACCGCCTGGGTGAAGGAGTGGCCGATGACCCCCGTCGGCGTCAACTTCCTCGCCCCGCTGCTCGTCCACACCCCGGACGTGATCCGCACGGTCGCCGTGACCATGGATCTGGAGCCCACCGAGGTCGCCATCGAGCGGATGCTCACCGAGAAGACCAACGACGAGGCGGACGCCAGCCGCGCCGCCAAGATGAACCGCACGGTCGACCCGCGCGACATCGCCGCCCACGGCCGGCTCGACCAGCGGGGTGAAGATCTCGCCAGTGGCGCGGCCGGAGTGAACCTCGTCGGGTACATCACGGTGTCGTCGCGTTCACCCGAGGCCCTGGCCCGGGACAAGCGCACGATCAGGGCCTCCGCCGGCAAGTCGTATCTGAAGCTGGAGTGGTGCGACCGCGAGCACCACCGGGCCTTTGTGAACACCTTGCCGTTCGCGACCGGCATCCGCCGCTAGGGCCGAAGGGGCACAGACCCATGCGAGATCCGCTGTCCGTCCTCACCGACGCCTTCACCGCCTTCGTCTTCGGCAAGGTGGAGACGACCCGCCTGCCCGTCCGCACCTCCACCGGGCAGGCCCAGGCCGTCTACCTGCCGACCGCCGCCCCGGGCCTGGGCGACTCCGGCGTGATCATCGGCCGCGAGGTCTACAGCGGCAAGGGGTACATCTACGACCCCTTCCAGCTGTACGGTCAGCAGCTCCCCGCCCCGCACTGGCTGGTCCTCGGCGAGTCCGGCAACGGCAAGTCGGCGCTGGAGAAGACGTACGTGCTCCGCCAGCTCCGCTTCCGCGACCGGCAGGTCGTCGTCCTCGACGCCCAGGGCGAGGACGGCGTCGGCGAATGGAACCTCATCGCGCAGGAGCTGGGGATAACCCCCATCCGCCTGGACCCCATGGTCGCCAACGACTCCGGGATCCGCCTCAACCCGCTCGACCCGTCGATCACCACGACCGGGCAGCTCGCCCTGCTCCGGACCATCATCGAGGTGGCGATGGGCCACGGCCTCGACGAGCGCTCCGGTTTCGCGCTCAAGGTCGCCCACGCCCATGTCGTCGAGCACACCACCCACCGCCAGCCGATCCTCACGGACATCGTGGAGCGGCTCCGCCACCCCGAGGCGGAATCCGCCGAGGCGATGAACGTCGACATAGACGATGTACGGGCCTGGGGCCTGGACGTCGCCCTCGTCCTGGACCGGCTGGTCGACGGTGACCTCCGCGGCATGTTCGACGGCCCGACGACCGTCGGCATCGACCTCGACGCGCCCCTGATCGTCTTCGACCTCTCCCACATCGACCGCAACTCCATCGCCATGCCGATCCTCATGGCGATCGTCGGCGTCTGGCTGGAGCACACCTGGATCCGCCCCGACCGGAAGAAGCGCATCTTCCTCGTCGAGGAGGCCTGGCACATCATCAACAGCCCGTTCGTGGCCCAGCTGTTCCAGCGGCTGCTCAAGTTCGGCCGCCGCCTCGGCCTGTCCTTCGTCGCCGTCGTCCACCACCTCTCCGACGTCGTCGACGGAGCGGCGGCGAAGGAGGCCGCGGCGATCCTCAAGATGGCCTCCACCCGGACCATCTACGCCCAGAAGGCGGACGAGGCGCGCAATACGGGCCGGGTCCTCGGCCTGCCACGCTGGGCGGTCGAGATCATCCCGACCCTCACCCCCGGCATCGCGGTCTGGGACGTCAACGGCAACGTGCAGGTGGTCAAACACCTCATCACCGAACGAGAACGCCCACTGGTCTACACGGACCGCGCCATGACGGAGGCCTCCGCCCCGTCGGGGGACCCGGACCTCGAATGGGAGACGGAGCAGCGCGCGATCCTCGTCGAGCAGCAGATGAACGGCACGTCGCAGTCCACGGTGGCGTAGATGGAATCGGCGCGGAAGGGCGGGGGAGGGATCTCCGACGGGCTGCTGCTCAGCCTGTTCGGCCTCCTTCTCTGCCTCACGGTCCTGGTGTGGACGGCGACCGGCCTGGCCGGTCTCCTCTCCCACGGCGCCTGGCCGCAGGACGTCGCCTACACGGGCACGCCCTCGGCCCTGCGCTCGCTGGCCACGGCCCCGACGGACCTCGCGGCGGCCTGGCCGACCACTCCGCCGGGCCAGCTGTCGGGGTACGGCCTGTTCTGGGGCCTGCTGATCGGCGAGGCGATGCTCCTCTTCGTCCTCGCCGTCTTCGCCCTGGGCACCCTGGCCCGTTGGCGCGCGGTGCGCGCCAACCGGAAGGCGGGGGTGTACGCAGCGGGCGAGGAGCCGGTACGGGCCCCCCGCACGCCGGCGCACGAGAAGCAGGGGTACGAGAAGCCGGCGCACGAGAAGCCGGGGTACGAGAAGCCGGCGCA
Source organism: Streptomyces sp. NBC_00691 (assembly GCF_036226665.1). Classification (NCBI taxonomy): domain Bacteria; kingdom Bacillati; phylum Actinomycetota; class Actinomycetes; order Kitasatosporales; family Streptomycetaceae; genus Streptomyces; species Streptomyces sp. NBC_00691. The sequence goes on along the minus strand of NZ_CP109007.1, from coordinate 4,352,181 downwards.
CGAGAAGCCCGCCGGCGAGGAGCCCGTGCACGAGGCCGCTCCGACTCCCCCGGCCCCCCGCCGCCCGGCCGCCACGCACGCACCGGAGCCGCCCACGGCCCCGATCCCGACGCCACCCCCGGCAACGCCGACCGCACCCACCGCCCCCGTCCCGGCACCGGCACCGACCGCGGCGGCCCCGGTCCCGGCACCCGCCTCCGCCCACGGCCTCGTCACCGCCCCCGCCGGCCGGGCGACAGGCACGTTCTACGGCCTCCCGGAGGCCCGCCGCCCCGCGGCCGTCCAGGCCGTCCAGGACGCCGAGGGCCCCGTCCTGGTCGTCACCTCAGACCCCGGCCTCTGGTCCGCGACCAAGGACGCCCGCGGCAAGCTCGGCCCGGTCCTCGTCCACGACCCCGGCCACCTGTGCGACACCCCCGCCCGCCTCCACTGGTCGCCGTCCGAGCGCTGCGAGGACCCGGCCGTCGCCGCCGAACGGGCGGTCGCCCTGCTGGCCCCGGTACGCCCGCACTCCCGCCTGGACGCGGCCACCGCGGACACTGCGGAAACGCTCCTGCGCTGCTGGCTGCACGCGGCCGCCGTGGACGGACGCCCGTTCCGCCAGGTCCACCGCTGGGCCCAGGGCACCGGCGCGCACGAACCGGTACGGATCCTCCGCAGCCACCCGAAGGCGGCCTCCGGCCACGCGGGACTGCTCGAGTCGGCACTCACCGCGCACCCGGAAAGCCGCCGCATGGCACAGGAACTGACGGCCCGTGCGCTGGCGTCGCTCTCCTCGGTCCACATCCGGGAGGCCTGCACCCCGAATCGAACGGATTCGCTGGCGCTGGCATCTTTCCTCCCCGAAGGGGGCACCCTCTACGTGGTGGGGGAACCCATCGAGGATCCCCGCACCCACCCCGGCGCGATGCCGCTCCTGACGGCGCTCGCCGCAAGCGTGGTCGAGCACGGCCGCCGCATGGCCGCACGGTCATCCGACGGTCGGCTCGACCCACCAATGACCCTCGTCCTGGACGACGTCGCCGCCGTGGCCCCGCTCCCCCAGCTCCCGGAGCTCCTCGCCACCGGCCACGCGCAGGGCCTCCCCACCCTGGCCCTGATGCGCTCGCCGGAACAGGCCCGCACCCGGTGGCCGGAGACGACGCTCAGCCGCTGAGACGGGCCGCCGGAAGGACCCGCGTCTACGCGGCCGGCCGCAGCACCTCGTACTCCACCTCGTGCGCGTCCTCGCTCCCGTGCAGGGCGACCCGCACCCCGGTCGGCGCGAACCCGAGCCGCCGGTAGACCGCCTGGGCCCGGGCGTTCTCGGCGTGCACGAACAGCCGCACCCGCTCGACCCGCGGCTCCGCCAGCGACCACGACCACTCCACGGCCGCCTCGAACAGCGCGTCGATCGCTCCGGAGCCCCGCGCCTCCTCCCGCACGAAGACCCCGACGACATGCGTCTGCTCGCCCTCGGGGACGTCCGCGAAGAACGACTCCGCCCCGGCCCGCTCCACGAGCACCGAGGCGGTGCCGAGCCACCGGCCGTCCGGCGCCTCCGCGACGAACTGGCGCACGGTACCGGGACCGTCCTCGGAACCGCCCTCCGTCCGCTCCTGCCAGAACGAGTCCGGGCGCACGACGGCCGCCTCGTACGTGTCGAGGAACGCGAGATGCGCGACCGGGTCCCGCAACGCCGCGAGCCGCAGCTCCCGCGCCTTCTCCCACTCGTCGGAACGGATGACACGTATCGAAAGGTCCATGCCCGGCATCCTCGCCCTTCGCCGCCCCACCGACAACAACAATTACTGCGCGGAGGCCCCGTCGTACCCCGGTACTACGCCGACGCCCCACCTCCCGCCCCCGGTCGGACGAACACCCGCCGCCCGCTCCCTAGCGTCGTCAGCATGATCCGAGCAGAGAACCTCACCAAGCGGTACGGGGACACCACCGTCGTCCAGGACCTCAGCTTCACCGTCCGCCCGGGCGCCGTCACCGGCTTCCTCGGCCCTAACGGCGCCGGAAAGTCCACCACCCTCCGCATGATCCTCGGCCTCGACGCGCCCACCCGCGGCCACGCCACCGTCGACGGCCGCCCGTACGCCCGGCACGGTGCCCCGCTCACCCGCGTCGGCGCCCTCCTCGAAGCCCGCTCCGTGCACCCCGGCCGCTCCGCCCGCCACCACCTCACGGCCCTCGCCCTCACCCACGGCATCCCGCGCTCGCGCGTCGACCGGGTCCTCGCCGTCACCGGCCTCACCCATGTCGCCGACAAGCGCGTCAAGGGCTTCTCCCTCGGCATGGGCCAGCGCCTCGGCATCGCCGCCGCGCTCCTCGGCGACCCGGCGACCGTCGTCCTCGACGAGCCGGTCAACGGCCTCGACCCCGAGGGCGTGCTCTGGATCCGCACCCTTCTCAAGTCCCTCGCCGCCGAAGGCCGTACCGTCCTCGTCTCCTCGCACCTGATGAGCGAGATGGCCCTCACCGCCGAGCACCTGATCGTCATCGGCAAGGGCCGGCTCCTCGCCGACACCACCGTCGACGAACTCGTCCGCGCCTCCGGCGGCGCCTCCGTCAAGGTCGTCACCCCGGAGGCCGACCGGCTGCGGAACCTGCTCCCCGGCGCCGCCGTCACCCTGGAGGCCCCCGACACCCTCCTCGTCACCGGCCCGGACGCACCGGAGATCGGCCGCACGGCCGCCGCCCACGGCCTCCCCCTCCATGAACTGACCCCTCAGGCCGCCTCCCTGGAGCAGGCGTTCATGGCCCTCACCCACGACTCCGTCGAATACCAAGGAGCCCTCGCATGAGCACCCCGACCCTCAGCCCGGACGCCACCCCGACCGTCACCCCGCGCCTCACCCACGCGCGCGTGCTCCGCTCCGAGTGGCACAAGCTCTGGACCGTCCGCTCGACCTGGATCACCGTCCTCACCGCCACGGCACTCGTCCTCGGCGTCGGCATCCTCATGGGCGCCACCTACACCTCCGACGGCGGCGACTCCGACGTCGACACCGTCATCCTCACCCTCTACGGCAGCCAGCTCGGCGCCATCGCCCTCGCCGTCCTCGGCATCCTGGTCACGGCCGGCGAGTACGCGACAGGCATGATCCGCGCCTCCCTCACCGCCGTCCCAGCCCGCCTCCCCGTCCTGGGCGCGAAGGCGGCCGTCTACACCGGCACGGTCCTCACCCTCACCTTCGTCACCAACCTGCTCACCTTCGTCACCGCGCAGATCTTCCTCTCCGACTCCGACCAGGCCGCCTCCCTCACCGACGACGGTGTCCTCGCCGCCCTCGCGGGCAACGCCGCCGGCATCACCCTCCTCGGCCTGATCGCCCTCGGCCTCGGCGCCACCCTCCGCTCCGTACCCGGCGCGATCGGCGCCTTCGTCGGCGGCGTGATGATCCTCCCCGAGGTCCTCGGAATGCTCCCGTACGACGCGGTGGAGACGGCCGTCCGCTACTTCCCCACCCAGGCCGCCGGCGCCCTCGGCTCGGCCACCCCCCTCCCGGGAGCGGCCTCCCCGGGCGGCGCCCTCCTCGCCCTGCTCCTCTGGGCGGCCGCGACGATCGCACTCCCCGCGGTGTTGCTCAAGCGCCGGGACGTATGAGGATGATGAGCGGGTGACCACGGAAGCGACCGCCACGACGAGCCTCAGCCGCTCCCTCCAGCAACTCCTCGCGCGGGTCCGCGCGTTCGACGCCCACCGCCCCTGGCCGTGGGACGCGACGCTGACGCTCTTCTGGACGGCGGCGGCGGCGGTGGACGCGTCGGGCGGCTGGCGGAACACCGCCCCCGACCCGACCGTCCCCTCCTGGCTCGTGGTCACCCTGAGCCTCTGTCTCTCCCTCCCGCTGTACCTGCGGCGCCGGAACCCTCTGGCCGTCCTCACCGTGATGAGCTGCGCGGCGCTGGTCAGCGCCGCCTCGGGCGCCTCCCTCCAGGCCGGCTACCTCCAGCTGGTCCCGGTCTTCCACATCGCTCTCACCCGCCCGCCCCGGGCCCTCCTGTGGGCCTCCGCCCTGCTCCTGCCACCGCTGCTGACGGGGGCGGTCCGCTTCCCCCGGGGCAGCTGGGACCAGCAGGTCGTCCCCACCCTGTCGTCGTACGCGCTCGTCGCCCTCCTCGGCATCGCGGTCCGCTCCCGCAAGGACCACACGGCGGCCCTCGTCGACCGGGCCCGCCGACTGGAGATCGAACGCGACCAGGAGGTCCGGCTCGCCGCCGCGGCCGAACGCACCCGGATCGCCCGCGAGATGCACGACATCATCGGCCACAACCTCTCGGTCATCACGGGCCTCGCGGACGGCGGCCGGTACGCGGCGGCCAAGCACCCCGAGCGCGCGACCCAGGCACTCGACGCCATCGGTACGACCAGCCGCGAGGCCCTCGCCGAACTCCGCCGACTGCTCGGCGTCCTGCGCGACGACGAGCAGGAGGCGGCCCGAGACCCCCAGCCCACCCTGGCCGACCTCGACACCCTGATCACCGGGGTACGGAAGGCAGGCCTGCCGGTACGGCTCGACCTCCGCGACTCCCCACGGGCGCGACCGCTCACGCCCGGCGCACAGCTGACGGTCTATCGGACCGTTCAGGAGGCCCTGACCAACACCCTCAAGCACGCCGGCCCCGGCGCGCGGGCCACGGTCCTCCTGGCCCACACCCCCCAGGAGGTACGCGTGGAGATCACGGACACGGGAGCCCCGGCCCCCGCGTCACCCCCTGGCCAGGGGCTCACGGGCCAGGGGCTCACGGGCATGCGCGAGCGCGCGGCACTCTACGACGGCACCCTTGAAAGCGGCCCGCTGCCGACCGGCGGCTGGCGCGTCGGACTCCGACTCCCCCGGGAGGACTCCCCCTCGTGACGACCGTTCTCATCGCGGACGACCAGCCGATGCAACGCTTCGGCTTCCGCATGCTGTTGGAGAGCCAGGACGACATGACCGTCATCGGCGAGGCCGCGAACGGCACGGAGGCGATCCGGCTGGTCGACCGTCACCACCCCGACGTCGTCCTGATGGACATCCGGATGCCCGGCCTCGACGGCATCGAGGCCACCCGCCGGATCGTCGCCACGGGCGCCCGCACCCGCATCCTGATCGTCACCACCTTCGATCTGGACGAGTACGCGTACGACGGTCTGCGGGCCGGCGCCAGCGGCTTCCTGGTGAAGGACGCCCAGCCGGAGGAACTCCTCGCCGGGATACGCGCGGTGGCGAGCGGCGACGCGGTCGTCGCCCCGAGCCTCACCCGCCGCCTCCTGGACGCCTACATCCACCATCTGCCGGCCTCAGCCACGACGGACCCGCCCGCAGAGGACCCGCGGCTCTCCTCCCTCACGGAGCGGGAGCGCGAGATCCTCACCGTCATCGGCCAGGGCTGGACGAACACCGAGATCGCGGAACGCCTCCACCTCGCGGAATCGACGGTGAAAACCCACGTCGGCCGCATCCTGGCGAAGACGGGCGCCCGGGACCGTGTCCAGGCGGTGATCCTGGCGTACGACACCCAACTGGTCACGCCGGCCTGACCCGAAAGGGGCCCGCAAGGGCCCCACAGGGGTTCCGGCCCGTAAACGCAGAAAAGCCCCGCACCATAAGGTGCGGGGCTTTCCCACAATGATTGTTCGGCGGCGTCCTACTCTCCCACAGGGTCCCCCCTGCAGTACCATCGGCGCTGAAAGGCTTAGCTTCCGGGTTCGGAATGTAACCGGGCGTTTCCCTAACGCTATGACCACCGAAACTCTATGAAGTTAACCAACCGGATATCGGCACAGTTCGTTACTTCAGAACTAACACAGTGGACGCGAGCAACTGAGGACAAGCCCTCGGCCTATTAGTACCGGTCAGCTCCACCCATTACTGGGCTTCCACATCCGGCCTATCAACCCAGTCGTCTACTGGGAGCCTTACCCTCTCAAGGAGGTGGGAATACTCATCTCGAAGCAGGCTTCCCGCTTAGATGCTTTCAGCGGTTATCCCTCCCGAACGTAGCCAACCAGCCATGCCCTTGGCAGGACAACTGGCACACCAGAGGTTCGTCCGTCCCGGTCCTCTCGTACTAGGGACAGCCCTTCTCAATATTCCTGCGCGCGCAGCGGATAGGGACCGAACTGTCTCACGACGTTCTAAACCCAGCTCGCGTACCGCTTTAATGGGCGAACAGCCCAACCCTTGGGACCGACTCCAGCCCCAGGATGCGACGAGCCGACATCGAGGTGCCAAACCATCCCGTCGATATGGACTCTTGGGGAAGATCAGCCTGTTATCCCCGGGGTACCTTTTATCCGTTGAGCGACGGCGCTTCCACAAGCCACCGCCGGATCACTAGTCCCGACTTTCGTCCCTGCTCGACCCGTCGGTCTCACAGTCAAGCTCCCTTGTGCACTTACACTCAACACCTGATTGCCAACCAGGCTGAGGGAACCTTTGGGCGCCTCCGTTACCCTTTGGGAGGCAACCGCCCCAGTTAAACTACCCATCAGACACTGTCCCTGATCCGGATCACGGACCGAGGTTAGACATCCAGCACGACCAGAGTGGTATTTCAACGGCGACTCCACCGTGACTGGCGTCACGGCTTCAAAGTCTCCCACCTATCCTACACAAGCCGAACCGAACACCAATATCAAACTGTAGTAAAGGTCCCGGGGTCTTTCCGTCCTGCTGCGCGAAACGAGCATCTTTACTCGTAGTGCAATTTCACCGGGCCTATGGTTGAGACAGTCGAGAAGTCGTTACGCCATTCGTGCAGGTCGGAACTTACCCGACAAGGAATTTCGCTACCTTAGGATGGTTATAGTTACCACCGCCGTTTACTGGCGCTTAAGTTCTCAGCTTCGCCCTGTCGAAACAGAGCTAACCGGTCCCCTTAACGTTCCAGCACCGGGCAGGCGTCAGTCCGTATACATCGCCTTACGGCTTCGCACGGACCTGTGTTTTTAGTAAACAGTCGCTTCTCGCTGGTCTCTGCGGCCACCCCCAGCTCACGGAGTAAATCCGATCACCAGACGTGGCCCCCCTTCTCCCGAAGTTACGGGGGCATTTTGCCGAGTTCCTTAACCATAGTTCACCCGAACGCCTCGGTATTCTCTACCTGACCACCTGAGTCGGTTTAGGGTACGGGCCGCCATGAAACTCGCTAGAGGCTTTTCTCGACAGCATAGGATCATCCACTTCACCACAATCGGCTCGGCATCAGGTCTCAGCCTTAATGTGTGACGGATTTGCCTATCACACGGCCTACACCCTTACCCCGGGACTACCACCGCCCGGGTTGGACTACCTTCCTGCGTCACCCCATCGCTTACCTACTACAAGTCTGGTTCGTCGGCTCCACCACTTTCCTTTCCCCGAAGGGTCCGGAACGGCTTCACGGACTTAGCATCGCCTGATTCGATATTGGGCGTTTCAAAGCGGGTACCGGAATATCAACCGGTTGTCCATCGACTACGCCTGTCGGCCTCGCCTTAGGTCCCGACTTACCCTGGGCAGATCAGCTTGACCCAGGAACCCTTAGTCAATCGGCGCACACGTTTCTCACGTGTGTATCGCTACTCATGCCTGCATTCTCACTCGTGAACCGTCCACAACTCGCTTCCGCGGCTGCTTCACCCGGCACACGACGCTCCCCTACCCATCACAGCGGGCGTTGGCCCTCATGCTGCAATGACACGACTTCGGCGGTACGCTTGAGCCCCGCTACATTGTCGGCGCGGAATCACTTGACCAGTGAGCTATTACGCACTCTTTCAAGGGTGGCTGCTTCTAAGCCAACCTCCTGGTTGTCTCTGCGACTCCACATCCTTTCCCACTTAGCGTACGCTTAGGGGCCTTAGTCGATGCTCTGGGCTGTTTCCCTCTCGACCATGGAGCTTATCCCCCACAGTCTCACTGCCGTGCTCTCACTTACCGGCATTCGGAGTTTGGCTAAGGTCAGTAACCCGGTAGGGCCCATCGCCTATCCAGTGCTCTACCTCCGGCAAGAAACACACGACGCTGCACCTAAATGCATTTCGGGGAGAACCAGCTATCACGGAGTTTGATTGGCCTTTCACCCCTAACCACAGGTCATCCCCCAGGTTTTCAACCCTGGTGGGTTCGGTCCTCCACGAAGTCTTACCTCCGCTTCAACCTGCCCATGGCTAGATCACTCCGCTTCGGGTCTTGAGCGCGCTACTGAATCGCCCTGTTCGGACTCGCTTTCGCTACGGCTTCCCCACACGGGTTAACCTCGCAACGCACCGCAAACTCGCAGGCTCATTCTTCAAAAGGCACGCAGTCACGACCCATTGAGTAAACTCAATGAGCGACGCTCCCACGGCTTGTAGGCACACGGTTTCAGGTACTATTTCACTCCGCTCCCGCGGTACTTTTCACCATTCCCTCACGGTACTATCCGCTATCGGTCACCAGGGAATATTTAGGCTTAGCGGGTGGTCCCGCCAGATTCACACGGGATTTCTCGGGCCCCGTGCTACTTGGGTGTCTCTCAAACGAGCCGTCAATGTTTCAGCTACGGGGGTCTTACCCTCTACGCCGGACCTTTCGCATGTCCTTCGCCTACATCAACGGTTTCTGACTCGTCTCACAGCCGGCAGACTGTGAAAGAGAGATCCCACAACCCCGCATGCGCAACCCCTGCCGGGTATCACACGCATACGGTTTGGCCTCATCCGGTTTCGCTCGCCACTACTCCCGGAATCACGGTTGTTTTCTCTTCCTGAGGGTACTGAGATGTTTCACTTCCCCTCGTTCCCTCCACATGCCCTATGTGTTCAGGCATGGGTGACAGCCCATGACGACTGCCGGGTTTCCCCATTCGGAAACCCCCGGATCAAAGCCTGGTTGACGGCTCCCCGGGGACTATCGTGGCCTCCCACGTCCTTCATCGGTTCCTGGTGCCAAGGCATCCACCGTGCGCCCTTAAAAACTTGGCCACAGATGCTCGCGTCCACTGTGTAGTTCTCAAGCAACGACCAGCCACCCATCACCCCACCCGACAAGCAGATGAGTTCACTGGGGCCGGCATCGCGAAGATACAAACCTTACGGCCGTACCCTCAGATACCCAACAACGTGCCAAGCACGACCCGTCGGTCCATCATCACGTTCCACGCCGAAGCAGTACTTGTGAAGTGATCCTCGAGATCGTGCCAACTAATCAACGTTCCACCCATGAGCTGACCGTGCAGAACATTTGTCTGCAATCGGTACTGTGCTCCTTAGAAAGGAGGTGATCCAGCCGCACCTTCCGGTACGGCTACCTTGTTACGACTTCGTCCCAATCGCCAGTCCCACCTTCGACAGCTCCCTCCCACAAGGGGTTGGGCCACCGGCTTCGGGTGTTACCGACTTTCGTGACGTGACGGGCGGTGTGTACAAGGCCCGGGAACGTATTCACCGCAGCAATGCTGATCTGCGATTACTAGCAACTCCGACTTCATGGGGTCGAGTTGCAGACCCCAATCCGAACTGAGACCGGCTTTTTGAGATTCGCTCCGCCTCGCGGCATCGCAGCTCTTTGTACCGGCCATTGTAGCACGTGTGCAGCCCAAGACATAAGGGGCATGATGACTTGACGTCGTCCCCACCTTCCTCCGAGTTGACCCCGGCGGTCTCCTGTGAGTCCCCATCACCCCGAAGGGCATGCTGGCAACACAGGACAAGGGTTGCGCTCGTTGCGGGACTTAACCCAACATCTCACGACACGAGCTGACGACAGCCATGCACCACCTGTATACCGACCACAAGGGGGGCACTATCTCTAATGCTTTCCGGTATATGTCAAGCCTTGGTAAGGTTCTTCGCGTTGCGTCGAATTAAGCCACATGCTCCGCTGCTTGTGCGGGCCCCCGTCAATTCCTTTGAGTTTTAGCCTTGCGGCCGTACTCCCCAGGCGGGGAACTTAATGCGTTAGCTGCGGCACCGACGACGTGGAATGTCGCCAACACCTAGTTCCCAACGTTTACGGCGTGGACTACCAGGGTATCTAATCCTGTTCGCTCCCCACGCTTTCGCTCCTCAGCGTCAGTAATGGCCCAGAGATCCGCCTTCGCCACCGGTGTTCCTCCTGATATCTGCGCATTTCACCGCTACACCAGGAATTCCGATCTCCCCTACCACACTCTAGCCTGCCCGTATCGGATGCAGACCCGGGGTTAAGCCCCGGGCTTTCACACCCGACGTGACAAGCCGCCTACGAGCTCTTTACGCCCAATAATTCCGGACAACGCTTGCGCCCTACGTATTACCGCGGCTGCTGGCACGTAGTTAGCCGGCGCTTCTTCTGCAGGTACCGTCACTTTCGCTTCTTCCCTGCTGAAAGAGGTTTACAACCCGAAGGCCGTCATCCCTCACGCGGCGTCGCTGCATCAGGCTTTCGCCCATTGTGCAATATTCCCCACTGCTGCCTCCCGTAGGAGTCTGGGCCGTGTCTCAGTCCCAGTGTGGCCGGTCGCCCTCTCAGGCCGGCTACCCGTCGTCGCCTTGGTAGGCCATTACCCCACCAACAAGCTGATAGGCCGCGGGCTCATCCTTCACCGCCGGAGCTTTCAACCAGCTCCCATGCGGAAGCCGGTGTTATCCGGTATTAGACCCCGTTTCCAGGGCTTGTCCCAGAGTGAAGGGCAGATTGCCCACGTGTTACTCACCCGTTCGCCACTAATCCACCCCGAAGGGCTTCATCGTTCGACTTGCATGTGTTAAGCACGCCGCCAGCGTTCGTCCTGAGCCAGGATCAAACTCTCCGTGAATGTTTACCCGTAATCGGGTGACACTCGCGTTGAGCGGGACAGTCATGCCGGAATAAGGCCGACTGTCCACAGCGTCCTCGCTGTGTATGTTGCCTGCCGACCACAAAGGGCCCGCAGGACTTTCAAAGGAACCTCGCCATCCGAAGATGGACGGGGTATCAACTAATCTGGCGTTGATTTTTGGCACGCTGTTGAGTTCTCAAGGAACGGACGCTTCCTTTGTACTCACCCTCTCGGGCTTTCCTCCGGGCTTCCCTTCGGTCTTGCGTTTCCGACTCTATCAGATCTTTTCGATCCGATTTCCTCGGTGCTTTCCGGCCCCTTTTGCTTTCGCTCCGGGCCGTTCCGGCGGTTCCGACTCTATCAGAACCTTTCGGCGTCTGATTCCCAGTCAGCGGGGTTTGTCTTTCCGGCTGTTGGGCCGTTCCGACGTCTCAAACTCTAGCGGATTTCCCCGGCGGCTCATAATCGAGTCATTCGAAATGAATTTCGGCATGCCGAAATTCGTCCCGGTGGGGAGATCGTGCGGAGTAGAGGTGCCGCTCTCAGCGGCGGAGGTGGTTGTCGAAGAACCGTTCCGGCTCTGTGACAACTCGGAGAACACTACGCATCCGGGAGGGGCGTGTCAACCCCCCTCGGATGGGGCCGCGTGGCCTCTCGGAAGCTCAGTCGAGGTCCGTCAGACGGCCGCCGGCATCGGGCTGGGTGAGCTCCACGCGGCGGAGGAGCCGGATGAGGACCTCGCCGAGGACGCCCCGCTCGTCCGAGGTGAGGTCCTGGAGGAGCTCCTCCTCGAAGTCCGTGGCCATGCGCATGGCCTCCAGCCACTTCGAGCGGCCCTCGTCGGTGAGCTCGACGATCACGCGGACGCGGTTGTTCTCGTCGCGGTCGCGGGTGACCAGGCCTTCGCCGGCCATGCGGTCGATGCGGTGGGTCATGGCGGCCGGGGTGAGGCCCAGCCGCTTGGCGAGCTCGCCCGGACCCAGCCGGTAGGGCTCGCCCGCGAGGACCAGGGTCTTGAGGACCTCCCATTCGGCGTTGCTGATGCCGAGGTCGGCGAGCTGGCGTCCGTACGCCACGTTCATCCGTCGGTTCAGCCGGCCGAGGGCGGAGACGACCTTCTCGACCTGGAGGTCGAGGTCGCGGAACTCGCGCTGATAGGCGGCGATCTGCTCGTCGAGGCTCGGCTCCTGCGGAGCCTGCGGGCCGGACCGCTCGGGGTTGTCGGACATGCGGCCGAGTATCCCACGGGTCTCGTTGGCGTTGAAGTCCTTCGGTGTGTATTGTTAAGGCTCGAACTTTAGTGTTGAAGTCTTCAAGGTTCAGGGCTACACCTCTGAACCTGCGACCGAAGTGGGTGAGTGTGACCAAGGCGAGGGGCGCAGCGATGCGCCGTATTCAGGCAGGCAGCGCGCTGAGCGCGTTCGGACTCGGCTTCACCGTGCCGTACCTCTATGTGTACGTGGCGCAGGTGCGGGATCTGGGCGCGGCCACGGCGGGCATCGTCCTGGCCGTCTTCGCCATGGCCGCACTGGTGGTGCTGCCCTTCAGCGGGCGGGCCATCGACCGGCGCGGGCCCGTGCCGGTCCTCCTTGTCGCCTCGGTCGTCGCCGCCGTGGGTGCGGTGGCGATGGGCTTCGCCTCCAGCGTGCCCGCGGCCGTGGGGGCCGCGGCGCTGCTCGGTGCCGGTACGGCCGTGCTCCAGCCGGCCCTCGCGACGATGATCGTCTGGTGCTCGACGCCGGTCGGGCGCACCCGGGCGTTCGCCATGCAGTTCTTCCTGCAGAACCTGGGTCTCGGTGTCGGTGGTCTGATCGGTGGTCTGCTGGTCGACACCACCCGGCCGGGCAGCTTCATCCTGCTGTTCTCGATCGAGGCGGCGATGTTCCTGGTGCTGGCGGCGATCGTCGGGACCGTGCGGATGCCGGGCTCCCCGGCGTTCCAGGGTGCCCGTCCCTCCGAGGGCGGCAAGGGTGGCCTCCGCGCGCTGCTCGGCCACAAGGCCATGGTGCAGCTCTGCGTCCTCGGCTTCGTCCTCTTCTTCGCCTGCTACGGACAGTTCGAGTCGGGTCTCGCCGCGTACGGCACCGAGGCCGCGGGCATCCAGCCGTCGACGCTCGGTATCGCGCTGGCCGCGAACACCGCGGTGATCGTGGCCGCCCAGTTCCTGGTGCTGAAGTTCGTCGAGCGCCGCAAGCGGACCCGGGTGATCGCGGCCGTCGGTCTGATCTGGACCGTGGCCTGGCTGATCGCCGGGTACGCGGGCCTCGGGCACGGCAGCCAGGCCATGGCGACGGCGGCCTTCGTCTCGACTTACGCCCTGTTCGGGCTCGGTGAGGCGATGCTGTCGCCGACCGTGGCACCGCTGGTCGCCGATCTGGCGCCGGAGTCGATGGTCGGGCAGTACAACTCGGCGTTCGCGCTGGTCAAGCAGCTGGCGCTGGCCGTCGGGCCGGCCGTCGGCGGGCCCATGGGGGCCGCGCTGCACGGTCCGTACATCGTGACGTTCGTGCTCTTCTCGCTCGGCATCACGTTCCTCGCGGTGCGGCTGGGCAAGCAGCTGACCCCGGAGCAGAACCAGCCGTCGCTCGCCGTGAAGCCGTCCCTGGTCGTGGCGCAGCACCTGCCCGAGAAGGAGACGGCGGCCGCCTGACCTACTGGTCGGGCAGGGCGAACTCGCACCAGACCGCTTTGCCGCCGCCCGGTGTGCGGCGGCTCCCCCAGGACGAGGCGATCGTCGCGATGATCGAGATGCCGCGGCCCGCCTCGTCCTCCGATTCCGCCCTGCGGCGGCGCGGCAGGTGGTCGTCCCCGTCCGTGACCTCGATGATCAGTCGGCGGTCGGTGCGGCGCAGGCGCAGTCGCATGGGCGGTGTGCCGTGCTGGAGGGAGTTCGCCACGAGTTCGCTGGTGGCGAGGACGCCCAGGTCGCGCAGTTCGACCGGGAAGCGCCAGGACGACAGGACCCCGGAGGCGAACGCACGCGCGCGGGGAGCGGCCTCCACCCCGCCGAGGAGTTCCAGGGCCGCGTTGTGGAAGAGCTCGGCGTCCGCCCCCTTGCGGGACGGATGCTGGACGACCAGGACGGCCACGTCGTCGTCGTGCTCCGCGGTGACCCCCAGGGAGCGGAGCAGCCGGTCGCAGACGACCTGCGGGGTGCCGCTGGCGCCGGAGAGCGCGCGGGCGAGAGCGGCGACGCCCTCGTCGATGTCCTCGCGGCGCCGCTCGACCAGACCGTCGGTGTAGAGGACGGCGGTCGAGCCGGGCGGCAGGGCGATGGAGCCGGAGGCGTGCAGCCAGCCGCCTGTGCCGAGCGGCGGTCCCGTCGGGTCCTCGGCGCACCGGACGCTGCCGTCCTCGTCCCGGACGAGGATCGGGAGGTGGCCCGCCGAGGCGTAGACCAGCTTCCCCTCGCTGGGGTCGTGGATCGCGTACACACAGGTGGCGATCTGGCTGGCGTCGATCTCGGCGGCGAGGCCGTCGAGGAGCTGGAGCACCTCGTGCGGGGGCAGGTCCAGGCGCGCGTAGGCCCGTACGGCGGTGCGGAGCTGGCCCATGACGGCGGCGGCCCGCACCCCCCGGCCCATCACGTCGCCGATGACGAGCGCGGTACGGCCGGCGCCGAGGGTGATCACGTCGTACCAGTCGCCGCCGACGGCCGCGTCGGTTCCGCCGGGCTGGTAGGTGGCGGCGATCCGCAGGTCGTCGGGCTGCTCCAGGTCCTGCGGGAGCAGCGAGCGCTGGAGCGTGACGGCGGTCTCGCGGTGGCGGCGCTCGCTGGCCCGCAGCCGCTCGGCGGCCTCCGCGTGGTCGGTGACGTCGGCGGCGTGCACGAGGACTCCGCCGCCGCCGAGGTGCGCGCTGTCCACGGGCAGGCACGTCACCGTGTACGAGCCGCCGTCCTGGGTGCGGCGGGACTTGACCGTACGGGGCTTGCCGCTGCGCAGCACCTGGTCCATCAGCGGCAGCAGGCCGAGCTCCTCCGCCTCCGGGCAGGAGTCGGCGAGGGGCACGCCCGCGGGGCGGTGGCCGAAGGCCGCGGCATAGGCGTCGTTGACGTACGCGATGCGGTGGTCCGGGCCGTACGCGAGGGCGACCAGGCCGGGGAGCCGGCCCAGGAGCTCCCGTACGGAGAAGTCCTCCAGGGCGGGTACGTCGACGGGCTCGCCGGTCGCGGCAGCCTCGTGGGCGAGGTGCTCCAGCTGCTGCGCGTACTCACCGCGGGCGGCGGGCACGGAGCCTTCGGTCCCCCGCGCCGCGCGGCGCTGTGTACCGGGGAGCCGGGCGCTCCAACGGGTGAAGTTCACGGATCTCTATGCCTCGTGGTGTCGGTGCCGTGCAGAGTCACGCTGTGCAGGTGTGAGCCCACCTATGGTCACACGTCCAGTGTGGACGAGTGCACTGACAGTGATGTCAGGACGTCGGCTTGTCGCCGTGGGCGGGTGGCGGAGCGGCGGCGAGTTCGAATTCGGCGCGTGGGTGTTCCAGCGACCCGAGGGAGACGATCTCCCGTTTGAACAGGCCGGACAGGGTCCATTCGGCGAGGACCCGGGCCTTGCGGTTGAAGGTGGGGACCCGGCTCAGGTGGTAGGCGCGGTGCATGAACCAGGCCGGATATCCCTTGAGTTTCCGTCCGTAGACGTGGGCGACGCCCTGGTGGAGGCCCAGGGACGCGACGGATCCGGCGTACGCGTGCGCGTAGTCCTTGAGCGGCTGTCCGCGCAGGGAGGCCGCGATGTTCTCGGCGAGGACCCTGGCCTGGCGGACGGCGTGCTGGGCGTTGGGCGCGCACTCCTTGCCGGGTTCCTTCGCGGTCACGTCGGGGACGGCGGCCGCGTCCCCGGCGGCCCAGGCGTGGGCGACGCCCTCGACGGCGAGCTGGGCCGTGCAGCGGAGCCGGCCGCGTTCGTTCAGCGGCAGGTCGGTCGCGGCGAGCACGGGGGCGGGCTTCACGCCCGCGGTCCAGACGACGGTGCGGGTGGGCAGCCGGGTGCCGTCGCTGAGGACGGCGACCCGGTCCTCGCAGGTTTCGAGGCGGGTCTCCAGGCGTACGTCGATGTTCCGGCCGCGCAGCTCGCGGATGGCGTACCTGCCCATCTCCTCGCCCACCTCGGGGAGGATCCGGTCGGAGGCCTCGACGAGGACCCAGCGCAGGTCCTCCGGCTTGATGTTGTGGTAGTACCGCGCCGTGTAGCGGGCCATGTCCTCCAGCTCGGCGAGCGCCTCCACGCCCGCGTACCCTCCGCCGACGAAGACGAAGGTCAGGGCGGCGTCGCGGATCGCGGGGTCGCGGGTCGAGGAGGCGATGTCCATCTGCTCGATGACGTGGTTGCGCAGGCCGATGGCCTCCTCCACGGTCTTGAAGCCGATGCCGTGGTCGGCGAGGCCGGGGACCGGGAGGGTGCGGGAGACCGAGCCCGGCGCGATGACCAGCTCGTCGTAGGTGAGGTCGACCGCGCCGGCGCCCTCCTCGGCGGTCGCGAGGGTGGAGTGGGTCGCGGTCCGCTTGGCGTGGTCGACGGAGAGGACCTCGCCGATGACGATCCGGCAGCGGTCGAGGACCCGGCGGAGCGGCACGACGACGTGGCGCGGGGAGATCGAGCCGGCGGCGGCCTCGGGGAGGAACGGCTGGTACGTCATGTACGGCTCGGGGGTGACCACGACGATCTCGGCGTCGCCGGCTCTCAGCTCGGCCCTGAGCTGCCGCTGGAGGCGCAGCGCGGTGTACATGCCGACGTAGCCACCGCCGACCACGAGAATGCGCGCAGGTTCCGTCACTGTCCCATGACGCACCCCCGTCCGTGGTTTGTCCACAGCCCCGGCAAATTGTGTGACCGGAGGGGTACGGAGGCGCGGGGTGGCGCACGAGGGGAGTACGGGCGCAACGGCGCAGGTCAGGCTAGCCGCGCCGGGTTCGGTGGAGGGCCGGAATCGGGAGTGTTCCGGTCCTTGCTCCGATCGGGGGGCGCACCGTACGGAACTCCCCCTTCTGAATTGACCCGGACTCAACTATGTTCGTACTTCGTCGGGGTGTCGGATGGGAGCGCGTGGACCGAAGCGCTCGTCCTCCGGGAGCCCCGTTTCAGGGCGGGGAGTCTCCGGGGGGAGACATCATGAGCGGGGGAACGCTTATGCATATTCAGGATTCACGATGGCAGACGGGCGCCGGGACGGCGACCGTGGACGACGGCCCGCACGCGGGCGTCGGCGGTTCCGAGCGCAACGGCGCACCGGTGTCCGGCAGGTCCGCGCCGCTGCGGGTGGACGCCCAGCGCAATCTGGAGCATGTCCTGCGCGCCGCGCGCGAGGTCTTCGGCGAGCTCGGTTACGGGGCTCCGATGGAGGACGTGGCACGCCGCGCCCGCGTCGGGGTCGGCACCGTCTACCGCCGCTTCCCGAGCAAGGACGTGCTGGTCAGGCGGATAGCCGAGGAGGAGACCTCCCGGCTGACCGAGCAGGCGCGGGCCGCGCTCGGCCAGGAGGACGAGCCGTGGTCGGCGCTCTCCCGGTTCCTGCGGACCTCGGTGGCCTCGGGCGCGGGTCGGCTCCTTCCGCCGCAGGTGCTGCGGGTGGGCGTCGACGACGTCACGGTGCTGCCGCTCGGCGGTGACTCCCACGCCCCGGACGACGTGGCGCGGGTGCCGTACCAGCGAGGTGTCGAGCAGACCGAAGCGCGCGTGGTCGCACCGCGGGCCGTACCGGCCGAGGAGAAGGACGACGCGGGTGCCGCGGAGCTGCTCGAGGTCGTCGGCCGGCTGGTCGACCGGGCGCGTGAGGCGGGTGAGCTGCGGACCGACGTGACCGTGGCCGACGTCCTCCTCGTCATCGCCACGGCCGCTCCGGCGCTGCCGGACGCGGTGCAGCAGGCGGCGGCCTCGACGCGTCTCCTCGACATCCTGATCGAGGGGCTGCGCTCCCGGTAGGGACGGACCGGCCGCGCCCCGGCGCGGGCCGGGGGCTTAGTAGCCGTGGGTCTTCGTGACTCTGGGACTTCGTGACTCTGGGACTTCGTGGTCCCGGGTCTTCGTGGTCCGGTGTCTGCGTGGTCCGGGTGGATCAACGAGCATGACACGAACGTGTGAGCGGTTACGCCCGGATACACGAAGTCGCCCCGGACGAGTGGTAAGTGGACGCGGCGCCTCGGCGTGCCCGCGCTCTGTGGCAGGCTTGGCCGTTGTTCGGGTCCGAGCGTGCGTACGGGGGCTTCCGCGATGAGCGGTGACAGTCGGGACGAGCCGTTGGGCGGCCCCGCCGAGGCGGGGGATCCGCCCTCCCCGCAGGTGCCGAGCCAGGGTGGGCCGGGAGGCCTCTCCAGCGCCCCGGACAAGGCCGGTACGGGGTCCCCGGGCGCGGATCCGCAGGCTGCGGCGCCGGCCGGCGCCGCCGAGCCGCTCGACGCGAGCGTGCCGCCACAACGCGAGGGCAAGGCCTCCGGGTGGGGCGCCGGTTCGGGGACGGGCGCCGGACCCGACCCGGCCGGTCCCGATGCCACCGCCGAGGACGACCACGAGCACGACACCGTCCTTCCGCCGCCCGTCGAACTGCCGCCCTCCGACTCCGAGCTCGTCCAGCTCATGCGGGACGGCGACGACTCCGCGTACGAGGAACTCTTCCGCAGACACTCCGACGCCGTGCGCCGGTACGCCAGAACCTGCTGCCGGGACGCCCACACCGCCGACGACCTGACCGCCGAGGTCTTCGCCCGCACCCTCCAGGCGGTCCGCGGCGGAGCCGGTCCCGAACAGGCCGTGCGCGCCTATCTGATGACCACCGTCCGGCGCGTGGCCGCGAACTGGACGAAGACACAGAAGCGGGAACACCTCGTCGAGGACTTCGCGGTGTTCGCGGACGAGGCCGCCCGCGCCGCCGAGGGCTCCGACCCGAACGCGTCCTTCGGGGCGGGCCTCGACCTCGGCGCCGACGTCCTGGCCATGCACGAGGCCGAGCAGTCGCTCGCCATGCAGGCCTTCCGCTCGCTGCCCGAGCGCTGGCAGGCCGTGCTGTGGCACACCACCGTCGAGGAGGAGTCCCCCAGTGAGGTCGCACCGCTCTTCGGACTGACCGCCAACGCCACGGCCGTCCTCGCCAGCCGGGCCCGCGAGGGCCTCAAGCAGGCCTACCTCCAGGCCCACGTCAGCCAGTCCCTGACGGCCGGCGGCGACTGCGCCCGGTACGCCGACCGGCTCGGCGCCTACGCGCGCGGCGGCCTGCGGATGCGCGCCGAACGCGGACTGCGCAAGCACCTCGACGAGTGCGCCAAGTGCCGGGTCGCCGCCGGTGAGCTGGCCCATGTCAACGCCGGGATCCCCGCGCTGCTTCCGGTCGCCGTCATCGGCTGGTTCGCCGCCGGGTACGCGCTCAAGGCCGCCGGCGTCGTCGCCGGTGGCGCCGTCGGCGCGGGCGCCGCCGGTGCGGCGGCCGCCGCCACCGGATCCTCCGGCGGCGCGGCCTCGGGCGCCGCGGCCGAGGGAATCGGCGCTCCCGCCAAGGCAGGCATCGCGGCCGCCGTGGCCGTCGCCGCGGCCGCCGGGCTCGTCTGGGCCATGGCCGGCGATCCGCAGCCCGTGGCCGCGCCCAGACCCACCCAGCCCGTCGTCACCCCCGTCGTCCCGGCGGCGCCCGCGCCGACGGCGAAGCCGACGCCGAAGCCCGTACCACCGCCCCCGCCCGTGACGTCCGAACCGCCGGCGCCCACCCCGACGCCGCCCCCCACGCCCCCGCCGGCGAAGCCCACGCCGAAGCCGGCGCCCGCGAAGCCGTCACCGGAGCCGACTCCCCCGCCGAAGCCGACCCCCACGCCGACGCCCGCGCCCACCCCGCCGCCCGAGAAGCCCTCGCCGAAGCCGAAGCCGACGCCCGCCCCGCCGAGGGTCTACCAGGTCAACGAGCTGGACTACGGGATCTTCGGCGACGGCACCAAGCCCGAGGTCGCCCTCTCCGACAGCAGCTGGATGTGGCAGCGCGACGACCTGTCCATCGGCGGCACCCCGTACGCACACGGGGTGAGCGTCCACGCACCCTCGTCCCTGCTGATCGACCTCAACCGCCAGTGCACGCGGTACGACGCGGTCGTCGGCGTCGACGACCTGAGCGCCCTGCTGGGCGTCGGCGGCGTCCGGTTCTCCGTGTACGGGGACGAGGAACGGCTCTGGCGCTCGGACGTGGTCCGGGCCGGCGACCCGCCGGTCCCGGTGCATGTCGACATCTCGGGCCGCAGCACGATCCGGCTGGTCGTGGAGGAGCACACGCCGTTCGGGCGGGCCGCGGTGGCCGACTGGGCGCAGTCCCGGATCAGCTGCTCCTGACGCTCCCGCTCCCGTCCTCGCCCGGTGCGGGCCTCGTGGCGACGCTCTCCGCGAGGTCCAGCACCTCGTCGACGCCGAGGCCCTCCCCCGCCGCGCGGGCGGTGGCGACACCCGAGGGACCGAGCGCGGCGAGCGCCCGGTCGTTCACCGCCCGGAGGTCCCGCAGGCCCGGGACCGTGCGGGGCAGGTCGGTGCGCCAGCTCTCGACGGCCGCCATGATCCGTACCGCCAGGGCCGGTTCGCCCGCCGAGGACAGCACGACCGCGAGACCCTCCGCCAGTCCCGAGGTGATGAAGTCCGCGCACTGCGCGTCCCGCGCGCCGCGCAGCGCGTCGATGGCGGTGGCGACGGCGGAAGCCCGCCCCTCGACCGCCTCGACGCGCGCGGAGAGACCCACGAGCACCGCTTCGAAGTGCGGTGGGGGCGCTCCGGTCGCGACCGTCCGGCCCGCCTCCTCCAGCTGGGCGCGGGCCTCCGCGGTCTCCCCGCGGTACAGGGCGAGGGCGGCCCGCAGGAAGCACACGAACACCCCCGTGTCCCGGACGCGGTAGCGCTCCGCCTCCTGTGAGGCCTCTTCGAGGCCCTTCTCGGCGGCCTCCATGTCACCCGTCTGGTAGGCGAGTTCGGCGAGACGGGCCAGAAGGAACGGGGACTCGGCGTGCGCGCCGACCTCCCTGGCCAGCCGGAGGGCCTCCTCGTACGCCTCCCCGGCCTCCTCGCTGCGGCCGCGCAGCATCTGGGCCTCGCCCACCGCGCTCGCGATCTGGGCGCCCATCCAGCGGTCGCCGACGCTCCGGGCGAGGAGTTCGAGCTCGGCCAGGTCCTCGTCGATGCCGGGCATGCCGCCGGGCATGTCGACGACCATGTGCGTACGGAACATGAGGCTGACGCCGACCTCCCAGTCGCCGCCGTGACGGCGGCAGTTGGCGACGGCCTCGTCGAGGAGGGCACGGACCACGGCCGGTTCCTCGGTGAGGTACGCGGTGAACGGCCAGAGCAGACCGGGGAACCGGGCGCCCTCGGGGCCGGGCGGCTCACCGAACGCGCTCCGCACGCGGCGGGCGAGCGCGATCGCCTCCGGTTCCTGGAAGTCCCGCAGCGTGCGGCTCTCGACCTCCAGGAAGAACTGCAGCATGCGCAGGCGCATACGGGGCCAGTAGCGGGGGTCGTCGGCATCGGCCGGGTCGTCGCCGAGCGCGACCGCGCGCTCGACCCAGGCCAGGCCCTCGGGGCGGTAGTTGCGCAGCCACCAGAACCAGCCCATGGCGAAGACCAGACGGTGGGCGGCGGTCTCGTCGGGTGGGGATCCCCCCTGCTCCGGCGAGGCCGGGAGTTTGGGGGCGGTGCCGAGGGTGCGGTGCAGGGCGGCGCGGATGTTGTCCAGGTCGCGCTCGATCCGCTCGATCCACGGAAGCTGCTCGCCCGAGCGGAGCAGGGGCTCGGCGGTCTCGGCGAGGGCCGTGAAGTGGGCGGTGTGGGCGGCCTCGGCCGCGGCGAGAACCGCCGGGGTCTCGGCGGCGCGCTCGGCCGCGTACTCGTGGATGGTCTCCAGGAGCCGGTAGCGCATCTCGCCGCCCTCGGTGGGAGCGGCGACCACGAGGGACTTGTCGACCAGGGCGCCGAGCTGGTCCGCCGCGCGCGGGGAGAGGGCCTCCGCGGCGGCGAGGTCCCAGCCGCCGGCGAAGACCGACACCTGGCGGAGCAGGGTGCGCTCGCCGGGGTCGAGCAGGTCCCAGGACCAGTCGACGACCGCGCGGAGGGTCTGCTGGCGGGGCAGGACCGTGCGGGAGCCGGAGGTGAGGAGACGGAAGCGGTCGTCGAGGCGGTCGGCGATCTGGCGCGGGGTGAGCAGCCGGAGACGGGCGGCGGCCAGTTCGATGGCGAGGGGCAGGCCGTCGAGACGGCGGCAGATCTCGTCGACGGCCCCGCCGCCCTGGGTGAGGTCGACGTCGGGGCGTACGGCGCGGGCGCGCTCGGCGAAGAGACGGTGCGCCGGGTCAGGCGGCAGGGGTTCGAGGGGGCGGACCGACTCCCCCGGTACGCCGAGGGGTTCGCGGCTGGTGGCGAGGATGCGGAGCTGTGGGCAGTCGGTGAGGAGGGTCTCGGCGAGGGCGGCGGCCGCGTCGATCACGTGCTCGCAGTTGTCGAGGACGAGGAGGAAGGGACGGCGGGCGAGGTGCTCGACGAGACGGGCCGTGGGGTCGTCCTGGGGGGTCGCGCCCTCGCGGGTGATCAGGTTGACCTCGCGGAGCCGGAGCGCGGAGAGGACGGCGCCGGGGACGGCCTCGGGGTCGTCGAGCGGGGCGAGTTCGGCGATCCAGGCGGCGGGGGCCAGGGAGTCGGGGGTGAAGGAGCCGGGGGCGGGGTGCTCACGCTCAGGGGCGGGAGCGGCGGGGGAGGCAGGAGCGGCGGCCGGGGCGAAGACCCTCAGGGCGGCCTCCTCGGCGAGCCGCGTCTTGCCGGAACCGCCGGGGCCCGTGAGCGTGACGAGCCGGAACCGGTCCAGGTCGGCGTGGATCGCGGCCAGCTCGGGCTCCCGGCCGACGAAGGAGGTGAGACGGGGTCGGATGTTGCCGGGGGCGGCGGTACGCAGGCGCGTGCGGTCCGCCGCGGGCGGCCCGGAGTGGGGCTCCCCCGCCGCCCCGGGGCTCTGCCGCGGGTCCGGCGCCGTCGTCGGTCGCGGGCGGGTGGACGGGGCAGGCCCCCGCGGCCCGTCCGTCCGGGGCGGGGGCGCCGCGAGGAGTTCCTGGTGGAGGGAAGCGAGTTCGGGGCCGGGGTCGGTGCCGAGGGCGTCCGCGAGGGTACGGCGGGCCGACTCGAAGGCGGCGAGGGCGTCGGCGTGCCGCCCCTCGGCCCGCAGGGCGCGGATGAGCTGGGCGTGGAAGGCCTCGTCGTACGGGTACGTGGTGGTGAGTCCGGTCAGCTCCGGTACGAGTCCGTCGGTGGCGCCCCGGCGCAGATCGGCCTCGACGCGCCGGCGCAGTGCCGCGAGCCGCTGCGCCTCCGGGCGGATGCCCGCCGCGTCGGACAGGTCGGCGAGGGCGGGGCCGCGGAAGAGACCGAGGGCCAGCCCGAGGAGGGCGGAGGCCTGTGCGGGTTCGCCGGCGTCGAGATGGGCGCCGGCGTCCCTGACGTGCTGCTCGAAGACGTACAGGTCGATGTCCTCGGGGGCGGCGACCAGCCGGTAGCCGGGGCCGGGCGTGGAGGCGACGGCGTCGCTGCCGATGATCCGCCGGAGGCGGCCGACGAGGGCCTGGAGGGCGGCGGGGGCGTCCTGCGGCGGGGAGTCCCCGTACACGTCGTCGGCGAGCTCCGCGACGGACGCGGCACGTCCGCCGCGCAGCGCGAGCGCGGCGAGCAGCGCGCGCAGCCGGGCGCCGCCGACGGGAAGGCGGCGGCCGAGGGGGTCGAGGGCTTCGGTGGTGCCGAGGATGAGATACCGCACCGGCTCATTGTGTCGGGCGGCACGGACGTACGCCTCGGGGTTTACCCGGGAGTGTCCTCGGAGCCGCGACCTCGGACCGCGCGGATGCCAGGGCCTGGGACCGCGCGGATGCCAGGGCCTGGGACCGCGCGGATGCCAGGGCCTGGGACCGCGCGGATGCCAGGGCCTGGGACCGCGCGGATGCCAGGGCCTGGGACCGCGCGGATGCCAGGGCCTGGGACCGCGCGGATGCCAGGGCCTGGGACCGCGCCGGTGAGGAGGCGGGACCGCGCGGGTAGGGAGGCGGGACCGCGCGGCTGGGGAGGCGGACCGCCGTCCCCGGCTTGTGGGCGGACCGGGTGGCCGGGGCCGTCGCCGAGAGAACGGCGGACGCCATCGGCGCGCAGACGGGTCGAAGGCCTGTTCCACCGTGGTCGTGGCTGCCCCCTCCCGGCGCTCCCGGTCAGGGGTTCACGCCGGGAGGGAGCGCGTCGCCGGGATCAGGGGGCCCTGGACCGCGCGGTGCGCGCGGGGTTCCGTGGTGTTCGTCCAGCAGGAGCCCCGGCGGGACATGAGGCGGCGGAGCCAGAGTTCGGTGGAGACGAGGTCGGCGAGACCGTCGAGGGGGACGGGGGCGCCGTCCGCCGCCGTGCGGAGGGCCTCGCGGACCACGCGCGCCTCGATCAGGCCCGCGTCGGCGAGCAGCGGGGCGTCGAAGAGGGCGATCAGATGGGGGAGCGCCGCGCGCAGACCCGCGCGCGTTGCCCCGGCCGGGACCGCCGGGTGGGGGGCGCCCCAGCCCGGTGGGAGGTCGTGGATGCCGGCACCGGACAGGACCGTGCGCAGGACCCCCGCGCGGGCGTCCGGCTGGACCCGGAGCGATTCCGGGAGGGCGCGGCAGGCACGTACGACCTGGTTGTCGAGGAAGGGGGCGTGCAGCCGCTGACCGCGGATCTCCGCGGCCTGTTCCAGGACCCTGTGGTCGGCCGCCGCACGCGCGAGCGCGGCACGCGCGCGTGCTTCGCCCGGGCGCTGGACGGAGGTCGGCAGGGTCGCCGCCCGGTTCAGCCGAACCGATACTTCCGCCAGCGCCTCCCCTGTCATCCAGCGCGCCGCGGGACCCGGCCGGGACCAGGTGAGCGCCGAGAGGGACGCCTCCAGGGGGCCGAAGCCGTCCGGGGCCGTGCGGTTCGCCTCGAGGACCCGCTGGGCGGCCGCCTCCAGGCCCGTCCGGTACGGGGTTCGGGCCAGCTTCCGCGCCGCCCGGTACACCGTCAGCGGCACCAGGAGCGAGCCCGCCGACGGCCCCGAGGCCTTCGCGAGCGCCGTCACCGGACGTACCAGGGAGCGGCGCCTGCGGTCCATCAGGAGGTCCGCGAGCCGCGCCGGGTGCGCGTCCAGGACTTGCTTGGCGCCCATGCCGGTGAAGTGGTCGGCGCTGCCGCCCGCGAGCCGCCTCCGGTGCCGTTCGGCCGTCACGAGGGAGGGCCCCGGCTCGTCCGTGAGCGGTCCGTCCAGAGCGGCGTACGGGAGCGCCTCCTCACCGCCCGCGACGACCACGTGGTGCAGCCGCGGGTCGGCCGCGATCACCCCGGCCCGCTTCAGCTCGTCCTCCCGCTCCGAACCCGCGCGCGTGGCCAGGTCGTTGAAGGTGACGGCGAGCAGCCGCTCCCCCGCGCCCGTGCCCTGCCCGGTGATCGTGCCCGGCACCCCGGGGAGACCCGCCGCGAGCAGCGCGAGGGTGCCGGAGGCGCTGCCGCCCGACAGGTCGGCGCCGATGCCGGGCGCCGGGCCCGCGCCCCGGGCCGCGCGCCGGTCGGCGGGCCCCATGCCGGGCACCGGTCCCGGGTCGGGCAGCGGGGCCTCGGGCGCGTGCCGCGGGGCGGTGAGCCGCGCGCGTACGGCTTCGATCAGGGCGTCCCTGACGCCCTCGACGGCCTGCCGGGGGTCGGTCTCGGCCGCCGCGACCGCGAGCGAGGCGACCTGCTCGTACCCGGTGATCTCGCGCGAGCCCTCCCGCAGGATCAGCGCGTGGCCCGGCGGTACCCGCCTGACCCCCTCGTACGGGGTGGAGTCGCGCAGCGCCTCCGGGGTCTCCGGGCAGGCGAGCAGTGCTCCGAGATGGCCGATGTCCAGCTGGGCCTCGACCAGGTCGGCGAGGGGCAGGGCGGCGGTGGCGAAGGCGGTGCCGCCCGCCCACGGGGTGTGGAACACCGGCCGGGCGCCCGCGAGGTCACCGGTGACGGTGACGCGGCGGCCGGCCTTGACGACGGCGGTGTAGCTTCCGGGCCACGCCGTGAGATGCCGCAACGCGCCCCCGCGCGCGGTGAGCAGGCCGATCCGCAGTTCCTCGTCGCTCGCGGCGCAACAGCCGAGGACGGCGAGACGGGTGTGGTCGTCGACGGCTACGACCCGCACCTCGTCGGGGCGCCAGTCGCCGACCGCCCACAGCGGATCCGGGTCGCCCCAGAGGAGTTGTGCGCCGACCGGTTGCACCGTGCGCCCCTCGGTGGCGGCCGCGCGGCCGTAGCCGTAGCCGTAGCCGTAGCCGTTCGACGCGCCCCCGTAGCCGCCGTTCGAACCGCTGCCCGGTCCGTGGCCAGAGCCGTGGTCGGAGCCTGAGCCGGAGACGTAGCCGGCGGTCGGGTCCGGGACGTGGCCGGCGCCCGGTCCGGAGCCGTATCCGCCGCCGTACGAGCCGCTCACCGAGCCCGCCCGGGTCCCGGAGGTCGTTGCGAAGCCCGCCGCGACACTGCTCCAGCCCACCAGCCATCGCATCGGCGCCTCCACATCCGTTTCGGTGGGAGACATGCTGCCACGACAACGGCGCACGGGGCGGAGTCCGGGTGCACGCGCGCGAAAGCCGAATGCGCCCCTGGCATGGGCCAGTTGAACACCGGCGTCATTCGGCCAAATATCGCCCCTCTTCGGTGGGGGTGAGAAGCGTCCGGGGCACCCGCCCACGTACACCGCTTCACACCGGCCACCGGCAGCCCGGGAGGCGCTCCCGCCTCCCGGCGCCGTCCGCCGCCCGCGGGGAATGGGGCGGCGGTATCCCCCAGCCCACTGGTCCGGGACACTCTCCCGGCCGAGCGGGCCGACCCACGCGCTACTCATGGAAGCGCTCCCCCGGCCATGCCGAGAGAGCGCACGGCCGGGCGCACGGCCACACGGCGGGAGCACGAGCCGGTCCGCCAGGCCAGGCTGTCGGTCTTTCACACAACAATCTCGCCATACGGAACACCGCCCCTTAACGGTAGGGATGCGGCGAACTACGCTGTGTTTACGAATGCCGCACGCCTATGCCCGGCGTCGTGGCGGCCGTCTGGGTTGTCGAGGGGTGGCGTCATGTCCAGGGAGCAACGCGGGCCGAACGAAAAGCTCGGCACGGTTCTCGCCCTCGCGGGAATCAGCAACGCCGGGCTGGCCCGGCGCGTCAACGACCTCGGTGCGCAAAGGGGCCTGACGCTTCGGTACGACAAGACCTCGGTCGCCCGGTGGGTGTCGAAGGGCATGGTGCCGCAGGGCGCCGCGCCGCATCTGATCGCCGCCGCGATCGGGCAGAAGCTCGGCCGGCCCGTGCCGCTGCACGAGATCGGGCTCGCCGACGCCGACCCCGCGCCCGAGGTGGGCCTCGCGTTCCCGCGCGACGTGGGCGAGGCGGTGCGCTCCGCGACCGACCTGTACCGGCTGGATCTCGCCGGGCGGCGGGCCGGCGGGGGCGGGATCTGGCAGTCGCTCGCCGGCTCCTTCGCGGTGAGCGCGTACGCGACGCCCGCGTCCCGCTGGCTGATCACCCCTGCCGACCCGTCGGTGGAGCGCGAGGCACCGCGCCCGCCGGGGGCCGGGATCACGGGCGGAGGCGTCACGGGCGGCGCGGCGACGGCCGCGGCCGTCGGCGAGCACGTGCGCGTGGGGCACAGCGACGTCGCCAAGCTCCGCGAGGCCGCCGAGGACGCGCGCCGCTGGGACTCCAAGTACGGCGGCGGGGACTGGCGCTCGTCCATGGTCCCCGAATGCTTACGCGTGGACGCGGCCCCGCTGCTGCTCGCCTCGTACTCCGACGAGGTCGGCCGGGCCCTCTTCGGCGCGACCGCCGAGCTCACCCGGCTCGCCGGCTGGATGGCCTTCGACACCGGGCAGCAGGAGGCCGCCCAGCGCTACTACATCCAGGCGCTGCGGCTCGCCCGCGCCGCCGCCGACGTGCCCCTCGGCGGCTACGTCCTCGCCTCGATGTCCCTCCAGGCCACCTACCGGGGCTTCGCCGACGAGGGTGTCGACCTCGCCCAGGCCGCGCTCGAACGGAACCGGGGGCTCGCCACCGCTCGCACCATGTCCTTCTTCCGGCTGGTCGAGGCACGCGCGCACGCGAAGGCCGGCGACGGGGGCGCCGCGGCGGCCGCGCTCAAGTCCGCCGAGGGCTGGCTGGAGCGCTCCCGGGAGGGCGACGGAGACCCGACCTGGCTGGGCTTCTACTCGTACGACCGGTTCTGCGCCGACGCCGCCGAGTGCTACAGCGACCTGAAGGCGCCCCGCGAGGTGCGCCGCTTCACCGAGCAGGCGCTCTCACGGCCGACGGAGGAGTTCGTCCGCTCGCACGGGCTGCGCCTCGTGGTCTCCGCCGTCGCCGAACTGGAATCGGGCAATCTGGACGCCGCCTGCGCGGCCGGCACGCGCGCGGTGGAGGTGGCGGGGCGGATCTCGTCGGCGCGGACCACGGAGTACGTACGGGATCTGCTGCACCGGCTGGAGCCGTACGGGGACGAGCCCCGGGTCATGGAACTGCGGGAGCGGGCCAGGCCGCTGCTCGTCACACCGGCGTGAGGAGCGGGGGCGCCGCTCGTCGCCCCCGACGCGACGGGCGTGACCTGCGTCTCGTGACGTCGCGCGAGGTTTCACGGGATTGTCAGTGGGCCAGTGCACTATCGGGGGTGGGAGGTGGCGCTGGTGTTTGACTGTGACGTGCTGGTGATCGGCGGCGGGATCGTCGGTCTGTCGACGGCGTACGCCCTGACGCGCGCCGCTCCCGGCACCCGGGTCACCGTCCTGGAGAAGGAGCACGCGCTCGCGAGCCACCAGACCGGGCGCAACAGCGGGGTGATCCACAGCGGGATCTACTACCGGCCGGGGTCGCTCAAGGCGCGCTTCGCGGTCGAGGGCGCGGCCGAAATGGTCAAGTTCTGTGCGGAGTGGGACATTCCGTACGAGGTGACGGGCAAGCTCGTCGTCGCCACCTCGCGCGAGGAGCTGCCCCGGCTGCACGCGCTCGTGCAGCGCGGCAGGGAGAACGGCATCCCGGTGCGCGAGCTCGGCCCCGCCCAGATCAGCGAGTACGAGCCCCGGGTGCGGGGCCTGGCCGCGATCCACGTCGGCACGACCGGCATCTGCGACTACGGGGCGGTGTCCCGGCGGCTCGCCGAATCCTCCCGGGCCCGGATCCTCTACGGGGCGGAGGTCACCGTCATCGACCGGCGGCCCTGGGGCGTCGCCGTCCGCACGGCGGACGGCCGCGTGGTGCGGGCGCGGGTCCTGGTCAACTGCGCGGGGCTGCACTGCGACCGGATCGCGCGTCTCGCGGGCGACGACCCGGGCATGCGGATCGTGCCCTTCCGGGGGGAGTACTACGAGCTGCGGGACCCCTCTCTCGTGCGGGGCCTCGTCTACCCGGTGCCGGACCCGGCCTTCCCGTTCCTCGGGGTGCATCTGACGCGGGGCATCGACGGCGGCGTCCACATCGGGCCGAACGCGGTCCCGGCGCTCGCCCGCGAGGGGTACGGCTGGTCCGTCGTCCGCCCGCGCGAACTCGCCGGCACGCTCGCGTGGCCCGGCTCGTGGGCGATCGCCCGGGCGCACTGGCGGTACGGAGCCGGTGAGCTGCGGCGGTCGGTGTCGAAGCGGGCCTTCACGGAGGCGGTACGGCGACTGCTGCCGGTGGTGTCGGAGTCGGACCTGAGACGGGCGGACGCGGGAGTGCGGGCGCAGGCGGTGCTGCGGGACGGGACGCTGGTCGACGACTTCCTGATCCGGGAGGCCCCGCGGACGGTCCACGTGCTGAACGCGCCTTCGCCCGCGGCGACGGCGTCCCTGCCGATCGGCCGAGAGGTGGCGGGGAGGGCGCTGGCGCGGCTGTAGCCCACCGCCCGGCGGGCGGCGGGGTTCGCCGTAGGATTGGGGCATTGTGTCTGAGCAGCCAGAGAACTCCGCGCGTCCCACCGCCGACCCCGCCGAGACCGTCCGTCCCGTCTCGCAGCGGGGCAGTCAGCGGTTCGCGCCCGGTGAGGGGCCCCTGCCCGATCCCGCCGGGTCTCATCACGAGCGGCGGATCCGCAGTTTCCAGCCGCGGCGCAGCCGTGTCACCACCGGTCAGGCCGAGGCCCTGCTCAAGCGGTGGCCCGACTGGGGTCTCGACATCGACGGCAAGCGGGTCCTCGACCTCGGCGAGATGTTCGACGGGCTTCCCGTCGTCCTCGAGATCGGCTTCGGCATGGGCGAGGCGACCGCGCAGATGGCCGCCGCCGACCCCGGCACCGGCATCCTCGCGGTCGACGTCCACACTCCCGGTCAGGGCAATCTCCTCGGTCTCGCCGACCGGAACGGCATGACCAACGTCCGGGTGGCCAACGGCGACGCGATCATCCTGCTCCGCGAGATGCTCGACAAGGACTCCCTCGACGGCTGCCGCGTCTACTTCCCGGACCCGTGGCCGAAGGCCCGCCACCACAAGCGGCGTCTCATCCAGCCCGAGTTCCTCAGCCTCCTCGCGACCCGGCTCAAGCCCGGCGGCGTGCTGCACTGCGCCACCGACTGGGAGTCGTACGCCGAGCAGATGCTGGAGGTGCTCTCGGCGCATCCCGACTTCGAGAACACCCAGGCGGACGGCGGTTTCGCGCCGCGGCCCGACTTCCGGCCGCTCACCCGTTTCGAGGGGCAGGGGCTCGACAAGGGCCACGTCGTGAACGATCTCCTCTTCCGGAGGAAGTGACCCGGGGCCTTCGCACCGGGCTTAACCCTTTTCCCGGTGTCGGTGGCGGTCGTTAGGGTCGCTCACGTGTCCTTCCCCGACCCCACCGAAGCCGGTGCCGCTCCCGTCCCCCACCGGGACACCGAGGAGCCGGCGTTCCCGGCCGCCGCCGACCGGTCCCAGTGGCGCTACCGGCCCCGCCGGCACTTCTGGCGCAGCCGGCTGGTCCGGGCCGTCGCTCTCGTCACCGTGCTCGCGATCTGCGCGCTGTTCATCCTCGGGCTGGTCCGGGAGCAGACCGGCACCGAGGGCTTCCTCGTCGGTCTGGGCCTCGCCGTGCTTCCCGTACCGCTGCTGATGGCGGCGTTCCGGTGGCTCGACCGGGTCGAGCCCCGTCCGTGGAAGAACCAGCTCTTCGCGTTCGCCTGGGGCGCCTTCGCCGCCGCGCTCGTCGCGATCCTGGCGAACTCCTTCGCGGTCCGCTGGATCGCGACGGCCACCGCCGATCCCACCTCGGCGGACACCCTGGGCGCGACCGTCGTCGCACCCGTGGTGGAGGAGACCGCGAAGGCCGCCGCGATCCTGCTGCTGTTCCTCTTCCGCAGGAGGCACTTCGGCGGGCTCGTCGACGGGGTCGTGGTCGCCGGGTTCACCGCGACCGGCTTCGCCTTCACCGAGAACATCCTCTACCTCGGCAACGCCTTCGGCGAGGACCAGGAGTTCGGCGCCACCGGCCTCGGTTCGGTGACCGCCGCGACCTTCTTCGTCCGGGTCGTGATGTCGCCGTTCGCGCATCCGCTCTTCACCGTGCTCACCGGCATCGGCTTCGGCTTCGCCGCCCTCGCGCCGCGCGGCAGGCGTCTGCGCCGGGTGCTGCTGCCGTTCGCCGGGCTGCTGCTCGCCATGGGCCTGCACGCCGCCTGGAACGGCTCGGCCACCTTCGGCGGCCCGCTGGCCTTCTACGCGGTGTACGGGGCGCTCATGGTCCCGGCCTTCGGTCTGCTGACCTGGCTCGCGGTCTGGAGCCGGCAGCGCGAGCTGCGCACGATATCCGGCGAGCTCCCGGCGTACGCGGCGGCCGGGTGGCTCTCCCCCGCCGAGCCGCTCGCGCTCTCCTCGATGCGCGCCCGCCAGCTGGCCCGCTCCTTCGCCGCCCGGACGTACGGGCAGGCCGCGGCGCGGGCCGTCGGTGAGTACGAGTCCTTCGCGACAACCCTGGCGTTCCTTCGGGACCGGGCCCGCCGGGGGACGGCGGGGCCAGACTTCCCGGCCCGGGAGCAGGAGTTGCTGCACCATCTGTGGCAGCGCCGGGCGGTCGCGTCGCCCGCGCTCACGTACGCGGCGCGGGCCACGGGCCAGGTCTGGGCGCCGCCGCAGTACCTGGACTACGACGGCTTCAACCCGTACCGGAGCTAGAGCGTCTCTTGCACGGCTCTCACGGGTCGGGCAGGAGCCGAGGGGCGGCAGAGGGAGTGCCAGGCGTCGCGGGGCAGACGGGAGTGTGCCGACAGGCCCTAGCCGGCCGACGCCTGGGTCAGGAGTGCCAGCTCCGCGTCCGTGAGCGTGAGTTCCGCCGCCGCGACCAGCGCCGGGACCTGCTCGACCGTACGCGCCGAGGCGATCGGCGCCGCGACGGTCGGGCGGGAGGCGAGCCAGGCGAGGGCGACGGTGGCGAGTTCCGCGCCGTGCGCCTCGGCGACCGTGTCGAGCGCGGAGAGCACGGCCCGGCCCCGCTCGGTGTCGAGGTGCCCGCCGGCCCCGGCGGCGCGGGCGCTGTCGACGGTGGTGCCGGGGCGGTACTTGCCGGTGAGGAAGCCGGAGGCGAGGCCGTAGTACGGGACGGCGGAGAGCCCGGCCTTCTCGACGGTCTCCAGGAGGGGGCCTTCGTAGGTGTCGCGGGAGACCAGGTTGTAGTGCGGCTGGAGGGCCACGTAACGGGCGAGGCCCTCGGACTCGGCGAAGTCGAGTGAGGCGCGCAGTCGCTCGGGGGAGATGTTGGAGGCGGCGACGGCCCGTACGGTGCCGTCCTTCACCAGCCGGTCGAGGGCGGTGACGATCTCCTCGACGGGGACGGACTCGTCGTCGAAGTGCGTGTAGTACAGGTCGATGTAGTCGGTGCCGAGGCGGCGCAGCGACTCCTCGGCGGCCGCCTTGATCGTGGTGGCGGACAGTCCCTTGAAGTGGGGGTGGGCGCCGACCTTGGTGGCCACGACGACCTCGGCGCGATTGCCGCGCGAGGCGAGCCAGCGGCCGATGACGGTCTCGGACTCGCCGCCCTCGTTGCCCTCGGCCCAGGCCGAGTAGACGTCGGCGGAGTCGACGAAGTTGCCGCCGGCGGCGGTGTAGGCGTCGAGGACGGCGAAGGACTGGGCCTCGTCGGCGGTCCAGCCGAAGACGTTGCCACCCAGGGCGAGCGGGAAGACATGCAGATCGGAGCTGCCCAGCGGGCGGAGAGTCGTCATGGTCGAGACAACCGTCCGCGCCGCCGGCGCTATTCCGTGAGGGCCGTTCCCGTGGGCGCCGTCCGGGGCCGTCCGCCGGGGCCGTTCCCTCAGGCACGTTCCCTCAGGACCGTTCCGTCGGTTCTCGGGGCGGGTGGAGGGGTCAGAGGGTCAGGCCCTTGGAGCGCAGCCACTCCGCCGGGTCGAGGCCGGAGCCGCCGGGCGTGTGCACCTCCATGTGGAGGTGGGCGCCGGTCACGTTGCCGGTGGCACCGACGCGGCCGATCGTCTCGCCGGTGCCCACGGTCTGGCCCGCGGAGACGGTCATGGACGACATGTGGGCGTACCAGATCTCGGTGCCGTCCGAGAGCTCCAGGACGACGCGGTAGCCGTACGAGCCGGACCAGCCGGCCGACTTGACGGTGGCGCCGTGGACCGCCTTGAGCGGGGTGCCGGTGGGGGCCGCGAAGTCGAGGCCGGTGTGGTAGCCGGAGGACCACATCGAGCCGGACTGCATGTAGGTGGCGCTGAGGCTGTAGGAGGAGAGCGGCAGCGAGTAGCTCGCGGCCAGCTTGGCGAGGCGCTCGGCCTCGGCCGCCGCCTCGGCCTTCGCCTTGGCCTCGGCTTCCGCCTTCGCCTTGGCCTCCGCCTCGGCCTTGGCCTTCGCCTCGGCGGCCGCCTTCTCCGCGGCGTCGGCCTTGGCCACGGCCTCCGCCGAAGCCTTCTCGGCCGCCGCCTTCTCCGCCGCGGCCTTGTCGGCTGCGTCGGCGGAGGCCTGCTGCTGCTCGGCCTGCTGGAGGATGCGGGCGCGCAGGGCCTCGCCCGCGTCGTGGGCGCCGGGCGCGGACTGCGCGGCCGGGCCGTCCTGGGTGACCAGGCCGGCCTGCGTCATCCGCGGGGTGTGCGTGCCCTGCTCGTCGTCGAGGGTGGCGTACGTGGCGACGGTGAGCGGGTTCGGGTTGGCGCGGTCTGCGCTGACCGTCTCGTGGGTCTCCTCGGGGAGGAGGTCGCCGACGCCGGGCAGGTCGTGGGCGTCCGGCAGGTTGAGGTCGGGAAGGTCCGGGAGCGATATGGCCACCGGGGGCTTCTCCTGCGCGGTGGCGAGGCCGCCCGCACCGACGGCCGCGATCACACCGACGCCGAGGACGGTGGAGGAACGGGCGAAGTTGGAGCGCTGCTTGACGACACGGTGGCGGCCGCCGGAGCGGAGGGATCCCTCGGTGGGGTTCCACTCGGTGTCCGGGGCGGCAGGACCCGCACCACCACCGAAGGCATCGAAGGGGGCTTCGGGTGCGGGAGTGTTGGACGCCACGAAGGCGCGCTCCTTTCCTTCCTTCTCGCCTACCGGGTTAGCTGACGGGTTCGGAGCAGGAAGGTCTCCTACGGGCACGGTCGCACGAGTGCGAAGGGCCCGATTCACCCCAAGTAGTGGTTCCCCGGTTCCTTTTCAGGATTCGGCGCGTGCGCACGGTGCCGCCTCTTGCGACGGCTGGGACGACCGCGCTGCGTTATCGAACGTTAATAGACACGGGGTCCCGATTCCAAGCCGTTCCTCTTGATCATTCATTGAATTGGGAGGGAATGGTCCGAGTTGACCCCCCTTCAGTAAGGGACGCCGAAACCCTCGCGATCTGACGTTATGTCAATTGTTATCGCAGTGACACCTCGCGACTACGGCCGGTGACCGGACCCGCCGCGGGGCCCTCAGGGCCTGCCCTGCGGCACCACGGGCATGGTCCGACGCCGCTCCGGCTGCCCCGTCGCGGGACGGCTCACCGCGAGCAGCGCCATGTCGTCGGTCGACCCGCCTCCGGTGTGCAGCCGTACGTCGTCCACGAGAGCGTCGAGGAGTTCCTCGGGCCCGGGGAAGATCCGCCCGGCGAGCCGTTTCCCCGGGTCGTAGAAGACACCCTCGGCGTTCCGCGCCTCCGAGAGACCGTCGGTGTAGAAGAGCAGCGTCGCGCCCGGCGGGTACGGCCGCGCCTCGGCCCGGTCCGGCCACGCCGCCAGATCGCCCATCCCGAGCGGCAGCGCCGCCTCGCCCGGCTCCAGCGTGTCCAGGCGCCCGTCCGTGTACAGCATCAGCGGAGGCGGGTGCCCGCGGTTGACGACCCGTACGAACCCGTCGAAGGTGCCGCTCCCGTCACCGCGCGGGATCTCGGCGAGGACGGCCGTGGTGAACCCCTCGAAGGCGTCGAGCCCGTGCCGGCGGGTGCCCTCCCGGGCGAGGGCCCGTTCGAGCCGCTGTGCCACGCCCTCCAGGGTCCGCTCCTGCTCGGCCGCCTCCCGGAACGCCCCGATGACGACGGCGACGGCCTCGACCGCGTCCATGCCCTTGCCGCGGACGTCGCCGACCACGAGCCGTACCCCGTAGGGGGTGTCCTGGACGGCGAACAGGTCGCCGCCGATGAACGCGTCCGCCTGCGCCGCCTCGTACCGCGCCGCGCACTGCAGTCCGCCGATCCGCTCGGCGGGCGTCGGGAGCACCGCCTTCTGCGCGGTCTCCGCGATGACCCGCGCCGAGGCGAGCCGCTCGCCGCTGCGGAGGACGACCCGGTTGATCAGCATGGCCAGCGCGGCGACCGTGAACACGGTCAGGAACTCGGTCAGCGACGAGACCTGGTTCGCGGTGCCGTTGTAGAGGTGCAGCCCGACGGAGGCGAGGACGGCCGCGATCCCGGTGAGCAGCGTGGTGAGGGTGGAGAAGAACGGTGCCGCGATCAGCGGGGCGGCGGAGAACAGCGGCGCCGCGCTGTACTTGGGCGGCGTCAGGACGTCGAAGAAGACACCGCCCACGATGATCAGCGGCGGCAGCGCCCGGATGAACCTCCGGGCGCCCCCGTACGAGCGGCGGGGGTCGCCCGTACGCCGCCCGTCGGTCACTCCTGGAGGGTGCCCCACCTGTGGTCTCCTGCCCGGTCCGTACCCGGCCGCGGCCCGTACCGCGCCCTCCCAGGGTGGCCGTCGCCGCCCGGGGCGGCGACCTCCGTGGGGCCGACTGGCGTACGGACCGGGGCAGGGCCCGGCCACGCGCGCGTGCGGGCACCACGCGGTGGCGGACGGCCCGGCCACGCGGGCGGAGGGAGGCGGCCCCGCCACGCGCGCGGGGGTCAGTCGGTGGCGGTCCCCTCCGCCAGCCGCCCGCCCCGCGCCAGGAGCGCCATCGCCGCCGCGCACCCCAGCCCCACCGCGCAGAGCGCGAGCCACGGCACAGCCGACCACCCGGTCACGTCGAGCAGCGCGCCCGTCCCCAGGTTCCCGAGGGTGATCCCGATCCCGCACACCGTGTTGTAGAGCCCGTAGTGGGTGGCCACCCAGCGCCCCCGGGACAGCGCGACGACCGTGTCCATCTCGTACGGGTAGAGCACCGCGTTCGCGACGGCCAGGACCGCCGCGCACAGCAGCAGCCCCACCAGACCCCGGCCGAGGGCCGCCGGGAGCAGGAAGGCCCCGCCCATCAGGGCGAGCCCGAGGACCAGACACCGCTCCCGGCTCAGCCGCCGCTTGCACCAGGCGGTGATCCGCAGCTGCCCGGCGAGCGCGACCAGGGCGGACACGACGAAGAGCGCCGTCGTGGGCCCCGTGCCGCCGGCGGCGAGCGGCAGCGCCAGATAGACCTGGAAGGACAGCACGTACGAGCCGGTCATCGCGAGCGAGAACAGCCAGAAGGTGCGGTGCGAGAGGACCGTGCGGAACTGCCCCGTCCCCTCCCCGTCCCGCTCCCGCCGCTCGCCCCGTGCGGGCATGAACCGGAGCTGGACCAGCGTCAGGCCGGCGAACAGCACCGCCGCCACCACGCACGTCAGCCGGAACGACACCCCCGTCAGGGCCACCCCCACGAGCGGACCGAGCAGGATGCCCGCCTGGTAGTAGACGTTGAACAGCGCGAAGGCCTCGACCCGGCGCTCCTCCCCCGCCTCGGCCGCGAGACAGGCCCGGACGGCGGGGTTGAACAGCGCCCCCGCGAGCCCGGTCGCGAGGGAGGCGGCGATGAGCATCGGCAGCGACTGCGCGAACGCCAGGGCCCCGAAGCCGAGCGTCCTCAGGGCGCAGCCCGCCACGATGAGCGGCTTGAAGCCGAGCCGGTCGGCGAGCGCCCCGCCGACGAGGAACATTCCCTGCTGGGACAGGTTCCGGGCGCCGAGCACGAGCCCGACCGCCCAGGCCGCCATGCCGAGACCGTCCGCGAGGTGCGCGGCCAGGTACGGCATGAGCATGTAGAAGCCGAGGTTGATGGTGAGCTGGTTGAGGAACAGCAGCCGGACGGCCGGTTCGAAGGTGCGGCTCTGCCTCCAGACGCCGCCCCGGGGAGGCGCTGTCGTCGTGGTCACCGCGCGGCCTCCGTCCGGTCCATGACCCTGCGGGTCCAGCCGCTGACCGTGTCCGCGGAGACGTACCCGGCGGGATCCTCCCGTACGGGCCCGTCGAGGAGGCCGTGGGCCGCGCAGAACTCGTCGTTGAAGACGGTGTCGAAGTACCGCTGCGGCCCGTCGGGGAAGATCGCCGCGATCCGTGTCCCGCGCGGCCGGGTCCGGGCCAGCCACCGGGCAACCAGCGCGACCGCGCCGACGCTCCAGCCGCCCGTGGCGAACTGACGCGAGGCCAGGCGGCGGGCCGCCCGTACCGCCTCGGCCGGTCCCACCCAGTGGATCTCGTCGAAGGCGCCGTGGTCCACGTTGCCCGGGTGGATGGAGGAACCGAGCCCGCGCATCAGCCGCTCCCCGGCCGGCAGGCCGAAGACGGTGGAGCCGACGGAGTCCACGCCGACGAGTTCGAGCGCGGGGCTGCTGGTGGCGCGCAGGGCCCGGGAGATCCCGGCCGAGTGGCCTCCGGTGCCGACCGCGCAGACGAGGACGTCGATCCGGTCGAGCTGCCCGGACAGCTCGGCGGCGAGCCCCGCGTACGCGTCGGGGTTGTCGGGGTTCCCGTACTGATTGGGCCACCAGGCCCCGTCGAGGCTCACGAGCAGCTCGGCGACCCGGTCCATCCGGGCCTGCTGCCAGCCGCCCCGAGGGCTCGGCTCCCGTACGACATGGACCCGGGCGCCGTGGGCGACGAGCATCCGCTCGACGATCGGTTCGAGGCCGGGATCGGTGACGACGTGCACCGGATGGCCGTGGAGGACCCCGGCGAGGGCGAGCCCGAGGCCGAGGGTTCCGGAGGTCGACTCGACGATCGGCGCGCCGGGCCGCAGCTCACCGCGCCGGCGGGCCTGCTCGACCATGTAGAGGGCGGCGCGGTCCTTGATGCCGCCGAAGTTGAAGCCTTCGAGCTTGGCCCAGTAGCCGTCGTCCGTGCGGAGGACGGGGGTGTTGCCGACGGTCTGCTCGGCGACGGGCAGCAGGCTGCCGGACAGCAGGTTGTTCATGGGTGGGACGTCCTTGGGGAGTACGCGGAAGGGGGCCTGGTCACGCGGGGGCGAGACCCGGCTCAGTTCCGGTCCACTCCGAGGGCGATCAGCAGCCGGCCCGGCTCGGGGCCGGGTCCCGCCCTGCCCCGGACACAGCGCGCGCGGGGGTCGGTGCGGAGGTCGGCCGCGTACGGCAGGAGTACGGCTCCGCCGGCGTCCGGCGCGGCGAGGGGGGCGGCGGCCGTCTGCGCGGGGAGGTGGACGTCGAAGGACCACGCTTCCCCCGACCGCTCGCAACCGTGCGGCAGCGCGGGGGCCGAGACGACGGCCGCGGAGCCGGAGGGCGGCAGCAGGTGCCCGTGGGAGCCGTGGCAGACGCTGACGAGGAGGGCGAGGAGCGCGAGCAGGACGAGCACGGCGGGCGCCCGCCGGCGTACGTCAGTCACGCGTTCGTCACTCATGGTGCGCGTGACACTACGGTGGGGCAGCGCGGCGCACAAAGTGACAGGCGCGGTTTTGGCCACCGTTTACTTCCGGCGGCGCGAACCACCGATCGCTTCCGGCGGCGCGAACCACCGATCGCCTGCGGCGGCGGGGCGCTTCGGGCAAGACACCGCTAGAGGTTCCGCTCCGCGTAGATCTCCATGGCGTCCCGGACGAGGACCGCGGTGCCCTCACCGTGCCGGTCGTAGTTCACGGTGAAGCGCGGGTCGTCGACGTACATGCGGCCGAGACCGATCACGTACTCCTTGGTCGGGGTCGTGGTGGTGGAGAGCCACGCGACCTGGCGCCGCGCGATCTCCTGCACCGCGTCGCTGTCGGCGGCGAGACCGTCCTGGAGCGCCCGGGCGAAGTCGCGGGCGATGCCGGCCTGCTCGTCCATGAACGCCTTCTTCCGCGCCGGGGTGAGCGAGCGCCACCAGCGGTCGCCGCTCTCGTAGGCGTCGCGGCCCCAGCGCTCGGTGACCTCCGCCTCGTACACCGTGTGGTCGAAACCGTCGAACACTTCGTCGGCCATGAGTTCTTCTCCGTTCTCGGTCTTGTGCAGAGTGGTCCGCACCGAGGCGATCTGCCGTCCGATGCGCTCGCGCTCCTGCTCCAGGAGCGCGAGATGGGTGCGCAGGGCGGCGGACGTGTCCCGCTGCCCCGCGAGGACCTCGGCGATCGCGGGCAACGAGAGCCCCAGCTCGCGCAGCAGCAGGATCCGCTGCAGCCGCACGAGCGCCGCCTGGTCGTAGTACCGGTAACCGTTCGCGCCGATCCGGCTCGGCTCCAGCAGTCCGCGGTCCCCGTAATGCCGGAGGGTGCGACTGGTGGTGCCGGCCTTCTTGGCGATCTCTTGGATCGACCACTCCATACCGAGAACGCTAGATCTTGACGTTGCGTAAAGGTCAAGCACCGACCTGCGGGAGCCGCGCGGGAACGACGAAGGCCCGGATCCAGTGACTGGATCCGGGCCTTCGTTGCTACTGAGTAGCGGGGACAGGATTTGAACCTGCGACCTCTGGGTTATGAGCCCAGCGAGCTACCGAGCTGCTCCACCCCGCGTCGGTAGATACGACTCTACGGCATGACCGGGGCGATCCGGAAATCGGATTCCGTCAGCAGCCGCAGTCGTCCGAGTCCACCGGCGCCGTCAGCGGGTCCGCGGCCTTCTCCGCGGGCCCCTCCCAGGTCTCGTACGCGAAGCCCTCGCGCACCCAGTACTCGAAGCCGCCGAGCATCTCCTTGACCTGGAATCCCAGCTCCGCGAGGGCCAGCGCGGAGCGCGTGGCGCCGTTGCAGCCGGGGCCCCAGCAGTACGTGACGACCGGCACGGACCGGTCGAGCAGCCGCTCGGCCTGCTCCGGGATGAGCGCGGTCGGCAGGTGGACGGCGCCGGGGACGTGCCCCTGGTCCCAGGACGCGGTCGAGCGCGAGTCGATCACCACGAAGCCCGGGTCGGTGCCGTCGGCGGCCGCGGCGGCCAGCACGGAGGCGACGTCGGAGACATCGGCGTGGAAGGCGAGGCTGGCGGAGAAGAACGCGGCAGCGGCTGCGGGAGAGGCCGGCGGGGTCCGGAGTACCGCGTTGACCTGCGAAGTCGTCGTCGTCATGAGGACCAATCTAGGGATCATGATCACCACGTTGAAGGGATGATCCCCGGCGCTGCGAGGCATCGGCCGGGGAATCCCGGGCGTCGGACGCGAGGCGGCGTGGATCTCACGTACCGGAATGCCCGCGGCCGCCGATGCCCCGTCGGAAGGAGGGTGACAGGCGGCGTCACATCGGCCAGGTTTGATCCGTCATGACGACATGACGGGACGCGAACGGGGAGATCGACGAGTGGACCAGAACCGCGAGAACCAGACCGACGGCAAAGACCTGCTGGCCCGCCGCTTCGAGGCGGACCGGGGTCATCTGCGGGCGGTGGCGTACCGGATGCTGGGCTCGCTCAGCGAGGCGGAGGACGCCGTCCAGGAGGCCTGGTTCAAGCTCAACCGCAGCGACATCAGCGCGGTGGAGAACCTGAGCGGCTGGCTGACCACCGTCGTCGGGCGGGTCTGCCTCGACATGCTCCGCTCGCGCGGCTCGCGCCGCGAGGACCCGCTGGAGTACTACGTCCCCGACCCCGTCGTCCGGGTCGCCGGCACGACCGACCCGGAGCACGCGGCCGAGGTGACCGAGTCCGTCGGCCTCGCGCTCCTCGTCGTCCTGGAGACCCTGGGCCCGGCCGAGCGCCTCGCGTTCGTCCTGCACGACATGTTCGCCGTCTCCTTCGACGAGATCGCGCGGATCGTGGACCGCACCCCGGCCGCCACCCGCCAGCTCGCCAGCCGCGCCCGCCGCCGTGTCCAGGACGCCACCCCCGCCCCGGGTCCCGACGCCCGCCGGCAGCGGGAGATCGCCGACGCCTTCCTCGCCGCGTCGCAGGGCGGCGACTTCGAGGGGCTGCTCGCCGTCCTCGACCCGGACGTGGTGCTGCGCGCGGACGGCGGCCGGACGCTCGCGGCCGTCTCCAAGGTCGTACGGGGCGCCGAGGCCGTCATCTCGCAGGCCCTCATGTACGCCAAGTTCCGTCAGGCCTCACTGCCGGTCGTGGTCAACGGGGCGCCGGCGTTCGTCGCGGTCGCCGACGGCCGCCCGACCGTCCTCATGTCCTTCACGATCGCCGGGGACCGGATCGTCGAGCTCCAGGTCCTGGCGGACCCGGAGCGGCTCGCGACACTCGACCTCGCGGAGGAGGACCTGGCCCGCGCGACGTACTGAGGCCCGCGCGACGTACCGAGACAGCGGGCCGAGGTGAGGGATGTCTCCCGGTGCCCGGGTCACTTCCCCCTGGCGGGCACCAAGGAGGCCACGGCCGTCAGGGAGACGGCGGCGCTCGCGACGCCGAGGACGGCGCCCGCGGCGACGTCGCCCGGGTAGTGCACCCCGGTGTGGACGCGGGAGTAGCCGACAGCCATCGCCAGGACCTGCAGGGGCACGGCGACCGGCGGGAAGACGACCCCCACGGCGGTCGCGAAGGCCACCGCCGACGCGGTGTGCCCGGAGGGGAACGACGCCGAGTCCGGCATCGTCACATGGCGCCCCACCACGACCCGGGCCGCCTCCCGGTCCGGCCGCGGCCTGCGGACGAGCCGCTTGCCCAGCAGGTTGGCCGTGGCCGAGGCGACGGCCACGGCCCCGACGCCGGCCAGGGCGGCGCGGCGCGGCCGCCCGGGTACCAGGGCGAGCCCGGCCGCCACGGCGAACGAGATCTTGGAGTGGTTCGCCGCGCGCGACAGCCTGCGGAGGCCCGTGTCGAGGGTGGGCGTGGGCGTGGCGGCCACGGCGGCGTAGACGGCCCCGTCGATCGCGCGGAGGTCCCGGAGGACGGCCCGGACGGAGTTCGTGGCGGGGGCGGGGGTGGGGGTGGTGCCGGTCATGAACCGCTGCTCCTCGAAGTGGGCTGGAAGGCGATTTCGGTGATGCGCCGCCAGTCCAGAGGCGGCTGGGGCTCGATGACGCCGGGCCGGTGCCGCGGCACGAGCACCCGCAGGGCGCGGGGGCGCAGGGTGCAGACGACGGGGGTGGGGAGGGTCAGCGCCTCACCGTCGACCGCGACGGCGATGGTGCCGGGGGCGCCGGGGGCGCGGGTCGGCGCGGGGACGAAGGCCGAGGCGGGAACGGGCACGGGCGCCGCGGCCTTCCCCGTCACCTCGACACGACCGGCCGTCAGGACGTTCAGCCCGGTCGACTGGGTGCCCAGTACGGCCATCTCGGCGGCCTGCGCGGCCCCGTCGACCCGGATGGCGATGACCCCGAGCTCGCCGCCGTCCAGGCGCGGTCTCCGGGCGGCGGCGCTGAACGGATCGGGCGCGGCGTACGGGTTGTTGCTGACGAGGAGGGCCTGCTGGGCGGGGAGCCGGAGACCGTCGGCGGTCGCGTCGAGACGGTCGCCGCCGCCGCCCTGGAGCAGGTCGGGGAGGACCTCGACGGCCGTGCCGGCCTTCGCGTCGCGGTACTCGGGGCGCTGGACGACATCGGCGTACACACCGAAGGAGACGGTGTTGACGAACGGCCGCCCGGACACGGAGCCGAGGTCGACGCGGAGTTCCTCGCCGTCCACGAGGGCGTCCAGGCAGGTCGCCGGGTCGGTGCGGTCCAGGCCCAGGTCGAGGGCGAAGTGGTTGCGCGTTCCGGCGGAGATGACGAGGAACGGCAGGTCGTGCTCGGCGGCCACGGCGGCGACCAGCGCCTGGGTGCCGTCCCCGCCGGCCACCCCGAGCAGGTCGGCGCCGTCGGCGACGGCCTCCTGGGCGAGCGCGGCGACATCGGTCTCGACCGACGGGTCGATGAGGACGACCCGCGCGCCCAGCTTCTCGGCCCGCTCGACGAGACCGAACTGGGCGACCTTCCCGCCCCCGGACTTCGGGTTCATGATCAGCACGGGCCGCTTGGGCCGGGGCCGTCGCTTCGGCCTCGGGCGCTTCGGCGCGCCGTTCGCGTCCCGGATGAGGCGCAGCGCGGCCCGCGCGCAGACCAGCGACACGCTCCACGAGGCGATGGCCCCGAGCGCGGTCAGCCAGGGGCCCCAGACGACGTACAGGACGAGGACGGCGATCGGCGCGGCGACGGCGAGCAGCGCGCCGGCCACCCGCAGCGGGCCGCGATGGGCGAGGAACCACCAGATGCCCACGGCCGAGCAGGCGAGCCCCAGGAGCGCGCCGAGCAGGACCAGCACCCCCGCGCCGCCGAGCCCCGTCAGCAGCAGCACGACCGCC
This sequence comes from Streptomyces sp. NBC_00691, assembly GCF_036226665.1. Classification (NCBI taxonomy): domain Bacteria; kingdom Bacillati; phylum Actinomycetota; class Actinomycetes; order Kitasatosporales; family Streptomycetaceae; genus Streptomyces; species Streptomyces sp. NBC_00691. The sequence goes on along the minus strand of NZ_CP109007.1, from coordinate 4,308,717 downwards.
GCCGCGGCGGCGCCGAGCGCCCACCGCGCCAGCGTCCGGGCCTGGCCCATCGGATCACCCGATCTGTTCACCGTCACGGTCCCCACCTCCACGCTCAGCGTCCACGAACCAGGCTCACCCACGGTGCCGCGCGCCGCGTCCCGGGTACGGAAACGCCCCGACCGGTCGAAACCGGTCGGGGCGCGTCTCGGCAGCTCGGAGACCGAAACCCCCGCCTGCCACACGTAGGCCGTGTGGGACTCGAACCCACAACCAACGGATTAAAAGTCCGCTGCTCTGCCAATTGAGCTAACGGCCCGTGGACAAGCACACCCGTGCAGCATAGCCCGAGAGATCCCCCGAACCGATCGGGTATACGCGGACGGCTCGGGACCGTCGCCAGGACATCGCGCGGGACGGGTCCCGAGCCGGTCCCTGGGCACTCGTCAGAAAGCGTCCTGGAGGCCTGCCTCCCGCCGCCGGGCTTCACCCGGATGCCGGAGGTGCCGTCGCCACCCGTTCGACGCAGCGGGGCCCGTACGTCACCGAAGTGTCGTACGGGCCCCGCTCAGCGTGTTACGCCAGGTCAGCCGTTGCGCTTCCAGCGCGGCTTGTCGTCACGGCGGCCGAAGGAGCCACCGGTCGAGCCGGTCGAGCCGGTGCCGCGGTGGTCGTCACGACGGCCGTACGGGCGGTCGCCGCCACCCGGGCGGAAGCCGCCGGCCGGACGGTCGTCACGACGGTCGCGGTTGAACGGACGGTCGCTGCCACGGTGGCCGGCGGCCGGACGGTCGTCACGGCGCTCGAAGGAACGGCCGCCGCGGTCGTCACGGTTGAAGCCACCCGAGGGGCGGTCGTCACGACGGAAGCCACCACGGTCGCCGCCGCGGTCGTCGCGGTTGAAACCACCCGACGGGCGGTCGTCACGACGGAAACCGCCGGACGGACGGTCGTTGTCACGGCGCTCGAAGGAACGGCCGCCGCGGTCGTCGCGGTTGAAGCCGCCCGACGGGCGGTCGTCACGACGGAAGCCACCGGACGGACGGTCGTTGTCGCGGCGGAAACCACCACGGTCGCCACCACGGTCGTCGCGGTTGAAACCACCCGACGGGCGGTCGTCACGACGGAAGCCACCGGACGGACGGTCGTTGTCGCGGCGGAAACCACCACGGTCGCCACCACGGTCACCGCCGCGGAAGCCACCACGGTCGCCGCCGCGGTCGTCACGGTTGAAGCCACCGCGGTCGCCACCACGGTTGTCACGGCGCTCGTAGTTGCCCCGCTCGTCGCGGGCCGGACGCTCCTCGCGACGCTGCTCCTCGGCCCGAGCGGCACGCTCGGCCTCCGCGGCGGCGGCGGCGATCTCGGCCTCGGCGGCCTCGGCCACCTCGGCCACAGCGGCCTCCGGGTCCTCGCCACGCTCACGGGCGGCGCGGGCCACCAGGCGGTCGGCCTCCTCGCGGAGCTCGACGGCGCGGCGCTGCAGGCGCTCCAGCTGCTTGGTCAGGTCGACGACCTCGCGCTCGGCCTGCTTGGCCGAGTTGTTCGCCGAGTCGGCCTGGACCTCGGTGAGCGAACGGGCGCCGGTGATCTCGGCGACCTCGGGGTCGAACGCGCCGGCTCCGCCGACGATGTGGCGCGAGGCGTCGACGCCCGCGTCCTCCATCAGACGGAAGATCTGGCGGCGCTGGTGCGGCAGGGCCAGGGAGACCACGACACCGGAGCGGCCGGCGCGGGCGGTACGGCCCGAGCGGTGCAGGTAGTCCTTGTGGTCGCCGGCCGGGTCCACGTTGAGCACGAGGTCGATGCCGTCGACGTGGATGCCTCGGGCGGCGACGTCGGTCGCGACGAGCGCGTTGACGTAGCCCTTCTTGAAGTCCTCGAGGACGCGGGTACGGGCGCCCTGCGTCATGCCGCCGTGCAGGGCGTCGGCCTTGACGCCCGAGTCCTGGAGCTGCTCGGCGATGCGGTCCGCGCCCAGCTGGGTGCGGACGAAGATGATGGTGCGGCCCTTGCGGGCGGCGATGGCGGCGGTGACCGGCGCCTTGTCCTTCGGCTTCACGACGAGGACGTGGTGGGTCATGGTCGTGACGTTGCCCTGGGCGCTGTCGACCTCGTGCGTGACGGGGTCGGTCAGGTAGCGCTTGACCAGGGTGCCGATCTCGTTCTCCATGGTGGCGGAGAAGAGCATGCGCTGGCCGCCGCCGGGGATCTGGTCGAGCAGCTCGGTGACCTCGGGCAGGAAGCCCAGGTCGGCCATCTGGTCGGCCTCGTCGAGGACCGCGATCTTCACGTTCTCGAGGGAGCAGGCGCCGCGGTTGATGATGTCGCGCAGACGGCCCGGGGTGGCGACGAGGACGTCGACACCGCGCTCCAGGGCGTAGATCTGGTTGCCCATGGAGGTACCGCCGCAGACGACCTTCATCTTGAGGCCGAGCACGTCGCCGTAGGGCTGGAGGGCGTCCGCGACCTGCATCGCGAGCTCACGGGTCGGCGTGAGGATGATGCCGCGGGGCTTCTTCTTGTCGGTGTGGCCACCGGCGAGACCGGCCAGGAGCGGCAGGCCGAAGGAGAGGGTCTTGCCGGAGCCGGTACGGCCACGGCCCAGGATGTCCTTGCCGGCCAGGGCGTCCGGGATGGTCGCGGCCTGGATCGGGAAGGGGGTGGTGACACCGTTCTGGGCGAGCTTGCGCACCACGCCGTCCGGCAGACCGAGGTCTCCGAAGGTGACGGTGGGCTCGGCGGGCTCCTCGGCGGAGTCGTCGTCGAGGTCGATGTCGATGTCGAGGGCCTCTACGGCCTCGGCGAGGTCGTCGGTGTCGATCTCGACGATCGCGACAGCCTCGGCGGCGTCGACGATCTCGTCGTTCTCGGGCATGACGGCGTGGTCAGAACTGAAAATGGACATGCGAAATGCGAAACCTTCCGGAGTCTCGGCACGCGCCCGTCAACTCCGTGATTTCGCAAACGACCGCCTCAATGCGGTCAGCCACGGCTAGGGAGAGTACGCGCCACGCGGCGCTCTTCTGTGTCGGCGCCGGGCAATGGGATCAAACGATCTACCACCATACGCACCCTCCCCCACCTATGGCAAATCGGACTCCCTCACACCGGTCCGACCTGCGGAGACGCCACCGGCTCCGGGGTCGCTCCCGGCCCGTCCGCCGCACGCATCGCACCCATCTGGGTGTCCGGTCCGGGCGCCGGCGGATCGGTCGGGTTGGAGGTCGGCTCCGGCGTCGGCTCGGGAGTCGGCTCCGCCGTCGGTTCGGGCGTCGGCTCGGGAGTCGGCTCCGCCGTCGGCTCCGGCGTGGGCGTGCCCCCGCCGCCCGGTCCGCCGGAGCCTCCGCCGTTCGCCCCGCCGCCGTTCCCGCCGCCGCTGCCGTTCCCGGCGGACCCGCCCGCGCCGCCCGGACCGTCCTGACCGCCCGTCGGCTGCGGCTTCGACGGGCCCGCGGGGCCGCCAGGACCCTCCACCGGCAGCACCGCGCCGGGAGAGGGCTTCGCCGTGCCCGAGGGAGAGCCGCTCGGCACCGGGGACTCCGCACCGGAGCCGGTCACGTCGGGGCCGCCCGCGCCCGGCCGGCCGTTCCACGAACCGGCGTCACCGCCAGACCCGCCGGCCGTACCGCCGCCGGAGTCGGTCGCCACGCCACGCTTCCCCCCGGACGCGCCGGGCGTCGGCTTCGCCCCCTCGTCACTCACACTCATACAGCCGCTCAGGCCGGCGCAGGCCGCGACGGCCAGCGCGGCGGCGGCCCATCTGACACGGGTGGGCAAATGGGGCACGGGGGCACCTCCGGGACACAACGGGCAGGAACGGAACGCGTCGCACTGCCCAACTCCCGTGGCGCCGCAAGGGACACGCCCGAAAGGGCCCGGGCGTGCGCCCGGGGGTCCGCTCAGCCGTAGCCCAGGGCGTGCAGCCGCTCGTCGTCGATGCCGAAGTGGTGGGCGATCTCGTGCACCACCGTGATCTCGGTCTCCGCGACCACGTCCTCGCGCGACTCGCACATCCGCAGCGTCGGCCCCCGGTAGATCGTGATCCGGTCCGGCAGCACACCGGCGTACCACTCACCGCGCTCGGTCAGCGGCGTCCCCTCGTAGAGCCCGAGCAGGTCGGGATCGTCCGGGGCGGGCTCGTCCTCCACGAACACCGCGACGTTGTCCATCAGCCGCGTCAGTTCCGGCGGAATCCGGTCCAGGGCCTCGGCGACCAGTTCTTCGAACTCCTCGCGCGTCATCTCCAGCACGCGCCCATTGTCCCCCCGCCGGAAACCGTTTTGGCGATAGCGCCCGCCATCCCATATGCTTCTCACGTCCCCGACGCGCTGCGAAGCGCCCAGGTGAGCCTCTAGCCCTCATCGTCTAGTGGCCCAGGACGCCGCCCTTTCAAGGCGGTAGCACGGGTTCGAATCCCGTTGGGGGCACGCAGTACCGTGTGCGAGACTAGTGATCGCGCACAAGCTTGGCTCTGTGGAGCAGTTGGTTAGCTCGCCACCCTGTCAAGGTGGAGGTCGCGGGTTCAAGTCCCGTCAGAGTCGCTGAAGCTGGAAACAGCTTCGTGGCTGGGTAGCTCAGTTGGTACGAGCGATCGCCTGAAAAGCGATAGGTCGCCGGTTCGACCCCGGCCCCAGCCACAAACAGAAGGCCCCGTTCGAAAGAACGGGGCCTTCTTCGTGTGTCGGCGCGCGGAGACGCGTACGGGGAGAGGCGGCGGCCTCCCCCCGTACCGTCACACCTCCTCGCGTTCCCCCGAACGGCTCCCCCGCCGCGCCCGCAGCGCGAGCACCAGTGCCACCACGGCCACCACCGCGACGAGGAGCGCCCAGTCCGGGACCGCCCGGCCGAGCGAGGCCACCCGCTGCTCCACCGCGAACGAGTCGTCCACCGACAGCAGGCCCGGCAGCGCGGTCGTCCCGTCGAAGACCAGGAAGAGGGTCCCGAGGGCCACGAAGAACAGGCCCGAGAGCAGCGACGTCGAGTGCACCGTGAGCGGGCCCAGCCGGAGCGGCCGGCCGCGCAGCCAGGACCGCCGCCCCAGCTCGTACCGCTCCCAGAGCAGCGCGAGCACGAACAGCGGAACGGCCATCCCGAGCGCGTACACGGCCAGGAGCAGTCCCCCGTACGCCGGGCTGCCGCTCAGTGCCGCGACCGTCAGGACGCTGCCGAGGATCGGGCCCGCGCAGAAGCCCGCGAGGCCGTAGACCAGGCCGAGGGCGTAGACGGAGAGCGCCGAGGTGGGCCGGATCCGGCCGCTCGCCTCGGCGATCCGCCGGGAGGCGAAGCCCAGGCCGAGGATCTGCAGGACACCGAGGCCGATGATCAGCCAGCCGCCGACGGTGACGAGCAGGTCCCGGTGGCCGTAGAAGAGGCGGCCCGCGAACGAGCCGGCCGCACCGAGCGGGACGAGGGTGGTCGCCAGACCCGCGTAGAGGATGCCGGTCCTGGCCACCAGCTTCGCGCGCGTGTCGATCGAATACGCGAAGAAGGCCGGCAGGAGCAGGGCGCTGCAGGGGCTGAGCAGGGCGAGCAGCCCGCCGAGGAAGGCGGCGAAATAGCCGATGCCGGAGGTCACTGCCCGGCGCCCGGCTTCGCGGTGCCGTGACCCGCCTCCGGCGTTTTCCCCTTCCCCTTGGCCGCGGCCGCCTTCGCCGCCGCCTCGATCGTCTGCGTGAACGTCTCCAGCGGCTGCGCGCCGGCGATCGGCCGGCCGTTGATCAGGAAGGACGGGGTCGAGGTGGCGCCGAGGGAGTAGCCCTGCTCCTGGTCCGCGCTCACGGCCGCGCGGGCCGCCGCCCCCTCGCTGTCCTTCGCGAACCGGGCCGCGTCGGGGACGCCCGCCTCCTCCGCCAGGGCCGCGATCCGGTCCTTGCCGAAGCCCTTCTCCTTCGCGCCCTCCGCGTAGGCCGCCTTGTGGAACTCCCAGAACCGGCCCTGCTGCCCGGCCGCCCAGGACGCGCGGGCGACCGCCTCCGACTCCTCGCCGAAGATCGGGAAGTTCCGCCACTCGATGCGCAGGGTGCCGTTGTCGACGTACTTCCGGACCAGGACCGGCTCGGTGTCCCGGGCGAACTTCCCGCAGTAGCCGCACTTGAAGTCGGCGTACTCGATCAGCACGACGGGCGCGTCGGCGCGACCGAGGGCGAGCTTGTCGGAGGCGTCGCGTCGGGCGTACGCCTCCAGTTCGGCGTAGACGCCGGCCGAGGGGTCGGCGGAGACCTCGGCGACGGAGGAGGAACCGGCGGCGCCGGGAGACGCGGGCCGGGTGGCGGTGTACGAGACGACGCCGAGCAGGACGGCGGCGACGGCCACCCCGGAGACGACGACGATCGGCTTGGACCTGGACATGCGGAAGCGCTCCTGAGGAGAGGGGGGAGATGAGGACGGCGGAGGACGGCCGTCCGTCTAGACCCTCAGGACCGAGAGCTCCACAGGAGACAGGGGTACGCGCGCGGGTGGCTCACGACCCGCCGACACGCCACGGCCCGCCGCGTCCTGTTCCCGGGCCCCGCACGGCGCGCGGTCGGCCGCCAGGGCCGGCAGCAGCTCCGCGAAGGCGTGCGCGCGCGGCGGGACGACGGGACCGGCGGCCCCCTCGTCGACGGGGTGGCCCGGGTCGCAGCCGGGTACGGCGGCGCCCAGGACGACCGGGGCCGCCCCCGCGGGCGTGACCGTCGTCGCTCCGCACACCAGGAGTCCGAGGACCAGCCCCACGAGCGCGGCGAACGCCGCCGGCACGCGGGTGGTGCGGAACATACGAAACCTCTCCGGTCCGGTCGACGTGCCCGAAATAGTACGCACTCCACCACCCCGCACCCGGACGGCGCCCGGACGACGCCCTTCGCCGGAAGCCGTCGCCGGACGCCGCTCGTAAATCGGTTCGCCGCTTCTCGGCCGCAGGTGCGATCCTGGATTCCGTATGTCTACTTCCTTCGCCGCCCTCCAGTCCGTCCTGGCCGAGGTCTCGCTGCGGGACTCCCACCGGCTCGGCCGCCGTCTCGAAGGCGCCCGCCGCATCCGCAAGCCCGAGGCCCGAGCGGCCGTCCTGGACGAGATCGCCGTCGAGGCGGCCAAGGCCAAGGAGCGCGTCGACGGGCGCGCCTCCCGCGTGCCCGCGATCACGTATCCCGAGCAGCTGCCCGTCTCGCAGAAGAAGGACGAGATCCTGGAGGCGATACGCGACCACCAGGTCGTGATCGTCGCCGGTGAGACGGGTTCGGGAAAGACCACCCAGATCCCGAAGATCTGCCTGGAGCTCGGCCGGGGCGTCCGGGGCATGATCGGGCACACCCAGCCCCGCCGGATCGCCGCCCGCACGGTCGCCGAGCGGGTCGCCGAGGAGCTGCGGACCCCGCTGGGCGAGGCCGTCGGCTGGAAGGTCCGCTTCACCGACCAGGTGAACCCCGACGCGACCTTCGTGAAGCTGATGACGGACGGCATCCTGCTCGCCGAGATCCAGACGGACCGCGAGCTGCGCGCCTACGACACGATCATCATCGACGAGGCACACGAGCGGTCCCTCAACATCGACTTCCTGCTCGGCTATCTGGCCCAGCTGCTCCCGAAGCGCCCCGACCTCAAGGTCGTGATCACCTCGGCGACCATCGACCCGGAGCGCTTCTCCCGCCACTTCGGCGAAGCCCCGATCGTCGAGGTCTCCGGCCGTACGTTCCCGGTCGAGGTCCGCTACCGGCCCCTCCTCGAGGAGGATTCCGAGGAGAGCGACCGCGACCAGATCACCGCGATCTGCGAGGCCGTCGACGAACTCCAGTCCGAGGGCCCCGGCGACGTCCTCGTCTTCCTCTCCGGCGAGCGCGAGATCCGTGACACCGCGGACGCCCTGCTCAAGCGGCAGCTGCGCAACACCGAGGTCCTCCCGCTCTACGCCCGGCTGAGCCATGCCGAGCAGCACCGTGTCTTCCAGGCGCACTCCGGCCGCCGCATCGTCCTCGCGACGAACGTCGCCGAGACCTCGCTGACCGTCCCCGGCATCAAGTACGTGATCGATCCGGGCACCGCCCGCATCTCCCGCTACTCGCACCGGACCAAGGTCCAGCGGCTGCCGATCGAGCCGGTCAGCCAGGCCAGCGCCAACCAGCGCAAGGGCCGCTGCGGCCGTACGTCCGACGGCATCTGCATCCGGCTGTACTCGGAGGACGACTTCGTCTCCCGGCCGGAGTTCACGGACGCCGAGATCCTCCGTACGAACCTCGCCTCCGTCATCCTCCAGATGACCGCGGCCGGTCTCGGCGACATCGAGAAGTTCCCCTTCATCGACCCGCCGGACCACCGCAACATCCGCGACGGCGTGCAGCTCCTCCATGAGCTGGGCGCGATCGACCCCACGGAGAAGGACCCGAAGAAGCGGCTCACGCAGCAGGGCCGGAAGCTCGCCCAGCTGCCCGTCGACCCGCGGCTCGCCCGGATGGTCCTGGAGGCCGACAAGAACGGCTGTGTCCGCGAGGTCATGGTGATCGCGGCCGCCCTCTCCATCCAGGACCCGCGCGAGCGGCCGGCGGAGAAGCAGGCGCAGGCCGACCAGCAGCACGCCCGGTTCAAGGACGAGACCAGCGACTTCCTCGCCTTCCTCAACCTGTGGCGGTACGTCCGCGAGCAGCAGAAGGAGCGCGGCTCCAGCTCCTTCCGCCGGATGTGCAAGCAGGAGTACCTGAACTTCCTGCGCATCCGCGAGTGGCAGGACATCTACGCGCAGCTGCGGACGGTCGCGAAGCAGCTGGGCATCCATGTGAACGAAGAGGACGCGCCGGAGCAGTCCGTCCACGTCTCGCTCCTCGCGGGGCTCCTCAGCCACATCGGCATGAAGGACGTGAAGGACGCCGGGGGTGAGAACGGGAGGAGCACCGGGAAGAACGACTACCTGGGCGCCCGCAGCGCCAAGTTCGCGATCTTCCCCGGTTCCGCGCTCTTCAAGAAGCCCCCGCGCTTCGTCATGTCCGCCGAGCTGGTGGAGACCTCGCGCCTCTGGGCCCGGGTCAACGCGCGCGTGGAGCCCGAGTGGATCGAGCCGCTCGCGCAGCACCTGGTGAAGAAGACGTACAGCGAGCCGCACTGGGAGAAGGACCAGGCGGCCGTGATGGCCTTCGAGAAGGTGACGCTGTACGGCGTCCCGATCATCGCCGACCGCAAGGTCAACTACGGCCGGATCGACCCCGATGTCTCCCGCGACCTGTTCATCAGGAACGCGCTCGTCGAGGGCGACTGGCGCACCCACCACAAGTTCTTCGCGGACAATCGCAAGCTCCTCACCGAGGTCGAGGAGCTGGAACACCGCGCGCGGCGCCGGGACATCCTGGTCGACGACGAGACGCTCTTCGACTTCTACGACAAGCGCGTGCCCGAACACGTCGTGTCCGGAGCCCACTTCGACTCCTGGTGGAAGCACAAGCGGCACGACGAGCCGGAGTTCCTGGACTTCGAGCGCGAGATGCTCATCAACGAGAAGGCCGCCGGGGTCACCAAGGACGACTACCCGGACTCCTGGCGGCAGGGTCCGCTGAAGTTCCGGGTGACGTACCAGTTCGAGCCCGGCGCGGACGCCGACGGTGTGACCGTCCACGTCCCGCTCCAGGTCCTCAACCAGGTGACGGACGACGGTTTCGAGTGGCAGATCCCGGGTCTGCGCACTGAGGTCGTCACCGAGCTGATCCGCTCCCTGCCGAAGCCGATCCGCCGCCATTACGTGCCCGCGCCGAACTTCGCGACCCGCTTCCTCGACGCGGTCGTGCCCGTGCAGGAGCCGCTGGCGGGGGCGCTCGCCCGCGAGCTCCAGCGGATGGTCGGCGTCCCGGTGACGGCCGACGACTTCGACTGGGCGAAGGTGCCCGAGCACCTCAAGGTGACGTTCCGGATCGTCGACGAGCGCCGCAGGAAGCTCGCGGAGGACAAGGACCTGGAGACGCTGCGCCTGCGGCTGCGCCCGAAGGCCCGCAAGGCCCTCTCGCAGGCCGCCGCGGCGGCCACCGGGGGCCCGGACGGCTCCGGGCCCTCCCTGGAGCGCACGGGGCTCACGGACTGGACGATCGGGACGCTCACGCGGGTCTTCGAGACCAAGCGGGGCGGTCAGCCGGTCAAGGCGTACCCGGCGCTCGTGGACGAGGGCGCGACGGTCGCCGTGCGGCTCTTCGACACGGAGGCCGAGCAGGCGCTGGCGATGTGGCGGGGCACCCGGAAGCTGATCATGCTGAACATCCCGGTGAACCCGGCGAAGTTCGCCTCGGACAAGCTGACCAACCAGCAGAAGCTGGCCCTGTCCTCGAACCCGCACGGCTCGATCCAGGCCCTGTTCGACGACTGCGCCACCGCGGCGGCCGACAAGCTGATCGCCGAGCACGGCGGTCCGGCGTGGGACGAGGAGTCGTTCCGGAAGCTGTTCGACAAGGTCCGCGCGGACCTGGTGGACACGACCGTACGGACGGTGGGCCAGGTCCAGCAGATCCTGGCGGCCTGGCAGGCGTGCGAGCGCCGGCTGAAGTCGACGAACAGCCTGGCCCTGATCAACAACCTGACCGATGTGAAGACCCAGCTGGCCTGGCTGATGCCGGCCGGCTTCGTCACCCGCACGGGCCTGAAGCGGCTCCCGGACCTGATGCGCTATCTGGTGGCGGTGGACCGGCGGCTCCAGCAGATGCCGACCGGGGTCCAGCGGGACACCACCCGGACGGAGAAGGTCCAGGAGATGCTGGACGAGTACGCCTGGCTGCTCGAACAGCTCCCCAAGGGGCGCCCGGTGCCGTCCGAGGTCACCGACATCCGCTGGATGATCGAGGAGCTGCGGGTGAGCTACTTCGCGCACGCGCTGGGCACGGCGTACCCGATCTCGGACAAGCGGATCGTGAAGGCGATCGACGCGGCGGCCCCGTAGCCGGGCGTCGCGGTGCGGCGGCCGACGGTGAGTTCGACCCGACCGCTGACCTGCTGTACAGTCTTGCTTGCAGCCGCTCACGAGGGGCCGCAAGCAAGGACCTGTGGAGCAGTTGGTTAGCTCGCCACCCTGTCAAGGTGGAGGTCGCGGGTTCAAGTCCCGTCAGGTTCGCCTCACCGAAAGGCCCGCATCTCGCGATGCGGGCCTTTCTTTGTGTTCCCGTGTCTTGACGGGGCCACGGGACCGCCGGTACCCCGGACATCAGGGATTCGGGGGCCCACACCGGAGGTGGTCGCGCATGGCCGCGGCGTCCGCAGCACGGCACGAGACGAGAGCACTGCTGCGCGCCCATCTGGCGGCCGCGTCCCGGTACGGACACCTCACCCGCCATTGCGTGGTCTGTCATCGCCTTCTGCGGCTCTCCATGGACCTTCCGGAGCCCGAGGGGCCGGAGGAGGAGCCGGAGGGGGCCGGGGAAGCGGCGGAGGGGGCCTGGGAGACGCCGGAGGAGGCGCCGGCCGGGCCGGAAGGCGTGAGCCGGCCGGGAGAGGGGCCCGCGGGGCGGGCGGACGCCCGTGGGGACGAAAGTCCCACCGACCCATGACCAACGGCGGGTTGAGGCCGTTCCGCGAAGTGGGAGGCTGTTCTTTGGCAAGAGTTCGCCAGTGTGACGGGAGTCACTGAGGCAGTTTCAGAAACCGCTTCACTTACACCCTCCCTACACCGGCCCGATTTAATATGTGCAATTGCACCACCCTCCAAGGAGTGGCGCGGGCACAAAAGAAGATCGCGCCAGACCCGGCGGAGTCCAGCGCGATCGTTGACGAAGGCCTGTTGGGGCAGGAATCCGTCGGCAGAGCTAGGTGTGGGCGACCGGATTGGGGGATCCGGACAGGCCCGGTGTTACGGGGTACTGCGGGGTGTTTGCGCGACCTCAGGCCTCGCTGCGCTGCTGCGGAATACCCGCCAGCAGCGCGCGAACCTCAGCTTCGCGGTACCGGCGGTGCCCACCCAGGGTGCGGATGGACGTGAGCTTCCCGGCCTTCGCCCAACGGGTCACCGTCTTCGGGTCCACGCGGAACATCGTGGCAACCTCGGCAGGGGTCAGCAGCGGCTCGGCATCAGGGGTGCGAGCGGTCATGAGCGGCCTCCTCGGGAGAACCGAACCATCTCGGTTCTTTCCTCTAAATTCTGCACCTTGACCCGCGTTGCCCGAAATGGCAGAAGCGGGCCGAGTCGGTTATAGGACGAACGGCTTGTCCTCGGCACTACAACTACACCATCCGTCCAGCCACGTCGGCCAAACCGATGGAATTGCCCTCGCAGGTGTTCATCAGCGGCGGAAGTCGATGGACCATGCCATAACGGACAGTCACGCCACTGTGACGATCAGTCACAGAGCGATCAGGAGTCCTCAGACCCCCCATAGAGTGCAATGCTGAGCGTTCCGCCCATAGATGGACGGAAGGAACCCTCCCCGGACTCCTTGTCCTATTTTGGCACGAGGGTGGGTGATGGGCGCAAGGGTGCGTTACGTGCTGTCCGTCACGCTTGAGCCAAAGGCCCGGATCGGGACCAACGTCCCCGCCCAGCGGGTGCCGAAAGGCCCGGCACCCCCGGCATACAAAACCGGGCAGGCGGTATCCGGACACCCTTGAAGATCATTTACACCCGTCGGACATGTCTTGTCGATACCGACCTGACGAAGATGCCCGACTGATGTCAATTCGCGAAGCGAAGATCCCGGACCGTCCGCCAGCGCTCCGCCAGCCGCCCGTACGCCTCGCTCGCCCGCTCGCCGTCGCCGGCCCGCAGCGCCGCGATCCCCTCCGCCATCTGCGCCGCCGACCGGTCCGCCGCCAGCCACTCCTCCGGGACCGCGTGCACCAGACCGCCGAAGTCCAGCTCCACGAGCGCCCGCGGATGGAACTCCTCCAGCCAGCGCCCCACCTCGATCAGGCCCTCCGTCATCGGACCGTCGTCGATCGACTCCCGCAGGGCCCGCAGCGCCCGCGCGAGACGGCGGCGCGCCTGCGCCATCGTCGTCCGGTAGCGCAGCACCGGAGCCTTCCCCGCGCCGTCCCCGCCCGCGGCCGCGCCTTCCGGGCCCGCGCCTTCCGGGTCCGCGCCTCCCGCGCCCGCACCGGACGGGCGCTCCCCCGGCTCGTACTCCCGGTCCTCGTCCCCGAAGAGCGCGAACCAGCGCAGCGGCACCTGCCAGACCGCCGTACGGATCCACGGACGCGCGTCCGGGTTCCTGCTCAGCCAGCGCTCGTAGTCGCTCTCCACCTGGACGCGCACCACCGGCGGCAGCATCGCGTCGAGCACCGGCTCCGGGAACTGGCCGGCCAGCTCCTGGAGCGCCAGCCACCCCCGCAGCCGGGTCCGCCACGGACAGATCACCACCACCCCGTCCAGACGGGCGACGAAGGCCTCCCCGCTCTCGTGGACCGGCACCGGGACCGGCGGCGTCGGGAGCAGGTCGGCCAGCGAGCGCCGCAGCTCCTCCTGCGCTCCCGGGGTGCGTGCCCGGCCGGCGTACCGGGCCCAGTGGGTCCGCTCCGGCTCGGGGAACGCGGCCAGTGGCTCGTACACCCGCAGATAGGACGCGTAGGGGATGAGGACCGAGGAGGCGACCGACATGTCGCGAATCCTTCCACGGAGGTACTCCGGGAGGGGGTGATCCTGAGCACTGCTGCCGATCTACGCCCAGGTAGGACTTACTCTCTTGCCGAACTGGTCCTCCCCCACCCCTAGGGAGGTCCGCAACCGCCGCTTCGTACTTGGGAGTCACCACCGTGACCGATGTGACCGGCGTTCCTGCTGATGTACTGCACACTCTGTTCCACTCGGAGCAGGGTGGCCACGAGCAAGTCGTGCTCTGCCAGGACCGCGCCACCGGCCTCAAGGCCGTCATCGCCCTCCACTCCACCGCCCTGGGCCCCGCCCTCGGCGGCACCCGCTTCTACCCGTACGCCAACGAGGCCGCGGCGATCGCCGACGCCCTCAACCTGGCCCGCGGCATGTCGTACAAGAACGCCATGGCCGGTCTCGACCACGGAGGCGGCAAGGCCGTCATCATCGGCGACCCGGAGAAGATCAAGACCGAGGAGCTCCTCCTCGCCTACGGGCGCTTCGTCGCCTCGCTCGGCGGCCGGTACGTCACGGCCTGCGACGTCGGCACCTACGTCGCCGACATGGACGTCGTCGCCCGCGAGAACCGCTGGACCACCGGCCGCTCCCCCGAGAACGGCGGCGCCGGCGACTCCTCCGTCCTCACCGCCTTCGGCGTCTTCCAGGGCATGCGCGCCTCCGCGCAGACCCTCTGGGGCGACCCGACGCTGCGCGGCCGCAAGGTCGGCGTCGCGGGCGTCGGCAAGGTCGGCCACTACCTCGTCGAGCACCTCCTGGAGGACGGCGCCGAGGTCGTGATCACCGATGTGCGCGAGGAGTCGGTGCGCCGGATCACCGACAAGCACCCGCAGGTCACCGTCGTCACCGACACCGAGGCGCTGATCCGCGTCGAGGGTCTCGACATCTACGCGCCCTGCGCGCTCGGCGGCGCCCTGAACGAGGAGACCGTCCCGTTCATCACCGCGAGCATCGTCTGCGGCGCGGCCAACAACCAGCTCGCCCATCCGGGCATCGAGAAGGACCTCGTCGAGCGCGGGATCCTCTACGCGCCCGACTACGTGGTCAACGCCGGTGGCGTGATCCAGGTCGCCGACGAGCTGCACGGCTTCGACTTCGACCGCTGCAAGGCGAAGGCGACGAAGATCTTCGACACCACGCTCGAGATCTTCGCACGTGCGAAGGCCGATGGGATTCCGCCGGCCGCGGCGTCCGACCGGATCGCCGAGCAGCGCATGGCGGACGCGCGACGCGCCTAGCCGTACCGGGGACCGGCCCGCCGCGGGGTGACCGTGAGGAGTCCGTGGAGCGTCCGTGGGAGGGCCACGGAGCGACCGCGGGGAGACTTCGCTCACGCCCCTCGGCGGGTCGGGCCTCGAGAAGAGGTTAAAATCGCGATTGACCAGCGAGGAAAGGGCACCTCGATGGTTCTGTACCGGGGTATGTGATGCGCGCGGCGTACCGTAGACCCGCGGAAACAGGTACCGTTGAAGCCCTACGGACCGGTCTCTCTGTCGAGAGTCCGTTCCGAATCATGAACGCGTGTCAAGACTCTGGGGCCACCGAGCCCCGTCACCGAGGGGGTCGAGCCATGGGGCGCGGCCGGGCAAAGGCCAAGCAGACCAAGGTCGCCCGCCAGCTGAAGTACAGCAGCGGCGGGACGGACCTGACGCGTCTGGCCAATGAGCTGGGCGCTTCGACTTCGAACCAGCCGCCGAATGGCGAGCCGTTCGAGGACGACGACGAGGAAGACGACCCGTACGCCCAGTACGCGGATCTCTATAACGAGGACGACGAGGACGAGGACGACGAGTCCGGTCCGAGCGCGTCCCCGCGTCGCGCTTGACCTTCTGAATCGCATCGCAGAAACCCGGTCCGGGATCACCCGGCCGGGTTTCTGTGCTGTCCGCGTCCGGGTGCCGAAGGGCCCCGCGTCCGGGTGCCGAAGACCCTCGTGGCCGGGCGCCGCGGGGCCCGCGACGTCGCACGGGGCGCTCCGTACGACACGGACGGGGCGCCCCTGGCGGAGCGCCCCGTCCGTGTCGTACAGCCGGACTACTTCGCGTAGTCCCCGACCAGCTCCGCGCCCGTGGTGTGCGCGCCGCGCTCGGTGATCTCGCCCGCGACCCAGGACTCGACGCCCCGGTCCGCCAGCGTCGTCAGGGCCGCGTCCACGAACTCGGCCGGCACGACCGCCATCATGCCGACGCCCATGTTCAGGGTCTTCTCCAGCTCCAGGCGCTCCACCTGACCGGCCTTGCCGACCAGGTCGAAGATCGCGCCCGGCGCCCAGGTCGAACGGTCGACCGTGGCGTGCAGGCCGTCCGGGATCACCCGGGCCAGGTTGGCCGCGAGACCGCCGCCCGTGATGTGGCTGAACGCGTGGACGTCCGTGGTCCGGGTGAGGGCCAGGCAGTCCAGCGAGTAGATCTTCGTGGGCTCCAGGAGCTCCTCGCCGAGCGTCCGGCCGAGCTCGTCGACCCGCTGGTCGAGCGTCATCCCGGCGCGGTCGAAGACCACGTGCCGGACGAGCGAGTACCCGTTGGAGTGAAGACCCGAGGAGGCCATGGCGATGACCGCGTCCCCCGTACGGATGCGATCGGCGCCGAGCAGCCGGTCGTGCTCCACGACACCCGTGCCCGCGCCGGCGACGTCGAAGTCGTCCGGGCCGAGAAGGCCCGGGTGCTCCGCCGTCTCGCCGCCGACCAGCGCGCAGCCGGCCAGGACACAGCCCTCGGCGATGCCCTTGACGATGGCGGCGACCCGCTCCGGGTGGACCTTGCCGACACAGATGTAATCGGTCATGAAGAGCGGCTCCGCGCCGCAGACGACGATGTCGTCCATGACCATCGCGACCAGGTCGTGGCCGATCGTGTCGTACACGCCCATCTGCCGGGCGATGTCGACCTTCGTCCCGACGCCGTCGGTGGCGGAGGCGAGCAGCGGACGCTCGTAGCGCTTGAGGGCGGAGGCGTCGAAGAGGCCGGCGAAGCCGCCGAGGCCACCGAGGACCTCGGGGCGCTGCGTCTTCTTCACCCACTCCTTCATGAGCTCGACGGCGCGGTCACCCGCTTCGATGTCGACGCCCGCGGACGCGTAGCTGGCACCGGTGCCCGCGTGCGGAGCACGCTCAAAGGGTTCAGCAGGCATGACTGGGAACTTTCGTGTCGTACTGCGGTTGCGGCGGGGTCTCACGGGCGACGGCGCTCACGGACGGCGGAGCGCGTCCGAGGCCGCCGTGGCCGCGGGACCCGCGGCCAGTTCGGTCTCCAGGAGCTGCTTGCCGAGCAGCTCCGGGTCCGGCAGCTCCATCGGGTACTCGCCGTCGAAGCAGGCACGGCAGAGGTTCGGCTTCTGGATCGTGGTCGCCTCGATCATCCCGTCGATCGAGATGTACGAGAGCGAGTCCGCGCCCAGAGACTTGCCGATCTCCTCGATCGACATGCCGTTGGCGATCAGCTCCGCGCGGGTGGCGAAGTCGATGCCGAAGAAGCAGGGCCACTTCACCGGCGGCGAGGAGATCCGGATGTGGATCTCGGCCGCGCCGGCCTCGCGGAGCATCTTGACGAGGGCGCGCTGGGTGTTGCCGCGGACGATCGAGTCGTCGACGACCACCAGGCGCTTGCCCTTGATGACGTCCTTGAGCGGGTTCAGCTTCAGCCGGATGCCGAGCTGGCGGATGGTCTGGGAGGGCTGGATGAAGGTGCGCCCGACATAGGCGTTCTTCACCAGGCCAGCGCCGAACGGGATGCCCGAGGCCTCGGCGTAGCCGATCGCGGCCGGGGTTCCGGACTCCGGCGTCGCTATCACCAGGTCGGCCTCGACGGGCGCCTCCTTCGCCAGGCGGCGGCCCATCTCCACACGGGAGAGGTACACGTTCCGGCCGGCGATGTCGGTGTCCGGGCGAGCCAGGTACACGTACTCGAAGACACAGCCCTTGGGCTTCGCTTCCGCGAATCGCGAGGTACGGATGCCGTTCTCGTCGATCGCGATCATCTCGCCCGGCTCGACCTCGCGGACGTAGCTGGCACCGCAGATGTCGAGGGCGGCGGACTCGGAGGCGACCACCCAGCCGCGCTCCAGACGGCCGAGGACCAGCGGGCGGATGCCCTGCGGGTCACGGGCCGCGTAGAGCGTGTGCTCGTCCATGAAGACGAGGGAGAAGGCGCCCCGGACATCGGGAAGGACCTTGGCGGCACCTTCCTCGATGGTGAGCGGCTTGCCCTCGTCGTCGACCTGGGCGGCGAGGAGCGCCGTGAGCAGGTCGGTGTCGTTGGTGGCCGCGACACGGGTGCTGCGGCCTTCCTTCTTGGGCAGGTCGGCGACCATTTCGGCGAGCTGCGCCGTGTTCACCAGGTTGCCGTTGTGGCCGAGCGCGATCGAGCCGTGGGCGGTTGCCCTGAACGTCGGCTGCGCGTTCTCCCACACGGAGGCCCCGGTGGTCGAGTAGCGGGCGTGACCGACCGCGATATGACCTTGGAGGGAACCGAGAGAGGTCTCGTCGAAGACCTGGGACACGAGGCCCATGTCCTTGAAGACGAGGATCTGGGAGCCGTTGCTGACCGCGATTCCCGCGGATTCCTGGCCCCGATGCTGGAGGGCGTAGAGCCCGAAGTACGTGAGCTTTGCGACCTCTTCACCCGGAGCCCAGACCCCGAAGACGCCACAAGCGTCCTGGGGGCCCTTCTCGCCGGGAAGCAGGTCGTGATTGAGTCGACCGTCACCACGTGGCACGTTTCCGAGTGTAGACGGGCTCGACCACTGGTCCGAATTGAGGAAATGCAGGGTCCGCCCCACTCGTGCGATCGCACGAAATGATCATCTCTGGCATGGAGGGGCCTACGAGGCAGGCGCGGTAAGGGATTCCCGCCCCGGAGGCCCTGCCGAGCGGACGCTCGTACCAGGACGGGAGTCCCGTCGCGATGTGACGGAGGGCACCCCGAAGGGGCTCGTTCACCGGGACGCCGGGGGCTCTTGGCCCTCCGTTCCGTCCCCTCCTTCGGAGGTTCCGCCAGTCCTGGCGGCGTCCGTCTCCGCCCCGGTCGCCGCCTTCGCCCCCAGGCCCTTGCCCCCGGCATCGGTGAGGGTGAGCGTCCGGTGGTCCAGACGGTAGGTGAGGGGGCCGTCGAGGAGCTCGTACAGCTGGGTCTCCAGCTGCATCTGCGGGCCGGTGCACATCATCCGGGTGGTCGCCGCCGGGCCCTCGATCGTGAGCGTCCTCCCCTCGACGCGGGCGGTCGCGGCGAAGTTGTTGCAACCCAGGTTGCCGGTGACCCGGCCGTCCGCGCCGAGGACCAGACGGGCCTTGTCGCCGCTGCCGGCGGGCAGCGAAGACGCGGTGCCCCCCGAGATCAGCCCGTCGATCTTCCACGTGGTGCCGCGCAGCGGGAGGTCCGCCTCGGCGCTCAGCTCCAGGCCGTTGCGGCCGTCCGCGGAGGTCAGGGTGAGGCTCTCACCCCGCTGCTTTCCCTTGAGCGGGCCGGTGAAGGCCTTGACCAGCTCCTTCTCGAAGCGCTGCCGGTCCCCGGGGCAGCCCATCTCGGTGATCTCCTGCGGGGAGACCGTCAGGGTGTCCCCCTTCACGGCGACGGTCGCGCCGAAGGTGTTGCAGCCGCTGTTCCCACGGGCGCTGCCGTCCGCGCCGAACTCGACGCGGGCGCCGTCCGGGGCCGCGGACCTCCGGCCGTCGACCGTGACGGCGCCGATCGTCCAGTGGGTACCCGCGACGGGCAGATCGGGGGAGACCGTGTCGGAGCCCGATCCGGAGCCCGCCCCGGTGGTGCCTCCCTCCGTGCCGCAGGCGGCGAGGAGAAGGGCCAGGGCGGCGGCGGATGCGGCGGATGCGAGGGTGCGCTGCGTCGGCGTCTGCATGGCGATGGGACGGTCCTGGGCGGAAGTCGGTTCCTCCCGGGGGCGCCGTACGGGATCTCAGCCCATCAGGGGCAGCAGGTCCTCCAGGTCGGCCCGCTCGCCGCTCGCGCCGACCCGGGCCTCTTCCCGTTCCGCCGCCCACTCCGCCCGCCCGGTCGCGAGGCGGATCCAGGTCAGCGGATCGGTCTCGACGACGTTGGGCGGGGTGCCCCGGGTGTGCCGGGGGCCCTCCACGCACTGCACCACCGCGTACGGCGGGATCCGCACCTCGACCGCCCCGCCCGGCGCCTTCGCCGCGAGGGCGTCGGCGAGCAGCCGGGTGCAGGCGGCGAGGGCCTGCCGGTCGTACGGGACTTCGGCGCCGGTCGCGGCGACGAGGTCGTCGGTGTGGACGACGAGCTCGACGGTCCGGGTGACGAGGAAGTCGGCGAGGGTCATCACGCCGAAGCTCAGCACCACCAGGCGCTCGTCGGAGGCGTCTTCCAGCGCCCGCTCGTAATCCGCCGCCACGCGCGCGTAGAGCCCCGGCAGATCGGAGGCGTCCACGTTCCGGGTGTGCGCGTCGATCCGCTCGGCGGCTCCGGCCGTCCTGAACGGCCAGTCGAGCAGCGCGAGCCGCTCCGGCCCCGGGCGCTCCGGCGCGGCCAGGAGCTGCGTGACGTCGTCGACCGTCCACGCGATGTGCGCCGCCAGGTCCCGTACCGTCCACTCCCCCAGCCGGGTCGGACCGTCCAGCTGCTCGGCGGTGAGCGCCTCGACCGCCTCCCGTACGTGGGCGAACTGGGCGAGCACGGCGGCCCTGGTCTTGGCGGAGTCATAGCGGCGGGTGCGCTTCTTGGCCGGTGGCATGGGGGCGAGGGTAGTCGGAGACTGGAAGGGGAGGTCCGTCACCAGCACACCCAGCCGCACGAGAGGGGTCGATCGGCGATGGCTGAGCACTCGGACGCCGCCCTGGTCCGCCGGGGATTCGAAGCGTGGAGCAAGGGAGACATGGAGACCGTCGGCACGATGATGACGACGGACTGTACGCACCACTCGCCCGGCGAGAGCCAGATCTCCGGCCACTACAAGGGCCGGGACAACATCCTCGCCATGTACCGCAAGATGTTCGAACTCACCGGTGGCAAGCTGCGCGTCGAGCTCGACAGCGTCTCCGTCGACGGCCGCGGTCACGCCGTGGCGGCCACCACCTTCTACGCCGAGCGCGGCGACCGGGGCATCGAGATGAAGGGTGCGCTCGTCTTCACGATCATCGGCGGCAAGATCTCCGACATCGACGAGTGCGTGGCGGACATCGACCAGTCGGACGCCTTCTGGGGTCAGGCCGAGTAGACCGCGTCGCGGGGCACCTCGAACGTCTCGCCGCGAGGACATCCGGATTCCCCTGAGGATCGTGGTGCCGGTTACGGGCGGGCGGCGGTCAGGACGACCAGGAGCGGGACGACCCGGGCTCCCGGGACCTCGTAGCGACCGCGTCCCACGGTCCTGAGCCAGCCCGCGCCGGTCAGCTGGCGCAGGTGGTGGTAGATCTGACCGGTCGTACCGGTCTCCTCCAGCTCCGCCAGCTCGGCGGCCGTGTGCCGGCCGCCGAGGATCTCCCGCAGCAGCCGGAGCCGTACGGGATGGCCGAGCGCGGCGAAGGACTCGGCGGTGTCCGCCCAGTCCTCCTCGAGCAGCTGCCCGGTGAAGGCGCCGAACTGCCACTCGTACCGCTCCCGGGTCGGCAGCGTGACCGCTCCCGTGAAGACGACCGCGCCGTCCTCGCTCCGCTCCCCCGGGTCCGCCGCGAGCTGGGCCTTGAGGCTTTCGAGGGCCCAGAGGGGGCTGTCGGTGACCTCGGACAGGGCGGCGGCCTGGGGCGCGGGGCGCTCCGCGGCTTCGGTCGCGCTCCCGGCCGGGCTCTCCAGGGCCGCGATACGCCGTTCCAGCGCGGCGACCCGCTCTTCCAGCTCCATACTGTCGAGATTACGTAATTACGTAATCCCTCGCAAGGGAGAAACGCGAAAGCCCCCGCCCGGACCCTTCGGTCCGGGCGGGGGCTTCCCCGGTGCTCCGTATCAGGCCAGCAGGGCCGGAATCGTCGCCTCGTGCGCCGTGCGCAGTTCCGCCAGGGAGAGCGCGAACTCACCCTGGACGTCGACCGCGTCGCCGTCGACGACACCGATCCGCGCCGCCGGAAGACCCCGCGCACCGCACATGTCGGTGAAGCGGAGCTCCTCGCTGCGCGGGACGGCCACGACCGCACGGCCGGCCGACTCGCTGAAGAGGAACGTGAACGCGTCCAGACCCTCCGGGACGACCAGGCGCGCGCCGTTCCCGCCGCGCAGGCAGGACTCGACGACCGCCTGGACGAGACCGCCGTCGGACAGGTCGTGCGCGGCGTCGATCATGCCGTCGCGCGAGGCCGAGATCAGGATCTCGCCGAGCAGCTTCTCCCGGTCGAGGTCCACGGCCGGCGGCAGACCGCCGAGGTGCTGGTGGACGACCTCGGACCAGGCCGAGCCGCCGAACTCCTCACGCGTGTCGCCGAGCAGGTAGAGGAGCTGGCCCTCTTCCGCGAAGGCGATCGGCGTACGGCGGTTGACGTCGTCGATCACACCGAGGACGGCCACGACCGGCGTCGGGTGGATCGCGACCTCACCGGTCTGGTTGTAGAGCGAGACGTTGCCGCCGGTCACCGGGGTGCCGAGCTGGAGGCAGCCGTCCGCGAGACCACGGGTGGCCTCGGCGAACTGCCACATCACGGCCGGGTCCTCGGGCGAACCGAAGTTCAGGCAGTCCGAGATCGCCAGCGGCTTGGCACCGGAGGCGGCGACGTTGCGGTACGCCTCCGCCAGCGCGAGCTGCGCACCCGTGTACGGGTCGAGCTTGGCGTACCGGCCGTTGCCGTCGGTCGCCATGGCCACGCCGAGGTTGGTCTCCTCGTCGATACGGACCATGCCCGCGTCCTCGGGCTGCGCCAGGACCGTGTTGCCCTGCACGAACCGGTCGTACTGGTCCGTGATCCAGGACTTCGACGCCTGGTTCGGGGAGGAGACCAGCTTCAGGACCTGGTCCTTCAGCTCCTCGCCCGTCTGCGGCCGGGGCAGCTTGCCGGCGTCGTCGGCCTGCAGCGCGTCCTGCCACTCCGGACGCGCGAACGGCCGGTGGTAGGTCGGGCCCTCGTGGGCGACGGAACGCGGCGGCACGTCGACGATCTGCTCGCCGTGCCAGAAGATCTCCAGACGCTCGCCCTCGGTCACCTCACCGATGACGACCGCGATGACGTCCCACTTCTCGCAGATCTCCAGGAAGCGGTCGACGTGCGCGGGCTCGACGATCGCGCACATGCGCTCCTGCGACTCGCTCATGAGGATTTCCTCGGGCGAGAGCGTCGCGTCGCGCAGGTGGACCCGGTCGAGCTCGACGCGCATGCCGCCGGAACCGGCGGAGGCCAGCTCGGACGTGGCGCAGGAGAGCCCGGCGCCGCCGAGGTCCTGGATGCCCGCGACCAGCTTCTCCTTGAAGATCTCCAGGGTGCACTCGATGAGGAGCTTCTCCTGGAAGGGGTCGCCGACCTGGACCGCCGGACGCTTGGTCGGCTTGGTGTCGTCGAAGGTCTCGGACGCGAGGACCGAGACGCCGCCGATGCCGTCGCCGCCGGTGCGGGCGCCGTACAGGATCACCTTGTTGCCGGGGCCCGAGGCCTTGGCGAGGTGGATGTCCTCGTGCTTCATCACGCCGATGCAGCCGGCGTTGACCAGGGGGTTGCCCTGGTAGCACTCGTCGAAGACGACCTCGCCACCGATGTTCGGCAGGCCGAGGCAGTTGCCGTAGCCGCCGATGCCGGCGACGACACCGGGCAGCACGCGCTTGGTGTCGGGGTGGTCGGCCGCGCCGAAGCGCAGCGGGTCGACGACCGCGACCGGGCGGGCGCCCATGGCGAGGATGTCGCGGACGATGCCGCCGATGCCGGTGGCCGCGCCCTGGTAGGGCTCGATGTACGAGGGGTGGTTGTGCGACTCGACCTTGAAGGTGACCGCGTACCCCTGGCCGACGTCGACGACGCCGGCGTTCTCACCGATGCCGACGAGCATGGCGTCGTTCTCGGGGACCTTCTCGCCGAACTGCTTCAGGTGGACCTTGCTGCTCTTGTAGGAGCAGTGCTCGGACCACATGACGGAGTACATGGCGAGCTCGGCGCCGGTGGGACGGCGGCCCAGGATCTCGCGGATGCGCGCGTACTCGTCCTCCTTGAGGCCGAGCTCCTTCCAGGGCTGCTCGCTGTCCGGCGTCTCGCTCGCGTGCTTGACGGTGTCGAGGCTCATCAGGCGTTGACCAGCTTCTTGAGGATCGAGGTGAAGAAACCGAGGCCGTCCGTCTTGCCGGTGCCGACGAGCGGCTCGACGGCGTGCTCGGGGTGCGGCATGAGGCCGACCACGTTGCCCGCGGCGTTGGTGATGCCCGCGATGTCACGCAGCGAGCCGTTGGGGTTCATGTCCAGGTAGCGGAAGGCGACCCGCCCCTCGGCCTCCAGCTCGTCGAGCACCCGCTCGTCGGCGACGTACCGGCCGTCCATGTTCTTGAGCGGGACCTCGATCTCCTGGCCCTCGGTGTAGTCCGAGGTCCAGGCGGTCTCCGCGTTCTCCACCCGCAGCTTCTGGTCGCGGCAGATGAAGTGGAGGTGGTTGTTGCGCAGCATCGCGCCCGGCAGCAGATGCGCCTCGGTGAGGATCTGGAAGCCGTTGCAGATACCGAGGACGGGCATGCCCGCCTTCGCCTGCTCGATGATCGTCTCCATCACCGGCGAGAAGCGGGAGATGGCTCCGGCCCGCAGATAGTCGCCGTAGGAGAAACCGCCGGCCAGGACCACGGCGTCGACCTGCTTGAGGTCCTTGTCGCGGTGCCAGAGCGATACGGGTTCGGCGCCCGCGAGGCGGGCGGCACGCAGCGCGTCCTGGTCGTCGAGCGTTCCGGGGAACGTGACGACGCCGATGCGTGCGGTCACGACTCCACCTTCACGATGAAGTCTTCGATCACAGTGTTGGCAAGGAAGGTTTCGGCCATCTCATGGATGCGGGCGAGGGCGGCGTCGTCGACCGGTCCCTCCACCTCCAGCTCGAAACGCTTCCCCTGACGGACATCGGCGATTCCGGCGAATCCCAGGCGGGGCAGTGCACGCTGCACCGCCTGCCCCTGAGGGTCGAGGATCTCCGGCTTGAGCATGACGTCGACTACGACGCGTGCCACTGGCACTCCCGGTGGTGTGTTGCGTGGGCGGTTCCCTCAGCGTACCTGTCTCCAAATTCTACGCGGGTAGAGATCTGAAGGATCCTACAAAAGCCAGGCCGCGACGCCACTCCACCAGGGATCACAGCGCACACCCCCGCCCGAGCACACCCACGCAAAATTCGAGTGAAATATTGCGGACCTCATTGCACCGGGACACGCTGAAACAATTGCCAGGGCTTCACAATGCGACACCCACCGCTGTACAAAGGAATCAAGAAGAAATCAGCATTGTCGCGGCACAGCCGTACGGTCGGCATCGCCGCACGTCAGAGGCGTCACAAGCGCCTCCTCTGCGGCATCGGCCGCAGGAAAGGACCGATATCCGTGGCTCAGCGTGTGGTGGTCACAATCTCCGACGACATGGACGGCGGAGAAGCAGCTGAAACGGTCGCGTTCGGCCTCGACGGGAAGATGTACGAGATCGACCTGAATGCTGCCAATGCAAAGAAACTCCGCAAGGCGCTCGCCCCGTACCTCGCCGCCGGACGCAAGCTGCCGGCGAAGGCCGTGACCGGCCGGAGCGTCTCCCTGGAGTCGTACACCCGCACCTCCCTCGCCCCCGACCCGGCGGCGGTCCGCGCCTGGGCGCAGTCCAACAAGATGGAGGTGCCGGCCCGCGGCCGGATCCCGAAGCGGGTCTACGAGGCCTTCCGCGCCGCGAGTTGAGGCCCACGACCCCCGCCCGCCGACACGGCGGGGCGAGCCGATTTGCATTGCACCCCCCATGATCCGCTAAAGTCTGGAACACGCCGAGGGGCGAGGCCGCAAAGCCCCACCTCACGCAGCGTGCGGGTGTAGTTCAGTAGTAGAACATCCCCCTTCCAGGGGGAAGGCGCAGTGTGCAATTCCTGTCACCCGCTCTGCATCGCAAGACCAAAGCACTCCGGTGCATCAGGTAGAGTGGTGCTCGCACCGCCCAGTGAGAGCTGAGCGGCAGCAATGCGGACGTGGCTCAGTTGGTAGAGCATCACCTTGCCAAGGTGAGGGTCGCGAGTTCGAATCTCGTCGTCCGCTCCAGATCGAAGGCCCCGGTTCTCTGGAACCGGGGCCTTCGGCGTGTACGGCCCTCCTCGCGTACGGGCCTCCTCGTGTACGGGCCTTCGTCGTATCCGCATCAGCCGCGCGCACCCGAGACCCTCGCCATCGCGCGCGCCCATCGACCCGATGTCGCGGCTCGATCTGCAGATGCCGGGGACGGACGGTGTGAGGGTCGCCACAGTCCCGCGGGACGAACTGCCCGACTGCCGCACCGTGATCGTGACCGGCCACGGCCGTCCCGGGCACCTCGAGCGAGCCCTCTCGACCGGCGTGCGCGGCCTCGCCCCGAAGACCGTCAGCGCCCGGCGGCTCGCCGAGATCATCCGTGCCGTGCACGCCGGAAACCGTTACGTGGACACGGAGTTGGGGACCGACGCCATCGCCGCCGGCGACTCCCCGCCGACCGCGCGCGAGGCCGAGGTGCTCGAGTTCTCCGCGACGGGCCACCCGGCGCGGAGAACACCCGGCGCGCCTCCCTCTCCCCCGGAACCGTGCGCAACCACCTCTCCTCGGCGGCCGCGAAGCTCGGTGCCGAGAAGCGTCATACGGCGGTGCGTCTCACCCAGGCGAAAGGTTGGGTATAGTTAGCCCCGCGCTACGGCGCATGCGGACGTGGCTCAGTTGGTAGAGCATCACCTTGCCAAGGTGAGGGTCGCGAGTTCGAATCTCGTCGTCCGCTCCATGAAGAAGCCCCCGGTCGAATAGACCGGGGGCTTTCTCGTGTCCCGAAGTACGCGCCGGAGGCGCCGGAGCGGCGTACCCCAGCCCCTGACACGAGTGCCGGGGGCCGGGGGCCGGGCGCCGGGGACCTCAGAAGCTGTCGGACCAGGCCTTGCCGGTCAGCAGCTCGTACGCCTCCAGGTACTTGGCGCGCGTGGCGTCCACGATCTCCTGCGGCAGCGGCGGCGGGGGCTGCTCGCTCTTGCGGTCCCAGCCGGAGGCCGGGGAGGTCAGCCAGTTCCGGACGAACTGCTTGTCGTACGAGGGCTGGGCACGGCCCGGCTCCCACTGGTCGGCCGGCCAGAAGCGCGAGGAGTCCGGGGTGAGGACCTCGTCACCGAGGACGAGGGTCTCCCCGTCGAAGCCGAACTCGAACTTGGTGTCCGCGAGGATGATCCCGCGCTCACGGGCGATGTCCCGGGCCCGCCCGTACACGTCGAGGGTCGTCCGGCGCAGCAGGGCGGCCGTCTCGGCGCCGACCTGGCGGGCGACCTCCTCGTACGACACGTTCTCGTCGTGGTCTCCGACCGCGGCCTTGGTGGCCGGGGTGAAGATCGGGGCGGGCAGCTCGGAGCCGTCGCCGAGGCCCTCGGGGAGCGCGAGGCCGCAGACGGTGCGGGACTCGTTGTACTCGAGGAGGCCGGAGCCGGTGAGGTAGCCGCGGGCCACGCACTCGACCGGGACCATGTTCAGCGACGTGCAGACCGTCGTGCGGCCCGCCCAGTCGGCGGGGGCGCCGGCCGGCAGCTCGGTCGAGATCACGTGGTGCGGGACCAGGTCGGAGAGCCGGTCGAACCACCACAGGGAGAGCTGGGTGAGGACCCGGCCCTTGTCGGGGATCTCGGTGGGCAGCACCCAGTCGAACGCGGACATGCGGTCGCTCGCCACCATCACGAGGTCCCCGTCCTCGTTCCGGTACAGGTCACGCACCTTGCCCGTGTGGAGATGGGTGAGGCCCGGGACCTGGACGGGCTCGGGCTTTTCTACGAATCCGGACACGGTTCCTCCGCGTAGGTTGATCCAGGAGCGTGTCCGATTCTCTCGCACATCCGGGTGGCCCCGGCCGCCTGGCCCTGTGACCCCCCGCTCAGTCCCTCTTGCAGATCCGGTCGAGGAGGTTCGCGGTGGCGCGCTGGACCCGGGCGTCGACATGGCCCGGCCGGTCGAGCGCCGGCGACCAGGCGAAGGTGCCGGAGGCGAAGACCCAGGCGCCCGAGGGCGCCCGGTAGAGGCTCGTCTCCTGATGCCGGAGCGCCCCCTCGCCGTCGCGGTAGGGCGAGTGGGCGAGCAGGATGCGGCCCTGGTGCTCGGGCAGCGCCGTACGCGGGAAGTAGCGGTCGGCCTCGCCCGCGACCAGACCGGGGAGCTCGTCGCCGTCACCGGCGCCGGTGGCGTCCCAGAGCCAGTGCTCGGCGTTCCGTACGACCAGCGGGTGCGGTTCGGGCACCCGGCCCGCGTACTGGATGCCGAGGAGCTGCTGCTCGGGCCGGTCGACCTCGCGCCAGAGCGCGGGCCGGCCGGGGCCCCTGCGCTTGCGGCAGGTGAGGAGCCGGTCCGGCACCCCGGACGGCGAAGGGCCCAGCTCCACCTGCCAGTACATGGTGTTCGCGGAGAGGAAGACCAGTGACGTGCCCTGGTCGCGGGCGAGTTCGACGGTCTTGCGCATCGGCACCGACCAGTACTCGTCGTGCCCCGGGAAGACCAGGCCCCGGTAGCGGCTCGGGTCGACCCGGCCCGCGTGCAGATCGCGGGTCTCGGCGTACGCCAGGTCGTACCCGTAGCGCTCGGCCCAGCGGATGAAGTCGTAGGCGTGACCGACGTGGAGCGGCAGCCCCGCGCCCGCGTACGGGCGGTCGAAGGAGACCGTGACGGCCGCGTCCTGCTCACCGAGCAGCCGGCCCTCCTCGTCCCAGGCGTGGTAGAGGCTGGCGCCGGTGTGGCCGTCCTCCGGATAGAGGTTGTACGCCTGCCAGGTCACGTCCGGGAGGACGAGGAGCAGATCCGCCGGGTGGTTGTCCCGGACCGTGAAGGGGATGTGCGAGCGGTGGCCGTCGGCGGTGGTGAGGACGGCGACGTACGCCCCGATCGACCAGTAGCCGGGGACCTGCAGCCGCCAGGACTGCCACCAGTGGTGGCAGGAGACCGTGCGGTCGGCGGTCAGCGGGGCCGGCTGGACGATCCCGGAGAGCCGGGGGCTCGTGGTGATCTTCGCGGCGCCGTCGCCGCCGTAGTGACCGATCCGGTAGATGTCGACCGAGAACTGCTGCGGCGGGTCGACCGTGATGTGGAAGTCGATCGACTCGCCCGGCGCCACGGCCCCGTCGGAGGCGAAACCCTTGATCTGACGCCGGACGTCGTCGGCCGTGCGCGGGCCGCCGCTGCCGCCCCGGGCCAGGATCTCGTCCGCGTACCAGGGGACCATCTGCCCGGTGTCGTCGAAGTAGTTCTCGGAACCGCGCAGCCAGGGCAACGGGCCCTGGCCGAAGGGATCGGTGACGGCGTGCGCGAGCGCACCCGACTCCCACCGTCTGATCTGGTCCGCCCCCATGCTGCGCCCCTCCCTCGACTCCCCCGGGTCGGCTGGTCAGTGCCTGTGTGCTCGTATCGGCTCCTGCCCCTGGTGCAGGCCCTTGGTCCGTGCCTCTGTCAGTGCCGGTCTCCAGCACATCACATAACGCACGCACTCCGTCACCGTTCGTCGTGAATTGACGAGAGTGGAAGCCGGGGCTCCGAAACAAGTGATCTCCGGGGCCCGTCCGGACGGCCTGCTGGGCTCCTCCGGAGGCCGTCCGGAGGAGGCCCGCGGGGGCCGTCAGAGGCCGTCCGGAGGGCTCCTCAGACCAGGCGTACGGGCTTCTCGGGGCGCACCCCCGTGCGGGCCAGCCAGACCCGCAACGGCTCCGGGTCGCCGTCCTCGACGAGCGCGAGGACGCGGGGGCCGAGGTCCACGGCCCGCTCGCCGCCGACGAGGAGGGCGGGACCGTCGAGCCAGTCGAGGCCGGGGGTCGCCTCGGCGGTGTCCACGGCAGCGCAGCAGACCATCGCGGTGACATGGTCGGCGAGCAGGTCGCGGCCGGAGCGGGGCGGCTGGAGCGGGAAGAGCGGCAGCGGGCCGTCCGGGCCGCTGACCACCGGGGGCGGTGTGGCGCCGGAGTGCAGGTCGTCCTTCTCGGCGCTGCGGGCCGCCGCCTCGGCGGTCAGGACGGTCGCGGCCACCCGCGCCTCCCGAGCGGCCTCCTCCCGCGCGAGAAGCGCGCTGAGCGCACCGGCGAGGGCCTCGGCGGCGGGGTTGACGACTTCTTCGTCGTCGATGTCGATGCCGATGTGGGCGTTGTCGTCGATGTCGGCGTCGGCGTCGGCATCAGTGGCGATGTCGGTGCCTGTGCCGGTGTCGGTGCGTGTGCCGCTGACGGGGGCTTCGGTGAGGTGGGCGTCGTCCGCCGGGAACGCGCGCTCCTGTGCGGCGTCGTTTTTTTCGGCACCGTCATCGGCATCGGCATCGGCGGGCTTCGTCGGCTCCGTGGAGAGGTGGGCGATCACCCGGGTCAGGGTCGGGCCGTCGGCGGCGCCCTCACCGCTCCCGCCCCCGGCCGCGGAATCCGCCAGGCCGAGGCCGTCGAGGACCTGGTGCAGCCGGGCCGCGTCGGTGCGCCACTTCCGGTCGACGACCTCTTCCGGGTACTGGCTCCACTCCACCGGGGACCAGTCGGGCCCGGGCTCGGCCGGGCCGCCGTGGAAGAGGCGGGCGGCGAGCAGCGAGGTGGCCTCGTCGACCGCGCCCGGCTCTTCCAGGAGGTCGCAGGCGGGGCGCTCGCCGAGCCGGGAGGAGAAGCCGTCGGCGAGCCGGTCGCGGCGGGAGAGCTCGGTGAGGGCGGAGACGACGCCGGCGTCGAGCTTGGCGGGCCAGCGGCCCATTCGCCAGGCGGGCAGTGCGACACGGGTCAGGAGCCGGTCCCAGCCCGCGTACGCCAGGCCGACCTGCTCCTGGGCGACGATCCGTACGCCGTAGTCCACGGCCTGGGCGCGCTCCGAGCCGGCGGCGGCGACCCCGCGCTCCATCTCGGCGGCGTGCCCGCGGCAGGCGCGGAGGAGGACGCGGGCGACGTGACCGACGCCGTGGGCGCCGAGGCGGCGGACCGGGTCGAGGCCGGGGGTCCCGGGCACCGCCACGGCGGCGTCCAGACCGCGGACGAAGCGGCGGGCCGCCGCTATGTCGGGGTGGGCGGCGGGGCCCGTGCCGGCGACGACCGGGGCGAGGACCGCCCGCAGCTCGCCGACGCGCATCCACCACAGGAAGGGCGAGCCTATGACGAGGACGGGGGCGCCTTCGCCCTCCCCCTCGGCACCCGGTGTGCGCAGCGCGCGGTGGGCCCGGTGGGTGCGGTCCTCCAGCCAGCTGTCGCAGTCCGGGGTCAGGGCTATCGCGGCGGGCGCCGGGACGTCGAGCCGGTCGGCCAGGTCCCGGACGAGCCGGTAGAGGTCGGGGGCGGCGGTCTCGGCGAGCTCCACGGTCGGCGTGGCGGCGGGACGGGCCCGGGTGACGACGAGGGCGACGGCGGTGGCGGCGAGCAGGACGAGGATCGCGAGGACGGTCACCACCCAGCGGGCCGCGTCCCAGCCGGAGCCGGTGAAGTGGCCGGTGACCCCGCCCGCGTAGAGGACGACGGCCACGGCGGCGGGCAGGACCGCGAGGCCCAGCGCCCTGCCGCGGACCCGGAGGACGGCGAGGGCCCGGGAGCGCGCGGCGCGCGCTCCCCACTCCTCGCCGACAACGGAACCGGTACCGGACACGCCGTACATCACCCCCTCCTGCCCACGTCGGGACTGCCTGTGGCGGTGTTGCTCACTCCCCCACTGTGGCACCCGCCACCGACATCGCAATGCCGGTGGGCCAAGTGCCGGAATGCCTTCGCCGCACCCTAGTTGGGGCTTCGGCGGACGTCATCCGGATGGCCCAGCCGTCACTCGAAGGTATGGCTTTGGGCAAAGGTGATGGATTTCGCGCGGCCGTACGATCCACCGCACGGCCGCGCGAGAAATCGGCGGTGCCGTCAGGCCTCGGCGGCCTTCCGTGCGATGTCCGTACGGTGCTGGGAGCCGTCAAGACGGATACGGCTGACCGCCGCGTAGGCACGCTCGCGGGCCTGCGCCAGGTCCGTTCCGGTCGCGGTGACCGAAAGGACGCGGCCGCCCGCGCTGACGACGGCGTCGCCGTCCCGCTTCGTCCCGGCGTGCAGCACGTACGCGAGCGGGGCGTCCTTCTCGGCGACCTCGTCGAGGCCCTCGATCGGGTCGCCCGTACGCGGGGTCTCCGGGTAGTTGTGCGAGGCGATGACCACGGTGACCGCGGCCTCGTCGCTCCAGGTCAGCGGGGCCTGGTCGTCCAGGGTGCCGTTGGCGGAGTTCAGCAGGACGCCGGCCAGCGGGGTCCGCAGCCGGGCCAGGACGACCTGGGTCTCGGGGTCTCCGAAGCGGGCGTTGAACTCGATGACCCGTACGCCGCGGCCGGTGATCGCCAGACCCGCGTACAGCAGGCCGGAGAACGGCGTGCCCCGGCGGCGCAGCTCGTCGACCGTCGGCTGGAGGACGGTCGCGAGGACCTCCTCGACCAGCTTCGGGTCGGCCCAGGGCAGCGGCGAGTAGGCGCCCATGCCGCCGGTGTTCGGGCCCTCGTCGTCGTCGAGCGCGCGCTTGAAGTCCTGCGCGGGCTGGAGCGGGAGGACGGTGGTGCCGTCGGTGATGGCGAAGAGGGAGACCTCGGGGCCGTCGAGGAACTCCTCGATGACCACCCGGTCGCACGCGAGCGCGTGGGCCCGTGCCTGCGCGAGGTCGTCGGTGACGACGACGCCCTTGCCGGCGGCGAGGCCGTCGTCCTTCACCACGTACGGAGCGCCGAAGGCGTCGAGCGCCTCGTCGATCTCCTCGGGGGTCGTGCAGACGTAGCTGCGGGCGGTGGGCACCCCGGCGCCGGCCATGACGTCCTTGGCGAACGCCTTGGAGCCCTCCAGCTCCGCCGCTGCGCGCGACGGGCCGAAGGCGGGGATGCCGGCCGCGCGGACGGCGTCGGCGACACCGGCGACGAGCGGAGCCTCCGGGCCGACGACGACCAGGCCGGCGCCGAGTTCGGTGGCGAGGCGCGCGACGGCCTCGCCGTCCAGCTGGTCGACGGGGTGCAGCTCGGCGACCTCCGCGATTCCGGCGTTGCCGGGCGCGCAGTGCAGAGCGGTGACGTCGGGATCGAGGGAGAGAGAGCGGCACAGGGCGTGTTCGCGGGCGCCGCCGCCGATGACGAGGACCTTCACGCCAGTCAGGGTAGCCCGACGACCGGGATGCCCCTTGTGCGGGCCACTGAACGAGACGCCCCTACTCGTTCGTGTATTCCTCCACAACCGTGGCTCCGAGCTCGCGCACGATCAGGTCGTGCCCGGAGAGGGCGGAGTCGACGAGGTCCGGATCGTCCTCCTCCGGCACGTCGTCCTCCGGCGCCACGGGCTGCGGCGCGGGCGGTGTGTACGCGGGCGCGGGGGCGGACGGGGGCGCCTGCTGGAACGACGAGGACGGCGGGCCGGACGCGGGCGCGGACGACGCCTGCGGCTGTACGGGGGCGGAAGGCGGGGCCTGCTGGAAGGACGGCGCGGGAGCGGGGGCGGAGGCCTGCGGGCGGCCGAAGCCCCCGGTACCGCCCGATCCGCCGAAGCCGGTCGCGGCGGGCGGCGGCGAGGCCCCGCCCGAGGGGTCGATGATCGCCTCGATCTTCCAGTTCACGTTGAACTGCTCGGCGAGGGCCTGCTTCAGCACCTCCTCGCTGCCGCTGCTCGCGAAGTTGTCACGGGCTCCGGCGTTGAGGAAGCCCAGCTGGAGGGTCGTGCCGTCGAAGCCCGCGACCTGCGCGTTCTGGCTGAGCAGGATCCAGGTGAAGCGGCGCCGGTTCTTCACGGCGTCGAGGATCTGCGGCCAGAGGTTGCGCACCTGGGCGGTGTCACCGCCGCCGCCCGAGGCGGCGGGAGCGGGCGCGGAGGCCTGCGGAGCGGGCTGTGCGTGCACGGGGGCGGCCGGGGCCGGGGCGGCGGGCGTGGACGCACCGGGCCAGGCGCCGGGAGCACCGCCACCCGGGGTGGCCGCACCGGGCCAGGCACCGGGGCGGGGGGCGGAGGGCTGCGCCTGGACGGGCTCGGGTGCGGGTGCCGGGGCGGGCGCGTGTGCGGGTGCGGCCTGCGGCGGTGCCTGTACGGGCATGGGCGCGGGAGCCGGGGCGGGGGCGAGCGGGGGCGGGGCCATCGGCGTGTGGGCGTCGGGCCCGGGGACGTACCCCATGGCGGGCGCGGGCGCGCCGAGCGCTCCAGGCGCTCCAGGCCCTCCGGGCGTGAAGACGGGCGCGGGCCCGCCGGCCGCACCACGCTCCAGCCGGTCGAGGCGTGCCTGCACGGAACGCTCGTCGTCGAAGGCGGCGGGCAGCAGCACGCGCGCGCAGATGAGCTCCAGCTGGAGCCGGGGCGAGGTGGCGCCCCGCATCTCGGTCAGACCGGTGTTGACCAGGTCGGCTGCCCTGCTGAGCTCGGCGGCCCCGAACACGGACGCCTGCGCCTGCATGCGCTCGATCACATCGGCCGGGGCGTCGATGAGCCCCTTCTCGGCGGCGTCGGGCACGGCGGCAAGGATCACCAGGTCGCGCAGCCGCTCCAGGAGGTCGGCGACGAAGCGGCGCGGGTCGTTGCCGCCCTCGATGACCGTGTCGACGACCTCGAACGCGGCGGCGCCGTCACCTGCGGCGAAGGCCTCCACGACCGCGTCGAGCAGCGTGCCGTCCGTGTAGCCCAGCAGTGAGGTGGCCATCGCGTACGTCACACCGTCGGCGGCGGCTCCGGCGAGGAGCTGGTCCATGACGGACATCGAGTCACGCACGGAACCGGCGCCGGCGCGCACGACGAGCGGCAGCACGCCGTCCTCGACGGGAATGCCCTCACGCCCGCAGACGTCGCGCAGGTACTCCCGCAGGGTGCCGGGCGGGACGAGACGGAAGGGGTAGTGGTGGGTCCGGGACCGGATGGTCCCGATCACCTTCTCGGGCTCGGTCGTGGCGAAGATGAACTTGAGGTGCTCCGGCGGCTCCTCGACCACCTTCAGCAGGGCGTTGAAGCCCGCCGGGGTGACCATGTGGGCCTCGTCGATGATGTAGATCTTGTACCGGCTCGACGCGGGGCCGAAGAAGGCCTTCTCGCGCAGGTCACGGGCGTCGTCCACACCACCGTGGGAAGCGGCGTCGATCTCGATGACGTCGATCGACCCCGGCCCGTTCCGCGCGAGGTCACGGCAGGACTGGCACTCCCCGCAGGGCGTGGGCGTGGGCCCCTGCTCACAGTTCAGACACCGCGCGAGAATGCGCGCACTGGTCGTCTTGCCACAGCCGCGGGGCCCGCTGAACAGGTACGCGTGATTGACCCGGTTGTTCCGCAGGGCCTGCTGCAACGGGTCGGTGACATGCTCCTGCCCAATGACCTCGGCGAAGGACTCGGGGCGATAGCGGCGGTAGAGCGCGAGAGACGACACATGTACGAGGTT
Organism: Streptomyces sp. NBC_00691; assembly: GCF_036226665.1. Taxonomy (NCBI): domain Bacteria; kingdom Bacillati; phylum Actinomycetota; class Actinomycetes; order Kitasatosporales; family Streptomycetaceae; genus Streptomyces; species Streptomyces sp. NBC_00691. Next base: position 4,273,763 of record NZ_CP109007.1, on the reverse strand, counting down.
ATAGGCGCCCACCGACAACCCGGGAAAAACCGTCGTCGGCGACGGGCGGGGGCGGCGGTCCAGGGGTACGGGGACGGGTACGGGTACGGGTACAGCTACGGGTACGGCTACGGCCGAGGCAGCCGACCCGGGCCCGACGCGGGTCAGGCCCGTCAGGCGCCGGGGTCCACGTCGTACGGGGAGAGAACGCAAGCGCCCCCCACGCACCTGCCAGAGCCGACCTACCCTTGCTGCCTTCCGGCCCTGGGGGAGTTCAGTCAGATAGCACCGCGTGAGGGGCTTCGCCCAGAGTACCCGATGCCGAACACCCGGAAGCCCCACACCCCTGACTCCGCCTGGGCCCCCCGCCGGGTCCCCTCACGGAACCTCTGAGGGAACCCCCCGGGACGGCCGGCGGACACGTCCGCGAGGACGTCCGTGAAGACGTCCGTGCAGACGTCCGTGAAGACGTCGCCGGCGGGACCACCGGACACACCTCCGACCCCCTCCTCACCCCCTCACCACTCCCCACCAGGATCGAGTTCGCGAGCACCCTCTTCGGTCATGTAATGTTCGCCGCGGAGGATTCGCCTAGAGGCCTAGGGCGCACGCTTGGAAAGCGTGTTGGGGGCAACCCCTCACGAGTTCGAATCTCGTATCCTCCGCCATTGCTCTCACCGGGCAATTCGTTGAAGGGCCCCACCGTTCGCGGTGGGGCCCTTCGGCGTTGTCCGGGGCCACCGGCGTTCCGATGCCTACACGGGGCAGGGGCGGTACTCGAGGCTGAGTTCGCGGTCGACGGCGTAGCTCGTGCGCATCGACGCGTCGATCACCTGCTGCCAGGAGCCGTACTTGGCGTAGAGCTGGTCCGCGGTCGGGCCGAGCGGGTTGCCGTACTTGGCGATGTTCCGCTGCTCGAGGATCCGGACCTCCTCCGGAGTCATGCCGGCGCGGGTGATCTCCTTGGCCTGGTTCCGCATGTCGACCAGCTCCCGGGCGATCTCCTCGTCCGTGGCACCCGCCTCACGCATGGCGGCTTCCGTGCGGTGCATGTCCTCGAGGAGCCCGTGGTACCGCATCCGGGTCCGCTGGGCCTCGACCTTCTGGTCCATCGGCAGCACGCGAATCCGGCAGACGACGGGGTCGGTGCTGGGACAGGGGTCGTCGGCGGACACGGGCCGGGCGAGCGGGGACGTGATGACCGACCCACACGCCTCGACGGCACCCGCACCGGCGGAACCCGCGGTTCCGAGAAGGGCGACGGCGGCGACGAAGGGGAGGAGGGCGCGACGGAGCGCGGAGGGGGAGGGGGAGGGAGATAGGCGCATGCGCGCATCTTTGGGGCTGCCGAGGCACGCCTTCACGGAGGCGCACCGGTGATCACTCCTACGGGGTGGAGGCACCGGCCAGAGGGTTACCCGGTCCCGCGCGGCGGGCTCATTCACCGGATCGGGGGGTGATGAGAGGGAGGGACGTTACTGCGGCTACCGGTGTGTAGTGATGCCGATACTTTCTGTGATGACCAGTCGGCACGACCAAGCAGGGGTTATCGATGAGGAAGTTCGCTACGGCGGTGGTGGCCGCGGGGCTGTTCTTTGGGGGGATGGGGGTGGCGGTCGCGGACTCGTCTTGGCACGAGTTGGTCATGGAGACGCCTGGAGTTGCGTTTGAAGGCAAGTACCAGTGGCAGCCGACGAACAAGGTACCCAGCGGACTTCACTTGAAGGGTCAGCTGCGGGACGAAAACGGTAACGACGGCCACAACGTCTACCTCCGTACCAAGGTCGAGGGCTACGCCTGGGGCGATCTCAAGGGTGTCCAGAAGAAGAGCATCAAGGTCGACAAGGTCTTCTACGACGGAGCCGTTCTGAAGACCAAGAAGGTGCGGTTGCACGCCTGCATCGACCGCGGCTCGCTACGCCCTGACTACTGCTCGCCGGAGCGGCTGTTCTCGCGCAGGTAGTCAACGGTTTCGGGAGCCGCCTACGAGCGGCTCCCCACGCCCAGGGAGCACACCAGCATGGACGTCATCCTCCGCGCCGACGGCGTGGATCTCTTCTACGGCACTGAGCAGGCCGTCAGCAACGCGGATTTAGTGCTCAAGCGCGGCGAGGTGGCCGCCATCATGGGCAGCAGCGGCTCGGGGAAGTCCTCGCTGCTGTATTGCCTCGCAGGGGTCCTGCCACCGACGAATGGCACCGTGACCTTCGACGGGATCCAGCTATCGAGCCTCCCTGACGGCGAGTTGAGCGCCCTGCGTCGCACCCGCCTCGGGTTCGTCTTCCAGTACGGGGAGCTTCTGCCTGAACTGACCGTCGAGGAAAACGCAGCCCTTCCCCTTCGTCTCGCCGGCATCAGCAAGGTTCATGCGCATGCTGTGGCCGCACAGGTGCTGGGGCGGCTCGGGATGGGCGATCTGCTGCGGCGCAGGACCTCGAAGTTGTCCGGGGGCCAGAGTCAGCGTGTCGCGGTCGCACGCGCTCTGGTCCACCGGCCTGACGTGGTGTTCGCTGACGAGCCAACCGGGGCACTCGACAGCGCCAACGCGGCTGCCGTATTGGAGGAGTTTCTCCAGCTAGCACGCAGACAGAGGACAGCAGTGGTCATCGTCACGCACGATTCCGATGTCGCCGCGCGGGCCGATACGCAGTACACGATGTCGGATGGCGTTCTGGCCCAACGGGTGACGGTGTGAACGCGTTCGCCCTCGGATTGCGACTGTTATGGGGAAGCGGCCGCCGGGGGCGGGTGCGCTTCCTCCTGATGGCGCTGGGCTCAGCGCTCGGAGTGGCCTGCCTGGCTGCAGTGCTCACCATTCCCTCGATCCTTGCCGCACATGACGCACGCACGGCCGCTCGTGAACCGAACCCGGGGACGAGTAACACTCTGTACCAAGAGTTCCGGGATCCGTATGGGTCACAGCCACTTCACCGGGTCTTCGTCGCGCGTACAGGCTCCGGGCCCAGCCCCCTGCCCCCGGGCATCGAGAAGCTGCCCGTCGCTGGCGAGGCCATCGTCTCTCCGAAACTCGGTGAGATTCTTTCCACCAATCCAAGGACGGCAGGTCTTGTTCCGGGACGCGTAACCGGCACCATCGCCCCAGAGGGGCTAGGGGACTCTGAGGATCTCTACGCGTACATCGGCACCATTCCCGCCAAGCTGACCGAAGCAGAGGAACTGGGCAGCTTTGGCGCTGGGCGGTCGTGGCGGCAGATTGTCGAGCCATCGACCCTCGACATCCTTCGATTCACCCTAGGGTGCATCGTGCTGCTCCCACTCGTTATTTTCCTCTCCGTCTGTGCACGACTCTCCGGAGAGTCGCGGGCCCGACGGCTCGCTGCCCTTCGCCTTGTCGGGCTCAGCGTGAAAGACACTTTGCGGGTCAATGCCGGGGAGAGCGTCGCCGCAGCTCTGGTTGGGGCAGTAATCGGCATCGTCGCGTATCTCGGTGTCAACGAGATTGCAGCTCGGCTCGGGTTGCCGGGGCTGCACTGGTATCCCGAGGACGGCCGCCCCTCGGTGGCGACCGTGGCAGTGTGTCTGGTGGGATGTCCCGCGCTCGCGTGGAGCGTAGGGCAGTTCAGTGCAAGGCGAGCGGCCCGTTCGCCAATCAGTGTGAGACGGGCGGGGGAGCCCAAGCCTCCGAAGAAGTTCGGGGCGCTGTTACTGATCCCTGGGGTAGGGGTCATCTCCGGATACTGCGTGCTCAGCGTCATGGGGCGCGACCCGTCCGGAGGGTCGGCCAGTTCTCTGCTGGTGCCTGGTGCTGTCCTGCTGACCGGCGCCGGGCTCGTCTTTGGGTTGGCGCCCATCACCGCGTGGCTCGCACGACGGCTGGCCGGGGTGGCCAAATCGCTGCCGTTGGCGCTGGCGATGCGGCGTACCGAGGTAGACCCAGGTTCATCGCTGCGCGTGGTTACCGGCCTTGTTCTGCTGGTGTTCGGTGCCTCGCTTACGCAAGGTGTGCTCATCGAACTGGGTCAAGCCAGCCGGCGGACTGCACCTCTCCAGGAGTACAACGTCCATCTGAGCGGCCTGGATTCAAATCAACGGATGGCGCTCACAAAGGTGCCACGGGTGCGGACGCAGGTGGTCTCATACAGCTCCTGGGATCCGCTGGACGGCAGCGATGTGCCCCATGCCAATCTCGTGGTTGCGACCTGCGCTCAGCTCTCCGCATCTACACAGCACGCCACAGGCTGCGTAGACGGCAGGATCATGCAGTTGCGCGACCAGCGTTCGAACTTCGCGTACGACCCGAAGGCTGGAGAGCGCTACCCATTTGCATTGAAGGACGGGCGAAAAGCCATTTTCACCGTGCCCCGCGAAAGGGTCGAAGTACTTCCCTGGGACGTCTCCGTCTTCGATTCGGGCGCCCTGATCGTGCCCCCGTCCCTCCTCCCAGCCCCCCTCGCCGATTCCTCCGGCACCCTCACCCTCGTGAGCGACTCCGACCCCGCCACCATCCGCGCCGTTCTCGACGGCATCGGGGCCGTTGCGCCTACCTCGGCCGTCGAGCCCGTCGGGATCGTCATCGACTCGCTCGCTCAGCTCACCGTCATTCGGAGTCTGCTTGTCGTCGGGATGGTGCTCGGGTTGGTCATCGGGGTGGCCGCGTTCGTCGTGTCCGTGGCCGATCGGGCCCTGGAGCGGCGGGGGCAGGTGACCGCGTTGGCGTTGCTGGGGGCTCGGGCCGGGACGTTGCGGGGGGTGCAGGTGCTGCAGGTGTTGTTGCCGCTCGGGGTGGGGCTGGGGGGTGCCGTCGTTGCCGGGTGGCTGGCCGAGTCCAGTTATCTGATCACCGGGGGTGGCGCCGTGCACTGGGACTGGGAGGGGCTGCCCCTGCTGTTCGCCTGCGCGCTCGGTGTGCTGCTCGTCGCCGCGCTCGCCTCCGTGCCCATGGTGCGGCGGCACATCGACCCCGAGCACATCCGGCGGGATTGATCTTGCGGCACCGATGAGTTTTCGGTGGAGTGGGGGTCCTGTCCGTTGTCCGCAGTCGCCCCACTCCCACCACCCAGGAGACTCCCGTGGCCGAGAACGTCGTCAAGGGTCCCGCCAGCTACTTCCCCTCCATCGAGAAGAAGTACGGCCGGCCCGTCTCCGAGTGGCAGGACCTCATCCGTTCCTCGCCGCTCACCAAGCACATGGAGCTGGTCTCCTGGCTGAAGGCCGAGCACGGGCTGGGTCACGGGCACGCCAACGCGCTCGTGGCCCACACCCTTGCCGAGGGGAAGTGACCCCCGCCCTCACGCCGCCAGTCGGTGGCCCGTCCGCGCGTTGACCCTCGCCGTCAGCGCCGCGGTCGCCAGCGCCGCGGTCGTGCCCGCCACCAGGGCCGTCCACCACAGCACCGACGGGCCCAGCGTCGTGTACGTCGCCACCCCCAGCGTGAGCGCCGCGAAGCGTGCCAGCCCCCACGTCCAGCTGAAAGCGCCCTGGTAGCGGCCCCTTGCGTGGGCCGGCGCCAGGTTGGCGACCACGCCCGCGGCGATGCCCGCCACCACCACCTCGCCGAGGGACCAGACGACCACGGACACCGTGTAGCCCGCGACCCCGTCCGCCGTTCCGGTCAGCGCCACCCCGCCCGCGATCAGCGTCCCGCCCGCGCCCTGCACCGCCAGCTGCGGGAACCTCGCCAGTCGCGCCGTCACGAACGGCTGCAGCGCCACCACCAGGATCGCGTTGACCGCCGCCATCGCCCCGTACACCGCCGGCGACAGGCCGCTGTCGTGGACCGCCAGCGGCAGCGCGACCTCGGTCAGCGAGTACACGAAGAGCTGCACTCCGAAGAGGGGCAGCAGGAGCAGGGCCAGGCGGTCCCTCAGGACCACTCCGTAGCCGATGCCGTCCTTCGTCTCCTCGGGCTTCTCCTGAGGGCTCTCCGCGTCCTTCGGGTCCTTGAGGCGGAGCGCCACCACCAGCGCGTACGCAAGCATCGAGCCCGCGTCCACCGCGAACAGCAGCCAGTAGCCCCGTGCCGCCAGGTAGCCGCCGAGGACGCCCGCCACCGCCGTACCGATGTTCACTCCCCAGCCGAAGAGGGCGTACGCGCGCCGCCGTCGTTCGCTGTCCACCGCGTCCGCGAGCAGCGCGTACGCCGCCGGCGAGACCGTGCTGCCCGCCGCGCTGATCAGCAGCGCCGCCGCCGCCATCGTCCACACACCGGGCGCCAGGAACAGCGCGCCCTGCGCCGCCGACGCTCCGATCAGGCCGATCAGCATCGTCGGGCGGCGTCCGATCCGGTCGGCCAGGATGCCGCCCACGGCCGGGCCCAGGAGGTTGCCCGCGCCGAGGGCTCCCAGGACGTACGAGGTCTCCGCGCCCGTCACTCCGCGCGCGGCCAGGAAGAAGACCAGGAACGGCGTCACGAGGTAGCCGAGCCGGTTGACGATCGTTCCCGCGAAGATCGTCCAGACGACGGACGGCAGTCCCCTGAACGAGGACGGGACAAGGGACGAGGCAGTGAGAGTGGGCATGCGCCGAGGTTGCCCCTCCCCCGACTCCACCTCCATTGATTAAGCTCTGGCCGAATCCATCGGAACGCCGACGCCGGCCCCGACGCCGGTCCCGGCACCGGTCCCGACGCCGATCAGTTGCGCTCTTTCCTTCTCGTTCGTGGACCCCTAGGACGTGGATCCCTTGGAATCCGGGCTCAGTTTCTCCGCCGCCGACCTCGCCCAGACCCGCTTCGCCGTCTCCCCCATGTGGGAGGTCGTCACCGGCTACCGCGTCCTCGTCGGCGGGCCCGACTCCGGGCCCCATCGGCGCTGGGTCGCCCAGGTCAGGCCCCGGATCGTGCGGGCCGGGCTGGATCGCGGGTGGCTCGCCGCGCTCGTCCCCGACCACGGCTACCTCGCCGACTTCCTCAATCCCACCCCCGCCGGGCCCTTCCCCACCCTCGCCGCCGAGCTCGACGCCGTTCTCCGCACGCCCGCCGACCGGGTACGGGACGATCTCCGCGCCCTGGCGGGAGGTGAGGACCCCGACGGCCGCCCCCGCCTCCGGCACCGTGAGCACCTCCGTCGGCTCCGGCTGCTGCACGACGATCCTGCCGCCGTTCTCCCCAAGGTCGTCGACGAGATCGAGGCCTACTGGGAGCTCGCCCTCGCCCCCTACTGGGCCCGCATCCAGCATGTCCTGGAGGCCGATGTCTTCCATCGGGCCCGGCAGGTCGCCGAGCACGGTTCGGCTCGGGTGCTCAGCGAGCTCCACGACACCGTGCGGTGGGACGACGGCACCCTGCGGCTCGTACGGCGGCACTGCGCGCTCAGTCGCGACCAGGCCGGGTCCGGGCTGCTGCTCGTCCCGTCCGTGTTCGCCTGGCCCCGCGTCCTCACTCGTTCCGTCCCTCCGGACCCGCCTCAACTCGCCTACCCGGCGCGGGGTTTCGGGGCCGTCTGGGAGCCTCGTACCGCCGGCTCCACCGAGGCCGTCGCCGCCGTCCTCGGGCGCTCCCGCACCCTGCTCCTCACCGCGCTCGACACCCCCGCGTCGACCACTCGGCTCGCCGCCCACTGCGGCCTGTCGGCCGCCGGTGTCTCCCAGCACCTGATCGCGCTGCGCAACGCCGGACTCGTCACCGCCCACCGCAGCGGGCGCTCCGTCCTCTACGCCCGCACCGCAGTCGCCGATCAGCTCCTCAACCCGTAGGGGATCATGGAGGGATGACATCTTCCTCCAGTCCCTCCTGGTCACAGCGGTTCGTGGTCCGTGACGGCGTGCGGCTCTCCTGCCGCGACTGGGGCGGCCGGGGTGGCCGGGGCGACCGAGGTGATCGGGGCGGCCGGGGTGACCGGGGCGGCTCCGGGGGCGACGTACTCCTCCTCCACGGGCTCGCCGGGCACGCCGGTGAGTGGGACGACACGGCCCGGCTCCTCAGGGACTCCGGCCATCGCGTCGTCGCCCTCGACCAGCGCGGGCACGGCGACAGCGAGCGGAACCCCGCCGACGGGGACGTCTCGCGCGCCGCGTACGTCGCCGACACCGTCGCCGTCATCGAACAACTCGGCCTGGAGCGGCCCGTGTTGATCGGACAGTCACTGGGCGGGAGCACCGCCCTCCTCACCGCCGCCGCCCACCCCGGCCTGACGCGCGCCCTCGTCCTCGTCGAGGCCGGACCCGGCGGGGCGAACCCCGGCGTCCAGGAACAGATCGGCGGCTGGCTGCGGGCCTGGCCGGTGCCGTTCCCCTCGCGGGCGGTGGCCGTCGCGTACCTCGGCGGTGGCACGGACGCCGTGGGCGAGGGCTGGGCGAGCGGGCTCGAAGAGCGGGCCGACGGGCTGTGGCCGCGCTTCGACCCCGAGGTCATGGTCCGGTCCCTCGACGAGAACGCCACCCGCGCCTTCTGGGACGAGTGGTCCTCCCTCACCTGCCCCACCCTCGTCGTCCTCGGGCAGGGCGAACACGGTGGGATCGTCGGGGCCGAGGAGTACGCGGAGATGGCCCGCCGCCGGCCCGCGCTGCACGGCACCAGCCTGCCCGGTATCGGCCACGACGTGCACCTGGAGCGGCCCGGGGTCCTCCACCGGCTGATCGTCGACTTCCTCGCGGCCCCCGGCTCTTGCCTTGGAGCGCACTCGAATTCCTAGAGTGCGCGCATGCGCTATCGGGTACTCGGCGGGACCGGGTTCGAAGTAAGTACGTACTGCCTCGGCACCATGATGTTCGGTGCCGTCGGCAATCCTGACCACGCGGATTCCGTACGGGTCATCCATGCCGCCCTCGACCGGGGCATCAACTTCGTCGACACCGCCGACATGTACTCCTCCGGCGAGTCCGAGGAGATCGTCGGCAAGGCACTGCGCGACTCCAGCCGGCGGGACGCGACCGTCCTCGCCACCAAGGTGTACTTCCCCGTCGGCGACGAGGGTCCCAACCGGGGTGGCCTCTCGCGCCGTTGGATCACCCGGGCCGTCGAGAACAGCCTCAAGCGGCTCGGCACCGACTGGATCGACCTCTACCAGGTCCACCGGCCCGACCACCGCACGGACATCGAGGAGACCCTCGACGTCCTCGGCGATCTCGTCGGCCAGGGCAAGATCCGGGCGTTCGGCTGCTCCACCTTCCCCGCCGAGGAGATCGTCGAGGCCCACGCCGTCGCCGAACGGCGCGGCCTGCGCCGCTTCCGCTCCGAGCAGCCGCCGTACTCGCTGCTGGCGCGGGGCGTCGAGGCCTCCGTCCTGCCCGTCGCCCAGCGGTACGGGATGGGTGTCCTGACCTGGGCTCCGCTCGCCTCCGGCTTCCTCACCGGCAAGTACCGCAAGGGACAGCCGATCGACCTCACCCGCGGGCGCGCCGCGCTCACCCCGCACCGCTTCGACCCGGCGCTCCCGGGCAACGCCGCCAAGCTCGACGCCGTCGAGGAGTTCATCGCGCTCGCCGACGAGATCGGCTGCTCCCTGCCCGAGCTCGCCCTCGCCTTCGCCGCCTCGCACCCGGCCGTGACGTCGGTCATCATCGGGCCGAGGACGATGGACCAGCTGGAGGGGCTGTTGAAGGGCGCGCCCGTCGTCCTCACGGACGAGGTCCTGGACCGGATCGACGCGATCGTGCCGCCGGGCACGAACCTCTACCGCGCGGACGGCGCCTGGCAGCCGCCCTTCCTCACCCAGTCCGCGCTGCGGCGTCGACCGCTGGAGGAGCGGGCGGCCGGCTAAGGGGGAGCTGATCCCGGTGGGGCGACTGGGCCGACAGGGCCACTCGGCCTCGCCGAAGGCGGCAGAGCCGACAAGGCCACCCGGCCTCGCCGGGGTGGGGCGGCAGCGCCTGCTCCGGCCGCCCTCGCCCCCTCGCGAACCGCTCCGCCGGCCCTCACCCCCTCGTGAACTGCTCCGTGCCCACCACCCCGAGCAGCGCCAGCCGCTCCCCCGCGTCCGTGCCCGGCGGCGGGGTGAACAGGACGAGGCGCTGCTCGCCCTCCGGGGCGAGCAGCACCTGGCAGTCCAGGTCCACCGGGCCGATCACCGGGTGCGTGACCCTCATCCGGTTGTGCCGGCGGACCGCCACCTCGTGTCGTTCCCACAGCTCCGTGAACTCCTCGCTCGCCCCCCGCAGCCGCTCCACCAGCCGGGTCACCGCGGGATCGCCCGAGCGGCGGCCGAACGCCGCGCGCAGATCGGCGACATGGAGGCGGCTGTGGTACGCGTGCTCCTCGGCCGGGTACGCCGTCCGGGCCTCCGGATCGGCGAACCAGCGCCACGCCACGTTCCGGCCGTGCTCCGACACCGTGCACACCCCGCCGAGCAGCGCGCGGGCCATCTCGTTCTGCGCGAGTACGTCCCCCAGATCGCTCAGGACCTGCGCGGGCGTGGTCCGCAGCTGGTCCAGGAGGTGGAGCAGGCCGGGTGAGACATGGTCGCCGGCCGTCGGGCCCGCCGGCGGGCGGTGCCCCGCCAGGAGGTACAGGTGGTCGCGCCCGTCGGTGTCGAGGCGCAGCGCGCGGGCGAGCGCGGCGAGCATCTGCGGCGAGGGCTGCGGGCCGCGGGCCTGCTCCAGGCGGATGTAGTAGTCGGAGGACATCCCGGCCAGCTGGGCGACCTCCTCGCGGCGCAGTCCGGGCGTACGGCGCCGGGGCCCCACCGGGAGGCCCACGTCCTGCGGCCGGACCCGGTCGCGGGTACGGCGGAGGAAGTCGGCGAGTTCACGGCGGTCGATCGTCGTCATGCGGTCATCCTCGCGGATCTTCGTCGGGGGCTCCTCCGGGCCCTCCAACGGGCCCGCGCAGCACCGTCGCACGTCTTCCCGAGCTGATCCAGGGACTGCCGGTCCCAGGGTCGGAAGGGCTCTCCCGTCCCCTTCCGGCGGGAGGCAGGGTTCCGGGTGTCGGCCAACGACACCCCTCCCGACCCACCCCTTCCTCACCTCTTGGAGCGCCCTCATGGCCACCGTCACCGTCGGCACCGCCCTCGTCCGCTACGACGTCGAAGGTTCGGGCGACGGGCCCGCCCTTCTCCTCGTCCACGGCACCGGATCCGGTGGCGCCGTCGTCAACTGGGGGCAGACCACTCCCCGTTTCGCCACCGGCCGTACGGTCGTCACCCTGGACCTGTCCGGCGCCGACCGGACCGTGGACGACGGTGGTCCGCTGACCGTCGAGTCGCTCGCCGCGCAGGTGATCGCCGTGATCGAGGACGCGGGCACCGGCCCCGTGGACCTGCTCGGGTTCTCCATGGGCTCCCCGGTCTCGGCGGCCGTCGCGGCCCTCCGCCCGGACCTGGTCCACCGGCTCGTCCTGGTCGCGGGGTGGGCGCACACCGAGGGCGACGAGTACCTGCGGAACCTGTTCACGCTCTGGCAGCGGCTCGGGGAGTTCGATCCGGCGGGCTTCGGGCGGAGCGTGACCATGACCGGGTTCAGCCGCGGGTTCCTCAATTCCGTGGGCCGCGAGGGCGTCGAGGCGCTCATCCCCAACATGCCGCCCACCCCGGGCACGCTGCGGCACGTGGCACTCGACCTGGAGGTCGACATCCGGGCGCTGCTGCCCCGGATCACGGCGCCGACGCTGGTCGTGGGGTGCGCGCAGGACGCCACCGTGCCGGTGGAGAACAGCCGGGAGCTGCACGCGGCCATCGGCGGCAGCGCGTACGCCGAGATCGACGCCGGGCATGTCGTCTTCTTCGAGAAGGAGGACGAGTTCGTGGCGACCGTGACGGATTTCCTCGTCCCCGTCGGGGTGTGAGGCCATGCTTGGCCGCATGGGTGAGAAGCGGAAGAGGACGATCGACGCCGCCGAGCGCAGGGCGCGGCTCGGGCTCCGGCACAGGCTGGCCGGGAGTGCGCGGGCCGGGTCGGCGGAGGAGGTCGCGGAGTCGCTCGTCGCGCTGCACGGGACGGACCCGGCGAGTGTGTTCCTCGCCGTGGGGGCGCGGCTGGCGGGGAAGGCCGGGCCCGTGGCGGACGTCGAGCGGGCGCTGTACGAGGAACGGTCGCTGGTCCGGATGCACGGCATGCGGCACACGGTCTTCGTCCTCCCCGCCGCGCTCGCCCCGGCCGTCCAGGTCTCGACGACCGGTCCGGCCGCCGTCCGTGAACGCGGCACGCTGATCCAGCACTTGGCGGCCGGGAGCGACTTCGACGCCGCCTGGCTGGCGGAGACCGAGCGGCTCGTCCTCGCCGAGCTGGCCGTACGGGGCGAGGCGACCGGGGCCGAACTCGGCAAGGCCGTACCGGTGTTGAGATCGACGTACGTGTACGGGAAGGGCACCCGGCAGGAGGGTGTCCAGTCCGTCGCGAGCCGGGTGCTGCGGGTGCTCGGCATGGAGGGGCGGATCGTGCGGGGCCGGCCGCTGGGCACGTGGACGTCCAGCCGGTTCCGGTGGGCGCGCCCCGCCGGTCCCGACGCCCGGCCGGATCCCCTTGCCTCCCGGGATCCCGGTCCGGCAGCCCTTCAGGATCCCGGTCCCGCGTCGGCGCGGGCCGCACTGATCCGGCGGTGGCTCCGGGCCAGCGGGCCCGCCACCGAGGCGGATCTGAAGTGGTGGACGGGGTGGAAGGTGACGGATGTGCGCGGGGCGCTCGCCGCGGTCGGGGCGCTGCCGGTGACCCTCGACGAGGGGACCGGCTTCGTCCTTCCCGACGACCTCGACCCCGTGTCGGAGCGGGCGGAGGAGCCGGAGCCGTGGGCGGCGCTGCTGCCCGCGCTCGATCCGACGGCGATGGGCTGGCAGGCCCGTGACTGGTACCTGGACCCGGAGCACCGGGCGGCGCTGTTCGACCGCAGCGGGAACATCGGGCCGACGGTGTGGTGGGACGGCCGGATCGTCGGCGGCTGGGCGCAGCGCCCGGACGGCGAGATCGTCCACCGGATGCTGACGGACGCGGGCTCAGCGGCCGGGCGGGTGATCGGCGCGGAGGCGGAGCGGCTCGCGGGGTGGATCGGGGACGTACGGGTGACGCCTCGGTTCCGTACGCCGCTGGAGCGGGAGTTGGGCGCCTGAGCGCGGTTCGCCCCGCTTCCGGGATCAGTGGCGCGTGTAGAGGCCCGGGACGCCCAGGTCCGCGAGACCGTCCAGGACCAGGTCCACGCCGACGGCGGCGAGCAGCAGGCCGAGCAGACGGCCGAGGAGCTCGATCGTGGCGTGGTGGGTGCGGCGCAGGGCGGGGGCGAGCAGCAGGACGCAGATCAGGTCGAGCGCGATGACGGACACGTACGCGCCGACGACGGTCGAGCGCCAGGTGAAGGAGTCGCGGGCGGCCGCCTCGATGAGCACGGCCGTCATGGCGAGCGGGCTGACCACGTACGGGATGAGCAGCTCGCGCACGGCGCTCGTCAGGTCGGGGGCGTCCTGCTGGGTGGTGCCGGTGCCGAAGTGGAGGCCGAGGACGAGCCCGACGGCGTAGATGAAGAAGATGACGCCGCCGGCGAGCTGGAGCGCGGGGGTGCTGATGTGGAAGACGTTCAGCACCCAGGGGGCGGTGATGCCGATGACCAGGCCGACGAGGACGGCCGCGCCCGAGGAGATGAGGGCGACGGTCCTCAACTGGCTCACCGGGTGGACCTGGGCGAGGCCGGCGAAGGAGAGGAGGACCTTCGGGGGGCCGACGACGGAGAAGAAGGTGATGAAGGCGGCGGAGTAGCTGAAGGCGTTCACACGCAGATCATCGTGCGGGCGGGTGATTTCTCCGGTTTTTCCGGCCGCGGCCCGCGCGGTGTCGAGAACCGGCCCTCCGCTCCGACTGTCCTGCGAGAGGCAGTACGCGGCACCCCCCGAAAGCGGGGAACCGGCCGCACAGGACGTGAGGACGAGGAGGACGTCATGAAGTACCTGGTGATGGTGCAGGGCAGTGAGGCCGACTACGAGGCCATGGTGGGCCGCCCCACCGACGACAGCCCCGCCTGGACCAAGCCGGACCTCAAGGCGATGTTCGAGCACATGAACGCGATCAACGAGGAGCTGTCGGCGAAGGGCGAGATGCTCGACGCCCAGGGCCTGGCGGCCCCGTCCACGGCCCGTTTCGTGACGGTGGACGGCGACGGGAAGCCGGTCGTCACCGACGGCCCCTACGCGGAGACCAAGGAGGTCATCGCGGGCTACTGGCTCCTCGACTGCGCCTCCCTGGAACGCGTGACGGAGATCGCCGCCCAGGTGGCCCGCTGCCCGCAGCCCTCCGGCGCCCCGGAGTACGCGGTGGTCATCCGCCCGGTCGACGAACGGGGCCCGAGCCAGGACTGACCCCCGATTCCGCTTCCTCGCACCCGGCGCTGTCCGTACCGGGTGCGAGGATCGCCGCGTGGATATCGGACCCCTCGTTCTTCGACAGTTCACGGCTCCGGATGATGTCTCCCCGGAGCTGCGGGACGAACTCATCGAGTGCTGGATCGAGGTGACCAACGCGGGTGGCGCGGCGGGTTTCCCCTTCCCGCCGATCGGCACGGACCTGGCCGGCCCCGCGGTCGACGCCCTCGTCGCGGGCCTCGGCCCCGGGTCGAGCCGTCTTCTGGTCGCGTCGGTCGACGGCGGCCTCGCCGGATGGCTGCACGTCCGCCGCGACGACTTCCGGCTCGTGGCGCACTGGGGGACGCTCCACCACGTCCAGACCCGGACGGGTCTGCGCGGGCGCGGGATCGGGGCCGCCCTCATGTCCCGCGTACGGGAGATCGCCCGCGACGAGATGGGGCTCGAGCAGCTCCGGCTCGCCGCGCGCGGCGGCGTCGGCCTGGAGGCCTTCTACGGGCGGCTCGGCTGGCGGGAGGTCGGACGGTGGCCCGGGGCGCTTCGGCTGGCGCCCGGGGACGACCGGGACGAGGTCCTGATGATGTTGGCCCCGCTCTGAACCGAGCACGTCTCCGGGATCGGTTCAGTGCATCCCGTGCGGGCCGCCCGTCAGGTGGGGGCGGCCCCTTGGGATGAGGAGGGGGGCGGCGAGGGCGGCGGTGGCCGCTGTGGCGGTGCAGAGGGTGTACGCGGCGGTCAGGCCGGTGGGGGTCGGGGTGGTCGTGGCGGTCAGGGCCAGGGTGGAGACGAGCGCGACGCCGATGGAGCCGCCCAGTTCGTGGAAGGTGTTCACGATGCCGGAGGCGAGGCCCGCCTCGGTGGGGGCGATCAGGCCCAGGGCCGTCGTCGTCGCCGTGACGAAGACCGCGCCGAGGCCGAGCGACGCCGTCGCGAGGGACGGGAGGAGCGTGGTCCACGGGCCGGACGCGGGGTCGACGAGGACCAGCGGGAGGCAGCCGAGGGCCGCCACCGTCAGGCCTCCCGTCGCGCAGACGCGCGGGCCGGCCGTGCTCACCAGGCGGGAGCCCAAGTGGGCGCCGATCGCCGTGGTGAGGGCCACCGGGAGGAACAGCAGGCCGGTGCGGAGGGCGCCGAGGTGGTGGAGGTGCTGGAGGTGCATCGAGCCCAGGAAGAAGAACGAGATCAGCAGCGCCGTCGCGACCAGCATGAGGAGTGAGCCCACGACGACGGGTCGCCGGGTGAGCATCCGCAGGTCCATCAGCGGGGTGCGGGCCTTCCGTTCGGTCGCCGCGAAGGCTGCGTAGAGGACGAGCGCGCCCAGGAGGGGCAGCAGCGTCGCCGTCGACGTCCAGCCGGAGTCGCCCGCCGTGACCAGGCCGTAGACGAGTGCGCCGGTCGCCGTCGTGACGAGGAGGGCGCCGGGGACGTCGAGTCCCGCGCCGCGCCGCGCGGGCCGCGCCGTCGCCGGTACGAACCTGGGGAGGGCCGCCAGGACCGCGAGGCCCACCGGGACGTTGACGTAGAAGATCCACGGCCAGCCGGGGCCCGAGGTGAGCGCGCCGCCGAGCAGGACGCCCACCGCCGATCCCGTACCGCCGACGGCCGCCCAGACGCCCAGCGCCCTGGGCTTCTCCGGGCCGTGGAACACCGTCGTGACCAGGGCGAGGGCCGCCGGGGAGAGCAGCGCGGCGCCGATGCCCTGGACGATCCGGCCGCCGAGGAGCACGCCGGCGTTCGGCGCGAGGCCGCAGGCCAGGGACGCGGCGGTGAAGAGGGCGAGGCCGGTGAGGAGGACCCGGCGGGCGCCGAGGGCGTCGGCGAGGCGTCCGCCGAGGAGCATGAGCCCGCCGAAGCAGAGGGTGTACGCGGTGACGACCCAGGTCAGAGTCGAGCGTCCGAGGTCGAGGTCGGTGGCGAGCGCGGGCAGCGCGACGTTCACCACGGTCACGTCGAGGACGAGCATGAACTGGGCCGCGCAGATCAGCGCGAGGGCTTTCCAGCGGCGGGGGTCGGGGCGGGGGTGGCTGTGGGGCCGCCCGGGCGCCTGGTCGTGGGCAGGGGAGGGTACGGCGGGGTGGGTGGACATAACTGAACTGTACGGCACAGTACAGTTGAACTCAAGAGTACAGTTTCCTGGATAGGGTGGGGCCATGGACGCCCAGCCCGCACCGGCCACCGACCCCGCACCGGCGACCGAGCCCTCCGCCGAGCCCGCTCCGGCCCCCAAGCCCGCCCCCACCGGCCCCCGCGCAGCCCGCAAGCGGCAGGCGATCGTGCGGGCCGCCCGCGACCTCTTCCTCCGCGAGGGCTTCGGCGTCGGCATGGACGCCATCGCCGCCGAGGCCGGCGTCTCCAAGGTGACCGTCTACAACCACTTCGGCAGCAAGGAAGCCCTCTTCACCGCCGTCGTCGCGGGCGCCCTCGACGAGCCGCTCGGCCCCGGCGGCCAGGGCGGCGAAGGGCCGGCCGGCGGGCCCGATCTCGCGCGGCTCGTCGACGCCGACGGCCCCGAAGCGCTCAAGGCCGCCCTCACCGACGCCGGCCGCGCCTGGGGCCGGGCCGTACGCGCCGACACCGAGGGCCGCGCCCTGCGCACCCTCGTCGCCACCGAGGTCCACCGCTTCCCCGAGCTGGGCCGCGCCTGGCGCGCGCACGGCCCGGCCGGCCACCACCCCGCCGTCACGAACGCCCTGCGCACCCTCGCGGACCGGGGTCTCCTCGACATCCCCGACCTGGAGGTCGCCGTCCTCCAGCTCTACTCGCTGCTGCTCTTCCCGCAGATGGTGTTCGAGCAGCACGGGGCGGAGCTCGGCGACGAACTGTGCGAGCGCCTCGTCGTGGACGGGGCCGAGATGTTCCTCCGCCGGTACGCGCCCGCACCCGGGTCCTGACCCGGGACCCCGCCCCGGCCCCGGCCCGCCCCGCCCTCGTGCACGCCCGTCTCCCGGCGCAGGTGTCATCCTTGGTCTTCGACGGAACCCCGCGTGGGGAGTAAATTACCCCGTGGGGTATCTAGGAGGAGTGGCTGTGGAACTGGATCTCGCTGGTGCGGAGCTGAAGTCGGTACTGAACCGGCTCCGCCGGGCTCAGGGCCAGATCTCCGGCGTGATCCGGATGATCGAGGAAGGCCGCGACTGCGAGGAGGTCGTGACCCAGCTGGCGGCCGCCTCCCGGGCCCTCGACCGGGCCGGGTTCGCGATCATCGCGACCGGCCTGCAGCAGTGCCTGACCGACGTCGAGGACGCCCGCCGGAACGGCGAGGACCGTGACGCGATGCGCGCCCGGCTGGAGAAGCTCTTCCTGTCGCTGGCGTGACCGCCGCGCTTCCGGACGCGGACGTGCCCCCGGGGGAGATCCCCCGGGGGCACGTCTCGTACGGCGGCGGCTCCCGGGCCGCCCTCCCGTGCGATCAGTCGGTCGCGAGGCCCTTGAGGCGCTTCGCGATCGTCGTCAGACGGCGGCCCTGGTAGCGGGCGGCCGCGAGGACCGGCTCCTCCGGGGCGCCGTTCGCACCCGGGTGGGCGGTGCCGTACGGGTTGCCGCCGGCCGCGTAGACCGCCGGGTCCGTGAAACCGGGGGAGACGATGACCGAGCCCCAGTGGTGGAAGGTGTTGTAGAGCGCGAGCAGCGTCGACTCGTTGCCGCCGTGCAGGTTGTGGGCACTGGTGAAGGCGGTCGCGGGCTTGTCCGCCATGACGCCCTGCTGCCAGAGGCCGCCCGAGGTGTCGATGTACTGCTTCAGCTGCGCGGCCACGTTGCCGAAACGGGTCGGGGAGCCGAGCGCGTACGCGTCCGCCCACTCCAGGTCGTCGAGGGTGGCGACCTCCACGTCACCGGTGGCGTCCACATGGGCGCGCCACGCCGGGTTCGAGTCGATGGCGGCGGCGGGGGCGAGCTCGGTCACCCGGCGCAGCCGCACCTCGGCGCCCGCCTTCTCGGCACCCTCCGCAACGGCCTGGGCGAGCTGGTGAACGGCACCCGTGGCCGAGTAGTAGATGACGGCGACCTTCACGGACATGGCGATCTCCTCAAGCGGATCAGTTTCCGTTTCAACGTCATGAGACTAAACGGATTGCTATCCGTTTCGCAAGGGGAACGGGTATGCTCACATCGAGGGCTACCGGAACGGGGAGACGGGGCGCGAAAAGGCAAACAGCGCGACGCAGCGCGCAACAGGGCGCACGGGCGGCGCACCAGGAACAGGAGTCGGCAGATGAGCACCGAGATACCGCGGGCCGGACACACGTCGGCACCCCTGCTCGGCCTTCTCCCCACCGTCGGGACACCCGCGCCCGAGCGCGCCGACGCCGCCCGCAACCGGCGCAAGATCCTCGACGCCGCCGCCCGGATCGTCAGCGAGGACGGCCCCCAGGCCGTCACCATGAACCAGGTCGCCCACGCCAGCGGCATCGGCGTCGGCACGGTCTACCGCCGCTTCGGCGACGTCTCCCAGCTCCTGTGGGCGCTCCTCGACGACCGCGAGCGCCAGTTCCAGGAGTCGTACATGAGCGGCCCGCCGCCGCTCGGCCCCGGCGCCCCCGCCGACGCCCGGCTCGACGCCTTCCTCGACGCGCTCGTCGACCGGGTCCGCGAGCAGCGCGAGATCCTGCTCGCCGCGCACTCCGCAGCGCCCCGCGCCCGCTACCACAGCGGCGCGTACCGGGTGATGCACACCCATGTGGCCCTGCTCATCGGGCGGTTGAGGCCCGGCTCCGACAGCACGCTCCTCGCGCACCTGCTGCTCGCCCCGTTCTCGCCCGACGTCATGCACCATCTGACGGTCGAGCAGGAGCTGTCGGCGGACCGCCTCAAGGCGGGCCTGCAGGAACTGCTCCGCCTGCGGGCCTGAGCGCCGGGACGGAGGGGGCCGGTGGCACGGGCCGGGGGGACGGGCCGGGGGACGGGCCGGGTCCACGGACCGGAGCCGACCTGCCGGGTCAGATCCCGCCCAGTGTCGCCAGGCCGTCCAGCACCCGGGCCAGGCCGAAGCGGTACGCGTGTTCCGCGTCGTACAGGCCGTCGTACGCGATCGCCGCCGCCTCCCCCACCCGGCTCGCCAGCGGGAACCGCGACTGGTCCAGCGCCCGGGCCAGCAGCGGCTCGTGGGCTTCCCACCACTCCCCGTCCGACATCGCGCTCTCCCGCGCCACGGCCCGCGCGTCCAGCTCCGCGCGGGCGCCGGCCTGGACGAAGCCGAGGACGTACGTCAGCGCCGAGTCCCGGGCCACGTCGTCGAGGCCGAGACCCTCGAAGGCGCCCAGCTCGTACTCGTACTTGGTCATCACGCCGGGCCCCAACGGGGCGCGCACGATGCGCAGTTCGACCAGCCACGGGTGGCTCAGGTGCAGGGTCCTGTTCGCGTCCGCGACCGCCGTGACGCGGGACCGCCAGGGCTCCTCCGGGCGGAACGGCGGCCGGTCCATGCGCAGGAAGACGGCGTCGAGCATGAGGTCGAGGAGTTCGGCCTTGCCGGGGACGTACGTGTAGAGCGTCATCGGGGTCACGCCGAGGTGCTGGGCCACCGCGCGCATGGTCAGCGCGTCCAGTCCGCCGGCGTCGGCGAGCGCGATCGCCGCGTCCACGACGGCGTCCACCGTGAGGCCCTGTCTCGGGCCGCGGCGCCCCGCCGGGGCGGCCGAGCCGTCGCGCCACAGCAGCTCCAGGGTGCGCGCCGGGTCGCCCGCGCCGCTGCTGCTCTTCCCCTTCGCTCCCGCCATGCCGCTCCCGTCCCTCATCGCGTGTGTCGTGTTCTTCATTTTTTTCGCGTTCTCGCAGGTCAGAATAGCTCCCGCTTACTTTGTACGTTGTATAGAGTACGCTTCCCCCGCATACAGGACGACCACCGGAGGGCGCACGCATGAACCACCCCGTCGCAGCGGACAGCCACCACGTCATCCAGGTCCGCGGGGCCAGGGAGAACAACCTCAGGAACGTCGACGTCGACCTCCCCAAGCGCCGCCTCACCGTCTTCACCGGAGTCTCCGGCTCCGGAAAGTCCTCCCTCGTCTTCGGCACCATCGCCGCCGAGTCGCAGCGCCTGATCAACGAGACCTACAGCGCCTTCCTGCAGTCCTTCATGCCGTCGCTCGCCCGCCCCGACGTCGACGGACTGCACAACCTGAGCGCCGCGATCGTCGTCGACCAGGAGCGGATGGGAGCCAACTCCCGCTCCACCGTGGGCACCGCCACCGACGCGTACACGATGCTGCGGATCGTCTTCAGCCGCCTCGGCACCCCGCACGTCGGCACCTCGGGCGCGTTCAGCTTCAACCTGCCCGAGGGCATGTGCCCGCGCTGCGAGGGCACCGGCCAGATCTCCGACATCGACGTCGACGAACTCGTCGACCGCACCAAGTCCCTCAACGAGGGCGCCATCACGGTGCCGGGCTACGCCGTCGACTCCTGGATGTGGCAGATCATGGCCCACTCCGGCTTCTACGACCCCGACAAGAAGCTCGCGGACTTCACCGAGCGGGAGTGGGAGGACTTCCTCCACAAGCCGTCCTGCAAGGTGAAGGTCGGCAGCAACAACTTCACCTACGAGGGCCTCGTGGTGAAGCTCCAGCGGACCGTCCTCACCAAGGACCGGGAGGCCATGCAGGCCCACATCCGCGCCTTCGTCGACCGGGCCGTCGGCTTCCGGACCTGCCCCGAGTGCGAGGGCGCCCGGCTCACCCGGGCCGCGCTGTCCTCCCGTATCGACGGGGTCAACATCGCCGAGTGCTCGGCGATGCAGATCAGCGACCTCGCCGCGTTCGTCCGCCGGATCGAGGACCCCGCCGTCGCGCCGCTCCTCGCCGGCCTGCGCGAACTCCTGGACTCGCTCGTCGAGATCGGCCTCGGCTACCTCTCCCTCGACCGGTCGTCCGGCACGCTCTCCGGCGGCGAGGCGCAGCGCGTGAAGATGGTCCGCCACCTCGGCTCCCCGCTCACCGACGTCACGTACGTCTTCGACGAGCCGACCACCGGACTGCACCCGCACGACGTGCGGCGCATGAACGACCTGCTCCTGCGGCTGCGCGACAAGGGCAACACCGTGCTCGTCGTCGAGCACAAGCCCGAGGTCATCGAGATCGCCGACCACGTCGTCGACCTCGGCCCGCGGGCCGGGACCGCGGGCGGCGAGATCTGCTACAGCGGAAACGTTCCGGGACTGCGCACCTCCGGCACCCTCACCGGGAACCACCTCGCGCACCGGGCGAAGCTCCGTGCGGAGGTACGGGTTCCCACCGGCGCGCTGAGCATCACCGGCGCCACCCAGCACAACCTCAAGGACGTCAGCGTCGAGATCCCTGCCGGGGTCCTGACCGTCGTCACGGGCGTGGCGGGCTCCGGCAAGTCCTCCCTCATCCACGGCAACCTGCCGGGCCGCGAAGGGGTCGTCGTCGCCGACCAGTCCCCCATCCGGGGCTCGCGCCGCTCGAACCCGGCGACGTACACCGGGCTCCTCGGCCCGATCCGTACGGCCTTCGCCAAGGCCAACGGCGTCAAGCCGGCCCTCTTCAGCGCCAACTCCGAGGGCGCCTGCCCGCGCTGCAACGGCCTCGGGCTGGTCTACACCGACCTCGCCATCGCGGCGGGCGTCGCGTCGGTCTGCGAGGAGTGCGAGGGGAAGAGGTTCACGCCCGAGGTCCTCACGTACCGGCTCGACGGCAAGAACATCCACGAGGTCCTGTCGCTGTCGATCGAGGAGGCGTACGACTTCTTCACGGCGAAGAGCCAGGCCCGCACGATCCTCGGACGCCTCAAGGACGTAGGCCTCGGCTACCTCCGCCTCGGACAGCCCCTGAACACGCTCTCCGGCGGCGAGCGGCAGCGCCTCAAGCTGGCGATCCACATGGCGGAGAAGGGCGCGGTGTACGTCCTGGACGAGCCGACCACCGGGCTCCACCTGGCCGACGTCGACAAACTGCTCGCCCTCCTCGACCGGATCGTCGAGTCCGGCAACACGGTCGTCGTGATCGAACACCACCAGGCCGTGATGGCCCACGCGGACTGGCTGATCGACCTGGGCCCCGGGGCGGGGCATGACGGGGGGCGCGTGGTGTTCGAGGGGACGCCGGCGGAACTGGTCTCGAAGTCGGACACCCTGACGGCCCAGCACCTCCGGGAGTACGTGCAGGCCTGAGGCCGGAGCCGCGCGGCGGGGGTGTCCACGGCTTGGGAGGCGGTGGACCTCCGGGTGGGTCGGGACGCAGCATTTCCGCATGAGCGATCCCTCCAAGACCTTCCTCATCCTGCACGGCTACCAGAACCGCCGGCCCCCCGAGCACTGGCAGCACTGGCTCGCCCGGCAGCTGCGGGCCCGCGGGCACGACGTGCGTTATCCGCAGCTGCCCGCGCCCGAGGCCCCCGTGCTCGGCGACTGGCTCGACGCGCTCGACGAGCACGGCACCCGGCCCGCGCGGGGCGAGTTCGTCGTGCTCGCGCACAGCCTGTCCGTGCTGCTCTGGCTGCGGGCCGGCGCACGCCGGCCCGCGGCCGACCGGGTGCTGCTCGTCGCCCCGCCCTCGCCGCCCGTCACCGCCGGGATCCCCGAGATCGCGGCCTTCGCCGACGGACTGGACCTGGCGGAGACCGGGCTCGACGCGCGTCTCGTGCACGGCGACGGCGACCCCTACTGCCCCGACGGCGCCGACCTGCACTACGGTCTCCCGCTCGGCCTGGACATGGACCTCGTACCGGGCGGGAAGCACCTCAACCCCGACTCCGGGTACGGGGAATGGCCCTCGCTCCTGGAGTGGTGCGAGGACCCTTCGGTGCGGATCGAGGGTCGTTAGGCTCGGTCGGATGTACTCCGACCACATCGCACCGTACGACCAGGGCCTGCTCGACGTGGGCGACGGCAACCGCATCCACTGGGAGGTCTCCGGCAACCCGGAGGGCCGGCCCGCGCTCGTCGTCCACGGCGGTCCGGGCTCCGGGTCCTCGCCGCGGGGTCGCCGTCTCTTCGACCCGGAGGCGTACCGCCTGGTCCTCTTCGACCAGCGGGGCTGCGGCCGTTCCACCCCACACGCGAGCGACCCGGCCGCCGACATGGCGGTGAACACCACCGCGCATCTGGTCGCCGACATGGAGCGGCTGCGCGAGCACCTGGGGATCGACCGCTGGCTGCTGTACGGCGGGTCCTGGGGCTCCACCCTGATCCTGGCGTACGCGGAGGCGCACCCGGAGCGGGTCACGGAGATCGTGATCGCGGCCGTGACGACGACCCGCCGTTCCGAGACGGCCTGGCTGTACGACGGGGTGGGACGGTTCTTCCCCGAGGCCCACGAGCGTTTCCGGGCGGGCGCCGGCGGGGCCGCGGACCCGGTGGGCGCCTACGCGGCCCTGATGAACCACCCCGACCGGGCCGTACGGGAGAAGGCCGCTGCCGACTGGTGCGCCTGGGAGGACGCGGTCCTGTCGATGGAGGGCATGGGCACTCCGTACACCGACCGGGTCGACGACACCCGGCTCGGTTTCGTCCGGATCTGCTCGCACTATTTCGCGCACGGCGCCTGGCTGGAGGAGGGTGCCCTGATCCGGGACGCCCATCGGCTCGCCGGCATCCCCGGGGTCCTGATCCATGGCCGGCTCGACATGGGCGGGCCGCTCGGTACCGCCTGGGAGCTGTCCCGGGCCTGGCCGGACGCCGAGCTGCACGTCGTCGAGACCGCCGGTCACCTGGGCGGGGAGGAGACGGGGAAGCTGATCCTCGCCGCCCTCGACCGCTTCGCGAAGGGGTGAGTCCACCAGGCGATCAACCTGGCCGGGCGGGATGATCGGAACATGAGCCCCGCGTCCAAGAGCCCCGCCGCCTCCCACCCGAAGCACCCTGAGATCCATCTCGCCCAGCAGGCGGAGGCGGACGCGCTGCTCGGCCGGTCGCCGCTGGCCGCGCTCGTCGGCATGCTGCTCGACCAGCAGGTGCCCATGGAGTGGGCCTTCTCCGGGCCGTACACCATCGCCCAGCGGCTCGGCGCGGACGATCTCGACGCGCACGAGATCGCCGCCCGGGACCCGGAGGAGTTCGCCGCGCTGCTCTCCGCGAAACCCGCCGTGCACCGCTACCCGGGGTCGATGGCCCAGCGCGTACAGCGACTGTGCGCGTTCCTCGTGGAGGAGTACGGGGGCGATGCCGAAGCAGTCTGGGCGGACGCGGCGAGCGGGAAGGAGCTGCTCGGGCGTCTCCAGGCACTGCCCGGCTTCGGCAAGCAGAAGGCGCAGATCTTCCTGGCCCTGCTGGGCAAGCAGTACGGGGTCCGGCCCACGGGCTGGCGGGAGGCTGCGGGCGCGTACGGCGAGCAGGGCTCGTACCGCTCGGCCGCCGACATCACGGGCCCGGAGTCGCTGGTGAAGGTGCGGGCCCACAAGCAGGAGATGAAGGCGGCGGCGAAAGCGGCGAAAGCCGCCAAGGAGCCGAAACCAGACGGGAATTGAAAATTCCAGATTTCAATCCTGCTCTATGTGACAGGAATTGTGGAGAAGGTGTTCACAGGAGGCCCTGCCGATCGCTAACTTCCCCTCAACCTCGTCCGTAACGGGAAGGACTTCTGTGAACGCTACCCAGCGCCGGGCCGCGGCCATTCTGGCCGCCGCCGCCCTCGCCACCCCGCTGGTGCTCGCCTCCCCCGCCACCGCGGTGAAGGACCCCTCGGCCGCACCCGCCCGCGATGCCGCCAGGCTGGCGAAGAAGCTGGTCCGCGAAACCACTGGCCAGGACGCCTACAAGCACCTGCAGAAGTTCCAGGCGATAGCCGACTCGGCCGGCGGTCACCGCGCGGCCGGCACGCTCGGACACGACGCCTCGGCCGCATACGTGTACCAGCAGCTCAAGAAGGCCGGCTACGACGTCTCGTACGAGCAGTTCGACTTCATCTACACCGAGACGCTCGCCGAGAAGGTCTCCGTGGAGGCGCCCGCGCCGCGCGCCCTCGAGATCCACGCCATGACGTACACCAAGTCCACCCCGGTCGGCGGCATCAAGGCCGATCTGGTCGCCGTGCCCGTCGACGCCGACGGCACCACCGGCTGCGAGCCGGGCGACTACGCCGCGGGCGCCTTCACCGGCAAGGTCGCGCTCATCAAGCGCGGCGGCTGCTCCTTCGCGATCAAGCAGCAGCAGGCCGCGGCGGCCGGCGCCGCCGGCGCGATCGTCTACAACAACGTCGACGGCATCCTCTCCGGCACCCTCGGCGAGCCGGCCGCGGGCAAGATCCCGACCGGTGGCATCAGCCTGGCCGAGGGCGAGAAGCTCGCCGCCGACCTCGCCAAGGGCCCGGTCAAGCTCTCCTTCGAGATCCGCCAGCTCCAGGAGAAGCGGATCACCAACAACGTCATCGCGGAGACCAAGGGCGGCAACGCCGCCAACACCGTGATGCTCGGCTCGCACCTCGACTCCGTCACCGCGGGCCCCGGCATCAACGACAACGGCTCCGGCTCCGCCGGTCTCCTGCAGACCGCCCTGGAGCTCGCCAAGTCGAAGGACAAGGTCCGCAACAAGGTCCGCTTCGCCTGGTGGTCCGCGGAGGAGAACGGTCTCCTCGGCTCCGACCACTACGTCAAGAACCTGACCGCGCTCGACAAGAGCGAGATCAAGCTCTACCTCAACTTCGACATGATCGCCTCGCCGAACTACGGCCTGTTCGTCTACGACGGCGACAACTCGGACAACGTCGGCGAGGGCGCCGGCCCCGCGGGCTCCGCCCAGCTGGAGCGCGACATCACCGACTTCATGGGCTCGCGCGGCCTCCCGCACGAGGGCACCGACTTCTCCGGCCGCTCCGACTACGGCCCGTTCATCAAGGTCGGCATCCCCTCCGGTGGCACCTTCACCGGCGCCGAGGGCATCAAGACCGCAGCCCAGGCAGCCAAGTTCGGCGGCACGGCGGGAGTCGCGTACGACGTGAACTACCACGCCAAGGGCGACGACCTGAAGAACATCAACATGAAGGCCTTCGACGCCAACATCAAGGTCATCGCCAACGCCGTCGGCACCTACGCCCACGACATCTCCTCGCTGCGCAAGCCGGTCGTCTCCACCCCGACCACGGGCGGCGAGAGCAGCGGCGGCGGCCTGCACAGCGACCACCACGAGGTCACGGAGTAGTCCTGCCGGCCCCGCCGGCTCCTGCGGCGGGGCTACCTCTTGCGGCGGGCGGTGCCGAAGATCGAGCGGCTGATCTCCCGGCCCAGCTGGGTGCCGATCGAGCGCGCCAGGGACTTGAAGACCCCACTGCCCACCACCTGTTCGGCGAGGGAGGGCTCCGGCTTCGGAGCCCTCCCTCCGCCCTGCCTCCCGGCCTCCTCCGCCTTCTCCGCCTCCTTGGCGGCCGCCGCCTCCAGCGCCGCCGCCTCCGCCGCCCGCTGCTCGGCCGTCAGCTTCTCGTACGCCGACTCGCGGTCCACCGCCTCGGCGTACCGCCCGTAGAGCGACGAACCCTTCACCGCCGCCTCCAGGGCGGCCGCGTCGATCGGGCCCATCAGCGACTCCGGCGCCCGCAGCCGGGTCGCCGCGACCGGGGTCGGGGCGCCCTTCTCGCTGAGGACGGTGATCACCGCCTCGCCCGTACCGAGGCCCGTGAGGACCTCCTCCAGGTCGTACGGCGAGTTCGGGAAGGTCCGTACCGTCGCCTTCAGGGCCTTCGCGTCGTCCGGGGTGAACGCGCGCAGCGCGTGCTGCACCCGGTTGCCCAGCTGTGCGAGCACATCCGAGGGCACGTCCTTCGGCGTCTGCGTCACGAAGAACACGCCGATCCCCTTCGAGCGGATCAGCCGCACGGTCTGGGTGACCGACTCCAGGAAGGCCTTGGACGCCCCGTTGAACAGCAGGTGCGCCTCGTCGAAGAAGAACACCAGCTTCGGCTTCTCCAGATCGCCCACCTCCGGCAGGTCGCCGAAGAGATCCGCCAGCATCCACATCAGGAAGGTCGAGAAGAGCTGCGGCTTGTCCTGCACCGACGGCAGCTCCAGGACCGAGACGATGCCGCGCCCGTCCGCCGCCGTCCGCAGGAACTCGCCCGTGTCGAACTCCGGCTCCCCGAAGAAGTCCCCCGCTCCCTGCTGCTCGAAGGCCGTGATCGACCGCAGGATCACCCCGGCCGTCACCGTGGAGAGCCCGCCGATCCCCTTGAGCTCGGCCTTCCCCGTGTCCGAGACCAGGAACGCCACCACCGCCCGGAGGTCCTTGAGGTCCACCAGCTCCAGGCCCTTGGAGTCGGCGTAGTGGAAGATCAGGCCGAGCGACTGCTCCTGCGTCTGGTTGAGCTGGAGCACCTTCGACAGCAGTACGGGGCCGAAGCTGGTCACGGTGGCGCGCACCGGGATCCCGGGGCCGGTCCCGCCGAGGCCGTAGAACTCGCAGGGAAAGCCCGTCGCCCGCCACTCCTGGCCGACCTGGGCGGCCCGCTCCCTGACCTTCTCGCCGTCCACGCCGGGGGCCGAGACGCCGGAGACGTCGCCCTTGATGTCGGCGAGGAAGACCGGCACTCCGTTGGCCGAGAGCTGCTCGGCGATCAGCTGGAGCGTCTTCGTCTTGCCGGTGCCGGTCGCGCCGGCGACCAGTCCGTGCCGGTTGAGCACGGGCAGCGGGATGCGGATCGGCGCGTCCGGGTGACACGCGCCGTCCCAGAGCAGAGCCCCCAGATCGAGTGCCGCGCCCTCGAAGGCGTACCCGGCGGCGATCTCGGCGGCAGGGCCGCCCGGCGCGGCCGGTGGCTGCTCGCTCACGCTCATCACGGCACCCCAATTCCGGTTTGTCACGGTTCGCACCAGCATCCCACTGCCCGTGCATGGCTGCGCCGGGAGCCGCTCGCCCGGTAGGCTTTCCGTGTGATCTTCAAGCGCATCGGAAACGGAAAGCCGTATCCCGACCACGGCCGGGAAAGCACCCGGCAGTGGGCGGACGTCGCCCCGCGCCCGGTCCGCCTCGATCAGCTGGTCACCACCAAGGGCCAGCTGGACCTGGAGACGCTGCTCGCCGAGGACTCCACGTTCTACGGCGACCTCTTCGCGCACGTCGTGAAGTGGCAGGGCGATCTCTACCTCGAGGACGGACTGCACCGAGCCGTCCGCGCGGCGCTCCAGCAGCGCCAGGTGCTGCACGCCCGCGTCCTGGAAATGGACTGAGACGGCGCCGACCGGCCCCGTCCTCGCTGACCCTTTCGGGGTCAGTTCGCCCCCATCCGGACGCGATCACATGATCATCAAGTAGGCATCGCCGACGGGCGGCATTACGCTGCGTTCATGAGCATGCTCACTCCCCCCGGAATGGGCGGAAAGTACCGCATCACGGGGGACGTCTACCCGCGCATGCGCCGCCCCCACCGCCGGCGCAGGATCATCCTCGCGGCCGCGGCCGCCGTGGTCGTGCTCGGCGCGGCCGGCTGGGGCACGCTCCAGCTCGTCGACGTCTTCTCCGGCGACGAGGGCACCCGTGCGACGGCCGGCAAACAGGCCGACTGCAAACCCGCCGCCCGAGCGACGACCGCACCCGCGGCCGCCCTCCCCAAGCCCGCCCAGATCACGGTCAACGTCTACAACGCGACCCCGCGCAGCGGGCTCGCCAAGACGACCGCGGACGAGCTCAAGAAACGCGGCTTCAAGATCGGCAAGGTGGGGAACGCACCCGCCGCCTACGACAAGAAGGTCCCCGGCGCCGGTCTGATCCTCGGCGCCACGACCGCCGCCAAGGGCGTCTTCCCGGTCCTCGGCACCCAGCTCGCGGGCGCCACGACGAAGACGGACACCCGGGGCACGGCGGACGTGGACCTGATCATCGGGACCGCCTTCAAGAACCTGGCCCCGAAGACGACGGCGGACGCGGCCCTGGTCGCCCTGACCAAGCCCGCGCCCGTACCGACAGGAAAGTGCTGAGGGCCCCAAGAGGGGCAACGCTCCGCGGAGCCGGCTGCGTCGTGTACGACGGAGCCGGCTGCAGCTCTATTCGGCGGAGCCGACTGCAGCTCTATTCGGCGGAGCCGACTGCAGCTCTATTCGGCGGAGCCGTACATGCGGTCGCCCGCGTCGCCCAGGCCCGGAACGATGTAGCCGTTCTCGTTGAGACGCTCGTCGACCGAGGCCGTCACGACGGTGACGGGGGTGCCCGCCAGTTCGCGCTCCATGATCTCGACGCCCTCCGGGGCGGCGAGGAGCACGACCGCGGTCACGTCGTCGGCACCGCGCTTGATGAGCTCCCGGATGGCCGCGACGAGCGTGCCACCGGTCGCCAGCATCGGGTCCAGGACGTACACCTGGCGGCCCGAGAGGTCCTCCGGCATGCGCGTCGCGTAGGTCGACGCCTCCAGCGTCTCCTCGTTGCGGATCATGCCCAGGAAGCCGACCTCGGCCGTCGGAAGCAGCCGGACCATGCCGTCGAGCATGCCGAGCCCGGCACGCAGGATCGGGACCACCAGCGGACGCGGGTACGACAGCTTCACGCCGGTCGTCGGCGTGACGGGGGTCTCGATGTCGACCTGCTCGGTCCGGACGTCCCTGGTGGCCTCGTAGGCGAGCAGGGTGACCAGCTCGTCGGCGAGCCGACGGAAGGTCGCGGAGTCCGTGCGCTTGTCGCGCAGCGTGGTGAGCTTGTGGGCGACCAGCGGGTGATCGACGACGTGGAGACGCATGACTCAACAGTAGCCCGCCGCGCACTGGCATCGACCCACGCCACTGGGGGAAGGTGGGTGGCACGGGGACCCAGCGATGGGGTGGAGTGGCCGATGCCCGACCTGGAAGAACCGGCCGACGGCGCCGCCGAGAGGGCGGCCCGGCGACCGACACCGGAGACGGACGCGGAGCGCCGGAGGCGCCGCGCCCAGTTCCTCCGTGAACTCGGCGAGGCGAAGGCGCTGCGCGAGCGCGTCCAGCCGCGACGCGCGCGGGCGGCCCGGATGCGCCAGGCCATGCGCATGCGCACCTTCCGCTGGTGAGAAGCCCGCCCGGAATCCGGCGGAGGCCGGCCGGGGGCACGACGGAGGCGCGCCGGGAATCCGCCGGAGGGGCGCCAGGAGCCCCGCGGTGCCTGACGGGTCCCTGAAACGTGATCCTGCCGCTCCGTCCCCGGCCGCACCCCGTTCCGTCCCTATGTGCGCCCCCTGCGTGCGCCGGGGTCGCACGCCCGCCCGATCGCGGGGTCGTTCAGACTGATGCACGACGCAAGAGCCGAAGACCTCTCCTGTGGGCGCCGCATCTGTCACGATGCCGATTGGGCGGGGCATCAGGAGCGCGCCGCCGGATCGTCACACCTCTGATCAGTGGGAGAGAGTCAGGTGTACTTCGCCGCACTGCTCGCGCGCACCGAAGACGGGTGGGAAGCGAGCGACACGGAGCTCGACGACGTGGAGACCCTGTCGGATCTGACCGAGCTCGCCCGCGAGGCCTCGGACGACGACACGGTGATCGTCTTCATCGAGCAGGAGGACGCGTGGTTCGGGATCGTACGGATCGAGGGTGAGGAAGACCCTCGCATCTACGTCTCGGACGGCGCCGCCGCCGCCCGTTCCTCGTACGGGGAGATCCTCACCCGGGAGATCCTCGGCGACGACCTGGACGACATCGTCGACGAGCTCGAATCGCTGGACCTGGACGGTACGGAGGACGGGGAGCCGCTCGACGGCGACACGGACGACGACGAGGAGACGAGCGTCGCGGCCGAGGCCGTGCCGGCCGCTCCGGTCGGCGACCGGCTGATCCTCGCGGACCTCGGCATGCCGCCGGCCGATCTGCTGGCGCTCGAGAGCGACGCGCTCGCGGAGATCGCGGACGCGCTGGGGGCCGCCGAGGTCCTGGAGGCCGTCCGATAGTGGGGCGCGCTGTACCTGTCGTACCGGTGCCCGACCCGGTTCGGGACCCCTGGCGGGACGCCATGCGACTCGCCCTCGCCGAGGCCGACGCGGCCCTGCCGGCCGGTGACGTACCGGTCGGCGCGGTCGTGCTCGGCCCAGGCGGCGCCGTGCTCGCCCGCGGGCACAACGAGCGGGAGGCGGCCGGTGACCCCACCGCGCACGCCGAGCTGCTCGCCCTGCGCCGGGCGGCCGCGGCGACCGGCGAGTGGCGGCTGACGGGCTGCACGCTGGTCGTGACCCTGGAGCCGTGCGTGATGTGCGCGGGGGCACTCGTCCAGTCGCGGGTCGAGCGGGTGGTGTTCGGAGCGCCGGACGAGAAGGCGGGCGCGGCGGGTTCGCTCTGGGACCTCGTACGGGACCGTCGGCTCAACCATCGCCCCGAGGTGATCCAGGGCGTGCTCGGCGAGGAGTGCGCGGCGCAGCTCACGGCCTTCTTCCGCACCCGCTGACCTGCCGCGGGATACGGATTTCATCGCAGCGCGAGTTTCGGCTAAGCTCTCTCTCGGTAGCGTGTCCGAGCGGCCGAAGGAGCTCGCCTCGAAAGCGAGTGTGGGGAAACTCACCGAGGGTTCAAATCCCTCCGCTACCGCCAGCGAGAGCCCCTCCGATCTGTGGAAGCAGATCGGAGGGGCTCTTTCTTTTGCTTCTGCTGTCGACGGGCGAGAAGGCGGGTGCACAAGGCCCGGGGGCTTGGCAGGGCCTGGGGACCGGGTCAGGGCTTGGGCGGCGCGGTCGGGCCTGGGCGGGGCACGGGCGGGCCTGGGCGGGGCGTGCCGGGGCCCCTGGCAAGGTCTCTGGCCCTCCGTCAGCCGGAGGCGGGCCGAGCCGGTTCGTACGGTGCCGGCCTCCGGCCTGATCGACAAGACACCCCTAGCGGCGGCGCCGGCTCTCCAGGAGTTCGATCCCGCCGATGACGACGAGGACGATTCCCAGCGGACGTCCTCTGAACCAACCGAACTCGAGATCCGGGAAGAACAGGGCGAGCACTCCGCCCGCGACGATCGCCGTCAGCCCGAAGACGCGCTTCATACCGGTGAGTCCCCCCCTGTCACATGCGTGCGCTCGCCAAAGAGACCGCCAACTTCTCGGCACGTTACGCCGAATGGCGGACGAGACACCACAGGTCGATGGCCGAATCGCGGAGCCCGGCCGAAAGCCGACGGCTGAGGCGCGGGCCGGCCCCGGACGGCGTCAGGCGCCCCGGGAACCGACCGTGCCGGGACAGATCGCTAGGACGGGGGGAGCGGCATCGGGGGGACAAGCCGCTCCCCCCGATGAGAACCGGTCCTACAAGTCCTGCGCCACGGTCAGGGGGGAAGCTCGTGGCGCGGACCCCGCAGTGCGGGCCGGTTCCAGGAGCCCTTCCGATTCCTGCCAGATCGTCCGGGCTCGACATCCATCCTGCTCCGTCGTCACCCTTCCGGGGGGCGGCGAAAGGCCTCGATCGCCGGGCCCTTGGTCCATAAAGCCTCGGTTAGAGTGGCGCGGTCGTACGGCGGGGGAACAGGCGGGGGAACAGGGGAGGGCTGGCCATGGCGCAAGCGAAGAAGGTCGCGCTCTATGCGGTCTCGGTCTTCGTGCTGTACACGATCATCACGTCCCCGGCCCGGGCCGCCGATCTCGTGCAGGTAGGGTTCGAGGGCATTTCCAGCGCCGCCCAGGGTGTCGGCGAGTTCATGACCGAACTCATCAACTAGGAGCCCTTCGTGATCCGCCATCTGGTCCTCTTCAAGCTCAACGACGGTGTCGCACGCGACGAGCCGCGCGTCGTCGCCGGCGTGGAGGCGTTCCGCGCCCTCGGCGACCAGATCCCGGAGCTGCGCTTCTGGGAGTGCGACTGGAACATCACGGACCGGCCGATCGCGTACGACTTCGCCATCAACTCGGCCGTCGAGGACACCGACGCGCTCCAGCGCTACCTGGACCACCCCGCGCACCAGGCGGGTGTCGCCCAGTGGCGCGAGTTCGCCACCTGGGTGATCGCGGACTACGCGTTCTAGTCCCCGGTCGTCGCCAGGCCCCCCGCCGTCGAGGTGGGGGGCTTTTCCGTGTCTGATTCCGCGCGTGACCTCCCCTTTTTCCGCCAGTATGCCCTCAACACGTCACTATGCGGTGCTTGCACACAGTGGACATGTCTTGTGATGCTATGACCGCTTTTGACGGATGAGTTGACCGTAGTTGACCCAGTGGACCCGCAAGACCAGCCGAAGGGGTGGCGTGAACGTGCCGGCCAGTACAGCGCCTCAGGTCCCGCCCCAGCACGAGGCAGGCGGCGCGGAGACCCCCCGCCCCCGGCCCCAGAGCACCCGTGGCGCCGACACCCGCGCCCTCACCCAGGTGCTCTTCGGGCAGCTCAAGAACCTGGAACCGGGCACCCCGGAGCACCACCGGGTGCGTGGGGCCCTCATCGAGGCCAACCTGCCGCTCGTCCGGTACGCGGCGGCCCGGTTCCGCTCCCGCAACGAGCCGATGGAGGACGTCGTCCAGGTCGGCACCATCGGCCTCATCAACGCCATCGACCGCTTCGACCCCGACCGCGGCGTCCAGTTCCCGACGTTCGCCATGCCGACCGTCGTCGGCGAGATCAAGCGGTACTTCCGCGACAACGTCCGCACCGTGCACGTGCCCCGCCGTCTGCACGAGCTCTGGGTCCAGGTGAACGGCGCCACCGAGGACCTCACCACCGCCCACGGCCGCTCCCCCACGACCGCCGAGATCGCCGAGCGGCTGCGGATCGGGGAGGACGAGGTACTCGCCTGCATCGAGGCCGGACGCTCGTACCACGCGACCTCCCTGGAGGCCGCGCAGGAGGGCGACGGGCTGCCCGGACTGCTCGACCGGCTCGGCTACGAGGACCCGGCACTGGCCGGCGTCGAGCACCGCGACCTCGTCCGGCATCTGCTCGTCCAACTGCCCGAGCGGGAGCAGCGGATCCTGATGCTGCGCTACTACAGCAATCTGACGCAGTCCCAGATCAGCCAGGAACTGGGCGTCTCCCAGATGCATGTGTCAAGGCTCCTCGCCCGCAGCTTCGCACGTTTGAGATCCGCAAACAGAATCGAGGCGTAGCTGAATCGGGTAGACCGGTTCGGAGCAGTTCAGCGGCGCCCCAAATGCCGCACACCCCTTGTTTCCTGCGGATATACGCCCTCGGCTTGTCGACATGTCACTACAGCGTGTTGCCGACATGTGACATTCTGCTGGAACCGAGTTTGCCGCAGCCCCGCCGCCGGTATTCAGGTGGTGGCTGCGTTCCTCAGATGGTCGCGGCCACCGCGACCGTCCGCGACCTCAAGGGGGTGGCATGTCCACAGAACTGGGCAGCTCGAAGGTGCTCACGCTCTCGCCCGTTCCCGTGCCCACGCAGACGACGGCGCCGACCGCGACCGACAGCGCGGAGGCCACGCCTCCGCCGATGCCCGTCACGTCGGGAGCCCTCGACACCCGCACCCTCTCGCGCTCCCTCTTCCTGAGGCTGCGCGCCCTCGACACCGCGGGCGCCGCCGCGGACAGCCCGGAGCGGACCTACGTCCGCGACACCCTGATCGAGCTCAACCTCCCCCTCGTGCGGTACGCGGCGGCCCGCTTCCGCTCCCGCAACGAGCCGATGGAGGACATCGTCCAGGTCGGCACCATCGGCCTGATCAAGGCGATCGACCGCTTCGACTGCGAACGGGGCGTGGAGTTCCCGACGTTCGCGATGCCGACGGTCGTCGGTGAGATCAAGCGCTTCTTCCGCGACACCTCCTGGTCGGTCCGCGTCCCGCGCCGGCTCCAGGAGCTGCGTCTGGCCCTCACCAAGGCCAGCGACGAACTCGCGCAGAAGCTCGACCGCTCCCCCACCGTGCCCGAACTCGCCGCCGTGCTCGGGGTGTCGGAGGAGGATGTCGTCGACGGCCTCGCCGTGGGCAACGCGTACACCGCCTCCTCGCTCGACTCCCCCTCGCCCGAGGACGACGGCGGCGAGGGCTCCCTCGCCGACCGCCTCGGCTACGAGGACACGGCGCTCGAAGGCGTGGAGTACCGCGAGTCGCTCAAGCCGCTGCTCGCCAAACTCCCGCCCCGGGAACGGCAGATCATCATGCTGCGCTTCTTCGCCAACATGACCCAGTCGCAGATCGGCGAAGAGGTCGGCATCTCCCAGATGCACGTCTCACGGCTGCTCACCCGCACCCTCGCCCAGCTGCGCGAGGGCCTCATCGCCGACTGAGTTCCGCGAAGGACTCCCCAGTTGACGGTCCGTCAGACAGACTGACGGTCATGAGGCGAAGGAAGCCCGGACTCGTAGCGGTGGCGCTCTGCCTCGGCGGGGCGCTGACCGCCTGTGGCGGCGGAGGAGACGGCGAGGGGTACGCGGCGGTGGGCGCCGGCCCCTCCCCGGGAGCGGCGGGAACCCCCTCGGGCGCGGTCACCCTGGTACCCCTGGACGGCCCCACCACGAGCGGGGACACGTCCAGCACCTCGTCCCCCTCACCGGCGCCGGGCACGGCCCCGGGAGCGGGATCCGGCGGGTCATCCGCACCACCGCCCGGAGACGGCGTGGACGGCGTCACGACGCCCCCGGGCGCACCACCCGGCCCTTCCGGCACAGGATCGGGTACGGGATCGAGCACGGGGTCCGGCTCCGCCGCGCCCGGCGGCTCCGGCTCGGGCTCCGGCGGCCCGCCCTCGGGCCCCGGAACCGGAAGCGGCACCCCTCCTCGTACACCTTCCCCCACCCCCTCGGAGCCCGCGCCCGGCACCACCGCCCCGGCACCGTCCGCGACCCCGGCTCCCACGCCGACGCCCGCCCCCGGACCCGCCGCGCTCACCGTCTCCGCGCCCGTCCTCGCCGACGGCGACCGGCGCTGGTGCGAGAAGGTGACGGTCACCTTCCGGAACAGCGGCGGAACGGCGGCCCGTTCGGGCACGGTCACGTTCGCCACCCATGTCATCGGGGCCCTCGGCGTCGACTGGGCGACGCTCACGTCCACCCGGCCGCTGCCCGCGCCGATCGCCGCGGGGACGACGCGGACGGAGACGTACACCGTGTGCGTGGACTCCTGGCGGGTGCCGCTCGGGATGCGGATCGACACCCTGAAGGTCACCGCTACCTGGCGGTGACGGGGAAGCTCACCGCGGTCAGGCGCTCCGACAGCTCCCACAGCGTGCGCCCCGTCCCCGGGTCGGCCGCCGCGTCGGAGGGACGCACCCGCGTGGGCGCGCCGCGCAGCTCTCCCATGCCGTCGGGGCCGATGAACTCGCCGCCCGACAGGCCCGGTTCGGTGGCCGCGTACAGCTGCGGCAGCGCGCCCCGCTCCGGCCGCTGGGCGAGCAGCGGGTTGCCGATGCGGCCGAACGCCAGCTTCACCAGGCCCGAGGTGTCACGGGTCTGGAGCCGGGTCGCCGTGTAGCCGGGGTGGGCGAGCACGCTCCGGACCGGGCTGCCGGCCTCGCTGAGGCGCCGGTGGAGTTCGAGACCGAAGACGGTGTTGGCGAACTTCGTCTGGTTGTAGAAGGCCATGGGCGTGTAGCCGCGTTCTCCGCTGAGGTCGTCGAGGCGGAGGCTGCCCTGCCGGTGATTGATCGAGCTGACCGTGACCACCCGGGGGTCCCGCCCGGCGGCGAGCAGGTCGAGCAGCAGCCCGGTGAGCGCGAAGTGGCCGAGGTGGTTGGTGGCGAACTGGAGCTCGTGCCCCTGGGCGCTCAGGGTGCGGGGCGGGGCCATCACACCGGCGTTGTTGACGAGCACGTCCAGGCGCGGGTGCTCCTCGTGCAGCCGGTCGGCGAAGGCACGTACCGAGTCGAGGTCGGCGAGGTCGAGCGGGCGTACGGCGAGCAGGTCCGGCGCGATCCCGGCCGCGACGAGCTCGTCGGCGGCCCGGCGGCCCTTCCCCTCGTCCCGTACGGCGAGGATCACCCGCCCGCCGCGGTCGGCGAGCGCGCGGGTGGTGGCGAGCCCGAGGCCGCTGTTGGCCCCGGTGACGAGGATGAGCCGCCCGGTCTGGTCCGGGATCCGGTCGGCGGTCCAGCGCTGCTTCATGGTCATGCTACACACGCTGCCGTTTGTGTCACCGAGTGTCAAGCACGCAAATGAGTGCCATGCGCGCATCCTGGTGTCACCGAAGGCACCACGTTACGATTCCGACCGTGAGCACCCGCCCCGCAATCGACCCCGGTCCCGGCCGCACCGCCGGCCCCGCCCCCGCGAGCCTGGCCCAGCGCAAGCGTCAGCTCGTCGCCACCGAGCTGACCGAGGCGGCCCTCCAGCTGCTCGCCCTCAAGGGCTTCGACGCCGTCACCGTCGACGAGATCGCGACCACCGCCGGGGTCTCCAAGCGGACCTTCTTCCGGTACTTCGCGTCCAAGGAGGACGTGGTCGTCCAGTTCCTGGCCGACATGGGCGCCGACATGCGCGCGGGCCTCGCCGCCCGGCCCGCCGGGGAGCGCCCCTCCGAGGCGCTCCTGCACGCCGTCTCCGTACCCCTGACGGTCTGCGACGCCCACGCCGAGCGGGCCCTGCCGGTGGTCCGGCTGATCCTGCGCACCCCCGCGCTGCTCGCCCGCCTCCTCGAACACCAGGCGCGGTGGCGGGAGGAGCTGACGGAGGAGCTGGCGGTCCGTCTGGACCGCGACCCCCGGGCCGACCTCTATCCCCGGCTCGCCGCCGGCATGGCGCTGGCCGCCTTCGACGCCGTACTGCACCGGTGGAGCGAGGGCGAGGACGCCGGGAGTTCCGCGGACCCGAGCGCCCTGATCGGTGAGGCCTTCGCGGCGCTGGCGCCCGCCCTGGACTCCGTCTCCGTCACCGCCTGAGAGCGCCCGACGGGCGCGGGCCCCGAGCGCGCAGCCTCCGAGGGCTCGGCCCGCGACCGCGCACGAAGAAAGGTGGGCCGGGGCCGCGTGACGC
The DNA here is from genome assembly GCF_036226665.1 of Streptomyces sp. NBC_00691. Taxonomy (NCBI): domain Bacteria; kingdom Bacillati; phylum Actinomycetota; class Actinomycetes; order Kitasatosporales; family Streptomycetaceae; genus Streptomyces; species Streptomyces sp. NBC_00691. The sequence continues at coordinate 4,235,892 of NZ_CP109007.1, read as the reverse complement.
GGATCCGGCCCACCTCGGGGCTCGGTGAAGGACGGTTCGGTCAGCCCAGGGCCAGCCAGGCGACGGCCGCCAGGACGACGATCACCGCGACCACGCCCACGATCAGGCCGACCTTCGGGCCGCCCGAAGAGGCCGCGGCCTGCGGCTGCCGCTGCTGCGGGGCGCCCTCGTCGACGAAGGCGCGGAACATCTGCGTGTTGCCGGCGGGGTCGTAGGAGCCCTCGGGGCCCTGGCCCTGGCCGTACGGTGCTTGGGGGTTGTGTGCCATGGGTCAGGACCCTAGCGAAGTACAGGTGAGGGGCCCAAGCCCCGTACCCCCACCTCTGCGGAACCGTCCGCGACCCACACCTCCACTCCACCTTTGCCTATTCTTTAGCGCCGTTTGACCGATTTAGTTTGCCTGGAGCAACCATCGATCTCTATGGTTGCCCTAAGCAACAACATCTGGGGAGTGCCCGATGGACGTCTCGACGGACAGCTCACTGGACCGGGGCAATCGCTACGAGAACCTCGCCCGCCAGGTGAGCGCCATCGGAGCGGTGAAGCGCGGCCTCGGACGGGTCCTGCCCGCCGAGTGCCCCAGCGGATCCGCCATCGTCCTCGCCCTGCTCAACCACCACGGCGACATGCGGATGGGCCGGGTGGCCGAGCTGATGGCCGTCGACATGTCGGTCAGCAGCCGGCACGTGGCCCACACCGTGGACCGCGGCTGGGTCGAGCGCCTGCCCGACCCTGCCGACCGGCGCTCCCGGATCCTGCACCTGACCCGGGCGGGCGAAGACATGCTCGCCGTCCTCGACCGACGGCTGACCGGCATGCTCGCCCGCACCCTCGCGGAGTGGTCCGACGACGACGTCGAACTGCTCACCACCCTGCTCGCCCGCCTCCGCGATTCCTTCGGGGACTGCCGGGCCCACCACGCTTGAGAACGAAGGAACTTGATGGCTACGACCACCACACCAGACACCGGTGTGAGCGGCGGGAGCGCCAAGCAGGGGGACACCGCCTCCGGCGGCGCCCCGATGACGCACAAGCAGATCATGGAGGCGCTGTCCGGGCTGCTGCTCGGCATGTTCGTCGCCATCCTGTCCTCGACGATCGTCTCCAACGCCCTCCCCCAGATCATCACCGACCTGGGCGGCGGCCAGTCCGCCTACACCTGGGTGGTCACCGCCGCACTGCTGTCGATGACCGCGACCACCCCGCTCTGGGGCAAGCTCGCGGACCTCTTCTCCAAGAAGCTGCTCGTCCAGATAGCCCTGGTCATCTACGTGGCTGGCTCGGTCGTCGCCGGTCTCTCGCAGAGCACCGGCATGCTCATCGCCTGCCGCGTCGTCCAGGGCATCGGCGTCGGCGGTCTGACCGCCCTCTCCCAGATCATCCTGGCCGCGATGATCGCCCCGCGTGAGCGCGGCCGGTACAGCGGCTACCTCGGCGCGACCTTCGCCGTCGCCACCGTCGGCGGTCCGCTGCTCGGCGGCGTCATCACCGACACCGACTGGCTCGGCTGGCGCTGGTGCTTCTACGTGGGCGTGCCCTTCGCGATCATCGCGCTGATCGTCCTGCAGAAGACCCTCAAGCTCCCCGTCGTGAAGCGCAAGGTCAAGGTCGACTGGGCCGGCGCCTTCTTCATCAGCGCCGCGGTCTCCCTCCTGCTCATCTGGGTCACCTTCGCGGGCGACAAGTACGACTGGATGTCCTGGCAGACGGCCGTGATGGTGCTCGGCGCGATCGCGCTCGGCGGGATCTTCCTGCTCGTCGAGTCGAAGGCCAGCGAGCCGATCATCCCGCTCCGCCTCTTCCGCAACCGCACGATCACCCTCGCCTCGCTCGCCTCGCTCTTCGTGGGTGTCGCGATGTTCGCCGGCACGGTCTTCTTCAGCCAGTACTTCCAGCTGGCGCGCAACGAGTCGCCGACGATGTCCGGCGTCCTCACCATCCCGATGATCGCGGGCCTGTTCGTCTCCTCCACCGTCTCGGGTCTCGTCATCACCAAGACCGGCCGGTGGAAGGCGTGGCTGGTCAGCGGCGGCGCCCTCGCCGCGGGCGGTCTCGGCCTGCTCGGCACGATCCGCTACGACACGACGTACTGGCACATCGCGCTGTTCATGGCGGTCCTGGGCCTCGGCCTCGGCATGATGATGCAGAACCTCGTGCTCTGCACCCAGAACCAGGTGGCCCCCGCCGACCTCGGTGCCGCCTCCTCCGTCGTCACCTTCTTCCGCTCCCTGGGCGGTGCGATCGGTGTCTCGGCGCTCGGCGCGGTCATGGCCCACCGGGTCACGGACTACGTCAAGGAGGGCCTGACCGAGCTGGGCCCGAAGGCCGCGGCCGCGATGGGCCAGGGCGGCTCGGGCGGCGGGATCCCCGACATGGACAAGCTGCCGGCCCCGATCCGTACGGTCATGGAGAGCGCCTACGGGCACGGCGTCGGCGACGTCTTCCTCTACTCGGCGCCGTTCGCGCTGCTGGCCTTCGTGGTGACGCTCTTCATCAAGGAAGTCGCCCTGAAGAGCAGCTCGGTGAAGGGTTCCGAGGAGGCTTCGCAGAAGGCCTAGAAAAGCTCCCGGCCGCGCTTCGAGCGGAGGCGCGGCCGGGTCCGGTACGGAGCGGCGGGCAGGGGACGGCCCGCCGCTCCGTCATGTCCCGGTCTCGGGCCCCGGGGCTTCGCGCGCCTCGGTTTCACGGGAGACCATGGTCTCGATGCCGGCCACGAGCACGTCCAGCGCGTACGCGAAGTCGCGGTCCCAGATCTCGGTGACGGTGCCGTGCGAGGCCCGCTCGTCGAGGATCTCCGCCATGGGTTCGAGGACCTCCCCGAAGCTCGGGTCGTCACGGAAGGCCTTGATCGACTCCACGTAGAAGTCGTTCTGCGACATCCCGGCCTCCGCCGCACGCCGCCCGAACTGGGACTCGATCGTCCCGTAGCCGTACACGAACTGGAAGACCGCCGACATCGCGCTGGGCTGACGGTCCATCGGCAGACCGGTGTCCCCGATCGCCTCCTGGATCTTGCCTCCGACGGCGATCGCGTGCGGGCCGATGTTCAGGTACTGCCCGGCGCTCGGCGACATCCAGGGATGGCGGACCAGCATCCGGCGGTACTCCAGGGCGAGCACCCGGATCATGTCCCGCCAGCCGTCGGCGGCCTCCACCGCCGCGAGGTCGACCTCGCCGTAGGCGCTGTCCATGGCGAACTCGATGATGTCGTCCTTGGTGTCCACGTACCAGTACAGGGACATCGCGGTGACGTTCAGGTCGGCCGCCAGCTTGCGCATCGACAGCTTGGCCAGGCCCTCCTCGTCCAGCATGCGGATCGCGGCGGCGACGATCCGGTCCCGGTCGAGACCGGCCGGACCGCCGCCGCTCCGCTGGGTACGGGTCTCCAGCCAGACGCTGGAACGCGCCGGGTTCCTGGCCCGGTCGGCTGCCTTGACCATCGCGTCCCTCCGTCTGTCAGATCTCCGTGACCATGCTAGGCAGCGATGGACCGCTCGGCCGCCGGCGCCTTCTCCGTGCGCTCGGCCCGCCGCAGCAGAGCCGCCGCCACCAGACCGCCGGCGAAGACCGCGATCGCGCCGACCAGCTGGCTGGTCTGGAGCCCGGAGGCGAAGGCGTCCGCGATCTCCCGCCGTTCGGCCTCGCCGCCGGCGGCCGCCAGGGCGGCCGGGAGGGAGGTCGCGGTGACGGCGACGAGCGCCGCGAAACGCGCGTTGAGGACGGCACCGAGGACGGCGACGCCGAGACCGTTGCCGAACTCGGCGAGGGTGCCGTTGATCCCCGCACCCACCCCCGCCTTCTCGGGCGGGATGGAGCTCATGATCGCGTTGGCCATGGCCGGCGAGGAGACGGCGATGCCGCCGCCCATCAGGACCAGGCCGAGGAGCATGCCCGCGTAGCTGCCGTCCGTGCCGCCGCCGAGCAGCGAGATCGAGGTCAGACCGCCGGCGACCAGGGTCATGCCGAGGACGACGGTGGGCGGGGTACCGAGCTTCATGACGATCTTCGGGCCGATGCCGGTCAGGTTGAGGCCGACGATCGTCAGCGCGAGCGGCGCCATCCGCAGACCGGCCTCGAGCGGCTCGTAGCCGAGCACGAACTGCAGGTGCTGGGTGAGCAGGAAGAGCGAGCCGCCCATGCCGAAGACGACCAGGATCGAACCGCCGATGGCGCCGATGAACTTCTGGTTCCGGAAGAAGTGCATGTCGAGCATCGGGTACGGGGTGTGCAGCTCCCACAGCGCGAACGCGCCGAGACCGAGCAGGCCGATCGCGGCCGGGACCAGCACCTGGGCGGAGACCCAGCCGTGCTCGGGGCCGCTGATGATCGCGTACACGACGGCGGTCATGCCGATGGTGGAGAGCAGCGCGCCGAGCAGGTCGGGGCGCTCGCCCTGTGGGTTCTTGGACTCCGGTACGAGCTTGAGGACGGCGACCAGGGCCACGACCGCGACCGGAATGTTGATCAGGAAGATCATTCCCCACCAGAAGTGGTTCAGGATCACGCCGCCGATCAGCGGCCCGCCGGCGAAGCCGAGGGAGGCGACGGTGGACCAGAGCGCGATGGCCTTGACCCGCTCCGAGTCGTCGAAGATCTGCATGACGACGGCGAGGGTGGTGGTCATCAGGAGCGCGCCGCCGACGCCCATGCCCGCCCGGGCGGCGATCAGCTGCGTGGTCGAGTCGGCGATTCCGGCGGCGAGCGAGCCGATGCCGAAGAGCGCGAGTCCGATCGCGAGCAGCTTCTTGCGGCCGTAGCGGTCGGCGGCGTTGCCCGCGCTGAGCAGCAGACCGGACTGGACGAGCGAGTACGCGTTGATCATCCACTGGATGTCGGTGGTGGTCGCGTGGAGTTCGGAGGTCAGCGACGGGATGGCGACGCTGAGCACGGTGTTGTCGAGCAGCACGGTGAGCTGGGCGAGACAGATGACGCCGAGGATCAGCCAGCGCTGCGGGTGACCACCGGTCGCGGTCGGTTCGGTCGCGGCGGTCGTCGCCGTCATGGGCAGGGCTCCTTGTACGGTGTACGGGACTGGGTCTCGTACACCGTACAAGGGCTCTCGTACGCTGTATAGCGCTTAGTTGCTCGGGGCGGTCAGGTCGTAGAAGGTCGCGTTGCCGAGCGTGACCTTCTCGAAGTTCTCCGCGACCCAGGTGGCGATCTCCGAGTTCCCGCCAGGGCCCCCCATGCCGCCCATGCGGCCCCCGCCGGCCTCACCGGTGCCGCCGCCCTCGCCGCTGCCGATGAAGTAGTGGATCCTCCCGTCGGCCACGTACCGCTGGAACTGCGCGAGCGTGGGAGACGGGTCGCTGCCGTTGAAGCCGCCGATCGCCATGACCGGCTTCTCGGTGGCGAGCTGGTAGCTGGCCGCGTTCTGGGCGCCGACCGTGGCGGCGACCCAGGTGTACGTGCCGGCGTCCTGGAGGAGCGCGGCCTCGGCCTCCTTGCCGACGCTGGCGCCGTTGAGCAGACCGCCCATGCCGCCACCGCCACCGCCGGGGCCGTCGCCCCGGGTCATGCCCTGGGGCGGGGTGCCACCGGGCATCTGACCCTGGGCCTGGCCTTGGCCGCCCGGCATCTGACCCTGGGCCTGGCCCTGACCGCCCGGCATCTGACCGCCCTGACCGCCGGGGCCACCGGGCATCTGACCGCCCTGACCGCCGGGGCCGCCCGGCATCTGGCCGCCCTGGCCACCGCCGGGGAATCCCCCGCCCTCGAACATCCGCATGCCGCCACCGCCGCCGGGACCCCGGCCGCCCATCGCGCCGCCCGGCGGGCCCGCCGTGACGATCGAGCCCTGGTGCCCGGCGTCCACCGTCGCCAGGGTGTACGCGAAGGGACCCGCGAGTCCCGCCGCCAGGCCGAGGCCCGCGAGCCCGAGACCGAGCCGCCGGTCCACCCGGCCCGCGCCCAGCAGCCCGAGCGCCGCCACCGCGCCCGCGACCAGGACCGTCCAGCGCAGCCACGGCAGCCAGTCCGGCGTCCGCCCGAGCAGGGTCCAGCCCCACCAGCCGGTTACCGCCACCGTCACCGCGAGGCCCGCCGAGGCGAGCAGCCGGGTCCGTTCCTCCCACAGCACGGCCGCGCCCATGCCGACGAGCGCCGCGACGTACGGGGCCAGGGCCACCGTGTAGTACTCGTGGAAGATGCCGGCCATGAAGCTGAACACGGCCAGTGTGATCAGCAGCGACCCGCCCCACACCAGGAACGCCGAGCGTGCCGTGTCCGTCCGGGGCGCCCGCCAGGTGACGACGAGCCCGGCGACGAGCAGGATCAGCGCGGCAGGCAGCAGCCAGGAGATCTGGCCGCCGATCGAGTCGTTGAACATCCGGAGGACACCGGTCTCACCCCAGCGGCCACCACCGCCGGCGCCACCGCCTCCTCCGCCGCCGACGCTGCCGGTCTCGTTGCCGTTGATGCGCCCGAGGCCGTTGTAGCCGAAGGTCAGCTCCAGGAAGCTGTTGTTCTGCGAGCCTCCGACGTACGGGCGGGAGGACGCCGGCCACAGCTCGACCAGGGCCACCCACCAGCCCGCCGAGACGAGCATCGCGAGCCCGCCCAGGGCGAGTCGGCCGAGCCGTCGCCCGAACCCGCCCGGCGCGCAGGCCAGGTACACCAGCGCCAGCGGCGGCAGGATCAGGAAGGCCTGGAGGGTCTTCGCGAGGAACGCGAACCCGAAGGCCACCCCGGCCCACACGAGCCACCTGGCCGCGCCCCGGTACTGTTCGAGGGCGCGCAGCACGCAGTACACCGCGACCGTCATGAGGAGGGCGAGCAGCGCGTCCGGGTTGTTGAAGCGGAACATCAGCGCCGCGACGGGCGTGAGTGCCAGGGCGACGCCCGCGATCAGGCCCGCGCCCGCGCCGAACCGGCGCCGTACGGCCGCGTAGAGCACGGCGACGGTCGCCACGCCCATGAGGACCTCAGGGACGAGGATCTGCCAGGAGCCGAGGCCGAAGAGGCGGACGGAGAACGCCATCGGCCAGAGGGCGGCCGGCGGCTTGTCGACGGTGATGGCGTTGGCCGCGTCGAGCGAACCGAAGAAGAAGGCCTTCCAGCTCTCGCCGCCCGCCTGGACGGCGGCGGAGTAGAACGAGTTGGCGTAGCCGGAGGCGCTCAGGTTCCACAGGTAGAGCGCGGCGGTCACGGCGAGCAGGCCCAGGAACGCGGGACGGACCCAACGGGCGTCCTCGGCGCGGCCGCGCCACAGCCGGGCGAGGGGGCCGCCGCGGGCCGGCGCGGCAGGGGCCGTACCGGCCGGCGCGGCCAGGGAGGTCGAAGTCATCGGTCGTTCCTTGGGTCGTTCCTTGAGGTGGACCGCTCGGGGAAGACCCAGAGCCGGAAGAGGAGGAAGCGCAGGACGGTCGCGGCAAGGTTGGCGACGACCAGGACGGCGAGTTCGGTGGAGTGCGCGGGATCGCCGGTCGCCGCGCCGAGGGCGGCGAGCGAACCGCTGGTCAGGGCCAGCCCGATGGCGAAGACCACGAGTCCCTGCGCCTGATGGCGAACGGCCCGGTCCCGGCCCCGCACCCCGAAGGTGAGCCGCCGGTTGGCCGCCGTGTTGGCGACGGCGGAGACGAGGAGCGCGACGGCGTTGGCGATCTGCGGCCCGGCACCGAGCCGGAAGAGCGAGTACAGGGCGATGTAGAAGAGCGTCGACAGGGCCCCGACCACGCAGAAGCCGACGAGCTGCCGGGCGAGTCCGCCCGGTACACCGCTGAGTTCACGGTCCCGGGGGTCGTCCCCGAAGGGCCTGACCAGCCGGTCGAGCGGCAGCGAACCCGTCGCGAGCGCCCGGCCCACCCGCCAGACGCCCTTCAGGTCGTCGGTGGCCGTGCTCACGAGGTGCACGGTCGAGTCGGGGTCGTCGACCCAGTCGACGGGCACCTCGTGGATCCGCAGCCCGGCCCGCTCCGCGAGGACCAGCAGCTCGGTGTCGAAGAACCAGCCGGTGTCCTCCACCATCGGGAGCAGCCGCTCCGCGACATCGCGCCGGATCGCCTTGAACCCGCACTGCGCGTCGGAGAACCGGGCGGCGAGCGAGCCGCGCAGGATCAGGTTGTACGCGCGGGAGATGAACTCCCGCTTCGGGCCGCGCACCACCCGCGAGGAGCGGGCGAGCCGGGAGCCGATCGCCAGGTCGGAGTGGCCGGAGATGAGCGGCGCGACCAGGGGCAGCAGGGCGTTCAGGTCGGTGGACAGGTCCACGTCCATGTAGGCGAGGACGGGGGCGTCCGATCCCGACCACACCGTCCGCAGCGCCCGGCCTCGCCCCTTCTGCTCCAGCCGTACGGAGCGCACCTCGGGCACCTCGGCCGCGAGGCCGGCGGCGACCTCGGGGGTGCTGTCGGTGGAGGCGTTGTCGGCGACGGTGATGCGGAAGCCGTACGGGAAGGTCCGGAGGAGGTGTTCGTGGAGCCGGCGGACGCACGGCTCCAGGTCCTTCTCCTCGTTGTAGACGGGGATCACCACGTCCAGGGCGGGCCGTCCCGCGATGTTCACGGGCAGGTGTTCCCGGGCGGGGAGGGCTCCGGACGTGGGCCCCGCGATCGTTGGGGTTCGCATACCGACGACACTCGCCGGGGCCGCTGTCACGGCTGTGTGATCAGCCTGTGGCCTGCCTGTGAGTGGGCTTCCGCCGGGTGGGCGGCGGGCAGCCGGACGGTGAAGACGGTCCGTCCGGGGACGCTCTCGACGGTCACGTCACCGCCGTGGGCGACGACGACCGCCCGGACGATGGCGAGCCCGAGGCCGGTCGATCCGGCGTTGCGGGAGCGGGAGGCGTCGCCGCGTGCGAACCGCTCGAAGACGGCGGGCAGGAGCGCGGCGGGGATGCCGGGTCCGTCGTCCTCGATCCGGACGGTCACCGCGCCGGGTTCGGTACGGACCCGCGCGGTGACCGTGGTCCCGGGCGGGGTGTGCGTCCGGGCGTTGGCGAGGAGGTTGACGAGGACCTGCTGGAGCCGGGCGCCGTCCGCCCGTACGGGACTGGCACCGTCCTCGGGCAGTTCGAGGCACCAGTGGTGGTCGGCCCCGGCGGCACGGGCGTCGCTCACGGCGTCCACGACCAGGGGGACGAGGTCGGTGGGCTCGTACGAGAGAGGGCGTCCGGTATCGAGCCTGGCGAGCAGCAGCAGGTCCTCCACGAGGCCCGTCATGCGGGTCGCCTCGGACTCGATGCGGCCGAGGGCGTGCCGGGTGTCGGGCCCGCACTCCTCGCCGCCGCGCCGGGTCAGCTCCGCGTATCCCCGGATCGAGGCGAGCGGGGTGCGGAGTTCGTGGCTGGCGTCGGCGACGAACTGCCGGACGCGGGTCTCGCTCTGCTGCCTGGCGTCGAGCGCCGAGTGGACGTGGTCGAGCATCCGGTTGATGGCCGCGCCGACCTGTCCGACCTCCGTCCGGGGGTCGGCCTCCGTCTCCGGCACCCGCTGATGGAGCGCCACCTCCCCGCTGTGCAGGGGCAGCCGGGCGACCTGCCGTGCTGTCACGGCCACCCGTCGAAGGGGCCGCAGGGCCACCCCGACGAGGACGGTTCCGGCGAGGGAGGCCGCGACGAGGCCGGCGCCGGTGACGCTCAGCTCGACGAGGATCAGGGTGGAGAGGGCGTTCTCGACCTCGCTGAGCGGTATGCCGGTGAGGAAGGTGCCTTTGCTCCCCTCCGCGTACGCGACCCGGTAGCTGCCGAGACCGCCGGGCAGGTCGACGGTGTGCGGCTCGCCGTCGCGCGGGACGGCGGCGAGCGCGGCCCGCTGGGCGTCGTCGAGCGGTTCGATCCGCTCCGGCGGGCCGTACACCCCGCTGTCCTCGGCCTCCGCCGAGTAGCCGGCCACCGTCACCTCGCCGTCCGTGAGGACCGCGCCGAGCGTGCCCGTCTTCGTGCCCGGTCCCACGACGAACCGGAGCGGGTCCCCGCCGCCCCGGTCTGGTTCGGGCCGGGCGGTCGGCGGGCCCGCGGCCCAGTGGGAGACGGCGCGGACCTCCTCGTCGGCCCGGTCGTACAGGTACGAGCGGAACGCGATCGTCGTGACCGCGCCGATCACGGCCGCGACGACCGCGATCAGCGCGACGGCCGAGACGACGAGACGGGTCCGCAGCGACCATGGCCCCCGTGTCCGCGGAGACCGTGACCGCTGCCCTGCATCTCGCCCCACGAGTCGCTACTCCCCCGGCTTGATGAGGTAGCCGGCCCCGCGCCGGGTGTGGATCATCGGGGCGCGCCCCACGTCGATCTTCCGCCGCAGGTACGAGATGTAGAGCTCGACGACATTGGCCTGGCCGCCGAAGTCGTAGGACCAGACCCGGTCGAGGATCTGCGCCTTGCTGAGCACCCGCCGCGGATTGCGCATCAGATAGCGCAGCAGCTCGAACTCGGTCGCCGTGAGGTGGATCGAGTCCCCGCCCCGGGTGACCTCGTGGCTGTCCTCGTCGAGGGTGAGGTCCCCGACGACGAGCAGCGACTCGCTGCGTGCGAAGGCCGCCCCGGACCTGCGGATGAGGCCGCGCAGCCGGGCCACGACCTCCTCCAGGCTGAACGGCTTGGTGACGTAGTCGTCGCCGCCGGCGGTGAGCCCGGCGATGCGGTCCTCGACGGCGTCCTTCGCCGTCAGGAACAGCACCGGTACGTCGGGCAGTTCGCGCCGGATCCGGCCGAGCAGGCTCAGCCCGTCGACATCGGGCAGCATGATGTCGAGGATGACGGCGTCGGGCCGGAACTCACGCGCGGAGCGCAGTGCGGCGGCCCCGTCCCCGGCACTGCGCACCTGCCAGCCCTCGTACCGCAGGGCCATGGAGAGCAGCTCGGCGAGCGAGGCCTCGTCGTCGACGACGAGGACACGGACAGCGGTGCCGTCGGCACGGAGCATGTCGGCGCGGGTGCCGGTACGGCGTGTGGTGACGGTCATGGACCCACGCTGTCGGCCGCCGCTGAGAGGCCTCTTTCCCTTTCCTGTGAATTCCCTGAGAAAGGGGCGCCGGGGCTCTCAGGGTTTCACGTGAAACAACGCGGCGCCGTTCTCGTACAGGACCCCCCGGAGCCAGTCGTCCCCGAGCCCGAGGCGTTCGAGGGCCTGGAGCTGGTGCACGTAGGGGTACGGGATGTTCGGGAAGTCGGAGCCGAGGAGGATCCGGTCACCGACGTCCACCAGCCGCGTGAGCTCCGCCCGGGGGAAGGGCGCGAGCCTCTCACTGAAGTCGGTGAAGGCCATGGTGGTGTCGAGATGGACGCCCTCGTACCGCTGGACGAGGTCGAGGAAGTCGCCGTACTCGGGCATCCCCATATGAGCGACGATCACCCGGAGCCCGGGGTGGCGGGCGAGCAGCCGCCCCATGGGCCCCGGCCCGGTGAAGGCGCCCGGCGTGGGCCCGGAGCCGCAGTGCACCACCACGGGGGTGCCGGAGTCGGCGAGCGCTCCCCATGCCCCGTCCAGCAGCGGGTCGGTCGGGTCGAAGCCGCCGACCTGGAGGTGCACCTTGAAGACCCGCGCCCCCGCGTCGAGCGCCTCAGGGACGTACCGCTCGACGCCCGGCTCGGGGAAGAAGGTCGCCGTGTGCAGACAGTCGGGAGTACGGGCGGCGAAGTCGGCGGCCCAGGAGTTCAGCCAGGCGCCCATCCCGGGCTTGTGCGGATAGAGCATCGCGGTGAACGCGACCGCTCCGAAGCCCCGCAGGAGGGCGAGCCGGCGCTCCTCCTCCTCGCGGTAGGTGATGGGCCACTCCGTCCCGGTCAGCGGACCGACGGCGTCGAAGTAGGCCCAGACCTTGTCGAGGACGTTCTGCGGCATGAAGTGGGTGTGGACGTCGACGAGCCCGGGAATCCCGAGCCGCTCGACGAGCGCCCGGATGTCCTCGCTCTCGCGTCCCTCGCCGTCCACGTCGCTTCCTCCGCCGTCGGCGTCGCTTCCTCGGCCGTCGGCGTCGCTCGCGCCGTTCTCACTATGCACGCTCAAAGCTGTAACTCCGCTCGACCTTGCCGATGTGGACGCTGAAGCTGTCGTACCAGTGCTCCCGCCCGTACGCCTTGGCGGCCCGGTGCTCCCCGTGCAGACGCCAGGCGTCGAGCGACTCCAGGTCCCGGAAGTAGGCGACGGTGATGCCGATGCCGCCGGGAGTCCGGGCGGACTCGTGGCCGAGGAAGCCCGGCATCTCCTGGGCGAGCGCGTTCATCCGGGCGGCCGTCTCGGCGTAGCCCTCGGGAGCGTCGGGACGGATCGAAGTGAACACAGCGGTGTAGTAGGGCGGTTCGAGATCCGCCACCAGCCTGGGAGTCATGTGATCACCCTCGCCGGGCCGGCACGGGGATGTCCACGGCGCCCGGGGAAAGGGATCCAAGACTTTACGAAGGGCCGTCACGAGAGGTCGCGGGCCTCAGAAGAGCTCCCCCTGGCTGCTCGGGTCGACGGCGGACACCGCTTCCGACACCGGTACGGAGAAGGCGTCCCCCTCCCCGGCGCCCTGGAGCACCCACCCGCCCATCAGCCGGGTGTCGAGGGCCAGACAGCGCCCGGCGGAGTCGAGCAGGTGCAGATCGGGCCCGGCCGCGGCGAGCAGCCGCCCGCTGACGACACCCCCGTCGACCAGCTCCGTGACCGTGCCCGCGAACGGCGGCAGCCCGTCGACACCGAAAGCCTCGGCGTGGTCGCGCGCGGCGAACTCCAGTGGCTCCAGGGTCTCCGTCCAGCCGCCGACCTCCCGCGCCCGCCCGTACAGGTCGCGGACCTCCCTGGACCGGTCCGGGGCGGGCGGCAGGGTGTGCCGGGCGGCGCGCTTCCGCTCGTACGCCACCCGGTCGGGAACCCCGAGCGCCTGCCGCAGCACCTCCTCGGTCCGCCGGGCGGCCATCAGCGGCCCCCGCCCGAGCCAGCTGAACGTGACGGCGCCCTGTTCGAGCAGCCGGGCCTCGCCCCGGGCCTCCGCGGTGATCCCGACCTTGGTCATCCCGGGCCCGAACCAGGCCAGATACACGCGGTACGGCTGCGGATCGTCCAGGAAGGTGTCGGCGGCGACGGAATGGGCCCGGTCGAGCCGCGCGCACTCCGCGCACCGGCCCCCCGTGGCCCGGCCGGCCACGACGGCATCCAGTGGGCAGGGATTGCCCCGGGCCCCCGGGCACCGGCGCTCCCCCACGGCCCGGAAGGCGAGCTTCCGCCCGTACGCGAGGGCGCTGACCCTCCCGCCCTGCCACCGCAGTCCGGGCACGCCTCCGCTCCAGGTGATCCCCCGGCTCCGCCACTCCACGCCCGCGCCTCCCTATGCTCCCCGGATGTCCAGTCTCCGCCACATCCGCTTCCAGTCCCCTGCCCCGGGACCCCGGGGCCATCACCCCGGAGTGTTCGGCCTGGCCAACCTGCTGGCCCGGGAGGGCAGGCTCACTCCCGAGGAGTGGGCGATCTGGCGCTCCTCGAACGACTGGTACGACGCCCACTTCCCCGACCCGACCGCGGCCGACCCGACGGTCTACGACCCGGAGCTGAACCCGGGCGCGGCCGCGTGGTTCCGGCCGACGGCCACCGAGGCACTGGCCCGCGTCGACCCGTACCTGCGGATCCTGCGGGACCACGGGGTGCCCTGCGTCCGCCTGGAGTCGGCCGACCCGGGCCGGGTCGTCTACGCGGACGCGTACCAGGTCGTCGTCGTGCCGGCTCAGGGCAGGACGTAGATCCGCGCCCCGTCGGCGTCGGGCCCGCCGACCTCGCGCATGCACCCGCGCTCGATCAGCAGGCGCACGCAGTCCCGGACGCGCTCGCCGGAGAGACCGGTGCGCCGGGTGACGTCCTGGGCCCGGTAGCGGACGCCGCCGTGCACCAGGCCGGGGGCGAGACAGCTCGCGACCGTGCGTACGTCCCCGGTGACGGCCCAGGACTCGACGAGCTGATCCGGGGTGAGTGCGACGGCGGCCCCGGCGCGCTGGCGGGGCACGGAGAGCCGCTCAAGGGAGTCGGCGACCCTTGAGAGGCTCCGCCGGGTCTCGCGGAGCAGCTCCGCGTACTCGATGTCCTCCGCGAACGCGACCGACCGCTCGTCGAACTGCCCGTCGAGCCGGACGAGGACGTCGACAAGCTCCGGTGGCAGCACGAACCCGGTATGCGCGGGGGAGGGTTCGAGCCCGTACCCCCCGTACCGCTGGACCGCCGCTATGACCTCGGCCGTCCACGCCCGGAACGGCGCGGCCTCCGGTCTGCGGCAGGCCCCGACGAGCTGGACGAGCCCCTGCAGGCTCACCATCCGCGTCGCCGCCCGGATCCCGCCCCGGCCGGAGAACTCCTCGCCCCCGGCGAGCTCCCGCGCGGACGCCAGCCACGCCCCGGGCAGCGTCACCGTCCGCAACGCCTCCCGGCTCCCCGCGTATCCCAGCCGCTTCGCCACGTCCACGAGGGGGAACCAGTGGGTCCCGTCGTGCGCGGTGAGCCTCCGCAGGGGCGCACCGGTGGCGGCGTACACCAAGTCATCGATGTCGATCGCGTCCATCGATCATCACCTCCGCCTCGCAAGCTAGGCCGAAGGCATATTCAACTGACATGCAAATCAGACAGGTTCACCCAAAAGGGGAGAGAATCCCGGGTATACCCCCGGAAATCCCTCCCCTCACACCTGCCTAGCGGGCGACGAACTGCGTGAGGATCGCCTGCACCTCGTAGATGTCGACGCCCTTGGTGAAGGTCTTCTGGACCGGCAGCTGGCTGCCCGAGATCCAGATCTTCAGCTCGGCGTCCAGGTCGAAGGTGCCGGCGGTCTCGACCGCGAAGTGCGTGATGCTCTTGTACGGGATCGAGTGGTACTCGACCTTCTTGCCGGTGATGCCCTGCTTGTCGACCAGCACGAGCCGCCGGTCGGTGAAGAAGATGGTGTCGCGGATCAGCAGGTACGCGGCGTGCACCTGCTCCCCCTGCCCGAGCAGCCGCGCGTAGTCCTGCTGCGCCTGCGCCGGATCAATCGCGTGCGCGTTCCCGAAGAGCGCCATGCCCCTACCCCCACATCGAAGAGAAAAGAACGATCATCCGACCCTAACCCTCCACCCCGCCACCGCCGAAGGGCTCAGGACTCCCCTCGGGGGGCCTCCGGATGACCTCCGGCATGACGAACGGTGGCGACCGGCACCCGACCCGAGTCGCCTGCCTCTCGCACCAGTTGGCCAAGGCGGACCTAGCCGGTCTCCTCCGGCTTCTCCGGCCGGCGCTTGCCCCGCCGGGGCGCCGCGGCGCCGCGGATCTCCTCCGTGGCCGCGCGGAACGCGGGCGCCGCGCGGGCGAAGTAGTCGAAGAGCACGGCCTGGTGCTCCGGTGGGTAGGAGCCGATCACCGCCGCGATGTGGCGGCGAGCCGGGCCGACCACGTCCTCGATGCGGTCCAGCGCGTCCGGTACCGGCTCCACGATGACCCGGCGCCGGTCACTCGGATCGGCGGCCCGGCGGGCGTAGCCGGCCCGTTCGAGTCGGTCGATGAGCCGGGTGGTCGCGCCCGTGGTCAGCCCGGTACGGAGGGCGAGCTCACCGGAGGACAGGCCGCCCTCGAGGGTGATGAGGCTGAGTGCGTACCACTCGGACGTGTGCAGGCCCGCCGCCTCGGCGCTGGCCAGACCCTGGAGTCCGACGGCGTCCAGGTACTGCCGGAAGACCGTGTGCGCGTCCGCGCCGCCACCTGTTGCCATTCTCGGGATCGCCTCCTATCTTTATATCTGCACGCATGCAGATACTGAGTACAGTCAGTATCTGCATGAGTCTAGCCAATTGGGGAGTGGTCCGTCATGCAGCCCATCAGCACGTCCACCACCGAGTCCATCGCCTCCGTCCAAGCCGTGCTGCGCCGCCTCGTCGCCGCCTGGGAGCGCCACGACGCCGAGGCCTACGGCGAGCTGTTCACCGAGGACGCCACGTACATCACCTACGTCGGCACCTTCTACCGGGGACGCCGCGACATCGTGGAGAGCCACCGCACCCTCTTCACCGGCTTCCTCAAGGGCACCCGGCTGGCGGACGAGGTCCTCGACATCCGCTTCTACGGGCCCGGCGTTGCCGTGGTGAACGGGCGCGGGGACACCTACAAGGGCAGGCGTCCGGCGAAGCTGGCCAAGATCCAGACGTACACGCTCGTCCGCGAGGCCGACGGGCGGTGGCGGATCGCCGCCTTCCAGAACACCAAGCGCAAGCCGCTGATGGAGGCCGTGTCCTACCGCTTCGCCCCGGGCCTCGTCCCGTCCGGCGAACACTGACGTGCGCGGCCGCCCACCCGCACCACTCGCCGACCTGACGACCTTACGGAGAACCCAGATGACCCCCGACCTCGCCACCGCCGCCGCCCCGCGCGACGGAGCCGATGCCCCGGCTACCCCGTCCGCCCCTCCCGCCTCGCCCCGCCGACGTCGACGCACCCTCAAGCGCGCCCTGATCGCCACCGCGCTCACCCTCGGCCTGACAGCCGGTGGGGGCTACCTGTGGCTCGACTCCGCCTCTGAGGTCAAGGTCACCGGCGCCGCGGCGTGCACCGCCGTCACCCCGGCGGGCACCGGCACGGGTACGGGAGACCGCGACGCCGTGTGCGGGGTGCTGTCCTCGCTCGCCGCGGCGTGGGGTGCGGCCGACGCCGACGCGTTCGGAGCCCTCTTCACGCAGGACGCCACGTACACGACCTACGTCGGCACCCACTACCAGGGCCGCGGCGACATCACCGAGGCCCACCGAGCCCTCTTCGGCGGCTTCGTCAAGGGGACGAAGCTGGCCGACTCCATCCTGGGCATCCGTTTCCTCGGCCCCGACGCGGCCGTCGTCACCAGCCGCGGCGACACGTACACGGGCGGGCGGCCGGGAGAGCTGTCGAAGGTCCACCGGGAGAGCTGTCGAAGGTCCAGACGTACACGCTCACCCGGGAAGCCGACGGGCGGTGGCGGATCGCGGCCTTCCAGAACACGCAGCGCCAGCCGGTCATGGAGAAGGTCTCCTTCCTGCTGTCCCCCGGCACGGCGCCCAGGGCCGAGAAGTGACCGCCCGACCCGCTCGCGCCGCCTTGGTCACCGGGGCCAGTGCGGGCATCGGCCTGACCTTCGCCCGCGAACTCGCCTCGGCCGGCTGGACCGTGACCGCCGTGGCCCGGAGCGAGGACCGGTTACGCGCCCTCGTGGAGGAGCTCGGACCCGGCCATCGCTACCTGGTCGCCGACCTCTCGACCCCCGAAGGGCAGGAACTGGTCGCCGCCGAGCTGGTCCAGCGGCCCGTCGAGCTGCTGGTCAACAACGCCGGCACCGCCCACCACGGCCCCTTCACCGGGACCGGCCCGCGGGAAGCGCTGGCCGCCCTGCACCTGAGCGGCGACGCCGTCGTCGTACTGGCGCACGCCTTCCTCTCCGGGGCCCGGCGCGGGGACGCGCTCATCAACGTCTCCTCCACCCTCGCGCACGCCCCGGCCCCGGGCCTCGCCGTCTACAGCGCCGGCAAGGCCTTCGTGACGGCCTTCTCCGAAGCCCTCTGGTACGAGCAACGCCCCCTCGGCGTCCACGTCATGACCCTCTCCCCCGGCCCGACCTCCACGGAGCCGGAGACGGAGTCCAGCGCCGGGGCGGCCGCCCGTCGCCACCAGGACGCCCCGGCGGCCATGGTCCAGAGCCCGGCGGCGGTCGTCCGCACCGCCCTGCGCGCCCTGGACCGCCGTACCGGCCCCACCGTCGTCCCGGGGCGGACGAACTCCCTCTTCGTCCTCGCCACCCGCCTGCTGCCACGCCGCACGCTCCTGGCGATGCTCAGCCGCTAGAGCTGCGACCAGGAGTCCCTACGGGCCGAGGCAGCCCGGCCTCGCCGCCTCTCGTCGCGCCGGCGTGCGCGCGATCCCGCTCCGGACCACCCGGCACACGTGCAGTTCGCTCCTGACAGCGATCAACGCGGCTGCTGTACTTCACTGCTGTACGCCCAGGAAACGCAAGAGGCCCGGACTCTCGTCCGGGCCTCTCATCCATGTGCACTCGGCAGGATTCGAACCTGCAACCTTCTGATCTACGTCCTGTGGCTTCTCATGGTCTCCACCGGCCTGCGCCGCAGGGAGGTCCTCGCGCTCACGTGGTCGGACGTCGACCTCGGCGCCGGTCAGCTCCGGGTCCGCCGGAATCTCCAGCGGATCAAGCGAGAGTTGCTCTTCGGCACCCCGACGACGGCACGGTCCATCCGTACGGTCTCGCTTCCGAAGCGGTGTGTGGACGCCCTCCACGCGCACCGGGTCACCCAGGAACAGGAACGGAAGGTGGCCGGCGCGAAGTGGAAGCCGCTGGACCACCAGCCGGGCGGGCTCATCTTCACCACGTCGACCGGTAGGGCCACCGACCCCCGCAGCCTGAACAGGATGCTCACGCTCCTGTGCGCCAAGGCGAAGGTGCGTCGGATCCGGGTGCATGACCTGCGGCACACCTGCGCGTCACTGCTGCTCGCGCAGGGGGTGGACGCCCGCATCATCATGGAAACGCTTGGGCACAGCACAATCACGATGACGCTCGACACCTACGCGCACGTCATGCAGACGACGCTCAGGGCGGCGGCCGAGCGAATGGACGACGCTTTGGGGTTGGAGACCGACCAGGACGAGAACGACCACGACTCACCCTCATCTCGTCAGCCGAACGGGCTCCAGGACCCGAAAGCGGAGTAGCGCGCTTGAGCGCGCAGTCGGAGGCTGATGACATGGACCAACCACCATCAGGGCAAGAGCCCCGCCCAGATCCGTACCAGCAGCCGTGGGGGCAGGGTGCACAGCAGCCTCATGCCGGGGCAGGCTGGCAGGCCCCGCCGGGCGGTGGCGCACCTTACGGAGCAACCCCGCCAAGGAAGAAGCGGCGGAAGTGGCCGTGGGTGCTGCTCATCCTGGTCCTGCTGGCGGCAGGCGGATGCGTAGCCGTCATCGCGGGCATCTCAAACGAAGTGTCGAAAGAAGTCACGGTGGAGTACGCGGTCACTGGCGACGCAAGAGACGTGACCATCGCCTATTCCTTCTGGAACGACGATGGCATCTCGTCAAGATCCGAAACCGTCGAGAAGCTGCCGTGGCGGAAGACCCTAAAGACGAAGGGCTTCGTGAAGGGTGGATCACTGCTCATCAGTCTGAGCGGGTCAGGAGGGACGGCCACATGCTCGGTGAGCGTAGACAACGACTCGCCAAAGACAGCCACCGCGTCCGGGCCATCGGCGGCAGCCACCTGCAGCGGATTCTGAGCCGAGCACGAGACACAGCACGTTGATGTCACCCGCTGATGTCAGAGGCCCCCTGGACCATGTCCAGGGGGCCTCTGATCTGTGTGCACTCGGCAGGATTCGAACCTGCAACCTTCTGATCCGTAGTCAGATGCTCTATCCGTTAAGCTACGAGTGCTTGTTCTTTTGTCTTGCCTCCGCTCCCCGGTCTTTCGACCCGCTCGCGGCGACAGACAGAACATTACATGACTGCCGCCGCCATGTGAAATCCATTGGCCTTACCCCTTGTGAGCTGCGAAAACGCCGCGCGGGCCCGGAGTGCGGGCCGAGGGTGAGGGCGGGCGGGCGGAGGCTCCGCGGGCCGGAAACGGCCGAAGCCCCGGCCTGTGGGGCCGGGGCTTCGGTAGGGGCGGAGGCGGAGGGATTTGAACCCTCGATGGGCTTTAAGACCCAAACCGCATTAGCAGTGCGGCGCCATAGACCGGACTAGGCGACGCCTCCATGCACCCCGCGCATACGCGAGTGGTGCGTGCAGATGATGACACAGGCGAACCGGCTGTCACCAATCGATTCTCACCGTACTAGTCCTCCGGGGTCGAGGGCAAAGCCCGGCGACCCCGACGTGGCGCCCTTCCGAGGCGCGGGCTCACCTCCGGACGCCTCCCCGCCGCGGCCTCCGCCCGACAGGCACCCGCCCGCCGCCCGCCCGGCGCACCCCGCTTGCGCAACGCCCCGGCGCCCGGAGCGTTAGAAGGGGCGGGGCACGGCATGCGCCCGCCCCGCCGTCCACCGCCGCTCCCGCTCCCCGCTCCTGGAGATCCGCATGCTGCGCCGCCTCGTCCTCGCATCCCTCGCCACCGCCGCCGCCGGCACCGCGGGGTTCGGTCCGCTCCCGCCGCTGCCCCTGCTCTCCCCGCCCGAGAAGCTGACCGTCACCGTCTCCGAGAGCGGCCATCCGGACGCCGACGGCACCTTCGAGCTGAGGTGCGACGACCGTGCCGCCGGAAACCACCCGGCCCACGAGAACGCCTGCGAGCGCCTCGACCGGCTCGCGCAGGAGGGCGCCGACCCGTTCGCGCCCGTGCCCGCGGACCAGTTCTGCACGCAGGTGTACGGCGGCCCCGCACTCGCCCACGTCACCGGCACCTGGCAGGGCCGCACGGTCGACGCCCGCTTCTCCCGCGCCGACGGCTGTGAGATCAACCGCTGGGAGAATCTGGAGCCGGTCCTTCCTCTTGTCCGGGGATGAGACGGGATGGGACGGGATGAGACCGGGGTCACCCCCCGGCGGCTCCCTTAGACTCCCTTCCGTGACAGGGTGCGGCCCGAGGGGCAAGATGGGGCCGGCCGGCCGATAGGGCATGCACGTTGCAGTGCGTCAGGGAGGAACGTCGTCGTGAGCAGCAGGCCATCCCGGGGCGCTGCTCGCCTCGCAGCCATACTCGACGCCCTCCCCGACGGCCTCGTGCTCGTCAATTGCAACGGCACGGTCGTCAACGCCAACACCATCGCCCTCGGCATGTTCGAGACCCCCGGTACCGCGCTCGTCGGACGCGGACTGCTCGATCTCCTGCCCGGCTTCGACTCCCGGCTCATCCCCGGCTCCATGCGGCGCCCCGAGGGCACCGACGAGCGCGGCCGCACCAAGCCCACCCGGATGATCGCCCGCCGCACCGACGGCAGCGAGTTCGCCGTCGAGGTGACCAGCGCCAGCCTGGAGGACGGCCGCGAGGCCTACGACTCCTACGGCGGCTACACCGGCGACGAGCTGCTCATGCTGGTCGTCCGGGACCTCACCGGCACCCTCGACACCGAGGCCGAACTCGCCCGCTCGCAGCGGCAGACCGAGATGATCCTGCGCGCCGCGGCCGAGGGCGTCGTCGGCACGGACACCGACGGCCGCGTCGTCCTCGTCAACCCGGCCGCCGCCCAGATCCTCGGCTACCGCGCCGGCGAACTCGGCGGCCAGGAGCTGCACCCGCTGATCCTCGCCAAGCGGCCCGACGGCGAGGCCTTCCCGTACGAGGAATCGCCGCTCGCGGACACCCTCAAGTCCGGTCGCAAGCACCGCGTCCGCGGACAGGTCCTCTGGGCGAAGAAGGGCGACCGCGTGCCGGTCGACCTGACGACCGCCCCGGTCCGTGACGGCGATCAGCTCGTCGGCGCGGTCATGACCTTCACCGACCGCAGGCCGTACGAGCAGCTGGCCGAGGAACACGCCGCCGAGATCAAGGAACTCACCGAGCGGAACGCCGCCGAACTCGCCGACCGCGCCGAGCGGAACGCCGCCGACCGGGAGGCGCAGCAGGAGCTGTACGCCTCGCTCGCCGCCCGGCACGAGCAGCTCACGGCCGTCCTCGCCGAGTCCCTGCGCGGCCCCCTCCAGGAGCTGCGCACCCAGCTGGGCGCCCTCGCCGCCGACGACGCCGGACAGCTCTGGCCCGAGGCCAACCAGGTCCTGCACCACCTCGCCGCCGGGTACGCCCGCATGACGGCGCTCGTCGACAACGTCCTCGGCTACCAGCGCCTGGACGCGGGCGCGGAGGTGCTGGACAAGCGCGTCGCCCTTCTCGACGGGGTCGTGACGGCCGGCATCGACGGGGCCGTCGACCTGATCGGTCCCGGCCGCGCCCAGTTCGCCGTGCACGCGCCGCCCATCGAGGCCGAGGTCGACGCGACCCGGCTCGCCACGGCGCTCTCCCACCTCGTCGCGGACGTCGCCGGCGTCGACGCGACCGGCAAGAACCGCGCCACCTCCCAGGGCTCCGGGCCGGCCGACTCCACGATCGTCGTCGCGGCCGCACAGCGCGGTGACGTCGTACGGATCGAGGTCCGCGGCCCTTACGCGGGCGGCGACCCGGTCCACGGGCCGGTCGTGCGCGGCATCGTGGCGGCGCACGGCGGTGTCGTGCAGACCCACGAGGTGCCGGGCACCAGCGGCGGCGCGTACGTCCTCGAAGTCCCGCTCGGTACGGGGCGGGGCACGGTCCCCGCGACGGAGCAGGGCCATCCGGGGGCGCAGGGCGGTCCCGGCGGCGTGCCCGCGCTCGGACCGGCCGGCGGGCGGACCGGTGGACCGGTCGGCGGGCAGGCGGGCCTCGGCCGGGAGGCTCTCGCGCTGCCCGCGCAGGCGTCCGCATCCGTCTCCGACCCCTCCGCCTCCTCCGGCAGTGCTTCGGTTCCTGCCGGCGCTTCGGTTCCTGCCGGTCCTGCCGATCCTTCGGGCCTCTCCGGGCCCTCCGGGCCCCTCGCGCCCTCCGCCGACTCCCCGGAGGCCTCCGGCGGGGGACGGCGGCGGGCCCGGCGCGGCTCCACGGACGCCTTCCTGGAGAGCTCGGTGGCCCCTGAGGGCGGTGCCGAGCCCAGTGGGCGTCGCCGTGCCCGTACGGGAGACGCGGCGGGCGGACCCGCCGAACTGATCCCGGCCCAGCAGAACTCGGGCGTGGAGCAGGCCGTTCCCGCCACCGGCCACGCCCCGGGCGGCCCCGGCGCCTCCGTCGTCGAGCCGACCGGCCGTCGGCGCGGCCGCCCCGCCGAGGGGTCCGTCGTGACCGCCGCCGAGGGTGCGCAGGGACGGGCCGCGCTCGGCGCCGCCGTGCCGCCCCAGGGTGTCGCCGTCGAGCCCTCGGGGGCTCCGTCGGCTCCCGCGCTCGCTCGCGCCCTGCCGGCGGTGGCCTCCCCCGAAGGTGCTCCCGAGGCGCAGCCGAGCGGGCGCCGTCGGCGTGCGCTCGCCGCCGCGCAGGAGCGGGCCGCGGCGGCCGAGGCCGGGCCCCGGACGCCGTTCGCGCTTCCGCCCGCCGATGCCGACCGTCCCGCCGAGCCGGATCCGGCGCCGTTCGCCGTACCGGGTGCTCCCTCCCACGTCGCCGGGCCGCTGCCGGTCTCCGACGAGGGCGGGCACGAGGCCCTGCGAGGCGTCCCCGGCGCCGGTCACACGTCCGCGCAGCACCCTCCGCACGCTCAGCCGCCGGCCGAGCCGACCGGGCGCCGCCGGGCCGTCACGCCCCCGCCGCCCGAGCCGCCGTCGCTGCCGTCGCAGCCGGCACCGCCGCAGGCCGAGCCCCGGAACAGCACCAGTTCCGGCTCCGGGACCGGATCGTCCGGCATCGCGTCCTCCGGCGCCGCGCCCTCCGGGACCGGCACCGGCTCCGTACCGCTGCCGCCCGAGCTGCCCATGCCGAAGGACTCGACCCAGGGACGGGCGTTCAGCGTGCGCACCCTCGGGCAGGGCGTCCCCTTCGTCCCGCCGCCCGCCGCGGCGACCCCGGCGGCCCCCGCCGTGTCTCCCGCCCCGGCGGCCCCCTCGGCCCCCGGCGCGCCCTCCAACGGCTCCAACGGCTCCGGCGGTTCCACCGGTTCCGGGCGGCGGCGCAGGCTCGCCACCCCGCCGGAGGCCGACCCGCCGGTCCCCGCCGCGCTCCCCGTACCGGCCCACGGCGAGGCCAGGCCGCACCCGCAGGCGGACACCTCGTCGCAGACGCCGTCGCGTGCGCCCGAGGGCCGCGCGTACGCCATAGGAGCACCCGCGGAGGGCTCCGACGAGGGTCCCGAGCCGCTCGACGGTCCCGGTGGCGCCGTGGAGGTCGCCAACCGGCCCGCGCCGCGCCCCGTCGACGACGAACTCCCCCCGGAGCCCCTCGACAACCCGCGTCGGCTGCTCGTCTGGCCCGCCCCCGACGTCTCCACCCAGCAGGCGCTGAGCGACCGGGGCTACCGGCCGGTGATCGTGCACTCCCGCGAGGAGGTCGACGCCCAGATCGCCGCCTTCCCGGCCGCGCTCTTCGTCGACCCGCTGACCGGTCCCATCACCCGTACCGCGCTCCAGTCGCTGCGCCAGGCGGCCGTCGCCGCCGAGGTGCCCGTGCTCCTCGCGGCCGGTCTCGGTCAGGCGACCCGGGAGGCCGCGTACGGCGCCGATCCGGCCGTGCTCCTCAAGGCGCTCGCCCCGCGCGACAGCGAGCAGCACCCGTCCCGCGTCCTCCTGATCGAGGAGAACGAGGACATCGCGGAGGCGCTCGCGGCCACCCTGGAGCGGCGCGGGATGCAGGTCGCGCGGGCCGCCACGGACACCGAGGCAGTCACGCTCGCCACCCAGACGCGACCGAACCTGGTGGTGATGGACCTGATGCAGGTACGCCGCCGCCGGGCCGGGATCATCGACTGGCTGCGGGCGAACGGGCAGCTCAACCGCACCCCGCTCGTCGTCTACACCTCGGTCGACCTCGCCGAGGAGGAGCTGCCGAAGCTCTCCTCGGGCGAGACGGTCCTCTTCCTCGCCGAGCGCTCGAACAGCACCGAGGTCCAGGCCCGGATCGTGGACCTGCTCGCGAAGATCGGCACCAACTAGCCGTCACGGACACGCGTACGGGGAGGGCTTCGTCACCGAAGCCCTCCCCGTACGCGGTCCTGCTTCCGGTCCCGTTTCCGGTTCCGGCGCCGGTGACTAGAGTTCCGTCACGTCCAGCTCGCCCTCCGCGTACTGCTTGCGGATGACCTTCTTGTCGAACTTGCCGACGCTCGTCTTCGGGACCGCCCGCACGATCGCCCAGCGCTCCGGGAGCTGCCACTTGGCGATGCCGCCCTCGTCGGCGAGGAAGGCCTTCAGCGTCTCGTAGTCCGCCGTGGCGCCGTCCTTGAGGACGACGGTCGCCAGCGGGCGCTCGCCCCACTTCTCGTCCGGCACCGCGACGACGGCGGCCTCGGCGACCTCCGGGTGCGCCATGATCGCGTTCTCCAGCTCGACGCTGGAGATCCACTCGCCGCCGGACTTGATGACGTCCTTGGCGCGGTCGGTGAGGGTGAGGAAGCCCTCGTGGCTGATCACGCCGACGTCACCGGTCTTGAGCCAGCCGTCCTCGCTGAACTTGTCCGCCGGGCGGATCGCCTCGCCGTCGATGCCGCCGAAGTACGAGCCCGCGATCCAGGTGCCGCGCACCTCCAGCTCACCTGCGGACTCCCCGTCCCAGGGCAGGTGTTCGCCGGCCGGGCCGACCAGACGGGCCTCGACGCCGGCCGGGAAGCGGCCCTGCGTGACGCGGTACGGCCACTCCTCCTCGGCGGTGAGGCCGTGCGGCGGGTGGGCCATGGTGCCGAGCGGGGAGGTCTCGGTCATGCCCCAGGCGTGGCAGAGGCGGACGCCGAGGCGGTCGTACGCCTCCATGAGCGCGGGCGGACACGCCGCGCCGCCGATGGTGACCTGGGACATCGAGGAGAGGTCGCGGGGGTTGGCGGTGACCTCGGCGAGCAGGCCCTGCCAGATGGTGGGGACGGCGGCCGCGTGGGTCGGCTTCTCGCGCTCGATCATGTCGGCGAGCGGGGCCGGCTGGAGGAAACGGTCCGGCATGAGCATGTTGATGCCGGTCATGAAGGTGGCGTGCGGCAGGCCCCAGGCGTTGACGTGGAACTGCGGGACGACCACCAGGGTGGTGTCCCGGTCGGTGAGACCCATCGATTCGGCCATGTTCACCTGCATCGAGTGCAGGTAGATCGAACGGTGCGAGTAGACGACGCCCTTGGGGTCGCCGGTGGTGCCGGAGGTGTAGCACATGGCCGCGGCCGAACGCTCGTCCAGCTCGGGCCAGTCGTACGTGGTCGGGCGGCCCGCGATCAGCTCCTCGTAGTCGTGCACGCGGGGGGCCGCGCCGTCCAGGACGGAACGGTCACCGGGGCCCGCGACCACGATGTGCTCGATCGTCGGCAGGTGCGGCAGCAGCGGGGCGAGGAGGGGGAGCAGGGAGCCGTTCACGAGGACGACCCGGTCGGCGGCGTGGTTGACGATCCACACCAGCTGCTCGGGGGGAAGACGGAGGTTGAGGGTGTGCAGGACCGCGCCCATGGACGGAATCGCGAAGTACGCCTCGACGTGCTCCGAGTTGTTCCACATGAGGGTCGCGACCCTCTGATCGCCGATGACCCCGAGTTCGTCGCGCAGGGCGTTGGCCAGCTGGTGCGCGCGTGCTCCGGCCTCCGCGAACGTGCGGCGCTGCGGCTCGGGCTCGCCCGTCCAGGTGGTGATGATCGACTTCCCGTGAATCGTCATTCCGTGCTTGAGAATGCGGCTCACGGTCAGCTGTACGTCCTGCATGGTGCTGTACACGGGGCGTCCTCCCGGTGGGCGCTACGTGGCAGAAAGGGTGTGGCGATTCTGCGCACGTACCGCTCGGTATGTCACTACCCGAGAGTACGGAAAATGCCAGTGATCACTGGCGTGAGTGATGCGTGGCGTCGATTTCTACCGTTATGCCGGTCTTCTTGCTTACTTTCTGCTTACTTCCTCGCGGGCCGGGGTCAGCTCGGGGTCCTCACGGAGCTTGCCGAGCGCCCTCGACACCGCGCTCTTCACGGTGCCGACGGACACCCCCAGGACCTCGGCGGTCTGAGCCTCGCTCAGGTCCTCGTAGTACCGGAGAACCACCATCTGGCGCTGACGCTCGGGCAGCTTCAGCACCGCGCGCCACATCGCGTCGTGCAGCACCTGCCGCTCGGCCGGGTCCGGCTCCGGGACGCCGGAGGGCTCGGGCAGCTCGTCGCAGGCGAACTCGTCGACCTTGCGCTTGCGCCACTGCGACGTGCGGGTGTTCAGCAGCGCGCGACGGACGTAACCGTCCAGGGCGCGGTGGTCCTCGATGCGCTCCCAGGCGACGAACGTCTTGGCCAGCGCGGTCTGCAGCAGGTCCTCGGCGTCACAGGGGTTGGCGGTCAGGGAGCGCGCGGTGCGCAGGAGCACGGGCCCACGCGCCCGTACGTACGACGAGAAGGTCGAGTACGACGCGTACTGCGAGGCACCGGCGCAGACGGGGCCAGAAGGTGGCGGAGTCATGACTCCACGCTATGAGGAGAGGGACGCCCGGCGGATCGGCCCCAGGTCCCGACCCGCAGTCCGCCTCAGGTTGTAGGGGTGGGGACGGCCCGACCTCCTCTGGGTGGAGAGCCCTCTCGGGGGCACCCTCAGGGTCGGAGTACGGGAGGCACCTCTTCCGCCGCCCGGACGGGATCCCCGGCCACGCGCAGGGCCGTGTCGGTGACACGGGCGACCGGCGCGTCCATCGCGTTCCGGTCGATGGCGAGACGGCGGCCGCCGTACGCCTCGGTGACGTTGCCCGCGTACTGGTGGATCCGGGCGTGCGGCATCCAGGCGTCCGGGTGCAGCACCGACTCGGTGTACAGCGCGGGCCGCCCCAGCCAGCGCGCGAACCACATCACGGCCGGCAGGTCCGGCGTCCCCGCCCGCCGCGCGGCCTCGATGTCCCGCACCCCCGTGTCGGCGCTGCTGTAGTACCCGGGTACGTAGCCGAGGCGACGCACCTCCCGGTTCCAGGCGCGGACGAAGGAGAGGGTGGTCGCGGTGCAGCCCGCGTCACCCGGCTCGTACGCCTCGATGTCGAGGTAGAGCGGACTGCTCACGTCCAGCCCCAGGGCCTGCGCTGCCCGTACGGCCTCGCCCCCCTCACGGGTGCCCTGGCTCACCGGGCTGCCGCCGATGGCGAACGGCCGCTTGGCGACGGCGTTCACACAGGGCGCCTGCGACCCGACGAACAGCGGCAGCAGTCGCCAGCCCATGGCGTGGGCGGAGGCGACCCAGGCGGGGTTCAGCTCCCGCTGGGTGGGGCAGCCGCGCCCCCGTCCGCCGAAGTAGATGCCGACGGCCCCGTACGGCGAACTGCGCCAGGCCTTCATCACGTCGAGGGACGGCGCCTCACAGGTGTCGAAGGCACGCCCGACGAAGGTCACGGGATCGGCGGGCCCGCCGGGTGCGGGCGCCGGCGCACCGGGGTGGCCGACGGGACGGGTGACGCGGTCGGGGATGCGGTCGGCGATGCGGTCGCTGGGGGGAGCGGCGCCGGGGGCGGGGGCGGCGGCCGGCACGCGGCCGGGATCGACGGCCGGTGCGGGGGCACTGACCAGGGCCGCCCCGGCCAGTGCCGCCACGACGGCCCCGACCACGATCCGCACCCTGGCCGTGCGCCGGACCCGGGTGCGGGCCCGGCGCACAGGAGACGGCGCAGACGGCGGGCGGGTCGTCGGACGGGCCGGGGACGAGGGCGGACGGGCCGGGGACGAGGGCGGCCGCGAGGTCGGTGAGGCCGCGCGCGTGGGCGTGGGCTCCGGTCCTGGTGCGTGTGTGCTCATGGCGCGAGTGAAGATCCGCCCGCCCCGTCCGGCCACCGCAGGGGCCGTCGCCTCAGCCGTCCGTGCCCAGGATCAACCCGGACGTGGGAACCCCCGTTCCCGCCGTGACCAAGGTCCGCTCCGCCCCGGGTATCTGGTTCACGGAGGTCCCGCGCAGCTGTCGTACCGCCTCCGCTATCCCGTTCATGCCGTGCAGATACGCCTCGCCGAGCTGTCCCCCGTGCGTGTTCAGCGGGAGCGCGTCCGCCGCGACGAAATCGGCCGCCTCCCCCGGACCGCAGAAGCCGAACTCCTCCAGCTGCATGAGCACGAAGGGGGTGAAGTGGTCGTAGAGGATGCCCACGTCGATCTCGCCCGGTGCGAGGCCGGAGGTCCGCCAGAGCTGGCGGGCCACCACCCCCATCTCCGGAAGCCCCGTCAGCCCGTCCCGGTAGAAGCTGGTCATCGCCTCCTGCTTCCGGCCGGCGCCCTGGGCCGCCGCCACGATCACGGCCGGCGGGCGCCGCAGGTCCCGGGCGCGCTCGACGGAGGTGACGACGACGGCCTGGCCGCCGTCGGTCTCCTGGCAGCAGTCGAGCAGCCGGAGGGGTTCGACGATCCAGCGGGAGGCGGCGTGGTCGGCGAGGGTGATCGGCTTCCCGTGGAAGTACGCGGCGGGGTTGCGGGCGGCGTGGCGCCGGTCGGTGACGGCGACATGGCCGAAGGCGTCCGGGGTCAGCCCGTAGGTGTGCAGATACCGCTGGGCGGTCATCGCGACCCAGGAGGCCGGGGTGAGCAGCCCGAACGGCAGCTGCCAGCCGAGCGCGACTCCCTCGGCGGAGGGCTCGCGCTGCTGGACTCCGGAGCCGAAGCGCCGTCCGGAGCGCTCGTTGAACGCCCGGTAGCAGACGACGACCTCCGCGACCCCTGAGGCGACGGCGAGCGCCGCCTGCTGCACGGTGGCACAGGCGGCCCCGCCGCCGTAGTGCACGCGCGAGAAGAAGGACAGCTCGCCGATGCCGGCCGCCTGGGCGACGGTGATCTCGGGGTTGGTGTCCATGGTGAAGGTGACCATGCCGTCGACGTCGGCAGGAGCGAGCCCGGCGTCGTCGAGGGCCGCGCGCACCGCCTCGACGGCGAGCGACAGTTCGCTGCGGCCCGAGTCCTTGGAGAACTCGGTGGCGCCGATGCCCACGACGGCCGCCCGGCCGCCGAGGCCGTCCCGGGTGCGGACGCTCATCGCGGCACCTCCACGGTGACCGTCCCCGTGACGTGGTGCCCGAGGCCGTTCGCACCGACGACCCGGACGTGCACGGTGGTCCCGTCGACCTCGGTGACCGTGCCGGTGAGCACCATGATGTCGCCGGGGTGGTTGGGGGCACCGAGCCGGATGGCGACCCTGCGGAGCACCGCGCGGGGGCCGAAGTGGTCGGTGATGTACCGGCCGACGAGGCCGTTGGTCGTGAGGATGTTCATGAAGATGTCCGGGGAGCCCTTCTCCCGGGCCAGTTCGGCGTCGTGGTGCACGTCCTGGTAGTCGCGGGAGGCGACGGCCCCGGCGACGATCAGGGTGCGGGTGATCGGGATCGTCAGCGGCGGCAGCTCGTCCCCGGGCTCGACGAAGGTCTCCGTGCCGGGCTTCATGACAGGTCTCCTTCAGCGAGCAGGTCGCCGAGTTCGGCGAGGAGTTCGGTACCGCAGCCGAGATGGGCGTCGAGCTGCCGGCCCCAGAGGAAGTGCCGGTGCACGGGGTGGTCGAGGTCCGCGCCCATGCCTCCGTGCAGATGCTGGCCGGCGTGCACGACCCGCTTCCCCGCCTCTGAGGCCCACCAGGCGGCCGTCAGGGCCGCCTCCCGGGCGTCCAGGTCCCCGTCGTGGCGCCAGGCCGCCTCGTAGGCGGTGACCCGGATGGTCTCGGTGTCCATGTGGGCGTCGGCGGCCCGCAGTTGCACCGCCTGGTGGGTGGAGAGCGGGCGGCCGAACTGCTCCCGTACGGAGGTGTACTCGACGGCCCGGGCGAGCGATCCGGCGCAGACCCCGGCCTGCAGCCCGGCGAAGGCGACCCGGGCGGCGGCGAGCACGTCCGCGTAGGCCCCCTTCCCGGGCCGCTCCCCTTCCACGGTCCCCTCCGCCTCCCCGAGCCGCTCGCCCGTCGCCCCGTCGAGGACGAGCCGGCCGGCGGACCAGGGGGCGGTGAGCTCGACGGGATCGACACGGGCCGCGTCCTCGGTGCGGACCAGCCAGAGGACGCGGTTCTCGTCGGGAACGAGGACATGGGTGGCGTCCCTGAGCCACGGCACCCAGTCCACGGCCCCGCTGAGCCGCCCCGCGCGCGAGGTGACGGCGCCGGACGCCGGGAAGGCGCCCGTCACCACCGTCGTACCGTCGCGGAGTCCGGGCAGGAGCCGGGCGCGCTGCCCGTCCGTCCCGTGCCGGGCGACGGCGAGGATCCCGTACACACAGGTCGCGGCGAACGGCACCTGGGCCGTGACGCGTCCCTGCTCCTCCAGGAGGAGGACCAGGCCGAGCAGGCCGGTCTCCTCGACGGAGCCGGGCAGCCCGGCGGCGCAGAGGGCCTTCCACAGCTCGGCGTCGCTGCCGGTGCCGGCCGCCCTGAGCCGCTCGTGGGTGGAGAGGTCGGCGAAGATCCGGGCGGCCAGCTCGCGGGCCGCCTCCTGCTCCTCGGTGGGGGTGAAGTCCATGTCAGTCCTCCCCTCCCGCGCGGAAGACGGGAAGCTCCAGCTCCTCGTCGACCCGCAGGAACTCCAGCCGCACCGGCATCCCGATCCGCACCTTGTCGTACGGCACCCCCACCACGTTGCTGACCATCCGGACGCCCTCGGCGAGTTCGACGAGACCGACCGCGTACGGCGGGTCGAAGGCCGGGAAGGGCGGGTGGTGCATCACCACGTACGAGTAGACCGTCCCGGCGCCGCTCGCCTCGACCGTGTCCCATGCGGGCGAACCGCAGTCGGCGCACCCCGGCAGCCAGGGGAGACGGAGGGCGGCGCAGTCGCCGCAGCGCTGGATGAGCAGCCGGTGCGCGGCCACGCCCTCCCAGAACCCGGCGTTGTCCCGGTTGACCACGGGCCGGGGCCGCCGGGCCGCCGTCCGCGGGCCTTCGGTCCCGGCGGGCTCCGGCCTCCGCGGTCGCGCGGCGGGCGCGTACTTGAGGATGCGGAAGCGGTGAGTGCCGGCCAGCTGCCCGCCGGCGCGGACGTCGGTCCGGGTGGTGACGAAGTGCCCGGACCCGAGTCTGGTGGTCTTGAGCGGTGACACGGACTCGATGACGGTGTCGAAGGCGATCTCGTCACCGGGCCGCAGCGGCCGCAGGTACTCCTGCTCGCAGTCGGTCGCGACCACCGAGGTGTATCCGGCCCCGTCGAGGAGGGCGAACAGCTCCTCGTGGGCGGAGGAGCGGTCCGTGTGCCCCGAGAGGCCACCCATCGTCCAGGCCTGGAGCATCGTGGGCGGAGCGACCGCGTCGGGCCCCCGGTAGGCCGGATGCTCGTCGCCCATGGCCTCGCACCAGTGCCGGATCATGGGCAGGTTCACCGGGTCCTTGCCGACCCCGGCCGTGGCGGCGGACCGCCCCGCGAACCCCGCGAGCCGCTCGTACAGCCCGTCCGGCGCCCCGTCCGGTCCGCGCCGCCCGTCCGGTCCGCGCTGCCCCTCGGGCCCGTCCGGTCCGCGCTGCCCGTCCGGGCCGTCCTGGTTCCGTGTGAGGGTCATCGCCGTCCCCTCCCCTTCATGCCGAGCCGCATCCTCGCGACGATCTCGCGCTGCACCTCGCTCACCCCTCCCCCGAAGGTGTTGATCTGCGCGGCCCGGTTCATGCGCTCCAGCTCACCGCCGTCGAACTCCCCCGGCGATCCCGCTCGCACCGTCCCCGGCCCACCCGCGATCTCCTGACATATCCGATACACCTCGACCGCCGATTCGGTTCCCACGAACTTCACGCCGCTCGCGTCCCCCGGGGCCAGCCGGCCGGCCCCCACGTCCCCCACCAGACGCCAGTTCAGCAGGCGCGTCGCGGCCAGCCGGGCATGTGCCTCGGCGGCTCGGATCCGCACCCACGGCTCGTCGATGCGACGCCTGCCCGTCACCGGATCGGGGGTACGGGCCCGGTCGAGCACGGCGGCGAAGAAGTCCTCGGCCTGCATGCCGATCGCGGCGAGCGCGACCCGCTCGTGGTTGAGCTGATTGGTGATGAGCCCCCAGCCGCCGTGCTCGGGCCCGACCAGGTTCCCGGCGGGGACCCGTATCCCGTCGTAGTAGGTGGCCGTGGTCGTCAGCCCGCCCACGGTCGCGATCGGGGTCCACGAGAAGCCGGGGGCGTCCGTCGGGACGAGGACGATCGAGATGCCCCGGTGCGGGGGCGCGTCGGGATCGGTGCGACAGGCGAGCCAGATCCAGTCGGCGTTCTGGGCGTTGGAGGTGAAGATCTTCTGGCCGTCGATCAGCCAGGACCCGCCGTCGCGGACGGCTCGCGTCCGGAGGGAGGCGAGGTCCGTGCCCGCCTCGGGCTCGCTGTACCCGATCGCGAAGACCGTCTCGCCGCGCAGGATCCGGGGCAGGAAGAAGGCCTTCTGCTCCTCGGTCCCGTAGGCCATGAGCGTGGGGCCGACGGTGTTGAGCGTGACCATCGAGACGGGGGCTCCCGCGCGGTACGCCTCGTCGAAGAAGACGAACTGCTCGTCGGGGCCGCGACCCTGGCCGCCGTACTCCTCGGGCCAGCCGAGTCCGAGGAGCCCGTCGGCGCCGATCCGGCGCAGCAGCCGTCGGTGGGCTTGGGTGTCGGTGGCGGGAGGTGGACCTCCGGGCATCAGGTCCCGGAAGTACGCGCGGAGTTCGGCGCGCAGCCGTAGCTGCCGCTCGGTCGGGGCGAGGTGCACGGCGACGGCCTCCCGTGGGACGACTGAGATTTCTGACTGTCCGTCAGATTCAGGACCCCTGTCAAGGTCGACGACCGACCGCGGCCGCCCGGGGGCACACGCGGGACGGCCTGTACGGCGGCACCGAAGTACCGCCGTACAGGCCGTCGTTCACACCGCGGTCACGCCCCCCGTCGGGCCGGCTGCCGTGCCGGGTCGGTCACCACCACGGGTTGAAGTTGACCACCGCGTTGTTCTGGGCGATGTGGGTGAAGGCGGAGCCGTTCACACTGGCCGTGTTGTTCTGGTTGGAGGCACCGGAACCGGTCGCCACCTGCTGCGTCGTGGTCGAGTTGCCGAAGTTGTCCCCACCCACGCCGCTGCCGACGATCGTGGCGACGCTCGTGTTCGATCCGTCGTCCGCGAAACCGCCGTTGTCGGCCTGGGCCACCCCCGTGAAGAGCGCGGCGGCGAGGGGCAGGGCGGCGGCAACGGCGAGGATGCGGGCGGTACGGATGCTTGCCATGTCTGTTCCTCCGGGAACTGAAAGCTGTTGCTGTGCACGGAACTGCTCTGAAGTTCTGTGAAGTACGGCCATTCCCAAGGCAGTTGGCCGACCGCCCCGGTCGTTCGTGCTCGACGTCGCGAATCCAGAGTTGCCCACCGAATCCCCGGCGAACCACCCCGGAGCGCCCGATTCCCCCGCAAGCGTGAGGACAAGCAGATAAACCCGGCGGTCTTGAGCAAAGGTCCAGCTCACCGGGGCGGACAGCGTTCAGGACAGAGGCAGCCCGTACGCCCCAAGAGAGGAAGCGTTCCGGCAGATTTCCCGCCAATCTCCCAGCCGGAAGATCACCACGGCGCGCCCCCGGAACACCGAGACCGAACGGACGGACAGAAGAACGCGCATGTTCGACCGCTCGGACGACGCTTGCCGGGAGTCCCGCTACGGAACGTCCCGGTCCCCCACCGCCGCCTCGAAGGCCGCGTAGGCCTGGGCGTCGAAGAGCACGAAGCGGACTTCCTCCACGTCCGTGGGGGTGGCTCGTACCGTCTCCACGGCGATGCGGGCGCCGTCGTCGATCGGCCAGCCGTAGATCCCGGTGGAGACGGCGGGGAACGCGACCGTCCGATCGCCCGACTCGTCCGCGATCCGCAGGGATTCGCGGTAGCAGGAGGCCAGCAGCTCCGAACGGTCCTCGTCGCGCGACCAGACCGGTCCGACCGTGTGGATCACGTGCCGGGCCGGCAGGCGCCCCGCCGTGGTCGCCACGGCCCGCCCGGTGGCCAGCCCCTTGCCGTAGTGCGAGCGGCGAAGATCCTGGCAGGCGGCGAGGATCTCGGGGCCGCCCTTGCGGTGAATGGCGCCGTCGACCCCGCCGCCGCCCAGCAGCGAGGAGTTCGCGGCATTCACGATCGCGTCGGCGGCCTCGGCCGTGATGTCCCCCTGCACGAGCACGATCCGCACCACGACACCACTCCCTCGTCCGGTCCCACACCCTTCCGGCGTCCCATGAAACCCGGAGAGCCGAGCCCGCCACACCCCGGAAAAGGGCGCCCCGGATGCGGATCCGGGGCGCCCTGACGCTCGCTTCGCGCCTCGCGCTACTGCTGGGGCGGGGCTCGCGCTACTGCTGGGGCGGGGCTCGCGCTACTGCTGGGGCGGGGCTCGCGCTACTGCTGGGGCGGGGGCTGGGGCGGAGAGTCCGGCTGCTGACCCGTGCCTCCCAGTTGCTCCCTGAGCTTCTCCTGGGCGGTGTCGACCTGACCGGTGTACTTGCCCTGCGTCTTGCCGTCGACGTAGTCGCCGGCCTTGTCGACGCCCTTGGAGGCCTGATCCTCGTGGCCCTTCAGCATTCCCTTGAGCTTGTCGAACACAGACATCCTGGCCCTCCTAGCCAATGTTCCAGCCCCTCCAGCATCACGGCACCACTCGGGTCCCGCATCCGCAGAAGAACCCGGCCGGGTCCCCGACCGGCCCGGAACGACGTCGGACCACCCCGCACAGACCCGGGACGGGCCCGGGGAAACGCGTCAGAAGCCCCCGCCCCGCAAGGAGTCCCCGCCCCCACACGCGAAGAAGGGGCGCCCCGGCATCCGGAGCACCCCTTCCGACCGGCGCGTTCGCCGGTCCACTGCGGTGGGTGTGGGATTTGAACCCACGGTGACATCGCTGCCACGACGGTTTTCAAGACCGTTCCCTTAGGCCGCTCGGGCAACCCACCCCGCGCCGGCGGTGTGTCCACGTGCGGCGCGGGGGACAGCCTAGCCGGTCAGCTGTCGCCGGTGCGTTCGCCGAGGGTGACCGTGGCGGTGGACGTCTTGCCGTCGCGCTCGTAGGTGATCTCGACCTGGTCGCCCGGCTTGTGGGTCCAGATCTCACTGATCAGGGAGGGACCGCTGTCGATCTGGTGGTCGCCGAAGCCGGTGATCACGTCACCGGCCTTCAGGCCCGCCTTCGCCGCCGGACCGTCGGGGGTCACCGAGGGGGTGCCGCCCGAACCCTGGGAGGCGATCGTCGCGCCCTCGCCCTGCTCCTGCATGTTCACCGTCGCGCCGATCACCGGGTACACCGGCTTGCCCGTCCTGATCAGCTGCTGCGCCACGTTCTTCGCCTGGTTCACCGGGATCGCGAAGCCCAGGCCGATCGAGCCCGCCTGGGACTGGCCGAAGCCGCTGCCGGTGGACTGGATCGCCGAGTTGATGCCGATGACCGCGCCGCCGGCGTCGAGCAGCGGACCGCCCGAGTTGCCCGGGTTGATCGACGCGTCCGTCTGCAGCGCGCTCATGTACGAGTTGCTGCCGCCCGAGCCGTCGCCGGACGCGACCGGGCGGTTCTTGGCGCTGATGATGCCCGTCGTCACCGTGTTCGACAGCCCGAAGGGCGCGCCGATCGCGATGGTCGAGTCGCCGACCGCCACCTTGTCGGAGTCGCCGAGCGGAAGCGGCTTCAGTCCCTTCGGCGCGTTCGTGAGCTTCAGGACGGCCACGTCGTAGCCCTCGGCCCGGCCGACGACCTGCGCGTCGTACGCCTTGCCGTCCGGGAACGTCACGGACAGCGTGCCGCCGTCCGCCGCCGACGCCACCACGTGGTTGTTGGTGACGATGTGGCCTTCCTGGTCGTACACGAAGCCGGTGCCCGTGCCGCCCTCGCCCTGCGAACCGCCCGACTTGGCCTGGATGGTGACCACGCTCGGCAGCGCCTTCGCGGCCACCGCCGCGACCGTGCCGGGCTCACGCTTGAAGGACGCCGGGGCCTCGCCGGAGGCGACCGTCGTGGAGCTGACGCCCTCGTCACCGCGCTGGGCGGCCCAGTAGCCGATGCCGCCGCCGATGCCGCCGGCGACGAGCGCCGCGACCAGGACCGCCGCCACCAGGCCGCCGGCCCCTCGGCGAGGACCCGCGGGGGCGGGGGACGCGGGCGGGAGCGGGGCGCCCCAGGCGGGCACGGTCGGCGGGGGCGGCGGCCAGCCGGCCCCGGCGGCGGCCGGGGTGGGCGCAGGGGTGTGGGCGTGCGCGGTCGCGGTCGGTTCCGGCGCGGGCGCCGGGGTCGCTTCCGGAACCGGGGTCTGCGCGACCGTCGGGGCGTCCGCCGGCGGGAAGGCCGGGGCGTCCGCCGGCGCGGCGGCCGGCGTCTCCGCCGAGGGAGTCGTCGGAGGCGTCGGAGGTGCCGGAGGGGTGGACGGAGTGGACGGGGCAGCCGGGTGGTCCGCCGGTACCGCCGTG
The DNA here is from genome assembly GCF_036226665.1 of Streptomyces sp. NBC_00691. Classification (NCBI taxonomy): domain Bacteria; kingdom Bacillati; phylum Actinomycetota; class Actinomycetes; order Kitasatosporales; family Streptomycetaceae; genus Streptomyces; species Streptomyces sp. NBC_00691. The sequence goes on along the minus strand of NZ_CP109007.1, from coordinate 4,199,025 downwards.
CCCTCGTTCTCGGTGCTCACAGCTCGCTCTCCTCGTTGACTGCGTGGGGTGGGGTGGTGGTACCTACGGGTCACCCACGGGGTCCAGGGTGCTGCACCAGCTTTTCCCACAGGACGTCAGGCCGCCGTAAGGCGGAGCTGTGCGTTCACCCCCCTACCTTTATATACGGACAGAACGGACAGCTTCCGGTGTGCCCGCTCCGCCCCGCCAATGGCACCATGACGCCGTGACTCACGCACGGCAGCACCCGAACAGCGTCCCCCTCCAGGTCGTCGCCCACCGTGGAGCCTCCGAGGACGCGCCGGAACACACCCTGGCCGCCTATGTGAAGGCCATCGAGGACGGGGCCGACGCCCTGGAGTGCGACGTCAGGCTCACCGCCGACGGCCATCTCGTCTGCGTCCACGACCGCCGCGTCGACCGCACCTCGAACGGCCGCGGCGCCGTCTCCGCCCTCGAACTCGCCGATCTCGCCGCCCTCGACTTCGGCACCTGGAAGGGCCGCGACGACTCCCGCGAGAGCCCCGACTGGGGCGACCCGGGGTACACCTCCGTCCTCACCCTGGAGCGGCTCCTCGAACTGGTCTCCGACGCCGGACGCCGGGTCGAGCTGGCCATCGAGACCAAGCACCCCACCCGCTGGGCGGGCCAGGTCGAGGAGCGGCTGCTCCAGCTCCTCAAGCGTTTCGGCCTGGACGCGCCCGCGTCCCCCGCCGAATCCCCCGTACGCGTCATGAGCTTCTCGGCCCGCTCCCTGCACCGGATCGCCACCGCGTCGCCGACGCTGCCCACCGTCTCCCTCGCCCAGTTCGTCTCGCCGCGGCTGCGCGACGGACGGCTCCCCGCGGGCGCGCGCATCGCCGGGCCCTCGATCCGGATCGTCCGCCACCACCCGACCGTGATCCTGCGGCTCCAGAAGGCCGGGCACCAGGTCCACGTCTGGACCGTGGACGAGGCCGAGGACGTCGAGCTGTGCGAGCGCCTCGGGGTGGACGCGATCATCACCAACCGGCCCAAGCAGGTGCTCTCCCAGCTGCGCCGCGACTGAGCGGCGCAGTCGAGGGCCGTGCGGCCGTGCCGACCGCGATCCCCCGCGTTTCCCGCCGGCCTCTCGTCTCCCGTGTTCGCCGCCGACCTCGCGTTTCCCCTTTTCTCACCTCTTCTCGCCTCCTCAGCAGTCCCTTGAGCACCCTCTTCCCCTTGCGCCACAAGGCTTCACAGGACTTTCAGGGTGTGCACCGGCGCGTTCCGCGCCTACGCGATCGTCACGAGTGCCTCATCGCACACTGATTGGCCGGTTTCCGGTCCAGGCCATTGGGGCATCCACACGGTGGCGTGGGGCAAAGGAGGTCTCGGGGGTGGCGTTGGTGGTGGCACAGGAGGTGCCCACGTCGTCGAGCATGGCCGTACCCCATGGCCCTGCGGGCGTGGGTGAGGCGAGGCACCGGATGCGGGACGAGCTGTACCGCAGCGGGGTGTCCGAATCGGTCGTCGACGACGCGGTGCTGATCCTTTCCGAGTTGCTCAGCAATGCCTGCCGGTACGGCAGGCCGCTGGGGCACGCGGATCGGGGCGACGGAGATGTACGGGCGGCCTGGCGGGTGGACCCGGCGGGCGGCCTCAGAGTCGAGGTGACGGACGGAGGCGGTCCGACCCGGCCCGTTCCGGCGACGCCGTCGGTCACGGCACGGGGCGGCCGCGGGCTGAACATCATCAGTGCGCTCGCCCGGGACTGGGGTGTACGGGACAGCGCGACCGGCGAGGTCACCGTCTGGGTGGTGGTGACCGAGGGGCACCGCCGCGAGGACTTCGCGTCCCGCGTCGGCGGCGGCTCCCGCTTCGACATCCTGGACGCGTACGACGACCTGGATTGACGTCGCATGAGCCCGGCGGCCTGGACCGACACCGTACGAGCTCCCGGCGGGGTACGAGGCCCGGGCGGGCGTACGGGGTCCCGGCGGCGCGCACGAGGATCCCGGCCGCGGAACCCGATCCCGGCCCCGCGCCGCGCCCCGTGGCCGCTTCCTCTCCCGGGGGCAGCGGCCCGCCTGAGGGGCGTCGGTGCGCGGTACGGCTAGGCTCGCGCCCGGAACAAGCACCGCACCGCCGCGATCGGGAGAATGCCACACCATGGCCAAGAAGCGCCCCCAGACGAAGGCCGGCAAGACCGGTCAGGCACAGGTCACGAACGGGGAGATCCCGGTCGTCGGGGCGCGCGAGCCGTGCCCGTGCGGTTCGGGCCGCCGCTACAAGGCGTGTCACGGCCGGGCCGCCGCGCACGCCGTGACCGAGCTCGTCCAGCGCCCCTTCGAGGGCCTGGCCGGCGAGTGCGACTGGGTCGCGCTGCGCGAGCTGGTCCCCGCCGCCACCGTGCCGCTCACCCTCAAGGGCGGGCTCCCGGAGGGCGTTCCCTCCGTGACGCTCGCGACCGTGCTGCCGATGGCGTGGCCCGCGCTCCGCCGCGACGACGGCTCCGTGCTGCTCGCCCTGCAGAACGACTCCACCTCCGGCGACCTCGCCCGCGACCTCGCCGACACCCTCCAGCGCGCCCTGGAGACCGAGCCGGGCACTCCGGTCCCGCCGCGCCGCGTCCCGGCCGAGGGTCCGCGTCTGCAGGACCTGCTCGACGCCGACGCCACGTTCGCCCCTGAGGTCCACTCGGGCTTCGAGTTCTGGATCCCGCAGTCCGCGGACGGCGCGGACCCGGAGGTCGCCGCATCCCTGGAGCGGGCCAACGCTGCCGCGATCCCGACCGTGAAGCTGGCGAGCGTCGACTCGGCGTACTGGTGCGAGACCCCGGACAAGAACCACCTGCGCTGGGTCATGCCGTACCCGGAGGAGAAGCTCCTCGACGCGCTCGCCCGTCTCCAGGCCGCCGGCGGCACCTCCATCGGCGCGGACACCCGCCTCGTCGGTTCGTTCCGCGCGCACGGACTGATGGTGCCGGTCTGGGACCTGCCGACCGCGATGACCGCCGAGGAGTGCGAGAAGCCCGCCGCCGAGTTCGCCGAGAGGCTGACCGAGGCGCTCGCATCGGACGCTCCGCTCACCGCGGAGGAGCGGCGCGCGCGGGGTGGCCTCACGAACCGTCAGGTCACTCTCAGCTGATACCCCGCGCGGTATCGGTGACTGACAGACCGACCAGTCGGTGACTTCCGCCACAACCCGGTCTGCGGACGGGTAAATCCCTGTCCGAATAACCGAGATCGAATTTGCGAACAGCAGATCTCTTGTTACCGTTCTGGAAGCCCGGTCGCTGGTGCATCCCCCGTCGCCAGCGATCGGGCCTTTCCATGTCCGCTTCCGGCAGGCCCGGGGCGTCGACGCTCAACTTCCTTCACCGTCTGCCGTGTTGCTGCCCGCCCGCAACAGCAGCGGGGTGTCGTCCCCCTCGCCGGTGCCCGCGAATTCCGCTACCGCCCTATAGGCCGTGGCCACCCCCCGGGCCCGCTCCCTGGGCGTTTCACAGGTTCCCGGTTCATCCTGCGCGGCGACCGCGCAGCGGACCTGTACGGTCCGTCCGCCGGGTGCCATGAGGGTCAGAAACGCGTCGAGATTCTGGCCGGTCGCGTTCCGGTAGTAGGTACGCCCCCAGGTGTCGGGGCCCTCCGTGAGGACACAGGTCTGTGCCTCGACCCCCTCGGGAGAGGCGAGTTCCGGCCCACAGTGCGTGACCCGCTCCGGGGACGCCGGAACCGAGGGGTCGTCACGGGGAGTGACGGGGGCGCCGGACGCGCCGGACGTGCGGGACGCGCCGGACGTGCCGGGGGAGGCCGATTCGGCGGCGGGCTCCGTGCGGGGTCCCCGACCGATCCCCCCGAGCAGGTCCCCCGACTTCGCGTCGCCTGCGGCGGCCGCGCCGGCGGACCGTGCGGACCCGCCCGCCGCGGGCTCGCCCGTCGGCCCCGCGGTCGCGACCAGCGGCAGCAGCACGGCGACCGTGACGGCGGCCCCGAGTCCGACCACGCGGAGGTTCACCGGACCCATGCGTCCCACCTGCTCCTGCTCTGCTGGAGATCTTGAACGGTGGGGCGAACATAGCGGCGGCCGACGGGCGCGCGGTCGGCCGCGCGCCCGTTTCCCCGACAAGTGGGGCCAGGACACACCCGTTCGGGTGAAGGACGTCCCGCCGACCTGTCAGTACGCCAGTCGGCTCCCGCCGCCCGGTGTGCTCGTGCTCGCCTCCACCAGGGCGTCGACCACCGCTTCGACGTCGGGCAGCCAGGGGCGCGCCGAGCCCGCGAGCGGGGCCCGTTCCCATCGGACCTGTCCGGTGCCGGCGACCGAGGGCGGCAGGAGCAGATAGCCGCCCTCTCCGTGGAAGCGCAGCGAGCTGGGGACGCTGTCCTTCGCGTACAGCAGCTCGCCGAGCCGCTCGAGGCCGTACGGGGCGACGAGGATCGACCATCGGGTCGGGGTCGCGACCACCGGGCCGAGCCGCATGCCCATGGCGTCGAGCGCGGCGAGCGCCCGCGCTCCCGCGACTGCGGGCAGGCTGACCGCGCAGGGCGCGCCGCCGCCCGTGGCGAGCACCACCGGGGCGTCCGGGCGCCGGGTCCACCACCAGCGGATCATCCGCTCGTCGGTGGTGGCCGCGAGCAGTCCGGGGTCGTAGGGATGCGCGCCGGGCACCGCGCACTCGGGGTCGGGGCAGGAGCAGACCGCTCCCGCGGACGTGCGGGTCGTCGCTCTCAGGCCGGCTCCCGGCAGAACGGGCCAGTCCCATTCGACGGCGAAGGCGACCGCGGCGTCGAGCCGGGCGGTCCTCGCCTTGCGCCGGAACCGGAGCCTGCGTCGCCTTCCGAGGATCTCGCGCATGAGCGCTCGTTCCTTTCCGTTGAACGCCGAATCCACATCACACCATGTGCAGGACACTTCACCGTGCGTATCAGCGCGCGTACCGGGTCGGCGGGATGACGGCCCCTGTCGGAGCGGGGCCGGCCGTGCCGGAACCAGGTGGACCACATGGAAACCGGATGGAGCGGGTCAGTACCAGGTGGAGCCAGGTCAGAACGAGGTGGAGCCGGGTCAGCACCAGGGGCGGGTCAGAACACGTTCCCCGCCACTCGGTGACGGGCTGCGGCCTGCGGCATGTAGGACGCCGGGGTCCCGCGTCGCGTTCCGGGGCAGCTCCAACTGCCCCTGCCTGTCACCGATTACGTACCCAGCACGCTCGGAATGACGCGCTTTCAAACGACGCCAGTCGACCGCAAAAGGTGCACACCGAGGACAATTTTCGGCCAACTTCGCCAGGACTTCAACCCTCTCGCACGACCTCACGGACACCACAAGTCCCGTGGGGACAATGCTGGACATCGTTCCTCTTGTGCGTGTACATGTGGATGCATCGAGCGGCTCAGAATGACATGGGGGTTTGCGATGCTATGGCGTCAAACGCACCGGTCGGAAAGCCGACTGACATGAGCGCCCCACACATGCCGAAAGTGGCCGGAATCGATTCCACGGTTCCCGGGCCCCCGCACACTACGGCCCCGCTCCCCGGGGTCCCCGCGGCGGCAGCGCCCTCCGAACCGGTCTCCCCACCGGGAGCGCTGATCCAGGACCGGCTCGCCGCCTGGGTCTCCGACCTCACCACCCTCCACGAACTCACCGAGCGCCTCATCAGGACCTCCTCCCTCGACGAGGCCCTCCGCGAGGTGCTCGGCGCCGGCGCCGCCCTCGTCGGGGCACGCCGCGGCATGGCCGTCCTCGAACCGGCCGACGGACTCGGCCCCGCCTCCACCATCGGCCTCGGCCTCGCCCACGCGGACCTCGGCACGATCGAGACCGTCCCCCGCGGCACCAGCAGCTACGGCCGCCTCCTCGACGGCCTCCCCGATCCGGTCCACCCCGAGCGGGTCCCCGACCCGATCGCCATCCGCGACGTCCGCACCGAGGAGGGCCTCGACCCGCGTCACCGCGAGGTCGCCGCCCGCCTCGGCTACGCCGCCAGCTACGCCCTGCCCCTCGCCACCGAGGAGGCCGGCCGGCTGGGCGCCGCCGTCTGGCTCTACGACGAGCCCGCGGAGCCCACCGACCGCCAGCGCCACCTCATCGGGCTCTACGGCCGCTTCGCCACCGAGCACCTCGCCCGCCTCCTCCAGGTGGAACGCGCCCGCGTGCGGGTCGCCACGATCGCGGAGGAGCTGCTCCCGAGCCGGCTCCCCCGCGTCCCCGGTGTCCAGCTGGCCGCCCGCCACCGCACCGGCCCCCGGGGCGGCGGCGACTGGTACGACGCGCTGCCGCTGCCCGAGGGCGCCCTCGGCCTCGCCGTCGGCTCGGTCTCCGGCACCGGACCGAGCGCGCTGGCGGCCATGGGGCGGCTGCGCGCCTCCCTGCGGGCGTACGCGGTGATGGAGGGCGAGGACCCCGTCGCCGTCCTGTCCGACCTGGAGCTGCTGCTCCGGCTCACCGAACCGGCCCGCTCGGCGACCGCGCTCTTCGCGTACGCCGAACCGGCGCGGCGCCGGATCGTCCTCGCCGGGGCGGGGCACGCGCCGCCGCTGGTCATCGGGGAGCGCCGCACCGAGTTCGTCGAGACCTCGCTGTCCGCCCCGCTCGGGATGCTGTCCTGCTGGGAGGCACCGAGCGTGGAGCTGTCCCCGGAGCCCGGAGAAACGGTGCTTCTCTACACCGACGGGCTGCTTCGCCGTACCGGCGACGCCATGGACCGGGCTTTCGCGCGGCTCCACGCGGCCGCGTCGAGCGTGCCGAGGGCGGACCGGGGCGACCCGGGCGCCATCGCCGACCACGTCCTGCGGACCGTGCTGCCCGAGGGTCTCGACTTCGCCACGGACGGGGAGGACGTGGTCCTGCTCGCCGCCCGCTTCGACTGAGCCGCGCGGGGTGGCCGTCCGCGTGGGCACAGGTAAGCGGAGCGTGACATTCCGGTAATGGGTCTTCCGGCCCTGGGCCCCCTTCCGTACGACCGTACGATGGTGGGGGTTCAGTGTCGTACCAAGAGGAGGCAGACCCGTGGCCGAGGAGCTCACGCCGGAGACCCCGGAAGAGACTGAGGAACAGGCGATCAAGCAGCGGAAGAACGGCCTGTACCCGGGCGTCTCCGACGAGCTGGCCGAGAGCATGAAGTCCGGCTGGGCCGACACCGAGCTGCACGGCCTGGAGCCGATCGCCCAGGCCGGCAAGACCGCCGAGCGCCGCGCGGCGCTCTCCGCCCGCTTCCCGGGCGAGCGCCTGGTGATCCCGGCCGGCAAGCTCAAGACCCGGTCGAACGACACCGAGTACGCCTTCCGCGCCTCCACCGAGTACGCGTACCTCACCGGCGACCAGACCCAGGACGGCGTCCTCGTCCTGGAGCCGACGAAGAGCGGCCACCAGGCGACCGTCTACCTGCTGCCGCGCTCCGACCGGGAGAACGGCGAGTTCTGGCTCGACGGCCAGGGCGAGCTGTGGGTCGGCCGTCGCCACTCCCTCACCGAGGCCGAGCAGCTCCTCGGCGTCCCCGCGAAGGACGTCCGCGAGCTGGCCGAGGCGCTGCGCGAGGCCACCGGCCCCGTCCGCAACGTCCGCGGCCACGACGCCGGCATCGAGGCCGCGCTGACCGACAAGGTCACCGCCGAGCGCGACGAGGAACTCCGCGTCTACCTCTCCGAGGCCCGCCTCATCAAGGACTCCTTCGAGATCTCCGAGCTGGAGAAGGCCTGTGCCTCCACGGCCCGCGGCTTCGAGGACGTCGTCAAGGTCCTCGACAAGGCCGAGGCCACCAGCGAGCGCTACATCGAGGGGACCTTCTTCCTCCGCGCCCGCGTCGAAGGCAACGACATCGGCTACGGCTCCATCTGCGCCGCCGGCCCGCACGCCACCACCCTCCACTGGGTGCGCAACGACGGCGACGTCCGCTCCGGCGACCTGCTGCTGCTCGACGCCGGCGTGGAGACCACCGAGCTCTACACCGCGGACATCACCCGCACCCTGCCGATCAACGGCCGGTACACCGAGCTCCAGCGCAAGATCTACGACGCCGTGTACGAGGCGCAGGAGGCCGGCATCGCCGCGGTGAAGCCCGGCGCCGCCTACCGCGACTTCCACGACGCCGCGCAGCGCGTCCTCGCCGAGAAGCTCGTCGAGTGGGGCCTCGTCGAGGGACCGGTCGAGCGCGTCCTGGAGCTCGGTCTCCAGCGCCGCTGGACCCTCCACGGCACCGGTCACATGCTCGGCATGGACGTCCACGACTGCGCCGCCGCGCGCACCGAGGCCTACGTCGACACGACCCTCGCGCCGGGCATGTGCCTGACCGTCGAGCCCGGTCTGTACTTCCAGGCCGACGACCTGACCGTGCCCGAGGAGTACCGCGGCATCGGCGTCCGGATCGAGGACGACATCCTCGTCACCGAGGACGGCAACCGGAACCTCTCGGACGCGCTGCCGCGCCACGCCGACGAGGTCGAGGCGTGGATGGCCGCGCTGAAGGGCTGACGTCCGCGTACGTTGGAACCGAAGGGCCCTCGCCGACCGACCGGCGGGGGCCCTTCCCCGTGCTCACGCCATGAGCAGGGAAGGACTGTCCTTCCACTTCAGGATCTTGTCGAAGCTGACGACCGCGCCGCCCCGGCCCGACCGGTTGCCGAACTGCACATGGTCGGCGAGCTCCTCGATGAGGCGCAGCCCCCGGCCGTTCTCGGCGTCCGACGGCGCGGCGGGCAGCTCGACGCCGGGGAAACCGGGGCCCGAGTCCGCCACCTCGATACGACAGGTCTCGCCGTCCAGGTACGCCGTCACCCGATAGGCCCTGCCCGCCGCACCCGACCCTTCGGGGCCGTCGCCGCCGTGCTCGACCGCGTTCGCGCACGCCTCGGTCAGCGCCACCGACAACTCGTACGACACGTCGGGATCGACACCCGCCGTCTCCATCGTGCCCAGCAGAAGCCTTCGGGCGAGCGGCACGCTCGCGGCTTCGCGCCGCAGATGGAGTGACCACCAGATGCTCATGCTCCAGCCTCCCGGCAGCGGCTCGACATACCGATACCTATTGCCGGACAGAACCCTTCGTAAGCGCACGGACGCGTCAAGAGCGCTCGTTCGGCGGATACACCGGGCCCGCGCGCCGGTGTATGTCACCTCGAAGGCCCCCAAGAGCCCCAAGAACGACCTTCTGGACCTGCCTCATACCGGTGGGGCCCGTGGTGCGATGATGGGCCCGCCATGAATGCCCCCGCGCTCGCTCCACGGCTGCTGAGGGCCGCGGTGTTCACCGCGGTCTGCGTCGTGCTGTCCGCGCTCGGGCACGCCATCGCCGCCTGCGCGGGCATCGCCCTGTGGACGCTGCTCGCCGGATTCCTCGGCGTCTTCGGCATCACGGTCCTCTTCACCGGACGGGAACGCTCGCTCCGCTTCGTCGTCGGCGCCCTCGCCGGCGGACAGCTCGGGCTGCACGTCCTCTTCGGCCTCGGCCAGCGCCAGCTCGGCCTGAGCCCCCAGGCCGACGACGCCCTCGTCCGGATGGCGGCGCGACTCGTCTGCGGCGCGGGGACCTCGTCCCTCACCTCGGCCGACGCCACCAGGATCATCCGCGACGCCGGAATCGACCCGGCCACCGCGCAGACCGGCGCCCACCACCTCGGGCACACGGCCGCCGCGGCGGCCTCGCCCGCCGGTGAGCTGCTGCCCGGTCTGCCCATGCTCCTCGGCCATCTGCTGGCCGCCCTGGCCACGGGCTGGCTGCTGCGCCGCGGCGACCGGGCCCTCGTCCGCCTCGTCGACCTCTCCGAGCAGGGGGCGACGGAGCTCGCCGAGTGCGCTCTCGTCCGCTCGCTGCGGGCCGCGCTGCGACTCGTACGCGCGCTGCTCAACGGCCTCGCGGCGACGCCCGGACCGGGGCCGCGGCGGACCCTCCGTACGGCCTTCGCCTCCTCGCCGCCACCGGTGGCCGAGGCACTCCAGCACACGGTGATCAGGCGCGGCCCGCCGATCGCCGACTGCGTTCTCGCAGCCTGACACGGACCGCTCACAGGGAGCGGGGCCGTGCCCGTCCGCACGCCGGTCCAGGGTCCGCCCCCGGCGCGCCGGACTCCCTCGCCTTCCTCCGAGCTGGAGTGTCTTCTGCCATGACCGTTTCCCGTGTCTCCTCCCGTGTCGCCGCCACCCGGGTCGCCCTCGCCGGTGGCATCGCCCTCTCCTCCGTCGTGCTGCTCTCCGGCACGGCCTTCGCGCACGTGAGCGTGCAGCCGCAGGGCGAGGCCGCCAAGGGCGGCTACGCGACCGTCAACATCAAGGTGCCGAACGAGCGCGACAACGCCTCCACCGTGAAGGTCGAGGTCAACTTCCCGCTCGACCACCCGCTCGCCTCCGTCATGCCCCAGCCCATCCCCGGCTGGAAGGCCGAGGTGACCAAGAGCAAGCTCAGCAAGCCGCTGGAGCTGCACGGCAAGACGATCAACGAGGCCGTCTCCAAGGTGACGTGGACCGCCGACGGCTCGAAGATCGGCCCCGGCCAGTTCCAGCAGTTCCCGCTCTCCCTCGGCCAGCTGCCCGAGGACGCCGACCAGCTGGTCCTCAAGGCGATCCAGACGTACGACAACAAGGAGGTCGTGCGCTGGATCGAGGAGCAGAAGGAGGGCGCGGAGGAACCGCAGAACCCCGCCCCCGTCCTGAAGCTCTCGGCCGCCTCCGCCGACCACCACGGCGGCACCGCCCCCTCCGCCTCGGCCACCACCCCGGCCGCGGCGGACGACAAGGCCGGCCACGACGACAAGGCCGACACGAAGAAGGAGACGGCCGCCGCCGACTCCTCCGACACCACGGCCCGGATCCTCGGCGTCATCGGCATCCTCGTCGGCATCGCCGGCGTCGCGTTCGGTGTCCTCGCCGGCCGCCGCCGCTCGGCCTGACGCCCGCCCTCCTCCAGAGAACCCGGAAAGAAGCGGTAAGAACCAGCATGTCCGCAGAGAAGACACCCTCTCCGACGCCCGAGGACGGCCCCGCCCGTCCCGGGCGGCGCACCCCGCTGATCGTCGCCGCGGTCGCGATCGTCGCCGCCATCGGCATCACCGCGGCCGTCGGCCTCGGGGGCGGCGACGACACGTCCGCGTCCGACGGCTCCGGCTCGGTCGCCGTGGTCTCCGGCGGCGACGACTCCACCAAGGCCGCGACCGTCCTCGACCGGCCGTTCACCAAGCCCGGACTCGTCCTCACCGACACCAAGGGCCAGAAGTACGACCTCCGGGAGCGGACCAAGGGCAAGCCGACGCTCATCTACTTCGGCTACACCCACTGCCCCGACGTCTGCCCCATGACGATGAGCAACATCGCCATCGCCAGGAAGCAGCTCCCCAAGGCCGACCAGGACAAGCTCCAGGTCGTCTTCGTCACCACCGACCCCGAGCGGGACACCTCGGCCGAGCTCGCCAAGTGGCTGCCCGCCGCGGGCGACCCCTCCTTCACCGGTCTCACCGGCGCGTTCTCCACCATCCAGGCGGGGGCACGGCAGATCGGCATCGGCATCGACCCGCCGAAGAAGGAGAACGGCCAGGTCGTCTCCATGCACGGAGCGCAGGTGATCGCCTTCTCGCCGACGACCGACCAGGGCTACGTCCTGTACGGCGAGGACACCAGCGTCGACGACTACGCCAAGGATCTGCCGAAGCTCATCAAGGGGGAGAACCCGTGAACCGCCGCACCACCACCCTGTCCGCCTCCGTGGCGCTCGCCGCCGCGCTCGCACTGACCGGGTGTTCGTCCTCGTCCGAGGACGGGAAGCCCGACCTGAAGGTCAGCGGCGCGTTCATGCCGCAGCCGGTGATGGACATGGCCGGCGGCTTCCTCACCATCAAGAACGACAGCGGCACCGCGGACAAGCTCACCTCGGTCACCAGCGCCATCTCCGACGACGTCACGATCCACGAGACGAAGAACCAGAAGATGCAGCCGGTGAAGTCCTTCGACATCCCCGCGAACGGGGAGCTGAAGCTCGCCCGCGGGGGCAACCACATCATGTTCATGGAGCTGAAGACGAAGCCCAAGCAGGGCGAGAAGGTCAGCATCGAGCTCCACTTCGAGAAGTCCGACCCGATCAAGGTCGACCTTCCCGTCGAAGCCGCCAACCACAACCCGCAGCAGCACTGAGCGCGTTGACGGAGTTCTCACAGAACTGACGGAGTGAACCGGAAGATGACAACCACCGCCCCGCGCCTCGGTACCGCCCTGGCCCGGCTGCTGATCCTCGCGGCCGCGCTGCTCGGCACGCTGCTCGCCGGTGCCGGCCCCGCGTCCGCGCACGCGGCGCTGACCGGAAGCGATCCGAAGGACGGGGCGGTGGTCGCCACCGCTCCCAAGGAGGTCAACCTCACCTTCTCCGAACAGGTCGCCATGAGCGCCGACTCGATCCGGGTCCTCGATCCGGCGGGCCGGCGGGCCGACACCGGCGAGATACTCGACCTCTGCAGCGGCTCGATCGTCCGCTACGGGGTGGCGCTCAGGGCCGGTCTCCCCGACGGCACGTACACCGTGGCCTGGCAGACCGTCTCGGCCGACAGCCACCCCATCTCCGGCGCCTTCACCTTCTCCATCGGCGCCCCCTCCACGACATCCGTGGCCCTGCCCGACCGGACGGCCGGCGGCGGTCTCGTCGGCACCCTCTACGGCATCGCGCGCTACGTCTCCTACGCCGGGTTCGCCGTCCTCGTCGGCGGCGGCGCCTTCGTCCTGGCCTGCTGGCCACGCGGCGCGAGCGTCCGCCCGGTCCAGCAGACCGTGGTCCGGGGCTGGCTGACCCTCACCGGCGCCACCCTCGTCCTGCTGCTCCTGCGCAACCCGTACACCGGCTCCGGTGAACTCTCCGACGCCTTCGACCTGGCTGGCCTGAAGGCCGTCCTGGAGACGAAGACCGGCGCCGCGCTCACCTCCCGGCTGCTGCTGCTCGGCGCGGCCGCGCTCTTCGTGGCCGTCCTCTTCGGCGCCTACGCCCGGCGGACCGACCCGAAGGAGAAGAAGGACCTCGCCTTCGGGCTCGGGGTCGGCGGCATCGTCGTCGCCGCCGGAATCGCCGGCACCTGGGCCCTGGCCGAACACGCGTCGACCGGTATCCAGCCCGGGATCGCGATGCCCGTCGACATCCTGCACCTGCTGGCCGTCGCCGCCTGGCTCGGCGGTCTCACGGTGCTGCTCGTCTCCCTCTACAAGGCGCCGTCCGTCGATCGCTCGGCGATCGAGCGCTTCTCCAGGGTGGCCTTCGGCTCCGTGGTCGTCCTCGCGGCCACCGGGCTCTATCAGTCCTGGCGCCAGGTCGGCTCCTGGTCCGCGCTGACCGGGACCCGCTACGGGCAGCTGCTGCTCGTCAAGATCGGCCTGATGTGTGTCCTCATCGGCATCGCCTGGATCTCGCGTCGCTGGACCCAGCGCCTGGCCGACCCGAAACCGGCCCAGGAAGCCGAAGAGACCGAGGGGACCGAAGAGACCGAGGGGACCGAAGAGAGCGAGGGGACCGAAGAGAGCGAGGGGACCGAAGAGAGCGAGGGCCCGGGGAGTGCCGAGACCGCCGATCCCGAGCGGGCCGCTCAGCTCGCCCGGCAGCAGGCCGCCGTCGCCACCGCCCGGCGCAAGCGGGAGCGGGACGCGGACCCGGAGCGGGCCGGACTGCGCCGCTCGGTGCTGACCGAGGCCGCCGTCGCCGTCGTGCTCCTCGCCGTCACCACCGTCCTCACCTCGACCGAGCCCGGCCGCACCGAGGAGGAGGCGGGGCAGGGCGGGACCACCGCCTCCGGCCCGGCCGCCGTGCCCGACCGGCCCGTCGACATCCGGCTGCCCTTCGACACCGGCGGCGTCGACGGCAAGGGAATCGTCCGGCTCAGCCTCGACCCGGGCCGTACCGGTGCCAACGCCCTCCACCTCTTCGTCGAACGGCCCAACGGCAAGCCGCTGGACGTGCCTGAGATCAAGGTCGCCCTCACGCTGGAGGCCAAGGACGTCGGCCCGCTGCCCGTCGCCCCGGACCGGATCCAGACCGGGCACTGGAGCGCGAGTGGCGTCCAGATCCCGATGCCCGGCGAGTGGTCGATCGAGGTCACCGTCCGGACGTCCGAGATCGACCAGACCACCATCGAGAAGAACGTGAAGATCGGCTGATCCTTGACCGAGAACAACACTCTTGAGATCTCCCGGCGACGGCTGCTCGGCACCGTCGGCGCGGCGGGCGCGGCGGGACTCGTCATCGGCGCGGCAGGCGGCGTCGGCGTCACCACGGCCGGGTCGGACGGCGGCACCACCGACGGGGCCGGTACCGACGGCACTCCGGCGCTGACCACGGTCGGTTCGACCCAGGTGATGTTTCACGGGAAACATCAGGCGGGCATCACCACGCCTTCGCAGTCCCACGGCCATCTGATCGCCTTCGACCTCGCCCCCGGCGCAGGTCGCAAGGAGTCGACCGCCCTGCTGCGCCGCTGGTCGGCGACGGCGGAGGCGCTGATGGCGGGCAAGGCCCCCGCCGGGGACACCGGAGTGGCGCTCGACGCGGGCCCCTCCTCCCTCACGGTCACCTTCGGCTTCGGCCGTACGTTCTTCGACAGGACCGGGCTCACCGCCCGGCGCCCCTCCGCGCTCGACCCGCTGCCCGCCTTCTCCGCCGACGCCCTGGACGCGCGGCGCTCGGAGGGTGATCTGTGGGTGCAGATCGGCGCCGACGACGCGCTCGTCGCCTTCCACGCGCTGCGCGCCCTCCAGAAGGACGCGGGCGACGCGGCCCGGGTGCGCTGGCAGATGAACGGCTTCAACCGCTCGGCCGGCGCCACCGCGAAGCCGATGACGGGCCGCAACCTGATGGGCCAGATCGACGGCACGGGCAATCCGAGGGCCTCCGATCCCGACTTCGACCGGCGGATCTTCGTCCCGGCGGGCACGGGGGACGCGACCGAGTGGATGGCCGGCGGCTCGTACGCGGTGGTGCGCCGGATCCGGATGCTGCTGGACGACTGGGAGAAGCTGCCGCTGGACCGGCAGGAGAAGGTGATCGGGCGGCGGAAGTCCGACGGGGCGCCGCTCACCGGTGGCGGTGAGCACGCCGAGCTCGACCTGAACAAGCGCGGTCCGGACGGGGCGACGGTCATCCCGGACAACGCCCACTCCCGTATCTCCGCCCCCGAACAGAACGGCGGGGCGGCGATGCTGCGCAGGCCGTTCTCCTTCCACGACGGGATCGCTCCCGACGGGACGCCGGACGCCGGTCTCCTCTTCATCTGCTGGCAGGCCGACCCGCTGAGGGGCTTCGTGCCCGTGCAGCGCAAGCTCGACCGGGGCGACGCGCTGTCCGCCTTCATCCGGCACGAGGCGAGCGGCCTCTTCGCGGTCCCCGGTGGTCCCGCCGAGGGCGAGTACGTGGGACAGCGGCTGCTGGAGTCCTGACCTGCCGGGTCGTCCGCCGGCGGGCACGCGTGTCCCGCCGGGCGGGCGGCCCGCGGCTCCGGGGCCCATTAGGGTGACGGTATGTCCGCCACCCGGTACACGTATCTCGGCCCCGAGGGCACCTTCACGGAGGCCGCGCTGCGTACGCTGCCCGAGGCCGCGACGAGGGAACTCGTCCCCATGGTCTCGGTCCCGGCCGCGCTCGACGCCGTGCGGAACGGGGAGGCCGCCGCCGCTCTCGTCCCGATCGAGAACTCGGTCGAGGGCGGGGTGACCGCGACCCTCGACGAACTGGCCTCCGGCGAGCCGCTGATGATCTACCGCGAGGTGCTCCTGCCGATCGCCTTCGCGCTGCTCGTGCGGCCTGGGACCAAGCTGTCGGACATCAAGACCGTGACGGGCCACCCGGTGGCCCAGCCGCAGGTCCGGAACTGGCTGCGGGCGCATCTCCCCGAGGCGCTGTGGGAGTCCGCCGCGTCCAACGCGGACGGGGCCCGGCTGGTGCAGGAGGGCCGCTTCGACGCTGCTTTCGCGGGGGAGTTCGCGGCGGTGACGTACGGCCTCGAGGCGCTGGTCACCGAGATCCACGACGCGGAGAACGCCGAGACCCGGTTCGTCCTGGTGGGCAGGCCGGCCCGGCCCGCGGCGCCGACCGGCGCGGACAAGACCTCGGTGGTGCTGTGGCTGGGTGACGATCATCCGGGTGCCCTCCTCGAACTGCTCCAGGAATTCGCGGTGCGCGGGGTGAACCTGATGCTGATCCAGTCCCGGCCGACGGGGGCGGGGATCGGGAACTACTGCTTCGCCGTGGACGCCGAGGGCCATATCTCGGACCGGCGCGTGGGCGAGGCGCTGATGGGGCTCAAGCGGATCTGCCCCAAGGTGCGCTTCCTCGGCTCGTACCCGAGGGCGGGCGTCGCGGTCGAGGACGTGGCGGCGCTGCGGCGCGGCACCTCGGACGGGGAGTTCATGGCGGCCTCCGACTGGCTGGCGAGGGCCCAGGACGGTCGGGCCTGACCCGATGGTGACCGAACGCTCCCGATGGCGGGAGCGTTCGTCCACAGGTGCGAACCAGTAGTCCTACCTGCATATTTTTCAGTTACCCACAGCAGTTATCCACAGGTCCCGGGCTCGGCCTGGGGACAAGTCGACAGCCCGCCCCGACAAGGTCGACAAATCGCCCTAGCCACTCCTCGACCCCGGCCGGCTGTCCACAGTGCAGACAGGAAGCCCTCGTCAGCGCGGTTCGCTCGACCAACTCTTTGGAGCGAGCAATTCCCACCCAAATGAGTGCCCCAATGCCGTTTGATCACGGAATTCCCAGGGCGGGGGCAGGAAATCCACGCGATCTTCCCCGTAGTCCACAGATCTTCCGCACAGCCTGTGGATAACTAAATGCAGAGCCCGGCTCCCGGCATTCTCACGGGTATCAATTCGGGCATAACGTCACGCGTGACAACACGCGTGAGGTTATCCGGTGGGGGCGGGCGAACGCGCACCGGTAGCCTGGTGGGGTGATTGACCTTCGCCTGCTCCGTGAGGACCCCGACCGTGTTCGCGCCTCCCAGCGCGCCCGTGGAGAGGACGTCGCGCTCGTCGACGCCCTGCTCTCCGCCGATGAGCGGCGCAGGTCGTCCGGCGTCCGCTTCGACGAGCTCCGATCCGAGCAGAAGGCGCTCGGCAAGCTGATCCCCAGGGCCACCCCGGAAGAGCGTGCCGAGCTCCTCCAGAAGGCCGAACAGCTCAAGACCGACGTCAAGGCCGCCGAGGCCGAGCAGAACGACGCCGACGAGACGGCCAAGCGGCTGCTGCTCCAGCTCGGGAACATCGTCCACACCGACGTCCCGGTCGGCGGCGAGGAGGACTTCGTCGTCCTCGAGACGCACGGCACCATCCGCGACTTCGCGGCCGAGGGCTTCGAGCCCAAGGACCACCTGGAGCTCGGCGAGGCGCTCGGCGCCATCGACGTCGAGCGGGGTGCCAAGGTCTCCGGCTCGCGCTTCTACTACCTGACCGGCGTGGGCGCCCTCCTGGAGCTCGCCCTGGTCAACGCGGCGATCGCGCAGGCCACCGAGGCCGGCTTCATCCCCATGCTGACCCCGGCGCTCGTCCGTCCGCGCGCCATGGAGGGCACCGGCTTCCTCGGCCAGGCCGCGGAGAACGTGTACCACCTGGAGAAGGACGACTACTACCTCGTCGGCACGTCCGAGGTGCCCCTCGCGGCGTACCACATGGACGAGATCATCGACGCGGACAAGCTGCCCCTGCGGTACGCGGGCTTCTCGCCCTGCTTCCGCCGCGAGGCCGGCACGTACGGCAAGGACACCCGCGGCATCTTCCGCGTCCACCAGTTCGACAAGGTCGAGATGTTCTCGTACGTCGCGCCGGAGGACGCCGAGGCCGAGCACAAGCGGCTCCTGGAGTGGGAGAAGCAGTGGCTGACCGGTCTGGAGCTGCCGTTCCAGGTCATCGACGTCGCCACCGGTGACCTCGGTTCCTCCGCCTCCCGCAAGTTCGACTGCGAGGCCTGGATCCCGACCCAGGGCAAGTACCGCGAGCTGACCTCGGCCTCGAACTGCGACAGCTTCCAGGCCCGCCGCCTCTCCGTCCGCATGCGCGACGAGCAGGGCGGCAAGAAGACGGTGCAGCCGCTGGCCACACTGAACGGCACGCTGTGCGCCGTACCGCGCACGATCGTGGCGATCCTGGAGAACCACCAGCTGCCCGACGGTTCCGTGCGCGTCCCGGAGATGCTGCGGCCCTACCTCGGTGGCCGTGAGGTCCTGGAGCCGATCGCCAAGTGAGCCCCTTCCCCTACCGCCTGGTCGCGACGGATCTCGACGGCACGCTCCTGCGCGCCGACGAGTCCGTCTCCGCCCGCACGCGGGACGCGCTCGCCGCCGCCACGGAGGCGGGCGCCGCGCACATCGTCGTCACCGGCCGGGCCGTGCCCTGGACCCGGCACATCCTGGACGACCTCGGCTACGAGGGCATCGCGGTGTGCGGGCAGGGCGCGCAGGTCTACCACGCGGGCGAGCACCGGCTGCTCACCTCGCTGACCCTGGACCGGCAGCTGGCCGGGCTCGCCCTCTCGAAGATAGAGGCGGAGGTCGGCCCGCTGGCGCTGGCCGCGAGCCGCGACGGTCTGGAGGGCGAGGTCCTGATGGGCCCCGGCTACCGGGCGCACCCGGGGCCGCTGCCGTACGTGCCGTACGAGGACCCGGCGGAGCTGTGGGCGGCACCGCTGACCAAGCTCTACCTCCAGCACCCGACCATGACGGACGACGAGCTGACCGGCGCCGCCCGTGCGACGGTCGGCGGTCTCGTGGACGTCGTCATGGCGGGGCCCGGCGTGGTGGAGATCCTGCCGCTCGGTCTGAGCAAGGCGACCGGTCTCTCGCTGGCGGCGCGCCGGCTGGGGGTGAAGGCGGCGGAGACGATCGCCTTCGGCGACATGCCCAACGACATCCCGATGTTCGGCTGGGCCGCCCACGGCGTCGCCATGGGCAACGCGCACGACGAACTGCGCGCGGTGGCGGACGAGGTCACGACCTCGAACGAGGAGGACGGCATCGCCGTCGTCCTGGAACGCCTGCTGTCCGCCTGACCGGCACGGCGCCTGTCGCCGGTCCGACCGGCCCCGGGGAAGAGAGAAGGGGCGGCCCGCGTGGACCAGGTCCACGCGCTCGAAGCGGCCGCCCCGTTCTCCTCGGGGGAACCCCCGTCTCCCCCGTGCGACCAGTGTGCGCCGGGTCACCGTCCGGGGTCGAACGGTTTTCCGCGGGTGAGCGGGTAGCAGCCGAGGCCGATGGCCAGCGAGATCGCGTGCCCGAGATCGGTGTACGTGCGGTCCGCGAGCAGGGGTACGACGAAGAAGGCCACCACCCCCGCGAGGTAGAGCCAGCGCCAGGGGCGGGCGAGCCGGTAGGTGAGGATTCCCGCCGAGGCGGCCAGACCGTAGCTGACCCCGATGTCGACGACATGCGCCATGCTGCGCGGCACGTCGTGGAGGCGGATGGCCACGAGCACGACCTGCTGGCTGATCAGAGTCGCCGCGACATGGGCCGTGGCGACGACGAAGAGCCACTTCACCGTGCCGAGCCAGCGCTCCACGGGCGCGTGGACCAGCTCGAACAGCGCCGCGTACAGCAGCAGGTCGGCCGGGTCCTCGATCCAGAACGCGCTGCCGAGCAGGGCCCGCAGCGGGTGGTGGGACAGCTGGTGGAGATTGCTGCTGTTGCGGTGCAGCAGATAGGTCTCGAGGCCTTGGGGGGACAGCGCGATGACGAGGCTGGTGATCGCGATGACCGCGAGCCAGAGATGCGTACCGGGTGACGAACGCACCCACGACCTGATCGGTCGGGACGGTTCGCCACCCGGGGAGGTCTCGGGAGGCACGTGTCCGTGCCTATCACCCCGAACGGTGTGGACCTCAGAAATTGATCATGTGTCCGGCAATGCCGTGGATCGCTTCCTTCACGGCCTCGCCCAGCGTCGGGTGCGCGTGGACGTTCCGGGCGACCTCGTGGACGGTGAGATCCCACTGCTGCGCCAGGGTCAGCTCGGGGAGCAGCTCGGTGACGTCGGGGCCGATCAGGTGGGCGCCGATGATCTCGCCGTGCGTCCCATCCGCGATGATCTTGACGAAGCCGGTGGCGTCGCCGAGACCGTGCGCCTTGCCGTTCGCGACGAAGGGGAACTTGGCGACCTTGACGTCGTAGCCCTTCTCGCGGGCCTGCGCCTCGGTCCAGCCGAAGCTGGCGATCTGCGGCTGGCAGTAGGTCGCGCGCGGGATCATGGGGTAGTCGAGCTCCATGGTCTCCGCGTCGCCGATGGTCTCGGCGGCGATGACGCCCATGGCCTCGGCGGTGTGCGCGAGCATCAGCTTCGCGGTGACGTCACCGATGGCGAAGATGTGCGGCACCGAGGTGCGGCAGCGGCCGTCGACGTCGATCGCACCGCGCTCGGTGAGCGCGACGCCGGTGGCCTCGAGGCCGTAACCGGTGACGTTCGGGGCGAATCCGATGGCCTGGAGGACCTTGTCGGCCTCCAGGACCTTCTGGGCGCCGTCCTTGCCGGTGACGGTGACGCGGACCTGCGGGCCGGTCTCGTCAATGGCCTCGACACGGGTCGAGGTCAGGACGTCGATGCCGAGCTTGCGGTACTGCTTCGCCAGCTCCTTGGAGACCTCTTCGTCCTCCAGCGGCGCGATCCGGTCGAGGAACTCGACGATCGTGACCTTGGTGCCGTAGTTGTTGAGGACGTACGCGAACTCGATGCCGATCGCGCCGGCGCCGGCGATGACGATCGACTGCGGCGCGTTCTCGGCGAGGATCTGCTGCTCGTACGAGACGACGCGGTCGCTGAGGGCGGTGCCGGGGAGCAGGCGCGGGGTGGCGCCGGTGGCGATGACGCAGTTGTCGAACTGGATCGTCTCCGAGGTGCCGTCGGACTTGGCGACCTGGAGGGTGTTCGCGTCGAGGAAGGTTCCCCGGCCGTCGAACTCGGTGATCCCGTTCTTCTTCATGAGGAAGTGAACGCCCTTGACGCGGCCGTCCGCGACCGAGCGGCTGCGGCGGAACGCCTCGGTGTAGTCGAAGGAGACGGTGCCGTCCACCTTGATGCCGAAGGTCTTGGCCTCGTGGTTGAAGATGTGGGCCAGTTCCGCGTTGCGCAGCAGCGCCTTGGTGGGGATGCAGCCGACGTTCAGGCAGACACCGCCCCAGTACTTCTCCTCGACGACCGCGACCCGCTTGCCCAGCTGGGCGGCGCGGATGGCGGCGACGTAGCCGCCGGGGCCAGCTCCGAGTACGACGACGTCGAAGCGGTCTGACATGACTGACTCCCGAGGGTGGTGAGGGTGTTCGGTCCGCGTACGGGCCCACAGTAGTCCGGTGTCCCGCCCGCAGTCAGTTGTAGGATGACCGGGCAACCGGGCAAATGGAGAGGTCGGAACGGCATGGCACTCAGGGCGACGGGACGGACCTCGCTGGTGGACTCCGTGGTGGACCAGCTGCGGACACAGCTCGCGGACGGCGAGTGGGCCGTCGGCGACCGCGTCCCGACCGAGCACGAGCTCGCCCAGCAGCTCGGTGTGGGCCGCAACACCGTCCGCGAGGCGGTCAGGGTCCTGGTCCACGCGGGCCTCCTCGAATCCCGTCAGGGCAACGGCACCTTCGTCAGGTCGACCGCCGATCCGGCGGCCGTGCTGCGCGGGGTACGGCACGCGGGCGCGGCCGACGTCCTCGAACTCCGGGTTGCACTGGAGGCCGAGGCGGCCCGGCTCGCGGCGGCCCGCCGGGACACCCACGACCTGCTGCGGCTCCGGGCGGCCCTCACCACCCTGCGCGAGGAGGGCGACCGGAACGCGGACGCCGACCTCGCCTTCCACCTCGCGGTCGTCGGCGCCACCCACAACACGGCCTTCGTCGAGGTCTACCGCTTCTTCTCCGCCCAGGTCCACGAGGTCCTCGTGGAGGCCCTCGGCGACCGGGAGATGCCTCCGGTCGACATCGACGCCCACGAGGCCCTGGTCACGGCGATCGAGGCGGGCGACCCGGAAGCGGCGGACCGGCAGGCCCGCGAGCTGCTGCGGGTCCCCATGGAGACGGTCACGGCACTCACGGAGACCTCCCGATGAGCGCGGAGACCCGGACGGCGGGGTCCGCCACACCCTCACCCGTACCGCCGCCGGTGCTCGTCGACGCGGAGGCCGGGGTCACGGCGTCGGCCACCGGCGCGGCGGCGCGGCGGGCGCTGCTCGCGCATCCGGCGCTGCTCCTCGCCGGGATCGTGCTGGCCTCGCTGAACATGCGGGCCGCGCTCGCGAGCGTGGCGCCGCTGGTCGGCGAGATATCCGGCGCCTTCGGGCTCTCCTCGACGGCGAGTTCGCTCGTGACCTCGGTGCCGGTGCTGTTCCTGGGCGTGGGCGCGCTGGTCGCGCCCTGGCTGGGGCGCCGCTTCGGCGCCGAACGCGTGCTGCTCGGGGCCCTGCTGCTGCTCGCCGTCGGCATCCTCGCGCGCGTACTGCCCTCCGTGTACGCGCTGTACGGCGGCGGCATCCTCGTCGGCACGGCGATCGCCCTGCTCAACGTACTGATGCCGGGCCTGATCAAGCGTGACTTCCCGGACCGGGCCGCCGCGATGACCTCGGTCTACACGGGCGCGATGATCGCCGGTGCTACGGTCGCGGCGGCGGCCGCGGTGCCGCTGGAGAAGGCGCTCGGCGGCGGCTGGCAGGGTTCGCTCGGCTTCTGGTCCCTGCTCGCCGTGATCGCCGCCGTCGCCTGGCTGCCCCAGGTCCTGATCGCCCGGGGCCGTACAGGCCACGCGGTACGGGCCGTCCCGGCCGTCGGCGCCCGCCCGGTGAGCGTCTGGCGCTCGGCGCTCGCCTGGCAGGTCACGCTCTTCATGGGACTGCAGTCGCTGTGGTCGTACGTGCTGATCGCCTGGATGCCGACGATCTTCACCGATCACGGGATGAGCCGTTCCGCGGCCGGTGTCGTCTTCGCCTTCAACAACCTGATCCAGGTCGCGGGCGCCTTCGTGGTGCCGCTGCTCGCCGGCCGGATGCGGAGCCAGCGTCCACTGATCGTCCTGGTCACGACGCTGGTCGCGGCCGGTTACGCCGGTCTGATGGTGGCGCCGGTGGAGGGTGCCTGGCTCTGGTCGGCGGTGCTCGGGGTCGGCCAGGGCGGCGCGGTCGGTCTCGCTCTGACCCTGATCGTGCTGCGCTCCGGGGACGCGGTGACCGCGGCCCGGCTCTCCGGGATGGCCCAGACGGTCGGCTATCTGCTCGCCGCCGCGGGGCCGCTCGCGGCCGGCGCCCTGCACCAGGCCACCGGCTCCTGGACCTTGCCGATCTGCGTCGTCCTCGGTGTCTGCGCGGCGGCCCTCACCGTGGGGCTCTTCGCGGCCCGGGACCGGACGGTGTGAGGGGAGGGGGGTTGCGGTGCGGCTCCGGGGTGGGGCTCCCGGGGTGGGACGCCCGGCCTCGGAGCCGTACCGCTTGCATGTCCGCCTCTACTCCTCGCCCGCCAGCTTCAGCGTGCGGAGCTTGAAGCCGGCGAACCAGGTCGCCGCGACCGTGACCGCGGAGAGGAGCACGACCGCCGTGGTGAGGCTGACCTCCGAGGTGATCAGGCCGTCGCCGGTGACCTTCTCGGCGAGGGCGAGCGCCCACTGCTGGACGCTCAGGGTGCGCGCCCCCTCGATCAGGGAGCCGAACAGGGCCTCCCACACCAGGGCGTAGACCAGGCCGATGACCACCGCGTGCCGGCTGATCGTGCCGAGCAGCAGGAACAGCGCGCTGTAGGCGATGGAGGCCACGAGCGCCGCCACCGTGTACGCCACGGCGACCTGCTGGCCGTTGCCGTTGAGGATGAAACCGGCGATGAACGTCGGCACCGCCGAGAAGACCATCGTCACGGCGATCGCGACGATCAGCTTGGTGAAGATGATGGAGGGCCGCTTCACCGGCTTGGACAGCAGATAGACGATCGAGCCGTCGTCGATCTCGGGTCCGATCGCGCCCGTTCCGGCGATCACACCGATCAGCGGGACCATCGTGGCCAGCGCGAAGCCGCCGAGGACGTCGGCCGCGACCTGGTCGTCCGCTCCGTTGAAGGCGCGCACCGCCGCGGCGATGAGCAGCAGCATGCCGGGCAGCAGGAAGAGAATCAGGGCCCGGCGGCGGCCGAGGAGGGCCCGGTAGGTGAGCCGGGCGACTGTGGGGTTGTACATCGGTCAGGCTCCTTTCAGGCCGCGACGAGGTACGAGAAGACCGATTCGAGGGACTCGTCCGAGGGCGAGACCGTCAGCAGACGGACCCCCCGCTCGCGCGCGACCTTCGGCAGCAGTTCGGTGAACCGCCCGAAGTCCACCGCCTGGATGCGCAGTCCGCCCTCCACGTGGTCGACCTCGATGCCGGCCGTGGACGGGTCGGCGATCAGCGCCGCGGCGAGTGCCCGGTCGTCGCTGGAGCGGACCAGGTAGCGGTGCGGCCGGTCCGTCATCAGCCGGCGGATCTTGCGGAAGTCGCCGGACGCCGCGTGCCGCCCTGCCACGATCACCTCGATGTGGGAGGCGAGCTGCTCGACCTCCTCCAGGATGTGCGAGGAGAACAGCACCGTGCGGCCGTCCGCGCCCATCTGCCGCAGCAGGTCCATCAGCTGCATGCGCTGGCGCGGGTCCATGCCGTTGAACGGCTCGTCGAGCAGCAGCACCGACGGGTCGTGCACGAGGGCCGAGGCCATCTTCACGCGCTGCCGCATGCCCTTGCTGTACGTGGAGATCTTGCGGTCCTGCGCGTACTCCATCTCGACCGTGGCCAGCGCCCGCTGGGCCTCCTCGGCGCCGAGGCCCTGCAGTTCCGCGTTCGCCACGACGAACTCGCGGCCGGTGAGGAAGTCGTACATCGCCTCCCGCTCGGGCACCACGCCGATCTCGCGGTAGACCGACTCGTTCCCCCAGATCGTCCGCCCGTCGAGGGTGACGCTGCCGGTGGAGGGGTCGAGAAAACCGCCCATCATGTTGATCAGAGTGGACTTTCCCGCGCCGTTCGGCCCGAGGAGGCCGGTGACACCCGGGCCCACCGTCATCGTGACGTCGTTCACGGCCACGACGTTTCCGAACCATCGGGAGACGTGGTCGATAGAGAGGATGCTCATGGGCGCAGCCCATTCCTTAGAGGGGTGGTGGCGGGCGACGGGACGGCTGTCACAGCCCGACCTTTCGGTAGCGGCGCATCAGGGTGCCGTACGAGCCGGCGACGAGCGCGAGGACGACCAGCAGATAGACCGCGCCGACACCGGCGCCCGGGCCCTCGCCTCCGGGGAAGGAGGAGGGCGCGCCGAGGAAGGCGGTCTGCACGCCGTCGATGAGCGTGATCGGCGAGAACAGGCCGAGCCAGGAGATGGCGCCGAGGTTGTCCGTGCCGTACGCGATGCCCTGGAGCGTGGAGACCGCTCCGTACGAGATCGTCAGCGCACCGATCACGGCGGCGACACCGAAGCCGCGGCGCGGGGTGAGCGCCGCCATGACCAGTCCGACGCCGCCGAACAGCAGCGAGAGCAGGGCCACGGAGACCAGTCCCTGGCCGAACATCTGCGTCTGCGTGCCGAAGTCCATCTTGGCCAGCAGGGAGCCGATCCAGAGGATCAGGAGGGGGACCGCGGTCAGCAGGAAGAGCGCCGAGGCCATCGCGCCGAACTTGGCGAGCACGTAGTCCGCGCGCTCGATCGGCCGGGAGAAGTACAGCGGCACGGTCCGGAACCGGAGGTCGCGGGAGACCGACTGCGGCGCCTGGGAGGCCAGGTAGATGCCGATGACGACCTGGAGGAAGATCGCGTACTGCGTGTACTCGATCGACAGCTTGGTCTGCTTGGTGACGACGGCGACCGCGACGATGATCAGCGCGGGTACGCACATCACGCCGAAGAGCAGCATCGGCAGCACCTTGGACTTGGCGCTGCGGCCGAGGCCGTACGCGCCGCGCAGGGACTGCGAGAACAGCGACCTGCGCGCGTACGCCCGGCCGAGCCTCGGGCCGTCGTAGGAGCGGTAGCCGATGTTGTGGATGCGGGTCGTGTCGGGAGCGGCCTGGGGGGCGGGGGTGCTCATCGGGCCTGCACCTCCTCGGGCTGCTGCGGGTCCTCGTGCTGCGGGGACGCCTCGGGACGGAAGACCTCGGCGATGTGGTGGCGGCGCTGCTCCATGCGGACGAGACCGAGGCCGAGGTCGGCGACGGTGTCCCGCACGAGGTCGTACGTCTCCTCGCCCGGGGCCTCCAGGAGGAGGATGTGGCCGGCGCCGGGCAGGCCCTCCTCCACGCCCGCGTGGAGCGTGACACCCGCGGCGGCGAGGGCGGCGCGGAGGGCCGCCGTGCCGTCGGTGTGCCGGTCGGAGTCGGTGACCTCGACGGCGAGCGTCGTCGTCGTCCGGGTGAAGTCGCTGGTGGAACTGGAGCGGAGGAGCGTGCCGCCGTCGATGACGACGACGTGGTCGCAGGTGCGCTCCAGCTCGCCGAGCAGGTGCGAGGTGACGAGGACCGAGATGCCGAAGTCGGTCCAGACCCGGCGGATCAGTCCCAGCATCTCGTCCCGGCCGACCGGGTCCAGACCGTTCGTCGGCTCGTCCAGGAGGACCAGCTTCGGGTCGTGGACCAGCGCCTGGGCGAGCTTCACGCGCTGCTTCATGCCGGTCGAGTAGCCGCCCATCGGGCGGTACCGCTCCTCGTACAGACCCACGTGCCGCAGGGTGTCCGCGGTCCGCTCGCGGGCGGCCGTCGCGGGCAGCCCGGACATCCGCGCCATGTGGACGACGAACTCGGTGGCCGAGACGTCCGGCGGAAGGCAGTCGTGCTCGGGCATGTAGCCCACGCGCTCGCGGATCTCCGCGCCGTGCGTGCGGACGTCCATGCCGAGGACCTGCGCGGTGCCCTCCGTGGCGGGGGAGAGTCCGAGCAGAATCTTGATCATGGTGGACTTGCCGGCTCCGTTGGCACCCACGAGTCCGGTCACACCGGGTCCGATGTCCAGGGAGAGCCGGTCAAGAGCGGTCACCCGGGGGAACCGCTTGCTGAGGCTTTCGGTCGCGATCACAGTCACGCCTCCGACGGTAGTGGCCTGCGCCACAGCGGTCGTCAGCCCAACGGCTCGATCCTTGTCCGACCAGAGGAGTACAAGCCAGTAGGGGAGCTCGCGACGAAAGTCTTTTTCCACAGGCTCGCGGCCGGGTGCGGCGCTCCAGGACGGCCGCTTTTCCACAGGGCGTCGTCGGACCCCTTGACGCAGCCGCCGAGCATTGTCACATTCATCGGTGTCAAGTTACGGACGCGTAGCGCAGTCGGGCGCTCACACGGGACGGCGGGTGGCATGGCCTCAGCGATGACAGGCGAACTCTCCGCGGAGCTGCGGGGGTTCAGGGAAGTACAGCGGCTCTCCTACGAGTGCGCGGAGGCCGTCGCGGCTCAGCTCAAG
Source organism: Streptomyces sp. NBC_00691 (assembly GCF_036226665.1). NCBI lineage: Bacteria > Bacillati > Actinomycetota > Actinomycetes > Kitasatosporales > Streptomycetaceae > Streptomyces > Streptomyces sp. NBC_00691. The sequence goes on along the minus strand of NZ_CP109007.1, from coordinate 4,171,693 downwards.
CCCGGGGTGACCGAGCGCGAGGCCGCGCGGATGCAGCGGGAGTGGCTGTACGAGCGGGGGGTGCGGGACTGGTTCCACCGGCCGTTCGCCTGGTTCGGGGACCGCACCGCCTTCGTCGACTTCAAGATCCCGCTGCAGTTCTTCCCGACGAACCGGCGTCTCGAGGCGGGGATGCCGTTCATCCTCGACATGGCCCCGGTGTTCAAGGGATACACGGCCGACATCGGCTACAGCGGCTGCCTGGGGCTCGATCCCCTGCACGACAAGCTGCTCGCCGATCTCCAGGACCACCGCGAACTGATCCTGCGCGAGGTGCGCGAGCGCCGCACTCTCCGTGAGATCTACCAGGACGTGGACCGCCTCATGGTCCGGCAGGGGTACGCCAACCGGCACCGGGCCTACCCCTTCGGCGTCATCGCCCACAAGATCGACCGGGTGAAGCAGCGCCGCTGGTCGCCGACCGTCTTCGGCTTCGGCACCCAGGCGCTCAAGGGCCTCGCGAGCGACGCCCTGCACGGCCACCGGGACGGCTGGTCGCCGCTCTGGTCGCCGTACACGTTCTCCGACCACCCACCGCAGCCCGGTCTGTGGGCGGTCGAGCCGCACCTCGGGTTCCGGGGGACGGGCGCGAAGTTCGAGGAGATCCTGGTCGTCACCGACTCCCGGGACCCCGAGCAGAGCGCGTTCTGGCTGGACGACGATCTGCCGCACGTGCGGCGATGGAACGAGGGGACGATCTGATGGCGGGGCTCGACGGAGCACGGGAGCGCTGGGTACGGACGGGCGGGATCGAGCTGTGCGTCGCCGAACTCGGCGAGGAGGGCCGGCCCACCGTGCTGCTCGTGCACGGCTACCCGGACTCCAAGGAGGTGTGGACGGAGGTCGCCGCCCGGCTGGCCGAGGACTTCCACGTCGTCCTCTACGACATCCGCGGCCACGGCCGCTCGACCGCGCCGGCACCGCTGCGCGGCGGCTTCACCCTGGAGAAGCTGACGGACGACTTCCTCGCGGTCGCCGACGCCGTCAGCCCCGACCGGCCCGTCCACCTCGTCGGCCACGACTGGGGATCGGTGCAGTCCTGGGAGTTCGTGACCGTCCCGCGCACCGAGGGCCGGATAGCCTCCTTCACCTCCATGTCGGGTCCCTCCCTCGACCACTTCGGACACTGGATCAAGCGGCGGATGACCCGGCCCACCCCGCGGCGGGTCGGCCAGCTCCTCGGCCAGGGAGCCAAGTCCTGGTACGTGTACATGCTGCACACGCCCGTGCTTCCGGAGCTCGCCTGGCGCGGCCCGCTCGGCAAGCGCTGGCCGAAGATCCTGGAGCGCGTCGAGAAGGTCCCCGCCGGTGACTACCCGACGCCCTCGCTGCCGAGCGACGCCGCGCACGGCGCCTGGCTCTACCGGGACAACGTCCGTGCCCGGCTCGGCAGGCCGCGCCCCGACGCGTACGCGCACGCGCCCGTGCAGCTGATCACACCGACCGGCGACGCGTTCCTCTCCGAGCGGCTCTACGACGACCTGGGCGACTGGGTGCCGGAGCTGACCCGGCGCACGCTCCCCGCGAAGCACTGGGTACCGCGCACCCGTCCCGACCAACTGTCGTCCTGGATCGGCGATTTCGTCCGGACCCACGAGGAACCGGCGACCAGGGCGCCCCGGCCCGTCGCGGCGACGGTGGCGAGGACCGGCGTGAAGCCGGAGTACGCCGAGCGGTTCGGCGGTCAGCTCGTCCTGGTGACCGGCGCGGCCAGCGGCATCGGACGGGCCACCGCCTTCGCGTTCGCTGAGGCGGGCGCCCGGGTCGTCGCCGTCGACCGGGACGCCGAAGGAGCCGTCCGCACGGCCGAGATGGCCCGGCTGATCGGCGCTCCGGAGGCCTGGGGAGAGACCGTCGACGTCGCTGACGAACAGGCGATGGAGAAGCTCGCCGCGAAGGTGGCGAGCGACTGCGGAGTCGTCGACGTCCTCGTCAACAACGCGGGCATCGGACTCACCGGCTCCTTCTTCGACACGACCAGCGAGGAGTGGAAGCGGGTCCTCGACGTCAATCTGTGGGGCGTGATCCACGGATCCCGGGTCTTCGGCGCGCAGATGACGGCACGCGGCCAGGGCGGCCACATCGTCAACACCGCGTCCGCCGCGGCGTTCCAGCCCTCCCGCGCCCTGCCCGCGTACAGCACGTCGAAGGCGGCGGTGCTGATGCTCAGCGAGTGCCTGCGGGCCGAGCTGGCCGACCAGGGCATCGGGGTCTCCGCGATATGCCCCGGCATCGTCAACACCAACATCACGGCGACCACTCGGTTCGCGGGGGTCACCGACCAGACGGAGGAGAAGCGGCGCCAACGGAAGGCGTCCCGGCTGTACGGCCTGCGGAACTTCCCGCCGGAGAAGGTCGCGGACGCGATCCTGGGGGCGGTCCTGCACAACCGCGCGGTCGTCCCGGTGACACCCGAGGCGCGGGGCGCGCACCTCCTGTCCCGGCTCAGCCCGGGAACGCTACGGGCCTTCGCCCGGTGGCAGCCGCCGGCGTAGGGCGGGCCGTCGGGAGCGGCCGTCGTGCCCGCGCGGGTTCGGGCCGGCACGGCGGTCGTACGATCGATCCCCTGCAGGAGGGGCCCCGCGAGGGCGGGGTGGAGCGAGCGGTCGGTGGGAGCGGTTTTGTCCGAGCAGTCAGCACAGCCGGAGTACCGGATCGAGGATCTCGCCCATCACAGCGGGGCCACGGTCCGGACGATCCGCGCCTACCAGGACCGCGGGCTGCTGCCCCGCCCGGAGCGGCGGGGCAGGTCGAACGTGTACGGGGACGCGCATCTCGCGCGGCTCCGGCAGATCGCCGACCTTCTCGACCGGGGCTACACCCTGGCCTCGATCAAGGAGCTCCTGGAGGCCTGGGACACCGGCCGGGGACTCGGCGGGGTGCTCGGTCTGGTCGCCGAGGTGCACGGCCCGTGGACGGACGAGGAGGCGGACCGGATCTCCCGGGCGGAACTCGACGCCCGCTTCGGCGGAACGCCGGACGAGGCGGCGATCCTGGAGGCCGTCGAGCTCGGCGTACTGGAGCCCCTGGCGGACCGGGAGACGGAGGAGTACCTCGTACCGAGTCCCCAGGAGCTGGCCGTGGCGGCCGAGTTGTACGCGGCGGGGGTGCCGCTCGCGGCAATCACCGGGCACCTACGAGAACTTCGGGACCAGGTCGAGCACATAGCCTCCCGTTTCCTGGAGTTCACGACCGAGCACGTCTTCGCCCGCTATCTGGAGCACCGGCCGCCGACGGACGCCGACGCGAGCGAGGCGGCGACGATGGTCCGGCGCCTTCGGCCGCTGGCCCAGCAGACGGTGGACGCCGAACTGGCTCGGGCAATGCGTTTGTTGGCCACCCGGCATCTGCAGCTTCATCTGTCGCCCCACGCGCCTCCGGCGAGGGACGACGAGCCGCGGCCGGTGGCGCTACCGGCCGGGACCGTGCGGGCCGTTCAGGATCTGGTGGGTCCGGAAGGAGTCGCGACCTTCTTCGCGGCTGCCGCCGAACGAGAGCTCCACAAGCGGACATTGGACACTCTTGCCACAAGTCACCAAATCAGTGGTGAATTTACTCAATCCACCTGAAAAACAAGGCGCGTTGTCCACAGAATTGCCAACTACCCTGTGGATAACTCACTTTGGCTGTGGATCAAACCTGTGCATCAAAATCAATGGCCCGGCGATCCAGGCTCCGCCATCCTGACGGAATGACCCGACAACATCCCGGACCACCACCGGACGACCGCCGTACGGTGCGCATCTCGAAGTACCTCTCCAAGCATCTGCGGCATCAGCCCGAGCGCATCGGCCTCGTCCTCGATCCCCAGGGCTGGACGGAGATCGACACACTGCTCGCGGCGCTCGCCCGCAACAACTTCCCGGTCACCCGCGCGGAACTCGACCACGTCGTCGCGACCAACGACAAGAAGCGCTTCGCCGTCGAAGGCACCCGCATCCGCGCCAGCCAGGGCCACACCGTCGAGGTGGACCTCGACCTGCCGCCCGCGGAACCGCCCGCGTACCTCTACCACGGTACGGTCGCCGCGGTGCTTCCCGCGATCCGGGCGGAGGGGCTGCGCCCCATGGCCCGCCACCACGTCCACCTCTCCCCCGACCGGGAGACCGCGACCCGGGTGGGCGCACGCCGCGGCCGGCCGGTCGTGATCGCCGTCGACGCCGGCGCCATGCACAGGGCAGGGCACGTCTTCCGCGTCAGCGCCAACGGGGTCTGGCTCGCCGAGACCGTCCCACCGGAGTTCCTCCGCTTTCCCGGCTGAGACCGGTCCCCGGCGGGGACTGCCCGGCCCGGTCCGGCTGAGGCATGATCGTTCCCATGGCTCACCCGCACCTGCCCAGCACCGAAGCGGCCGTCGTCGCGATCCGCGAGCTCGCCCGGGAGTTCAACCTGGAGATGACGGTGACCGACGACATCGGCGCGGACCAGACGTCCCGGCGTACGTCCTCCGGCGCGTTCGCCGTCCTCGACCACGACGGCTCCCTGCCGCACGAGGCCTATGTGGAACTGGGCGGCTCGCCCTCCGTGACCGTCCAGATCTTCCCGGAGGACGACGCCCGGATCATCGTCGACGGCATCGAGTTCGCGGACGTCCCCCGTGACTCCGTCCCCGCCTTCGTCCGCGCGGTCCACAGCGGCATCGCCCACGTGAAGGGACGTTTCTTCCCGCCCGGCTGGTGGCTCGTCGTCCCGCTGCCCGGCGACGAGACGTACAAGGAACTCGTCCCCGGCGCCTCGCTCACCCCCTGGATGAACCGCACCGTCCGCTGAACCTCCCGCGCGTATCGTGGCAGTCATGCGCTTGAGTACGGTGATCCTCCCCATCCACCGATGGAGCGAGGGGCAGAAGACCTGGCAGCGGGCCGAAGAACTCGGCTTCCACGCCGCTTACACCTACGACCACCTGTCCTGGCGGACCTTCCGGGACGGCCCGTGGTTCGGTGCCCTGCCCACGCTCACAGCAGCGGCCACGGCGACCGAACGGATCCGGCTCGGCACGCTCGTGACCTCGCCGAACTTCCGCCACCCGGTGACGCTCGCCAAGGAACTGATGGCGCTCGACGACATCTCCGGCGGACGGATCACGCTCGGCATCGGCGCGGGCGGCAACGGCTTCGACGCCACCGCGCTGGGGCAGGAGCCATGGACGCCGAAGGAGCGCGCCGACCGTTTCGCCGAGTTCGTACCGCTGCTCGACCGGCTCCTCACCGAGGACGCGGTGACGCAGCGGGGCACCTTCTACTCGGCGGACGAGGCCCGGAACATCCCCGGCTGCGTCCAGCGCCCCCGCCTGCCGTTCGCGGTCGCGGCCACCGGTCCGCGCGGGCTGAAGCTCGCGGCCCGGTACGGGCAGGCGTGGGTGACGACGGGTGACCCGAAGATCTTCGAGGACGGCACCCCGGAGCAGTCGGTGGTGGCGCTGCGCGGCCAGATCGAGAAGCTCGGCAAGGCGTGCGCCGACACCGGACGCGCGGTGGCCGAGCTCGACAAGGTCCTCCTGACGGGCTTCACCCCGGACCGCGGCCGCCCGCTGGAGTCCGTGGACGCGTTCGTCGACTTCGCGGGGCGCCACCGCGAACTGGGCTTCACCGAGCTCGTGATCCACTGGCCGATCCCGGACTCCGACTTCGCCGCCGACCAGCAGGTCTTCGAGCGGATCGCCACGGAGGCGCTCGCCCAGCTGGGCTGACGCCCCGGTCACCGGGGCGGCATCCGCCCGGCACCGGGTCGCCGCGGCATCCGCCCGGCGCGCGGTCGCAGCGGCATCCGCCCGGCACCGGGTCGCCGCGGCTCCCGCCCGGTGGATCAGGCGATCCGCCGGGCGTGGCCGCGCCACAGGGCAAGCAGGGCGAGGGAGCCGACCGGCTCCGGACCCGCCGCGCAGACGTCGAAGTGACTGACCCGGCACGTGTCGGACGGCACGGCGGAGCCCAGGTTGACCGCGGTCCCGTCCCCCGTCACCCGCCACCGGCTGCCCGCCGGAACCGCGACGGTGGCCAGCTCCCCGGGCTCGATCATGATCCAGCGGCCCCGCACCGTCCGGTACCAGCTGCCCCGGCCCCCGCACCGCCGGCAGGCGGAGGTGACCGGATCCACCGCTCTCGGTACGGAGGGGGTGGATCCTCCTGAACGGGGCTCCGGCACACCGACGGCCACGGGCCGCGCGTCCCGTATCGCCTCCCCGCAGCGGATGTCCCGTACGACCCCGCCACCGCGCGCCGCGAACGCCGCGGCGTCGACCAGACCCGCCAGGACGTCTCCGACCAGCACCGGGTCCCGGACGGGATGTGCCGCTCCCACTCCCTCGCACCGCGGGCAGAGCACCATGCCGAGACTCGGGACCCACGTCCCGTACGGCGCACCGCAGGAGTCGCACTCGTCGTTTCTCCGGCCCGAGCCCATGCCCCGCCCCCTTGAGACGTCATCAGCTCCCAGGGATCTTCCCCGTCAGCCCGAAAACGAACGGACGTTTACGGCCACGTCGGGGCGTAAGCACCCGGCCGCCAGGGCAGGGCCTGCCCGAAACCGGTCACTCATATGTGCGGCTCCCCGCACGCCCGTGCGTTCGGTGCGGAAGAATGGTGCGGTGACCACTCCCCGTTCCCCGCGCACGCCCGCCCCGACGGTCCGACTGATCGCCACCGACCTCGACGGCACGCTCCTGCGCGACGACAAGTCCCTGTCCGAGCGCACGGTCGCCGCCCTCGCCGCCGCGGAGCGGGCCGGGATCGAGGTCTTCTTCGTCACCGGCCGCCCGGCCCGCTGGATGGATGTCGTCAGCGACCACGTCCACGGCCACGGCCTCGCGATCTGCGCCAACGGCGCCGCCGTCGTCGACCTCCACGCCGGCGGCACCTTCGTCGAGGTGCGCCCGCTGGAGCGGTCGGCCGCCATGGACGTCGTCGTGGCCCTGCGCGCCGCCGCGCCCGGAAGCTCCTTCGCGGTCGAGCTCACCACCGGCATCCACTACGAGCCGCACTACCCGCCGTTCCACCTCGACCCCGGCGCGACCGTCGCCACCGCCGAGAAGCTCCTCTTCGAGGAGGCGCCCGGCGCGGCGGCCCCGGTCCTGAAGCTGCTCGCCAAGCACCCGGACCTCGACCCCGACGTGTTCCTCGCGCTGGCCAGGGAGGCCGCCGGGGACCGGGCCTCGTTCACCCGCTCGGGGCCCTCCGCCCTCATCGAGATCAGCGGCCTCGGTGTCTCCAAGGCGTCCACCCTGGCCCGGTGCTGCGCCGAGCGCGGGATCTCGGCCGACGAGGTCGCGGCCTTCGGCGACATGCCCAACGACATCGAGATGCTGAGCTGGGCGGGCCGTTCGTACGCGATGGGCGAGGCGCACCCCGAGGTGATCGCCGCCGCCTCCGGCCGCACGGTCGGCAACAACGAGGACGGGGTGGCCGTCGTCGTCGAACGGCTGGTGGCCGACGCCCTGCGCGCGGCCGGAACCACGGCACCGCGGGACTGAGCCGCACCCGGGAAGACACGCCTGCGGAAAGCCCGCGCCCTCAGGCTGCTCCGTGACGGCCCGAGGCCTACAGCGGCGCCTCCCACACCACCGTCGTCCCGCCGCCGTCCTCCCCGAGGCCCGGCCCGCACCAGCTCGCTCCGCCCAGCGACTCGGCCCGGCGCGCCAGATTCCGCAGACCGCTGCGCCGCCCGCCCGCCGGGATGCCGATGCCGTCGTCGGCGACCTCGAGCCGTACCCCGGCGGAGCCGTCGGGCAGGGTGACGCCGGCGTCGACGACCACCTCGATCCGGCTCGCCTCCGCGTGCCGGAAGGCGTTGGACAGCGCCTCCCGCAGGGCGGCGATGAGGTTCTTGCCGGTGAGTTCGCCGACCGTCGAGTCGATCGCGCCGAGGAAGCGGTGCGCGGGCTTGAAGCCCAGCGGCACGGCCGCCATGTTGATCTCCCGCAGGACGCGTGTGCGCAGCCCCGACGGGGCCTCGGCAGGGCCCTGCTGGAGCGCGAAGATCGCCGTACGGATCTCCTGGATGGTCACGTCCAGCTCGTCCACGGCCTTGCCGACGCCGTCGCGCACGGCCGGCACGATCGACCGGCGCTGGGCGCTCTCCAGCATCATGCCGGTGGCGAAGAGCCGCTGGATGACGAGATCGTGCAGGTCACGAGCGATCCGGTCGCGGTCCTCGTACACGGCGAGGCGCTCCCGGTCCCGCTGCGCGTCGGCCATCATCAGGGCCAGCGCCGCCTGCGAGGCGAACTGGCTGGCGAGCGTCCGCTCCGTCTCGGTGAACTGGCGCTTGCCCCGCAGCCGCGGGGTGGCGAGCGCGCCGAGCACCCGTCCGCCGCTCTGCAGCGGCAGCATCATGCTGGGTCCGTACGCTGAGGTCAGTCGGCTGATCATGCGCGGGTCCGCCGAGGCGTCCGCCACGAAGACGGCCTCGCCCTCCAGGAGCCGCCGCACGACGGCGCTCTCGGGCGGGATGACCACGCCGAGCGACTTCGTGGGCCGGGGCGAGGAGACGGCGACGATCTCCAGGCCGCCGTCCTCGGCGGGCAGCAGCACGATCCCGGCGTCGGCGTCGGCGAGGCGGCGGGCCTGTTCGGCGACGACGGTGAGGGCGTCGTCCGCGTCGCCGCCGGAGAGGAGGGCGGTGGTGACGGCGACCGAGCCGTCGATCCACCGTTCGCGCTGGCGGGCGGCCTCGTACAGACGCGCGTTGCCGATGGCGATGCCCGCCTCGGTGGCGAGGACCCGGACCATGTGGACGTCGTAGTCGTTGAACTGACCGCCACCGTGCTTCTCCGCGAGGTACAGATTGCCGAAGATCTCGCCCTGGACGCGGATGGGCACGCCGAGGAAGGTCCGCATCGGCGGGTGTCCGGGAGGGAAGCCCGCCGCACGCGGATCGGCCGAGAGGTCAGCGAGGCGGATCGTCTGCGGGTCGCGGATGAGCGCGCCGAGCAGTCCCGCGTGGCCGTCGGGACGGTGCCCGATCCGACGGGCCACGTCCTCGTCGACGCCGAAGGTGACGAAGTCGGACAGGCCCTTGCCCTCCTCGTCGACGACGCCGATGGCGGCGTAGCGGGCGTCGGCGAGTTCGGCGGCGGTCTCGCAGATGCGGTCGAGGGTGGAGTGGAGTTCGAGCCCGGTGCCCACCGAGCGCATGGCTTCCAGGAGCTGTGGCACGCGGGCGGTCAGCTCCGTGGACAGCCCCTGGAGGCTGCGGGTGGCCTGAGTGGCGGCTTCCAGGGGGTCCGGGGCGTCGGACGCTGCGGCGGTCATGGGCTTGAGCCTAGTAAGTCCTATTTGGCGAGAAAAGTCAGCCGGTGCCGACCGGTGTCTACGGTCGCGGTCCGAGGTGCTCCCCGTCGCTGCCGGAGGTCGTCCCGGCACCCGCGCCGACGGCCAGCAGATCGGTCTCCCGCTCCTGTTCCAGCATCCGGCGCAGCGGTCCGTCCGTCTCGGCGAGTTCCGCGTACGGGCCGCGCTGCACGGTCCTTCCCTCGTCCAGGACGAGCACCTCGTCGACCGCGTCGAGTCCGTGCAGCCGGTGGGTGATGAGGACGGTCGTACGGCCTTCGGTGGCCCGGAGGAGATCGTCGGTGAGCGCGTCGGCGGTGGCCAGGTCCAGGTGCTCGGCCGGCTCGTCGAGGACGAGGACGGGGAAGTCGGCGAGCAGCGCGCGGGCGAGCGCCAGGCGTTGCCGCTGACCGCCGGAGAGCCGGGAGCCGTGCTCGCCCACGAGGGTGTCGAGCCCTTCGGGAAGTCCGTCGACCCAGTCGAGCAGCCGGGCCCGTCGCAGCGCCTCGCGCAGTTCCTCGTCGCCCGCATCGGTGCGGGCGAGCCGCAGGTTCTCGCGGACCGAGCTGTCGAAGAGGTGGGCGTCCTGGGCGCAGAGACCGACGAGCCGCCGCACCGCGTCGCCGTCGAGCTCCCGGGCGGGCACCCCGCCGAGCCGGTACATGCCGTACTCGACGTCCAGGAACCGCAGCAGGACCTGGGCGAGCGTGGTCTTGCCGGAGCCGGAGGCACCGACGACGGCGACCCGGCGTCCGGCCTCCAGGGTGAGCCGGAAGTCGGCGAGCGCGTCCCGGTCCTGTCCGGCGTGCCGGGCGGAGAGCCCGGACAGCTCCAGCGGGAACGGGGTCGCCGGGGGAGTCGCGGGCCGGTCCGGCTCGTGTACGGGGACGGGGGCGTCGAGCACCTCGAAGACCCGCTCGGCACTGTGCTTGACGCGCTGTCGGTACTGGACGGCGAGCGGCAGCCCGGTGACGGCCTCGAAGGCGGCGAGCGGGGTGAGGACGACCACGGCGAGGGCCACCCCGTCGAGCCGTCCGTCCGCGACGGCCCCGACGCCGACGACCGCGGCGGCCGCGACCGTCAGACCGCAGACCAGGGCCGAGAGTCCGGCGCCGAGTGCGGCGGCCGCGGCCTGCCGGGAGGCGATGCCGGTGAGGGCTCGGTCGGCGGCCCGTGTCCGTTCGATCCGGTCCCGCAGGGCGCCGGCCACGGTCAGTTCGGCGCAGCCGCGCAGCAGATCGGCCACGGCGGTCGCCAGGGCTCCGCGCGCGGGGGCGAGCCGCCGTTCGGCACGGCGGGCGAGCGCACCGCTGACCGCGGGCACGAGGACACCGGCGACGAGCAGGCCCACGGCGAGGACGGCACCTGCCTCGGGCAGCAACCAGGCGGTGAATCCGGCGGAGGCGACCCCCACCACGAGCGCGGCGCCCGCCGGGAGCAGCCAGCGGAGCCAGTAGTCCTGGAGCGCGTCGACGTCCTGGACGAGCCGGGAGAGCAGGTCCCCGCGGCGGGTGCGGCGCAGCCCGGCGGGCGCGATCCGTTCCAGGCGCCGGTAGACGGAGACCCGCAGCTCGGCGAGCATCCGGAGGACGGCGTCGTGCGAGACGAGCCGCTCGGCGTAACGGAAGACGGCCCGCCCGATGCCGAAGGCGCGCGTGGCGGTGACCGCCACCATCAGATAGAGCACGGGCGGCTGCTCGGAGGCGCGCGAGATGAGCCATCCGGACACGGCCATGAGCCCGACGGCGGACCCGAGCGCGAGACTCCCGAGCAGCAGGGAGAGCCCCATCCGCCCCTTGAGTTCCCCGGCCATGCCCCGCACCCGTGTGAGAACCGACCCACGCGGTGTGGGCAGCCGTTCCTCGCCGGCCGGAACGGGCGGGTACGGATCCGCGGCGGCGCCCCGCTCCGATTCCGCACCCGTGTCGGTGACGCCGTCGACGCCGTCAGCCGGACGCGACGGACCCGCGGCGACCGTGAGGGCCCCGGCGCTCCGCCCGACGGTGACCACCCGGTCCGCCACCGCGAGCAGCGCGGGCCGGTGCGCCACCAGCAGCACCGTCCGCCCCGCCGCCAGCCGGCGCACCGCGTCGACGACTCCCGCCTCCGTCTCCCCGTCCAGCGCCGCCGTCGGCTCGTCGAGCAGCAGCACCGGTCGGTCGGCGAGGAATCCCCGCGCCAGCGCGAGCCGCTGCCGCTGCCCCGCCGAGAGCCCGGCCCCGTCCTCGCCGAGCGCGGTGTCGAGCCCGTGCGGCAGCTCCGAGACGAACCCGTCCGCCCCGGCGTCCCGCAGGGCCTCCCGTACGGCCTCGTCCGAGGCGTCCGGGCGGGCGAGCCGTACGTTCTCGGCGATCGTCCCCGCGAAGAGGTACGGCCGCTGCGGCACCCACGCGATCCGCGACCGCCAGGCCTCCAGGTCCAGCACGGCGAGTGGCTCGCCCCCGATTCGTACGGAACCGCCCTCCTCCGGGACGGCGAACCCGAGGACGACATCGAGGAGCGTCGACTTCCCGGCCCCGCTCGGCCCGATCAGGGCCACCGTCTCCCCCGGCTCGACCGTCAGGGACATCGCGTCCAGCGAGGGCTCGGTGCGGCCGGCATGGCGTACCGTCACGCCCTCCAGCTCCAGCCGCACGGACTCCGGGGCAGCGCTCCCGCCCCCGTCCCGTACCGGCTCCTCCAGGACGTCGAAGATCTCCTCCGCCGCCGCGAGCCCCTCGGCCGCCGCGTGGAACTGCGCGCCGACCTGCCGCAGCGGCAGATACGCCTCGGGCGCCAGGATCAGGATGACGAGACCGGTGTAGAGATCGAGTTCGCCGTGGACGAGCCGCATGCCGATGGTCACGGCGACGAGCGCGACCGACAGGGTGGCGAGCAGTTCCAGCGCGAAGGAGGAGAGAAAGGCGATCCTCAACGTGCGCATCGTCGCCCGGCGGTACTCCGAGGTGATCGCGCGGATCGACTCGGCCTGGGCCTTCGCCCGGCCGAAGATCTTGAGGGTGGGAAGCCCGGCGACCACGTCCAGGAAATGCCCGGAGAGCCGGGAGAGCAGCTTCCACTGCCGGTCCATCCGGGCCTGGGTGTACCAGCCGATGAGGATCATGAAGACCGGGATGAGCGGCAGGGTGACGACGATGATCGCCGCCGAGACCCAGTCCTCGGTGACGATCCGGGCCAGGACCGCCACGGGCACGACGACCGCGAGGCCGAGCTGGGGCAGATAGCGGGCGAAGTAGTCGTCGAGGGCGTCCACACCACGGGTGGCGAGGGCGATCAGCGAGCCGGCCTTCTGGCCGCTGAGCCAGCCCGGACCGAGCGCGGCCGCGCGGTCGAGCAGCCGGCCGCGGAGTTCGGACTTGACCGCCGCGCTCGCCCGATGGGCTGCGAGCTCGGTCAGCCAGGAGACCAGCCCCCGTGCCGCCGCGATGCCTGCGAGCAGCAGCAGGGGGGTGGTCAGGGCGGAAACCGACTGGCCCTTCTGGAAGGACCCCACCACGATCTCGGCGACGAGCATCGCCTGGGCGATGACCAGGGCCGCCCCGACGAGGCCGAGCGTGACCACCGCGGCCAGGAAGACACGGGTGGCCCTGGCGTACCGGAGCAGACGCGGATCGATCGGTTTCACGTGAAACATGCTCCCTGGAGAGGGCCGGCTAGTGGGTCCCGGCGATGTGCTGCGTCCCGATCCGCTTGCGGAACACCCAGTAGGTCCAGCTCTGGTAGAGCAGCACCAGCGGGGTCGCGATCGCCGCGCACCAGGTCATGATCTTGAGCGTGTACGGGCTCGACGACGCGTTCGTCACGGTAAGGCTCCACTCCGGGTCGAGCGAAGACGGCATGACGTCCGGGAAGAGCGCGAGGAAGAGCATCGCCACGGCGGCGGTGATGGTGACGCCCGAGAGCGCGAACGACCAGCCCTCACGCCCCACCTTGATCGCGGCGATCGCCCCGACCAGGGCCGCCACGGCGATCACCATCGCCGCGAGGCTCCAGCTGTCCCCGGTGTCGATCTGGGTCCAGATCAGGAAGCCGAGCGCGAGCACCGCCGTGATCAGGCCCAGCTTGAGCGCGAGCGCCCGGGCCCGGGTCCGGATGTCGCCGACCGTCTTGAGCGAGACGAAGACCGCGCCGTGGAAGGTGAAGAGCGTCAGCGTGACCAGGCCGCCGAGGAGCGCGTAGGGGTTGAGCAGATCCCAGAAGCTCCCGACGAACTCCATGTTCTCGTCGATCTTCACGCCCCGGACGATGTTGCCGAAGGCCACACCCCAGAGGAACGCGGGGATCAGCGAGGTCCAGAAGATGGCCTGCTCCCAGTTCCGCTGCCAGTCCTCCTCGGGCCGCTTCGCCCGGTACTCGAAGGCGACGCCCCGGATGATCAGGCAGACCAGGATGATCAGCAGGGGCAGGTAGAAGCCGGAGAAGAGCGTCGCGTACCACTCGGGGAACGCGGCGAAGGTCGCGCCGCCCGCGGTGAGCAGCCACACCTCGTTGCCGTCCCAGACGGGTCCGATGGTGTTGATGAGGACCCGCTTCTCGGGCCGGTCCCGGGCGAGCAGCTTGGTGAGGATCCCGACCCCGAAGTCGAAGCCCTCGAGGAAGAAGTAGCCGATCCAGAGGACGGCGATGAGTACGAACCAGACGTCGTGGAGTTCCATGCCTCGATCTCCTGAGCCTCAGTACGAGAAGGCCATGGGGCGGTCGGGGTCACGAGAGTCCCCGCCGATCTTGGTGGGCGGGTTGAGGTCGTCCTCGGTGAGCTCCGGGGGGCCGGCCTTGATGTACTTCACGAGGAGCTTGACCTCGATCACGGCGAGCACGGCGTAGAGCGCGGTGAAGACGATCATCGAGGTGAGCACCTCGCCCGTGGTGGTGCCGGGGGAGACCGCGTCCCGGGTGCGCAGCACACCGTAGACGACCCAGGGCTGACGGCCCATCTCGGTGAAGATCCAGCCCCAGGAGTTGGCGATCAGCGGGAAGGCCATGGTCCAGAGGGCCACGATCCAGTACCACTTGCCCAGGCGGGGGCTGAGCGCCTTCCGCTTGAACAGCACCAGGTTCGGCACTTCGTCCTCACCGGTCCGCAGCCCCGGGGCCAGCATGAACTTCTTGCGGGTCAGCCAGAGGCCGAGCATGCCGAGGGTCAGCGAGGCCATGCCGAAGCCGATCATCCAGCGGAAGCCCCAGTACGCGACCGGGATGTTGGGCCGGTAGTCGCCGGGGCCGAACTTCTCCTGCTCGGCCTTGTTGATGTCGTTGATGCCCGGGACGTACGAGCTGAAGTCGTCGTTCGCCAGGAACGACAGCAGGCCCGGGATCTCTATGGCCACCTTGTTGTGGCCCTTGTCGACATCGCCGTACGCGAAGATCGAGAACGGCGCGGGCGCTTCACCGTCCCAGAGCGCCTCGGCGGCGGCCATCTTCATGGGCTGCTGCTTGAACATGACCTTGCCGAGCAGGTCACCGCTGATGGCGGTGCCGAGTCCGGCGATGATCAGGGTGATCAGGCCGAGCCGCAGCGAGGTCCGCATGACCGGGATGTGCTTCTTGCGCGCCAGGTGGAAGGCGGCGATGCCGACCATGAACGCGCCGCCGACCAGGAAGGCCGCCGTCATGGTGTGGAAGAACTGGGTGAGGGCGGTGTTCTGGGTGAGCACCTGCCAGAAGTCGGTGAGCTCGGCCCGGCCGCGCTCCTCGTTGATCCGGTAGCCCACCGGGTGCTGCATCCAGGAGTTGGCCGCGAGGATGAAGTAGGCGGAGAGGACCGTGCCGATCGACACCATCCAGATGCAGGCGAGGTGGATCCGCTTGGGGAGCTTGTCCCAGCCGAAGATCCACAGACCGATGAAGGTCGACTCGAAGAAGAAGGCGATGAGCGCCTCGAAGGCGAGCGGCGCACCGAAGATGTCGCCGACGAAGCGCGAGTAGTCGGACCAGTTCATGCCGAACTGGAACTCCTGCACGATGCCGGTGACGACACCCATGGCGATGTTGATCAGGAAGAGCTTGCCCCAGAACTTCGTCGCCCTGAGGTACTTCTCGTTCTCCGTCCGGACCCACGCGGTCTGGAGACCCGCGGTGAGCGCGGCGAGGGAGATCGTCAGGGGGACGAAGAGGAAGTGGTAGACGGTGGTGATGCCGAACTGCCAGCGCGCCAGGGTCTCTGGCGCCAGAGCGAGGTCCACGTCGTTTTCTCCTTACATCGCCGTGGTCACATCGGCAGTTTGCCCGGATAATCCCACCAAACAAGGGACGAACCCGGACACGCTTGTGAACGCGTTCACATTCACAAGCATTATTACTCATACGAAATCCGTACCTTCAGCCGGGGGTCCTCTGTCGAAGGCCCCCTCTTCCCAGGACCTTCAACATATTGTTGAATCCGGGCCATGAGCCTTCGGATACGCATCGTCTGGCCGGCCGGACACACCACGGCCACCCTTGAGGAAACCCCCACGAGCGCGGCGCTCGCGGGGGCTCTCCCGATCTCCTCCACCGCCCGGACCTGGGGCGAGGAGGTCTACTTCGACACTCCGGTCTCCGCCTCCGTCGAGGACGGAGCGCGGCAGGTCGTCGGCCCCGGCACCGTGGCCTTCTGGACGGAGGGCGACGCGCTCGCCCTCCCCTACGGTCCCACTCCGATCTCGCGGGGCGAGGAGTGCCGGCTCGCGAGCCCCTGCAACGTCCTGGGCGCGCTCGACGGCGACCCCCGGATCCTGGCCACCGTGCGGGACGGCGACCCGATCCGGGCGGAGCGCGTCAGCGGCTGACCGGCGCCCGTGGCCGGACGGCGTCAGCGGCCGGGCGGCGCCACCGGGCGGATGGCCATTCGTCACCACCGGCCGGTCTCGACGTCACCGGCCGGTCCGCGGCAGCGTGTGGGGCGGGTCGGCGCGTGGTCAGCCCTCCTTGCGGAAACCCTCCGCCGCCTTCAGGAACAGGTCGTTCGCCTCGGTCTCGCCGATCGTGACGCGCACACCCTCGCCGGCGAACGGGCGCACCATCACACCGTGCCGCTCGCACTCCGCGGCGAAGTCCAGCGTCCGCTCGCCGAGCCGCAGCCAGACGAAGTTCGCCTGGGTGTCCGCCACGGTCCAGCCCTGCGCCACGAGCCCGGCGTGGACCCGCTCGCGCTCGGCCACCAACGAGCCGACCCGTCCGAGCAGTTCGTCCTCGGCCCGCAGCGAGGCCACCGCCGCGTCCTGCGCCAGCTGGCTCACGCCGAACGGCACGGCCGTCTTGCGCAGCGCCGCCGCCACCGGCTCATGGGCGACCGCGAAGCCGACCCGCAGACCCGCCAGGCCGTACGCCTTGGAGAAGGTCCGCAGAACGGCGACGTTCGGCCGGTCCCGGTAGAGCTCGATGCCGTCCGGGATGTCGGTGTCGCGGACGAACTCGCGGTACGCCTCGTCGATCACGACCAGGACGTCGGAGGGCACCCGGTCGAGGAAGCGCTCCAGCTCCGCCCGGCGCACGGCGGTGCCCGTGGGGTTGTTGGGGTTGCAGACGAAGATCAGCCGGGTCCTGTCGGTGATCGCCGCGGCCATCGCGTCGAGGTCGTGCACCTCGCCCTCGGTCAGCGGCACCTGCACCGACGTGGCCCCGCTGATCTGCGTGATGATCGGGTACGCCTCGAAGGAGCGCCAGGCGTAGATGACCTCGTCGCCGGGGCCGGAGGTGGCCTGGAGGAGGGACTGGGCGACGCCGACCGAGCCGGTGCCGGTGGCCAGGTGCGAGACGGGCACGCCGAAACGGTCCGCCAGCTCCTCGGTCAGCCCCGTGCAGGCCATGTCCGGGTAGCGGTTGAAGTTCGCGGCGGCGGCCAGCGTGGTCTCCATGACGCCCGGCAGCGGCGGATACGGGTTCTCGTTGGAGGACAGCTTGAAGGCCACGGGACCGCCCGAGGCCGCCGGCCTGCCCGGCTTGTAGGTGGGCACGCCGTCCAGCTCGGCGCGCAGCTTCGGGCCCGTGCTCGTCCCGCTGGTCCCGCTGGTCTCGCTCACTCTGTGGCCTCCTCGACCGTCCGTACCGCCAATACTCCTCACCTTAAGAGGATTCCCCTCCGCTGCGAATGGGCTGTGGACAACAGGAGGGACACACTGTGGACAACGCCCTCCCGAAGCGACACGTCCGCACCCCGGACGCCCGCCCTGTCGCGGCACACCCGAGCGCCCCGGAAACCGCCGCCCGGCACCACGTCCGAGCGCCCCCGGCCACGCGTTCCGAGCAACCCCCGGCACCACGTCCGAGCGACCCCGGCGTGCCACCCGAGCGCCCCCCGGAGACCGCCCCCGGCACGCCACCCGTCACGCCACCCTGAGCGGCCCTCCGTATCCGCCCCACGAACCGCCTCGTGAGCCGCCAGGGGGCCGCCCGTGAGCCGTCCCCGGCGCCGCCCCACGAGCCCCGCCCCCCGCGCCCGCGAACCGGGGGAGCGCGTGCCCGGGTGGCGCGCGCCGGTGGCGGGCGCCGTGGCGCGCATCCCCCGTAGAGGTGAGTTGAGACCTCTTCGAGACCTCGCCCCCACGCCAGGCCTACGCCGTTCGGCAACCACTGGTCCCATGGCGAAGGCCCCAACTACCTTGGATTCCTTGGCTCTTAACACCTTTCGGCCATGCAGAAACGTGCCTGTCAACGCCTGCATATGCGACCGGCCCAACCGCCCCTCATCGCCCTACTATCGGCTCGCCATGACAGCAGCAGGGAAGCACCAGGTGAGCCGGGCACAGACCCGGGGAAGCCGGCAGGGCCGGGCAGGCATCCGGGACGTGGCCGCCGCCGCCGGGGTCTCCATCACGACTGTCTCCGACGCGCTCAACGGCAAGGGCCGACTCCCCGACGCCACCCGCCGTCACGTGCGCGAGGTCGCCGACCGGCTGGGCTACCGCCCGTCCGCGGCGGCCCGCACGCTCCGCACCGGGAAGTCGGGACTCATCGGCCTGACCGTGACCACGTACGGGGATGAACCTTTCACCTTCACCGAATTCGCGTACTTCGCGGAGATGGCCAGAGCAGCCACATCGGCGGCGCTCGCGCGGGGCTACGCCCTGGTCATCCTCCCCGCGACCTCCCGCCATGACGTCTGGTCGAACGTCGCCCTCGACGGCACCGTCGTCATCGACCCCTCCGACCATGACCCGGTCGTCACCGAACTGGTCCGGCAGGGCCTCCCCGTCGTCTCCGACGGACGCCCCGCCGGCACCCTTCCGGTCACGGCCTGGGTCGACAACGACCACGAAGCCGCCGTCCTCGATCTGCTCGACCACCTCGCCGACGCCGGCGCCCGCCGGATCGGTCTCCTCACCGGAACCACCACCGACACCTACACCCGCCTGTCCACCACCGCGTACCTCAACTGGTGCGAGCGGGTGGGCCAGGACCCCGTCTACGAGGCCTATCCGGCGCACGACCCGTGCGCGGGCGCCGTCGCGGCCGACCGGCTGCTCGCCCGACCGGACCGGCCCGACGCCGTGTACGGCCTCTTCGACCCCAACGGAACCGACCTCCTCGCGGCCGCGCGCCGCTACGGGCTGCGTGTCCCGGACGACCTGCTGCTGGTCTGCTGCAGCGAGTCGACCGTGTACGCCACCACCGAACCGCCCATCACGACGCTCTCGCTCAAGCCGCGCCGGATCGGCACGGCCGTCGTCCAGCTCCTGATCGACGCCATCGAAGGGATCGACACCGACGGCCCGGTCGAGCAGGTGATACCGACCGAACTCATCGTCCGCACCTCCTCACAGCGCCGTTCACCGCGCACCACCGTCAGCCCGCCGCGCTCACCCGCGAAGGACTGACACCCCGCCAACCGGCGCCACCGAAATCCGCCGTCCCCGCCCCTGCCCGTGGGCCGGGACGGCGAAACCGGCCACCGATCCGGCCTCAACCCTGGACTCGACCTTCTCAATTCGGGCGAAACAACCGGTGAACCCGGAGTGGACCCGGATTCACCACCCCTGGTGCGTCACACAGGAGGACCCTCATTCCTATGATGGGCGCACGACATCGCGGGCCACCCCGACCAGGCCGGTCCGCGATGTGCAGGGCATCGCGACGGTGGTGGAGGGGTCCATGACTCAGGGGGCCGGGCAGGAGCCCGTGGTGCGCACGGCGACATTGCGTGACTTCCGCGTACCGCCGTACGCCCGCGTGCCCGTACAGGGCCATGCCACCGATCCGACGACCACGGAACCCCTGCCGGTGCCGCCACCGGCAGAACCCGCTCCCCCGGAGCGCGTGTCCGTGGCCTCATCCGCCGCGCCCCCGGCCGCCGTCCGCGCGCCCGCGCACGCGGCTTCCGTGCCCGTGGGCTCCGCGCCCGCCGCACCGGTGCCCGCGGCCTCCGCGGCGGCACCCGAGCCTCCGGCGGCCCCGGCCGCCCCCGCCTTCCCCCCGCACGCGCCCGTCGCGGCCGCGCCCATGGCCGGTCCGCCCGCGCCCGCGCCCGCCGAGCCGACCCTGCACCTGGGACGTCGTACCGCTCCCGCGTACGCCCCCGACCCGGCCGGCTCCTCCATCGTCTCCGTGGCCACCGGCCACCCCGGGAACGCCTTCCCCGAGGGCGGGATGCCCGAGGGCTACACACCGACCGAGCGCGACCTCCCGGTCATCAACCGCGGGGACACCGTCCAGGTCCAGGTCGCCCCCGAGCCCGTCCCCGCCGCCGAACCCGCCCCCGCGAACGGCGAGGGGCCCGGCCCGCTCTTCGTCGTCGGCGACGTGCACGGCTACCTCGACGAGCTCGTCGAGGCCCTCCGCGCCCAGGGACTCATCGACGGGAACGGCAGCTGGGCCGCGGGCAACGCCCGTCTCTGGTTCCTCGGCGACTTCACCGACCGCGGCCCCGACGGCATCGGCGTCATCGACCTCGTCATGCGCCTCTCCGCCGAGGCCGCCGCCGCGGGCGGCTACTGCAAGGCCCTCATGGGCAACCACGAGCTGCTGCTCATCGGCGCCAAGCGCTTCGGCGACACGCCGGTGAACTCCGGTGCGGGCACCGCCACCTTCCAGGCCGCCTGGCTGCTCAACGGCGGCCAGAAGCACGACATGGACCGGCTCCAGGACGTCCATCTGCAGTGGATGTCCCGGCTCGACGCCGTGGTGCGGGAGGACGACCACCTCCTGCTGCACTCCGACACCACCGCGTACCTCGACTACGGCCAGACCATCGAGGACGTCAACGACACGGTCCACGAGATCCTCACCCGGAACGACGCCGACGAGGTCTGGGACGTCTTCCGCAAGTTCACCAAGCGCTTCGCGTTCCGCGACGAGGGCGGCCCGCAGGCCGTCCAGGAGCTGCTCTCCACCTACGGCGGCTCACGGATCGTGCACGGCCACAGCCCCATCCCGTACCTCCTCGGCCAGGTCGGCACGGAGGAGGGCGAGGGCAGTTCGGGCCCGCTCGTCGACGGACCGCACGTGTACGCGGACGGTCTGGCGATCGCCATGGACGGCGGAGTGACCATGGCCGGAAAGCTACTGGTCGTCCAACTCCCGTTGAACGGCTGACGCATAACCCTCCGCATCCGGGGAAGGCGAATTCGGGAAACACCCTGTCAGCGTGTGGCACCGCCGCAATACCATCGGGTCCATCCGTAGCAGGCTCTCCTCCGTTTCCGCCCAACCGACCGTTTCCCACGGCTGATCCGGGCCTACGGAGCATCGGGGGATGCACATGAACGTGGCTCCGCACCTGCTGACCGAGGACCGCGCCGAGTACGAGCGGATCCTCGACGACGCACTGAGCACCGCCCACGCACGTCCGGATCTCGCCGGAGCGGGAACCCGCCTCACGCTCGCGCAGCTGCGCTCCCTGACCCTGAACGCGACGACACTGGTCACCAGCGCCGCGGCGAGCGAGTACGACCACTTCGTGAAGGTCCGCGAGCAGCACCGCGCGGCCCTCGGGACCAGGGCACCGGCGTCCCCGGACCGCCCGGGCCCCGGCCCCGGCGTCGTGGCGATCCTCACCGTCATGGTGCCCGTCCTCGCGGGCGCGGCCGCCGTCATCTTCCTGCTGGTCGGGGCGGTCCTGCACGTCGTCGCCCCCACCGTGGCGTTCGGGGCGACCCTGCTCA
Organism: Streptomyces sp. NBC_00691; assembly: GCF_036226665.1. Taxonomy (NCBI): domain Bacteria; kingdom Bacillati; phylum Actinomycetota; class Actinomycetes; order Kitasatosporales; family Streptomycetaceae; genus Streptomyces; species Streptomyces sp. NBC_00691. Next base: position 4,150,311 of record NZ_CP109007.1, on the reverse strand, counting down.
CGGCCGGCCTGGTCTTCGGCGCGGTGGCCGCCGCCGGACTGCTCGGCGCGGCCGCCGGACTGCTCGTGACGGCCCTGCGCAACAGCCCGGCCGAGGTGAGCAGGGGCGGCCCGCTCCCGGCCGCGCCGGACGACGAACTGTCCCGCGCGCGCGAGGCCTGGCGCCGCGCCCTCCTGGAGCGGGGCATCCTGCCCTTCCTCCGCGACGTCCTCGCCGCCACCAGCCCGCCCACCGCCTCACCCGGCCCCTGACACACCACCGGCCCGCGACTCCCCCGGGGTCGCGGGCCGGCCCGGTAGCCGGGCGGGGGTCAGTCCGCCAGCGGCAGGTAGACGCGGTTGCCAGTCGCCGCGAACTCGGCCGACTTCGCGGCCATGCCCGCCTCGATCTCGTCCGCCTTGAGATCGCCGCCGTGCTCACGGCGGATGTCCTGCGAGATCTTCATCGAGCAGAACTTCGGACCGCACATCGAGCAGAAGTGCGCGGTCTTCGCGGGCTCCGCCGGCAGCGTCTCGTCGTGGAACTCCCGCGCGGTGTCCGGGTCGAGCGCCAGGTTGAACTGATCCTCCCAGCGGAACTCGAACCGCGCGTCCGAGAGCGCGTCGTCCCATTCCTGCGCGCCCGGGTGCCCCTTGGCGAGGTCCGCCGCGTGGGCCGCGATCTTGTACGTGATGACACCGGTCTTCACGTCGTCGCGGTTCGGCAGGCCCAGGTGCTCCTTGGGCGTGACGTAGCAGAGCATCGCCGTACCCCACCAGGCGATCATCGCGGCGCCGATGCCGGAGGTGATGTGGTCGTAGGCGGGCGCGACGTCCGTGGTCAGCGGGCCGAGCGTGTAGAACGGCGCCTCCTCGCAGATCTCCTGCTGCAGGTCGATGTTCTCCTTGATCTTGTGCATCGGGACGTGCCCGGGGCCCTCGATCATCGTCTGCACGTTGTGCCGCTTGGCGATGGTGTTCAGCTCGCCGAGCGTGCGCAGCTCCGCGAACTGCGCCGCGTCGTTGGCGTCCGCGATGGAGCCGGGGCGGAGCCCGTCGCCGAGCGAGTACGTGACGTCGTACGTCGCGAGGATCTCGCAGAGCTCCTCGAAGTGCGTGTAGAGGAAGTTCTCCTTGTGGTGCGCGAGACACCAGGCGGCCATGATCGAGCCGCCGCGCGAGACGATGCCGGTCTTGCGGCGCGCGGTGAGGGGCACGTACGGCAGGAGTACGCCGGCGTGCACCGTCATGTAGTCCACGCCCTGCTCGGCCTGCTCGATGACCGTGTCCTTGTAGATCTCCCAGGTCAGGTCCTCGGCACGGCCGTCGACCTTCTCCAGCGCCTGGTAGAGCGGCACGGTGCCGATGGGCACGGGGGAGTTGCGCAGGACCCACTCGCGGGTGGTGTGGATGTTGCGGCCGGTGGACAGGTCCATGACCGTGTCGGCGCCCCACTTGGTCGCCCAGGTCATCTTCTCCACCTCCTCCTCGATCGAGGAGGTGACGGCAGAGTTGCCGATGTTGGCGTTGACCTTCACCAGGAACCGCTTGCCGATGATCATCGGCTCGATCTCCGGGTGGTTGACGTTCACCGGGAGCACCGCGCGGCCCGCCGCGATCTCCTCCCGTACGACCTCGGGGGAGACGTTCTCCCGGATCGCCACGTACTCCATCTCCGGGGTGATCTCCCCTCGGCGGGCGTACGCGAGCTGGGTCACGGCCTGGCCCTCGCGGCCGCGGCGCGGCAGCCGCGGCCGACCGGGGAAGACCGCGTCGAGGTTCTTGAGCCCCCCGCCGCGCGGCGAGGTGTGCTTGATGCCGTCGTCCTCGGGGCGGGCCGGGCGGCCCGCGTACTCCTCGGTGTCGCCGCGCGCGATGATCCAGTTCTCGCGCAGCGGCGGAAGGCCCCGCCGTACGTCGGTGTCGACGGTGGGGTCGGTGTACGGGCCGGACGTGTCGTACAGCGTGACGTCCTTGCCGTTGGTGAGGTGCACCTGACGGACCGGCACCCTGAGGTCGGGGCGCGAGCCCTGGACGTAGCCCTTGTGCCAGCCCGGCGTGCGAGCGCCGTCGGCAGAGGTGTCGTCCTGCTCGGAGGCAGGCGTGCGTGCATCCTGAATGGTCATGAGACCGATCTCCCTACGCCGGCATTACCCGGTAACAGGTTCGGCGGTCGGCGCAGCCTCCTCCCGTACGTACATCAGTACGCGCGTACGGTGATCAGCGCCCTCTCAGCCCGGTGCTCCGAGCTCCCGCGTGTGCAAAGGTGCCACCACGCTAGCGCCATCCTTGGCGTGCTGAACAGTGGGCCCCCGCCGTTCTTGCGATGATCGGTCGGTGACTTCCCCCCAACAGCCTCCCGAGCCGCACGGCCACGACCAGGACCACAGCCCTCGCGAACCTGCTCAGCCACACGGCTCCCACGGGCCCGGTCAAGGGCACGGATCCCACGGGCACAGCCACAGCCACGGGCCCGCCACCCCGGTGTCCCGGCATCTGCGCAGGGTCATCGCCGCGATCCTGATCCCGTTCGCCACGGCCGTCGTGGTCGGACTCGTGGTCCTGTGGCCGGGTGGCGCCCCGCCGCACGAGCGCACCGGCGTCGGTTTCGACCGGCAGACGGAACAGGGCGAGGTCGTCGCCGTCCAGCACGTGGACTGCGCCTCCGTGAACGCGGGGCAGGTCCCGCCGACCGGTGACACCTCGACGCCAGAGGGCCGGGAGGCGGTCAACGCGCAGCAGGGAGAGTGCGCGAAGGCGACGATCGAGGTCACCAGCGGTCCGGAGAAGGGGCGGACGTTCACCGAGATCGTGCAGCCTGACGCACCGCGCCAACTGCACCAGGGTCAGGGCGTGGTGGTCGCGTACGCCCCCGACGCCCCGCGCGATCTGCAGTACTCGGTCACCGATGTGAACCGGAAGCTCCCGATGGCCGTGCTCGCCGGCATCTTCGCCCTCGCGGTCGTGCTCGTCGGCCGGATGAAGGGCGTGATGGCTCTCGTCGCGCTCGTCGTGAGCTTCCTGATCCTGACGTTCTTCATCCTGCCCGCCATCCTGGACGGGTCGAATCCGCTGGTCGTGGCGGTGGTCGGAGCGAGCGCCATCATGCTGATCGCGCTCTACATGTGCCACGGGCTCTCGGCCCGGACCTCGGTCGCGGTGCTCGGGACGCTGATCTCCCTGCTGCTGATCGGTCTGCTCGGCTCGGTGTTCATCGGCTGGGCCTCCCTGAGCGGCAACACCGACGACAACACGGGGCTGATCCACGGCCTGTACCCGGAGATCGACATGTCCGGCCTGCTCCTGGCCGGTGTGATCATCGGTTCGCTCGGTGTCCTCGACGACGTCACGGTCACCCAGACGTCGGCGGTCTGGGAGCTGCACCAGGCCGATCCGGGCATGGGGCCACGCGCGCTGTACCGGGCCGGCATCCGGATCGGCCGCGACCACATCGCCTCGGTCGTGAACACGCTGGTGCTCGCCTACGCGGGAGCCGCCCTCCCGCTGCTGCTGCTCTTCTCCATCGCGCAGAGCAGCATGGGGACGGTGGCCAACAGCGAGCTGGTCGCCGTCGAGATCGTCCGGACGCTCGTCGGTTCGATCGGTCTGGTCGCCTCCGTGCCGCTCACCACGGCGCTCGCGGCCCTGGTGGTCTCCGCCGACCGCACGGATGCCGGAGGCCGGCCGGGCGCGGACATCAGGAAGCCCGCGGCGGGGCGGGGCGGACGGCGTCGCCGCGCGAAGTGAGCGCGCCGGTACGCGGGGAACCAGGGACGCGGGGCGCGGGGCACGGGGACGCGCACTGGGCCGGTGTGCGGGGACGCACGCCGAGCCGGTGGTGGACGCGGAGGGACACCGAGCCGGTGGGCTCGGACGGGCGCCGGGGCGGCAGCCGCGGAGGGACACCGGGCGGGCAGTCACGGACGAGCGTGGGAGCGGGCAGTCGCGGGCGGGCAGCCGCGGAGGGGCGTCGGTTCAGGCGGCCGGGCCCGCGCTCTCCTCGGCCAGAATCCGGCCCAGCGCGGCTTCCAGGTTGTCCTCGAAGTCCCCGAGCGTCCGTTCCTGACCGAGCGGAACCAGTTTGTCCGTACGGTCCAGGAAGGCGACCAACGGCGGCGCGCTCGCCCGGAACAGGGCACGGTCACCGCCGACCTGGAGCCGGATGGAGACGTCCGAGAGCCCCTCGGGCTCCGTCGGGGCGATGTGGACATCGCCGTCCCCGCTCGGCCGGTTGATCCCGTCGAGCAGCAGCTCCCTGCCGAACGCCCAGGTGACGGGCGCGTCCCCGGGGAGGTGGAAGGTCATGCGCACCGCGTAGGGATCCCGGGTCTCGTATCGGAGTTCAACCGGGATCTTGAAGGAGAGCTCCTCGGAGACGAGGAAGCTCATCAGGACCTCGGCCTGAACCGACTCTCGCATCATGTACCCCGCAGTAGATGAAGCAGTTGTGTAAACACAGCTGCTGAAAGCTGTGACCGAAACGGCCAGGAATGATCCCCCGTGGCCCCCTTGACGCAATCGTGCTGTAAGCACTAGCAGATCACAAGGAGTGATTTTTCAGATACTGATAGAGAACGCGAGCGAACTGAAAAGCCTCCCGATCTCTGTACGTAGTCGCTCGACTGCTGGGAGCAACCGTTCTTCCTGGTGGAGGGGGAGGGAAATGGCCATTGCGGCCGCCGTGGAGCCCGCCGTGATGGGGATTGCGGCACAGACCGTGCCGAGCGCATATTCCTGACGTTCCACCAGGGGCTCCATTCGCCCCAAACCGCCCAAACGCTCCAAAAGCACTTGACGGTTACGCAGCGTGTACGGAGTGATGGCTTCCACCGGGTGGCGCTCAAGGTGGTCTTGACGAGATTTCAGATCGAGTTGGCTCAACAGGCACTGCCCGATCGCATGGGCGTGCCCGGTCTCGCGAAAGTCGGCCCATTCCTCGACCGCGGGAGCGGAGGGAGTGTCGGCGACGGCGACGAGCTCGATCTCCCCCTCGCGGTAGACAGCGAAGTAGATCGGCACACCGATCGCGTCCCGCCACTGGGCAAGGGAGTCTTCGATCTTGATGCGACGATTCTGCACATCTCCGCCGCCGGCCAGTCGGGCCGCGGCGTCGCCCAGGACGAACACACCCTTCTCGCGGAGCAGATAGCCCTCGTGCGTCAGGGTGCGGAGCAGGTGGTACGTGGTGGGCAGCGGAAGACCCGTCTCACGGGCGAGCTGCTTGGCCGGGGCGCCTTCCGCATGGGAGGACACGGCCTCCAGGAGTCTCAGCGCGCGCTGCACCGAGCCGATCAGGGTAGGCGCAGCCGGATGCGTAGCCGTGGCCAAAGGTCACCCCCAGGCGTGACGACGGATGCAGTGCACCCGCCCGCGGGGGCCGCCCCCGCGCGCCCGCCGGGCCTGGGAAACCGCTGGTCAGTAGGGAGGTCTACGCCTGTAGTCCCCAACGCGGCGGAGGGATTCCACTCTAGTGGCAGCCCCTGGGCCCGCGCCCTGATTCGACCAGCGCGTTCCCCCGGCCGGGCTAATCCCCTCCGTCGGCTTCATACCGCTCGGTAGCGTGTGCTACCACTCCTCGCGCGACCGGTCGGAGGAGCTGAACTTCCGTACGACGTAGATCAGTCCGGCGACGATGGCCACGAAGAGCAGCACCTTGAAGAGCAGGCCGATCACGAAGGCCAGGACGCTGGTGATCAGTCCGCCGAAGACGAGCAGTGCGATCACGGGTATGGCGACCCACTTCACCCACCACGGCATCCCCGCGAGAACCTCCTGTACGGCCATCGCCCTCTCCTTCGCTCTCGAAGATCAGTTCCGCACGCTCCGTGCCGAACACCCTCAAGGCTAGGGTCCGGAAGAGACGCACGGGGGCCCTGCGGCCCCCGCTCTCCCCTGATCCGCCCCCTAGGGGGTGTCTTGTCGATCGGGCCGCGAGCCCGGCCTGATCGACAAGCCACCCCCTGCGGGCTCCGCCCGCCCGACCCTCAGGCCTCCGGCGGGGAGAAGACCACCATCACCCGCAGGTCCTCGCTGATGTGGTGGAACCTGTGCTCCACCCCGGCCGGCACGTAGACCACGCTGCCGCGCGCCACCTGGGTCGTCTCCGTCCCCACCGTGATCGCCGCCCGGCCGCTCACCACGAAGTACACCTCGTCCTGGCGGTGCGGCTGCTGCGGATCGAGCTCCCCGGCGTCCAGCGCGTACAGGCCCACCGACATGTTCCGCTCCCGCAGGAACTGGAGGTACGCGCCCTTGTTCGCGGCACGCTCCGCCTCCAGTTCGTCCAGTCGGAATGCCTTCATCGCCTGTCAGCCCCTGCCGTCGGCCCGATCATGTCTGCCACGATCAGACACATGATGAATTTCGTAGTCAAGACGCTCGCCAACGCGGGCGCCCTGGGAGTCGCCATCTGGCTGCTCCAGGACATCACCCTCACCGGTGACAGCACCGGCAAGAAGGCCCTGACCCTCATTCTCGTCGCCCTGGTCTTCGGGCTCGTGAACTTCTTGGTCAAGCCGATCGTCCAGTTGCTGACGCTCCCGCTCTTCATTCTGACGCTCGGCCTGATCACCCTCGTGGTCAACGCCCTGATGCTGCTCCTCACGTCCTGGCTGGCCGAGCAGTTCGACCTCAGCTTCCACGTGGAGGGCTTCTGGACCGCCGTCCTCGGCGGCCTGATCATCTCCGTCGTCTCCTGGGCGCTGAACGTCGTGCTCCCCGACGGCGACTGAGGGGAGACCATGACCTACCGCGTCTGCTTCGTCTGCACCGGCAACATCTGCCGTTCGCCGATGGCCGAGCACGTCTTCCGCAGGCATGTGGAGGACGCCGGCCTCGGCGGTCTGGTGGAGGTCGACAGCGCCGGAACCGGAGGCTGGCACGAGGGCGACGGCGCCGACCCGCGCACGGTCGCCGTCCTCGACGAGAACGGCTATACCTCGGTGCATACGGCCCGCCAGTTCCGCGCCTCCTGGTTCCCCGCCCTCGACCTGGTGATCGCCCTGGACGAAGGGCATCTGAGGGAGCTCCGTGGGCTCGCCCGGACGCCCGAAGAGGCGGCGCGCATACGACTGCTGCGCTCCTACGACCCCGCCGCCGGGGACGGACTCGACGTCCCCGACCCGTACTACGGGGGCCGCGAGGGCTTCGAGGAGTGTCTTGAGATGGTGGAGGCCGCGAGCGGAGGACTGCTCGCGGCCGTACGCCGTGAACTGGAGGAACGGACACCGTGACCGACAAGCACTACGGCGACGGCACCCGCGCGGTCCGGGCAGGACTGCCCGAACCCGTGAAGTACGAGCCGACCCTGCCGGGGCCGGTCTTCGCCGCGCACTTCCATCTGCCGGGCGAGCCGACCGGCGGATACGCGTACGGCCGCGACGAGAACCCGACGTGGACCCATCTGGAGCGGGCCATCGGGGAACTGGAGGCGCCGGGGGAGCGGGGCGTCGAGACGCTGGTCTTCGCCTCGGGCATGGCCGCGATCTCCGCCGTCCTCTTCTCGCAGCTGAGGACGGGCGACGTCGTGGTGGTGCCCAGCGACGGCTATCAGGCGCTGCCCCTGCTGCACGAGCAGCTGAGGGCGTACGGCATCGAGGTCCGCACCGCGCCCACCGGCGGCGACAGCCAGCTCGACGTCCTGGAAGGGGCCCGGCTGCTGTGGATCGAGAGCCCGTCCAACCCCGGGCTGGATGTCTGCGACATCCGGCGGCTGGTCCGCGAGGCGCATGCAGCGGGGGCGCTCGTGGCCGTCGACAACACGCTCGCCACCCCGCTCGGCCAGCGCCCGCTCGAACTGGGCGCGGACTTCTCCGTGGCCAGCGACACCAAGGGCATGACCGGGCACGGCGACATCCTGCTCGGCCATGTCAGCTGCCGTGATCCCGAGCGGGCGGCGGAGGTACGGCGCTGGCGCAAGGTCGTCGGCGCCATCCCCGGCCCCATGGAGGCCTGGCTCGCCCACCGTTCGCTGGCCACGCTGCAGCTGCGGATCGACCGCCAGTGCTCCACCGCGCTCGCGCTCGCGCAGACGCTCGCGGGGCGCGCGGACGTGACCGGGCTGCGCTACCCGGGGCTGCCCGACGACCCCTCGCACGCGGTGGCCGCCCGTCAGATGCGGCGCTTCGGGCCGGTCGTCTCCTTCGAGCTGGCGGACCGGAAGCGGGCCGATCGGTTCCTGGAGGCACTGCGGATCGTGGACGACGCGACCAGCTTCGGCGGCGTGCGCTCCACGGCGGAGCGGCGCGGGCGCTGGGGCGGGGACGCGGTCGCGGAGGGCTTCGTCCGGTTCTCGGTCGGCGCCGAGGACCCCGAGGACCTGATCGCCGACGTGCTGCGGGCTCTCGACGAAGCCGGCTCGTAGGCCCGTCGAGCCCGCCGGTTCGGCCGGCTCGTGGACCCGTCCGGCGTGCGGCCGACGCCGGTCCCGGGCGGCGGCCTCGCGGGTCGCGTGCACCGGCCTCGCGGGTTCCGTGCACCGGCCTCACAGGTCCTGTGCACGGCCCGCGCCGGTCCCGGGCGCACGGAACGAGGCGCTCCGAGCCTCCCCCCTCGTGGCTCGGAACGCCTCGGTTCCACGCGCGGAGACCGCCTGAACAAGGCTAGTTGACTGTGCGTCAGTGTCCAATCACGGTAGCGACAGAGACCTATCGACTTATTTATAGTTGGACGTTCCTGAGGCGCAGTCAGCCGACCGCGTGAGTCGAACGGCCGCACGGCCGGGAGGGGGCGGACATGGATCTGGCCCTGCTGCGCACGTTCGTCGCGGTGCACCGGGCCGGCTCCTTCACCCGCGCCGCCGCGCTCCTCGGACTCTCCCAGCCGGCCGTCACCAGCCAGATCCGGACGCTCGAACGGCAGCTCGGACGCCCTCTCTTCCTCAGACAGGCCCGGGGTGTCACGCCGACCACCATCGGCGACGAGCTCGCCCACCGCGCCGCTCCCCATCTGGACGCCCTCGTCGAGATCGCCGAGACAGGCCTCGACGAGGAGAGCGGCGTCCGCACCCTCCATGTCGCCGGGCCCCCGGAGTTCACCGCGCTCCGCGTCCTGCCGGCCCTCACCCCTCTGGTCGGCCAGGGCCTCGCCGTACGGGCGTCGTTCCTCGGCAACACCGAGGAGATCCTCGACGGGCTCGCCGCCGGCCATCACGATCTGGCCGTCGCCACCGCCCGGCCCCGGGGCGGCCTGCTCGTCTCCACACCGCTCTGCGACGAGGAGTACGTGCTGGTGGCGGCCCCGCGATGGGCGGCCCGCCTCTCCCCCGACGTCCTTCTCCGCAAGGGCGCGGTGGTCCTGGAGCAGCTGCCGGTGGTCGAGGTGCACGAGTCGCTGCCCTTCGTGGCCCGCTACTGGGCGAGCGTCTTCGAGACCAAGCCCGCGGTCGCCGCGACCGTGATCGCCCCTGATCTGCGCGCCGTGCGCGAGTCGGCGGCCTCCGGCGCCGGGCTCGCCGTCCTGCCCCGCTACCTCTGTGAGGAGGCCCTGGAGCAGGGTCGGCTCGTGGCGCTGCTCGACCCTCCGGTCCCTCCGCTGCGGACCTACTTCCTGGTCGTACGCACGGGGACGCTGGCGCTGTCGCCCATCGCCCGCGCGCACGAGGAGCTGCTGCGGGCCGCGGGGGACTGGTGAGTCCCGGCGGGGGAGGCACGGCCTTTCGCGAGGACTGGTGAGTTTCCGCCGGTGACGGCGAGTTTCAGGACACCCCGGACGGGCCATTTTCTTCCCATGAACGAACGGCCCATGAACGAACGGCCCGTGATCAAGCGCACCGCACGCGCCATCCTGCTCGACGGGGACGCCCTCATCCTCATCAAGCGCACCAAGCCGGGGATGGATCCCTACTGGGTCACGCCCGGTGGCGGCGTGGAAGCCACGGACGCCACCGTCGTCGAGGCCCTGCACCGCGAGGTCCACGAGGAACTCGGCGCCAAGATCGTCGACGTGGTGCCCTGCTTCGTCGACACCGTCGAGCACATCGTCGACGGCGGGGTCTCCGGGGTGAAGGTCCAGCACTTCTTCGTGTGCCGCCTCGACTCCATGGACACCTCGCTGCGGCACGGCCCCGAGATGGACGAGCCCGTCGGCGAGTACGAGATCGTCCGGGTGCCGTTCAGCCGGGTCGGCATCGCCGCCGTGCACCTCGTCCCGCTGTCGCTGCGCCACTACCTCGACGGCAACATCGAGGGCGTCCGCGCGATGCACGCCCCCGACCTGGGCTGATCCTCGGCCGCCGGGGCCAGCTCGGCGAGGAAGTCGTGGCGGATCCGCTCCGCGGGGACCCCCGCTCCCCGCAGGGCGTCCACCCCGCGGCGGACCATGCCCAGCGGCCCCGAGAGATAGGCGTCGCGTTCGCTCCAGGAGCCGTAACGGCAGACGGCTTCCGGGAGCCGTCCCTGTTCCTCGGTGACCGGATGGACGGACAGCCAGGGGAAGGTCTTCTGGAGCCGCAGCATCGTGTCGATGTCATAGAGGTCGTGGCCGTTGCGGGCCCCGTAGAAGACATCGACCTGACGCCGGTCACCGTGCTCGGCGACGTCCTCCACCAGGGCCTTGATGGGAGCGATCCCGGTGCCACCGCCCACACAGAGCAGGCCCGTGTCCGTGTCGTGGTCGACGGTCATGGAGCCGGCCGGCGGACCGAGGCGCAGGACGTCCCCGGGGCGCGCCCGGTGGACCAGCGCGTTGGACACCCAGCCCGCCGGAACCGCCTTCACGTGCAGGGAGAGCAGCCCGTCGGGGCGGGGCGCCGAGGCGAACGAGTAGTGACGCCATATCCGCGGCCACCACGGAGTCTCCAGCGTCGTGTACTGCCCCGCGAGAAACGGGTACGGCTGGTCGGGGCGGAGCGTGACGACGGCGATGTCCGGGGTCCGCAGATCATGGGAGACCACCTCGGCCTGCCACCAGGCGGGCGCCGAGCGTTCGTCCTCCGCCGCCGCGTCGATCATGATCTGAGAGATCGTCGTGTACGTACGGACCCAGGCCGCCTGGGTCTCCTCGTCCCAGGTCGTCGTCGCGTACCGGGTGAGAGCGCCGATGAGGGCCTCGCCGACAGCCGGGTAGTGGGTCGCGTGGGTGCCGTACTTCCGGTGGCCCCTGCCGAGGTTCTGCAGATAGGCGGTGAGGACCGGGGCGTCGTCCAGGTGCTCCGCCGCGGTGAGCAGCGCCTTCAGGAGCCGGTCCCGCTGGGTGTCCATGGCCGCGGGGAACATCTCGCGCAACCCGGGGTGCCCTATGAAGAGCAGGGCGTAGAAGTACGAGGTCACCCGTTCGGCGACCGGTGCGATCTCGGCGAGGGTGCGGCGGACGAGTACCGCGTCGGTGGAGGCTCCCGCGGATATTCGGGGCTCGTTCCCCTCGGCGGCCGGACGACGGCGCTCGCTCCCGTCCCCCGCCGGGCGCTCCGGCCCGTCCCCGTCCTCCGCTGCCCTCGTGGTGGTCGGAGCATCCATCATGTGCCTCGCCCTCGCGCTGGCCGGCTTCCGTGGAGGCAGCATGACCCCTCCGAACAGCGCTTCGGAGAGAAAGCGGCGTTCTGGGGCCAAAGGGCAGGGTTTCTGACTAAGCTGCGCTGTTTCGGACCAAGGCGTAGGCCTCGCGCAGATCGCCTCCGGTGTAGCTGTGGCGGGCGAGACCGTCGAGATGGTGGTCCGCGTTCACCGCCACGGTGTCCGGCACCAGCGCGAAGAGTTCCGCGTCGGACATCGAGTCGCCGTAAGCGACACAGTGCGCGGGGTCCACCCCGAACTCCGCGCAGAGTTCGGTTGCGATCCGTACCTTCGCCCGCGCGTCGAGGATCCCGGGCCGGTGGATCGGCTCGGTGAAGGGGACGGCCGGCCAGTGCGACCCGTGCGCCGCGTCGGCACCCCAGTCGAGAAGCCGCTCGACGAAGAAGTCGGGAGAGAGCGAGATGACCGCGCAGCGGTCGCCCCGTTCCCGGATGTCGGCCCAGACCTCGCGAATGCCCAACAGCCAGGGTGCCCCGTCGAAGGCCGCCGCGACGTGGTCCACGGTGAGTGCGGACCACAGCTCGTGGGCCCGGACGGCGAACTCGTCCGGGGTGAGCCCTTGCAGAAAGCCCGCTTCCAGGGCGGCGATCTCCTCGTCGACGCCCAGTTGCCTGGAGATCTCCACCGCCGCGGCGGACCCCCGGATCAGGGTGCCGTCGAGGTCGAAGAAGTGCAGTCGCTGCTGTCGCGGTTTCACGTGAAACATCGTCTCCGTCCCACGCCGTGGAATCAACGCCCTTCCCCGGTCCGTCCCACGCCGTGGAATCACCGCCCTTCCACGGCTGCCGCCTCGCCACCCCTTCACCCCGTCCGGCTCCGCGCCGCGCACCTCTCGGCCAGATCCGCTAAAGCGGTGGACGGAAGATCACCACGTCGGCCAGCCTGACACCATGCCGATCTCCCCCTCCTCGCTCGCACAGCTCCCCATCCGGCGCCTCACCGTGGAAGACCTCCTCGCCTGCGCCGACCTCTCCGAGAACCGGGGCTGGCCGCGTGAGGAACACAAGTGGGGCCTCCTCCTCGCCGCGGGCACCGGCTACGGCATCGACGACCCTTCCGGGACCGGGCTGATCACCTGCTGCGTGGTCACCTCGTACGGCCCGGGGCTCGCCGCGATCGGCATGGTGCTCGTCGCGGAGCAGTACGCACGCCAAGGCGTGGGACGCCGGCTCATGGAGCACGTCCTGGCGGAAGCCGGGGACACTCCGCTCACCCTGCACGCCACGCCCAACGGACAGCCCCTCTACGACCAGCTGGGCTTCACGGAGACCGGGCGCGCGGAGATGGTGCGCGGGCTGTTCACCTTCACCACGCCCGCTCCGGCCGTTCCGGTCCGCCCGGCGACGGCGGAGGACCTGCAGGCGATCCTGCGTCTGGACCGCGAGGTCTTCGGCCTCGACCGCACCCATGTCATCACCCGGCTGCCCGCCTTCGCCGACCATCTCCGGGTCGCGGAGGAGGACGGCCGGATCACCGGCTTCGCAGCGGCCTGGCCCAACATGGACACCCATGTCGTCGGACCGCTGATCGCCCGCGACCCCGCCACGGCCCAGGCCCTGATCGCCTCGCTCGCGGCGGCCACCGACCGCCCGCTGCGGACGGACATCGACGTGCGGCATGCGGCCCTGCTGAGCTGGGTGAAGGAGAACGGCCTCGACCCGATCGCCTCCAACGCGGTGATGGTCCGCTCCCTCCCCGGCCTCCCCGGCGACTGGCGCCGTCGCTTCGCTCCCCTGACCGTCGCGGCCGGGTAGCGCGGCCCGTCCACCCGCCCCCAATTACTTGCACACGCGCATTATTGCGTCGCATCGTTTACCCTGGGGTCGAGAACCACTCCGGTGCCGAGGAGAGACCGAGGAGAGACCATGACCGCGACGGACCCCGCACTCACCGCGCTCTCCCAGCGCTGGTGCGCCCTCTCCCTGCTGCACGGCAGGATCGAGTCGCACATCGAGCGCGCCCTGGAGTCCCGGCACGGTCTGAGCGTGCGGGAGTACTCGCTCCTCGACGTCCTCAGCCGCCAGCACAGCGGACCGGGCGGGCACCTCCAGATGAAGCAGGTCGCCGACGCGGTCGTCCTCAGCCAGAGCGCCACCACCCGGCTGGTCACCCGGCTCGAGGACCGGGGTCTGCTCACCCGGTATCTCTGCGCCACCGACCGACGCGGTATCTACACCGATGTCACCGAGGCCGGCCAGAAGCTCCTGGCAGAGGCCCGTCCCACCAACGACAGCGCTCTGCGCGAGGCGCTCGACGAGGCCGCCAAGAACCCGGAGCTGGCCCCGCTGGTCCAGGTCGTGGAAGGCGTGGGCGTCCCCGCCTGAGGCACCGGCCGTCTCACCCGCACGGCACGCTCCATCGGCCATGCGGTCACATTCCCCGGCGTACTCTGCGGGGCATGAGCGATCTTGAGATACGTCCCGCCACCGCGGAGGACATCGAAGCCATCGTCGCGATGCTGGCCGACGACCCGCTGGGCGCGCAGCGCGAAACCCCCGACGACCTCGGCCCGTACCTGGTGGCCTTCGAGCGCCTGGCGAACGACCCCCATCAGCACCTCGTCGTGGCCGTCCGTGAGGACAAGGTCGTCGGCACCCTCCAGCTGACGATCATTCCCGGCCTCTCCCGTCGGGGCGCCACCCGCTCGATCATCGAGGGCGTCCGCATCCACACCGAGGAGCGTGGCAGCGGCCTGGGCACCCTGCTCATCGAGTGGGCCGTCGAGGAGTCCGGACGCCAGGGCTGCCGGCTCGTCCAGCTGACCTCCGACGTCACCCGCACCGATGCCCACCGCTTCTACGAGCGGCTCGGCTTCGAGGCCTCTCACCTGGGCTTCAAGAAGACCCTCTGAGGCGAGGAAACGCTCCGTCGGCATGCCGTGACCGCGTCCCGGCACGCCGACGGAGCCCTGTTTCACGTGAAACAGGGAACAGCCGTCAACAGCGCGGAACGGCTCAGAGACCGCGCCAGCCCGCCTCGTCCACGCCACCCGGCACCACGTCCGCCGGGGCGTACGGCTCCCGTGTGAAGACGAAGGACCCGAGGTCGAGATGGCTCACGCTGCCGTCGGCGCGCCGCACCGCCCGGAGCGTCTCCCCCTCGTAGTAGCCGTTCAGCCCGACCCAGCCGCCCCCGGGCAGCGCCTCGAAGCGGGCCCGTCGCCCAGCACCCCGCAGGGGTTCGAGCACCACACTCCGCCCGGGACCGATCCGGAGACCATAGGCGTACGTACCCCAGTACCAAGGACCCGTCAGCGCCAGCAGCTCCTCGTCGACCTCGGCCTCCGGAAGCGGGCGCCAGGGCTCCGGGAACCTCGGTTCCGCCTCTGCCACGATCCGGACGAGATCGGCGGCCACAGCCCCCGTCAGCGGCCCCGAGGTGGCATTGGCGAGGGCGATCGCCGCCAGCCCGTCCTCCACGCTCACCCAGAGAGCGGCGACGAAACCGGGGAGCGATCCGGTGTGGCCGATCAGGGTCCGGCCGTCCTTGCGGACCAGTTGGAGACCCAGCCCGTAGCCTCCGTCCCAGTCCCCCTCCCCGGCCGCGGCGGCCGGGGCCCGCATCTCCGCCACGGAGGCCGCACCGAGCACCCGCTCGTCCCCTGCCGCGAGGAAGGCGGCGAAGCGGGCGAGATCCGCGGCCGTCGACCACAGCTGTCCGGCCGGCGCCATCAGCCCGAGGTCCTCGGACGGCTCCGACAGCATCACATCGGCCCAGGGGTGCACCGCCCAGCCACCCGCGTGCGGGGCCACCGGATCGAGCGTCGTCCGGCTCATCCCGAGCGGCTCCAGGATCTCGCCCCGCAGCGCCTCCTCCCAGGAGACCCCCCGCACGGCCTCGACCAGCGAACCGAGCAGGGTGTAACCGGGGTTGGAGTAGTGATGCCGACGCCCCGGCGCCTGACGGAAGGGCTCCTCCCCCAGCACGTCGGAGAGCTCCGGCCGCAGCGCGGCGGACGAGCGCTCCCACCACTGACCAGGCGTCTCGGCCGCGAGACCGCCGCTGTGCCCGAGGAGCTGAGCGATGGTCACATCCCCGACGCCCGTGCCCTTGAGGTGCCGTTCCAGCGGATCGTCGAGACCGAGGAGCCCCTCGTCCCGCAGTCGCATCACCAGCACGGCGGTGAACACCTTGGTGATGGACCCGATCCTGAACTGGGTGTCGGCATCCGGCGCGTGTCCGTCCACGCAACTGCGTGAGCCGCTCCACACCAGCGCTCCGTCACGCACCACGGCGCCCACGAAAGAGGGAGCCCGGCCCTCGGACTGCGCGACCGCGACGCGATGCAGCAGAGCCCGCTCGGTGCCGGGCAGCAGAGCTTCGAAAGTTGTCGTCATGGGCCCATCCAACGCGATCACCCGAACGACGACCTCCGGATTAGCGCTGCGCCACGACGGCCTCCGCGATGCCGGTCAGGACCGCGAGCTGCTCCGGAGACAGCAATGCGGCGAAGTGCCGCTGAACGGAAGCCCGGTAGACCGGTGTCGCCTCGTCGTGTGCCGCGCGTCCGGAGGACGCGAGGAGGACGACGTCAGCGCGCCCGTCCCGCTCGCAGGGCTCACGGGCGACCAGTCCCCCGCCGCTCCGTCCGTCCCAGGTGCCGTGACAACCGGCTGTGGGCCCAGCGCAGATGGGCGGCGAGACCACTGACACGGATGCTTGACTGGCATCTTCGCTACAGGTGACGAAGGCGAGGGAAAGGCGGCACCCCATGCGAGGCACTGGACACATCGTCCGGACCAACAGCGTCGAACTGTGCGCGGAGACCTTCGGCGACCCCGCCGACCCGCCCCTCCTCCTCATCCACGGCGCCGGACACTCGATGCTCGCCTGGGACGAGCAGTTCGTCCGCCGCCTCGCCGCCGGCGGCAGGTACGTGATCCGCTACGACAGCCGGGACGCGGGCCGCTCCACCGGGTACCCCGCTGGCGAACCGCCGTACGACCTGCGCGACCTGGTCGCCGATGCCGCCGGGCTGCTCGACGCGCTCCGCCTGCCGTCCGCGGAGATCGTCGGCATGTCCCAGGGCTCCGCCGTCGCCCAGCTGCTCGCCCTCGACCACCCGGACCGGGTCACCTCGCTCGCCCTCGCGTCCTCCACGCCCGGAGGACCGGGCCACGACCAGCCCGATCTGCCGCCGATGACCGAAGCCCTGCGGGCGGTCTTCACCACACACGCGCCGGTGCCCGACTGGAACGACCGGGCCGCCGTCGTCGAATGGCTCGTCGAGGGCGAGCGTCCCTTCGCCGCCCCCTCACGCCCCTTCGATACCGAGGCCATGCGTGCCTGGGCGACGCGGGTCGTCGACCACGCGGACGACATTGCCGCGCAGGTCACCAACCCCTTCCTGATCGACGCCGGAGCACCCTGGCGGGCCCGCCTCGGCACGATCACGGCCCCGACACTCGTCCTGCACGGCGCCGAGGACCCGCTGTTCCCCCTGGAACACGGACGCGCCCTCGCCACCGAGATCCCCGGCGCCCGATTCCTCACCATGGACCGGACCGGCCACGAGGTGTTCCCCCGCGAGACCTGGAACGAAGTCGTTCCCGCACTCCTCGGCCCGCTCCAGATCCGCCCGTTGAACCGAGGATGAGATCCCGTATCGGCCGGGATCAGGTCTGAGCCATGTCCACGAAGCGGGAGTAGTGGCCCTGGAAGGCCACGGTGATCGTGGCCGTGGGGCCGTTACGGTGCTTGCCGACGATGATGTCGGCCTCGCCCGCTCGCGGTGACTCCTTCTCGTACGCGTCCTCGCGGTGCAGCAGGATGACCATGTCCGCGTCCTGCTCGATCGAGCCGGACTCGCGCAGGTCGGAGACCATCGGCTTCTTGTCGGTTCGCTGCTCGGGTCCACGGTTCAGCTGGGAGAGCGCGATCACCGGCAGCTCCAGCTCCTTGGCGAGGAGCTTCAGGTTTCGCGACATGTCGGAGACCTCTTGCTGGCGGCTCTCCTGCCGCTTCGAACCACCGGACTGCATCAGCTGCAGATAATCGATGATGACGAGCTTGAGGCCGTTGCGCTGCTTGAGCCGACGGCACTTGGCCCGGATCTCCATCATCGACAGGTTCGGGGAGTCGTCGATGTAGAGCGGGGCCTGGGAGACGTCCGGCATCCGGCGGGCGAGCCGGGTCCAGTCCTCGTCGGTCATCGTGCCGGAGCGCATGTGGTGCAGGGCGACCCGCGCCTCCGCCGAGAGCAGACGCATCGCGATCTCGTTGCGGCCCATTTCGAGGGAGAAGATGACGCTGGGCAGGTTGTGCTTGATGGACGCCGCCCGCGCGAAGTCGAGGGCGAGGGTCGACTTACCCATGGCGGGACGCGCCGCGATGATGATCATCTGACCGGGGTGCAGACCGTTGGTGAGCGAGTCCAGGTCGGTGAAGCCGGTGGGCACACCGGTCATCTCACCGCTGCGGGAGCCGATCGCCTCGATCTCGTCGAGCGCCCCCTCCATGATGTCGCCGAGCGGGAGATAGTCCTCGGTGGTGCGCTGCTCGGTGACCGCGTAGATCTCGGCCTGGGCCGAGTTCACGATCTCGTCGACGTCTCCGTCGGCCGCGTAGCCCATCTGCGTGATCTTGGTGCCGGCCTCGACGAGGCGGCGCAGGACGGCCCGCTCGTGGACGATCTCCGCGTAGTACGAGGCGTTGGCCGCCGTCGGTACCGACTGGACCAGGGTGTGCAGATAGGAGGCACCGCCGACCCGGGTGATCTCGCCGCGCTTGGTGAGTTCGGCGCCGACCGTGATCGGGTCGGCAGGCTCGCCCTTGGCGTACAGGTCGAGGATCGCGGCGTAGACGGTCTCGTGAGCGGGCTTGTAGAAGTCGTTGCCCTTGATGATCTCCACGACGTCCGCGATGGCGTCCTTGGAGAGCAGCATGCCGCCGAGGACGGACTGCTCGGCGTCGAGGTCCTGCGGGGGAACCCGCTCGAAGCCGGAGAGGCCACCGTCCCAGGGCCCGCCGCCTTCGCCGCCCCGCTCGTGCTGGTCGTCCCGCCCGCGGCCGCGACCGCGCCCCTCGCCTCGGGTGCGGGTGGGCAGTCGGTCGCTCGGTCCGCTGTCGGCCCAAGGGTCGTCCATGGGCTCGGGAATGCTCACCAAGCACCTCCTCCCGTCCGCTCCGCGGACATCGCCGTGCCACTCTTTCTTACGCCACGGGCTTGATCAACGAGTGGCTTTGCGACCGCTTCTGGCGCGTCGGGCGCCGGACCACGGTAGGCCCGCGAGAGGCGTCAGCCAATCTGGTTATCCACAGGCCCTGTGGGTGAAGGGCCTCAGTCTGTGGAGAACTCGCCGGAACCTGTGCACGGACCGGGGGACAGCCATGTGGACAAACTCATAAGCCCCCCACCCTCGCGGGTCTGACCTGCAGTTTTCCCATCCACGGGCTGTGGGGGAGAAAAACTTTTCACCCTGGACCAAGATCAGAACAAACGACCCACACCCGAAGCGCCTTGCTCCCAACAAGTAAGGATCACAGATACATTGCATCTCTTACCTGTGGAAGATTAGATTGACCCCCATGACCCAGGCTCCCGCGACGCCCAAGGCCGTCCGCCGACAGCACGACCGCGAGATCGTCTCCCTCGCCCTGCCGGCCTTCGGCGCTCTGGTCGCCGAGCCGCTCTTCCTCATGGTCGACAGCGCCATCGTCGGCCATCTCGGCACCCCCCAGCTCGCCGGTCTGGCAATCGCCGCCGCCCTGCTGTCCACGGCCGTCAGCATCTTCGTCTTCCTCGCCTACGCCACCACGGCCGCCGTCTCCCGCCGCGTCGGCGCCGGGGACCTCCAGGCCGCCATCCGACAGGGCATGGACGGCATCTGGCTCGCCCTTCTCCTCGGCGCAGCCGTCGTCGCACTGACCCTGCCCTCGGCGCCCTGGCTCATCGAACTCTTCGGAGCCTCCGACACCGCCGCACCGTACGCCGTCACGTACCTCAGGATCTCCAGCCTCGGCATCCCCGCCATGCTGGTGGTCCTGGCCGCCACCGGCGTCCTCCGCGGTCTCCAGGACACGCGTACGCCCCTCTACGTGGCCATCGGAGGCTTCGCGGCCAACGGCGCTCTCAACGTCGGCCTCGTCTACGGCGCCGGTCTGGGGATCGCGGGCTCGGCCTGGGGCACGGTGATCGCCCAGTTCGGCATGGCCGTCGCCTACCTCGTCGTGGTCGTACGGGGTGCCAGACGGCACGGAGCCTCCCTCCGCCCCGACGCGGGGGGCATACGCGCCTCCGCCCAGGCCGGCGTCCCGCTCCTCGTCCGTACGCTCTCGCTCCGCGCGGTCCTGATGATCGCCACGGCCGTAGCGGCCCGGATGGGCGACGCGGAGGTCGCGGCCCACCAGATCATCCTGTCCCTGTGGAGCCTGATGGCCTTCGCCCTGGACGCGATCGCGATCGCGGGCCAGGCCATCATCGGCCGGTATCTCGGCGCGAACGACGCCGAGGGCGCCCGTCAGGTCTGCCGCCGCATGGTCCAGTGGGGCGTGCTCTCCGGTGTGGTGCTCGGCGCGCTGCTCATCGTCGCCCGCCCCCTGTTCATCCCGCTCTTCACCGGGGACACGGCCGTCCAGGACACCCTGCTCCCGGCTCTGCTCGTGGTCGCGATCTCGCAGCCGATCGCCGGGGTCGTCTTCGTGCTCGACGGCGTCCTGATGGGTGCGGGGGACGGCCCCTATCTGGCCTGGGCCATGCTGCTGACGCTCGCGGTCTTCGCCCCGGTGGCCCTGCTGGTCCCGGCGCTCGGC
The DNA here is from genome assembly GCF_036226665.1 of Streptomyces sp. NBC_00691. Lineage (NCBI taxonomy): Bacteria > Bacillati > Actinomycetota > Actinomycetes > Kitasatosporales > Streptomycetaceae > Streptomyces > Streptomyces sp. NBC_00691. The sequence goes on along the minus strand of NZ_CP109007.1, from coordinate 4,130,072 downwards.
GGCGGTCTGACGGCGCTCTGGTGGGCGATGACGCTGATGATGTCCGTCCGGATGGCCACGCTCTGGTTCCGTTCCCGCTCGGGTCGCTGGATCGTCACCGGCGCCACACGGTGAATGTTTCACGTGAAACGCCCTGTTTCACGTGAAACGAAGCCGAGAGGCCCGCACTGCCACGCACTGCCACCCTGGCAGCCGAGTCCGCAGGACAAGACCCCTGGCACAGCGGAAGGGCCGCACCCCGAGAGGTGCGGCCCTTCCTCACTGCTCAGCGCAGAGCGCCGGCGGCAGCGTTACGCGGCGACGATCTCGACGCCGAGCTTCGCGGCAACGTCGGCGTGCAGACGCACGGACACCTGGTGCGAGCCCAGGGTCTTGATCGGCGAGCCGAGCTCGACGCGACGCTTGTCGACGTCGGGGCCACCCGCGGCCTTGATCGCCGAGGCGATGTCGGCCGGGGTCACGGAGCCGAAGAGACGGCCGGCGTCGCCGGAGCGAACGGCCAGGCGCACCTTCGTGCCCTCGAGCTTGGCCTTGATCTCGTTGGCCTGCTCGATGGTCGCGATCTCGTGGATCTTGCGGGCGCGGCGGATCTGCGCCACGTCCTGCTCGCCACCCTTGGTCCAGCGGATGGCGAAGCCACGCGGGACCAGGTAGTTGCGGGCGTAGCCGTCCTTGACGTCGACGACGTCGCCGGCGGTGCCGAGGCCGGAGACCTCGTGGGTCAGGATGATCTTCATTATTCGGTCACCCTTTCCTTATCGCGCGGTGGACGTGTAGGGCAGCAGCGCCATCTCACGGCTGTTCTTGACGGCCGTGGCGACGTCACGCTGGTGCTGCGTGCAGTTGCCGGTCACGCGGCGGGCACGGATCTTGCCGCGGTCGGAAATGAACTTCCGCAGCATGTTCGTGTCCTTGTAGTCCACGTACTGGGTCTTGTCCTTGCAGAACGCGCAGACCTTCTTCTTAGGCTTGCGCACAGGCGGCTTCGCCATGGTGTTTCTCCTGTGTGATCAAGAATGGGGGTACGAGCTGCTTCCAGGCCGTGGCCTAGAAGGGGGGCTCGTCCGAGTAGCCGCCGCCGCCGGAGTTTCCACCCCAGCCGCCTCCGCCGCCCTGCTGCTGGCCGCTGGAGGAGGAGGAACCGCCGGTCGCCCACGGGTCGTCGGCGGGAGCACCGCCACCACCCTGCTGGCCACCGCCGGAGTTCCCACCCCAGCTGCCACCGCCGCCGGCCTGCTGGCCGCCGCCGCCCCCGCCGTAACCACCCTGGCCGCCTCGACCGGTGGTCTTGGTGACCTTGGCCGTGGCGTTCTTGAGGCTGGGGCCGACTTCCTCGACATCCAGCTCGTAGACCGTGCGCTTGACGCCCTCACGGTCCTCGTAGGACCGCTGCTTCAGCCGGCCCTGCACGACGACGCGCATGCCTCGCTGAAGCGACTCGGCGACGTTCTCCGCCGCCTGACGCCAGACCGAGCAGGTGAGGAAGAGGCTTTCGCCGTCCTTCCACTCATTGGTCTGACGGTCGAAGGTGCGGGGGGTGGACGCGATACGGAACTTCGCGACCGCCGCACCGGACGGGGTGAAGCGCAGCTCGGGGTCGTCGACAAGATTGCCGACGACCGTGATGACGGTCTCGCCTGCCATGGGGGAACCTCTCGGCGGGATTGCTTCTGGCTGCTTTGCTGCTACTCGGATCCGAAGACCACTGAGCTAGTCGCTCAGTGGGTCTCGGGACGGAGGACCTTGGTCCGGAGGACCGACTCGTTCAGGTTGAGCTGTCGGTCGAGCTCCTTGACGACCGCAGGCTCGGCCTGCAGGTCGATGACCGAGTAGATGCCCTCGGGCTTCTTCTTGATCTCGTAGGCGAGACGACGACGGCCCCAGGTGTCGACCTTCTCGACCTTTCCGTTGCCCTCACGGACGACGGAAAGGAAGTTCTCGATCAGCGGGGAGACAGCGCGCTCCTCGAGATCGGGGTCGAGGATGACCATCACTTCGTAGTGACGCATGTGGAACCCACCTCCTTTGGACTCAGCGGCCACGGTCGTTCCGTGGCAGGAGGGTCGTGATGCGTAAGCAACGGTATCCGCCACCACTGACAGTCCCCCTCGGCGAACGAGGGGTACTGCCGGGATCCAGACGGACCAGGGCAGACACCGGTGCAGACCGTACAGAGTACCTGCTCATCCCCCTGCGGTTGAAATTCACTGGTGAGGGGACGCAATCTGTACACAACGGATGTCGGCGGCGCTACGATGCGCCGCCTTCCGGCAGCTACGCCAGGAGGTGCCCCATGGCACAGGCAATGCGACCCGAACCCGGCCACTCCCTCTTCGCCACCGACGGCAAACCACACCCCATCCAGGACACCCTGGTCGGAGTGACGCTGGTCCTCGGCGTCCTCGCCTTCGTCACCGCGCAGTTCCACAACCTGCACCTGCTGAGCTCCTGGGCGGGCCTGATCGGCATCCTGACCGGCGCCTACGGACAGTTCATCTCCGTGACGACACGCGAGCGCTTCCTGCTGATCCTCGGACTCGGTGCCTCGGCGTTCGGGTTCTACCTCGGAATGGCGTACGGCGGGCTCTTCGGCGGCGTCATCAGCTGAGTCCAGGGGCACGTCAGGACGCACACACCCATTCGGGGCGCTCCTCGGTCACAGTAGGCTTCGGCGCGAGAGCCGGAGCCCCTGACCGATGGGGACACACCTGCCGAGGAGCGCCCCGCATGAGCCTGACCCTGAGGACCATCAGCCGTGAGCAGCATCTGGCGTACATCCAGAGCCAGCCCGCGGCGAGCCACTGCCAGGTCCCGGCGTGGGCTGATGTGAAGACCGAGTGGCGCTCGGAGAACCTCGGCTGGTTCGACAAGAACGGCGAGCTCGTCGGTGCCGGCCTGGTGCTCTACCGCCAGCTCCCGAAGATCAAGCGCTACCTGGCCTATCTGCCCGAGGGCCCGGTCATCAACTGGCACGCGCCCAACCTGGACGACTGGCTGACGCCGATGCTGGCGCACCTCAAGCAGCAGGGCGCCTTCTCGGTGAAGATGGGCCCGCCGGTCGTCATCCGGCGCTGGGACTCGGCCGCCATCAAGTCCGGCATCCAGGACCCCGACGTCAAGCGCCTCAAGGACGTCGAGGCCACCCACATCGAGCCGCGCGCCTTCGAAGTCGCCGACCGGCTGCGGAAGATGGGCTGGCAGCAGGCCGAGGACGGCGGCGCCGGCTTCGGCGACGTGCAGCCCCGCTACGTCTTCCAGGTCCCGCTCGCGAACCGCTCGCTCGACGATGTCCTCAAGGGCTTCAACCAGCTGTGGCGCCGCAACATCAAGAAGGCCGAGAAGGCCGGTGTCGAGGTCGTCCAGGGCGGCTACGAGGACCTGGCCGAGTGGCAGCGGCTGTACGAGATCACGGCCGTCCGTGACCACTTCCGGCCGCGACCGCTCTCGTACTTCCAGCGCATGTGGACCGTCCTCAACAGCGAGGACCCCAACCGCATGCGGCTCTACTTCGCCCGCCACAACGGCGTGAACCTCTCCGCGGCGACGATGCTCGTCGTCGGCGGTCACGTCTGGTACTCCTACGGCGCCTCCGACAACATCGGCCGTGAGGTCCGGCCCTCGAACGCGATGCAGTGGCGCATGCTGCGCGACGCCTACGCGATGGGTGCGACCGTCTACGACCTGCGCGGCATCTCGGACTCGCTCGACGAGACCGACCACCTGTTCGGCCTCATCCAGTTCAAGGTGGGCACGGGCGGCGAGGCCGTCGAGTACGTCGGCGAGTGGGACTTCCCGCTGAACAAGCTGCTGCACAAGGCGCTCGACATCTACATGTCGCGCCGCTGACCCGTGCCGTGCCGCTGACGTTTCCGTAGTCTCGTACATACCTTTGACACACCGCTGCCATCAGAAAGGTTCCGGGCCGGCCATGGCGCTCTCCCTCTACGTCGACACCGCTCGCTGGCGCGCGCACCAGAAGACCGTCATCGACCAGTTCCCCGGCGTGATCCCGGTCTGCAAGGGCAACGGCTACGGCTTCGGCCACGAACGCCTCGCGGACGAGGCGGCCCGGTTCGGCGCCGACATGCTCGCCGTGGGCACCACGTACGAGGCCGCGCGGATCAAGGACTGGTTCAGTGGCGACCTGCTGGTCCTCACCCCCTTCCGCCGGGGTGAGGAACCGGTTCCGCTGCCCGACCGGGTCGTCCGTTCCGTGTCGTCCGTGGACGGCGTCCACGCCCTCGTCGGGGCCCGGGTCGTCATCGAGTGCATGAGCTCGATGAAGCGCCACGGTGTCCGCGAGGAGGAGCTCCAGCAGCTCCACTCCGCCATCGAGGACGTCCGTCTGGAGGGCTTCGCGCTCCACCTCCCGCTGGACCGCCCGGACGGCACCGACGCCGTCGAGGAGGTCATCGGCTGGATGGACCGGCTGCGGGCCGCCCGGCTGCCGCTGCACACCATGTTCGTCAGCCACCTGCGGGCCCAGGAACAGGCGCGGCTCCAGCAGCAGTTCCCGCAGACCCGCTTCCGCGCCCGGATCGGCACCCGGCTGTGGCTGGGCGACCACGAGGCCACCGAGTACCGGGGCGCGGTCCTCGACGTGACCCGGGTGTCCAAGGGCGACCGCTTCGGCTACCGCCAGCAGAAGGCCGCGTCGGACGGCTGGCTGGTCGTCGTCGCCGGCGGCACCTCTCACGGTGTGGGTCTGGAGGCCCCCAAGGCCATGCACGGCGTCATGCCGCGCGCCAAGGGCGTCGCACGGGCCGGTCTCGCGACCGTCAACCGGAACCTTTCGCCTTTCGTCTGGGCCGGGAAGCAGCGCTGGTTCGCCGAGCCGCCGCACATGCAGGTGTCGATCCTGTTCGTGCCGGCCGACGCCCAGGAGCCCCGGGTCGGCGACGAGCTCGTGGCCCATCTGCGCCACACCACGACGCAGTTCGACCGGCTCGTCGAGCGCTGAGCCGGCCGGTTCCGCCCCTCACCCCCGGGAGCTCAGCTCCTGGGGGTTCCCCATTCCACCAGCAGCGTCTCCTCCGCGGCCGGGGCCGCGTGCCGGGCCGGATGGGCGGCCCTGCCCGCCACGAAGACGTCCTCTGCACCGTCCAGGACGCCTCCCGAGGGGTCGTCCGCGCCGTCCTGCCTGACCGGGTCCTTCTCGGGCGTGAGGATGTCGCGTACGACCATCACGCACAGGTACAGGGTGCCGAGCAGGTGCAGCACGATCGCGAACTGGTAGCCGTCCACCGGCAGACCCTGCTTGGTGACGCCGCTGTTCGTGAACGCCAGGTACATCCAGACGCCCACGAAGTACATGACCTCGCACGCCTGCCAGATCAGGAAGTCGCGCCAGCGCGGCCGGGCGAGCGCCGCCAGCGGCACCAGCCACAGCACGTACTGGGGTGAGTAGACCTTGTTGGTCAGGACGAAGGCGGCCACGATCAGGAACGCCAGCTGGACGAAGCGGGGCCGGCGGGGCGCGGTGAACGCCAGGTAGGCGAGTCCGGCGATCGCCGCCAGCATCAGGAGCAGCGCGTACAGGTTGGCCTGGCCCGGCGTTATGGCGTCGCCCGTCCGCTGGCTGATCAGCAGCCAGATCGAACCGAAGTCGACGTTCCGGTCCCGGCTGAAGAGGTAGAACTGCTTCCAGCCCTCGGGTGCGAGCAGCATCACGGGCAGGTTCACCACCAGCCATGCGCCGCCCGCGGCCAGCACGGCCGTCCCGTACTCCCGCCACTTCCCGGCCCGCCAGCAGAGCAGCAGCAGCGGGCAGAGGAGCAGTATCGGGTAGAACTTGGCGGCGGTCGCCAGACCCAGCAGGATCCCGAAGGCCAGCGGCCGCTCGCGCGACCACATCAGGATCGCGGCGGCCGTCAGCGCGACAGCCAGTATGTCCCAGTTGATCGTCGCCGTCAGGGCGATCGAGGGCGCCAGGGCGACCAGCAGCCCGTCCCAGGGCCGCAGCCGGTGCGTTCGGGCCACACAGACCGCGAGAACGGCCGCGCAGACCATCAGCAGACCCGCGTTGGCCAGCCAGTACGACTGCTCACGCTGCATCGTGTCGCCGCCGCCCGGCGTCAGCCAGGCCGCGACCTCCATGAAGAGCCCGGTCAGGACCGGGTACTCGAGGAACGGTATGTCGCCGCCCAGCCGGTCGAAGTAGGGCACCAGTCCCTCGGCGAAGCCCCGCCCCGTGAACAGGTGCGGGATGTCCGAGTAGCAGGCGTGGGTGTACTGGGAGGTCGTTCCCCGGAACCAGGCCCAGTTGTAACAGGGCAGCTTCTGCACCATGCCGAGGGCGAACATGCCGATGGCCACGAGGGCGATCACCCGCACCGGCGAGAACTGTCCGGTGCCGGTCTTCGCCCGCCGGCCGTAGGGGCCGCCGATCAGTGCGCTGCCCGCGGCGGCCACCTTGTCCCGGTGGGTGGGGATGACCGTCTGCGAGCGGCCCTGGGGCCGGTCCTGCGGCGCGCTCGTCTTCTGGAGGCTCGGCATGGGGGACATCCTGCCGTACGGCTCCGGGAAAACGGCGAGGGCCGCCGCGTCCTGCCCGTACGGAAAGGTACGGATCGGACGCGGCGGCCCTCGGCTCACGCGTCGGCGGGGGACCGGGCGGTGCCCCGGCGGGGGTCAGGGAACCAGGCTCCCGCTGCCTGGGCGCCCGTTTCCGCCGCCCGGACCGTTGTCGGTCGGTGTGCCCGTCCCCGTCGGTGTGCCGGTGGTGGGTGGCGAGGTGGTGGGCTCACCGGTGTTGCCACCGGGATCGCCCGGGTCCTCCGTGCAGCCCCAGCCCCAGACACCACAGGTCGTCTTGCCCGGCTTCGGCGTCCGCGTCGTCGTCGGCGCGGTCGTCGTGGGCGGCGGCGTGGTGGTCGGCGCGGACGTCGTCGGCGTGGCCGAACTCTCGGTCGGCGTCGGGGTGGCCGTGGGGGTCGGCGTCGGGCTGGCCGCGCCACCGCCGAAGACGGCCTCGGCACCCTCGAGCTTCTCCGGCTTCGGGAAGGTCTTGACCTCCCGGTAGCTCGCCGCGGCCTCGGTCATGTAGTCCTGCCAGATCCGCGACGGGAACGACGAACCGTGGATCTTCGGCTGGTCACCCGTGCCGAACATCTCCTGGAACTGGCGGTTCTTCTTCGTGTCGTCGTCGTCGAAGCGGAACATGTCGATCGCGGTCGACAGCTGCGGGGTGTATCCGACGAACCAGGCCGACTTGTTGCCGTCGGTGGTACCCGTCTTGCCGGCCACCTGGCGACCGGGGATGCGGGCCTTCCTGCCGGTGCCCTCCTCGTCCTCCACGACGGAACGGAGGACGTCGGTGACGTTGTTGGCGACGGCCGGGGAGAAGGGGTTCTTGGTCTCCGTCTCGTGCTGCTTGATGACCACGTCGTTCTTCTTGACGGTCTCCACCGAGTAGGGCTCGTTCTGCTTCCCCTCGTTGGCGAAGGTCGCGTAGGCGCCCGCCATGCGAATGGCGCTCGGGCTGGAGATACCGAGGGAGAAGGAGGGCACCTCGCCCCCGACGAGCGATTCGGTGCGCAGGCCCGCGTCGATGGCGGCCTTACGCACCTGGTCGATCCCGACGTCCATACCGAGCTGTACGTACGGCGAGTTGGCCGACTTGACCATGGCGCGACGCAAGGTCATGTCCTTGTAGGTCGCGTCGTCGTCATTGGTCTGACGCCACTCCTCGCCCTTCTCGTTGTGCCAGATCTCGCCGTTGTACTTGCGGATCGTCAGCTTGTTCTTGCCGGAGTAGCGGCTCTTGTCCGGGTCCACGATGGTGCGGCTGGACGCGTCCTGGACCGGGCCCAGGGTCTTGTCCCGGACACCGTCCCTCATCGCGGCGGCGAGGACGAACGGCTTGAACGTCGATCCGACCTGGGCACCGGTGCTGTCGGCGTTGCTCCGGAAGTGCTTGGTCGCGTCGGTGCCGCCGTAGAGGGCGACGATCTTCCCGGTCTCCGTGTCGACGGAGGCGCCGCCGAACTGCACGTTCGTGTCCGTGTCGGGACGCTTCTTCGGGTCGATGTACTCCTTGAGGATCTTCGAGACCGAGTCCTCCATGTTCTTCACCTTCGTCTTGTCGAAGGTGGTGTAGATCTCGTAGCCGCCGCGCTCCAGGTCCTGCTCGGTGATGTCGAACTGGGCCTTGATGTTCGCCTTCGCGGTGTTGACCAGATAGCCGATCTGACCGCTGAGGTTGGCGTTCTTCTTGGGCTTCTCGACCTTGGGGAACGTCGTGTACTTCGCCCGCTCCGCGGCCGGGAGGTGCCCGTCCTTCTCCATCTCGTCGAGAATCCACGACCACCGTGCGGTGGCCCGCACGAGGTTCTTCTCGGGTGTGGCCTCGGAGTCGACCTCGGGGTAGCCGGCGGGGTCGTAGTACGTCGCGCCCTTGAGCACCGCGGCGAGCAGCGCGGACTGGCTGGGGTTGAGCTTCTCGGCGTCGACGTTGAAGTACGCGCGGGCCGCCGCCTGGACACCGTAGGCACCACGGCCGTAGTACGCGGTGTTCAGATAGCCGGCGAGGATTTCGGGCTTGTCGACCTCGCCGCCGACCTTCATGGAGATGAAGAGTTCCTTCACCTTCCGGCTGAGGGTCTGCGACTGGTCGTCGAGACGGTTGTTCTTCACGTACTGCTGGGTGATCGTCGAACCACCCTGGGTCTCGCCGCCCTTGGCCATGTTCCACACGGCGCGGCCGATACCCATGGGGTCGATTCCGGAGTCGTCCCAGAAGGTCTTGTTCTCCGCCGAGATCACGGCGTTCTGCATGGACTTCGGGATCTTGTCGAACTGGACGATCTGGCGGTTCGTACCGTCGCCCGTCGCGACCATCCGGGACCCGTCGCCCCAGTAGTAGATGTTGTTCTGCGACTTCGCGGTCAGCGCCTCGTCGGGGATGTCCACCTGCGAGTACGCGATCGCGGCCGCGCCCATCAGGCTGGCCATGAAGAACAGGAACGTGCCCGTCACGAGCTTCCACGACGGCATCCAGCGACGCCAGCCGTACTTGCCGTAACGGGGGTAGTCGATGATCCGCTTCTTGCCCGGCGGACGTCCGCCGGCGCCACGGCCGGGACCGCTGCCGCGGCCGCCACCGCCGCCACCGCCTCGGCGGCCGCCACCGGGACCACCGGGTCCTCCGGGGCCGGACTCGGCTCCCTTCCGGCGGCTGCCGCGCTGGGCGGCCCTGCGGGCCTCCGCGCGACCCCCGTAGGGCCGCTGCTCCTCTCCGGGAGAGGAGCCGGGACCGTACGAGGCCGACGGGGCCTCCGTACCGACGTCATGGGCCGGGGCCGACCTGCGGCCCACCGGCTGCTGGGCAGCGCGCCGTGCCGCCGCGCGACCGCCCGTCGGCGGCTGCTGCGGCGGCATTTTGCGACGATGCTCGCTCATCGAACGACTACTCCTCGGGCAGGCGTGAACGCCTGGAAGCGGCAGTTGAGTTCCGGTCCCCCCGAAATGCGCACGGCCGGAACCTCATCGGAGGCCCCTCCGTGTCGCAGCCGGTCACCCGGAGCACTGACGCCCCACGACAGCGCTCGGTTCCCGGTGTTCTGCATGCCGCACAGACTACGCACGGCCAAAACCCGCGGAGGACCGGAGTTCACCCCAAATCAGGCAAGTCGAACACTGTGAATTGATGATGTGACGCCGGTCACGGCGGGCCCACTTGTCGGGACCTCCGGGCCGTTCTATCGTGCTGATGTATCGAGTCGATACATCAGCACGGCATAAGGACCCCGAAGGCGGAGGAGGAGGCGGCACATGAGCAGACGCTCCGGCATCCTCGAGTTCGCCGTCCTCGGCCTGCTGCGCGAGGCTCCGATGCACGGGTACGAGCTGCGGAAGCGCCTCAACACCTCGCTGGGCGTCTTCCGGGCCTTCAGCTACGGAACGCTGTATCCCTGCCTCAAGACGCTGGTCGCCAACGGCTGGTTGATCGAGGAACCGGGCAGCGCTCCCGAGGAAGCCCTCGCCGCTTCACTCGCAGGACGCCGAGCCAAGATCGTCTACCGGTTGACGGCCGCGGGTAAGGAGCACTTCGAGGAGCTCCTGTCCCACACCGGCCCGGACGCCTGGGAGGACGAGCACTTCGCCGCACGGTTCGCCTTCTTCGGGCAGACCGAACGCGAGGTGCGGATGCGGGTCCTCGAAGGCCGCCGCAGCCGGCTGGAGGAGCGTCTGGAGAAGATGCGCGCCTCCCTGGCCCGGACCCGCGAGCGCCTCGACGACTACACGCTTGAGCTGCAGCGCCACGGTATGGAGTCCGTGGAGCGCGAAGTGCGCTGGCTGAACGAGCTCATCGAGAGCGAGCGGGCAGGGCGGGATCAGCGATCCGGCCCCGACGCCCCCGCTCTGCACGACAACGATTCTGGAGAAACGGGCGGCCTGCCCCGGCACGGGGGCAGTACCCGGCCGGATCCGTCCGACGACACCACCAAGTGAAACCCTGCGCACAGCAGGGCTTCCACGATCACACAGGGAGCAACCGGAATGGGTTCGGTTCGCGTAGCCATCGTCGGCGTGGGCAACTGCGCCGCCTCGCTGGTTCAGGGCGTCGAGTACTACAAGGACGCCGACCCGGCGGCCAAGGTCCCCGGCCTGATGCACGTCCAGTTCGGCGACTACCACGTCCGTGACATCGAGTTCGTCGCCGCCTTCGACGTCGACGCGAAGAAGGTCGGCCTCGACCTCTCGGACGCCATCGGCGCCAGCGAGAACAACACCATCAAGATCTGTGACGTCCCGAACAAGGGCATCACGGTCCAGCGCGGTCACACGCTCGACGGTCTCGGCAAGTACTACCGCCTGACCATCGAGGAGTCCGCCGAGGAGCCGGTGGACGTCGTCCAGATCCTCAAGGACCGCCAGGTCGACGTTCTCATCTGCTACCTGCCGGTGGGTTCCGAGGACGCGGCGAAGTTCTATGCCCAGGCCGCCATCGACGCCAAGGTCGCCTTCGTCAACGCCCTTCCGGTCTTCATCGCCGGCACCAAGGAGTGGGCTGACAAGTTCACCGAGGCGGGCGTCCCGATCGTCGGCGACGACATCAAGTCGCAGGTCGGCGCCACCATCACGCACCGCGTGATGGCGAAGCTGTTCGAGGACCGCGGTGTCCGTCTTGAGCGCACGATGCAGCTCAACGTCGGCGGCAACATGGACTTCAAGAACATGCTCGAGCGCGACCGCCTCGAGTCCAAGAAGATCTCGAAGACGCAGGCCGTCACCTCGCAGATCCCCGACCGCGAGCTGGGCGAGAAGAACGTCCACATCGGTCCCTCGGACTACGTGGCCTGGCTGGACGACCGCAAGTGGGCGTACGTGCGCCTCGAGGGCCGCGCCTTCGGCGACGTTCCGCTGAACCTCGAGTACAAGCTCGAGGTGTGGGACTCCCCGAACTCCGCGGGTGTCATCATCGACGCCCTGCGCGCCGCGAAGATCGCCAAGGACCGCGGCATCGGCGGTCCCATCCTCTCCGCGTCGAGCTACTTCATGAAGAGCCCGCCGGTGCAGTACTTCGACGACGAGGCCCTGGCCAACGTCGAGAAGTTCATCAAGGGTGAGGTCGAGCGCTAAAGCGCCGCACGCTTGTCGATCGAGGGTCCCCGCGGCACTGCCCGGGGGCCCTCTTCGTATGTGAGTCTTGCTGCCATGTCCGTCGTACGTGATCTGCGCGTACTCCTGCGCCTGACGAACTTCCGCCGCCTGCTCGCCGTCCGGCTGCTCTCCCAGTGCGCCGACGGCGTCTACCAGGTGGCGCTGGCCACGTACGTCGTGTTCTCCCCCGAGAAGCAGACCTCTCCCGCCGCCATCGCCTCCGCCATGGCTGTCCTCCTGCTGCCGTACTCGCTCGTCGGGCCCTTCGCGGGCGTGCTCCTCGACCGCTGGCAGCGCCGCCAGGTGTTCCTGTACGGCAACCTCCTGCGGGCCGTCCTCGCCGGCGGGACAGCCGTACTGGTCCTCGCCTCGGTCCCCGAGTGGCTCTTCTACGCCTCCGCGCTCTCCGTCACGGCCGTCAACCGCTTCGTCCTCGCGGGCCTCTCGGCCTCCCTGCCGCGCGTCGTCGACGCCGAACGGCTGGTGGTGGCGAACTCGCTCTCCCCCACCGCCGGCACCCTCGCCGCGACCGCGGGCGGCGGACTCGCGTTCGGCATCCAGCTGATCGCCGACAAGTCCGACGCGGCCGTGGTGGCCTTCGGCGCCGTCCTCTACCTCTGCGCGGCCCTCGCCTCGCTCCGGATGTCCCGGGAACTCCTCGGCCCCGATCCGACCCTCGTGCCCCAGCGGCTCAGTACCGCCCTGGCCTCCACGGCCCGGGGGCTGGGCGAGGGACTACGGCACCTCTCCGAGCGACGACCTGCCGCCCGCGCCCTCGCCGCGGTGGGTCTCATGCGCTTCTGTTACGGCGCCCTGCTCGTCACTGTGCTCATGCTCTGCCGCTACGAGTGGAGCTCCACGGAGTCCGAAGGCCTCGGGCTCCTCGGAATCGCCGTCGGCACCTCGGGCGCGGGATTCTTCGCGGCGGCACTGCTCTCCCCGTGGGCGGTGGGGCGGCTCGGGCCCTTCGGCTGGATGACGGTGTGCGCGGCAACGGCTGCCGTGCTCGAACCGGTTCTGGGCCTGACCTTCGCCCCGCTGCCCTTCTTCGCCGCCGCCTTCGTCCTCGGGCTCACCACCCAGGGATCCAAGATCGCGACGGACACGGTCGTGCAGACTTCCGTGGACGACGCCTACCGAGGGCGGGTCTTCGCCCTGTACGACGTGCTGTTCAACGTGGCCTTCGTGGCCGCGGCGGGAGTCGCGGCGCTGATGCTGCCGCCCGACGGCCGCTCCGCGCTGCTGGTCGTGCTGGTGGCCGTGCTCTACGCGGGGATCGCGCTGGCCCTGCGAGGGGAACGCACGGAGGGGTGATGTTTCACGTGAAACACCACCCCTCTCGACGCTCGCGCGGGCGACGTTTCACGTGAAACATCACCCTTCGCGGACCAGTCTCAGCCCTGCGCGGCCCACCACTCCTTGAGCGCGGCCACGGCCTGGTCGTACTCCATCGGTCCGTTCTCCAGCCGGAGCTCCAGCAGGAACTTGTACGCCTGCCCGATGGCGGGGCCGGGGCCGATGCCCAGGACTTCCTGGATCTGGTTGCCGTCGAGGTCGGGACGGATCGCGTCGAGCTCCTCCTGCTCCTGGAGCTGGGCGATGCGGTCCTCCAGGCCGTCGTAGGCGCGGGAGAGGGCGCCCGCCTTGCGCTTGTTGCGGGTGGTGCAGTCCGAGCGGGTCAGCTTGTGCAGACGCGAGAGCATCGGTCCGGCGTCACGGACGTAGCGGCGGACGGCCGAGTCGGTCCACTCGCCCGTCCCGTAGCCGTGGAAGCGGAGATGCAGTTCCACGAGCCGCGAGACGTCCTTGATCATCTCGTTGGAGTACTTGAGCGCCGTCATGCGCTTCTTGGTCATCTTCGCGCCCACCACCTCGTGGTGGTGGAAGGAGACCCGCCCGTCCTTCTCGAAGCGACGGGTGCGCGGCTTGCCGATGTCGTGGAGCAGGGCCGCGATACGCAGCACCAGGTCGGGACCGTCCTCCTCCAGGTCGATGGCCTGGTCGAGCACGGTCAGCGAGTGCTCGTAGACGTCCTTGTGCCGGTGGTGCTCATCACTCTCCAGCCGCAGCGCCGGCAGCTCGGGGAGCACATGCTCGGCGAGCCCCGTGTCCACGAGCAGTCCCAGGCCCTTCCTCGGGTGGGAGGAGAGCAGCAGCTTGTTGAACTCCTCACGGACCCTCTCGGCCGAGACGATCTCGATCCGACCGGACATCTCCTTCATCGCCGTGACGACCTCGGGGGCCACCTCGAAGTCCAGCTGAGCGGCGAAGCGCGCGGCCCGCATCATGCGCAGCGGGTCGTCGGAGAAGGACGCCTCCGGCGTACCCGGCGTACGCAGCACCCGGGCGGCGAGGTCCTCGAGGCCGCCGTACGGGTCGATGAACTCCTTCTCCGGGAGGGCCACGGCCATGGCGTTGACGGTGAAGTCACGCCGGACGAGGTCCTCGTCGATGGAGTCGCCGTAGGAGACCTCGGGCTTGCGCGAGGTCCGGTCGTACGCCTCGGAGCGGTACGTGGTGACCTCGATCTGATAGCTCTGATCGAGGTCTCCGACGCGGGCCTCCTTCTGGCAGCCGACGGTCCCGAAGGCGATGCCGACCTCCCACACCGCGTCGGCCCACGGACGGACGATCTTCAATACGTCCTCGGGGCGGGCGTCGGTGGTGAAGTCCAGGTCGTTCCCGAGCCGGCCGAGCAACGCGTCCCGTACCGAGCCACCGACCAGCGCGAGGCTGAACCCGGCCTCCTGGAAACGGCTGGCGAGATCGTCGGCGACGGGGGACACACGGAGCAGTTCACTGACCGCGCGGCGTTGCACCTGGCTCAGTGCAGTCGGGGTGTCTTCGTTGGCGTTCGGCACAACAGAAAAGGGTACGTGCCCCGGCCCCCGCCGACGTCCTCGTTTTCCCGTGGGCGGTGCACCGGGAGCCGTCGGAGCAGCCTGTCGAAGATCGCCTGGAGCAGTCCCCGGCACTTGCTCCCAGCGTGCCTCGTTACCATGCCTGGACACAGCAACCGGGAACCATCCACACCACTGACACCAGAGACAACGACGAGGACGGGCGAACGCGTGGCCGAGGCGGCAGACATCCAGGGAACCGGTCCCTCACCTGCCCGCCGATGGCTGCGGCGCACGATCACCGTCGCCTTCGGGGCGCCGCTCCTCGCCGGTCTCCTCCAGGCCCCGGCCACGTCCACCCCGGCATTCGCCGCGGACGACGCCACCGGCTCGAAGACCGTCGATGTGTCTCTCGACACGCTGGCGCCGAGCGCGCCCGTCGAGGGAGACACGGTCACCATCACCGGCACGGTGACCAACCGGAGCAAGAAGACGGTGACCGACGCGACCGTGGACCTGCGCGTCGGGCCACAGATGACGAGCCGCAGCGAGATCGAGCAGGTGGCGGGTCGCACGGGTTACCGGCGCTACAGCGACCCCGCCCCCCTCGCCGACGCCCCCGAGGTCAAGATCCCCCGACTCGGTGCCGGCCTCAGCGCGGACTTCTCCCTCTCCGTACCGGTCTCCGACCTCGGCCTCGACGAGGCGGGCGTCTACCAGCTGGGCGTCTCGCTCACCGGGCAGACCTCGGACCAGCGCTACGACCGGGTGCTCGGCATCGAGCGGACCTTCGTCCCGTACCAGCCCGAGCCCACCGAGAAGAAGACCCAGCTGACGTACCTCTGGCCGCTGATCTCCTCGGCCCATGTGTCGGCCGAGACGGCCACGGACGACCAGCAGACCCCGGTGTTCGAGGACGACACCCTGGCGGCCGAGCTGAAGCCCGGCGGGCGGCTCGACGAGCTCGTCTCGCTGGGCAAGGACCTCCCCGTCACCTGGGTGGTCGATCCGGACCTCCTGGCCTCCGTCGACGCCATGGCGAACGGCTACCGCGTCAAGAACGGCACCCTCCGCGTCCCCGGCAAGCACCAGGCCGTCGCCCAACGCTGGCTGGACTCGCTGGAGAAGGCCGTCCAGGGCCACAAGGTCGTCGCCCTGCCCTTCGCCGACCCCGACCTGGCCTCCCTCGCCCACCGCGGCAAGGACGTCCCCGGCTCGCTGGGACACCTGCAGTCGGCGACCGCCCTCGCCGGGACGACGGTCGAGACCATCCTCCACGTCCAGCCCGCCACCGACTTCGCCTGGCCCGTCGACGGGGCTGTCGACCCGTCCATCGTGGCGGTGGCGACCTCGGCCGGTGCCGACAAGGTGATCGCACGGAGCGACAGTGTCCGCGACGACCTCCCCTACACGCCCACCGCGGCCCGCCCCTTCAGCAACGGCACCAACGCCGTGGTGAGCGACGCGCTCCTGTCCACGGCCTTCGAGGGGGACATGGTCCGCACGGAGAACTCGACCCTCGCGGTCCAGGAGTTCCTCGCCCAGTCCCTCGCGGTCACCCTGGAGCAGCCGGAGGACCAGCGCAGCATCGTCGTCGCCCCGCAGCGGGTGCCGACGGTCGCCCAGGCGCAGACCATGGCGACCGCCCTGCGCGGGCTCGCCGCCAAGCGGTGGAGCCAGCCCAGCGACCTCCTGGCGGCCGCCGCGGCCAAGCCGGACCCCGACGCCTCCACCGCGGTGCCCCCCGGCTCCCGGTACCCGAAGAAGCTGCGCGACCGCGAGCTTCCGGTCCAGGCCTTCCGCGACATGAAGACCACGCGCGACGAGCTGGACGACTTCAAGGTCATCCTCACCGCCCAGTACCGCGTCGTGCCCCCGTTCAGCAACGCGATCAACCGCGAGATGTCGACCTCGTGGCGGGGGCAGGCCCGGGCCGCCGCGCTCTACCGGATCAACGTCCTGGAGTATCTGCAGACGCTCACCGAGGGGGTTCAGCTGGTCGACAAGTCCGACCTCACCCTCTCGGGCCGTAGCGCGACGATCCCCGTGACCGTCCAGAACAAGCTGCTGCAGGACGTCCATCTCGTGCTGCGGCTCACCTCCGGCAGCAAGAACCGGCTCAACCTGAGCGGCGAGCGGTACAAAGAGCTGCCCGTGCGGATCAGCGGCGGCCACAGCCAGTCGGTGAAGTTCTCCGCCTCCGCCACCGTCAACGGCCAGGTGCCGATGACGGCCCAGCTCTACACCGAGGACGGCACGCCCTACGGGCAGCCGATGACGTTCACCGTGAAGGTCTCCGAGATCACCGCCACGGTGATGCTCGTGATCGCCGGTGGAGTCCTCCTCCTCGTCCTGGCCGGCGTGCGGATGTACAGCCAGCGCAAGCGGGTGGCCGCGCGGAAGGCCGAGGCCGAAGCGGCGGAGACGGAGCCGCGGCCGGAATCCGGGGCGGATGCCGGGACGGCTCCCGAGGCGGACACGCCGCGGAAGCCGGAGGCTTCTCCGGGGGATCCCGACGTGGACGAACCCGAGCAGCCGAGTGACCCGACACCGGACACCGGGCCCGAAAGCGGCGACCCGTCGGGCCCGGGTGAGAAAGTGGACCGTTGAGCGATGTCGTGGCCGGTCGGCCGGAAACGATGAGGTGGGGTAACCATGAACGCGCCGTACGACGGTGACCGCGGCCAGGGTGCGGGCGGCACCCCGCCGTCCGGTGGGACGCCCGCGCCACCCCCCGGCTCCGGCCAGCCGCCGGTGCCGCCCCCACCGCCGGGCGGCCCCGGCCCGCAGGGGCACGCCCCCTACACGCAGGACGGCTACCAGCAGAACCCGTACGTCCAGGACCCCTACGTCCAGGATGTCTTCACCCACGACCCGTACCAGGCCCAGGACCTCTCCGCACAGGATCCGGTGACCGAGGCGCTCTACGACCGCGCCGCGCACCCGCCGCCCCCGCCCGGCATGTACCCGGAGCCGCAGCCGCTCTACCAGCAGCCGGCCGCACCCCACCACGCCCCCGACCCCCGGGTGTGGGCCCAGACGCCGGCGCCGGAGCCCGAGGGCCCCTCCCGCCACCTGCCGTACGGCGACGACGCGCGCACCGTCCAGTTCACCGGTGTCGACGACCTGGTGACCCGGGCCGGCGAGGAGGAGCCCGAGCCGGACGCCTTCGCGCACCTCTACCGGGACCAGCAGACCCCCGGACAGGTGCCCCCGCCCGCCCCGGAGCCGGATCCCATGCCCGCCCCCGCCGCCAAGAAGTCCAGCCGCGCCTCAGGACTGCTCAAGTCCAGCGCGGTCATGGCCGCCGGCACCCTGGTCTCCCGGCTCACCGGCTTCGTCCGCAGCCTGGTGATCACCGGAGCGCTCGGCGCCGCCCTGCTCGGTGACACCTTCACCATCGCCTACACCCTGCCGACGATGATCTACATCCTCACCGTCGGCGGCGGCCTCAACTCGGTCTTCGTCCCGCAGCTCGTCCGCTCGATGAAGAACGACGAGGACGGCGGCGAGGCCTACGCCAACCGCCTGCTCACCCTGGTGATGGTGGCGCTCGGCGCGATCGTGGTCCTGGCCGTCTTCGCGGCGCCCCTGCTCATCCGGCTGATGTCGAACACCATCGCCGACGACGCCGCGGCCAACAGCGTGGCGGTGACCTTCGCCCGCTACTGCCTGCCCACGATCTTCTTCATGGGCGTGCATGTAGTGATGGGTCAGATCCTCAACGCACGCGGCAAGTTCGGCGCGATGATGTGGACCCCGGTCCTCAACAACATCGTCATGATCGTCACCTTCGGCCTGTTCATCTGGGTCTACGGCACCTCCGCCGAGTCCCACATGGGTGTGCAGACCATCCCCGACGACGGCATCCGCCTGCTCGGCATCGGCACCCTGCTCGGACTCGTCGTCCAGGCCCTGGCGATGATCCCGTACCTCCGGGAGACCGGCTTCCGATTCCGGCCCCGGTTCGACTGGAAGGGCCACGGCCTCGGCAAGACGGTCAAGCTCGCCAAGTGGACCGTGCTCTTCGTGCTCGCCAACCAGGCGGGCGTCCTGGTCGTCACCCAGCTCGCCACGGCGGCCGGTGAGGAGTCCGGAAAGAACGGCGCGGGCTTCCTCGCGTACTCCAACGCCCAGCTGATCTGGGGCATGCCGCAGGCCATCATCACGGTCTCCGTCATGGCCGCGCTGCTGCCCCGGATCTCCCGCGCCGCTCACGACAACGACCCGGGCGCCGTCCGGGACGACATCTCGCAGGGCCTGCGCAACTCGGCCGTCGCGATCGTCCCGGTCTCCTTCGCCTTCCTGGCGCTCGGCGTCCCGATGTGCACCCTCCTCTACGCCTCCAGCGGCGTCGAGGCGGCCCAGGGCATGGGCTTCATCCTGATGGCCTTCGGCCTCGGTCTGATCCCGTACTCCGTCCAGTACGTCGTGCTCCGAGGCTTCTACGCCTACGAGGACACCCGGACGCCGTTCTACAACACGGTCATCGTCGCCGCCGTCAACGCGGCCGCCTCCGCGATCTGTTACGTCGTCCTGCCGGCCCAGTGGGCCGTCGTCGGCATGGCCGCCTCGTACGGCCTCGCCTACGCCGTCGGTGTCGGCATCGCCTGGCGCCGCCTCCGCAAGCGCCTGGGCGGCGACCTGGACGGCACCCACGTGTTGCGGACCTACGCCCGCCTGTGCATGGCCTCCGTGCCCGCCGCCGTCGTCTCCGGCGCCGTCGGCTTCGGACTGCTGAAGCTCCTCGGCGAGGGGGCGTTGGGCTCGCTCGTCGCCCTGATCGTCGGCGGAGCGGTGCTGCTCGGAGTCTTCTTCGTCGCGGCCAGGCGCATGCGGATCGCGGAGCTGAACACCCTGGTGGGAATGGTGCGCGGGCGTCTGGGACGCTGAGCCTGTACCTCCCGCACAACCATCGGGGGGAACCGCGTGTCGTGCATAGCGTCCGACTGTGGGCACAATTGGCTTGGCTGTTGGATGTGGCGCAACGGATGGGGAGGCAGGAACGACGGTGGCGGAACGTAGCACGGCTGCCGTCGACGTGGCCGACAACAGCGGTGACGACCCGCTGACCGCCAAGGCGGACACGGCCGCGACCGACGGGGTGGCGGAAAAGCAGAAGGCGGCGGAACAGTCCGCCGAGGCCACGGAGAAGAAGGCGGTCGAACGACAGAGCGGCGAACAGCCCTCCATCACGGCTCCGGAACTGCACAGCGGCCACAAACTGGCCCGGCGTTACCGGCTGGAGGAGTGCGTCACCCGTCTGGACGGCTTTAGCAGCTGGCGTGCCGTCGACGAGAAACTACGGCGTGCCGTCGGGGTCCACCTGCTGCCCGCCGACCATCCCCGGGCCCGTTCGGTCCTGGCCGCGGCCCGTTCCTCGGCCCTCCTCGGTGACCCCCGCTTCGTGCAGGTCCTCGACGCCGTCGAGGAGAACGACCTCGTGTACGTCGTGCACGAATGGCTGCCCGACTCCACCGAGCTGACCGCGCTCCTCGCGGCCGGCCCGCTGGAGCCGCACGACGCCTACCAGCTCGTGAGCCAGGTCTCCCAGGCCATGGCCGCCGCCCACCGGGAAGGCCTCGCCCACCTCCGGCTCACGCCGAGCGCCGTCCTGCGCAGCTCCACCGGCCAGTACCGGATCCGCGGCCTGGCCGTGAACGCCGCCCTGCGCGGCATCACCGCCGAACGTCCTCAGCGCAGTGACACCGAGGCCATCGGCGCGCTCCTGTACGCCGCGCTCACCCAGCGCTGGCCGTACGACAGCGACGCCTACGGACTCTCCGGCCTGCCCAAGGGCGTCGGCCTGCTCCCGCCCGACCAGGTCCGCGCGGGTGTCCACCGGGGCCTCTCGGAGATCGCCATGCGCGCCCTGGCCAACGACGGGGCCACCGCCTCGCGCCAGGAGCCTCCCTGCACCACTCCGGACGAGCTGGCCAAGGCCGTGGCCGCCATGCCCCGGGTGAGGCCCCCGGAGCCCGAGTTCACCGCTCCGCCCGAGTACCAGCGCACGACGTACCAGCAGGGCACGTACGGGCGTCCCCAGGTGCATCCCGCGGCCACCCAGCCGGTGGTCGTACCGCCGCCCCCGCTGCAGAGCCGTACCGGCAGGGCCTTGAAGTGGGCCGTGTCCGCTCTCCTGATCGCGGCTCTCGGCCTCGGCAGCTGGCAGATCGCCGACCGGCTCCTCGCGGCGGACTCCGGGCAGAAGGAGACTCCGGGTCCGACGCCGACGGTCGACGAGAAGCCCGCGCCCCTCAAGCCGGTCGCCATCGAGTCGGCTCAGGACTTCGACCCGCTGGGGAACGGCTCCGAGAAGCCCCAGGCCATAGACCTCGCCTACGACGGCGATCCCAGCACGTACTGGTACACCGAGAACTACCGCGGCCTCGGTTTCGCCAATCTGAAGACCGGCGTGGGCCTCGTGCTCGACCTGGGCAAGGCGCAGAACGTCAGCGAGGTCGACCTGTCGTTCGTCGGCGACACCTCGGTGGAGCTGCGCACGGCACCGTCCGACGCGACGTCGCAGCCGTCCCAGCCGGACGCGTACACCACCCAGGCGAAGGGACAGGGCAGCCAGGTCGCCCTGAAACTCACCAAGCCCGTCACGACCCGCTACGTTCTCGTGTGGCTGACCGAGCTGCCCTCCAACGACGGGGGCTACCGGGGCAAGCTGAGCGAAGTCAAGATCATGGGCTGACGACCGCAGGGGAGGGGGCTCACCGTTGGACCGACCGATAGACGACGCCACGGGCGACCAGGAACTCCTGGCTCGCCATGTCGCCGGAGATCCCGACGCCTTCGGTGAGCTCGTACGGCGCCACCGCGACCGGCTCTGGGCGGTGGCCCTGCGGACCCTGGGGGACCGCGAGGAGGCCGCTGACGCGGTCCAGGACGCCCTGTTGTCGGCCTTCCGGGCCGCCCACACCTTCCGCGGCCAGTCGGCCGTCACCACGTGGCTTCACCGCATCACGGTCAACGCCTGTCTCGACCGTCTGCGCAAAGCGGCCTCGCGCAAGACCTCACCCGTCGAGGACAACGACCGGTTCGAGCAGCTCCTCGAACCGCACGAGTCCGCCGAGGCTCCCGTGGAGCGCCTGGACGTCCACCGTGAAGTCCTCGCCGCGCTGGCTTCGATCCCCGCCGATCAGCGTGCCGCCCTCGTCCTGGTCGACATGCAGGGATACCCGGTCGCGGAGGCGGCCCGTATCCTCGGCGTTCCCACCGGCACGGTGAAGAGCCGCTGTGCGCGCGGGAGGGCACGACTGCTTCCGATGGTCACTCATCTGCGCGCCGACACCGTGGGTAACGAAGCCCTCGATGGGGGAAGGAACCGGACGCCGGGGACATCCGTCCCACCGGTGCCGGGGCCGACGGACACCGGAACGACTGATCCAGCTGCTGTGAAGGGCGGAGGTGGGCGCACGTGACTTCCACGGCCGGCAGGGCCAACACCACACAGCACCCGGACGTCTCGGAAATCTCCGATCTGACCGAGGGGCTCCTCTCACCGACCCGCTCGGCCGCCGTCCGCCGCCATGTCGACGCATGCCCCCTCTGCGCGGATGTACGCACTTCCTTGGAGGAGATCCGAGGCCTGCTCGGCACCCTTCCCGGGCCGCCCCGCATGCCTGCGGAGATCGCCGGGCGGATCGACGCCGCCCTCGCCGCCGAAGCCCTCCTCAACGCCACCACGCCGGAGAGCGACGCCCCCGTTTCACGTGAAACATCGCCCGCCCCGTCCGCAGCGGCTCCCACGGGCCCTCCCACCCCTGCCACGGACCGCCCCGCCGGCCGCGGCACCGACCGTCCGGCCGGCCGCTCCGGGGCTGCCAGCGGCCCCGGACGGGCCGGGAGGCCCCGCCGCCGTCGTATCGCCCTGCTCTCGACGCTCGGCGCCGCCTTCGGTGCCGTGGTCCTCGGCACGAGCCTCTACCTCAGCCAGGCGGGCAACGTGACCGCCGGTGGTGAGGCGGGAGACACCCGGAAGGCCGACAGCGTGGCAGGGGCGTCACTCAGCCCCTTCTCAGGCTCCCCGGTCGAGGACCGGGTCCGCGCGCTCCTGACAGAAGACGCTTCCGCCGGGACACCCCGAGCGATCGGTCCGGAGTCGATGTCCGCCGAGACCGGGAGCCAGGTCCCCGAGCGGAACAGGGACAGTGCCGTTCCCGGCTGCGTCCTCGCCGGCACCGGCCGCTCCGACGCGGTTCTGAGGCACGAGCAGGGCGAATACCAGGGAAAGCCCGCCTATCTGCTGGTCCTCAACGACCCGGCGGACAGCAAGCGGGTCCAGGCCTATGTGGTCGACGCCTCCTGCGCGAAGCGGACGTCCGGGAGCGGAAGCGCCGACGCTGATCTGCTGTTCAGCGACACGTATCCCCGCTCCTGACCCCTCTCCTCCTCCGGCGACGGTGCCGCGCGGCAGTTTCGGGAATGTACGCCCCTTAGGATCCGTTGGGTGGGGTGAGAGTGACCGAGACAACCGCCCCCGTAGGCAGTGCCAGTCTGCAGAGACGAGGAAGAAACCCGTGAGCGACGTCCGTAACGTGATCATTATCGGCTCCGGGCCCGCGGGTTACACCGCTGCGCTCTACACCGCCCGAGCGTCGCTGAACCCCCTGGTCTTCGAAGGGGCCGTCACCGCCGGTGGCGCGCTCATGAACACGACCGAGGTCGAGAACTTCCCCGGCTTCCGTGACGGCATCATGGGCCCGGACCTGATGGACAACATGCGGGCCCAGGCCGAGCGGTTCGGCGCCGAGCTCATCCCGGACGACATCATCGCCGTGGACCTGTCCGGTGAGATCAAGACCGTCACCGACACCGCCGGCACCGTGCACCGCGCCAAGGCCGTCATCGTCACCACCGGCTCGCAGCACCGCAAGCTCGGCCTCCCCAACGAGGACGCTCTCTCCGGCCGCGGTGTCTCCTGGTGCGCCACCTGCGACGGGTTCTTCTTCAAGGACCAGGACATCGCCGTCGTCGGCGGCGGCGACACCGCGATCGAGGAGGCCACCTTCCTCTCGCGCTTCGCCAAGACGGTCACCATCGTCCACCGCCGGGACAGCCTGCGTGCCTCGAAGGCCATGCAGGAGCGCGCCTTCGCCGACCCGAAGATCTCCTTCGCCTGGGACAGCGAGGTCACCGAGATCCACGGTGAGCAGAAGCTCAGCGGCCTGACCCTGCGCGACACGAAGACCGGCGAGACCCGTCAGCTCCCGGTCACCGGCCTCTTCATCGCCGTGGGCCACGACCCGCGGACCGAGCTCTTCAAGGGCCAGCTGGACCTCGACGAGGAGGGCTACCTCAAGGTCGCCGCCCCGTCGACGCGCACCAACCTCACGGGTGTCTTCGGCGCCGGCGATGTCGTCGACCACACCTACCGTCAGGCCATCACGGCCGCCGGCACCGGCTGCTCCGCCGCGCTGGACGCCGAGCGCTTCCTGGCCGCACTCGCCGACAGCGAGAAGCTGGCCGAGACCCCTGCGGTCTGACCCCGTCTCTCCTCACCCACACCCCGCGAGATCAAGGAGGCCGCTGTGGCCCTGAAGACTGTGACCGACGCTTCCTTCGAAGAGGACGTCCTCAAGAGCGACAAGCCCGTCCTGGTGGACTTCTGGGCCGAGTGGTGCGGCCCGTGCCGCCAGATCGCCCCGTCGCTGGAGGCCATCGCCGCCGAGCACGGCGAGATCGAGATCGTGAAGCTCAACATCGACCAGAACCCGGCCACGGCCGCCAAGTACGGCGTCATGTCCATCCCGACGCTCAACGTCTACCAGGGCGGCGAGGTCGTGAAGACGATCGTCGGTGCCAAGCCGAAGGCCGCCATCCTGCGCGACCTCGAGGGCTTCGTCGAGCCGAGCAAGGCCTGACGCTCCGGCGTCTGTTTCACGTGAAACCGTGAAGCGGACGCAGCGTTTCACGTGAAACAGAACGGCCCGCCCCTTCGGGGGCGGGCCGTTCTCATGTCCCGAGCGGACCGGCTTCGTGTCCCGAGCTACAGAGGACGCAGGACGGGTTCCTTCTGGACCGCGCCGAGGAGCCGGTCGAGCGCCATCTCGACGTCCTCCTTCCAGGAGAGCGTCGTCCGGAGTTCCAGCCGCAGCCTGGGGAAGGCCGGATGCGGCCGCACCGTCTTGAAGCCCACCGCCAGCAGATGCTCGGCCGGCAGCACACAGGCCGGCTCCTTCCACCGGGCGTCACCGAACGCCTCGATGGCCTTGAAGCCCCTCCGCAGCAGATCCTTGGCCACGGTCTGTACGACCATCCGGCCGAGCCCCTGCCCCTGATATCCCGGCATGATCCACGCAGTCATCAACTGCGCGGCATCGGCCGCGACAGGGCTCGTGGGGAAGGCGATGGAACGCGGCACATAGGCCGGGGGAGCGTAGAGGACGTAGCCGACGGGCACCTCGTCGACATAGACCACACGGCCACAGGAGCCCCACTCCAGGAGAACGCCCGAGATCCAGGCCTCCTTCTCCCGCTCCGCCCGCCCGGCCTTCACCGCGGCTTCCCCGCTGACCGGGTCGAGCTCCCAGAACACGCAGGAGCGACACCGCTTGGGCAGATCCGGAAGGTTGTCCAGCGTGAGCGGTACGAGCCGACGCCCCACGGCCGCGCCTCACTTCCCTCGCGATCGAGTACGGATACGCCTCCTGGAATCGTATCGATCGGCCGATCGGGACGACACCGCTCACAGGCAAAGGGCGGGCTGTGTTCCGGTGATCCCGGAACACAGCCTGCCCTCAGCGACCTTGGACAGCGGCAGGCGTCAGCCCTCCGCCCCCTTCTCGGTGCTCTTCTGGTCCATGACCCGTCCCTCACCGGGGGCCAGGGTCGCCAGGATCCGGTCCAGATCCTCCACCGAGGCGAACTCGACGACGATCTTTCCCTTCTTCTGTCCCAGGTCGACCTTCACCCGGGTCTCGAAGCGGTCCGAAAGACGGGAGGCGAGATCCGTGAGCGCGGGCGAGACGCGGCCACCGGCACGCGGCTTCGTCGGCTTCACCGCATCGCCGGGCTCCTCGGAGCCCATGAGGCTCACCATCTCCTCGACGGTACGCACCGAGAGACCCTCGGAGACGATCCGGTACGCCAGCTTGTCCTGGGCCTCCGGGTCGTCGACACCGAGCAGCGCCCGCGCGTGGCCGGCGGAGAGCACTCCGGCGGCGACCCGGCGCTGCACCGGCGGAGAGAGGCGCAGCAGTCGCAGCGTGTTGGAGATCTGCGGGCGGGACCGCCCGATCCGCTCCGCGAGCTGATCGTGGGTGCAGCCGAAGTCCTTGAGCAGCTGCTCGTAGGCGTGGGCCTCTTCGATCGCGTTCAGCTGGGCGCGGTGGAGGTTCTCCAGGAGCGCGTCCAGGAGCATCTTCTCGTCGTCGGTATCCCGGACGATCGCCGGGATCCGCTCAAGGCCCGCTTCCTTGGACGCCCGCAGACGCCGCTCACCCATGACCAGCTCATAGCTGTCGCCATCGGTCTTGCGCACGACCACGGGCTGGAGGAGGCCGACCTCCTTGATGGAGACGACGAGTTCCGCCAGGGCGTCCTCGTCGAAGACCTCACGCGGCTGGTGCCGGTTGGGAACGATGGAGTCGAGCGGAAGCTCGGTGAAGTAGGCACCCGCCGGGGGCTCCGGCCGGACCGCCGACTCGGCGTCGTTCCATGACGGAGCCGATTCCGGGGACTGCGCACTCTGCGGGAGGGACGCCAGCTTCGCGGCTGCCACCCCCCGGTCCGAGGGCATGCCGGGAGCCGCACCGGGCGAGACCACGCCCACGCCGCCCGACGGCGACTGCCGTTCCTGGGGAGCAGCGGGAATCAGCGCACCGAGCCCACGCCCCAATCCCCTACGTCGCTCACTCACTGGATCCCCTCCGACATGCTGCGCTGGTGGTTCTGATGCCCGGCATGGGCGTGCTGCGGGTCGTAGTGCACGGCGGCCCCCCGCAGGGCGATCTCCCGCGCCGCTTCGAGATACGACAGGGCACCACTGGAGCCCGGGTCGTAGGTGAGGACCGTCTGCCCGTAGCTCGGTGCCTCCGAGATGCGGACGGACCTCGGGATGCTGGTCCGCAGCACCTCCTCGGCGAAGTGGGTACGCACCTCGTCGGCGACCTGGGAGGCGAGCCTCGTCCGGCCGTCGTACATGGTGAGCAGGATCGTCGAGACATGGAGCGCCGGGTTGAGGTGCCCCCGGACCAGGTCGACGTTCCGCAGAAGCTGGCCGAGCCCCTCCAGGGCGTAGTACTCGCACTGGATCGGGATCAGCACCTCGGCTCCGGCCACCATGGCGTTGACCGTGAGGAGACCGAGCGAGGGCGGGCAGTCGATCAGGATGTAGTCGAGCGGCTGCTCGTAGGCCTGGATCGCCCGCTGAAGGCGGCTCTCACGGGCCACGAGCGACACCAGCTCGATCTCCGCGCCGGCGAGGTCGATGGTGGCGGGGGCGCAGAACAGGCCCTCGACATCCATGACCGGCTGCACGACTTCGGAGAGCGGCCTGCTGTCCACGAGAACGTCGTAGATCGAAGGGACCTCGGCGTGGTGGTCGATGCCGAGCGCCGTGGAGGCGTTGCCCTGCGGGTCGAGGTCGATGACCAGGACCCGGGCACCGTGCAGGGCGAGGGACGCGGCAAGGTTGACCGTCGTGGTCGTCTTACCCACGCCGCCCTTCTGATTGGCGACCACCATCACGCGAGTCTGTGCCGGGCGGGGAAGTCCCTCACCGGCACGACCCAGGGCCTCTACTGCCAGCTGGGCAGCACGACCAATGGGGGTGTCGTCCATCGGGGGCGGTGTTTCACGTGAAACATCCTCCCCCACCGATTCGGTTCGGGGACCGGGGACCGGATCGGTCATCGGTCCCGCGATGTTGGCGTCGGACCGCAAGGATTCACTCTCCTCGGCTTCAGGCTCGCGATGGGGAGAGCCTGCCATGCTTTCGGGGTCGTGAACCAGCGAGGCCGGTGGTTCTGTGGGTGAATCCACCTCTGTGGACATCTCCGTAACCCTCGCGGGTGGGTTCACGCGGGGTCTACGGTCCCGGGGCGCGGCAGCCGCGCGACCGCGGCTGATGATCCCCTGCAGCAGTGAGCGACGTTTCACGTGAAACACCATGCCCCTGCTGCACGGCCGGGACCGCTCGACACTCCGAAATGGTACGAATGCGACGCTCAGCGGCGTCGGCGGGTCTTGCTCGTCCGGGCGGCCTTGGCACGCTTGGCGGCGAACCGCACACCACCCGGGCTCTCTCCGACCTCCACCCGGACCACCGTGGACAGCGGATCGACGATCCCCTCGCCCACCTGCATCACGGAGGTCTCCACCACACCGAGGCGGGAGAGCGCGGCACGAGCGCCGATGATCTCCTCCTCCGCGGTGTCGCCCTTGAGCGCCAGCATCTCCCCGTACGGGCGCAGCAGGGGAACTCCCCAGCCGGCCAGGCGGTCGAGCGGTGCCACCGCGCGGGCCGTCACCACGTGCACGGGCGTGATCTTGCCGAGCATCTCCTCCGCGCGTCCCCGGACCACGGTCACATGGTCGAGGCCGAGCAGTTCGACGACCTCCTGGAGGAAGTTCGTCCGGCGGAGAAGCGGCTCCAGGAGCGTGATCTTCAGGTCGGGCCGGACCAGAGCCAGCGGGATGCCGGGAAGCCCGGCGCCCGAGCCCACGTCGCAGACGGTGACGCCCTCGGGGACGACCTCGGAGAGGACGGCACAGTTCAGCAGGTGGCGCTCCCACAGCCGCGGGACCTCGCGCGGTCCGATCAGACCACGCTTCACACCCGCGTCCGCGAGGAGCTCCGCGTACCGAACGGCCTCCGGGAAGTACTCACCGAAGACTGTCCGCGCCTGCTCCGGAGCCTCGGGGAGCTCCGCTTCCTCCGTCACGGGAACCGTCCTTCCGTACCGCCCGCATCCTGTGCGGGCGCACTGTGGTGGCTGACTATCAGGCTGACAAAGATCGGCCCCGCCTGCGAACAGACGGGGCCGAGACTACGTGAGGGTTCAGGCCGGGAGAACGACGACGAAGCGCTGCGGCTCCTCGCCCTCGGACTCGCTGCGCAGACCGGCGGCGGCGATCGCGTCGTGCACGACCTTGCGCTCGAACGGCGTCATCGGGTCCAGCTTGACCGGCTGACCGGTGGACTTCACCTCGCCCGCGGCCTTGGCGCCGAGCTCGGCGAGCTCGGCACGCTTCTTGGCGCGGAATCCGGCGATGTCGAGCATCAGGCGGCTGCGGTCACCGGTCTCCCGGTGCACGGCCAGCCGGGTCAGCTCCTGGAGCGCCTCCAGGACCTCGCCGTCACGGCCCACGAGCTTCTGCAGCTCACGAGCCGAGTCGCTGATGATCGAGACCGCGGCCCGGTCCGCCTCGACGTCCATGTCGATGTCGCCGTCGAGATCGGCGATGTCGAGCAGGCCCTCGAGGTAGTCGGCCGCGATCTCACCCTCCTGCTCCAGGCGGGTCAGGGTGTCGCCACCCTCGGCGGCGGCGGAGGTGGTGCCTTCCGTCACGGATGGACTCCTTCTTGCTTCGGCGAGGCTTACTTCTTGGAGGACGGGTGCTTGGGCCGCTGCTGGCCCTTGCGCTGTCCGGACTTGCCCTGCTGGCGAGACCCTCCGGAGTTGGCGCGGGGACGCGCGGGCTTGTCGCCCTGCGCCTCGTCCTTGGGCTCTTCCTTGGCGGCGGTCTTGGCCGAACCCTCGGGCTTCTTCTCGAGCGAGGTGGTCGGCGCCTCTTCGGCGGCCGGCTCGGAAGCGTCCTCGGTGTCCTTCGCAGCGGAGTGCTGGGCGGCGGCGGCGTGGCGCTGGGCCTTGGTCTGGCGCTTGGGCTGCTGGCGCCTGGCGGCGGGACCGCCCTCGGCGTCGACCACGAGCGTGTCGCTCTTGATCACGGTGCCGTCGGCCTGGGCGGCGAAGCCGGCCTTGCTCAGACCCGCGAAGAAGCGGCGCTCATTCTCGTTGCGGTCGCTGCCCTTGGCGACGATGACCTTGACGATGGTCTTCCGGCGACGGCCGCGGACCTCTTCGTGCTGCGTGATGCTCTTCAGCAGACGCTGCAGGTAGGAGTCCTGAGCCTTGCTGCCCGGGGTCGGGTTCTGGTTGATCACGTACATCTGCTGGCCCATGGTCCACACGTTGGTGGTCAGCCAGTAGACGAGGACACCGACGGGGAAGTTGATGCCCATGACGGCGAAGATCACCGGGAAGATGTACATGAGCATCTTCTGCTGCTGCATGTACGGGGTCTTCACGGAGAGGTCGACGTTCTTCATCATCAGCTGGCGCTGGGTGAAGAACTGCGAGGCCGACATCATGACGATCATGATCGCGGTGACGATGCGGACCGAGGTCAGCGAGGCGTCGAGAGCGGCGACCTCGGCGGCGGAGTCCGTGAACTTCGACGCGAGCGGGGCACCGAAGATGTGGGCCTGACGGGCGCTGGCGAGCAGCGAGTCGTCGATGACGCCGATGGTCTTGCCGGAGGCGATGCTGGACAGCACGTGGTACAGGGCGAAGAAGAACGGCGACTGCGCCAGGATGGGAAGGCACGAGGAGAGCGGGTTGGTACCCGTCTCCTTGTACAGCTTCATCATCTCTTCGGACTGACGCTGCTTGTCGCTCTTGTAGCGCTCCTGGATCGCCTTCATCTTCGGCTGGAGCGCCTGCATGTTCCGCGTCGACTTGATCTGCTTGACGAACAGCGGGATCAGACAGATACGGATCAGCACCACGAGGGACACGATGGACAGGCCCCAGGCCCAGCCCGTGTCAGGGCCGAAGATCGCCCCGTACACCTTGTGGAACTGGACGATCACCCATGAGACAGGTGTGGTGATGAAGCTGAACAGACTGGCAATCGTGTCCACTAATCAGGCTCCTTGAGCATTGGGCGAGGTCTCTGCGGCCGGGCTCGTCTCGGCGGTGGACCCGCCCTTGTCGCCGCGCAGCGCGTTCCTCAGCATTTCGTGCCAGCGGGGGCGCTTACGCGGGGGGACATGGTCCACACCACCGGGCGACCACGGGTTGCACCGCAGGATGCGCCAAGCGGTCAGGGCCGTGCCTTTGATCGCGCCATGCCGGTCGATGGCCGTGAATCCGTAGTGGGAACACGACGGGTAGTACCGGCAGACGGGCCCGAGAAGCGGGCTGATCGTCCACTGGTACAGCTTGATGAGAGCCAGCAGCGGGTACTTCATCGCGCGCCCCCTCCCAGCAGCCGCTGAAGAGCGGCGTCCAGGTCTCGGGCCAGCTGTGCGTGTTCGGCGTCGCCGGCTCCGGGCAACGCCCGTACGACCACCAGGCTACCGGGGGGCAGCCCGGTGAGCCGGTCGCGGACGAGGTGGCGCAGACGACGCTTCACTTGGTTGCGTACGACGGCACCGCCCACGGCCTTGCTCACGACGAAACCCGCACGTGCCGGGGGAGCGCTCTCCCCAGGCGCGTGCGGGTTCGTTGCACCGCTGCGTAGATGTACGACGAGGAGCGGGCGACCGGCCCGGCGACCTCGGCGTACCGCGGTTGCGAAGTCCTCGCGCCGCCTCAGCCGATTCTCGGTAGGCAGCACGTCATGACCTGTTAAGCAGATCAGGCGGACAGCTCAGTGCGACCCTTGGAACGGCGGTTCGCAAGGATGGCTCGGCCGGCACGCGTACGCATCCGCAGGCGGAAGCCGTGGGTCTTGGCGCGACGACGGTTGTTCGGCTGGAAGGTGCGCTTGCTCACTCGGGGGCTCCAGAAATGATTCGTAGATGGCGGGACATCGCCTGGCTGTCACCGTGCGCCCACGAGTAGCTCGCAATACGCCCGAGTGCACCGCTACACGTTCACAGACCGTGATCTTTGCCCATCGGAGGCAGGCGGCAGCAGCCATCGACAACTCGACCTGGTCACGGTACGCGCGGCTACGCCATCCGGTCAAACCGACCTGTCGCCACCTCCCATTGTGCACAGGCTGTGGACAACAACTTGAACCACGTCAGCCGCCACGACTACCGTGGTTGGACTCCACAATCTTTTCCGTTCTGTCCTTACCTGTCCTCATGGATCTGTCCTCACGGACATCGACCCACCGTCCCCCGAGAACCACACCATCAGGGGACCCGCGAGAAAGCGTGCCCTGTGGCTGACGTACCTGCTGATCTTGCCGCAGTGTGGCCACGCGTCCTGGAGCATCTCCTCGCGGAGGGCCAGCAGGGGATCGAGCCCAAGGACAAGCAGTGGATCGAGCGCTGCCAGCCTCTCGCCCTGGTCGCCGACACCGCACTGCTCGCCGTGCCCAACGAATGGGGCAAGCGCGTCCTCGAAGGCCGGCTCGCGCCGCTGATCAGCGAGACCCTCAGCCGTGAGTGCGGCCGCCCGATCCGGATCGCGATCACCGTCGACGACTCCGTCGGCGAGCCGACCCCGCCGGCGCCCCCGCTCCAGCAGTCGCAGCAGCCACGCTACGACGAGCGCCAGCAGCCCGAGCCGTACGACAAGTACGACGGGGGCTACGGCCACCGGCCGATGCCCGACGACGGGCTGCCCACCGCCCGCCCGGCCTACCCGGACTACTCGCAGCAGCGCCCCGACCCGGGGGCCTGGCCGCGCACCCAGGAGGACCTGTCCTGGCAGCAGCCCCGGCTGGGCGGCTACCAGGAGCGGCCCCCCTACACGGGCCCGACCGGCCCCGAGCAGTCCCGGCCGTCGCGGTACGACGAGCCGCCCCGCGGCTACGAGCAGCAGCGGCCCGAGCGCGCCGAGCTGCCCGATCCGCAGAACCACGGCGCCCGTCCCGGTCCCCGGCCCGGCGGCCCGGGGGGCGGGGGCCACAGCGGCCACGGTTCCCCGTCTGCGCAGGGCTCCGGCGCACCTGGTGAGCAGCACGCGCGGCTGAACCCCAAGTACCTCTTCGACACCTTCGTCATCGGTTCCTCGAACCGCTTCGCGCACGCGGCCGCGGTCGCGGTGGCCGAGGCGCCGGCGAAGGCGTACAATCCGCTCTTCATCTACGGGGAGTCGGGCCTCGGCAAGACCCATCTGCTGCACGCGATCGGGCACTACGCGCGGAGCCTCTACCCGGGCACGCGCGTGCGGTACGTGAGCTCGGAGGAGTTCACCAACGAGTTCATCAACTCGATCCGCGACGGCAAGGGCGACGCCTTCCGCAAGCGCTACCGCGATGTGGACATTCTCCTCGTCGACGACATCCAGTTCCTCGCGAGCAAGGAGTCGACGCAGGAGGAGTTCTTCCACACCTTCAACACCCTCCACAACGCGAACAAGCAGATCGTGCTCTCCTCGGACCGGCCGCCCAAGCAGCTGGTGACCCTGGAGGACCGGCTCCGCAACCGGTTCGAGTGGGGTCTCACCACCGATGTACAGCCGCCGGAGCTGGAGACGCGTATCGCGATCCTCCGCAAGAAGGCGGTGCAGGAGCAGCTCAACGCCCCGCCGGAGGTCCTGGAGTTCATCGCGTCCCGTATCTCGCGGAACATCCGTGAGCTGGAGGGCGCGCTGATCCGGGTGACGGCCTTCGCGAGCCTCAACCGGCAGCCGGTGGACCTCGGGCTCACCGAGATCGTCCTCAAGGACCTGATCCCGGGCGGCGAGGACTCGTCGCCCGAGATCACCGCGCCGGCCATCATGGCGGCCACCGCCGACTACTTCGGTCTGACGGTGGAGGACCTCTGTGGATCGTCGCGCAGCCGCGTCCTGGTGACGGCCCGGCAGATCGCCATGTATCTGTGCCGCGAACTCACGGACCTGTCGCTGCCGAAGATCGGCGCGCAGTTCGGCGGCCGTGACCATACGACAGTCATGCACGCGGACCGGAAGATCCGCGCGCTGATGGCGGAGCGGCGCTCCATCTACAACCAGGTCACGGAGCTGACCAACCGCATCAAGAACGGCTGACGGCCGGCTGCGGCCGGCCTCCGAAGGGCGCCCCGGGACACCTCCCGGGGCGCCCTTCGGCTTCTCCAGGAGCCGTCGTAAGGCCGTCCACAGGCCCCTCCGGAACCGTTCCCGAGCGCTCCGCGAGCCTTCCGGGAGCCCGCTCGGAGCCCTCCCGGAGCGCTCGCGACCACCGGTCGGGACCTCGTAGGGGGGACGGGCTGTTCGATTACTCCGTTCCGGTGGCGGGTTCTCCACAGATTGCGGGATGATCTCCCGTCCACAGGGTGGGGACTGTCGAGTTATCCGGATTGTGTCCACAGGCCGGAGTACTGACAGATCATCACCCCAGGTCAGACCCTTGTGGAATTGTTGGTAAAAGATCTCCACAGGCTGTGGACAGAACTTTCGTCCACAGGGGGTCCCGAAAGTTGTCCACCGGCCACCCACAGGGGGAGGTCCGTTGCCCACAGCTTCTCCACACCCCTGTCCACTGTTCGGCAACGAATCGCCCGCCCTCACCGCGTCGAGTGAAAGCCGTCACACCAAGGAGGACGGTTGGGCTGTGGGGAACGTGGGTAAAGCTGGGGACAGCGCTGGGGAGAACTCCCCGTGGCCTGTGTACCGGGTGTGCAGAACTTTTGGGTGTCCACAGAGAACCCCAGTTGTCCACCGGCTCCACCCACAGGCGCAGTGGACAAAAAACCGGGCCTGACCTGCGAAAACGACGTTATCCACCGTTTCCACAGGCCCTACTACTACTCCCACATAGAGTTAGCTAGGAATCCGCTTCGAAGTGGGACCTGTGCACAACTCGGCGCCGGAGCTCCGACGCGCTCTTGTCGCGACTTGACCCCGAGCAGCACCGAGTGTCCGCGGCGTACGTCAGACTGGTTCCCGCAGTCGACGAAGAGCCAGCAACAAGCAGGAGGCGGTTCCGGTGAAGATCCGGGTGGAGCGCGACGTACTTGCCGAGGCGGTGGCCTGGGTGGCCCGCAGCCTCCCGGCCCGTCCGCCGGCCCCCGTGCTCGCTGGCCTTCTGCTGAAGGCCGAGGACGGCGCGCTGAGCTTCTCGAGCTTCGACTACGAGGTCTCGGCCCGTGTCTCCGTCGAGGCCGAGGTCGAGGAGGACGGCACCGTCCTGGTCTCCGGCCGGCTGCTCGCCGACATCTGCCGCGCCCTCCCCAACCGGCCGGTGGAGATTTCCACAGACGGTGTACGGGCGACCGTGGTCTGCGGCTCCTCCCGCTTCACCCTCCACACCCTGCCCGTGGAGGAGTACCCGGCGCTGCCGGAGATGCCCACCGCGACCGGCACCGTCCCCGGCGAGGTCTTCGCCTCCGCCGCCGCGCAGGTGGCCATCGCCGCCGGCCGTGACGACACGCTGCCCGTGCTCACCGGTGTGCGCATCGAGATCGAGGGCGACACGGTCACCCTGGCCTCCACCGACCGCTACCGCTTCGCGGTCCGCGAGTTCCTGTGGAAGCCGGAGTCCCCGGACGCCTCCGCGGTCGCCCTGGTGCCCGCGAAGACCCTCCTGGACACCGCCAAGGCGCTCACGAGCGGCGACACGGTCACCCTGGCGCTCTCGGGCTCCGGCAAGGGCGAGGGCCTCATCGGCTTCGAGGGCGCGGGCCGCCGCACCACCACCCGTCTCCTCGAGGGCGACCTGCCGAAGTACCGGACGCTCTTCCCCACCGAGTTCAACTCGGTGGCGGTCATCGAGACCGCGCCGTTCGTCGAGGCCGTCAAGCGCGTGGCCCTGGTGGCCGAGCGCAACACCCCGGTCCGGCTGAGCTTCGAGCAGGGCGTGCTGATCCTGGAGGCCGGCTCCAGCGACGACGCACAGGCTGTGGAGCGTGTCGACGCCCAGCTGGAGGGCGACGACATCTCGATCGCCTTCAACCCGACCTTCCTGCTGGACGGCCTGAGCGCGATCGACTCCCCGGTCGCCCAGCTCTCCTTCACGACCTCCACCAAGCCGGCGCTGCTGAGCGGCAGGCCGGCCGTGGACGCCGAGGCGGACGAGGCGTACAAGTACCTGATCATGCCGGTGCGCCTCAGCGGCTGAGCCGACCGACGTCGTCTCTTCGGGGCCATCGCCTGAGCGGCTGACCCCACAGGTGTGCACCCGGGTCCGGGCGTAGGCTCGGATCCGGGTAAACCGCACACGACGCTTAAGGAATCTCTGATGGAGCTCGGTCTCGTCGGTCTCGGCAAGATGGGCGGCAACATGCGTGAGCGCATCCGCCGCGCAGGCCACACCGTCATCGGATACGACCGCAATCCGGACCTCGCCGATGTCCACAGCCTCGAGGAGCTTGTGGGCAAGCTCAAGGGGCCCCGTGTCGTGTGGGTCATGGTCCCGGCCGGTGCCGCGACCCAGTCCACCATCGACGAGCTGGCCGACCTGCTCTCCCCCGGCGACATCGTCGTGGACGGCGGCAACTCCCGCTGGACGGACGACGAGAAGCACGCCGAGGAGCTGGCGGCCAAGGGCATCGGCTTCGTCGACTGCGGCGTCTCCGGCGGCGTCTGGGGCCTGGAGAACGGCTACGCGCTGATGTACGGCGGCTCCGCCGAGGACGTCGCGAGGGTCCAGCCGATCTTCGACGCGCTCAAGCCCGAGGGCGAGTTCGGCTCCGTGCACGCCGGCAAGGTCGGCGCCGGCCACTTCGCGAAGATGGTCCACAACGGCATCGAGTACGCGATGATGCAGGCCTACGCCGAGGGCTGGGAGCTCCTGGAGAAGGTCGACTCCGTCACCGACGTGCGCGAGGTCTTCCGCTCGTGGCAGGAGGGCACGGTCATCCGTTCCTGGCTGCTCGACCTCGCGGTGAACGCCCTCGACGAGGACGAGCACCTGGACCAGCTGCGCGGCTACGCGTCGGACTCCGGCGAGGGCCGGTGGACGGTCGAGGCCGCCATCGACAACGCCGTCCCGCTGCCGGCGATCACCGCCTCGCTGTTCGCGCGGTTCGCCTCCCGCCAGGACGACTCCCCGCAGATGAAGATGATCGCCGCGCTGCGCAACCAGTTCGGTGGCCACGCGGTCGAGACGAAGAAGTAATCCACAGGCTGTGCACCCCGCGGTGCACAGCCGCCGGGGGAAGAAGGTCGGCGCCCAACCATGCACGTCACGCATCTCTCGCTGGCCGACTTCCGCTCCTACGCCCGGGTCGAGGTCCCGCTCGACCCGGGCGTCACGGCTTTCGTGGGCGCGAACGGCCAGGGCAAGACCAATCTGGTCGAGGCCGTCGGCTATCTCGCGACCCTTTCCAGCCACCGCGTCGCCTCCGACGCCCCGCTCGTCCGCATGGGCGCGGAGCGCGCGGTGATCCGGGCCGCCGTCACCCAGGGCGAGCGCTCCCAGCTGATCGAGCTCGAACTCAACCCGGGCCGGGCCAACCGCGCCCGTATCAACAGGTCCTCGCAGGTCAGACCGCGTGACGTGCTCGGAATCGTACGGACCGTCCTGTTCGCGCCCGAGGATCTGGCCCTGGTGAAGGGCGACCCCGGCGAGCGGCGGCGCTTCCTCGACGAGCTGATCACGGCGCGCACGCCGCGCATGGCCGGCGTGCGTTCCGACTACGACCGCGTGCTCAAGCAGCGCAACACCCTCCTGAAGTCCGCGGCGATGGCCCGCCGGCACGGCGGCCGGGGCATGGACCTGTCCACGCTCGACGTATGGGACCAGCACCTGGCGCGGACCGGGGCCGAGCTGCTCGCTCAGCGGCTCGACCTGATCGCCGTACTGCAGCCGCTCGCCGACAAGGCGTACGAGCAGCTCGCGCCCGGTGGCGGACCGATCCTGCTGGAGTACCGGCCCTCCGCGCCGGGCACCGGACACACCCGCGAGGAGCTGTACGCACAGCTGATCGCCGCGCTGGCCGAGGTGCGCAAGCAGGAGATCGAGCGGGGCGTCACCCTCGTCGGACCCCACCGCGACGAGCTGCTCCTCAAGCTGGGCGAGCTGCCGGCGAAGGGGTACGCAAGCCACGGAGAGTCCTGGTCGTACGCGCTGGCGCTGCGGCTCGCCTCGTACGACCTGCTGCGGTCCGAGGGCAACGAGCCCGTCCTCGTCCTCGACGACGTCTTCGCCGAGCTGGACGCGCGCCGGCGCGAGCGCCTCGCGGAGCTGGTCGCGGGCGGCGATCAGGTCCTGGTGACGGCCGCTGTGGACGACGACGTACCTGGGGTGCTCGCGGGGACGCGGTACCAGGTGGCCGGAGGGACGGTGGAGCGCGTATGAGCGAGGAAAAGCTTCCCCAGCCTGTGGACACACCTCCGGCTCCGTCCGTTCCCGAGGCCTCGGGGGTGGATCTCGCGCGGGTCGCGCTGCGCGCCGCCAAGGAACAGGCGAAGGCCAAGGGCGCTGCCGCCCAGCAGAAGAAGCAGGCCCGGCGCGGGGGCGGCCTGCGCTCCGGCGCGCGCGCCGACGGGCGCGACCCGATGGCGCTCGGCGCCGCGATCAACCGGCTGATCACCGAGCGGGGCTGGGAGGCACCGGCCGCGGTCGGCGGGGTCATGGGCCGCTGGCCGCAGATCGTCGGCGAGGACCTGGCCAAGCACTGCGTACCCGTGAAGTACGACGACGAGCCGGACGCGCGGGTGCTGACCGTGCAGTGCGACTCGACGGCATGGGCCACGCAGCTGCGGCTGCTGGCGCCCACGCTGGTGGCACGGCTCAACGAGGACCTCGGGCACGGCACCGTCCGGATGATCAAGGTGCTCGGGCCCGGCGCGCCCCGGCGCGGGTACGGCCCGCTGCGGGCGCCGGGATCCGTGGGGCCCGGAGATACCTACGGGTAGGGGCGCGCGGCCGGGTTCCCGGGGTGTGGGCGAGGCCACGGGGCACCGTGCGGTGGGGCGTTGTACCCACCTGTTCCTCCCTGCGGAACGGATGCCCGCGACGGGGGACGCCCGCATGCCCACAGCGAGGCATCGGGCCGAAGCGCTGGGTGGCCGTCAGGGGGCTCTGGAGCCCCTGTCCGGATATGGGGAGTCGTTTGGCTCCCGCTCAGGGCGGCACATGCGGACTCAGGCACCGGCAAACCCCCATGACTGTCGGCGCTACCGGTAGACTGGGAGACAATCCCGCCACCCTGCGGAACAAGTCGAACGACGCAGCCGCTCCCGTATGCCCGGAGAACGGCCTGTGCTGTGCCAGAAAGGGCGCTTCGTGGCCGATTCCGGCGACCCCAACGAGAACAACCAGTACACCGCCAGCAACATCCAGGTCCTCGAAGGCCTGGATGCCGTGCGCAAGCGCCCTGGCATGTACATCGGCTCGACCGGCGAGCGCGGTCTGCACCACATGGTGCAGGAGGTCGTCGACAACTCGGTCGACGAAGCCCTGGCCGGCCACGCCGACACCATCGACGTGACGATCCTGGCCGACGGCGCCGTGCGCGTCATCGACAACGGCCGAGGCATCCCGGTGGGCATCGTGGCCTCCGAGGGCAAGCCGGCCGTCGAGGTCGTGCTCACCGTCCTGCACGCGGGCGGCAAGTTCGGCGGCGGCGGCTACGCCGTCTCCGGCGGTCTGCACGGTGTCGGCGTCTCGGTCGTGAACGCCCTGTCCACCAAGATCTCCGTCGAGATCAAGACGGACGGCCACCGCTGGACGCAGGACTACAAGATGGGCGCCCCGACCGCGCCCCTCGCCCAGCACGAGAAGACCGACGAGACCGGCACCTCGGTCACCTTCTGGGCCGACCCGGACATCTTCGAGACGACCGAGTACTCCTTCGAGACGCTCTCGCGTCGCTTCCAGGAGATGGCCTTCCTCAACAAGGGCCTGACGATCACGCTCACCGACGAGCGCGAGTCCGCCAAGGCCACGGTCGGCGCCGACGACCCGGACGCCGAGGCGGCCGCCGAGCCGCCCGCGCGCACGGTGAAGTACCACTACGAGGGCGGCATCGTCGACTTCGTGAAGTACCTCAACTCGCGCAAGGGCGAGCTGGTCCACCCCACCGTGATCGACCTGGAGGCGGAGGACAAGGACAAGGCCCTGTCCCTCGAGGTCGCGATGCAGTGGAACAGCGGCTACAGCGAGGGCGTGTACTCCTTCGCCAACATCATCCACACCCACGAGGGAGGCACGCACGAAGAGGGCTTCCGTGCCGCGCTGACCTCGCTGATCAACAAGTACGCGCGCGACAAGAAGCTGCTCCGCGAGAAGGACGACAACCTCACGGGCGACGACATCCGCGAGGGTCTGACCGCGATCATCTCGGTCAAGCTGAGCGAGCCGCAGTTCGAGGGCCAGACCAAGACCAAGCTGGGCAACACGGAGGTCAAGACCTTCGTCCAGCGGGCAGTCTACGAGCACCTCAACGACTGGCTCGACCGCAACCCGCTCGAGGCCGCGGACATCATCCGCAAGTCGATCCAGGCCGCCACCGCGCGCGTGGCCGCCCGCAAGGCGCGCGACCTGACCCGCCGCAAGGGTCTGCTGGAGTCGGCGTCGCTGCCGGGCAAGCTGTCCGACTGCCAGTCGAACGACCCGGCCAAGTGCGAGATCTTCATCGTCGAGGGCGACTCCGCCGGCGGCTCGGCCAAGTCCGGCCGCAACCCGATGTACCAGGCCATCCTGCCGATCCGGGGCAAGATCCTGAACGTCGAGAAGGCCCGGATCGACAAGATCCTGCAGAACACCGAGGTCCAGGCGCTCATCTCGGCCTTCGGCACCGGTGTGCACGAGGACTTCGACATCGAGAAGCTCCGCTATCACAAGATCATCCTGATGGCGGACGCCGACGTCGACGGTCAGCACATCAACACCCTGCTGCTGACCTTCCTCTTCCGCTTCATGCGACCGCTGGTCGAGGCCGGTCACGTCTACCTCTCCCGCCCCCCGCTCTACAAGATCAAGTGGGGCCGGGACGACTTCGAGTACGCGTACTCGGACCGGGAGCGGGACGCGCTCGTCGAACTCGGCAAGCAGAGCGGCAAGCGGATCCGGGAAGACTCGATCCAGCGCTTCAAGGGTCTCGGCGAGATGAACGCCGAGGAGCTGCGCGTCACCACCATGGACGTCGAGCACCGCGTACTCGGCCAGGTCACCCTGGACGACGCCGCGCAGGCCGACGACCTGTTCTCGGTGCTGATGGGCGAGGACGTCGAGGCACGCCGCTCGTTCATCCAGCGCAACGCCAAGGACGTTCGCTTCCTCGACATCTGAGTCGGTCTCAGCTGACCGTACGAAAGGACTGACGACCAGCAATGGCCGACGAAACCACCCCGACCGGGACCACCGAAGAAGAGCCCGTGCTGCGCATCGAGCCCGTCGGGCTCGAGACCGAGATGCAGCGCTCGTACCTCGACTACGCGATGTCCGTCATCGTGTCCCGCGCGCTGCCCGACGTACGGGACGGCCTCAAGCCCGTCCACCGTCGCGTGCTGTACGCGATGTACGACGGCGGCTACCGGCCCGAGAAGGGCTTCTACAAGTGCGCCCGCGTCGTCGGTGACGTCATGGGTACGTACCACCCGCACGGCGACTCCTCGATCTACGACGCGCTCGTCCGCCTCGCCCAGCCCTGGTCGATGCGCATGCCGCTCGTCGACTCCAACGGCAACTTCGGCTCCCCGGGCAACGACCCGGCCGCCGCCATGCGTTACACCGAGTGCAAGCTCATGACGCTGTCGATGGAGATGCTCCGGGACATCGACGAGGAGACCGTCGACTTCCAGGACAACTACGACGGCCGCAACCAGGAGCCGACGGTCCTGCCGTCCCGGTTCCCGAACCTGCTGATCAACGGCAGCGCCGGCATCGCCGTCGGTATGGCCACCAACATCCCGCCGCACAACCTCCGCGAGGTCGCGGCCGGTGCGCAGTGGGCGCTGGAGCACCCCGACGCCAGCCACGAGGAGCTCCTCGACGCGCTGATCGAGCGGATCAAGGGCCCGGACTTCCCCACCGGCGCGCTCGTCGTCGGCCGCAAGGGCATCGAGGAGGCGTACCGCACCGGCCGTGGCTCGATCACGATGCGCGCGGTCGTCGAGGTCGAGGAGATCCACAACCGCCAGTGCCTGGTGGTCACGGAGCTGCCGTACCAGACCAACCCGGACAACCTCGCGCAGAAGATCGCCGACCTGGTCAAGGACGGCAAGATCGGCGGCATCGCCGACGTCCGCGACGAGACCTCGTCCCGGACCGGTCAGCGCCTCGTCATCGTGCTCAAGCGCGACGCCGTCGCCAAGGTCGTCCTCAACAACCTGTACAAGCACACCGATCTGCAGACGAACTTCGGCGCGAACATGCTGGCGCTCGTCGACGGCGTGCCGCGCACCCTCTCGCTGGACGCGTTCATCCGCCACTGGGTGACGCACCAGATCGAGGTCATCGTGCGCCGGACGAAGTTCCGGCTGCGCAAGGCCGAGGAGCGCGCCCACATCCTGCGCGGTCTGCTCAAGGCGCTCGACGCGATCGACGAGGTCATCGCGCTCATCCGGCGCAGCGACACGGTCGAGGTCGCCCGCGGCGGCCTGATGGACCTGCTCCAGATCGACGAGATCCAGGCCAACGCGATCCTGGAGATGCAGCTCCGCCGGCTCGCCGCCCTGGAGCGCCAGAAGATCGTCGCGGAGCACGACGAGCTCCAGGCCAAGATCAACGAGTACAACGCGATCCTGGCCTCGCCCGAGCGCCAGCGCTCGATCGTCAGCGAGGAGCTGGCCGCGCTCGTCGAGAAGTTCGGCGACGACCGCCGGTCCAAGCTCGTGCCCTTCGACGGTGACATGTCCATCGAGGACCTGATCGCCGAGGAGGACATCGTCGTCACCATCTCGCGCGGTGGCTACGTGAAGCGGACGAAGACCGAGGACTACCGCTCGCAGAAGCGCGGCGGCAAGGGCGTGCGGGGCACGAAGCTCAAGCAGGACGACATCGTCGACCACTTCTTCGTCTCCACCACCCACCACTGGCTGCTCTTCTTCACCAACAAGGGCCGGGTCTACCGCGTCAAGGCGTACGAGCTGCCCGACGCCGGCCGGGACGCCCGCGGCCAGCACGTGGCCAACCTGCTGGCCTTCCAGCCGGACGAGCAGATCGCCCAGATCCTGGCGATCCGCGACTACGAGGCCGCGCCCTACCTGGTGCTCGCCACCAAGGCCGGCCTGGTCAAGAAGACCGCGCTCAAGGACTACGACTCGCCGCGTTCCGGTGGTGTCATCGCGATCAACCTCCGCGAGACGGACAACGGCGCCGAAGGCACCGCCGACGAGCTGATCGGGGCCGAGCTGGTCTCGGCCGAGGACGATCTGCTGCTCATCAGCAAGAAGGCGCAGTCGATCCGCTTCACCGCCACCGACGACGCGCTGCGTCCGATGGGACGTGCCACATCGGGCGTCAAGGGGATGAGTTTCCGAGCTGACGACGAACTGCTCTCGATGAATGTCGTCCGGCCCGGTACGTTCGTCTTCACCGCGACCGACGGCGGGTACGCGAAGCGCACCCCCGTCGACGAGTACCGCGTCCAGGGCCGTGGCGGCCTCGGTATCAAGGCCGCCAAGATCGTGGAGGACCGTGGCTCGCTCGTGGGCGCGCTGGTGGTCGAGGAGACGGACGAGATCCTCGCCATCACGCTGTCCGGCGGTGTGATTCGTACGCGAGTCAACGAAGTCAGGGAGA
This sequence comes from Streptomyces sp. NBC_00691, assembly GCF_036226665.1. Lineage (NCBI taxonomy): Bacteria > Bacillati > Actinomycetota > Actinomycetes > Kitasatosporales > Streptomycetaceae > Streptomyces > Streptomyces sp. NBC_00691. Next base: position 4,087,101 of record NZ_CP109007.1, on the reverse strand, counting down.
CCGGCCGTGACACCATGGGCGTCCAGCTGATCAACCTGGGTAAGCGTGATGCCGTCGTCGGCATCGCACGGAATGCCGAGGCCGGCAGCGAGGACGACGACATCGACGAGACAGTCGACGCCGAGGGCGCCGTGGAGGCGGCCGAGGCAGCGGTGGTCGAGACCGTCGTGGTCGAGACCGAGGCAGTCGAGGGCACGGAGCCCTCGGCCGGGGAGCACGAGGAGTAAGAGCGTGAGTGGAGCCACGGGCGCCGGATCGGCGGCCGCCGGAGCTTCTGCTGGTGCTGGAGCGAACGGCGCCCGTGGCTCCGCCACGGACTCCCAGGGGGTTGCGGTGACGGACACTCGAGGGCAGCAGTCCTCGTACGAGAGTTACAACGGGCCGCTGCCCGGCGAGCGCACGGGTGCGCAGCAGCCGGGCGGGCCCTACCACCCGCCGCAGGCGTACGGCGCTCCGGCGTCGGGCGGTACGGCGGGTGGCCAGACCGGTGCCGTGCGCCGGCCGCGTACGGGGGCCCGCACGACGCCCCGTACGCGCAAGGCGCGGCTGCGGGTGGCCAAGGCCGACCCGTGGTCGGTGATGAAGGTGAGCTTCCTGCTCTCCATCGCGCTGGGCATCTGCACGATCGTCGCCGCGGCGGTGCTGTGGATGGTCATGGACGCCATGGGCGTCTTCTCGACGGTCGGCGGCACGATCAGCGAGGCCACGGGCTCGAACGAGTCCAACGGCTTCGATCTGCAGTCGTTCCTGTCGCTGCCGCGGGTGCTGATGTTCACCTCGGTGATCGCCGTGATCGACGTGGTCCTGATGACCGCGCTGGCGACGCTGGGCGCGTTCGTCTACAACCTGTCGGCCGGCTTCGTGGGTGGCGTGGAGCTCACGCTCGCCGAGGACGAGTGACGGCCGGATGACCTGCGAGGGGGCCGGTCGGTTACCGATTTTGGGACTGGCCCTCTCGTGCGCTAATGTTCAGGAGTCAGCGCGCGGGACACACACCGCAGAGCGCGGCGGGGCTATAGCTCAGTTGGTTAGAGCGCATCCCTGATAAGGATGAGGCCACAGGTTCAAATCCTGTTAGCCCCACAGTATCGATCGACCCGGACGGTTACTCCGTCCGGGTCGATTTGTTTGTCCGGGAGCCTTGGAAGGTTTGAACCTCGTACAGGTCACCGATCGGTATCGGTCGATGTGTAGAGTGGGCGTCAGAAGTCTCCTACGTCAACGAAAGACGAGGTCGCGCGGTGAAGAAGCTTCTCCTGGTCGCACTGGCCGCCATCGGCGGGCTCCTCGTGTACCGCCAGATCCAGGCGGATCGCGCCGAGCAGGACCTGTGGACGGAGGCGACCGACTCCGTGCCCGCAGGTTCCGGTGTCTGAGACGAAAACCGTCTGTGGGTGAAGCCCCGGCCGCGCGAGAGCGGGCCGGGGCTTCCCTTTTGCCTGAGCAAATTGTCGACTTGCTTGAGTGAAGAGGAGCAGCGCGTGAAGACGCAGGCCGGCTTCGGCCGGAGGGCGGGGGCCCTGATCACGGCGGCCGCGGCGGTGGGAGCGGTCGTGGCGCTTCCCGGGCAGACGGCGGCCGCGGCCGCCGGTGGTGCGATCCCGCCGTACACCTTCGACAGCTCGGCCCAGCGCGTCCAGGGCGCGGCCTCGAGCTCGGACGCCGTGGAGCTGAGGACCGGACAGACCTACCGCGACACGCTCAAGAGGAACGGCAAGGTCTACTACCGGGTCAACCTCGATCAGCAGAACGCGTACGTCTCCGTCGTCGCGGTGCCCAAGGCCGGTGGCAAGGCCGAGTACGGCGACGGCTTCAAGGTGAGCATGCAGGACGGCTCCGGCACCGAATGCGGCTACCAGCGGACGAACTTCTCCTCCGGCGAGTACACCCGGCCGCTCGCCGCCTACGCCCGCCGCATCGTCGACGCCGACAGCTCCACCTGCCAGCGCGCCGGCGCCTACTACGTCCTCGTCGAACGCGAGTCGAAGGCGAGCACGGACGACTGGGAGCTGGAGATCCGCTACGCGCCCGAGCCCGTGCTGAAGAAGGCCGGCCCGACCAAGCTCCCCGAGGTCTGGGCCTCCGGCACGCCAGGACCGCCCGCGGGAGGCCCCCGGCCGCGCCAGGGCGGCTCCGGCGTCCACGACGCCGCCTCGCTGACGCAGGGCGAGTGGCGGTCCGACATCCGGCCCGGGCAGACGCTCTTCTACCGGGTTCCCGTCGACTGGGGACAGCAGCTCTTCGCCACGGCCGAACTCGGCAGCAGCGCCACCGGCGACGAGTACATCGGCCACGCCCTGGTCCTCTCGCTGGAGAACCCGGCGCTCGGCCACGTCGACGAGAACACCGTCAGCTACAGCGGGAAGCCCGCGACGCTCGCGCTCGACGCGCTGCGGCCGGTGGCCCACGAGAACCGCACCTCGTACGACGAGGCCACCAGCGGGATGCGCTTCGCCGGCTGGTACTACCTGTCGGCCACGCTCAACCCGGCGATGGCCCAGGAGTACGGGGACAAGACCGTGCCGCTGACCCTGCGGATCTCCCTCCGGGGCGACGCGAAGCCGGGGCCCGGGTACGCCGGTGACCCGGGGCGGTTCAGCGTGACCGCCGACGACAAGGAGGCGGCGGAGAAGGGTGTCTCCGGGGCGCAGGCGGCCTCCGGGAGCGACTCCATGCGGGTCGTCGCGGCGGCCGGGATCGGCAGCGGGACGGTGCTGCTGCTGGGCCTCGGCGGATGGACGCTGGTGGCACGGAGGCGGGCGGCTTAAGGGGCCGGGGGCCGGGCCTTCCGCGTCGCCGCCGGCGGACCGACCCGGGCGGCTCGGGAGGCTCGGGTCTGGGCGGCTCGGGTCTGGGCGGCTCGGGAAGCTCAGGTCTGGGCGAGTGCCCAGAAGCCGACCGCGAAGCAGACCAGTGCGAGCAGCAGGACCGGGATCGTCACCTTCGGGGGCGGTCCCGGTCGGCGTACGGGGGCAGGGGCCGGGGACGCCGCCGGGGCTCCCGCGGGGGCCGTGTGCTGCGCGGGAACCTGAACCGGTCGAGCGGTGTATGGATGAGTAGGGGCTTGTCCGTACGGCACCGCGGAGGTCGGTGCCCGGTCGAAGGAGGGGGTCGGGTGGCCGACCGGCGGGGGGAGGTGGAAGCTGCCCGTCTCGGAGGGGCCGGGCAGTGGCGCGGGTGCCGCGGCCGTGGAGGCGAGCGGGGCCGTGGCCGGAGTGACCGGGTGCTGGGGGCGGTAGTGCGGCTGTGGGGGCTGCTGGGGCTGTTGCCGAGGCGGTACGGGCGTGGTGGCGGGCGTCGGGACGGTGCCGGGTGCGGCGGCCGTGGAGGCGCTCACCGGGCCGCCCAGGGCGGCCGCGGGCGCGTCGCCGACCGGGGCGGCGGGGGATACGGGGGCGGCGGGCCCGAAGGCTCCCGTCGGGCCCTCGGGGCCGAAGCCGGACGGCAGGGGGCCGAGTTGGTCGAAGATCTCGACCGGCTCCTCGTCGGGGCCCGGCTCGGGAAGCATGTCGACGGCGGCGGTCAGGGCCTTGCGCGCGCCCGTGGCGGTCCGGAAGCGGGCCTGCGGATCGGGCTGCAGCAGACCAGCGAGCACCTGCCACAGGGGCTCCGGAACGCCCTCTGGGGCGCCGGGAGTGCCGTGCGTGAGGAAGTGCCCGACCAGAGCCTGCGAGTCCGGCTTGCGGCCCTGGAGCAGATAGAGGGCGACCAGGCCGACGGCGAAGAGGTCGGCGGTGAAGTCGGGTTCGGCACCGAGGAGCTGCTCGGGCGCGAAGTATCCGGGCGTGCCCACCACGTAGTTGGTCTCGGTGAGGCGGGGCTCGCCCTTGCGCATGGAGATGCCGAAGTCGGACAGCCGCAGATGCGGCCGCCCGGTCCCGGTGACGTCCATCAGGATGTTCGCGGGCTTGATGTCGCGGTGCACGACCCCCTCGGCGTGCACCGTGGCCAGGCCCGAGAGCAGCTGGTCGAGCAGGATGCACACGAACCGGGGCGGCAGCGCGCCGTAGTCGCCGATGACGTGCGCCAGAGACCCGCCGGCGACCAGGTCCATGGTGAACAGGACCTTGTCGTCGTCGGCGGCCCAGCTGGCCGGGGCGAGGACGTGCGGATGGTCGATCCGCAGCGCCTGCTCGCGGACGAAGCGGAGCAGCGTGTGCGCGTCGCTCTGCAGGAGCACCTTGGCCGCCACGTAGCGGCGGCGTCGGTGGTCCCAGGCGCGCCACACGGCGCCCGCCCCGCCCCGTCCGATCGGGTCGACCAGTTCGTACCGCCCGGCGAATACCTCACCCATCGTGCTGCGTCCGCTCCCCGTTGCCTCGTCCGTAGGCGATGCCGGCCGGCTGCCGACCGCGTCAGTTCTGGTGCGACTCGTAGTGCGCGACCGCGTCCGCGGTGCGCCCCGCGCCGTACACCCGGAGGAACTCTGCCAGTTCCGGGTGGGCCGGGGCGAGGGAGTCGGCGGCGTCGATGATGTCGCCCGCCGCGGCTACGGAGCGCAGCAGCGACTGGATCTCGCGGACCACCCGTCGGACGGTCGGAGCGCCCGACCCGGTGGTCGGCTGACCGGTGCTGGTGAGGACGGAGCCACCCTGCGACTTCTTGACCTCGTCCATCCGGTCGGTGGCCTCGGCGGCGCTGACGGTGCCGTCGGCGACCTGCACGGCGAGCTCCTGGAGCGCCTGGACGCGCTGGACGACGGCCGGATTCCCGATCTTGGCCCGCTGGCCGCTCATCAGCTGGGACAGCATGGGCGCGGACAGTCCGAGCACGGCCGCCAGCCTGGCCTGATTGAGTCCGAGATCGTCGATCAGCCGACGGAAGAGCGCCCCCAGCGGCTCTCCGTACCAACTGCGCTGAAGCTCTCTGGCTCTCGCCGTGGCTTCCTGCTGCGCTGCGTCCATTTCTTCTCCCCATCCCTCGGTTCGCCACTGCGAACCTCGATCAGCATCTTACGGAGAGTGGTCGCCGACGGGGAGTCCCAATCCTTTTGCCGGACATGGGGGGTGACCCGGTACGCTGTTCTCGTTCCGGGGCCTTAGCTCAGTTGGTAGAGCGCTGTCTTTGCATGGCAGATGTCAGGGGTTCGACTCCCCTAGGCTCCACGGCACACACCCCCTGTGAGCTGCGTTTCCGCAGTTCACAGGGGGTGTTTTGCGTTGTCGGTGCCGACGGCCGGTGTTCGGAGGCCGTCCCGCACGGGAACCGGGCCCGTCGTGCCGGTCCGGGCGTCGGGACCGGGCCCCGGCCGGCGTTCTCTCACGAGGTGCCGGTTCGGCGCCGGGCGGCCGTGAGCGGTCCACTGCTCCGGACGGGTGGTGTTCATCGGAAGAACTGCGCGACGGCGGCGACGTTCCGTGGAAATCGGGCGCGCATCCACATCATGAGGAAAGTACGTAAAGCGCGCAAACCGAAATGAACCATTCGAGATCGTCACGAAAGTGAGGGGCCATGGCCACCGCCAAGGTCAAGCAGTTCTGGACCGCCTTCATCTCCGTCCTCTTCGCCCTGCTCGCCTCCGTCGGCCTGGCGGGCACCGCCGCCGCCACCCAGCAGCCCGCCGTCCAGCAGCCCGAGGAGCCGGCCGGCCCCGCCGCGGCCGCACCCGTCGTCGGGGAGAAGCGGGCCGCTCACGCCTCCGTGCCTGCACAGAGGGCGCACCGGTGGCCGCTCGTCGGAGACCGCTCCCTGCCGCCCACGATCAAGCAGCGCATCGCCGCCGAGGCCCACGGTTCCTCTCCCGCCAGCCGTAACCGCTCCGCCGCCGGTGTGACCGCCTCGGCCGAGGGCGACGAGCCGGCCGCGCTGACGGAGCTGGCGCTCGCCGCGGCGGCTTAGGGCGTGGGGAGAACGACGATGCGCACTCCCCACACCCGTACCCGAACCCGAACCGGTGCCCGAATCGGTACCCGAACCCGTGCCCGCGTTTCCTCGCACGGCTTCGCCTCGTACGACACGGCAGCACCTGCGGCACCCCGCGGAGACCGTGACCCCGCAGGAACCAGGACCCCGGCAGACTTCGGCAGGGCCCTGGTGGACACACCCGGCAGGACCTCGGCAGCACCCAGCGGTACCCCGGTAGGTCAGCGGCGCTCGTCGCGATCGGCGGCCTCCTCGGCCGCGGCAGCGGCTGCGGCTTCGGCCTCGGCCTCCGACTGCTTGGCCTCCACCTCGGGGTCGAGGGAATCCCCGCCCTCGTCGTAGGACGTCAGTACGGAACCCTCCTCTTCCACCTCGGTGGCAGCGGGCGGCTCGACCAGCCAGTCGGGATTGGCCTGCTTGTCCCACCACTTCCAGGCGGCGAACGCGCCGCCGGCGAGAACGCCCAGGATCAAGAGTCCCTTGGCGAGGCGTCCGGCCCGTGCCCGACGCTCGTGACGCTTCACGATCTTCTCGATGTCCCTCGGTGTCACCTGACCGCGCAGCGCGGCCCAGGCGGCAGTAGAACGCGACCCGGCCTCCTCAAGGACGGGACCGGTCGCGGCGACCGCGCTCTCGACGCGCGGAACGGTGTAATCGGCCGCCTGACGGCAGGCCGAGCGGGTCTTGACCGCCGCACGCTGTGCGGCCGCGTCGACCCGCGGCGGTACATGCGGTGCGACGTACGAGTCGTACTGCTCGCGAGCCTGCGCCCGGGCCTGTTGAGCGGCCTTCGAGACCTTCGGCGCGATCAGCACACGCGCCTCGTGGGCGTAGTGCGTGGCCTGGTCCTTGGCCGTTCCGGCGTACGGCGCCACCACTTCCGCGGCGTGCAGGACGCTCTCCTTCGCCGAATCTGACGCGGCGCGCACGCTGTCCATGCGGGTCACGGGATTCCTCCTCCTCGGTGGCGACGATGTCGGTTTTTCACCTTTCCATCCTTTCCGGAATCATGCCCCCCCGAGCCGGGTCCGGCATGTGGGGTGGGCATCCGGGGCATGCGAGGATCGGACACGCCAGAGACAGACGTGACATGACGTGGACGGAAGGCGACCGTGGCCGAGCAGCTGTACGCGATCCTCAAGACGAGCCTGGGTGACATCGAGGTGCGGCTGATGCCGTTCCACGCCCCGAAGACGGTCAGGAACTTCGTCGAGCTCGCCGGCGGTGAGCGCGAGTGGACCCACCCCGCGACCGGCACGGTCTCCTCGGACCCGCTCTACGACGGCACGGTCTTCCACCGGGTCATCAAGGGGTTCATGATCCAGGCCGGCGACCCGCTGGGGAACGGCACGGGCGGCCCCGGCTACGAGTTCGCCGACGAGTTCCACCCGGAGCTCTTCTTCGACCGTCCCTACCTGCTGGCCATGGCCAACGCCGGTCCGGGCACCAACGGCTCGCAGTTCTTCGTCACCGTCGCCCCCGCGACCTGGCTGAACCGGAAGCACACCATCTTCGGCGAGGTCGCCGGCAAGGAGAGCCGGAAGGTCGTGGACGCGATCGCGGCCACCGCGACCGACCCGCACACCGAGCGACCGCTGAAGGACGTGGTCATCGAGTCCGTGGTGATCGAGAAGCGCTGAGACGGAAGGGACGGCACCTCTCATGGAACCGAGACCCTCCGAGAACAAGCACGCCGGTCTGCCGCGCTGCTACCGCCACCCCGAGGTGGAGACCGGCATCCGCTGCACGCGCTGCGAGAAGCCGATCTGCCCCGCGTGCATGGTCTCCGCCTCCGTCGGCTTCCAGTGCCCCGACTGCGTCCGCAACGGTTCGGGGACCGGCCACGCCCCTGACGCCAATCAGCCGCGGACGCTCGCGGGCGGCCGGATCGCGTCGGACGGCCGCCTCGTCACCAAGATCCTCATCGGGATCAACCTCGCGGTCTACCTCGCCGTCCTGGTGTTCGGCGACCGGCTCGTCGACGAGCTCGTGCTCATCGGCTACGCCTACAGCCCGGCGCTCGGCGAGCTCGTCGGGGTCGCCGACGGCGAGTGGTACCGGCTGCTGACGTCGACCGTCCTTCATCAGGAGGTCTGGCACATCCTCTTCAACGTGCTGGGCCTGTGGGTGATCGGCGGGATCGTCGAGCCCGAGCTGGGCCGGATCCGGTACGCGGCCCTGTGCCTTCTCTCCGGCCTCTCCGGCTCCGTGCTGGCCTATCTCGTCGCCGCGCAGAACCAGCCCTCGCTCGGCGCCTCGGGCGTCGTCTACGGGCTGATCGGCGCCTGGGTGGTGCTCGCCCGCCGGCGCCGCCACGACATGCGGCCGGTGATCCTCTTCGTGGCCCTGTCACTGCTCATGACATTCACCCGACCGGGGATCTCCTGGGAGGCCCACGTCGGTGGTCTGGTCGCGGGCCTCGTGGTGACGTACGCGCTCGTGCACGCGCCGAGGGCCCGGCGGGACCTGGTGCAGTACGGGGCGCTGGCCCTGGTGCTGCTGCTCGACGTGGGGATCGTGCTGGCCCGCTCGGCGGCGCTCACCTGAGCGCAGAGGGCTGTGGACGAGCTTCTCTGTGAGCTTTCCCCAGAGTTATCCACAGTGCGTGGCGATCCCTCCCCGCTCTGTGGGGAAAGACCGCGCCCCTCACCTCTGACCTGGTGTTTCTCCAGGGAGGTGAGGGGCGTCATGGTCTCCTGTGAGGGTGATTCCGGTCATACCGGCGTCAACCTCGTGCGAGTTATCCACAGATCTTCGTAAGTTATCCAGTGCTGTGCACAACGCTGTGGATAAGTTCAGGGGAGAGCTTGACGAGCAGCCGGTACGGGCGCTAGACCGCCGCCGTACCCCTGCTGTTCGCCGCTACTTCCACTGTGTGGAGACACCGAAGCCGGCCGCGATGAAGCCGAAGCCCACCACGATGTTCCAGTTGCTGATCGACTCGATCGGCATCGAGCCGTCAGTGACGTAGAAGACCACGATCCACACCAGACCGATGGCGAACAGCGCGAGCATCACAGGCGCCACCCAGCTGCGGTTGGTCAGCTTGATCGAGGTGGCCTGCTTCGCCGGCGGGGGCGTGAAGTCGGCCTTCTTGCGGATCCGTGACTTCGGCACGAGGGACTCTCCTGTCGATGCGCTGCGTGACCGCGCAGGGAACTGTGGCTGGCGCCGGGATGTGACGAAGGAGGACGACTGCGTCCCCCAGGCGTCCGTTAGCGTAGTGGTTCCGCGGCACCGAAGGGGATCAGGGTACGTTGAGCAATTCCGCCGGCACTCCCGAAGGACCTGGCCGCACCGCGAGGTGGCGCCCGGTCCAGGTGCTCACCCTTGCCGTTTTCGCCCTCGCCGGACTGATCTTCGTCACGAGTTTCAACACCGCCAAGGGCACCAACATCCGCACCGACGCCTCACTCCTGCGGCTCTCCGACCTGATCGAGGAGCGCAGCCACAAGAACGCGGGCCTCGACGAGTCAACCTCCGCCCTCCGCTCCCAGGTCGACACCCTCGCCGCCCGGGACGACGGCTCCACGCGCGCGGAGGACGCGAAACTCGACGCGCTGGAGGCGGCGGCGGGCACCACCGAGGTCTCGGGCTCCGGCCTCACCGTCACCCTCAACGACGCCCCGCCGAACGCCCAGGCCGCCCCCGGCTACCCCGAACCGCAGGCGAACGACCTGGTCATCCACCAGCAGGACCTCCAGGCCGTCGTCAACGCCCTGTGGCAGGGCGGCGCCGAGGGCATCCGGGTCATGGACCAGCGGCTCATCTCCACCAGCGCCGTGCGCTGCGTCGGCAACACCCTGATCCTCCAGGGGCGCGTCTACTCGCCGCCGTACAAGATCACCGCCGTCGGTGACCGGGGGAAGCTGAGCAGGGCGCTCTCGGGATCCCCGGCGATCCAGAACTACCAGCTGTACGTGAAGGCGTACGGGCTCGGCTGGAAAGTCGACGAGCACAGGGCGGTGACTCTTCCCGGGTACTCGGGCACAGTGGACCTCCATCAAGCGAAGCCGGTGAGCTGACCCCACGCGCGCGGCCGGGGTGGCACCGCCGGGAGCCGACTGCGGGAGGGGCGCTTGCGTCTCGTCGTGAGGACCTTCAGCGAGCTGTGCATCACCGTCGGCGCCCTGATCGTCCTCTTCGTCGTGTACGTCCTGTGCTGGACAGGGGTCCAGGCCGCGAGCGCGAGCGCCGGCCAGATCGACACCCTCCAGCGCGAATGGACCGCCACCCCGGTCCGCCCCGCCGCGCCCGCCCCCGAAGCCGTCCCGTACGCCGCCGGCAAGGGCATCGCCGTCATGTACGTCCCCCGGCTCGGCAGGGACTGGAAGTGGCCCGTCCTCCAGGGCACCGGTGTCGGCACCCTCAAGAAGGGCCTCGGCCACTACGCCGACAGCGCCCGCCTCGGCGCGACCGGCAACTTCGCCGTCGCCGGCCACCGCCGCACCTACGGCGACCCCTTCAAGGACTTCCCCCGGCTGCGCGAGGGCGACGCGATCGTCCTCACCGACGGGACGACCTGGTTCACGTACCGCGTCGACCGCGCCCCCTACCGGACCGTGCCCACCGACGTCGCCGTCATCGACCCGGTACCGGCGAAGTCGGGATTCGACGGACCCGGCCGCTATCTCACCCTCACCACCTGCGAACCCGAGTGGGGCAGCAGCCACCGGCTCGTCGTCTGGGCGCACCTCGACGCGACCCGGCCGGTCGCCGACGGTCGTCCACAGGCTTTGGACAGCTGACCCCCCACGGCCCCCTCGCCCCGTACTCTGGTCCCCGTAACGAACAGAAGGGGCGGTCGACGTCATGTACGGCTGGATCTGGCGGCATCTGCCGGGCAACGCGTGGGTACGGGCGCTGATCTCGATCGTGCTGGTCCTCGCGGTCGTGTACGCCCTCTTCCAGTACGTGTTCCCCTGGGCGGAGCCGCTGCTTCCGTTCAACGATGTGACGGTGGACGGCCAGTGAGCGCGCGCATTCTCGTCGTCGACAACTACGACAGCTTCGTCTTCAACCTCGTTCAGTACCTCTACCAGCTCGGCGCGGAGTGCGAAGTCCTCCGCAACGACGAGGTCGAGCTGAGCCACGCCCAGGACGGCTTCGACGGCGTCCTGCTCTCGCCCGGCCCCGGCGCGCCCGAACAGGCCGGAGTCTGCATCGACATGGTCCGGCACTGCGCCGCCACCGGCGTGCCCGTCTTCGGCGTCTGTCTCGGCATGCAGTCGATGGCCGTGGCGTACGGCGGCGTCGTCGACCGGGCGCCCGAGCTGCTGCACGGCAAGACCTCCCCCGTCACCCACGAGGGGCAGGGCGTCTTCGCCGGGCTGCCCTCGCCGTTCACCGCGACCCGCTACCACTCGCTCGCCGCCGAGCCCGCCGCCCTGCCGGCCGAGCTACAGGTCACCGCGCGGACCGAGGACGGCATCATCATGGGCCTGCGCCACCGCGAACTGCCCGTCGAGGGAGTCCAGTTCCACCCCGAATCGGTTCTCACCGAGCACGGACACCTGATGCTCGCCAACTGGCTGGAGCAGTGCGGCGACAAGGGGGCGGTCGGACGGTCGGCGGGGCTGGCGCCGGTGGTGGGCAAGGCCGTCGCGTGACGACGGGGTCTCCGTGGTTCCGGGCGACGAACGAGCCGGAGCCCGAGCCGATACCCGCGGACCCCTACGGGGTCCCCTCGGCGCACCAGGAACCGGCTCCGGTCCCGTACCCGTACACCGATCAGGCGGCGTACCAGGACCCCGCGCAGGCGTACCAGGACCCCACGCAGGCGTATCAGGACCCCACGCAGGGGTATCAGGAGCCCGCGCCTGCCTACGAGGCCCCGTACGAGGCCACCTACGACGCTCCCCGCGAGGACGCCTACGCGGCTCCCCGCGAGACTCCCCCCGAGGACGCCCACACGCCCCCGTACGAGCCGTACGAGGCGCCTGAGGCTCCTCGGCCCTCCCCGGGCGACACGACCGTTCTGGAGGCCGTGGAGCCCCTTCCCGGGCCCGGCCGCGCAGAACGCCGCCGGGCGGCCAAGGGCGGCGGCAGCCGGGGCAAGGGCCGTCGAGGCGGCCGGCCCGCCGGCCCGGGCGGCACCGCGACCGGCCAACCGGCCGCCGCACCGCTCTCCCGCGTCGAGGCCCGGCGCGCCGCCCGCGCGGCCAAGGACAGCGTCGGCGTCATCGCCAGCCGTGCCGTCGGGGAACTCTTCATCACCTTCGGCGTCGTCATGCTGCTCTTCGTCACCTACCAGCTCTGGTGGACGAACGTCCTCGCCGGCCAGGAGACCGACCGCGCCAAGGAGCAGATCGAGGACACCTGGGCCAAGGACGACGCGGCCAAGGACGACAGCGAGCCGGGAGCGTTCGAACCCGGCGAGGGCTTCGCCATCATGTACATCCCCAAGCTGGACGTCGTCGTGCCCGTCGCCGAGGGCATCAGCAAGGCGAAGGTCCTCGACAAGGGCATGGTCGGCCACTACGCCGAAGGCAGGCTCAAGACGGCCATGCCCTCCGACAAGCAGGGCAACTTCGCCGTCGCCGGCCACCGCAACACCCACGGCGAACCGTTCCGGTACATCAACCGGTTGAAGCCCGGCGACCCCATCGTCGTCGAGACCCGGAACGCGTACTACACCTACGAGATGGCGAGCATCCTGCCCCAGACCGCCCCCTCGAACGTCTCCGTGATCGAACCCGTCCCGAAGGGCTCCGGATTCACCGAGCCCGGCCGGTTCATCACGCTGACCACCTGCACACCCGAGTTCACCAGCACCTACCGCATGATCGTGTGGGGCAGGCTGATCGAGGAACGTCCGCGCAGTCAGGGAAAGCCGAAAGCGCTCGTAGGCTGAGACCCCACACCTCCGGACGGGACGACGGGACGACCTAGTGGCACGCGTGCGTAATCGGATCGCCGGAGTCATCAGCCTCTTCGGCGAACTCCTCATCACCGCGGGCCTGGTGCTCGGTCTCTTCGTCGTCTACTCCCTTTGGTGGACCAACGTCCTCGCCGACCGCGCCGCCGACCAGGACGGCGCACAGGTCCGCGACCGCTGGGCCGACGGACCCGGAGCGCTCGACACCAAGGACGGCATCGGCTTCCTCCACGTGCCGGCCATGGGCAACGGCGAGGTCCTGGTCAAGCAGGGCACCGAGAGCGCCATCCTCAACAACGGCGTCGCCGGCTACTACACCGACCCGATCAAGTCCGCGCTCCCGCAGGACAAGCAGGGCAACTTCACGCTCGCCGCGCACCGGGACGGACACGGAGCCAAGTTCCACAACATCCACAAGTTGAAGAACGGCGACCCGATCGTCTTCGAGTCCAAGGACACCTGGTACGTCTACAAGGTCTACAAGGCCCTGCCGGAGACCACGAAGTACAACGTGGACGTCCTCCAGCCCGTTCCCAAGGAGTCGGGGCGGACGAAGCCCGGCCGCTACATCACGCTGACCACCTGCACCCCCATGTACACCTCCGACTACCGGTACATCGTCTGGGGCGAGCTGGTGCGCACGGAGAGGGTCGACCGCGACCGGACACCTCCGGCGGAGCTGCGCTGAGGCGAGCGGCCCGACGGGAACCGAGGCGAGCGGGACGGGAGAACGGGAGAGCCCCGGCATCCACTGGATGCCGGGGCTCTCCCCTTCGTACGGGCGTGAGGGCGTCAGTCGAAGATGCCGCCGCCGCCACCGTTGTTGTCTCCGCCACCGGGGTTGCCACCCTGGTTGCCGCCGCCGCCCAGCGTGATGACGGTGATGGGCTGCGTGGTGGGGACCGTCGAACCCTCCGGGGGGTTCGTGCCGAGGACCATGGCGTCCTCCTTGTCGGAACCCTGCTGCACGACGGTCAGGCCCATGCCCTGCAGCGCGTCCCTGACCTCCTTGAACGGCTTGCCGGTCAGGCCGGTGGGGATCTGGACCTGGGTCTGCTGGGGGCCCTTGGAGACCTTCAGCGTGATCTGGACCTCCTTGGACTGGTCCGAGGGGCCCTGCGGAGTCTGGTCGACGACGGTGCCCGCGGGCTGGTCGGAGTCGACCTCCTCCTTGGTGATGTTGGTGAAGCCGACCCCGTTCAGCTGCTGAACGGCCTGGTCGTAGCTGCGGGTCTTCACATCGGGAAGCTGCAGCAGCTTCTGCTTCGCGACGGTGATCGTCACCTCGGAGTTCTTCTCCGCCCTGGTGCCGCCGTCGGGGTTCTGGCGCAGGACGGTGCCGGGGTCCTCATCGGACTCCTCCTGCTCGACCTTGACCTTGAAGCCCTTGTCCTTCAGGGACTCCTCGGCGCGCTCCCGGGACTGCTCGACGACGTCCGGGACCTCGGTGAGCGGGGCACCCTCGGAGACGTACACCTGGATCGTGGCGCCGGTGTCCATCTTCGCGGAGCCGTCCGGGGCCGCGGCGGGGTCCTGGCGGCAGATCGCGCCCTTGGGCTGGTCGCAGCGCTGGGTGCCGGCCTCCTGCACCTTCAGTTCCGCGTTGGCCGCCCGCTCCGTGGCCACCTGGACCGTCTGCCCGACCAGCTGCGGGACGGCGACCTGCCGGGTGCCTTCCTTCTCGTCGAACAGCGAGACGCCGATGAAGATCGCGCCGACGAGCACCAGGACGCCCGCGAGGGCCAGCAGGATCGTCGAGGTGTTCGACTTCTTCTGGCCGCCGCGACGGCGGTCCGGACGGTCGTCGTAGCCGTAGCCACCGTCGTCCGCGTTGATCGGGGGCAGCATCGAGGTCTGGCCGGCCGGGTCGGCCTGACGCAGCGCCGTCGTCGGCTGGTCCTCCGGGTAGCCGCCGTAGCCCCCGCCGTACGCGGGCGCGCCCGCCATGCCCATCCCCATGCCCATCGCGGCGGCGGCCGCGACCGGCTGACCGTCGAGGCAGGCCTCGATGTCCGCGCGCATCTCGTCGGCGGACTGGTACCGGTAGTCGGGGTCCTTGACCAGCGCCTTGAGGACGATGGCGTCCATCTCGGGCGTGATCTCGTGGTCGAAGTTGCTCGGCGGCTGAGGCTCCTCGCGGACGTGCTGGTACGCGACCGCGACCGGGGAGTCTCCGATGAACGGGGGACGCACGGTGAGGAGCTCGTACAGCAGGCAGCCCGTGGAGTACAGGTCGGAGCGGGCGTCGACCTGCTCGCCCTTGGCCTGCTCGGGGGAGAGGTACTGGGCCGTGCCGATCACCGCGGCGGTCTGCGTCATGGTCATGCCGGAGTCGCCCATGGCGCGCGCGATGCCGAAGTCCATGACCTTGACCTGGCCGGTGCGCGTCAGCATGACGTTCGCCGGCTTGATGTCACGGTGCACGATGCCGGCGCGGTGCGAGTACTCCAGCGCCTGGAGGATGCCGACCGTCATCTCGAGGGTGCGCTCGGGCAGCAGCTTGCGCCCGGAGTGCAGCAGCTCACGGAGGGTCGACCCGTCGACGTACTCCATCACGATGTACGGGATGGAGACGTTGTCGACGTAGTCCTCGCCGGTGTCGTAGACCGCGACGATCGCCGGGTGGTTCAGCGAGGCGGCGGACTGTGCCTCACGGCGGAACCGGGCCTGGAAGGACGGGTCACGGGCCAGGTCGGCCCGCAGCGTCTTCACGGCGACGGTGCGGCCGAGCCGGGTGTCCTGGGCGAGGTACACCTCGGCCATGCCACCACGGCCGAGCACCGAGCCCAGCTCGTACCGGCCGCCGAGGCGACGCGGCTCTTCCATAGCTAATCCAGCCCTCTCCGTCTGTCCCGACCGCACCCATGGGTGGTCCGGCGGTGTGTGCTGTTCGCGGATACGGTACCGGCCCCGGGAAGACGATCTGCCCGGGGCCGGTAGCTGATACCTGACCGGTACCTGGCACGTACGGGGCCGGGACGTCAGCCCCGGGTCTTCAGAACCGCCTTCATCACGGCCTTCGCGATCGGGGCGGCGAGACCGCCACCGCTGATGTCCTCACGCGAGGTGCCCGCCGAGTCCTCCACGATCACGGCGACCGCGACCGGGGAGCCCTCGGCGGTCTTCGCGTACGAGATGAACCAGGCGTACGGGCGCTTCGCGTTCTTGTCGCCGTGCTGGGCCGTACCCGTCTTGCCGCCGACCTTGACGCCGTCCATGTTCAGGTCGGCGTTGCCGCCGGTGCCGTTGGTGACGACGCTCTCCATCATCTGCTGGAGCAGCTGCGCGTTCTCCTGCGAGACCGGGCGGCTCATCTCCTCCGGCTCGGTCTTCTTGAGCAGGTCGACGTTGGGGGCGCGCAGCTCGTCGATCATGTACGGCTTCATCAGCTTGCCGTCGTTGGCGATCGCCGCTGTGACCATCGCCATCTGGAGCGGGGTGGTCGCGGTGTTGAACTGGCCGATGGAGGAGAGCGCGTTTCCACCGCGGTCGGCCGTCTTGTCGAAGACCGAGGCGGAGGAACGGACCGGGGTGAACTGCTCGGCGTTGAAACCGAACTTCTCGGCCATCTCGACCATCTTGTCGCGGCCGACGTCGTCGCCGAGCTTCGCGAAGACCGAGTTGCAGGAGATGTCGAGGGCACGCTTCAGGCTGGCGTTGGCGCAGCCCTTGGCGTGGTTGACCATCTCCCGGTTGGAGAGGGGGATCTTCCAGCCCTCGGGGGTGTCGGTCGCCGCGTTGATGTCCTTGACCTTGCCGTTCTCCAGCGCGGCGGCGGCGGTCACGACCTTGAAGACGGAACCGGGCGGGTAGATCTCACGGATCGCGCGGTTCTGCTTCGGCTTGTTCTTGTCCTTCTCCAGGGCCAGCCAGGCCTTCTCGTCCTTCCCGGAGTAGCCGGCGAACGAGGAGGGGTCGTACGAGGGGGTGGACGCGAGCGCCAGGATCTTGCCGGTCGACGGCTCGATCGCCACGACGGCGCCGGTCTTGTTGCCGAGACCCTCGAAGGCGGCCTTCTGCGCGGCCCCGTTGAGGGTGGTGACGACGTCGCCGCCCTTCTTCTTGTCGCCGGTGAACATGGCGAGCGTGCGGTCGAAGAAGAGCCGGTCGTCGTTGCCGGTGAGGATGCCGTCCTCGATCTTCTCGATCTGGTTGGCGTCGTAGGCCTGCGAGGCGTAACCGGTGACCGGGGCCCACATGGGGCCGTCGGTGTAGGTGCGCTTGAACTTGAAGTACTCGTCTCCGGAGTCGACCGAGCCGGTGATGGGCTTGCCGTCGACGATGATGTTGCCGCGCTCGTTGGCGTAGCGCTCGATCCGGACGCGGGTGTTCTTCGGGTGGGCGTTCAGCTCGTCGGCACGGACGAACTGGAGCCAGTTGTCGCGCACGAGCAGGGCGAGGATGAGCAGGCCGCAGAAGATCGCGACCCGTCGCAGCGGCTTGTTCACGGACGGACCACCTGGGTCATCTCGGCGTCGGGGGACGGGGCGGGCGCGGGCGCGGGGCGGCGCGCCGTGTCGCTGATCCGGATCAGGATGCCGATCAGAGCCCAGTTGGCGATCACCGAGGATCCGCCGTACGCGAGGAACGGCATGGTCATACCGGTGAGCGGGATGAGCCCCATCACACCGCCGGCGACGACGAAGATCTGGAGCGCGAACGCGCCGGAGAGGCCCATCGCCAGCAGCTTGCCGAAGGGATCGCGGGCGGCGAGGGAGGTGCGGATGCCGCGCTCGACGATCAGGCCGTAGAGAAGCAGGAAGACCATGACGCCGGCCAGTCCGAGCTCCTCGCCGACGGTGGCGAAGATGAAGTCGGAGTTGGCGGCGAACTGGATCAGGTCGGAGTTGCCCTGACCGAGGCCGGTGCCGAGGATGCCGCCGGAGCCGAAGGACATCAGCACCTGCGTCATCTGGTCACAGGCGTTCAGCATGTTCTGGTCGGTGGCCGTCTCCAGGCAGCCGAAGGGGTCGAGCCAGGCCGCCACACGGGACTTCACGTGGCTGGCCGTGGAGCCGACGACCGCCGCACCGGCGACCGCCATCAGCAGACCCATGACGATCCAGCTGGTCCGCTCCGTCGCCACGTACAGCATGATCACGAACATGCCGAAGAACAGCAGCGACGTACCGAGGTCGTTCTCGAAGACCAGGATGAGGAGGCTGACCGCCCAGATCGTGATGATCGGGCCGAGGTCGCGACCGCGCGGCAGGTAGAGCCCCATGAAGCGGCGGCTGGCCAGGGCCAGCGCGTCCCGCTTCACCATCAGGTAGCCGGAGAAGAACACCGCGAGGACCAGCTTGGCGAACTCACCGGGCTGGATGGAGAAGCCGCCGATCCGGATCCAGATCTTGGCGCCGAAGACATCCGCGCCGAGGCCGGGGACCAGCGGGAGCAGCAGCAGGATGAGCGAGACCACCATGGAGATGTACGTGTAGCGCTGCAGGACGCGGTGGTCCTTCAGGAGCAGCAG
This sequence comes from Streptomyces sp. NBC_00691, assembly GCF_036226665.1. Classification (NCBI taxonomy): domain Bacteria; kingdom Bacillati; phylum Actinomycetota; class Actinomycetes; order Kitasatosporales; family Streptomycetaceae; genus Streptomyces; species Streptomyces sp. NBC_00691. Next base: position 4,068,889 of record NZ_CP109007.1, on the reverse strand, counting down.
CACACCCACGAACATGGCGATGCCGATCGCCGAGTACATCATCTGGCTGGGCGCGTCGGGGTTGAAGGTGCCGTAGCGGCGCATCGACGTGGCGATCAGCCGCGGCGACTGGTCGAGCCGCCAGATCAGCACCAGGCCCATGCCGTTGAGCAGGGTCGCCAGGGGCAGCAGCAGCGGGTCCGAGTAGGGCGCCCACTTGCGCACCACGAGGTGGGCGACGGCGGCGAGCAGCCCCAGGCCGAGTCCGTACCCGAGCATGCCGGCCGGGACCTTGCCGTCCATGGCCAGGCCCACGTTGAGGTAGGCGAACACCGGGATGGCTACGGCGAACGCCAGCAGCGCCAGCTCGGTGTTGCGGCGGCTCGGCGCCTCGATCGCGCCGATGGTGGTCGTGTTGGTGACAACGCTCATGGTGGTGAAAGGCCCCCTACGGGTGCTTACTGCTTGCCGCAGTTCGAGGCCAGCTTCTGCTCCTCCGCGGTGAGGGTGGGACCCGGGGTCGGAGCGGCTGTGGTGGGCTTGGAGTCAGGGGTGGCGGGGTCGGCCGGGGGCTTGCTCGCCTGGTCGGCCGCCTTCTCGGCGGCCGCGCGGCGCTCCGCGGTCTTCTTGCAGGCCGAGGCCTGCACGGCCAGCTCGGCGATCTTCGTCTCGGCCTTGGCGAGGCTGCCGCCCGTGATCGTGTCCTCGACCTGCTTCTGCTGGTACGCGGGGAGGTACTTGAGTTCGATCTCGGGGTGGTCCTTCTCGACCTTCGACAGCGAGACCCAGGCCAGGTCCTGGCTGATGCCCTGGTAGAGCGCCACGTGCTGGTCCTTGGACCCGACGAAGTACTGGGTCTGCGTCCAGCGCCAGCCGCCGTACAGGCCGCCGCCGATGACCGCGAGGACGAGGATCAGGAAGAAGGAGCGCTTCAGCCACTTGCGGCCCTTGCGCGGCTTCACGAAGTCGTCTTCGGTGTACGACTCGAAGGAGCCCTGCGGGGGCATTCCGCCGTAGCCGTGGCCTTCGCCGCTTCCGGGCGGGCCGAACCCGCCGGCGGGCGGCTGCTGGTGCGGGGCCGGGCGGCCGAGTCCGGAGGCGCGGCCGGCCGGGGTCTGCATCGCCCCGCCGTCGTTCAGCTGGGCGGCCTGGTTCTCCGCGACCGCGCCCACGATGACCGGGGTGTCGCTGAGGTGACCGGCGAGGGTGTCGCCGCCGTCGACGTCCAGGACGTCGGCGACGATCACCGTGATGTTGTCGGGGCCGCCGCCGCGCAGGGCGAGCTGGATCAGCTCCTGCACGGTCTCCTGCGGGCCCTGGTAGCTGGCGAGGGTGTCTTCGAGCGTCTGGTGCGAGACCACGCCGGACAGGCCGTCGGAGCAGATCAGGTAGCGGTCGCCGGCCCGGACCTCACGGATGGAGAGATCGGGTTCGACGTGGTCGCCACTGCCGAGCGCGCGCATGAGGAGCGAGCGCTGCGGGTGGGTGGTGGCCTCTTCCTCGGTGATCCGGCCCTCGTCGACGAGCCGCTGGACCCAGGTGTGGTCCTGGGTGATCTGGGTCAGCACACCGTCGCGGAGCAGATAGGCGCGCGAGTCGCCGACGTGCACCAGACCGAGCCGCTGGCCGGTCCACAGCAGGGCGGTGAGCGTGGTGCCCATGCCTTCGAGCTGCGGGTCCTCCTCGACCATCATCCGGAGCTGGTCGTTGGCGCGCTGCACCGCCGTACCGAGCGAGGTGAGGATGTCGGAGCCGGGGACGTCGTCGTCGAGCGTGACGAGGGTGGAGATCACCTCGGAGGAGGCGACCTCACCGGCGGCCTGGCCGCCCATGCCGTCGGCGATGGCGAGCAGACGGGGGCCGGCGTAGCCGGAGTCCTCGTTGCCCTCGCGGATCATGCCCTTGTGCGAGCCCGCGGCGAATCGCAGGGACAGAGTCATGCCCACCTGCCCTGTCGACGCTGCATCGGGGTACAGCCGGTCTCGACCCACACTGCCCACCCTCCGGTCGCTCCGGTCACGCCGGTCGCTTCAGTCGCTCGGGTCGGGAGCCCGGCACGGTCTGTGGCGGGGACCGTCCCGACTCGCTCGCTCCGCTCGCGCCTATTCATGATGTAGCACTACTTCCGCAGCTCGATGACGGTCTTGCCGATGCGGATCGGCGCGCCCAGCGGAATGGGAGTGGCGGTGGTGAGGCGGGTCCGGTCGAGATACGTGCCGTTCGTGGACCCGAGATCCTCGACGATCCACTGGCCGTCCCGGTCCGGGTAGATCCTGGCGTGCCTGCTGGACGCGTAGTCGTCGTCCAGCACGATCGTCGAATCATGGGCCCGGCCCAGCGTGATCGTCTGCCCCTGGAGGGCGACGGTCGTACCGGTGAGGGTGCCCTCGGACACGACCAGCTTGGTCGGGGCGCCGCGGCGCTGCCGTCCACCGCCCGCGGTCTGCTGGCCGCGCTGCTGCGGAGGCGCGGCGGCCTGCCGCGCCTGCTGCTGCTGTTGAGGTCGCGCCTCCTGGCGCCGTGAACCGCGCTGGGTGACCCGCGTACCGAAGAGGTCGCTGCGGATGACCTGGACGGCCACGATGACGAACAGCCACAGAACGGCCAGGAAACCCAACCGCATGACCGTAAGGGTCAGCTCTGACATTGCCCCCGCTTCACCCTTCGGCTTGCCGGTAAACGATGGTGGTGCTGCCCACGACGATCCGCGAGCCGTCGCGGAGCGTAGCGCGGGTGGTGTGCTGCCCGTCCACCACGATGCCGTTGGTGGAACCCAGATCCTGGATCGTCGAGGGCGTTCCGGTCCGGATCTCGCAGTGCCGGCGGGAGACGCCGGGATCGTCGATCCTCACGTCCGCGTCGGTGCTGCGGCCGAGGACCAGGGTCGGGCGTGAGATCTGATGGCGGGTGCCGTTGATCTCGATCCAGCGGCGCACCTGGGTGCCCGCTCCCCCGTGCGTACCGGGGCCGGGGGCCGCCGGACGGCCCGCCGCGGCGGGACCCGGCCGGTGGCCGGGAGCGCCGGGAGGCGGGGAGGCGGGCATGGGCGGGGCGCCGGCCGGGGGGTACCCGTATCCGCCGCGGCCCTGTCCCTGGCCCTGCTGCTGGTGAGACTGCTGCTGGCCGCCCGAGGGCGGCTGAGACTGTGACGTACTCGACGCCAGGGTGCGGCTGCGGACGCGGTACAGACCCGTGTCGAGGTCCTCCGCCTTCTCCAGGTGGACCTTGATCGGTCCCATGAAGGTGTACCGCTGCTGCTTCGCGTAGTCCCTGACCAGGCCGGCGAGCTCGTCGCCGAGCTGACCCGAGTAGGGGCTGAGGCGCTCGTAGTCCGGCGCGCTCAGCTCCACGATGAAGTCGTTGGGGACGACGGTCCGCTCGCGGTTCCAGATCTGCGCGTTGTTGTCGCACTCACGCTGGAGTGCGCCCGCGATCTCGACCGGCTGGACCTCGGACTTGAAGACCTTGGCGAAGGTGCCGTTGACCAGACCTTCGAGACGCTGCTCGAAACGCTTCATGACTCCCATGGGGCACCTCCTCCGTCGTTGTCGTCCTGGTACTGCTTACTGATCGTATCCACGCGTCGGGAAATCGGCTGGTTCCCCTTCTCTGCCCTGTGGACGAGTGTCACCTCTCACAAGCTTTCCCCACGGATCGTAGAGGCGGCCTGTGGACAGTGTCCCGCACCCGGCTGTGGGAGCGGGGGCTCGGTCGAGGTGTCGGGGCGGATCGGGGGCGGTTCGGGGCTCGTTCGACGTCGGCACGAGGCCCGTTCGGGAGTGGTCCCCGACGGTTCGGGGTGATGCATCCCTCTTCTTGCCCTCCCTCGCTCTTCTCCCTCTTCCTCCCGTTCATCCCTCTTCCTGACCTCTTCCCGGCCTCACCCGGACCTCTTCCCGGCCTCACCCGGACCGCTTCCCCGCCTCTTCCCGCCCTCTCCCGCACCCTGTTTCGCGCCGGCTTCCTTCCCGGCTCCGCTTCTCCTGGTGCCCCTCCCGCCCCTCCTTCCCCCTGCCGCGCATCTGTCCCTCCCTCACCTTGGTCTGCGTGAGCGGAGGCCAAACAACGGATGTGAATCCACGGTCTGCGACGTGCTAATCTTCTGATGTCGCCAGGCGCTCGCACCGCAAAGTGAGAGTGTCCGGAGCACACCCAATGCGCGGGTGGCGGAATAGGCAGACGCGCTGGATTCAGGTTCCAGTGCCCGAAAGGGCGTGGGGGTTCAACTCCCCCCTCGCGCACCAGTTCAACTCGGGAAACCGAGGAAACGGTCGGCATCGTGATCACGATGCCGACCGTTTCGTTTATCCCCCGATGTGCCGGTGGCCGTGATCAGGTGCGGGTCCGGTGGGAGCAGTCACGAGTGGGCTCGGGCGGATCGGTCGCGCGCGGCACCAGGTGGATCGTTCGTGCGGGGGACCGGGTGCCCTGAGTCGGCGCGGTGGTCGTCCGGCGCGGTGGTCGGACGCGATGTGAGGCAGCTCGCACAGGCGCGGATCGGGCTGTGGCCGGGGGCATGGGAAGAAGTGCGAGGAACGCGAAAGGGGCCCGGCTGATGCCGGGCCCCTTTCTTCTCGTAGCGGGGACAGGATTTGAACCTGCGACCTCTGGGTTATGAGCCCAGCGAGCTACCGAGCTGCTCCACCCCGCGTCGGTGATGCCACTCTACACAGGTCCGGGCCCGTCTTTTCCCGCCCACCATGACCAACGTCACATCGGCGGACCGCAGGTGGCGGCCGTCATCGGATTCCCGTCCGGTCGAGCGAGGACGTCGGTCCGTGCCCGGTGAGCCGCCGGGTGCTCCCCGGGCAGGCCCGGAGGCCAGGCGGAGGGAGTTCCTCCATGTGCGTCGGGTTCGCGGTCGGCCGCGCGTCCACGGCAGCTCGCGAGCTCGGGCAGTCCCTTCGCCGGAGCGCCGAGCCGGGTTCCGCGAGCGCGCCCCAGCTCTTCTCGACCGGAACCTCGGGGCCGATGCGGTGCAGTTGGTAGAGGTCGATGTGGTCCACGTCGAGCTGTCGCCGGCTCGCGTCGACGGCGGCGCGCAGATGCGCCGGCCTGCCGTCGCGGTGGCTCTTGTAGGTGGCCGGGTCGTCGACGACGAGCCCGCCCTTGGTGGCGAGCAGGGCCTTCTCGCGATGTCCCTTGAGCGCCTTGCCGACCAGCAGTGCGTTGGTGTGTCCCGGGGGAGCGACTTTTGTCGACGCGGGGTGCGACGAAAGAGGGACGACCCGGGGCCTGACCGCCGCCTACGGTGCGAGCGTGGACGTTATGCCGAAGTCGGGGACCCGGGGTTCGTACGGGATCGGGGCCGCGCTCGCCGCGGGGTGGGCGTGGTTCGCGGTGCCGGGGCAGTGGTCGGGGCGCAGGACCACCGGTGAGGTGGCACTCGCCGCGGTCGTCGCGCTGCTCGGCGCCGGGACCGAGGACCTCCTGGGCGGTGAGGGCTGGGTGCTGGGCCTGGTCGCCGCCGGTTCCGCCCTGCTGTCCCTCGTGCGGCGCAGACTTCCCGCCAGCGTGCTCGTCCTGACCGCGGGACTCACGCCCTTCGTGCCCGGCTTCGGCCCTCTGCTGCTGGTGGTCGGCTGGTCCTCCGGCCGGTACATCGCGGGGGCGGGCCGCGCGCTGGCCGCGTTCATCGCCGCCTTCGTCCTGAACGTCGGAGGGAGCCTCGTGGGGCCCTGGGAGGGCGGCCGGCTCCTCACCATCGCCCTCACGGCGACCCTCTACTACCTGGGCACCACCCTGGCCCCCGGGCTCGCCCACCGCTACTGGACCCAGCGACGGACCCTGCTGCACGCGCTCCAGGAGCGCAACGCCCAGCTGCTGAGGGAGCGGACCATGGTGGTCGGGCAGGCGCGGCTGCGGGAACGGCAGCGGATCGCCCAGGACATGCACGACAGCCTCGGCCACCAACTGGCCCTGATAGCCGTCCACACCGGAGCCCTGGAGGTGGACCGGGAGCTGAGCGCGCGCCAGCGCGAGGTCGTCGGCGTCCTGCGGAACGCCTCGGTGACCGCCATGCACGAGCTGCGGGAGGTCGTCGGGATCCTGCGCGACGGGATCGAGGCCCCCGACGGTTCGGCGGCCGCGCCCGGGCGGACCGGGGACGAGACGGGCCGCGCGGCGCGGGGGATCGCGGGCATCGAAGGGCTCGTGGAGGCGGCGCGCACGGCCGGCACCTCGGTCGGCCTGAGACGGTCGGGGGAGGAGCGGTCGCTCGCCCCGGCCGCCGACCACGCGGCGTACCGGATCGTGCAGGAGGCCCTCACCAACGCCTACAAGTACGCGCCGGGGGCGTCGATCGGTGTCGACCTGCGGTACGAGCCGGACACCTTCGTCGTCGAGGTCCTCAACGAGCAGCCCACGGACGAGCCCGCGAAGGACGTCGTGAGCGGCGGGCAGGGGCTCACCGGTCTCGCCGAGCGTGCCCGGCTGGTGGGCGGCATGTGTCATGCCGGTCCGGCCGACGGCGGCGGCTTCCGGGTGGCCGGGATGCTGCCCTACGGGGCCGCGCCGCTCGCGGAAGCGGCGCCTTTGGTCGATGCCGCCGACGACTTCCGGCAGCAGACCACGAAGCCGCTGGTGGGCGATGGTCGTCCGGTCGTGGTCGGACCGGCCGACTGGACTTTCACGGAGCGGGAGTTGGCGATGGCGGTGCGTGGGGGAAGAGGCAGAAGCACGGGCGGTTCGATCGCGCTGGGCTGCGGGATCGCGTTCGCGGCGCTCGTCCTGCTGGTGGTGGCGGCGGGTTTCGGTCTCTACTTCCTGATGGGGTCGGTGAAGGAGGGGATGATCGAGCCCGCGCAGTACGACGCGGTGAGGGTCGGGGCGTCGGAGAAGGAGGTGCGCGGCCAGCTCCCGTCCGGCGACACGATCGCCACCGCCGGCCTCGGCGGCAAGGGACCGGCGCAGCCGGAGGGCGCCGACTGCCTGGTGCTGATGTCCTCGGAGCTGAGCGAGACCTTCGAGAAGGAGCCTGTTTTCCGGTTCTGCTTCAAGGACGGCAAGCTGATCGAGAAGAAGTCGTACGAGGTCGAGGCGCGTTAGCGCCGACCCGCCCGTACCGGAGCCGTGGGGAGTAGCTGTGGCAGGGCAGCCCATCAGGGTCGTGATCGCCGACGACGAGCCGCTGATCAGGGCCGGGATCCGGATGATCCTCACCTCCGACCCGGAGATCGAGGTCGTCGCCGAGGCCGCCAACGGCAGGGAGGCGGTCGAGGCGGCCCGGGCGCACGCCGCCGACGTGGTGCTGCTCGACATCCAGATGCCGGTGCTCGACGGCCTCTCCGCGCTGCCGGAGCTGCGCCGTGCGGCGCCGACGGCCCGGGTGATCGTCCTGACCACCTTCGGGGAGCGGGACAACGTCCTGCGGACGCTGGAGCACGGGGGCGCCGGGTTCCTGTTGAAGGACACGGCGCCCGCGGAGCTGATCCGGGCGGTACGGGCCGCCGCGGCGGGCGACGCGTATCTGTCGCCGGCGGCGACCCGGCATGTCGTGGAGCGGCTCGCCACGGGTCGGGAGGCGGCCCGCGCCGAGGAGGCGCGGGGGCGGGTCGCGGGTCTGAGCGAGAAGGAGCGCGAGGTGCTGGCGCTGCTCGGTGAAGGGCTGTCCAACGCGGACGCGGGGAAGCGGCTGCACATGAGCGAGGCCACGGTGAAGACGTATGTGAGCCGGATCCTCGCCAAGCTGCACTGCGAGAACCGGGTCCAGGCGGCGCTGCTCGCACGGGACGCGGGGCTGTAGGAGTGGGCCGCGGCACGTTGATCACGGGCGGTCGGGGGCGCGGCGGCAGAGCAGACGGCGGGCGTCGCCGGTGTCCGGGGAGTTGTCCACAGACGGTTGTCCACAGGGGGAGACGGCCGCTCGGCCACGGCGGTACCGTCAGGCCGGATGATGTTGGACTTTCGTATCGGGGGAGGGCAGGCCATGGAAGACAACCAGGTCGTCGTGCCGGGACAGCGCGGCACGGACGGAGCCCCGGACGGCCCGGCCGCCGGCTCGGACGGCGTGCGCGTGCCGCACGTGCCGGGCTTCGCCCGCCGCGCCGCCATCGGCGGCAGGACCGCCGGGGCCTCCCCCAAGGAGCGCGGCAAGGCACTGCGCGAGCGCGTCCCGCGCTCCGCCCACCGGCAGCCCGCCCTCGCCGCCGACCGGCCCGACGCCGTCCGGGCCGTCGAGGAGTCGAACCGGGACCGCGTCCCCGAGCTCGCACCGATCCGGGTCGGCAGGATGGCGGCCAGCCCCTTCACGTTCCTGCGCGGAGCCGCCGGGCTCATGGCCCAGGACCTCGCCGGGACGCCCGTCACCGGGATCGCCGCCCAGCTGTGCGGTGACGCCCACGCCGCCAACTTCGGGCTCTACGGCGACGCGCGCGGCCGGCTCGTCATGGACCTCAACGACTTCGACGAGACCGTCGTCGGCCCCTGGGAATGGGACCTCAAGCGGCTCGCCACCTCCCTCGTCCTCGTCGGCCGGGAAGCGGGCGCGAGCGAGGACCTGTGCCGGGCCGCCGCCTTCGACACCGTCGGCGCCTACCGGCGCACCATGCGGCTGCTCGCCCGCCTCCCCTCCCTCGACGCGTGGAACGCCATCGCCGACGAGGAACTCGTCTCCCACACCGACGCCCGTGACCTCCTCGGCACCCTGGAGAGGGTCTCCGCCAAGGCCCGCAACAACACCAGCGCCCGGTTCGCCGCCCGCTCCACCGAAGCCGTCACCGACGCCGAGGGCGGCGGCCGCCGCTTCGTGGACGCTCCCCCGGTCCTGCGCCGGGTCCCCGACGCCGAGGCGGCCGCCGTCGCCGCCTCGCTGGGCCCCTACCTGGAGACCGTCTCCGAGGACCGGCTGCCGCTCCTCGCGCGGTACGCGGTCCACGACGTCGCCTTCCGGGTCGTCGGCACGGGCAGCGTCGGCACCCGTTCCTATGTCGTGCTCCTCCTCGACCACCGGGGCGAGGCACTCGTCCTCCAGGTGAAGGAGGCCCGTCCGTCCGCCCTGCTGCCCCATCTGCCGACCGCCGGCTTCGCCGTGCCGGACCCCGGCCACGCCGGGCGGCGCGTCGTGCTCGGGCAGAAGCGCATGCAGGTCGTGAGCGACATCCTGCTCGGATGGACCACGGTCGAAGGGCGCCCCTTCCAGGTCCGCCAGTTCCGCAACCGCAAGGGCAGCGTCGACCCCGCCGCGCTCACCGTGGACCAGGTCGACGACTACGGCCGGATGACCGGGGCCCTGCTCGCCCGCGCCCACGCCCACAGCGCCGACCCGCGCCTGATAGCCGGGTACTGCGGGAAGAACGAGGAGTTCGACGAGGCCGTCGCCGAGTTCGCCGTCTCCTACGCGGACCGCACCACCGCCGATCACGCCGACCTGCTCACCGCCGTCCGGGCGGGCCGCATAGCGGCGGAACGGGGCGTCTGACCCGAGGCCCCGAGAAGGTCTGACCGACGCCCCGAGAAGGCCGGAGCCGGAAGGACCGTAGGCTGGGTGGGACGAGCCGGAACGAGGACGTGGGCGGGCGTAGACGTGAGCGTGCACCAGGGTGCGAACGAGGGTCCCGAGAGCGAGCTGCCTCAGGACGAGCCGTCGCCGAGCGAGCCGTCGCAGCAGGAGCCGGGCCGGGACGAGCCGCTCGCGGGCGAGGCGCCCCGGGACGAGCGGCCCGAGGCGCGGCTCGAGCGGGCCGTGCGGGTGGCCGAGCAGGCGTTGATCGAGTTCGAGATCGCCGTCGAGACCTTCCGTGTCGAGGTGGACAACTTCTCGCGGCTCCACCACCAGAAGCTCGGACCGATGTACGCGCGGCTCGACGAACTCGATGCCCGGATCGCCGAGGCACGGGCGGCGCGGACCGGTGACCCGGAGGATCTGCGGCGTGCCCAGGAGGCGCGGGCCGCGGTCATGCCGATGCCCGGGGTGGACGAGCTGTTCCACGACTGGATCGATTCCGACGGCTTCTCCCCCGAGGCCGAGGCCATGCTCACCGACCGTCCGGTGCGGCCGCCCAAGCGGGTCCGCCCCAACGAGGAGGTCCGCAGGCTCTACCGGGAGCTGGCCCGTAAGGCCCACCCCGACCTGGCGCGCGAGGAGGACGAGCGGAAGCGGCGCGAGGAGTTCATCACCCGGGTGAACGCCGCCTACGCCCGCGGGGACGAGGCCGTCCTCCGTGAGCTGTCCGCCGAGTGGGAGGCCGGTCCCGTGCCGGCCGAGGAGCGGCTCAGCGAGAGCGAGGAGCTGTACGCGCGCCTCGAATGGCTGGCGCAGCGCAAGGACATGCTGTCGACGCTGGCGCGCGAGCTGGAGGAGAGCGCCATCGGCGCGATGCTGCGGATGGCGCCGGAGGACCCGGACCGTCTCCTGGAGGAGATCGCGGAGCAGCTGCTCGCGCAGGTATCCGAGCGGGAGAGCGAGCTGGCCGGGCTGGTGCAGTAGGTTTTTCCGTGCGCTCGACACCCTTCGGGCGGTACTGATCGAGAGAAGGCCGGTCCCATGAATTTCTCCCCTCTGCCCTCGGTGGACGCGGCTTCCGTGCCGGCGGATGCCCTGGTGCTGGACGTCAGGGAGGACGACGAGTGGGCGGCCGGGCATGTCGAGGGTGCGCTGCACGTGCCGATGAGCGACTTCGTGGGCCGCTTCGGTGAGGTGACCGAGGCGGTGGCCGAGCGTGGTCGCGCCTATGTGATGTGCCGGGTGGGTGGCCGGTCGGCGCAGGTCACCCAGTACCTGGTGCAGCAGGGCTTCGACGCGGTGAACGTCGACGGCGGCATGCTCGCCTGGGACGGCGCCGGGCGCCCGATGGTGACGGGCACCGGGAACCCGGCCTTCGTTCTCTGACCTTCCCGGGTTCTCTGACCTTCCCGGGCTCTCTCGGCCTCGGACCGCTCCGGCGGGTCTCAGTCGAGGGGGTGGGCGGCCAGGAGGTCGCCCAGGGCGTCCTCGTGAGCCGCGGCGGGGCCGAGCGACAGTTCCAGATGCTTGGCCCAGGCGTGGAAGCGGTGCAGCGGGTAGTCGGTGTCGGCGCCGAAGCCGCCATGCAGATGCTGAGCGGTCTGCACCACCCGTCGTACGCCTTCGGAGGCCCAGATCTTCGCGACGGCGATGTCTCCTTCGGCGGGCAGCGCCCCTTCGGCTCCGCTGGAGAGCCGCCACGCCGCCTGCCAGAGGGTGACCTCCATGGCGCGCAGGTCGATGTAGCGGTCGGCGGTCTGGACGGCGACGGCCTGGAAGGTGGCGACGGGGTGGCCGAACTGTTCGCGTTTTCCGGTGTACTGGCTCGTCATGGTGAGGACGGCCTCACCGAGGCCGAGGGCGAGCGCGCAGGTGCCGGTGGTGAGGAGTCCGCGCAGCAGGCCCCAGGCGCCTTCGGCGTCGATGACGTCGGCGCTGTCGAGGCGGACGGCGTCGAGCCGTAGTTCCGCGAGGAGTTCGCCACTGGTGGAGTACTGCGCGGTGAGGGCCAGTCCGTCGTGCGCGCGGGGCAGCAGGGCGAGGACGGTGGCGCCGTCGGGGGTGTGCGCGGGTACGGCGATGAGGTCGGCGCCGTGGGCCCAGGGGACGGCGGTCTGCAGGCCGTCGAGGATCCAGTCGGTGCCGTCGCGGTGTGCGGTGACGGCGCGTTCGGCGGGGTCGTGGCCGGTGCGTCCCTGGGAGGCCGCGGTGAGGACGAGTTCGCCGCGGCTCACGCGGGGGAGCAGGGCGGCGGCCGTCTTCGGGGGTGCGTACCGCTCGACGGTCATGGCGACGGCGCTGGTCTCCAGGAGGGGGACGCGGGCCAGGACGCGGGCCGATTCGCGCAGGACGAGGCAGAGGGCGACGGGGTCGAGTCCGCCGCCGCCGTGCTCCTGGGACACCACGAGGCCGAGGAGGTCGGCGGTGGCGAGGCGGGACCAGAGCGGTCGGTCGAGGTCCTCGGACACGGCGCCCGGGGTGAGGGCGGGGCTCGGTACGGCGTCGGGCGTGACGCCGGAGAAGACCGCCTTGGCGGCCTCGACGGCCGCCTGCTGCTCTTCGGTGAAGGTGAAGTCCACTGCCCTGCCCTCCCGTTGTGTCCCTGTTGGTCCTGACGGATCGTCAAGATAGAACAGGTTCTAGTGGAAGGGAATGGCGGCGCCGCACTTGGGTCGGGGTGCGGCGCCGGTTCCTCTCGGGTCAGCGGTCGAAGTCCAGCTCCACGTCCGGGGTGACCGGGTGGGACTGACAGGCCAGCACGTATCCGGCTTCGGTCTCCTCCGGTTCCAGCGCGAAGTTGCGGTCCATCCGCACCTCTCCGCCGACGAGGAAGGCACGGCAGGTGCCGCACACTCCGCCCTTGCAGGCGTACGGCGCGTCGGCGCGGGAGCGGAGCACCGTGTCGAGGAGGCTCTCGCCGCGGTCGACCGGCCAGGTGCCGGACCGGCCGTGCAGGGTCGCGGTCAGGGTGGCGTGCGCGGGGGTCTCGGCGGTGGGGACCGGGGTGGGCGCGGAGCCGTCGTCGACGTGGAAGATCTCCTGGTGGATCCGGCCGCGGTCGACCCCGAGGCCGCGCAGGGCCTGTTCGGCTCCCTGGACGAGTCCGAAGGGGCCGCAGAGGAACCAGCCGTCGATGGTCTCGACGGGCAGCAGCGAGGGCAGGAGCGTGGCGAGCCGCTCGCGGTCGAGCCGGCCGGACGGCAGACCCGCCTGCTGTTCCTCCCGGGAGAGGACGGTGACCAGCTGGAAGCGGTCGGGGTAGCGGTCCTTCAGGTCGGCGACCTCGTCGAGGAACATCGTGGACGCGGCGGTGCGGTCGCTGCGGATCAGGCAGAACCGGGCCTCGGCCTCACGGGCGAGCAGGGTGGCCGCGATCGACAGGACGGGGGTGATGCCGCTGCCGCCGACGACGGCCGCGAAGTGGCCGGGGCGGGGGGCGAGCGAGAAGCGGCCCATCGGTTCCATGACCTCGACCAGGTCGCCGACGGCCAGCTCCTTGAGGGCGTACGTCGAGAAGGCGCCGCCGTCGACGAGCCGGATGCCGACGCGCAGGACGGGGACCTGGCCGACGGGCGTGGCGGGGGCGCAGATCGAGTACGTGCGCCGGATCTCCTCCCCCTGCTCGCCGGTGCGGCGCAGGGCGAGGTGCTGGCCGGGGAGGTGCCGGTACGTCTCGTGGAGCTCGGGCGGGACCGCGAAGGTGACCGCCACGGAGTCGTCCGTGAGCCGCTCGACCTCGCTCACCCTGAGGGGATGGAACCCGGCCCGTCCGCCGGCCCGGGCGCCCACGCCTGAGGACTCCATCTACAGCTCCTTGAAGTGGTCGAACGGTTCGCGGCAGGCGGTGCAGCGGCGCAGGGCCTTGCACGCGGTGGAGGAGAAGCGGCTGAGGAGTTCGGTGTCGGTGGAGCCGCAGTTCGGGCAGCGGATCGCCAGGGTCAGCGGGATCGGGCCGCCGGCCGGGCCCTGGGGCCGGGGCGGTGCGACGCCGAACTCGGCGAGCTTGCGCCGTCCTTCCTCGCTGATGTCGTCGGTGGACCAGGCGGGCGCGAGGACCGTGACGACGGAGACGTCGGCGACTCCGTGCTCGTGGAGCGCGCGCTCGATGTCCGAGGACATGGTCTCGACGGCGGGGCAGCCCGTGTACGTCGGGGTGAGAGCGACCTCGACCCGGCCGGGTCCCGTGACGTGGACGCCGCGCAGGACACCGAGCTCCGCCAGGGTGAGGACGGGCAGCTCGGGGTCGAGGACGGCGCCGGCGATCCGGCTCAGCTCCTCCTCGAGGGCCGTCATGGTCACCATGTCGCCCCCGGGTGGCTGCGGTGCAGGTGCTGCATCTCGGCGATCATCCGACCGAAGGACTCGGTGTGCAGACCCTGGCGGCCGGCGCCCGCGGCCCAGGCGCCGGTGCGCGGCCCCTCGGGCACGGTGAGCGTGGCCCTGCCGAGGACATCGGTCACCGAGGCCAGCCAGGCGCTCTCCATGGCCGCGTGGTCCACGTCGAGTCCCTCGACGGGCTGGAACAGCTCGCCCGTGTACCGCCAGAGGGCGTCGCAGGCCCGCTGCATGCGGCGGTGGCTCTCGTCGGTGCCGTCACCGAGGCGCAGCGTCCAGTGCTCCGCGTGGTCCTGGTGGTAGGCGACCTCCTTGACGGCCTTGGCCGCGAGGCCGGTGAAGGGTCCGTCGCCGGAGGCCAGCTCCGCGTACAGCAGGCGCTGGTAGGTGGAGAAGTAGAGCTGCCGGGCGATGGTGTGGGCGAAGTCGCCGTTCGGCTGTTCGACCAGCTGGGCGTTCCGGAAGGAGCGCTCCTCGCGGAGGTACGCCAGTTCGTCCTCGTCGCCGACGAGGGAGAGCAGGACGCGGGCCTGGCCGAGGAGGTCGAGCGCGATGTTGGCCAGGGCCACCTCCTCCTCCAGGACGGGGGCGGAGCCCGCCCACTCCCCCAGACGGTGGGAGAGGACGAGGGCGTCGTCGCCGAGGGCGAGGGCGGCGCCGGTGAGCGCGGCGGCCCCGCTGGTGGCCGGGGTGGTGCTCACAGGTGCTTCACCCCCTCCGGGATCTCGTAGAACGTCGGGTGGCGGTAGGGCTTGTCCGCGGCCGACTCGAAGAAGGGGTCCTTCTCGTCGGGCGAGGAGGCGGTGATCTCCGCGGAGGGCACGACCCAGATCGACACGCCCTCGCTCCTGCGGGTGTACAGGTCACGGGCGTTGCGCAGGGCCATCTCCGCGTCGGGTGCGTGGAGACTGCCCGCGTGGGTGTGGGACAGCCCGCGGCGGGAGCGCACGAACACCTCCCACAGCGGCCAACCGTCGCTCGTCATGCCTGTGCCTCCCCGTGCTTGCCGGTGTGCTGGTGCTGCTCGGCGTGGTGCTTGTCCACGCGGTGCTTCTCGGCGTGGGCCGCCGCGGCCTCTCTGACCCAGGCGCCGTCCTCGTGGGCCTGGCGCCGACGGCTCAGCCGCTGGTCGTTGCAGGGGCCGTTGCCCTTGAGGACGTCCCAGAACTCGGCCCAGTCGATGGCGCCGAAGTCGTAGTGCCCGCGCTCCTCGTTCCACCGGAGGTCGGGGTCGGGGAGGGCGAGTCCGAGGGCCTCGGCCTGGGGCACGGCGATGTCGACGAAGCGCTGGCGCAGCTCGTCGTTGGTGTGCCGCTTGATCTTCCAGGTCATCGCCTGCGCGGTGTGGGTGGACTCGTCGTCCGGCGGGCCGAACATCATCAGCGAGGGCCACCACCAGCGGTCCACGGCGTCCTGCGCCATGGCGTGCTGGGCCTCGGTGCCGCGGGAGAGGGCGAGCAGCGCCTCGTACCCCTGGCGCTGGTGGAAGGACTCCTCCTTGCAGACCCTGACCATCGCGCGGGCGTACGGCCCGTAGGAGCAGCGGCACAGCGGGACCTGGTTGGTGATCGCGGCGCCGTCCACCAGCCAGCCGATCGCGCCGACGTCGGCCCAGGTCAGCGTGGGGTAGTTGAAGATCGAGGAGTACTTCTGGCGGCCCGAGTGGAGCTTGTCGAGCAGCTCGTCGCGGCTGGTGCCGAGGGTCTCGGCCGCGCTGTACAGGTACAGGCCGTGGCCGGCCTCGTCCTGGACCTTGGCCATGAGGATCGCCTTGCGCCGCAGCGAGGGCGCGCGGGTGATCCAGTTGGCTTCCGGCTGCATGCCGATGATCTCGGAGTGGGCGTGCTGCGCGATCTGCCGGACGAGCGAGGCGCGATAGGCCTCGGGCATCCAGTCGCGCGGCTCGATCCGCTCGTCGGCGGCCACTGCGGCGTCGAACACGGCCTCGTAGGCGGCCTGCTCCGCCGCCACGGCCGCATCCGACACGCCGGGCGCGCCCGTGGTCTCTGCCGTCCCTGCCGTCACTGCGGTCATCGGACTCCCTACCGACCGATCGTTCGGTTGAATGACTTCAATGGTGAGTCGGCGGCCCGTATGGTGTCAACCCTGTGGATAACCGAGGTGGGCCGATCGGGATCGGGGCGGGATGGACGCGTACGTCGAAAAGGGCGCCGCTGACGTGGACGACGGCCCCGACGCGTCGCCCGCGGCGGACCGCGCGGGGGCCGGGATCATGGCCCTGTCGATGCCCTACCAGGTCGTCCTCGCCGTGGCGCTCGCCGTCGCCGCCGTCCTCGCCGGCGTCCATCTGGCGATGGTGTTCCTGCACGTCGCCCCGTCCAACACGCTGACCAAGCGGCACGGGCAGGCCGTCGACGACTGGGTCTATCCCGAGTTCGAACAGAACTGGAAGCTCTTCGCGCCCAACCCGCTCCAGCAGAACGTCTCCGTCGAGGTCCGGGCCGAACTCGCCGCCGCCGACGGCAGCCGCCGCACCACCGGCTGGATCGACCTCACCGCCCAGGACACCGAGGCGATCCGGCACAACCCGATGCCCAGCCACGCCCAGCAGAACGAGCTCCGGCGGGCCGTGGACTTCTACCTCAACTCGCACTCCGACGACCACACCCCCAACGGGATGCGCGGCCGCCTCTCGGAGGAGTACATGCGCCGGATCGCGATGCTGCGCCTCGCGGACCGGCCCGGTCAGGTGGAGCGCGTCCAGCTGCGCACCGTCACCCGGGCGGTCGGCTCCCCCGGGTGGAGCTCCGAGAAGACCGACACGGCGCCCTCCTACCGCGACTTCCCGTGGTGGCCGGTCACCGACGCCGACCGGCCCACCGGGGCCGACCGAAGCCGCGCGGAGGCGGGCCGATGAGCACCCCCAGCCCCAGCCCGAGCCCCACACCTTCCCCCAGCCCCACGCCTGCCCCCGCTCCTGCCTCCGCCGCCTCCACGCCCGCGCGTGGCCGGGCCCGCGAGCCCTTCGACCGCCGGCTCGCCCGCGCCGTCCAGAACGTCACGGGGCGCTCCCTGGGGCCGTACCAGACCGCGATCGTGCGGATCGGCTTCTCGCTGACCTGGCTGGTCTTCCTGCTGCGCGAGCTGCCGTTCCGGCACGAGCTGTACGGCCCCGACGGCCCCTGGTCCTGGGAGATGGCCCGCCGGCTGATCGCCGACAACCGGTCCTTCACCGTGCTCATGTGGTCGGACGGCCGGCTCTGGTTCGAGCTCGTCTACGGGCTCGCCGTGCTCTCGGCCGTGCTGCTCCTGCTCGGCTGGCGCACCCGCGCCGTGTCGGTGGTCTTCATGGTCGGTGTGCTCTCGCTGCAGAACCGGTCCGTCTTCGTCGGCGACGGCGGCGACAACGTCCTCCACCTCGCTTCGATCTACCTCGTGCTGACCCGCTGCTCCCAGGTGTGGTCCCTCGACGCCCGGCGGGCCGCCCGCGAGGCCCGTGCCACGGCCGCCGGTGAGCCCCCGCGGCACGACCGCGTCGGTCCCCTCCTGTGGACGGTGCTCGGCGGCTTCCTTCTCGCCGCCACCTGGTTCAGCCAGGTCACCGGCGAATGGTGGCTGCCGGTGCTGCTCTGGGTCCTGTGGCTGGGGAACGGTCTGTGGTGGCTGGTGTCCCGGTTCGCGCCCGGGGAGCCGCGCACGCTGCTCGACGCCCTGGCGAACCTCGCGCACAACGCCGCCCTCGTCGTGATCATGGCGGAGGTCTGTCTGATCTACGCCACGGCCGGCTGGTACAAGATCCAGGGCTCGCGCTGGCAGGACGGCACCGCGCTGTTCTACCCGCTCCACCTCGACTACTTCACGCCCTGGCCCGCCCTCTCCGAGCTGCTCGGGGCCAGCGGGGTCATGGTGATGCTGCTGACCTACGGCACGGTCATCGTGCAGGTCGCCTTCCCGTTCACGCTCTTCCACCGCAAGGTCAAGAACGTCCTGCTCGTCGCGATGATGCTGGAGCACGCCGGGATCGCGCTGCTCCTGGGGCTGCCGGTCTTCTCACTCGCGATGATCTCCGCCGACGCCGTGTTCCTGCCGACGACGTTCCTGGTGGCTCTCGGCGCCCTGGCCGCGCGGGGCAGGGACCGGCTGTGGCGCCGGACACCCGCCGGGGCGCTGCCCGAGCAGCGCCGTACGGGTGAGGAGGACAGTCCCCGTACCCTCGTCGGGTGAGCACCACCGAAGAGACGGCAGCGCCCGAGGCGTCGGAGCCGGTCCAGTACGACGAGGGTTTCGGCCCCGAGATCGGCGTCGGTCCGCACCCCGAGCCGTGGCCCGAGGGCGAGCGGTACGACCCCGAGCTGCTCGCCGGGGGCGACCGGCGCAATGTCGTGGACCGCTACCGGTACTGGACGCGGGAGGCGGTGGTCGCCGACCTGGACACCCGGCGCCACGACTTCCACGTGGCCGTGGAGAACTGGGGCCACGACTTCAACATCGGTTCGGTGGTACGGACGGCCAACGCGTTCCTGGCGAAGGAGGTCCACATCGTGGGCCGGCGGCGCTGGAACCGGCGAGGCGCCATGGTCACCGACCGCTACCAGCACGTCCGGCACCACCCGGACACCGAGTCGCTGACCTCGTGGGCGGCGGCCGAGGGCATCCCCGTCATCGGCATCGACAACCTGCCGGGCGCCGTACCGCTGGAGCGGACCGTGCTGCCCCGCCGCTGTGTGCTGCTCTTCGGGCAGGAGGGCCCGGGACTCACCGAGGAGGCCCGCGCCCATGTGCGGATGGTCTGCTCGATCGCCCAGTTCGGCTCGACCCGCTCGATCAACGCGGGAGCGGCCGCCGCCATCGCCATGCACGCGTGGGTCCAACGGTACGCGGAGATCGAGACGCCCCCGGGCCCCTGACGCGCCAGGGGGTGTCCCTTCCGGATCTTGCCTGACCCGCGACCTGGTCCCCCCGGTGGGCGAGGTCCGTGCCCGGGGAGCCGCGCGGAGGCCCTGGGAGCCTCCACGCGGGTGTGCCTCAGGCCTGGCGGCGGACCTCCACCACCCGGAAGCGGTTGGAGACGAAGGCGCCGTCGCACAGGGCCGCGTTCGCCGCCGGGTTGCCGCCGGAGCCGTGGAAGTCGGAGAACGCGGCGGTCTGGTTCACATAGACCCCGCCCGTGAGGTTCAGCGACAGCTGCGCCGACTCCTCCAGGCAGACCTCCTCCACCGCGCGCTCGACGTCCGCCGAGGTCGTGTAGGCCCCGACCGTCATCGCGCCCTTCTCGCGGACCGTGCGCCGCAGCAGCTCCAGGGCATCGGCGGTGGAGTCCACCGAGACGGCGAAGGAGACCGGGCCGAAGCACTCCGAGAAGTACGCGGCCTGGGCGTCCGGCTTTGAACCGTCCAGCTTCACGACCACCGGCGTGCGGACCACGGCGTCCGGGTACTCCGGGTTGACGACCTCGCGGGAGGCGAGCGCCACCTCGCCGAGGTCGGCGGCGGCCTCAAGCCGCGCCTTCACGTCCGGGTTGACCAGGGCGCCCAGCAGACCGTTCGCCCGGGCGTCGTCACCGAGCAGACCGCCGACGGCCGCGGCGAGGTCGGCGACGACCTCGTCGTATGACTTGGGGCCCTGGTCGGTGGCGATGCCGTCGCGGGGGATCAGCAGGTTCTGCGGGGTGGTGCACATCTGGCCGCTGTACAGGGACAGGGAGAAGGCCAGGTTGGCGAGCATCCCCTTGTAGTTGTCGGTGGAGTCGACCACCACCGTGTTGACGCCGGCCTTCTCGGTGTAGACCTGCGCCTGGCGGGCGTTGGCCTCCAGCCAGTCGCCGAAGGCGGTCGAGCCTGTGTAGTCGATGATCCGGATCTCGGGGCGCACGGCCAGGGTCTTGGCGATGCCCTCGCCCGGACGCTCGACGGCGAGCGCGACCAGGTTCGGGTCGAAGCCGGACTCGGCGAGCACCTCGCGGGCGACCCGCACGGTCAGTGCGAGCGGGAGAACGGCGCGCGGGTGCGGCTTGACCAGCACCGGGTTGCCGGTGGCGAGGGAGGCGAACAGGCCCGGGTAGCCGTTCCACGTGGGGAAGGTGTTGCAGCCGATCACCAGGGCGATGCCGCGGCCGACCGGGGTGAACTCCTTGCTCAGCTCCAGGGGGTCCCGCTTGCCCTGCGGCTTGGACCAGTCGGCCCGGCCGGAGGGGGTGCGCGTCTGCTCCGCGTACGCGTACGCCACGGCCTCCAGGCCGCGGTCCTGGGCGTGCGGGCCACCGGCCTGGAACGCCATCATGAACGCCTGGCCGCTGGTGTGCATGACGGCGTGGGCGAACTCGTGGGTGCGGGCGGAGATCCGGGCGAGGATCTCCAGGCAGACCAGGGCGCGGGTCTCGGCCCCGGCGTCGCGCCAGGCACCCGTACCCGCGCGCATCGCGGGGAGCAGGACGTCGATGTCGGCGTGCGGGTACTCGATGCCGAGCTCGGGGCCGTACGGCGAGGTCTCGCCGCCGGTCCAGCCGTCCGTGCCGGGCTGGTCGAGCTCGAAGCGGGTGTCGAGCAGGGCCTGGTGGGCGGCGAGACCGGCCGCCGCGTCGAGCGAACCGTCCTCCCCGTACGCCTTCGGGTGCTCGGGGTACGGCGACCAGTAGGCACGGGTCCGGATGGTGTCGAGCGCCTGGTCGAGCGTGGACCGGTGCTTCTCGGCCAGTCGGTCGGTGGTCGGCAGAGCGGTGGCCATGGGTGGACCAACTCCTCGTCGAGCTGGGCAGGGAGACACGTACGGAGTTAGAGTAACCGAACGATCGGTCGGGACAAGGGGGCCTGTCGATCCTGTGGAAAACCCATCGGGGAGGATCACTCCTATGAGCGCCAACGTGACCGTCAGGGGGAGCGACGACGTGACCGCCAGTGAGCCTGCCGCCGCCGTGGAGGCATCCGAAGCCGTAGCCGCCACGGGCCCGGGGCCCGTCGGTCGGGACCGCACCGTCGCCGTCGTCGGCACCGGCACCATGGGCCAGGGCATCGCTCAGGTCGCGCTGGTCGCCGGACACTCCGTGCGCCTCTACGACAGCGCCCCCGGCCGCGCGGAGGAGGCCGTGTCCGCCCTCACCGCACGCCTCGACCGGCTCGTGGAGAAGGGGCGCCTCGACGCCACCGCGCGCGAGGCGGCCGGCGGACGGCTGTACGCCGCCCAGGACCTCGGGGAGCTCGCGGACGCGGCGCTCGTCGTCGAGGCGATCGTCGAGCTGCTGCCCGTGAAGCAGCAGCTCTTCGCCGACCTGGAGAAGGTCGTCGGAGACGACACCGTCCTCGCCACCAACACCTCCTCGCTCTCCGTCACCGCCATCGCGGGAGGCCTGCGCGTCCCCGGCCGGTTCGTCGGACTGCACTTCTTCAACCCGGCGCCGCTGCTGCCCCTCGTCGAGGTCGTCAGCGGCTTCGCCACCGAGCCGGACGTCGCCACGCGCGCGTACGAGACGGTGAAGGGCTGGGGCAAGACCCCCGTGCGCTGCGCGGACACCCCCGGTTTCATCGTCAACCGGGTCGCCCGCCCCTTCTACGCGGAGGCGCTCCGGGTCTTCGAGGAGGGCGCGGCCGACCCCGCGACCATCGACGCGGCCCTGCGCGAGTGCGGCGGCTTCAGGATGGGCCCGTTCGAGCTGACCGACCTCATCGGCCAGGACGTGAACGAGGCCGTCACCCGCTCCGTCTGGGAGTCCTTCCACCAGGACCCGAAGTTCACGCCCTCGCTCGCGCAGCGGCGGCTCGTGGAGTCGGGGCGCCTCGGCCGCAAGACGGGCCACGGCTGGTTCTCGTACGCGGAGGGCGCCGAGCGGCCCGTACCCCACACGGCGGCCCCGGCGCCGGCGCCGGAGAAGATCGCCGTACGGGGCGGCCTCGGGCCCGCGGAGCCGCTGATCGGGCTCTTCGAGGAGGCCGGGATCACCGTCCGGCGCAAGGGCGGCAACGGGTACATCCTGCTGCCGGGCGGCGGCAGGCTCTGCCTCGTCGACGGCGAGACCTCCTTCGAGTACGACACCGACGAGATCATCTACTTCGACCTGGCGCTCGACTACGCGCGCGCGACCAGGATCGTGCTCTCCACCCGGGAGGGAACCTCGGACGAGACGCTCGCGGAAGCGGTCGGCCTCTTCCAGGCGCTCGGCAAGCAGGTGTCCGTGATCGGCGACGTGCCGGGCATGATCGTCGGCCGTACGGTCGCCATGCTGGCCGACCTCGCCGCCGACGCCGTCGCCCGGGGGGTCGCCACCGCCGAGGACGTGGACACGGCCATGCGGCTCGGCGTCAACTATCCGGCCGGCCCCCTGGAATGGGCCGGGACCGTGGGCCACGCGCGCGTGAGGGACCTCCTCGACGCGATGCACGACCGCTACCCCACGGGCCGGTACGCGCCGAGCCTGGCCACGGCACGCCGGGGCTGCGCCGAGGCCGCGGAGGACTCCCGATGACCACCGCCAAGCGCGACACCTACACCCCCGAGACGCTGCTGTCGGTCGCCGTGCGGGTCTTCAACGAGCGCGGCTACGACGGCACGTCCATGGAGCACCTCTCCAAGGCGGCCGGGATCTCCAAGTCGTCGATCTACCACCACGTGTCCGGCAAGGAGGAGCTGCTGCGGCGGGCGGTCAGCCGGGCGCTGGACGGCCTCTTCGCGATCCTCGACGAGCCGGACGCCGGGCGCGGCCGGGCCGTCGAGCGGGTCGAGTACGTCACGCGCCGCACGGTCGAGGTGCTCATCGCGGAGCTGCCGTACGTGACGCTGCTGCTGCGGGTGCGCGGCAACACCGGCACCGAGCGGTGGGCCATGGAGCGACGGCGCGAGTTCGACCACAAGGTGGCCGATCTGCTCAAGGCGGCCGCCGAGGAGGGCGACCTGCGGGCCGATGTGGACATCCGGCTGGCGACCCGGCTGCTCTTCGGCATGATCAACTCGCTGGTGGAGTGGTACCGGCCGCACCCGGACGCGACGGCGGAGCGGGAGCAGCTCGCCGAGACCGTCGCGCATCTGGCCTTCGACGGGCTGCGCACGGCCCGCCAGGGTCCCGTGGGACCCCGCTGACACCGCTGCCCGGCCCCGTCGGCTCTCCGCGGCCCCGCGGAGAGCTCTGACGGCCTCACGGGGCACGCGTCGTCACGGGGCGCGCCTCATCATCACGCGTGCGGGCTCCGCGCGCGTCGTCACGCGTGCGGGCTCACGCGTGCGGGTCCGTGTTCAGGTCCGTCTCCTCGAACACCAGCAGGGTGCGCGTGGACAGGACCTCGGGGATCGCCTGGATCCGGGTGAGCACCAGCTCGCGCAGCGTCCGGTTGTCCGGTGTGTGGACCAGCAGCAGGACGTCGAAATCGCCGCTGACCAGCGCGATGTGCGTGGCCCCCGGCAGCGCTCCGAGCTGCTCGCGGACGGTGCGCCAGGAGTTCTGGACGATCTTGAGCGTGATGTAGGCGGAGGCGCCGTGGCCCGCCCGCTCGTGGTTGACCCGCGCGCTGAAACCGCGGATCACCCCGTCGTCGATGAGCCGGTTGATGCGCGCGTAGGCGTTGGCCCGGGAGACGTGCACCCGCTCGGCGACGGAGCGTACCGAGGCGCGACCGTCCGTTTGCAGCAGTCGCAGGATGTCCCGGTCGATCGCGTCCAGCGGGCGTGCCGGAAGGGCGCCCGTCGGGGTGCCGATCGGGGCGCTCAGGGCCTCGCCGGGCACCTCGCTCCCGGTCCCGCGGAGCGTGCCGCCCGGGTCGCCGCCCGTGTCGTCGTCCGGAGCCCCGCTCCGGTCGACGGCCATTTGTTCATCCGCCATGTGCCCCCGCCTCTCTCCGGTGGACGACCTGTACTCATCCCAGGCTGTGGAGAACCGTTTGTCCACAGGCTGCAGGTGCCTGTAGCCAAAATGCCTCCACGACCGAACAATCGGTAGGTGAGGCGCGCCACACTCGCGCCACCCGCCTTCGGGTCTTATGCCCGCTCCCACGAGGAGGTGGACTCGTTGCAACAGCGCAGTTCGACAGTCCAAGAGCCGCCCGGTGCCGTTCCCGCCCACCGGCCCACCCCGCCGCCGGCGTGGCAGCCGCGTACCGACCCCACCCCGCTGCTGCCCGACACCGAGCCGCTGCGCGTGCTCGGCACGGACGCCGTGGCCGACGCCGACCCCGCGCTGCTGCTCCGGCTCTACGCGGAGCTGATCCGCGGCCGCCGGTACAACACGCAGGCCACCGCCCTCACCAAGCAGGGCCGGCTCGCCGTGTACCCGTCCACCCACGGCCAGGAGGCGTGCGAGATCGCCGCCGCCCTCGCCCTGGAGGAGCGGGACTGGCTCTTCCCCTCGTACCGCGACACCCTGGCCGCGGTCGCCCGTGGCCTCGACCCCGTACAGGCCCTGACGCTGCTGCGCGGCGACTGGCACACCGGGTACGACCCGCACGAGCACCGCATCGCGCCGCTCTCCACCCCGCTGGCCACCCAGCTCCCGCACGCGGTGGGCCTCGCCCACGCCGCCCGGCTCAAGGGCGACGACGTCGTCGCGCTCGCCATGGTCGGCGACGGCGGCACCAGCGAGGGCGACTTCCACGAGGCGCTGAACTTCGCGGCCGTCTGGCAGGCCCCGGTGGTCTTCCTCGTGCAGAACAACGGCTTCGCGATCTCCGTACCGCTCGCCAAGCAGACCGCCGCCCCGTCCCTGGCCCACAAGGCCGTCGGATACGGGATGCCCGGCCGGCTCGTCGACGGCAACGACGCGATCGCCGTCCACCAGGTCCTCACCGAGGCCGTGGCCCGCGCGCGGCGGGGCGGCGGCCCCACCCTCGTCGAGGCGATCACGTACCGGATCGACGCCCACACCAACGCCGACGACGCCACCCGCTACCGCGCGGCCGGCGAGGTCGAGACCTGGCGGGCGCACGACCCGATCCTGATCCTCGAACGGGAGCTGACCGAGCGGGGCCTGCTCGACGAGGACGGCAGGCGCGCGGCGGCCGAGGCCGCCGAGACGATGGCAGCGGAGCTGCGCGAGCGGATGAACGCCGAACCGGTGCTGAACCCGATGGACCTCTTCTCGCACGTGTACGCGGAGCAGACCTCGCAACTGCGGGAACAGGCGGCGCAGCTGCGCGCCGAGCTCGAAGCCGAGGGTGAGGCGTGATGACGACGGCGACGACCGGATCCACGGCGGACAGGACCGCCGGGGCCGGTAAGGGCGGCGGGGCCGGGAAGGCCAAGCCCGCCACGATGGCGCAGGCGCTCCAGCGCGCCATGCGCGACGCGATGGCCGAGGACCCGACCGTCCATGTGATGGGCGAGGACGTCGGCACCCTCGGCGGGGTCTTCCGGGTCACCGACGGCCTCGCGAAGGAGTTCGGCGAGGACCGCTGCACGGACACCCCGCTGGCCGAGGCCGGCATCCTCGGCGCGGCCGTCGGCATGGCCATGTACGGCCTGCGGCCGGTCGTCGAGATGCAGTTCGACGCGTTCGCCTACCCGGCGTTCGAGCAGCTGCTCTCCCACGTGGCGAAGATGCGGAACCGCACGCGCGGCGCGATGCCGATGCCGATCGTCATCCGTGTGCCGTACGGCGGCGGGATCGGCGGCGTCGAGCACCACAGCGACTCCTCCGAGGCCTACTACATGGCCACCCCGGGACTCCACGTCGTCACCCCGGCCACCGTCGAGGACGCCTACGGGCTGCTGCGCGCGGCCATCGCCTCCGACGACCCGGTGGTCTTCCTGGAGCCCAAGCGGCTCTACTGGTCCAAGTCCGACTGGTCCCCCGCGGCCGTGGAGCCGATCGGCAAGGCCGTGGTACGACGGCGGGGCACCGGTGCCACGCTCATCACCTACGGCCCCTCCGTGCCCGTCTGCCTGGAGGCGGCGGAGGCCGCGCAGGCGGAGGGCTGGGACCTGGAGGTCGTCGACCTGCGCTCGCTCGTCCCCTTCGATGACGAGACGGTCTGCGCCTCGGTGCGGCGCACCGGCCGCGCGGTCGTCGTCCACGAGTCGACGGGCTTCGGCGGCCCCGGCGCGGAGATCGCCGCGCGCGTGACCGAGCGCTGCTTCCACCACCTGGAGGCGCCGGTGCTGCGGGTCGCGGGCTTCGACATCCCCTATCCGCCGCCCATGCTGGAACGGCACCATCTGCCGGGAGTCGACCGGGTCCTGGACGCGGTGGCGCGACTGCAGTGGGAGGCGGGAAGCTGATGGCGCAGGTGCTCGAGTTCAAGCTGCCCGACCTCGGTGAGGGACTCACCGAGGCGGAGATCGTCCGCTGGCTGGTCGCTGTCGGCGATGTCGTCGCCATCGACCAGCCGGTCGTCGAGGTCGAGACGGCCAAGGCCATGGTCGAGGTGCCCTGCCCGTACGGCGGCGTCGTCACCGCCCGGTACGGCGAGGAGGGCACCGAGCTGCCCGTCGGCGCGCCGCTCCTGACGGTCGCGGTGGGTGGCACGGGCGCTCCGGAGGAGCTCGCGGAGGCGGCTCCGGGAGCCGCTCCCACGGTGGGCGGGACCGCCGCCGAGTCCGCCGTGTCGTCCGAGTACTCGGGCAATGTGCTCGTCGGCTACGGCACGGCCGGGCCCGCCGCCCGGCGCCGCCGGGTCCGGCACGAGAGCCAGGCCGTGGCGAAGCCCTCCGCACCCGCACCCGCCGCAGCCGCGGTCGCGGCCCCGGTGGCCGCTCCGGCTCCGGTCGCCGTGCCCGGCGCCGGCCACGGCGACGGGCCGGTGCCGGTCATCTCGCCCCTGGTGCGGAAGCTGGCCAGGGACCGGGGGCTCGATCTGCGCGAGGTGCGCGGATCGGGGCCCGAGGGCCTGATCCTGCGGGCCGACGTGGAGCTGGCCATCGCGGCGCTGGAGCGGCCCGTCGCCGCGACGACGACCGCACCGGCCGCCGCGCCCGTCCCTGCGCCCTCCGCCGCGGGTGCTTCGTCCGGTGAGCGGGTGCCGCTGCGCGGGGTCCGGGGCGCCGTGGCGGACAAGCTGTCGCGCAGCCGTACGGAGATCCCGGACGCGACCTGCTGGGTGGACGCCGACGCGACCGAACTGATGGCCGCGCGGGCGGCGATGAACGCGGCGGGCGGGCCGAAGATCTCCCTGCTCGCGCTTCTCGCCCGGATCTGCGTCCACGCCCTGGCGCGATTCCCCGAGCTCAACTCCACCGTGGACATGGCGGCCCGGGAGATCGTCCGGCTGCCGGCCGTGCATCTCGGCTTCGCCGCCCAGACCCCGCGCGGCCTGGTCGTCCCGGTGGTCAAGGACGCGGGGACCCGGACGGCCGAGGCGCTGACGGCGGAGTTCGCCCGGCTGACGGAGGCCGCACGGGAGTCGGCGCTGACTCCGGCCGATCTGACGGGTGGCACGTTCACCCTGAACAACTACGGGGTGTTCGGGGTCGACGGGTCCACGCCGATCATCAACCACCCCGAGGCCGCGATGCTCGGCGTCGGCAGGATCATTCCCAAGCCCTGGGTCCACCAGGGCGAACTGGCCGTCCGCCAGGTGGTGCAGCTCTCGCTCACCTTCGACCACCGCGTCTGCGACGGCGGCACGGCGGGCGGCTTCCTGCGGTACGTGGCGGACTGCGTCGAGCAGCCCGCGGTCCTGCTCCGCACGCTCTGACACCGGCGCTCCGGCCGGACCTTCCCGGTCCCGCCGGAGCGTCCACGAGCGTCCCTGGCCCATCGCCGGAGGCCCCCGGACCGTGGCCCGGGACCGGCCATCGCGCCGTCCGCGTGTCCTCCGTCGGCCCCTTCTGCGTCGCGTCCGGCATCCGCGCCGTCCCACTGAGGGAGACGCGCCCGACGGAGGACGGGGCGGCGGACCATACTGCTGGGGTGACCATCCCCCATGACGCCGTCGTGCTCGCCGGCGGCGCGGCCCAGCGACTCGGCGGTGCCGACAAGCCCGGCGTACGGGTCGGAGGCCGGGCACTCCTCGACCGGGTCCTCGCCGCATGCCGTGGCGCGGACCGGACCGTGGTCGTCGGCGACCCCCGCGCGACCGTCCACCCCGTCCTCTGGACCAGGGAGGACCCGCCCGGCGGAGGGCCTCTCGCCGCCCTCGACGCGGGAGTTCGGAAGATCGGCGCGTCGACCGGCACCGCCACAGCCACCCGAACCGCCGCCGGATCGGGGACCGGCGACAGAGGCGGGGACACCGGGGCCGACGTCCTGCTCGTCCTCTCCGCCGACCTGCCCTTCCTCGACGAGGACACCGTCCAGCGCCTGATCGGGGCACTCGTCGCCGCCCCCGACGCCGAGGCCGCCCTCCTCACCGACTCCGGGGGACGGGACCAGCCACTCGTCGCCGCCTACCGAGCCGCCCCGCTCCGGCGGGAGTTGGCGCGCATCGCCGAGGAACGCGGCACCCTCGCCGGCGGCCCGCTGCGGCGGCTCACCGGAGCGCTGCGCCTCACCCGGGTCCCCGCCGGGCCCCTCGCCTCCTTCGACTGCGACACCTGGGAGGACATCGCCACGGCCCGGGCCCGCATCAGGGAGCATGGGACCGTGCTGGATGAATGGATCACCGCAGTCAAGGACGAACTGGGCATCGAGCTGGACGTCGACACCGGCGTACTGCTCGATCTGGCCCGGGACGCCGCCCATGGAGTGGCCCGCCCCGCCGCGCCCCTGACCACCTTCCTGGTCGGATACGCGGCGGCGCGCGCGGGCGACGAGGGCGGTCCCGAGGCGGTCGCCGAGGCCGCCCGCAAGGCCGCCGCGCTGGCCCAGCGCTGGGCCGCCGAGCAGGACGAGGCCGGATGACCCTGAAGGAGCCCCTCCCGGTGGCCCCCGGAACCGACGACGCGCGGGCCGGGCAGCCGCACCGGGCCACCCCCTGGCCCGAGGCGCGCGCCACGGCCGTCAGTGCCGGGGCGTCCGCGCGGGCCGGCCGGGCGCCGCTCGGCGTACCCCTCGGGCAGGCACTCGGCCAGGTCCTGGCGGAGCCGCTGCTCGCCCTCACCGACCTGCCGCCCTTCGACACCTCCGCCATGGACGGCTGGGCGGTCGCGGGTCCCGGCCCCTGGGCCGTACGCGGGGAGGGCGCCGTCCTTGCCGGACAGGCGTCCGCGGCCGTGGCGGCCGACGGCGAGGCCGTACGGATCGCCACCGGCGCCCGCGTCCCTGCCGGGACCACCGCCGTCGTCCGCACCGAACGCGCACGCACCGAACACGCACACGCCGAGCACGTACCCGGTGAGGACGCCGTGCTGCACGCCCTGCGCGAGGTCGTGCCGGGGCAGGACATCCGGCCCCGGGGCCAGGAGTGCCGGGCCGGCGACGAGCTGCTGCCGGCCGGCACCGTGGTGACCCCCGCCGTGCTCGGCCTCGCCGCCGCAGCCGGCTACGACGAGCTCCCCGTACCGCCGCGCCCACGGGTCGAGATCCTGGTCCTCGGCGACGAGCTGCTCACGGCGGGTCTCCCCCACGACGGCCTGATCCGTGACGCCCTCGGCCCCATGCTCGGCCCGTGGCTGACGGCGCTCGGCGCCGACGTCCTCGCCACCCGCCGGATCGGTGACGAGGCCGAGGAGCTGTACGCGGCCGTCACCGGTTCCGCCGCCGACCTGGTCCTCACGACCGGCGGGACCGCCGCCGGGCCCGTGGACCATGTCCACGGCGTCCTGGACAAGGCAGGCGCGACCCTCCTGGTCGACGGCGTGAAGGTCCGGCCCGGCCACCCGATGCTGCTCGCCCGCCTCGCCGCCGGACCCGCCCGGCCCGGGCACGTCCGTCACCTCGTCGGGCTTCCCGGCAATCCGCTCGCAGCCGTCTCAGGGCTTCTGACCTTGGCGCAGCCGCTTCTGGCCGCCCTGACCGGGGCCGGGGCAGAGCCGCCCGCCCCGCCCCGCGTGCCCGTCCAGGACGAGGTGCACGGGCATCCGTACGACACCCGGCTCGTCCCGGTCGTGCGCCGTGGTGGACGCGCCGTGCCCCTGCGCTACACCGGACCGGCCATGCTCCGGGGCATCGCCGCCGCCGACGGCCTGGCCGTCGTCCCGCCCGGCGGCGCCCGCCCCGGCCAAGATTTGGATGTCCTCGACCTTCCCTGGCCGGTGGCCGAGGGGGCCGTACCGGCCCAAGGAGCGTGTTTCACGTGAAACTTCCCAGTCGTGACGTGATGGCCCGCCACGCGGACGAACGGATCTCCGGTCCGCAGATCAAGCTGCCGCGCCGGGAGGTCGAACGTCCCCTGCGCCAGGTCGGCAAGCGGCTCCTGATGGCCCTCGGCGTGCTGGCCGTGACGGTCCTCATCGTCTACGTCGACCGCTCGGGCTATCACGACAACGCCAACGAGACGCTCGACTTCCTCGACTGCGCCTACTACGCGACCGTCACGCTCTCCACCACCGGATACGGCGACATCGTCCCGTACAGCGACTCGGCGCGACTCGCCAACATCCTGCTGGTCACGCCCCTGCGCGTGCTGTTTCTGATCATCCTGGTCGGCACCACCCTCGAGGTCCTCACGGAGCGGACCCGCGAGGAGTTCCGGCTGAATCGCTGGAGGTCCACCTTGCGCGACCACACCGTCATCGTCGGCTTCGGCACCAAGGGGCGGTCCGCGATCCAGACGCTCTGCGCGACCGGTCTCAGCAAGGACCAGATCGTCATCGTCGATCCCTCCAACAAGGTGATCGAGACGGCGAACGCGGACGGCTTCGTCGGCGTGGTCGGCGACGCGACCCGCAGCGACGTCCTGCTCCGCGCCGAGGTGCAGCGGGCCCGGCAGATCGTCATCGCCACCCAGCGCGACGACACGGCCGTCCTGGTCACCCTCACGGCCCGGCAGCTCAACCGGGGCGCGAAGATCGTCGCCGCGGTCCGCGAGGAGGAGAACGCGCCGCTGCTGCGCCAGTCCGGCGCGGACGCGGTCATCACCAGTGCCAGCGCCGCGGGGCGCCTGCTCGGCCTCTCCGTGCTGAGCCCCAGCGCCGGCACGGTGATGGAGGACCTCATCCAGCAGGGCTCCGGCCTCGACCTGGTGGAGCGCCCGGTGACCAAGAGCGAGGTCGGAAAGAGCGTGCGGGAGACCGGTGACCTGGTCGTGAGCGTGCTCCGCGGCCACCGGCTGCTCGGTTACGACGACCCCGCGGCCAGCCCGCTCCAGCTCACCGACCGGGTGATCACCATCGTGCGCGCCGCGCCGGTCACCCCGCTCAGGACGCCGCCGGAGGACTGAGCCCGGAGCATCGCGCCCCCGGCCGGTCCCGGGAGTAGCCTCGCCGCCATGTATGCGATCACGATTCCGGAACCCGGTGGTCCCGAGGCCCTCGTCTGGGCCGAGGTGCCCGATCCCGTACCCGGCGAGGGCGAGGTCCTCGTCGAGGTGGTGGCGAGCGCGGTGAACCGCGCCGATCTGCTCCAGCGCCAGGGCTTCTACGACCCGCCGCCGGGCAGCTCGCCGTACCCCGGCCTGGAGTGCTCGGGCCGGATCGCCGCGCTCGGCCCGGGGGTGTCCGGCTGGGCCGTCGGCGACGAGGTCTGCGCGCTGCTCGCCGGTGGCGGATACGCGGAGAAGGTCGTCGTCCCCGCCGGGCAGCTGCTCCCGGTGCCTGAGGGAATCGACCTGGCCACGGCCGCGGCGCTTCCCGAGGTCGCCTGCACGGTCTGGTCCAACATCTTCATGATCGCCCACCTGCGTCCCGGCGAGACGCTGCTCGTGCACGGCGGTGCGAGCGGGATCGGCACGATGGCGATCCAGCTGGCGAAGGCGGTCGGGGCGCGGGTCGCGGTCACGGCCGGAGGCCCCGGGAAGCTGGCACGCTGCGCCGAGCTCGGCGCGGACATCCTCATCGACTACCGCGAGCAGGACTTCGTCGAGGAGCTGGCCAAGGCGACGGACGGAGCGGGTGCGGACGTCATCCTGGACATCGTCGGCGCCAAGTACCTGGAGCGGAACGTGAAGGCGCTGGCCGTGAACGGCCGGCTCGTCGTCATCGGCCTCCAGGGCGGCGTCAAGGGCGAGCTGAACCTCGGGGCGCTGCTCGCGAAGCGCGCCGCGGTGATGGCGACCACGCTGCGGGCCCGTCCCGCGGACGAGAAGGCGGCGATCGTGGCCGCCGTACGGGAGCACGTCTGGCCCCTGATCGGCGCGGGCACGGTCAGGCCGGTCGTCGACCGGACGCTTCCGCTGAACGACGCCGCGGAGGGTCACCGGGCGCTGGAATCCGGCACTCACGTGGGCAAGGTCCTGCTGGTGACCCCCCAGGGCTGACGGCCACGCCCTCCAGGGCTGACGGCCACGCCCCCAGGGCTGACCCGGCCCGGTTCTCCCCGTCCTCGCACGAGGAGGGGCCCGGCACGCAGTGTGCCGGGCCCCTCCTCGTGCGTGCTCCGTCGCGGCCTACAGGTACGGCCCGGAGCGGACGGCGTGGCCGTGGCCGCGGTCGTCGTCGTCATCGTCGTGCGACGCACCCGGCGGGAGCGCCCTGCGCATCTGCTCCAGCTGGGCGCGGGCCGCCATCTGCTGGGCGAACAGCGCCGTCTGGATGCCGTGGAAGAGGCCCTCGAGCCAGCCCACGAGCTGCGCCTGCGCGATGCGCAGCTCCGCCTCGGAGGGGATCGCCTCGTCCGTGAACGGCAGGGAGAGCCGCTCCAGTTCCTCGACCAGCTCGGGGGCGAGCCCGTCCTCCAGCTCCTTCACGGAGCTGGCGTGGATGTCCTTGAGCCTGACGCGGCTGGCCTCGTCGAGAGGTGCCGCGCGTACTTCCTCCAGGAGCTGCTTGATCATGCTGCCGATCCGCATGACCTTCGCAGGCTGCTCGACCATTTCCGTCACCGGGACCTCGCGGGGTTCGTCGTCGCCCTGAGTGCCGCCGAGCGCCATCCCGTCCTGTCCCACGATGAGGACCTGGGGGCTCTCCTGCGACCTGTCATTCCTCGGCATCTCCATGCCGCCATTCTCTCGTACACATGCGTCACCACGGGGTGTGCCCCCGCACGAGGGTGATCCACCCTCGTGCGGGGGCACAGGACGACAACGAAGACCGTCAGGTCGCCTCGCGCCGGGAGAGCGCGCCGCGCGAGCGGGTCACCAGGGCGGCGAGCAGCGCGGCACCCACGGGTACGGCGACGAGCAGACCGGCGAGGGTCTCCCAGGGAATGATGATCGGGACGTACGGCACGTCCGTGGCCGCGCTCCAGCCCTGGGCGACGGCCTCCTCGTGGAAGCGGATCTGCAGCCGTTCCTCGTTGAGCCGGAGGCCCATCGCCGGCAGCACTCCGGCGGCCGAGCCGAGGATCACGCCCATCGCGGCGACCACGCCGCACTGGAAGCCGCTGAGGGTCCGGCGGACCCGCGGCGGGGCGCCCACGGCGGCGAGCGTCTTCAGATCGGCCTCGGCGTCGGCCTGGGCGAGCCCGGTGGCGATGCCGGCGGCGCCGATGGTGACGAGCCCCGCGAAGATCGCCAGCGACAGCAGGATGAGGCTGTTGGCGTTGACGAATCCTTCCTCCACGCGGAGATCCACGGTGCTGCCGAGCTTGGTGAGCTCGCCGTCGAGCTTCTGGCGTGCGGTGGTGTCGGGCAGCCGGTCGGTGCCGGCGTACATGCCGAGCGGCACCGTCGCGAGACCGGCGGCCTTGGCGGCGGCCGGGGTGATCAGGGCCTGGACGCCGTAGGACTTCTCGTTCCCGGGCACCTGGTAGGCGGGCAGGCGGGTGACCTTGCCGGGAGCGGGCTTGCTCTCCTGGGAGGCCTTGTCGGCCGCGGCGAGGTCGGTGATCTGCTTGATCCCGAACATGCCGCTCTTGTCGATGTTGACGGGGTTGAAGCTGACGACCTTGCCCTCGTCGAGCGCCTTCACGGTCGCGGCGTCGTCGAGGCCGAGGACCTTCAGAAGCGCGGCGTCACCGACGAGCAGCCCGCCGTCGGAGACGTACATCCCGCTGCTCCGGCCCTCCTTGCACCGCCAGTCCTCGGTGAGCATCTTCCGCCGCTGCTCGGGCGTGTACTTCTCCGAGGCGTCTCCGCCGCCGGGCAGCGACGCGTACATCGGGCACTCGTTCGCCGGGGGGACGACGACCTCGTAACGGCCGCAGCCCGGGCCGCTGTCCCACGGCTGGCAGCTGGGCTTGCCGACCGAGACGCGCGCGACATCCGCCCGGACGTCGACGGGGACGTACCGCTGGATCGCCTCGCGGACCGCGGGGACGTCCCGGCCGCCTTCCTCGGTGACGAACGCGGAGACGGTCCCGTGCGGCATCTGGGCCGTGTACTCGGCCCTGTGCTGAGCCTCCTCGCTGGCCATGTACGTGGAGACGGCGACCGTACCGGCGACGGCGGCGAGGACGGCGGCGACCGCGGGTGCCGTGCGGCCCCGGTTGCGCACGGCGTCCCGCAGGGCGAGCCGCGGCGACAGCGGCAGCCAGCGCCCGGCCCGTCCGAACAGGCCGACCAGGGCCGGGGTCATGGCGACGACGCCCAGCTCCGCGACGGCCGAGCCGCCCGCCACGATGATGAACTGCTGGCTGACGATGGAGCCGAAGAGCGCGATGGCGCCACCGATCAGAAGGGCCGCGAGGCCGATCAGGGGCAGCACCCGGCTGCTGCGGCGGACGCCGCGCCGACCGGTGAGCGAGGCGAGGACGGTCTGCCGCGAGGCGGTGATCGCCGGCACGATGGCCGCGAGCAGACCGGTCAGCACGGCGAGCAGGGCGATGCCGAGGATTTCGAGCGGCCGGATGTCGAAGGCCCCGAACCGCTGGCCCATGGTCTCCTCGAGGTACGGCTGGAGCGCCTTGGTGAGGATCAGGGCGAGGACCGTACCGGTGACCGCCGCGGCGACACCGATGACCAGACCGCCGCTCAGCACGATGGCCCGGATGTGGCTGCGGGCACCGCCGTTGGCACCGACCAGACCGAGCTGGCGGCGCGAGCGACGGGCGCCGACCGCGAACGCGGGTCCGGCGAGCAGACAGATCTCCAGCATCGCCAGACCGACGACGGTGCCGATGGCGGCGAGTTCCGTGGCGTTGCCCACCGTGCTGGTCTCGAAGTCGCCCCAACCGTCCTTCTGGAAGAGCGGGACCTCGGAGTTCGCGGGCGGGTCGAGGATCACGGCACGCGAGGAGACGACGACACCCTTGGTGTTGAGCTCCTTGACCATGTTCCACGTGAAACCACCGGACGCGCGCACCAGGAACGTGGTGCTGGTGTCGGGCTTCTGCAGACCGGCCTTCTCGACGGCGCTCGCGTACGGCGCGAGGAAGGCCCCCGGGAGCGCGTTGACCTGGACGGCGTTCAGCTCGTCGGGAATCTCGTACGAGCCGACGATCCGGTACGGGCGGTCGAAGTTGCGCGCGGAAAGGGTCGAGCCGATCGACAGACCGCTGCTCTCCAGGAAGTTCGAGGTCGCGATGATCTCGTCGTTCTTCTCCGGGTGGCGCCCCTCCAGCAGGGTCGTGATGCCCCGGGCGACCGGATCGGCCGTCTTGAGCTCACGCACCTGGGTCACGAGCAGACCGTGCTTCGTGGTCAGCTTGGCCGTGCCCGACCTGTCCGTGAGGACCGTGGAACCCGCGGGGAAGGTCTTGGTGACGTCGGTGGGGCCGCTCGGCCACGCCGTGTCCTTGTAGTCCTTGGCCGGCGTGCTCATCTCGCCGACCGGGTCCTGGAAGACCGGCTCCCCGCCGTAGCCGGGGTCCTTGAACTGGGCATCGGCCGCGCCGATCATGCGGTCCGCCCGCTCGGCGGGGGACAGCTCGGAGCTGCGGAAGGTCAGATCGAGGGCGCTGACACCCAGGATCGGCAGGGCGATCATGGCGAGGACGAGGGCGCTGCGGCCCTTGGAACGCCAGGCGTCGCGGCGGGCGATCCGGATCGCGGCGCGCCAGGAGTGGAGCCAGGTCTTCACGCCTCAGCCACCTGGCCCGACAGCAGGGAATCGGCCTCGCTGCGCACGGTCTGGTCGACGATGGCGCCGTCCCGCAGGAACACGACCCGGTCCGCCCAGGCCGCGAACCGCGGCTCGTGGGTGACGAGGACACCGGCGGCGCCGGCGTCGCAGCGGCTGCGGAGCAGGGCGAGCACCGACTCGCCGGTCTCGGAGTCGAGGGCACCGGTCGGCTCGTCGGCGAGGACCAGCCGGCGCTCGCCGACGAGCGCGCGGGCGATGGCCACGCGCTGCTGCTGACCACCGGACATCTCGTCGGGGAAGCGGTCGGCGAGGTGACCGAGGCTCATCTCCTCCAGGGCCTTGAGGGCCTCGACGCGTGCCTTGCGGGAGGAGGTCCCGTCCAGCTCGCGGGGCAGGGCCACGTTCTCGGCGGCGGTGAGGGCCGGGATGAGGTTGTAGTCCTGGAAGACGTAGCCGATGCTGCGGCGGCGCAGGGCCGCGAGCTCCTTGACGCTCGCCTGGGTGATGTCGGTGTCCTCGACGATCACGCGGCCCGAGGTGGGGGCGTCGAGGCCGCCGGCGATGGTGAGGAGTGTGGACTTGCCGGAGCCGGACGGGCCCATGACGGCGACGAGTTCACCCGGGTACACGGCGAGGTCGATGCCGCGCAGGGCATGCACCTCGGTGGCACCCGCGCCATGGACGCGGGTCAGGTTCTGGAGTTGCAGCACGGGCTGCTGTGCGGACATGAGGGGTCCCCCCTTGGGCGCACCCGGCGGTCGGCCGGATGCGGGAGCGAGCGGTGGAAAGGTGATGCGGGAGTGGTACGGCGGGCGTGCGCGGGCCGTACGGCGGTGAGGCGCGAGCGGTACGTCCGGGGCGCGACCGTGCGGTCAGCGCGCCCCGGCGACGGGTGACGCGGCCTCGGGTGGTGCGGTTTCGGTGGGCGCTTCGGCAGCGGTGCCGGGCGGCGCGGACGCGGCAGGTGCCTCGGCTGCCCCGGCCGCGGAGGTGCTTCCGGTGGTGCTTCCGGGCGTGGTCCCCCGGGCGGATCCGGTGTCCGCGGCCGTCGCCGAGAGGCGGATCAGCCGGGATTCGCAGTGGTCCAGCCAGCGCGCCTCGGCCTCCGTCTGGAAGATCAGCTGTTCCAGGACGAGCAGCCAGGCGATGTCGTCCCGCTCCCGCGCCCCGCCGCTCTCGACGGCGATGAGGGCCTGGGCCTTGAGGCGGGTGTAGTCCTGCATGGCCTTCACGGTGTGCCGGCGCTGGGACTGGATGACGTCGCGGATGTCGATGCTGGGGGCGCCGACGGCCATGGCGAGCTTGATGGCGAGCTCGTCACGGGCGGGGCTGGTGCGGTCCACCGGCTTCTCGAACCAGGACCTGAGCTCGGCGCGGCCGCTCTCCGTGATCGCGTAGAGCGCGTGGCCGGCCGCGTCCTCGCCGCCCTGGGCGACCATGCCGTCGCGCTCCAGCCGGCTGAGGGTCGTGTAGACCTGGCCGACGTTGAGCGGCCAGGTGGAACCGGTGCGGGACTCGAACTCCGTACGGAGCTGGGAGCCGTACCGAGGGCCGCGTTCGAGGAGGGCGAGAAGCCCGTGGCGGATCGACATACTCAGTATGTATACCGGGTATGCCGTCGCGAACAACCGTCCTGAGAGGGAAGGGGCACGTCCGTCTCAAGGGGGACCCGGGGCGGAGCGAGGGGCTCAGCTGCGCCGCATCCGGAGCCCGAGGAAGCCGATGCCGAGCCCCATCAGAGCCAGGCCGACCCCCAGCGTGAGGACGGGAATCCGCTGGTCGACGAGGGGTGTCGCGGATTCTGACGCCATGCGCGGCGAGGCGCCCGGCCGGCTGGCGCGCGCCGCCTCCGGCACGAGGGCCTCCTCCTCGCGTACCCCCTCGGCCTCCTGTTCGACGGCTGCGGGGCCCTCTGGGCTCTCCGTGTCTGTTGCCGTTTCGGTACGGGAGGCCGCCGGTGGCGGAGGGGTGTCGTCCTCCGGGGAGGCCGGCGGCACGGAACGTCCGGGCCTCGGCCGCCCCTCGCCCGCGGGCCGGCCCGCCAGCGAAGCGGAGCCGTGGGGAGAGGGCGCGTCGCTGGGCTCGGCGCCCGGCGGGACGGGGCGCGCCACCCCGGTGCCGGTGGGCGCGGGCGCGGGGGGCGCGGGCGTGCCGGCGTCCCCGGTCCGCCCCGGGGAGGCGGAGACGGAGGCCGAAGGGGAGGGCGTGACCGTCGCGGAGGGCGGGCCGGAGGAGGGCGACGGGGCGGCGGACGCCGAGGAGGGTGAGGGCGGGAGCGGCGAAGGGGCCGACGGCGCGGTCGGGGCCGCGGCCCCCACTGCCGTGCCGGGGACCTCGGCTCCGTACGCGACCGGATCCCCGTACATCACGCAGAAACAGGCGAACACGCAGGTGAGAGCAGGTCCGAGGACCCGTGCCCGTGCCCTGCGGAGTGCTGGAGTCACCGGGTGACCCCCTCCCGTACCGAGCCGCCGAGATAGTGAACTCAGCGTCACATGTAGGGACACTTCCGGCATCCGGGGCGGGGGCAGTCGACGTAAAAGGTCGTCAGGAGGAGTACAGGCGGAGCCCGCCGGAGTCCACCCGAGCCCGCCCGAGCCACCCCGGAGCCCGGACGAGGCCGGGTCCGGGGGCGGGCCCGTCCTACTGTCCCGGGTTGCCCGTCGAGATGTTGAGGGTGAACTCGGCGTCCTTGGCGTCGATGTCCTGGCCCGCCGGCGGGTACTGCTCGAGGACCGTGCCCTCGCCGTACGTCGCCTCGTCCACCGGGCGCTGGGTCATGAGCTTCCAGCCGGCCGCCTGGATGCACTCCTTCACCGACTGGATGTTCTTGTAGGTGAAGTTGGGGACCTCGAACTTCTCGGGGTCGTCACTCGACTCGGTCGGCTGCGTGCACTTCTTCGGGTCGATCGTCTTGGTCAGGTCCGGACCCTTGTGCCCGGGCGCCGCGGACTGGCTCTGCTGGGTCTCCGTGCCACCCGTGCCCCCACCCGTGCCGCCGGCGTTGGGGTCGTCGTCCTTGTTGAGGTTGAGGGCCACGAGCAGACCGCCGATCGCGAGCAGGGCGACGACGGCGGCACCCACGATCATCGGCGTGTTCCGTCGCGCACCGCCACCCGCCGGGCTCGGCGCGGGCGTGTGCACCGGGGAGTACGGCGCGGGGGTGGGCTGCTGGTACGAGGCCTGCGGGGCGGGAGCCGAGTACGCCGGAGCGGGCGTCGGCGCCTGCTGCGGGTATCCGTACGAGGAGGCGGGCGCCGGGGTCGCCGGACCGTACGGTCCGGGCTGCGGCGTCGGCGGCTGGTAGGGGTGCTGCACCCCGTGCGGTCCGGAGTGCGGTCCCGGCGGCGGGGTCTGGCCGACGGGCGGGAAGACCGCCGAGCCGACGCCCGCGCCGCTGCTGACAGGGCCGCCGGGGACGATCATCGGCGCGCCGGTCTGACCGGCGGAGAGCACCCGGAGGCACTCGTCGCGCATCGCGGCGGCGCTCGGGAACCGCTCGTTCGGGTTCTTTCTCAGCGCGCGGGCGACGAGCGCGTCCATCGCCGGCGTCACCGCCCGGTTGACGGTCGACGGGGCGACCGGCTCCTCCTGTACATGCGCGTACGCGATGGCCAGCGGGGAGTCGGCGTCGAAGGGCAGCCGGCCCGTCAGCAGCTGGAAGAGCATGATGCCGACCGAGTAGAGGTCGGAGCGGGCGTCCACCGCGCGCCCGAGGGCCTGCTCGGGGGAGAGGTACTGAGGGGTGCCGACGACCATGCCGGTCTGGGTCATCGACGTGACCCCGGACTGCATGGCCCGCGCGATGCCGAAGTCCATGACCTTGACCACGCCGCGCTTGGTCTGCATCACGTTGCCGGGCTTGATGTCGCGGTGGACCAGGCCCATCTCGTGGCTGACCTCGAGCGCGGCGAGCACGTCGGCCGTGACCTTGAGCGCCTTGTCGGCCGGCATCGCGCCGTACTGCTGGATGTCCGAGACGAGGACCGAGCCGAGTGGCTGCCCCTCCACGTACTCCATGACGATGTACGGCATGACGGCCCCGTCGAGGGTGTCCTCGCCGGTGTCGAAGACCGAGACGATGTTGGTGTGCGACAGCTTCGCGACCGCCTGCGCCTCGCGGCGGAAGCGTTCGCGGAAGGACTGTTCCCGGCCGAGCTCGGTGTGCAGCGTCTTGATGGCGACCTGGCGGTCGAGTGCGCTGTCGTAGGCCAGGTAGACCGACGCCATGCCGCCCTCGCCGAGAAGGTCGCGCAGCTGGTACCGGCCGCCCGCGACCGAACCGCCCGCATAGCGGCCCTGTGCGCCGTCCTGGCTCATCTGTGCTTCCCCCTACGCGCGCGTGGCGGCGTTGATCCGGAATTTCCTGGCCAAGTCTGCCCGAGGGCAGTGACACGTCAAGCCGGGTGAACGGTTCCGTGACCCTCCGCACAGGAAGGTTCCCCGAACCGTTTCCGCGAGGGCGGAGGAATCCTGTCGAATTTGCACAGGTGTACGTGGAAGGGATTGGATGGCCGGTCCATCTCGGACCGTGGTGTCGTACGGAGCCTGTAGCGTGACGACTGGACACGGCACGACAGACGACGGCGAGGACTGATGGCACCCGAATCCGGAGCAGGCGGCGGTGTGCCGGACTCGTCGGCGGAGTCCTGGGGCGTCGGTGGGGTCGTCGGCGACGGCCGCTACCGCCTGACGCACCGTCTGGGACGCGGCGGCATGGCGGAGGTCTTCGCGGCCGAGGACGTACGGCTCGGCCGTACGGTCGCGGTCAAGCTCCTGCGCGCCGATCTCGCCGAGGACCCGGTCTCCAAGGCCCGCTTCACCCGTGAGGCGCAGTCGGTCGCCGGGCTCAACCACCACGCCATCGTCGCGGTCTACGACTCCGGCGAGGACCTCGTGGCCGGCCGGCCCGTGCCGTACATCGTGATGGAGCTGGTCGAGGGCCGCACCATCCGTGACCTGCTGCTCAGCGCCGAGGCCCCCGGGCCCGAACAGGCCCTCATCATCGTCTCCGGAGTCCTGGAGGCGCTGGCCTACTCGCACCAGCACGGCATCGTGCACCGTGACATCAAGCCGGCGAACGTGATCATCACCCACGGCGGCGCCGTGAAGGTCATGGACTTCGGCATCGCCCGCGCCCTGCACGGCGCGCAGTCGACGATGACCCAGACCGGCATGGTCATGGGCACCCCGCAGTACCTCTCCCCGGAGCAGGCGCTCGGCAAGGCCGTCGACCACCGCTCCGACCTGTACGCGACGGGCTGTCTCCTCTACGAACTCCTCGCGCTGCGGCCCCCGTTCACCGGTGAGACCCCGCTGTCCGTCGTGTACCAGCACGTCCAGGACGCGCCGGTGCCGCCCTCCGACGTCACGGGGTCCGTGCCGCCGGAGCTGGACGGTCTGGTGATGCGCTCGCTGGCGAAGGACCCGGACGACCGGTTCCAGAGCGCCGAGGAGATGCGCGGCCTCATCCAGTACGGCCTGCAGATGCTCCAGCACGAGGGCGGTCACACCGGTACGTGGAACACCGGGCCGGTCGAGATGCACGAGGGCGGCCACACCCCGGGCGGCGGCATGGCCGCGACGACCGCGATGGGCCACCCCATGCACGGCGAGACCGCGCAGCGCCCGATCCTTCCCCCGATGAATCCGGAGGACGGCGGCTACGACGGCGGTGCGGGCGGGAACGGCGGCTACGGCCAGGACGGTTCGTACGGCTCGCACAACGGCGGCAACGGCCGCCGCGGCAAGATCTGGCTGTTCGCCGCGCTCGCGCTGGTCGCGGTCGTCGCCGGTGTCGTCTACGCCGTGAACAAGGCGGGCGACTCCGGTGGCAGCACGGGCGGCACCACGCCGACGGTCAGCACGTCGCCGTCGACGCAGTCCGAGGAGCCGTCACCCTCCTCCGCGGAGCCCTCCGAGGAGCCGTCCACCGACTCGGGCACGTCCGACGGGGGTGTCACGGAGGCGCCGTGGCCGCCGGCGACCACCTACGAGCCGACGACGCAGCCGCCGACCACGACCCCGCCGACGACCGAGCCGTCGAAGACGACCGAGCCGACGACGGACCCGACGGACGAGCCGACGCAGCCCACGGACCAGCCCACGGATCCCACGGGCACGCCGGGCACCGGGACGCCCAGCAATCCCTCCGGGGGCGGCAACAACTCGGACCCGCCGCCGACGGACGGCGCCGAGACCGGCTGACCGGACTCCGCCGCGGGCCCCCCGGCCCGGACCCCGTCTCACCCCGCGAACGCGTCGCTCACCGCCTCGTACTCGCGGGTCCACCAGACCGCCAGGGCCGACACCGCAGGAAACTGCGGGTCGGCCCTTCGGTCGTGCAGCTGGTAGCGCCAGCGCAGGGTCCAGAAGTCGTTGAGCCGCTCCCACCACACCCGGTGCGCCGCCGCCGCCAGCTCGGCGCGGTCGGCACCGGTCGCCCGCCGGTACGCGCGCGCGTACGCCCGCACCTTCTCCAGGGCCAGCTCGCCCCCCGGCCGTACGAAGAAGATGGCGGCGGCCCTGACCGCCTCCTCGGCCCTCGGGCGGACCCCGAGCCGGTCCCAGTCGACGATCGCGGCGGGCTCGGCGCCCCGGTAGAGCAGGTTCAGCGGGTGGAAGTCGCCGTGCACCCAGCCGGCGGCGGCGGCGGGGGGCGGCCGGTGGTGGGCGTGCTGGGCGAGGAGCCGGCGGCGCTCCCTCAGCCGGTGCTCGGCGAGGGCGTCGAAGCTGTCGCGGGGGCGGTGGGCGCGGGCCAGGCGGATCAGCTCGTCGATGGCCCGGAAGGTGTCCTGGAGGTCGGCGCTGGCGCGGCCGCCGTCGTCGGTGCCGGGAGTCCCGCCCGGTCCCGAGGGCTCCATGACCCGGTCCAGGGCGGTGTGGACCTGCCCGAGGAGGGTGCCCAGGCGCCGGGAGCAGCCCGTGGAGAGCTGGGTGCCGTGGCGGTGGCGACCGTCGATCCACGGGTGCAGGGCGTAGCAGTGGCCGTCGACGACGGCGACCGTGCGGCCGGTGGCGTCGGGCAGCGGCGGGGCGACGGGCAGGCCGAGGGCGTGCAGCCGCTGGGTCGCGCGGTGCTGGCGGGCGATCGTGGCGCGGTCGGCGGTGGGGGCGTCCAGGTGCTGCTTGAGGAAGTAGGTGCCGCGGGTGGTGGAGAGGCGGAAGCCGCGGTTGAGCAGCCCCTCGGCGACGGGCACGCAGGAGAGGGGTTCCCCGGCGTGCCGGTGGCGGCGGAGCAGGGCGCCGACCGGTGGGGCGGGCGGGGCGCCGCCGGGCCGGGTGGCGCCCAGTCGGCCACCGGACCGCGGGGCGGTCGGTCCGTCCGGTGGAGTGAGCGTTTCAGATGAGCGCGGCACCCGTCAGATGTTAGATCACGCTACGTGATGGAGGTGTCGCCGGACGGATTGGGCGGCGGAGCGGGTCACCGGGGTCTCGCTCGCGTAGTCGAGCGCGTGCACCGTCACGAACTGCGGTTCGATCCGCATGTAGACCGGGTCGAAGGCCTCGCCGTCCACCAGCTCCGGCTCGGAGCCGAACTCCACGAGCTCCTCCGCGGTCGGCTCGACGATCTCGGCGGTGCCGGTGAACTGCACGGACCAGAGGTTCGCGGACCCGGAGCTGAAGTTGTCCGCGCCGTAGGCGACGACGCTGCCGTTGCAGGCGCGGTGGTAGCCGAGGCCCCGGTGCAGCCGGAGCAGGACACGGCCGTCGGCCACGATGTGGCGGGCCGGGGCGACGAACGGCATCGCCCGCATGCTCGTCGCCACCCGGCCGTACGACACGCGGCTGAGCAACTCGATGGCGCGGATCTCGTCGGTGGACATGGCATCCACTCTCCGCCACCGGCACCGTGTCGGAAAAGGGGCCCCTGCCCCGCTTTCACGGGGACGTAGGTCCCGAATCGGGGCCACCGGCCGCGCCCTGGCCCGTAAGGGTGAGGGCCCCCGGCCGGTCCGGCGTCACCGGCGCCCGGACCCGGCGGCCCGGAGGCGGCGCCCGGACCCGGCGGCCCGGAGGCGGCGCCCGGACCCGGCGGCCCGGAGGCGGGCTCCGGGCCCCTCCGGCGCCGGGAGGCGGGCTCCGGGCCCTGCCCGTGCGTCAGTGGCGCTCCGCCTGGAGCCGCGCCACGTAGGCGGCGGCCTGCGAGCGCCGCTCCATGCCCAGCTTCGACAGCAGGCTGGAGACATAGTTCTTGATGGTCTTCTCCGCGAGGTGGAGCCGCTCGCCGATGACCCGGTTGGTGAGGCCCTCGCCGATGAGGTCCAGGATCTTGCGCTCCTGCTCCGTCAGGTTGGCGAGCTTGTCGTCCCCCTTCGGATTGTTGCCGTCGCGCAGCCGCTCCAGGACACGGGCGGTCGCCACCGGGTCGAGCAGCGACTTGCCGGCCGCCACGTCCCGTACCGCGTTCAGGAGTTCGTTGCCGCGGATGGCCTTGAGGACATAACCCGAGGCACCGGCCATGATCGCGTCGAAGAGGGCCTCGTCGTCCGCGTACGAGGTCAGCATCAGGCACTTGACGCCCTCGTCCCTCGAACGGATCTCGCGGCACACCTCCACCCCGCTGCCGTCCGGCAGGCGGACGTCGAGCACGGCGACGTCGGGCCGGGTCGCGGGGATCCTGACCAGCGCGTCCGCTGCCGTCCCGGCCTCTCCGACCACCTCGATGTCGTCCTCCACGGAGAGCAGCTC
Organism: Streptomyces sp. NBC_00691; assembly: GCF_036226665.1. Classification (NCBI taxonomy): domain Bacteria; kingdom Bacillati; phylum Actinomycetota; class Actinomycetes; order Kitasatosporales; family Streptomycetaceae; genus Streptomyces; species Streptomyces sp. NBC_00691. The sequence continues at coordinate 4,024,632 of NZ_CP109007.1, read as the reverse complement.
GTGGACGCCGCGCCGGACGACTTCGTGGTCGTCGAGCAGAAATACCCGGATTTTTCCTTCTTCGCGCACGCTGCCAGTCTCACATATTGGCTCTTCCCGCGCCCGGGGTGCGCGGGATAACGTGCCGGATGTTCCGACGACGGCGTCGGGCCGTTGTCCATGCGCTGACCAGCAGCGAGTCCCCCTTTTCTCGATTTACTTGGAAATCCAAGCAAAATCGCAGGTCAAGTGGGGTTTCGCGGGAATGCCGCACTATGGGTAACGTGCCTATGACGGCGCTCGCCGGGGCACCTGTCACGCCCGACTCCGGCCGCGTCGCACCCACCCCGTGCGAAGGGTACGGATAAGGCGGAGCCGCACTGGCTTACCGGCGAACCCGGAGGCCGGACCGACGGAGGAGCACGCACGTGACCGTGGAGAGCACTGCCGCGCGCAAGACGACGCGACGCAGCAGCGGCGCCAAGCGCACCACCAGCGCCGCAAGCGCGAAGAAGGCACCGGCGGCGCAGGGCGCAGAGCCCGAGCTCGTCCAGCTGCTGACGCCCGAGGGAGAGCGCGTCCAGCACCCCGATTACGACATCGACCTGAGCGCCGAGGAGCTGCGCGGTCTCTACCGCGACATGGTCCTCACCCGACGCTTCGACGCCGAGGCGACCTCGCTGCAGCGTCAGGGCGAGCTGGGCCTGTGGGCCTCGCTGCTCGGCCAGGAGGCCGCCCAGATCGGTTCCGGCCGCGCCCTGCGGGACGACGACTACGTCTTCCCGACCTATCGCGAACACGGTGTCGCGTGGGTGCGTGGCGTCGACCCGACGAATCTGCTGGGAATGTTCCGCGGTGTGAACCACGGTGGCTGGGATCCCAACAGCAACAATTTCCACCTCTACACGATCGTCATCGGCTCCCAGACCCTGCACGCCACGGGTTATGCGATGGGTATCGCCAAGGACGGCGCGGATTCCGCCGTGATCGCCTACTTCGGCGACGGCGCCTCCAGCCAGGGCGACGTCAACGAGGCGTTCACCTTCTCCGCGGTCTACAACGCGCCCGTCGTGTTCTTCTGCCAGAACAACCAGTGGGCGATCTCCGAGCCCACCGAGAAGCAGACCCGCGTCCCGCTCTACCAGCGCGCCCGCGGCTTCGGCTTCCCCGGCGTCCGGGTCGACGGCAACGACGTCCTGGCCTGCCTCGCCGTCACCCGCTCCGCCCTGGAGCGCGCCCGCCGCGGCGAGGGCCCGACCCTCGTCGAGGCCTTCACCTACCGCATGGGCGCCCACACCACCTCCGACGACCCGACGAAGTACCGCCGGGACGAGGAGCGGGAGGCCTGGGAGGCCAAGGACCCGATCCTGCGCCTCAAGGCGTACCTGGAGCGCGAGGGCCACGCCGACGAGGCCTTCTTCGAGGCCCTGGAGGCCGAGAGCGAGGCGCTCGGCAAGCGCGTCCGCGAGGGCGTGCGCAACATGCCCGACCCCGACGACATGGCGATCTTCGAGAACGTGTACGCGGACGGGCACTCGCTCGTCGACGAGGAGCGCGCGCAGTTCGCCGCCTACCAGGCGTCCTTCGCGGATGGCGAGGTCAAGTAACCATGGCTGTACAGAAGCTTCCGCTCGCCAAGGCGCTCAACGAGTCGCTCCGCAAGGCGCTGGAGACCGACCCCAAGGTCCTCATCATGGGCGAGGACGTCGGCAAGCTCGGCGGTGTCTTCCGGGTCACCGACGGTCTGCAGAAGGACTTCGGCGAGGACCGGGTCATCGACTCGCCGCTCGCCGAGTCCGGCATCGTCGGCACCGCGATCGGTCTGGCCCTGCGCGGCTACCGCCCGGTCGTCGAGATCCAGTTCGACGGTTTCGTCTTCCCCGCGTACGACCAGATCGTCACGCAGCTCGCCAAGATGCACGCCCGTGCGCTCGGCAAGGTCAAGATGCCCGTCGTCATCCGTATCCCGTACGGCGGCGGCATCGGCGCGGTCGAGCACCACTCCGAGTCCCCCGAGGCGCTCTTCGCGCACGTCCCGGGTCTCAAGGTCGTCTCGCCGTCCAACTCCTCGGACGCCTACTGGATGCTCCAGCAGGCCATCCAGAGCGACGACCCGGTCATCTTCTTCGAGCCCAAGCGCCGTTACTGGGACAAGGGCGAGGTCGACACCGAGGCCATCCCCGGCGCGCTCCACCAGGCCCGGGTGGCGCGCGAGGGCAGCGACCTCACGCTCGCCGCGTACGGCCCGATGGTGAAGGTCTGCCTGGAGGCCGCCGCGGCCGCCCAGGAGGAGGGCAAGTCGGTCGAGGTCCTGGACCTCCGTTCGATGTCCCCGATCGACTTCGACGCCATCCAGCGGTCCGTCGAGAAGACCCGCCACCTCGTGGTGGTCCACGAGGCCCCGGTCTTCTACGGCGCCGGCGCGGAGATCGCCGCCCGGATCACCGAGCGCTGCTTCTACCACCTGGAGGCCCCCGTCCTGCGGGTCGGCGGCTACCACGCGCCGTACCCGCCGGCGCGCCTGGAGGAGGAGTACCTGCCGGGTCTCGATCGCGTGCTCGACGCCGTCGACCGCTCGCTGGCGTACTGAGGAGAGCACCGTGACGATCCGCGAATTCAAGATGCCCGATGTGGGCGAGGGCCTCACCGAGGCCGAGATCCTCAAGTGGTACGTCCAGCCCGGTGACACGGTCGAGGACGGCCAGATCGTGTGCGAGGTCGAGACGGCCAAGGCCGCGGTCGAGCTGCCGATCCCCTTCGACGGCACGGTCCACGAGCTGCGCTTCGCCGAGGGGACCACGGTCGACGTCGGCCAGGTCATCATCTCGGTGAACGTCGGCGGCGGGGCGGCGCCCGAGGTGCCGGCGGCCGAGGCCGCTCCGGTCGCCGCCGCGGCGGTCGCTCCCGCGCCCGTCGCTCCGGCCGCGCCCGTCGCCGAGGAGGAGGCGGAGCCGCAGGGCCGTACGCCCGTCCTCGTCGGCTACGGCGTGGCCGCCAGTTCCACCAAGCGGCGCCCCCGCAAGGTGGCGCAGGGTGCGGTTCCGGCCGCTCCCGTCGCTCCGGCGCCGGCCGCTCCGGCCGCCGTCCCCGTCGCCGTCCCGGTCTCCGTGCCGGAGCAGCTCAACGGGCACGGGCCCGGTGCCGGGCGCCCGCTGGCCAAGCCGCCGGTCCGCAAGCTCGCGAAGGACCTGGGCGTCGACCTGGCGACGGTCACCCCGACCGGGCCGGACGGCATCATCACCCGTGAGGACGTCCACGCGGCGGCCGCTCCGGCGCCCGCGCCGGCCGTCGAGGCCCCGGCCCCGACGCCCGTCGCCCAGCCGGTGGCCGCCCCGGTGGCCGTGCCGGCGGCTCCCGCGGTGTCGACCGACGCCCGGGAGACCCGTATCCCCGTCAAGGGCGTACGGAAGGCCACGGCGGCGGCGATGGTCGGGTCGGCCTTCACCGCCCCGCACGTCACCGAGTTCGTGACCTTCGACATCACGCGCACGATGAAGCTGGTCGAGGAGCTCAAGTCCGGTACGGACATGGCGGGCCTGCGGGTCAACCCGCTGCTCCTCATCGCCAAGGCCGTCCTGGTCGCCGTCCGGCGCAACCCGGAGATCAACGCGGCCTGGGACGAGGCGGCGCAGGAGATCGTCCTCAAGCACTACGTGAACCTGGGCATCGCCGCGGCCACCCCGCGCGGTCTGCTCGTGCCGAACATCAAGGACGCGCACGCGCAGACCCTGCCCGAGCTCTCGGCGTCGCTGAGCGAGCTGATCTCCACCGCCCGTGAGGGGAAGACGACCCCGGCGGCGATGCAGGGCGGCACCTTCACCATCACCAACGTCGGCGTCTTCGGCGTCGACACCGGTACGCCCATCCTGAACCCCGGCGAGTCCGCGATCCTCGCGGTCGGTGCGATCAAGCTCCAGCCGTGGGTCCACAAGGGCAAGGTGAAGCCGCGACAGGTCACGACGCTGGCCCTCTCCTTCGATCACCGACTGGTCGACGGCGAGCTGGGCTCCAAGTTCCTGGCGGACGTCGCCGCGATCCTGGAGCAGCCGAAGCGCCTGATCAGCTGGGCGTAGTGCGCGGGTTCGCCCGTTTCACGTGAAACATGAGGCCCCGTCCATGATGTGGACGGGGCTCTCTGTTGCACCTCTGTTGTATCTATGCTGTGCGCATGCCCTCCGCCCCGGCCAAGCAGGCACCCGCAGCCGACCGCGTCTACATGCACGTCAAGCAGGCCGTACTCGACCGGCGCTACGAGGGAGGCACCCTCCTCACCGAGGGCGAACTGGCTCTCGCCGTAGGGGTGTCACGGACGCCCGTCCGCGAGGCGCTGCTCAAGCTGGAGATGGAAGGGCTGCTCAAGCTCTACCCGAAGAAGGGCGCCCTCGTCCTCGCCGTCTCCGTCCAGGAGATCGCCGACGTCGTCGAGACCCGGCTGCTCGTCGAGGAGTTCGCCGTCCGCCGCGCCGTCCCCGCGCCCGCCTCGCTCATCGAGCGGCTGGAGGAGCTCCTGGAGGAGCAGAAGCAGCGGGCCGCGGCCGGGGACCTCGCCGAGGTGGCGGTCACCGACCGGTGCTTCCACGCCGAGATCGTGCAGCACGCCGGCAACCAGATCCTCTCCCGCCTCTACGACCAGCTCCGCGACCGCCAGCTGCGGATGGGCGTCGCCGTGATGCAGTCCCAGCCCGACCGGGTCGCCAAGAACATCACCGAGCACGCCGAGATCCTCGACCGGATAAGAGCCGGCGACACCGAGGGCGCGGCGCACTGCGTCCGCCAGCACCTCAGCTGGGTGAAGGTCCTGGTCCGGGGCGAGGACCGATGAGCAACCGCAACGGCTACGGTTCCGCCGTGACCCTCCCCGGCGATCCGCCCGGCGGCCGCCGGGCCGCCCTGGTCTGGGGCGTCGGCGTCGCCGTCTACTTCGTCGCCGTCATCTTCCGCACGTCCCTCGGGGTCGCCGGACTCGACGCCGCCGACCGCTTCGACGTCAACGCCTCCGCGCTCTCCACCTTCTCCATCCTCCAGCTGCTCGTCTACGCGGGCATGCAGATACCCGTCGGCCTCATGGTCGACCGGCTCGGCACCAAGAAGGTCCTCGCCCTCGGCGTCGTCCTGTTCACCCTCGGCCAGCTGGGCTTCGCGCTCTCCCCCTCGTACGGCACCGCGCTCGCCTCCCGGGCGCTGCTCGGCTGCGGCGACGCCATGACCTTCATCAGCGTCCTGCGGCTCGGCAGCCGCTGGTTCCCGGCCCGCAGGGGCCCGCTCATCGGCCAGGTCGCCGCGCTCTTCGGCATGGCCGGCAACCTCGTCTCCACCGTCTTCATCGCCCGTGCCCTGCACGGCCTCGGCTGGACGACCACCTTCGTCGGCAGCTCCCTCGCCGGCGTCGTCGTCCTCGTCCTGATGCTGCTCTTCCTCAAGGACCACCCCGAGGGGTACGAGCCGCAGCCCGCCACGCACGCGGGCGCCGCCTTCGTACGCCGTCAGATCGCCGAGTCCTGGCGGGAACCCGGCACCCGGCTCGGCATGTGGGTGCACTTCACCACGCAGTTCCCCGCGATGGTCTTCCTGCTCCTGTGGGGACTGCCGTACCTGGTGGAGGCGCAGGGCCTCTCCCGGTCGACCGCCGGTACCCTGCTCACCCTGGTCGTCCTGTCGAACATGGTCGTCGGCCTCGCGTACGGGCAGATCATCGCCCGCCACCACACGGCCCGCGCGCCGCTCGCCCTCGGCACGGTCGCCGCGACCGCCCTGTTGTGGGCGACCACCCTCGCGTACCCCGGCGACCACGCCCCGATGTGGCTGCTCGTCACCCTCTGCCTGGTCCTCGGCGCCTGCGGACCGGCCTCGATGATCGGCTTCGACTTCGCCCGTCCGGCCAATCCGCCGGAGCGTCAGGGCACCGCGTCCGGCATCGTCAACATGGGCGGCTTCGTCGCCTCGATGACGACGCTGCTCGCCGTGGGCGTGCTGCTCGACGCGACCGGCGACAACTACCGGATCGCGTTCTCTTCGGTCTTCGTCCTGGAGGCCCTCGGCGTCGTGCAGATCCTGCGTCTCAAGGCCCGCACCCATCGCAGGGAACGGGAACGGCTCGTCGCCAGCAGGGTGGAAGCCGTCCACGTTCCCGTCTAGGGAACCGGCGCCCCCGTACCGGGACCTATCGGGGCGTCACCGCGAAGTTGTCGAGGATGGCCCGGGCCAGTGCCTCGTCGCCCTCCGTCTTGACCCGGTCGGCCACATCGGCCGGCCGGACCCGGCCGCAGGCGAGGCGCACGAACGTCTCCCAGTCCGTCGCCAGCGTCACCGCCGGGCCGAGCGAGGGCGCACCGTCTATCGAACCCCGGCCCTCCGCGTCGACCCGTACCGTCCGCAGGAACTCCACCGGGCCGCTGACGTCGATGACGACGGCCGAGGAGGCGGGCGCCCCGGCGTCCTTGGCGATGACCTTCGGCAGGGCCGCCAGGAGCACGTCACGCGTCACGTGGGCGCCCGCCGAGTCCAGGTTGCCCGGTGTGCCCAGCGCGACCCGCAGGTCCTGCTCGTGCACCCACACGTCGAAGGCGCGCATCCGGTAGGCCAGTTCCAGGGACTGCTCGGCGCCGAGGGGGGCGCGGATCAGGTGCTCGGGGGAGCGGTTCTCGTTGCGGAGCTGGCGGGCCCGGCGGATCAGGATGTACTCGAGCTCCGAGGTCATCTCCGGCGCCGTGTGATGCCTCCGCACATCGACCTGGACCTCCATGTAGCGCGCGAAGTCACTGCGTACGTGGTAGAGATCGCGCGGCAGGGAGTGGATCGGGCGCGGGTCGCCGAGCATCTCGGTCTCCATGCCGATCACATGGGACACGATGTCCCGCACCGACCAGCCGGGGCACGGTGTGGGCCGGTTCCACTCGCCCTCCACGAGCGGCTGCACCAGCTCGGCTATCGCCTCGATGGAATGGGTCCAGGCGTCGGCGTAGTTCTGGAGGCTGGGATGGACGGTCACGGGACCCCTCGGCGGTTCTTCGGTGCGCGGGCTGAAAGCACGACTGGGTGGGAGGCTCGGACGCTAAGTTACGCTGCCCGAAGGCACCCCGGCAGTGCTTTCGTGTGACGATCGTAGGCCGGTGTTGACGGCTCGAATGCCAGGACGGTGGTAGTGTGCGCGCCTCGCTGATCCAGATCGCGGTAGACCCGGACGAACCGGTCGACGCCCGACGTGCCCGCGTGGCCCGTCTCGTACAGGAGGAATCCGGCCGCGCCGACCTCGTCGTCCTGCCCGAACTGTGGCCCATGGGCGCCTTCGCGTACGAGTCCTTCGCCGCCGAGGCCGAGCCGCTGAACGGCCCCACGCACCGCGCGATGGCCGCCGCCGCGCGCGACGCCGGGGTCTGGCTGCACGCCGGATCCTTCGTGGAGGCGGAGGGGGGCGCGCTGTACAACACCTCGCTCGTCCTCTCCCCCGACGGCGAACTCGCCGCCTCCTACCGCAAGATCCACCGCTTCGGCTTCGACAAGGGCGAGGCGGTGATGATGGCCGCGGGGGAGGACCTGGTCACCGTCGACCTGCCGCACCTCACCGTCGGCGTCGGCACCTGCTACGACCTGCGCTTCCCCGAGCTGTTCCGCGGGCTCGTCGACGCGGGCGCCCAGGCCTTCGTCGTCCCGGCCGGCTGGCCGGCCCGGCGCCGCGCCCACTGGAGCCTGCTGGCCCGGGCCCGCGCCGTCGAGAACCAGGCGTACGTCCTCGCCTGCGGTACGGCGGGCACGCACGCGGGCGTGGAGCAGGCCGGCCACTCGATCGTCGTCGACCCGTGGGGCGAGACCCTCGCGGAGGCGGGCCCGGACGAGGAGATCCTGCGCGTGGTCCTGGACCCGGCGAAGGTCACGACGACCCGCGAACAGTTCCCGGCACTCAAGGACCGGGTCCTGGGCATCGCGACGCCGAAGCGCGGCTGAACGCGGACGCGGGGGCCGGGCGGGGCTGAACGCGGACGCGCGGGTGGTCGCCGGGGCCGGGGCCTTCTCCCGTAAGAGCTCCGCGGTGTGGCCCGCTACGGCTGCGCCGGGGCCTCCCGGCGGGCGATCTCCGTCTCGTCCGGGAGCAGCCCGGTGAGCTCCTGCCAGATCCGCTTCGGGGCGACGCGGCGCAGCCGGAACGGACTGCCGTCCGTCACCTCGCCCTCCGCCACCGGCTCGGCGGGCAGCTCGCGCAGCCAGTAGCCGAGCGGACCGCAGTCCCAGGCGGCGACCACCCGGGCCGTCACGCCCGCCGTCCCCTCCTGGCTGCTCTGCCAGGCCGCGGTCATCCGCCAGTTGGAGCGCACCTCCACGATCAGCTGTGCGAGCAGCGTGGCGGTCGCCTCCGCCGTCCCGGTCGCCCGCAGCGCGTCGACGACCAGCTGCCGCTCGTCCGCGCCGGGCGTCGACGCGGCCTTCTCCAGGGCCTGGAGACCCGCTTCGAGGACGCCGATGGTCGTCTCGACGACCTGCTCCCCGGCCGCGCCGGCGCCCGCCGGGTCGGACTGGCGCAGGGCGATCAGATCGGCCAGCGTCCACACCATGGTCCGTGGCTCGACGAGCCGGTAGACCGCCTCCTCCTCGCCCGGCCAGGTCTCGTGGCAGACGACGTGGTCGTCGCCGACGAGCAGCCCGTGGTGCAGGGGGCCCTGCCGGCCGCCCGCCTCCAGGGAGACGATCACGGAGGGGTTGACGACGGTCTGCATCAGGGGCAGCAGGAGCGCGGACAGCTCCCCGGCCCCGTTCATCAGCCCGGCGTCACGGAGCCGCGCCTCGGCGGGCGCCATGGACTCCGGTACCGGCTGACCGGTCGCCAGCTGCGCGAGGACGAAGACCTCGTCGTCGGCCAGCCGGAAACGGGATCGGGTCACGTCGAAGGAAGGCATGTGTCGCTCACTCGGGTAGGGCGGGAAGGACGGAGAGGCCGGGGAGGCCCCGAAACGAGGCCGGGTCGGGCCGCGCGGGCAGCACGGCCGGGTCGGGCCGCACGGCCGCGTCGGGCCGCGCGGGCGGGGTTCGGGCGGCGGCGGGGGATCAGTACGTCGCCTCGGTCCAGAAATGGGTCACGCGGGAGATGCCCGCCTTCACCGCGCCGATCCGGGTCAGGACCGACCGGTCGACGCCCGCGAAGATCAGGCCGAGGGCCAGGTCCCCGCCCTCCGCGCGCCCCTCGGCCCGCACGGAGAGCCGGCGGTTCTTGCCGCGCCCCGACTCGCGGACGGTGATCCTGACCCCGGGGTCCTCGTCGTCGGGCTCGCGGCTCAGGACGTAGGCGTTCTTGTCGAGGGCGGCGAGACGGTACTGGTCGCCCGCGTACTTCATGGTCAGGGCGCGCTGGTCGAGCGTGGCGCCGAACCGGTTCCGCGAGACATACACCATCCGGTCGCCGACCCGCAGCGTGGACCGGTTCAGGGTCGGCAGCTTGAGCCCCTCGGCGTGCATGCCGCGCGCCTCGAACGAGGCCACCGGGAGCAGCCCGCCGCGCACCTCCGAGACGAGTGACTCGGGGTTGGTGCGGGGGAGGGGCGCCGTCAGCGTGATCTCGCCGAACTCAGGCGAGACACCCTTCCAGCCGGCGCTGTAGTTGTGCCGGTTCCCCTCCTTCCACGCCTGGAGTTCGAACGGGCTGACCTGGGTGTGCATGAACGGATTCCTCTGCGTCTCAGGGATCGGGGTCCCGCGGTCGGGGGCGGTCCGGGTCAGTCGAAGGGATTCAGGGCACTGCCCAGTTTCTTCGCTCCGCTCGCGATCCCGGAGCCCACGTCGGACGCCTTGTCGCCGATCCAGTCCCCGGCCTCCTCGATGCCCTTTCCGATGGCCTCGTGGTTGTCCCAGATGAGCGCGGCTCCGTACGCCACGCCGGTGCCGACGGCGAGGCCGAGGGTGACCGGGGTCGGGGCGACGGTCAGCGCCGTCATCGAGGCACTGAACGCCGTGCCGGTCAGGTCCGAGGCGAACTTCGCCGGGTCGGCCTTGATCATGTCCGTGTTGTACGTGGTGAGGTTGGCGATGCCGTACGCGGTGGCCGCGACGCCGCCGACGACACCGGCACCGCGCAGCACGCCCGCCGCCTTGGCGGCGTTGGCGAGGCCGCCGTTCTGCGCGACCTTCAGGAGGTTGGCCTCGGCGGCGGTCGGCATGAAGAAGGCGCCGTTGCGCATGAACCCGCCGAGCATGGCGGCCTCGTCCGAGCCGGTCAGCGCGGTCGCGAGACCCGGCGGGATCTTGCTGAGCAGGCTGCCGGGAGCCGCGCCCGCGAGCCGCATGTTGAAGTGCTTGGACAGGAAGGTGCCCGGCGCGGTCGGGTGGACGAACGGCGGCCGGATCGCCTTGGACAGCTTGTACGAGTACATGCCGGCCGCGGTCAGGGCGCCGGCGAAGGCGCCGGCCGTGATCGTGCCCTTGGTGAACTTGTCGACCAGATCGGCCAGTTTCTCGTTGCCGGTGAGCTTGGCGATGCCGTCGCGCTGGAGCCGCTGGACGTAGTCGTCGAGCGTCTCGTCGTCCTTCATCTTCAGCCAGGCCAGGTTCATCCGGTCGTCCTTGGCCTTGTCGTCGGCCGCGGCGACCTTTCCGGCGTCACCGTTGAACCCGGTGCCGACGGTCGCGTCGTTCTTGTTGCCGTGGCCGTCCTTGACCAGGGCCTCCAGGTCCTTCTTGAGGTCCTGGTCGGCGAGGTCGAAGGCCTTGACGCAGCCGTCGAGGTGCTCGGTCCAGGCCGTCTCGGCCTCCCGCACGCTCTTGGCGCCGTCCGGGTCGTGGTGCAGGGCGCTGCGCTCGCTCGGCGAGAGCCGCTCGTAGTCGTAGGCCACCCTGCCCTGCTCGGACACCTTCATCCCGGCCTTGACGGCGTCGGCGCGGGCGCTCTCCAGCTGCTTCTTCAGCTCGGTGAACTGCTCGTGGGCGTTGCGCAGCACCGTCGCGGTGGCCTTCGCCTGGGTCTGGGCGGCCTGGTACTCGTAGCGGGTGGCCGCGAAGTTGGTCTGCGCGGCGGTCGCGCTCTCGCCCAGCCAGGCCTGGGACGCCGTCAGCGATTCGACGCTGTCGTGGTAGCGCTCCTCCACCTTGTGCAGGTCGCCCGCCATCTCGGTCCACTTGTCGGCGGCGGAGGAGAGCTTGCCCAGGTCGGTCGTCATGATCTCGGAGTACGTCAGCATGTACGTCCGCCCCCTCAGTACTGCTCGATGCGCGAGGTCGGCCCGACCCCGGCGATACGGGCACGGGTGTCGAGCTCCTGCTGGCCGAACGCGACCGCGGTGCCGCGCAGCGCGGTCTTCTCGGAGGCGAGCCGGGCGAGGAGGTTCTTCACCTGGCTGTCCCAGGTGGTCTCGACGGTCTTGAGGCCGGCCGCGGTCGCCCAGCCCTCGAAGCCGCCGACGGCGGCGGTCGTGGCGGCGTCCGCCACCTTGGCGGCCTTGGCCGTGTCCGGTTCCAGCTCGTTCTCGATGGTGTTTGCCGCGGCCTTCTTCTTTGCTGGTGCGGTAGCGAGGCTGGGCGGCCCGCCGGACGTGCCCCCACCGCCGCCGCCGTCGAGCTGGTTCAACCGCGTTCCCACGGGGGCTTGTTCGGTCACGCCGGACCGTATGCCGGCCCAGTCCTCGTCAAAACCCATGCCGCTGCGCCCCCATGAAAAGAATGATCATCACTTTGCAGGTGCACCGTATGTTTCCGTGGTGCGGCCCCGGATGCAAGGCTGGATCCCTCCCGCCTGGTCAGAGCGTGATGCCCTGAAGGGACGCGCTCCGCCCCTCACCCGCCTCCGCCCCCGTGAGCGGCGCGTACTCCGCCCAGGCCGCCGCCAGCCTCCGTACCGCCTCCGTGAGCACCTCCGGCGGCAGCAGGAAGTGCAGCCGCAGATGCCGGAGGCTGCCCCCGAGCGCATCGGTGGTCGCACCCGGCAGGACGGCCACCCCGTGCCGGAGGGCGACCTGCGCGAAGGAGACGCCGTCGCCGTGCGGAAGCCGCACCCAGAGGGTCTGCCCGCCGGCCGCAGGGGCGCAGGACCAGGACGGGAGCAGCCGGGCCAGCTCCGCGCGCAGATGGGCGTGACCCGCGCGGAGGCCGCGCAGCCGGGCGGCCCGTACGGACCCGAAGTCGGCCAGGAGCCGCGTCGCGACGAGCTGGGACGGCACGTCGCAGCCCAGATCGTGCAGCGCCTTGAGCCGGGCGAGCCGGGCGATCAACGGCGCAGGACCGCGCACCCAGCCGATCCGCAGTCCGCCCCACACGACCTTGCTGAGCGAACCGACCGCGATCACCTCGCCGTACGCGGAGAGCGGCAGCGGGTCCCGCCCCACCCCGAACGCCAGGTCGCCCAGCACCTCGTCGTCCACGAGCGGCACCCCCAGCGCGTTCGCCGCCTCCACGAGCCGGCGGCCCGCGAGCGGCGGAAGCACCGTGCCCGTCGGATTCTGGAAGCGGGCCACCACATAGGCCAGAGCCGGACGATGGCGCTCCATCACCCGTACCGCCTCCGCCACGTCGAGCCCGTCCGGCCCGACCGCCACCGGCAGCGGCACGGCCGCCGCCTCCCGGAACAGGTCGAGCGCCCCCGGATACGTCGGCGCCTCCACCAGCACCCCGTCCCCCGGAGCCAGCAGCAGCCGGGCGAGCAGCGAAAGCCCCTGCTGCGCACCGGTGGTGACCAGGACCTGCCCGGGCCCGGTCGGCACGCCCCGGTCCGCGTACCGGGCGGCCACCGCCTCCCGCAGCACGCCGAGCCCCGCCGGGTGGTAGCCGAGGTCCCCGGCCGGCAGGACCAGCGAGCGGTACGCCTCCGCCAGCTCGGGCGGCGGCTCCACGGGAGCCGCGCAGCTCAGCAGGATGACCTCGTCCGGCGCCTCCAGCAGGTGCAGGAACAGCGGATTGGACGTCTCCGCCACCCGGGGCGCGTCCCCCGCCCGGGGCGCCTCCGGCGCGAGCGCGGCCCGCGAGACCCGGGTCCCGCTGCCCTGCCGCCGTACGAGCCGCCCCTCCTGGCGCAGGGTGTCGTACGCCGCGACCACCGTCGTACGGCCCACGGACAGAGCCTTCGCGAGCCGCCGGTCGGGTGGCAGCAGCGTGCCCGGGGGCAGCGCGCCCTCGTCGACGAGGGCGCGCAGCCGGGCCGCGAGCAGCAGATAGAGGGGCCCGCGGCCGGCGGACCAGCGACCGAGCCGTGAGACGAGGTCATCGGGGTCGGGGGAGGGAACAATTGGTTTCATGGCCGGACCAATCTGCCGGGATTGGACCTGGGAAGGCAAACGCGCTGTCCACAGACTGAGTTCATGAGCACCGACTCCAGGCCCGCCGTCCCCGCCGCGTCCGTCGCTTCCACCGCTTCCGCCGCGCCGTCTCCCCGTCCCGAGACCCTCGCCGTCCACCCGCCGCACGTGGAGATCACCGGCAGCCGGCCCCTCGGCGTCCCGCTCCACCAGGGCCATGTCTTCGCCTTCGACTCGGCCGACGCTCTCGCCACCGCCTTCACCTCCGCCGACGCCTTCCTCTACAGCCGCCTCGGCAACCCCACCGTCCGCACCCTCGAGGACGCCGTCGCCCGTCTCGAAGGCGGCACCGCCGGCGTCTCCTTCGCCTCGGGCATGGGCGCGGTGAACGCCGTCCTCCTCGGCCTGCTCCGCAGCGGCGGCCACGTCATCGCCCAGACCTGCCTGTACGGCGGCACCTACGCCGTCCTCACCGACCTCGCCACCCGCTGGGGCGTCGACGTCACGTACGTCTCCGGCACCGACCCCGAGGAGGTCCGGGCCGCCCTGCGCACCGAGACCCGGCTGCTCTACCTGGAGACCATCGCCAACCCGACCACCCGCGTCTCCGACGTGCCCGCGCTCGCCGCCGTCGCCGCCGAGGCCGGTGTCCCGGTCGCCGTCGACAACACCTTCGCCTCGCCGCTCCTCTTCCGGCCGCTCGACCACGGCGCCGACATCGTCATCCACTCCGCGACCAAGTACCTGTCCGGGCACGCGGACGTCCTCGGCGGGATGGCCGTCTTCAAGGACCCCGAGCTGTACGGGCGGATCCGCCACCACGCGGTCGAACAGGGCGCCTCCACCGACCCGTTCGCCGCCTGGCTCACTCTGCGCGGCATGCAGACCCTCTCCCTGCGCATGGAACGCCAGTGCGCGAGCGCCGCCGACCTGGCGGCCCGGCTCGCCGCACACCCGGCCGTGGCGGCCGTACGCCACCCCGCCCTCGCCGGCCACCCGGACCGGGCGATCGCCGCGCGCCTGCTGCCCGACGGGGGCGGCGGCGTGATCTCGATGGACCTGGCGGGCGGCCGGGAGGCGGGCCGCACCTTCGTCGAGGCGGTCCGGCTCGCCTCCCTCAGCGTCTCCCTCGGCGACGTGAAGACCCTGGTGATGCACCCGGCCTCCACCTCCCACCACCAGCTCGACGCGGCAGCCCTGGAGGCGGCCGGGATCGGCCCCGGCACGGTCAGGATCTCGACCGGCATCGAGCACGTGGAGGACCTGTGGGCGGACCTGGAGCAGGCGCTGGAGAAGGCCGTCTAGGCGCCCGCCGGGTCGGCCCCCGCTCCCGCTCCGGCATCCGCGTCAGTCCTCCCGCTCCGCCATCCGGATCACGCACACCGCGACCGCGACGAGCAGCGCGGCGTCCGTGTCCTCGCGGACCACGTTCACCGCGTAGGTCTCGCGGACGTGGAACCACCGGCGGGAGATGTGGGCCAGGAGTTCGCCCTCGTACTCGACGGTGAACTCCCGGTCCAGGATCCGGCCGCTGACGTCGAGTTCCGTCCCCTCGACCAGCGTCACCCGGTAGTGGTTGCGCAGCAGCGAGAGCCGTTTGCGGCGGACGGTCGCGAGCGGCCGCTCGTCCCGCTCGATCGTCATCGTGTCCCGCAGACTGAACATCTTCTGCCGCAGGGTGATGAGGACCTGCCCGTCGGGGTCCTTCAGCTCCAGGGTGTCGCGCAGGCGCAGGGCCTTGCCGTCGACGAGGAAGGCGTGGCGGCCCTGCTCGTCCTCGATCCAGTAGTCGTCGCCGATCGCGAAGATCTTGTCCCGTACGAGATATTTCACGGTGCTATGCCTGCCCGCCGGGCCGGGGTCCCACCCGGATCGTCACCCTCGCGGTCACCTGAAATACCGGGTGAACGCGTCCGGGGTCGCCCCCAGCACCTCGCCGAAGGGCGAGTCGAGCTGATGGATCAGCAGCACCGTGAACGCGATGAAGCCCGAGAGCCCCATGACCATCACCACATGCGTCGTACTCCTCTTGATCCCGAAGAGGAACATGAACGCCAGCGTCAGCGCGCCCCCGATGAGCAGTCCCGTCCACAGCACGGGGGAGAGCCGCTCCTGCGCCGCCGCCTCCCGGCCGCGCCGCGCGTCGTCGATGTAGCCGAGCTGGGCGAGCACCTCCTGGGCGGCGATCTGCTGGGGCACCTTCGCGGAGTCGTCGACCTCGCCCGCCTGCCGCAGCTGTTCGAGCAGCCGCCAGCCGTTCGGGTCGAGCGGCCGGCGGGCAGCCATCTCCGGCCATTCGACGTCGACGACGTGGGAGGCGTACGTCCGGGCCGCGTCGCGCACCGGCTCCCGCCGGTCGGAGGGGAGGGCGTCGGCGAGCAGATACATCTGGTGCAGGGCGCTCGCCTCGACCTGTACGTGGTCGGCGGCGGAGGACCGGGTCTCCCAGACCGAGACCAGGCAGAGGCCGAGGACGACGGCGTAGAGCACCGAGACCATCATGGCGATGTACTCGGCGACGTCCTCCCGGGGCTCCTCGTCCTCACTCACGGGGAAGAGCCGGGTCTTGGCGACGACGACGAGGGCGGCGACGAACGCGACGCCGAGGACGACGACGAGCGTCTCGAACAGGGCCACGGTCAGCTTCTCCGGTTGCCGAGAAGGGCGGCCGCGACGGCGGCCGGGATCAGGATCAGCAGCAGCATCGCCACCACCCCGAACTCGCTCGCCTCACGCCCCCGGCGCCGCAGCCGCCCCAGGAACCCCTCGGTGTCGAGAAGAGCGGCACGCCGGGCGGCGGGGGCGTCGGGGTTCCCGGCGCCGGCGTCCGACGCGAGGGGCTCGGCGGTTCCGGTGGTCCCGGCGGTGGCGGCCGTAGGGAGGGGCGGGGCCGGGGCTGAGACGCCGGCGGGTGGCACGGCGGCGGCGTCGAGGGCGGCGGCTCCCGCGGCTCCAGGCACCGGAACGCCACTCCCGGGAGCGGGAGGGGGAGCGACCCCAGGAACCCCACCGGCCCCGAGGGCGGCGCCCGCTCCACCCGCCGCCGCGGCTGGTGCGGCGGGCCGACCGGAGGCACCGGGGGCACCCGCCGCACCGGGGGTACCCGCCGCACCGGGTGGCCGCCCCGCCACACCGCTCCCCCGGCCAGAACCCGCCGGGTTCCCCGCCGCGGCGGTCGGCGCTTCCGCCACCGCCGTGTTCACGCGCACCGTGAAGGCGGCCGCCGACCGTGCGACGAGGGTCGGCGCGGGCACCCGGCCGCCCCCGGGCCCGTACGTGGTCACCCGGTCGCTCCCGGAGGCGAGCCCCGTACTCCGGTGGGTGCCGGGGGCCCGCCGCACGGCGGCCGTACAGCGGGCGGAGGCGCCGGGGGCGAGCAGCGGCACGGTCCCGGGCCGCCCGGCGCAGTCCACGGAGCCGGCGCGCAGGCCGAGGGCGGGGTCCTCGACGCGGACGGCGTGCAGGGGCCGGTTGCCGTGGTTGGTGACGGTGTACGTGAGGGCGGCGGGGTACGTGACGGCGAGGGAGCGCAGCCCCGGGGCGGCGGACCGGCGGGCGGGCCCGACGGTGACCTGTTCGGTGAGGCGGAGGTCCCCGGCGACCCCGGAGTACGCGGTGCGGGCGGTCGCGGTGAGCATCCGCCCGAGCGAGGGGACGGAGCCCGTGGCGCGGACGGTCCCCCGGCGCAGGCCGGGAGCGGCCTGGAACCTGGCGACGCACTCCAGCTCCCCGAGCGCGGGAAGGGGCCGGCCGGGGCACCGTACGACGGTTCCCCGGGGCACGCCGGGGTCGGTGACCCGGACCCCGTAGAGATGCGCCTCGCTCCTGTTGACCAGCCGGTACCGCTTCACGGCCGGCCGGCCGACGCGCAGGTCGGGTGGCCGGACGCCGCTGTCACCCCGTCCGTTCACGGTGACGGTGACCCGTAGGGCCCCGTCACCGACCCCACCGGCCCGGGCGACGGTCGCGGGCAGGAAGAGACAGGTCAGGAAGAGACAGGGGAGCACGAGCAGCGCCACCGGGAGTCCACCGCTCACCCAGCCGCAGGAGTGGTCCGATGATCCGATCAAGCGCTCCGCCATGCCCGCCATGCTGACCACCTCCCACCCCCGACCCCACCCCCGGACACGCCCCCCACCCCCACCCGGCTCCCGATTCCACCCGTACGGCACTCCTGACGTACCGGCGTGATCCGGCATGCACACCCGGATGGCAAGCTTGAAGAATGAACGATGCCGCCCCGGCGCCCACCCCCGCGCCCCGCCGTGCCCGTGTCCGTGCCCCCGAGCTGATCGGCAAGGGCGGCTGGCTGAACACGGGAGGGGACGATCTGTCCCTCGCGGACCTGCGAGGAAAGATCGTTCTGCTCGATTTCTGGACGTTCTGCTGTGTGAACTGCCTGCACGTGCTCGACGAGCTGCGCGATCTGGAGGAGAAGCACCGCGACACGCTCGTCATCGTCGGTGTGCACTCGCCGAAGTTCGTGCACGAGGCCGAGCACCAGGCCGTCGTCGACGCCGTCGAGCGGTACGAGGTGCATCACCCCGTTCTCGACGACCCGGAGCTCGCGACCTGGAAGCAGTACGCCGTGCGCGCGTGGCCGACGCTCGTCGTGATCGACCCCGAGGGGTACGTCGTCGCCCAGCACGCCGGTGAGGGGCACGCCAACGCGATCCGGACGCTCGTGGAGGAGCTGGAGGCCGAGCACGAGGCCAAGGGGACGCTGCGGCGCGGCGACGGGCCGTACGTGGCGCCCGAGCCGGTCGCCACCGATCTGCGCTTCCCCGGCAAGGCGATCCTGCTGCCCTCCGGGAACTTCCTGGTCTCCGACACCACCCGGCACCAGCTCGTCGAGATGGCCGCCGACGGCGAGACCGTCGTACGGCGGATCGGCGAGGGGGTCTTCCGGGAGCCGCAGGGTCTCGCGCAGCTGCCCGACGGCAGCGTCGTCGTCGCGGACACCGTGAACCACGCCCTGCGCGTCCTCGACCCGGCGACCGGCACGATCGAGAAGATCGCCGGCACCGGGAAGCAGTGGTGGCAGGGCTCCCCCACCTCCGGGCCCGCACTGGACGTCGACCTGTCCTCGCCGTGGGACGTCGCGTGGTGGCAGGGCAAGGTGTGGATCGCCATGGCCGGCGTCCACCAGCTGTGGACCTACGACCCCGCCACCAGGACCGTCGAGGTCGCGGCCGGCACCACCAACGAGGGGCTCGTCGACGGGCCCGTCGCCGAGGCCTGGTTCGCGCAGCCCTCCGGGCTCGCCGCCACCGAGGACCGCCTGTGGGTCGCCGACTCCGAGACCAGCGCCCTGCGCTGGGTCGACACGGAGGGCGTGGTCCACACCGCCGTCGGCACCGGCCTCTTCGACTTCGGCCACCGGGACGGTGCCGCCGGCCAGGCCCTGCTCCAGCACCCGCTGGGCGTGACCGCCCTCCCGGACGGCTCGGTCGCGGTCTCCGACACGTACAACCACGCCCTGCGCCGCTACGACCCGGCGTCCGGCGAGGTGACGACGCTCGCCACGGACCTGCGGGAGCCCAGCGACGCCGTCCTCGTCGACGGCGACATCGTGGTCGTCGAGTCGGCCCGGCACCGGCTGACCCGGCTGCGCCTCCCCGAGGAGGCCGTCCAGGTGGAGGCCGTCGCCCACCGCACCCGCCGCGAGGCCACCGAGGTCGCTCCGGGCCGGCTCCGTCTGGACGTGGTCTTCCAGGCCCCCAACGGCCAGAAGCTGGACG
Organism: Streptomyces sp. NBC_00691; assembly: GCF_036226665.1. Taxonomy (NCBI): domain Bacteria; kingdom Bacillati; phylum Actinomycetota; class Actinomycetes; order Kitasatosporales; family Streptomycetaceae; genus Streptomyces; species Streptomyces sp. NBC_00691. Next base: position 4,005,707 of record NZ_CP109007.1, on the reverse strand, counting down.
AGCGGTACGGCCCCTCGACCCGTCTCCTGGTCTCCTCGACGCCGCCGGAGCTCCTCCTCGCGGGCGAGGGCACGGGCACGGACCTCTTCCGCGAACTCGACCTGAACCCCGGGCTCACCGAGGGCGTCCTGCACGTCTCGGCGATGGCCGCGTCCTGCGACGACGACCCGGCGAACGAGTACCCGGCCTGCCACGTCCACCAGCAGGACTGGGGCGTCCCGGTGAAGATCACGGAGTCGGGCACGGCCCGCCTCCCCCTGATCCTCGCGGGCATGGACGACCGGACCTAGCGGACGAGCCCCTGGTTCCTGGACGGCCGTCCCGCGGCGGCGTCCAGGCAGCCGTCCACCCAGGCGTCCGGGTCGTGCACGGCCCGGTCGCCGCCCATTCCCTGCCGTTCCATCAGCCCGCACTCCCCGGCGAGCAGCGCCTTGGTGCGTGAGCCGTCCACGTCGTACCCGCGGATCCGGGAGCCCATGACGAAGCCGCCCTCGTAGGCGATGTCCGTCCCCCACGGCGGCCGGTCGTTGAACGTGCCGATCAGCACGCCCGCCACCACCGTGGCGATCACGGCGGCGCCTCCGACACCAGCGGCGAACCTGCCCCGGGAGGGGCCCTCATGACGATGCATGAGGGCGACGCTGTCAGCCGGGGCCTTTCGCGGATGTTTCGCGGTCGGGGCCGCCGGACGCCCGGCGGCCCCGGCCGTCCGGGTCAGCCCTCCAGGAAGGCGACCAGGGCGTTGGCCAGGAGGTACGGGTCGTCGGCGCCGCAGAGTTCGCGGGCGCTGTGCATGGAGAGGATCGCCACGCCGATGTCGACGGTCTTGATGCCGTGGCGGGCGGCGGTGATCGGGCCGATCGTGGTGCCGCAGGGCATGTCGTTGTTGGAGACGAACGACTGCCACGGCACGCCCGCCTTCTCGCAGGCGGCGGCGAAGACCGCGCGGCCGCTGCCGTCGGTGGCGTACCGCTGGTTGACGTTCACCTTCAGGATCGGGCCGCCGTTGACGCGCGGGTGGTGCGTCGGGTCGTGGCGCTCCGCGTAGTTCGGGTGGACGGCGTGGCCGGTGTCGGAGGAGAGGCAGACGGTTCCGGCGAAGGCCCGGGCGCGGTCCTCGTAGGAGCCGCCGCGCGCGTACACCGAGCGCTCCAGGACGTTGCCGAGGAGCGGGCCCTGGGCGCCGGTGTCGGCCTCGGAGCCGTTCTCCTCGTGGTCGAAGGCGGCGAGGACCGGGATGTACGGGAGGTCGTCGCGGTCCGCGAGGGAGGCGAGCGCGGCGACGGCGGCGTGCACGGACAGCAGGTTGTCCATGCGGGGCCCGGCGAGCAGTTCGCGGTCGCGGCCCAGGTAGGCGGGCGCGTCGACGGCGTGGACCATCAGATCCCAGCCGCTGACGTCCTCGGCGTCGACGCCGGCCTCGGCGGCGACGAAGGAGATCAGGTCGCCCTCGTGGACGTCGCCGATGCCCCAGATCGGCTGCATGTGGCGCTGGCGCTCCAGCTTGAGGCCGTCGTTGACGCCCCGGTCGAGGTGGATCGCGAGCTGCGGGACGCGCAGCAGCGGCCGGTCCACGTTGACCAGGTGGTGGCTGCCGTCGCGGAGGGTGAGCCGTCCGGCGAGGCCGAGGTCGCGGTCGAGCCAGGTGTTGAGCAGGGTGCCGCCGTAGATCTCGACCGCGACCTGCCGCCAGCCGTGCGCGCCCATGTCGGGCCGCGGCTTGACGCGGAGGTTGGGGGAGTCGGTGTGGGCGCCGGCGATCCGGTACGGGGTGTGGGCGGAGGCGCTCTCCGGCACGTACCAGGCGATGATCGCGCCGCCGCGGATGACGTACTTCCCGCCGCTCGTCCCGTCCCAGGCGGCCGTCTCCTCGACCTGACGGAACCCGGCCTTCTCAAGGCGTGAGGCGGCGCTCGCGACCGCGTGGTACGGCGAGGGGGAGGCCGTCAGGAAGGCCATGAGGTCGTCGGTGTGGCCGCGGTCGAAGGGGCCGGTGGTCGGACGGGAGGCTGTGCTGCTCATGGGTTCCACCTTACGCAGAGCCCGGAATACGAATACGAGGCCCCGCAAAACGTTCGCCCCGCGACCCTTCGTGAGGCGATCCTTCGGTCATGGAATTCCTCTTCTACCACCGGGACCGGATCGGCTCCCTGCCGCTGCGCGAGGCGCTGCTGGAGACCCACTGGGCCTATATGGACCAGTACGCCGAGGAGATGATCGCCCGGGGGCCGACGTTCGGCGAGGACGGCGAGACGCCGAGCGGCAGCGTGCACATCCTCGACCTGCCGGATGCCCTCGCCGCCCGTGCGTTCGCGTTCGACGAGCCCACCTATCAGGCCGGTGTCTACCGGGACGTGCTGCTGCGCCGGTGGCGCAACGTCCTGGGCCGCACCATGTGGGACTTCCCCGGCGGGCGGGAGGGCGGTGACCGGTTCCTCGTGATCGGTCTCGGCGCCGCCTCGCCGGTGGGGCGGGCCGTCGACCTGGAGGCTCCGTCGGACTGGGAGGACCGGGGCGACCTGATCGCCTACGGGCCGTTGCTCTCCGACGACGGCGAGAGCTGGCTGGGTACGGCGGCGCTGGTCCGGGCGGCGGATCCGGAGGCGGCGAGCGGCGTCCTGTCGACCTCGGAGGCGTACGCCGCCGTCGAGGTGCACGACTGGCAGTTCGGCGGCCGTCCCTCGTAGTCCGCCTGCCGGAAGACGGGCACGGCCCGCCCCCCTCCCCGGGGACGGGCCGTGCCGGTATGGACGAGAGGCGCCCGGGGGCGCCTTCGAGGCGTTCTCAGAACGCGGCCTCGTCCAGGTCCATCAGCGAGCCGTCGACGGCCTCGGCGAGGGCGCGCTCGGCGCTCACGCCCGGCAGGATGTTGGCGGCGAAGAACTTCGCGGCCGCGATCTTGCCCTGGTAGAAGGCGACATCCTTGCCGGTGGCGCCCGCGGCGAGCTTCTCGGCGGCGACGGACGCGCCCTTGAGGAGCAGGTAGCCGACGACGACGTCGCCGGAGGCGAGCAGCAGGCGGGTGGTGTTGAGGCCGACCTTGTAGATGTTCTTGACGTCCTCGCCGGTGGCGGTGAGGTCGGTGATCATCGTGCCGACGATGCTCTCCAGGTCGACGGCGGCCTTGGCCAGCGCGTCGCGGGCGACGGCCAGGTCCTCGCCGCCGGTGCCGACCGCGAGGAACTTCTTGATCTCCTCGGACAGCGCGTTCAGGGAGGCGCCCTGGTCGCGGACGATCTTGCGGAAGAAGAAGTCCTGGCCCTGGATGGCCGTGGTGCCCTCGTAGAGGGTGTCGATCTTGGCGTCCCGGATGTACTGCTCGATCGGGTACTCCTGCAGGAAGCCGGAGCCGCCGAAGGTCTGGAGCGACTGCGCGAGCTGCTCGTAGCCCTTCTCCGAGCCGTAGCCCTTGACGATCGGGAGCAGCAGGTCGTTCAGGCCGTGCAGGGCCTTGACGTCCTCGCCGGCCGCTTCCTTGATCGCGATCTCGTCCTGGACGGAGGCCGTGTAGAGGACGAGGGAGCGCATGCCCTCGGCGTACGCCTTCTGCGTCATGAGCGAGCGGCGGACGTCGGGGTGGTGCGTGATGGTGACCTTGGGCGCGGCCTTGTCCATGAAGTTCGCCAGGTCGGTGCCCTGGACGCGCTCCTTGGCGTACTCCAGGGCGTTGAGGTAGCCCGTGGAGAGGGTGGAGATCGCCTTCGTGCCGACCATCATGCGGGCGAACTCGATGATGAGGAACATCTGGCGGATGCCGTCGTGCTTGTCGCCGATCAGCCAGCCCTTGGCGGGGTGCTGGTCGCCGAAGGTCATCTCGCACGTGTTGGAGGCCTTGAGGCCCATCTTGTGCTCGACGTTGGTGGCGTAGACGCCGTTGCGCTCGCCCAGCTCGCCGGTCTCCCAGTCGAACTCGAACTTCGGGACGAGGAAGAGGGAGAGGCCCTTGGTGCCGGGGCCGGCGCCCTCGGGGCGGGCGAGGACGTAGTGGAGGATGTTCTCCTCCATGTCGTGCTCACCGGACGTGATGAAGCGCTTCACGCCCTCGATGTGCCAGGAGCCGTCCTCCTGCTGGGTGGCCTTGGTGCGGCCGGCGCCGACGTCCGAGCCCGCGTCGGGCTCGGTGAGCACCATGGTGGAGCCCCAGCGCTTCTCGACGGCGATCTGCGCGACCTTCTTCTGCGCCTCGTTGCCCTCGTTGTAGAGGATGCCGGCGAAGGCGGGGCCGGAGGAGTACATCCAGATGGCCGGGTTCGAGCCGAGCAGCAGCTCCGCGTAGGCCCAGATCAGGGAGCGCGGGGAGACGGTGCCACCGATCTCCTCGGGGATGCCCAGGCGCCAGTACTCGGACTCCATGAAGGCGTTGTACGACTTCTTGAAGGTGGCCGGCACGGGGGCGGTGTTGGTCTCCGGGTCGAAGACCGGCGGGTTGCGGTCGGCGTCGGTGAAGGACTCCGCGAGCTCGTTCTCGGCGAGGCGGCGGATCTCGTCGAGGATGCTCCTGGCGGTCTCGACGTCCATCTCCTCGAACGGCCCGGAGCCGTACACCTTGTCGCGGCCGAGGACCTCGAAGAGGTTGAACTCGATGTCGCGGAGATTCGACTTGTAGTGCCCCATGGCGACGGCTCCGTAAAGGCTCGGGGAGGCGGATGTCCTGTGTCCTGCGCGCGCGTGGTCGTACTCGGGCCCGCATGTGCTCGTACTACCGGCGAGTAGCCCACGCTTCTCTACGATGATGCTACCCGTCGGTAATAAGGGCAACCCCTATCGGGCCATCTGTGACACGAGCCGCAGAAAAAGGGCCCGGGGCATGTGCCCCGGGCCTCCCTCACGCGATGCCGCGCCGTCTCAGTACAGACCCTTGAGGTCCGTCCCCTCGGGGGCGCGGAAGCAGCCGGAGGCGACGGTGACGCCGATCAGGTTCTTCTTCTTCGGGTCCGTGCTGCCGACCGACAGCTCCGCGTTGACGGCGAAGTGCTCCTTCTCGGACTCCGCGAGGAGCTCCAGGTTCTTGGCCCTGCTGTTGTTCGGGCCGTACGAGACGACCTTCCAGCCCTTGACGGGCAGGGCCTGCCGCAGCCGTTCGAAGCCCTGCTTCAGCTCCTCCTCGGAGACGTCGTACACCGACCAGGGGTGGCGGATCAGGAAGAGATGCTCCGGGTCCTCCTGGCACGTGGAGGCACCGGCGCCGCCCGGGGTCGTCCTGCCCTCGGGCAGCCCGATCATGTCGAAGATCTCGCTGGAGATCTCCTTGGTGCGCGTCCGCGCCTTCTCGACGTCGAGGGTCGTCGGGGTGTAGCCGAGGTCGTCGGCACCGCCGGTGTCGTGCATGGAGCATCCCGTCGCGAGGGTGGTGAGGCAGAGGAGGAGGACGCCGAGCGCCGCCCCGCGGGTCCTGGTGCGGTGGTTGGTGGGGTTCATCAGTCCTCGTTCACCTCGTCGTATCGGCCCGCCACGACCTTGGCCTGGTTCCTGAGGCTCTCCGAGTCCCGCGTCCAGTAATCGGTGTGGCCGCTGGTGTCCACGTCCATCCGGTGCGCCCCGAACAGCTCGTCCGACGGCACGGTCTGCACGTACCCGGCGTTGAACGGGACGCCGTTCCAGGTCTCGACGCCCCAGGTGTAGCCGCCGAGACCGGCGACCTTCCCGCCCGCCGGCACCACGTCGCTCGTGGCCGCCTCGGACCAGACGTGGTCCTTGCCGACATCGAGGTCCTCGGCCCTGCCGGTGAGCATGCCGGGGCTGCCGACCGCCACGATGTCGTCGGCGGCCAGATCGCCCTTGTTGGAGGCGTCGCCCACCACCGTCGAACCGTAGCTGTGGCCGATCACCGTCGTGTGGCTGTTGTCCGGGCCGCCCTGCGCGGTCTCCAGCCCGTCCATGAACCGGAGCAGCTTGGGCGAGCCGTCGTACGCGTAGTCCTTCTGCGTGGCGTCGGTGACGACCGACTGAGGAGCCTCGTAGCCGAACCAGGTGATGGTCGAGACGCTCTCACCCGGCGCCCACTTCTGGGTCTCCCGCCACATGTCGGTCATCCGGCCGATGTCCTCGTCGAAGTCGTTCAGGTTCGTCGTCGTCCCCGGCACGTACACGGCGGTGTGGTCGGCGGTGTCGGGGTTGCCGTTGGCGATGATCGCCCGGCCGATGCCCTCCTCGTCGTAGCCGAGGAGGTACGCCTCCGGCAGGCCCTCCCTGCCGGTGGCGTCGAAGCGGGCCTGGATCGAGTCGCTGCCCTTGAGCTGGTCCTTCAGCCGCTCCTGGTCCTTCTGCCACTGCTTGTACTCGGGGCTGAGGACCGCGGCCGGGTAGCTGCCGTTCGGGTTGGGGATGTACTGGTTCGGCGCGGGCCTGTTCAGGTCCGTCTGGATCTGCGCCCTGGTCTCGGCGAAGACCGTCCGGTTGGCGTCGTCGCGGACCGAGGACGGGATGCCGTCCAGGGCGCCGACGGAGGCCGGGTAGAGGGTGGCGTACTCGTCACGCTGCTCCTGGCTGAGCCCGTTCCACCAGTCGGCGTTCTCCTTGGCGGACTTGTCGTGCGGGATCCTGTCGGCGGCGGCGTACCTCCCCGCGGCCTGCTGGAGGGCCCTGGTGTCGGCGGCGGCGTCGACGAGGTCCTCGGCGCTGACCTCCAGACCCGGATCGGCCTTGAGCCTGCGCAGGGCGGCGGCGTACCGGCCGTCGATCTCGTCGGCCTCGCGGACGGCGTCGCCGATGCGCTCGGCGATGTCCTCGGCCTTGCCCTTGTTGGCGTCGGCGCTGCCGACCCCCTCGCCCTTGCCGGGCGCGAGCGGGACGGGGGCGCCGTGCTCGGCGGTGCGGGTGCCGGGCGAGAGGACGAGGGAATCGGTCGGGTACTCGACCGAGCCGTCGGGCTTCACGGTGAACCCGAGGTTCTCCGCGTCCTCCAGGGCCTGCTTCAACTTCCTCTGCGGGGCGGTGATCTCGGTGGCGAGGCCGTTGAGCGCCGTGCGGATCAGTCCGCATTCGGTGTGCAGGTACTGGTAGTTGCGGGAGAGCTGCTGGACGTCGGCGCCCGCCTTGGTGGCGGTCTCGCCCTTCTGCGTGTCGTGGATCCTGGCGAACATGCCGTTGTCGACACGGTCCTTGTCCGAGTTGGCGCGGGAGCTGACCTTGCCCCAGCCGTCGGCGGCGTCCGAGAACTCGCCGGGTCTCACATCGCGCAGTTGCTGCCAGGTGGGCACGGGGCTCAGCCCTCCTTCCGCGCGGGAGCCGGCGCCTCGGCGGCGATCTTCCGCTGCGTCGCCGTCTCGCGCTCGCCGAAGTCACGGCCGGCGCTCTTCAAGGCGCCTTCGAGGCGACCGCACTCGTCGCGTACGGCGGTCAGGCGGGTCTTCCAGGTGCCGAGGATCTCGGTGAGCGCGCCCGAGGAGGCGAAACCGGCGGTGCCGCCGGCGACGCCCTCGTTCGCGGTGTCCAGGTCGGTGAGCGAGGTGGTGGTGGAGGTGCGCAGCTCGCCGGCGGTGTTCCCGGCCTCGTGCCACGGGCCCACGTCGGCCTTGAGGTTCGCGTCGCCGCCACCGCCGGAGTCGGGGGCGGGCACGCCCGCGAGGGTCATCGTCGCGGGCGGTCCGGGCGGTGCGGTGCCGCCGAACAACTCTTCCCAAGTGGCGTTCAACGCCATGTTCCACCCCCGTGGTGACCAGAAATTGCTTCCGCGAACCTAGCAAGAGGCGGTGGCACGCACGAAAACCCGGGCGAGGGGGACGGGGGGAGATCGCGTGTGCGGGGATGCGGACGCGCACGGGCGGCCGGGCGGGGTGTGAGCGACCCGTGCCCCGTGCTGCGACCGCCCCCGGGTCGATAGGCTGGCCCCATGTACGGCTACGAGCAGAATCCGGGTGCCCAGCAGCAGTACGCCCCGCCGCAGCAGGGCGGCATGCAGGGCGGCATGCAGGCCGGCATGCAGGGGGGAATGCAGGGCGGGTACGGGCAGCAGCCCCCGCTCTACCCGGAGCCCTCGCCGCCCTCCCTCGCCGACGCGGTCCGCGCCTTCACGACGGGTACGCTCGCGCCCGAGGACTTCCAGCAGATCTTCGCGACGTCCAAGGTCTACTGCCCGCGCGGCGACAACCCCGGCTTCCTGGCCCTGCACAACACCCAGCAGCCGGTGATCCCGATGTTCACCTCGCTCAAGGAGCTGCGGCGGTACGCGGGCAAGGAGTCCAAGTACTTCGTGATCACCGGGGCCGAGGTGATCGACCTGCTGCCGACCGGCTACGGCTTCGTGCTCGACATGGAGGGCGACCACCGGATGGTCTTCGACGCGAAGGCCGTGGAGCAGATGGTCGACTTCGCGATGCGCCGGATGTACGGCTGACGCAGGCTTGGCCCAAGACGTGGGAGAGCGCCCGGGAGGAATTCCTCCCGGGCGTTCCGCGTTACGGGTGGCAAGAAGTTCATCGTTCAACTAAAGTGGACGCACACGGTCGGAGAAGGCCGCTCTAGGAGGTCCGTCATGCCCGCAGTGACTGTCGAGAACCCGCTCACCCTGCCGCGCGTGGCCGCCCAGGCCGACGCCGCTCCGCGCCCGGTACTCGCCGTGACCACGGCTCCCACGGGCTTCGAGGGCGAAGGCTTCCCGGTCCGCCGCGCCTTCGCGGGGATCAACTACCAGTACCTCGACCCGTTCATCATGATGGACCAGATGGGTGAGGTGGAGTACGCGCCCGGAGAGCCCAAGGGCACGCCCTGGCACCCCCACCGGGGCTTCGAGACCGTCACCTACATCATCGACGGGACCTTCGACCACCAGGACTCCCAGGGCGGCGGCGGCACCATCACCAACGGCGACACCCAGTGGATGACGGCCGGCTCCGGCCTCCTCCACATCGAGGCGCCGCCGGAGTCCCTCGTCGTCAGCGGCGGCCTCTTCCACGGCCTCCAGCTGTGGGTGAACCTGCCCGCGAGCGACAAGATGATGGCCCCCCGCTACCAGGACATCCGCGGCGGCCAGGTCCAGCTGCTCACCTCCCCCGACGGCGGCGCGCTGCTCCGCGTCATCGCGGGCGAGCTGGACGGCCACGACGGGCCGGGCATCACCCACACCCCGATCACGATGATCCACGCGACCCTGCGGCCGGGTGCCGAGATCACCCTGCCGTGGCGCGAGGACTTCAACGGCCTCGCGTACGTCATGGCGGGCCGCGGCAGCGTGGGCGCGGAGCGGCGCCCGGTCCACACGGGCCAGACCGCCGTCTTCGGCAAGGGCGGCTCGCTGACCGTCCGCGCCGACGAGAAGCAGGACGGGAACACCCCGGACCTGGAGGTCGTGCTCCTCGGCGGACAGCCGATCCGTGAGCCGATGGCCCACTACGGCCCGTTCGTCATGAACACCCAGGCCGAACTCCGCCAGGCCTTCGAGGACTTCCAGGCGGGCCGGCTCGGCACGATCCCGGCGGTGCACGGGATGGGCGAGTAGGAACGGCGGGACGCGATACGGGGCCGGGCGCCACGCCCGGCCCCGTAGGCGCGCGTGCGGGCGCGGGCGGGACGGGGGCGGGAGCGGGAGCGGGACGGGCTCGCGTCTGGGTGGGTGGGGCCTTCGTCCGTAGGGCCCCGTCCGGGCGGGGCCTTCGTCTGTAGGGCCCCGTCCGGGTGGGGCTCCGGGAAGCGGGCTCCGGTGCGGTCCGGGCCTCCTCTGACGCCCCGTCACCCGTACGGTCGGTCCGCGCGCGACGACACGCCGAGGAGCGTGGTCCGGTGGTCGGGTGCAGACGTCGTCCCCGCTCCTCCCCGAACCCGCCCGCCGGGTCGCCGCCTGGTGCGTCGTCCTGCTCCTCGCCGCCGGGGTCGCCGCCGTCGGCATCTGGCTCTGCGTCGTCTTCGAGACCGTCGTCACCCCCGTCCTGCTCGCGATCCTCGGCACCGCCCTCCTCGGGCCCCTCTACCGGCGCCTGCTCCGGATGAAGGTCCGGAAGTCGTTCGCCGCCGCGCTCACCGTCGTCGCCGTCCTCGCGGTCGTCGGCGGAGCCACGTACATCGTCGTCGCCGCGCTCATCGAGACCGGCGACCAGATCATCGCCTCGCTCCGGCAGGCCGCCACCGACATCGCCGAGCACCTCGGCCCGGCCGGGACCTCCCTCGACGACCTCGCCAAGAACGCCGAGGGCCTCCTGAAACAGTTCGGCGGAACGGCCGCGTCGGGCGTGCTCACGGGACTCAGCGTCGTCGGCGGGATGCTCGCCACCGCCGCCCTCTCCCTGGTCCTGATCTTCTTCTTCCTGCGGGACTCGGACCGGGCCGCCGGCGCGCTGCGCGCCCTCGTGCCCCGCGCCACCGGCGACCTCGTCGAGGCCATGGCGCGCCGCGCCTTCGAGGCCGTCGAGGGCTTCATGCGCGGGACGACCTTCGTCGCCCTCGTCGACGCGATCCTCATCGGCCTCGGCCTCGTCGTCCTCGACGTACCCGGCGCGGTGGGGCTCGCCGCGCTCGTCTTCGTCACCGCCTACATCCCGTACCTCGGCGCCTTCCTCTCCGGCGCGATCGCCGTCCTCGTCGCGCTCGCGGACCGGGGTTTCGCCATCGCGCTGTGGGTGCTCGGCATCGTCCTGGCCGTCCAGATGATCGAGGGCTACCTGCTCCAGCCGATGGTGCAGAGCCGGACCGTGCAGATGCACCCGGCCGCGGTGATGCTGGCGATCACGGCCGGGGCATCCGTCGCGGGCATCCTCGGGATGCTGCTCGCCGTCCCCCTGACGGCCGCGGCGACGGGGATCCTCGGCGAACTGCGGACGCGGTACGGGGCTCCCCGGGCCTCCCCCGAGGACCCTTCGGGCACCGCGGGCACTGGCTAGGCCGGCACAGGCCCGCCCGGCTGGAACGAGGCCAGGAGCTGTTCGAGGGCCGCCTGGTCGGGTCCCACGAAGGGGTCGGAGTCCGGGACCATCGCGATCGTCTCGATCAGCCGGTCCAGCATCCGCACGGCCGGCGGCAGATGCGTGCACAGCACGATCTCCGGGGCCATCTCCCGCAGCGGCTCGATCGTCGCCCGGTACTTCGCCGGGTCCACGAGATGCGCCCACGGGCTGTCGATCGTCGCCCACATCAGCTGCGCCCGCCGCAGGTCCTCCGGCTTGAGGTCGCTCGCGTGCCCGCTCTCCGCGACCTCGGCGCTCGGCATGGGCCCGCCGAAGCAGTCGGAGCTGAAGCAGAATCGGGTGCGGTCGTCGTAGAAGCCGACGGTGGCGGGGTTGTCGAAGAGCGGCGGCCGGAAGGCGTGCAGGGCGCGGTCGCCGACGTCCAGGGACTGGCCGGGGTTGAGGAAGTACACCCTGTCCATGGGCAGCGGGCGTTCGGTGGTCATCTCGCCCGCGCCGAGGAACGTCGTGATCACCCGCGCGTCCGGGGCGGCGTCGAGGAGGTCGAAGATCCCGCCGGTGTGGTCCCGGTCGGGATGGGTGAGCCAGATCCAGCGGACGTCGGCCGGGTCGACGACCTCGCCGAGCGCCGCGACGAAGTCACGGTCGGGGAGGGAGACACCGGTGTCGACGACGACGGGTTCGGCGGCGGTGACGACGTAGGCGTTGATGGGCAGGTGCCCGATGCCCGGGACTTCGAGGCTGTCGGCCAGCACGGTGGTGTCGCTGCCGACCTTGTGGGTGTCCATGGCATGCTCCGTGGTCCCCCCGAGGCGGGTCCCCGCGACATGAGTCCCCCGGGCGGCCGTACGACACCAGTGTGCGCCGCGCACGGGGGCCCCGCACACGGGGCGTGCGGCGCACGGGAGCCCCGCGGCCGGGAAGGCGCCGCGCACACGAGCCCCGCGGCCGGGGGACGCGCCGCCCCCCCGCCTCGGCGGAACGCGCACCGCGCACGGGCTTCGCCCTCGGGCAGCACGCCGCCCCCGCCCACTCGGGCTATCCGCGGCCCTGCCCCGGGTCCGGTTCGTTCAGCTCGAACCAGATCGCCTTGCCCTCACCGCGCGGGTCGACGCCCCACGCGTCCGCGAGCATCTCCATCAGGACCAGGCCGCGTCCGCTCGACGCCATCTCGCCCGGGTGGCGCTTGTGCGGCAGTTCGTCGCTCCCGTCGGAGACCTCGACGCGCAGCCGCCGGGCCTTCTCCCCGCAGGCGACCTCGGCGACGAGGAGCGCGTCGCCGTCCGTGTGGACGAGGACGTTGGTGACCATCTCGGAGACCATGAGGACCGCCGAGTCGCGCTGGTCCTCGTCCCGCCAGTCGTGCAGCAGCTGCCGCACCTGCTCCCGCGCCGCGGCGATCCGCTCCGGCTCGGCCTGGGCGATCGTCATCAGCGTGCGGCGCGGGGCCTCCGGGATCGTGCCGACGGGCCGGCGGGAGAGCAGCAGGACGGCGATGTCGTCCTCGCGGCGGTCGGCGAGCGGCCCGGTCGTGTGGTGGGAGCCGGGGCCGTGGACGGCCTCCACGAGGATGTCGGCGAGTCCCTCCAGGTCCTCGCCGTCGTGGGACTCCAGGAGCGCGCGGACCCGCTCCCAGCCGGTGTCGAGGTCGTGCCCGCCGGTCTCCAGGAGGCCGTCGGTGCAGATCATCAGGGTCTCGCCGGGTTCGAGGGTGAGCCGGGTGGTGGGGTAATCGGTGTCGGGGTCGATGCCGAGGGGGAGACCGCCCGCGGTGGGTCTGAGGAGAACCGTTCCGTCGTTCATCCGTACCGCCGGGTCCGGATGCCCGGCCCGCGCGATGTCGACCGTCCCGTTCTCCAGGTCGACCTCCAGATAGAGGCAGGTGGCGAAGCGCGGGCCGGCCTCGCCCTCCCCGTCGTCGCCGTCGGTGATCCCGTACAGGAAACGCGAGGCGCGGGAGAGGACGGCGTCCGGCCGGTGGCCCTCGGCGGCGTACGCGCGCAGGGCGATCCGCAGCTGGCCCATCAGGCCGGCCGCCCGTACGTCGTGGCCCTGGACGTCGCCGATCACGAGGGCGATGCGCCCGGCGCCGCGGCCGCCGGTGCGGGAGGTGCCGCCGGGCAGCCGGATCATGTCGTACCAGTCCCCGCCGACCTGGAGCCCGCCGCCGGTCGGCACGTACCGCGCGGCCACCTGGATGCCGGGGATGCCCGGTCCCAGGACCGGCATCATCGTCCGCTGCAGACCGAGCGACAGCTCGCGCTCGGACTCGGCCACGCCCGCGCGTGCGAGGGCCTGGGCGAGCATCCGGGCGACGGTCGTCAGCACCGACCGCTCATCGGGGGTGAAGGCCACCGGGTGCTTGAAGGCCGCCATCCAGGCCCCCATCGTGCGGCCGGCGACGACCAGCGGCACGAAGGCCCAGGAACGGCGGCCGAAGCGCTGCGCGAGCGGCCAGGTCACCGGGAAGCGGCGCAGGTACTCGTCGGGGCTCGGCAGATAGATCGCGCGCCCCGTCCGCGCGACCTCCGCCGCCGGGTAGTCGGTGTCGAGCGCCATCGACGAGAACGGCCCCTCGTCGCCCTCGCTGTGCCCGTGATGGCCGATGACCGTCAGCCGGTCGCCCGCCACCCCGAAGACGGCGAGCCCGTCCGGCGAGAACCCGGGCATCGAGAGCGAGGCGGCGACCCGCAGCACCTCGGCCGTCGACCGGGCCTCCGCGAGCGCCCGTCCGGCGTCGAGGAGGAAGGCCTCGCGGGACCGGCGCCAGTCACCCGTGATGGGGGTGTGCGCCGCGGTCCCCGGCACCTGCTCGGCGACCTCCTGAAGGGTGCCGACCAGCTGGTAGTCGTTCGCCTCGATGAGCGGCTTCGACCTGCTCCGTACGGTACGGATCACCCGGCCGTGCTCGTCCATGATCCGCAGCCGCGCCTCGGCGAGCGTCCCCTCGGCGACGGCGAGGTTCACGACCCCGTCGATCTCGTTCCAGTCGACGGGATGAAAACGCGAGCGTACGGCCGACTCGGTGAGCCGAACGGGTACCGCGGGCAGCCCGAGCAGCCGGGCGGCCTCGGCGTCGAGCGAGACGATCCCGGACGCGTTGTCCCAGCGCCACAGGCCGGTCGCGATCGCGGCCAGGACGTCCTCGGTGCGCATTGCCCCACTTTAGGAATATCGGACACCAGATCGCCACTGAGCGTATTCGAAAACCGATCTTGGCCCGGCCGGTACTCTGGGTGGGTCTGCCCGCGTGTCCTGTGACATCTGTGACAGGGGCCACAGGGCGGCGCTCCACGACCACAGATCCCGAAGACTGGATGAAACGACGATGCATCGGTACAGGTCCCACACCTGCGGCGAGCTCCGCGCCTCTGACGTCGGCACCGACGTCCGGCTGAGCGGCTGGCTGCACAATCGGCGCGACCTGGGCGGCATCCTCTTCATCGATCTGCGCGACCACTACGGCATCACGCAGCTCGTCGCCCGGCCCGGCACCGCCGCGGCCGAGGTCCTCGACAAGCTGACGAAGGAGACCGTCGTCCGCGTCGACGGCAAGGTCGTCTCGCGTGGCGCGGACAACGTCAACCCGGAGCTCGCCACCGGCGACATCGAGATCGAGGCCGCCACGGTCGAGGTCCTGGGCGCCGCGAAGCAGATCCCCTTCACCATCAACGCCGACGACGGCGTCAACGAGGAGCGGCGCCTGGAGTACCGCTTCCTCGACCTGCGCCGCGAGCGCATGCACCGCAACATCATGCTGCGGTCCGCCGTCATCGCCTCCATCCGCTCCAAGATGGTGGCCCTCGGCTTCAACGAGATGGCGACCCCGATCCTCGCCGCGACCTCCCCCGAGGGCGCCCGCGACTTCGTCGTCCCGTCCCGTCTGAACCCGGGCAAGTTCTACGCGCTGCCGCAGGCGCCGCAGCAGTTCAAGCAGCTGCTCATGATCTCCGGCTTCGACCGCTACTTCCAGATCGCGCCGTGCTTCCGCGACGAGGACGCCCGCGCGGACCGCTCGCCCGGCGAGTTCTACCAGCTCGACGTCGAGATGAGCTTCGTCGAGCAGGAGGACGTCTTCCAGCCGATCGAGAAGCTCATGACGGAGCTCTTCGAGGAGTTCGGCGGCGGCCGCCACGTCACCTCGCCGTTCCCGCGGATCCCGTTCCGCGAGTCGATGCTCAAGTACGGCAACGACAAGCCCGACCTGCGCACGGCCCTCGAACTCGTCGACATCTCCGACGTCTTCGAAGCGTCGGAGTTCAAGGCCTTCGCCGGCAAGCACGTCCGCGCGCTCGCCGTCCCGAACACGGGTGACCAGCCGCGCAAGTTCTTCGACCAGCTCGGCGACTTCGCCGTCTCCCTCGGCGCGAAGGGCCTGGCCTGGGTCCGCGTCGGCGAGGGCAACGCCCTCACCGGCCCGATCGCCAAGTTCCTCACCGAGGAGAACGTCAAGGTCCTCACCGAGCGCCTCGGCCTGGAGCCCGGCCACGCGATCTTCTTCGGCGCGGGCGAGTTCGACGAGGTCTCCAAGATCATGGGCCCGGTCCGGGTCGAGGCCGCCAAGCGCGCCGGCCAGTTCGAGGAGAACGTCTTCCGCTTCGCGTGGATCGTCGACTTCCCGATGTACGAGAAGGACGAGGAGACCGGCAAGATCGACTTCTCGCACAACCCCTTCTCGATGCCGCAGGGCGGCCTGGAGGCCCTGGAGACCCAGGACCCGCTGGACGTCCTCGGCTGGCAGTACGACATCGTCTGCAACGGCATCGAGCTCTCCTCGGGCGCGATCCGGAACCACGAGCCCGAGATCATGTTCAAGGCCTTCGAGATCGCGGGCTACTCGCGCGAGACGGTCGAGCACGAGTTCGCGGGCATGCTCCGCGCCTTCGAGTACGGCGCCCCGCCGCACGGTGGCATCGCCCCGGGCGTCGACCGCATCGTGATGCTCCTCGCGGACGAGCCCAACATCCGCGAGACGATCGCCTTCCCGCTCAACGGCAACGCCCAGGACCTCCTGATGGGCGCCCCGACGGAGCTGGACGAGTCCCGCCTGCGCGAGCTGAACATCCAGCTCCGCAAGCCGGTCGAGAAGAAGACGGTCGACATCACGGACGCGGTCCACCCGGACGCGGCGCGGTAGTCCCTCGCCCTGAGCGACGAAGGGCCCGGAATCCTCACGGATTCCGGGCCCTTGCTCATCGCCTCAGAGGGCGGACCGTTCTTGAAGCTCCTGAAATGCTCCTGCAAGGCCGTACACGGATTCTTCGTCACACGACAGGATGATAGAAAGCCTGCTGAGTGTCACGCCCTCGGGGCGTTTCACATAGGACCATCCTCGACCCGCCTGCCACAGGTTCTTAAGTAGTTGACTGTGGCCTTCTTGATCTTCGGAAAGTGCTTGCTCTGCGGACTCGATGATCAGTACGTGATGATCGGATGCCAGCCACTGAAGGTCGCGAAGACAGTCGTTGAAAGCGTTCCAGTTCCAGCCGAAGTAGGACGGGAACTTCAGTGCCTCATCGAACTGCTGCCAAGTCGAGACATCGTCGGACATTTTTCGACCGTCCAAGCGGGCGACGTATACACTGCCCGACCCCGGCAGTAGCTCATCGAGGGGTACTCCGCCGTTCGTTGAGACAATGTGCAGCCAGGGGGCGAGGTGAATTGAATGCGCGTCTTCTTTCATTGTTCCGCCCATCTGGGAGTGTCTCCGACGATGTAGGTCTGATAGTGCGTCGGAGTGTAGTACGAAGATCCATCGGTGCCGAACACCCAACGCTCTCCGCCTGGTTCTGGATTATCGGGTGACGGGTAGGTGCCGTATTCCTGGTACTTGATCGGCTTTCCTGAAGGTTCGTGCGTGGGCAGTTGGTACGCGTTGTTCCTCCCGTCGTTGGAAAATGGCTCAGTCCACCACTTGGGGCCGTAGAAACCTGGGCCACCCCACCAGCCAAAATTGTACTTTCGGAGGTCCTGGAGGACTTCCATTGCCTCCTTCGGGATGGAGTCGGGAACCCATCCATGAATCCTGCTGACGTCTCCCAGAGTTGTCCCCGGAGCGAAATCCTCGCAGGGGCTGAGCCCCAGCGGATCACCCCACGTATGTGGGTTGTGTACGTACGACACCGGGTTTGGGTCCGGGCCAAGGCCCAAAGGGTCCCGGCTGAGGTATCGGGCCGATCCGGGGTCGTAGTAGCGGAAGTGGTTGTAGTGGAGGCCCGATTCGGGGTCGAAATACTGACCGGGGAAGCGAAGCGGTGTGTATGTCGTAGCGTCACGGTTCCACGTCGTTGTGCCCCAAAGTGACGTCCGAGTGCGCCAGGCCAACTCACCTGATTCATCGAGAAGTTCCGTGGGGGTCCCGATCAGGTCGGTGACGATGGCGAAGAAGCGTTCGTCGTCTGTGTCCGTGCGTCGTTCCTTCTGGGTCAGGGGGCGCGGGCCCGCGTAGTCCCAGGTCAGGACGACGTTCGCGGACGTCTGTTCGCAGAGTGTCGTGCCATCCCACGTGAAGTGGACCGACTCGGAGGGGGACTGCTTGGATATACGGCGGCCAAGAGGGTCGTACGTGTATCGCCACGCAGTGCCGTCGGGTGTCGTCACCACAGTGAGGCGGTCCTCTGCATCCCACTCGTAGCGCCACGTATCCGGTTTACGGGACAGGCGG
Organism: Streptomyces sp. NBC_00691; assembly: GCF_036226665.1. Taxonomy (NCBI): domain Bacteria; kingdom Bacillati; phylum Actinomycetota; class Actinomycetes; order Kitasatosporales; family Streptomycetaceae; genus Streptomyces; species Streptomyces sp. NBC_00691. The sequence continues at coordinate 3,988,208 of NZ_CP109007.1, read as the reverse complement.
GTCTTTTGCCTCAGGACGACCCGCCCCTGGGCGTCATGTACGTAGCTGACATGCCCCGCACGAGTGATTCTGGTGCCCTGGTAGGCGCGTGTGCCCGTTGTGGAATGGGATGGGTGGGTGTCCGGCCAAGAGGCCTCTATCTGGTTGCCGGCGTCGTCGTATGCGTAGCGTTCTGTCCAGCCTTTCGCCTGGACCGACGTGACTCGACCTGCAGTGTCTAGTTCGAAGCGGACAGCACCCCAGAACTCGTCCGTGATGCCGGTGAGGCCCCCGTCCGAGCGGTAGGTGTAGGTGCGATTCTGGACACGGTGACCCGAACCACGGGTGACCTCCTGCCCGATGAGGCGACCCATTGAGTCGAATGACGATGCGAGGGCAGCGAAGTCACCTATTCTGCGGTTGGTTTCGCGACCCTGAGCATCATGAGTGAAAGTCAGGATGCGACCTGAGGTGGTCAGTTCAGTTCGTAGGCCGGCAGCATCGTAGGCCCAGGTGCTCGTCGATCCGCTTGGTGTCGTCCGGCCAGTGCGCCGTCCCGCCACATCGTGAGTGAAAGAGACAGTACGGCCGTTCACGGTCTCAGAGACAAGGCGGCCGTAGCGGTCCCGGAGGCGTTGGAGTGTCGCGTCAGGACCGATCGCCGTCGTCAGCTGATCGAATACGTCGAACTCATATGTACTCACGACGCCTTCCGCGTCCTTGCCGACGATCCGGCCGAGATTGTCACGGACGAACCTGACGGTCTGGCCCATGCCGTTCACTCGGGATACCAGACGGCCGGCTGCGTCGTGGTCGTATCTCAGTGTCCGGTCGTCGAAGTCCGTCTCGGCGAGCAGCCTCCCCGTGGGGTCGTAGGTGTACTCCCACGTCAAGCCGTGTGGGTTGGTCACCCTCGTTAGCCGTAGGTTTGCGTCGTGCGAGAACTGGTAGCGGACACCGTCCGGGCCCGTTCGGGAGGTCAGCAGGTCAAAGTCGGTGTACGTGAAGCTGGTCGTTCCGCCCATCCCGTCCGTATGACTGAGGCAGTTGCCCTCGCCGTCGTACGTCCAGGATTCCTCCGTGCCGTCGGGGGCTGTCCGGCGTGCCGGTTGACCTTCGATCGTCCACGCCAGCTGAATTTCGCCGCCCAGAGGGTCGGTGACCTGAACGGTACGGCCGAAGCTGTCGTGTTCGTAGCGGGTCGTGGCTCCCAGCGGACCGGTGATCTCAGCCGGCAGCCCCCGGCTGTCCAGGACCACCCGCGTGGTTTCACCGAACGGGTCCGTAACTGACGTGAGCCCGCCCCGTCGTACGCGAACTCCGTCGTCGCGCCTGAAGGGTCTGTCACCGACGTGCGGTTGCCGCGTTCGTCGAAGGTCTGCCGCGTGACGTTGCCGTCGGTCCCGGTGATGCGTATCGGGAATCCGGCGGCGTCGTACTCGGTCCGCGCCTGCCGGCCGTCCGGACGCTCCAGGAGGGTCAGCCGGCCCTGCTCGTCGTAGGTGAAGGAGCTGACGTGACCCAGCGGGTCCGTCCGGGACAGGAGCCGGTTGCGGCGGTCGTACACGAAGCGGGTGACCGCGCCCAGCTCGTCGATCTCGGCGACGACCTGGGAGAGGTCGTTGATCACGTGCCGCTTGGTGTGGCCCAGTCCGTCGGTGAGGGATGTCATGCGGAGACCCGTCGACGGATCGACGTCGTCCCAGGTGAAGCTGGTTTCGAGGTGTCCGTTCGTGCCCGACTGGTAGGTGCAGCGGTCCTGGTCGTCGTAGACGTAGTCGAAGTGGCTGCCGTTGGTGTCGGTCCACGAGGTGATGCGGCCGTGCTCGTCGCAGCCGAAGCGAAGGGGCACGCCCGAGGAGTTGGTGACTTCGGTCAGGTGGCCGTCCGTGTAGCCGTAGCGCAGGATCTCCTGGTCGGAGCCGTCCGCCGCCGCGTCGGCGAGGTGGAGCGCCGTCACCCGGCCCTCGCTCGTCGTGAGCTTGAGGTGGTAGCCGCCGTGGTGGACGATCGCCGTCGGGGCGCCCGTCTCGTCGTGCTCGAAGGCGATCCAGCGGCCGTTGCGGTCGTCGATCTGGGCCAGGAGCGCGAGTTCGTCGGTGTGGTCGACGAAGTGCCGGACCGTTCCGGTGTCGGGGTCGGTGATCGTGTAGCCGTCCTCGACCCGGTCCAGCGGCCACTGTCTGCCGTGCGTGGGCATGACCGGGACGCCGGGTGCCGGGTGCGGGTACGCGAGCAGGCTGCCCTCGTCGCAGTTGAAGACCACGCCCTCCGAGTCGATCTCAAGACGCTGGTCCACCGACGACGACCACGTCGGGCCGAACCAGCGGCCCGAGCGGCGCGAGGAGTCGAAGGTCCGCCGGAAGACGACGGGAAGCGAGCCGGGCAGGACGATGTCGCTCTGCGGCAGCAGGACCCGGCCCGAGGCGATGTCGACGGGGTCCTTCTCGCATCGTGTCTCCTTGCCCTGCTTGCAGGCGGTCGGCGGGTCCTTCTCCTGGTCCCCGCGGCTGCCGCCCGGCTTCCTCTCGTCCGGCAGGTGCTTGGTCGCGTCCTTCAAGCCGGCGCGCAGTCCTCCGCGGATCACGCCCGCGCCCTTCGTTCCCAGCATCTCCGGAACCAGCCGGCCGAAGAACTCCGACGGGTCGCCCTTCGCCGCCTCCCAGGCGTTCTTGAGCGCCCGGTCCGGGTTGGCCGCCGTGGACACCAGGCCGGCGAGCGTCATGTTGACGCCCTTGTAGTACTCCGCCGGGTGGGTCAGGTTGTACGGGTCCACCGGGTTGACCGAGCGGACGAAGTTGAGGAGGCCGGCCGTGCCCTTGACGACTCCGCCGCCGAAATGGGCCAGTTCGATGCCCTGCCCCAGGCCGTAGTCCATCAGCTCCAGCTTGGCCCGCTCGCGGCCCGTGGGCTCCTTCGGCGCGTGCGCGAGGGCGGCACTGACGGCCGCCTTCGCGGTGTCGCCCGCCTCGTTGCGGGCCGTGCGCGCGTCGTTCAGGATCTCCTTGGCCCGCTGCCGCTTGGCCTTCCCCGGGTCCGAGAAGGCGCCCGGGTCCGGCAGCGGATTGTCCCCGGTGCGGGCCGCGTTGTAGGCGTCGACCTTCTTGTTGTACGTGTCGACCGCCGTCTTGGAGTCCCCGTCGCCCTCCTTGTAGAGGGCTATCGCCTCGCGCGCCTTGCCCTGCGCGCTCACGACGGCCTTGGAGTACGTCTCCAGCGCCTTGGCCGCGTTCTCCATCGCGTCCGCCGCGTGCAGCCAGTCCGTCGGCAGGGTCGAGAACTTCTCCCGGAACGCGTCGGCCGCCTCGCCCTTCCAGTGACCGGAGTCCAGCTTCCGCATGCCGCTGCCGACCAGGTCGAACGCCTTCTGGAAGTCCCGGAGGTTCTTCACCGCCTCGGCGATCTTCTCCGGCTTCCCGTGGATCAGCTCGTCCGCTTCCTCGGTCTGCCCGAGCTGCTGCTCCCCGACCTGCGCGCCGAGCGCGGACGCCGTCCCGTCGCCCCAGTCCTCGACCTTGTCAGCGATCTCATGCGCACCGATCTTCTCCAGGCCCTGGCCGATCTTGTCGGTGGCGTGGTCGATGCCCTCGCCGAGCAGCTCCTTGCCCTTGTCGACGCCGTCACCGATCTTGTCGACGCCCTTGTCGAACAGGCCTCCCCAGTCCACCATCAGCGGTTCTCCCCCCAGCGCGGCTGCTCGGCCTGGTCGACGGTCGCCTGGTCCGGATCGAGCAGGTCCTTGAGCCGCTGGTCCGCTCCGTCCCGCGTCGTCGGGTCGATCGCACCTGAGCGCTCCAGGCCGTCGAGCATCGAGTCCTCGACGTCGTACGCGGTGTTCTTCCAGGTCTGCTCGACCTCGTCATGAGCCGTACTGAACGACTCCCCGCTCCAGTCCGCGCCGTCCCACATCTGCTGGTCACGGAGGGTGTCCCAGCTCTTCTGCTTGACCTCGTCCTCGGAGAGGTGCGGGTTCCCGTTGAGGGAGTTCACACCGATCTTGATCGAGTCCTTGATGTACCGCTCCTGCTCCGCGAACGAGCCCGCCGACAGGCCGACCGCCTGCGCGAAGCCGTTTCCTCGCTGGGTGAGGGCGCGTATGCCCCACTCCCAGCGGTCGCAGAACGTCTCGAACTGCGACGTCAGGCCGCCGTGCCCCAACTCCAGCCCCGAGAGAGCCAGATCGGAGAAGCCGCGGCCCGCCGACGCCTCGCCGACCATGCCGAGTTCTTTCAGCTCGGCGTGCGCCAGGTCGATGCCCTTCGCTATCTCCGTCAGCGCCGCCGCCGGCGCCGCCAGGTCGGGCGTGTTCCCACTCATCGCGTCCCCGTTCCCCCGAGATCCACCGTGTCCTCCAGGCCCACCGCCACCTCGTCCGGGACGATGCCCGCCACCGGCGGGAAGAGCATTCCGTCCGTGCTGCCGGCGTCCAGCGCGACGCCGCCCGGACCGGGCAGCATCGGCACCATCACGTCGAGGAGTCGCGCGCCCAGGATCGTGCGGTACGTCCACTCCCGGGCCGACTCCCCGCGCGCGTCCGCGAACCGCGCCAGCGCTTCCTCGTCCGAGAACGCGCAGATCCACCGCACGCCGTTGAAGTCCGCCGTCCACAGACTGTCCTGGTCGTCGAACGGCACCAGCACGGCCGTGCGCCGGAATTCGCCGAGCAACCGCGCAAACCGGCGCCGCGCCTCGGCGATGCCGTCGGCCTGCTCCGCCTGCGACACGGTCGGTGCGGCAGGGTCTCCCGGGGTTGTCTCCACGTCCGGACGTGCCACGTCGACGTGGGTGTCCGCCAACTCCGACAGCCTTGAAACCTGATGGGACTTCGGTCCGTTGCCCCCGATGTCATTCACCCACGCATGCTGCCATGTGGCCGTTCACACGAGCAACGAGCTTGTGTTCGATTCGGCCTGTCCGAAGCGGATCCGTATGTGCCTGGTGGCAGCTCCAGGAAGCGGGAAAGGGGCCTGGGGACGACGTCGTCCCCAGGCCCCTCCCGTGCGGTCGGCGGTCTACTCGTCCGCGAAGATCTCCTCGGCCGAGTCCGCCGTGACGGCGCGCATCAGCCAGGCGCGCAGCGTCTCGGGGGCGTCGCAGCCGGTGACGCGGTCGCGGACGTCGTCAGGGACGGCGATGCCGCGCTGCTCCAGGACCAGCAGTATGGCGTCGGCGCTCGCCTGGGCACGGCCCTCCGCACGGCCCGCAGTCCGGCCCTCGTCTCGGATCTCCTCCGAGAGGTACGACGTGTAGAAGGAGAGGTCCACGGCCACCAGCGTCCTCCAGAGGTCTTGGACCGGGCGCTTGCTCAGCCCCTGTGCGGTGAATTCGATGATCGGGTCGGCGACGCTCTCGGGCACGTCCCGCAGAGCGGGGGACAGTGCTTTCAGTCTGGCACCGATGTCCGGATCGCCCGCGTGCGTGATGGCCGAAAGGGTGGCCAGCGCGAGGTCCTCGCCCGCCCTGACCGGATCGGTGATGACGGGCATGTCGTGCGGACCCACGACGATGGGCCGGATGCTGAGGGTCGGCATGTGAGCCGGTCCGCTGGCGGCCGGCTGGGTGGCCCATTCCGCCGTGGCGCGGCGGCTGAAAGGTGGAGGTCGTGCCGGAAGATGTGGTGCATCGCTTCATGCGGTGGGTTGACCACGGGGTTCCTAGGAGTGAGGCCGGCGGCTGGTCAGCTGCGGCAGCTGCCGCAGCTGCCGCAGGTGCCTGGTTCGGGGGCGCGGTAGGCGCGGTCGCAGGTGTCGCAGTTCTGGAGGGGGTGTCTCGCCGACGGTCTCTCCGCGCGGAAGGGTGGCAGGGGCGGGAGTTGGGCCGTGAGGCGGTGGGCCAGCAGGGCCGCCGGCCGGTGCAGGGGCTCCGGTGGCAGGGCGGTGGTCAGAGCGCGGTGCACGTCCTCGGGGGTGAGGTCGCGTTCGAGCCAGGCGGCGACGCCCGGGACGAGGTGCTCGGCGTCCGTGGCGGGGATCAGGAGCCGCGGGTCCGTGCGGCGGAGGCCGGAAAGCACGCCGAGGGCGGTCTGCAGGAGGTCCGGCGTCGGGTACACGGGCTCCGGCACGGCGGGCAGGACGCGGCGGCGCGCTGGTTTCTCGGCGGTCCGCCGGGGCCGGGGCGGGGGCGGGGGGCTCGGTCCGTCCTCGCCGCCCGTCCGGCCCGGCTGGTTGCAGGAGACCGTGCGGGTGACCATGCGGCCCTGCTGGGTCCGTAAGCGCGTGCGCCGCAGGTAGCCGTGGGTCTCCAGCTCGCGCAGGGCGCCGGCGATCCGGGTCTTCCCCTCGGGGAAGCGGGCGGCGAGGCTGTTGATGTCGACCCTGGCGCCGCTGGGAAGCGACTGGATGTGGACGGCCAGCCCGATCGCCAGCAGCGACAGTTCGGTGTGCTGGGCGAGATGGTTCCCGACCACGGTGAAGCGGGTGGTGTGACGGACGTTGTCGTGGGTGACGCCGCCGCACTGAGACGAGTGACTTTTCCCGTCGTTACGGGACTCGGCGGGCGGGCGCACGCTAGTGTTCTTAGTACCCATCGGGAAGCCCTTTACTTCCTCGGTGGTCAGGCCCCCGCCCCGGGATTCGCACTCCCGGCGGGGGCCGACGCATGTCAGCAGTGGTGGGGTGTGTCGCGCTGAGCGTAGATCAACCAACCCGCCCTTTGGCCAGCCGGTTTGGGCATATTCACTCAAGCGAGTGAGTGCAGCCTCGGCGGGGCGGAGGGGTGGGGTCTGGTTCGGTTTGTTTCTCACGGTGGTCGTCCTTGAGGAGACCGCCCGCCTCACCGAAGTCCGCGTTCCCGGGGCCCGGTGACTCTCGTATCTCCGCAGGTCAGAGGTGTGGCAGATCCACCTCGGCCCATACGGTCTTCCGGGGCACGGGGCCGCGCTCCACGCCCCAGCGGTCGGCCAGCGCCGCCACCAGGATCAGCCCCCGCCCCGAGTCGCCATCGGAGCAGGCCGGTTGGGTCCGGGGAAGCCGCTCACCCCGGGTGTCCGTCACCTCGACGCGGAGGATGTCCGGCCGTGACAGGAGCGCGAGCCGGAAGCTCCGGCCCGCGACCCGGCCGTGCGTCGCGGCGTTCGCGGCGAGTTCGGCGACGAGCTGGGTGACCGTCTCCGTCACGCCGTACGGCACCTCGTGATCCCGCATCCATTGGACGGCGAGCAGCCGGGCGAGCCGGGCCCCTCGGGGCGTGGGCGACAGGAGTACTCCGAAGTCGCCGACTGATACGGGTACTTGGGTGGTGTTCTTCTGGTTCACGTCACCGAGCGTGGCCGCCGCCGACTACCGTGAACAGTGACGGGCTCGATACGTAGGGTGACTGTCCGGAGCTTGTCCACCGCTGTCCGGGCTGTCCGGACCCCCGTGGCGGGTAGGGGCGTCGCACCATGAGGCGGGGCGAGGGAAGGGCGCGGTATGTCGGTGGACGGTGGGGCGCAGCGGCTCAAGACCGAAGCGGACGAGCCGGGATGGGAGGTCGATCCCGACGATGACTGGGGCGTGGCCGTGGTCGCCACGGTGGGGCGGCAGTTGAGGATCCGAAGGGAGGCGGTGGGGATGCGGGCCGCCGAGCTGGGGACCGCCACGGGGTACGGCGAGGACCTCATCTACAAGATCGAGAGCGGCAAGCGGATCCCCCGCCCGGAGTTCCTGGACAGGGCGGACGAGGTGCTGGGCGCGGGTGGGTTGCTCTCGGCCATGAAGGAGGACGTGGCGAAGGTCCGCTACCCGAAGAAGGTGCGGGATCTGGCCGGGGTAGAGGGGAGAGCCGTAGAGATCGGTGTCTACGTCTGCAACAGCATCAGTGGGTTGTTGCAGACGCCGGACCATGCTCGGGCCGTGTTCGAGTCACGGCAGCCTCCCTACTCGCAGGGCGAGGTGGAGCGACTTGTTGTGGCTCGGGTGGCTCGGCAGTCCGTATTTGAGCGGGATCCGGCACCTTCACTTGGATTCGTGCTGGAAGAGGCGCTGCTGCGACGGCCGCTCGGAGGCACACTGGTATGGCGAGGGCAGCTCGAACGCCTTCTGGAGGTGGGCCGGTTGCGCAACGTCACTCTCCAGGTGATGCCGACGCATGTGGAGGTCCATCCCGGTCTGGACGGCAAGATCGAACTGCTGAAGTTCGTGGACGGTACTGCGACGGGTCGCTCCGACGGGGCATTCAACGGTCGACCTGTCATGGATCCGAGGCAGGTACGCATCCTTGAGCTCCGGTATGGCACCATCCGGGCTCAGGCTCTCCCGCCCCGGGAGTCGCTCGCTTTCATTGAAAAACTGCTGGGAGAGACATGATCCGCAAGTCCTCTACCGGGGACGCCTCCGAACTGGCGTGGTTCAAGAGCAGCTACAGCGACGGCAACGAGGGTGACTCCTGCATCGAGATCGCCCCCACCCCCGCCACCGTCCACGTCCGTGACTCCAAGAACCTCGGCGGTCCCCAGCTCGCGCTGACGCCGGGCGCCTGGGCGGGCTTCGTCTCGTACGCGGCCGGCAACTGACGTACCCGTACCCGGGAACCCACAGCCCGCCGAGCCGTACGACGCGGCCTGGGCCGACCGTGGGCCCGGCGAACCCGTGCGGGCGCGGCACTAGACACCGCCGATGCCGCTCCGCGCCGCCGGCAGCACTCTGCCGATCAGCGTGGCGAGTGCGGCTCCGAGGACGCTGACGCCGACAAGGGTCAGCCAGATCGTGGTTGCCCCGCCGGACAGCAACCCGGAGAGGGCGGCCGGAGCGACCGCTCCCGCGACGGTCACGGCGAGCTGGTTGAGGGCCAGGTACCGGCCGCGGAGGGCGTCCGGGGCGCTCTCCGCGGCGACAGTGGCGGTGATGGGGCCGCAGAGGACTTCGCCGAAGGTGTAGCCGACCGCACCGAGCAGGACGACGCCGACCGCGAGGGCGAGCGCGACCACGCGGTCGGCGGCGAGGAACAGGAGGTAGCCGGCCGCGAAGCAGGCGTGTCCGGCGACGAGGACGCGGCTGCGGGTTCGCCCTCCGAGCCACCGGACGACGACGCCTTGGCCGAAGCCGACCATCAGGGTGTTGAGCGTGAAGACCGCGCCGGCGGTCCAGCCAGGGAGTCCCAGCACGTCCACGGCGTAGACGGGTATCGCGATGTTGAGGGCGAACAGGGAGATCGCGAAGCACAGTTGATGCGCGACCAGCGACAGGTACCGCCGGTCCCGGAGCACGCGCCCCCAGCCACCGGCAGCGTCCTGGCCCGCCGCGGGGCGGATGTTCGGCACGGCCCGCATCAGAACGAAGGCGGTGACATAGGACAAGGCGTTGACCACCACGATCGTGGCCCAGACGCCGTGGGTGCCGAAACCGACCGCGACGGCGGAGAGCAGCCCGCCGAGTGCGTAGCCGAGGTTGCGGACGGAACCCAGAAGACCGAACCAGCGCTCGCGTCGACCGGGCGCGGCCAGCGCCGTGACGGTCACGCCGTAGCAGCTGGAGGAGACCGCCCGCCCGGCACTGCTCAACCAGGCGCAGACGACGATCTGCCATGTCTGGCCCGCGACGAGATACCCGGCGAAGCCGAGTGCCTGGGCCAGGTTCGCGGCCTGCAGGAGCGGCTTGGCGCCGTACATGTCGGCCAGTCCCCCGATCAGGGGGCCCGCCGGGAGCGCCAGCAGCCCGGCCGTCGTGAGTGCCACGCCCACCTGCACCAGCGTCAGCGACGTCGTGGCCAGGAAGAACAGCATCGAAACGGGGACGAAGGCGCCGGTGCCGATCGAGTCGATGACGATCGCCGCGACGAAGCGGCCGTGCCGAGCTGTCGAGGGGCGGATCGTGCGATCGGGAAGGGTCATCACCCGGACGGTATAGATTCTATACCGGTATCTACAACGCTACCGGGAGTCGTGCATGGGTAACGCCTACAACGTCATGGCCGCGACCTGCCCCAGTCGCACCGTTCTGCACCGGATCGGGGCGCGCTGGACGGTGTTCACCGTCAACGCGCTGGACAGTGGTCCGATGCGGTTCACCGAACTCAAGGCGCACATCCGGGGGATCACACCGAAGGCGCTCACCGAGACCCTTCGCGCGATGGAGTACGACGGTCTGATCATCCGCACGGAGATTCAGGCGCGTCCCCCTCATGTCGAGTACGCCCTCACCGACCTCGGACGGTCACTGCTCATCCCCCTGCGTGCCGTCAGGGAATGGGCCGAGAGCCACGTCCCCGACATCGAACGAGCCCGCGCCCGAGCCGACGCGCTGCGGTGACCCCGAACACCGGGGAAATCGTCCTGAGAGATCTCGCCGGGGCTGTCACACATCCGTTCCGGGCTCCGTCAGTGCTGTGTCCGGCTCGGCCGAGGCGGACATCCACCGGACGAGGAGCCCGAGATGTTCACCGAGATGTCCACCACCACCGCCGTCGTCGTCACCGCCGTCGCCGCGTTCATGGCCGGGTTCTCCGGGGCCTCGATCTTCTTCCGGGCGAAGTTCGTCGTCGAGCCCCTCGCCGAGTACGGGGTCCCGCGCTCGTGGTGGAACTGGCTGGGGGCGGCCAAGGCGGCCGGGGCCGTCGGGCTCGTCGTCGGATTCTGGGTCCCGGTGATCGGGACCCTCGCCGCGATCGGACTGATCCTGTACTTCACCGGCGCGGTGATCACCGTGCTGCGGGCCCGCGCCTACGGCCACGCCCCCTTCCCGCTCGTCTACATGGCCCCCGCCGTCGCCGCCCTCGCGCTGACCTGGTGACCCGCCGCAAGGGAAAGGCCGCCACCCCGCAGAGGGGTGGCGGCCTTTCGCCGTGCGGCAGAGGACGTCAGTCCTTCTTCTCCTCCAGGCGCGGGAACAGCACCGCGCCCTTCGTCACCGTCGAGCCCGCGGGGAGCTGTCCCCATGTGCCGGAGGACTGGACCGGCTGGGTGGCCAGGGCGCCCAGGGACACCTCGGCGCCCAGCGACTCCCACAGCGCCTGCGAGGTCTCCGGCATGATCGGGTTCAGCAGGACGGCGACGGCGCGGAGCGACTCAGCGGCCGTGTAGAGGATGGTCGCCAGGCGGGCCCGGCCCTCCTCCGACTCGTCCTTCGCGACCTTCCACGGCTCCTGCTCCGTGATGTAGCCGTTGACCTGCTTCACGAAGTCGAAGATCGCCAGGATGCCGCCCTGGAAGTCCAGCTCCTCGCCGATCTTCGCGTCGGCCGTCGCGACGGCCTTGGCCAGACCCTCGTGGATCGCCTTCTCCGCGTCGCCGTCGGCCGTCGAGGCCGGCAGCGCACCGTCGAAGTACTTGCCGACCATGGCCGCGACGCGGGACGCGAGGTTGCCGTAGTCGTTGGCCAGCTCGGACGTGTAGCGGGCGGAGAAGTCCTCCCACGAGAACGAACCGTCCTGGCCGAACGCGATCGCGCGCAGGAAGTACCAGCGGTACGCGTCCACGCCGAAGTGCGAGGTCAGGTCCTGCGGCTTGATGCCGGTCAGGTTCGACTTCGACATCTTCTCGCCGCCGACCATCAGCCAGCCGTTGGCCGCCACCCGGCCCGGGACCGGCAGGCCCTGCGCCATCAGCATCGCCGGCCAGATCACCGCGTGGAAGCGCAGGATGTCCTTGCCGATGAGGTGGACGTTCGCAGGGAAGGTCTCGTCGAACTTCGCCGGGTTCTCGTTGTAGCCGACGGCCGTCGCGTAGTTGAGCAGCGCGTCGATCCACACGTAGATGACGTGCTTCTCGTCCCACGGCACCGGGACGCCCCAGTCGAAGGTCGAACGCGAGATGGAGAGGTCCTCCAGGCCCTGCTTGACGAAGTTCACGACCTCGTTGCGGGCCGACTCCGGCTGGATGAAGCCCGGGTTGGCCTCGTAGAACTCCAGGAGCTTCGGGCCGTACTCGCTCAGCTTGAAGAAGTAGTTCTCCTCCTTGAGGATCTCCACCGGCTTCTTGTGGACGGCGCACAGCTTGGTGCCGTCCTCGGCCTCGATGAGGTCGCCGGGGAGCTTGTACTCCTCGCAGCCCACGCAGTACGGGCCCTCGTAGCCGCCCTTGTAGATCTCGTCCTTGTCGTACAGGTCCTGCACGAACTCCTGGACGCGGTCGGTGTGACGCTTCTGCGTGGTGCGGATGAAGTCGTCGTTCGCGATGTTCAGGTGCTCCCAGAGGGGCTTCCAGGCCTCCTCGACGAGCTTGTCGCACCAGGCCTGGGGCGTGACGTCGTTCGCCTCGGCCGTGCGCATGATCTTCTGACCGTGCTCGTCCGTGCCGGTGAGGTACCACACCTTCTCGCCGCGCTGACGGTGCCAGCGCGTGAGCACGTCGCCTGCGACGGTCGTATAGGCGTGGCCCAGGTGAGGAGCGTCGTTGACGTAGTAAATGGGGGTCGTGACGTAGAAGCTCTTCACGTCCTCGCCCCCTGACTTCTCGGATCCAGTGGCCGCCATGGTCGAAATCCTAACGGTCGTACGAAGATCCACTCACATCGATAAACCCCGGGGCGGGCGGCGGACCGGGGACGAGGAGGATGGGGGCATGCGTGTACTGGTAGCCGAGGACGAGCGGGACCTCGCCGCGCTCGTCGCCACCGGACTGCGGCGAGCGGGCTTCGCCGTCGACACCGTCCACAGCGGCGACGCCGCCCTCGACCACCTCGGGCTCCACCCGTACGACGTCCTCGTCCTCGACCGCGACCTGCCACGTGTCCACGGCGACGACGTCGCCCGCCGCCTCGTCGCCGAGGGCTCACCCACCCGCATCCTCATGCTGACCGCCGCCACCGCCACCGAGGACCGCGTCACCGGCCTCGACCTGGGCGCCGACGACTACCTCGGCAAGCCCTTCGAGTTCCCCGAGCTGGTCTCCCGGGTGCGCGCCCTGCGGCGCCGCTCCGCCCGCGCGCCCCTGCCGCCGCTCCTGGAGCGGCACGGGCTCCGCGTGGACACCGTCCGGCGGACCGCCACCCGCGACGGGCGGGACCTCGACCTCTCCCCCAAGGAGTTCTCCGTCCTCCAGATCCTTCTGGAGGGTGACGGGGCGGCCGTCTCCGCCGAGGAGCTCCTCGACCGCGCCTGGGACGCCCACGCCGATCCGTTCACCGGCGCCGTACGCGTCTGCATGAGCAAGCTGCGCGCGAAGCTGGGCGAGCCCGCGCTGATCAGGACGGTGCAGGGCGTGGGGTACCAGCTGTGAGGCCGGGCGGGGACGCCGGATACCTGGGGTCCGGCTCCACCATCCGGACGCGGATCGCGCTCGTGTACGGGGGCGCCTTCCTGGTCCTGGGGACGGTGCTGCTGCTCGTCGTGAACCTGCTCGTCCTCGCCGGGACCGGCGACGAGACCGACGCGATCGTGGCGCGCGCCAACGGGGCCGTGACCGGGACCGGGGCGCCGGCGAACGGTGTCGCCGTCGTCGAGGCGTACGAGCTGGGGGACGACATCAGCCGCGCCGCCGGCGAGCAGATGCTCATGTGGTCGAGCCTCGCCCTGCTCGTCATGGCCTGCTGCGCCGTCGTCGTCGGGTGGTGGACCGCCGGTCGGGTGCTCCGGCCCGTGCACGAGATGACCGCCCGCGCCGGGCGCCTCTCCGAACGCACTCTGCACGACCGCATCGGCGTCACCGGACCCGACGACGAGCTCAAGGAACTCGGGGACACGATCGACGCGCTGCTCGGCCGCCTGGAGACCGCCTTCGACAGCCAGCGCCGGTTCATCGCCAACGCCTCCCACGAGCTGCGCACCCCGCTCGCCACTCAGCGTGCCGCGATCCAGGTGGGCCTGGACGACAGCTGCGACGTGCGACAGGTCCTCCTCGACAGCAACCGGCGCAGCGAACGCCTCATCGACGGTCTGCTCCTGCTCGCCCGCAGCGAGCGGGGGCTCGCCGAACGCGAGGACGTGCGGCTCGGCGAGCTCGTCGAGGAGGAGTGGGCGGACGCGCACGTGGCGGCCGACGGCGGTGTCGTACGGGGCAGCCGGGTGCTGCTCGGGCAGCTCGTCCGGAATCTCGTCGCGAACGCGGTCGCCTACAACGTGCCGGACGGGACGGTGGACGTACGGGCCGGGGGCGGCGTCCTGACGGTGACCAACACGGGCCCCGTCGTCCCGCCCGACGAGGTGGCCGGGCTCTTCGAACCCTTCCGGCGCGGCGAGGGGCGGGACCGCATGGGGCCGGGCGCGGGCCTCGGCCTGTCCATCGTGCGGTCGATCGCGGAGGCCCACGGAGGACGGGCGGGCGCCGTGGCCCGGACCGCGGGGGAGGGCGGCGGCCTGGTGGTGACGGTGACCCTGCCGGTGACCGCCGCCGACGCCTCCCCCTGAGGCCCCGCCGGTCGGGCCTCTACCGCCGGCGGGCGTGCAGCACGTGGGCCTCCAGGGGCAGCGGCGTGCGGCCGACGAGAGTGAGTCCGGCGTCGGCGAGCAGCCCGGCGTACGCGGCCGCCGTACGCTCCCGGCCTCCCGTGTTGCACATCATGTGGAGGTCCCACGCCGTCGCCAGCGAGGGCGAGGAGTCCACCGGCAGCAGACGCTCCACGATCAGCAGGTCCGCCTCGGGCGGCATCGCGGCCGCGCAGTGCCGCAGGATCGCCCGGCACCGCTCGTCGTCCCAGTCGTGCAGGACGCGGGAGAGCACGTACACGTCCCCGTCCGACGGCACGTCCGCGAAGTCACCGGTCCGGAAGGCGCACCGTTCCACGACGGCGCCGAGCCGGGACCGCGCCGCCTCGACCACGTGGGCGCGTTCGAGAAGGACCCCGCGCAGGGAGGGATGCGCGGTGAGGAGCCGCCCGAGGAGTTCCCCGGTGCCTCCGGCGATGTCCACGACGGTACGGCCGCCGGGGGCGGCGGCCGCCGCGGTGACGACCGGGTGACGCGGCAGCGGGTCGAACATCGGGGCGCTCGCCGTCATCGACCGGTCGAACCGGGCGGCCAGCTCGGGATCGCGCGCGAAGTGGTCGAAGTGGTTCTCGCCGTACCGGTCCTCGAATCCCGGCTCCCCCGTCCGCACGGTGTGCGCGAGCCGGCCGAAGGACTCGTAGAACGGCCCGCCGTACATCAGCGCCAGCGCCCGTACCGACCCCTCGGCGTCCTCGCGCAGCAGCAGCCCCGCCTCCGTCAGCCGGAACGTGCCCCGCGCGCCGGGTTCCTCCGCCACGACACCCACCATGGCGAGGTACCGCAGCAGCGTCGCCAGGTTCTCCGGCCGGGCCCCCACCACCGGCGCCAGCGCCTCGGCCCCGCGCGCGGTGCGCGGGCTCATCGCCTCCGGGAGCCGCAGCTCCGCGCAGACGGCCAGCGCCTGCGTCGTCCAGGCGCCGGTCAGCAGACGGAGGAGCGTCTCCGCCGGGTGCGCGCCGGCCCGCCGCTCGTCGAGATGCTCGGCCAGCACGTCCCGGTGGTCACCGCGCGCGTACAGCTCCACCCGCCGGTAGGGCGTCTTCGTCTCGTCGGGTGCGGCGAAGTAGAAGACGGTCCCGTCCTCGTGCGGGTTGTAGCCGCCCCCGTCCGGCGCCGCGCCGTACCGCAGGAAGCCCGCCCGCAGCCCGCGCAGCACCAGGGGGTCGGGCCGCTCCACGTCGAAGGCCACGTGCGCCTCCCGGTCCACCGCCCGTTCCTCGGCGGCGACCGTCGCCGCCGCCGAGCCCGCCGGGGCCGTCAGCGCGAACACCTCCACCGCACGTTGTTCGCCGCCCGGCCGCCCGAACACCGCCGGCCGGAGGATCCGCACGTCCAGTTCCTCGACGCCCAGTCCGTGGCGTGCCGCCAGCCGCTCCCGCACCACGACGCTCGGCCGCGCCTCGCCGTCCGGGGTCAGTCCGGCGGCCGCCAGCTCCGTCCGGAGGGCTTGTTCGTCGGGCGGGAAGACGAGGAGCGCGGCGTGCGCGAACCGGCACCGCTCGGCCGTCGCCCGCAGCTCGGGACCGTCGAGCCCGGGCAGGACGCGGGCCAACAGGTCGGTCGTCTCCTGCTCCCGTACGAACCGGGCGGCGGCCCGCAGCCGCTCGACGTCGGTGGCGGTCGGGCTGGTGGTGGGTGTCATCGCGGGGGCTTCCTTCGGGGAGGGACGGCGGAATTCGGGCAGGGGAGGGAGAGCCGCGGCGGCCCCAGGGGCGGGCCGGGCTCGGGGTGGGGTGAGGGAGGGACGAGGGGAGGGAGCCTCGTGGACTGCCGGCCGGGCCGGTCAGGCGGATCGGGCCGAGTGGGCCGATCGGGGCGGGGCACGGCGGTCAGGGCACGGCCGCCGTCGGCAGGTCACGGCCGGGCGTGGACAGCGCGGTGCCGTGTGCCGGGCCCCGTTCGACCCGGGAGCACCGCTCTCCGCGCACGGACGGACGAGCATCCGGCTGCACGGAAGGACGGAAGGACGGAAGGACGGAAGGACGGAAGGACGGAAGCACGGTCGTGCGGTCGTGCGGCCGTACGGTCGCTCAGACGCCGACGTAGTTCTCGGCGAACCAGTCCTGGTGGGCGCGGGAGGTCCGCAGCGCCTCCATGCGGGCGCGCCGCAGCCCCTCCTGGAAGGGCGAGGCGCCGCCGTCGGGGCCGGGTACGCGGTGCAGGAGCTGGATCATCCAGTGCGAGAACTCCTGGGACCGCCAGATGTGTTCGAGGCACCGCTCGGAATACCGGTCGAGCCCCCCGGAGTCCCCGTGCAGCAGGTCGTCGGTGAGGGCGCGGGCGAGGAGGTCGGCCTCCAGCACGGCCAGGTTGGCCCCCTTCGCGGCGGACGGGCTGATCAGGCTCGCGGCGTCACCGACGAGGAACAGGGGGCCGTGGCGCAGGGGTTCGAGGACGTCCGACTCGAAGTCGACCACCGTCCGCTGCAGGATCCTCCCCCGCCGCAGCGGCCCGAACTCCTCGGCCCGCATCCTCAGGTCGAGCTCGTCCCACACCCGCTCGTCGGACCAGTCCTCCGGCACCGTGCCGCGCGCGCACTGGAGGTAGTAGCGGGTGACCTCGGGCGAGCGCGCCATGTGACCCGCGAACCCCCGGGCGTGGGTGGCGTATCCGACGGCGTCGAGGCTCGGCGGTGCCTCCGCCAGCAGCCCGAGCCACGAGACCCCGTGGTCACGGTGGTGCTGCCGCACCGCGCCGGGAGGCAGTGAGCGGCGGCCCGCCCCGTACCGTCCGTCGCAGGCGGCGACGTAGCGAGCCCGCCAGCGTGCGGTACGGCCGTCCGGCTCCCGTACCGCCACCGAGGGGCGAGAGCCGTCGAGGCCCGTCACCTCGACGGCCTCGGTGTCGAAGCGGATCTGGCCGCCGGCGCCCAGGAAGAGCCGGACGAGATCGGTGACCAGGTCGTGCTGCGGATAGACGGTGTGCGGCTCGCCCCTGCCGAGCCGGCCGTAGTCGAGGCGGAACCGTCCGCTCTCGGTACGGAACTCACAGACGCCGTGCTCCTGCCCGCGCTCGCGCAGCCCCTCGTCGAGGCCGTGTCCCGCCAGCAGCCGGGCGGTGTGAGGGACGAGGAAACCGGCCCGCGCCCGCTGCTGCACATGCTCGCGGCTCGCCCGCTCCAGGACGACGCAGTCGACACCGCTGCGCAGGAGGATGTTTGCGAGCACCAGCCCGGCGGGGCCCGCGCCGAGGACGACCACATCGGCGGAATGGGTCATGTCCGGTGCAGATAAAGGACTTTGACGTTCTGTCACGAGAATGGATCTTAGGGGTGGCGAAACTCAGCGGATGCTGAATATCACCCGATTGCCGCACAGGAGAAAAGGATTCTGCCGAGGAAGATCCTCACATACGCGCGCGGGCCGGGCCGGGAGGAACCCGGACCCGGCCCGCGCCGAGGAACTCCTTCTCGGGGCCTCAGAACTCCAGACCGGCGAGCAGGCCGCCGTAGAAGACCGCGTGCGCGGTCCCGGCCGGGGCCACGCCCGCGAAGTACGTGCCGGTACGGGGGGTGCCGTCGAGCTTGCGGAGGTAGTCGAAGGCCTTGCTGTCCTCCTCGCCCCAGGCCACGAAGCGCCAGTGCAGCGGACGCTCCGCGGCCTCGGCCAGGGCCTGGGTGGCGGCGGCCTTCGACTCCGGCGCGCCGTCCGTCTGGAAGACGACCAGGGCGGTACGGGTCGGGTCGGCCTTCTCGTGGTGGGCGAGGACCTCTTCCACGGCGCGGTGGTAGTTGGTCCGGCCCAGGCGGCCGAGGGTGGCGTTGACCTCGTCGATCCGGGTCGGCGTGAGGTCGGCCGGGGTGAGGTCGACCGTTCCGTCGATGTCCGTCGAGAAGAACACGGTCGTGACGGTGGCGTCCTCGTCGAGGTGCGCCGCGAGCGCGGTCACCTGCTCCGCGAGCCGCTGCACGGAACCGTCCTTGAAGTACCCGCGCATCGACCCGGACCGGTCGACCACCAGGTACACGGCGGCGCGCGCCCCGGAGAGGCCCTGCGCCGTCAGCTGCGCGGCGGCGGCGTCGTAGGCGTCGACCAGATGGGCGGGAAGGCGGTCGCCCCCGGTCAGGGGGGCGGCGATGTCGGCGGGCTCGGGCTCGGCGACCACTGCCTCGGGCTCGGGCTCGGTGGCGGGCTCGACCTCGGTGGCCTCTGCCTCTGCCTCGGGCTCGGCGACCACTGCCTCTGCCTCGGGCTCGGCGGCGGGCTCGACCTCCGGCACGGCCTCGGTGGCCTCCGGCTCGGCCTGCTCCGCCTGCGGCTCCTCGACGGCCTCCGCCACCGAGGTCGTGTCGGCGGCGGCGGCGACGACAGCGGCCTCGGGCTCGGCCGTGACCGCCTCCTCGGCCGTGTCGACCTCGACCTCGGGCTTGGCGGCGGTCGTCTCCGGCGCCACCTCGTCGGCCTCGGGTGCGACCTCGGCCTCGGGCGCGGTCGCCTCCTCGGCCACCGGGGCCTCCACAGCCTCCACCGACTCCACGGCTTCCGGCTCGGCCGTTTCCACGGCCTCCGGCTCGGCTGCCGCCGTGGGCGGGGTCTCCGCCACGGGCTCGGCGTCGGCTTCCGCCTCGGCCTTCGCCCCTGCCGGGGCGTCGTCGGCCGCGGTGGCGTCCGCCGACTCGACGGTCTCCTCGGCCGGCGCGGCCTCCGCGGCGGTCTCAGGAGCCTCCGCGGCGGCCGGCACCTCGGTCGCGGCCGGGGTCTCCGCCTCAGCGACGACCGGGTCTTCCGCGGCGGCCGGCACCTCGGTCGCGGTCGGGGTCTCCGCCTCCGCGACGACCGGGTCTTCCGCGGCGGCCGGCACCTCGGTCGTGGTCGGGGTCTCCGCCTCCGCGACGACCGGGTCCTCCGCGGCGGCCGGGACCTTTGTCTCGGTCGCGGGCGACTCCGGCGTGGCCGACGGGGTCTTCGCCCGGGCCCGCGGGATCTGCGGGTTGTCGAACGACGCCGCCACCAGGTCGTCCGCCGCCCGTCGTGCCACCGCCTCCGAGGTGTCCGTGGACCCGGACCCGGACGACGCCGTCGCCCTGGCCGGAGCCGTCGTCGCGGCCGAGGACGCGGCGGCGACCGGCTCGGCGACCGGTTCCGCCGCCCGCTCCGTGACCGTGGCCTCTGCCGTGACCGTCTCCGAGGGCGAAGCCGTCGACGTCGCCGTCGACGTGGACTCACGCGTCTGGGGCGGGACGACGGTGGTCGCCGGGGATTCCTCGCGGTCTCGGCCGAACACCTTGCGCAGCATGCTCCGAATACCCATGGGCGAACCCTTTCGCATGAGTGGGGTGCGTGTGAATGTCCGTACTGGGCGTTTCGGGACGTTCATCCCTGGCCAGGGCGGACACGTAAGGTTAGCGGCCACCCCTCCCCTCCTCGGTGACCCGGTCGCCCCCGGTTGCCGTGCATTCATTCGCCGTTCACCCCGTCGCAGTCCCTGTGCAGACGTGCGCACATAGCGTCGCCGCGAAGGTTGACCCGACAGCATGTCGGCGCAGTGTGCGCCGGAGGAGGACGAAGTGCGCAAACTGCTGCCGCTGCTGAGCACGAACCCCCACGGAGGCGGACGTTCCGCTCTCACCTGCCGTTACCGGTGTGGTGACGCCTGCTTCCACGAGGTTCCCAACACCAGCGACAACGAGTACGCCGGCGACGTCATAGCCGGGGTCCTCTCCCGCCGTTCGGCCCTCCGCGCCGCCGCCGTCGTGACGGTCGCCTCCGCCGCCGGTGGCGCCATCGCGTTCGGCAACGCGCCCGAGGCCGTCGCCGGCCAGGAGACCTTCGGCCACGGTCACGGCGCCGGTCACGGCTCCGGCAAGACCGACGGCGCCCGCGGTCTCCGCTTCACCCCGGTCGCGCCCAACACCGCCGACAAGGTGACCGTCCCCTCCGGCTACGCGCAGAACGTGGTCATCCGCTGGGGCGAGCCCATCCTCCGCGGCGCCCCGGCCTTCGACTCCGAGAAGCAGACGGCGAAGGCCCAGGCCGGCCAGTTCGGCTACAACAACGACTTCCTCTCCCTGCTGCCGCTGCACGGTGAGCGCGACCGTCAGGTCCTCGTGGCGAACCACGAGTACACCGACGAGGTCCTGATGTTCCGCGGCTACGACGCCGCCGCTCCGACGCGCGAGCAGGTCGAGATCGCCTGGGCCGCGCACGGCCTCTCGGTCGTCGTCGTCCAGGAGGAGCACCGTACGGGCAGGCTCACCCCGGTCTCCCGCCACCACCTCAACCGTCGCCTCCACACGACCAGCGAGTTCGAGGTGACCGGCCCCGCCGCCGGCAGCGCCCTGCTGAAGACCTCCGCCGACCCCGAGGGCCGTACGGTCCTCGGCACGCTGAACAACTGCGCCGGCGGCACCACTCCGTGGGGCACCACCCTCCACGGCGAGGAGAACTTCAACCAGTACTTCGCCAACGGCTCCAGCGCCACCGACAAGCGCTACGGCGTCGGCACCGGTGCCACCGAGCGCAAGTGGGAGCGGTTCGACAAGCGCTTCGACCTCAAGCAGGAGCCCAACGAGGTCCACCGCTTCGGCTGGGTCGTCGAGCTCGACCCGTACGACCCCGAATCGACCCCCCGCAAGCGCACCGCGCTCGGCCGCTTCAAGCACGAGGCCGCGCAGCCCCGGCTGACCGCCGACGGCCGTCCGGTCGTCTACATGGGCGACGACGAGCGGTTCGACTACTTCTACAAGTTCGTCTCCAGCAAGCGGATGAAGAAGGGGAACTCGCGGGCCGCCCGCGAGCACAACCTCACCCTGCTCGACGAGGGCACCCTGTACGTCGCCAAGCTGACCGGCGACTCCCCGGCAGCCGAGATCGACGGCACCGGCAAGCACCCCACCGACGGCGAGTTCGACGGCTCCGGCGTGTGGATCCCGCTCGCCACCGGCGACGTCTCGCACGTCCCCGGCATGACCGCCGAGGAGGTGTACGTCTTCACCCGCCTCGCCGGTGACAAGGTCGGCGCCACCAAGATGGACCGCCCCGAGGACGTCGAGCCGTCCCCGCGCACCGGTCGCGTCTACGTCGCGCTCACCAACAACACCGACCGCGGCAAGGCCGGCAAGGCCGGTGCCGACGAGGCCAACCCGCGCAACCTCAACAAGCACGGGCAGATCCTGGAGCTCGCCGAGAACTGGGACGACCCGTCGTCCGACGGTTTCGCCTGGCGTCTCTTCCTGGTCGCCGGTGACCCGAACGACCCGGCCACCTACTTCGCGGGCTACCCGAAGGAGAAGGTCTCCCAGATCTCCTGCCCGGACAACGTGGCCTTCGACCCGCACGGCAACCTGTGGATCTCCACGGACGGCGCCCAGCTCGGCTCGCACGACGGCCTGTTCGGTGTCGCCACCCAGGGCGAGCGCCGCGGTGAGCTCAAGCAGTTCCTGACCGTGCCCAAGGGCGCCGAGACCTGCGGCCCGATCATCCAGGACCGCCGTGTCCTGGTGGCCGTCCAGCACCCGGGCGAGATCGACGGCGCCTCCGTCGAGAACCCGAAGTCGGAGTGGCCCGACGGCCCCGGCAAGATCGTCCGCCCGTCGGTCGTCGCCGTGTGGCGCACGGACGGCCGCGACATCGGGGTCTGAGTGCCACGGGCCCGGGGGTGGGTCACTCCACCCCCAGGCCCTCCCTGAACCGTACGAACTGCTCCTCCGGGTCCCCTGTGTACGCCCACGGCACCCAGGCCGCCCGGGGGCCCAGCATGCCGAGCAGCTCCCGGGCGATCTCCACCTGACCCGCGTAGCAGGCCGCGTGGACGAGGAAGTTGAGGTCCCCGACCTCTTCCGGAGCCACCGGGGCCCCCGGCTCGCGGCCGCCGATCCACCGGGCGTGGGTGCGCCGCAGCTCGGTCACCGCGAGCTCGTGCTTCCAGTGCTGGTCGAAGCCGCGCACCGGGCCACGGCCGAGTGCCCCGTCCGCGATGTACCGGTACTCCTCCACCCGGGCCACCTGCACGAGCACGGGCAGCGGGGAGCCGGGCGGCGCCACCCCCGCCGCGTCCCGCGCGAAGTCGTACATGCTGCCGTGCGTCCCGTGCCACCGCGCCGACCAGTAGCGCAGCACCTGGATGTGGCCCTCCGTGTTGTACGGGTCCCGGCGCCGCAACTCGTCGAACCAGTGACGCAGTTCGCGGCGCGGCACCCCGCCCTCGTACAGCCTGGCCACCGACAGCAGCGACACCCACGGCATCGGGTCGGCGGGCGCCGCCTCCGCCGCGCCCCGGCAGGCGTCGACGGCGGCGTCGATCCGTCCCCGCTCCACGGCCGCGCCGCGGCCGGCCGCGATGGCCGCGTCGAAGACCCGTACCACCTCGGTCGCCGCCCGCAGCACGGCCGCGTCGGGGTTGCCCGGCTCGGCGGCCCGCCAGGTCTCCACGGTGGAGCTGCCCGCGGCCGCGTGCGAGAGGAGCCGCAGCCGGTGGGTGCGGCGCGCCCAGTGGTCCCCGGTGGCGGCGAGCAGGTCCCGTACGCCCTGCCAGCGGCCGATGACGATGTCGTGGCGCGCCTCCGTCAGGGCGCGGTCCCCGAAGTCCGGGTCGAAGTCGGGCGCGAAGCGCTCCTGACGTGCCGAGCGCGCGGAGCGGCGGCGTACGGCCATCGGGGGCCTCCTTCGGGTTCGGCTGCCGTCAGAAGTGGTGACTCGCTTGTGTTCCCGTGCTCTTGGCTCTGTGCTCCAGATGACGGCCGGGATCAGAAATCCGTTGCGTAGCTCTTGTCCCGGGTTCCGCTTCGCGCGCGCGTGGCCGGGCCCGAGCCCTCCGAGGCGGCCATCGCGCGGGCCGCGTCCAGGCGGGCCGGGCGGTAGTAGTCGCTGCCCCTGCGCCAGTACACGAGCAGCGGGACGACGCCGAGGAGCAGACCGCCGAGGCCGATGGTGAGGGCGGTGGTGGAGAGTTCGCCGAGCGATTCGACGAAGGTCCAGAGCATGAACGCGGAGCCGAGCAGCGGCCAGACGCCGCCGAGGAGCAGGTTCCGTACGGAGCGGAGGAGGACCGACTTGTAGGCGACGACGGCGGCGATGCCCGCGAGGCCGTAGTAGAACGCGATCTGCAGCCCGATCGCGGAGACGGCGTCGCGGAGGATCTGCTGCAGCGAGCCGGCGGCCGCGGCGGCCGCGAACAGCAGCAGCGCGGCCCCGCCGACGGCGGCGATCGCGACCCACGGGGTGTTCCAGCGGCGGTGCACGGCGCCGAGCGCGGCCGGCAGGGTCCGGTCGCGGCCCATCGCGAAGAGCGAGCGGGTGACCTGGAGGAGGGTGGTCTCCAGGGTGGCGACGGTGGACAGCAGGACGGCGACGACGAGGAGCTTGCCGCCCACGCCGGGCCAGACCTCCTGGCCGATGACGGCCAGCACGTTGGGTCCCGCGGTACGGATCTCCTCCGCGGTCAGCAGGATGTTGACGACGACGGTGACGGCGACGAAGAGGAGGAAGACGAAGCCGACGCCGACGAGCGCGGCGAGTCCCGCCGTGCGGCGGCTGTTCCGGGTCTCCTCGCTGAGGTTGCTGGTGACGTCCCAGCCCCAGTAGTAGAACGCGGCGATCAGCGCGCCCGCGGCGAAGCCCTGCGTCCCGTCGAACTGCCCGAAGCCGAACCAGGACCAGTCGAAGGCGGTGGCCCGGCCCCGGTGCGCCACGGCCGCCAGGATGAAGCCGACCAGGATCAGCATCTCGACCCCGGACATGATCAGTTGGGCGCGCACGGTCAGCCGGGCACCGCCCAGGACCACGAGGAGCATCATCAGGAACCAGCCCGCGCCCACGGCCGCGGCGAGCGGGGTGCTGTCGGCGAGGTCCTGGTCGATGAGGGCGAGCGTGAGGGATCCGGCGGGCAGCGAGCCGGCCACCATGAAGACGGTGGCGGCGAAGACCAGGGCCCAGCCCGACAGGAAGCCGAGGAAGGGGTGGAGGGTGCGGCCCACCCAGGAGTAGCCGGCACCGGCGTTGACGTCGATCCGCCCGAGGCGGGCGTACGCGAGGACGATGCCGAACATCGGTATCGCGCAGTACAGCAGGGCGGCGGGCCCCGCGTAGCCGACGGCGCCGAAGAGCACGGCGGTCGTCGCCGCCATCGAGTAGGCGGGGGCGCTGCCGGCGACGGCCATCACGATCGTGTCGAAGGTGCCGAGGACATTGGGCTGCAGCCCTCTGTTCGTGGTGGTGCGCATGGCGGTGTCCTCGGGGCGCGGGGGGTGAGGCAGGACGAAGTGTCCCGTCCGCCGGGCCGGTTGCCGACGGCGACCGGCGCGGATCGCGGGTGATTTCGAGCGCATCGTAGTCGCCCGGATGGCTCCGGGTAACGGCGGTGGGGAGGGTTCCGTTCCGTGACCGCCGGTAAGTCCTCCCGTACGCCCCCGGGGGAAGGTTTACCGCAGGTCGGGACCGGCGATCGCGCGGGCCGCGCTGACCTCCTGACGGAGGGGCGCGAGGACTCCGTTCTCGTCGCCGGGAAGCTCGCTCCGGACCTCGATCAGGGTCTCCGACACGCGGATTCCCTCCGCGAGTTCGCGCAGTTCCCGCTCGACGGCGGCGACCTCGGCCGGATCGGGGCCGGCGGCCCCGTGATCGACCCTGATCCGGGCGGCGGTGGTGGCGTCCACGATCCGCTCGACGGCCACGACGAGCGGCCACCAGGCGGCGGCGCGGGTCCCGGTCGGCGGGGGCTCGGTGAGGGCGCGCTGGAACTCGGAGCGGACGGTGGAGAGGTCGCGGTAGAGCTTCCGCCGGGCGCGCAGCCGTCCGCCCTGGTCCTCCGTCTCTCCGAACGCGCAGGTCACATAGGCGGCGGTGTCGGCGACTGCGTCCGCGAGCCGGTCGCCGATCCGGGAGTGCCAGGACTCGGGCCAGAGGAGATAGCCGGCGATCAGCGCGATGCCGCAGCCGATCAGGGAGTCGTACAGGCGGGGCATGACGAGGTCGAAGCCCTGCTGGTTGAGGGTGTCGGAGAGCAGCAGGATCACCGGGGTGATGGCCGCCGTCTGGAACGCGTACCCCTTCGCGGAGAAGGCCGGGATGAGGGCGGCCAGCACGCACATCACGGGGACGTCCCACCAGCCGCGCGGCACCTCGGCGAGCACGAGGGCGGCGAGGAGGAGCCCGGCGGCGGTGCCGAAGGCGCGGAGCACGGCGCGGGAGAAGACCGAGCCGAAGTCGGGCTTCATGACGAAGGTGACGGTGAGCGCGACCCAGTACGAGCGGGGGACGGGGATCAGCGAGACGAGGGCCTGCGCGAGCCCGATGCAGAGGGCGAGCCGGAGCCCGTACCGCCAGGACGCCTCGGAGAACAGGACGGCGCGGGTGGTCCGGCGGACCCGGACCCGGAGCGCGGCGGGGCGGCCGAGCCGGTCGTCGACGTTGTACGCGTCGGGCTCGGCCTTGTGGACGACGGCGGCGGCGTACCGCAGGGCGTGGTCGACGGCCTTCTCGGCGGGCCGCCCGGGGACCGGGAGATCGAGTTCGGGTGCCCCGGTGCGGCCCTCCTCGACGGCGTCGGCGAGTTCGCGGACGGCCGCCTGGATCGTGGCGGACAACGGCCCGTGGAGCTGGGCGCGGAGGTGGGCGGCGGGGGCGGCCTCGACGAGCGGGATGGCGACGTTGAGCTGCGCGAGCAGCCGGACGAGGGAGGGCGCGCGGCCGTGCTGGCGGGCACGGCGGGCGAGGACGAGGTCGTAGGACTGGTTGAGGGAGGCGGTGACGGCCTGCCGTTTCTCGTCGTACGCGGGGGTGCCGGTGGCCTCGAACAGCTCGGCGACGGAACGGTAGGTCGCGGCGACGGCGGACCGCTCGGGCGCGGCGCGGCGCAGGGGCCAGCCGAGCAGGGTGAGGAGGAGCACGAACAGCCCGCCGAGGCCGAGCAGCAGGGGCGCCTTCCACCAGGGCTCGGGCATGGGGAGCCCGGCCCCGACGACGGCGTTGAGGAGCAGGAGCAGCCCGGAGACGGAGGCGACGGCGCCGATCGAGGAGATCATCCCCGAGACGAGCGCGACGAGCGTGAGCACGGCGACGGCGACCCAGCCGTGCCCGAAGACGAGGGTCCCGAGGGTGACTCCGACGGCGCCGAAGAGCTGCGGCACGGCGATGTTGAGGATGCGCATCCGGTAGGCGTCGGCGGTGTCGCCGATGACGCCGGAGAGCGCGCCCATCGACACGAGCGCCCCGTAGGCGGGCTGCCCGACGGCCAGCCCGACGGCGAGCGGCGCGGACAGGGCGACGGCGGCGCGGGCGACGGCGGCCCAGGGGATCGGGGTGGGGGCGGGCTTGAACCCGGCGGTGAGCCAGGCGGGCGGGGCGAGACGCGCGGGCCCTGAGCTTCGTGCCATGCCCCCAACGTACTGTCCCGGCCCGTGCCCCCTACGCGCGGAGCCGCCCCGGCGGTCAGTTGCGGTAGGACTCGACCTCGGTGGCCGGGCGGAGGGTCGCCGTGTCCGGGTCCTCGCCGAATTCCGCCTTCGCTCTCCGCTGCCGCAGCAGGTCCCAGCACTGGTCCAGCCGGACCTCCAGTTCCGACAGCCGGGCGCGTTCCTCCGGGAGGAGGCCACCCACGCGCTGCCGTAGGGCGCGCTCCTCCTCGACGAGGGCGCCGATGTCGTCCAGGATCTCCTCGTTCTCCATGTCCTCCAGCGTCGCCGATCAGCGCGGCCCGCGCAGGTCGAGATCCGCGAGCACCGCCCGGTGGTCGGAGCCGGGGATGTCGAGGAAGCGGACCTCGCGGACGCTGAAGTCCCGCACCAGGACGTGGTCGATCTGGACGAACGGCGGCAGCGGGGGGCCTTCCGTCGGCCAGGTCGGCCGGCGGCTCTCGTCCGCCCGGCGCGCCGCGTCCTGGAGCCCGCCCGCCGCGAGGATCGCGCGGAACGCCGCGTGGTCCTGCGAGGCGTTGAAGTCGCCCGCGACGAGCATCGGCCCGGTGGGCCGCGCCGCGACGGCCTCCTTCACCCGCCCCAGTTCCCGCTTCCACCGGGACACCTGTCCCGGCACCGGCGGCAGCGGGTGCGCCAGCTGGAGCTGTACCGGCACGCCCGCGATGTCCGCCGTGGCGCCCGGCATGCCCATGGCCGCCGGGATCATCCGCCAGTCGCGCAGCGGGTACGCGCTGAGCACGATCGAGCCGGCCGAGCCCTCCTCCTCGACGGCGGCGTAGTGCGGCAGGGCGTCGGCGAAGGTCTGCGTGAGGGCCGACCGGCAGGCGCGGTCGCATTCCGACACGAAAACGAGCTGGGGGCTTTCCCGCCGCACCACCTCGATCAACGACCCCGTGCCCTCGCCGAATTCGACGTTCGACGCGATGACCTTCACCCGCGCCAGCGGCAGCCCGTACGAGATGACGGTCTGCGGCATGTACGGCACGGCGCTCCAGGCGGTCGCGCCCAGGACCAGGACCGACACGAAGGTCAGGACCCGGCGCCGGGCCGCGGCGGCGAGGAGCAGGGCGAGGGCCGCGGGGACCGTCAGCCAGGGGAGGGCCGAGAGGAGTTGGGGGACCGGGGTCATCGCGTCCGTGTCGAGGGCGCGGCAGGCCGCGACGAGGGCCGGTACCACCAGGAGCAGCCCCGCGGCCCAGGCCGTGAAGCGGTGCCTGGGCCGGAGGGGCGGCGACTCGGGGGCCGGCCCGGGAGTCGCTTCGGCGGGGCTGCTGTTCACGGGTTCCGCCGTCTCCCCGTGCTCTGCGGTCTGTACGGTCTGCGCGGTCTGGACTCGGTCCACCCCGTCAGTGTCGCAGGGCCTGCGCGATCTCCGCCGTCGGTTCGCCCGAGAGCGTCCGATTGCTGCGTGCCGTACCGGTCTTGGACTGCCCGGGTTCCACTCCGTCGATGTTCAGGACGACCGAGTCGAGGAAGTTCCCGTCCGCGTCCCGGAAGGTGACCATGACCGTGTAGTCGGCGGCGGCGTCCTTCGGGTTGGCCGCGGTGATCTCGGCGACCGTCCGGTCCCCGTCGGTGCTGGTCGGCCCGGCCTTCACGTCGCCGGTGGCCTTCACCCCGTCCTTGACCTCGTTCATCTTCTCCTCGGCGGCCGAGGCGACGGCCGCCGTGGCGGTGGAGACGATGTCGCCCGCCTTCTCCGTGACGGTGTCGCACCCGGTGGCCGTGAGGCAGAGCGCGGTGGTGGCGGCCAGGGACAGGGCCGTCGCCGTGATGCGTCTCATCGTCCGCCCCCTCAGAACTTCTCTTCCCGGCCGTACGCGTCGTCCGTCGCCAGCGCCCAGATGACGAAGACCGAGATGGCCATCGAGAAGAGCGCCCACCACGGCTGGTACGGCAGGAACATGAACTGGAACAGGATGTTCAGGGACGCGAGCGCGATACCGGCGACCCGGCCCCACTCCGCTCCCTTGAGGATCCCGAAGCCGGCGATCGCGACCACGACGCCGAGGATCAGGTGGATCCAGCCCCAGGTGGTGAGGTCGAACTTGAAGACGTAGTCGCCGACGCGTGTGTAGACGTCGTCCTCGGCGATGCCTGCGATGCCCTGGAAGACGTCCATGAAGCCGGTGACGAGCATGAGGACGCCCGCGAAGAGCGTGCCGCCGCTCGCCCAGGCGGCGGAGGAGGACGTGGGCCTGCGGGGTGGTGCCGTGTTCTGGCTCATGGACCCATCGTCGGAGCGTTCGTTCCGTTCCGAACGTTCAGTTGGGCCGTACGAGTGAGCGGAGGTAGGTCTCCAGTACGGCGTCGAAGGCGTCGGGGCGCTCCAGGTTCGGCAGGTGCGCGGCCCCCTCGATCACGGCGAGCGTGGACCCGGGGAGGAGCGCGTGCATCTCCTCCGCGTCCGCGACCGGGGTGTACGAGTCGTCCCGGCCGACCACGACGAGCGCGGGGTACGGGACCGTCGTGAGCGTCTTCCGGTAGTCCGGGCGCTCGGCCCTGCCGCGCAGCGCGGCCGCCGCGCCGGCCGGGTCGGTCGCGCACATCATGCGGTGCACGTGCGGGGCGGCATGGGTGTTGTACGGGGCCACCATCCGGTCCAGCACCTCGTCGGCGTACGCGCGCATCGCCTCGGCGCCGCCGGCGAGCAGACGGTCGGCCATGGCGTTCCTCGCGGCCTTGCCCTCGGCCGTCTCGGCGGCGGGGAAGGTGTCGGCGAGGACGAGGCCCCGGACGCGTTCCGGGTGGCGGCGGACGAGTTCCATGGCGATCTGGCCGCCCATGGAGAGGCCGGCGAGGACACAGGTGTCGATGTGGAGGACGTCGAGGAGGGCGATCAGGTCCTCGGCGAAGTCGTCGAGGCCCGTCACCGCCCGCTGTCCGTCGGGTCCGGCGGTACCGAGGGGTGTCGCGCCGTAGCCGCGCAGGTCCGGGGCGACGACCCGGTGCGTGCGCGAGAAGCGCTCGATCTGGGGCCGCCACATGGTGTGGTCGAAGGGGTGGCCGTGGACGAGGAGGAGGGCGGGGCCCTCGCCCCTGTCCTCGTAGTGGACCTCGGTGGCGGGGGTCTGGATGACGGGCATGTCCGCAGGCTAGGCACCGCCGATCACTCGGTGCAATAAGATCTTTGCTCTCGGTGCAATCGGTTCGGGGACGGATGGGGCGGGGCGGCATGGAGGAGTACCGGAGGATCGCCGACCGGGTCGAGGCCGCCGTGCGGGACGGGCGGCTGCGCCCCGGTGACCGGCTGCCGCCCCAGCGGGTCTTCGCCCGCCGGCACGCCATCGCGAACTCGACGGCCATCCGCGTGTACGGCGAACTCGCCCGGCGCGGCCTCGTCGTCGGGGAGGTCGGGCGCGGCACCTTCGTCCGGGCCGCGCCCCCGCTCCCGGGGCCCGCGCTCGCCGAGGCGACCGGTGCCGCGCCCGTCGACCTCCAGCTCAACTACCCGGTCGCCGAAGGGCAGTCGGAGCTGATGGCCCGGGCCCTCGCGGCCCTCGCCCGGTCCGACGTCCTGGCCCGGGCCGTTTCGCGGCCGGCCGCCGCCACCGGCACCCCGGAGGCCCGGGACGCGGCGGCGGCCGTGCTCGCCCGGCCGGGCTGGGCACCCGACCCCGAGAGCGTGCTCTTCGCCGGGAACGGCCGGCAGGCCATCGCCGCCGCCCTCTCCGCCCTCGTCCCGCCCGGCGGTCGACTGGGCGTCGAGGCTCTCACGTATCCCCTGGTCAAGGCGGTGGCCGAGACGCTCGGCATCCGGCTCGTCCCGCTCGCCCTCGACGAGGAGGGGGTGCGGCCCGAGGCGCTCGCGGCGGCCCACCGGGCGGCGCCGCTGGCCGCCGTCTACCTCCAGCCCACCCTGCACAACCCGCTCTCCTCGACGGCGGGGGAGGAGCGCCGGGCCGAACTGGCCGAGCTGCTGCGGACCATGGACCTGACGGCGGTCGAGGACACCACCTGGGCCTTCCTCGTCCCGGACGCGCCCGCGCCGCTCGCGGCGCACGCCCCCGAGCGGGTCCTGCTCGTCGACAGCCTCTCCAAGCGGCTCGCCCCCGGTCTCACCGTCGGCTACCTCGTCGTCCCCGGGCGGTTCCGGGCGGCGGTGGCGCAGGCCCTGCGCTCCGGTGCCTGGACGGCGGGCGGGCTCGCCCTGGCGGCCGCCACCCGGTGGACGGCGGACGGGACGGTCGCCGAGGTGGTCGCGGCGAAGCGGGCGGACGCCGGGGCCCGGCACGCCCTGGTGCGGCGGCGCCTCGCCGGGCAGGCCGTCCGGACCTCCCCGTACGCGTACTACTGCTGGTGGGAGCTGCCCGCGCCCTGGCGTGCGGAGGCCTTCACGGCGGCGGCCGCCGCACGCGCGGGCGTGGCGGTCACCCCGGGCAGCGCCTTCGCGGTGGGCGGCCGGGACGGTACGGGGACGGCGCCGGACGCCCTCCGGATCGGCCTCGCGTCCCCGCCGCGAGGGGTGCTCGACGAGGCGCTGGGACGACTGGCGGCCCTGGCGGCGGAGGGGGCCGAGGGGCCGGAGAGGGGCTGAGGGCCGGAGAGAGGCCAAGGGGCTTCGCCCGGTCCGCCGCCTGATCCACTTGCGGGGTGCCGGGCGCGGGTGTGCTCTTGAGGGTGCGGGAAGCAGCAGGGGGGCGAGAGACGAAGGAGCTCCTGCCATGGCCGCACACGCAGCGATACCCGTCCGGAAGCCGTTCAGTACGCATGGCCTGGCCACCCCGATCATCATCGGTGTCCTGTACGGCCTCTACGCGGCGACCGTGGCCCGCCAGGGCGGCCCCACCACCCTGGGGCAGCTGTGGCTCGGCCTGATCTCGGCCATCGTGCTCGCCGCCGGGATCTACGCCCTCCGGCGCTACGGACGCGCCCTGTTCCGCGAGGCGCGGGCCGCCGCCTGGGCGTCCCTGACGGGCATCGCGGCAGGCTTCCTCTACAGCCTCTCGGGCGCCAGCATCCTGTCGTCGAGCGGGCTCGGACTGGCCTTCGGCGCGCTCAACGGCGCCGCCGCCTACTACCTCTTCTACACCCACGAGGACGCCCGGGGACGGCCCGCGCCGTACTGACGGATCCCACCCCCGGCAGGACCCCTCCCGCCGTCGCGGCGGCGCCGGCGGTAGGCGACCGCCACGGCCGCGAGCAGCACCGGCCAGGCGAGGAGCGGGGCGTAGCAGACGATCAGCAGGGCGTCCTGCGCCGGAGTGGCGGGGATGCCGGGCCCCAGGCCCGCGTACGCGGCGTACGCGCCCCACGCGGCGATCGCGCACAGCCCCGCCGCCCCGGCGAGGGCCGCGCCGGTCGCGGCGGCCGGGTTCACCCGGCGCCCGCCGAGGAACGGCATCCACCGCGGGAAGACCTCGCCCCAGGAGCGGACGAGCCCCAGGGTGAGGAAGGCGAGCAGCTCGGACACGACGCTGAGGGAGACGACGTACACGGACTCGCCCGTGCTCATGGCACCCCGGCCGGCGTCCTGGGTGACCGGCAGCCCGGCGACGAGCGCGAGCCGCCACAGACCTGACGGGAGGGTGACGAGCGGCACGGCATGGGCGGCGAGGGCGGCCCAACGGGGCACGCCGGGAAGGGCCTTGATTCTCATCATGGATCCAGCGTCCCGTCGCGGCCGCCCCCGGCCGTCGCCCCGGGGAACGGTCCGCCTCCGCCGGACGGGGGAGACGGCGTCGTCGTACGGGACGCCTCCCCGGGACGGAGCGCGGCGCGCTGTGCGGCGGGTGTGCGTCCGGCCCCGCGGGGGTCGCCCTGCTGGACAGCCCGGTGACCCGTCTGGCGCCGGCGAGGAACGGCTACTTCCCGCGCGGAGTGGTCTGCTGCACCGCCCAGCGGTTCCCGTCCGGGTCGGCGAAGTACACGAAGGAGCCCCAGGGCTGGTCGTCGATCGCGCTGACCTCGATCCCGCGGCCGGTGAGGTCGCGGTGGGCCTCCTCGATGTCGGTGACGACGACCTGCATGTTGTCCAGGGAGCCGGGGGGCATCTCCGTGATCCCCTTGCCGAAGGCGATCGAGCAGGCCGAGCCGGGCGGGGTCATCTGGACGAAGCGGATGTCGTCGCTGACCGGGATGTCGTGATCGGCGTGGAAGCCCACGCGCTCGTAGAAGTCCTTGGCCCGGTCGATGTCGGTGACGGGCACGCCGATCAGTTCGAGTCTGATGTCCATGAGGGCATCATGCGCCGGGCGGCGGCCGGGCGCACGGTGTATGCCGTCGCGCGGTTGACCTTCCCCCGTGGGGAAGGCCCAGCATCGGGCGTGCCGGGCGGAAGGCCCGGCACAGGGAGGAGAATCGAGTCGTGCGCGACGAAGAGCCCATGCCTGCGCCCGTGTCCGGGCCGATGCTGACCATCGGGGACTTCGCCCGTGCCTCCCGGCTCTCCGCCAGGGCGCTGCGCCGCTACGACGAGTTGGGCCTGCTGCCGCCCGCCCGCGTCGACCCGTTCACCGGCTACCGCCACTACGCGGTGGAACAGCTCGAACGGGCCCGGCTGATCGCCTGGCTGCGGCGGATCGGCATGCCGCTCGCCGAGGTGGGACGGGTCTGCGCGCTGTCCGCTTCGGACGCGTCGGGCGCGGCCCGCGCGATCCGCGGCTACTGGGCGCGGGTCGAGTCGGAGACGGCGGCACGGCGGGACCTGGCGGCCTCCCTGGTGGACCGGCTGAAGGGACCCACCGAGATGAGCGACGAGATGGCCGAGGCGATGGACTACGGGATGGGCGACGGGACGGGCGACGGGATGACGGACGGCTCGGGGGACCGGACGACCGGCGCGCCGCGTGCCGTGCGCGCCTCGGCGGTCGGCGGGCCGGTGGGCCGGGCCGCCTTCGTGCTGCGGACCGCTGTCCGTCTCGACCGCGGCCTGGTCCGGGCCGCCCAGCAGGACGCGGCCCACGCGGACCCGCACCTGCTGGCCGTCGCCGACGGGTACGGACCCGAGGGCGGGCGGGCCGCGCTGGCCGCCGTCGGAGCCCTGGAGGCCGTACCGCCACCGGCTCCCTCGGCGCGGGCCGGGGACGTGCTCAACGCCCTGGAGGACGCGGTGCGCACGGCCGACGGCGCGGTCTCCGGGTTGGACGGGTCGGGCACGACCCTGACCGCGGCCGTGTGGACGGGCGGCCGTCTGGCCCTGGCTCACGTGGGCGACTCGCGCGCGTACCTGCTGCGGGACGGCTCGCTCGTACGCCTCACCCGCGACCACACCGTGGTCCAGGCCCTCGTCGACGCGGGCGAGCTCGACCCGGCCGAGGCGGTGGACCGCCCCGACCGGGCGCTGCTCCTGAAGGCCCTGGACGGCGGGGACGTGCCGCCCGAGCCGGAGCTGGGAGTGCACGAGACGCGGCCCGGCGACCGCTATCTGCTGTGCACGGACGGGCTGTCGGCGGTCGCGCCGGCCGAGGCCATCCGCCATGCGCTCGCCGCGGGCGTCGGTCCGGAGGAGGCGGCCGACGCCCTGGTCGCGCTGGCGCGGGGCCTGGGCGCCCCCGACAACGTGGCGTGCGTGGTGGCGGACGTGGTGCCCGCCTGAGGACGTCCCGTCAGTCGTCCGTGCCCCGTACGACCACCACCGGGCACGGGGCGTGCTGGGTCACCCTGCTGGAGACGGAGCCCAGGACCGCCGCCTTGAAACCGGTGTGGCCGCGGTCGCCGACGACCAGCAGGGACGCGCCCTCGGCCTGGTCGATCAGAGCCTGGGCCGGGTTGCCGCTGACGACCGTCCGGGTCACGCCGGCGGCGACGGCCGGGTCGAGCGCCTTGGCCAGGGACTCGTCCAGGGACTGCTCGGCGAGCATCTGGGGGTCGAAGTCCGGCGGTACCCCGGGCGCCGCCGCCCAGGACGCCGGGTACTCCCAGCCGATGACCGCCTGGAGGGAGTCCCCAGTGAGGGCGGCCTGCCCGGCCGCCCACCGCAGCGCTTTCAGGGACGGTTCCGAGCCGTCCACGCCCACCACGATCCTGCCGGCCATCGCCGACCTCCGTTCGTTGTCGGGAACCCTCCCCCACAACGTAACAAAAGGATCAATCCATCCGCAGATCGGCCAATTGCTTCTCGAACGGGACGACCTCGCCGTCGTCGGCCGGCCGGGACGGCCGGGCCGCGACCGTGTCCGCGAACTCGTTCCCCGCCCGGGTGATCCTGGAGGGCAGCCCGTCCCTCCATCCCGTCGGGGAGGCCGTGTCGCCGCCCGTGCCCCAGTCCTCCGAAGCCGCGTAGACGGCGGTCGGGACGACGAGGGCCCGCAGATAGGCGAAGAGCGGCCGCAGCGCGTGGTCCAGGACGAGCGAGTGCCGGGCGGTGCCGCCGGTCGCCCCGACGAGGACCGGGGTGCCGGTCAGCGCGACCGGGTCGATCAGGTCGAAGAACGACTTGAACAGACCGCTGTACGAGGCGGTGAAGACCGGGGTCACGGCGATGACCCCGTCCGCGCCGGCCACCGCGTCGATCGCGTCCTGGAGCCGCCCGGAGGGGAAGCCGGTCACGAGGTTGTTCGCGATGTCCACGGCCAGGTCGCGCAGTTCGACGACCTGGACGTCGACGGCGTACTCCTGCTCGGCCAGCCGGTGGCGCGCCGCCTGGAGGAGCCGGTCGGCGAGGAGGCGGGTGGAGGAGGGCGAGCTGAGGCCGGCGGAGACGGCGACCAGCTTGAGGGTCCGCATGGCTTACGACTCCTTCCGGGTACGGGTCTTCAGGACGGCGGGGTGGAGCGGCGCGGAGTCCGGGACGCCGGCCGGGCGCAGGTTCGCGAACTCCTTGCGCAGCACCGGCACGACCTCCTCGCCGAGGATGTCGAGCTGCTCCAGGACGGTCTTGAGCGGCAGTCCCGCGTGGTCGACCAGGAACAGCTGGCGCTGGTAGTCACCCACGTAGTCGCGGAAGGACAGGGTGCGCTCGATGACCTCCTGCGGCGATCCGACGGTCAGCGGGGTCTCCCGGGAGAACTCCTCCAGGGAGGGGCCGTGGCCGTAGACCGGCGCGTTGTCGAAGTACGGGCGGAACTCCCGTATCGCGTCCTGCGAGTTCTTGCGCATGAACACCTGGCCGCCGAGGCCGACGATCGCCTGCTCGGGGGTGCCGTGGCCGTAGTGGGCGTACCGCTGGCGGTAGAGGCGGACCATCTTCTCGGTGTGCTGCTTGGGCCAGAAGATGTGGTTCGCGAAGAACCCGTCGCCGTAGTAGGCGGCCTGCTCGGCGATCTCCGGGGAGCGGATGGAGCCGTGCCAGACGAACGGCGGGACGTCGTCGAGCGGGCGCGGGGTGGAGGTGAAGCCCTGGAGGGCGGAGCGGAACTTTCCCTCCCAGTCGACCACGTCCTCCCTCCACAGCTTGTGGAGGAGCGCGTAGTTCTCGATGGCGAGCGGGATGCCCTGCCGGATGTCCTGGCCGAACCACGGGTAGACGGGGCCTGTGTTGCCGCGGCCCATCATCAGGTCCACGCGGCCGTCGGCGAGGTGCTGGAGGGTCGCGTAGTCCTCGGCGATCTTCACCGGGTCGTTGGTGGTGATCAGCGTGGTGGAGGTGGAGAGGATCAGGTTCTCCGTACGGGCGGCGATGTGCCCGAGGAGGGTGGTGGGGGAGGAGGGCACGAACGGCGGGTTGTGGTGTTCACCGGTCGCGAAGACGTCCAGCCCGACCTCCTCGGCCTTGAGCGCGATGGCGACGGTGTTCTTGATCCGCTCGTGCTCGGTGGGGGTGCGGCCGGTGGTGGGGTCGGTCGTCACGTCGCCGACGGTGAAGATCCCGAACTGCATCGTGCTCACCTCTCGCGTTCCTGGTGCCTCGCGGCTAGTGGTTGAAGCTTAAACTATCCGGCTCAACGGTGCCACCCCGCCGTCTATTCCGGCCCGTACGCCTTCGTGTACGTCTTCGTGTACGTCTTCGCGACGCACGCGTTCGCCGGCTTCGTCCGGATCCTCTTCTCCGTAGGGCAGAACGCCCAGAAGCAGGGGCCGCCGGAGAGGCCCGAGTGGGGCCCGCCACGTACCGCCGGAAAACGGCCCTCACGTAGAGTCGCCGACGTGAACGGTGCGATAGCGGTCGTCGGAATCGGCGCGGACGGCTGGGAAGGACTCCCCGAGAGCTCCCGCCGAGTCCTGCGGACCGCCGAGGTCCTGATCGGCGCCCCCCGTCAGCTCGACCTCCTCCCGGCCGGCGACTGCCCCGGCGAGCGCGTCCGCTGGCCCTCCCCGCTCCGCCCCGCCGTCCCCGGACTGCTCGCCGCCCACGAGGGCCGGACGATCGCCGTCCTCGCCAGCGGCGACCCCTCCTTCTACGGCATCGGCCGCACCCTCGCCGACGCCGTCGGCGCCGACCGCCTCCGGATCCACCCGCACCCGTCCTCCGTCTCCTACGCCGCCGCCCGGCTCGGCTGGCCCCTGGAGGCCGTCGAGACCGTCTCGCTCGTCGCCCGGCCCCTCGCCGCGCTGTCCGCCCAGCTCCACCCCGGCCGCCGGCTCCTCGTCCTCGGCGAGGGCCCGGAGACCCCCGCGCGGGTCGCGGCCCTGCTCCGCGAGAGCGGCTGGGGCGGCACCCGGATCCGCGTCCTGGAGCAGCTCGGCGGGGACCGCGAGCGGCTCCTCGACGGGACCGCCGCCGACTGGCCGTACGAGCGGACCGACGCGCTCCACGTACTCGCCCTCGACTGCGCGCGGGACCCGGACGCGCTCCGGCTCGGCGTGGTGCCCGGGCTGCCGGACGAGGCGTACGAGCACGACGGGCAGCTCACCAAGCGGTACGTGCGCGCCGCCACGCTCGCCGCCCTCGCGCCCGCGCCCGGCGAACTCCTCTGGGACATCGGCGGCGGCTCCGGCTCCATCGGCATCGAATGGACACGCGCCCACCGCTCCTGCCGGGCGGTGGCGGTCGAGAAGTCGGCGGAACGTGCGGCGCGGATCGCCCGGAACGCCGACCGCCTCGGCGTCCCCTCCCTGCGAGTGGTGACGGCCTCGGCCCCGGAGGGGCTCGCCGCCCTCCCGGCCCCCGACGCGATCTTCATCGGCGGCGGCCTCACCGCCCCCGGCCTCCTCGACGCGTGCTGGGACGCGCTGCCCGCCGGCGGCCGGCTCGTCGCGAACACCGTGACGCTGGAGTCCGAGGCGCTGCTCGCCGACCGCTACCGCCGCCACGGCGGCGAACTGGTCCGGCTCGCCGTGGCCGCCGCCGTCCCCGTCGGCGGCTTCACCGGCTGGCGCCAGGCGATGCCGGTCACGCAGTGGTCCGTAACGAAAGGTTCTGAAGAGCGATGACCGTCTACTTCATCGGCGCGGGTCCCGGCGCGGCCGACCTGATCACCGTGCGCGGCGCGCGGACGCTCGCGACGTGCGGGGTCTGCCTGTACGCGGGCTCCCTCGTGCCGACCGAGCTGCTCGCCGAGTGCCCGCCGGAGGCACGGCTCGTCGACACGGCGCGGATGGACCTGGACCAGATCGTCGCCGAGATCACCGCCGCCCACGAGGCCGGCCAGGACGTGGCCCGGCTGCACTCGGGCGACCCGTCGGTGTTCAGCGCGATGGCCGAGCAGATGCGCCGCCTGGACGCGGCGGGCATCCCGTACGAGGTCGTCCCCGGCGTCCCGGCCTTCGCGGCGGCCGCGGCGGCCCTCAAGCGGGAGCTGACCGTCCCCACGGTCGGCCAGACGGTCATCCTCACCCGCGTCGCCCAGCAGGCCACGCCGATGCCCGAGGGCGAGGACCTGGCGACCCTGGGCCGCAGCGGCGCGCTGCTCGTCCTGCACCTGGCCGCGCGGTACGTGGACCGGGTCGTCGACGAACTCGTCCCCCACTACGGCGCCGACTGCCCGGCCGCGGTCGTGGCGATGGCCAGCCGCCCCGACGAGATCGTGCTGCGGGGCACACTGGAGGACATCGCGGCCCAGCTGAAGGACGCCGGCATCACGAAGACGGCGGTCATCCTGGTCGGCCGCACACTGGGCGCCTCGGAGTTCCGCGACAGCCACCTGTACGACCCGGCCCGCGACCGCCACGCCTGCTGAACCCGCCCGGACCCGGAACGCGCCGGGGCCCCGGGGAGTCCGATCCCCGGGGCCCCGTGCGGGGACGGCGTCAGGCGTTGGGCCGCTTGCCGTGGTTCGCGTTCTTCTTCTTGCGGGCGCGCCTCTTGTTGCCTCGCTTGGCCATGGGACTCCCTCTCGCTCGGGGGGTATGCCCTCGCCAGCCTAGGTTCGGGACCCAGGGGCCGCATGTCGGCCTCCGGCGTCCGTGCGGTCTCATGGGGGCGTGACTGTCTACGACGTGGCCCGGGCGCTGCCGGGCATCGAGGAACTGCGCGACCACAGCCGGGGGCTCGCGATGGTGGAGGCCGTGCTCTGCCCCGAGTGGGAGAGCCGGTACTACTCCTTCGACGCGCACTGGTCGGAGACCGAGCAGCTGGCGTCCATGAAGAACGGCTCGGGCGACGAGTACACGATCGTCCTCTCACCGGCGGGAGCGTTCGCGCGCGCCTTCGACCACGAGTCGCCGATGAGCCCGTTCGGGCCGCTCGCGGACGGGGCCACGTGGCCCGGGGTGATCGACGGGGTTCCGGAGGCGTTCCGGGAGTACCTGACGGAGCCCGCGTTCACGGACGAGGACGGGGTCCACGTGACCACCGCCTGTCTGTGGCGCGAGCCCGCGGACACCGCATGGCACACGGGCCCGGTGGAGTTCACGGACCTGGCGGACCGTGAGGACCCGGACGGCTCCGGGCGTCTCCTCCAGCTGCTGACGGACCGCACGGCGGAGGCGTACGTGGCGTTCGCCGAGGACTACTACGAGCGGCCGGTCGACATCGAGGCCGTCCGCCACGTGCTCGCCCTGCGCCCGCTGACCGCGGAGATCGTCGCCGCCCTCAACCCGGAGGTGACGCTCGCGGACCTCGCCGAGGACGCGCGCGAGATCGGCTACCCGGCGGCCTGACCAGGACGGGAGCGGCCACCCCTGGCGGGGCTACGCGCCCGGCCCCGCCGCCTCCGACCGTCCCACCACCGTGCCCGCCCGGTCGACGCAGATCACGTCCACCGCCACCGGAGCGCCCCGCAGGACCGCGAGGGACTCGTCGCGGGCGCGGGCGGCGACGAGGTCGCCGAGGGGCACGCCCGCGGCCTCGCAGAGGCGGAGCGCGGCGAGTCCCGTGTTGGCCTCGGCGATCTCCGCGGCGAGGGCCTCGGAGGCGCCGCCCGTGCGGGCCAGCTCCGCCAGGAAGCCCTTGTCGACCTGGGAGCGGGCCGAGTGGAGGTCCAGGTGGCCGGCGGCCAGCTTGGAGAGCTTGGCGAAGCCGCCGCAGATCGTGAGGCGGTCGACGGGGTGCCGGCGGATGTACTTGAGGACCGCGCCCGCGAAGTCGCCCATGTCGAGGAGCGCGATCTCCGGCAGCTCGTAGAGGCCCGCGACCGTCCGCTCGGACGTCGAGCCCGTGCAGCCCGCCACGTGCGTCAGACCGCCCGCACGGGCCACGTCGACGCCCCGGCGGATCGAGTCGATCCACGCCGAGCACGAGTAGGGGACCACGACCCCCGTCGTGCCGAGGATCGACAGGCCGCCCAGGATGCCGATCCGGGGGTTCCAGGTGGAGCGGGCGATCTCGGCGCCGTCGTCGACGGAGACGGTGATCTCGACGTCGCCGCTCCCGCCGTGCCGGGCCGCGACCTCCGCCACGTGCTCCCGCATCAGCTGCCGGGGCACCGGGTTGATCGCCGGTTCGCCGACCTCCAGGGGCAGGCCCGGCAGCGTGACCGTACCGACGCCCTCACCGGCCCGGAAGACGACGCCCGAGCCGGCCGGCAGGAGCCGTACCGTCGAGCGGATCACGGCGCCGTGCGTGACGTCCGGGTCGTCGCCCGCGTCCTTGGTCACGGCGGCCATGGCCGTACCGGCGCCGAGGGACTCCGCCGTGAGCGCGAAGGACGGCGTCTGCCCCTTCGGCAGCGTGACGGTCACCGGGTCGGGGAAATCGCCGGTCAGGAGCGCCGTGTACGCGGCCGTTGTGGCCGCCGTCGCGCAGGCGCCCGTCGTCCAGCCCGGGCGGAGACCCGTGTGCTTGAGTTGGGCCTCACGCCCGCCGCCTGAAGTCACGAAGAGGCTCCTGTGCACATACTCATTCTCGGGGGGACCACCGAGGCCCGCGCCCTGGCGGGACTGCTGCACGCCGAGGCCCGGGTCACCAGCTCCCTCGCGGGGCGGGTGGCGAGCCCCCGGCTGCCCGAGGGCGAGGTCCGGATCGGCGGGTTCGGCGGGGTCGACGGGCTCGTGGAGTGGATCGGCGGGCACGCCGTGGACGCGGTCATCGACGCCACGCATCCCTTCGCCGAGCGGATCAGCTTCAACGCGGCCCGGGCGGCCGCCACCGCCCATGTTCCCCTGCTGGCGCTGCGCCGCCCAGGCTGGGTCCCGGGGGAGGGCGACGACTGGCGTTCCGTGGCGTCCCTGGAGGCGGCGGCCGGGGCTCTCGACGGCCTCGGCGACCGGGTGTTCCTGACGACCGGCCGGATGGGCCTCGCGGCCTTCGCGGGCCGTCCGGAGTGGTTCCTGGTCCGCTCGGTGGACGCCCCGGAGGCCCCGGTGCCGGCCCGAGCTGAGGTCCTCCTCGACCGGGGGCCGTTCACCCTGGAGGGCGAGCGGGAGATCCTCGCCCGCCACCGGATCGACGTCGTGGTGACCAAGGACAGCGGCGGCGCGGCGACCGCCCCGAAACTGACCGCGGCCCGTGAGGCGGGCCTCCCGGTCGTCGTCGTCCGCCGCCCCCAGGTCCCGGAGGGCGTGCCGGTGGCGGCGACCCCCGGGGAGGCCGCGATGTGGGTGCGGTCGCGCCTCACGTGAGGACGGGGGCGTCGTCGACACGCCCCCGCCTCCTGCCGGCCGGA
Source organism: Streptomyces sp. NBC_00691 (assembly GCF_036226665.1). Taxonomy (NCBI): domain Bacteria; kingdom Bacillati; phylum Actinomycetota; class Actinomycetes; order Kitasatosporales; family Streptomycetaceae; genus Streptomyces; species Streptomyces sp. NBC_00691. The sequence goes on along the minus strand of NZ_CP109007.1, from coordinate 3,946,676 downwards.
GTCGGGCAGTGGGAGTCCCGGCCCCGCCCGGGCCCCGTTCCTCCCGCGCGACAGCGGACCCGGGCGGGCGTTCAATGGAAGCGTGGTTACCGTCCGATGGCTGGTCACCGCTGGAATCGTGTCCGTGCTGGGCATGGGTTCCCTCGCCGGGACCGGTCCGACCCCGACACCGACGCCCGAGCCGCCCCCGGCCCAGCCGCCGCCCCAGCTCGACCGGGCGGACGTGGACCGGGCCGTCGCCCGGCTCGATCCGAGCGTCGCGGAGCTGATGCGGAAGACCGGGGTGCCCGGGGTCTCCGTCGCCGTCGTGTACAAGGACAAGGTCGTCCACCTCAAGGGATACGGCGTCCGTGAGGTCGGCAAGGACGGCAGGGTCGACGCCGACACCGTCTTCCAGCTGGCCTCCGTGTCGAAGCCGATCGCCTCCACCGTCGTCGCCGGAACGGTCGGCGTGGAGGGCTGGCAGAAGCCGGTGAACCCCGAACTCCCCGAGTTCCGCGTGAAGGACCCGTGGGTGACCGACCACGTGACCGTCGCCGACCTGTTCTCGCACCGCAGCGGCCTCCCCGACCACGCGGGCGACCTGCTGGAGGACCTCGGCTACGACCAGGACTACATCCTGTCCCACCTGCGGTACGAGCCCCTCGCGCCGTTCCGCGCGAGCTACGCGTACACCAACTTCGGCCTGACGGCGGCCGCCGAGTCCGTCGCCGCGCAGAAGGGCGTGCCCTGGGCGAAGCTCGCCGAGGACACCCTGTACAAGCCCGCCGGGATGAACGACACCAGTTCCCGCTTCCAGGACTTCGTCTCGAACCCCGACCGGGCCCACGGGCACGTCAAGCAGCCCGACGGGACCTGGAAGGCGCAGTTCGTGCGGGACCCGGACGCCCAGTCCCCCGCGGGCGGGGTGAGTTCCTCGGCCTCCGACATGGCGACCTGGCTGCGGCTCCAGCTGGCCGACGGCTCGCTCGGCGGGCGCCGGATCATCGACGAGGACGCCCTCGTCCTCACTCATCACCCCGAGTCCGTCGCCAACCCGGCGCACGCGCCCGCCGCGCGGACCGGCTTCTACGGACTCGGCTGGAACGTGTCGTACGACGACGAGGGCCGGCTGCGTCTCTCGCACACCGGCGCGTTCGCCGAAGGCGCGCACACCAACGTCACGATGCTGCCGGGCGAGCAGCTCGGCATCGTCGTCCTCACCAACGGCGCGCCGGTCGGCGTCGCCGACGCCGTCGCCCTCGACTTCTTCGACACCGCGCAGGACGGGAAGCCGAGCCGGGACTGGCTGCCGATCGTCAACGCCCTGTACGAGCAGGAGGCGGAGGCCGGCCTTTCGGCCACGGACTTCGCGAAGCCGCCGGCCGACGCGACGCCCGCCAAGGCGGACAGCGCCTACACCGGCACGTACGACAACGACTACTACGGCCGTCTGACGGTGGCGGAGGAGAACGGCGGGCTGGTCCTGCGACTGGGGCCGGAGCCCCAGTCGTACAAGCTCACCCACTACGACGGCGACACGTTCAGCTTCGCGACGCGCGGGGAGAACGCCGTCGGTCCCACCGCCGTCACGTTCTCCCCCGACGGCAGGACCGTCCGCGTCGAGTACCTGGACGAGCAGGGTCTCGGCACCTTCACCCGGCAGTAGGGCCCGCCGCGTTCTAGCCGTAGCGGCGCGGCGTCCACGTGATCGTCCGGCCGTCGGCCCGCTCGACCGCCCGCGTCTGCGAGGAACCGACGAGCAGCAGGGTGCGCATGTCGACCTCGGACGGCTCCAGGGTCTTCAGCGTCACCACCCGCACCGACTGCTCGGGGCCGCCGACGTCCCGGGCGACGACCACCGGGGTCTCGGGCGACCGGAGGCCGAGCAGGAGGTCGCGGGCGGCGGCCACCTGGTGCGTACGGGACTTCGACCCCGGGTTGTAGAGCGCGAGGACCAGATCGGCGGCGGCCGCGGCGCGCAGCCGGGCCTCGATGACGTCCCAGGGCTTGAGGCGGTCGGAGAGCGAGATCGTCGCGTAGTCGTGGCCGAGGGGGGCGCCCGCGGCGGCTGCGGCCGCGTTGGCGGCGGTCACCCCGGGGAGGACCCGTACGGGCACGTCGGCGTACTCCGGCTCGCAGGCGACCTCCAGGACGGCCGTGGCCATCGCGAAGACGCCCGGGTCGCCGCCGGAGACGACCGCGACCCGGTGGCCGCGGCGGGCCAGGTCGAGGGCGAACTCGGCGCGCTCGGACTCCACCTTGTTGTCCGAGCCGTGCCGGATCTGCCCGGGGCGGAGCACCGGCACCCGGTCCAGGTAGGTGGTGTAGCCGACGAGGACGTCGGCGTTGACGAGGGCGCCGCGCGACTCCGGGGTGAGCCAGGGCGCGCCGGCCGGGCCGGTGCCGACCACGACGACCTCGCCCCGCTCGCGTACGGCGGGTTCGCGGTCGATACGGGAGGGCAGCACGGCGACGGAGAAGTACGGGACGGACCCGGGGTCGACGTCCACGAGGTCGCCGGTCCGCTCGCCCGCCATGAACGCCCGCTCCACGTACCGGGCGTCGTCGAGCCGGCCGGCCCTCTCCAGGGCCCGCTTCACGGTGGGGAAGGTGCGGCCGAGCTTCATCACGACCGCCGAGTCGGTGCCCGCGAGACGGGCCGTCAACTCGTCCTCCGGCAGGGTGCCGGGGATGATCGTGAGGACCTCCTCCGCCTCGCACAGCGGCTCGCCGAGCCGGGCGGCGGCGGCGGACACCGAGGTGACGCCGGGGATGACGGTGGTGTCGTAGCGGTCCGCGAGCCGCTTGTGCATGTGCTGGTACGAGCCGTAGAACAGCGGGTCGCCCTCGGCCAGGACGGCGACGGTGCGGCCGGCGTCGAGGTGTGCGGCGAGGCGGGCCGCCGCCTCCTCGTAGAAGTCGTTCAGGGCGCCCCGGTAGCCGCCCGGGTGGTCCGTGGTCTCCACCGTGAGCGGATACATGAGCCGCTCCTCGATGTGGTTGTCACGGAGGTGCTCGGCGGCGATCGAGCGCGCGATGGACCGGCCGTGGCGGGCCGAGTGGTACGCGATCACGTCGGCGGCGGCGATGGCCTTCACGGCGGCCACCGTCATCAGGTCCGGGTCGCCGGGGCCGAGCCCGACGCCGTACAGCTTGCCGGTCACTTCTGGATCTCCGCTTCGTGGGCGATCGCGTTGATCGCGGCGGCCGTCATCGCGCTGCCGCCGCGACGGCCCCGGACGACGAGGTAGTCGAGGCCCAGGCCCTGCTCGGCCAGGGCGTCCTTGGACTCCGCGGCGCCGATGAAGCCGACCGGTATGCCGAGGACGGCGGCCGGCCTCCCGGCTCCTTCCGCGACCATCTGCAGGAGGTGGAAGAGGGCGGTCGGCGCGTTGCCGATGGCGACGACGGAGCCTTCGAGGCGGTCCCGCCACAGTTCGAGGGCGGCGGCCGAGCGGGTGGTGCCGAGGTCGGCGGCGAGGGCAGGCACGGACGGGTCCGAGAGGGTGCAGATCACCTCGTTGTCGGCGGGCAGCCGGCGCCGGGTGACTCCGCTCGCGACCATCTGCGCGTCGCAGAGGATCGGCGCCCCGGCCCGGAGGGCGGCGCGGGCGTTCGTGACGACCCGCGGCGACCAGGCGATGTCGCGTACGAGGTCGGTCATGCCGCAGGCGTGGATCATCCGGACCGCCACCTGGGCGACGTCGGCGGGCAGGCCCGCCAGATCCGCCTCGGCGCGGATCGTGGCAAAGGACCGGCGGTAGATCTCCGCCCCGTCCTTCTCGTAGTCGAACATCCTGTTGCTCTCGCTCATCTCGTCGTGCGGGCCGCGGTCACGGCTCCGGGCAGGGCGGTACGGGGGGTGGGGACGCCGTCCACCAGGTAGGCGCCGTCGGCGGTGGCGAGGACGTCGGTCCAGGTGCCGTGCGGGTGTCCGCAGCGGCGCTCGCACCCGGAGAAGTGCACGGGCAGGCCGGGGGGCCCGGGGTGCGTGCCGGGCCCGGGGGCGGCGTCGGCGCGGACGTCGGCGAGGGACTTGGCGCAGCCGGGCCGCCCGGTGCAGGCGGTGACACCGGCCCAGGGGGAGTCGGGGCGGGTGACGAGCCCGGCGGCGTCGAGGGCGGGCAGCCGGTCGGCGCCGGCCCCGGCCACGACGACGCCGCGCCAGGGCGTCAGCCGGACCTCTTCGGCGGGGAGCAGCGCCCGCAGCTGGGCGGCGGTGAGGCGACCGAGCGGGGCGAGGACGGAGAGGGCGGCGGGCCCGAGGATTCCGGGGGTGAGCGGAGGGCCCTGGGGAAGTTCCGGCGTGGGGACGGGCTCGGACCCCACCCCCGAGGCCGCCACGTCCACCGCGTACCCCTCGGGGAGTTCGCGGACCCGCCAGGCCCCGGTTCCGGCCCTGCGTGCCGTGTCCAGGAAGCCGCCCGCCACCGCGAGGGCCGCGCCGGGCGCGTCGGAGCTCGCGAGCCGGACGGCCCGGCCGCCGACGTGCAGCTCGGCCTCTCCGCCGCCGACTGCGACCAAGGTCACATCCCCGCCGAGCCCGGCGACGTCGCCGCGTCCGTCGTCGAGGACGAAGAGGAACCGGCCGGAGAGCGCCGCCGCCCAGGGCGCGGAGCGCAGGTGGGTGTCCAGCTCGCGGGCCCACAACTGTGCGTCGGCGGCGCCGAGTCCGTCGAGGCCGGAGGCCGGGGAGGCGACGATGTTGCGGACGCGTTCGTGGGTGGGGGAGGGCAGCAGGCCCGCCTCGTCGAGGAGTGCCGCCAGCTCGGCCCCGCAGTCGTCGCCGAGGCCGCGCAGCTCGGCGTTGCCGCGTGAGGTGATGCTGAGCCGTCCGTCGCCCAGGGTCTCCGCCGCGTCCGCCAGGGTCTCGACCTGACGGGACGTCAAGCGGCCGCCGGGCAGGCGGAGTCGGGCGAGGCGGCCGTCGTCGGCGGAGTGCAGGCGCAGCGCCCCGGGGCACGCGTCGCCACGGTCCCGTATACGAGGTTCGCCCGGTTCGGGCGTCGGGGGCGGGGTGGGCGGCATGGCGGCGAGCATACCGACGGGGAACCGGCCGACCACCGGGTGTGATCCGGCCGACTCCCCGGCTCCTCCCGGCCCGCCGACCGCACGATCTACTATGCAGACGGCATGGGGTCCCAGGACCCCGGGGAGGAAGCCCGGTGAGAATCCGGCGCGGTCCCGCCACTGTGAGCCCGTACCGGACGTGCCTCGGCACGAACCGGAACGGGTGAGTCAGGAACTCCCGCCAATCCACACGACCACCCGGGGCGCGGACAACCCCGAGGAAGGCCTGCGCTCGCCATGCTTCTGCTGCTGTCGCACTCCGACACCGACCTGCTCAGCGCCCGCGCGGCCGGCGGCCCGGTGGAGTACCGCTTCGCCAACCCCGCCCGTCTCCCCCTCACCGAACTGGCCGGCCTCCTGGCCGAGGCCGAACTCGTCGTCGTCCGCCTCCTCGGCGGCCTCCGCTCCTGGGAGGAGGGCCTCGACGCCCTGCGCGCCGCCGGAAAGCCGGTGGTGGTCCTCAGCGGCGAACAGGCCCCCGACGCCCAGCTGATGGAGGCGTCCACCGTCCCCGTCGGCGTCGCCACCGAGGCGCACGCCTACCTCGCGCACGGCGGCCCCGCCAACCTGGAGCAGCTGGCCCGCTTCCTCTCCGACACCGTCCTGCTCACCGGGCACGGCTTCGAGTCCCCGGCGGCCGCCCCCACCTGGGGCCCGCTGGAACGCACCGCCCGCACCACGACCGGCCCGACCGTCGCCGTGCTCTACTACCGCGCCCACCACATGAGCGGAAACACCGCCTTCGTCGACGCGCTGTGCGAGGCGATCGAGGACACCGGCGCCCAGGCCCTCCCGCTGTACGTGACCTCCCTGCGCGCCCCCGAGCCGGAGCTGCTCGACCGCCTCCGCACCGCCGACGCGATCGTCACCACCGTCCTCGCGGCGGGCGGCACCAAGCCCGCCGAGGCACAGGCCGGCGGCGACGAGGAGGCCTGGGACGCGGGCGCGCTGGCCGCGCTCGACGTACCGATCCTGCAAGCCCTCTGCCTGACCGGTTCGCGCGCCGCCTGGGAGGAGAACGACGAGGGCCTCTCCCCGCTGGACGCCGCCAGCCAGGTCGCCGTCCCCGAGTTCGACGGCCGGCTCATCACCGTGCCGTTCTCCTTCAAGGAGATCGACGAGGACGGGCTGCCCGCGTACGTCGCCGACACCGAGCGCGCGGCCCGCGTCGCCGGGATCGCCGTACGGCACGCCCGCCTCCGGCACATCCCGAACGCCGAGAAGAGGCTGGCGCTCGTCCTCTCCGCGTACCCGACGAAGCACTCCCGCATCGGCAACGCCGTCGGCCTCGACACCCCCGCCTCCGCCGTCTCGCTGCTGCGCCGGCTGATCGCCGAGGGCTACGACTTCGGCCCCGAGGCCGACCTTCCCGGCCTCGTCTCCGGCGACGGCGACGAGCTGATCTACGCCCTCATCGAGGCCGGCGGTCACGACCAGGACTGGCTGACGGAGGAGCAGCTCGCCAGGAACCCGGTCCGCATCCCGGCCGCCGACTACAAGCGCTGGTACGCGACGCTCCCCGAGGAGCTGCGGACCCATGTCGAGGAGCACTGGGGCCCGGCGCCCGGCGAGATGTTCCTGGACCGGTCCCGCAACCCGGAGGGCGACATCGTCCTCGCCGCGCTGCGGCGCGGGAACCTCCTGATCCTCATTCAGCCGCCGCGCGGCTTCGGCGAGAACCCGATCGCGATCTACCACGACCCCGATCTCCCGCCGTCCCACCACTACCTGGCCGCCTACCGCTGGATCGCCGCCCGCGCCGAGGACGGCGGCTTCGGCGCCGACGCCATGGTCCACCTGGGCAAGCACGGCAACCTGGAGTGGCTGCCCGGCAAGAACGCCGGCCTGTCCGCCGCCTGCGGCCCCGACGCCGCGCTCGGCGACATCCCGCTGATCTACCCGTTCCTGGTCAACGACCCGGGCGAGGGCACCCAGGCCAAGCGCCGGGTGCACGCCACGCTCGTCGACCACCTGGTGCCGCCGATGGCCCGCGCCGACTCCTACGGCGACATCGCGCGCCTGGAGCAGCTGCTCGACGAGTACGCGCAGATCTCCTCCATGGACCCGGCGAAGCTGCCCGCGATCCGCGCCCAGATCTGGACGCTGATCCAGGCCGCGAAGCTCGACCACGACCTGGGTCTGGAGCAGCGGCCCGAGGACGACGGCTTCGACGACTTCCTGCTGCACGTCGACGGCTGGCTGTGCGAGGTCAAGGACGCCCAGATCCGCGACGGTCTGCACGTCCTCGGCGGCGCCCCGGAGGGCGAGGCCCGGGTCAACCTGGTCCTCTCCATCCTGCGCGCCCGCCAGATCTGGGGCGGCACCCAGGCGCTGCCCGGTCTGCGGGAGGCCCTCGGTCTCGACGAGTCGGCCGCCACCCGCACCACCGCCGACGAGGCGGAGGCCAAGGCCCGCGAGCTGGTCGAGGCCATGGAGGCGGCGGACTGGTCCGTGGACGCGATCGCGGCCGTGGCCGCCGCGTACGGCGCCGAGGTCCACGCCGTGCTCCGCTTCGCCTGCGAGCAGGTCGTGCCGCGCCTGGCCGCCACCACCGACGAGCTCAGCCACGCCGTGCACGCCCTGAACGGCGGCTTCGTCCCGGCCGGCCCGTCCGGCTCCCCGCTGCGCGGACTGGTCAACGTCCTGCCGACCGGCCGGAACTTCTACTCGGTCGACCCGAAGGCCGTGCCGTCCCGGCTCGCCTGGGAGACCGGGCAGGCGCTCGCCGACTCGCTCCTGGAGCGCTACCGCACCGACAACGGCGAGTGGCCGACGTCCGTGGGCCTCTCCCTGTGGGGCACCAGCGCGATGCGCACCGCCGGCGACGACGTCGCCGAGGCGCTCGCCCTCCTCGGCGTCCGCCCGCTGTGGGACGAGGCCTCGCGCCGGGTGAACGGCCTGGAGCCGATCCCGCTCGCCGAACTCGGCCGCCCGCGCGTCGATGTCACCCTGCGCATCTCGGGCTTCTTCCGGGACGCGTTCCCGCACGTCATCGGTCTCCTCGACGACGCCGTACGGCTGGTCGCCGGCCTGGAGGGCGAGTCCGCCGAGGACAACTACGTCCGGGCGCACGCGCAGGCCGACCTCGCCGAGCACGGCGACGAGCGGCGGGCGACGACCCGTATCTTCGGCTCCCGGCCGGGCACGTACGGCGCGGGCATCCTCCAGCTGATCGACTCCCGCGACTGGCGCACCGACGCCGACCTCGCCGAGGTGTACACGGTCTGGGGCGGCTACGCCTACGGGCGCGGGCTCGAAGGCCGCCCGGCGCGCGAGGAGATGGAGACGGCGTACAAGCGGATCGCGGTGGCCGCGAAGAACACCGACACCCGCGAGCACGACATCGCCGACTCCGACGACTACTTCCAGTACCACGGCGGCATGGTGGCGACCGTCCGCGCGCTCAAGGGCACGGCCCCCGAGGCGTACATCGGCGACTCCACCCGCCCCGAGACCGTCCGCACCCGGACGCTCGTCGAGGAGACCTCCCGGGTCTTCCGCGCCCGCGTGGTCAACCCGCGCTGGATCGAGGCGATGCGCCGCCACGGCTACAAGGGCGCGTTCGAGCTGGCGGCGACCGTCGACTACCTCTTCGGGTACGACGCCACGACCGGAGTCGTCGCCGACTGGATGTACGACAAGCTCACCCAGGAGTACGTCCTCGACGCGGAGAACCAGGCCTTCCTGAAGGAGGCCAACCCCTGGGCCCTGCACGGCATCGCGGAGCGCCTCCTGGAGGCCGAGTCGCGCGGCATGTGGGAGAAGCCCGACCCGGAGACCCTGGCCGCGCTGCGCCAGGTGTTCCTGGAGACCGAGGGCGACCTCGAAGGCTCCTCCGACGAGGAGTAGCTCCTCACCAGGGCGGGGGCCGGTGCCAGTTCCAGGCGGCGGCCCCGCAAGCCCTCCCTGAGGCGCCGGTCGTGGGTGACCACGACCAGCGTGCCCGGGTAGTGCGCGAGCGCGGCCTCGATCTCCTCCACGAGCGCCGGGGCCAGATGGCTGGTCGGCTCGTCGAGGAGGAGCAGATCGGCCGGTTCGGTGACGAGACGCGCCAGTTCGAGCTTCCGGCGCTGTCCTGTCGACAGATACCGGACCGGGGTTCTCAGGTCCCCGGCGGAGAAGAGACCGAGGGCGAGCAGTTCGTCCGCGCGGTCCGCTCCGAAGGCCTCGCCCACCGTACGGGGGTCGGTGGGCGGGGCTGTCTCCTGACGGAGCGTTCCCACCCGGACAGGCACCTCCACCGTGCCCGCGCGGGGCGGTTCCGGCCGTGACACGGGGGCGGTGTGCCGGACGGTCGCGGCCGCCCGGCCGGGCGGCGGAAGAAGACCCCCGGAGGCCGTGCGCGACCGATGAGTTCCGGTGGGGCCGGGGGTCTACCCCCATGAACAGCCGCACGGCCCACCACCGAGGAGACGACCATGGTCGAGACCGACACCCGCGCCCTGGACACCGCCGGCGCGACCCTGCGCTACGACGTACGCACCGGCACCGGCACCGGCGAGCGCCCCCTGCTGCTGATCGGCTCCCCGATGGACGCCACCGGCTTCACCACGCTCGCCTCCCACTTCGCCGACCGGACCGTCGTGACGTACGACCCGCGCGGGGTGTCCCGCAGCGAGCGCACCGACGGCGCGGCGGAGACGCTCCCCGAGGAGCACGCCGACGACCTGGCCCGGCTGATCGAGGCGCTCGGCGCCGGTCCCGTGGACGTCTTCGCGAGCAGTGGCGGCGCGGTCAACGCCCTCGCGCTGGTCGCCCGGCGCGGCGACCTGGTGCACACCCTGGTCGCGCACGAGCCCCCGACCGCCCAGGTCGTCCCGGACCGCGAGGCGGTCCTGGGGGTCTGCGCGGACGTCCACGCCACCTATCTGCGGGACGGCTGGGGGCCCGCGATGGCCAAGTTCCTCGCGCTGACGGCCCGCAAGGGCGAGTTCCCGGCGAACTGGGCCGAGGAGCCCGTCCCCTCCCCGGCCGCGTTCGGCCTGCCGACCGAGGACGACGGCTCGCGCGGCGACCCGCTGCTCGGCCAGAACATGCGCGGCTGCACCTCCTTCGTCCCCGACTTCCCCGCCCTGCGCGCCGCGCCGACCCGGATCGTCGTCGCCGCGGGCAAGGAGTCCGAGGGCACCTTCGCCGCCCGCGCGGCCGTCGCCGTCGCCGAGGGCGTCGGCACTCCGCTCGCCGTCTTCCCGAGCCACCACGGCGGCTTCCTGGGCGGCGAGTTCGGCCAGCAGGGCGCTCCGGCGGAGTTCGCGGAGGCGCTGCACGCGGTCCTGGAGGAGAACGCCGGCTGACGCTCCGGGCCGGCTCCTCGACGCGGCGGCGGCCTTCACGGCCGCCGCCGCGTCGGCGTTCCCGGGCCCAGCTCGACCAGGTTCCCCGGGGCGGCCGCCGGGCCGCGGTCGGCGTTCGGCGCGTTCGGCAACCCGTGGGCACGGTCCGCGCCGGGAAGAGAAGTCGAGTTGTTCTAGCGAAGTGCAAACAACTTGTTCTATCCTGGTGCGAACAAGGGAGGGTTTCTCATGAACCGAGCCAGGCCGTCCACACCCGCCACTCCGGCGGCCTCCACCACGACGACACCCGCGGCACCGGCGACTCCGGCCGCACGCCGCCTTCGCGCGCTCGCCGCGTTCCCGTTCGTCCTCGCCCTCGTCGCCCACGTCACGCTGCTCGCCGTCTGGGACGACCGGATCCCCGGCACTCTCGCCACCCACTTCTCCGGGGTCGACGGCAGCCGCGCCGACGGCTTCACGGGCCGCACCGCGTTCGCCGTCGTCAGCGTCGCCCTGCTCGTCGGACTCGGTGCCGGCTGGACGGCCCTCGTCCGCCGCACCGCGCTCTGGGGCGCGTGGGCGACGGCCGGCTTCGCCGGAACGCTGCTCGTCCTCCTCGTACGGGACAACCTGGACGCCCCCGACCCCGCACAGGTCGTCTCCCCGCTCACGAACCTGGCGCTCGGCGCGGCCGTCGCCGCCCTGGCCGCCCTCACGGGCTGGGCGCTGACCCGCCTCGTACCGGCCTCGGAGGGAGCGGACGCCTCCGAGGGCGAGCCCGACGCGCCCCGGCTCGCGCTCGGCGCGAGCGAGGTCGCCGGCTGGACCCGCGCCACCACGTCCCGGCCGCTGACCGTCCTCGCGGTCCTGGCCCTCGTCGCGGTCCCGGTCGGCCTGGTCCTGGCCCCTTGGCCCGGCGCCCTGTTCGCGCTGCTCGGCCTGGTCATCGGCCTGCCGGGGCTGGCCCTCGCCCGCGTGCGGGTGACCGTCGACCGGCGCGGCGTCACCGTCAGGCCCTCGTTCGTCTCCCGGCCACGCGTGCGCGTGCCGCTCGACGAGGTCGCGGGCGCGAGCGTCCGGCGGCTCGACACCGCCGCCGTGCTCGCCGACTACGGCGGCTGGGGCTACCGGGTCCGGGCCGGGCGTACGGGCGTGGTGCTGCACGCCGGCGAGGCCCTCGTCGTACGCCGGACCGGCGGGCGCGAGTTCGCGGTCACCGTGCCCGACGCGCACACCGCCGTCGCCCTCCTCAACACGCTCGCCGAACGGCGTGGGAAGGTCTGACCGTGCTCTTCCGTGTCGACCCGGCCTCCGCCGTGCCCCTCGGCGACCAGATCGCCGCCTGTGTCCGGGGCGCCCTCGCCGACGGCTCCGCCGCGCCCGGCGAGCGCCTCCCGGCCGCCCGGGAACTCGCCGACTCCCTCGGCGTCAACGTCCACACCGTCCTCCGCGGCTACCAGCGGCTCCGCGAGGAGGGCCTCATCGAACTCCGCCGGGGCCGCGGCGCCCTCATCGTCCCCGGCGCCACCGCCCCCGACCGCGCCCGCCTGGTCTCGCGACTGCGCGAGGCGGCGGCGGACGCCCGCGAACTGGGTCTGACGGACGAGGAGTTCGTGGAACTGGCCCGGACGAGCCTGGCGTAGGCGCAGGCGTGGCGACGGCACCGGGCGCGGCCGGACCCGGGCCGTCGGGGACCCGGCACCGGGCCGGCCCGGGTGGCTCAGCCCAGCTCCCGTACCGGCGCACCCGCCAGGAACGCCTCGATGTCCTCCACCGCCTGCCCGAAGTACCGCCCGTAGTTCCTCTCCGTCACATAGCCGAGGTGCGGCAGCGCGAGCACGTTCGGCAGGGACCGCAACGGATCGTCGGCGGGCAGCGGCTCCGTCTCGTAGACATCGAGCCCGGCCCCCGCGATCCACCCCTCGCGCAGCGCCCGCAGCAGCGCGGCGCCGTCGACGAGCCCCGCCCGGGAGGTGTTGACGAGGTACGCGTGCGGGCGCATCGCCCGCAGCTCGGACTCCCCGACCAGGCCGCGGGTACGGTCCGACAGCACCATGTGGAGCGAGACGAAGTCGCTCCCCGCGAACAGCTCCCGCTTGTCCTCCGCACGACGCACGCCGTGCTCGGCGGCCCGCTCCTCCGTCAGGTTCGGGCTCCACGCGCGCACGTCCATCCCGAAGGCGAGGCCGATCCGGGCCATCCGGGCGCCGATCTTGCCGAGGCCGACGAGGCCGAGGGTCCGGCCCGCCAGGTCGGCGCCCACGGTGGACTGCCAGGGCCCGCCCTCACGCAGTGCCCGTGCCTCGGCCGGTACGTGCCGGGCCAGGCCGAGGAGGAGCGCCCAGGTGAGTTCGGTGGGCGGTTCGGAGCCGCTGGCCGTACCGCAGACGGTGACCCCGCGCGCGCGTGCGGCCGCGACGTCCACGGAGGCGTTGCGCATCCCGGAGGTGATCAGGAGCCGGAGCCGGGGGAGCCGGGCCAGGAGTTCGGCGTCGACGGGGGTCCGTTCCCGCATGACGACGAGGATCTCGCAGTCCTCGACGGCGGCGACGAGCGCGTCCCGGTCGGTGAGGTGCTCGCGCAGGACGCGAACCTCGACGCGGTCGGCGAGCGGGCTCCAGTCGGCGGAGTTCAGGGCGGCGCCCTGGTAGTCGTCGAGTACGGCGCAGCGCAGCTTCATGACGGCATGATCGCGCACGGCCCGGTGCCGGTGGAAGGCCGCTCCCACCGGCACCGGGCGGCCGCTGTCCGGGGCCCGGGCGGGCCGGCCCCGGACCTCAGCGACGCACGGTGTCGTCCGTCTTGAGGTCGTTCAGTTCGTCCACGAACTCGTCGACCTCGTCCGGGCAGTAGACCTGGAGGACGATCCGTTCGACCTCGACGGCCTTGGAGTCGGTGATGACCGGACGCATCCCCGGGCCCGTGGCGCCGTTCCCCTGCTGGATCTTCCACAGCGCCGTCTTCAGCGCGTTGCCGGGATCGTCGCAGACCGGGCCGCCGTCGGTGCCGAGGACCCGTTCGAGGGTCTCGGTGTCGGGGGACGGGTATCCGGCCTTCACCAGCTCCTCCTGGAGCTGGTGGGCCTTGGACGCGGTCTCGTTGTTCGTCCTCACGCTCTCGTACCGGATCAGACCGGTGACGACGAGGCCGACGAGGATGACGATCGCACCCCAGTAGACCCATTTGTGCTCGGAGGCGAAGCGGGTGGGGCTCATGCCTGGCCTCCTTCGCCCGGCGTGGTGGCGGCGGCCGTCTTCCAGCTCGGCTTGCGGAACTTCAGGAAGGCCCACGGGATGAGCAGGCCCAGGATGACGAGGCCGCCGCCGACGATGGCGATGTACGACCAGACGCTGCCGCTGCCGAACTGCGAGCTCGGGATGAAGCCGATGCACAGGGCGGCGAGCGAGGCGAGCAGGCCGACGACGCACAGGACGCCGAGCGCGGGTGCGCGGTAGCCGCGGGGGTGGTCGGGCTGGGACTTCCGCAGGCGCATGGCCGCGACGAACATCAGCAGGTAGACGATGAGGTACACCTGCGTGGTGATGACCGAGAAGATCCAGTAGACGCTGGAGACGTTCGGGATCAGCGCGTACCCGAGGGCGATGACCGTGGTGACGATGCCCTGGGTGACCAGGATGTTCTGCTGGATGCCGTTCTTGTTCAGCTTCTGCAGGAAGGGCGGCAGGTAGCCCTCCTGGCGGGAGATCTCGAGGAGGCCCTTGGAGGGGCCCGCGAGCCAGGTGAGCATGCCGCCGAGGGAGGCGGATACCAGGGCGACGGCGATGATCGGGGTGAGCCAGCCGATTTTGAAGTACGCGAAGAAGGCGTCGAAGGCCTGCATCACGCCGGCCGTGAGGCTGAGCTGGTCGGCGGGGACGACCCAGCTGATGGCGAGCGCCGGCAGGATGAAGATCAGCAGCACCAGGCCCATCGCGAGGAACATCGACTTCGGGTACTCCCGCGGCGGGTCCTTGAGCGAGGAGACGTGCACGGCGTTCATCTCCATGCCGGAGTACGACAGGAAGTTGTTGACGATCAGGACGAGGCTGGCGAGGCCCGTCCACTGCGGGAAGAGGTTCGAGGCGGTCATCGGGGCGGCCGAGGGGTTGCCCTGCCCGAGGAAGACCATGCCGAGGACGACGAGCAGGGTGCCGGGGATCAGGGTGCCGATGATCAGGCCCCAGCTGGCCAGTCCGGCCAGCGCCTTCGTACCGCGCGAGGAGACCCACACGCCGGACCAGTAGAGGACCACGATGACGATCGCGGTGTACGGGCCGCTGTTGGCGAGGGCCGGATCGATGATGTACGCGATGGTGGACGCGACGAATCCGAGCAGGCTCGGGTAGTAGAAGATCGTCATCGCGAACTGGCACCACACGGCGAGGAATCCGAGCGGCTTCGACAGCCCCTCGGAGACCCACCGGTACACGCCGCCGTTCCAGCCGGAGGCGAGTTCCGCGGAGACCAGGGCAGTCGGCAGCAGGAACACGATCGCCGGGACGAGGTAGAGGAACACACAGGCCAGGCCGTAGACGGCCATGGTGGGCGCGGCCCGCAGACTCGCCACCGACGCGGTGGTCATCAGGGCGAGCGTCACCCAGGTGAGAGTGGTCGGTGCGGGCCGTGTCGCCGCCCGTGGCCGGGGAACGTCGGCCGGTGTGTCGATGCTGCTCATGGGCGCCTTCCCTCGGATCACACGATCAGTTCACGCTCGATCGCACGGGGGGCTTCCACAAGTGGAGTGCGTCCGGACGGGGGACAGGCGGTCGGACGGTAGGTCTCAGACGGTGGGCGTGCGGGTGAAGGAGCGGCGGTACGACCGGGGCGGGACGCCGCGGCGGCGGACGAACTGGGCGCGGAGCACCGCCGCGCTCCCGAAGCCGACCGCGTGGGCGATCTCCTCGACCGGCAGGTCCGTGGTCTCCAGGAGCTCCTCGGCCCGGCTCAGCCGCAGGGAGAGCAGCCACGCGTGGGGGGTGGTGCCCGTGGAGGCGGCGAACCGGCGCGCGAAGGAGCGACGGCTCATCAGCGCCCGGCGGGCCAGCTCCGCGACGGGGAGCGGCTCGTGCAGATGCTCCCGGGCCCAGGCGAGGACCTCGGTGAGCCGGTCGTCCCGGCTGTCCTCGGGGACGGGCGTGGCGAGGTACTGGGCCTGGCCGCCGTCCCGGTGGGAGGGGAGCACCAGGTCCCGGGCGATGGCGTTGGCCGTGGTGGCCCCGTACTCCCGGCGCAGCAGGTGCAGGCAGAGGTCGAAGCCGGCGGCGGCGCCCGCGCCCGTGACGATGGGGCCCTGGTCGACGTAGAGGGCGTCGGGTTCGACGGTGACGTCCGGGTGGCGTTCGGCCAGGAGTCCGGCGAACCGCCAGTGGGTGGTGGCCCGCCGCCCGTCGAGCAGCCCGGCGGCGGCGAGCGCGAACGCCCCGACGCAGTGGGCGGCGACGAGCGCCCCGCGCGCGTGGGCGGCGGTCAGCGCGTCGAGCACGGCGGGCCCCGGGGGCGTGCGGAACTCGGCCCAGGGCAGGGCGATCACGAGGTCGGCGGTGGCCAGCCGGTCCAGACCGTGCTCGACGACCAGGGGCAGCCCGACATCGGTGCGGACGTTTCCCGGCCGGTCGGTGCAGAGGGCGAAGTCGAAGAGGGGAAGCCCGCCGCCGCGGGCGTCGAACACCTCGGAGACGATGCCCGCGCCGAGCATGCCGACCCCGTGCGGGGCGTAGGCGGCGACGGTGACGAACGGCGGCATGGGGCGAGTCTGGCACGGGGGCCGGCAGGGGTACCGATGACGGGGGTGCCGACGCCCGGGCGGGACGCCGGAACGACGCCGGAGGGGGCATCCCGTGGCGCCGGAACGACGATGGCACGATTCCCGCGATCGGTGGCAGTACGGCCACTCGTGAAGATCCCTGCCGCGCAGAAGACTTGGGGACATGACGAACCACGACGCACCGAGCGCCCGCACCGCCGCCTACACGATCCTGACCACCGGCTACACGCTCTCCACGGGCCCCGGGGTCGCCGCCACCGTCTCGTACGTGCGGGACGGTGACCGGCACGTGATCGTCGACCCCGGCATGGTGGCGAGCCGCGACCGGATCCTCGGCCCTCTCGCCGAACTCGGCCTGGGTCCGGACGACATCACCGACGTGGTGCTCAGCCACCACCACCCCGACAACACCATGAACGTCGGTCTCTTCGGCCGGGCCCGCGTGCACGACCACAAGGCGATCTACGAGAACGACCAGTGGACCGACCGCGACGCGGAGGGCCACGAGCTGGCCCCGTCGCTGCGGCTGATCCGTACCCCCGGCCACAGCCCCGAGGACATCACGCTGCTCGCCGGGACCGACGCCGGGGTCGTCGCCTTCGTGGGCGACCTGTGGTGGCGGCCGAACGGCCCGGTGGAGGACCCGGTCGCCCCCGACCACACGGTCCTCAAGGACTCCCGCCTGCGCGTCCTGGCCACGGCCGACGTGATCGTCCCGGGCCACGGCCCGGCGTTCCCGGCGGACGACACGGCGCCGCTGTAGCGGGCGGTCGGGCGGCGGCGGCCCGGGTACGGCCGGCGGCGGGCCGGCGGGGTCCGGTCCAGGTCCTCCCGCGGTACGGCCGGGGGGCCGGGGTGCCGCCTAGAATGGACTTCCATGTCGAAGCCTGACGAGCTGCTCGTTGACATTGCCGCCACGGTGGAGTCCGGGCAGAGCAATCAGATGTCCATGACGGTGGTCGCGGGGGGTGTGGTCCTCACCGGCCGGCTGGCCCCGGAAGCCCTGTGGCGACAGCGCGTGTCGGAGGTCCTGACGGACTCCGCCCGCCTCGGCGAGTTCTCGGGCGTCTTCAGCCCCTCCGAACGCGCGGACGGCCCGCCCACCCACCTGCACTTCCACCTCGCCCGGATCCTCCAGGGCACGGTGGGCATCCCGGAGACCGGCGGCATGTACCGGGTCGCCCTGGAGGACGTGAGCGCCTGGACGGTGGGCGACTTCAGCTACTTCGACCACTGACCGGTCAGAAGGTCGTCTCGGAGGACGGCGTCTGCTCCTCGGCGGTGACGGTGAGGCAGGTGAAGCCGAGCTTCGTCATGGCCCGCACGACCTCGCCGACGCTGAAGTCGCGGCGGTCCTGGCGGGTGACGACCTCGCCGACCTGCTTCACGGGGTACTGGCGCCGCCCGATGACGACGACGTCGCCGACGGCGGGCTCGGGCTTGACGCCCTTCATGGATTCGAGCACGCCGGCTTTGGTCAGCTCGAACGGGAAGCGGGCGATGACACAGCGCATGGTGACTCCTGCGGAGAAGTGGTCCAGAAGGGGGCCGGCCAGGAAATTCCCGCAGCCGATGAGGGGTACTGAAGGGTACGGAGTGGTTCTACGCGGTACTCCACCGTACTGAGGTACCGGGGTTCTCAGGGTTGCAAAGAGCTGAGGCCCGCACCCCAAAGGTGCGGGCCTCAGCTCGTCAGCTTGTGCTACGCGTCAGCGCCGGGTGTCAGGCGGGGACGATGTTCTCGGCGGTCGGGCCCTTCTGGCCCTGCGCGATGTCGAAGCTCACCTTCTGGCCTTCCTGCAGCTCACGGAAGCCGGAGGCGGCGATGTTCGAGTAGTGGGCGAAGACGTCGGGGCCGCCACCGTCCTGCTCGATGAAGCCGAAGCCCTTTTCCGAGTTGAACCACTTCACGGTGCCAGTCGCCATGCCAAATTCTCCTTCGGGGCAGTGCTCGGAGCGCACACTGTGTGTGCTCCGTGTCGCTGCGATGATCGCCCCGTCCGGAAAAAGCCCGGAAATGAAAAAGGGTGCCCAGCGCCGGAAAAACCGGAAGGGCACTCGTACGTTCGGGACCCACAACTGCAACTGATATCGACAGTAGCACGACAGGACGGAGCGTGCGGGGTGAAGATTTCGCCCTGTCGCATCCCGTGTGTTTACATGACAAATTTTCACCGCGCGTAGCATCGAATTCGCACCGGGCGATCTCGGAAATCCCCCCGCCCGTGGCACGGGTCGGGCGAGGGCCTGGCCGGGGCCGCACGCCGTGCGGGCGGGGTGCGGCGGACCTCCGTGCCATGACTCAGGTCACACGTGCCGCCCGCGCCGCCGGCGTCAGCCGGCGGCCTGCGCGATGAGCGCGGCGATCCGGGTCTCGTCGGCGGCGGTGAGTTCGGTGAGCGCGTAGCTGGTCGCCCACATGCTGCCCTCGTCGAGCCCGGCGAGGTCGCTGAAGCCCAGCGTGGCGTAGCGGCTCTTGAACTTCTGCGCGCTCTGGAAGAAGCAGACGACCTTGCCGTCCTTGGCGTACGCGGGCATCCCGTACCAGGTCTTCGGCGCCAGGCCCGGGGCGTGCTCCTTGACGATCGCGTGGATGCGCTCGGCGAGGACACGGTCGGTGTCCGTCATCTCGGCGATCTTCGCCAGGACATCGGCCTCGCCGTCGGCCTTGGCGGAGCGCGCGCCGCGCCGGGCGCTGCGCTTGAGCTCCGCGGCGCGCTCCTTCATCGCGTCGCGCTCCTCCTCGTCGAAGCCGTCGTACTTCGCGCCGCTCGTGGCCTTGGCGGCGGTGGTGCCGGTGCTGGTGCTCTTGATGGACGACCGCGTGTCCGACATGACGGGGTTCCTCTCACAAGGACGGCTGGGACGGTTCCGCGCAAGGGCGGGGGGCGATGGCGAGGTGGGGTGCGGGAGTGGCTGTACGAGCGGGGGCCGGGGCCGTGGTCAGGACGCGGCGGCCACGGAGGCCGGCTCCCAGGTGAACCCGTCCGGGTCGGTGAAGGCGCCGGTGCCCTCGCCGCCGAGCACGATCCGGTGCGATCCCTCGCCGTCGACGGGGACGCCGACGTCCTTCGCGAGCGCGCGGCGCCCGTACAGGGCGAGCGTGACCGGGCTGCCCTCGGCGGCGGCGAACTCGACGTACTTGCGGCCGAAGCTCTTCCCGACGGTGAGACCGTGCCCGACGTAGAAGGCCTTGCTGGCGGCGACGTCCTCCGCTCCGACCAGGAGCACGAAGGAGTCGACGCGGCCGGTGGCCGGGCCGGTGTCCTTCTTGTTCGAGGTCGCGACCTTCCAGATGGTCCCGTCCGGGGCCCGGAAGACACCGGCGTAACCCCAGAAGGACTTCGAGACGGGCTTGAGCGAGGTGGCGCCGGCGGCGAGGGCCGCGTCGACGAAATGCCGGACGTCGGCCGGCCGGTCCACCGTGAGGGAGAGCGAGAAGCCGCGGAAGCCGGTGGTCGGCGCGTCCGAGGCCCGCAGACGCACGTGGGCGCCGAGACCGGACGCGGCGTAGAAACGGTCGGCGGCCTGGAGGTCGGCCACCTCGACGGTGACGGAGGCGATGGCGTTCATGAGAATCACGCTAGGCGCGGGGGGCCACCGGTGCTTCTCGATTCCTGACCGGTCGGCCGACCTGCTTCGCCACGCACGAGGGCATCCCGGCCTCGCCGTCGGCGACCTGGCGTCGGTAGACGCTGGGCGACACGCCGACGAGCTCGGTGAAGCGGGTGCTGAACGTGCCGAGGGAGGAGCAGCCGACCGTGAAGCAGACGTCGGTGACGCTGAGCTCGCCGCGCTGGAGCAGCGCCATGGCGCGCTCGATGCGCCGCGTCATCAGGTACGAGTACGGGGCCTCCCCGTACGCCTGCTTGAACTGGCGGCTGAGGTGCCCGGCCGACATGTTCACCCCGCGGGCGAGTGCCTCGACGTCGAGCGGCTCCGCGTACTCCCGGTCGATCCGGTCGCGGACGCGGCGCAACCGCGCCAGATCACTCAGGCGCTGCGCCTCGGTCAGTGCGCTCATCCACGCAGGATGACACATGGGAGGGCTCCTTTCAGCGGAGTTGCTGGACGCGGACGAGGTTGCCCGCGGGGTCGCGGAAGGCGCAGTCCCGCACGCCGTACGGCTGGTCGGTCGGCTCCTGGACCACCTCGACGTCCTGGGCCTGGACCTTCTCGAAGGTGCCGTCGAGGTCGGGGGTGGCGAGCAGGATCCAGCCGTAGGTGCCCTTGGCCATCATCTCGGCGATGGTGCGCCGCTCGGCCTCGGTGATCCCCGGATCGGCGCCGGGCGGCGCGAGCAGGATCGACGTACCGGGCTGTCCGACGGGCCCGACGGTGATCCAGCGGGTCCTGCCCTGGCCGACGTCGCTGCGCACCTCGAAGCCGAGGGCGTCGCGGTAGAAGGCGAGGGAGGCGTCGGGATCCTCGTGCGGGAGGACGGTGGTGTGAATGGTGATGTCCATGTCCACAAGCTAGTTGGGCGCCCGCGGCCCCGCTTCTCGATTCCTGACGCATGGGGACGTAAGACCTTCGTAAGCCGATCGCTCTGGTACGGGGAGGCCGCGCCGCACTTGAATGACGAGGACGGCGGAAGCGGCACCAGGGGAAGGGGCACGGACGGTGGCAGGCGGCACGGGGAACGATCCGGGGCGGACGCGCCGGCGCGGGCGGCGGCTGCTCGCGGCCGGTCTGGTGGCGCTGACACCGGTGCTGATCGCGGGGGCGTACTGGTTCCAGCCGTGGAAGCTGTGGCAGGACGACCGGGTGCACGAGGCGTTCCCGACCGCGCCGGCTTCGCGGGGGGACGCGGCGCGGTCGTCCGCTCCGGGGGCCACGGGCGGCCCCGCGGCCCCGGCCGGCCCGAAGGCGGTCGCCCGGGGCGACCTGATCAGCCACGAGCACGCGACCACGGGCACGGTCAGGCTCGTCCGCCTGCCCGACGGCTCGCACCTCCTCCGCCTGGAGAACCTCGACACCAGCAACGGCCCGGACCTGCGCGTCTGGCTGACCGACGCCCCGGTGAAGGAGGGCACGCCCGGCTGGCGGGTCTTCGACGACGGCCGGTACGTCAGTCTCGGCAGGCTCAAGGGCAACAAGGGCGACCAGAACTACCCGGTCCCCGCCGGGGTGGACATCGCCGACTACTCCAGCGTCACCATCTGGTGCGACCGCTTCGACGTGTCCTTCGGCGCGGCGGAGCTCGGGGCGGTGTAGCGCGGCCGACCGGGCGACAGGCCGGGCCGACCGGGCCGGCTCAGGCCGGGCCGGGCGGTGGTGAGGCGGGGGCGGGCGTGGTGAGGCGTGGCGCGGTTCACCGGGACTCCCTGGCGCTCTCACCGATGAAGAGGCGCAGTTCCGCGCAGAGGGCGCCGGGGTTGTCCAGCTGGACGAGGGTGCCCGCGTCGGGGATCTCCACATAGCGCCCGCGCGGCAGGAGTTCGGCGAGACGGCGGCCCGTGGCGGGCGGCATCATGCGGTCCTCGGCACCCCAGGCGACCAACGCCGGCCGGTCGAACTCCCGGAGCCTCCCGGCCGCTTCGAGGTACGTGCGCTTCTCCGTGCCGCGGAGGAACGAGGCGAGGTCCCGGCGGATCGCGCGCCGGGTGAGCAGGGGCCGGTACCAGCGGCGTACGAGCGCGTACGGGATCGGGTGCCGCGCCATCCCGCCCAGCGAGGTCCCCATCCGGACGAGGAAGGGCACCCGGAAGGACTGGAGCAGTAGGAAGAGGCCGCCCGGGACGCGGCTCGCCGCGTACAGGGTCCTGCCCTGGACGCCGGGCGGGTAGTTGTCCAGTGCCTCGCAGGAGGTGAGCACCAGGCGGCCGACGCGCTCGTCGCGTACGCCCACGAGGAGTTGGGCCGTACCGGCGTCGTTCTGGACCAGGGTGACGTCGCGCAGGCCGAGGCGTTCGAGGAACTCGGCGAGGAGCGCGGCGATCCCGTGCGCCGACAGGTCCGCGTCCGGCCGCATCGGTCTGCGGTGGCTGCCGAGCGGCAGGACGGGCACCACGACGCGGAAGTCCCCGCGCAGCTCTTCGACGACCGCGTCCCAGACCGACTCGTCGAAGCCGAGCCCGTGGACGAGCACCACGACGTGCTTGTCCGCGGTCCGGCCGCCCGCGGCCCCGTCCCCGCCTCCGTCCTCGCCTCCGTCCTCGCCTCCGTCCTCGCCTCCGTCCTCGCCCGTGTCCGTGTAGTCGATGACGCCTGCGCTCAGTTCGATCTCGGACAACGGACGACCCCCGGCTCGATACGACTGGCTCTCACTAGATCGGTCTATCTAGTGAGAGACTAGCGAGTGTGAGGACCACGGGCGACACCAGGCAGCGCATCGTCACCGCCGCGACCGAGCTTTTCCGGCGCCAGGGCTACGCGGCCAGCGGGATGAAACAGATCGTCGCGGCGGCGGACGCCCCGTACGGCTCGGCGTACCACTTCTTTCCCGGGGGCAAGGCGCAGCTCGGCGAGGAGGTGGTCCGGACGTCGGGTGCGGCCTATCTCGGGCTGATTGCCGCGCTCTTCCCGACGCCCGCCGGCCCCGGGGGCGCGGACGCGGCCACCGCCGGGGGCGCGACCGGTGACATGGCCACCGTCACCCACGACGCGTTCATCGCCGCGGCGGAGACTCTGCGGGAGCTCGACTTCGCGGACCCCTGCCCGATCGCCACCGTCGCGCTGGAGGTGGCCAGTACCCATGAACCGCTGCGCATCGCCACGGCCGAGGTGTTCGCGAGCTGGACGGACGGCCTCGCCGCCCACTACCGGGCCGGCGGCATCGCCGAACCCGCGGCGCACGAGACCGCGAGCTCGGTGATCGCCCTGCTGGAGGGCGCGTTCATGCTGGGCCGCGCCGCCCGCAGCACCGATCCGGTGACGGCCGCGGCGCGGGCGGCCGCGGCCGTCGTGCGGGCGGCCCTGTCTCAGGAGGGCGAGTGCGCGTAGGCGCCCTCCGGTGCCGGGCGCATCCGCTGGAGCACCACCCGTCCCAGGTCGAGCATGCTGAGGCCGAACATCAGGACACCCAGCGGAACATGAACGCCCATCACGTGATAGACGCCCATCACCACCTGCAGCGTCCCGAGGAGCAGGAAACCGGTCGCGTGGAGAGCCGGCCTGCCCGCCCCGCCGCCCGGCCGCCACGCCAGGACCGCCGCGAGCAGGTACAGCATCGACATCGCGTACATGCCCTTGGAGCCCAGATCGTGCAAGGTCGAGCCGACCTCTGAGGTCAGCGCCGCTCCGGCCGTGACGGCCTGGAAGAAGATGCTCGCCGTCTGCAGGGCGATCGAGACGCGCACGAACCCCGCGAACCGGCCGTCGCGCCGTCCCGCCACCGCCGTCCCCGCTGCCGTCGTCGACGCCGTCCCCGCTGTCGTCCGCGTGACCATGATGATCCCGTCCTTCCGCTGCCGGTCGCTCTCTCGACAGTCCGACGACACGGCCCCCGAGAATGTGAGGCGCGGTACCGGGGTTACGGAGTGACGCGCGTCTCACCGATCATGGCGAGCGCGCATCGAACGAAGGGGGACACCACCACCATGAACGGCAGCCGTACGGAACCAGAACGCGGGCTCGCGCCCGCGGCCGCCCGACCCGAGGGCGAGTACCGGCAGTTGATCAACGTCGCGTACCGGCTGCTCGGCTCCCTCGCGGAGGCGGAGGACGCCGTCCAGGAGGGCTTCGCACGCTGGTACGCGATGTCCGGCCCGCAGCAGGAGGCCATCGAGGTGCCCGGCGCCTGGCTGACGACCGTGGTCGGCCGTATCTGCCTGGACGTCCTCGGCTCGGCGCGGGCGCGGCGCGAGCGCTATGTGGGCGAGTGGGTCCCGGAGCCGCTGCCCGACACGGTGGAGTGGCTGAACGGCCGGGCCGGCGACGGCGGGAGCGACCCCGCCGACCGGATCGCCCTCGACGAGTCGGTCGACATGGCCTTCCTCGTCGTCCTCGAATCCATGACCCCGGCCGAGCGGGTCGCGTTCATCCTGCACGACGTCTTCCGGTACCCCTTCACGGAACTGGCCACGATCGTCGGCCGCACGCCCGCTGCCTGCCGACAGCTCGCCTCGTCGGCCCGCCGGCGCGTCCGGGACGCCCGGGCGCCGGAGCTGCCGACCGGGCTGCAGGCGCGTGTCATCAAGGACTTCAAGCAGGCGTGGGAGGCCCAGGACATCGCGGCGCTCGTCGGCCTGCTCAACCCCGACGCCACGGTGGTCGTCGACGGCGGCGGCCTGGTCGGCGCGGCACTCCGCCCGATCACCGGTGCCGCGGAGATCGCCCGCTACATCGTCGCCATCGGCGACATGGCGCCCGGAACGACCCTCCAGGTCCGCACGGTCAACGGCCGCCCCGGCCTGGTGGCCCGACGCGGCGGTACGACCGTGACGGTGGCGGCCTTCGGCCTCGCGGGCGACCGGATCACGCACATCTGGGCGGTCCGCAACCCGGAGAAGCTCCAGCCCTGGACGGAATGAGGCGACCGGGCGAGACCCGGCCGCTCATTCGAAGCAGCGACCGGGCCGCGGGGGTGCCACCGTCGGGCCACCGACCCCGTCCCACCGACCGCGCCGCCCGCGGTCCTCAGCGGGCGGCGAGGCGCGGTGCGGCCGGCTCGGTGGCCGCCGTCAGCCGGCGGCGGCGGCTCGGCATCATCATCGTCGGGTGGGAGACGCTCCAGGCCGCGCCCGCGCAGATGAACTCCTTGATACGGGCACCGGCCCGGCCCGTGACGACGGTGGACGTCATCCCGTCCTCGTGGGTCACCTTCTGGAAGACGGCGTCACGGCGACCGAGGCTGATGCACTGAGCGGCGTAACCGATCGTGCTCTCGGGAATCCTGCCGCCGGTCAGGCGCGCCGCGAGGGCGTCGGCGGCCCGCCAGGCCATCGGGCTCGCCGTGGCGCACGACATCCGCAGCGGCCTGCCGCCCGGTCCCTCGGCGAACGCGGCGTCGCCGACGGCGTACACATCGGGGTGCGAGACCGAGCGCATGGTGGCGTCGACGACGATCCGTCCGGTGCCGGACACCTCCAGGGCCGTCGCGGCGGCGATCGGGTGCACTGCGAAGCCCGCGGTCCACACGGTCACGTCGGCCGGGATCTCCCGCCCGTCGCCCGTGACGACGCCGTGCGCGTCGACCCGGGTGATGTCGGCGCCCTCGTGGACGGTGATGCCGAGCCGGCCGAAGACGGTCCGCAGGTGGTTCCGGGCCTTCTCGCTCAGCCAGGCGCCGACCCCGTCGCGGGCGGCGAGGGCGACCGCCAGGTCCGGGCGGGCCTCGGCGATCTCGGTGGCCGCCTCGATGCCGGTGAGGCCGCCGCCGACGATCAGCACGGTCCCGCCGGCCTCCAGCTCGCCCAGGCGCGCCCGCAGTCGCAGCGCGTCCTGCTTCCCTGCGACACCGTGGGCGTGCTCGACGACCCCCGGGACGTCGAGGGCGCCGGCGGTGCTCCCCAGCGCGTACACGAGGCTGTCGTAGCCGAGGGTCTCGGCGCCGTGCTCACCGGAGAGCTCGACGGTCCCGCGGTCCACGTCGACGGCGGTGACCCACGCCGACCGGAGCTCCACGCCGGTGCCCGCGTACACGTCCCGCAGCGGGCGGCTCGGCAGATCCTGTCCGCTGGCGAGCTGGTGCAGACGGACCCGCTCGACGAACTCGGACTCGCCGTTGACGAGGGTGATCTCGACGTCGTCGCGGTGCAGCCGCTTGGCGAGGCGACCGGCGGCGATCGCTCCGGCGTACCCGGCTCCGAGGACAACGATGCGGTGCTTCATGGCTGGCTCCCTATCCGGTTGGACTCACCTCCTGAACCGGACAGCCACGCGATCCCTGACAGGAATCGAGTGTGACCTGGGTCACCACATCTTCGAGAACGGGAGATGGGGCCCGGAGGCCGCCCACCGGCGGGTCAGACGCTCCAACTTGTCCGGGTTGACCTGGAGATGGACCGCCACGACACCGTCGGTCGTCGTGTGGAGGCAGATGACTCCGGCGATCCGCTCGTCGATCGAGACCAGCACGGCGGGACCGCCGTTGACGACGGCGGAGTACAGCACCGGTTCGCCGCCGGCAAGGGCGCGCTTGGCGGCGCTCGGCCGGAACAGCCCCCGCAGGTAGCGGGCGATGCCGAGCGCACCGACGACCGGGCTCCTGCGGGCCGGGACACGGGCCCCGCCGTCGGCCACACCGACCGCGTCGTCGGTGAGCAGCCGTACCAGCGGCTCGGTGTCACCGCTGAGGGCCGCGGCGAGGAACTCCTCGACGACCTTCCGCGCGGCGGCCGCGTCGACCTCGGCACGGGGCCGGCCGGAGGCGAGGTGCTGCCTGGCCCGCCGGTGGATCTGCTGGCAGTTCGACTCGGTGAGGTCGAGGATCTCCGCGATCTCCCGGTGCGCGTACCCGAAGGCCTCGCGCAGCACGTACACCGCGCGTTCGTTGGGCGACAGCCGCTCCATCAGGGTGAGCATCGCGAGGGACACCGAATCGCGCTGCTCGGCGGTGTCGGCCGGCCCGAGCATCCGGTCCCCGGCGAGCACCGGCTCCGGCAGCCACTGGCCGACGTAGGTCTCCCGCCGGACCCGCGCGGAGGTGAGCTGGTTGAGGCAGAGATTGGTGAGCACCTTGGTCAGCCACGCCTCGGGCGTCTCGATCCGTTCCCGGTCCGCCGCGTGCCACCGCAGATACGTCTCCTGCACGACGTCCTCGGCATCACCGGCGGACCCGAGCATCCGATAGGCGATCGCCTCCAGACGCCCGCGGAAACCCTCGAACAGATCGGCCTCGTACGTGCGGAGCGACATTCCCTCATGATCGGGCCTGGCCAGGGGAGGCGTCCACCCTGACCGGCGTCCACTCCGACCGGCGTCCACCCTGACCGGGGGCGAGCGGCCCCGTGCGTGGTGCGCCGTCGGCTCCCGGGCTTCTTCGACGTCTACTGGGTCCGTCCCTGAGCGGCGCAGGGCCTGGTGTGCGGGGTCGGTGGAACCGGGTAACGTCTTTGTCATGTTCTTCCAGACGCCGATTCACGAGTGAGGGTGTGACGGGCCTCCGCCGACCTCTTCGACGTCGCAGCCCGCCGCCCACCGATGAATCCGCAGACCACCTCGCAGCACGACCGGGAGAACCCGTGACCGACAGCAAGAACATCAACAACCCCGTGGGCCAGGGCGGCGGCCAGCGCAAGCGGCAGTCCCGCGCCGAGCGCCAGAACAACGGCCCGCACCGCAACCGCGACCGCCAGAACGCGGCCGACCGGAAGGCGGAGCTGGTGCGCAAGATGCGCGAGAAGACGGGTACGGCCGAGGGCGCCGACCGGACCGACGACGACAACGACGAGAGCTGATACGCCGCCGCCGAGGGCGGTGGTGAACGAGAGCAGGGCCCGGACGGCGACACGCGGTCCGGGCCCTGCCCTCGTACCGGGCGCGGGGCGGGCCGTGTGCGCCGGGAGAAGGCCCGACCCGACGAAGGCGGCCCAGTCGGAGCGCCCGCGATCGGCCTGCGCGGCTCCCAGGCGGCGTACCCCCTCCGTCAGTTCCGTGTGGCCGGCCGCGGCGGCCAGGACGGCGCACCGCTGGACCTCTCGACCACCCCACCGAGGGTCCGATATGCGATAGTTCGCGGCTGATGTTCAGATGGACCGACAGGCGGAACGAGCGTGCGGAACGGAGCATCAGGCCATGGCCGAGACCCTGCCCTCCTTCGAGGACACGACCGACGTCGCCAACGCGGATCGGGGCTTCCTCGGTGCCCTCGTCCCGGGTGTCGTGAAGGCCGACGACGGCCGGGTGATCTGGGACAACGACGCCTACGCCTTCCTCGAGGCCGACTGCCCGGACACAGCCCACCCCGGTCTGTGGCGCCAGGGCCAGCTCGCTTCCCGCCAGGGCCTCTACGAGGTCACGGAGGGCGTCTACCAGGTGCGCGGCCTCGACCTCTCCAACATGACGCTCGTCGAGGGTACGCGCGGGGTGATCGTCATCGACCCGCTGATCTCCGTCGAGACCGCGGCGGCCGCCCTCGCCCTCTACAGGGCGCACCGCGGCGACCGCCCGGTCACCGGGGTGATCTACACCCACTCGCACGGCGACCACTTCGGCGGCGTCCGTGGTGTGCTCCCGCACGGCACCGGGGACGGCGTCCCGATCCTGGCCCCGGCCGGCTTCCTGGAGCACGCGGTCAGCGAGAACGTGTACGCCGGCAACGCGATGGGACGCCGTGCCACTTACATGTACGGCGTCGGTCTCCCCACCGCCCCCGACGGGCAGATCGGCGTCGGGCTCGGCCAGGCCACCTCCACCGGCACCATCAGCCTGATCCCGCCGACCGTGGACATCACGGAGACCGGCCAGGAGGAGACGGTCGACGGGGTGCGGATCGTCTTCCAGCTCACCCCGGGCACCGAGGCGCCCGCCGAGATGAACTTCCTCTTTCCCGACCACCGCGCCCTCTGCCTCGCCGAGAACGCCACCCACAACATGCACAACGTGCTGACCCTGCGCGGCGCCCTCGTCCGCGACAGCCGCGTCTGGGCCCACTACCTCGACGAGGCCATCGAGTACTTCCACGGGCAGTACGACGTCGGCTTCGCCTCCCACCACTGGCCCACCTGGGGCCACGACAACGTGGTGGCGTTCCTCGCCGAGCAGCGCGACCTCTACGCCTACATGCACGACCAGACCCTCCGCCTCCTCAACGAGGGGTACACCGGCGTCGAGATCGCCGAACGGATCGAGCTGCCGCCCGCCTTGCGGCGGGCCTGGCACGCGCGCGGCTACTACGGCTCGCTCAGCCACAACACCAAGGCGATCTACCAGCGCTACCTCGGCTGGTACGACGGCAACCCGGCCCATCTGTGGGAGCACCCGCCCGTCGAACTGGCCCGCCGCTACGTGGAGGCGGTCGGCGGACCGGCCGACGCCCTCGCCAAGGCCCGCGCCTACGCCGAGGACGGCGACCTCCGCTTCGCCGCCACCCTCCTGAACCACCTCGTCTTCACCGACCCGGACGACCAGGAGGCGAAGGACACCCTCGCCGGGGTGTACCAGCGGCTCGGGTACGGCGCCGAGAACGCCACCTGGCGCAATTTCTACCTGCGCGGCGCCCAGGAGCTGCGCGGCGGCATCACCGGCGAGGTCATCGACCTGGCCAACCCCGAGATGGTGATGGCCCTCACCGTCCCCATGCTGCTCGACTCGATCGCCATCGCGATCGACGGCCCGCGCGCCTGGGACGACGAGCTGGTCATCGACCTGGTCCTCACGGACGGTCCCACGGGCGCGGGCACCCGGCACCGGCTCACCCTCCACAACGGCGCCCTCACCCACCGCGAGGCGACCGCCCCGCCCCGCACCCCGGCCGGCCTCACCCTCACCCTGGGCAAGGCCCAGCTCCTCGGCCTGCTCGCAGGGAAGGGCGTCGACGCCCTGGGCATCGGAACCGAGGGCGACCCGGCCCTCATCGCCCGGCTCCTCGCCTACCGTTCGCAGCCCGACCGGACCTTCCCGATCGTCACCCCCTGACGGCCCTCCGGGCGGCAACGAGGCCCCAGGCGCCGTCGGACGCCCGGTCGTCGGCCGAAGGACCGCGCGGGCGCGCGGACCGGCCCGGAGGCGGGACCGCGCATACCGAGGCCGACGCTCCCACGCTGAGGGCGACCCGGGCTCGCCGGTCGATGGGGCTGGACGGGTGGAGTCCGGACCTGGCACCGGTGCCCTCGGCCCGGATCGGCGCGTCGCCGGGTTAGACATGGGCCTGCGCCTCGGCGCGGGGCGTGCCGGTGATCTTCACGGTCCCGGACCCGACGACGGGAAGAGCACCATGGCAGAGCGCCACCCTCGTAACCGCACCGCCCGCAGTCCGCTACGTCGCGGGCTCGCGGCCGCCGTGCTCGCCGTCGGCATGCTGACGGCCGCAACGGCACCCGGATACGGCACCGGCGCGGCCACGCCGGCGCCCGGCCCCCAGTTCACGCCGTTGACGGCGACCGTGATGACCGAACCGGCGCCGTTCCGCGCGACGGACGGCAAGACGCACCTCTCGTACGAACTGCTCACCACGAACGCGCTGCCCAGCAGCGCACGGGTGCGGCTGGACCGTGTCGAGGTCCGGGACGCGCGAACGCACCGGGTGGTGGGCTCGCTGAGCGGGCAGGCGCTGGCCGATGCCGCCAACCCGGTGGGCGATCCCCTGCCGGGTGCGGACGGGTACACGCCGGCGCCGCCAGGGCCGACGCCGACCGTGATCCCGGGCTCCCAGCAGTGGGTGGTCTGGCTCGACCTGGCCCTCGACCGAGGTCAGCGGGTGCCCAAGGTCCTCGAACACCGCCTCTCGGGCGCCGTCCTCACCGCCTCCGGCTCCTCCCCGTTCGAGGAGACGGTCCAGATCACCCCGACCGACCGCACCGTTCCGCTGGACCTGGACGCGCCGGTCCGCCCCGGCACCTGGTACTCCAGCGAGTCGTGCTGCGGCAACACCCACCACCGCCGCGGCCTCGGCCCGATCAACGGCCGCTTCTACGTACCGCAGCGCTTCGCGATCGACTGGTACAAGGTCGGCGAGCGGGGGCAGACCTGGGAAGGCGACCCCGCGCGGCTCACCAGCTACCTGAGCTACCGGCAGCCTGTCGTCGCCGCGGCCGGCGGCAGGGTGGTGGAGGTCCAGGACGGGATCCCGGACAACACGCCGCCCGTCACCCCGCCGGTCCCGCCGATCGACGAGACCGTCGGCAACCACGTCACCGTGGAGGTGGCGCCCGGCCGCTACCTGCTCTACGCCCACCTGAAGCCCGGCTCGCTCAGGGTCCGGGAAGGCGACCACGTCGAACCCGGCCGGGTCCTCGGCCTGATCGGCAACAGCGGCAACTCGACCACGCCGCACCTGCACTTCCAGGTGATGACCACGCCCGAGTTCTTCCCGACCGACAGCCCGCCGTTCACCTTCCGGAGGTTCCGCGTCGTCGGTCATGTCGAACCCCGGATCTGGGACGACAACCTGGGCCTCCAGCCGACCGGAGTCCTGCCGATCACACCCTCGCCGTACGACGGCCCCCACCGAGCCCGGTACCCGCTCGACCGCGAGGTGCTGGAGTTCTGACCGCCTCCCGGCCGACCTCGGCGCGTGACGCCCGGAGAGGCCCGGAGGACGACGAAGGCCCTGGTCTCCGACCAGGGCCTTCGTTCACGAGCGGATGACGGGAATCGACCGCTGTTCCTATCCGTCGACGGTGGCAGGGTCGAGGGAGTCGACGTCCTCCATGAACGACAGCATCCGGGCGTTGACCACGTCGGGGTGGTCGATCTGCGGGCCGTGCCCCGTCGCGGTGATGATCTCGGCGCGGGCGCCGGCTATGAGGCGCGGTACGCGTTCCAGCTGCCGCTTGGGGTGTACGAGCAGGCTGTGCTTGCCCATGATGACGTAGAGCGGGGTCCGGATGGATCGCAGCGCGTCCTCGGCCA
Source organism: Streptomyces sp. NBC_00691 (assembly GCF_036226665.1). Taxonomy (NCBI): domain Bacteria; kingdom Bacillati; phylum Actinomycetota; class Actinomycetes; order Kitasatosporales; family Streptomycetaceae; genus Streptomyces; species Streptomyces sp. NBC_00691. Next base: position 3,915,131 of record NZ_CP109007.1, on the reverse strand, counting down.
GCGGCCGGGGTGCGGGGCGGCGGATCCGGTACGCGCGGGCGCCGAGCTGGATCCACCTGCGCATCTCGGGGACGGCGATCACCGGCTGGTCCAGCCACTTTGCGAGCCGGGGGCGCAGCGCCTTCGGGGCGAGGGTGGCGAACAGGCTCACGAAGACCCAGGCGAAGAAGCGCAGGCCGACCTTCTCCAGACCGCCGGGGTCGAGGGCGGTGACCGAGGCGAGCCGTCCGGGCCGCAGGTGGGCCTGGTTGAGGACGAGCCAGCCGCCGTAGGAGGAGCCGACGAGGTGGACCCGGTCGAGGCCGATCGCTTCGAGGGTCTCGTCCATCCACTGGGCGGCGCGCTCGGGCTGCCACATGGGTTCGCGGTGGATGCTGCGGTTGGCGTCGCCCGGGGTGTCGAGCGCGTAGACGGGGCGGTCGAGGCTGAGGCCGGGGGTGTTGGGGTACCACATCGCCGAGCTGTAGCCGGCGCCGTGGATCAGGACGATCGGGGTCCGGGACTCGGCGGCGGGGTCCGCGGGCCCGTACCGGTAGACGTGGGTGGTGCCGAAGCTCGTCTCGACGTCGGTCTCGGAGCGCGCGGGTGCCCCCATCGCGTAGATCACGTCGGCGGCGGCGAAGTAGCGGTCGCGCAGGGTGTCGTTGACGTAGCGGCCGACGTCGCGGCCTACCGGGGCGGTGTTCTCGGGCACGGCGGCACCTCCTGTGAAGAACCGTTCTTTGTGGTACGACCGTATCATCAATGTGGTACACCGGTATCATGAAGGCGTTCGGGTAGCGGAGCGCGAACCCACTCATCGACAGGCGGAGACGCGGGAACATGCCGAAGCGTGTGGATCACGAGGAGCGGCGCGCGCAGATCGCCGAGGCGCTCATCCAGGTCGCGGGGCGGCGGGGGCTGCATGCCGTCGGCATGCGCGACGTGGCCGCGGAGGCCGGTGTGTCGCTCCGGCTCGTGCAGTACTACTTCGAGACCAAGGAGAAGCTGCTCTTCTACGGCCTCCGGCACCTGACCGACCGATTCACCGCGAGGGTGGGTGCCCGCCTGGCCGCCGTCGGCCCGGACCCGGGCCCGCGCGCCACGGTGGACGCGCTGCTGTCGGCCTCGCTTCCGGTCGATGAGGAGAGCCGTACGTTCCACCTGCTGTACAGCTCCTACGCGATCCTGTCGGTGACCGACGGGGCGCTGGCCGCCCAGCCCTTCATCGACAATCCCGACGTCGCGGAGAACGCCCTGACCGGACTCCTCGAGCAGGCGCAGGAGGCCGGCCTGGCCGACCCGGACGCCGACGCGCGCATGGAGGCGATCAGCCTGCTCGCGATGACGGCGACCATGGGCACCAGCATCCTCGTGGGCCAGCGGAGCCCGGAGTCGGCGATGGCGGTGCTCCATCACCACCTGGACCGGATCTTCGCTCCTGTCCAGGCGTCCGAGGACGGCGCTGCCGCCAGGCCCGACTTGCGCGGCGCGGGGTCCTGACCGGACCGGCAACGCAGAAGCCCCAGGTCTCTGACCTGGGGCTTCGTGAGAAGAGCGGATGACGGGAATCGAACCCGCGCCATGAGCTGGGGAACCACCGACGCTCGGCTCGATCATCTGAGCTCTGACCTGCGAAAACGTTCCTGGTGGGGCATTTCTCGCGTATCCCGGGACGCCCGTGTCGACCGCTGTTCACCGCCCTTGAGGGCACGGCTGGGGCACGCTGTCAGAGCCTGGGAGCGATCTACGTCGGCACCGGCACCGACGAGCCGGCCATGGCCGCGATTCGGGCCGGCCGCCGGGGATGTGCCCCTCGTGTCGCCTTCGTCGGCACCGTGCTGTTCGCGGCCGACCTCATCCCAGCCACCCGGAGCTGGTCGACGCACGCCGTGGAGGGAGACGGAAACGGATACGCCTCGGAGCCCGATGCCGAAGCGGTCGTTGCGCCTGGGACCTAGCCTGCCTCGCGTCGAGCCGCACTCGCGCCCGAGGCGGACGCCTGCACGTCGTCGTCGAGCAGGAAGGCTTCGATTTCCCCGTAATCGGGTGCCTGGAAGGGACGTGTGGTGGGATGCGGCGACGCTGCGGCGGCGCAGGGGGACGTCTCTACCGGGGCGGAGAAGGGCGAGTTCAGGTCGATGAGAGGGGTCCTCTTCCTTGCGGGTCCGTAGACGGATCTGGTGCGCCGTGAACGGGTACGGCGGTCCTAGAGCTTGCTCATCTTGGCGTACGGGCTCAGGATCCGCTCTTTTTCAGAGCCGAAATCCACGACCGCCGCGATTCCGGCCTCGACGCCGGTGACCCGGCCGAGGCCGTACACGTCATGTGTGACCTGGTCGCCTACAGCGAACTGCTTGGGAGGCAGCGTGACCGGGGCTTTGAAGGGGCTGGTGGGCAGAACGCGCTTCGGTGCACTTGGTTTTGTCATTGCTGCCAGTATGCGCCCATGGAGGTCCGCTACGGCCGTTCACGTACGCAGCCCGCGGCAGCTGCGAGGGGCCTCGCCGAAAGCAAGCAGGACCAAGACGCCGCCCTGGGGCTTCGCTGCGGAGTGGATGAAGGGGGTCGAACCCTCACCGTAAGCCTGGGGATCATAAGCCTGGGCATCACCCGGAGCAGGTTCTGGCCAGGCGGCCAGGATCGGATCGTGAGGCGACCGAACAGGCCATGTGCGATGAGGTGGCCCTCTGGTAGCCCTTTCGGGCCGTTTCCTAGCATGTGCACATGGTTGCTGGAGAAAGTCAGCGGTCCGTTTCGGGACGGGATGCAGCGTTCCGAGGCGGCGCCGAAGTCGCCTGCCCTGCTTCCGCGCCGACGGGAGAAGGAAGGGAGTCCGTGACGGAGCGGGCGGCCGATCTGATGGAACCGCTCAAGCCGAGACTGCGTGGCTGGCTTCACGCCGTCATGGTCCCTGCGTCGCTTGCCGCGGGCATCGTCCTCATCTGCCTGGCAGGGACGCCGGGAGCCGTGCTGGCCTGCACCGTGTACTCCGTGACGGCCTGGCTGCTGTTCGGGACGAGCGCCGTCTATCACCTCGGCACCTGGGGACCCCTCGGCGAGGCTGTTCTGCGCCGCCTCGACCATGCCAACATCTTCCTGATCATCGCCGGCACATGCACCCCCCTCGCCGTGCTTCTGCTCTCCCGCGACCAGTGGTCCTTCCTGCTGTGGATCGTGTGGGCGGGTGCTGTGGTCGGCATCGCCTTCCGCGTTCTGTGGGTCGGGGCTTCCCGCTGGCTGTACACCCCCTGCTACCTGGCCCTGGGCTGGGCGCCCGTGCGATACCTACCCGAATTCATGCACAGCGGCGGGGTCGCCGTGGTCTGTCTGATCGTGACCGGAGGGCTCCTCTACAGCGCGGGTGCGGTCGTCTACGCCCTCCAGCGCCCCGACCCCTCGCCCCGCTGGTTCGGCTTCCACGAGGTCTTCCACGCGCTGACAGTGGCAGCTTTCACCGCCCACTACATCGCGATCTTCCTCGCCGCCACCTGACCACGACGAGTGGGGCGCCATGGCCGGGTGATCCGAGATCCTCGCGGCATGAGCGTCCCCTCTGTGGGCGGCCGGAAAACCGACGGTAGGCCCGGCCCGTCCTGGTCAGGATCGCGGTGTGCCTCACGTGCTGGAGACCGACCGGCTCGTTCTGTGCGCACCACGGCGGCGGCGCATCGTCGGCCGATGCCGACGGCGGTCGAACCCCTCAAGCCACGGCCGAGGGGTGGGTCGGTTCGGTGGCACGGCGGTATTCGGCGTTGATGCGCTGGGCTTCCTCCAGCTGGTCTTCGAGGACGACGATGCGGCAGGCGGCCTCGATGGGGGTGCCCTGGTCGACGAGCTCACGGGCGCGGGCGGCGATGCGCAGCTGGTAGCGGGAGTAGCGGCGGTGACCGCCCTCGGAACGCAGCGGGGTGATCAGGCGGTGCTCACCCAGGGCCCGCAGAAAGGCGGGGGTGGTGCCGAGCATTTCGGCGGCCCGGCCCATCGTGTAGGCGGGATAGTCGTCGTCGTCAAGTCGGCCGTACGAGTCATCTGCTGTCATCTGCACCTCTCTCTGGAACGCGCGGAGGGGCCCTGGTGCCGTACGGCACCAGGGCCCCGAAGGAACTTCTACACCACATGCCGACCTTGATACCGCGTCGGCCTTCTGTGTCCGCCTACCCGACCCAGTTGCTGTCGGGCGTGCGGGGATCGCGGTTGCTTGACCGGAGACCACCTCACTATCGATGTCCTGCGGTACCCGGACTCAAGACTTCCGTCCGGGCGATCCTGATGGTGCCTCGTTCCTCCGTTCTTCCCTCGGCGATCGACTGCCTACCACTGGGTACTGCGTACTGGCGGTACCGCTCCATTGCCTCACTGCTGTGAACTGCGCACTCACGGGTACCGCGCATGCCGTGACCGCGGTCCCGCGCGGCGGCCCCTGATCACTGCGGGCCACCCGGTCCGGCCGCCAGTCCCGTCGCCGTCCTGCAACAACCCTGGCTTCGAAACTCCGCCGCCGCACCGTCCTGCGAACTGCAACCACCTGTACTGCTGGTACTGCTTGCCGGCAGTTCGTCTCTGCCAGGCCCTGCTGTCCTTCTCGGCTACGGAAGAAAACATAGCGACACCACTGCCCAATGTCTACTCTGGCCGATGCAGATTTTCGTGCGTCCGGCAGCGAGGTAATCGGCTTCGGGCAGTGAAGCAGGTGGGGCGCAGGGCGGTCGCACCTGGTCGACCGCGGCTTCTGGGGCAGTGGCAGAGGCGGCGGGCGGGGAGGAACGGGCATGAGTGATCCGCTTCTGAAAGCAAAGCGGTGACGGCCCTTCAGAGGCAGCTCTACAGCGGCACGACCGGTGGAGGGGGCCGGGGCGACCCGTGAATAGAATCAGTGTTCATGTCGAAGCCTGACGAGCTGCTCGTGGACGTTGCCACCCTGGTGGAGTCCGGGCAGAGCAATCAGATGTCCCTGACGGTAGCCACCGGCGGCACGGTCATCACCGGCCGCCTGGCCCCCGAAGCGGTGTGGAGGCAGCGGGTCTCGGAGGTGCTGGCGGACTCGGATCGCCTGGGAGAGTTCTCCGCCGTCTTCACCGCACCGACCCGGAAGGACGGGCCGCCCACCCATCTGCACTTCCACCTGGCGCGGATCCTTCAGGGCACGGTCGGGATCCCGGAGACGGGCGGGATGTACCGCGTCTCGATCGCGGACGTGAGCGCCTGGACCATGGGCGATTTCAGCTACTCCGAGCACTGACCCCGGGACCATCTCCGAAACCCATGGCACGAGGGAGGGGCGGTGCAGCCGTGGCGAGGCGGTTCAGTGAGCCAGGGCGAGGACGCCCAGGGCGCAACCTTGTTCGTCGATGACGGGCAGCGCGTCGAGCCGGCGGTGGCGCATCGCGTGTTCGGCTTCGGCCGTCGGGGTCGGGGGCGAGGTGAACAGCCCCCGGTCGCCGGGTACGGCGCGCAACCGGAACTGGTCGTCGTAGTCGGCGCTGTCGCGGACGGCGATGAGCTGGGCCAGGGTGACCAGCCCGGTGCACACGCCGTCATCGTCGCAGACGAGGAGATGCTCGGTGCGCGCACTGGCCATCACGGCCAGGGCCACTTCGACCGTCATGTCGTCGCCGACCTGCGGTCCGGCCACCTCCATGACCTCGTTGACCGTCTGCGGTCCAGAACTGGTGCTCGACGAGCCGGGCTGCATTCGGATCAGCGTCACAACATGCCTCCTGCGGAGATGGGCGAACTGCCGGATCACGTGATTCTCAGGCCGCCGCCGCGGGGGAGGCGGGCCGACGGGCGCCGGCCCGCCGGGCGGCCGAGGCGGAGCTACGCCGACCACGGGATGAGGATGTACTGCGCTTGGGGCGCTCGGGCGCCGGTGCCGTGATGGTGACCGGGATGCCGGAGGGGGCTTGGGCGCCGGTGATCCGGACCAGCTCTGCCTCACCCGAGCGGACCTGGTTGGTCTCGGGCACGATGCCCGCGTCCTGCATGAGGCGGTTCATGCCACGGCGTTGCTGGGGCGTGACGAGGGTGACGACGCTGCCGGACTCGCCGGCCCGGGCGGTGCGGCCGCCGCGGTGGAGGTAGTCCTTGTGGTCGGTGGGCGGGTCCACGTTGACGACGAGGTCGAGCTGGTCGACGTGGATTCCGCGGGCCGCGACGTTCGTCGCGACCAGGACGGTGACGTGCCCGGCCTTGAACCAGGCCAAGGTGCGGGTGCGTTGCGACTGCGTCTTCCCGCCGTGCAGGGCTGCGGCCCGCACGCCGCTGCGGAGGAGGTCCTCGGTGAGTCGGTCCACGGCGTGCTTGGTGTCCAGGAACATGATCACCCGGCCGTCACGCGCCGCGATCTCGGTGGTCAGCCGCTGCTTGTCGGCGCCCTGCACGTGCAGGACGTGGTGTTCCATCGTCGTGACCGCGCCCTGGGAGGGGTCGACGGAGTGGACGACGGGGTCGGTGAGGTAGCGGCGGACCAGGAGGTCGACGTTGCGGTCCAGGGTCGCGGAGAACAGCATCCGCTGGCCCTCGGGCCTGACCTGGTTCAGCAGCGCGGTGACCTGGGGCATGAAGCCCATGTCGGCCATCTGGTCGGCCTCGTCGAGGACGGTGATCGCGACCTGGTTCAGTCGGCAGTCGCCGCGGTCGATGAGGTCCTTGAGGCGGCCGGGGGTGGCGACGACGACTTCGACGCCGCTCCGCAGCGCGTTCGCCTGCCGGCCGATCGGCATTCCGCCGACGACGGTGGTCAGGCGCAGGTTCACGGCGCGGGCGTACGGGCTGAGCGCGTCGGTGACCTGCTGGGCGAGTTCCCGGGTGGGGACCAGGACCAGCGCCAGCGGCTGACGGGGCTCGGCGTGCTGTCCGGCGGTGCGGGCCAGCAGGGCCAGGCCGAAGGCGAGGGTCTTGCCGGAGCCCGTCCGGCCGCGGCCGAGGACGTCACGGCCCGCGAGGGAGTTCGGCAGTGTCGCGCCCTGGATGGGGAAGGGGACGGAGACCCCCTGCGCGGTGAGCGCGGCAAGCAGGGTCTTCGGCATGTCGAGATCGGCGAACGCCTCCACGGCGGGCAGCGCCGGAGTGATCGTTTTCGGCAGGGCGAACTCGCCCTGCACCGGGGCGGGCCGCCGACCCTGACCTCCCGAGCGGCGGGGTGCACCCGAACGGCTCGGGGCGGACGACACACCGAAGCGACTGCCCCGGGTCGAACCGGAGGAGTAGCCGGGCGCGGGAGCGCCGGTGCGGCGGGTGCGGGAAGAGCGGCTGTTCGTACGTGTGGGGTTCATTCAGAACCTTCCTTGATACGGCACGCATCAAGGAAGTCCGCAGCGTAAGGGCAGCATGCGGAATCACAGGTACGGACCGAATGTAATTCGAGAAGCGAACGCGGCGCACGGAAATATGGTGGCGGCGCAGCTGAAAAGGGAATGCGTGCGGAATCTGATCCGGAGCACCAAGGGGTACGACTCCGAAGACGGGGTCGCGTACCTTGGGGCGGCTTTCCGGCAGGAGGAATCACTGCGGAAACGCATGCAGCTGGGGCCCGCACCCCGAGGGATGCGGGCCCCAGCTGCAAGATGCGCGTCAGTGTCAGACGGTGACGATGTTCTCGGCCGTCGGGCCCTTCTGGCCCTGCGCGATGTCGAAGGTGACCTTCTGGCCCTCCTGAAGCTCGCGGAAGCCCTGGGCGGCGATGTTCGAGAAGTGGGCGAACACGTCAGGGCCGCCACCGTCCTGCTCGATGAAGCCGAAACCCTTTTCCGCGTTGAACCACTTCACGGTGCCAGCAGCCATGTTGTATCTCCTTGGGGCAGTACACCAGCACCCGTACCATACGGACGCCGTGTCGCCGCGATGATGCCCTGCCCGGAAAATACCGGAAATATAAAGCGCTTCCGGGCGGCGCGTGGCCGACGGAGCGCTCGAAGTTTTTTGGGTACCAAAACTGCAACTTGGATGGACACTAGCACGTTCTCCTGGTTTTTGCGTGTCGAATATTCCTCCCGGGCGCCGCTGGCAAAAACCCTCTCCGCGAGGGACGCTAAAATCTCAGGCCGCGAACACAGGTATTCGTACACTCCGAATACGGCGTTTTGGAAGAGAGACGGCCGGCCGGGCGGACGGTGACCGGCTTGAGTCCACGGTCGTCAAGGCGCTTACGGGGCCCGGACGGGGAGAGGCCGCTGGCGAGTGTCGAGCGCGCCTGCTCGTGCTGGGCCCGCAGGGGCTGGCCGACGCCACCGCCCCGCTGTCGGATGCCGCACGGGCCGCGGGCGCGGACGGGCTGGCGCCGGTCGTCCGGGTGGGCGCCGCGGTGGCGGCGCTCGGCTCGCTGCTCGCCCTGATCCTCGGGGTCTCGCGCACGACCCTGGCGATGGCCCGCGACCGGCACCTGCCGCACGCCCTGGCCGCCGTCCACCCGAAGTTCCAGGTGCCGCACCGCGCCGAACTCGTGGTCGGCGCCGTCGTCGCCGTACTCGCCGCGACCGCCGACCTGCGCGGGGCGATCGGCTTCTCCTCCTTCGGCGTGCTCGCCTACGACGCCGTCGCCAACGCCTCCGCCTGGACCCTCACCCCGGACGAGGGCCGACCGGCGAGGGTCATCCCGGTCGTCGGGCTCGCCGGTTGCCTCGTCCTCGCCTTCGCCCTCCCGGCCTCCTCGGTGGTTTCCGGCGCCGCAGTGCTGGTCATTGGCGCCGCTGCCTACGCGGTACGCCGCGTGGTGAGCGCCCGCGGCGTGTGACCGCCGTGAACACGCCTCCGGGGTGGTCACCCCGTGCGGCGGGAGCGGGTCAGGGCCCGCCCGCCCAGGACGGTGCCGGCCAGCCCGAGCAGCAGGGCCACGTAGGCGCCGCCGAGCCCGTTGCCGGTGCCGAGGCCACCGTCGGCGGTGGCCGCGACCAGAGCGCCGAGAGCCATGGCGATCAGCCCCGCGACCACGGCCGCCCTGGCCCCGAGAGGCCCGTTGGCGATGCCGAGACGACCGGCGGGTCGGGTCAGCGCCAGTACGGCGATGACCACGGCGGCCAGCCCCAGCAGCCCGCCGGTGGTGGCGCCGAGCCTTCCGAGGCTGAAGTCGGTCACTTCGGCGGCGAACAGGTGTCTTGCGGACATCGGGTGCTCCTTCTCTTCCGACGACTGGATGTGCTTCGAGCATGTCGGCCGGGCCCTGGCCGGTCGTCCCGCAGGCGCAGACACTTCGCGCTACGACGGACGCGGCAGGTGCCGTGGAGCTACTGCGTGCGTGGTAGCCGGGCGCTTGTCCGCGAGCGGGATTCGCCGGAGGCGGCCCCGGGCTACGGTGCGCCCATGAGCAAAGGACGGTTCCGCGTTCCGGTCGGTGTCCGGGACTGGCTGATCGCCGTGGGCGTGGCGGCGGTGCTGCTGGTTACCGGGCTGTCGGGGCAGCACTCCGCCACGGGCCTCGGCCTGCTCGGGTACGCGCTGCTGGCGGGCGGCGGACTGGCGCTGGCCGCGGGCCGCCGGGCACCGGTTGCCGTCCTCGCCGTCACCGGGCTGTGCGCGGTGGGGTATCAAGCGGCGGGGTTCGACGTGGCTGCCGTCGCGTTCCTCTTCGCGGTGTACGCGGCCATGCGCGCGGGACACCGCCTCATCACGGTGGTGACCAGCGTGGCCGTGCTGGCCGCGCTCCCCGTCGCGGCCCTCGCTTCGGGCCTGCACGACACGGGCGAGGCGTTCGCGCAGGCCCGGGGCGCCCTCCAGATCGCCTGGCTCATCGCCGCCGGCGCGGCCGGCGAAGCCCTCCGGCAGGCCGAGCAGCGGGCGGACGAAGCCGAGCGCACCCGCGAGGAGACGGCGCGGCGCCGTGCCGACGAGGAACGGCTGCACATCGCGCGGGAGTTGCACGATTCGCTCACCCATCAGATCTCGGTGATCAAGGTGCAGTCCGAAGTCGCCGTCCATGTGGCCCGCAAACGCGGCGAAGCGGTTTCGGAGGCCCTGCTGGCCATCCGGGAAGCCTGCCGGGAGGCGTCACGGGAGCTGCGCGCCACCCTGGAGGCCCTGCGCGACGACGACACCACCCCGCCGCACGGCCTCGACCACATCCCCGAACTGGTGGAGCGCGCCGGTAAGACCGGCGTGAGGGCGACGCTGACGGTCCAGGGCCGGCAGCAGGGCGTACCGGCGGCGGTGGGCCGCACCCTCTACCGGATCGTCCAGGAGTCCCTCACCAACGTCGCCCGTCACGCGGACGCCACCACGGCATCGGTCCACATCGACCACCGCCCCGATGCCGTCGCCCTCCGGATCGACGACAACGGCACGGCCACGCCAGGCACCAACGCCGTGCCGGGCATCGGACTGCTCGGGATGCGCGAACGCGTCACCGCTCTCGGCGGTCGCCTCCGGGCAGCACCGCGCGACGAGGGTGGCTTCACCGTCCGGGCCGAACTCCCCGTGGAGCGTGCCTCGTGATCCGTGTCCTGCTGGTCGACGACCAGCCGCTCATCCGCAGCGGATTCCGTGCGTTCCTCGACCTCGAAGACGACATCGAGGTCGTGGCCGAAGCCGCCAACGGCCAGGAAGGCCTGGTGCTCGCCCGCGAACACCTGCCTGACGTCGCACTCGTCGACATCCAGATGCCGGTCCTCGACGGCATCGAGGCGACCCGGCGCATCGCGGCCGACCCGGCGCTGGCGGGCGTCCGCGTCGTCATCCTCACCAACTACGGCCTGGACGAATACGTCTTCGACGCCCTGTCCGCGGGCGCCGCCGGGTTCCTCGTCAAGGACATCGTGCCGGAGGACTTCCTGCACGCCGTACGGGTGGCCGCGCGCGGCGACGCCCTCCTCGCACCCTCGATCACCCGCAAACTGATCAACCGGTACGTCACCCAGCCGCCCCCCGCCGAGACGGGCGCGGAGCTCGAAGGCTTGACCGGCCGGGAACGCGAGGCGGTCGTCCTGGTGGCGCAAGGCCTGTCCAATGACGACATCGCGGCTCGCATGGTGATCAGCCCGCTGACCGCGAAGACCCACGTCAACCGGGCCATGACCAAGCTCCACGCCCGCGACCGCGCACAGCTCGTGATCCTCGCCTACGAATCCGGCCTGGTGACCCCGCGCAGCTAGCCACCCACGTCGGACAGATACGCCGCGAGGTTCGTCGCGTGCTGGGATGTGCGAGGTCAGAGGCTCGGATGGATCCAACACCTCGTCTCTGCGGCCTGGTGCGTCCGGAACAAGGCGATGAGCCTGTTCGTCGTGCGAGTCGGGGCACGCGGAGGGCGCGGCGCAGGCTGAGAGGTCTAGACAACAACGAAGGCCCAGGTCGTTGACCTGGGCCTTCGTTCAAGAGCGGATGACGGGAATCGAACCCGCGCTATAAGCTTGGGAAGCTCATGTTCTACCATTAAACTACATCCGCACAGCGGGCCGGTGAACGGTGCCGCATCGTTGCACACTGTACCCCATGCGCCACTTGCGGCGAAGCTTGCGCCTTTTCGGGTGCGGAGTGCCGCCTGGAGGGTGTCCCGTTGATCCCCTAATGTGGCTTCCCGTCCACCACATGTGTAGGGGAAGGGACTTGATGGGTCCGATGGAGCGCACCGTCGTCCGTTGTGCCGAAGGGCATGTGTTCAGTACCGCCTCGTTCCCGCTGCAGCAGCTCGGGGCCGGGCGGATCGGGCCGGGGCGGCTCATCCGGTGTCCGCGCTGTGCGCGGCTGCGGCACGCGGTGCCCGTGGAGTCCGGACGGCGCTGACCGGCGGTCGGGGCGCGGACGCCTGCCGATTGGGGCAGGTCCGCGCCCTCTGCGTATCGTGGGGGCGTGCTTCTCTCAGACAAGGACATCCGGGCCGAGATCGATGCCGGACGGGTGCGCATCGACCCGTACGACGAATCCATGGTGCAGCCCTCGAGCATCGACGTGAGGCTTGACCGCTTCTTCCGGGTGTTCGAGAACCACCGCTACCCCCACATCGACCCCGCCGTCGAGCAGCTCGACCTGACCCGTGAGGTCGAGCCGGAGGGTGACGAGGCGTTCATCCTCCACCCCGGCGAGTTCGTGCTCGCCTCGACCTACGAGGTCATCAGCCTCCCGGACGACATCGCGTCGCGTCTGGAGGGGAAGAGCTCCCTCGGGCGGCTCGGGCTCGTGACGCACTCGACCGCCGGGTTCATCGACCCCGGTTTCTCCGGTCACGTGACCCTGGAGCTGTCGAACCTCGCCACCCTGCCGATCAAGCTCTGGCCCGGTATGAAGATCGGGCAGCTGTGCATGTTCCGGCTGAGCTCGCCCGCCGAGTTCCCGTACGGGAGCGAGCGGTACGGCTCCCGGTACCAGGGCCAGCGGGGGCCGACGGCCTCCCGCTCGTTCATGAACTTCCATCGGACCCAGGTGTGAGGCGGTCGCAGGCATGAGTGAAGTACGCGAGAACCTGACGTACGAGGGTTTCGGACGCGCCGTCCGTGAGCTGGCGCAGACGATCGCCGACGACGGCTACGAGCCCGACATCGTGCTCTCGATCGCCCGCGGCGGCGTCTTCGTCGCCGGCGGCCTGGCCTACGCCCTGGACTGCAAGAACATCCACCTCGTGAACGTGGAGTTCTACACCGGCGTGGGCACCACGCTGGAGATGCCGGTCATGCTGGCGCCCGTGCCCGACGCGATCGACTTCAGCGACAAGAAGGTGCTCATCACCGACGACGTCGCCGACACCGGCAAGACCCTCAAGCTCGTCCACGACTTCTGCGTCGACCACGTCGCCGAGGTCCGCTCCGCCGTCATCTACGAGAAGTCCCACTCCCTCGTGAAGTGCGAGTACGTGTGGAAGAAGACCGACGAGTGGATCAACTTCCCCTGGTCGGTCGAGCCGCCCGTCGTCAAGCGCGAGGGCCAGGTCCTCGACGCCTGAGTCCCGTCACGGCATGTGAAGAGGCCCCCACCGCGCCGGTGGGGGCCTCTTCGCGTCTCGTCCCGTGCCGTCAGAGCGTGCCGAGCTTGATCAGGCCCAGCAGCGCCACCAGCTGGATCGCCGAGGCGCCCAGCGCCTTCGGCCACGGCAGGTCGTGCGAGCGGCTCACCATCACCGTGAAGAGCGCCCCGGCCGCCAGCCAGGTCAGCCAGCCGATCACCTGGACCAGGCCGTTCTCGCCGCCCAGGAAGAGCGCGAAGACGAGCCGCGGCGCGTCCGTGATCGACATGATCAGCATCGACAGGCCGACCGTCGGCTGCCACGCCCCGTCGCCGCCGAGCTGACGCGCCAGCGTGTGCGTCACCGCGCCCAGGATCAGTCCGCCGACGACGAAGCCGAGGGCGGTCATCAGGACGTACGGGATCGCCGTCGAGAGGGTCGCGTTGATCGCCTCGTCGCGCGCCTTGTCGAAGCCGAAGATCGCGAGCAGCCCGTACAGGAAGGTGACGATCAGTGCCGGGCCCCAGACGGCGTGGTCCCGCATGCGCAGGAACGTGTCCGCCGGGCGCAGCACGATGCCGCTCAGGAGCGCCTTCCACGGCAGGCGGGGCCCCGTGGGGACGGGTGCGGCGCCGGGCCGGTGGGTCGAGGCGTCGCCGTAGGGGTCGTCGACGCTGAACATCTGGGTGTGGCCCGGGTTGTTCGCCGCCGCCGCGTGCGGGTGCTGCGGCTGGCCGTACGGCTCGCCGAAGTACTCCGGCTCCCCGTAGGGCTGCTGCCCCTGCTGATGCCCTTGGTGCCCCTGGTGCCCCTGCGGTGGCTGCTGTTGCCACTGCTGCTGCGGGTACGGCGGCGGGGCCGCGTTGTACCCGTACGGCGCCTGCTGCGGTTGATTGTGCGGGGGGCGGTTGTCCCGGCCGCGTCCGTTCCTGAATCCAGCCACGTCGTCGAACGTACCCGCTTCCGCCGCGCGGGCGCTCCCCGGACCTGTCCTTGCGACGGTGCTGTGACATCCCCTAGGGGGATATGCCGGGCGCTCGTTACAAATCCGACGTATCACCTCAATGTCGTACTCGTAGCTTCGGAGATGTCAGCGACCCGAGCAAGGAGCCCTTCCGATGCGTGTCACCCGTCGTTCCGCCCGTACCGCCGCCGTCGCCACCGGGGCTGTCGCCGCCCTCCTCCTGCCGGCCGCCGGAGCCTTCGCCGCCGACGGGCCGGACCAGGGGCCGGGGACCGGGGCCACGAGCGACCGGTCCGTCCTCTGGCGCAACGTCGATCTCGCGGACGGCTCCCTCGCCAAGGTCTACCAGGACGGCCCCGGCCGCTTCTCCGCCGAGATCTACGCCGGCGGGTCCCTGATCGACACCCTCACCAGCACCGACGGGCGGCCCGCCCACGGACGGAACAACGGGCTCCACGTCGTCCTCCGGCCCGACGGCACCGTCTCCTCCTGGACCGAGCACGCCCCGGCCCCCGAGCCGGCCCCCGCCCCGAAGCCGAAGCCGAAGCCGACCCCCACGCCCGAGCCCACGCCGGCCCCGGAGCAGGCCTCCGCCAGGGTCACGCTGCCCGACGGGAACACCGCCCGGTTCTACAAGAGCGCGACCTGGCCCCGTGTCGAGATCAGCCGGCCGAACGGGCGCGCCGTCGCCTCCCTCGACCTGAGGCACCCGACCGCCGGGCACCACGGCTGGACGTACAGGCTCGTCGACGCCGGCGGGCACCACTACAAGCTCGCCGCCGTCGACACCCCGAAGCAGGGCGCCGGCAGCTCGGTCTACGACTTCTGGGGCAGGCTCGTGGAGAAGTACGTCGCCAGGAAGGTCTGACGACATGGAGAAGGGCCGCCCCGCGATCTCTCGCGGGGCGGCCCTCTCCTGTCCGGCTCATGTCCGGCTCATGTCCGGGTCAGACGGCCGGCTCCGGCTCCTCGGCCGGTTCCGGCTCCGGGTCCGCCGGGGTCTTCACGGACTCGAGGAGCAGCTGGGCCACGTCCACGACCGTGACGGACTCCTTGGCCTTGCCCTCGTTCTTCTTGCCGTTGACCGAGTCGGTCAGCATGACCAGGCAGAACGGGCAGGCAGTGGAGACGATGTCCGGGTTGAGGGACAGGGCCTCCTCGACGCGCTCGTTGTTGATGCGCTTGCCGATCCGCTCCTCCATCCACATCCGGGCACCACCGGCGCCGCAGCAGAAGCCGCGCTCCTTGTGGCGGTGCATCTCCTGCTGGCGCAGGCCGGGGACGGCGGACATGATCTCGCGCGGCGGCGTGTAGACCTTGTTGTGACGGCCCAGGTAGCACGGGTCGTGGTAGGTGATCAGACCGTCGACCGGGGTCACCGGGACCAGCTTGCCCTCGTCGATGAGGTGCTGGAGCAGCTGGGTGTGGTGGATGACCTCGTACTCGCCGCCGAGCTGCGGGTACTCGTTGGCGATGGTGTTGAAGCAGTGCGGGCAGGTCGAGACGATCCGCTTCGCCGACTTCGGCTTCTTCGTCTCCGGGTCCTCGTCGTCCTCGCCGAACGCCATGTTCAGCATCGCGACGTTCTCCTGGGCGAGCTGCTGGAACAGCGGCTCGTTGCCCAGGCGGCGGGGGGAGTCACCGGTGCACTTCTCGTCGCCGCCCATGATCGCGAACTTGACGCCCGCCATGTGCAGCAGCTCGGCGAAGGCCTTGGTGGTCTTCTTGGCCCGGTCCTCCAGGGCGCCGGCGCAGCCGACCCAGTAGAGGTAGTCGAACTCGGAGAGGTCTTCGACGTCCTTGCCGACGATCGGGACCTCGAAGTCGACCTCCTTGGTCCACTCGACGCGCTGCTTCTTGGCGAGACCCCAGGGGTTGCCCTTCTTCTCCAGGTTCTTGAGCATCGTGCCGGCCTCCGAGGGGAAGGCGGACTCGATCATCACCTGGTAGCGGCGCATGTCGACGATGTGGTCGATGTGCTCGATGTCGACCGGGCACTGCTCGACACAGGCGCCGCAGGTGGTGCAGGACCACAGGACGTCGGGGTCGATGACGCCGTTCTCCTCGGCGGTGCCGATGAGGGGGCGCTCGGCCTCGGCGATCGCCGACGCGGGGACGTCCTTGAGCTGCTCCTCGGTGGCCTTCTCGTTGCCCTCCATGTCCTTGCCGCCGCCGGCGAGCAGGTACGGCGCCTTGGCGTGCGCGTGATCGCGCAGCGACATGATGAGGAGCTTGGGGGAGAGGGGCTTGCCGGTGTTCCAGGCGGGGCACTGCGACTGGCAGCGGCCGCACTCGGTGCAGGTGGAGAAGTCGAGGATGCCCTTCCAGGAGAACTGCTCGACCTGGGAGACACCGAAGACGGCGTCCTCGGCCGGGTCCTCCCAGTCGATCTCCTTGCCCGCCGTCGTCATCGGCTGGAGCGCGCCCAGGGCGGTGGAGCCGTCGGCGTTCCGCTTGAACCAGATGTTCGGGAAGCCGAGGAAGCGGTGCCAGGCGACACCCATGTTCGTGTTGAGCGAGACCGTGATCATCCAGGTGAAGGACGTGACGATCTTGAGGCACGCGAAGAAGTAGGTCAGGTACTGGATCGTGCTCAGGTCCAGGCCGTCGAGCAGCGCGATCAGCGGGTACGAGGCGAAGAAGCCCGGCTCCCAGCCGGTGACGTGGTGCTGGACGCCTTCGAGGGCCCGCAGCGTCATGATGCAGAGGCCGACGATGAGGATGACGGCCTCGACGAAGTACGCCTGTCCGGTCTTGGAGCCCGCGAAGCGGGACTTGCGGCCGGCCTTGGTCGGCTTGCTGAGCTGCCGGATGACGATGAGGGTCACGATGCCCAGGACCGTCATCAGACCGAGGAACTCGGTGAAGATCTCGTACGGCAGCCAGTCGCCGATGATCGGGATCAGCCAGTCGGCCTGGAAGAGCTGGCCGAAGGCGTTGACGATCGTCAGGAGCAGCGAGAAGAAGCCCACCGCGACGAACCAGTGCGCGAAGCCGACGATGCCCCAGCGGTTCATCCGGGTGTGGCCGAGGAATTCCTTGACCAGGGTCACGGTGCGCTGGGTGGGGTCGCCGGTGCGGGTGCCGGCGGGCACGGGCTGCCCGAGGCGCACGAACCGGTAGATCTGCACGGTGGCACGACCGAACAGCGCGACGGCCACCACCGTGATGGCGATCGACACGATGATCGCGGCGAGTTGCATGAGGGGCTCCTCGGGCGGGCCTACTAAGCGGTAACTTATGGAGTCCGTGCTGAGATTACCCGTTCGGGGCCCCGTGCTGTAGCGGCGCTCGCGGTGATCTGTGTCGCTCAGGCAAACCTTGCCGCGCGACGCCTGCGGACTGCTGGAAGCGTACGCGCCAGGATCGTCAGATCCATCCCCAGCCAGTGGTGGTCCACATAGTGGAGGTCGAGGAGCTCGCGTTCCTCCCACGGCAGGTCCGAGCGTCCGCTGATCTGCCAGGGGCCGGTGAGCCCGGGGCGTACGGAGAGCCGGCGGCGTCCCTCGCCCGTGCACTCGCGGTGGCCGGGGGTCAGGGGACACGGTCCGACCAGCGACATCCGGCCGCCGACGACATGCACGAGGAGCGGCAGCGCGGCCAGCGGGCTCCTGCTGCGGAAGGTCAGCATCGTGAAGGGCTCTCCCGCCAGGCCCGCCACCGTGCGGCGGCGCAGGACGCCCCGGCCGGGGGTGGCCGAGCCGAGGGCGACCGAGAGGGCGACGGCGGCGAGCAGCGGGGACAGCGCGACCAGGAGGGCGAGCCCGCCCACGACGTCGAACGTGCGCTTGGCCGTCATTCCCCACACCCTTCCGAGCGACGAACGAGAATCATGGGATATTCGTGGGATATGCCTTGTTTGCCCGACATAGGGCCATCGGACTCTCTCATGCGGCACCCCGCCGGATCGGTGAACGACGCGCGCCCGGCCGCCGTATGAGCGAGATAAAGGGCGAAGAGTTGAGCCTCCTCCGCTCAGGTCTGTTGACTCATCGAGGACAGTCATGCATCCTTGAGCCAGATCCACTCAAGTACGTCAGCTGGAGGAATCGAAATGGCACGTGCGGTCGGCATCGACCTGGGCACGACTAACTCCGTCGTCAGCGTTCTGGAAGGCGGCGAGCCCACCGTCATCACCAACGCCGAGGGCGCCAGGACCACGCCGTCCGTCGTCGCCTTCGCGAAGAACGGCGAGGTGCTCGTCGGCGAGGTGGCCAAGCGTCAGGCCGTCACCAACGTCGACAGGACCATCCGGTCGGTCAAGCGCCACATGGGCACCGACTGGAAGATCGAGATCGACGGCAAGAACTTCAACCCGCAGCAGATGAGCGCCTTCATCCTGCAGAAGCTGAAGCGCGACGCCGAGGCCTACCTGGGCGAGAAGGTCGTCGACGCGGTCATCACCGTGCCGGCGTACTTCAACGACTCCGAGCGCCAGGCCACCAAGGAGGCCGGTGAGATCGCGGGCCTCAACGTCCTGCGCATCGTCAACGAGCCGACCGCCGCCGCTCTCGCGTACGGCCTCGACAAGGACGACCAGACGATCCTCGTCTTCGACCTCGGTGGCGGCACCTTCGACGTGTCCCTCCTGGAGATCGGCGACGGCGTCGTCGAGGTGAAGGCCACCAACGGTGACAACCACCTCGGTGGCGACGACTGGGACCAGCGCGTCGTCGACTACCTGGTGACGCAGTTCCAGAACGGCCACGGTGTGGACCTGGCCAAGGACAAGATGGCTCTCCAGCGTCTCCGCGAGGCCGCGGAGAAGGCGAAGATCGAGCTCTCGTCCTCGACCGAGACCTCCATCAACCTGCCGTACATCACGGCCTCCGCCGAGGGCCCGCTGCACCTGGACGAGAAGCTCACGCGAGCCCAGTTCCAGCAGCTGACCTCGGACCTGCTCGACCGCTGCAAGGTGCCGTTCCACAACGTCATCAAGGACGCGGGCATCAACCTCTCCGAGATCGACCACGTCGTTCTCGTCGGTGGTTCGACCCGTATGCCGGCCGTCGCCGAGCTCGTCAAGGAGCTGACCGGCGGTCAGGACGCCAACAAGGGCGTCAACCCGGACGAGGTCGTCGCCATCGGCGCCGCGCTCCAGGCCGGTGTCCTCAAGGGTGAGGTCAAGGACGTCCTGCTCCTCGACGTGACCCCGCTGTCCCTCGGCATCGAGACCAAGGGCGGCATCATGACCAAGCTCATCGAGCGCAACACCACGATCCCGACCAAGCGGTCCGAGATCTTCACGACGGCCGAGGACAACCAGCCGTCCGTGCAGATCCAGGTCTACCAGGGCGAGCGCGAGATCGCGGCGTACAACAAGAAGCTCGGCATGTTCGAGCTGACCGGGCTGCCTCCGGCCCCGCGCGGTGTCCCGCAGATCGAGGTCGCCTTCGACATCGACGCCAACGGCATCATGCACGTGACCGCGAAGGACCTCGGCACGGGCAAGGAGCAGAAGATGACCGTCACCGGCGGCTCCTCGCTGCCGAAGGACGAGGTCGACCGGATGCGCCAGGAGGCCGAGCAGTACGCGGACGAGGACCACCGTCGCCGCGAGGCCGCCGAGTCCCGCAACCAGGGCGAGCAGCTCGTCTACCAGACGGAGAAGTTCCTCAAGGACAACGAGGACAAGGTCCCCGGTGACGTCAAGGCCGAGGTCGAGGCCTCGCTCGTCGAGCTGAAGGAGAAGCTCAAGGGCGAGGACACCGCCGAGATCCGCACCGCCACCGAGAAGGTCGCGGCCGTCTCGCAGAAGCTCGGCCAGGCGCTGTACGCCGACGCCCAGGGCGCGCAGGCCGCGGGCGGCGACGCCGGCGCCGGCCAGCAGGCCCAGGCCGACGACGACGTCGTCGACGCCGAGATCGTGGACGAGGACAAGCCGAAGGGCGGCGCTGTCTGATGTCGGAGGAGACCCCGGGCTTCGAGGAGAAGCCCGAAGTCCCCGCCGACGGCACGCCCGAGGAGCCCGAGACCGCCGCTGCCGCCGCTTCCGCCGACAAGGCGGAGGGGGCGGCCCCGGCCGGGGACGCTACTGACGTCGCTCTGCTGGCGCAGCTGGACCAGGCACGCAAGGCGCTCGAGGAGCGCACCGCGGACCTCCAGCGGCTCCAGGCCGAGTACCAGAACTACCGCCGCCGCGTGGAGCGGGACCGGGTCACGGTCAAGGAGATCGCCGTCGCGAGCCTCCTGAGCGACCTGCTCCCGGTGCTCGACGACGTCGGCCGGGCCCGGGACCACGGCGAGCTCGTGGGCGGGTTCAAGTCGGTGGCCGAATCGATGGAGACCGTCGTCGCCAAGATGGGTCTGCAGCAGTTCGGCAAGGAGGGCGAGCCCTTCGACCCGACGATCCACGAGGCCCTGATGCACTCGTACGCGCCGGACGTCACCGAGACGACGTGCGTGGCGATCCTGCAGCCCGGGTACCGGATCGGCGAGCGGACCATCCGGCCCGCCCGCGTGGCCGTCGCCGAGCCCCAGCCGGGCGCGGCACCGGCCAAGGACGACGCGAAGTCGTCCACTGACGAGGAGAGCGGTGCCCCCGAGGAGGGGTAGCGCCACCAGCCACACAGCGGTGACAGACCCCGGAGCAGTCCGGAAGGAGGGACGTCGATGAGCACGAAGGACTTCGTCGAGAAGGACTACTACAAGGTTCTCGGCGTCCCCAAGGACGCCACCGAGGCCGAGATCAAGAAGGCGTACCGGAAGCTCGCCCGCGAGAACCACCCGGACGCCAACAAGAACGACGCCAAGGCCGAGGAGCGCTTCAAGGAGATCTCCGAGGCGAACGACATCCTCGGCGACCCCAAGAAGCGCAAGGAGTACGACGAGGCCCGCGCCCTCTTCGGGAACGGCGGCTTCCGGGCCGGCGCCCCCGGGGCGGGCGGCTCGTTCAACTTCGACCTGGGTGACCTCTTCGGAGGCACCCAGGGCGGCGCGGGCGGTGGCTTCGGCGGCGGCGGTGGCGGGATCGGGGACGTCTTCGGCGGCCTGTTCAACCGCGGCGCCGGCGGGGGCACCCGTACCCAGCCGCGGCGCGGTCAGGACATCGAGTCCGAGGTGACGCTCAGCTTCACCGAGGCCATCGAGGGCGCGACCGTACCGCTGCGGATGTCCAGCCAGCAGCCGTGCACGGCGTGTTCGGGCACCGGCGACAAGAACGGCACCCCCCGGGTGTGCCCGACCTGCGTCGGCACCGGTCAGGTCTCGCGCGGCAGCGGCGGCGGCTTCTCGCTCACCGACCCGTGCGTCGACTGCAAGGGCCGCGGCCTCATCGCCGAGAACCCCTGCGAGGTCTGCAAGGGCAGCGGCCGGGCCAAGTCCTCCCGCACCATGCAGGTCCGCATCCCGGCGGGGGTCTCCGACAACCAGAAGATCAGGCTGCGCGGCAAGGGGGCGCCGGGGGAGCGCGGCGGGCAGAACGGCGATCTGTACGTCGTGGTGCACGTCGACACCCACCCGGTCTTCGGCCGCAAGGACGACAACCTCACCGTCACCGTGCCGGTCTCCTTCACGGAGGCCGCGCTCGGCGGCGAGATCAAGGTCCCGACCCTCGGGGGCCCCGCGGTCACCCTCAAGCTGCCCGCGGGCACGCCGAACGGCCGGACCATGCGCGCCCGGGGCAAGGGCGCGGTCCGCAAGGACGGCACGCGCGGCGACCTGCTCGTGACGGTCGAGGTCGCGGTGCCCAAGGAGCTGGACGACAAGGCACGTGACGCCCTGGAGACCTATCGCGAGGCGACCGCCTCCGAGGACCCGCGGGCGGAGCTGTTCCAGGCCGCGAAGGGAGCGTGACCCGGTGGACGGGCGCCGACGCAATCCGTACGAACTGACCGACGAGTCGCCGGTGTACGTCATCTCGGTGGCGGCCCAGCTCTCCGGTCTGCACCCGCAGACCCTCCGTCAGTACGACCGTCTCGGTCTGGTCTCCCCGGACCGTACGGCGGGCCGTGGCCGGCGTTACTCGGCCCGTGACATCGAGCTGCTCCGTCAGGTGCAGCAGTTGTCGCAGGACGAGGGCATCAACCTGGCCGGGATCAAGCGCATCATCGAACTGGAGAACCAGGTCGCGGCGCTGCAGAGCCGGATCGCGGAGCTGTCGGCGGCCGTCGACGGCGCGGCGGCGGCGATGCGGCAGCGCGAGGCCCAGGTGCACGCCTCGTACCGGCGCGACCTGGTGCCGTACCAGGACGTGCAGCAGGCGAGCGCGCTGGTGGTCTGGCGTCCGAAGCGCGGCGAGTAGCCCCCGGGAGCGCGGCGAGCGCTTCCCGTATGCCCGAGGCCCCCTTCCACAGCTGTGGAAGGGGGCCTCGGGCATGTGACGTCCCTACGGGATGAGTTCCGCGACGATGTCGCCGACCGTCTCCCACCAGGGCGCCGCCCCCGTGCCGAACGCGGCGGCGAGGGCGGTGCCGACGGTGTGGTCGAGCGGGGTGAGGGCGGCGGCCGGGTCCCAGTCGGCGTCGACCCTGCCGTCCCCGGCGGACTCCAGGGTGCCGAGGGCCTTCCCGTTCCGGGTGAGCCGGCTGTCCACGTGCGAGCAGGGGACGAGCCGGTAGCGGACGCCGCGGACGCGGACGTCCACCCGGTAGGAGCGGCGCAGCAGCCGGGCGCGGGCCGGCTTGATCACGGCGGGTTCCCCGTCCACCGTCAGCGCGAGCAGGGCGGGCTTGCGGGTGCCGATCGGCGTGTGGGTGTCGGGGCGGGCCCCGGGGGCCCGTACGAGCTCCGCGGTGGGCAGGTCGTGCCCGGAGACGCGGAGGGTCCCCGCGGGCCCGTCGAGGTCGATCTGTACGTACACGGTGGCGAGTTGTCCCGTTCGGCGCTGGTCAGGTGTCCGGCTGGTCAGTTGTCTCCCTCGAGGATGCCCGACTGCGCGATCAGGTAGCCGAGCTGGGCCCGGCTGCCGCTGCCGAGGGCGGCGGCGAGTTTGGCGATGTGGGCGCGGCAGGTGCGCACGTTCATGCCGAGGCGGCGGGCGATGGCCTCGTCGACGTGGCCCTCGACGAGGAGTTTGGCGATGGAGCGCTGGACGCCGCCTATGCCGTCCACGGAGGGGCTGTAGGGGATCTCGTCCTCCCACGGCACGCCGTGCAGCCAGAACTGGTCGAAGACGCCGACGAGGTACTGGACGAGGCCCTCGTGGCGGAGTTCGAGGGCGACCTGACGGTCGCTGCGCGCGGGTACGAAGGCGACCTTGCGGTCGACGATGATCAGCCGGTCGACGATCTCCTCGAGGGTGCGCAGGTCGAGTCCGTACGGCGCGACGCGTTCGACGTAGGCCAGCGTGGCGGGATGGTGCCGTGCCGTGTGCTGGTAGAGCGTCCGCATCCGGACACCGCGGTCGAGGAGCGGCTCCATGCGGCGCAGGGCGGCTTCGAGGGTCTCGGGACGGCGGCCGCTGCCGGGCTGGATGGTGAGGAGTTCCTCGGTGCACTCGTTGATGGCGCGGTCGAGGGCGGCGTTGATGACGCTGAGCCCTTCGAGGACCGTGATCGCCTGGGCGCCGGAGGGATCCTGGGTGTGGATCGCCATGAACGGCTCGAAAGCGTCCGCGAGGGCTATCGCGTGCTGCCGTCTGACCTGTATCTCCTGCTCGATGGGGTGCACGAGCTGGTTGAGGGCGATCGACGGCGGTACGGGACGCAGGCACTGGCTGTCGTCCGGGTCCGGGTGCAGGAGGGAGAGTTCCCTCAGGCAGGGGGCGGCTTCGGCGTCCGTTCGGGCTATGCGGCCGGTGCGGAGCGCACTCGCATAGAGCTCCTTGCCCACGTCGCATAGTTCACCGTGACTGTGCTTATGACCGGACTCGTCGCATTCTCGCCTCATTTGCACCCCCCTCAGGGTCATGAATTACAGGAACATGATGCCCGGGTTGGCTGGTGAAAAGGGTCGTGAGTGAGCCATCGTCTTACTCGCGGGGGGGAGGTAGTGATCAAAAGAGGTGGAGATCGGCCATGACCAGGATGGTTCGTGCACTTAGCGCCATAGCCGTTGCGGCGGCTGCTCTCGGCGCACTCGCCGTCGGCGAGCCCTCGTGGGAGAGCACCCCGGCGCATTCCGTGGCAGGGCCGGACGAGCCCTCGTGGGAGAGCAACCCGGCGCACGACGTGGTGGCGGGACCCGGCGAACCCTCGTGGGAGAGCTCTCCCAGGGACGTCGTGCTCGCCGCTCCCTACGAGCCGTCCTGGGAGATCGCTTCCAGGGGCGCGGGGGCGTGACCGTGCCGCCGGACGACCCCAGGTTCCGCCGGGAGATGGCTTCGGCCTACCGGTCAGGGTGGCACTTCGTCGACCTCGCCACGGCCATCCCCCACCGTGGCGACGCGCTGAAGATCACCCTCTTCGGAGAGCCGATCGTGGTGGCACGGGAGCAGGACGAGGACGTCCGCGCCTACCGCTGCCTCCGCCGTCCCCGCGGCGCCCCACAGCCCATCCGCTGTGCCATCCGGTACGGCATGATCTTCGTCAACCTCGACCAGCGTGACCACCAGCTGATCGAGCCCGAGACCATCACCGCCACCCCCCGCAGTGCCTGAGCGATTCCCCCGTCGTTGTAGATCGCTCCGGCACTTCCCCCACACAGCGGCGCCATCGCGGACCTGAAACGCGATGGCGCCGTTGTGCTGCCCCCGTACGGCCGGGGGCCCTTCTCTCAGGCGCGTCCCATCGCCCGCGTCAGCGCGATCTCGATGACGACCCGGTCCGGGTTCTCCGCCGGCGTGCGCCCGTAGCGCTCCGCGTAGCGCCCCACCGCGTCCGCGACGACGTCCGCCTCCGTACGGATGTGTGCCACGCCCTCCAGGGTGGCCCAGCGGCCCTTGTCGACCTGGCAGACCGCGACCCGCGCGCCGTCCGTGCCCGCCGCCAGGACGTTGGCGACCTTCCGGCTGTGCTTGTTCGTGATGACCCGGGCGTATCCGCCCTCGGGGTCGTACGTGACGCCCACCGCCACGACGTGCGGAGTGCCGTCCGGGCGCGGGGTGGTCAGGGTGCACATGTGGTACTCGCGCCAGAAGCTCAGGTACGAGTCGGAGGGGTTCCTCGGGTCGGTCGCCATGCACGGAAACTACCCGGGGCGGAGCCTCCCCCGATACCTTGAGCGCATTCGACTCAACTTTGTGTACCCTGGACGAGTCATAAAGGGAGAGGACCCGTAGCAACCCAGGAGGAGCACCGCACGTGGACGCCGAACTGACCAACCGGAGCCGGGACGCGATCAACGCGGCCAGCAGCCGCGCCGTGTCCGAAGGACACGCCGACCTGACCCCCGCGCACCTTCTGCTGGCGCTGCTCACCGGTCAGGACAACGAGAACATCACCGACCTGCTCGCCGCCGTCGAAGCCGACCAGGCGGTCGTGCGCACCGGCGCGGAGCGGCTGCTCGCCGCCCTGCCGAGCGTCACCGGCTCCACGGTCGCGCCCCCGCAGCCCAGCCGCGACTTCCTCGCGGTCATCGCCGACGCCGACCGGCAGGCCAAGGAACTCGGCGACGACTACCTGTCCACCGAGCACCTCCTCATCGCGATCGCGGCCAAGGGGGGCCAGGCCGGTGAGATCCTCGACGGGCAGGGCGCGAGCGCTTCGAAGCTGCTCGACGCGTTCGAGAAGAGCAGGGGAGGACGCCGGGTGACCACACCCGACCCGGAGGGGCAGTACAAGGCGCTGGAGAAGTTCGGCACGGACTTCACGGCCGCCGCGCGCGAGGGCAAGCTGGACCCGGTCATCGGCCGCGACCACGAGATCCGCCGCGTCGTGCAGGTGCTGTCCCGCCGCACCAAGAACAACCCGGTCCTCATCGGTGAGCCCGGCGTCGGCAAGACCGCCGTCGTCGAGGGCCTCGCCCAGCGGATCGTGAAGGGCGACGTACCCGAGTCGCTGAAGAACAAGCGGCTGGTCTCGCTCGACCTCGGCGCGATGGTCGCCGGGGCCAAGTACCGCGGCGAGTTCGAGGAGCGCCTCAAGACCGTGCTCTCCGAGATCAAGGCGAGCGACGGCCAGATCATCACCTTCATCGACGAGCTGCACACGGTCGTCGGCGCGGGCGCCGGCGGCGACTCCTCCATGGACGCGGGCAACATGCTCAAGCCCATGCTGGCCCGCGGCGAGCTCCGCATGGTCGGCGCGACCACCCTCGACGAGTACCGCGAGCGGATCGAGAAGGACCCGGCCCTGGAGCGCCGCTTCCAGCAGGTCCTGGTCGCCGAGCCCACGGTCGAGGACACCATCGCGATCCTCCGCGGCCTCAAGGGCCGGTACGAGGCCCACCACAAGGTGCAGATCAACGACTCCGCGCTGGTGGCCGCCGCGACCCTCTCCGACCGGTACATCACCTCCCGCTTCCTCCCCGACAAGGCCATCGACCTGGTCGACGAGGCCGCCTCCCGGCTCCGTATGGAGATCGACTCCTCGCCCGTCGAGATCGACGAGCTCCAGCGCTCCGTGGACCGGCTCCGCATGGAGGAGCTGGCCCTCAAGAACGAGACGGACCCGGCGAGCAGGCAGCGCCTGGAGAAGCTGCGGCGCGACCTCGCCGACCGCGAGGAGGAGCTGCGCGGTCTGACCGCCCGCTGGGAGAAGGAGAAGCAGTCCCTCAACCGGGTCGGCGAGCTGAAGGAGCGCCTCGACGAGACCCGCGGCCGCGCCGAGCGCGCCCAGCGCGACGGAGACTTCGACACCGCCTCCAAGCTGCTCTACGGGGAGATCCCGGCCCTGGAGCGGGAGCTGGAGGAGGCCAGCGAGGCAGAGGCCCAGCAGGAGTCCTCCAAGGACACGATGGTCAAGGAGGAGGTCGGCCCCGACGACATCGCGGACGTCGTCGGCGCCTGGACCGGCATCCCCGCCGGCCGTCTCCTGGAGGGCGAGACGCAGAAGCTGCTGCGCATGGAGGACGAGCTCGGCCGACGGCTGATCGGCCAGTCCGAGGCCGTCCAGGCCGTCTCCGACGCCGTGCGCCGCACCCGCGCGGGCATCGCCGACCCCGACCGCCCCACCGGTTCCTTCCTCTTCCTCGGCCCCACGGGCGTCGGCAAGACGGAGCTGGCGAAGGCGCTCGCGGACTTCCTCTTCGACGACGAGCGGGCCATGATCCGCATCGACATGTCGGAGTACGGCGAGAAGCACAGCGTCGCCCGGCTGGTCGGCGCGCCGCCCGGCTACGTCGGATACGAGGAGGGCGGCCAGCTCACGGAGGCGGTCCGCCGCCGCCCGTACAGCGTGGTCCTGCTCGACGAGGTGGAGAAGGCGCACCCGGAGGTCTTCGACGTCCTGCTCCAGGTCCTGGACGACGGACGGCTGACCGACGGGCAGGGGCGGACGGTGGACTTCCGCAACACCATCCTGATCCTCACGTCGAACCTGGGCAGCCAGTACCTCGTCGACCCGCTCACCCCCGCCGACGTGAAGAAGCAGCAGGTCCTGGACGTGGTCAGGGCCAGCTTCAAGCCGGAGTTCCTGAACCGGCTCGACGACCTGGTGGTCTTCTCCGCCCTCGACCGGGCCGAGCTGGGCCGGATCGCGCGGCTCCAGATCGACCGGCTCGCCCAGCGGCTCGCCGAGCGGCGGCTCACCCTGGACGTCACCCCGGAGGCCCTGGAGTGGCTCGCCGAGGAGGGCAACGACCCGGCGTACGGCGCCCGGCCGCTGCGCCGCCTCATCCAGACGGCGATCGGCGACCGGCTCGCCAAGGAGATCCTCGCGGGCGAGGTCCGGGACGGCGACACCGTCCGCGTGGACCGCTTCGAGGACGGCCTGATCGTGGGGCCGGCGCGGTAGCTCAGGTGTCGAAGGCCCGGACACGTACGAGGGCGGTGCCGCCGTCCTCGTACGTGACCCGCAGGTGCACGTACAGCGCTTCGTCGAAGGACACGTCCACGCACCGGTCCTGCTCGCAGGAGAAGGCGGGCTTCCCGGCCGGGTAGGTCGCTTCCAGCCACCCCCCGACCTCGTCGCGGGGCATCCGGAACTCGGCCTCCGCCTGGGTCTCCTGCCAGTGGGCCGCCGTGCAGCGGGCGTCCTCGGCGCTCGCGGGGAGGCTTCCCCGCGCGAAGGTCATCACCTCGGCGCAGTCCACCTGCTCCGGTTCACCGATCTCGCTCCAGGCCATCGCGCCCCAGGCCAGCACGGCCGCGGGCCCGCCGCAGAACACGGTCACCGCCGCCGAGACCCACACCCAGGTCCACGCCCGCGGCTTCACCGGACCGGCCTTCTTCCCCGATTTCTCCCCCATGAGGACCAGATCTTGTCAGCCCGCAGCGGATCGCGGGAGGCGGGGCTTGCCACGAACCGCCCGCGATGGGGGAGGATGGCGAGCATCCGTACGAAGGGAAATACACGGTGAGCATCGACCCGTCCTCGATTCCGAATTTCGGGGGCCAGCCCCAGCCTCAGGCCGCAGGACCGGCGGGCCCCGTCGTCCCCGACCAGGACCTCGTCAAGCAGCTCCTCGAGCAGATGGAACTGAAGTACGTCATCGACGACGAGGGTGACCTCGCCGCGCCGTGGGAGGAATTCCGCACGTACTTCATGTTCCGCGGCGAGGACGAGCAGCAGGTCTTCTCGGTGCGGACGTTCTACGACCGCCCCCACTCGGCCGACGACCGCGCCAAGATCCTCGACGCGATCGACGACTGGAACCGCCGCACCCTGTGGCCCAAGGTCTACACGCACCTGCACGAGGAGGAGGACGGCTCCGCCACCCTCCGCCTCATCGGTGAGGCCCAGATGCTGATCGGCACCGGCGTCGCCCTGGAGCACTTCGTGTCCTCCACGGTCAGCTGGGTCCGCGCCTCCATCGAGTTCGACAAGTGGGTCGTCGAGCAGTTCGGCCTGGAGTCCCCCGAGGACAAGGCCGCGGGCGACGACGAGGCCTGAGCCTCCCCGCACCACCACGAGAGCCCGGCCCCTTCCGAGGGGCCGGGCTCTCGTCGTCCGTGGTGGCCGTCCGCGGTGGTGCGGGCGTGCGCGGGGCTCCTGTCGCCGACGGAGGCCCGCCCGTGCGTCAGGCCAGGCGCTTGAGCCGGGAGACGGCCTCCTCCAGGACCTCGGTCTTCTTGCAGAAGGGCAAGGTAGGAGCATCTGTGCGCAACCTCAGCGTCGGCATGAGCGTTCGGCTTCATCGGCGAGCAGATCTCGGCTTCGCCCCACGCGCGTGGTCAGCTGGACCTGCACGGCAGCTTTGCGGATCACTGCGGAAGATGAGCAGTCGTAGAGAACATGGATGCCGCCTGCTTGGCCGAGATGGAGCATCAGCTTGTCCTCGGGTGTCGGACTGCCGGCAACCTCCGAGAAATCTGCCAGGACGTACTGCGCTCGGATGCCCAGGAGCTGCTCCAACCGTCCGACGTGGGCAGACTCTGCAGCGCCTGTGCCGCGCTGCTCCATCACATGACCGAGGCTCATCAGGCACAGCCCGGTCAGCATGAAGACGATCGCGCAGAGGCGGAGGATCGGTCCCAGCGCCCGATGCTTGCTGGCCAGATGCAGCGTGGGCGCCGCGACGAGAGTTCCGGCTACCAGCATCGTGATCCACAGGCCTTCCCTCAGCATGTTGGTGGGACTCTAGATCAAGGCTGTGGCCGCCCAGGCCGATCCCACCAGCGCTGACAGCGCGAGGGTGCGCAGCCCGGGGTGCTGGCGAGACTGTCGCAGCAGGAAACCCGCCAAGCAGGTGCGGTTCGAACTCGCGGTTATGCCTATGTTGAACAGGCCGGGAAGTGCCAGCAAAGCCGGCACGACCAGGAATCCGAGGAATGCCAGCGATCGCCTGTAGCGCGTCCTTCTTGGCTGGGGTGCGCGAGGTTTCCGCGGCGGGAGAGATGGCTGTCTGCATGGCGGGATGGTGGCTGTTGGGACGGCCTCGAACCCTGGATTCGATCAGAACCTGAGCTTGAGGCGCGACGGCTCAAACACTGGTACTCAGACTGTACTCAGAGTACAGTCTGAGTATGAGCCTCGCTTACCTGGGAGCCGAACCCGAGTCGGTTTCGTTCACTGACCTGTCGAGAAACCCCAAGGCCGTAGCTGCCAGGGCTGCGGCCCTCGGGACTTTGCGCGTCACCCACCGCGATGCGCCCGACATGGTGCTGACGACTGCGATGCACGCGGAGCGCACAGAGGAGAACCTGACGACGGCCTCTCGACTCTTCCTCGCGCTCATGAAGCACGATGACGGGGCCCGGTCGCTTCTGCTGGCTCTGCCCGAAGTCTTCCCGTGGGTGCGGCACCTGGACGACGAAGAGATGCGCGCCTTCACCGTGGAGCTCCTGGAAGCTCTGTCCGACGCGGCGGAGCTGGGTGCCCGGGAGGCCGTACACCGTGCGCTGGTGTCCTGGAGGGCGACGGCTCGTATCAACGCTGATCCGGCGCAGCTCACGGAAGCTCTGCGTCCGCTCGACGGGGATGACCTGGGGCCGGTCGAGGTGGGCGGGTGAGCCCGAAGAAGGGCGATCGTGTCAGTGTTCCACCCCTGAGCGGCTGGAACGTGATCTTCGGGACCACGGAGGCGGTGACGGGGTGGGAGGAGCTGTGCCGCGCCGCACTGCCCAGCGCCCACCGATGCGTGGAGGCGTTGCGCACCGACCCGCTGTCGCGTGACAACTGGAACCGTCAGCACCGGCTACGCGGGAGGCTCGCCACCAAGGAGTGGAAGGGCTCCGCGCTGGAGCAATGGGAGTTCGAGGTTACGAGTGGCGGTCGCGTGCGCTACCTGGTCAGCCCTGAGACGTCGACCGTCATCTTGGTCTACGCATCCACGCGGCACCCCAAGGACACCGAGTAACTCGTAGTTCCCGTGCGGCCCGGGCTCCGGCCTGAGAGGCCGGGCCCTGTGCCTGCACGTCCATCTGGGTCGCGCTCAGCGAGCCAGCCGACCGAGGCGCTCAACCGCCTCTTCCAAAACAACCGTCCGCTTGCAGAAGGCGAAGCGGACGAAGGGGGCGCCGGCCTCGCGGTGGTCGTAGAAGACCGCGTTCGGGATGGCGACGACTCCGGCGCGCTCGGGCAGGGAGCGGCAGAAGGCGAAGCCGTCCTCGGCGCCGAGGGGGCGGATGTCGGTGGTGACGAAGTAGGTGCCGGCGGGCTTGTAGACGGCGAAGCCCGCCTGGGCGAGGCCCTCGCTCAGCAGGTCCCGCTTGGCGGAGAGCTCCGTTCGGAGGGTGTCGAAGTAGGTGGCCGGGAGGCGCAGGGCCTCGGCGATCGCGTACTGGAACGGGCCGGAGGACACGTACGTCAGGAACTGCTTGGCCGAGCGGACCGCGGAGGTCAGCTCGGGGCTCGCGGTGATCCAGCCGACCTTCCAGCCGGTGAACGAGAACGTCTTGCCGGCCGAGCCGATGGTGACCGTGCGCTCGCGCATCCCCGGCAGGGTCGCGATCGGCAGGTGCTCGGCGTCGTCGAAGACCAGGTGCTCGTACACCTCGTCGGTGACGACGAGCAGGTCCCGCTCGACGGCCAGCTCGGCGACGGCGGTCAGCTCGGCCCGGGTGAGGACGGTGCCGGTGGGGTTGTGCGGGGTGTTGAGGAGGATCAGCCGTGTCCGGTCGGTGACGGCGGCCCGCAGTTCGTCGAGGTCGAGGACGTAGGCCCCGTCGTGGGGGCGCAGGGTGACGGGGACCCGGGTCCCGCCGGCCATGGCGACACAGGCGGCGTACGAGTCGTAGTACGGCTCCAGGGCGATCACCTCGTCGCCCGGCTCGACCAGGGCGAGCAGGGCCGCCGCGATCGCCTCGGTGGCGCCCGCGGTGACGAGCACCTCCGTGTCCGGGTCGTAGCCGAGGCCGTAGCGGTCCCGCTGGTGGTCGGCGATCGCCGACCGCAGTTCGGGGACGCCGGGGCCGGGCGGGTACTGGTTGCCGGGGCCGTCCCGCAGCGCGCGGACCGCCGCCTCCCTGATCTCCTCGGGGCCGTCGGTGTCGGGGAAGCCCTGACCGAGGTTGATCGCCCCGGTCCTGGCGGCGAGCGCGGACATCTCGGCGAAGATCGTCGTCCCGAACTCGGCGAGGCGGCGGTTGAGCGGCGGTCGTGTCATGACGGCCATCCTGCGGCGAAGCTCTGGACTTCCTCAAGTGCGCTTTGACGGGACGGGGGAGAGGGAATCTCCCTCGCACAAGCGAACGGGGGTAGTACTGATGGGAATCTTCACCATCTTCTTCATCTTCCTGGGCGTCGTGGTCGCCGTGGGGCTCGTCTCCGTGTTCCGGGGGGCGTTCCGCAGCAGCGGGCCGCGGCGACGGCACTCGCGGTCGAGCGGCAGCGTCACCTGGGCGGACGGCGGCGGGAGCGGGGGAGGCTGCGGGTCATCGAGTTCCTGCGGCGGATCCAGCTCCTGCGGGGGCGGCGGGGGCGGCTGCGGCGGCAGCAGCTGAGCGCGGAGCGGCTTCCCAGCCGTGTGGCACGTGACGTGGGCAATCCACGGGGACTTGTCGATCGATTCTGATTGAACAATTGAACTGTGGGGTCCCCGAAGGGGTTGGAAAACACAGCAAGTTGGGTAAAAACGCTGCGAGTCGTCCGGCGTCCGTGGTTCTCTCGCTCCTGACAGAGACAGCCCTCGGACCGTGTGTGGACCCGAGTCGGCGATTCCCCACTCCCGTTGAACCCTTCTCCGGGGCGCCCCCGGCCCACCCGTCAAACCGTGTTTGCGGAGCCGACCCATGCTCACCACCCTGAAAACCTCCTACACCGACACCCGCGCGGCCGATCTGGCCTGGGCCCTCGGGCGCGAGCCGCTGCCCGCCCTGGCCGTCCTCGACCTCGAACTCTCCGGCGCCAAGCTGCAGTTGAGGCTGCTCGGCGCCTCCCATCAGGTGCTCCTGGAGGAGGAGGGCCGCAGTTGTTCGGAGACCGTCGCCTGCATGCCGGGCAACAGCACCCCGCTGCCGCTCGGCGTCTCCAGGCGCGTCGGCGAATGGGAGTACGAATTCGCCGCCCGCGTCGAGACGCTCTCGCACGGCTCCTTCGCGGGCCGGGCACAGGAGTTGCTGGCGCTCGTCGCCGACCACCCCAACGGACTCGCGGGGACCTTTCCCGGCTCCCCGCACGCCTTCACGGCGATGCTGGCGCAGCGCCACGAGGGCCAGGTGCGCTGGCGCACCTGGCACGCCTACCCGCAGGAAGGGCAGTTGGTGGTGACCAGGACGCGTATCGGCGTACGTATGCCCGCAACGCTCTGATACGCCCTCTCGGAGCCCCAGATCCACTCGTGTGGGTGACAGGGGGCACCTTGGTCGTGACGTAGCGTTACGGTCATGATCGAGCCGACCGTGACCATGCCACCCAAGAGGGTGCGGCGGGCGCCCGTGCGGCGGCCCGCCCCGCCGCGCGGGACGGTGCGGTTCCCGGTCCTCGCGGTGGTCTTCGTCTGCGCCGCCTGCGGCCTGGTCTACGAACTCGAACTGGTCGCGCTCGCCTCCTACTTGATCGGCGACTCGGTCACCCAGGCCTCCGTCGTGCTCTCCGTCATGGTCTTCGCCATGGGGGTGGGCTCGCTCCTCGCCAAGGCGCTGCGCTGCCGGGCCGCCGTCGGCTTCGGCCTGGTCGAGGCCGGGCTCGCGCTCGTCGGCGGCACCTCGGCGATGGTGCTGTACGCGGCCTTCGCCTGGTTCGGCGAATCGCGGTACGTCCTCGTGGCGTTCTCGCTGGCCATCGGGGTTCTCATCGGTGCAGAGATCCCCCTCCTGATGTCGCTGATACAACGGGGCGACCGGTCGGGGCGGTCCGGGCGGAAGGCCTCGCTCGGGGAGCAGGACGACGCCGCCGGGACCGTCGCCGACCTCTTCGCCGCCGACTACGTCGGTGCCCTGGTCGGCGGTCTCGCCTTCCCCTTTCTGCTGCTGCCCTGGCTCGGGCAGCTCACCGGCGCCCTCGTCACCGGCGCGGTCAACGCCGTGGCGGGCGGCGGCCTCGTGCTCTGGGTGTTCCGCCACGACCTGACCTCCCGCTCCCGCGCCCTGCTCGTCGCGGTGAACGTGTCGGTCCTCGCCGTCCTCGCCACGGCGACCGTGCTCGTCGACGACTTCGAACAGGCCGCCCGCCGGGCGGTGTACGGGGAGCGGGTGCGGGTCGCGGTCCACACCGACCTCCAGGAGATCGTCGTGACCGGGGGCCCCGAGGGCCCGCCCGACCTGTTCCTCGACGGCCGCCTCCGGGTGGCCGGCCAGGACGAGTACCGCTACCACGAGGCCCTCGTCCATCCCGCGATGAACGGCGGGCACGCCCGGGTGCTGATCGTCGGCGGCGGGGACGGCATGGCCGCCCGGGAGGCCCTGCGGTACCCCGGGGTCCGCTCCGTCACCGTCGTGGAACTCGACCCGGGAGTCGTCCGCCTGGCCCGGACGGACCCGGCCCTCGCCTCGCTCAACGGTCAGGCGTTCCGGGACCCGCGCGTCCGGGTGGTCTACGCGGACGCGTTCCACTGGCTCCGGGGGGCCACGGGTCATCTGCAGGAACGGTACGACGTGGTGATCTCCGATCTGCCCGACCCCGGGATCACCCCCAGCGCCAAGCTGTACGCGCAGGAGTTCTACGGGCTCGTGGCCCAGGTCCTCACCCCCTCCGGACGGTTCGCCGTGCACGCCGGGTCGGTCGGCGACCGGCCCCGCACCTACTGGACCGTGGACGCCACCCTGCGCGCGGCCGGCTTCGCGACCCGCCCCTACAGCGCGAGCGGCCGCACCCCCGGCTTCGCCGCCGGACCCGACCGCGCCGACAACTCCGGCGGTACGGGGCGGGGGCCCGGCGACTGGGGCTTCCTCCTGGCCGTACCGGGCAGCCGCCCGCCCGTCCTCGGCCTCGCCCCCGACGCGCCCCGGCTGCGTTCGCTCGGCGAGGACGTCCTGGCGGCCGCGGCGCGCCGCGCGGAGCGCGGCCGGGGTACCGAACCGCCCCCGTCGACGCTGGTGCACCCGAGGTACGGAGGGTGAAGGTTTCGGCAGGGGCAGGGGCAGGGCACGGGCCGGGGCGCGGGCCCGGGCGAGGGCGGGAGGCGGTGGCACCGGCGGCGCGGGAAACCGGGTTCCGTGCCGAACGGGCGACGCCGCGCCCCCGTCTGAGTAGGCTCGGCTTCCATGGAGCATGAGGTGTTCGTCCCGGTCCCGGCAGAGGTTCTGCGTGCGACGCTCACGGACCCGGCGCGGGTGGTCCGCTGCGTCCCCGGTCTCCAGCGCGACGCCGACGCGGAGGCGAGCCCCCTCACGGGCCGGCTCAAGGTGCGAGTGGGCGGCAACACCATCACCTACCGGGGCGGCCTGAAGGTCGTCGAGCGGGACGGCGCCATCACCTACGAGGGCCAGGGAACCGAGGCCCGTGGCAAGGGCACGGCGGAGCTGTCGCTCACCGTGGTCCTCACTCCGGTGGCCGAGGGCACCAGCCTGAGCTTCACGGGCGGCCTGACGGCGGCCGGCCGGCTCGCCGAGGCGACCGACGAGGCCCGGTCCACGGCGGGCGTCCGGATGCTCGACAAGTTCGCGGAGGCGCTGGCGGCGCTGGCGGAACAGCCGGAGGAGACGACTCCGGACGGGGCGACCGATGCCGACGACGCCGCCGACGCGGGTGCCGCCACCGGTACCGGCACCGATGCCGACGACGCCGCCGACGCATCCGGCACCGACAACGCCGCCGCCGCCGACGCCGTCGTCGAGGCCGATTCCGACGACGACGGGGTCGACGACGGGGTGGAAGAGCCGCGCCGGAGTTCCGTCTTCGACGCGCCCGTCCCGCCGCCCTCCCTCGACCCCCTCCTGGACGAGAACCTCGCCGACACGCCCATCGAGTTCCCCGCCCCGCAGCCCGCCGCCGAAGCCGCCCACGCCCGCCGGACCATGATCGGCCGAAGCGCCGAGGAGGTCGACCACGCGCCGCCGCGCGGCCGGTACGCGCCCGTTCCCGCGCCCGAGTCGTCGAGTGCCGGTGCCACCCTGCGCTGGATCGCCCCGGCCGCGGCCCTCGCGCTCGCCTCCGCCGTGGTCGTCGGCCGCGCCCTGCGCCGACGCCGCTGACACGATTAGGGTCGGGGCGTGAGCATGCAGACGCGACTGACGGCGGGCGACGCCGAGTTGACCATCAGCCCCGAGAACGGCTGCCGGATCGAGAGCCTGCGCATCGGCGGCGCCGAGGTGCTGCGCCAGGGCGAGCGGTTCGGGACCTTCCCGATGGTGCCCTGGTGCGGGCGGACCGAGAACGGCCGCTTCCGTAACGGGGCCACCAGCCATCAGCTGCCGGTGAACGCACCCCCGCACGCCATCCACGGCACCGTCCGGGACCTCGCCTGGAAGACCGCGCGGGTCTCCGCGACCGAGGCCGTCTTCACCTGCGAGCTCGACGACCCGTGGCCGTACCGGGGAACGGTCACCCAGGTCTTCGAGCTGGCCGAGGACGCCCTCACCCTCCGCTTCGGCGTCGAGACCTACGACGACTCCTTCCCGGCCCAGGCCGGCTGGCACCCCTGGTTCCTGCGGAACCTCGGCCGGGGAGGCCAGGACGTGCGCCTCGACTTCACCCCGGCCTGGCAGGAGGAGCGCGGTGACGACCACCTGCCGACCGGCCGCCGGATCGACCGCACGCCCGGCCCCTGGGACGACTGCTTCGGCATGCCCGAAGGCGTCGACGTCACCCTCACCTGGCCGGAGGAGCTGGAGCTGAAGGTCACCAGCCGCGCCGAGTGGGTGGTGATCTACGACGAGCCCGAGGAGGCCGTCTGCGTCGAGCCGCAGTCCGGCCCGCCGAACGGCCTCAACACCCACCCGCGTCTGGTCACCCCGATCGACCCCCTGGAGGTCGAGAGCACCTGGCGCTGGCGGCGGCTCTAAGCTGCTCAGCATGACTGACGTACGCGCTGAGCTGCTCCAGCAGATCAAGGACAAGGCCGTGGTGCACGGCAAGGTGACCCTCTCCTCGGGTCTGGAAGCCGACTACTACATCGACCTGCGCCGGATCACGCTGGACGGCGAGGCCGCTCCGCTGGTGGGTCAGGTCATGCTCGACCTGACGGCCGACCTGGACTTCGACTGCGTCGGCGGTCTGACCCTGGGCGCCGACCCGGTCGCGACCTCGATGCTGCACGCCTCCGCCGCGCGCGGACAGCGACTGGACGCCTTCGTCGTCCGGAAGGCCCAGAAGGCGCACGGCATGCAGCGCCGTATCGAGGGCACGGACGTCAAGGGCCGTCGCTGCCTCGTGGTCGAGGACACCTCGACCACCGGCGGCTCGCCGCTGACCGCCGTGGAGGCCGTCCGCGAGGCCGGCGGCGAGGTCGTCGCGGTGGCCACGATCGTCGATCGGGGCGCCGCCGAGGCCATCGCCGGGGCGGATCTGGCCTACCTCACCGGCTACCAGCTGGCCGATCTCGACCTGGCGTAACCGCCGCGAAGTCGTGACTTAGGTCCCGGACAGCGGTGATAACTGTCCTGACCTGGGTTTTTACCAAGGGGCGGGGTGTTTCACGTGAAACACCCCGCCCCTTGGCATGCCGGGCCCGTGGGAGCCCACAGAAGAGTCTGGAAGGATGGGCGTCGACGATGACGTCGCCCCCAGGTCAGGGACAGCAACGCACACACCCCGCACATCACAAGGAGCGGACGAATGCCCATCGCAACCCCCGAGGTCTACAACGAGATGCTCGACCGGGCGAAGGCAGGCAAGTTCGCCTACCCGGCCATCAACGTGACTTCGTCCCAGACCCTGCACGCCGCCCTGCGCGGCTTCGCGGAGGCCGAGAGCGACGGCATCATCCAGATCTCGACCGGCGGAGCCGAGTTCCTGGGCGGCCAGTACAACAAGGACATGGTCACGGGCGCCGTTGCCCTGGCCGAGTTCGCGCACATCGTCGCCGCGAAGTACGACATCACGGTCGCGCTGCACACCGACCACTGCCCGAAGGACAAGCTGGACAGCTACGTCCGTCCGCTGATCGAGGTCTCCGCCGAGCGCGTCGCCCGCGGCGAGAACCCGCTGTTCCAGTCGCACATGTGGGACGGCTCCGCCGAGACCCTCGCCGACAACCTGGCCATCGGCCAGGAGCTGCTCGCGAAGGCCGCCGCGGCCAAGATCATCCTTGAGGTCGAGATCACCCCGACCGGTGGCGAGGAGGACGGCGTCAGCCACGAGATCAACGACGAGCTGTACACCACGGTCGACGACGCGCTCCGCACCGCCGAGGCCCTCGGCCTGGGCGAGAAGGGCCGCTACCTGCTCGCCGCCTCCTTCGGCAACGTGCACGGCGTCTACAAGCCGGGCAACGTCGTCCTCCGCCCGGAGCTCCTCAAGGACCTCCAGGCCGGTGTCGCCGAGAAGTACGGCAAGGCGTCCCCGTTCGACTTCGTCTTCCACGGCGGCTCGGGCTCCACGGCCGAGGAGATCGCCACCGCCCTGGAGAACGGCGTCGTGAAGATGAACCTCGACACCGACACCCAGTACGCCTTCACCCGTCCGGTGGCGAACCACATGTTCAAGAACTACGACGGTGTCCTGAAGGTCGACGGCGAGGTCGGCATCAAGTCGACCTACGACCCGCGCACCTGGGGCAAGCTGGCCGAGGCCGGCATGGCCGTCCGGGTGACCGAGGCGTGCGCCGCGCTGCGCTCGACCGGCACCAAGCTGAAGTAAGCGCTGCATCACGCGTTGTACGAGCGGCCCGGTGCCCCCACTCTGGCGTGGGGGTGCCGGGCCCTCGGCCTGTCTGGAGGAGAGAAGACGGTGACGACGTACGACTTCGACCGGGAGATCGACCGACGCGGTACCTGGTCGGTCCAGTGGGACGGGATCGCGGACCGCTTCGGCGTCCCCGACCTGCTTCCCTTCACCATTTCCGACATGGACTTCGCCTCCCCGCCGGAGGTGCTCGCGGCCCTGCGCGAGCGCGTCGACCACGGGGTCTTCGGCTACACCGACTGGCGGCTCGGCGAGTTCCGCGAGGCGATACGCCACTGGCACGCCACCCGGTACGGGGCCGACACCGACCCGGACTCCCTGGTGTACGCGCCCTCCGTGCTGAACCAGCTCTCCCAGCTGCTGCGGATGTGGACCGCGCCCGGCGACGGCGTCGTCGTCCACACCCCCACGTACGACGGCTTCCGCAAGGCGGTCACGGGGCTCGGACGCGAGCTGCGCGGCGTCCCGCTCGGCGACGCCGAGGCCCTCGAACGGGAGCTGGCCCGGCCCGACAGCACGGTCCTGCTGCTCTGCTCCCCGCACAACCCGACCGGCCGGGTGTGGACGGAGGACGAGCTCCGGGAGTTCGCCGCGCTCGCCGAGCGCCACGGCGCGGCCGTCGTCAGCGACGAGATCCACGCCGACCTGACCACCGAGGGCCACCGCCACATCCCGTGGACCCGGATCGCCGAGCGGGGCCGGGGCAGCCGCTGGGCGCTGGTCACCTCGGCCACCAAGGCGTTCAACTTCCCCGCGCTCTCCGGCTCGTACGGGATCATCGGCGACCCCGACGAGCGCGCGGCCTTCGTCCGGCGCATGGAGACCGGCGAGGGGCTCGCCTCGCCCGCCGTGCTCTCGCTGACCGCCCACATCGCCGCGTACCGGCACGGGGCGCCCTGGCTGGACGAGCTGCGCGCCTATGTGGCGGGCACGATGGAGTCGGTCCGGGAGCGGCTGGCGGAGGGCCTTCCGGGGGTGGTCTGGGAGCCCCCGCAGGCCGGCTACCTCGCCTGGATCGACCTGCGGCCGCTCGGCATCGAGGAGACCCGGCTCCAGGAGGAGCTGGTGACCGTCGAGAAGGTCGCGATCATGCCGGGCGGGGTCTACGGCACGCCCGGCTTCGTCCGGCTGAACGTCGGCTGCACCCGCAAGAAGGCGGAGCGGGGTGTGGACGCCCTGGTCAGGGCGGCGGGACGGCTGCGCACCACCTGAGGCCCGGCGCCGCCGGAGGGCGGGGCGGATCACGGAGGGCGGGGCGGGTCTCGGAGGGCGGGGCGGCGCGCTTCGCGGGACCATGCTGGCATGGGCGAGCGGGACGTGCGGATGGCTTCGAGGGCCGGGCGATGGATCGTGTTCGCGACCGTCCTCGGCTCCGGCATGGCGCTGCTCGACTCCACGGTCGTCAATGTGGCACTGCCGCACATCGGCGAGGACCTGGGCGCCGACCTGGCCGTTCTCCAGTGGACGGTCAACGCCTACATGCTCACCCTGGCCGGTCTGATCCTGCTCGGCGGATCGCTCGGCGACCGGTTCGGGCGACGCCGGGTCTTCGTGATCGGCGTGGTGTGGTTCGCGCTCGCCTCGCTCCTGTGCGGCCTCGCCCCGAACGCCGGGGTGCTCATCGCCGCCCGCGCCCTCCAGGGCGTGGGCGGGGCGCTGCTCACCCCCGGGTCCCTGGCGCTGATCCAGGCGAGTTTCCACGAGGACGACCGGGCCAGGGCGGTCGGGCTGTGGTCCGGCTTCGGCGGTGTGGGGGCGGCGATCGGGCCGTTCGTGGGCGGCTGGCTGGTGGACGGGCCGGGCTGGCGGTGGGTGTTCCTGCTGAACGTGCCGCTCGCCGCCCTCTGCGTCCCCGTCGCGCTGAAACACGTCCCCGAGTCGAGGGACGAGACCGCGCACGGCCGCTTCGACGTGCTCGGCGCGGTCCTGGGCGCGGCGGGGCTCGCGCTGGTGACGTACGCGCTGATCGGCGAGGCCTGGTGGGCCGGGGTGGCCGGGGTCCTCGTCGGTGCCTGGTTCGTGCTGGTGGAGCGGCGGCGCGGGGAGCGGGCGATGGTGCCTCCGTCGATCTTCGCGTCCCGGATGTTCACCGCGGTCAACCTGGTCACCCTGTGCGTGTACGCCGCTTTCGGCGGATTCTTCTTCCTGGCGGCGCTCCAGCTCCAGGTGGTGGCCGGCTACTCGGCGCTGGGTGCCGGTACGGCCCTGCTGCCCACGACCGTTCTGATGCTGCTGCTCTCGGCGAAGTCCGGGGAGCTTGGGGAGCGGATCGGGCCCCGGATCCCGCTCACGGTGGGGCCGCTGCTGTGCGCCGCGGGCATGCTCCTGATGCTGCGGGTCGGTGAGGACGCCTCGTACGTACGGGACGTGCTGCCGGCCCTGCTGGTCCTCGGGCTCGGGATGACGGCCCTGGTCGCCCCGCTGACCGCGACGGTGCTCGCCTCGGTGGACGTGTCCCGGGCGGGCCTGGCCAGCGGCATCAACAACGCGGCGGCGCGGGCGGCCGGGCTGCTCGCGGTGGCCGCGCTGCCGATGCTCGCGGGGATGGGCCCGGAGGCGTACCTGTCGGCGGAGGAGTTCGGGGCGACGTTCCGGCGGGCGATGCCGATGTGTGCGGGGATCCTGGTGGTGGGGGCGGTGCTGGCGTGGACGACGATGCGGAGGCCGGTGGCCGCGGACTGCCACCCGGAGTGCAAGGTGCACTGCGGGGTGACGTCCCCGCCGCTGGACCCGGGCCGGCGCGACGCCTCGGGCTGAGGAGGCGCCCGACGCCTCCGTTCGCCCCGGCCGGGGACGGCCGGGGCTTCCGTCGCCGGTGACCGGCGCGTGATGCTTCCCCGTCGGCGGGCCTCCGGCGGGCGGGACTGAGGCAGACTGGCCCCATGGCCATGCATGAGAACCTCCTGGGGGGACCGGCCCCCACCCACCTGCCCGACGACCCCGGTCCGCGCGAGCTGCTCGCGAACGGTACGGCGCCGGCGGACGTCGCCGCGAAGTACCCGACCTCCTCGCTCGCCTGGGCCCAGCTCGCGGACGACGCGTACGAGCGCGGCTCGGTCGTCGAGTCGTACGCCTACGCCCGTACCGGCTACCACCGCGGCCTCGACGCGCTGCGCCGCAACGGCTGGAAGGGCCACGGCCCCGTGCCGTGGGAGCACGAGCCGAACCGCGGCTTCCTGCGCGCCCTGCACTCGCTGGCCCGCGCGGCCGGCGAGATCGGTGAGAAGGACGAGTTCGAGCGCTGCACGACCTTCCTGCGGGACTCCTCGGAGACCGCGGCGGAGACGCTCGGCTGACCCCGCCCGACGGCTGAGAACGGCCGGATTTCCCCTGCTCCGGCGGACCGGGGGAAATCCGGACAGACTCCCCGGCCCGTTCGAGACTGTTCGATCGGGGCCGGTACGATCCCCGGTACCGCAGGACCGAACACGCCGGTACCGAGGCCCCGTTGTCCTCTTCCCCCACTGCCGGCCGACGCAGGGGAGAGTCTGTCGTGGGCAAGCGTGCCGCATCCGCAGGACGGCGACGAACACGCGCCCGGCGGCGGGCCGGAGGGGGCCGCGGCCCGGCCGGCCGGCTCCTCCTGCCGACGCTGGTCCTGATGACGGTCGCGCTCGGCGCCGGCGTCGCCCTCGCCCACTTCGACGGCCCGCCGGTCGA
Organism: Streptomyces sp. NBC_00691; assembly: GCF_036226665.1. Taxonomy (NCBI): domain Bacteria; kingdom Bacillati; phylum Actinomycetota; class Actinomycetes; order Kitasatosporales; family Streptomycetaceae; genus Streptomyces; species Streptomyces sp. NBC_00691. Next base: position 3,873,019 of record NZ_CP109007.1, on the reverse strand, counting down.
GGACACGGCGGCCGAGGCCGCCGTCCCCGCGCCGACGGCGACCACCGAGAGCCCGGCGCCGCGGACCACCGCGCCCACCCCCAGGCCCACGAGGGCGAAACCGAAACCGCCGCCGAGACCGAAACCGAGGCCGACCCCGCCCCCGTCACCGGACACGGCACCGACGCCGCCTCCGAAGCCGCAGACGAAGCCGGTCGAGCCGCCCACCGTGCCGAAGTCCGGCGCCGGGACCTTCACCACCGCGCAGGCCTCCGGGGCGCCGGTCGGCGACAGCGGCGAGCTGCGCCGCTACCGGGTCGAGGTCGAACAGGGCATCGAGCTGGACGCCCGCGGGGCGGCCACCGAGATCCAGCGGATCCTGGCGCATCCGCGCGGCTGGGCCGCGCACGGCCGGGGCCGCTTCCAGCTGGTCTCGGAGGACGCCGACTTCGTCATCCGGATCGCCACCCCGGACACCGCCGACGCGCTCTGTCTGCGGCAGGGCCTGGACACCCACGGCGAGCTGAACTGTGAGACCACCGACGGGGTCGTGGTGAACCTCAGACGGTGGATGCTGGGCTCGCCGACCTTCGCGGGGGAGGCCGCCGAGTACCGGCACCTGATCATCAACCACGAGGTCGGGCACGAGATCGGCCTCCGGCAGCACCTGGGCTGCCCGGGTCCGGGCAGGCCGGCGCCCGCGATGATGCAGCAGATCAAGGGCCTGGACGGATGTCGGTCGAACGCATTTCCGTATGACGAAGACGGGAGCTACATCACCGGGCCGATCGTGTCATGATGCGCTTGGGACGGCGCGCGACGAAGCCCGCCTCCCGAGGGGACCGGGGCTCCCGTGACGCACGGACGACGTGCGCACGGTGGAGCAGACCGCTACCCGGTAGTTCGTATCGAGGAGACAGAAATGTCACTCTCCCCGGGTAATCCCGATTCCGGAGCAGGTTCGGCCACCAACGCCCCGAACCTCGACTTCGCCGGCACGACGCCGTACGAGGACTACGTCCAGGCGGACGTCCTCACCCACCTCCAGCACCTCCGCTCGGACGACCCCGGCGAGATGGTCTTCCTGGTCACCACCCAGGTCATGGAGCTGTGGTTCACCGTGATCGTCCACGAGTGGGAGACCGCGAGCCGTGCCCTGCGCGAGGACCGCGTCCCCGTCGCGATGGACGCGCTCAAGCGCTCCGTGCGCGAGCTGGACGCCCTCAACCACTCCTGGCGGCCGCTCGCCCAGCTCACCCCCGCCCAGTTCAACGCCTACCGCGCCGCGCTCGGCGAGGGCTCCGGCTTCCAGTCCGCGATGTACCGGCGGATGGAGTTCCTGCTCGGCGAGAAGTCCGCGTCCATGCTCGTCCCGCACCGGGGCGCGCCCCGCGTGCACGCCGAGCTGGAGAAGGCGCTCCACGAGCCGAGCCTGTACGACGAGGTCCTCGGCCTGCTCGCCCGGCGCGGCCTGCCCGTCCCGGCCGCCGTCCTCGGCCGCGACCTCGCGCAGCGGTACGAGCCCTCGGCCGAGGTCGAGGCCGTCTGGGCCGGGATCTACGCGGACGCCGACCAGAACGGCGAGCTCGTGCGGCTCGGCGAGGCGCTCAGCGACGTCGCCGAACTGATCTGGCGATGGCGCAACGACCACCTGGTGGCGACCCGCCGCGCGATGGGCTCGAAGACCGGCACGGGCGGCTCGGCCGGCGTGGCCTGGCTGGAGAAGCGGGCGCAGAAGAACGTCTTCCCGGAGCTCTGGACGGCGCGCAGCCATGTCTGAGACCGATGTCATGGCAGACCTCCAGAAGAAGGCCCGCGCCCTCGACACCGCCGACGAGCTGGGCAAGCACCGCGAGAAGTTCGCCCTCGACGCCGGCACCGTCTACCTCGACGGCAACTCGCTCGGCGCGTTGCCCGCCCACGTCCCCGCCCGGATGGCCGATGTCATCACCCGCGAGTGGGGCGAGCTGCGCATCCGCTCCTGGGACGAGTCCGGCTGGTGGACCGCTCCCGAGCGGATCGGCGACCGGATCGCCCCGATCGTCGGCGCCGCTCCCGGACAGATCGTGGTCGGCGACTCGACCAGCGTGAACGTCTTCAAGGCGGTCGTCGCGGCGGCCCGGCTGAGCGCCGACGACCGCGACGAGGTCCTCGTCGACGCGACGACCTTTCCCACGGACGGGTACATCGCGGAGTCCGCGGCGCGGATGACGGGCCACCGGATCGTGCCCGTCGACCCGGCCGGCATGGCCGCGGCGGCCGGCCCGCGGACGGCCGCCGCCCTCGTCAACCACGTCGACTACCGCAGCGGCCGCCGCCATGACCTGCCCGGCCTCACGGCCGCGCTGCACGCGGCGGGCGCGCTCGCCGTCTGGGACCTGTGCCACAGCGCGGGCGCCCTGCCGGTCGGCCTGGACGCGCACGGGGTCGACCTGGCCGTCGGCTGCACGTACAAGTACCTGAACGGCGGGCCCGGTTCGCCGGCCTACCTGTATGTCGCCGAGCGTCACCAGGCCGCGTTCGACTCGCCGCTGCCGGGCTGGAACTCGCACACCGACCCGTTCGCCATGACCCCCGGGTACCAGGCGGCCGAGGGTGCCGTACGAGGCCGGGTCGGGACGCCCGACATCCTCTCGATGCTGGCCCTCGAAGCGGCGCTGGACGTCTGGGACGGCGTCGCGATCGAGGACGTACGGGCCAAGTCCCTTGCGCTCACGGACTTCTTCCTGGAGTGCGTGCGCGCGTACGTGCCGGAGGGCCGTGTCACCTCCGTGACGCCGGAGGCGCACGAGGAGCGCGGCAGCCAGACCGCGCTCGCCTGTGAGAACGCTCCCGCCGTCATGGCCGAGCTGATCAAGCGAGGTGTCGTCGGCGATCTGCGCCGCCCCGACATCCTGCGGTTCGGCTTCACCCCGCTGTACGTCGGCTTCGCGGACGCGGAGCGGGCGGCGCGGGTCCTCTCGGAGGTCCTGGCGGACCTGCCCGTCTGAGGCCTCGTGCGCGCGGCGCACGGTCTCGTACGGTCCGATGATCGCCCGATCTGCGGGGGCTCCACTCCTGGTACCGTCCCCGCAGGTCAGGCCAATTCGGCCTCGTATCCGAGAGGTTGGAACAGCATGCCGGACCCCGCCGCGCGCGCCGCCGCCGAAGAGGCCTCGGCCTTCTCGCACCCGGCCGTCCCCCCGGACGGCTCCGCCGCGTACGGCGGCCACCCGGACCAGGTGATCGACTTCTACGCCCCGCGCGGCGGACCGGCCCGGGCGCCGCTCGTGGTCGCCCTGCACGGCGGGGCGTGGCGGGCCCCGTACGACCGGCGGCACCTCACCCCGTTCGTGGACTTCCTGGCCCGGCGTGGCTTCGCCGTGGCGAACGTCGAGTACCGGCGCGGCAGCGACATCCCCCGTCAGGGTGGTGCCACCCCGGTCGCCGGGCGCTGGCCCGAGACCTTCGACGACGTGGCGGCGGCGCTCGACGCCCTGCCCCGACTCGCCGCCGTACATCTGCCGCAGGCCGACACCGACCGGATCGTGCTCACCGGCCACTCGGCGGGCGGCCAGCTCGCCCTCTGGGCCGCCGCCCGGCACGTCCTGCCCGTCGGCTCCCCGTGGCGGCTGCCCGCCCCGCCCGCGCTCCGCGGGGTCGTCGCCCTCGCCCCGATCGCCCACTTCGGCCGGTCGGTCGAGCTGGGGGTGTGCGGCGGCGCGGTCACCGAACTGCTCGGCGGCCCTTCCTCGTACGAGGAGCGGGCGGCCCACACCGACCCCTCGGTGCTGCTGCCGACCGGGATCGCGACCACCGTCGTCCAGGGCCGTACGGACGTCGACGTGCCGTACGCCGTCGTCGACGCCTACGCCGAGGCGGCCGCGAAGGCGGGCGAGACGGTCGGTGTGACGCTCCTCGAGGAGGTCGGCCACTTCCCGCTGATCGATCCGGCGGCGGACGCGTGCGCGGTGGTGGCGGAGGAGATCGCCCAACTGGCCTGGTGATCCGGGACCTTCGGAATACCCGTACAACTATTCGACCGGGTCGGTGGTCTGATCGGGTGCGGCACTCCCGTGTCCGAGTCTCTTCGTGGGGGTTTCACCTTGCAGCACCGTTTCACCGGCACCCGTCTCGCCACAGCGGTCACCGTCGTCCTCGCCGTGACCGCGCTCGGGGCAGGCACCCTGGCCACCGCTCCCGCCGCCTTCGCGGCCGCGCCGGCCGCCGTCGCGGCCCCGGCCGACCAGACCCTTCCCGTCTACCCCGAGGGCACCGACCTCGGGGGTGTGGGAGCCTCCGGCTTCCTCACGTTCTCCTTCACGGAGGACCGCCGCCGCACGCTGGTCTGGACGCCGAACGACGGAGGCGCCCGGACCCCGCTCGCGGTGCCCGAGGGCGGCGGCTGGACCATGGGAGCCGACGACGTGGTCGTCATCGGCGACCACAACTGGTCCTCCCAGATGCGTGCGATCACCCTGCGGAACATGGCCGACCCCTCCGCCCCGGGCGTCGACATCGACCTCGGCGCCCTCAACGGCAACTACGTGGCCGCGCTGAGCCCGACGAGCGTGCTCGCGCAGCTGCCGAACGCCCTCGACCTGGCGGAGCTGCACGTCGTGACCAAGGACGGCGCCACGACGACCACCCGCAAGATCACGGGCCTGCCCGGCACCGCCTCCGACTTCTTCGCCTCGAAGCCCCACGACGGCTCCGTCCTCGTCGGGTACGGGACCGGCCCGGAGGGTGCCCGGACCGGCGGCCGGGCCCTGATCGACCTGGCGACCGGGGCGGTCACCAAGACGTTCGCCGCCCCCGAGTCCGGGTACGGCTTCGGCGGCCTGGAGTTCTCCGCCTCGCACGTGGCCTGGTACGGCTACGAGGCCGGCACCGGCGGGTACGTCGCGTCCGTCGACCGTGCGACCGGGGCGGAGAAGCGGACCGTCCTGGGCGCCCACGACAGCGAGTGGTACTTCACTCTCGTCGGCGACTGGCTGGTCTACGGCAACCCCACGACGCCCGTCCGGGCCGTCTCCCTGAGCACCGGCGAGACCCGCGAACTCCTGGACTCCGGCACCGAGGCGACGGCCGGGGCCGACGGCACCGGCGTGGTGCGCGGTGCGCGCGCCGCCGACGGCAAGGGCCTGTTCCGGGTCGAGATCGCGGAGGGCGCCCCCAAGGTCACCAAGGTGGCCGACGAGGCCCCGCTGGTCGACCTGAAGATCGAGCAGGTCCACGTCCCCGACACGGTGAACCTCGACCAGACCGGCGGCAAGGTCACCCTGGGTTGGACCCTCTCGCACCGCGAGGCCTACGTGGACGTCACGCTGACGCACATGGTCACGGAGCAGACGTACCGGACGCGGGTGTACGCCCCCGCCGAGGGCAACCTCTTCTCCTTCACCTGGGACGCCGTCCTGGACGGGGCGGACGCGCCGAACGGCTCGTACGCGGTGGAGGCCGAGGCGAAGCTGCTCGACGGCACCGGCGTGCCGGCCTACCAGGGCTGGCAGCTGAACGTCGTCCGGTCGGTCAACCCGCACGACTACACGGACAACGGCTCCACCGACGTCCTCGCCCGGGACGCCGCCGGCGCGCTGTGGCGCGACGACCTGCGGGACCGGCCGGTGGACGGCACGGTCGTGACCGCCGGACGCACCAAGGTCGGCACCGGCTGGGGCGCGTACAAGCAGATCGAGGCCGTCGGGGACCTCGCGGGCAGCAAGGTCGGCGACCTGGTCGCGCTCGACGGTGCCGGAGTGCTCTGGCACTACCTCGGCAAGGGCGACGGCACCTTCGAGACCCGCGTCAAGGTCGGCACCGGCTGGAACGCCTACGACAAGCTGACGGGCGGCTCGGACCTCGACGGCGACGGCCGCGCCGACCTGCTCGCCACGGACACCACCGGCGTCCTGTGGTTCTACAAGGGCACCGGCGACTCCGCAAAGCCCTTCGCGACCCGCGCCCGCGTCGGCGGCGGCTGGGGCGTGTACAACCACCTCACGGCGGTCGGCAACATCGCCGGCACGGGCGCGGGCGACCTCGTCGCACGCGACACCTCCGGCGTCCTCTGGCTCTACCAGGGCGACGGCAGCGGCAACTTCGCCCCGCGCGTGCAGATCGGCGGCGGCTGGGGTGCCTTCTCCCAGCTCGTCGGTGCCGGCGACGTCGACGCCGACGGCCGCCCCGACCTGATCGCGTACGGGACGGGCGGCACGTACGTCTACCGTTCCACGGGCTCCGCCACCGCCCCGTTCAGCCGTCGGACGACGGACCTGTACACGGGCGAGGGCGCCACGTTCAACCACGTCGCATGAGGAACGGCATGGTGAAGCGCCCCCTGCGGCAGCGCCGCCGGCTCGCCACCGCCCTCGCGGTCACCCTCGCGGTGACCGCGGCGGCGGCGGCCGCCGCCCCCGTCTCGGTCGCCGCCCCCGCGGCGGTGACCGTCCCGTCCGCCGCCGACGAGACGGCCCCCGTCGTCGTCGCCCCCACCGCCCGGCTGCTGGGCGCGGGGCCGTCCGGCCACCTCAGCCGCGTCGCCGTGGGCGACCAGCGGACCTACTCCTGGACGCGGTACGCGGACGGGGTCACGACCGTGCTGCCCCCGGCGCCGTACTACCGGGGCGGCGGACACAGCGACCTGGTCGTACGCGTGGAGGGCAGCGGCTACCAGAGCGACTTCCAGGTGTTCGACATGGCGGCGGGCGGCGCCCCCGTCGTCGTCGACACCGCGTTCCTGGGGCCGACCGCCGTCTTCCTCCAGGCGGTGGGCGACGCCCTCCTCCTGCGCACCGGCGAGGGCTCCGCCCAGCGCCTGCACCTGGTGTCCCGGCAGCAGGGCGAGGTGCTCCACCGCGAGATCACCGGTCTGCCCGCCGACGCGACGGCACTCAGCGCGCAGGCCACCGCCCCCGGTGTCCTCGCCGTCCGCTACTCCGGGACGGCCGACGGAAGGACCGGGCAGCGGCTCGCGGTCGTGGACCTCGCGGCGGCCAGGGTCGTGGACGACCGGGCGGTGTCGGCCACCGCGGTCGGGGCCGCCGCCTCCGCCACGCACGTGGCCTGGGTGGAGCGGCTTCCCGACCAGCGGTCGGTGCTGATGACGGCCCGCCGGGGCTCGGCGGACACGACCCGGTTCGTGCTGCCGGCCCAGAGCGGCACGATCTCGCCCGGCCTGCTGGACGGCTGGGTCACGTACACCGTGACCGGCGGCGCCACGGCCGAGGCGCCGAACCCGCTCCACCCGCTGACCGCCCTCTCCCTCCAGGACAACAGCACCACGGTCAAGCTCCTCGACAGCGCCGCGCTGGTCCTGAGCGGCGCGGACGGCGCCCTCGCGCAGGGCGGGACGCTCGCGAACGGCGAGGGCTTCTACCGGATCGCCCCCGGTGCCGACGGGCGTCCGGTCGCGACCATGGTGGCCACCGCCAAGGTCTCCACCGTGCTCACCGACTCGCACGTCGAGATGCCCGACATGGACTTCCGCAGGGGCGGTTCGCGGGGCGTCATGCGCTGGGAACTCAGCCGACCGCAGGCGCGGGTCGAGGTCGTGCTCGTCCACAAGAGGACCGGGAAGCGCTGGCGCTCCTTCATGGGGCCGACCGGCGCGATCGCCGACGGCCGCTTCGTCACCGATTGGAACGGGCAGTTCGGCGACTTCTTCCTCGCGCTGAACGGCGAGTACACCTGGACGCTCACGGCCCGGCCGGACAACGGCATCGGCCCCGCCCTGACGCGGACCGGCACCCTTCGGGTCGACAGCGGCACGGCGCCGCACGACTACGGGGACAAGGGAGCTCCGGACCTCCTCGCCCGGACCGGTGACGGCCGGCTGATCTCGTACGACGTGAACCAGCTCCGCTCCCGGTGGATCGCGGACTGGGTCCTGACCGACCGAGGCGCCGGCTGGAACGCGTACGACCGGATCGTCGCCACCGGCGACCTGGCCGGGTCCAAGCACCCCGACCTCGTCGCCCGGGACCGCGCCGGTGTCCTCTGGTTCTACCAGGGCACGGGCCCCTCCCTCGCCAAGCGCACGGCGGTGGGCACCGGCTGGCAGGCGTACGACCAGCTCACCGCCGGCTCCGACCTCACCGGCGACGGCCGGCCCGACCTCGTCGCCACCGACAGGACCGGCGTCCTGTGGCTCTACAGGGCCACCGGCGACACCGCCGAGCCGTTCGCCCCGCGCCGGCGGATCGGCGGGGGCTGGAGCGGCTACGACAAGCTCGTCGCCACCGGGAACATCGGAGGCGGCCCCGCCGGGGACCTCCTGGCCCGGGGCAGGGACGGAGCCCTCTGGCAGTACCTCGGCAAGGGCGACGGAACGTTCGCGCCCCGCACCAGGATCGGCGGCGGCTGGCAGCGGTACGCCGACATCGTGGCCGTCGGGGACGCGACGAAGGACGGCCGTCCCGACCTCCTGGTCAACGACGCCTTCTCCACGGGACGGGACTCCCTCGGGTTCTACACGGGCACGGGCGACGCGAAGGCCCCCTTCTCGTCGCGCACCCAGCTCTTCACCCAGGGGCCCTTGGGCGAACTGAACCCGACGCTCTTCTGAGCCGGGGGACGGACGGAAGGCAGCGGCCATAGTCCTCAAGGGGGACCCGGAAGGATCCGCAGCGAGCGGGACGACCGGGTTCCCCGCCGCCCGTACCGTGGTGCGGGTGACCCAGACACAGGCCCCCGAGACGAGCCGCAGCCCCGAGATCCGCCTGGCGCAGGTGGCCCTCGGCGGTCTGCGCCAGGAACTCTTCCACGACGCGTTCGCCTACCGGCCGCTGCAGCGCATGGACGTGAGCAGTGGCCCGACCCGCTTCCTGCCGGCACGGATACGCGCGTCCGCCGGGCTGCTGCCGCACGCGTTCATCGCGTTCTGCGCCATGGTCGTCTTCGCCCTCGGATACGACCGCATCTACGCGAGCTTCGGCCCGACGGCGTTCATGATCACCACTGCTCCGGCCGTGGTCGTGCTGCTCACCATGGTCCGGCCGGTGCTCGCCTTCTGGGCCTCGCTCGGCCTGGCGCCCTTCATCGGCTACCTCGGCGGCTCCGGGGGAGACTGGCCCTGGTCGGCGCCCGCCTTCGCCGCCCACCTGGTGGTCCTCGGCGTGGTCGCCGCCCGCACCCGGCCCCGTACGGCCGCCTGGATGTGGGTCGTCACCGGGGCCTACAGCATGTTCCTGGACCTGTTCCTCGGGTCCGGTGGCCCCTCCGAGTCCATCCCGCTGATGTTCGTCGCGGCCCTGGTCCTGCTCGCCGTCACCGTCGTCCAGACCCGCCGCCAGGCCGACCGCGAGGTCACCGCCCAGCAGACCGTCACCGCCCAGGAGCGCTCCAAGCGGACCCTCCTGGAGGAGCGCACCACGATCGCCCGCGAACTCCACGACGTCGTCGCCCATCACATGTCGGTGGTCGCCATCCAGGCCGAGGCCGCCCCGTACCGGGTCGAGAACCCGCCGCCGGAGCTGGAGCAGGCCTTCCTCACCATCCGCGAGAACGCGGTCGCCGCGCTCACCGAACTGCGCCGCATCCTCGGCGTCGTCCGCGCCGAGGACTACGAGGCCCCCGACGCCCCGCAGCCGACCCTCGCCGACCTCGACTCGCTCGTCCGCAACGTCCAGGAGGCCGGGCTCGTCGTCGAGAAGACGGTGACCGGCGCCGTGCGCGAGCTGCCGCAGGGCGTGGAACTCTCCGCGTACCGGATCGTCCAGGAGGCCCTGTCGAACGTGCTGCGGCACGCGCCGGGCGCCGCCGCGAAGGTCGAGGTCAGCTATGTCCTGGGCGGTCTCGGCCTGCGCATCGCCAACGGCCCGGCGCGGGGACTGGTGAAGCCCTCCCCGGGCGCCGGCCACGGCATCACCGGCATGCGGGAACGTGTGACGATGCTCGGTGGGGAGATGACGGCCGAGGTCACCGAGGACGGTGGCTACGAGGTGGCGGCCTTCGTCCCCGTGAGCCGTGAGGAGAGTGACCAGTGATCCGCGTGCTGATCGTCGACGACCAGATGATGGTCCGCGAGGGCTTCTCGGTGCTGCTCGGCGCGATGCCCGACATCGAGGTCGTCGGCGAGGCCGTCAACGGCCGGGAGGCCGTCGACCAGGTCGCCGCCCTCCGCCCCGACGTGGTCCTCATGGACATCCGGATGCCCGAGCTGAACGGCATCGACGCCACCCGGGAGATCGTCGCCGCCGACGCGGACGCGAAGGTGCTCGTCCTGACCACCTTCGACCTGGACGAGTACGTCTACCAGGCGCTGCGCGCCGGGGCCTCGGGCTTCCTGCTCAAGGACGCCTCGGCCCGGCAGCTCGCGGACGGGGTGCGGGTCGTCGCGGCGGGCGAGGCGCTGCTCGCGCCGACCGTCACCAGGCGGCTGATCAACGAGTTCGCGAAGGCGCCGGGGAGCTCTCCGCGCCCGCCGGCGATGGCGCAGATAGGGGAGCTGACGGAGCGCGAGACGGAGGTCCTGGTGCTCATCGCGCAGGGCCTGTCGAACTCCGAGATCGCCGAGCACCTCGTCGTCGCCGAGTCGACGATCAAGACGCATGTGAGCCGCATCCTGGTGAAGCTGGGGCTGCGGGACCGGACGCAGGCGGCGGTGTTCGCGTACGAGGCGGGTCTGGTGCGCGTCGGCGGCTAGGGGGTGTCGTCCCGGCCGGGCCGGGCTCGCGGCGTGATCGACAGGACCTGGAGCGGGCCGGGCCGCACGGGTAGCGTCCGGTCATGGACGCTGCCGAGGCTGTTTACGACCCCTTCTCCCCGGAGTTCGTCGCCGATCCGTACCCCGCCTACGCCGAGCTGCGCGCGGCGGGCCGTGCCCACTGGCACGGCCCGACCGGCCAGTGGCTGATCCCGCACCACGAGGACGTGTCCGCGCTCCTCAGGGACCGGCGCCTCGGCCGTACGTACACGCACCGCTTCACCCACGAGGAGTTCGGGCAGGAGGCGCCGCCCGCCGCGTACGAGCCCTTCCACACGCTCAACGACCACGGACTGCTCGATCTCGAGGCGGCCGACCACAGCCGCATCCGGCGCCTGGTGTCGAAGGCGTTCACCCCGAGGACGGTCGAGGACCTGGCGCCGACGGTACGCCGCCTCGCCGCCGGTCTGGTGGGGGATCTGGTGGCGGCGGGCGGCGGCGACCTCCAGGCGGCGGTCGCCGAGCCGCTGCCGGTCGCGGTGATCGCCGAGATGCTGGGCGTTCCCGAGGGGGCAGAGGAGCGGGGCCGGCTGCGGCCCTGGTCGGCGGCGATCTGCGGGATGTTCGAGCTGAACCCGTCGGCGGAGACGGCCCGGCGGGCGGTCGAGGCCTCCGTGGAGTTCTCCGACTATCTGCGGGAGTTGATCGCACGGCGGCGCAAGGAGCCGGGGGACGATCTGATCTCCTCGCTGATCGCGGTGGAGGGGCTGACCGAGCAGGAGATGATCTCGACCTGTGTCCTGCTCCTGAACGCGGGCCACGAGGCGACGGTGAACACCACGGTCAGCGGCTGGTGGACCCTGCTGAGGGAGGGCGTCCGTCCGGATCCCGAAAAGTTGTCCACAGCTGTGGAAGAACTTCTGCGCTACGACACCCCGCTCCAGATGTTCGAGCGCTGGGTCCTCGACGACATCGAGATCGGGGACCGGACGATCCCGCGCGGCTCCGAGGTCGCCCTGCTCTTCGGCTCCGCCAACCGCGACCCCGCCCGCTTCGGCCCGACCGCCGACACCCTCGACCTCACCCGCGCCGACAACCCCCACATCACCTTCGGCGCCGGCATCCACTACTGCCTCGGCGCCCCGCTCGCCCGCCTCGAACTGACGGCGGTCTTCCGTGAGTTGCTCCAGCAGGCCCCGAACCTTCGGCTGACGGCGGAGCCCGTCCGGAAGCCGGGATTCGTGATCAGGGGGTTCGAGGAGCTGCTGGTGGAGGTGTGAGCCGCGCCCGTCCCGCCCCCGTGCGCTCACCGGGTGTCGGCGAGGTCACCGAGGCGCTGGAGGTGCCGGCCCGCGCCCTCAGGCCGGCGGCGCCGCCCCGGTCCTGAGCCGTGCGGACGACGTCAGGCCACCACGTCCCGCCGCCGCAGTCCCGCCAGGCCCGTCGTCACCAGGGCCGCCGCCAGGGCGGTCAGGGCCAGGACCGGGGTCCAGGCCGTCTCCGGGCCCGGGAGCTTCGGCAGATGGCCGAAGGGGGAGAGGTTCAGCGCCGCCTGCGGCAGGTCGAGCGCCGGGCCGATCCAGCCGAGGGCCAGGCACAGGCCGGCCGCGCCCCACGCGGCGGTCGCGGCCTTCGGGACCACGCCCCACAGGAGGACCGCGAGCCCGGCCAGGGTCCACACCGCCGGGAGCTGGGCGAGCGAGGCGCCCAGGACCGGGCCGGCGTCGTGGCCGTACGAGAGGGCCAGGCCGATCCCGCTGAGGGCCAGGATCAGGGCCGAGCCGCCGAAGGCGATCAGCAGGTGGCCGGCCGCCCAGCGGGTCCGGCCGAGGGCGTTCGCGAGGAGCGGTTCGGCGCGGCCCGAGGTCTCCTCGCCGTGCGGCCGCAGCGCGGAGCCGACCGCGAACAGCGCCGCGACCATCCCGAAGAGGGACACCATGGTGGCGAGGAAGGCGTCGGTGAGGGCGCTCTGGCCGCCCATCCGCTCGAAGATCTGCCGGGCCTGTGCGTTGTCGCCGACGATGTCGGCGGCGCCCTCGACCATCCCGCCGAAGACGAGCCCGCCGAGTAGGAACCCCAGCGACCAGCCGAGGAGCGTGCCGCGCTGGAGCCGCCAGGCGAGCGCGCCCGCCGTCGCGAGTCCGCCCTCCGCCGGGCCCGGCCGGGTCGCGAGGAAGCTCGCGCCGATGTCGCGGCGGCCGGTCAGCGCGTACGCCGCCGCCGTCTGGAACAGGATCGCCGCGACGATCAGGAGCAGGACCCACCAGCGTTCGCCGGCGAAGGCGCGGACGTTCTCGGCCCAGCCGATCGGCGACAGCCAGGTCAGCACGGACGAACCTCCCCCGGCCGTGCCGGAGTCGCCGGCCGCCCGCAGGACGAACGCGAGGCCGACGGCGGCCCCCGTCAGGCCCTTCGCGAGCCGGGCGCTCTCCGTCAGCTGGGCGGCGAGCGCGGCCGTGGTCGCGAAGACCATGCCGGTGCCGCCGATCGCCAGGCCGAGGGCGAGCGCCCCGGCCGCGCCCTGTCCGGCGAGCCCCGCGGTGACGACGAGGGCGACGGCCGCGTTGACGGCGAGCGCGGCGAGGAGGGCGGCGGTGAGCGGGGCACGGCGGCCGACCGCGCCGGCGGAGAGCATCTCCTGGCGGCCCGTCTCCTCCTCTTCGCGGGTGTGCCGGACCACCACGATCAGGCTCGCGACGGCGGCGAGGACGGCGGCGAAGGTGCCGAACCGCCAGGCGACGAGCCCGCCGAGGGAGTCGTCGAAGACCGGTCCGTAGAGCGCGCGCATCGAGCTGTTGGCGGTCATGGCGGCGGCGGCCTCGGCGCGTGCGGCGGCCGTGCCGTAGACGCCTTCGAGCGAGCCGGCGCCACTGGCGACGAGGCCGCCGGTGACCAGCGCCCAGAGCGGGATCGTCAGCCGGTCGCGGCGCAGGGCGAGCCGGGTGAGGGTGCCGGTCCCGGCGAGGCCGCCGGTGCCCGCCGGGGAGCCGGCGGGGGCGGGGGCCACCGTGCTCATGACGCCGTCACCCCGCTCGCGACGTGCGCGTCGTCGGCCCCGCCCTCGCCCTCGCCCCCGCCCCCGCCTTCGTCCTCGTAGTGCCGGAGGAACAGCTCCTCCAGGGTGGGCGGGGTGCTGGTGAGGCTCCGTACGCCGGAGGCGGTCAGGGAGCGCAGGACGGCGTCGAGCTTGTCGGTGTCGACCTGGAGCCGCACCCGCGGCCCCTGGACGTCGAGGCCGTGGACGCCGGGGAGGCCGGCGAGGCCGTCGGGCGGGGCGGCGAGTTCGGCGGTGACGCTGGTACGGGTCAGGTGCCGCAGCTCCGCGAGGGAGCCGGACTCCACGGTCCGGCCCTTGCGGACGATGCTGACGCGGTCGCAGAGGGCCTCGACCTCGCTGAGGATGTGGCTGGAGAGGAGCACGGTCCGGCCGCGCTCGCGGGCCTCCTGGACGCAGCTCTGGAAGACCTCCTCCATCAGCGGGTCGAGGCCGCTGGTCGGTTCGTCGAGGACGTACAGGTCGACGTCGGAGGCGAAGGCCGCGACGAGGGCGACCTTCTGCCGGTTGCCCTTGGAGTAGGTGCGGCCCTTCTTGGTGGGGTCGAGCTCGAAGCGCTCGATCAGCTCGGCGCGCCTCGCCTTGTCGAGGCCGCCCCGGAGCCTCCCGTAGAGGTCGATGACCTCTCCGCCGGAGAGGTTGCGCCACAGGGTCACGTCGCCGGGGACGTACGCGATCCGGCGGTGCAGTTCGACGGCGTCCTTCCAGGGGTCCCGGCCGAGCAGCGAGACGCCGCCGGAGTCGGCGCGGAGGAGGCCGAGGAGGACCCGGATGGTGGTGGACTTCCCGGCGCCGTTGGGGCCGAGGAAGCCGTGGACCTCGCCGGTCTCGACGGCGAGGTCGAGGCCGTCGAGCGCGCGTGTCCGCCCGAAGGACTTGTGGAGTCCGGCGATGCTGAGGGCCTTGGTCATGTTTCAGAACGTACGCTGATTTCACAAAGTTGTGAAGTTAAGGAAGCGTATAAAGTCGAGGCGGCGGAGCGGACGAGGGAGACGATGACCGGCATGGCGACCACCGAGGCGGGCGAGGGCGGCAACGAGGAGGGTGTGTCCCGCTTCGTGGAGCGCTTCGCCGGTGAGCTGACGGAAGCCGGCATGCAGCGCATGGCCTCCCGCGTCTTCGCGGCGCTCCTCGCCTCCGAGGGCGCCTCGCTGACCTCGGCCGAGCTGGCCGAGCAGCTGCGGATCAGCCCGGCAGCGGTCTCCGGCGCGATCCGCTACCTCAGCCAGGTCGGCATGGTCAGCCGTGAGCGCGACCCCGGCACCCGGCGCGAGCGGTACGTCCTCCACAACGAGCTCTGGTACGAGACCTTCACCCGCCGCGACCAGATCCTCGTCCGCTGGGAGAAGGTCCTCCGCGAGGGGTCCGAACTGCTCGGCCCGGAGACGGCCGCGGGCGCGCGGACGGCCGAGACGGCCGAGTTCTTCGCGTTCCTCCAGCGGGAGATGCTGGGAGTCATGGACCGCTGGGCGGCCCACCGGGAGTCCCGCACGGGTTCCTGAGGGGCCCGGGACCCGGGCCCGGCCCCCCCGAAAAGCTCAGCCGCGGGGCAGCGTCAGCCCCCACGCCTCGCCCAGGACCGTCCAGGTGCGGCGGCGGACCGGCCCCGAGACGCGGCCGTCCGCGCGGTAGCGGAAGTCCGGGCCCGAGACGGTGAGGACACGGGCGGTCGTCCGCAGGGGCGGGGCTTCCGTGGGGTGGACGACCACCTCGGCCGTCCCGCCGACCGAGCGGACCGTGAGGCTCTCCAGCGGGGTGTCCACATCGGTGAGCAGCACCCCGTCCGCCTCCACGCGCAGCCGGTGGGCGCGGACCGCGAGGGCCGTCGGAGCCGGCCGGACCAGGGTGCGGACGAGGGACCGGCAGGTGCCCCAGACGGTCGGGGCCGCCGGACCGAGGACGGGCGAGGCCGGCACCCGCAGATCGCCGAGGACGACACCGTCGCTGTCGTCGACCAGCAGGTCGAGCCGCCGTACGGCCCCGTCGAGGACGGCGCGGGCGGCCGCCGGGGTGGAGCGCGGCACGCCGAGGGCGTGGGCGATTTCCAGGGCGTCCGGGGCGCCGATCGGGACGACGGACAGAACGCCCGCGGCGAGCTCCCGTTCCCGGTGGAGGAGGCCCACCGTACGCAGCAGCGCACGGTCGTCGCCGAGCACCACGGGGCGGCGTGAGCCGCGCCGGGCCAGGGCCCGGGTGAATTCCTCCGGGCTGTCCGGCAGGCAGATCTTCGCCTCCGCGCCCGCGGACAGCACATCCTTCGCGATCCGTACGGACTCGCCGTCACTTCGGCGGGCGACCGGGTCGACGATGACCAGCAGCTGGTCGTGATCCGACACCTCGGTCCTTCCTCGGGTAGCATCTTTGTGCAAGAGCCCCTTGCGCTATTGCGCCAGGGGCTTCGTCTATTCCGGGGCACACCGGTGAGGCGGCCTCGGCCCCTGACCTTGGACATGCCCCACCCGGAAGGGGTGTACGCCTGTGCCCGCACTTGTGCTGCTCGGTGCTCAGTGGGGTGACGAGGGCAAGGGAAAGGCCACCGATCTCCTCGGTGGATCCGTTGACTATGTAGTGCGCTACCAGGGCGGCAACAACGCCGGCCACACCGTCGTCGTCGGCGACCAGAAGTACGCGCTGCATCTTCTCCCTTCCGGAATCCTCTCACCGGGGTGTACCCCGGTGATCGGAAACGGTGTCGTCGTCGACCCGGCGGTCCTGCTCTCCGAGCTGAGTGGACTGAACGAGCGCGGCGTCGACACGTCGAAGCTCCTGATCAGCGGTAACGCCCACCTGATCACCCCGTACAACGTCACCCTCGACAAGGTGACGGAACGGTTCCTCGGCAAGCGCAAGATCGGCACCACGGGTCGCGGCATCGGTCCGACCTACGCCGACAAGATCAACCGCGTCGGCATCCGGGTCCAGGACCTGTACGACGAGTCGATCCTCACCCAGAAGGTCGAGGCGGCGCTGGAGGGCAAGAACCAGCTGCTCGCCAAGCTGTACAACCGCCGGGCGATCGACGCGGAGCAGATCGTCGAGGAGATGCTCCAGTACGCGGAGCAGATCAAGCCGTTCGTCGCGGACACCACGCTGATCCTGAACAACGCGCTCGACGAGGACAAGGTCGTCCTGTTCGAGGGCGGCCAGGGCACGCTGCTCGACGTCGACCACGGCACGTACCCCTTCGTCACCTCCTCGAACCCGACCGCGGGCGGCGCCTGCACCGGCGCCGGCGTGGGCCCGACGAAGATCAGCCGGGTCATCGGCATCCTCAAGGCGTACACGACCCGTGTCGGCGCCGGCCCGTTCCCGACGGAGCTGTTCGACGCGGACGGCGAGGCGCTGCGCCGCATCGGCGGCGAGCGCGGTGTCACCACCGGCCGTGACCGTCGCTGCGGCTGGTTCGACGCGGTCATCGCGCGCTACGCGACCCGGGTCAACGGCCTGACGGACTTCTTCCTCACCAAGCTCGACGTGCTGACGGGCTGGGAGCAGATCCCGGTCTGCGTCGCGTACGAGATCGACGGCAAGCGCGTCGAGGAGCTGCCGTACTCGCAGACCGACTTCCACCACGCGAAGCCGATCTACGAGATGCTGCCGGGCTGGTCCGAGGACATCACCAAGGCGAAGACCTTCGCGGACCTGCCGAAGAACGCGCAGGCGTACGTGAAGGCGCTGGAGGAGATGTCGGGCGCCCCGATCTCCGCGATCGGCGTCGGCCCCGGCCGCACCGAGACGATCGAGATCAACTCGTTCCTCTAGAGGGACGGGTCGGGGGCAGGCGTTCCGTTCGCGGAACGCCTGCCCCCGAGTCCTTCCCGACGGCCTCGGCCGGTCGCTTCGTTCCCCGGCGCCTCAGCCGGTCAGCTTCGTGTCCCGGCCGACCTTCTCCCAGGTCGTCAGGTCCGACCTGACCTGGTCCAGGTGGCCCAGGATCGTGTCGATCGAATCGTCGCCCAGGGCGAGCCGCATCGGCGTCTCGTCGGCGTTCAGGGCGGCGAGGACCGCCGCGGCCGCCTTCGCCGGGTCACCCTCCTGCGCGCCGCCGCCCGTCTCGACGAACGCGCGGGTCGCGCCCACCGTGTCCGTGTAGTCCGCGATGCCGTCGCCGCTCAGGCTGTGGTTGCCGAAGAGGCTCGTGCGGAAGGCGCCCGGTTCGACGATCAGGACGTCGATGCCCAGCGGCCGTACCTCCGCCGCGAGCGCCTCCGACATCCCCTCCAGCGCGAACTTCGTCGCGCTGTACGCCCCGAAGCCGGCCATCGACATCTGGCCGCCGACACTGCTGAGCTGCACGATCGCGCCCGAGCGGCGGGCCCGCATATGGGGCAGGACCGCGCGCGTCAGGGCCGCGGGCCCGAAGACGTGCACGTCGAAGAGGGAGCGGAGTTCGGCGTCGGAGGTCTCCTCGACCGAACCGACGTGCGTGCGTCCCGCGTTGTTGACGAGGACGTCGATGCGGCCGTGGCGCTCGGCGACCTCCGCGACGACCCGGTCGACAGCCACCGCGTCGGTGACGTCCAGCGCGACCGGGTCGACCTGGTCCGGGTGGGCCGCGACCAGGTCGTCCAGGGTCTCGGTACGGCGGGCCGCGGCGACCACGACGTCGCCGGCCGCGATCGCCGCCTCGGCGAAGGCACGTCCGAAACCGCTGTTGGCGCCCGTGATCAGCCAGACCTTGCTCATGTGGATCCCTCTTCCTCGTTCTCGTCCTCGCTCCGATGGCTCAACCAGCCTGTGCCACAAGGCCGTTGCCGGTCCAAGATCTGTTGTGATAGCCCATGGGCATGACCATGGACGTGCACGGCCGGGACTTGAGGTACTTCGTCGCCGTCGCCGAGGAACTGCACTTCACCCGCGCCGCCGAGCGGCTGTACGTCTCCCAGCCCGCCCTCAGCAAGCAGATCCGGGCCCTGGAACGTCAGCTCGGCGCGCCGCTCTTCGACCGCGACCGGCACGGCGTCCGTCTCACCTCCGTCGGTACGGCCCTGCTGCCGCACGCCCGCGCCGTGCTCGCCGCCTGGGCCGAGGCGGACGGGGCCGTACGGCGGGCCCGCGCGGCCGAGCGGACCACGCTCGTCGTCGGCATGTCCACCAGCCCCGGGCGCGGCGGGCTGCTTCCCTCGATCCGCTCCCGATTCACCGAGGCCCACCCGGAGGCGGTCCTCAAGCTGCGCCAGGTGGGGTGGGAGGACCCGACGGCCGGACTCGCCGACGGCGCCAGCGACGTGGCGTTCGTCTGGCTGCCGCTGCCCGCGGCGGAACGCTTCCGCTGGGTCGTCGTGGCCGCCGAACCCCGGTTCGTCGCCCTTCCGGAGACCCATCGGCTGGCCGCCCGCGAGCGCCTCCACTTCGCGGAGCTCCTCGACGAGCCGTTCCTCGCCCTGCCGGACACCGGGCCCGAACTGCGTGACCACTGGCTGGCGCTGGACGCCCGGGGCGGCCGCCCGCCGGTCGTCGGCGCGGAGATCGCCAGCGCCGACGAGACGTACGAGGCCCTCGTCGGCGGCCACGGCATCTGTCTGGTCGCCGCCGGAAACG
This sequence comes from Streptomyces sp. NBC_00691, assembly GCF_036226665.1. Classification (NCBI taxonomy): domain Bacteria; kingdom Bacillati; phylum Actinomycetota; class Actinomycetes; order Kitasatosporales; family Streptomycetaceae; genus Streptomyces; species Streptomyces sp. NBC_00691. Next base: position 3,853,820 of record NZ_CP109007.1, on the reverse strand, counting down.
CCCCGCTCCTCGCCCGCGACGGAGTCGTCACCCGTCCCGTCGACGGCATCGGCCCCAGCCACCTCGCCCTCGCCCACCGCGCGGACGACACCCGTCCCCTGGTCCGCGGGTACGCCGAGGCGGCGGCGGGACTGCCCGGGCGGTCCGTCTCCTAGGAGCGGTAGTACTCGTTCGGTTCGCCGTCGAGCATCGGGTAGACCAGGAGCCGGTCCTTGCCGTTCAGCTTGTCGACCACCAGATAGCGCGACAGGCCCTCCTGGCATTCGCGGTCCCAGGCGTTGGTGTCCCGGGTCGACGGGCCGACGATCAGCTGGCCGCCGACGCCCGCGAGGACGGCCGTGGTCCCGCAGGACCAGTCCTCGTCCATGAGCACGCCGTCGACCGTGCGCGGATAGCCGTCGAGGGTGTTCACCACGGGCGCGCCGACCGGGCCCTGGGTGATCGTCACCTGCGAGGTGTAGCGGTCGTCGTTCTCGCCGTAGATCTCCGGGGCGGGGATGCGCGACCAGGTGCCGAGGAAGCGCGCGGGGACGACCTCGGTGCCGGTGGGGGCCTTGCGGAAGGTGGCCTTCGCGGTGCCCGAGGTCCACTCCAGGACGTCGGGGGAGCGCAGCGTCAGCGTCTGGTGGGCGGCGGGGACGCAGCGCTGGGCGGGCACGCTGGTCGTCACGTCGGACTCGCCGAGGACGACCTTGTCCTCGTCGGCGGAGACGAGCCGGGAGCGTCCCATGCACAGGCGGTTCTCGGCGACCTGGACGTAGACCGCGCTCTTGGAGCCCGCAGCGCCCTGTGTGATCTCGAACCGGCCGGTCTCCCGCGGGTGGGTCGGGGAGCCCTGGACGACGCCCTCCCAGGCGCCGAGGAAGGCGGCCGGGACGATGCCGGCGGGGCGGGCCGCGACCTTGCCGGTGCCGCTCGGGGCCTGGTTCTTCCGGTCGTCCATGCCGGTGTCCGGGTCGGGCCAGAAGGTGTACGCGAGGGTGGCGGCGGCGGCCACCGCGAGGGCCGCGGCTCCGGCGGCCAGGGCGGTCCGGCGCGGGCGGCCGGCCTGCGGCCGGGGCGTCGTGGAGGCGGTGGACGGGAGGGGGGTGGGCGGGGTCGGGTCACCGTCGGCGCGGATGGCGCCACCGGCGCCCGTGCCCGTCGCGCTCTCCGTCTCGGCCTCCAGGAGCCGTGCCGCGTGCCGGCCGAGGCGGGCCAGGACATCGGCGGGGAGCCAGGGGTCGGGGATCGGCAGGGTCTCCGCGATCTCTGCGGCCGTCGGCCGCGCGGCCGCGTCCTTGGCGAGACAGGCCCGGATCACCCCGGTCAGCTCGGGTGCCAGATCCGTCAGGTCGGGCTCGTCGTGGGCGATCCGGAACATCGTCGCGTGCACGCCGCTGTCGGCCGTCCCGAAGGGGGAACGGCCGGTCGCCGCGTACGCCAGGACGGAGCCGAGGCAGAAGATGTCCGACGCCGGGGTGAGCCGGTCGCCCCGCACCTGTTCGGGCGACATGAAGCCGGGGGAGCCGACGACCGCGCCGGTGGTGGTCAGATCGCCGCCGTCGGCGACGGTGTCGACGGCCCGCGCGATGCCGAAGTCGATGATCCGCGGCCCGTCGACGGTGAGCAGGACGTTGGAGGGCTTGAGGTCGCGGTGCACGAGTCCGGCCGCGTGGATGTGCACGAGGGCGCGGGCGAGACCGGAGGCCAGCGCCTTCACGGTCGCGGGCGGCAGCGGGCCGAACTCGTCGCCGACCACGGCCCGCAGCGACGGCCCCGGTACGTAGCCGATCGCCACCCACGGGGAGTCGGCGGCGGTGTCCGAGCCGAGGACGGGTGCGGTGCCCGTGCCGCCGACGCGCTCCAGGGAGGCGACCTCGCGGGCGAACCGGCGCCGGAACTCCTCCTGGGCGGCCAGCTCCGCGTGCACGACCTTCACCGCGACGGTCCGCCCGCCGGCCGAACGCGCCAGGAACACCCGGCCCATGCCCCCGACCCCGAGGCGGCCGAGCAGACGGAACGGGCCGATGCTGACCGGGTCTTCCGCGTTCAATGGATCCACGTCGTCAGAGCATGCCAGACCGGGGGTCGGCCGTCCCTACCGATCGCCCGCCGGACGGGGCTGCGCCGGTGTCCGCCCCATGCCCGCCGGACCGGTGGTCGGCGCCGGGCGGGCGGTCAGCCCTCCCCGCAGATCCGCAGCCCCTTCGGCGTCGAGCAGGGCAGGTGCCCGTGGACGCGGATGATGTCCTGGCCGCTGCCCCAGCGCAGATAGGTGAGGAAGCTGGCGGCCGGCGAGTCGGCCTTCGGTTCCCGCCAGGTGTACGCGTACTCGATCTCCCGGTACGGGTAGCTCGACTCGCCCAGCTCGTCCAGGACCGGTCTGCGGCCGTCGATGGCCACCCGGTGCAGGCCTTTCAGACCGGTGCCCTTCCGCACCTCGCTGTAGCCGATCGCGCCGGACAGCCTGGCCACCGTGGACAGGACCTGGTCCGTGGAGTCGAGTTCGCAGCGGACGACCTCCGACTCGGGATCGTTGCTGGTCCGGCAGTCCAGGGAGGAGTTGGCGGGCTCGTTGCGTCCGAGGACCCGGCGCTGGAAGACCTCCCTGGTACCGGAGTTGGCGTCCCGGCTGACCAGCAGGACCGGCTGGTCCAGGCTCGGCACCAGCTCGCCCCAGTTCTTGATCTCGCCCCGGTAGATCCGGCGGATCTGGTCCAGGGTCAGGTTGTCCACGGGCACGTCGTCGTTGAGGACGAGGGTGTAGAGGGAGACGGCGACCATGCTCTCCCGCAGCTCGGGGAAGCCGTCCGGCTTGCGCCCGTCGGACAGGGCGACGACCGAGGGGGAGCCCTTGGCGGTCTTCGCGCCCTGCTCGGCCAGCCGCCGTGTCCCGGACGTCGACCCGTGGGTCTCCACGCGCACGGTCGCGCCCTCGCAGTCCTTCTCGTACTTCTTCGCGACGTCCCGTACGACGGGGGCGAAGGCCGTCGACCCGACGACGGTGAGATCGCCCGTGGCGCAGCCGATCGGAGGCGGGGTCCGCTCCCGGACGATGATCACGGCGAGGGCGATCATGCAGAGCGTGAGGGTGAGGGTGACGGTCCGCGCGACCCGGCTGAACAGGGGCGCCTTGTCGTCGGGGGTCGTGCTGTGGTTGACGTGGACGACGCCGTCGTCGAGGGTGCCCTCGACGGTGACGGGGCCGCCCGTCGGCCCGCCGGTGAGCAGGACGAGCAGTCCAGACGGCGGGGAGCGACGTACCCGCCGTCGCCGCACACACGTCCGTACCGTCGCACGGGTGGACTCGCTCACCGCTGAGAGCATCATCGCCGTGGTCACCGCGCTGGCCGGTGTCCTCGTCTCCGTCGCCGCCATCTGGGTCCAGTGGTGGGTTCCGCGCCGCCGCCGGATCGGCTACCGCGTCCAGCTCGACACCTCCATCGGCGCCGGGGCCGCCGCCAGCACCGTCGTGACCGGACCCGGCGCGACCGTGCGGCGCGGGTTCTTCGTTCGTCCTTCCGTCAACCAGGCCTCTCCGCGGGCCGGGTCCGGGGTGGGCCGGGCGGGCCGGAGCGGGCGGGCCGTGCGCGGGCGGCTCATCAGAGGTTGCCGGGGGTGGGGAGCGTGGGTGTAATGGCCACGAGGGGGCCTTCATTCTGAGGAGAACCCCATGCGTGTCGTCGAAGTGACCGCCTACGGCGGACCCGAGGTCCTCAGAATGGCCCGTCGGCCGGAGCCGGAGGCCGGGGCCGTCCCCGGCATGGTGCGGGTGCGGCTCAAGGCCGCCGGTGTGAACCAGGCGGACATCCGGATCCGGGCCGGCCTGTACGCCGACGCGGTCGGTGATCTCAAGCCCCCGTTCGTCCTGGGGACGGACTTCGCGGGAAAGCTGCTCGACCCGGCGCCCGGAATGGACCCCGGGACCCGTGTGGCCGGTCACATCCCCTGGTACGAGCTGCTGACCGGCGAGGGCACGTACGCCGAGGTCATCTGGGTCGATCCGGCGTGGCTGGCCGTGATCCCGGACGACGTGGAGTTCACCGTGGCCGCGTCCGTCCCGCTGGCCTCGGACACGGCCCAGCAGGGCCTCGACCGTCTCGCGCTGCCGGCCGGGTCGACGCTGCTCGTGACCGGTGCGAGCGCCGTGGTGGGCCGGTTCGCCGTCCAGTACGCCCATGCGGCCGGACTGCGGGTCGTGGCCGTCGCCCACGAGGGCGACGAGAGCGAGCTGAGGATTCTCGGCGCGGACCACGCCGTCCCGCGCGGCAGCCTGGAGGAGGTGCGTGCCCGGGTGGCCGAGGCGGCCCCGGAGCGGGTGGACGGGATCTTCGACGGGGCGCTCGTCGGCGGGGAGCTCCTCCCGCTGCTGAAGGATGACGGCGTCTTCGTCGCGATCGCTCCCGACCGGGTCCCGCTCGCCGAACGGAACATCCGCGTCGAGGCCGTCCGCGCCCGCCCGGACGCCGCCCGGCTCAAGGAGGCGCTGCGGAAGGTGGCGGACCGCGAGCTGATCACCCGGGTGGCCGACGTCATGCCGCTGGAGGAGGTCGCCGAGGCCCACCGCCGCGCGGAGGCGGGCCACCGGCCGGGGCGGATCGTGCTCATGATCTGAGGCGGCCACCGCCCGCCCCGCCACCCCCCCTGGATTCTCCGCGAGCCTTGTCGGTCCCCTGTGAGAGGCTTCTGGACTCCGGCGGCCCGACGACCGTGTGCCGCCGTCGAGTCCGTTGACGAGCAGAGTGGATCCCAGGGGGACCTTCATGATCATCCGACGTCGCCGCGCGCTGCGCGGCGCGCTCGCCGCCACCGCCGCCACCCTCGCGCTGACCGCCACCGCGGGCATCGCCGTCGCCTCCGGCGACCCGGCCGGCGCCGACCGGGCGCGTGCCACCGCCGTGGCCGGGGCCGAGCACCGGGCCGAGGGCGCCCGGCGCGCCGGTGCGCTCGCCGCCGAGGAAGCGCCGGTGGAGACGCCGAGCTTCGCCATGATGGGCGTGCACAAGCAGACGAACGAGGGGTACCTCTACTTCCCGGACCGCGAAGGCGCCTTCGGCCCCCGCGACCACATCGCGGCGTCCTTCGAGCACCTTGCCGACGTGATCGACGTCGACAACGACAAGGACGGCTGGGGCGACGGCACCTGGTTCCTCCACAAGGACGGAACCCTCACGTACCACTGGTTCTCGGACGACGGGCAGCAGCACTCCAAGCAGGTCGGTACGGGCTGGAACACCTACCGCACGGTCCTCTCGCCCGGCAGTGTCGGCGGCGCCCCGGAGGCCGACCTCCTCGGTGTCGACGCGGCCGGTGTCCTGTGGTCGTACCTCGCCTACCCGGACGGCACGCTCGCCCCGCGCACCCGCGTCGGCGGCGGCTGGGAGCAGTTCGACCAGATCGCGGGCCAGGGCGATCTGAGCGGTGACGGCAAGCCCGACGTCGTCGCCCGCGACAAGGCCGGCGTCCTGTGGCTCTACAAGGGCACCGGCGACTACAAGGCCCCCTTCGCGGGCCGTACGCAGATCGGCGGCGGCTGGAACGCCTACGACCGCCTGCTGTCGGTCGGTGATCTCGACGCCGACGGCAGGACGGACCTGATCGCGCGCAAGCCGAACGGCGACCTGCTGCGGTACTCGGGCACGGGCGGCGCCCCGGCCGTGTTCCAGGCGCCGGTCAAGATCGGCACCGGCTTCCAGATCTACAACCTGCTCTAACCGCAGGCGGTTTGAGCGGCAGGCTCATGGCCCCGGCCCCCGTCTCCGGGGGGCCGGGGCCATTGTCACAAGTTCTGGTCTAGACCTTGACAGGTCCAGACCAATCGCGCTTTTCTGTGGCTTCCCCGTCCCGGCCCCACCCGGAAGGAAGCCCGCATGCTGCGTAAGTTGGTCACCTCAGTGGCCGCGCTCTGTACGGTCGTCGGACTCGCTGTGCTGTTCCTCCCCGCCGCCTCCGCCGGCGCGGCCGCCGCCTGCGCGGCCGCATGGAACTCCTCCAGCGTCTACACCGGCGGGATGACCGCCTCGCACAACGGCCACAACTGGTCCGCCAAGTGGTGGACCCAGAACGAGACCCCCGGCACGACCGGCGAGTGGGGCGTCTGGGCCGACCAGGGCGTCTGCGGCGGCGGGCCCACGACCCCGCCCACGACCCCGCCGACCACCCCGCCGACCTCCGGATTCGTGGTCTCCGAGGCCCAGTTCAACCAGATGTTCCCGAGCCGGAACCCCTTCTACACGTACGCGGGCCTCACCGCGGCCCTCAAGTCGTACCCCGGCTTCGCCAACACCGGCAGCGACACGGTGAAGAAGCAGGAGGCCGCGGCCTTCCTCGCGAACGTCTCCCACGAGACCGGCGGCCTCGTCTACATCGTCGAGCAGAACACCGCCAACTACCCGCACTACTGCGACACCAGCCAGTCCTACGGCTGCCCCGCCGGCCAGGCCGCCTACTACGGCCGCGGCCCCATCCAGCTCTCCTGGAACTTCAACTACAAGGCCGCCGGTGACGCCCTCGGCATCGACCTGCTGAACAACCCCTGGCGCGTCGAGCAGGACCCGGCCGTCGCCATGATGACCGGCCTCTGGTACTGGAACACCCAGAGCGGCCCGGGCACGATGACCGCCCACAACGCCATGGTCAACGGCGCCGGCTTCGGCCAGACCATCTGGGCGATCAACGGCAGCCTGGAGTGCAACGGCCGCAACCCGGCCCAGGTGCAGAGCCGGGTCACCAAGTACCAGCAGTTCACCCAGATCCTGGGCGTCCCCGCGGGGTCGAACCTGTCCTGCTAGTCGGCTACTGCCACGCGACGAACACGCTCCAGGCGGCGGGCTCCACGGTGAACGTGGGCCCGTCGCTCTGCTTGGAGTCGCGGAGGTGGACGGCGGCGCCTTCCGGCCGGTGGGCGTGAGCCACTTCGACGCAGTTGCCGCCGCTGTCGTCACTGAAGCTGGACTTGTGCCAGTGCAAGTTCTCGCTCATCTTCCGTCTCCCGCCAACCTCTCGATGAGGCCCAGTGATTCGCGAGGGCCGAGGGCCTGTGCCCGGATCTTCGCATAGCGCTGGAGGTATGTGCTCACCCTCGACTGGTCCCCGATCATCATGCTCTCGTCCTGGACGTCGAGGTAGGCCAGCCGCTCATGCTCGGGTGTTTCCACCAGGTTCAACTCGCCCCGCGCACCGGCGTACTCCCCCATGAGCGCGGCGTCCAGGGGGAGCACCAGCAAGTGGACGTTCCTGCGGCGTGCGCACTCGGCCAGGTGCGTCAGCTGCTCGCGCATGATCTCCATGCTGCCGAACGGACGCCTCAGGACCGACTCGTCCAGGACCAGCTCGATCTGGCACGGAGGTCGTCTGTCGAAGAGGGCCTTGCGTGCCACTCGCATCTCCACCAGCTCCGCGACCCGGTCCTCCGTCGGCTCCGGGTAGCCCCCCGCGATGAGCGCCCGCGCGTACTCCTCCGTCTGGAAGAGGCCGTGCACCACGTGGTTCGCGTACAGGCTGAGGACCAGCGCCTTCTGCTCGATCGGCGCGTAGTCCCGGAACTTCTGAGGAAGCTTCTCCAGTCGTACGAGTTCGCGCAGGGCCTCGAAGATGCCCGTCTCCTCGCCCAGCGTCTGTTCGAGCTTCACCAGCATCTCGTCGCTCACCGGTTGCGCGAGCGTCTCCAGAGCGCTCACCGCCGCGCCGGTGTAGCCCATCTGCGCCCCCAGCTGCTCCTGGGTGAGCCCCTTTCGCTGTCGCATTTTCTTCGCCATGCCCGCGACGGTCCGCGCCGCAGGCCCCGCCGCTTCCTTGTTCTCCGCTCGCGCCATTCCCGTTCCCCATTCGGACTCAACCGATCTCAACCGGTCTCAACTGCTCCCCGCCGAATTCGACTGCCCGCAAGGCTCGTTGGCGCAGGTCAAGGGGTTACCGACGCGCCCGTCGCAGTCGTGGAAAACGCTAGCGCCGGCGCGGGAGCATGTCCTCGTGAACGAAGAGAATCGGGACGTAAACGCGGATTGGATTCCAGTTTCCGGATTCCAACTCCGTAAGGCGGGGGTGCAATTCGACGCCGTCCGGGTGGACGGTGACGAGGGGCGGCGGCTCGCCGACCGGATGGAGGAACTGACCGGGGGCGACCCGGGGCCGGTCGTGCTGGAGGCGAACGGGCGGCGCGGGGTCTACTTCCTCCTGCCGCCGGGGTCGACCGCGCGCAAGTCGTGGCCGCGCGGGGTGACCCGGTTCAACGCCGGTCCCGGCCAGGTGAGCTACGTACCGGTGCCGGCGTTGACGGGCAGGACGTGGCCGTTGTCGTGGCGCTTCCCGCCGTCGTCGCCGGACCGCTTCGTCCATCCGCTGCTGCTGAGGAGCGCCGTGGCCGAGCAGTTCAACGGGGTGTCCTGACCGCCCGGCCCCGGCGGACCGCCTACGGCTGATCCGTCTCGACGGCATCGAGCGCGGCCGACAGCCGGTCCAGGACCCGTACCGTCTCGTCGAAGGCCTCCTGGCCGCCCAGCTCCCGCAGGAGCGCGGCGGCCAGTTCCGCGTGGCCCGGTTCGATGCGGGCGATGGCCGCCCGGCCCGCCCCGGTCGGGGTGAGGAGCTTGGCGCGGCGGTGGGCCGGGTTCGGCTCGTACGCCGCGAGTCCCTCCCGTACGAGCAGGTCGGCGATCCGCTGGACGCTCTGCCGGGTGATGCCCATGGCCCGGGCGATCCCGGCGACCGGGAGGGGTTCCGGCAGGACGGCTCCCAGGACCTGCCACCAGGCGGCGGTCAGGCCGGCCGGCTCGGCCAGCTTCTCCGAGACGGCGAGGAACTGACCGTTGAGGCGGAAGACGCCCAGGGCCGTACGCGAGAGGGCGTCCTGCTGCTCGCGGCTCATGAGTTCAGCTCGACGAAGGCCGCCGGGTCGGAGTCGTGGAAGAGGCGGAACCAGGCGTCCCGCTTGCCCTCGTACGCGCCGAGGGCCGCGAAGACCTCACGCGCGAAGGCGACCGGCTCCGTCGGGCCCGCCGTGATCAGGTCACCGGTCCCGGCCTCGCCGCCGGACGTGACCGCGTCCGCGTCGACGTAGTGCTCGCCGCCCTTGTAGCCGGTGGCGGCGAGATAGAAGGAGACCGCGCCGGTGTGGGGGCGGTCGTCGAGCAGGCCCTCCTTGGCGAGTCCGGCCGTGGCGCCGCAGATCGCGGCGACCGGCACACCGGCGTCGAGGAAGGCGCGGGCCTTGGCGGCGAACGGCGCCAGTTCGTCGCCCTCGTCGTACTTCTCGGCGCCCGGAAGGATCAGCAGCTCGCTCTCCTCGGGCCGGAGGTCGGTGAGCGCGAGGTCGGGGACGATCCGGATGCCGGCGAGGGTCGTGACGGGCTCCCCGGCGACCGGGCCGACCGTCCTGATCGTGTAGCCGGCGCGGGCGAGCCAGGCGGTGGCGTGGCCCGTCTCCCAGTCGGCGAGCGTGTCGTAGACGGCGAGGTGGACGGTCTTCGTACCGGTGTTCGTTCCCATGGCTGACCCCTTGGTCGGTGTGGTCGATCCCTCGGTTCCGCTGATGACAACAGGCTGTCATATCGACAGTATGCTGTCAATCAGGGGGTGGGATTCCGCGGGGATTCCACCTCACGGAACAAGGTGTCGCGTCCGCCCCGGTCTCGGTGGACAAGATGGCCATGGCCCGCCCTACCTGCGGTTCCTTACCCTCGACCCCATGACCCCTCATGTCGTCGAACCCGATCCCCAGGCCGGGGCCGCCGTCAAGGCCGCCGACCGCGCGCACGTGTTCCACTCCTGGTCCGCCCAGGGCCTGATCGACCCGCTCGCCGTCGCCGGCGCCGAGGGTTCGTACTTCTGGGACTACGACGGAAACCGCTACCTGGACTTCACCAGCGGCCTCGTCTACACGAACATCGGCTACCAGCACCCCCGTGTGGTCGCCGCCATCCAGGAGCAGGCCGCGAAGCTCACCACCTTCGCGCCCGCCTTCGCCATCGACGTCCGCTCCGAGGCCGCACGCCTCATCGCCGAGCGCACCCCGGGCGACCTGGACAAGATCTTCTTCACCAACGGCGGCGCCGAGGCCGTCGAGAACGCCGTCCGCATGGCCCGGCTGCACACCGGCCGTACGAAGGTGCTCTCCGCCTATCGCTCGTACCACGGCGCCACCTCCACCGCGATCAACCTGACCGGTGACCCCCGCCGCTGGGCCTCCGACAACGGCTCCGCCGGCGTCGTGCGCTTCTGGGCGCCCTTCCTCTACCGCTCGCCCTTCTACGCCACCACCGAGGCGGAGGAGAGCGCGCGGGCCCTCCAGCACCTGGAGGACACGATCGCCTTCGAGGGTCCGGCGACGATCGCCGCGATCATCCTGGAGACCGTGCCCGGCACCGCCGGCATCATGACCCCGCCGCCCGGCTACCTCGCCGGCGTCCGCGAGATCTGCGACAAGTACGGCATCGTCTTCGTCCTCGACGAGGTCATGGCCGGCTTCGGCCGCACCGGCAAGTGGTTCGCCGCCGAGCACTTCGACGTCGTGCCCGACCTGATGACCTTCGCCAAGGGCGTGAACTCCGGCTACGTGCCGCTCGGCGGCGTCGCCATCAACGCCGAGATCGCCGCCACCTTCGACAAGCGGCCCTACCCGGGCGGCCTGACCTACTCCGGTCACCCGCTGGCCTGCGCCGCCGCCGTCGCCACCATCCAGGTGATGGAGGACGAGAAGGTCGTCGAGAACGCCGCCCACATCGGCGAGAACGTCCTCGGCCCCGGCCTGCGCGAGCTCGCCGAGCGCCACCCGTCCGTCGGCGAGGTCCGCGGCCTCGGCGTCTTCTGGGCCCTCGACCTGGTCAAGAACCGCGAGACGCGCGAGCCGCTCGTCCCGTACAACGCGGCCGGCGAGGCCAACGCCCCGATGGCCGCCTTCGGCGCCGCGGCGAAGAAGAACGGCCTGTGGCCCTTCGTCAACATGAACCGCACGCACGCCGTCCCCGCCTGCAACGTCACCGAGGCGGAGGCCAAGGAGGGCCTCGCGGCCCTCGACGCAGCCCTCACGGTGGCCGACGAGCACACCGCGTAACCGCGGAACGGGGTGGTCCCTTCCGTCTGGACTAGGGTGTCCGGAGCCGGACGGAGGGGGCCGACCCATGCCCGCGAGCGGAGCTGTCACCCGCAACACCTTGCGACAGCAGATCGCGGACGCGCTGCGTGACGAGGTGCTCGCGGGCCGTCTCCAACCCGGCGAGGAATTCACCGTCAAGCAGATCGCCGACCAGTACGGCGTCTCCGCGACCCCGGTCCGCGAAGCCCTCGTCGACCTCTGCGCGCAGGGCCTCCTCGACTCCGACCAGCACCGCGGCTTCCGCGTCCACCAGTACTCGGTCGACGACTACCGGGGGATGGTCGAGGCCCGGATGCTCGTCGTCGACGGCATCTTCCGCCGCGACGCCGCCATGGTGCCGCCCCGCTCGGCCGTCACCGAACCCGACCTCGGGATCGGCGTCGCCCTCGTCTCGATCCGGCGCAGAGGCGAGGCCGCCGCCCGCGCCGCCCGCGCCGGCGACCTCGACATCCTCATCGGGTACGACATCCGGTACTGGCGCGAGCTCGCCCGGCTCGTCGCCGCCAACGACTACATCGCCGACTTCCTCCACCGCCTCCGCGTCCAGGCCTGGGTGTTCTCCGTCCCCTACCTGCGCTCCGAGCGGGACGTCCTCGGCTGGCTGTGGAGCGGGCACGTCGACCTGGTCGACGCGATCACCCGCGGCGACGCGGACGCGGCCGTCGCTGTCGTACGGGAGTACAACGCGCACTCGATGGAATGGGCCGACCGGCTGGAGCGGCGGTCCCGCTGAGCGGGCCGCGCGCCGCGAGCGGGACGGCCGGGCGGGTTGAGGGGCGGTCTCCGGGTTGAGGGCCCGGCTCCCCGGGCAGTTCCTCAGCGGGTGGACGGTGTCCGTGGGGCGCCGACTACCCTGGCCGTCCCTGCAAAAGCCTGGCGTACGCCCTGCGAGCGTCCCCCGCAACTGACGGAGAGCGAGCCTCCCTTGGCCTGTGACCTGTGGCTGGTCCCCCTCGTCGACGTGCTGTGCCACAGCCCCGACAATCCCTTCGCCGAAGAGATCGCCGCGTACGACGCCGTGCTCACCGCGTCCGGTCTGCCGACCGTGCCCGTCTACGCCTACATGCCGGGGCTCTCCGGCGACGTCGCCCCGATCGCCGGCTTCGACTACGAGGCCCTGCACTTCCTGCGCCGCGCCTACCTCCTCCAGGTGTGCGGACTGCCCGTCGAACCGGTCGGCGAACTCGGCGGGGACTACGAACAGCTCCTGGAGATGTTCGAGGCGACCGCCCAGCAGTCGCACATGGTCTGGCACTACGACCACGCGGGCGCCTACGTGCCGGTCGACTTCCCGGTCCCGCTCGCCAGCGACGAGCTCCTGGAGGGCGGCGGACCGCTCGGTTCCTCGTACGGGCTGCTGCGCGAGCTGGAATTCGTCGCGCCCGCGATCGGCATCGACCCGTCGAACCCGCCGGCGCCCCCCGTACCGCCGGAGCGGCCGACCACCCTGGAGGAACCGGCCGTGGCGGTTCCGCTGGACGGCGGCCCCTTCGCCCGGGAGCGCCACGTGTGGCTGGGGCTGCACGCGGCGGCGACCCGGAGCCTGGCCCAGGGATCGATGATCATCCTGAGCTGAGATCCGCGGGCCCATCCGCCGGAGGCCTGCGTCAGCGGGCCTCCGGGGGCCGCTGACGCGGCATGTTCGGCCGGGTCCCGGGCGGCAGCGGGAAACGGCCCGAGGGGTGATGGCTCTCGGCCCGCGCGGGCATCACGCCCACCGACTGGAGTGCCAGCGGCGCCGGGCCCGAGCGGAACTCGACCATCCAGTCCGCGGTCTCCGCCCGCACCAGCTCCGTCACATCCTCCGAGAAGCGGCGCAGCACGCCCAGACACCGCTCGGCGGCCTCGCTGGCGGTGCCCTCCGTGGGGCCCAGGACCTCCCTGACGCTCTCCGAGGCCCAGTCGAACTGCAGAGCCTGGAGACGCCGCTGCACGGCCTGTGCCGTCGCCACGTCCCTCATCCAGCCGGACGTCAGACCGAAGTACCGGTCACAGGCCAGACAGGCGGCCCCGAGCAGCAGGGAGAGGTAGCCCCAGCCGGCGGCGCCCTCCGCGACGCCGGTCAGGTCGAGCAGCGGGAGCGCGGCGCCCGCGATCACCCCGGCGGCCGTGCCGATCCGCAGGATCCGGGCGCTGCGGCGCTTCCAGACGCGGTCGGAGAGGTACCACTCGGCGGTGCGCAGGGCATGGGACTCGGCCCAGCGGTACAGCTCGTCGAGCCGCTCGGCGGGCTCGCCCCAGTCGCCCAGGGGGAACGGCGTACCGGTCAGATCGCGGTGGACGTCTCCCCCGGGGGGTCCCGGTGGCTGCATCTCCGGCTGCTGGCTCACCGGGGGACTCCTCTGTTCAGCTCAGTGCTCGTGTCCTTCTGTGACGTGCGGTGCACGTGGTGCCTGCCCTTCCTACCGCCGAATGGTGGGCGATGGGCCCGGAATCCCAGGATTTCCGCCCGCAAGGGGGTCTTGATCAGGTAGAGGAGCCCGCAGTTTCTCACCCGAAAGAGTGGTGGAGCAGGGCGGCCGGGGACCACGTAGGCTCGGCGTACCGACATACGGACAGAGCGAACCTCAGGAGTGACCGTGATTCCCGGTGGTGGTCAGCCCAACATGCAGCAGCTTCTCCAGCAGGCCCAGAAGATGCAGCAGGACCTCGCCCGCGCCCAGCAGGAGCTGGCGGCGACCGAGGTCGACGGACAGGCGGGCGGCGGCCTGGTCAAGGCGACCGTGACCGGCTCCGGCGAGCTGCGCGGCCTGGTCATCGACCCGAAGGCGGTCGACCCGGAGGACACCGAGACGCTCGCCGACCTGATCGTGGCCGCCGTGCAGGCCGCCAACGACAACGCGCAGCAGCTCCAGCAGGCCAAGCTCGGCCCGCTGGCCCAGGGCATGGGCGGCATGCCCGGCCTCGGTTTCTGAGGCTTCCGGGCGGGGGTCTTCCGAGGCCCCTCCTCCCGTGGGCTTCTTACGCTCGCTTCAAGCCACTACCGTAAGAATCAAGCACCCCCTTGAAAGGGCGTTCCGTGTACGAAGGCGTGGTTCAGGACCTCATCGACGAACTGGGCAGGCTGCCCGGCGTCGGTCCCAAGAGCGCGCAGCGGATCGCCTTCCACATCCTCCAGGCCGAGCCGACCGACGTCCGGCGTCTCGCGCACGCGCTCCTGGAGGTCAAGGACAAGGTCAGGTTCTGCGCGGTCTGCGGCAACGTGGCACAGCAGGAGCAGTGCAACATCTGCCGGGACCCGCGCCGCGACCTGACCGTCATCTGTGTGGTCGAGGAGCCGAAGGACGTCGTCGCGATCGAGCGGACCCGCGAGTTCCGGGGGCGGTACCACGTCCTCGGCGGCGCGATCAGCCCGATCGAGGGCGTCGGCCCCGACGACCTCCGCATCCGCGAGCTGCTCGCGCGGCTCGCCGACGGCACGGTCACCGAGCTGATCCTCGCGACCGACCCGAACCTGGAGGGCGAGGCCACCGCGACGTACCTGGCGCGGATGATCAAGCCCATGGGACTCAAGGTGACCAGGCTCGCGAGCGGGCTCCCGGTCGGCGGCGACCTCGAGTACGCCGACGAGGTGACCCTCGGCCGTGCGTTCGAGGGGCGGAGGCTGCTAGATGTATGACGACCGGGCCGGCGCGCTCTCAGGGAGGCTCCTCGATGTCTGACCCCACGCTGCACGCGATCACGCAGAACCCCGACGACTTCGCGGTCCAGATCGCCGACTCCATCGAGAGCTTCATCGTCGCGACCACCGAGGTCGCCAAGGGCGACGAGCCGGACAGCGCGGTGCCCTTCCTGCTCCTGGAGATCTCGCAGCTGCTCCTCGCGGGCGGCCGGCTCGGCGCGCACGAGGACATCGTCCCCGACGAGCGGTACGAGACCGACACGGGCCCCGAGCCCGACGTGGACGACCTGCGCATGCGCTTCGCGGTCCTCCTCGAACCGGTCGACGTCTTCTCCGAGGTCTTCGACCCGTACGAGCCCCGCAAGGCCCCGGTCCCGGCCCGGATCTCCGACAACCTCGCGGACATCGTCACCGACCTCCGCCACGGCCTGGCCCACTACCGCGCCGGCCGCACCAGCGAAGCCCTCTGGTGGTGGCAGTTCTCCTACTTCTCCAACTGGGGCCCCACCGCCTCGGCCACCCTCCGCGCCCTCCAGTCCCTCGTCGCCCACGTCCGCCTCGACCAGCCCCTCGCGGCCCTCGACGGCCTCGACACCGACGAGGACCTGACGGAGGACGACCTCGCCGAAGAGGCGGGGCGCGTGATGGCGGAGGAGATCGGCGCACCGCTGGGGATCAGGTCGAGGAAGTAGCGGACCGCCCGGGAAGCTCCCTGCCGGCATGAGGTCCTCCGCGGACTCGCCGGTATCGGCAAGCCGACCCCCGCCGCCCGCCGGGCGGCCGGGCGGGCCGCGCCCTGGGAACGAAATCGCCCTGAGAGACACCGATCTGGCCATGGCACTGCGACAACTCCCCGGGGAAACACTCCCCTTGGACGGCTGAGTCCCGCATCATGGCTTCATGGCAGCGACCGCCCCCTCGAAAGCCCTCCTCCGGAGCGGAATCGGCGTAGCCGCCGCCGGAGTCCTCGCCCTCCTCGTCGTAGCCTTCGTCGACCTCGGGACGGCCGATCAGATCGCCAGCGTGACGGGTGTCGTGCTCGCCCTCGCCGGGCTCGGGCTCTCCCTGTGGGCGCAGTTCGGGCGCGGCGGCGCCGCCCCCGTGGAGGCCTCCGGCACCCGGTCCGTGGCCGCCGGCGGAAGCATCGGCGTCGTCGTCACCGGGGACGGCACGCGGACCCCGGCCGCCCCGCCCGCCGCGCCTCCCGCCGGCGGCACGACCCCCACCGGGCCCGTCACCGCCTCGGGCGAGCGTTCCGTCGCCGCCGGCGGGGACATCGGGAGCGTGTCCACGGGCGACGCGTGAGCGGGGGCGTCGAGGCGTCGGGGGAGCGGTCCGTCGCGGCGGGCCGGGACATCGGCTGGGTGCACACCGGGGACCGGGTGACGGTGCTGCCGCCCGCGGCCCTCACGCCGGTGCGCTGTCCGCCGGGGCTGGTCAACGTGCCGCGCAGGGCCGCCCACTTCGTGGGGCGCGCAGCCGAGGGCGCCGTGCTCGACGGGGAGTCGGAGACCGTGGTGATCTGCGGCCTCGGCGGGGTGGGGAAGTCCTCGCTGGCCGCCCGCTGGGCGCTCCGGCAGACGGCACACCGCGACCCCGTCTGGTGGATCACCGCGGAGAGCCGCGCGGACGTGGACGCGGGACTCGCGGGCCTGGCCGCCGCGATGCAGCCGGAGCTGATCGACGTACTCCCGCAGAAGGCCCTGCGGGAACGGGCGCTGCAGTGGCTGTCGGCGCACGACGGGTGGCTGCTCGTGCTCGACAACGTCACCGATCCCGCCGATGTGGAGGGCCTGCTGGCCAGGGCCGGCGGCCGCGGGCGGGTGGTCGTCACGAGCCGGACGACGGACGGCTGGTACGGGATCGGACGGGTTCTGGCGCTGCCCGTGCTCACGGCGGGCGAGGCCGTCGAGGTGTTCACCCGGGTCGCCACCCACACGGGCCCCCGGGACACCAGCGGCGCCGAGGAACTGTGCGAGGCCCTCGGGCAGCTGCCGCTGGCCGTGGAGATCGCCGCCGCGTACTGCGGTCGTACGGCCACGCCCCCGCTCGCGTACCTGGCGGAGCTGGGCACGAGCGGCGCACTCGGCGACGTGGAGGAGGCCGTGGCCCGGACGCTGCGCGTCACGCTCGACAGCCTCTCCGCCACGACCCCGTACGCGGCGGGCATCCTCCGGTTCCTCGGCTGGTTCGCACCCGACCGCATACCCGTGGTGCTCCTCCCGCCGTTCCCCGAGGTCCGGGGGGCGCTCGGCGAGCTGGCCGCGCACAGCATGGTCACCCTGCACGAGGACGGTTCGGTGTCCGTCCACCGGCTCGTGCAGGCCGTCGCCCGCCGTCCGCCCCCCGGGGGCGAACCCGAGCGGCGGGAGGCGGCCGAGCGGGCCCGCGGACTCGTGGAGACGGCGTTCACCCACGCCACACTGCTGGAAGGCACGGGCCCGAACCACTGGGAGACATGGCGGTCACTGATGCCGCACGTCGAGGCGTACCTGCGGCACTCGGACCCCGCCGAGGACGGCGAGCCCCTGCTCTTCGTGCTGGCCTCCGCGAGCGAGTACCTGAGTCTCAACGGGCTGTACGCGGAGGCCGCCGACGTGGCCGAGCGCACGCTGGCCGGCTGTGAGCGGCTGCTCGGACCGGACCATCCGATCACCCTCGGCCTGCGCGTCGCCATGGCCGACAACCTCGCCTCGGCCGGCCGCGGCGACGAGGCGATCCAGGCGGCGGCCGCCCTGGTGCGGAGCATGACCGAGGTGCTGGGAGCCGACGACACGCACACGCTCAGCGCGCGATGCTGCCTCGCGAGAGCCCATATGAAGGCCGGGCTGGTCCACCGGGCGGCCGCACTGCAGGAGAGCGTCCTCGCGGACATGGTCAGTGTCCTGGGCGCGAAGGACCGGGAGACGCTGCTGGCCTGCTCCGAGCTCGCCGGGATCTACCAGGCCCTGAACCGGACCTCCCAAGCCGTCTCGCTGGCGGCGCACGCGGCGGCCGGGATGAGGGCGGTCCTCGGTGAGGAGGATCTGGACACCCTGGTCACCCGGATCAATCTGGCCGGCCTGTACGTCGGCGCCGGCCTGACCGACCGGGCCCGCGCCGACTACCTGGAGCTGTCGTCGGTCTGCGTCCGCCTCCTCGGCGACGACCACCCGTACACCGTCCACGTACGCGAGGTCCTCGACGCGCCCTGGTGGGACGACGAGCGGGAGCCGAGTCGTACGGCGGGACCGGGTCACGGGGCGGGGCCGGGCTGCGGGGCGGGACCGGGTCACGGGGCGGGGCCGGGCTGCGGGCCGGGGTCGCAATGATCACCCAGTGAGCGCCGCGTCTCACGATGCGATACCACGTAGGCGTTCGCGGGTCGCTCGTTAGACTGAGCCGATCGCAGCGCCGGCTGCGGCACACACTGAGCGAGGAGCGCACGTGGGCCTTGTCGTGCAGAAGTACGGAGGCTCCTCCGTTGCCGATGCCGAAGGCATCAAGCGCGTCGCCAAGCGGATCGTGGACGCCAAGAAGAACGGCCACCAGGTGGTCGTCGTGGTTTCCGCGATGGGCGACACGACGGACGAGCTGATCGATCTCGCCGAGCAGGTATCCCCGATCCCTGCCGGGCGTGAGTTCGACATGCTGCTGACCGCCGGAGAGCGGATCTCCATGGCCCTGCTGGCCATGGCGATCAAGAACCTGGGCCACGAGGCCCAGTCGTTCACGGGCAGCCAGGCAGGTGTCATCACCGACTCGGTCCACAACAAAGCGCGCATCATCGATGTCACGCCGGGCCGGATCCGCACCGCCCTCGACGAGGGCAACATCGCCATCGTCGCCGGGTTCCAGGGCGTGTCCCAGGACAAGAAGGACATCACCACGCTCGGCCGTGGCGGTTCCGACACCACCGCCGTGGCCCTGGCCGCCGCGCTGGACGCCGAGGTCTGCGAGATCTACACCGACGTCGACGGTGTGTTCACGGCCGACCCGCGCGTGGTGAAGAAGGCGAAGAAGATCGACTGGATCTCCTTCGAGGACATGCTGGAGCTCGCCGCCTCCGGCTCCAAGGTGCTGCTGCACCGGTGCGTCGAGTACGCACGCCGATACAACATCCCGATCCACGTCCGCTCGTCCTTCTCGGGGCTGCAGGGCACCTGGGTCAGCAACGAGCCGCAAGGGGACCGCAAGGTGGAGCAGGCCATCATCTCGGGCGTCGCCCACGACACCTCCGAGGCGAAGATCACCGTCGTCGGCGTGCCGGACAAGCCGGGCGAGGCCGCGGCCATCTTCCGCGCCGTCGCGGACGCCGAGATCAACATCGACATGATCGTGCAGAACGTGTCCGCCGCCTCGACCGGTCTCACGGACATCTCCTTCACCCTCCCCAAGGCCGAGGGCCGCAAGGCCATCGACGCCCTGGAGAAGGCGAAGAGCGCGATCGGCTTCGACTCGCTCCGCTACGACGACCAGATCGGCAAGATCTCCCTGGTCGGCGCCGGTATGAAGACCAACCCCGGCGTCACCGCGGACTTCTTCCGCGCGCTCTCCGACGCGGGCGTGAACATCGAGCTGATCTCGACCTCCGAGATCCGCATCTCGGTCGTCACCCGCGCCGACGACGTCAACGAGGCCGTGCGCGCCGTCCACAGCGCCTTCGGCCTGGACAGCGACTCGGACGAGGCCGTCGTCTACGGAGGCACCGGCCGATGACGCCGAAGCCGACGCTCGCGGTCGTCGGTGCGACCGGAGCCGTCGGCTCGGTGATGCTCCAGATGCTCACGCACCACGCGGACGTCTGGGGCGAGATACGCCTCCTCGCCTCCCCGCGCGCGGCCGGCCGCAAGGCCGCCGTGCGCGGGGAGGAGTGCGAGATCCTCGCGCTCGACGAGGAGGCCCTCGAAGGCGTCGACCTCGCGCTCTTCCTGGTGCCCGAAGACGTGGCCGCCCGCTGGGCACCCGTCGCCGCCACCAAGGGCGCCGTCGTCGTGGACACCTCCGCCGCCTTCCGCGCGGACCCCGACGTCCCCCTCGTGGTCCCCGAGACCAACGCCCACGCCGCACGCGTCCGCCCCCGGGGCATCGTCTCCAGCCCCGGCTGCACCACCCTCGCGCTGGTCGTCGCCGTGGGCGCCCTGCACGCCGAGTTCGGACTCTCCGAACTGGTCGTCACCGCCCAGCAGGCCGCGTCAGGCGCCGGCGCCGGACAGGCCGGGGCCGACGCGCTCCGCGCCCAGCTCGGCCTCGTGGCCGGCCTCGGCGACCTGGGCACCCACCCCGGAGACGTACGACGGGCCGTCGGCGAGAACACCGGGCCCTTCCCCGGACCCCTCGCGCTCAACGTCCTGCCCTGGTCGGGCACCGCCGGCGCCGACGGAGCCTCCTCGGAGGAGGAGCGCGTACGGGACGAGACCCGGCGGATCCTCGCGCTCCCCGCGCTGCGGGTCGCCGCCACCTGTGTCCGCGTGCCCGTCGTCACCGGACACTCCGTCTCCGTGCACGCCCGCTTCGAGCGCCCCGTGCCGCTCGACCGCGCGCACGAGATCCTCGCGACCACGCCCGGGGTCGTGCTGTACGACGATCCCGCCGCCGGCGACTTCCCCACCCCCGCCGACGTCGTCGGCACCGACCCCGCCTGGGTCGGCCGGGTGCGGCGCTCCATGGACGACGAGCGGGCCCTCGATTTCTTCGTCTGCGCCGACAACCTGCGCAAGGGCGCCGCCCTCAACGCCCTCCAGATCGCGGAATCGGTTGTCACGTATTTGTAGGATCTGTGAACGACCTGTGAGCAATTAGGCGTCAGATACCCCTTGAACTGGGATGATGCCGTGGTCGACGATGCTCTTCCCCCTTACTGCAACCAGCAGTTGGGTGGGAGGCGTCTCTGCGTGCACTCACCATGTGTGGCGCGGAACACGCTGCGAAGCGGGGCGTTGGGGGAGAACGGTTACGCATGAGGACGAACAACTCACCGTCGAAAAGGGTGGCGCACGCGTACAACCCTGCCGGGGGGAAGCGTGTCCAACATGCGTGGCAGACGTACTCGACATCGCGACCGTCGCTCCGCTGCGCGGCAGGGGCACCGCCGTGCTCCCCGCGCGGAGCGTCGCCGTCGTCCCCGCACGCGGCACGGCGGCCGTCCCCGCACGGGGCCCCGCGGTCGCTCCCGTACGCGGCTCCGCGGTCGTTCCCGTACGCGGCTCCGCGGTCGTCCCCTACCGCCGGCCGCGGGCGCTCGGCGGAATGCCGGTGATCGCCCCCGTGCCCACCGGATCCCGCGCGAGCTCCGTGGACGGCATCCCGGCCCCCCGGACCAGCAGCGAAGGCGCACCGGCGGCCGGAACGACCGTCGACCACCTGACCGAGACCTACCGCGCCCACTACCGGTCGCTCCTCGGCCTCGCCGCCCTCCTCCTCGACGACACCGCCTCCTGCGAGGACGTCGTCCAGGAGGCCTTCATCCGCGTCCACTCCGCCCGCAAGCGCGTGCGCGAGCCCGAGAAGACGCTCGCCTACCTGCGCCAGACCGTCGTGAACCTCTCCCGGTCCGCACTGCGCCGCCGCATCCTCGGACTCAAGCTGCTGTCCAAGCCGATGCCGGACATGGCCAGCGCGGAAGAAGGCGCGTACGACCAGCTGGAGCGCGAGGACCTCATCAAGGCGATGCGCGGACTCCAGCGGCGGCAGCGCGAGGTGCTCGCCCTGCGGTACTTCTCGGACATGACCGAGGTTCAGGTCGCCGAGGCGCTCGGGATATCCCTGGGATCGGTGAAGGCGTACGGTTCGCGGGGCATCGCGTCGCTGCGCGTCGCGATGGGAGCGACGTCGTGAGCGAGGCACCCGGCAAGGACGTCGAGAACGGCGACGACAGCGTCGAGAACGACCACGACAGCGTCGAGAACGACGTCCCTGATGAACGTGACGACCTGAGTGGACAGCGCATGGTGAACATCGAGCCCGGCCCCGGCGAGGGCGACGGGGACGACGAACTCGCGCTGCGGCGGCTGTTCCACAGCGCCGTGTCCGGCCTGGAACCCTCCCACGGCTCGCTCGAACACCTGCGCCGTGCCGTCCCCGCCCGCCGCGCCCGCAAGCGCCAGGCCGTCGTCGGCGCGGCCGCCGCCGCGGTCCTCATCGGCACCGCCGTACCCGCCTTCGTGCACGTCGCCTCCTCCGGCGGCGTCTCCGCCGCCGGAAACCCGGTGAACGCCGGCCACGGCGAGGAGGCCCAGGGCGGCACCGGCGCCGAGACCGGCGTCGAGGGCGGCCAGAGCGCCGCACCCCCCGCGAGCAGCGTGTCGCCCAGCCAGGGCGCCACCGACGGCTCCGCCGGCAAGCCGCAGCGACCCGGCCCCGGCGTCTCCTCCACCAGCCACCAGCAGGCCGAGGCCCGCCCCGGATCGTTCCCGGTGTGCGAGGCCGCGCAGCTCGGCGTCAGCTCGGCGGGAGCCGGCGGACCCGACGGCGAGGGCAAGGTGTACGGCACCTTCCGCATCGCCAACATCTCCGACCGGGTGTGCATCGTGGACGGCAGCGGAGTCGTCGGCTTCGAGGCCCGCGGCGCCGCCGACCCGGCGCGGATCTCGGTCGTCCGGCACACCTCGGGAGACGGGGGCAGCGGTCTTCCCGACCCCTCCCAGGAGTTCTCCGCACTGGCCCTGAAGCCGAACGCCTCCTACGAGGTGAAGTTCGTCTGGGTGCCGAGCGAGACCTGCCCGACGACCCCCACCACCCCGACCCCGACGGCGACATCGCCGACCGAGCCGCCGACCACACCGCCGACGACGGACACCCCGACCAACGGCACGGGCACCCCCGACCCCAGCGGGGGCGCGGGCTCCGGAGGCAGCGGCACCGACCCCGGCACCGGCCCGGACAACGGCGCGGGCGCGGGCGCCGCGCCCCAGCTGCTCCACGAGGACGGCGGCCCGGCGGACGGCAGCGTCCTGGTCAGCCACGTCGCGGAGCCGGGCGGCCCCTCGGCGTCGGCGACCATCCCCAACGCCTGCGCGGGCACGATCTACCGGACCGGGGTCCTGTCGGGGTCCTGAGGCGACCACCGTGACCGAGTGCCGAGCGAGTCCGGGATCCGGGCCTCGGGGCGAGCGGGATCCGGTGCGAGCGGGATCCGGGGCGAGCGGGATCCGGGCCTCGGGGGCGACAAGGGTCTCGGGGGGCTTCCCCGCCCCCCTCCCTCCCCGCCCCTCCCGCCCCGTTCTCTAAAGGCCCAGCGCCTCGTCGCGGTTCGCCTCCGCCTCGCGGCGGACCAGGCGGAACCACATGAAGAGGACGAAGCCCGCGAAGACGAACCACTCGGCGGTGTAGCCGAGGTTCTGGAAGGCCTTCGCGTCCAGGCTCGTGCCCGCGGCCGCCGCGGCCGGGACCGGGGTGAGCCCGGCGGGGGAGTCGGCGAGGGTGATCCAGGCGTCGTAGACGTCGTCGCTGACCACGTTCACCAGGGAAGCCGCGCTGATCATCCCCAGCTGGCCCTCGGGCAGCCCACCCGCCTGGCCGACCCCCTTGGTGCCGCCGTTCTCCGAGGCCTGGAGCGCGCCCACGACCGTGACCTCGCCGGACGGCGGCTCGGGGACGTTCGCGCCGGTGGGGAGCCAGCCGCGGACCACCGGAAGCGACCTGCCCCCGTCCGTCCGCAGCAGCGTCAGCACGTAGCTGCCGGTCCGGCCGTCCAGATCACGGTCCGGGACGAGGAACTGCTCCCCGAACCGGCCGCGCGCCTCGGCCGACCGGCCGGAGGTCTCCTGGTCCACCGGGAGCAGGGAGTCCAGCGGCTCCGCCTTCAGCGTGCTCGCGGCGGGTCGCTTCTCGGCCGACTCGTGGGAGTCGACACGATCCTCGAACTTGCCCAGCTGCCAGGTCCCCATGAACACGCAGAACGGGATCGCCAGCAGGACGAAGACGTTGATCCCCCACCAGCGGGGCGTTCTCAGGAACCGGTACACACCCCCACGGTACGCAAGCGGCCCGGGCCGCCCGTCGGCCGGGTCCCCGGCCGCCTCAGCTCTGCACCGGTCCACCCCCCAGATGCTTCGCGGCGAACGCCAGGTCCAGGCCGACCTGCTTGATCCGCTCCTCCACCACCAGGGAGCCGTGGCCCGCGTCGTAGCGGTACACCTCGTGGACCGCGCCCCGGGCCTTCAGCCGCTCGACGTAGTTGTCGATCTGGCGGATCGGACAGCGCGGGTCGTTGACGCCGGCCGAGATGTGCACCGGGGCCTTCACCGCGTCCACGTACGTCAGCGGCGACGAGGCCGCGTACCGCTCGGGCACCTCCTCGGGGGAGCCGCCGAGCAGCGTCCGGTCCAGCGCCTTGAGGGCCTCCATCTCGTCCTCGTACGCCGCCACGTAGTCCGCGACGGGGACCGCGGCGAGCCCGACCGCCCAGGCCTCCGGCTGCGTACCGATGCCGAGGAGCGTCAGATAGCCGCCCCAGGAGCCGCCGGACAGCACGAGCCGGGCCGGGTCGGCGAGGCCGCTCGCCACCGCCCAGGCGCGGACCGCGTCGATGTCCTCCAGCTCGATCAGACCCACCCGGTGCTTGAGCGCGTCCGTCCACTCCCGTCCGTACCCCGTGGAGCCCCGGTAGTTGACCCGCACCACCGCGTACCCGTGGTCCACCCAGGCCGCCGGGCCCGACGCGAAGGCGTCGCTGTCGTGCCAGGTCGGGCCGCCGTGCACCTCGAAGACCGTGGGGAACGGCCCCTCGCCCGCCGGGCGCTGCACGAGCGCGTGGACTCTGCCGCCCGGACCCTCCACCCACACGTCCTCCACCGGCACCGACGGCGGGGCCTCGGGGCCCGGCGGGTCGAGGACGACGCCGCCGTCCGTGGACCGCACCACCGGCGGCTCGGCGGCCGAGGACCACAGGTACTCCACGCTGCCGTCCGGCCGGGCCGTCGCGCTCGACACCGAACCGGCCGGGGTCTCCACCCGCACCAGGGCGCCGGTCGCGATCTCGTACCGCCACAGCTCGCTGCGGGCCTCGAAGCTGTGCACGATCAGCAGTCCCGAGCCGTCCGGGTACCACTCGGCCGACACGTCGCCCGGCAGGTCGAGCCGGAGGTCGGTCTCCGTGCCCGCCGCGACGTCCCAGATCATCGGCTCCCAGCGGCCGCGCCGCTGGTGCCCGACGAGCAGCCGGCCGTCACCCTCCACGGGCGCGAAGCCGAGGACCGCGAGCCCCAGCTCCTCCGTGCCTCCCTTGGTGTCGTCGAGCTCGGCCACGACGCTCGCGTCCGAGGACCGGAGCACCCGCAGCGCCGAGTGCATGGCGTCGCCGTGCTCGGTGTGCTCGACGGCGATCAGGGAGCCGTCGTAGGACAGGTCGCCGACGCCGGCCGACTCCCGGTGCCGGTAGATCTCGACCGGGGCGTCGGCCCCGGGGCGTACGAGATGGACCGTCGAGCCGTCCTCGTCCGTGGAGCGCCCCACCAGGAGCGTGCCGTCCCGGCCGATGGCGAGGCCCGCCGGGTAGGAGGCGTCGAGGCCGGGGACGGCCGGCTCGTCCGCACCACCGGCGAACGGCTGGCGCATCCACACCCCGAACTCGTCCCCGTCGGTGTCCGCGAACCACCAGATCCAGGCGCCGTCGGGCGACAGGGTCCCGTCCGTCGTGCCGTTCGGCCGGTCCGTGACCTGACGCTGCTCCCCGCTCGCCCGGTCCCAGGCGTACAGCTCGTACGTCCCCGTCGCGTTCGACACGAAGAGCGAGCGGTCCGGGACGTCCTCCGCCCACTCGGGGAGGGAGACGCGCGGCGCGCGGAAGCGCCGCTGCCAGGCGGGGGCCGGGTCGGTGAGCTCGTCGTCGGGCTCGGAGTTCTTGCTCTCAGTCATGGCACCCATGATGCTCCGAGCCGCGGACAATCGGGTCGCGTCACCCTCAACCTGTGGATAACCTCGCCGACATGTACTCTCCGACGCCCGAAGACTGGCACGAGGCCAACCGTGCCCGCTGGGACGAGCGCGTCCCGATCCACGCGGCGAGCGACTTCTACGCCCTCGACGCCTTCCGCGCGGGCAAGGACGCCCTGCGGGACTTCGAACTCGCGGAGGTCGGCGACGTCACCGGACGTTCGCTGCTGCACCTGCAGTGCCACATCGGCCTCGACACCCTCTCCTGGGCCCGCCACGGCGCCTCGCGCGTCGTCGGCCTGGACTTCTCCGAGCCGGCCGTCGAGACCGCCCGCTCGCTCGCCGCGGACCTGGGCCTCACGCAGGACAGGGCGGCCTTCGTCGCCGCCGACGTGTACGACGCGGCGGAGGCGGCCCCGGACAGCGCGTACGACATCGTCTACACGGGCTGCGGCGCCCTGAACTGGCTGCCGGACATCGAGCGCTGGGCGGAGACCGCCGCCTCGCTCGTCGCCCCCGGCGGCTTCCTCTACGTGGCGGAGTTCCATCCGATCACCGACTCGCTGGACGACGAGACCGGCAGCCGGGTCGTGAACGACTACTTCGTCCGCGATCCCTGGGTGGACACCAGCCCGGGCACGTACGCCGAGCTCGACGCCGCGACCGTCCACAACCGCAGCGTGGAATGGGTGCATCCGGTCGGTGAGGTCGTCACCGCGCTCGCCAGGGCCGGTCTGCGGATCGAGTTCCTGCACGAGCACGACGCCTCGCTGTACCCGCGCTACGGCGCGCTCCAGCAGCACGAGGACGGCTACTACCGCTTCCCGGCGGACCGGCCGCGCATCCCGATGATGTACTCGATCAAGGCGACCCGCTGACCTGTCCGACCCGCCCGGCCGCCCGGCGGCTCACGGCAGCCGGATGACCGCGCGCCCGCCCGTGAGGTCCACCGTCGAATGGTGCGGCGGGGCGCCGTCCTCCTCGTCGTCGCGGAGCACCAGGGCGCTCCGGCGCTCCTCGAGCTCGTTCTGCTTGCCCTGCGAGAAGGTGGCGTGGAGCTGCTCGAAGCCGGTCGACGAGATCTGCCCGCGGCGCTTCCCGCGACCGGTCATGCGCAGGATCTGATCGGCGAACGCGATCCCGGTCAGCAGGATGACCAGTCCGGGCAGCGTCACGAACACGGCGAACTCCACGCCCCCATCAGACCACGCCCGGGCGGGCGTGTCAGGGGGTGTCGGGGCGGATGTGGTGCGTCCGCCGCCCGTCGGGGCCGAGGACCTGCGCCCCGATCTTGTGGGTGCGCAGCGCGAGCGCGGTGCCCGCGATCCGCAGCGCCGGGGCGGCCCGTACGAACGCGGACGTGACCTCGTGGAGTTCGTCGACCGTGCGGAGCCACATCGCGACGGCCAGGTTGTGCGGTCCGGTGACCGAGGTGACGAGCCGGGTCTGGGGCAGCCGGGCGAGCGCCGCCACCGTCGCCGGGACCTCCAGGGGCGGTACGTCGGTGGTGACCATCGCCCACATCGGACGACCGGAGAACCTCGGGGACGGCAGGCAGTGGTGGTGGAGGGCGCCGCCCGCGGAGAGGGCGTCCAGCCGCCGTCGTACCGTCGACTCGCTCGTACCGCACTGCCGGGCCAGTTCGGCGGCGCTGCGGCGGGCGTCGCCCGCCAGCTCCGCGATCAGCCGGTGGTCGAGTCCCGTGAGGTTCGGGAAGGGACGCGCGTGCGTGCGCGGTCGCCGGTCGCCGCCGGTGAGTTCCGTGAGGAGCCGGACCTGCCCGGGGGTGAGCTGCTCGATCCGGGACCTGTACGGACGGTTGTGCATGCGGGTGACGACCTGGGTGCGGCACCGGAGCACCCCGGGCAGTCGGCGCACGCGCCCGGCGAGGTAGCCGTCGAGGGCGTACAGGTCGGGGCTGATCACGAGCAGGACGAGGTCGGCGTCGCCGGTCACCTGGTGGACGCCGAGGGTGTGCCGGTCGCCCGCGACCTCGGTCGCGGTGGCCTCGGAGGTGCCCGCGGCGCATTCCAGCTCGACCCAGGCGTAGAGCATCTCGTCCGAGCCGTGGCGGGCGGCGAGCAGCGAACTCCAGGCGTATCCCCCGGCCGTGAGGTGTTCCCAGCGCCGGGCGAGGGTGTCCGGACTCGCCCCGAGCACGGCCGAGAGCTGGGTCCAGCTGGCGCGCGGGGCCATCTGCAGTGCGTGGATCAGCGACAGATCCGCCTCTCCCAGGACGGATTCCCCGGTCGTCATTTCCCTCCCTGGTCGATCCCCGGCAAAGCGTGTGCGTGGTTTCCGGGGCGCCCCAGGATGGTGAACCGAGGCGTTTGCATTCAAGCCGCAACGGCGGTCGTCCGCCATGGACTCGGGCACAAGTCACACACGGGGAGAGGACGGGGGCGATGCGCATGGGGTTCGAGGATCCACCCGGGACCGCGGAGCGGACGTTCCGGGGCGGTCGTCCGGGCGAGGAACGAATGCCGTGGGGCGGCGGCCTGGTGGCCGAGGACGGCTCGTCGTGGGGCGGCCCCGTGAGCGAGGAACGGCTGTCGTGGGGCGGCCCCGTGGCCGACGAGCGGCTCCTGTGGGGCGAGCCGGTGAGCGCCGACCAGCTCGCCGCCGCCGAGCGCGCATACGCCCGCTGCGGGCCCGCGGAGCGGCTCCTGTGGGAGCGGCTGTCCGTCTTCGAGGGCACCTTCGGCCGGGACGCCGTCCACGAGGTGTGCGCGTCGTGGACGCTGCCCCCGGGGACGGTCCTCGCCGTCCTCGACCGGCTCGTGCCGATCGCCCTGCTCCTCGTGGACGACCTGTTCGCCGGTGAGGACGACGTCCCCCGCTACTGGATGCCGCACCCGATGCGGGCCGTGGGCGCCCGTCGGCTCACCGCGCGCGGTGACCGTCCGGACCTGGTCCTGCGGCACCGTCGGTGGTGCGTGACGCTCGCCCGGCGGGCCGCCGACTGGTGGCAGAGCGGCCGGCAGCTCGACGCCCGGGACCTCGCCCTGCGTGAACTCCCGGATCTGGCCGCCGCCATGGATCCGACGACCGCGCCGTTCGCGCGGGACGACGAGGCCGGCACCTCCGTCGAGATCGCGGTCTCGCTGTGGTTCCTGTGGGTGGTCTGCGGGCGGGTCGCCGAGGGCCGGACCCGGCTGCGGCACGCTCTCGCCCTGCTCGACGGTGAGCCGACGGCGCGCGCCCTGTGGCTCGCCGCCTTCCTGGAGCTGGAGTCGGGCCGCCCGGAGGAGGCCGATCCGCTGCTCGTCCGGGCCTGGGCGGCGGCCGTACGGGACGGGGACGGCGGCGCCTTGGGGCTCCTGGCCCATCTGCGGGGCTCGACGGCGTTCTATCAGGGGCGTACGCGCGCGGCGGCGGACGAGTACCGGGAGGCCCTCGCGCTGATGGGGGAGTACCCGGAGTTCGGCCCGACCCGGCACGCGTGCTGGGCGGGTCTCGCGCTCGCCCTGTGCCGTACGGACCCGGAGGCCGCGCAGGAGGCCCTCGACCAGGCCGAGCTCGACCGCGAGAGCCGGTGGACGTGGGTGGGCCGCGACCTGTACGCCGAGGCCTGGTCGTCCATCGCCCGCGCCGAGCTCGCGGCATGGGACGGGGATCTGGAGCGGGCCTCCGAGCACGCCCGCTGGGCGCTCCGGGAGCATCTGCGGATGGGGTCGGCGGCGGGCGCGGCCGGCGCGGCGGAACTCCTCGCCCAGATCCGGGTGTCGGCGGGCAGGCGGGACGCGGCGGCCCATCTGCTGGGCGCGGTGGACCTGTTGCGGGGCTCGGTCTTCGACGTCTCCTACCGGCCGGCGGAGTTCTGCGTGGCGACCCGGGCCCGGAGCGAGCGGGCGCTGCGGCTGCTGCCCGGCGGCCGGGAGCTCCGGTCCGCCTACGAAGAGGGCGCGCGACGTGGTCTGTTCGCTCTGGCGGGGGAGGCCTGAGGTCTGCCTACGATGCCGTCATGTCGTACGCCTTCGCCGTCGCCGCGGTCTTCCTGCTGTTCTTCGCGCTGAATGTGCGACGGGACCGGCGCCGCTTCGGCAACGCCGTGCTCCTCGGTCTCGCCGTCACCTTCTTCGGGATCGGCCTGCTCGTCGGCGTCGAGGACGCTCCGCCCGGTGTCGCCGAGACGGTGATGATCTGCGGGCTGCTGGTGCTCGGCCTCGGCCCGGTCGTCCTCGCGGGGCTGCTCACCGCGAACGGCGTGAAGATGGTCCGCAAGGAGGGCAGAAGCCCGTCCAACCTGCTGTCGCTCCTCGCCGGGCTCGGCATGTTCGGCGTGATGGTGCTCGCGGTGACGGCCGCCGCCACCGAGTCGTGGGCCCTGCGGGTCCTCGTCGTCACCCTCCTCCTCGTCCTCGGCTATGTCTCCTTCCTCTTCGTCTGCTTCGTCGGCTACGCGTTCCTGTACGGCCGGATGAGGATCCGCCGCGACGCCGACTACGTCGTGGTGCTCGGCTCCGGCCTGATCGGCGGCCGCCGGGTCCCGCCGCTCCTCGCGAGCCGGCTGGACCGGGGGCGGGAGGTGCACGGGAAGCTGGCCGCGTACGAGCGGCGCGAGGGCGGCGCCCCCGTCCTCATCGCCTCCGGCGGCCAGGGCCCGGACGAGGAGGTGCCCGAGTCCCACGCGATGGCCGACTACCTCGTCGAGCGGGGCTTCCCGGCGGGCGCGCTGGTGCGCGAGGACCGTTCGCGGACCACCGAGGAGAACATGGTCTTCAGCAAGGAGCTGATGGAGCGGGACCGGCCGGGCTCCTCGTGCGTGATCGTCACCAACAACTTCCACGCCTTCCGGGCCGCCATCCTGGCCCGCCGCGCGGGTGTGAACGGCCAGGTGGTGGGCTCGCCGACCGCCGCCTACTTCTGGCCGTCGGCGACCATGCGCGAGTTCGCCGCGGTCTTCCTCCAGTACAAGGTGGTCAACCTCGGGATCCTGGGGACCCTGATCCTGCTCGGGGCACTCGTGTGGGCGAGTCGCTGAGTCCGGCGCTCGGTCATCGGGGTGCTCCGTTCCGCGGGGGCGCTGATCGGCGTACCGGTCCATCTGAACACCGGGCCGACGGGGCCGCACTCCGGACGTGATCCGCTCCGGGCACCGCGGGAGCGGCGGGATCGGGGGTCCGTACCTACTCTGGAGGTACGGAGGTCACTCATGAGCCGACGGCACCATTTCCACATCGACCACCTCGGGCACTCGGTCTCCGCGACCGTCCAGACCGGGCACAGGCCCGTCGTCGAGATCCTCGTCGACGGCAAGGAGACGGGCCATGCGACGGATCAGGACGACGGGACGGTGACGGTCCCGGTCGAGCTGCCGACCGACCCGCCGACGACGGTGACCGTACGGGCTGTCCTCGGGCCCGGTGAGCCGAGCTGCCTGCTGCTCGCGTCGGGGGACGGGGAGCCCCGGGTGATGGCGCCGAGGGCGTACTGAGGGGCCCCGGTGCGCCCGGGGCCGTACGGGAGCCGCGGCTCAGGAGAGCCAGGACATCCCGATGATCAGGAAGACCACGAAGGCGATGGCGCCGGCGACGGCGGCCGTCTTGCGGGGACGCCGCCGGGAGAGTTCCGCGAGCGCGCCGGTGGTGCTGCTGCTGGGCCGCTCACGGCGCCGGGAGGAGGACCCCCCGGCGGACGGCGGTCTGTGCCCCTGAGGGGGCGCGGGTCTGTGCGCCTGTGCGGGCATCGGCGCCGGTACGGGCAGGGGCGCGGCGCCGGTACGGGGCGCGGCCCCGGGTATCTGCCCGCTCCCCGGCATCTGCCCGGCTCCCGGCATCCGGCCGGTCGACGGGGCGGGCCGGCCGTAGGCGCGCCAGGCGCCGGAGGAGAACCAGTCCGCGATGGCCTGCGCCGGCGGCCGCTGCTCCGGCTGCTTGGCCAGCAGGCTCAGCAGATACGTCTCGAATTCGGGCGGCAGTGCCACCCCGAGCCGGCCGGGCGGCACCGGAGCGGTGTCGATGTGCTGGTACAGCAGGGCCGTGGCGGTGTCCGCGCGGAACGGCGGCCGGCCGGTGAGGAGTTGGTAGAGCACGCAGCCGAGCGAGTACACGTCGGAGGCGGACGAGGCGGGCTGCCCGAGGGCCCGCTCCGGGGCGAGGTAGAGCCCCGTGCCGACGATCTGGCCCGTCGTGGTGAGCGCGGCCGAGGGGTCGTCGACGAAGCGGGCGATGCCGAAGTCGGCGAGCTTCACCGTCCCGTCGGCGTCGACCAGCAGGTTCCCCGGCTTGATGTCCCGGTGCACGACACCCTGCCGGTGCGCGGCGGCGAGCCCGGCGGCGGCGTGGGCGGCGACCACGGCGACCCGCTCGGCGGACAGCACCAGCGGTTCGGAGGGACTGCCGGCGAGGCTGTCGCCCTCCACCAACTCCATGACGAGGAACAGCTTTCCGTCCCAGGTGCCGAAGTCGAAGACGCCCACCACGTGCGGGTGGCTCAGCCGCGCGGCGGTCTGCGCCTCCAGCCGGAACCGGTCGGCGGCGGAGGGGTCGGTGCCGTGCGCCAGCATCAGCTTCACGGCGACGTCCCGGCCGAGCACCTCGTCGGTGGCCTGCCACACCTCACCCATACCGCCCCGGCCGATACACACATGGAGCCGATATCGGTCCGCGACCAGCACCTGGAGACCACCCCTTCGACGATCGATCAACTTGACGGAAGGGAACCAGCGTAGAGCCGCCGGGCGACGCGCTTCGCCGCGCTCCCCCCGGTGCGTCCACCGACCCCGGTGAGGAAGCCCACGTCCGGCACCCCCACCCCGGTGATACGGGCGGGGCGATGGACGACAACCGAGGCTCGAGTGAACGGAAGGTGGCACCGGCCGGTTAGCATCGCGGACCGGAGTGCGTCCGGAAATGAGTGCCGGCGACGCCGGTGATCGTGGAACGGAGACAGTCGTGGCGCGACCTCGCGTGGGTGTGGCGGTACTGACCATGGGCACGCGCCCCGACGAGCTGCGGGCGCTGCTCGACGCCGTGGCGGCGCAGGACGAGGCCGCCACCCGGATCGTGGTCGTCGGCAACGGCACGGGAACCCTGCCGGAACTCCCCGAGGGCGTGACCGGGGTCGAACTGCCCGAGAACCGGGGCGTGTCCGGGGGCCGGAACGTCGCGATCGAGACACTGCGCGCCTTCGGCGACGTCGACGTGGTGGTGGACCTCGACGACGACGGCCTGCTCGTCGACACGGACGTCTTCCGCCGCCTGGCCGACCTGTACGAGGGGGACGACGCCCTGGGCGTCGTGTCCTTCCGCATCGCCGACGAGACGGGCGAGACACAGCGCCGCCACGTCCCGCGGCTCGGGGCGAAGGACCCGATGCGCGGCGGGGAGGTCACGACCTTCCTGGGCGGCGGCCACGGCCTGTCGATGGTGATGCTCGACGAGATCGGCGGCTGGCCGGAGGACTTCTTCTTCACGCACGAGGAGACCGACATGGCCTGGCGTGCCCTCGACGCGGGCTGGAAGGTCGTCTACGAGCCGAAACTCCTCCTCCAGCACCCGAAGACCAGCCCGGCCCGGCACGCCGTCTACTACCGGATGACCGCCCGCAACCGCGTCTGGCTCGCCAAGCGCAACCTGCCGGCCCTCCTCGTCCCCGTCTACCTGGGCGTCTGGACCCTCCTCACCCTGGCCCGCACCCGCTCCCTGCCGGGCCTCGCGTCCTGGTTCGCCGGCTTCGCGGAGGGCGTCCGCGTCTCCTGCGGCCCCCGCCACCCCATGCGCTGGTCCACGGTCCGCCGCATGACCCGCCTGGGCCGCCCGCCGGTCATCTGACCCCAGGGCCGCCGCCCACCCCACGGGTGGCGGCCCACCACCGCACCCCCGCCCCGCCCGCCTCCCGGAAGCCGCGTACCGCGTGCCCGGAAACCACTCAGGGCCCGATCCGCTGTGCGGATCGGGCCCTGAGTGGTCTTGCGGCTGTCGGGGTGGCGGGATTTGAACCCACGACCTCTTCGTCCCGAACGAAGCGCGCTGCCAAGCTGCGCTACACCCCGATGTCGCTGCTCTGTTGTTCACGTCGCGGCGACATCGATTACTTTAGCCCACGCGCGCGCTGAGGCGAAATCCGGTTTCCCGGCGGTCGCGGCGCAGGTCGGATGCGGTCCAGGGCGACGATCGCGAGGCCCAGGGCGTAGAAGCCCGTGCCGAGCACGAGCGCGTTCGTGAGGACGCCGGCGTAGCCGTGCTCGGTGACGTCGAGGAACGGGTACGTGTAGCGGGTCGGCGTGTCGTCGGATAGCAGCGCCCCGCGGGCCAGCGCGAAGGCGAGGTACAGGCCCGGGACCGCCAGCCACTGGGCGGCGTGGCGCCAGTGGAGGGCGCCTGGGGCGGTGAGGAGCAGGAAGTCCAGGGCCGTGCCGATCGGGGTCACGGTGTGGAGGAGCTGGTTCGCGACGGCCCTCGCGCCGCTGAGCCGGGCGATCGCCGCGGCCTCGTTGAACTCGCTCGCCGGGTTGTCGAGGACCAGGTGGAACACGAGGCCGACGACCGTGATGCAGAGCACCACGCCGCCGGTCCACAGGGCGGGCAGCGGGGGGCGGCCGGTCCAGGCGCGGACGGCGCCCCGGCCGAGGACGAGGGCGACCAGGATGTTGGACCAGATGGTGAAGAAGCTCAGGACGACGAGGACGTTTCCGTGGAGGCACTCGATGAGCAGCCCCGTCACCGCGGCGAGCGCGATCAGGCCGCGGAGCGCCGCGGCGTACGGCCTGCGGGTGGTGGGGAGCACGGCGGACGCCGGGACGGCGGGTCCGCGGTTCGGCGTGATCATGCCCCCACCGTAGGGGCCGCCGGAGGCCGCTGGAGGCCGTGCCCCCACCGCGGAGGTCAGGCGCGGGCCGTCAGCGTCAGCAGGGTGACCTCGGGCGGGCACGCGAAGCGGACCGGGGTGAAGCGGCTGGTGCCGCAGCCCGCGGAGACGTGGAGGTAGGACGTACGGTCGCCGACCGTGTGGGTGGAGAGGCCCTTCACCCGGTCGGTGTCCAGGTCGCAGTTGGTGACGAGCGCCCCGTAGAAGGGGATGCACAGCTGACCGCCGTGGGTGTGCCCGGCGAGGAGCAGCTCGTACCCGTCGCCGGTGAAGGCGTCGAGCGCGCGCAGGTACGGGGCGTGGACCACGCCCACCGAGAAGTCGGCCGAGTCGTCGGGGCCGCCGGCCACCCGCTCGTACCGGTCGCGCTTGATGTGCGGGTCGTCGAGGCCGGTGAACGCGAGGTCCGCCTGCGGGAGCTTGAGCCGGCCGCGGGTGTTGGTGAGGTCCACCCATCCGGCCGCGTCGAAGCCGTCCTTGATGTCCTCCCACGGGTTGTGGACGGCGCCGACGACCGGCTTGTTGCCGTTGAGCCCGTGGCGGCCCTGCGCCCTTTCGAGGAGGTAGAGGGCGGGGTTGCGGAGCCGGGGCCCGTAGTAGTCGTTGGAGCCGAAGACGTACACGCCCGGGAACTCCATCAGCGGGCCGAGCGCGTCGAGGACCTCCGGCACCGCGTCCGGGTCGGAGAGGTTGTCGCCCGTGTTGACGACGAAGTCCGGGCGGAGTCCGGCGAGGGACTGGAGCCAGGCGCGCTTCTTGCGCTGGCCTCTCACCATGTGGATGTCGGAGACCTGGAGGACCCTCAGATCCGCCATGCCGGGCGGGAGCACCGGGACCGTCACACGGCGGAGCCGGAACGAGCGGGCCTCGAAGCCCGCCGCGTAGACGATTCCCGCGGCCGCCGTGGCCGTGAGGCCTGCCGTGATCTTCAGGGGGATGCCGTACCGTGCGCGCATCCCCCCATCGTCGCAGACCCTCCGGGCGTAAATGCGCGGGCGGGTGGGGCGGCACACCTGCCACACTTGACCCCATGACCACGCTGAAGGCGAAGCTCCAGGCCGACCTCAACGCCGCGATCCGGGAGCGCGACGAACTGCGCTCCTCGACCCTGCGGCTGACCATCACCGCGATCACCAAGGAGGAGGTCGCGGGCAAGACGAAGCGCGAACTCTCCGACGACGAGGTGCAGAAGGTGATCGCCAAGGAGGCGAAGAAGCGCCGCGAGGCCGCGGACGCCTTCGCCCAGGGCGGTCGCCCGGAGTCGGCCGAGCGGGAGAAGGCGGAGGGGGTCCTCCTCGACGCGTACCTGCCGAAGCAGCTCAGCGACGAGGAGATCGACGGGATCGTCGCGGCGGCCGTCGCCGAGGCGAAGGCGGCGGGCGCCGAGGGCCCGCGTGCCATGGGCGCCGTCATGAAGATCGTGAACCCGAAGGTGGCCGGCCAGGCCGACGGCGGCCGTGTCGCCGCCTCCGTGAAGAAGCTCCTCGCGGGCTGACCTCCGGGGAGCCGGACCGGCAGCCGGGGCCTCCGTGAGGAGGCTCCTCTCGGGCCGCCCCCGGCAGCCGGAGCGGCCGCGGCCGCCGGAGCACCCGGCGGAGACGCGGCAGACGGACAGGACGGTACGAGGAAGGGCGCCCCACCGAGGTGGGGCGCCCTTCCTGTCGTCCGTGCGGAGTCGTCGCCCGAGCGGCGTCAGCGGTTCCCGCGGCCTCCGCCGCCGTGCCCGCCGCCCAGCAGGTCCGACGGGATCGTGATGGGCGGGAAGGTGTTGTTCGGGGGCTTGGTGTCACCCGGCTTGCCGTCGCCCGGCTTCGGCTTCTTGGGCTTGTTCGGGCCCTCGTCACCCTCCGCCGGGTCCTTGGGCTTCTCGGCCCGCGGTACGGAGATGGGGGCGAAGCCCGGCGTCTGGGAGGCGTTGAGCGCCCCGGTCATCGCGATCTTCCAGATGGGGCCGGGGAGGCAGCCACCGCAGACCTTGTCGTAGGTCACGCCGCCGATGGTGATGTCGTACATCGACTGCTTCTCGCCGACGTCGTCACCGACCCAGACGGCGGTGGAGAGGTTGGGGGTGTAGCCGACGAACCAGGCGTCCTTGCGGTCGTTGGTCGTACCGGTCTTGCCCGCGTTGTCGCGGTCGCTGAGGCCGGCCTTGGTACCCGTGCCGTCCTCGACGACGCCCTTCAGCATCTGGTTGATCATGTCGGCGGTGCGCTCGCTCATCGCGCGGGTGCACTTGGTGTCCGGCACGTTGAGCTTCTCGCCGTTGGCGGCCTTGACGGACTCGATGGCGATCGGGGTGCAGTGCAGACCGCGGTTGGCGAAGGTCGCGTAGACCACCGCCATGTCGAGCGGGGTGCTCTCGACACTGCCGAGGGTGACCGAGGGGCTCTGCCGGATGGGCTTGCCCAGCTCGCGCTCGTAGCCGACGTTCTTCGCCATCGTCAGCGTCTCGCACAGGCCGGCCATCTGCTCCAGCTTGGCGAAGTACGTGTTGATGGACTTGCCGAGCGCGCTGGTCATGTCGTACATGCCCTTCTCCGACTCGACCTCGTTGTTCACCTCCCAGTTCGCGTATCCCGAGGGCTTCCCGTCGCAGCGGGTGTACTCGGTCTCGCTGATGTTGATCTGCGCGGGGGTGTCGAAGCTCTGGGCCGGGCTCAGGCCCTTCTCCAGGGCCGCCGCGGCCGTGATCGGCTTGAAGGTCGAGCCGACCTGGAAGCCGTACGTCGTGCCGCCCATCTTGCTGCCGACGGCGAGGTTCAGCGTCGTCTGGTGCTGCTTCTGGTCCAGGCCGTACGGGCGGGACTGGCCCATCGAGAGGATCTTGCCGGTGCCCGGCTGGACCTGCACGACCGAAGCGGCGACCGGGTCGTCCTTGTTGATCTTCGCGATGGCGGCCTCGTTGGCGGCGGCCTGGGCGCGCGGGTCGAGCGTGGTCTTGACGGTGAGACCGCCCAGGTTCCACAGCTTGGTCCGCTCCTCGGCCGTCTTGCCGAATACCGGGTCGCTGAGGATCGTCTTGCGGACGTAGTCGCAGAAGAAGCCGGCGCCGTCGACGGCGGTGATGCAGCCGTTCTTCGGGGTCTTGACCTTCAGCTTGAGCGGAGCCGCCTTCGCCTTGTCCGCCTCGGCCTGGCTGATGTCCTTCACGTCGGCCATCCGCTGGAGGACCACGTTGCGGCGCTTGGTGGCTTCCTGGATGTCGTTGATCGGGTCGTAGCGGCTGGGCGACTGGACGAGACCGGCCATCATCGCCGCCTCACCGAGGCTCAGGTCGGCGGCGTGCTTGGAGAAGTACCGCTGGGACGCGGCCTCGATGCCGTACGCCTGCTGCCCGAAGAACGTGATGTTGAGGTAGTTCTCCAGGATCTTCTTCTTGCCCAGTTCCTCCTCGACCTGGATCGCGAACTTCAGCTCGCGGACCTTGCGGCCGATGGTCTGCTGGGTGGCCTGCGCGACCTTCTCGGGGTCGTCACCGGCCTCCTCGACGAAGACGTTCTTCACGTACTGCTGGGTCAGGGTCGACGCGCCCTGCGAGACCCCGCCCGACTGCGCGTTGCGGTTGATGGCGCGCAGCACGCCCTTGAGGTCGACCGCCCCGTGCTCGTAGAAGCGGCCGTCCTCGATCGCGACGATCGCCTTCTGCATGTACGGGGAGATCTTGTCGATCGGGACGACCGTCCGGTCCCGCGAGTACACCGTGGCGATCAGACCGCCCTCGGAGTCGAGGATCTTGGTGCGCTGACTCAGCGGCGGGGTCTTCAGGTTGGAGGGGATCTCGTCGAATCCCTCGACCGTGCCCTTCGCGGCCAGGCCCAGTGCGCCGGCCGCGGGCAGGGCGATGCCCGCCAGGACGGCTCCCGCGAGCACACTGACACCGAGGAACTTGGCGGCCTGCTGGGTCCCGGTCAGACCACCGCCGGAGCGCTGTTTTGCCATGGGGGCAGCCTAATCCGTAGTCCTGTGCGATCCGCAGGAGCGGGGGTCTCTCGGAGCGTTCGCGTACCAGACCGTGACATCCGGCGGCCGCGGGGCCGTGACGCCCGGAATCCGCAACCTGGACGCGAGGGCGCGGCGAGGTGAGGCGCCTACGTTCGCATTCGCCGGACACACGGATATGCCTTGGCCTAAGCTGCTCCCAACTGTCACAGCAGTGTGGTCTGGCATCAAGACCCGGGTGTGACTTCGGCATGAATTCCCGTGACCCCGAAACACGGGAACCTCGTGTCCGATTCCGGCTCATGCGTCACACGGTGTCCGAAGCGGCACCGTCGGAGAAGGGCGTATCCAGGCGATATGTCCGCTATCACACGCATGTCCTTCGATCACTCCCCTGGGTGATCTGACGCGCACGCATAGTCCGTTCGGGCCATCCAAGATTGGGCCCGAAGGGGGTGTTGCGCTGTGCCCACCTTCCGTAACGTCCCAACTGGCAGCGGTGAATATGCCGCTGCCGCCGTGGGGGAGCCTCGATTCGGGAGAGGACGGCGCCGGTATGGGCTGGGTAGCTGACTGGAGTGCGCAGGCGGCCTGCCGCACTACCGATCCGGATGAACTTTTCGTACAGGGAGCGGCACAGAACAGGGCAAAGGCGGTGTGCACCGGATGCCCGGTGCGGACCGAGTGCCTCGCCGACGCCCTCGACAACCGCGTGGAGTTCGGCGTGTGGGGCGGCATGACGGAGCGCGAGCGCCGCGCCCTGCTGCGCCGCAGGCCGACGGTCACCTCGTGGCGCCGGCTCCTCGAGACCGCGCGCACGGAGTACGAGCGGGGAGCGGGCCTGCTGCCCGTGGCGATCGAGGACGACGCGACGTACGAGGCGTACGCCGCGGTCGGCTAGGCCATGACGGGCCGGACCCCGACAGGGGCGGCCCTGAGGGCACGGACCGGAACAAGGGTCCGTACGACGAGGATCAACGGCCGGCCGTGAGCCGGTCGCCGATGGCCCGCAGCCCGGCGAGGTCGTGCACATCGCCGGGCAGGGCCGCCACCTCGGTCACCGCGACCTCGGGGTGAAGCGCGGTGAAGCGGTCGCGCGTGCGCTGCTCACGCGCGAGCACCCGCATGCGCTCGGCATGCAGGCGCAGAAGTCCCGCGGTGAGATGTCGTACGTCGGTGTCTTCTCCGTGCTCTGCTTGCTCTGCGTCGTCTCCAGCGGATTCCTGTGCCGGGTCGGCTGTGGGGGCAGCCTGGGGTACGGGAGATGGGGCGGTGGCGGCGGTGGCGAGGTCTGACAGCTCGGGCTCGGTGGCCGGGGAGCCACCTCGGTCAGTCTTCCCGGCGCCCTGATCCACAATGCGCCCCTCGTCAAGATTTTCCGCCGCGGCCCGCGCCCGCTCGGCCGAGAGCCGGGCGGCGGCGCTGCCGTGCACGCGGTTGAGGACGAGACCCGCCAGCGGCATCTCCTCGGCGGCCAGCCGCTCCACGAAGTAGGCGGCCTCCCGCAGCGCGTCCCGCTCCGGCGTGGCCACCACGAGGAAGGCCGTGCCCGGGGCCTGGAGCAGCTTGTACGTGGCGTCCGCGCGGGTCCGGAATCCGCCGAACATCGTGTCCATCGCCGCGACGAACGTCTGCACGTCCTTGAGGAACTGACCCCCCAGCAGCTTGCCGAGGGTCCCCGTCATCATCGACATGCCGACGTTCAGGAACTTCATCCCGGCCCGGCCGCCCACCTTCGCCGGCGCCATGAGCAGCTTGATGAACTTCCCGTCGAGGAACGACCCGAGCCGCTTGGGCGCGTCCAGGAAGTCCAGCGCGGAGCGGGACGGCGGGGTGTCCACGACGATCAGGTCCCACTCGTCGCGCGCCCTCAGCTGGCCCAGCTTCTCCATCGCCATGTACTCCTGCGTACCGGCGAATCCGGCCGAAAGAGACTGGTAGAAGGGGTTCTCCAGGATCGCCCGCGCGCGGTCGGGCTCCGCGTGCGCTTCGACGATCTCGTCGAAGGTCCGCTTCATGTCCAGCATCATGGCGTGCAGTTCGCCGCCGTCGGAGCCCTTGATGCCGTCGACCTTGCGCGGGGTGTTGTCGAGGGAGTCGATGCCCATCGACTGCGCGAGCCGGCGGGCCGGGTCGATCGTCAGGACGACGACCCTGCGGCCGCGCTCCGCCGCCCGTACGCCGAGCGCCGCCGCCGTCGTGGTCTTGCCGACCCCGCCGGCGCCGCAGCAGACGATGATGCGGGTGCCGAGGTCGTCGATCAGCGGGTCGAGCTCCAGGACGGGCACGGCGTCGAGACCGTGCGCCTCGGGAAGCGGGCCGTGCCCGTCACGAGCGCCGCGACCGTCACGCTCGTCACGACCGGCGGGGGCCGCCGACGGGGCCGTGCCGCGACCGGGGGTCTTCTCCGTCACGCGCCCACCCCTTGCTTCCGCAGTTCCTTCGCCAGCCGGTAGAGCCCCGCGATGTCCGCCCCGTCCCCCAGGAACGGGAGCTCGTACGACGGGACGCCGATGTCGTCCAGGACCGCGCGCTGCGCCCGCTCCAGTTCCACCCGCCGGGCGTGCTCGGAGGCCTGGTCGAGGAGCGGCTCGACGAGCGTCGTGGCGCCCGCCACGCCCACGGAGGCCAGCGTCCTGGCGATCGCGTCCCGGTGGTCGCCGGAGGCGGCCCGTACCGCCGCCTCGTCGAGAACGTGCGGCCTGACCATGTTCACCACGACCCGGCCCACCGGCAGTTCGGCCGCGCGGAGCTCCGCGATGCCGTCCGCGGTCTCCTGGACCGGCATCTCCTCCAGGAGGGTCACCAGGTGCACGGCGGTCTCGGGGGACTTGAGGACCCGCATGACGGCCTGCGCCTGGTTGTGTATCGGGCCGATCCTCGCCAGGCCGGCCACCTCGTCGTTGACGTTGAGGAAGCGGGTGATGCGGCCGGTGGGCGGCGCGTCCATGACCACGTGGTCGTAGGTGTGGCCGCCGTGCCTCTCGCGCCGCCGGACCGCCTCGCACGCCTTGCCGGTCAGCAGGACGTCCCGTACGCCCGGCGCTATCGTCGTCGCGAAGTCGATCGCGCCGAGCTTCTTCAGAGCCCGCCCCGCGGTGCCCAGTTTGTAGAACATCTGGAGGTAGTCGAGGAGCGCGCGCTCGGCGTCGATCGCCAGCGCGTACACCTCCCCGCCGCCCGGAGCGACGGCGATCTTGCGTTCCTCGTACGGAAGGGCCTCCGTCTCGAAGAGCTGTGCGATGCCCTGTCTGCCTTCGACCTCGACGAGAAGGGTGCGCTTGCCCTCCGTCGCGAGGGCGAGCGCGAGGGCGGCGGCGACCGTCGTCTTACCGGTACCGCCCTTGCCGCTGACGACCTGGAGCCTGCTCACGCTGTCGAGCCTAACCACTGGCGGCGTCGCCCAATCAGGAGGCCGCCCCTCAGACGCCCGCCGGGGGCGGCTCCGGGGCCGCCTCGGAGGGGGCGCCCGGCGTCAGCGGATACAGTCGGGCCCATGACCAAGTGGGAGTACGTCACGGTGCCGCTTCTGGTGCACGCGACCAAGCAGATTCTGGACACCTGGGGCGAGGACGGCTGGGAGCTCGTCCAGGTCGTGCCCGGGCCGAACAACCCCGAGCAGCTCGTGGCCTACCTGAAGCGGGCCAAGTCGTGAGCGGGGCCGTCGAGGCGAAGCTCGCCGAGCTCGGCCTGACCCTGCCCGCCGTGGTGCCGCCGCTGGCCGCCTACCAGCCGGCCGTGCAGTCGGGCGTCTACGTCTACACCTCGGGCCAGCTCCCGATGGTGGGCGGCGAGCTCCAGCTGACCGGCAAGGTCGGCGCCGAGGTCACCGCCGAGGAGGCCAAGAAGCTCGCCGCCACCTGCGCGCTGAACGCCCTCGCGGCCGTGAAGTCGGTCGCCGGAGACCTGGACCGGATCAAGCGGGTCGTGAAGGTCGTGGGCTTCGTTGCCTCGGCCTCCGACTTCACCGGGCAGCCGGGCGTCATCAACGGCGCCAGCGAGCTGCTGGGCGCGGTCCTCGGCGACAAGGGCGTGCACGCGCGCAGCGCCGTCGGCGTGGCCGTGCTGCCGCTCGACGCCCCGGTCGAGGTCGAGGTCCAGGTCGAGCTCGTCGAGGCCTGAGCCGCCGCCGCACGGCCTTCCGTACGGCACCGCCGCACGGCCTTCCGTACGACGTCGCGGTGCAGGCCTCCGTACGACACCGCGTACGGCCTCCGTACGCGTCACGGAGCCGGTTCCTCCGAGCGGGCCCGCCAGGGCCCACCCGGCGGGAACCGGCTCTCGTGCATTCAAGTACTTGCGCATAGCATCCGGCCATGTCGAATGGTCAGTGGTACCCGCCCGAGTGGCCCGACCGCATCCGCGCCCTCGCCGCCGGTGAGCTCACCCCGGTGACCCCGCGGCGCGCCGCCACCGTCCTGCTGCTGCGGGACGGGGCCGCCGGTCCCGACGTCCACATGCTGCGCCGCCGCGCCTCGATGGCCTTCGCGGGCGGTGCGTACGCCTACCCCGGCGGCGGGGTCGACCCGCGCGACGAGCACCCGGTGCGCTGGGCGGGGCCCTCTCTGGAGACCTGGGCGGACCGGCTCGGCCTCGACGACCCCGCGGAGGCGCAGGCCGTGGTCTGCGCCGCCGTGCGCGAGACGTACGAGGAGGCGGGCGTCCTGCTCGCCGGGGAGACCGGGGACGCGGTCGTCGGCGACACGACGGGCGCGGACTGGGAGCGGGACCGGGAGGCGCTCGTCGCCCGCGAGCTGTCCTTCGCCGACTTCCTGGACCGGCGCGGGCTCGTCGTCCGCTCCGACCTGCTGGGCGCGTGGGCCCGCTGGATCACGCCGGAGTTCGAGCAGCGCCGGTACGACACCTGGTTCTTCGTGGCCGCCCTGCCCACCGGGCAGCGCACCCGCAACGCCTCCACGGAGGCCGACCGGACCGTCTGGATCCGTCCGGCGGAGGCCGCGGCCGGCTACGACCGGGGCGAGCTGACGATGATGCCGC
Source organism: Streptomyces sp. NBC_00691 (assembly GCF_036226665.1). NCBI lineage: Bacteria > Bacillati > Actinomycetota > Actinomycetes > Kitasatosporales > Streptomycetaceae > Streptomyces > Streptomyces sp. NBC_00691. The sequence continues at coordinate 3,810,522 of NZ_CP109007.1, read as the reverse complement.
CGACGATCTCGACCCTGCGCACCCTGGAGCAGTACGGCACGGCCGCCGAGGCCCTCGCGGGGGCTCGGGAGCAGGACATGACCCCGGTGCTCGCGCAGGCGCGTCTGGACGGCGACGAGCTGGTCCTGAGCTGGCCGGGCCATGAGGAGTTCACCAAGATCATCTCGATGGGAGGCGACCGATGAGCGACGCGGCCGCCCTGCCCGGCCAGCCGCGCGGACTCGTGGCCTCCGGGCCCGCGACCGACCGCGCCGTGAACGTCCTCGCGCCGAACCCGTCCGCGATGACCCTCGACGGCACCAACACCTGGCTGCTCTCCGAGCCCGGCTCCGACCTGGCCGTCGTCGTCGACCCGGGGCCGCTCGACGAGGGCCATCTGCGTCATGTGATCGACACCGCCGAGAAGCTCGGCAAGCGGGTCGCGCTCACCCTGCTGACCCACGGCCATCCGGACCACGCCGAGGGCGCCGGGCTCTTCGCCGAGCTGACCGGGACGGCCGTACGGGCCCTCGACCCGGCGCTGCGGCTCGGCGACGAGGGGCTCGGCGCGGGGGACGTGGTGGCCATCGGCGGACTGGAGCTGCGGGTCGTCCCGACGCCCGGCCACACCTCCGACTCGCTCTCCTTCCACCTGCCGGCCGACCGGGCCGTCCTGACGGGCGACACGATCCTGGGGCGCGGGACGACGATGGTGGCGCATCCGGACGGCCGCCTCGGCGACTACCTGGACTCGCTGCGGCGGCTGCGCTCGCTCACCGTCGACGACGGGGTGCACACCGTCCTGCCGGGCCACGGACCGGTCCTGGAGGACGCGCAGGGGGCCGTGGAGTTCTATCTGGCGCACCGGGCGAACCGGCTGGCCCAGGTGGAGACGGCGGTCGAGAGCGGCCACCGGACGGCTCCGGAGGTCGTCGCCCATGTGTACGGGGACGTGGACCGGTCGCTGTGGCCCGCGGCCGAGCTGTCCGTACGGGCGCAACTGGAGTACCTCAGGGAGCGCGGCCTGGTCTGAGCGGCGGGGCGGAGCGGGCGCGGTCCGGAACCGAGCGGCGGGGCGGAGTCGGCGCGGTCCGGAACCGGGGGGACCCCCCGGCGCGTCGGTCGTCTTGACCTGTGCTTTACGCTCCGCTTACTTCTGGCCGTAGCTTTCGGGGGGAACGCCCGTGTTCGTCATCGCCATCCTGCTGGTCATAGCCGCAGTGGTGCTCTTTTTCGTCGGTCGTGCCAACGACTCCAAGGGGCTGAAATTCGGCGCCCTCGGCGCGGTCCTGGCCGGCGTGTTCTCGTTGATCGTGAGCATGACGTACGTGATCAGCGCGTACGAGGTCGGTGTGCCGGTCGCCTTCGGCAAGGTCGGCTCGCCCATGACCTCGGGCATGCACGTGAAGTCGCCGTTCACCGACGTGACGACCTTCTCGACCCGCCCGGTCGACCTCAACCTCTCCGACAAGGACATCGTCGAGGTCCGCTCCTCGCAGGGCGGTGTCATGTACGTCGAGGTCACGGTGAAGTGGGCCGTCGTCCCGAGCAAGGCCGTGGAGCTCTACAAGCTCGCGGGCACCGAGGACTCCATCCAGCAGCGCCTGGTCTACCCGGACAGCCGGGAGATCGTCCGTAACGTCTTCGCCCGCTACACCAGCGAGCAGGGCTACGCCTCCGACCGCGAGAAGATCAACGCCGAGATCGGCACCCTGATCAAGGAGCGCCTGGTCCCGCGCGGCATCGACGTGACCACGGTCAACCTGCGCAACGTGAAGCCCTCGGACGCCCTCCAGGGCCAGATCGACCGCAAGATCCAGCAGCAGCAGGCCACCGAGCGCGCCACCGAGGCCGCCCGCACGGCCAAGGCCGAGGCCGACCGCCGCCGGATCGAGGCGGAGGGCATCGCCCGCGCCAACAAGATCCTCAACGACTCGCTGACGGACCGGGTCCTGATGAACCAGTGCATCGACGCGTTCAAGGAGGCCGCGGCGAAGAACCCGATCTACACCGTGCCCTGCGCGAACGGCTCCTCGGCGCCGGTGATCGTGGACGGCTCGAAGCGCTGACGACGAGCGCGTAGCGGCGCCTTCGGGCGTACGAGAAGGGCCGCCCCGGCCTGTCCGGCCGGGGCGGCCCTTTCTCGTACGAGACGTACGCGGACGTACCCGGATGCCTACCGGGAGCGCTTCGCGAGGCGCTCCACGTCCAGCAGGATCACGGCGCGGGCCTCCAGGCGCAGCCAGCCGCGCTGGGCGAAGTCGGCGAGCGCCTTGTTGACCGTCTCGCGGGAGGCGCCGACCAGCTGGGCCAGCTCCTCCTGGGTGAGGTCGTGGACGACGTGGATGCCCTCCTCCGACTGCACGCCGAAGCGGCGCGACAGGTCGAGGAGCGCGCGGGCGACACGGCCCGGGACGTCGGAGAAGACCAGGTCGGACATCTGGTCGTTGGTCTTGCGCAGTCGGCGGGCGACGGCGCGCAGCAGCGCGGTGGCCACCTCGGGGCGGGCGTTCAGCCAGGGCTGGAGGTCGCCGTGGCCGAGGCCGAGCAGCTTGACCTCGGTCAGCGCGGTGGCGGTGGCGGTGCGCGGGCCCGGGTCGAAGAGCGACAGCTCGCCGATCAGCTCGCCGGGGCCGAGGACGGCCAGCATGTTCTCCCGGCCGTCCGGGGAGGTGCGGTGCAGCTTCACCTTGCCCTCGGTGACCACGTACAGGCGGTCGCCGGGGTCGCCCTCGTGGAAGAGCGCGTCGCCACGGGCGAGCGTCGCCTCACTCATCGAGGCGCGCAGCTCGGCAGCCTGCTCGTCATCGAGCGCCGCGAAGAGCGGGGCGCGCCGCAGAACGTCGTCCACGAGTTCTCTCCATACTGTCGACCTGCTCAGGGACCTGCGTCCCATGATGCCGGACGTACAAAACAGTGCGATCAATCACAACAAGTTTGACGTACCGAGCCACCCGTTCGAACGTCAGGGGCCCGATTGGGCGCTGATCGGCCACGCCCGGGGCGGATGTCGGTGGTGGCCCCTAGGCTGGCCGGGTGTCCAACTCGCCGGTGAGAGCGCAGGCCAAGGGGGCTGAAAGAGTGTCGGCCGAAGGTAATTCCGCCGTGGGCGAACACGGCGTGTCGAAACGTGCGAAAGCCGCAAATCGGAAGCCCGGAGGGTCCGCCGAGCCCGCGAAGCCCGCGAACCCCACGAGGGCGACCAAGGCCGCCGAGCCCGCGAAGAGCGTGAAGTCCGTGAAGAGCGTGAAAGCAGCGAAGGGCGTGAAAGCAGCGAAGCCCGCGAAGGCCGCCGCCTCCGCCGAGCCCGCCACGGCCGTGAAGCCCGCAAGGCCCGCCAAGCCGGAGTCGCGGCTCGCGATGGTCCGCCGGGCCCGCAGGATCAACCGCGAGCTCGCCGAGGTCTTCCCGTACGCCCATCCGGAGCTCGACTTCCGCAACCCCTTCGAGCTGCTCGTCGCCACAGTCCTCTCCGCACAGACCACCGACCTGCGGGTCAACCAGACGACCCCGGCCCTCTTCGCGAAGTACCCCACGCCCGAGGACCTCGCCGCCGCCGTGCCCGAGGAGGTCGAGGAGCTCATCCGTCCCACCGGCTTCTTCCGCGCCAAGACCAGGTCGATCATGGGTCTCGCCGCGGCCCTCCGGGACGACTTCGGCGGCGAGGTCCCCGGCCGCCTCGACGACCTCGTCAAGCTGCCCGGCGTCGGACGCAAGACCGCCTTCGTCGTCCTCGGCAACGCCTTCGGCGTCCCCGGCATCACCGTCGACACCCACTTCATGCGCCTCGCCAGGCGCTGGCGGTGGACCGAGTCCGACGACCCCGTGAAGATCGAGGCCGAGGTCGCCACGATCTTCCCGAAGAGCGAGTGGACGATGCTCTCGCACCGGGTGATCTTCCACGGCCGCCGCATCTGCCACGCCCGCAAGCCGGCCTGCGGCGCCTGCCCGATCACCCACCTCTGCCCGTCGTACGGCGAGGGTGAGACCGACCCGGAGAAGGCGAGGAAGCTGCTCAAGTACGAGATGGGCGGCTTCCCCGGCCAGCGGCTCGACCCGCCGCCCGGCTACCCGGGCCGCCCCGCGCCCCCACTGGGCGCGAGCGAGGGCTGAGAGCCGGTCCCCGGCCCACCCGGACCGGTTCCGGAGGGAACGAACCCGTACATCGATCGCGTTGTGAAACTCGGGGGTGCCTATGACGCGCACTGACGAAGAGATCCACGGGCCCGGCACCGGCGGGCTGCTCAGCAGGGACGGACTGCCCGACTGGCTCGGGCCCGTCGACCGTGCCGCCCGCACGGTCGAGCCCGAGCAGCTGAGCCGCTTCCTGCCGCCCGCGAGCGGCGCCGGGCGGCAGTCCGCCGTCCTCGTCCTCTTCGGCGAGGGCGACCGCGGCCCCGAGCTGCTCCTCATGGAGCGGGCCGGCAGCCTCCGCTCGCACGCCGGACAGCCCTCCTTCCCCGGCGGCGCCCTCGACCCCGAGGACGGCGAGCCGTCCGACGGCGGGCTGCTGCGCGCCGCCCTGCGCGAGGCCCAGGAGGAGACCGGGCTCGACCCGGCCGGCGTCCAGCTCTTCGCCGTCCTTCCCCAGCTCTACATCCCGGTCAGCGGCTTCGTCGTCACCCCGGTGCTCGGCTGGTGGCGGGCCCCCAGCCCCGTCGGGGTCGTCGACCCCGGCGAGACGGCCCGGGTCTTCACTGTGCCCGTGGCAGATCTCACGGATCCGGCGAACCGCGCGACCGCGGTCCACCCGAGCGGCCACCAAGGCCCCGCGTTCCTGGTCGCATCCGCTCTGGTCTGGGGTTTTACGGCCGGAGTGATCGACAGACTGCTGCACTTCTCCGGCTGGGAGCGCCCGTGGGACCGGTCCAAGCAGGTCCCGCTCGACTGGCGCTCATGACAGGCTGAACCCCGGCGGACTGGCTGATCCCCGGCGACCGGAAACGAATCTGCGAGGCAATTGACGGTGAACGTGCTGGACATCTTGTTGCTGCTCGCCGCCGTCTGGTTCGCGATCATCGGCTACCGCCAGGGATTCGTGGTCGGCATCCTGTCGGTGATCGGCTTCCTCGGTGGCGGCCTCGTCGCCGTACTGCTGCTGCCGATCCTCTGGGACCAGCTCACCGACAACAGCGAGGTCTCGACCACGGCGACGGTCGTGTTCGTGATGGTGGTCATCGTCTGCGCGTCCGTGGGCCAGGCCTTCACCACCCACCTGGGAAACAAGCTCCGCCGCCACATCACCTGGTCGCCCGCCCGTGCCCTCGACGCCACCGGCGGCGCCCTGGTCAACGTCGTCGCGATGCTGCTCGTGGCCTGGCTGATCGGCTCGGGCCTCGCCCGTACGACCATGCCCACCCTGGGCAAGGAGGTACGGAACTCCAAGGTCCTGCTCGGCGTCGAGCAGGTGATGCCCGCTCAGGCGTCCCGGTGGTTCGACGACTTCAGCTCCACCCTGGCCCGCAGCGGGTTCCCCCCGGTCTTCAGTCCCTTCGCCAACGAGCCGATCACCCCGGTCATGCCTCCCGACCCGGAGCTCGCCCAGAGCCCGGTCGCGGCCCGCGCCCAGCGCTCCATCGTGAAGGTCGTCGGCACCGCGCAGAGCTGCGGCAAGGTCCTCGAAGGCACCGGATTCGTCTTCGCCGAGCGCCGCATCATGACCAACGCCCACGTCGTCGGCGGCGTCGACGAGCCGACCGTCCAGATAGGCGGCGAGGGCAGGCTCTACGACGCCAAGGTCGTCCTCTACGACTGGCAGCGCGACATCGCCGTCCTGGACGTGCCGGACCTCAAGGCCACACCGCTGACCTTCACCGACGAGGACGCCCGCAGCGGCGACAGCGCGATCGTCGCCGGATTCCCGGAGAACGGCTCGTACGACGTGCGCTCGGCGCGTGTCCGCGGCCGTATCAACGCGGACGGGCCCGACATCTACCGCCGGGGAGAGGTGCGCAGGGACGTGTACTCGCTGTACACGACCGTCCGCCAGGGCAACTCCGGCGGCCCGCTCCTCACCGTCGACGGCGAGGTGTCCGGGGTGATCTTCGCCCGCTCCCTCGACGACGCGAACACCGGCTACGCCCTGACCGCCGACGAGATCCGCGAGGACATCGAGCTCGGCAGGACCGCGAACCAGCAGGTCGACACCCAGGCCTGCGCGCTGTGACGCCGGGGACCCCGTGAGGGGCCCCCGGCGCTGTCAGGAGTGCTGTTACGGGGTGTCGCGGGGATGCCTCAGCCTGGCCGAGACCCAGCGGGCCCGGCGGCGGAGGATGCGCGAGATCCCCACCCCCTGCGCCGCGTGCGTACCGCCCGGGTCCGGCGGTCCGGCCCCCTCGCGGGAGCCCGGCCCGGCGGCCGAGCGGCGGTTGCGTGCTGTCGTGTCACCGTAGTCGTGCGTCCAGCCCATACTTCGACGTCTGCCCGTGCCCCAAGGTCGGTAACCGCCCCGGGGCCCGCCAATTGGAGTATGCGCGAGGCACATGGCCGTTCGAAGGAAGTCTGTACGCACCGGAGCGGCCAGAGGGTCCGTCAGCGGCCGGGCTCGGGTCCGTCCGGACCCTGGCGAGGCCCGTGTCAGCGGTCGGGCTCGGGGTCCTTCAGCCAGTTGACGAGCTCCGTCGAGAAGGCCACCGGGTCCTCCTCGTGAGGGAAGTGGCCGAGCCCGTCGAAGAGCCGCCAGCGGTACGGCGCCTCCACGTACTCGCCCGATCCCGCGGCGCTGCGGGTCCGCATCACCGGGTCCAGCGAGCCGTGCAGATGCAGGGTCGGCACCCGCACCGGGCGCTTCATGCGCCGGTTGAACTGGATGCCGTCCGGGCGGGCCAGGGACCGCACCATCCAGCGGTACGGCTCGATCGAGCAGTGCGCCGTCGACGGGACCAGCATCGCCCGCCGGTAGACCTCGATCGCCTGCTCCTCGGAGGCCCGGAGGGGCTGCGGCCCCGACCAGTCCCGGATCAGCTCGCCCACCAGCGCCGCGTCGTCCGCGACGAGCCGGCGCTCCGGCAGCCACGGCCGCTGGAAGCCCCAGATGTGCGAACCGGCCCGCGACTGGGCGAAGTCGGAGAGCATCGCCGAACGCCAGCGGCGCGGGTGCGGCATCGAGGAGACCACGAGCCGGCGCACCAGCTTGGGCCGCATGACGGCAGCCGTCCAGGCGAGATAGCCACCCAGGTCGTGGCCGACGAGCGCCGCGTCCGGCTCACCCAGCGAGCGGATCACACCGGTGACGTCGAGGGCCAGGTTGGCGGGGTCGTAACCCCGGGGGGTGCGGTCGCTGCCGCCGACCCCGCGCAGGTCCATCGCGACGGCCCGGAACCCGGCCTCGGCCAGGAGGGGCAGCTGATGGCGCCAGGTCCACCAGAACTGCGGGAAACCGTGCAGGAGCAGCACCAGCGGGCCGTCACCCATCTCGGCGATGTGGAAGCGGGCGCCGTTGGCTGCCACGTCGCGATGGGTCCATGGCCCGTCGAGCCGGACGGGCCCGCCGTTGCTGCTCTCGGGGAGGGTCATACCGACGAGCGTGCCACAACGGGGGCCTTGTCCAGCGCCTTGTCCAGTGCCTTGGCGGGCTCGGGGCGCGGGTGCGGCTTGACGCTGGAGATCACCGCGGCCGTCTGCTTGGCCGAGGCGATGGACTTCTCCGGCGGCTTGACCTTCTTGAACTTGGCGTACGCGATCACGCCGAGCAGCACCGCGAGCAGTACGTTCGCCGCGAAGGAGAGCAGGAAGCACCAGACGAGGTTCCAGCCCCCGTTGCCGTTGTGCCCGCCGGTCCAGGTGTTGATGGCGTACGCGAGCGCGAAGCTCAGCATCGGCAGCGAGAACAGCAGCACGACCGCGGCCGTGATGCCGGCCGCGCTTCCGATCACACCCCGCTTGACGTCCTGCCTGATCTCGGCCTTCGCCAGGGCGAGCTCGTCGTGCACGAGTGCGGACATCTCGGCGGTCGCCGAGGCGACCAGCTGGCCGAGGCTGCGCTCGGTGCCGTCGTACGGGTCGCTCATCGCTGCTCCCTCTTCTCTTCTGCGGTCCGAGTTCTCTTCTACGCGGTCCGACTCAGATCATGCCGGACGGTCGGCCCCGTCGCGCGGTGCCCCCGCCAGTTGGGCGCGCTCACGGTGTTCCGCGGCCTTCTTCTCGTAGATCGCGGCCATCCGCAGGTGGTAGTCCGGGTTGTCCTCCTCGTAGATGTCGGGGATGCCGTCCTCGTCCTCGTCGCGCTCCTCGTCGGAGACCAGGGCCTGGTACTTCCGCACCCGCAGCTTCAGCAGGACGGAGGCGAGGACGGCCGCGATGAGCGAGCCCATGAGGACCGCGGCCTTCACCTCGTCGGTCAGGACCTCGTCCCCGGCGAAGGCGAGCTCGCCGATGAGCAGCGAGACGGTGAAGCCGATGCCGGCGAGGGCCGCGACGGCGAAGACGTCCGGCCAGGCCAGGTCGGGGTTGAGCTCCGCACGGGTGAAGCGGGCGGCGAGCCAGGTGCCGCCGAAGATGCCGACCGCCTTGCCGACGACGAGGCCCAGGACGACGCCGAGGGTGACGGGCTGGGTGAAGACGTCGTGGATCGCGCCGCCGGAGATGCTCACGCCGGCCGAGAAGAGGGCGAACAGCGGGACGGCGAGGCCGGCCGAGATCGGGCGGACGAGGTGTTCGATGCGCTCGCCGGGGGAGTGCTTCTCGCCCTCCCGGGTGGTGCAGCGCAGCATCAGGCCCATGGCGACACCGGCGATGGTGGCGTGGACGCCGCTGTTGTACATCAGCCCCCAGATGACCAGGGCCAGCGGGACGTACACGTACCAGCCGCGGACCTCCTTGCGGAGCAGCAGCCAGAAGACGAACAGTCCGGCGAAGGCGCCCCCGAGCGCGGCGAAGTTCAGGTCGCTGGTGAAGAAGACCGCGATGATCAGGATCGCGAAGAGGTCGTCGACGACGGCGAGGGTGAGCAGGAAGGCGCGCAGCGCGGAGGGCAGCGAGGTGCCGATCACGGCGAGGACGGCGAGCGCGAAGGCGATGTCGGTGGCGGTGGGGACGGCCCAGCCGTCCATCGAGCCGTTGCCGAGGGTGTTGACCAGGGCGTAGACGAGGGCGGGCACGGCCATGCCGCAGAGGGCGGCGATGACGGGCAGGGCGGCGGCCTTGGGGTCGCGGAGTTCGCCCGCGACGAGTTCGCGCTTGAGCTCGATGCCGGCGACGAAGAAGAAGATCGCGAGGAGGCCGTCGGCGGCCCAGTGCTGGATCGACAGGTCGAGGCCGAGGGCGGCGGGGCCTATGTGGAAGTCGCTGACGGTCTCGTAGCTGGCGCTCAGCGGCGTGTTGGCCCAGACGAGGGCGACCACGGCGGCGAGGAGGAGCAGGACACCGCCGACGGTCTCGGTGCGCAGGGCGTCGGTGAGGTGCTGGCGCTCGGGCAGGGGGAGACGGCCGAGGAACTTGCGGTCGGTGGGTGCGGGCGCGGCCACGTGGGGAAAACCTCCGGTCGGGTGGGCAGGACTGAGCACATGCCGACCAGACTTCCCGGCGCACCTAGGTTTTCTTGTCGCGTCGTTGACGCGGTCCTTACCTTACCTAACGAGCGGGGGTGTGTCCGGCGAGATTTACTTTAGGGATATTTGCTGCTTTCGTCCCTTCGGAGAAGGGCAAGCGAGACGCCCGCCCCCACTGGCTCGGGGCGGGCGTCTCCTGTCGTACGGGCGGGTGTCCCGTCGTACGGCCGGGCTCAGTCCTCGCTGGACGCGGCCGGCAGCTGGGTCTGGATGAGCGACATGACCGAGGAGTCGGTCAGCGTCGTGACGTCGCCCAGCTCGCGGTTCTCCGCCACGTCGCGCAGCAGACGGCGCATGATCTTGCCCGAGCGGGTCTTGGGCAGCTCCGCCACCGGCAGGACGCGCTTAGGCTTGGCGATCGGGCCGAGGGTCGCGCCGACGTGGTTGCGGAGCTCGGCCACCAGGTTCTCGTCCTCGCTGGCCGTTCCGCGCAGGATGACGAACGCGACGATCGCCTGACCGGTGGTCTCGTCGGCGGCGCCGACGACGGCCGCCTCGGCGACGGCCGGGTGCGAGACCAGGGCCGACTCGACCTCGGTGGTCGAGATGTTGTGGCCCGAGACGAGCATGACGTCGTCGACCCGGCCGAGCAGCCAGATGTCGCCGTCCTCGTCCTTCTTGGCCCCGTCGCCGGCGAAGTACTTGCCCTCGAAGCGGGACCAGTACGTGTCGATGTAGCGCTGGTCGTCGCCCCAGATGGTGCGGAGCATCGACGGCCACGGCTCGGTGAGGACCAGGTAGCCACCGCCGCCGTTCGGCACCTCGTTGGCCTCGTCGTCGACGACGGTCGCGGCGATGCCCGGCAGCGGGCGCTGGGCGGAGCCCGGCTTGGTCTCGGTGACGCCCGGCAGCGGCGAGATCATCATCGCGCCGGTCTCGGTCTGCCACCAGGTGTCCACGATCGGGGTCTTGCCCGCGCCGATGTGCTCGCGGTACCAGACCCAGGCCTCGGGGTTGATCGGCTCGCCGACCGAGCCCAGCACCCGGAGGCTGGACAGGTCGAACTTGGCGGGGATGTCGTCGCCCCACTTCATGAACGTGCGGATCGCGGTCGGCGCCGTGTAGAGGATCGTGACGCCGTACTTCTGCACGATCTCCCAGAACCGTCCCTGGTGCGGGGTGTCCGGGGTGCCCTCGTACATGACCTGCGTCGCGCCGTTGGCCAGCGGGCCGTAGACGATGTACGAGTGCCCGGTGACCCAGCCGATGTCGGCGGTGCACCAGTAGACGTCGGTCTCCGGCTTGAGGTCGAAGACGGCGTGGTGGGTGTAGGCGGCCTGGGTGAGGTAGCCGCCGGAGGTGTGCAGGATGCCCTTCGGCTTCCCCGTGGTGCCGGAGGTGTAGAGGATGAAGAGCGGGTGCTCCGCCTCGAAGGCCTCCGGGGTGTGCTCGGCGGACTGGCGGGCGACGATGTCGTCCCACCAGACGTCGCGGCCCTCGGTGAACGCGGTCTCCTGGCCCGTTCGGCGGACCACGAGGACGTGCTCGACCTGCGGGCACTTGGCGACGGCCTCGTCGATGGCCGGCTTGAGGGCGCTCGGCTTGCCGCGGCGGTAGCCGCCGTCGGCGGTGACGACCAGCTTGGCGTCGGCGTCCTGGATGCGGGAGGCCACGGCGTCGGCCGAGAAGCCGCCGAAGACCACCGAGTGGGCGGCGCCGACGCGGGCGCAGGCCAGCATCGTGACGGCCGCCTCGGGGATCATCGGCAGGTAGACGGCGACGCGGTCGCCCTTGCGGACACCCAGCTCGGTCAGGGCGTTGGCCGCCCTGGAGACCTCGTCCTTGAGTTCGGCGTAGGTGATCGCGCGGCTGTCGCCCGGCTCGCCCTCGAAGTGGATGGCGACGCGGTCGCCATGGCCGGCCTCGACGTGCCGGTCGACGCAGTTGTACGCCACGTTCAGCTCGCCGTCCGCGAACCACTTGGCGAACGGCGGGTTCGACCAGTCGAGGGTCTCGGTCGGCTCGGTGGCCCAGGTCAGGCGCTTGGCCTGCTCGGCCCAGAAGCCCAGCCTGTCCGCCTTGGCCTGCTCGTACGCCTCCGCCGTCACGTTGGCGTGCGCGGCCAGCTCGGCGGGCGGCGAAAATCGACGCTCTTCCCGAAGCAGATTGGCCAGGCTTTCGTTGCTCACGACATCTCCCTTTCCCAGGGCGTCCTCTGTGCGTATGTGTCCCGCGTCATAGCTCATCAGTCGGAGGCCCGGGTGACAAGAGCATCCAGGCAATTGGTTTAGACCTGTGAGGCGTACGGCGTGCGGGGGCCCCTCCTCCCGAGCGGTGGGAGAAGGGGCCACACAGTCTCACGGACGGCGGGAGCGGAAGGTTCAGGGCGCGCTGCCCTTCCCCTGATCAGGACGGGCCGTCCCTGTCCGCCCCGTAGGGAGTCAGGACGCCCTCGCCGCCTCCAGCGGCTCCGTCGGCATGACCTGGGTGAAGACGTCGTCGTACGAGTGCACCTCGTCCGTCCCGGAGAGGAGGTACGCCTGTGCCTCGCCCACGTGGAAGTACACCCCGTGCAGTGAGAGCGTGCCCTCCGCGAGCCGTCGCGCCACCGGCTCGTACGCCCGCAGGTGCTCCAGCTGCTGGACCACGTTGGTCAGGCAGAGCTGCTCGACCGCGTCCGCCGGAAGCCGCCCGGAGATCCGGGCCCAGGCGTGTCTCCGGCTCTCCATCCGCTCCAGGCTGGGCCGGCCGTGGCGCAGCCAGCGGCGGAGGGGGGTCGGCGGGTCGTCCGGCCCGGCGTTGAGCAGGGCCTGCATCGCGCCGCAGCCGGAATGACCGCAGACGGTGATCGACTCGACCCGCAGCACGTCCACCGCGTACTCGATCGCCGCCGCCACCGAGTCGTCCCCGCTCTCCTCGCCGGGGAGCGGGACGAGGTTCCCCACGTTCCGCACGGTGAAGAGGTCGCCGGGACCGCTCGACGTGATCATGCTGGTGACGAGACGGGAGTCGGCGCAGGTCAGGAAGAGCTGCGACGGCGTCTGGCCCTCCCGGGCGAGCCGCGCCAGCTCGTCCCGGACCAGCGGGGCCGTGTTCCGCTGGAACTTGCCGATGCCGCTGGCCAGCTTCAGACCGGTCGTACGAGGGGTCTCCACGGTCTCGTCGGGCCGCTCGTCCGGCTGCTCGCCGCACTGGTGGTTGTGCCAGGGCGTCCAGGGCCGGCAGCAGGTGTGCGCGGCGGCGGCCGAGGGGGTGGGATCGGCGATCCTCGTCCCGGCGGGGCCGGTCGTCTCGACCGTCCCGCCGTGGGCGAGGTGCCCCGCGGTCCAGTCGCTGAGCGCCTCGTAGGCGGCGTGGTCCATGAAGGAGCCGTCGAGCTCGACCACCACGTCGGAGCCGTGCGGCAGTTGGTGCAGGGCGCGGCTCAGCCGGGGCACGGCGAGGAAGGTCAGCTGGCCCCGGACGTGCAGCAGGTGGCGCCCGTCCCGCTCCTCGCGGGTGATCCGGGTCCGGGCGAGCCGGTGCAGGGCGACCGCGATGGCCACGCCGATGCCGAGGGCGACGCCCTCCAGGATGCCGATGAGGACGACGCCGGACAGCGTCACCGCGTAGACCACGACCTCGCGGTGCCGGGTGACCGTACGGATGTGGGTGATGCTGACCATCTGGATGCCGACCACCATGACCAGGGCGGCGAGCGCGGGCAGCGGGATCAGGTCGAGCACGGGCACCAGCAGCAGGGCCGCGAGCACGATCCACAGGCCGTGGAGCATCGTGGAGGCGCGGCTCACCGCGCCCGCCGAGACGTTGGCGACGCTGCGGACCGCGACGCCGGCGACCGGCAGGCCGCCGAGTGCTCCGGAGATCAGGTTGGCGGCGCCCTGACCGGCGAGTTCGCGGTCGAGCGCGGAGCGCGGGACACCCCGGCCGCCGTCCGGGCGGGCGGCGACCAGCTTGTCGACCGCGACGGCGGACAGCAGCGACTGCACGCTGGTGACCAGAGTGATCGTCAGCACCCCGGCGGCGATGCCGAGCACCGGGCCCTCGGGCAGACCGGGCAGGGCGTGGCTGCTCCAGGAGGGCAGGTCGACGCGCGGGACGGCGAGCCCGGCGAACGTCGCCACCGCCGTCGCCCCGATCACCGCGACGAGCGCGGCCGGGACCTTGCGCACGAGCTGTCCGGTCCGGCCGGGCAGCCGGGGCCAGCACAGCAGCACGGCCACGGTGAGGGCGCTGATGCCGAGTGCCGCCGGATGGATGTGAGCCAACTGGGCGGGCAGGCCCTGGACGTTGCCGACGGCGGAGCTCTGCGGGGTGGCGCCGAGGACGATGTGGAGCTGGGCCAGGGCGATGGTGACGCCGATGCCGGCGAGCATGCCGTGCACGATCGCGGGCGAGACGGCGAGCGCCGAACGGGCCACCCGGAGTGCGGACAGCCCGAGTTGGGCGAGCCCGGCGAGCACGGTGATGGCGCAGGTGGTGCGCCAGCCGTACAGCTGGATGAGCTCGGCGGTCACCACGGTGAGGCCGGCGGCGGGGCCGCTGACCTGGAGCGGGGAGCCGCCGAACCGGCCGGCGACCAGGCCGCCGACGGCGGCGGCGACCAGACCGGACTGGAGCGGGGCTCCGGTGGCGAGCGCGATGCCGAGCGAGAGCGGCAGCGCGATCAGGAAGACGGCGACGGACGCCGAGAGATCGGCGCCGGCGACACGGAAGCGGCGTGGCGGCCCCGGCGGACTGTGGGGCCGCTGGACGCGGGGCCTGTTGGTGGTGCGGTCAGGGGTGCAGAGGGTCATTCCCGTCTCCTCCGGGGCGGCGCGGTCGCGGTTCGTGGGTGACGAACGTGGGGGCTCGCGGCCGTGGGTCACGGCGTGCAGCGGCGGGATGCAGTGCGGCGGCAAGGCGGGATCCCGGCCAGGGCGAGGATCAACGCTCGGTAAATGGATCGTAATGGAGAGTAAAGTCTCCGGCATTATTTTCGGGGCAAACGGTGCAAAGATTCACCGGTTCCGGTGAAGGGCGAGCGGATTGCCGCTTGTCGTTTCATCACTTCGGCTGTCGCGGTGCGACGTTGACGCCGCTCGTACGGAACCGAGGAGAGGTGCGCGGATGACAGCCGCCGGGAGAAGGACCACTGCCCAGAGGAAGGCGCTCGCCGCCGGTGCCCTCGCCGTCGCCCTGATCGGTGGCCTCGCCGGCTGCTCGGGCTCCGACGGCACCGCCACCAAGGGCGTGCAGGGCGGTGCGGGCGCCAAGAAGGGGCCGGTCGCCGCCCCGCCGAACGCGGTCCGCCTGATCGGGGACGGCTCCACCGCGTTCACCGGCGCCCAGCCCCACCAGCCCGTCTGGCAGCGCCTCAAGCCGGGCGAGACCCCGCCGCAGTTCGTCGTCTTCTCGTGGGACGGCGCCGGCGAGGACAGCCAGAAGCTCTTCTCCCACTTCCGCAAGGTGGGCAAGAAGTACGACGCCACCATGACGTACTTCCTCAGCGGCGTGTACCTGCTGCCCGAGGGGAAGCGGGACCTCTACGACCCGCCGCAGCACAGCGCCGGGCGCTCCGACATCGGCTTCAACGACACCGAGGGCATCCGTGCCACCGTCCGTGAACTGCGCGGCGCGTGGCAGGAGGGCAACGAGATCGGCACCCACTTCAACGGGCACTTCTGCGGGGCCGAGGGCGGCGTCGGCACCTGGTCCGTCGAGGAGTGGAAGAGCGAGATCAAGCAGGCCAAGTCCTTCGTCAAGAACTGGAAGACCAACTCGGGGCTGCGCGCCGAGCAACCGCTGCCGTTCGACTACGACAAGGAACTCGTCGGCGCCCGCACCCCCTGCCTCGAAGGCCGGACGAACTTCGTCCAGGCGGCGGCGCAGCTGGGCTTCCGCTACGACACGAGCGGCGTCAACGACCACATCTGGCCCAAGAAGGACCTGGGCCTGTGGGACCTGTCGCTCCAGCTCGTGCCGGTCCCGGGTCGCGCCTTCCAGACGCTGTCCATGGACTACAACTTCATGGTCAACCAGTCGCCGGGCACGACCCAGGGCGACCCGTCCCAGCGCGAGCGCTGGGGCGACCAGATGCGGGACGGCCTGGTGCAGGCCTTCGAGCGCTCGTACCGGGGCAACCGCGCGCCGCTCGTCATCGGCAACCACTTCGAGTCCTGGAACGGTGGCGTGTACATGCGGGCCATCGAGGAGACCATCGCCACGGTCTGCGTCCAGAAGGACGTGAAGTGCGTGTCCTTCCGGCAGCTCGCCGACTGGCTCGACGCCCAGGACCCGGACGTCATCGCCAAGATGCGCACCCTGAAGGTCGGCGAGGCCCCGTCGGACGGTTGGAAGGCCTTCCTCGCCCCTCAGCCGACGACGGCCCCGGCCGCCCCGGCGGCGGCGGGCGCCAGGGCGACGACCGCCGCCCAGCAGACCGAACGGCGCTGAGGCTCCCGGCACGTACGACAACGGGGCCGGCCTGCGCGGCCAGGCCGGCCCCTCGGGTCCGTCCGTGCCCCCCGGCGCGCGGTGCGGCCCCTCGGTCCGTTCGTGCCGTCCCGCTCGCGTGGGGCGGGGCCTCGCGGCTGACGCCGGACTCGTCCGGCGGTCGGCCCCGGTGTCGGCGGCCGCCGCCTTCCGTCGCGGTCGTCAGCCGAGCCGCGCGGTCATCGGCTCGCCGAGGACGAAGTCGGGGTCGATCTGGGCGGCCAGGTCGGCGCCCGTCTTGGCATTGCCCCAGCTCTCCGCGTTGCGCAGGTGGAAGTGGACCATCTGGCGCGTGTAGCGGTCCCAGTCGCGGTCGGCGTACGAGTCGTCCGCCGCGTCCTGGAGGGCCTGGAGCGACATCCGGTTCTCCGCCTCCAGGAGCTCGAAGCGGGGCGGCCGGCCTTTCTCCATCGCGCGGACCCAGTCCGAGTGGCCCACCGTCACGAGCAGGTCGTCGCCGACCTCCGCGCGCAGGAAGTCCAGGTCGTCCTGGCCCTGCACCTTGTTGCCGACCACCTTGAGCGCGACGCCGAAGTCCCGCGCGTACTCCTTGTACTGGCGGTAGACCGAGACGCCCTTGCGGGTCGGCTCGGCGATCAGGAACGTCATGTCGAAGCGGGTGAAGAGGCCGGAGGCGAAGGAGTCCGAGCCGGCGGTCATGTCGACCACCACGTACTCGTCGGCGCCGTCGACCAGGTGGTTCAGGCACAGTTCCACCGCGCCGACCTTCGAGTGGTAGCAGGACACCCCGAGGTCCGACTCCGTGAAGGGCCCGGTCGCCATCAGACGGATCTCGCCGTCGTCGAGCGCCACCGTCCGCGCGCAGGCCTCGTAGACCGGGTTCTCTTCGTGGACCCGCAGCAGCCGCGAGCCCTCCCCGGGCGGCGTCGTCTTGATCATCGTGTCGGCGGAGACGATCCGGGGGTTGCTGCCCCGCAGGTACTCCTTGATCAGCGGCAGATGCGCGCCCATCGCGGGCAGCGCGGCGGCGTCCGTGTCGGGCAGGCCGAGCGCGGCGCCCAGGTGCTGGTTGATGTCGGCGTCGACGGCTACGACCGGGGCTTCGTTGGCTGCGAGGTGGCGGATGAAGAGCGAGGACAGCGTGGTCTTGCCGCTGCCGCCCTTCCCCACGAAAGCGATCTTCATGTTCACCTAGGGTAGTGGCATGAACGCGCCCCGTGGTCGTGATGCGTGAAGAAGACCACTCCATCGTGGGGCGGGCCGCCGGGGCGCGTAGCCTCCCTACTTATGAGTACGCACGCCTCTGACCCCTTGGCCGCCCTCGGCTCCCTGCCGGGCGTCGCCGACGCGGTGGACTCCGTACGCAAGGCCGTCGACCGGGTCTACGGCCACCGTGTGATGCGTCGCCGCAGCAACGAGATCTCCTCCGAGGCGGCCCTGCGCGGGGCGCGCGGATCGGCCGCCCTGTCGGGCGCCGACTGGGCCCTGGAAGAGGTCCGCCGCCGCACCGACTTCGGCTCCGACGCCGAGGCCCGCACGGTCGGCGCCGCCCTTCGCCTCGGCGCCGAGGCCGGGCAGCTGCTCTCCATCTGGCGCCAGTCGCCGCTGCGGGTCCTCGCCCGGCTCCACCTGGTCGCCGCGGGCGACCCGGGCGCCTCGGTCGGCCGCCCCCGGCTGGACGGTGAGACGGTCGACGAACCGCTGGTCGCGGCCCCGCTGCCGACGCCCGCCGAGGTCGGCGGACGGCTCGACGGCCTGGCGGAGCTGATCGTCGCGGGCGGCGAGGCCCCCGCGCTCGTGACGGCCGCGGTGGTCCACGGCGAGCTGCTCGCGCTGCGCCCCTTCACCTCGTACAACGGCCTGGTCGCGCGGGCCGCCGAGCGGATCGCGCTGGTCGGAAGCGGTCTCGACCCGAAGGCGATCTGCCCGGCGGAGGTCGGTCACGCCGAGCAGGGACGGGCCGCCTACCTGGCCGCGTTCGAGGGGTATCTGTCGGGGACGCCCGAGGGCGTCGGCGGCTGGATCGCCCACTGCGGCCGCTCGGTCGAACTCGGTGTCCGCGAGTCGACAGCCGTGTGCGAGGCCCTCCAGCGCGGCGCGGCCTGAACCGACGCGGGGCGGACGGCGGCGTCGCTACGCATCCCCGTCCCGGCAAACGAATCCGGGCCCCTCGCGGGGCCCGGAACGGGTTGCGGCGGCACCCGTTCAGGTACCGCCGCTGGCACGTCTACCCAGTTACCATGCGTCCTCGAATATGTGCCCATCAGGCCGGGAACTTTGCCCGTGGCCTGGTGCGGCTGGCCCGTAATCGACGGGTCGACGTCGCGTGGGTGCTCGGTTTCTGTGCTAGGTCCGTGGGGCCTTCATGCTCAACAGGTGATCCTCTCGGATGTCCTCGGTCTCGCGGGCCTGATTCCTTTCTACTCCTGTCGGGGTAGAAGCGAAAGTGCTGGCTCCACTTCTCTGCTCATTGCTCACATCAGGGCAAAGTCATCAGCAGGCCGATGAAGCGAGCGCAGCCTGACGACGCCGGGCGGCGTACCAGACGAGGCCGGCCCCCACGGCCGCGGCGCCGACCGCCGCCGCGGCGACCAGCGTGGGACGTGGCGGCATACGGAATTCGGGCAGCCGCTGCTTGAGCCGTACCGGCTTCTCGAAGGCGAGGACCGGCCATTCCCGCGCCACGGCCTCACGGCGCAGCGCCCGGTCCGGATTGACCGCGTACGGGTGCCCGACGGCCTCCAGCATGGGGATGTCGGTCGCCGAGTCGCTGTACGCGAAGCAGCGGGAGAGGTCGTAGCCCTCGGACTTCGCGAGCTCCCGGACGGCCTCGGCCTTCGTCGGCCCGTAGGCGTAGTACTCCACCTCACCGGTGAAGCAGCCGTCCTCCCCGACCACCATCCGGGTGGCGACGACCCGGTCGGCGCCGAGCATCTCGCCGATCGGCTCGACGACCTCGGCGCCGGAGGTCGAGACGATCACGACGTCGCGGCCGGCGGCGTGGTGCTCCTCGATGAGGGAGGCGGCCTCGTCGTAGATGATCGGGTCGATCAGGTCGTGAAGGGTCTCGGCGACGAGCTCCTTCACCTGGGCCACGTTCCAGCCTTTGCAGAGCGCGGAAAGATATTCACGCATCCGCTCCATCTGGTCGTGATCGGCCCCACCTGCCAGGAAGACGAACTGGATGTAGGCCGTCCGCAGGGCGGCGCGGCGGCTGATCAGTCCGCCCCGGTAGAAGGACTTGCTGAAGGTCAGCGTCGAGGACTTCGCAATGACCGTCTTGTCCAGGTCAAAGAAGGCGGCTGTGCGCGGCAAGGAGTGGTTTTCCACAAGCCTGAGCATAGGTGCCCGCCATTCGGCGTACGCTGGGGCGCGTGGGTTTGCCTGAGAAGGCTCTCGGGTACACCATGGAAGTCACGGATCGTTCGCGACCGTGCTAACCCGGTCCGGCTCCTCCCCCCCCCGAGTCGGCCGGAGAGACGACCCCCGCTCTCCCCCCCGGCGGGGGTCGTCGCATGTCCGGAGCCGTTTTGGTGCTGCGGGACATCGTCCTCCTCCTTCCTTCCGGCCATCGGCCGCGCATCGTCCGGCGCTCGCCCCAGCCCTCGATTCATCACTCACAGTAACCGGCGGGCTGCGTTCCGGACAGTCCCCTGAGGGGTGACGAAGATATTGACAGGGCTTCGGATATCCACAGTTTTTCGGCAAGATCCCCAGGATTTCCGGTACGGCCCCACGGTGATTCCTGTCGCGAAGTTCGCGAACGGCAGGAATCACGAGAGGGGTGGGCGTCATGGAGACTTCCAGGACTTCCGGGGGCAGGGGTGCGCCGTGGACCGCGGTGCCGAGCGGGGCGGACCGGGCTCCGGTGCCGAGTGGTCCGGACGGGGCCGGAGCCCAGGAGCAGCGCCGCGCCGGGCCGTTGATCGTCACGGAGGACCTCGGGCTGCTCGACGACCTCCTCAGGCTGTGCGCCGCGGCCGGGGTCGAGCCCGAGGTGCACCACCGGGTGCCGGAGCGCCGGGCGCACTGGACCGACCCGCCGCTCGTCCTGGTCGGTGACGACGCCGCCGCCCGGTGCCGGGGAGCGGCCCGCCGGCCCGGGACCGTCCTCGTCGGGCGCGACCGGGACGATTCGGAGGTGTGGCGGCTCGCCGTCGAGATCGGGGCCGAGTGCGTGCTGCGGCTTCCGGACGCCGAGGGGCTGCTCGTCGACCGCATCGCCGACGCGGCCGAGGGCGTGGGCCGGCAGGCACTGACCGTCGGGGTCGTCGGCGGCCGAGGCGGCGCGGGCGCCTCCACCCTTGCCTGTGGTCTCGCGCTCGCCGCCGCGCGATCCGGGCGGCGCACCCTGCTCGTCGACGGAGACCCCTTGGGCGGGGGACTCGACGTGTTGCTCGGCGGCGAGCGCGAGGAGGGCAGACGATGGCCCGACTTCGCGGGCTCGAAGGGCCGGCTCGCCGGCGGCGCCCTGGAGGAGTCCCTGCCGTCCGTGCGGGGTGTCCGGGTGCTCAGCTGGGGCAGGGAGCCCGCGGATGCGGTGCCGGTGGAGGCCGTGCGGTCCGTGCTCGCGGCGGCCCGCCGGCGGGGCGGGATCGTCGTGGTCGACCTGCCCCGGGCGGCCGACCCGGCGGCCGTCGAGGCCCTGGCCCAGCTCGACCTCGGACTGCTCGTCGTGCCGGGCGAGTTGAGGGCCGTCGCGGCCGCGCACCGGGTGGCGTCGACGCTCTCCATGGGCGTGCGCGACGTGCGGGCGGTGGTCCGGGGGCCGTATGCGGCGGGGCTCGACGAGCGATGGGTCGCCGACGCTCTGCGGCTGCCGCTCGCCGGTGAACTCCCCTACGACCCGGGGATCGTGGCCGATCAGGACGCGGGCGTGCCGCCGGGCGCGGAGCCCCGTGGTCCGCTCGGACGGTTCTGCGACGCCTTCTGGGTGAGGGCTCTCGCCTCTGGTGGTGCGGCGTGACCGGGAGCGGCGGTGCGGGGCTGCTGGACGCGGTGCGGCAGCGGCTCGCGGCGAGCGGGTCCGAGCCCACCCCGGCGCGGGTCGCGGCGGCGCTGCGGGCCCAGGGTCGGCTGCTCGGCGACGCGGAGGTGCTGGGCGTGGCCGAGGAGTTGAGGTGCGAGTTGATCGGCACCGGTCCGCTCGAACCGCTGCTCGCCGACCCGGACGTCACCGACGTCCTGGTCTCGGCACCCGACCGGGTGTGGGTGGACCGCGGCGTCGGCCTCGAGCGGGCCCCGGTGTCCTTCACCGACGCCGCCGCCGTGCGCAGGCTGGCGCAACGGCTCGCGGCGGTGGCCGGACGCAGGCTCGACGACGCCAGGCCGTGGGTGGACGCGCGCCTGCCCGACGGCACCCGGATGCACGCCGTGCTGCCACCCGTGGCGGTCGGCTCGACCTGTCTGTCGCTCCGGGTGGTCCGCCCGCGCGCCTTCACCCTGGAGGAGCTGGCGGCGGCGGGCACGGTGCCGCCGGGCGGCGCGCCCATTCTGCGCGCGCTGATCGACGCCAGGGTGTCGTACCTGGTCAGTGGTGGCACGGGGACGGGGAAGACCACGCTGCTCGCCTCTCTGCTCGGGCTGGTGGGGGAGCGGGAGCGGATCGTCCTCGCCGAGGACTCGGCGGAGCTGC
Organism: Streptomyces sp. NBC_00691; assembly: GCF_036226665.1. NCBI lineage: Bacteria > Bacillati > Actinomycetota > Actinomycetes > Kitasatosporales > Streptomycetaceae > Streptomyces > Streptomyces sp. NBC_00691. The sequence goes on along the minus strand of NZ_CP109007.1, from coordinate 3,788,985 downwards.
GGCCCGACCATCCGCACGTGGTGCGTCTGGAGGCCCGGCCCGCGAACCAGGAGGGCGCCGGGCTCGTGACCTTGCGGGACCTGGTCCGGCAGGCCCTGCGGATGCGGCCGGACCGGTTGGTGGTCGGCGAGGTCCGGGGCGGTGAGGCGGTCGATCTGCTCGCCGCTCTCAACACCGGCCATGAAGGCGGCTCGGGCACTCTCCACGCCAACACCGCGGCGGACGTGCCGGCGCGGCTCGAAGCCCTGGGGACTGCGGCCGGGCTCGACCGGGCCGCCCTGCACAGCCAGTTGGGGGCCGGTCTGTCGGTCGTGCTGCATCTCGCGCGGGACGGGGACGGGCGGCGGCGGATCGCCGAGGCGCACGTCCTGGAGCGGGACCGGGACGGTCTGGTGCGGACGGTTCCCGCGCTCCGGTGGAGCGCGTCCGGGTTCGAGCGGGAGCGGGGCTGGGACCGGCTGAGGTCGCTGATCGGAGGGGGATCGTGAGCACGACGGGGGTGCCCGTACGGGATGTGGCCCAGGCGGTGGCGGCGGTCTGTGCCGTCGCGGCGTTGTGGGAGGTGGTGGAGCGCAGGCGCGCCACGGGCCGGGCGCGACTGGTGCTCGGCGGTGGGGTTTCCGGGGTCCCCGGGGCTCTCGGGGGGCGGGCGGTGTGGTCGGCGGTGGCCGCGCGCTGGTGGGCCGTGCTGCGGGGACGGCGGGCCTGGCTGTGTCTGCCGGTGGCGGGAGTCGTCGCGCTGCTCGGTGAGTCGCCGCTGCCGCTGATCGCGGGAGCGGTCGCGGTGCCGGTCGTCGGGCGGCGGCTGCGCGAGGCCGGGCGCCGGAGGGAAGGCGAGGCGCGGGCCGAGCGCGTGGTGGCCCTGTGCGGGGCCGTCGTGGGGGAGTTGAGGGCCGGTTGGCAGCCCGCGCAGGCCCTGGCCTTCGCGGCCCGCGAGACGGGCGCGCTCGGCGACGAGGAGGCGGCGGTGCTCGCCGCGGCCCGGTTCGGCGGGGACGTGCCGGAGGCCCTGCGCGGAGCGGCCGGGCAGGACGGCGCCGACGGGCTCTCGGGCATGGCGGCCTGCTGGCAGGTGGCCGTGGACGGGGGCGCGGGCCTGGCGGCCGGGCTCGACCGGCTCGAAGCGGCCCTGCGGGACCACCGCGAGCAGCGCGAGCGGTTGCGGGCCGAACTCGCCGGGGCCTGGGCGACGGTGGTGGTTCTCGCGGTGCTGCCGCTCGCGGGTGTCGCCCTCGGCGCGGCTCTGGGCGCGGACCCGCTGCGGGTGCTGCTGCACACGCCGGCGGGCCTGGGCTGCCTTGCCGTGGGCGGGGCTCTGGAGGCGGCGGGGCTGTGGTGGGCCGCGCGGATCGTCCGAGCAGGGGAGCGGACGTGACGGGGGCCGTGCAGGTGGCCGTGATGACGGCCGCGGCGATCGTCTGGGGCGAGCAGGGTGTGCGGGAACTGGTGGGCGGGCGGAGGGCGCGTGGGATGCGGCGGAGGCTGCGAGACGTGCTGCCGGCCCCGGCGGCAGCCGTGCCCGCGGCCCCGGCCCCGCGATCGCGAGGGGTTCGGTCCGCAGGGCTGCCGCCGTGGGTGGGGCACTGGGCGGCGCCCTTCGGGGCGGCCGGGCTCGGCTGGGTGCTGTTCGGGGTGCTCGGCGGCTTGACGGCCGCCGTGCTGGTGGCCGTCGTCGTCAGACGCGGAGCGGCGGGCAGGTCGGACGTGCCGACGGACGCGGAGGAGGACACGGTGCGGCATCTTCCGCTGGCCGCCGATCTGTTGGCGGCCTGTGCCTCGGCCGGTGCCGGGCCCGGGGAGGCGGCGGAGGCCGTCGGGCGGTCCCTGGGAGGCGCGCTGGGCGAGCGGCTGACCCGTACGGCGGCCGAGCTGCGGCTCGGTGGCGAACCGGCCGAGGTGTGGCGGAGGTTCGGCGCGATACCGGGCGCCTCGGGCCTCGCGCGCTGCATGGAGCGGGCCGGCTCCTCGGGGGCGCCCGCGGCGGAGGCCGTCGCCCGGCACGCGGCCGCGCTGCGGTCGGCCCGCGCCCGGACGGCGGCGGCAGGGGCGCGCCGGGCGCAGGTGCTGATCAGCGGGCCCGTGGGGCTCTGCTTCCTGCCGGCCTTCCTGGCGGTGGGGGTGGCCCCGGTGGTCATCGGCCTGGCGACGGGACTTCTGGACGGATGAACGGCATGACACGACGAGAACGACGGACCGAGGAGGTCGGCATGGGAGTCAGGGCGGCTACGGGCGAGTGGTGGCGGACACGACGGGAGGCGGCGGACCGTGACGCGGGGATGACCACGTCCGAGTACGCGGTGGGGACGATCGCGGCGGCGGGGTTCGCCGCGGTCCTGTACAAGATCGTGACCAGCGAAACGGTCTCGGGGGCGCTGGAGTCGATGATCGGGAAGGCCCTCGATGCGCCGTTCTGACCGGGGCTTCGTGACCGTGGAGGCGGCGCTGGTGTTGCCGGTCCTCGCCCTCTTCACGGTCACGCTGCTCTGGGCGCTGGCGGCGGCCGCCGCGCAGATCCGCTGTGTGGACGCGGCCCGGGCCGGGGCACGGGTCGCGGCCCGCGCCGAGCCCGTGGCCTCCGCCGAGTCGGCCGCGCGGGCCGCCGCGCCCGAGGGCGCGCGGGTCGCGGTGACCCGCTCGGGGGAGCTGTGGCGGGTGACGGTGGAGGCCGCGGCGCCGGGCCCCCGGGGCATGGGACTGACCCTGCGGGCGGAGGCCGCGGCGCTCGCTGAGGCCATACCGCTCGACGGCCCGGCAGCGGGCGGCTCGGAAGCGGGCGGGCTGGTGTCCGGCGGCCCGGAGAGCGGGGGGCCGTCGTGACGGCCGTGGCCGTTCGTGGTCGCGGCCGGGACAGGGGTGCGGCGACGGTGTGGGCGGCGTTCGCGGCCTGTGCGCTGTGCGTGCTGTTCGGGGCGGTGCTCGCGCTCGGGCAGGCGGTGGCGGCACGGCACCGGGCCGGCGGGGCGGCCGACCTGGCGGCGCTCGCCGCCGCCGACCGGGCGCTGTGGGGCGAGGGCGAGGCCTGTGCCGCCGCCTCCCGCGTGGCCGCCGCGCAGGGCGCCGAGCTGGTGGGCTGCACGGTGCGAGGCGAACTCGCGGAGGTGACCGCCCGGGTCGTAGGCGGCCTCTACCGGCCGCCGATCAGGTCCCGGGCGGGACCTCCGGGGCCTCCGGGTCCTCCGGGACCGCCGGGGCCCCCGGGGGTTCCGGAGCCGTCTCCGGGGGCGGCTGGGGCGTCTCGGGTGTCTTCGGGGGCTCCGGGGCCTCGCGGAGGATCTCCGTGAGGAGACGGACCGCGCCGCGCTTGTGGAGGGGGTCGTTGCCGTTGCCGCACTTGGGGGACTGGATGCATGACGGGCAGCCCGCCTCGCACTCGCAGGAGGCGATGGCCTCCCGGGTGGCCGTCAGCCAGGCGCGGGCCGTGTGGAAGGCGCGCTCGGCGAAGCCCGCGCCGCCCGGGTGGCCGTCGTACACGAAGACGGTGTGCAGCAGGGTGTCCGGGTGGAGCGGTACGGACACCCCGCCGATGTCCCAGCGGTCGCAGGTGGCGAAGAGCGGCAGCATGCCGATGGAGGCGTGCTCGGCGGCGTGCAGGGCGCCCCCGAGGATCTCCGGGGTGACCCGGGCGGCGTCGAGCTGGTCCTCCGTGACCGTCCACCACACGGCGCGGGTGCGCAGGGTGCGGGGCGGCAGGTCGAGCTTGGTCTCGCCGAGCACCTCGCCCGTGATCAGGCGGCGGCGCAGGAAGGAGACGACCTGGTTGGTGACCTCGACGGAGCCGTAGCAGAGGCGGCCGGCTCCCCAGGGGATCTCGGTCTCGGTGTCGAGGACGGCGATGGAGGTGGTGTCGCGGGCGGTGGTCGAGTACGGCGGGACGGCCTCCTCCACGAGCGCCACGGAGTCCTTGAGGTCCAGTTCCCGCACCAGGTAGGTGCGGCCCTGGTGGAGGTGGACGGCGCCCTCGTGGACGGCCGCGTGGGAGGCGGCCTCGTCGACGGTGCCGAGCAGCCGGCCGGTGCCGGCCTCCACGATCCGGACGGGGCTGCCGCCTCCGCCCCGGATGTCGGTGAGGTCGGCGGCCCGCTCGCGGCGGGTCCAGTACCAGCCGGTGGAGCGGCGGCGCAGCAGGCCTGCGCCCTCCAGCTGGGGCAGCAGGTCCGGGACGGCCGGGCCGAAGAGGGCAAGGTCCGGCTCGGTCAGCGGGAGCTCCGCGGCGGCGGCGCACAGATGGGGGGCGAGGACGTAGGGGTTGTCGGGGTCGAGGACGGTCGACTCGACCGGCTGGTCGAAGATCGCCTCCGGGTGGTGGACCAGGAAGGTGTCCAGCGGGTCGTCCCGGGCGATCAGGATCGCCAGGGCGCCCTCGCCCGAGCGGCCGGCACGGCCCGCCTGCTGCCACAGCGAGGCCCGGGTGCCCGGGTAGCCGGCGATCAGGACCGCGTCCAGGCCGGAGACGTCCACGCCCAGCTCCAGGGCGGTCGTGGCGGCCAGTCCGAGGAGTTCGCCGGAGTGCAGGGCCCGCTCCAGGGCGCGGCGCTCCTCCGGGAGGTAGCCGCCGCGATAGGCGGCGACCCGGCGGGCGAGTGACCGGTCGGTCTCGGCGAGGCGTTCCTGGGCGATCACCGAGATCAGTTCGGCGCCGCGCCGGGAGCGTACGAAGGCGACCGAGCGGACGCCCTGGCGGGTCAGGTCGGTCAGCAGGTCCGCGGTCTCCGCGGTGGCGGTGCGGCGCACGGGCGCTCCCCGCTCGCCGTGCAGCTCGGTCAGCGGCGGCTCCCACAGGGCGAAGACCAGCTCGCCGCGCGGGGAGGCGTCGTCGGAGACCTCGGTGACCGGCAGGCCGGTGAGGCGGCCGGCGGCGAGGGCGGGTTCGGCGGAGGTGGCGGAGGCGAGGAGGAAGACCGGCTCGGAGCCGTACCGGGCGCAGATCCGGCGCAGTCGCCGCAGCACCTGGGCGACGTGGGAGCCGAAGACGCCCCGGTAGGTGTGGCACTCGTCGATCACGACGTAGCGCAGGGAGCGCAGGAAGGAGGCCCACCTGGGGTGGGAGGGGAGTATGCCCCGGTGCAGCATGTCGGGGTTGGTCAGCACGTGGTTCGCGTACTGGCGGACCCACTCGCGTTCCTCGACGGGTGTGTCGCCGTCGTAGACGGCCGGGCGGATCCGGTTGCCGAGCGGGGCGGCCAGTTCCCGGACGGCGCGCCGCTGGTCGGCGGCGAGGGCCTTGGTGGGCGAGAGGTACAGGGCGGTGGCCCCGCGGCCGTTCGGGGCCTCCGAGCCGTCCAGGAGGGCGCTCAGGACCGGGGCGAGGTAGGCGAGCGACTTGCCCGAGGCGGTTCCGGTGGCGATCACCACGTTCTCGCCGTCCAGGGCGTGCTCTGCGGCCTCCGCCTGGTGTGCCCAGGGGTGCTCGATCCCGGCCGCCTCGATCGCCGCGACCACCTCCGGACGGATGCGATGCGGCCAGACGGCATGACGACCCTCCCGGGCGGGCATGTGCTCCGTATGAGTGATGCGCGCGGCCCGGCTCTCGCCCGAGGAGAGCCGGTCGAGGACCATGCCGGGGGAGGGGCGGCTGCCCGTGTCTCCGGCCGGTCGACGGGGGCGCTGATTCTTGGCCATCGGCACCGAGTGTGTCACTGCCATGACGGACAATGCTTCCAAGGCGTCGTGCATGGCTGCTGGTAAGTGATTGAATGCCATCGCGGCTGGCGATCAGTTCCCTGACTCCGCCCGGGAGACCCAGTGGGAACGATCGTTCGATAGCAAGGTGCTGGAGGATCCGTGGACCTGTCCCTGTCGACTCGCAATGTGTCCGGCGCTGGTGGCGACCGTACGGTCGTCGAGGTCGGTGGCGAGATTGATGTGTATACCGCGCCCAAGCTGCGCGAGCAGTTGGTCGAGTTGGTGAACGACGGCAGCTACCACCTGGTCGTCGACATGGAGGGCGTGGACTTCCTCGACTCCACCGGTCTCGGCGTGCTCGTAGGCGGCCTGAAGCGCGTTCGTGCCCACGAGGGCTCGCTGCGTCTGGTCTGCAACCAGGAGCGCATTCTGAAGATTTTCCGGATCACGGGTCTCACCAAGGTGTTCCCGATCCACACCTCGGTCGACGAGGCCGTCAACGCCGTCGACTGAGCCCAGGGGGTTCGTATGGCAACCGTTGAACTCCGCTTCAGCGCTCAGCCCGAGCACGTCCGTACGGCCCGCCTGGTGGCGGCCGCGGTGGCGCGCCGGGCCGGGGTGGACGAGGCGGTCCTCGACGAGGTGCGGCTCGCCGTGGGTGAGGCGTGTTCGCGTGCCGTCGGGCTGCACCGCAGCAACGACGTGACGACGCCCATCAGGGTCGTGCTGACCGAGGAGGAGAAGACGTTCTCCATCGAGGTCGGCGACGAGGTCCCGGGTGCGGGGGTCGCGGCGGCCGATGCCGCCGGTGTCCCCGGCGCGCGGGCCGCGGCCCCGGCCGAGGAATTCGACGACGCCGACGGTGAGGACGAGATGGGTCTCGCGGTGATCCGCGGGCTCGTCGACGATGTCGAGGTGAGCGCCGGCGAGGACGGCGGCACCATCCGGATGAGCTGGCCGGTGAACTCGGCGGACATCCTGTCCTGACCCGAGCGGGCCGTCATGACCCGAACGGAGTCACGAAGCACGACGAGAAGAGGCCCTGCCCCGCAGGGCCTCTTCTCGTCGTGCGACGGGTCGCCCTCCGCCCCGTGGCCGCCCCCGTAGCGCACCGAACCGAACAGAACCGGATCGAACCGGCCCCGCTCCGCTCGGGACCCCGATTGGTGCATCCGCGCGGGGGGCTTCCGGCGTCCCCGTACGTACCGGTCTGTCTCTCTATGATCCGTCCCCATGTACCCCACATCTCTCGCCGCGGCGGTGCTCACGAGCGGGAACCGGACGATCGTGTACGTCGTCGGCGCCGTCGCCCTCGCCGCGCTGGTCGTCGCACGGCTGCTCGTCCGCCAGGTGCTCAGGGCCGGTGAGGGCACCGAGCGGATGAGGGAGATCGCCGCAGCCGTGCAGGAGGGGGCCAACGCCTACCTCGCGCGGCAGCTGCGGACCGTCGCCGTCTTCGCGGTCGTCGTGTTCCTCCTGCTGATGGTGCTGCCCGCGGACAACTGGTCGCAGCGCGCCGGACGTTCCCTGTTCTTCCTGGTCGGGGCGCTCTTCTCGGCACTCACCGGGTACATCGGCATGCGGCTCGCGGTACGGGCCAACGTGCGGGTCGCGGCGGCCGCCCGGGAGGCCACGCCGGCCGAGGGCGAACCCGAGAAGAACCTGACGGAGGTGGCCCACCGGGCCACCCGGATCGCGTTCCGCACCGGTGGGGTCGTCGGCATGTGCACGGTCGGCCTCGGACTGCTCGGGGCCGCGTGCGTCGTCCTCGTCTACGCCGCCGACGCGCCCAAGGTCCTGGAGGGATTCGGACTCGGCGCCGCGCTCATCGCCATGTTCATGCGCGTGGGCGGCGGCATCTTCACCAAGGCCGCCGACGTCGGCGCCGACCTGGTCGGCAAGGTCGAGCAGGGCATCCCGGAGGACGACCCGCGCAACGCGGCCACCATCGCCGACAACGTGGGCGACAACGTCGGCGACTGCGCGGGCATGGCGGCCGACCTCTTCGAGTCGTACGCCGTCACCCTGGTCGCCGCGCTCATCCTCGGCATGGCGGCCTTCGGCGACCACGGCCTGGCGTTTCCGCTGATCGTGCCCGCGATCGGGGTGATCACCGCGGTGATCGGCATCTTCGCCGTCTCCCCGCGGCGCGCCGACCGGGGCGGGATGAGCGCGATCAACCGCGGATTCCTCGTCTCCGCCGCGATCTCGCTCGCCGGGGTCGCCGTCGCCGCCTTCGTCTACCTGCCCTCCTCCTACGCCGAGCTGGAGGGCGTCACCGAGCCCGGCATCCGCGACCACGCCGGTGATCCCCGGGTCCTCGCCCTGGTCGCCGTCGCCCTCGGCATCGTCCTCGCCGCGCTCATCCAGCAGCTCACCGGCTACTTCACGGAGACGAGCCGCCGGCCGGTCAGGGACATCGGCAAGTCCTCGCTCACCGGCCCCGCGACCGTCGTCCTCGCGGGCGTGGCGCTCGGCATGGAGTCCGCCGTCTACACGGCGCTCCTGATCGGCCTCACCGTGTACGGGGCGTTCCTGGTCGCCGGTTCCTCGATCATGCTGGCGCTGTTCGCGGTCGCCCTCGCCGGTACCGGCCTGCTCACCACGGTCGGCGTGATCGTCGCCATGGACACCTTCGGCCCGGTCGCCGACAACGCCCAGGGCATCGCGGAGATGTCCGGGGACGTGCGGGGGGCGGGTGCCCAGGTCCTCACCGACCTGGACGCCGTCGGCAACACGACGAAGGCCATCACCAAGGGCATCGCCATCGCCACCGCCGTCCTCGCCGCCGCGGCGCTGTTCGGCTCGTACCGGGACGCCATCGCCGCCTCGGTCGCCGAGGTCGGGGCGAAGGCGGACGAGCTGACCCTGTCGATGGACATCTCCCAGCCCAACAACCTGTTCGGCCTGATCCTCGGCGCGGCGGTCGTGTTCCTCTTCTCGGGGCTCGCGATCAACGCCGTGTCGCGGTCGGCGGGATCGGTGGTCCACGAGGTGCGGCGGCAGTTCCGCGAGCACCCCGGGATCATGGACTTCACCGAGAAGCCCGAGTACGGACGGGTCGTCGACATCTGCACCAAGGACGCGCTGCGCGAACTCGCCACGCCCGGGCTGCTCGCGGTGATGGCGCCGATCGCGGTCGGCTTCGCGCTGGGCGTCGGAGCGCTCGGCGCGTACCTCGCCGGAGCGATCGGCACGGGCGCCCTGATGGCCGTCTTCCTCGCCAACTCCGGCGGTGCCTGGGACAACGCGAAGAAGCTGGTCGAGGACGGGAACCACGGCGGCAAGGGCAGCGAGGCGCACGAGGCGACCGTCATCGGGGACACGGTCGGCGACCCGTTCAAGGACACGGCGGGACCGGCGATCAACCCTCTTCTGAAGGTGATGAACCTGGTCGCGCTGCTCATCGCTCCTGCCGTCGTGCGGTTCAGCTACGGAGGTGACGCCAGCGCCGGACTGCGGGCGGCGGTCGCGGGGGTCGCGCTGATCGTCGTCGTCGTCGCCGTGAGGGTCTCCAAGAGGCGTTCCGTGACGGTGTCCTGACGTGACGTCCGTACGACTGTCGTATGTGCGCCCCGTACGCGTTCCGTGCGGCCTCCCCGCGTGGTGTCCGTCTCATTCCCGGGCGCGTCGGGGGTGCGTGAGAGGTCTCTCCCTTGGGTCAAAAGACTGCAATACGGGGTGAATCGGTCGTACGAAAGGTGGAAGTAGCCCGTTCGGCGTGTATGTTCCGGGGCCGAGAGCCTTGGAAGGGACCGATCCGGTGAACAAGAAGCTTGCGGCCGCACTGTCCGGCGGCGCGGTACTCGTGCTCGCGCTGTCCGGTTGCAGCGACGACGAGGGCAACAAGGTGGACGACTGGGCGAAGACGTTCTGCGACCAGGCCAAGCCCCAGATCCAGAAGCGGGCCGACGCCCACCAGATCATCATTTCGACGGCGGCGGACAGCAAGCCCGCCGAGATCCAGGCCGCCGACTCCAAGGCGTTCCAGGACATCGCCGACGCCGACCGCGCGCTGGCCAAGGCCGTCGAGGGCGCCGGCGCCCCGCCCGTCGAGAACGGCGAGAAGGTCCAGCAGGACGCGATCAAGGAGCTCAACGCGACCGCGGTGGCCTACGAGGGCCTCAAGAAGCAGGTCGACGCGCTGGACCCGACGAACCAGCAGAAGTTCGCGGACGGCCTGCAGGGTGTCGCCGACGGTCTGACCAAGATCGAGAAGATGGACCAGAACGCCCTGTCCAAGCTGGAGGAGGGCGAGCTGGGCCAGGCGATGGCCAAGCAGCCCGGCTGCCAGAAGCCCACCGCCTCGACCCCGCCGAAGGCCTCCGGCTCGGCGTCCCCGGCGCCCGGCTCCACCGCCTCCGGCTCCTCCGACAAGGCCTCGGCGAAGCCTGCCGCCCCGACCGCGTCGGCCAAGACCGAGGAGTAGTCCCGCCGGGCGCCCCGCCCGGACCCGGTGGCAGCGGCGATGCGCCGCGGCCGCCGGGTCGTCCGGCGCCCCCGGCCGGTCGCCGTCGGGTCGGCGGTCGGCCTCTGCCGGGTCCGCCCGGGCCCGTGGCAGGGTCCGCCCGGGCCCGTCGCCGGGTCGGCCGCCCGGTTGTCGGTGGCGGCGGTCACAATGGAGCGGTGAGTACGACCAGCCTGCCTCCCCGCCTCCCGGTGCCCGCGCACGCCGCCCGTCTGCGCGAGACCCTGCTCGCCGCCGACTTCACCGCCGACGGACTCCTCGACCTGCTCGGCGCCCCGGCCTACGCCGCGCTCGCGCGCAGCGAGACCGTGCCCGCGCTGCGCGCCACCCGCGGCGACTCCCCGCTGGAGACCCTCGTCCGGCTCTTCCTGCTCCAGCAGGGCGTCGGGCACGAGCGGGCCGCCGCCTCGCTCCCGCTCGACGAGGCCCTGGGCGACGGCTGGGTGGTCCGCGAGGACGACACCGTCTCCGCCACGGTCGACATCCGGCCGTACGGCGGGCCCGACGGCGAGGACTGGTTCATCGTCTCCGACCTGGGCTGCGCCGTCGGCGGAGCCGGCGGGATCGGCAAGAAGGACGAAGGGGTCGTCCTCGGCGTCGGCGGCGCCTCCACCACCCTCGCCGGGATCACGGTCCGTACGCCGGTGTCCTCCGCGCTCGACCTCGGTACCGGCTCCGGCATCCAGGCGCTGCACGCGGCCCAGCACACCACCCTGGTCACGGCCACCGACCTCAACCCGCGCGCCCTGGACTTCACGCGGCTCACCCTCGCGCTCTCCGGCGCCCGGGAGGCCGAGCTGCTGACCGGCTCGCTCTTCGATCCGGTCGACGGGGACACGTACGACCTGATCGTCTCCAACCCGCCGTTCGTGATCTCGCCCGGCGCCCGGCTCACCTACCGGGACGGCGGGATGGGCGGCGACGACCTGTGCCGCACGCTCGTGCAGCAGGCCGGCGACCGGCTCAACGACGGCGGGTACGCCCAGTTCCTCGCCAACTGGCAGCACGTCGAGGGCGAGGAGTGGCAGGACCGGCTGCGGTCCTGGGTGCCGGCGGGCTGTGACGCCTGGATCGTGCAGCGCGAGGTCCAGGACATCACCCAGTACGCCGAGCTGTGGCTCCGTGACAGCGGGGACCACCGCGGCGACCCGGACGCGTACGCCGAGGCGTACGGGCGCTGGCTCGACGAGTTCGAGGCCCGCGAGACGCGCGCCGTGGGCTTCGGCTGGATCACGATCCGGCGGAACGGCGCCGTGGCGTCCGGCGACGTCGAGCCGTCGATCGTCGTCGAGGAGTGGCCGCACCCCGTCGAGCAGCCCCTCGGTCCCACCGTCCTCGCCCACTTCGAGCGCCAGGACTATCTCCGGTCCCACGACGACGCGGCGCTGCTCGCCGACCGGTTCACGCTCGCGCCCGAGGTGGTGCAGGAGCAGGTCGGACTCCCCGGGGCCGAGGACCCGGAGCACGTCGTGCTCCGGCAGAACCGGGGCATGCGCCGTGCCACCCGGGTCGACCACGTCGGCGCCGGCTTCGCCGGTGTCTGCGACGGCACCCTCAGCGCGGGCCGCATCCTCGACGCGATCGGGCAGCTGATGGGCGAGGACCCGGTGATACTGCGGGACCGCACCCCGCAGGCGATCCGGCTGCTCGTGGAGGAGGGTTTCCTGCTGCCCGTGGGGGACGACGAGAACGGGGGCGGCGCGCCGACCGCCGACGGGGGCGCCGCTTGATACGGATCGAGCTGGACGAGGTCTCGCTCGGCGCGACCCGGATCGCGATCAGCCCGCTGCGGGACGCGTTCTGCTCGATGCACCTCGCGCTGCCGCACCGCCGCCCCTCCTGGCCGTACCAGGAGTGGGTCGGGCAGGCGCGGGAGGTGTGGCGCGAGGACGACCGGCTCCGGCCGCTGTGGGACCTGTTCGCCGAAGGGCGGTACGAGATCTCCGACTTCCTGCTGCCCCGGCCGTTCGGCACGGTCCACATCCACGAGGAGCTCGCCGCGCTGCGGGGCACCGACCCGGAGTTCGTTCGCGCGCAGGCGGCCGTCTGCTACCCCGGCATGGGCGACGCGCCTTTCCTGCGGCCCTATCTGAAGGACCCGGAGGCCGCCTGCGCGGCGCTCGCCGACGCGTACGCGGCGTACTGGGAGGGTGCGATCGAGCCGTACTGGCCGACGATGCGACGGCTCGTGGAGGACGAAGTGCTCGTCCGCGCCAGGACGTTCGCGACCGAGGGCGTCGACGCGCTGTTCGCCGGACTGGAGACCCGGGGGCGATGGCAGCCGCCCGTGCTCGAACTGACCAAGTACATCGACGCGGAGTACGCGCCGGGCGAGCGGCGTCTCGTGCTCGTGCCGCTGGTCTTCGCCGAGGGCTGCCGGCTGTACTCCACGGACGACCCCGAGGTCTTCGCGCTCAGCTTCCAGGCCCGGGGCGCGGGCGCCCTGCGCGAACCGCCGGAGCCCGTCGCCGAGGACCGGCTCGGGCTGATGCTCGGCCGCGGCCGGGCCGCGGTGCTGCGTGAGCTGGGCGGGCCCCTGACGACGGCAGGCCTCGCCGACCGCCTCGGTCTCGCGCCCAGCACCGTCTCCGAGCATCTGTCGGTGCTCGCGGAGGCGGGTGTCGTGACCCGCCACCGGGTCGGACGCTCGGTGTACTACCAGCTGACGGACACCGGCCGCTCGCTGCTCGCGCTGCTCGCGGGGGAGGGCGTTCTCGCGGCGGTGGCCTGAAGGCGGCGGGCCGGCGTCCGACGATTCGGGGCGTTCCGAATCGATGGCCGCGCCCCTCCCCGGGCTCCTACCGTCCGGCGCATGCTCGCAATCGAGGCGGACGCGCTGCGCCGCACCTACACCGGCAGGACCGGGTGGCCGAAGTCCCGGCGGACCGAGACCGAGGCCGTCCGCGGCGTCACCTTCGACGTGGCGCCCGGGGAGCTGTTCGGGCTCCTCGGGCCCAACGGCGCCGGGAAGACCACCACCATCAAGATGCTCAACACCCTGCTCCTGCCGACCTCCGGCACGGCCCGGGTGTTCGGCCACGACGTCGCCCGCGACCCCGTCGCCGTCCGCCGCAGGATCGGGTACGTCTTCGGCGGCGACCGGGGCCTGTACGACCGGCTCTCCGCGCTCGACAACCTCCGCTACTTCGCCGAGCTGTATGCCGTCCCCGCCCGGGAGCAGAAGCGTCGCATCGCCGAACTCCTCGATCTGGTCGGCCTCCTGGGCCGGGAGAAGGAGCGCGTCGAGGGCTACTCGCGCGGCATGCGGCAGCGTCTCCACATCGCCCGCGGTCTGCTGCACCGCCCCGACGTCCTCTTCCTCGACGAGCCGTCCATCGGCGTCGACCCCGTCGCCGCCCGCGACCTGCGCCGTACGGTCGCGGATCTGGCCGCCGCCGGGACGACCGTCCTGCTCACCACCCACTACATGGCCGAGGCGGACGAGCTCTGCGACCGGATCGCGGTCATCGCGGGCGGCCGGATCCGCGCCCTCGGCACCCCCGACAGCCTCAAGTCCCGCGTACGGGACCGGGATGTGCTGGAGATAGAGGCGTACGGCGTCGACGACGAGCGGCTCCACCGGCTGCGGCGGGTGCCGGGCGTGCGGGGCGTCTCGGCCGAGGACCGGGGCGCGCTGCAGACGGTGACCGTGCAGACCGGACGGGGGGCCGCCGAGCTGCACGGACCGGTCCTCGCCGCGCTCGACGGTGTTCGGATCGGCCGGGTCACGAGCCGCGAACCGTCCCTGGAGGACGCCTACATCGCGATCGTGGAGGACACGGCGGGCGCCGCGCCGGAGGTGGCGCCGGTATGAGCGGCCGGACCGTCGACCCGCGGCGGGTCCTGCGGCTGATCCTCGTCGGAGTCCGCACGCACGTCTCGTACATGTCGCGCTCCCCGATCGAGATCACCTTCGCCGTCCTCGTCCCCCTCGTCTACGCGACCCTCGCCGTCTATCTGTTCCGTGCGGCGGGGGATCCCGACCGGCTGCTCACCGCCTCCGTCGGGGCCGGACTCATGGGCATCTGGGGTTCGGTGCTGTTCGGTTCGGGCGGCGCGGTGCAGAACCAGCGCTGGCTCGGCACCCTGGAGACCCTGGTCGTCGCGCCGACGCCGCTCGCGCTCGTCCTGCTCCCGATCACCCTGGCGACCGCCGTCATCGGCACGTACGCGATGGGCGCGACGGTCCTGTGGGGCGTCCTGCTCTTCGACGTGCCCCTGGACTTCGCACATCCGCTGCTCTTCCTGGTCGCCGTCCCGGTGTGCGTCCTCGTGCTCGGCATGACCGGGCTGCTGCTCGCCGCCACGTTCGTCCTGCTGCGCAACGCAAACGCGCTGGCCAACCCGCTCGACACCCCGGTCTGGCTGCTGTCCGGGCTGCTCGTGCCTGTCACGGTGCTGCCCGCCTGGACCCACCCGATCTCCTGGGCCCTTCCCACGACCTGGGGCGCCCGGGCCGTGCATGCGGCGACCTCCGGCGGCGACGTGCTCACCCCGCTGCTGACCGCCGCCGCGCTGGGCGCCGGGTACGCCCTGGCCGCCGTCCTCGTCCTCGGACGGGTGGAGCGCCGGGCGCGCGCCGCAGCGACCCTCGCCCTCACGTGAGACGGACGAGCACCCCCGCCCGTCCGGCGAGCACCCCCGCCCGTCCGGCGAGCACTCCCGCCCGTCCGACAGGCGCCGTCGCCCGTCCGGCGCGCACCCTCACCCGACCTTCGAGAGGCACGACAACCATGTTCCGTTTCCTCGGCACCGCGCGGCTCGTCGTCGTCGGCGGTGCGATCTCCTACCGGGCTCTCTTCAACTGGACGACCCCGCCGATGTTCATCGGAACCCTGCTGGTCGGGCCGCTCCTCCAGGTCTTCTTCTTCGTCTGTCTGGGGAGGGAACTGGGGGTCGCCGACGACCGTTTCCACCTCGTGGGGAACGCCGTCCTCGCGGCTTCCGCCTCCTGCGTGTACGGCGGCACGATGGCCGTCGCCAACGAGCGCCGGTACGGCACGCTCGGCGCGGTCCTGCTCTCGCCCAGGCACCGGGTCCCGCTGTGGACCGGGCGAGCCCTGCCGTACGTGCTCAACGGCCTGTTCGTCAGCGCCTTCGTGCTCACCGCCGCCTCGCTCGTCCTCGGCATGCCCGTGCCCGCCGGGGCGCTGCCCGGTCTGGTCCTGGTCCTGCTCGTCGCGGCCGGCGCCTGCTCGGCGTTCGGGCTCGCGCTCGGCGCGCTCGGCCTGCGCTTCCGCGATGTGTTCCTGGTGTCGAACGTGGCGAGTTCCGTACTGCTGCTGTTGACCGGCGCGGCCGTGCCCCGGGAGACGCTGCCGGAGTGGATGCGGGCCGCCGGCGAGCTGCTGCCGCTCACCCACGCGGCGGACGCGGCGCGCGGGCTGACCGCCGGCGGCGGTCTCGACGGCTCACTGCTCGGGGCCGAGCTCGCCGTGTGCGGGGGCTGGGCGCTGCTCGCAGTCGTGCTGCTGGGTGTCTTCGAGCGGGGCAGCCGACGCCGGGCCACCCTCGACACGATGTGACAGAAGAGGGGGCGAGGAGGCAGGGAAGCCCGAGAAGTACGAGAAGTGACGAGTGGGTCACTACCGGCCATCTTCGAAACCGTACGGGATGCTCCGCGTCGTTCACCCGGAATTCGCACCGCCGACGCCGGGAGGTGTCAGCCTCGCCTGCGGGAGACCAACACCGCATGTGGACGGAACGGGGTACGGGCATGGAGAGCGGGCCGGCGATCTTCGCGGGGGCGGCGTTCACGCTGTTCGGAGGCGCGCTGCTGCTGTGGACCACCGTGCGGACCATGCACCGCGCGCCCGTCGCCCACGGGGTCGCCCCACGGGCCGCCGTCGCCCTGACGAGCCTCTTCGGCGTGGCCTTCCTGGCCCTCGGCGTCTGGTGCTTCGGCCGCCTCTGACCCCTTCCCCGATCCTCTCCTGATCTTGCCGCGCCCCGCCCGGCCGGGAGTCCGGGCGGCAGGAATGCCAGGACTCGGGTTACCGTTCGAGTGGCCGTTGCGGGCTTTCGCCGTTTGACACGGGGGCGGGTTGTACCGTCACACTCCGCAGCGACGGGAGCGTCACCGTCCGTGCCGCTGCCGTGCGTGCCAGCGCCGTACGTGCCAGAGAGTGTCGATCCGGAGAGAAGAGCGAAGTTGTCCCCGACCAGCGAAGCCGCACACGGCGGCCGCCGACTCGTCATCGTCGAGTCGCCTGCCAAGGCGAAGACGATCAAGGGTTACCTCGGCCCCGGCTACGTCGTCGAGGCGAGCGTCGGGCACATCCGAGACCTCCCCAGCGGCGCCGCCGAGGTGCCCGAGAAGTACACCGGTGAGGTACGCCGCCTCGGCGTCGACGTCGAGCACGACTTCCAGCCCATCTATGTCGTCAATGCCGACAAGAAGGCGCAGGTCAGGAAGCTCAAGGAGCTCCTCGCCGAGTCCGATGAGCTCTTCCTCGCCACCGATGAGGACCGCGAGGGCGAGGCCATCGCGTGGCACCTCCAGGAAGTCCTGAAGCCCAAGGTCCCGGTCCACCGGATGGTCTTCCACGAGATCACCAAGGACGCGATCCGCGAGGCCGTCGCCAACCCGCGCGAGCTGAACCAGCGCATGGTCGACGCCCAGGAGACCCGCCGGATCCTCGACCGCCTGTACGGCTACGAGGTCTCGCCGGTCCTGTGGAAGAAGGTCATGCCCCGGCTGTCCGCCGGCCGTGTCCAGTCCGTCGCCACGCGGCTCGTCGTCGAGCGGGAGCGCGAGCGCATCGCCTTCCGTTCCGCCGAGTACTGGGACCTCACCGGCACCTTCGGCACCGGCCGCACCGGTGACGCCTCCGACCCGTCGCAGCTGGTCGCGCGGCTCGCGTCCGTCGACGGCAAGCGCGTCGCGCAGGGCCGTGACTTCGGCCCCGACGGCCGGCTCAAGAGCGACGCCGTCCTCCACCTGGACGAGGCGAACGCCCGCGCCCTGGCCGCCGCGCTCGCCGACACCGCGTTCGCGGTGCGCTCCGTCGAGTCGAAGCCGTACCGCCGCTCCCCGTACGCCCCCTTCCGCACCACCACCCTCCAGCAGGAGGCGAGCCGCAAGCTGGGCTTCGGTGCGAAGGCGACCATGCAGGTGGCCCAGAAGCTGTACGAGAACGGCTTCATCACCTACATGCGTACGGACTCCACGATCCTCTCCGACACCGCCGTCACGGCGGCGCGGGCGCAGGTCACGCAGCTGTACGGCGCCGACTACCTGCCGGAGAA
Organism: Streptomyces sp. NBC_00691; assembly: GCF_036226665.1. Classification (NCBI taxonomy): domain Bacteria; kingdom Bacillati; phylum Actinomycetota; class Actinomycetes; order Kitasatosporales; family Streptomycetaceae; genus Streptomyces; species Streptomyces sp. NBC_00691. The sequence goes on along the minus strand of NZ_CP109007.1, from coordinate 3,771,647 downwards.
GCCCCGCGTCTACGCGGGCAAGGTCAAGAACGCGCAGGAGGCGCACGAGGCGATCCGTCCTTCGGGTGATCGTTTCCGCACTCCCGCGGAGACCGGTCTGACCGGCGACCAGTTCCGGCTCTACGAGCTCATCTGGAAGCGGACCGTCGCCTCCCAGATGAAGGACGCCACCGGGAACTCGGTCACCGTGAAGATCGGTGGCCGGGCCGCCGACGGCCGCGACGCCGAGTTCAGCGCGTCCGGCAAGACGATCACCTTCCACGGCTTCATGAAGGCGTACGTCGAAGGCGCCGACGACCCGAACGCGGAGCTCGACGACCGCGAGCGGCGCCTGCCGCAGGTCGCCGAGGGCGACGCGCTGACCGCCGACGAGATCACCGTGGACGGCCACGCGACCAAGCCGCCGGCCCGCTACACCGAGGCCTCGCTGGTCAAGGAGCTGGAAGAGCGCGAGATCGGCCGCCCGTCGACGTACGCGTCGATCATCGGCACGATCCTCGACCGCGGCTATGTCTTCAAGAAGGGCACGGCCCTCGTGCCGTCCTTCCTGAGCTTCGCCGTCGTCAACCTCCTGGAGACCCACTTCGGGCGCCTCGTCGACTACGACTTCACCGCCCGGATGGAGGACGACCTCGACCGCATCGCCCGCGGCGAGGCCAAGTCCGTACCGTGGCTGAAGCGTTTCTACTTCGGTGAGACCGAGGGCGGCACGGCCGCCTCCGGCGGCGCCGCGGACGCCGGCAACGGCGACGGGGACCACCTCGGCGGCCTCAAGGAACTCGTCACCGACCTCGGCGCGATCGACGCCCGGGAGATCTCCTCCTTCCCCGTCGGCAACGACATCGTGCTCCGCGTCGGCCGCTACGGCCCCTACGTCGAGCGCGGCGAGAAGGAGGCCGAGGGCCACCAGCGCGCCGACGTCCCCGAGGAGCTCGCACCCGACGAGCTGACCGTCGAGCTCGCCGAGGAGCTGCTCGCCAAGCCGAGCGGCGACTTCGAGCTGGGTGCCGACCCGGTCAGCGGCAACCAGATCGTCGCGAAGGACGGCCGCTACGGCCCGTACGTCACGGAGATCCTGCCCGAGGGCACCCCGAAGACCGGCAAGAACGCGGTGAAGCCGCGGACGGCCTCCCTCTTCAAGTCGATGTCCCTCGACACCGTCACCCTGGAGGACGCGCTCCGGCTGATGTCCCTGCCCAGGGTCGTCGGCGCGGACGCCGAGGGCGTCGAGATCACCGCGCAGAACGGCCGCTACGGCCCGTACCTGAAGAAGGGCACGGACTCGCGGTCGCTCACCGAGGAGGAGCAGCTCTTCACGATCACCCTCGAAGAGGCGCTCGCGATCTACGCCCAGCCGAAGCAGCGGGGCCGCGCCGCGGCCAAGCCGCCGCTGAAGGAGCTGGGCACCGACCCGGTCAGCGAGAAGCCCGTCGTCGTCAAGGACGGCCGCTTCGGCCCGTACGTGACGGACGGCGAGACCAACGCCACCCTGCGGACCGGCGACAGCGTGGAGGACATCACGCCGGAGCGCGGTTACGAGCTGCTCGCCGAGAAGCGGGCCAAGGCACCGGCGAAGAAGACCGCCAAGAAGGCCCCGGCCAAGAAGGCGACCACCGCGAAGAAGACCGCCACGAAGACGGCGGCGAAGAAGACGACGACGGCCGCGAAGAAGACGGCCGCGAAGAAGACGACGACGGCCAAGAAGACGGCCACCGCGAAGAAGACGACGGCGGCCAAGCCGGAGTAGCCGACCCTGGAACGAACCGTTCCGACGGGGGTGGAGGCAGCTGCCTCCACCCCCGTCCTCCGTTCCTGTGACCGTCTTCTGTTCGTCCTGTCACAGGCTCGTCCGGATGTTCGGGCGGAGGCCACGGGGAGCAAGGCCGTCCGGATAGGGTGGACGGATGACGCGAGCAGAGCAGCCAGACCGCCTCGGCGATTCCGACGCCGCACTCGTCGCGGATTCCAGGGAGCGTGCCGTACGCGCCCTCTTGCGCCATCAGCCACTGCGCAGGTTGTGGAGCGCCCACTTCGTCGGCAGCACCGGCGACGCGCTCGCCCTGCTCGTGCTCGTCCTCCTCGGCCTCCAGGCCGCCGTGACCGAGGGCGCGTTCGGCGGGGGCGAACGGGGTGCCGCGCTCGCCGTGGCCGCCGTCGTCGGCGCCCGGCTGCTCGCCTCGGTCCTCTTCGGGGCCGTCCTCCTCGGCCCGCTGACCGCGCTCACCGGACCGGGGGGCGCGCTCGACCGGCGCTGGACCATGATCGGCGCCGACGGTGTCCGGATCGCGCTGCTCGTCATCGCACCGCTGTGGATCGACTGGACCCCCGGCAACGCCCTCTGGTACCTGCTCGGCACCGTCTTCGTGACCGGTGCGGCCGAGCGGCTCTGGACGATCAGCCGTGAAGGCGCCGCGCCCGCGCTGTTGCCCGCCCCGCCGATCGAGGGCGGTGCCGTACGGCCGCTCCCCGACCACCTCGGCGCGCTGCGCCGGCTCTCCCAGCGCACCGGCTTCCTCGCCGTCCCCGTCGCCGCCGCCGTCCTGCTCGTCGCCACCCTGATCGGCAACCTGCTCGGCGCCGGGATCGACTGGTTCTCGCTCCACCAGGCCGCTCTCGGCTCGTACGTCGCCGCCGGTCTGTTCGCCGCCTCCGTCACCGTCCTCTACGCCATGGCACTGCCCGGCGGGGACACCCCGCGGCCCCGCTCGCCCCTGGAGGGGCTGCGCCGGCCGACCGACAAGGGCGCCGAGGGAAGCGCCGGGAAGGGCCGCACCGGAGCCCTCTCGCTGCTCGTCCTGACCTGCGCCACCATCGCCGGAGCCATCGCCGCCGCCGCGTCCGTCGCCGTACTCCACGCCTACGACCTCGGCGGCGGGCCCGTCACGTACGCGCTGCTGGTCCTCGCGCTCAGCGGCGGCACCGCCGTCGGCATCCGCACCGCCGGCTCCGTCCTGCCCGTCCTGTCCCGGCGCCGGCTGCTCGCGCTGGTGACCGCCGTCACCGGCGTCGCGCTGATCGCGATGGGCATGGTGCCGGACACGGCGACCGTGCTGCTGCTCGCCGTCCTCGCCGGATACACCGCCGGAGTCGCCGCGAACACCGGGCACACCCTCGTCGACCAGGAGACCGAGGAGCCCCGCAGGGCCCGCACCACCGAGCACCTCCAGGCCACCGCCCGCGTCGGCATGGCGATCGGCGCGCTCGCCGCGCCGCTGCTCGCCGCCGCGATCGGACCGCACCGGCTCGCCTCGGCCTCGGGGACCTTCGTCTTCGAGCACGGCGGCGCCGCCTTCACGCTCGCCCTGATCGGCGCCCTGCTGCTGCCGGTCGCCGCGCTCGTCCTCGCGAAGACCGACGACCGGGCGGGCGTCCCGCTCCGCCGCGACCTGCGCGACGCGCTGCGCGGCTCCGACCCCGTGCAGGCGCCCTCGCCGACCGGCTTCTTCATCGCCCTGGAGGGCGGCGACGGCGCCGGCAAGTCCACCCAGGTCCAGGCGCTCGCCGAGTGGATCCGGGCCAAGGGCCACGAGGTCGTCGTCACCCGCGAGCCCGGCGCCACCCCCATCGGCAAGCGCCTGCGCTCGATCCTCCTCGACGTGTCGTCGGCGGGGCTCTCGAACCGCGCGGAGGCCCTGCTGTACGCGGCCGACCGCGCCGAGCACGTCGACTCCCTGGTCCGGCCGGCCCTGGAGCGGGGCGCGATCGTCCTCTCCGACCGGTACATCGACTCGTCCGTCGCCTACCAGGGCGCGGGCCGCGATCTCTCGCCGACCGAGATCGCCCGTATCTCGCGCTGGGCGACCGACGGACTCGTCCCCCATCTGACCGTGGTCCTCGACGTCTCCCCGGAGACCGCGCGGGAACGGTTCACCGAGGCGCCCGACCGCCTGGAGTCCGAGCCGCCGGAGTTCCACGCGCGCGTGCGGGCCGGATTCCTCGCCCTCGCGGCCGCCGACCCCAGCCGCTACCTCGTCGTCGACGCCGGGCAGGAGCCCGAGGCCGTCACCACCGTCGTACGCCACCGGCTCGACCGGATGCTGCCGCTCTCCGAGGCCGAGGTGAAGGCCGTCGAGGAGGCCCGCCGGAAGGCCGAGGAGGAGGCGCGCCGCCGCGCCGAGGAGGAGGCCGCCCGCAAGGCCGAGGAGGAGCGGCTGGAGCGCGAGCGCCAGGCGCAGCTCGCCAAGCTCCGTGCCGAGGAGGAGGAGCGCAAGCGGCGCGAGGAGGAAGAGGCGCGCCGCCTGGAGGCCGAGCGTCAGGCGGAGGAGGCCCGGCGCAAGGCCGAGGAGGCCCGGCTCGCCGCCGAGGAGGAGCGCAGGCGCCTCGCGGCCGAGGAGAAGGCCCGCAAGGAGGAAGAGGAGCGGCTCCGCAAGGAGGCCGAGGAGGAGGCCCGGCTGCGGGCCGAGGCGGAGGAACGCCGCCTGGAGAAGCAGCGCAAGGCGGAGCAGGCCCTGCTCCGTGCCGAGGAGGCCCGCCGGATGGCCGAGGCCGCGGCCGCCGCGAAGGCGGCGGAGGAGGCCGCGGCGAAGGCCGCCGCCGAGAAGGCAGCGGCCGAGGCGGCCGCCAAGGCCGCGGCGGAGCGCGCCGCGGCCGAGCGTGCCGCCGCGGAAGCCGCCGCGACGCTGCGTGCCGAGGCGGCCAAGGCCACCGCCGAACGGGCCGCCGCCGAGAAGAAGGCAGCGGCGGAGGCGAAGGCCGCCGCCGACGCGAAGGCCGCGCGGGAGCGGGCCGAGGCCGAGGCGGAGGCCGCCGCCGCGCGTGCCGCCGAGGCCGCGGCCGTCGAGCTCTCGGCCAACGAGGTCACCCAGGCGACCCCGATCGTGAAGCCGGATCCGCGGATCGCGAAGCCGGGCACGAAGCGGGCCGGGACACCGGCCGCCGAGCCGGACGAGCCGACCGTCTCGCCCGAAGAGGTCACCGTCGCCACGCCGATCGTGCGGATCACGAAGCCGGAGGCCGAGACCAGCGTCCTGCCCCGGGTCACCGAGGAGCGCGCGGCCGACGAGACCGCCGTCCTGCCGCCCGTGCGGGACGCCGAGTCGACCGCCGTGCTGCCCGCTGTCGGCGGCACCCAGGCCTCCGACCCGGTCGACCGGGTGCCGCAGGGCATCTTCCGGGACGCCGGACCCGCCCGGCGGCAGCCGCAGGGGGCGAACGACCGGACCCGCGAGCTGCCCCAGCTCGACGAGAACGGCCGGCCCCTCCGCCGCTCCGACTGGGCGGAGGAGACCCCGCTCGACGATCTGCCGACGCTCGCGGACGAACTGTTCGGACCGCACGACGACGAGGACGAGGGGCAGCGCCGCCGCGGCTGACCCCGTTTCCCCCGATGGGGGGTGGAGCCAGCTCCACCCCCCATCGGGAAGCCAGCCCCATGCCGCTCTGATCTGCACTTTTCTAGCGTTGTCGGTATGACGACGACTGCAGTGACGGAGAGCGGCGCCGCCCGCGCCCTGGACGCGGCCCTCGCCCTCGACCGGGTGGGCCGGACGTACGGACGCGGGGCCCCCGCGCTCGACGGGGTGAGTCTGACGGTGCCGCGCGGCCGGTTCGTGGCGGTGATGGGCCCCTCGGGTTCCGGCAAGTCCACCCTGCTGCGGTGCGCGGCGGGACTCGAACGGCCGACGACCGGAACGGTACGGATCGGGGGCACCGATCTCGCCACGCTGAAGGCCGCCGGTCTCACCCGGCTCCGCCGCGACCGGATCGGCTTCGTCTTCCAGTCGCTGAACCTCGTCTCCGCCCTCGACGTGCGGGAGAACGTCACCCTGCCGCTGCTCCTCGCCGGAGCCAGGGAGGGCCGGGAGCTCGACGCCCGCGCCCTCGCCGGGCTCGCGGCCGTCGGCCTCGCGGACCGGGCCGGTGACCGGCCGGAGAACCTGTCCGGCGGCCAGCGCCAGCGGGTGGCCATCGCCCGCGCCCTGGTCAACGAACCCGAGGTCGTCTTCGCCGACGAGCCGACGGCCGCCCTCGACCCGGTCACGGCGGCGGGCGTGCTCGCCCTGCTGCGGCGCGCGGTCGACGAGCGGGGGACCACGGTCGTCCTCGTCACCCACGACCCGGTGGCGGCCGCCTGGACGGACGAGGCGGTGTTCCTCGACCGGGGCAGGCTCGCCGGGCGGCTCGGCCGTCCGGACGAGACGGCGGTACGGGAGATGCTGGGCGCCCACCTGCCGGGCGGGCGCCTTCAGGGCACGCACGCGACGGGCACCCGTGCAAGGGGCGGGCACGCGACGGGCACGGACGCGGCGGGCGGGCACGCGGCCGGGCTCGACGCGGCGGGCGCCTACAGCGGTCACCCGTTCCGCCGGACGGCGGTGGCCAGGTGAAGACGTCCCGGAACCCGGCGGTCCGGCTGCTCGCCGCCCGCTCCCTGCGAGCGCACCGGAAGGCATGGGCGGCCGTGTTCGCCGCCGTCGCCGTCACCTCGGTGCTGCTCGGCGCCCTGGCCCTCGCCGCCGGTTCGGCGGCCCTCGGCCACGCGCGCGTGGAGCGGTACGCCGCCGCGCCCGTCGTCGTCGCCGGTGACCAGGAGGTCAGCTGGACGACGAAGCCGTGGGGAGGCGAGACCGAGACCCGGACCGCCGGTCTGACCGAGCGGGTCCGGATCCCGGACGCGACCGTCGACGTCGTGCGGGCGGTGCCGGGGGTCCTGGCGGCGGTGCCGGACCACACCTTCGTCGTACGGGAGCCGGGAGCGGACGCTGCCGCGGACCCGAGGACGTACACCGGGCGGTCCTGGGAGGCGGCCCGGCTGGCCCCGTACCGGCTGATCGACGGGCGCGAGCCGCGCGGTGCCGCCGAGGCCGTCATGGGCTCCGGTGCCGGGGCGCGGCTCGGGGACACCGTCGCCGGCCGGAAGGTCGTCGGCCTCGCCGAAGGACCCGCCGCCCTGTACGTCACCGCGGCCGAGGCGCGGAAGCTCGCCGGGCATCCGGGTTCCGTCGACGCCGTCGGCGTCCTCGCCGCACCGGGCGTCCCCGTCGACACCCTCCACGCGCGCGTGCGGGTGGCCCTGGACGAGGCCGGACTCGAGGACACCGCTTCGGGGCAGCCGCTCCGGGCGTTCACCGGCGACGGCCGGGGCGGTCCCGAGCACCTCGCCGCGGCGCCCGCGCGCATGGAGCTCCTCCAGCTCCTCGCCGCCGTCTCCGGGACCGTCGTGCTCGTCGCCGTGCTCGTGCTCGCCTCGCTCGTCGCGCAGGCGCTCCAGCAGCGTTCCGGTGAGCGGGAGTTGCTGCTCTCGGTCGGTGCGACGGCCCGTCAGGTGCGGGCGGCGGCCGGCCGGGAGGTGACCCGGGTCGCCGGGCTCGCGGCGCTGTGCGGCGCGGTCGCGGCCGTACCGGTGTTCCTCGGACTGTGGTCGGCCCTGCGGGACCGTACCGGAGTCGTCCCCGAGGGACTCGAACTCCCCTCCCCGCCCTGGCTTTTCGCCGCCTCCCTCGTCATCGCCGCCGTGGTCGTGGGGATCACCCGGCTCGTCGTCCTCCTCGCCGCCCGGCAGCCCCGGCGCCCGGGGGAGGGCGGCGTGCGGCGGGTCGTCGGGATCGCGCTGATCCTGCTGGGCGTGGCAGCGGCCGTCACCGCCACGGCTCAGGGCGGCGCGGCCGCCGGGGCCGCCGCCGGAGCGGCCACGGTGACGCTGGTCGCCGGGTGCGCGGTGCTCGGCCCCTGGATCGCCGGGGCCGCGATGAAGGTCCTGGACCTGCCGTTCCGCCGGCTCGGCGGTGCGCCCGGACGGCTCACCGCCGCCGCCGCGAGCGCCCACTCGCGGCGCCTCGGGGCGGCGCTCGTGCCGGTCGTCCTCGTCACCGCCTTCGCGCTCGTGCAGCTCTCGGCGGGCACGACGATGGGGCGGGCCGCCGACGAGCAGGCGCGGGCGGCGACGATCGCGGACCTCGCGCTCACCGGCACGACGGCGGAGCGGGTGCGGCGGATGCCGGGGGTCGACGCGGCCACCGACGTCCTGCGTTCGACGGTCGTCCTGGCCCGCACGGAGGCCGGTGCGCCGCGCCTCGACCGGCTGCCGGTGCTCGGCGTGGACGCGCCGGGTCTGGCGGGCACGCTCGACCCCGGAGTCGTCGCCGGTGACCTCGCCGGACTCGCCCGTACGGGCACGGTCGCGGTCGGGTCGGACATGGCCGACTCGCTGGACGTACGGCCCGGTTCGACGGTCGACCTGCGGCTCGGCGACGGCACGCCGAAGCGGCTCCGGGTGGTGGCGGTGTACGAACGCTCTCTCGCTCTCGGCGAGTTCCTGCTCCCGAAGACCGAACTGGCCCCGCACATGGGCGATCCGTACCCCGCGCGCGTCCTGGCGTCGACGGCGAAGGCGGCCGGGGCGGACGCGCTCCCGGGGCCCCTCGTGGCGCCCGAGCAGGTGAGCCCGCCGGGGGCCGAACTCAACGGCATCGTCTCGGCCGTGATCGTCTCCGCGATCGGCGGCCTCACCCTCCTCTCCGTCCTCAGCACCCTCACCCTGATCGGCGCGGGACGGCGCGGCGAACTCCATCTCCTCGGCCAGGTGGGCGCGTCGGCCGGTCAGCTGCGCCGGATGCTCGGCCTGGAGGCGGGCTTCCTGACCGCCATCGGACTGCTCGTCGGCGTCGTGGTGGCAGCGCTCCCGCTCACCGCCTTCGCCTGGGCGCTCACGGACGGACTGCCGTACCTGCCGCCCGAGCAGGCGGCCCTGATCGCCGGCACGGTGACGGTCACGGTGGTGGCGGGCGTGTTCCTGCCCTCCCGGCGGCAGCGGGCCTGACGCGGGCGCCGCGGACGGGACCGGCGCGGCGGGGCCGGACCCGGGCGGGCGCCGTGTCGGCAAGGCGCCCGGTGCGGGCCCCGCTCAGGCGTCGAGGTAGGCCAGGACGGCGAGGACCCGGCGGTGGCCGCCGCTGTCGCTCGGCGGCAGGCCGAGCTTCAGGAAGACATTGCCGATGTGCTTGTGCACGGCCCGCTCGGTGACCACCATCGAGCGGGCGATCGTGCTGTTGTCGTGCCCCTGCGCCATCAGTTCGAGGACCTCGCGCTCCCGGGGCGTGAGGGAGTCCAGCGGGTCGTCGCGGCGGCGGGAGAGCAGCTCGGTGACGACCTCCGGGTCCAGGGCCGTACCGCCGGCGGCGACGCGTTCCAGGGCGTCCAGGAACTCGTCCACCCGCCCCACCCGGTCCTTCAGGAGGTAGCCGACGCCCCGCGCGCCGCCGCCCAGGAGCTCGGCGGCGTACGTCTCCTCCACGTACTGGGAGAGGACGAGCACCGGAAGGTCCGGCAGCTGCGCGCGGGCCGCGAGCGCCGCCCGCAGCCCCTCGTCGCGGAAGCCCGGCGGCATCCGGACGTCGAGGACGGCCACGTCCGGGCGGTGCTCCAGAATCAGCGGCAGGACCTCGGGGCCGGTGGCCGCGACCCCGGCGACCTCATGGCCGGACGAGGTCAGCAGCAGCACGAGGCCCTCTCTCAGGAGGGCGTTGTCCTCGGCGATCACCACACGCACGGAAGCTCCACTTCGATCACGGTCGGGCCCCCTTCGGGGCTGGTCAGTCGTACGGTGCCGTCGAGCGCGGCGACCCTGCGGCGCATGCCGACGAGCCCGGAGCCCCCGCTCTCGCGCGCCTCGGCGCCGCCCCGGCCCTCGTCCGCCACGCGCGCGCGGAGCCCGGCCGGTTCGCGGGTGAGGGCGACGGAGGCGCGGGTGGCGCCGCTGTGCTTGGCGGCGTTGGTCAGGGCCTCGGCGACCACGAAGTAGGCGGCGGCCTCGACGGCGGCGGGGGCGCGGGGGGCACTCGCGCGGGCGGCGTCGGGCCGCTCCGGCCGGTCGTCGCCGGGGGCGTGGTCGGCCAGGCCCGTCACGGACACCTCCACCTCCAGGCCGCTGCTCGCGGCGAGGGCCCGTACCGCGCCGGTCAGGCCCCGGTCGGTGAGGATCGGCGGGTGGATGCCGCGCACCACGTGCCGCAGCTCGGCCAGCGCCTCCTCGGTCTGCGTCTGCGCGTCGTCGAGGAGCTTCCGCGCGGTCACGGGATCGGAGTCGTACGCGCGCTTGGCCAGGCCGATCCGCATGGAGAGCGCCACGAGACGGGCCTGCGTGCCGTCGTGCAGATCGCGTTCGATCCGGCGCAGCTCGGCGCCGTGCGCGGCGATCGCGCCGGCCCGGGTGGCCGTGAGCTCCTCGACACGGGCGGCGAGCGCGGCGTCCCGCGCGGCCGAGGGGGTCGGCGTGAGCAGCGCGCGCGACCACTCGGCCTCCAGGTCGGCGAGCCGTCCGATCAGCGGCAGGATCACCGGCGGCCGCCCCGCGAGCCCGGCCACCACGCCGTCGACCAGCAGCGCGGGCGGCCACAGCACCAGCGAGGCGAACCAGGTCCCCAGGCCGTAGAACAGCTGCGCGGCGGCCCAGATCAGGTCCCGCCCCGTGCCGGGGTCCGTGACGGCGGTCCGCACGCGCGCGGGGAGGGGGCCTTCGAGCGGCAGATACGCCTCCGGGACGGGCGTCCCGGTCCGGGCGGCGGTCCGGCGCCGCTCCCAGCCGGCCAGCCGGCGCAGCAGCAGCACGCTCTCGGGGAGCACGCCCGCGCCGAGGACGGTGACGACGAGGACGGCCGTGAAGAGGGCGACGCCCACCATCAGGTAGCAGAGGATCGCGAGCGCGGCCCCGCTCAGGAGGTGGAGCGACGCCCGGCCGGATTGCTTGATCGCGTCGCGCATACCCGCCAGGTTATGCGGGCGGGCCCGAGGCGTGCGGTGGAGCAGGCACCACCATCGGTCCGGGGGCGGGCACCGCTGTGCGGGAGCGCCGGGACGACGAAGATCGAATGCGTACGGACCCCACTCTTTCGAGCCCTTGCGCGGCTTCCGTCGCCACCCCCGAACCATGGAGATCCCGATGCGTGTCCTGCTCTGGCTGCTGCTCACCGCGAGCGTCCTCGGCAACGCCTACATCAACACCGTCGCCGACCTGGACGGCGCCGCCCACGTCACGGCGAGCGTCGGCACGGGCACGGTCCTGCTCGGCTCCGCGGTCGGCCTGTGGCTGACCCGCCGGGACAGGGAGGCCTGACCCACCTCGGCAGGGAGGCCTGACCCACCTCGGCAGGGAGGCCTGACCCACCTCGGCAGGGAGGGCTGACCCACCGGGCGCCGGGATCCGGCCGCCGTGCGGCGCTGTCTCCGTCCGGCGGGGGTTGTCAGAGGACTGCCCCACAATGGAGGGCGTACCTGAGGAGGGGCAGACATGGCCGTATGGGACGACCTGGTCGGACAGGCGAAGGTCGAGGAGCAGCTCGCCGCGGCCGCGCGGGACGCCGACGCGCTCGTGACCGCCCATGCCGCCGGAGGGCCCGATCCCGAGGCCTCGAAGATGACCCACGCCTGGCTCTTCACCGGACCCCCGGGGTCCGGGCGGGCGACGGCTGCCCGGGCGTTCGCCGCCGCGCTGCAGTGCGTGAGCCCCGACCGCGCCCTGGGCGGTGCGCCGGGCTGCGGATTCTGCGACGGCTGCCACACGACCCTCGTCGGCACCCACGCGGACGTGGAGATCGTCCGTACGGACCTGCTCTCCATCGGTGTGAAGGAGACCCGCGACCTGGTCCGCCGCGCCCATCTCTCGCCGGCCGGCGGCCGCTGGCAGGTCATCGTCCTGGAGGACGCCGACCGGCTCACCGAGGGCGCGGGCAACGTCCTCCTGAAGGCCGTCGAGGAACCCGCCCCGCGCACGGTCTGGCTGCTCTGCGCACCCTCCCTGGAGGACGTGCTGCCCACGATCCGCTCCCGCTGCCGCCACCTGACCCTGCGCACCCCGCCCGTGGAGGCCGTCGCCGACGTGCTCGTACGGCGGGACGGCATCGAGCCGGAGGTGGCGCACGCCGCCGCCCGTGCCACCCAGGGGCACATCGACCGGGCCCGGCGGCTCGCCACAGACGAGCGGGCCCGCGCGCGCCGGTCCGTCGTCCTCAGGCTGCCGCTGCGGGTCGAGGACATCGGCGGCTGCCTCAAGGCCGCCCAGGAGCTGGTGGACGCGGCGGCCGAGGACGCGAAGCAGGTCGCGGAGGAGGTCGACGTCAAGGAGACCGAGGACCTCAAGGCGGCGCTCGGCGCGGCCCAGGGCGGGCGGATGCCGCGCGGCACGGCAGGGGCGATGAAGGAGCTGGAGGAGCGGCAGAAGCGGCGCAGGACGCGTACGCAGCGCGACAGTCTGGACCTCGCGCTCACCGACCTGACCGGCTTCTACCGCGATGTCCTGGCGCTCCAGCTGCGTTCGCGCACGGCCCTCGCCAACACCGACGTGCGGGACGCGATCGAGCGGATCGCCCATGACACCGCACCGGAGCGCACCCTGCGCCGCATCGAGGCGATCCTGGCCTGCCGCCAGGCCCTCGACCGGAACGTGGCTCCGCTGCTAGCGGTGGAGGCGATGACGATGGCACTGCGGGACTAGACGATGGCGCTGCGGGACCAGGGGGTGTCTTGTCGTCGGATTCCCGCCCGCCCCGGGTGACGGCAGGACCGGGGGAGACGCGGCGCGAAGCCGGACGTCGCCGGCGGGCGGGGGCCGAAGGCCGATTGGACACGGTGCGTACCGCTCCGGATACGCTCCGGGAATGGACTCCAGGCGCTTGCTCCGTACGTCCGCCACGGCCCTCGCGGCCGCCGGACTGATCCTCTCCGGCTGCTCGGGCGGGAGCGACGCGGCGGCGTCCCGTACGACGGCGGCCCGGCAGGCCTCGCCCTCCTCCTCGCCGTCCTCCTCGCCCGCGGCGCTCAAGAAGTTCTACGGGCAGAAGCTGACGTGGCGCGACTGCGGTGTGACCGGGTTCCAGTGCGCGACCCTGCGGGCCCCGCTGGACTACGCGAAGCCGGACGGGGAGCAGATCGACCTGGCGGTCTCGCGGGTCCGGGCGACCGGACCCGGCAAGCGGCTCGGATCGCTCCTGGTCAACCCGGGAGGCCCCGGCGGCTCCGCCGTCGGATACCTCCAGGGGTACGCGGGCGTCGGCTACCCCGCGCCCGTCCGTGCCCGCTACGACATGGTGGCCGTCGACCCGCGCGGGGTCGCGCGCAGTGAGCCGGTCGAGTGCCTGACGGGCCCCCAGATGGACACGTTCACGCAGGTCGACCAGACCCCCGACGACACCGCGGAGGTCAACGCGCTGAGCGCCGCCTTCCGGAACTTCTCGGCGGGCTGCGCGAAGAAGTCCCGGGGGATCCTGCCGCACGTCTCCACCGTCGAGACGGCCCGGGACATGGACATCCTGCGGGCGGTGCTCGGCGACGAGAAGCTCGCCTACGTGGGGGCCTCGTACGGCACGTTCCTCGGCGCCACGTACGCCGAGCTGTTCCCGGACCGGGTCGGCCGCCTCGTCCTGGACGGGGCGATGGACCCGTCGCTGCCGGCGATCGACCTCAACCGCGACCAGACCGCCGGCTTCGAGACCTCGTTCCGTGCGTTCGCCGCGGACTGCATCACCCAGCCGGACTGCCCGCTGGGCACGGAGTCGGTCGAGGCGGCCGGCGAGGCGATGAAGAAGTTCTTCCGCGAGGTGGACGCCGATCCCGTGCCCACCGGCGAGAGCCGGGCGCTCGGCGAGTCCCTCGCCACCACCGGGGTGATCGCGGCGATGTACGACGAGGGCGCCTGGCCCCAGCTGCGCGAAGCCCTCACCCAGGCGATCGGCGGCGAGGGCTCGGGCCTGCTGGCACTGGCCGACAGCTACTACGAGCGGGAGGCGGACGGCACGTACGCCAATCTGATGTTCGCCAACGCGGCCGTGAACTGCCTCGACCTGCCGGCCGCCTACGGGGGCCCCGCCGATGTCGTGAAGGCCGTGCCGTCCTTCGAGAAGGCCTCCCCGATCTTCGGCCGGGGGCTCGCCTGGGCGGCCCTCAACTGCACCTCCTGGCCGACCCCGCCGACCGGCACCCCCCACCGGATCACCGCCGAGGGCGCCGCTCCGATCCTGGTCGTCGGCACGACCCGGGACCCGGCCACCCCGTACAAGTGGGCCCAGTCCCTGGCCGGCCAGCTCTCCTCGGGCACCCTCCTCACCTACGAGGGCGACGGCCACACCGCGTACGGCCGGGGCAGCGACTGCATCGACACGGCGATCAACGCCTACCTCCTCGACGGCACCCCTCCCGCCGAAGGAAAGCGCTGCTCATAGGCCCTCTCCGGGGGTGGTCGGAGCACCCCCGGAAACTGTGTAGACTTGGCGTCGCCGCTGCACCCACCATGGGCTCGGACGGCGCGCCGCCTTAGCTCAGTTGGCCAGAGCAACGCACTCGTAATGCGTAGGTCTCGGGTTCGAATCCCGAAGGCGGCTCGGAATCACCCCAGGACTCACTCGCCGTGACCTGGGGTTTTTTCATGCCCGGAGGCGGGGACGGGGCCTGAGGCCGTACGACTCCGGAAGATCATTCGTGTCGGTCGAGGAACCTGGGGGAAGCATGGGCGGCGGTACGGACACGGTCGGCGGGGACGAGGTGCCGGCCGTCACCGAGCGGACCCGGTTGCGGCGGATGCGGGAGAAGGGCAGTCACCGGAGGGCCGATCTGGACGCCGTGCTCGCGGCCGGGTTCCTCTGCCACCTCGGCGTCCCCGTCGACGGGACGACGATGGTGGTGCCCACCGCGTACGGCGTCGAGGGCGACCAGCTGTATCTGCACGGGTCCGTCGCCAGCCGCAGCCTCGTCCAGGCTCCCGGCGCCACCGTCTGCGTCACCGTCACCCACGTCGACGGACTGGTCCTGGCCCGTTCCGTCTTCGAGCACGGCGTGAACTACCGCTGCGCGATGGTCTACGGCGTCCCCCGCCTCGTGACCGACCCGGACGAGAAGCTGCGCGGCCTGCGGGCGCTCACCGAGCAGAGTTCTCCGGGGCAGTGGGAGTACGCACGGCAGCCCAGTCGGAAGGAACTGGCCGCCACCGCCTTGCTCGCGCTCGACCTGACCGAGGCCTCCGTGAAGACCAGCAGCGGGCCGCCGGACGACGGTGACTCCGAGGACGCGGCGCTCGGACTGTGGGCCGGGGTGCTGCCCGTGGTGACCACCTTCGGCGAGCCGGTCACCGATCCCGTGCTGCCCGCCGATGTCGTACCGCCCGCCCATGTGGCCTCCCGTGCGGGGCGCGCCGTCGGGGAGTGAGCCACGACCGCGGCCCTCAGAGCTGGAGCTTCAGGCGGCTCAGGTGGTCCGCGTCCGACAGGGCGTCGATCGCCGTGATCCGGTTCTCCAGGACGGTGAAGGCGAACACCAGCCCCGGATCGCCCTCCGCCGGCCAGGCCAGTCCCGCCGCCCCGTCCACCAGGGCCTTTCTGGCCGTGCCCACCTGACGGGCGATCGCCTCGGCGACCGCCCCGGGGCCGTGCGCGTTCCTCGTCCCGGCCCGTTCGGCCGTGGCGTCGGCCCGCAGCACCACGTCGGGGTCGAGGAGGTCGTGCAGGGCTGCGGCGTCGCCGCTCCGCGCGGCCGCAAGGAAGGCCGCGACCACGTCCCGCTGGCGCGGCAGGTCCGGCTCCGGCATCTCCTCGGCCTCCCGCAGTCGGTAGCGGGCCCGGCCCGCGAGCCGGCGGGTGGCGGCCGGGGTGCGTTCCAGGACCGGTGCGATCCGCTCGTACGGGACGGAGAACTCGTCGTGCAGGACGTACGCGAGCCGTTCCGGCGGTGTCAGTCCGTCGAGGGCGGCCGGGAGGGGTGGGTCCTCGGGTTCGCCCGGGTCGCCCGGGTGGTTCCGGTGGTGCGTGTCGCTCGGGGGGTGCGGCAGGCCCGAGGCCCAGGGGTCCCATGGGTCCCAGGGGTGTTCGCGATGGGTCTCGCGGGACCGCAGCCGGTCCAGGCAGACGCCGGCGACGGCCTCGGTGGGGTCGTACGGGGCCGGAACGGGGCCCGGTGCGACCGGGGGGAGCCGGGCCGGCCAGGTCCTCCGTACGTCCTCTATCGCCTCGTCCGCCTCCTCGGCAGTGCCGAGGAGGCGGTACGCGACGGCCCGCAGGTGCGGTCGGTGCTCCTCGAAGGGAGCCGGGGGGAGGGCTCCCGGGAGCGTTGCGGGGACAGCGTTCTCATCCACGGGGCGTGGCCTCCGTCGGGCGGGAAGGGTTCAGTCGCCGTGGCCCGTGCCTCCGCTGCCGAAGCCTCCGCTGGAGATCCCGCCCCACTTGCGCTTCTCCTCGGTCGGCGGTTCGGGCGACGCCTCGGAGCCGTCCTTGAGCTGGTACGGCATGAGCCGGTGCTCGCCGTCCGTCTGCGGCATCTCGGTGGGCCTGCGGTACCCGGACGTCTCGCCCGGCAGGCTGCCGTCCTCCGGGCGATGGGGCTGCTCGTCCGGCTTGGGCGGATTGGATTCGCGGTCGCGGACCCGGAAGCCCAGCCAGACCGCTGCTATCAGTACGGCGACGATGACGAGCCCGCCGAGCAGCTGTCCGAGGCCTGACTGCCAGACTCCCGCGGCCAGGGTCTGGGCTGCGCTGAGAGTGTTCATACTCCAGGATTACCCCTTTTCTGAGCTTTTGGACGTATTCGGGGTGGTCACCTGCGGATTCGCTCGGGGGGACTCCCTTGGAGATCCGTCGGCGGGACCCCGGGGACCGGCCGGAAAATCTCCGCGGATTCGCTGAAACATTTGCCCCTCCCCGTCGCGTCAATGAGGTGTACGGCGACCACACCACGTGACCGGCGAGGGGGAGGAGGGGCATGAGAAAGTCCCGCGCGGACGAGTTCCTGGAGTTCGCCGCCGCACGCACGGGCCCGCTGTTCCGCTCGGCCTGTCTGCTGACCAGCGGGGACACCCACCTCGCCGAGGACCTCACCCAGGAGACCCTCGGCAGGATGTACGCCCTGTGGGGCCGCATGGCCCGGATCGGGAACCCCGCCGCGTACGCCCAGACCGTGCTCGTCCGCACGTTCCTCAGCCACCAGCGACGCCGTTCGGCCACCGAGCGCCCCCTCGGTGAGCTGCCCGACCGCGCCCCCGACAACGGCGAGGACCCGGCCCTGCGGATCGCGCTGCTGGACGCGCTCGCCGGACTCGCCCCCAAGGACCGGGCGGTCGTCGTGCTGCGGTACTGGGAGGACCGCAGCATCGAGGAGACCGCCGACGCCCTGCACGTCAGCTCCGCCGCGGTACGTACCCGCTCCGTACGCGCCCTCGCGAAGCTGCGTGAACGACTCGGCGGCAGCATCACCGAGTTCGCCGCGCGCTGACCTCCGCGTTCCCTGCCCTCCCTACCTTTTCCCTCCCCCGTACGCTCCCGCGTTCCCCCCCCGTCCGACACCCCCGACCGGAGACGGTGATTCCGCATGGCCCAGAACGACTTCCCCCCGCCCGAAGGCTTCGAGGACGAGCTCGGCGCGATCCTGCGCCGCACCGGCGACGGCTTCGCCGCCGACGACCGGCGCGAGCTGGTCGAGGGCGGGCTGCGCCGCGGCAAGCGGCGGCTGGTCCGCCGTCGCCTCGCGATGACCGGCGGCGTCCTCGCGCTCGCCGCCGTCGGCATCGGCGGCGTGTACGGCGGTTCGCTGCTGTCCCCGGGCGGATCGCCGGAGAAGGTCTCCGTGGCGAGCCCCAGGACCGGCAACCACCCCAGCGGCGCCACCGAGCAGGCCCCGCCCGAGAAGCAGGGGGACCGGAAGGCGGTTTCCGCGATCGAGGTCAAGGACCTCGCGGCGGTCCTCAAGGCCAACACACCGGCCGGACCCTGGGAGATCGCCGACCTGGAGGGCGAGGGCCAGTCCGTCAGCGGCGTCTTCGACGACGGGAACGGCAGGGCCGCCGTCACCGTCGGCCTCTTCCGCACAGGCACCGGCGAGGCGGGCCAGGACCAGGTGTCCTGCCCGGACAAGGTCGCCGTCCCCTACGACGACTGCACCGAGGAGACCCTGCCGAACGGCTCCCGGCTCATGATCCTCGAGGGGTACGAGTACCCCGACAAGCGCGAGGAGACCAAGCAGTGGCGTGCGGTCCTGCTCACTCACGACGGCTTCCTCATCGACGTGAGCGAGTACAACGCCGCCGCGGAGAAGGGCGCTCCCGTCAGCCGTGAGAACCCGCCCTTCTCTCCCGCTCAGCTCAGGGCGCTCGTCACGGCCCGCGCCTGGGGCCCGCTGGCCGCGCGGCTGCCCGAGAACCTGGACACCCCCGGCGGTGAGGGCGGTCAGGGCAGTGGTGCCGACAAGGCCGGCGAGGGCAGCAAGGGTGGCACGGGCGAGCCCCCGGAGCACGTGGAGCCGAGCGGCGCCGCCGTCCAGTCCACGCTGCGTTCCCTCCTGCCCAAGGGCCTGAAGGTCGCCGACAAGGGCGGCGACGGCGGGTACGGCTACCTGGTCGTCGACGACGGCAGGGGCAGGAGCCTCGTCCAGATCAACGTCCAGCCGAACATGTCGGACGTGGCCGGCGACCTCTTCGGCAGCGGGGACGTCACCACGCTCCCCGACGGCCGCAGGGTCAAGCTCACCCAGCAGCCGGGCGAGAAGGGCGGCGAGGGCGTCGTCTGGTGGACCGCCGACACCATGACCCCCGAGGGCTTCCGGGTCGTCGTCTCCGCCTTCAACGCCGGCACGCAGCACGAGGCGGCCACCCGCGCCGAGCCCGCGCTCACGATGGAGCAGCTCAAGGCGATCGCCCTCAGCCCGAAGTGGCAGAAGGTGTCCGCCCCGTAGGACCGCCGGAGGGGGGATGGGTCCGCCCCACGGCGGGTCCATCCCTCCGACGCCTCCCCCTCCCGCTCCTACTTCGCGTCCGCGTACCGCTCGACCGTGGCCACCGTGAACGGGAACCGCACCGGTGTGTCCCCGAACGCGATCCGGCCCGCCTCGTCCCCGGCCGCGCGGATCGCCGCCGTGACCGCCTCGGCCTCCTCCGCGGGGCAGTGCACGATCACCTCGTCGTGCTGGAAGAACACCAGCTCCGCCCGCAGCCCGGAGAGGGCGCGCCGCAAGGCCGCCAGCATCAGCAGCGCCCAGTCGGCCGCGCTGCCCTGCACCACGAAGTTACGGGTGAAGCGGCCGCGCGCCCGCGCGTTCCCCGAGGCGTAGCCCGGGGTGAACTCGGCTTCCTCCGATGCCGGTTCGCCTCCCTCCTGTGGCAGTCCCGCCTCCTCGTCCTCGCCCGAGCCCACCGCCCGCGGGCTGGTCCGGCCCAGCCAGGTCCGTACGAGCAGGCCTTCCTCGCCCGCCTTCGCCGCCTCGTCGACATAGGCCACCGCGCGCGGGAAGCGGCGCCGCAGGGCCGCCAGGTTCTTCAGGCCGTCGCCGCTGGTCTGTCCGTAGATCGCGCCCAGGAGAGCGATCTTGGCGTGGTCGCGATCGCCCGAGAAGGCCCGGTCCGAGAGCCGGGTGTAGAGGTCGTCGGGGTGCCCCGCGACCTCCATCAGGCCCGGGTCCCGGGAGATCGCGGCGAGCACCCGCGGCTCCATCTGGTCGGCGTCGGCCACGACCAGGCGCCAGCCCTCGTCCGCGACCACCGCGCGCCGGATCACCTTCGGGATCTGCAGGGCCCCGCCGCCGTTCGTCGTCCAGCGGCCGCTGACCGTGCCCCCGGGGAGGTACTCCGGCCGGAAACGGCCGTCCCGCACCCAGTCCTGGAGCCACGACCAGCCGTGCGCCGTCCAGATCCGGTACAGCTTCTTGTACGCGATCAGCGGCTTCACCGCCGGGTGGTCGAGCTCCTCCAGCTCCCAGCGGCGGGTCGATCTCACCCGCACCCCGGCCTGCGCGAAGGCCTTCACGACATCGGCGGGCAGGTCCGGCCGGACCCGGCGCCCGAAGGCCGCCGACACCTCGTCCGCGAGCTCCGCGAGGCGGCGCGGCTCGCCGCCGCCCGCGTACCGCTCGCCGAGCAGTTCGTGCAGCAGGTCCCGGTGCACGTCCGCCCGCCACGGCAGGCCCGCCCGGTGCATCTCGGCGGCCACCAGCATCCCCGCCGACTCGGCGGCGGTGAGCAGCCGCATCCGGCCCGGGTGCTCCGCCCGCTCGTGGCGGCGCAGCTGCTCCGCGTAGACCGCGAGGAGCGCGTCGAAGGGGACGGAGACGACGGGACGCGGTTCGAAGAGGGAGTCCTGCGAACCGGGCTCGGCGCCGCGCTGCGGGGGATCGGGCGGCACCGGGGCGTTCCGCAGGCGCGCCCAGGCCGCCGCCGCGGAACGGGGTTCGCCGAGCCGGCCCTCGTGGCCGAGGAGCAGCTGCTCGGCGTCCTCCATGTCGTAGCACCGCTCGACCCGGACGCCGCCGGCCAGCAGGCGGGGATACACCTCGGCCGTCGACCGCCACACCCAGCGGGCGACCCCGGGCCTGGCTCGTACGGCCGCGACCAGGTCCGGCTCGTGCCGCACGTCTCCGGCGGGCAGGCCGTCCGGGCCGAGGGGCACGAGCTGCGCGCCGTCTCCCTCGGCGTCGGCTGCGAGGGCCCAGCGCTCGGTCATGGGTGCGAGTCTGGCACCTGGCACTGACAGCGCCGGTGAGGCGGTCCGGTGCGCTCCGGCCGCGCCTCGCCCCACCCCCGGTAGCGGGCATGCGTTGCGCCGGGGCGGAACGGGCGGGCGCAGCGGACGGCGCCCTTGCCGGGCCCAGGCTCCCCGCAGGCTCTACGCCGCCGCGTGGAAGAGGGCCGCCGCCTCCCCCCGGGAGTCGACGCCCAGTTTGTTCAGGATGTTCGCGACGTGGAACTTCACCGTCGACTCGCTGATGTGCAGCGCCTCCGCGATGCGCCGGTTGCGGTGACCGAGGGCCAGGTGGCGCAGGACCTCCACCTCTCGCTCGCCGAGGCCGGTCAGCGGGTGCGCCGCCTCGACCGGCGCGGCCGGCGCGGCCAGCGGGATCACGGCCGTGATCGTCGTGCCCCAGCCCGGCACCGCGTCCATGTCGAGCCGTCCGCCGAGCACGTCGAGCCGGTCCTTGACCGTGCCCGCGCCCAGGTCGCAGGGGGCGAGCGCGCCCGCCCCGTCGTCCCGTACCGAAGCCCGCAGCTCGTGTTCGGTGAGCTGCCAGCCGACATGGATCCGGTGCGCCGAGTCCTGTTCGAGCACGATCAGGAGCAGGGACCGGACGATCGCCCGCGCGCTGTGCGCCACGTCCGCCGCGAGCGAGCGGTCCGAGTCGGGCGCGCCCAGGTCGAGCCTGACCCGGCTGTGCCGCAGCATCGGCCGGAGTTCGGCGGCGAGTCGCTCGAAGGCGTCCTGGACCGGCTCCTCCGCGAGCGCCCGGTCCTGTCGCTGGGCCGCCCGCATCTCGATCAGTGCCGACGCGGCCAGGTCGGTCGCGGTCGCCCGGGCGGTCGTGTCGTCCAGGGCGCGGCTGCGCAGCACTCCGAGGACTCCGGAGAGGGCTGCGGAGTGCGTGGCGGTCAGCTCCGCGATCACCCGCGCCCGGGTGTCGGCGGCCGCCCGCGACCGGGCCAGGGCGCCGGGCAGGGCCTCCGTCGCGAACCGGTCGAAGTGGCCGGCCACCAGGTCCCACAGCGCCTGCGCCACGGCGAGTTCGGCCTCGCCCGCGGGGGCGCTGCCGTCCTCCCGTACGAGCACGAGCACGGCACCGCGCCGGGTCGCGTGGCTGGTGACGGCGACGACCTCGCGCTCCCGGCCGCCGATCGTCGCCACGCCCTGCCAGGGGCTCCCGGGCACGCCGGCCGTGAGCAGCGGCGCCAGTTCGGAGGCGGTCAGCAGCTCCGTACCGCCGAGGGCCTTGAAGGGGGAGTGGGCGCAGTGGGTGGAGAGTTCGGCCGCGTCCACGTGCGGGACGAGCGGGGCGAGGGCCGCCGAGACCTTGGGGAGGATCTCCCCGAGCGGCTGCCGGATGATCTCGTACGCGGTGGTCAGCGTGTGCGCGTCCATGCGGGGGAGCGTACGCGGGGAGGGGTGGGGAGCGGCCGGTCTTTCGGACAGGCGGGACTGGCCGTTGGGAGGGCGGGGAGGGGGTGTCCGTGACCGCAGTCTTGATCCGTCGAAGTGAACGGGCGGCTGTGGAGGCTGAGATGGAAGCGATCGTGTACGAGGAGTTCGGCGGTCCCGAGGTGCTGCGTCACGCGGCGGGGGTCGCCGTACCGGAGCCCGGTCCCGGCGAGGTCCGCGTCAAGGTGGCGGCCGTCGGGGTCAACCCGGTGGACTGGAAGCGGCGTTACGGCTGGGTCGAGGATTTCTACCCGACGACCTTCCCGGCCGTACCCGGCCTGGAGTTCGCCGGCACCGTCGACGGGCTCGGCGAGGGCGTCACCGGCCTCGCGGTCGGCGACGAGGTCCTCGGCTGGACGAAGACCGGTGCCTACGCGGAGTACGCGATCGCCGACATCGTCGCCCCGAAGCCGGCCGGGCTGTCCTGGGAGGCCGCCGCGAGCCTCCCGGTGGCCGGGGAGACGGCGCAGCGGGTTCTCGACCTGCTCGGCGTACGGGCGGGCGAGACGCTGTTCCTGCACGGCGCGGCGGGGGTCGTCGGCTCGGTGGGCGTCCAGCTCGCCGTCGCCGCCGGGGTCATCGTGATCGGCAGCGCGTCCGAGTCCAACCACGCCTACCT
Organism: Streptomyces sp. NBC_00691; assembly: GCF_036226665.1. Classification (NCBI taxonomy): domain Bacteria; kingdom Bacillati; phylum Actinomycetota; class Actinomycetes; order Kitasatosporales; family Streptomycetaceae; genus Streptomyces; species Streptomyces sp. NBC_00691. Next base: position 3,749,165 of record NZ_CP109007.1, on the reverse strand, counting down.
GCGCGAACTCGGCGCGATCCCCGTGGCGTACGGGGAGGGCCTGGCCGACCGGGTCCGGGCCGCCGCCCCGCACGGCGTGGACGCCGTGTTCGACGCGGCCGGGCACGGGGTGCTGCCGGTCGCGATCGAGCTTCTCGGCGGCGGCGGGCCCGGCGGGGGCGAGGCGGCGAAGGAGCGGATCGTGACGATCGCGGACGTGGACGCGGAGAAGCACGGGATCGTGTTCTCCGGAGTCCTGGGCGAGCCCGCGGCCGTACGGGCCGGACTCACCGCCCACGCGCGCGGGGCCGCGGCCGGGACCCTCGCGGTCCGGCTCGCCGACACGCTCCCCCTGAAGGAGGCGGCGCGGGCCCAGGAGCTGAGCGAATCGGGGCACGTGCGCGGGAAGTTGATCCTGATCCCGTGAACCCGCCGTCGGGTGAGAGGATCCGTCCGCCGCGCGTGGCGGCCCTGACCCGGAAGGCGACGACGACGATGTACGCGACACCCCTGGGAGACGACGGCGCGGAGCTGCGCCCGCTCGAACCGTGGCAGGCGGAGGAGTTCCTGGCGCACATGGACCGGGGACGCGAGTTCATCGGCGCGCGCAACGGCCTTCCCGACGTCGTCACCGACCTGGAGTCGAGCCGGGCGTTCCTCCGGATGTACGCGGAGAAGGCGGCCGCCGACTCGGGCCGCATCCACGGCATCTGGTCCGACGGCACCCTCGTCGGCGCGGTGATCCTCCGTCAGCTCGACACCGGGAGCGGGAGGGCCGAGGCGGGTTGCTGGCTGGAGCCGGCGGGCGTCGGCAAGGGCCTGATCACCCGGGCGGCCCGGACGCTCATCGACTGGGCGATCGAGGTCCGCGGGATCCACCGGGTGGAGTGGGTGGTGTCCTCCGACAACGAGCCGAGCATCGCGGTGGCCCGCCGCCTGGGCATGAGCAGGGACGCCGTCCTGAGGGGCAGTTACCCGTACCGGGGCCGACGGCACGACGAGGAGGTCTGGTCGGTCCTCGCCCCGGAGTGGCGGGCGGCGAAGTCCGTGGCGGCGGAGGCGGGGGAGAGCGGGGCCTGAACCGGTCCCGCGCCGGCCCCGCGGGGCCGGGGCGGCACGGGGGTGCGTCCCGGTCCCGGCACCTGTCTAGGGCTGCCGGGGGGCCGGAGCGGTGGGGTGCTCCTCCGGGAACGGGAGGGTGGCGGGCCCTTCCGCGAGCCCTTCCGCGAGCCCTTCCGCGAGTTCTTCCGGAGCCGGGGTGGCCAGGGGCTCCGCCGGGACCGGGTGGGGGACGAAGACGCTCAGTCGGTACGCCGTCGGGTGCGTCGCGCGTCCGCAGAGCATGTCCAGCCGGACCGCGTCCCAGTCGAGGCCGGGCTCCTCGGCCCGCAGCCGCCGGAGTTCCGCCCGCCACTCCGCCTCGTCCCGCGTCGTGTAGCGGAGCTCCCAGTGCCCGGCGTCCGGGCCGAAACGGTCCGCTTCGCGTGTGAGCTCGTCGAGCCCCCGCCGCCGTTGTCTCTTCCGCTTCCGCTGTCCTGGCACGGGACCGATGATCACCGCCCTCCGGAGCGCGCCGCAAGGCGTTTCGCACGGGCGGAGGGACGTGGAGGGACGGGCGCGGAGGGACGGGGACGGGCGCTGACGGGGGTGGGCCCGGTGGGCCGGGCGGCCCCGTACCGGCGGGGACGCGCGCGTGGACGGGGCGGTGACCCGGCTCCGACCCCGGTCACCGCCCCGTCCGTCCCACCATCGCCGCTCAGCGCGTCAGGCGCCACGCGGGGAGGGCCGACGCGGCGACCGCGACCGTCGCGCACACGCCCGCCGCCGCGCCGACCGTGGCCCACGGGAGGGCCAGGGCGACCGGGGCCGAGAGGGCGGCGAGGCCCGCTCCGAGGGCACCCAGGACCAGCGCGGTCACCGTGAGGCCGAGCACGGTGCCGATCGCCACGGCGAGGGTCGCCTCGCCTGTCACCACCCGCAGGATCTGGGCCCGGGTGGCTCCGGCGAGCCGGAGGGAGGCCAGCTCTCCGCCGCGTACGGAGGTCGCCATGAGCAGGGTGTTGGCGAGGCCGATCACCGTGTAGACGAGGGCGATGCCGAGGACCAGGACCATGCCGAGCCGCGCCTGCGGGCCGCCGCTCGACGGGCGCTCGGCCTCGGCCCAGGCGTCGGCCGTCCTGACGGTGCCGCCGCTCGCCTCCAGGGCCCGCGCCGTGGCCGTACCGCCGCCGTGGGCGTCGATCCGGTCGGGGACGGAGCCGGGGGCGTTCGCCCGGGTGACGTACGGGCCGTTGTCGCCGGTCCCCAGGGCGAGGACGGCCACGACGCGGAGCCGTACCGGGCCGGTCCCGTCCGCCCGCCAGACCTCGACGGTCTCGCCCACCCGGTGCCGCTCGAACTCCTCGTTGACGACGATCGTCCGGTCGTCGAGGTCCCGCGGATCGCCGGTGACCACGGGCAGCCGGGCGAGTGCGGCGAAGGCCGCCGGATCGGTGACCGCCCGCGCCCCGTACTTCACGACGGCCTCGTCCCCGTCCCGTACGAAGACCGAGGTCGGCCCCGTGGGGGAGACGACGGCCCCGGCGGGCGCCGCCACCGGCCGCAGGGCCGGGCCCGCCACGACGTACTCCGCGGCCGTCTGCTCGCGCCCCTCGACGCCCTTCGCGCGCGTGACGCTCGTCGCCGAGCCGAAGAGCGTCCCGGCGAGCGCGACGGTCACGAGGACGGGGGCGGCGACGGCCGCCGTACGACGGACGGATGCGGCGCTGTTCTCCCGTACCAGCGTCCCCACAGCCCCCCGAAGCCTCAGCAGCCGCGCCATCGGCCGGACCAGGAGCGGGGAGAGCAGGGCGATTCCGGTGATCAGGAGCATCGGGAGGGTCGTGTACGTCTTCCGCTTGAGCAGCGCGGACGGGTCCGTGGCGTAGGTGTGGACGAGGAGCCCCAGGCCGGCCAGGAGCAGCCCCGTACCGAGCAGGGCCCGGCCGAGGGGCAGGGTGTCGGCGTCGACGTCCGCCTCGCGGAGCGCGGCCGCCGGGCCGACCTTCCCGGCCCGCCGGGACGCGGCGACCGCCCCGGCCAGAGCGACCGTCACGCCCGTCCAGAAGGCGGCGTGGAAGGGCCAGGCCGGGCCGCCGACCGTGAACCACGCGGGCGCGAGGCCACCGTCGACGAGGGTCCTGGCGAGCAGCGGCGCGCCGGCCGCGCCGAGCGCGCACCCGGCGGCGGAGGCGAGGACGCCGAGTGCCGCGGCCTCGGCGAGGAGGAGCCGGCGGATCTGTCCGGGGGTGGCTCCGGCGGTCCTGAGCAGCCCGAACTCGCGGCGGCGCAGGGCGACGGCGAAGGCGAAGGTGGAGGCGACGACGAAGACGGAGACGAAGGCGGTGACGCCGCCGGAGGTGCCGAGGAGGGCGTTGACGCCGACCAGCGCGTCGGCGTCCCGGTCGTGGCCGGGGTCGGCGCGCCGCCGTTCGTCGCCGGTGAGGACCTGGGCGCGAGCGCCGACGAGGGCGCGGACCTCGGCGGCGGGGGCGTCGACGCCGACGGCGTCGGGGCCGCCGGAGCGGGTGACGGTCCAGCGGGCCTCCAGCTCGCGGAGCAGATCGTTGTCCACAGGCTGTGGACGGTCGAGTCGCTGCGCCACGGACACGGTCCCGGTCCCGCGTCGTACGTCCAGTGTGAGCCGGTCCTGACCCTGCACCACGACGGGCGGGGAGGCGAACCGCTGAGGAGAACGCTCGGGCGCGTGAAAGGTCGCGGACAGCCCCAGGCCCATGGTGGCGAGCAGCCCCACGCCGAGCGCGAGGGCGACGAACCCGCCGAGGAAGGAGGCCCAGCGGGCGCGGAGGCCGGAGAGGACGACGGTCAGCACGAGACGCTCCGGGCGGGAGAAGCGGTGGTGCGGACCGGAGCCTCCGGCGCGCCGGGCGCGCCCGGCTCACGCGCGGTCGACCGCGCCGCGTCCGGCTCCGGGGCGGTCGGGACCGCCGCGTCCGGCTCCGGGGCGGTCGGGACCGCAGCGTCCGTCGCGTCCGTCTCCAGCGCGGTCATCCGCGCCGTGACCGTCTCCACCGTCGGGGCCCGGAGCTCGCCCGCCACCCGCCCGTCGACCAGGAAGACCACCCGGTCCGCGCGGGCCGCCGCCACCGGGTCGTGGGTGACCATGACGATCGTCTGGCCGTCCCGGTCGACCAGCTCCCGCAGCATGTCCAGCACCTCGCGGCTCGTCGTCGAGTCGAGCGCGCCGGTCGGCTCGTCGCCGAAGAGAACGGCCGGCCGCGTGATCAGTGCCCGGGCGATCGCCACCCGTTGTTGCTGTCCGCCCGACAACTCGCCCGGCCTGTGCCGCTCCCGCCCCGCCAGCCCGACGCGGGCCAGCGCCGCTCGGACCTCGGTGCGGGACGGACGGCGGCCGGCGAGCCGGAGGGGCAGGGCGACGTTCTGCGCGGCGGTGAGGGCGGGCAGCAGATTGAAGGACTGGAAGACGAAACCGATCCGGTCCCGCCGCAGCAGGGTCAGCCGCCGTTCGCTCAGCCCTTCGAGGGCGACCCCGCCGACCTCCACCTGCCCGGAGGTCGGCCGGTCGAGCCCGGCGGCGCACTGGAGGAGCGTGGACTTGCCGGAGCCCGAGGGGCCCATGACGGCGGTGAAGGTCCCGGCGCGGAAGTCGAGGTCGACGCCGTCGAGCGCGCGGACGTCCCGGTGGTGACGGGTGAGCCGGCGGAGCCGTACGGCAGCGGTGGAGATGGTGGTGAAGGCCGTGGCGTGCGGGACGGCGGGAGTGTTCGAGCGCATCGAGGTCATGGCTCAAGCGAACCGTTCCCGCGGCCGCCGATCACGACCACAGGCAGGCGTCCGAGGGGTATGCCTGGCCCTACCCCCGAGCCGGGGCCGGCCCTCCCGTACGCAGGCCGGACCCGCCCCGAGCCGCGTTCGGCCCCTCGTACGGAGGCATGGCGCTACCCCCCCCCGAGCCGGGGAACGGCGCCGCCCCGGACGCGGCGATCGCGGCGCGGGCGTCGGCGAGGCTGCCGGGGGCGTACGTGGCGCCCAGGGCCTCCGTGAGCTCGGCGCCGCCGAGGGCGCGCTCGCCGACGAGTTCGTACACCCGGTTGCGGTGGGCGGCCGGGTCCGTCGCGACCGAGACGGCGATGTCGGCGAGGTCCGCGCGGGCGACCGCGGCGAGACGGCCCCCGCCCAGCGGGCCCGTGATCCGGTTCTCGGCGTCGGGCGTGTCTCCACCCCCGCGAAGGCCTCCGGCAGCGTCTCGGGCGCGTCGAAGTCGAGGCGGCGGGTGCCGGGCAGCCCCGCGCGCGTACCGAGGACGACGTCCTCGCGGTCGGCGACGAGCGAGCCGAGAGCGCCGGAGACACCGGTGACGAGCAGCATGTTCTCCCCCTCGGACCCTGCGGCCGCGGTGACGACGTGATGGCTGAGACCATCGTGGAGGACGGAGAAGATCGCGGAAGGAGGCACATTCATGTCCGAGGGGCACACGGAGGTAACCACCGAACCCGTGGTGAGCTGCGCGGAGGACCGCGAGGCATGGGACACGAGGACGGCGTGAGCACGAGCGACACCGGCGGCACGAGCAGCGCCGGAGACAGCGGCAGCACCAGCGGCGGCAGCGGCACGGTCGAGCGGGCCTTCGAGGCGCTGTACGCGCGCGACGACGGGTCCCTCGACACGGCGGCCTCGCTGCTGGCCGCCGACCGGCGCGCCGACACGGAACTGGGCCGGCGCGGCGAGGAGTTCGTGCGGACCCTGTGGGGCCGCGGCTGGCAGCCCGCCGACCTCGTACGCATCGCCCGCCGCGACCTCTCCGACGCGCACCTCCGGGTGCTGACCGGCCTGGTCCTGGCCGAGACGGCCCGCTACGAGAGGCTGCCGCACCGCTGGCGGTCCCAGCTCGACGAGCTGGACGCGTCCCCCGGCCGGCCGACGGACCGCTTCTCGCACGCGACGACGGTCCTGGAGCTGTACCGGCTCCTGGTGCGGCTGCCGAGGCTCGACGCGGTCGGCCCCGTGCCGGGGGAGGCGCTGCCGCCGGGCATCGCGGGGGAGCCGCGGATGCTGACCCGGATCCGGGCGCTGCTCGCGAAGGCGGAGGCGACGGGGTACCCGGAGGAGGCGGAGGCCCTCACCGCCAAGGCGCAGGAACTGATGGCGCGGCACAGCCTGGACGAGGCGACGCTCGCGGCCGGGGCGCCGTCGCCGGAGTCGCCGGGGGCGGTCCGGATCGGGGTGGAGCCGCCGTACGAGCAGGCGAAGGCGATCCTGCTCGACGCGGTCGCGACGGCGAACCACTGCCGGGCGGTGTGGAATGAGGCGTACGGCTTCTCGACGGTGGTCGGCTTCGAGGCGGACCTGGACCCGGTGGAGCTGCTCTACACCTCGCTGCTCGTGCAGGGGACGGCGGCGATGACCCGGGCGGAGGCGGAACAGCGGGCGGGGGGCCGCAAGCGCACGAAGTCGTTCCGGCAGTCGTTCCTGCTGGCGTACGCGAACCGGCTCGGCGCGCGTCTCGCGGCGACGTCCCGCCGTGTTGCGTCCGAGGCCCCGACCCTTCTCCCGGCCCTCGCCTCACGGGACCTGGCGGTCACCACCCGCACGGACGAACTCTTCCCGGAAACCCGGTCCACGCGCGTGCGTGCGGCCTGGGACGAGGAGGGCTGGACGCACGGCGCCTCGGCTGCGGACCGCGCGGGGCTCGGGCCGGAGCGGCGGGGGGTCGAGGGACGAGGGCCCGGCCGGGGCGGCGGGAACAGGCGCTGAGAAGCGTGCGCCGGCGGAGCTCCCCACCGCGGCTGCCGGCGCATGAACGACATCGCCGCCCGGTGGACGGTGCCGGGGCCTCCTGCCGAACGGGCCGTCGTGGCACCGCTCCATCAGTGCCGTCCGCCCGGCGGGGTCGTCCCGGACCGGTGCGGCCTGCCGCACGGCCCAGCCGGCGGCCGTGACCTCGGACGTCATGCACGCAGAATCCCACGTGCGGGTGAAATAGGTCGTTTCGTCCCTGTCCCGGATACGCTCGGGGCATGAGCTGGCTCCGGGCGTTGAAGGAGACCGCCCGCTCCGGGCTCACCGTCGAGCGGCGGCGGCTCGACCCCGTCATCGCCGCCCGCGCCGCCCTCGGGCTCGCTCTCGTCATCGGCTTCTCGCTCGCCGTCTTCGGCCCCGCCGTCGCCGCCTCCTCCGCCTTCGGCGCCTTCCAGGCGGCCATCGCCACCTTCCAGCGTTCCTGGCGCCCCCGCCCCACCCTCGCCCTCGCCTCCGGCGCCAGCCTCGCCGTGTCGACCTTCATCGGCTATCTCACGGTCTCCCACGGGGCGCTCTTCCTCGCCCTGCTGCTCCTCTGGACGTTCCTCTCGGGGCTCGCCTGGGCCGCCGGGCCCACCGCCGGCATCATCGCCTCCTCCAACGTGGCGATCATGCTGGTCACGGTCACCCTCCCCACCTCCGTGGCCGAGGCCGCCGGCCACGCCGCCATGATCTTCGCGGGCGGTGTCGTCCAGGCCGGCCTGGTCGTCCTCCTCCCGGTCCGGCCCTGGGGCGCCCAGCGCGACGCCCTCGCGGACGCCCTCGCCGCCGAGGCGGACTACGCCCGCCGCCTCCGCCACGACCCGGTCGCCCCGTTCGACCCCCTGCCCCTCATGCACGCTCGCGCCGCCGCCGCCGTGACCCCCGCCCAGGCCCGCCGCCGCCCGGCCGAGCTCCACGGCGCCCGCGGCCTCGCCGAGCGCATCCGCCCGGTCCTCGCCTCCCTCGCCGACCCGGCCGTCGGTGTCCCGGAGGAAGGCCCCGCACGCGCGCGCGTGCGGGAGATGCTGGGAGCGGCGGGCTCCGTTCTGGACGCCGCCGCGCACGCGATCCGGCACGGCGAACCGGTCGCCCTCCCCGATCCCGCCGTCGCAGCCCTCCACGCCCCCGAGACCCTCTCGCTCCTGCACGGGCCGCCCCGCCGTGCCGCGATCCGTCTCGTCGCGCTGCTCGGCGACGTCGTCGAGACGGCCGAGCCGAGGACGGAGACCTCGGGCCACGGCGCCACGCCCCGGGAGCGCCCCACCCTCGTCCGCCTCACCCCGATCGTCGTCGCGAAGGCCCGCGCCGAGCTGCGCCGGGACTCGCCGATCCTGCGCCACGCGATCCGCGTCTCGGCGGTCACGGCCGCCGGCTACCTGCTGGGCACGGCGCTCCCGCTCGGCCACGGCTACTGGGCGCCGATGGCCTCGGTGATGGTGATGCGACCGGACTTCTCGCAGACGTACGCGCGCTCGGTGGCCCGCTTCGGCGGCACCCTCGTCGGAGTGACCCTCGCGACGGCGGTCGTCCAGTGGGCCCACCCGGGCGTGTATCTGTCGGCGGGCCTTGCCGTGGTGTGCGCCTTCGCGATGTACCTGCTGATGCGCACGGGATACGCGGCCGGCCAGGTCTTCGTCGCCGCGTACGTCGTGTTCCTGCTCGGCATGGAGGGCGCGGGGGTCACCCAGACCGTGCGGGACCGGGTGACGCTGACCCTGGTCGGCGGGCTGCTCGCGATGCTCGCGTACGCCGTCTACCCGGCCTGGGAGACGCCCCGGCTGCGCGGTCGGCTCGCCGACTGGCTCGCGTCGGTCGGCCGGTACGCGGCGGTCGTCACCGCGCGGTACGCCGATCCGCGCGGGCCCGGCAGCCCCGACGTACGGGAGGCGCTTCTGGACACCCGTGCGGCCCGCGTCGCCTGGCAGGAGGCCGTGGAGCGGGCGACGCACGAGCCCGTGCGGCACCGGGGCCTCTCGCACGCGGCGGCCGAACAGGCCGAGCACGCGCTCGCGGAGTTCGGGCGGGTGGCGATGCTCATGGAGGCGCACCTGCCGGAACCCGGCGCTCCGCCCGTGGCGGCCGCCGTGACCCTCGCGGAGTCGCTGCGGCGCGCCACGGAACGGGGCGCCAGGCACATCCGGGAGCGCAAGACGCCGCAGTGGGATGAGCTGCGCGAGACGGTCGACGCCTGGGACGACGACGCACCGGACCACTTCCTGCTGCACAAGGGCGCGGTGCTCCTCCTGGAAGCACTGGACGAGGTCACGACAGCCCTGACGGACTCCACGCGGGCGCGTACGCGGTAGCCGCCGCCCCCTGCCCGGCGGGGACACTGTCCGGTACGAATTTCGCGAGCATGTCATCCGGAGCGCGGCCGGCCGGAGTTGGTAGGGGAAGAGGGGCGCGGACGTCCGCGGTCCTCCACCGACATCCCTCCAGGAGCACCCGCATGAAGAAGTACTGGCTGGCGGCCGCCGGCGTCGTGGCAGCGGTGGCGATCGCGGCACCGTCGGCGGCCGGAGCGCCCACCGAGTCCTCCGCCACGTCCGCGGCCACCTCCGCGACCTCCGTCGCGGCCGGGACCGCGGCCCGGACCGAGCCCGCCGAGGTCACCCCGGCCAAGGCCGCCGTGCCCGCGCCGAAGCCGGTCCGCACCGTCCGCCCCGGCCTGCGGGTGGACGCCGGCGGGGGCTTCACCGTGTGGCTGACCCGCGATGGCAAGCACTGGGCAGGCCCGGACGGCTACGAGAACTTCCGCAGCGTGGTCGACGGCAACATCGACCGCTCCGAGCCCGGCGTGAGCCACCAGAGCGAGGGGGACGCGAAGGGCGTCTTCCACTCCGGCCTCTACTACGGAACCCGCGCGGCGGGTCGCGTCGAACTGAGCGACGCCGAGGGCCACAAGACCGTCGCCACCCTCATCGCCCTGCCCGGCCACCCCGACTGGGGTGTCTGGTACGCGCACACGGGGCCGGCGAGCGGGAACGGCGGCAGCGGCCTCGGCGTCACCCTCTACGACCGGGCGGGCAGGCTCCTGGCCGAGCTTCCCGGCTTCGACTTCCCGGCCGGCCGCGGCTGACCGTGGCAGAAACGTGGTGGGGCCCGGCACGGGGCGGGCCCCGCCACCTCTCCACCGCCGCCTCTCCACGGCTCCATCGATCCACCGACCGATCGCGAGGTCCGACACCGTGCCGTACGAGTCCGCCACCGAGGTCGCCGAGGCGGGAGCGGCCACCGGGGCCTCCAGGACGACCGGGGACACCGGGACTGCCAGGACGACCGGGGACACCGGGACCGCCGGGAACACCGGGACGACCGGGATGACCGGGGACACCGGGACCTCCGGGGACTTCCGGGCGCCCGCGACCTCCGAGGACGACGGCTTCACCGAGTTCGCCGTCGCCGCCTGGCCGCGTCTGGTGCGCACGGCCCAGCTCCTGACCGGGGACTTCCACGAGGCCGAGGACCTGGTGCAGACGACGCTGGCCAAGGTGTACGCGCGGTGGCGCCGGGTTCCGCGCGGGGAGATCGACCTCTACGTGCGCCGCGCGCTGATCAACAACAACCTCAGCCGGGTCCGCCGGAAGCGGGTCGTCCATCTCCTGACGCCGGTCCTGCCGGAGTCGCTGCGCCACACCTCGGCGGGCCATGCCGACGCGGTCGAGCAACGCACCGCGCTCCTGGCCGCGTTAGCGGATCTGACCGCCCGCCAGCGCGCGGTCATGGTGCTCCGCTACTGGGAGGATCTGACCGAGCTGGAGATCGCGAGCGTCCTCAACTGCTCGATCGGCACGGTCAAGACCCATGCCCGGCGCGGTCTGACCGCGCTGCGCGCCCACCCGGGGCTCGGCACCGTCCCCGCGCCGTCTTTCCCCGCCCCCACCGGAGCCCGACGATGACCCCCGCACGGCCGACGACACCCCCCGATCCCCGGCCCGACCCGAGCCCCGGCCCCGGTCCCCGTTCCCACCGAGGTTCCGGGCCCCGTCCCGAAACCGACCTGCGCGCGGTGTTCGCCCGGGCCGCCTCCGACCTCGTCCCGGGGCCGCTGCCGCTGGAGGCCGTCCGGCGGGCGGGCCGGGCGCGGCGGCGGCGCCGTACGGCCGCGCTGTCGGCGCTCTCGGTGCTCGCGGCCGCGACGGCCGTGGTGGCCGTCGTGGTCGTCCTGACCCCCGTACGCCCGGCCCCGGGACCGGCTCCTGTCGCCGTCCCGCCGACCCTCGTCCCGACCTCGGCGCCGGCCGTCCGTACGAGCGAGAAGCCGCCGCCGCCGGACCCGACCCCGGTCAAGGTCGTGGCCTCCGGAGAGCGGGTCGCCGCCGGGAAGGGCTGGAAGGTCTGGCTGACGGCGGAGGGCAAGCACTGGGCGGGACCGGACGGGTTCGAGAACGTGCGCAGCGTCACCGACGGCAACATCGACCTGAACGCGCCGGGCGTGAGCCACCAGAGCGAGGGGGACCCGAAGGGGGCGTTCCACTCGGGGCTCTACTACGGGACCCGTGCGGCGGGCCGCGTGGAGCTGACGAACGCCAAGGGCCGCAAGGCCGTCGCCACGCTCGTCGAACTGCCGGGGAATCCGGGCTGGGGCGTCTGGTACGTCCATACCGGGCCGGGCATGGGGACCGTCGGAACGGCGCTGTACGACCGCACGGGCAAGCTCCTCTCGGAGCTGCCCCTGATTCCCTCGGGCGACGGCTCCTGACCGAGGACGTGACTTCCTGGGCGTCCGGTCCAAGATCGGGACCCGTAGGGTGAGGGCGGACGCGGTGCCATACCCGCTGGTAGCACGCTCTGTCGCGTAGCCGCTACGCCACCCCCCGTGCACGTGCATCTGCTCATGCATGGGCATATGAACACAGCTATGATCCGAGGAAGTTGACACCTGCACCAAGCAACTCGGGGAGCTACCAGTGCATCATGCGCATCGCGCGTACAACGGCATGGCGGCCACGGAGCTGCGAGGCGTCGTGTGGCAGAAGAGCAGGCACAGCAACTCCCAGGGGTCCTGCGTGGAGTTCGCCAAACTGCCGGGGGGAAACGTTGCCGTACGCAACTCGCGCCACCCCGAAGGACCCGCCCTCGTCTACACGCCCGCGGAGATAGAGGCGCTCCTCCTCGGCGTCAAGGACGGCGAGTTCGACCACTTGGTGTGAGCGCGACGAGGGTGCGTGGTGCACGGTCGACGCGCGCGCGGAGACGCGGACGGACGACGGACAGGTGACGGACGTACGAAGGAGGGGCCCCGGCGGATGTCGCCGGGGCCCCTCCTTCGTACGTCCGGTCCGCGGCGCGGCTACTCCGGACCGATCCGGAACAGCGCCCAGACGACCTTGCCGCGCAGCGTGCCGGCGAGCGGGTGCCACCCCCAGCTGTCGCTGAACGAGTCCACCAGGAACAGTCCGCGTCCCGACTCGGCGGCGAAGTCCTCCTCGCCGCCGCGTGCCTCCGGGCTCTCCCTGCTGGGGTCGCGCACGGCGCACACCAGGCGCGAGGACCAGCGCATCAAATGCAGGCGGACCGGTGGGTTCTGGCCTTCTTCCTGGGGCGCGTCGGCGGGCACCGCGTGGCGCAGCGCGTTGGTGACGAGCTCGGAGACGACCAGGGCCACATCGTCGAAGCGCTCGGTCAGCTCCCAGCGGTCGAGCGTCGCGCTGGTGAACTTCCGGGCTCCGCGCACGGCTTCGTACCGCGCGGGCAGCGCGCACGAGGCGGAGGTGGAGACGGCTCCGGGATCGATCGGCGGAAGGCCCTGCCGTAACGGCTCGAGCACGGTCGATCCATTCGTCCCCATGCGAGGCACTCCCGGGAATCGCGACTGTGGTGCGACAACACGACAACACGAACGAGTACGCGGCTGCGCGGGGTCCATGGTTCCGAATGCGACCACTGGATGCAAGGGCAGATGCACGTGCACGCGCCGGACCTGTCCGTCCCCGTGCCTAATCTGTGCATAAGTCGTCCGACGCTGGAGGCGAACTTTCCGCGACTGCCCGGAACTCGCCGTCTTTCCGTAATCGAATGTGTACGCGCTGAAGCGTTTGGTGGCAGAATCCGGGGCTCGACGGGGGCTCGACACCGTAAGGGGAGGCTGGAGCCGTGACCGCAGGCGAATCGGGCGGAGCGAGCGGGAGTGTGGTGCGGCGCATCCTGCTGGGCTCACAGCTGAGGCGGTTGCGCGAGTCGCGCGGGATCACCCGCGAGGCGGCCGGTTACTCGATCCGCGCGTCCGAATCCAAGATCAGCCGCATGGAGTTGGGACGGGTGAGCTTCAAGGCCAGGGACGTCGAGGATCTGCTCACGCTGTACGGGGTCGGGGACGAGGCCGAACGCGGCTCGCTCCTCGGGCTCGCCCGCGAGGCCAACGTCGCGGGCTGGTGGCACAGCTTCGGCGACGTCCTGCCGGGCTGGTTCCAGACCTACATCGGCCTGGAGGGCGCCGCCTCCCTCATCCGCGTCTACGAAGTGCAGTTCGTCCACGGCCTGTTGCAGACCGAGGCGTACGCCCAGGCCGTCGTCACCCGGGGCATGCCCGGCGCCCCCGCCGCCGAGATCGACCGCCGCGTCGCGCTCCGCCTCGAACGGCAGAAGGTTCTCGTCTCCGAGCGCGCCCCGCAGTTCCACGCGGTCCTCGACGAGGCCGCCCTGCGCCGCCCCTACGGCGACCGGTCCGTCATGCGGGGCCAGTTGAGGCATCTCATCGAGATCTCCGAGCACCCGGGCGTCACCCTCCAGATCATGCCCTTCAGCTTCGGCGGGCACGCCGGTGAGAGCGGCGCCTTCACGATGCTGAGCTTCCCCGAGTCCGACCTGTCCGACATCGTCTACCTGGAGCAGCTCACCAGCGCCCTCTACCTCGACAAGCGCGAGGAGGTCGCCCAGTACCAGCGCGTGATGGAGCGACTGCAGAAGGAAGCGCCCGATCCGGCCGAAAGCCGTGATCTTCTGCGAGGACTCCTCCAACTCACCTGACACATCAGTACGATGACGTGACATCAGTTCTGGCGTTTCGGCGCCTCGACGTCACTTCTGTCATCCGTGCGGAAGTAGAGCGGGTAGAAGGAGTCTCGATCCATGTCGCACTTCACCGACCTGGCCCACCAGTACATCGACGGCGAGTGGAAGCCGGGCAGCGGCTCGTGGGACATCATCGACTTCAACCCGTACACGGGGGAGAAGCTCGCGTCGATCACCGTCGCCACCGCCGGTGAGGTCGACCGCGCGTACCGTGCCGCCGAGCGCGCCCAGGCCGAGTGGGCCGAGACCAACCCGTACACCCGCCGGCTCGTCTTCGAGCGCGCGCTGCGGATCGTCGAGGACCGAGAGGAGGAGATCGCCGAGACGATCGTCGCCGAGCTCGGCGGCACCCGTCTCAAGGCGGCCTTCGAACTGCACCTCGCCAAGGAGTTCCTGCGCGAGGCGGTCCAGCTGGCGCTGCGCCCCGAGGGGCGCATCCTGCCGTCGCCGGTCGACGGCAAGGAGAACCGCGTCTACCGCGTCCCGGTCGGCGTCGTCGGCGTCATCTCCCCCTTCAACTTCCCCTTCCTCCTGTCGATCAAGTCGGTCGCGCCCGCGCTGGCCCTCGGCAACGCGGTCGTCCTCAAGCCGCACCAGAACACCCCGATCTGCGGCGGCACCCTCGTCGCCAAGGTCCTGGAGGAGGCCGGCCTGCCGGCCGGTCTGCTGAACGTCGTGGTCACCGACATCGCCGAGATCGGCGACGCGCTCCTGACCCACCCCGTGCCGAAGGTCATCTCCTTCACCGGCTCCGACAAGGTCGGCCGCCACGTCGCCACGGTCTGCGCGCAGAACTTCAAGCACGCCGTCCTCGAACTCGGCGGCAACAGCGCCCTGATCGTGCTCGACGACGCCGACGTGGACTACGCGGTCGACGCGGCCGTCTTCAGCCGCTTCGTGCACCAGGGCCAGGTCTGCATGGCCGCCAACCGGATCCTGGTGGACCGGACGGTGGAGGAGGAGTTCACCGAGAAGTTCGTGGCGAAGGTGAAGACCCTGCGCGTCGGCGACCCCGCCGACCCCGCCACCCACATCGGTCCGCTCATCAACTCCCAGCAGGCGGAGGCAGTCTCCTCGCTCGTGGACCAGACGGTCGAGGCCGGCGCCACGGCGCTTCTGCACGGCACGGTCGACGGCAACCTCGTCTCCCCGTCCGTCCTCACCGGCTTCGCCCCGGACGCCGCGATCCTGGGCCAGGAGATCTTCGGCCCGGTCGCCCTGATCGTCCCCTTCGACGGCGAGGAGGAGGCCGTACGGATCGCCAACGACACCCCGTACGGGCTCAGCGGCGCCGTCCACACCGGGAACGTCGAGCGGGGTGTGCGGGTCGCCAAGCGGATCCACACCGGCATGATCCACATCAACGACGGCACCGTGCACGACGAGCCGATCGTGCCCTTCGGCGGCGAGAAGCACTCGGGTGTCGGGCGGCTCAACGGCGAGGCGATGGTGGAGAGCTTCACCACCCAGAAGTGGATCTCGATCCAGCACGGCCGGAGTCGGTTCCCCTTCTGATCCGGCCGGCGTGAGCCCGCCGACTCCGGGCGGCGTCGCGCCGGGCCCGGTCGGGCCGCATCCGGGCCGGGCGGCTTTCTCCTTGAGGACAGTGGTTGTCCGCAAGGGTCCGTAGGTTGATGGGTGTCGGGAAGGGCGCAACCCCTCCCCGGCACCCCACTGCGTAGGCGTACGGAAGGCGGACATCATGGTGGCTCTTGTTCCCACGGAGGCTCACGGCGACGAGCGCGGCGCGCTCCTCAACTTCGTCGAGGCGCAGCGCGCCGCGCTCCGCCGCGCGGTCCTCGGTCTCAGCGAGGAGCAGGCGGCGAGCCGCCCCAGCGCCAGCGAACTCAGCCTCTCCGGGCTGATCAAGCACGTCGCCGAGGTCGAGCTGAACTGGCTCCGGATGGCCCAGCAGCAGCCGAACGAGCGGGTGCGCACCGAGGCGACCTGGGGCGAGGGCTTCCGGCTCGTGAACGGCGAGACGATCCCGGAGATCGTGGCGTTCTGGGACGGCGTGGCGAAGGAGACCGAGGAGTACGTCCGCTCGGTGCCGAGCCTGGACGACACCTTCCCGCTGCCCAAGGCCCCCTGGTTCCCCGAGGACGGGCGGGTCTCCATCCGCTGGATGCTCCTCCACCTCGTACAGGAGGCCGGCCGGCACGCCGGGCACGCCGACGTCATCCGCGAGTCCCTGGACGGCAAGGGCTCCTTCGAGCTGATCGCGGCGGAGCGGGCGGGGTGACCCCGCGCGCGTACCCTGGTCAAAATTGACTAGGAGGTACGTGGGATGTCGGCGATCCGTCTTCTCGTCCTGGGCGCGGTGAAGCAGCACGGCCGCGCCCACGGCTACCAGGTCCGCAACGACCTGGAGTTCTGGGGCGCGCACGAGTGGTCCCACGCCAAGCCGGGCTCGATCTATCACGCGCTCAAGCAGATGGCCAAGCAGGGGCTGCTGCACGCGCACGAGGTGGCGCCGAGCGCGGTGGGCGGGCCGCCGCGCGTCGAGTACGAGCTGACGGAGAGCGGCCTCGCGGAGTACTTCGCCCTGCTGCGCGAGGCGCTGACCACGTACGACCAGAAGATGGACGTCCTGTCGGCGGGCATCGGCTTCATCGTGGACCTGCCCCGGGCGGAGGCGGCGGAGCTGCTCCGGCAGCGGGTGCGGGCGCTCGACGAGTGGCGGACCTCGGTCACGGAGTACTACACGCCGGAGGGCGGCCCCGGTCAGCTCGGGCACATCGGCGAGATCATGCACATGTGGGTCCACTCGGCGGACGCCGGCAAGGCGTGGACACTCGGCCTGATCGAGCGGATCGAGGGCGGGGCGTACGTGTTCGCGGGCGAGGGCGATCCCTTCGTGGGTGTGCTCGCGGCGGGCGAGGAGAACCCCTACGCGACCTGATCGGGAGCGCGGCCTGATCAGGTGCTGGGGACGAGTGCGGGCTAATCAAGTTTGACTAAGCCCTCGGGAGGGCATACCTTGCTCCGTCGGTGGGAGCTAATCAAATTTGACTAAGAAGATTTCGGGAGGAATCGACATGGCGGCGATTGGGGACGCGATCCTCGTGGAGGGCGCGCGCAAGCGGTACGGCGAGAAGGACGCCCTGTCCGGTCTCGACCTCACGGTCCGGCGCGGCACCGTCCACGGCCTGCTCGGGCCCAACGGCGCGGGCAAGACGACGACCGTACGGATCCTGGCCACCCTGCTGCGCCACGACGAGGGCCTGGTGCGCGTGGCGGGGCACGACGTACGGACCGAGGCCCGTGAGGTACGGCGGCGGATCGGGCTGCTCGGGCAGCACGCGGCGCTCGACGAGGAGCTGGGCGGCCGGCAGAACCTGGAGATGTTCGGCCGGCTCCACCACCTGGGCGCCCGCCGTGCGGGCACCCGGGCCGACGAGCTCCTCGAGCGCTTCGGCCTCACCGACACCGGCCGCAAGCCGGTCAAGCAGTTCAGTGGCGGCATGCGGCGGCGGCTCGACCTGGCGGCCTCGCTGATCACGGAGCCCGAGGTGCTCTTCCTCGACGAGCCGACGACGGGACTCGACCCACGCGGGCGTGGCGAGGTCTGGGAGTCGGTGCGCTCGCTCGTCGGCGGAGGCACCACCGTGCTGCTGACCACGCAGTACCTGGAGGAGGCGGACCAGCTCGCGGACCGGATCTCGGTCGTGGACAGAGGACGGGTCGTGGCCGACGGCACGGCCGACGAGCTCAAGGCCCGGGTCGGGGTGGACCGCATCGACGTCGTCGTACGGGACCGGGCGCGGCTCGACGAGGCGGCCGGACTGCTGCCCGTGCCGCGGGCGGAGGTGACCGTGGACGCCGACCGGCGGCTGCTCAGCGCGCCGGTGGCGGACCGGATGGCCTCGCTCGCCGAGACCGTGCGGGTGCTGGGGGCGGCCGGGATCGAGGCGGAGGACATCGCCCTGCGGCGGCCGACGCTGGACGAGGTGTTCCTGCATCTGACGGGCGGGCCGGGCGGGCCGGGCGGGTCGGACGGGTCGGACGGGTCGGGTGCCTCGGGCGGTGCCCCGGACGGGTCGGGCGCGCGTCAGACGGAGGTGGCGGCATGAGTGCGGCGTACGTGGTGAGCGACTGCTGGACGATGACCCGCCGGGAGCTGGCGCACTGGGCGCGGCAGCCGGTGCAGGTCCTGGTCGGCCTCGTGTTCCCGGTGATGATGCTGCTGATGTTCGGCTATCTGGTCGGCGGCGGCCGGAGCGTCGACGGCGACTACGTCGACTTCCTGGTGCCCGGGATGCTCACGCTGACCATGGTGTTCGGGCTCGAAGGCACCATGACGGCGGTGACGCAGGACCTGAACAAGGGCGTGATCGACCGGTTCCGGGCGATGCCGATGAGCGACGGCGCGGTGCTCGTGGGACGGTCGGCGGCCGACATGCTCCAGTCGGCGGTGGGGCTGTCGGTGATGGTCGGCGTCGGGTACGCGATCGGCTGGCGGGCCGACGGCGGACCGGGGAGCACCCTGGGTGCGCTGGGGCTGCTGCTCCTGCTGCGGTTCGCGATGCTGTGGATCGGGATCTTCCTCGCGCTGGTCGCGGGGCGGGCCGAGCTGGTGCAGGCGGTGCAGATCCTGGTCTGGCCCATCGGCTTCCTCTCCAACGCCTTCGCCTCCCCGGACTCGATGCCGGGCTGGCTCGGCACGTTCGTGGAGTGGAATCCGATGTCGGCGACCGCGACGGCGGTCCGTGACCTCTTCGGCAATCCGGGCGGCGAGCCGGGGCACGTCTGGGCGGCGGTCGTGTGGCCCCTGGCGCTGCTCGCGGTCTTCTTCCCGCTGGCGGTGCGGAAGTTCGGGCGGCTCGGGAAGTGACGGCGAAGTGGTGGCGCCGAGGTGGGAACCCGAAGGCGGTGAGCGGTGTATCGAAAGCAGTGGTTCACCGCGGACCGCCCGAGGGAGGACAGAGGGGACGTCGATGCGCAGGCCCGTGGGAGGAGTGGCCGGCGCCGTCGTGGCGCTGGTGCTGGTCGTGTCGAGCGGGTGTACGGGGTCGAAGCCGGCTCTGGAGGCGGGACGCCGGGGCGAGGGAATGGGTGCTGCGGCGCTCCCCGCTGCCCCTGGTGACGGGGACGGACGGCGTATCGGCGAACGTGCTCCCCCTCGGCCCCGGCCGGGCGCTCGTCGAGGAGGGCGGCGCCGAGCCGGGCGCGCGGACCTGGTTCACGAAGGACGGCGGGCGCACCTGGCGGGCGTGCGACCGGCGTACGGTCGGGACGGCCCCGGAGATACCCGAAGGGGCGGTGCTCGGCACCGACTGCGCCGTGCCGTCCGCGGCCCGGCCGGACGACTGTGCGCGGCAGCGGCTCGTGATGATCTCGCCGCGGGACGGGCGGCGCCGGGCGCTGGCCCGGGTGCCCCTCCTGGGGGCGCGTCCCCGTCCCCAGGAGCAGCCGGAGCCCGACGGGTCCTGGTGGGTCTCGGGCACGGACCCGCTGTCGGGGCGGGCGGCGGTCGCCGTCTCCCGGGACGGGGGCCCGGCGGCAGGGTGGGGATCGGCGCGGAGATCTCGGGGTACGAGAGCGCGGACGGCGGCCGGACGTTCGTCCGGCGCGACGACGGGACGCACCACACCCGCCGCACCCCGCTGGGCCTGCTGCGTGAGGGGTCGCCCTGTACGTACGCGCTGACCGCGGACGGTGTGCGCTGGTCGGAGTTCCGGCTGGCCTGCGGCGAGCGGGTCGGCTGACCGGGCGGGGCAGACGGGAGTTTGACGACAGGCCCTAGTGGTGGAAGGAGGTCGCCGCGGCCCTGTCCTGGGTGAACGGGTGGGACTGGCTCCGCAGTTCGGGCAGCAGTCGGTCCAGGTCCTCGACGAGCAGTCCGGCGAGGTCGGCGGAGAAGCCGTTGCGGCAGACCACGCGCAGCACGGACAGGTCCTCGCGGTGCGGGGGGAAGGTGTAGGCCGGGACCAGCCAGCCGCTCTCGCGCAGCCGCCGGGAGACGTCGAAGACGTTGAAGGAGGTGACGTCGGGGGCGGTGGTGAAGGCGAAGACGGGCAGTTGGTCGCCGCGGGTGAGGAGCCGGAAGTCGCCCATGGCATCGATCCGTTCGGCGAGGCCGCGGGCGATGTCGCGGGAGGTCTGCTGCACCGCCCGGTAGCCCTCCCGGCCGAGCCTGAGGAAGGTGTAGTACTGCGCGACGACCTGGGCGCCCGGCCGGGAGAAGTTGAGGGCGAAGGTGGGCATGTCGCCGCCCAGGTAGTTGACGCGGAAGACGAGCTCCTCGGGAAGTTCGGCGGAGGAGCGCCACAGGGCCCAGCCGACGCCCGGGTAGACCAGGCCGTACTTGTGACCGGAGGTGTTGATGGAGGAGACGCGGGGGAGCCGGAAGTCCCAGATCAGGTCCTCGTCGAGGAAGGGGGCGACCATGGCGCCGGAGGCGCCGTCGACATGGACGGGGACGTCGAGACCGGTGCGTTCCTGGAGGGCGTCCAGAGCGGCGCAGATCTCGGCGACGGGTTCGTAGGAGCCGTCGAAGGTCGAGCCGAGGACGGCGACGACGCCGATGGTGTTCTCGTCGCAGAGCGCGGCGGCGGACTCGGCGTCGAGGTGGAGGCGGTCGCCCTCCATGGGGACGAGCCGGGGCTCGACCTCCCAGAAGTTGCAGAACTTCTCCCAGCAGACCTGGACGTTGACGCCCATGACCAGGTTGGGGCGGGCGGTGCCCGGATAGCGGTCGGCGTGCCGCTTGCTCCAGCGCCGCTTGAGGGCCATGCCGGCGAGCATGCAGGCCTCGCTGGAGCCGGTGGTCGAGCAGCCGACGGCCTTCGCCGGGTCGGGGGCGTGCCACAGCTGGGCGAGCATGGAGACGCAGCGGCGCTCCAGTTCGGCGGTGCGCGGGTACTCGTCCTTGTCGATCATGTTCTTGTCGCGGCACTCGCTCATGAGGACGTCCGCCTGGGGCTCCATCCAGGTGGTGACGAAGGTGGCGAGGTTGAGCCGGGAGTTGCCGTCGAGCATCAGTTCGTCGTGGACGAGCTGGTAGGCGCTCGCCGGGGGCAGCGGGCCCTCGGGCAGCCGGTGGTGGGGCGGGGCCTCGGTCATGCCGCCCACCGGGTTGGCGGCCTCCCCGAAGAAGGGGTTGAGGGCGAGCCGGCGGGCGGGCTCGGCGGGGGCGCCGGGACCCTTGTGGAGCGGCATGGGGGACTCCTTCTGCGCGGCGGGGAGGTTCCCCCGTGGGGCGGGGTCAGTGCAGGGACGTGCCCTCGGCGTCGAGTTCGAGCTGGGGGCGGCCGGTGACGATCAGCCAGGCGGGGAGGGAGGCCAGGCAGAGCAGGGCGAGCATCGCGGGCGAGGCGGCGAGGACCGCGCCGACGAAGAGGCTGATCCAGCCCTGCCGGGTGGTGGCGAGCAGGACGCCGAGGACGGCGGACGAGACGGCGACCGCGGGGTGGACCTCGGGGACGAGGGCCTGGGCGAGCAGCCCGAAGGCGGAGCCGATGAAGACTGCGGGGAAGATCCGGCCGCCCCGGAAGCCGCAGGAGGCGGCGACGAGGAGGGCGAGGAGTTTGATCACGGCGAACTTGGCCAGTTCGCCGGAGGACCAGCTGCCGATCGAGGCGGCGAGCTCCTTGATCTCGGCCAGGCCTTTGAAGAGGGTCAGCTGCCCGCCGATGGCGCCCAGGAGTCCGAGGACGAGGCCGCCGATGGGCAGCATCAGCATGGGGTGGCGCAGGCGCTGGAAGGCGGCGTGGACGTAGGGGAAGAGGTAGCAGGCGGCGAGTCCGAAGACGGCCGCGGCGGAGGCGATCACCAGGGCGGCGAGCAGGTCGCCCCAGCCGGGGTCGGTGAGGGGCGGGAGCCCCATGTCGAAGCTGGGTTCGGCCAGCAGCTGGGTGGTCATGGCGCCGGCGCCGGCGGCGACGAGCGGGGCGAAGAGCCGGTCCCAGAGCGAGCCGCGGCCCGGTTTGCCGACGAGGGCCTCGGAGATGACGAGGGCGGCGGCCACGGGAGTGCCGAAGAGGGCGCCGATGGTGGCGGCCGAGGCGAGGGCGACCCAGAAGGCGCCCGGGACGGCGGGGGCGGCCTTGCGGCCCAGCCAGTAGGTGAGGGCGATGTTGGCTTCGATGATCGGGTTCTCGGGGCCGAGGCTGACCCCTCCGGCGAGCGTGAGCGTGCTCGCGAGCAGCAGGCTCGGTACGACGCCGGGGGCGAGCGGTTTGCCGCCGAGGCCCAGGGAGGCCGGGTCGGGCCCGGCGTGCCCGGGGACCTTCCAGATGACGAGGCCCACGGCGATGCCGGCCGCCGTGAGCATGCTGATGGTCCAGAGGGCGGAGTAGTCGCCGATGCCGAGGGCGCCCGGAAGGTCGTGCCAGAGGACGTCCTGGAGCTGCTCCGAGAGGACCTCGATCCCGAGGAACAGCAGGCTCGCCGCGACGCCGACCACGAGCGCGGGGAGCACCTGGGGGAGCAGGACCCGCAGCGGTGTCGTGTCGGCGGGGGGAGGGGGCGGAGCATGATCGGTGGCCACCGACCCACCATAAGTGAGCAAATGCCGCACAACATCCCGAAATTCGGGTCGAACGGACGTGCACCTCACATCGCGTCAGGCCCCGGGGCCGCCCCGCGTACCGGCGAGGCCGCCCCGCGTACCGGCAGCGAGGAGAACGGCGGACGGGCGCGCGGCCGCGGCGGTGGTGGACCTCGCCGAGGCCCACCACCGCCACCCGGGTCCCGCGAGGGCCCGCCGCCGGCCTCAGGCGCGTGGTGCGATCACCACCGCCGTGCCGTACGCGCACACCTCCGTGCCCACGTCCGCCGCGTCGGTCACGTCGAAGCGGAACATCAGCACGGCGTTCGCGCCGCGCGCCTGCGCCTGCTCCACCAGGCGCTCCATGGCCTGGTTCCGGGTCTGCACGAGGGTCTTCGTCAGACCCTTCAGCTCCCCGCCGATCATCGACTTCAGACCCGCGCCGATCTGGCTGCCCAGATGGCGGGAGCGGACGGTGAGCCCGAAGACCTCACCGATGACCTGCCGGACCTCGAAGCCCGGCACGTCGTTCGTCGTCACGACCAGCACGTCGGGATGCGACCCCTGGCCGCCTCCGTAGTCGTCGATGCCCATCGGCATACACCTCCTGGCCCACAGCCTCGGGGGCGCGGGCCCTCTCCGCATCCCGTGGGCCCCGGGTGGAACCAGCCGCGTTCGGCTCACGTTGATAGCTTGGGGCCAGCCGTCCCCCATGCCCCCACCGACCGCAGGAGCCCGGAACCCGTGAACACGCTTGCCCTCGGACCGAGCTGGTTGGACCCGGACTATCTGATCGGGACCTTTGGTCTGATCGGTGTCCTGGTCATCGTCTTCGCCGAGTCCGGACTCCTCATCGGGTTCTTCCTGCCCGGCGACTCGCTGCTCTTCACCACCGGCCTGCTCGTCACCACCGGGAAGCTCGACACACCGCTCTGGCTGGTGTGCACCCTGGTGGTGGCCGCCGCGATCATCGGCGACCAGGTCGGCTACCTCTTCGGCCGGAAGGTCGGCCCGTCGCTCTTCAGGCGCCCGGACTCCAAGCTGTTCAAGCAGGAGAACGTCGAGAAGGCGCACGAGTTCTTCGAGAAGCACGGCCCGAAGTCCCTGATCCTGGCCCGCTTCGTCCCCATCGTGCGGACGTTCACGCCGATCATCGCCGGTGTCAGCCGGATGAACTACCGCTCGTTCATCACGTTCAACATCATCGGCGGCGTGCTGTGGGGCGCCGGCGTGACCCTGCTCGGAGCCTCCCTCGGCAAGATCGACTTCGTGCACAAGCACATCGAGATGATCCTCGTCGGGATCGTCCTGATCTCCGTGGTCCCGATCGTGATCGAGTTCCTCCGGGCCCGCTCCCAGTCGAAGAAGGCGCAGGCCAAGGAGGGCGGCGAGGACCACGACGCCCCCGGCACCCCGAACCCGCAGGGCTCCCGCCGCCGCCACGCCAAGCGCTGAGCCGCACCGGCAGCACCGCGCCGGCACCGGCA
This sequence comes from Streptomyces sp. NBC_00691, assembly GCF_036226665.1. NCBI lineage: Bacteria > Bacillati > Actinomycetota > Actinomycetes > Kitasatosporales > Streptomycetaceae > Streptomyces > Streptomyces sp. NBC_00691. Next base: position 3,725,393 of record NZ_CP109007.1, on the reverse strand, counting down.
GCACCGCACCGGCACCGGCATCCCCGCACCGACACCGGCACCGGCATCCCGCACCGGCACCGGAAGAGACGACCTAGAAGCCCCTGGTCCGCTTGGCCGCACGACGGGCCGCGGCGGCACCGGGGGCCTGCATGAAGAGGCGGGCCAGCTCGCCTCCCAGGTTCACCCCGATCGCGATCGCCAGGGCCAGGGCCGCCGCTTTCGCCAGGGAGGCGAAGCCCTGGTCCAGATTGTTCTGGGCGATCGCGAGCACCCCGAAGTACGTCGCCGAACCGGGCAGCAGCGGTCCGATCGCCGCCGTCACGTACGGCAGCGACGACGTGTGCTCGTAGCGGGCGATCAGCTGGCCGAAGAGTCCCACCAGACCCGCCGCCACCGCCGTCGCCATGACGGTCGACCCCTCCGCGGTCACCGCTATCGACGCGTAGATCACCCAGGCCACGCCGCCGTTCAGCGTCGCGAAGAGCACCGTCGACCGCGACTGCTGCAACAGGATCGCGAAGGTCGCGCACAGCACCATCGACGCCAGGATCTGCGTCACGGGCCGCTCCACCGCCTCCAGCGCCCCCTCCGGGTTCAGCTGCGCGTCGAACTGCACCGCGATGTACAGCACCGACAGCACGCCCACCACGATCGCGACGAAGAAGTACGCGACCTCCAGGAGCCGGGCCGAGGCCGTGATGTAGAAGCCGGTCAGACCGTCCTGCACCGCCGCCACGAGCGCCCGCCCCGGGATCAGCGCGAACAGACCACCGGTGATCACCGCCGACGGCCGCAGATCCGCGTGCAGCATCGTCAGGAGCACCCCCATCGCCGCCGGCGGCATCGCCGCCACCAGGAACTGGTAGAACTCCGGCATCCCGCGCCCGGCGAACAGCCACGCCAGCCGGTCGCCCAGCACCGCGCCCAGCGCCGCCACGAAGAACACCGTCGGACCGCCGCCCAGCAGCACCGAGGCCGCGCCCGCGAGCACACCCGCCGCCGACGTCAGGACCCAGCCGGGGTACGGGTGCCGGTTGCGGCGTATCTCCGCGAGCCGTCCGTAGGCCTCCTCGGGCGTCACCTCGTGCGCCCGCGCGTTGATGTCCGCCAGCAGCGTGTACACCGCCGCGAGTCGCGTGTAGTCCGTGCCCCGGCGCCGTACCGTCCGGTTCGCCGTGATCGGGTCGTCCACGAGCGACGGCTGGTACGTCACGGACAGCAGGGTGAACGTCACCGTCGGCTCGACCCGGTCCAGACCGTACGAGCGGCAGATCGCGAACATCGCCGCTTCGACGTCCTCCGCACCCTCCCCGCCCGCGAGCAGCAGCTCGCCGATACGCAGGGTCAGGTCGAGCACACGCGGCACCGAGGGACCGCTCTCGTCCTCCTTGCGCGGCGCCTCGGGCACCGGCCGCTCACCGACCGGCAGCCGCAGCATGGTCCGCATCCGGTCCTGCCACGGCGCGTTCTGCGAGAGCCGCACCAGCGGTACCCCGTACGCCGGGGTGAAGGCCGGCGGCGAGTTCCTGGCCGAGTACGTGGCGGGCGGCGCGAACGCCGAACCCTCCTGCTCGGCCGGCGGCTCCGTCGTCAGTCCTGGCGGAAGGGCGAACTCGGAGGTCGGGTGCTCCTCCTCCGACGGCGCGGGCTGCTCCACCCCCACCGGCGGCACGAAAGCGCTCCGTGCCTCGTCCGACAACGGCTTCCGGTCCTCGGGAGAGTCCACCGGAAAGTTCACCGGGACGTCCTCGGGGACCCCCGCCGTACCGTCCCCGGCACCGTCCTTCGAGCCGTCCGGCTCCGCCACCACTCTTTCCTCCTCACTCCCTGGGAACCGTGGATTCCAGTATGAGCGTGCGAGGGATGTGCGAAAGGCGGTGCACCCAACGGGTGCACCGCCTTCACACGCTCAGAACAGAACCGGCTCAGTGGCCGCCCTGCTCCTTGGCGCGCGCGTACGACTTCTCGATCTCTTCCTCGGCCTCGGCGCGACCGACCCAGTCGGCACCCTCGACCGACTTGCCCGGCTCCAGGTCCTTGTAGACCTCGAAGAAGTGCTGGATCTCCAGGCGGTCGAACTCCGCGACGTGGTGGATGTCCCGCAGGTGCTCCATGCGCGGGTCCGTGGCCGGGACGCACAGCAGCTTGTCGTCGCCGCCCGCCTCGTCCGTCATGCGGAACATGCCGATCGCACGGCACTTGATCAGGCAGCCCGGGAAGGTGGGCTCGTCGAGGATGACGAGTGCGTCCAGCGGGTCGCCGTCCTCACCCAGGGTGTTCTCGACGTAGCCGTAGTCGGTCGGGTAGGCCGTCGACGTGAACAGACGACGGTCCAGACGGATGCGACCCGTCTCGTGGTCGACCTCGTACTTGTTACGCGATCCCTTGGGGATCTCGATGAGAACGTCGAACTCCACGGGTGGCTCCTCCTGAATCAACACAACTGAATGCTCGCGACGACGCGCGGTGATTAAGTGTCCCTCACGCACGTGTGTGATCGCGAAAGGGGCTGGTCAGCAATGCCCGAGCCGAGGATGTGGCAGCTCACGGCGGGCTCCGCCGCCCTCGGACTGGCCCTGGCCGCCGTGGCGGTGACCGCGGCCGGTCCGTGGGACTCGGGTCAGCGTACGGCGGAGCGGGCCCGCGCCGCCGCCCCGGCGGCGGGTGGCGCGCGTCACGCCCCGCCCCCCGCGCCCGCGCCGCCCAGGCGCCCCGCACCCGCCCCGAGCGCCCCCGGCGTCCTCACCGCCCTGCACGCCCCGGCCCCGGCCGGCCGGCCCGCGGACCTCGCCGCCCGCCTCGTCCCGCTCCTCGCCGACCCCGGACTCGGCCCGCTGCGCACGGCCTCCGTCGTCGACACCGCCACCGGCAGACAGCTGTACGGCGAGGGCGCCGGCACCCCCATGACCCCCGCCTCCACGGTCAAGATCGCCACCACCGCGGCTGCGCTCTCCGCCCTCGGCCCCGACCACCGCATCGCCACCACCGTCACCGCCGCCCCCGACGGCCGGACCGTCACCCTCACCGGCGGCGGCGACCCCACGCTCGACCCCGCCCGCCTCAAGGCCCTCGCGACCGACACCGCCCGCGCCCTCACCGCCCGCGGCCACACCTCCGTACGCCTCACCTATGACACGCACCTCTACGCCGGCCCCTCCGTCCACCCCATCGGCCCCAACGAGAACATCGCCCCCGTCGTCGCCCTCATGACCGGCGAAGGACGCCTCGACGACAGCCGGAGCGGCCCCGCGCCCCGCACCGGCGACCCCGCGGGCGACACCGCCGCCGCCTTCGCCGGCCACCTCACCGCGGCCGGCGTCAAGGTCACCGGCGACCCGGCCCCCGGCCGCACCCCGAAGGCCGCCCCCCTCGCCCGTACCTACTCGGCCCCCCTCGCCGACCTCGTCGAGCGCACCCTCACCCACAGCGACAACGACCTCGCCGAAGCCCTCGCCCGGCAGACCGCCCTCGCCCGCGGGAAGCCCGCGAGCTTCGAAGGCGCCGCCAAGGCCGTCCGGGAGGAACTCGCCCGCCTCGGCCTCCCCGTCGCCGGCGCCCGCTTCGCCGACGGCAGCGGACTCGACCGCCGCGACCGCGTCTCCGCCGCCCTCCTCACCGGGCTCCTCACCCGAGCGGCCGACCCCGCCCGCCCCGCCCTGCGCCCGCTCCTCACCGGACTGCCCGTCGGCGGCTTCACCGGCACCCTCGCGGGCCGCTTCGACACCGAGCCCGCCACCGAGGGCGCCGGACTGGTCCGCGCCAAGACCGGCACCCTGACGGGCGTCAACACCCTCGCCGGGACCGTCGTCACCGCCGACGGACGCCTCCTCGCCTTCGCCTTCCTCGCCGACGGCACCCTCTCCCCGTACGAGGCACAGCCCGCCCTCGACCGCCTCTCCGCCGCCCTCGCCGCACAGGACTGACCACCGCCCGCCCCGCCGGGCACCCCGCCCCGACCCGCACGGAAGCCGTCCCGAACCCACCCCGAACAGCCTTCGAGACCGTACGGTTGACGCATGACGAGCATCGGTGGCGCAGGCACATCCGGGATGGTCGACTGGAACCTCGCGGTCGCGACCGCGACCCGCCTCGTGCGGCCCGGACCCGAAGTCAGCCGCGACGAGGCCCGCGAGGTCGTCGCCGAACTCCGCAAGCACGCCAAGGCCTCGGAGGAACACGTCCGGGCGTACACCCGGATGATCCCCGAGGGCACGGAGCCGCACGACACACCCGTCCTCGTCGTCGACCGGGCCGGCTGGATCAAGGCCAACGTCGCCGGCTTCCGCGAACTCCTCACCCCGCTCCTCGGCAAGATGCAGGACCGCCGCTCCACCACCCCGGGCAACGCCGTCCTCGGCGCCGTCGGCGGCAAGGTCACCGGCGTCGAACTCGGCATGCTGCTGTCGTTCCTCGCCTCCCGCATCCTCGGCCAGTACGAGACCTTCGCCCCCGCCACCCGCGACCTCCCCGCCGGCGCGAACGGCGGCGGACGCCTCCTCCTCGTCGCGCCCAACATCGTCCACGTCGAACGCGAACTCGAAGTCTCCCCGCACGACTTCCGGCTCTGGGTCTGCCTCCACGAGGAGACCCACCGCACCCAGTTCACCGGCGTCCCCTGGCTCCGCGACCACCTCCAGGGCGAAATCCAGTCGTTCCTCGCCGCCACCGACGTCGACCCCGGCACCGTCGTCGAACGCCTCCGCGAGGCCGCCCAGACCCTCGCGGGGGGCCGCCCCGAAGGCGAGGAGGGCGAACCCGCCCCCTCCTTCGTCGAACTCGTCCAGACCCCCGAACAGCGCGAGATCCTCGGCCGCCTCACCGCCGTCATGTCCCTCCTCGAAGGCCACGCCGACTACGTCATGGACGGCGTCGGACCCCAGGTCGTGCCCTCCGTCGCCGAGATCCGCGAGAAGTTCCAGCAGCGCCGCGCCCGCGGCGCCTCCCGGCTCGACCTCGCCCTGCGCAAGGTCCTCGGCCTCGACGCCAAGCTCCGCCAGTACCGCGACGGCGAGCGCTTCGTCCGCGCCGTCGTCGACCAGGTCGGCATGGACGGATTCAACCGCGTCTGGACCTCGCCCAACACGCTCCCCACCAAGACCGAGATCGCCGCCCCCGCCGACTGGATCGCGAGGGTGCACCGTAAGGCAGACTCGTGAGACAGGTGCGGCACACGGCACAGGAACACGTCGGAACGCCCCACCAATCACCCATCCGAGGGACCCTGGGCATGGGGTGAGGCGTGCAATGCTCGGGTAACGGCCGGGTTTCTGTCACCATCGACGCACTCTGAGTGACCGAACCCCCCTTTCCGACCGTTAAGACTCCGACCGAGGCACCCCACCCCATTCACGAAGGGCACCGGACATGGGTCCCCATCCTGCGGTCGCGGCGATACGCCTGGCGGTCCGCCGCGTACTCCACGACGTTCTCACCGAGCACCAGACCGACCTCGCCCCCGCACGCGACGCACACACCACCCCCCTCGTGCTCGTCGCCTGCTCCGGAGGCGCCGACTCCATGGCGCTCGCCTCCGCCCTCGCCTTCGAGGCCCGCAAGCTTCCCGTGCGCGCCGGCGGCATCACCGTCGACCACGGACTCCAGGACGGCTCCGACACCCGCGCGGGCGAGGTCGTCGGACGCATGACCGCACTCGGCCTCACCCCCTCCGAGGCCGTCGCCGTCACCGTCGGCCGCGAAGGAGGCCCCGAGGCCGCCGCACGCGACGCGCGGTACGCGGCCCTCGACGCCGCCGCCGAGCGCCACGGAGCCGCAGCGATCCTCCTCGGCCACACCCGCGACGACCAGGCGGAAACCGTCCTGCTCGGGCTCGCCCGCGGCTCCGGCATCCGCTCGCTCTCCGGCATGGCCGCGATCTCCGGCGCCTCCGGCCGCTACCGGCGCCCGTTCCTCCAGCTCGACCGCCAGACCGTCCGCAAGGCCTGCGTCGCACAGGAACTCGCCGTCTGGGACGACCCCCACAACAGCGACCCGGCCTACACCCGCTCCAGGCTCCGCCACGAAGGCCTCCCCGCCCTCGAGAAAGCCCTCGGCAAGGGCGTCGTCGAAGCCCTCGCCCGAACGGCCCAGCTCTCCCGCGACGACGCCGACGCCCTCGACACCTGGGCCGCCGACGCCGAGTCCCGCGTACGCGACGAGGCGGGCACCCTGGAATGCGCCAAACTCCACGGCCTGCCCCCCGCCGTACGCCGCCGCGTCCTGCGCCGCGCCGTGATCGCCGAGGGCGCACCCGCCGGCTCCCTCTTCGCCCGCCACATCGAAGAAGTCGACCGGCTCATCACCGGCTGGCGCGGCCAAGGGGCCATCAACCTGCCCGGTCGCGTCGAAGCCCGTCGCCAGGGTGGCAGACTGGTCATCCGGCAAGGCTGACGCACGCTGCAACGAAAGTGACCCGGGTGAACGAGAAGGACATGGGCACCGACCTCCAGTCGGTGCTCATCACCAAGGAAGAGATCGACGCCAAGCTGGCAGAGCTGGCCGCGAAGATCGACGCGGAATACGCGGGCAAGGACCTGCTCATCGTCGGAGTCCTCAAGGGCGCCGTGATGGTGATGGCGGATCTGGCTCGCGCCCTTTCCACCCCCGTCACCATGGACTGGATGGCCGTGTCCTCCTACGGCGCCGGCACCCAGTCCTCGGGCGTCGTCAGGATCCTCAAGGACCTCGACACCGACATCAAGGGCAAGCACGTCCTGATCGTCGAGGACATCATCGACTCCGGCCTGACGCTGTCCTGGCTCCTGTCGAACCTCGGCTCGCGCGAGCCCGCCTCGCTCGAGGTCTGCACCCTGCTGCGCAAGCCCGAGGCCGCGAAGGTCGCGATCGACGTCAAGTGGATCGGTTTCGACATCCCCAACGAGTTCGTCGTCGGCTACGGCCTCGACTACGCCGAGAAGTACCGGAACCTTCCGTTCGTCGGCACGCTCGCCCCGCACGTCTACGGCGGCTGACAGCGCACGCTGACAGTCCCGGCATACGGGGAACCCGCACCGCCTTCCCCCCGTTGAACCACGGGAAGGCGGTCGCGGGCGACGATGCTGAGGTACCGTCCGAAGAACAGCTTTTTCACACAGCAGCACTCACAGCAGCATTTTCCTACGGGCAGGAGGGACGGGGCGTTCTCGCTCCGTATGGATGGACGTGAAGCGATACTTCCGTGGGCCGGTCATGTGGATCGTGCTGGCCGTCCTCGCCGTGGTCGTGCTGATGCAGGTCGTCGGCTCGTCCGAGGGCTACAAGACGGTGGACACCGGCAAGGTCGTCCAGGCGATCGACAAGAACCAGGTCAAGCAGGCAAAGGTCACCACCGGTGACGAGCAGATCATCAAGATCGAGCTCGTCGACGGTCAGAAGATCGACAACAGCAGCAAGGTCCAGGCCAGCTACATCGGCTCCCAGGGCGTCGACGTCGCCGACAAGCTGCAGGAGAAGTTCGAGGCCGGGCAGATCGAGAAGGGCTACACCGTCTCCCCGACGAAGCAGTCGCCCTTCGTCTCGATCCTGCTCTCCCTCCTCCCCTTCGTCCTCATCGTGGTCGTCTTCCTCTTCCTGATGAACCAGATGCAGGGCGGCGGCTCCCGCGTCATGCAGTTCGGCAAGTCCAAGGCGAAGCTCATCACCAAGGACACGCCGAAGACCACCTTCGCCGACGTCGCGGGCTCGGACGAGGCCGTCGAGGAACTCCACGAGATCAAGGAGTTCCTCCAGGAGCCGGCGAAGTTCCAGGCCGTCGGCGCCAAGATCCCCAAGGGCGTCCTGCTCTACGGCCCGCCCGGAACCGGCAAGACGCTCCTCGCGCGCGCCGTCGCCGGCGAGGCCGGGGTGCCGTTCTACTCGATCTCCGGCTCCGACTTCGTCGAGATGTTCGTCGGCGTCGGCGCCTCCCGGGTCCGCGACCTCTTCGAGCAGGCCAAGGCCAACGCGCCCGCCATCGTCTTCGTCGACGAGATCGACGCCGTCGGACGCCACCGCGGCGCCGGCCTCGGCGGCGGCCACGACGAGCGCGAGCAGACGCTCAACCAGCTCCTCGTCGAGATGGACGGCTTCGACGTGAAGGGCGGCGTCATCCTGATCGCCGCCACGAACCGGCCCGACATCCTCGACCCGGCGCTCCTGCGCCCCGGACGCTTCGACCGGCAGATCGCCGTCGACCGCCCGGACATGCAGGGCCGTCTGGAGATCCTCAAGGTCCACCAGAAGGGCAAGCCGGTCGCACCGGACGTCGACCTCGGCGCCGTCGCCCGACGCACCCCCGGCTTCACCGGAGCGGACCTCTCCAACGTCCTCAACGAGGCGGCGCTCCTCACCGCTCGCGGCGACCAGAAGCTGATCGACAACAACGCTCTGGACGAAGCGATCGACCGAGTGGTCGCGGGCCCGCAGAAGCGGACCCGGATCATGTCGGACAAGGAGAAGAAGATCACCGCGTACCACGAGGGCGGACACGCCCTGGTCGCGGCGGCCCTGCCGAACTCCGACCCGGTCCACAAGATCACCATCCTGTCCCGCGGCCGTGCCCTGGGCTACACGATGGTCCTGCCGGAAGAGGACAAGTACTCCACCACCCGCAACGAGATGCTCGACCAGCTGGCGTACATGCTGGGCGGGCGCGCGGCGGAGGAGCTCGTCTTCCACGACCCGACCACGGGCGCGGCGAACGACATCGAGAAGGCCACGGCCACCGCCCGCGCGATGGTCACGCAGTACGGCATGACCGAGCGTCTCGGCGCGATCAAGTTCGGTGGCGACAACACCGAGCCCTTCCTCGGCCGTGAGATGGCGCACCAGCGCGACTACTCGGAAGAGGTCGCCGCGCTGGTCGACGAAGAGGTCAAGAAGCTCATCGAGACCGCCCACAACGAGGCCTGGGAGATCCTCGTCGAGAACCGCGACGTTCTCGACAACCTGGTCCTCGCCCTCCTGGAGAAGGAGACGCTGGGCAAGGAGGAGATCGCCGAGATCTTCACCCCGCTCGTCAAGCGCCCGGCCCGCCCGGCCTGGACCGGCTCCTCCCGCCGTACCCCGTCCACGCGTCCGCCGGTGCTCTCCCCCCGGGAGCTCGCCCTGACGAACAGCGCGAACGGCTCGGCGACCCCCGCGGTCGACACCACGAAGGGCATCGAGATCGCCCCGGTGGACACCCCGGAGGACTGACCGTCCCGGCACCCCCGGAATGGCTGCCCCGCCCCCACAGGTTTTAGCCTGTGGGGGCGCGGCATTTCCGCGCACATGAGGCAGACGGAACGAGGCACTGAGATGACCGACCCGGTGACGCTGGACTGCGAGGCGACGATCGGCGAGTTCGACGAGAAGCGCGCCGAGGCGGCCGTGCGCGAGCTCCTCATCGCGGTCGGCGAGGACCCGGACCGCGAGGGTTTGCAGAAGACGCCTGCGCGTGTCGCACGTGCGTATCGCGAACTGCTGGCCGGGATGCGCCAGGAACCCGAGGACGTCCTGACCACGACTTTTGATCTCGGGCACGATGAAATGGTGCTCGTGAAGGACATCGAACTCGTTAGCTTCTGTGAACATCATTTGCTCCCGTTCCACGGCGTGGCCCATGTGGGCTACATACCGGCGGAGACTGGCAAGATCACGGGCCTGTCGAAGCTGGCGCGGCTGGTCGACGTCTTCGCGCGGCGCCCGCAGGTCCAGGAGCGTCTGACGACGCAGATCGCCGATTCGCTGATGCGGATTCTCGAAGCGCGCGGCGCGATCGTCGTGATCGAGGCCGAGCACATGTGCATGTCGGTGCGGGGCATCCGCAAGCCGGGCGCCAAGACGACGACCTCGGCGGTACGTGGACAACTTCGTGACGCCACCACCCGCGCTGAGGCCATGTCCCTGATATTGGCCCGTTAGTCGCGAGGTGCCCGCCTTGCTCCATACCGTCCCCGATCAGTGGAGTTGATCGCTGATCAAGGGGGATCGGTATGGGGTACGGGCTGACCGGCAAGATGCTGGTGAATCTGGTGGGCGGCTGTGTTCAGGCGAAGACCGTGACTCCGGGCAGCGCGATGTGGACGCTGGACGGGGACCGTGCGGTGCGGACGACGGTCGTGGACGTGACGGCGGTAAAGGCGCGTGCAGCCGTCGACGTGACACTCCGAAGGCCAAAGGGGCCTCACAGCTTTGCGTCTCGGACCGCTGGGCCGGCGCCTGGTGGTGTCAGTGGGGGCGGCTAGCCTGCGTCCATGATCGAGACGTTCGGCGGCGACCGCCGCTTTCCTGACGCGTTGGCCGCCGTCGCCCGGGTCGAGTTCGACTACGGCGACGAGGGCGAGGGCGTCGACTTCGAGCCGTACGGCGTCTTCGACTCCGCCGAGGAGACCACCGACTGGCTCCGGCACTGGACCGGCAACCACGCGCTCGACGGCGGTGACTACCGCGTCTTCGGGCAGGACGGGACCGGCGGTCTCGCGGCGATCTGGTGTGTGCGGCCCGGGCAGCCGCTTGTCGAGCAGCCCGTGGTGTTCATGGGGTCGGAGGGCGAGCGCGGTGTCGTCGCCGGGAACCTGTCCGACTTCCTGTGGGTGCTCGCCGACGGCTTCGGGCCGATGGAGGCCGCTCTGTACGTGGAGCGGGAAGCGCGCCCGGATGCGGACCTGGCCGAGCTGGCCGGGCGGTTCGCGACGACGCCGCGCCGGGGTGCTCGGGAGATCGTCGAGGAGGCCCGGGCCGAGTTCGCGAGCTTCTCCGACGACATCGAGGCGCTCTGCCGCTGAGTCGGCGGGGCTCTCAGACCCGGGCCTTGCCCGGGCCGTTCTCGTCGTCGTCCTCCGGGAGCCTGCAGACGCGCTCCAGGAAGAGGGCCGCCGCGATGACGGCGATGCCCGCCGCCACCGAGAAGGCCGCGTAGAGGGCCTGGTCGCGGCGGGCCGGGACGTCGAGGGAGCCGAGCAGGAAGACGCCCGTGCCGCCGTACATGCCGGCGACCAGGGCGGCCACCAGGGCGCTCGCCTGGCCGAAGACCACCGCGCGGGCCGCCATCAGGGGCTCGACGCCCTTGGCGCCGGGGCGTCGCTCGCGCTGAGCCTTGAGACGGGCGCGGATCGACAGGGCGGTCGCCGTGAGGACGACCGCGATCACGGCGAGGACGATGGGCGCGGCGATCGGCACGCTGGGCAGGGTGCCGACCGCGTCCCAGAGCTTCGCGGCGCCCCAGGAGAGAACGCCGGCCACGAGGAACAGTCCGGCGAGCACCTTCAGCCGCAGTTGTTTCACCGGGTGTCCTTCTCCTGGTCGTCGGTCGTGGCCCGCTGTGGGTCTGCCACGAAGCGTAACGACTACTCGGGCAGACGGAGTTCCAGGTCGGCGCGGCGGGCGATGCCCGCGTCGCCGACGGTGGCGAGGAGCGTGGCGACGGTGCCGTGGCCGGGGAGCTGGGCCTCGGGGTCCACGTCGTGCCAGGGGGCGAGGACGAAGGCGCGCTGGTGGGCGCGGGGGTGCGGGAGGGTGAGGACGGGGTCCTCGGAGATCACGTCCGCGTAGGCCACGATGTCGACGTCGATGGTGCGGGCACCCCAGCGCTCCTCGCGGACGCGGTGGAAGGCCTCCTCGACGGCGTGGGCCCGCTCCAGGAGGGAGGAGGGCGGCAGGGTCGTCTTCACGAGCGCGACGGCGTTGAAGTACGAGGGCTGGGTGTCGGGGTCGACGCCCCAGGGCTCCGTCTCGTACACGGGGGAGACGGCCTTGACCCGGAGGCCCGGGGTGTCGGCGAGGGCGTCGACGGCCCCCTGGAGGGTCTCCAGGCGGTTGCCGAGGTTGGCGCCGAGGGCCACGACGGCCCAGCGGGGGTTGGACAGCGTCGTGTCGGCGGCGTCGACGGTGGCGACGACGGAGGCCGGTACGGGCTGGACGGTGGGGTCGCTCTGCATCGGCTTCATCGTCGGCTCCGGGTGATCGTGATGGTCACGTCGTCGAACGGCACGGTGATGGGCGCGTCCGGCTTGTGGACGACGACCTCCACCTCTTGTACCCCGGTGTGGCTGAGGCATTGCTGGGCGATGCGCTCGGCGAGCGTTTCGATGAGGTCGACGGGTTCGCCCTGGACGACGTCGACGACCTCTTCGGCGACGATTCCGTAGTGCACGGTCTTCGTCAGGTCGTCGTCGGCGGCCGCCGGGCGGGTGTCCAGGCCGAGGACCAGGTCCACGATGAAGGTCTGGCCCTCCTCGCGCTCCTTGGGGAAGACGCCGTGATGGCCCCGGGCCTTGAGGCCGCGCAGCGCGACACGATCCACGCGAATCACTCCTGCTGTCGTAGTTCGGTGGCCACGCAGCCGGGTGCGGACGGCCGGGTGTCCTGCGTCGAATCTACCTGCGGGGACCGACAGAACATGCCCGTGGGGGGCGTGGGCGGGTCCGGAGGGGCGGTGGCGGAGCGGTCACCGAGGCGTCACGGGGTGTCGCCTCGGGGCTCCTCGTCCGCTGATTCCTCGGTGTCCGTGAGGACGGGGGAGGCGTGGTGGGACCAGATGCGCCAGCCGTCGGGTGTGTGGCGGAACACATTGGTGGCCACGACGAGCTGCCCGACGAGGGGGCCCAGTTCGGCGCCGTCCTCGGCGGGGCCGCCGCTGAGGATGTTCTCGGTGCAGGTGACCACGGCGGTCCCGTCGGCGAGGGAGATCTTGAGGTCGGTGAGGAAGAACTGGATGTACTCGGTGTTCGCCATGATCAGCGCGTACGAGCGGAGGACCTCGCCGCGGCCGGTGAGGACGGGCCAGCCGGGGTGGACGCAGGTGATGGGGGTGGCTCCGTCGTCGAGCCAGAGGGCGGAGACGCCTTCGAAGTCGCCGGTCTCCATCGCCTCGTAGAAGGCGGTGTTGGCGGCTTCGACGGCCGCCTCGTCGGCGCTGTGGCTCACGCGGCTCCCTCGACGGCGCGGGCGACCCGTACGGCGTCGGCGGTGGCCCGGACCTCGTGGACGCGGACGGCCCACGCGCCCGCGTGGGCGGCGAGGGCGGAGACGGCGGCGGTGGCCGCGTCGCGTTCCCGCGCCGGGGGCGGTGCGGCTCCCTCGCGGGTGAGGACGTGGCCGAGGAACCGCTTGCGGGAGGCGGCGACGAGGAGGGGGCGGCCGAGGGCGCGGAGCGCGGGGAGGTGGGCGACGAGCGCGAGGTCGTGGGGGGCGAGCTTGGCGAAGCCGAGGCCGGGGTCGACGACGATGCGCTCGGGGTCGACTCCGCCGTCGACGACGGCCTCCAGGCGGGTGCGGAGTTCGCCGACGACCTCGGTGACGACGTCGTCGTACACGGCGAGGCTGTTCATGTCCTGGCTGAATCCGCGCCAGTGCATGACGACGAAGGGGACCTCGGCGGCGGCGACGGCGGGGATCATGCCGGGGTCGGCGAGGCCGCCGCTGACGTCGTTGACGAGCAGGGCGCCGGCTTCGACGGCGCGGGCGGCGACGCGGGCGCGCATGGTGTCGACGGAGACGGTGACGCCTTCGGCGGCGAGGCCGCGGACGACGGGGATCACCCGGCGGAGTTCCTCGTCCTCGTCGACGCGGCTGGCGCCGGGCCGGGTGGACTCGCCGCCGACGTCGATGAGGTCGGCGCCCTCGGCGACGAGGTCGAGGCCGTGTTTGACGGCCGTCGTGGTGTCGAACCAGCGGCCGCCGTCGGAGAAGGAGTCGGGGGTCACGTTGACCACGCCCATGACCGCGCAGCGGTCCCACTCCGGCAGGCCCCGGGCCGTACCCCGGTCGATCGTCGTACTCATGTGTCCAGCGTAGGGCCCGGGCGGGGCATCAGGCGGCTCGGACCTCGCGGTCCGCGGGGGCGGCGACGATGTGGGCGCAGGGGCGCGGGGCGGGGGCGGGGCGCCTGCGGGTGAAGGGGCGGGGCAGCGCGAGGTTCACGAAGCCCTCGGCCTGCATGGCGGCGAAGCCGATGCGGGGGAGGTCGCGGCTCTTGCGGTAGACGACGAAGCGGGGTTCCCAGCGGGGGCGGAACTTGGCGTTGAACTTGTACAGCGACTCGATCTGGAACCAGCGGGAGAGGAAGACGAGGAGTCCGCGCCAGACGCGCAGGACGGGTCCGGCGCCGATCTTCTCGCCGCGGGCGAGGGCCGAGCGGAACATGGCGAAGTTGAGGGACACGCGCGCGATGCCGAGGCCGGGGGAGGCCTGGAGGGCGGCGACGATGAGGAGCTCGTTCATGCCGGGGTCGGCGGAGCGGTCGCGGCGCATGAGTTCGAGGGACATGCCGTCCCGGCCCCACGGGACGAAGTGGATGATCGCCTTGAGGTCGCCGTAGGCGGAGTCGTGGACGTCGTCCGCGTCGGTCTTGTGGGCGGTCGCTATCACGGCGTCGCCGTCGCCCGGGGCGCCGATGCGGCCGAGGGCCATGGAGAAGCCGCGTTCGGTGTCGGTGCCGCGCCAGTCGGCGGCGGCGCGGCGGACGTGGGCGAGTTCGGCGTCGTCGAGGTCACGTACGCGGCGGACCTGCGTGGTGTAACCGTTGCGCTCGATGCGCTTGACCATCTGGCGGACGTTGCGCATGGCCCGTCCGGAGAGGGAGAAATCCGCGACGTCGACGACCGCCTCGTCGCCGAGTTCGAGGGCGTCGAGGCCGGTCTCGCGGGTCCAGACCTGGCCGCCGGTCTCGGAGCAGCCCATGACGGCGGGGGTCCAGGAGTGGGCCTTGGCCTCGTCCATGAAGCGTTCGATGGCGCCGGGCCAGGCCTCGACGTCGCCGATGGGGTCGCCGCTGGCGAGCATGACGCCGGAGACGACGCGGTAGCAGACGGCAGCCTTTCCGCTGGGGGAGAAGACGACGCCCTTGTCGCTCCGGAGGGCGAAGTGGCCGAGGGAGTCGCGGCCGCCGTGCTGGTCGAGGAGGGCGCGCAGCCGGACCTCGTCCTCGTCGGTGAGGCGGGCGGCGGGGTGCTCGGGGCGGAAGGCGAGGTAGATGGTGGTGAGCGCGGTGAGCATGCCGAGGGCGCCGAGGGAGTAGCCGACGGTCCAGTCGACGCCGTTGCTGTAGCCGACGGGGCCTTCGACGCCGAAGAGTCCGTACAGGACGTGTTCGAGGCGGTCGGCGAGGCTGGGGCTGCCGATGACCCGGCGCGGGTGGGCGCTGACGATGACGAGGCCGAGGGCGATGGATCCGGCGCCCATGACGACGAAGTTGGCGAGTGCGCGCCAGCGGCTGCGCGGGTCGGGCAGGGCGGCGAACTCGCCGCGGTGGCGGAGCAGGAGGGTGAGGAGGACGAGGGAGAGGAGGGCGCCGAGGACGGAGTGGCGCCAGACGAACTGGGCGACCGCGCCGACGGGGAGGAGGACGACGGCGGCGCGCCAGGCGCGGCGCTTGTGGCGCTTGAGGCCGTGGGCGAGGAGGAGCAGGAGGACGCCGGCGCTGAGGGAGAGGGCGGCGGAGAGCGGGCCGAGGGTGCCGGGGAGGACCTCCGCCACGGCGTGCATCCGGCTGGCGCGGAAGCGGGGGAAGACGCCGGCGGCGATGTCGATGAGGCCGATCAGGGTGCAGGCGGTGCCGACGAGCGACGGGACCTTCTCGGGGCTGGGGCCGCGGAGAATCCGGCGTACTCGAACCGGAACCAATCCTGATTTGTCCCCATCTACTGTGACAGACATGGCTTCCCGTGCTTCCCGTGGTCCTGCGAAGGGTCCTTGACTCCGGTCGGGCCCTGCGGCGCGTTCGGCGGGCCGTTCCGGTTGGTGCTCCTTCTAGGACGGAGCCGTACGGGGTCGGGTTCATCGGTTCACAGGAAATTCTCGGAAAGAAGGCTCGGTCGTCCCATGGGTCTCACCAGCAACAAAGTTCTCGTGGTGGCGGTCGTGCTGGCCGTGGCGCTGTTCCTCGCCACGGTCTGGCTCTGGCCGCGGCTCGCGCGTCGCGGCTGGCGGGCGGTGGTGGGGCGGATCGGGCTGCTGCTGGTGACGCAGGTGGCTCTCTTCGCCGCCGTGGGTCTGGCGGCGAACCGTTCCTTCCTCTTCTACGGCTCGTGGGCCGACCTGTTCGGGCAGGAGCAGGACATGGGGGTGGTCGTCGACCACGCGGCCGGTTCGAAGGACCTCAAGGTGGTGGGGACGCAGGGGCTCGACGTGCCCGGCGGCGGCCGTCCGGCGGTCGCCGGCCAGATACAGAAGGTCGTCGTGGCGGGGGAGCGGTCCGGGATCGTCTCCCCGGCCTACGTGTACCTGCCGCCGGAGTACTTCCAGGCGAAGTACGCGAAGCGCACCTTCCCCGCCTCTGTGGTGCTGACGGGGTACCCGGGCACGGCGGAGAACCTGATCAAAGGGCTGAAGTACCCGAAGACGGCCTACCTCCAGGCGAAGGAGGGCCGGATGCAGCCGATGATCCTGGTGATGCTCCGCCCGACGGTGGCGCCGCCGCGGGACACCGAGTGCGTGGACGTTCCGGGCGGCCCGAAGACGGAGACCTTCTTCGCGGAGGACGTGCCGAAGGCGGTCTCGGAGGCGTACCGGGTGGGCACGAAGCCCCGCAACTGGGGGTTCATGGGGAACTCCACCGGCGGGTACTGCGCCCTGAAGATCGCCCTGCACCACCCCGACCGCTTCGCCGCCGGGGCGGGTTTCTCCGCGTACTACCGGGCGGCGGAGGACGTGACGACCGGCGACCTCTTCCACGGGGACGACGGCCTGCGCAAGCGGGGCGACCTGCTGTGGAGCCTGGACCACCGGCCGCAGGGGGCGTCGTCGTTCCTGGTGACGACGTCGAAGCGGGGCGAGGGCAACCGGCGGGGCACGCTCGACTTCATCAAGAAGGTGAAGAGCCCGGCGAAGGTCTCGTCGATCACGCTGGAGAGCGGCGGCCACAACTTCAACACGTGGAACCGCGAGATCCCGCCGGGGCTGGTCTGGATGAGCGGCAAGCTCAGCGCGACCTGAGCCCCGCTCAGGAGGCCGGGGCCGAGGCGGACGCCCGGCGCAGGGCGCGGTGGACGCCCTCCGGGGTGAGGACGCCGAGCGGCCGGCCGTCGGCGCCGGTGACCGTGAGCCGGCCCGTGTCGTGCTGGAGGAGCACGGCGAGGGCGTCCTTGAGCGAGGTCCCGAGCGGGACGGGGTCGGGGGCGCCGTCCCGGCTCCCCGGCGCGTTCGTCGGCCCGCCCTCCGTCGCCACAAGACCCTCCGTCGCCCCGGACCTGTCCGTCGCCGCGGACCCTTCCGCCGGGGCGGCCCCGTCCGTCGGTACGGCCTCGTCCGTTGGTACGGGCTCCAGGTCGGCCTCCGTGACGGGCGTGACCGCGAGCCGCTTCAGGCCCCGGTCGCTGCCGACGAAGTCCGCCACGTACGGGGTGGCGGGGGCGCCGAGGACGGTCGCGGGCGCGTCGAACTGCTCGATGCGGCCCTGCCCGTAGACCGCCATGCGGTCGCCCATGCGGACGGCCTCCTCGATGTCGTGGGTGACGAGGAGGACCGTCTTGCGGACGGTGGCCTGGAGCGCGAGGAACTCGTTCTGGAGGCGCTCGCGGACCACCGGGTCGACCGCGCCGAACGGCTCGTCCATGAGGAGGACCGGCGGATCCGCGGCGAGCGCGCGGGCCACCCCGACGCGCTGACGCTGACCGCCGGAGAGCTGCGCGGGGTAGCGGGAGCCGTAGACGGCCGGGTCGAGGCCGACGAGGTCGAGGAGTTCGGCCGCACGCGCGCGTGCGGCCGCCTTCTTCCAGCCGAGGAGCGCGGGCACGGTCGCGGTGTTGTCGAGGACCGTGCGGTGGGGGAAGAGCCCGACCTGCTGGATGACGTAGCCGATCTTGCGGCGCAGGGCGACGGGGTCGACGCCGGCGATGTCCTCGCCGTCGACGAGGACACGGCCTGAGGTCGGCTCGACGAGCCGGTTCACCATCATCATCGTGGTCGTCTTGCCGCAGCCGGACGGCCCGACCAGGGTGACGAGTTCGCCCTCCGCCACCTCGAACGAGAGGTCGTCGACGGCGGTGGTGCCGTCCGGGTACCGCTTGGTCACGTGCTCGAACCGGATCATGGTTCCCCATTCTGGCCCCTGGATGCCGGGGGTGTGTGAAGGGCGTGTTGCCGCATTGTGGCGGGTCTCGGGGATTGTCGGTGCCGGGGGTTAGGGTCGTCAGACATGCGTTCGGAAGATCGACGACCCGGGGGGAGGGACGGATGAGCGCACCGAACTGTCTGGTCACGAACGACTGGATCTGCGGCGAATATCTGCGCACCCGCTCCACGGAGTTGACCGAAGCCACCCTCCAGCATGTGGGAATCACGGTCGTCTCCGTGCTCATCGCGCTCGCCGTCGCGGTGCCGCTCGCGCTGCTCGTCCGGGCCAGGCCGCGCTTCGCGGGACCCGTCCTCGGACTGACCACCCTGCTCTACACGGTGCCGTCGCTCGCCATGTTCTCCCTGCTGCTGCCCCTCTTCGGGCTCTCGTCGGCGCTCGTGGTCACCGGCCTCGTGCTGTACGCGCTGACGATCCTCGTGCGGAACACGCTCGCGGGACTCGCCGCCGTGCCCGCCGAGACCCGGGAGGCCGCCCGAGGCATGGGGTACGGCTCCCTGCGCCTCCTGTGGCAGGTCGAACTGCCGCTGGCGCTCCCGGTGCTGATGGCGGGGATACGGATGGCGACGGTCTCCACCATCGCGCTGACGACGGTCGGTTCGGTCGTCGGCCGCGGCGGCCTCGGCAACCTCATCGAGGACGCGCTGCCCACCTTCTTCAAGGCGCAGATGCTCGCCGCCTCCGTGCTGTGCGTGCTGCTCGCCGTCACCGCCGACCTGTTGCTCCTGGGACTCCAGCGGCTGCTCACGCCGTGGACCCGGATACGGACCGCGCCGGGAGGTGGGTGAGATGGGCATAGTGACGGATGCCTGGGGCTGGCTCACCACCGGCGCGCACTGGACGGGCGAGGAGGGCATCGGGCAGCGGCTCGCCGAGCACGTGTACGTGAGCGGGGCGGCACTGCTGATCGCCGCGGCGCTCGCGCTGCCGCTGGGCCTCTGGCTCGGCCACCTCGGCCGCGGCGGGGCCCTCGCGGTGAACGTGTCGAACGTGGGGCGGGCGATCCCCGTCTTCGCGGTCCTCGCCCTGTTCATGGTGTCCCCCCTGCGGAACGCCGGATACGTGCCGACCGTCGTGGCCCTCGTGCTGTTCGCGATACCCCCGCTCCTCACCAACGCGTACGTGGGGGTGCGGGAGGTGGACCCGGCGGCGGTACGGGCCGCGCGGGGCATGGGGATGACCGGCGGGCAGCTGTTCCGGCAGGTCGAACTCCCGCTGGCACGGCCCGTGGTGATGACCGGGGTGCGATCGGCGGCGGTGCAGGTGGTGGCCACGGCGACGGTCGCGGCGATGGTCGGCCAGGGCGGCCTGGGCCGGATCATCACGGCCGGCTTCGCCACCTACGACACGGCGCAGGTCGTCGCGGGCGCGGTCCTGGTGGCTCTGCTCGCCCTCCTGGTGGAGGGCGCCCTGGTGGGCGCCGACCGGCTCCTCTTTCCACGCTTCGAGCAACGGCTCGACCAACGATTCGATCAACTGAGCAAACGCTGACTGGGGATGGGTGATCTCGTGAACAGGGTCTCGCGTATCGCGGGCGCGGTGCTGGGGACGGCGGCTCTGACCGTCGCGCTGGCCGCGTGCGGCGGTGACAGCCTGGAAGAGGGCAAGAAGAAGGACTCGGGGGGCTCCGGGGACGCCGGGAACTCGGGCGGCGCGGAGAAGGGTTCGCTGGTCGTCGGCGCGGCGGCCTTCACCGAGGCCAAGGTGCTCGCCGAGCTGTACGCCCAGTCGCTGCGGGACGCCGGATACTCCGTATCCATCACCACCGTGAAGAATCGCGAGCTGTACGAGCCCTCGCTGGAGAAGGGGGAGATCGACGTCGTCCCCGAATACGCGGCGACCATCGCGGAATTCCTCAACGCCAAGGTGAACGGCCCGAAGGCGCCCGAGGACAAGCCGGTCGCCTCCGGTGACGCGACGACCACGGTCGAGGCGCTGCGCAAGCTCGCCGAACCGCGCGGCCTGAAGGTGCTCGCGGTCGGTGAGGCGGTCGATCAGAACGCGTTCGCGGTGACGAAGGAATTCGCCGAGAAGAACAAGCTGAAGACGCTTTCCGATCTCGGCGGTTCGAAGCTGAAGGTGAAGATCGCCGCCGGTGACGAATGCGCGGTGCGGCCCTTCTGCGCGCCCGGTCTCAAGAAGACGTACGGGATCGACGTGACCGGGATAGACCCCAAGGGCGTCGGCACCCCGCAGGCCAAGCAGGCGGTGAAGGACGGGGTGGACCAGCTGGTCCTGACGACCACCACGGACGCGACGGTCGACAGTTACGGCCTGGTCTTCCTGGAGGACGACAAGAAGCTGCAGAACGCCGACAACGTGCTCCCCGTGGTCAACGCCAAGGACGCCGGCTCTCCCGAGATCGCCGCCGCCCTCGACAAGATCACCAAGGTGCTGACCACAGCGGATCTCGCCGAACTCAACCGCAAGGTCGACGCCGAGCGGGCGAAGCCGGCGGACGTCGCCAAGGAGTATCTGGAGACGAAGGGGCTGCTCAAGAAGTAGGCATCGGGTGAGGGGAGTCGGCCCGAAACGGAACCGGAACGGTGGATATCCACTTCTGATGGCGAGAAGTGGCCAAGAGATTGCCGGGCCGACGCCCCACACGACGCCTACGCACGGTAAATTTCAGGCCATGCCACGTGGACGCCACCGCCATTCCCCGCCTCTGCACAAGCTGCTGCCGCCCTCCGCGGTCGCCGGCGCCGCGGTCGTGTGTGCCGCGGCCGCCTGGCTGCCCGGTGACCTGATCGTCGTACGGCTGCTCGCGGCCGCCGCGGCGGCCGCCGCCGTCACCGGTGCCGTCCTCATGCGCAGTTGGGACCGGAGCGCCGGACTGCGGGTCGCAGAGCTCCACCGGGCCCGCACCGCCGACCAGTGGAAGGCCGAGGAGCGGGTCGCCGAGCTGGAGTCCGACCTCGAAGAGGCGCGCGCGCTCCGCTCCCGGCTCGACGCGAAGCTCCGCGCCAAGCGGGTGGAGCTGGCCGGGCTCCGCGGCGAGCACGCCGATCTGCTCCGCCGGTACGCCACGGCCGAGACCGAGCGGGCCAGTGCGCTGGAAGGCGCCCGCGTCCTGGCGCTCGAGTCGGCGAACGGCGCGGCGGGCGACGTCAAGGCGCTGCCCGCCGGGGGCTCCACTCCCACTCCCGAGGCCTACCGCCGCGCCGCCCAGGCGCTGCGCGACCTCCCGCGCAACGCGGCGGCCCAGCAGGCCCGCCGCACCATCGAGGCCGCCCGCGCGCGCGACCTCGCCGAGCGGGCCCGTGAGACGGAGGAACCGCAGGGGAAGCACGCGGCGGCCGCCGGAACCGAGCACAGCCGACCGGCCGCCGCCGCCCCCGCCCTCGCCCTCCCGCCTGCGGCCACGAAGGTCCCGGCGGTGCCGACGGCGTCCGCGATCGTCCCGTACGCGGCCCGCAGGCCCGTCCAGCGCCCCGAGGGCAACTTCGACTTCTTCGGTACGCAGAAGGCGGCGGCCGCGATC
Source organism: Streptomyces sp. NBC_00691 (assembly GCF_036226665.1). Taxonomy (NCBI): domain Bacteria; kingdom Bacillati; phylum Actinomycetota; class Actinomycetes; order Kitasatosporales; family Streptomycetaceae; genus Streptomyces; species Streptomyces sp. NBC_00691. The sequence goes on along the minus strand of NZ_CP109007.1, from coordinate 3,703,899 downwards.
GAGGCGGTGCAGCACACGGACCTCGCCGATGTCGTCGGCGAGGAGGTCCTCGAAGAGGCCCGGACGGCGCTCGGCGCCCCGCTCCTCACCCCGATCAGCCCCACGGGGGCGCCGGGGAGCCCGCTGGCGCCGGGGCAGGTACAGGCACAGAAGCAGGCGGTGGGCCAGGTCATCGATCTGACGGCCCACGACGAGACGGAACAACTGGACGTGGCGGAACTCCGCGGAGCGGTGAACTCCTGACGCGACGGGGGCGCGCCCGCGGGCAGCGCTCTGCCCGCGGGGGTGCGGTACCGGCACCCCGCTTCGGGGCCGGTCGTCCGGCGCGGGGCCCCGGCAGGGACGGGGGCCCGCCGCGTGAGGTCCGGCGGGGCCGGGGGTGTTACTTGTCGATGTCGCCCACGACGAAGAACAGCGAGCCCAGGATCGCCACCATGTCCGCCACCAGCGTGCCCGGCAGCAGTTCCACCAGCGCCTGGATGTTGTTGAACGACGCCGACCGCAGCTTCAGCCGGTACGGCGTCTTCTCGCCCTTGGAGACCAGGTAGTAGCCGTTCACACCGAGCGGATTCTCGGTCCACGCGTACGTGTGGCCCTCCGGAGCCTTCAGCACCTTCGGCAGCCGCTGGTTGATCGGCCCCGGCGGAAGCCCCGCCATCCGGTCCAGGCACGCGTCCGCGAGGTCCAGGGAGTTGTGCGTCTGCTCCAGCAGGCACTCGAACCGGGCCAGGCAGTCGCCTTCCTCGCGCACCGCGACCCGCAGCGTGTCCTGGAGCTCCCCGTAGGCCAGGTACGGCTCGTCGCGGCGCAGGTCGAAGTCGACGCCCGAGGCGCGGGCGATCGGCCCCGACACCCCGTACGCGTGGACCGCCGCCGGGGACAGCACACCGACTCCCCGCGTACGGCCCCGGAAGATCTCGTTGCCGAGGACGAGCCGGTCGTACACGTCCATCCGCGAGCGGACGTCGGCGACCGCCTGGCGGGCCCGGCCCAGCCAGCCTGCGGGCAGGTCCTCCTTGAGGCCCCCGACCCGGTTGAACATGTAGTGCATCCGGCCGCCCGAGACCTCCTCCATCACGGCCTGGAGCTCCTCCCGCTCCCGGAAGGCGTGGAAGACGGGGGTGATGCCGCCCAGTTCGAGGGGGTACGAGCCCAGGAACATCAAATGGTTGAGGACCCGGTTCAGCTCGGCGAGGAGCGTGCGCGTCCACACCGCGCGCTCCGGGACCTCCATACCCAGCATCCGCTCGACGGCCATGACCACGCCGAGCTCGTTCGAGAAGGCGGAGAGCCAGTCGTGACGGTTGGCCAGCATGATGATCTGCCGGTAGTCCCGCGCCTCGAAGAGCTTCTCGGCACCGCGGTGCATGTAGCCGATCACCGGCTCGGCCTGCCGCACGACCTCGCCGTCGAGCACGAGCCGGAGCCGGAGCACACCGTGGGTCGAGGGATGCTGCGGCCCGATGTTCAGCACCATGTCGGTGCTCTCCGCCGCGCCGCCGATGCCGACCGTCGTCTCCGTCATGCGGTCAGTATCCCCCCTGCCCCCAAGGCCTCGTAGCCCCGCCCGGGACCCGCTGGCTCAGCCAGAGGAAGTCGCCGAGACCACCGCGCGCGGTGAGCTCGGCGGCCTCCCCGGCGGAGGAGAGGGCGCGGACGTACGCGAGGGGGTCGGTCGAGGCGAGGGAGAGCGGCGGCCGCCCGCCGGACACCCCGAGCCGCCAGAGGGCATCCCGCTGCGTGACCAGCTCGGCCCCCGGCACCCCACCCGCGCCCGCGCCGGCCGCACCCCCACCCGCCGCCGCGCACGCGTCCAGCGCCACGTGGGCCGTCAGATCGCAGCTGCCGTCCGGGACCGGCGGGACCTCGCGGCCCGCCCGGAAGCCGGTCAGCGAGCCGAAGGGCGGGCGGGCGTCCCGTACGTGCGCGTAGTCCACGGCCACCGCGCGGCCCGCCGACAGCGAGGCCACCGCCGACGCCCAGGCCTCGTCGCGCGGCCGGCCGATCTCGGCCCGCGCCCCCGGCTCCCGCAGCGGCCACCAGCGGGCCAGCCACTCCGCGTCCGCGCCGGAGACGGGACCGCCGAGCCGTTCGGTGCCGTCCGCGCGGACCTCCACGTACCGGGCCGTGCCCTCCGCATCCGCCTCGGCGACGTCCACCGGCACGTTGTCGAGCCACTCGTTCGCGAAGACCAGTCCCCGCACGCCCCGGGGCAGCCGACCGGTCCACTCGATCCGGGGGTCGAGCCCGGCGGGCCGGTCCGCGCGCTCGACGGCGTACGACCGGACCCTCAGGCCGCCCGGGACGCCGCCGTCGCCGTTCCCGAGCGCGGCGAGCACACCCGTGAGGAGTTCCCCCCGTCCCGCGCCCACGTCGACGAGGTCGACCTCGGAGGTCCCCAGCTCCTCCGCGACCTCGGCGAGCAGCCGGGCCACCGCCGCAGCGAAGAGCGGGGAGGCGTGCACCGAGGTGCGGAAGTGCGCCGCGGGTCCCTCGGGCCGCAGATAGAAACCACCCGGGCCGTACAGCGCCCGTTCCGTGGCCCGCAGCCACCCCTGCCACTGACACGTCTCATCCGTCACGGGCCCCAGTCTCCACCTCGGGGAGTACGGGTCCCGAGCCAAGGATCGACCCCACGGTTGATCCCTGGACCATCTCCCTTCCCTACTCTGGGTGACGTGCAGCGCGTTTACGACTTCATCCGCAGACACCCGACAGGCGTCGACACCTTCTGGGCGGTCGTCCTCCTGGGGATCGGCATGCTGTGGGTGGTGTCGTCGGGCAGCGCCTCGGTGGAGGGCCACCCCGTCGGGTACGCCGTCGTGGCGATGCTCTTCCCGCTGGTCGTGGCCCTGCGGCGGCGTGCCCCGGAGAGGATGCTCCTCCTCGCGGTCGGCCTCGGGCTGGCGCAGCTCGCCTTCGGCCTGGAGCCCTTCCCGGCCGACTTCGCCATGCTCGTGATCATCTACACGGTCGCCGCGCACGACGGACCCCGCTGGGCGTCCCGGCTCGCGCTGGTCGGCGGACTCTCCGCCGCGACGCTCTCGCAGCTGAGATGGCCGGTGGACGGTGCGCAGTCGGGCGCGGCCCAGGTCTTCTTCACGATCATCATGACCGTGCCGTTCGCGCTCGCCTGGGTCCTCGGCGACTCGCTCCGCACCCGCCGCGCCTACTTCGCGCAGCTGGAGGAGCGGGCCACCCGCCTGGAGAAGGAGCGCGAGGCGCAGGCCAAGGTCGCGGTCGCCGCCGAGCGGGCCCGGATCGCCCGTGAGCTGCACGACGTCGTCGCGCACAACGTGTCGGTGATGGTGGTGCAGGCCGACGGCGCCGCGTACGTCATGGACTCCTCCCCGGAGACCGCCAAACAGGCCCTGGACACCATCTCCACCACCGGCCGGCAGGCGCTCGCCGAGATGCGCAGGCTGCTCGGCATCCTGCGGACCGGTGAGCACCAGGAGGCCGGGGAGTATGTGCCGCAGCCCGACGTGCAGCAGATCGAGGATCTGGTCGAGCAGGTGCGGGGTGCCGGGCTGACCGTGGACTTCGCGATCGAGGGGAGCCCGCGCCCGCTGCCCAGCGGCGTCGAGCTCACCGCGTACCGGATCGTGCAGGAGGCCCTCACCAACACGCGCAAGCACGGCGGTCCCGACGTCGGGGCCAGCGTCCGGCTGGTGTACTTCGACGACGGCCTCGGACTCCTCGTCGAGGACGACGGCCGGGGAGCGCCGCAGGAGATGTACGAGGACGGCGGCGCCGACGGCCGGGGTCACGGAATGATCGGCATGCGGGAGCGGGTCGGCATGGTCGGCGGCACGCTGGACGCGGGCCCGCGTCCCGGCGGCGGTTTCCGGATCAGTGCCCTGCTCCCCCTCAAGCCCGCTCACTGACGACCCCGAAGGAATCTGATGTCCATCCGCGTGATGCTTGTCGACGACCAGCTGCTGCTGCGTGCCGGCTTCCGTATGGTGCTGGCCGCCCAGCCGGACATGGAGGTCGTGGCGGAGGCGGGCGACGGGGTCGAGGCGCTGGAGGTGCTGCGTGCGACGTCGGTCGACGTCGTGCTGATGGATGTGCGCATGCCCAAGCTCGACGGTGTGGAGACGACCCGGCGGATCTGCTCGCGGCCGGATGCGCCGAAGGTGCTGATCCTGACCACCTTCGACCTCGACGAGTACGCGTTCTCGGGGCTCAAGGCGGGGGCGAGCGGTTTCATGCTGAAGGACGTGCCGCCGGCGGAGCTGCTCGGCGCGATCCGTTCGGTGCACAGCGGTGACGCGGTGGTGGCGCCCTCGACCACCCGGCGGCTCCTCGACCGTTTCTCGTCCATGCTGCCGTCGTCGGGCACGGAGCCCGAGCACAAGCAGCTGGGCCGGCTCACCGACCGGGAGCGCGAGGTGATGATGCTGGTGGCGCAGGGCTTGTCGAACGGCGAGATCGCGGCCCGGCTCGTCCTCTCCGAGGCGACGGTGAAGACCCACGTGGGCCGCATCCTGACCAAGCTGGGCCTGCGCGACCGCGTCCAGGTCGTCGTCCTCGCGTACGAGACGGGCCTGGTCCGGGCGGGCGGCGGCGCGGCGGGCTGAGCGGGGAGGGCCCGCGATGCTGTTGTGGATCAACGGCCCCTTCGGTGGGGGCAAGACGCAGACCGCGTACGAACTGCGGCGGCGGCTGCCGGGCGGCGTGGTGTGCGACCCGGAGCACATCGGCTTCGGGCTGCACCGGACGCTGCCGCCCGCGCTCAGAGGTGACTTCCAGGACCTGAGGGCCTGGCGGCAGGGTGTGCACGAGGTGCTGGACCTGGCGCTCCGGCGGTACGGGCAGGGGCCCGTGATCGTGCCGATGACGCTCACGGACCCGGCGTACTTCGACGAGATCGTCGGCCGGCTGCGCGCGGACCACGGCGCGGACCGGGTCTGTCACGTCGCGCTGCTCGCCGAGCGGGAGACGGTCCTGGGGCGACTGGCCGAGCGGGGCCTCGGGCGGGGGCTGAAGCGCGAGAGCTTCGCCGTGGCGAAGCTGGACGAGTGCCTGGAGCGACTGGCGGCTCCGGAGTTCGCCCACCACCTCCGTACGGACCGGCTGACGGTCCCGGAGGTGGCCGACCGGGTCGCGGAGCTGGCCGGGCTGCGGCCCGAGCCGAACACGGACGGGCCGCTGCGGCACCGGCTGCGGCGGCTCCGGGTCGGCCTCTCCCACATCCGCTTCGACTGAGGCCCCGCGGGCCCGCCGGGCCCGCCGGACGGGCGGTCCGGGAGGCGGACCGGCCCGGGGGAGGCAGATCGTTCCGGTGCCGGGTTCTACCGCGCCAGGAACGGCCGCACCAGGGACGGCCGCGCGAGGGGGCCTGCTATCCCAGTCGCGCCAGGAACTCCCGTACCGCCGTCCGCACGTCCTCCGCCGTCCACTCCAGGCCGGGGCCCGCCACCGTCAGTTCCGTCACGGCGACCCCCGGAGGGCCGCCCGCGCCCGGGCTGAACCAGCGGCGGAAGAGGACCGTGCCCGTGGCCTCCGCCAGGGCGAGGGACGCCGCCGTCAGCCTCTCGGCGTCGTACGGCAGCCAGACCTGGAACTGATGGGTGTGCGGGGTCCCGGGGTGGACCCGGAACCACCCGGTGTCCGCCTCCGTGAGCGCCTCCCGGACCGCGTCGGCCACCACGCGCGCGTGCGCCACGTACGAGGGCAGCCGGGGCAGCTCCTCGGCCAGGCCGCGGAGCGCGGAGAGCGCCGCCGGGTACTGCTGGAAGACCTGGCCCCCGTACCGGTGCCGCCACACCCTCGCCTCGGCCATGACGTCCTCGGGTCCCGCCAGCACGGCGCCCGAATGCCCGCCGAGCGACTTGTAGAACGAGACGTAGACGCTGTCGGCGAGCCCCGCGACCTCCGCGAGCGGACGGCCGAAATGCGTCGGGCACTCCCAGAGCCGCGCCCCGTCGAAATGGACCACGGCGTCGCGCTCGCGGGCCGCCTCCACCACCGCGGTCAGTTCGTCCCAGGACGGCAGCACGAAGCCGGCGTCCCGCAGCGGCAGCTCCAGCATCAGCGTCCCGAAGTGCTCGGGATGCTCCCGTACCTCCTCGGCCGTCGGCAGCCGGGGCGCGTCGGTCGGGTGGACGGTGCGGAGCCCGGAGACGGCCGCCAGCGCGCCGCCCTCGTGCACCTCCGGGTGGGCGAGCGGGTGGAGGGCGACGACGGGACTGCCGGTCCGTCCGGCCCAGCAGCGCAGCGCCACCTGCTGGGCCATGGTGCCGGTGGGGAAGAAGACGGCGGCGGGGAAGCCGAGCTCCTCGGCGGTGCGCCGTTCCAGGTCCTCGACGGGCCCGTCCCCGTAGATGTCCGGCGGTCCCTCTCCGTGACCGGAGGATTCGGCCCAGTCGGCGAGTTCACGCAGGCGGGTGCCCACCGTGCCCTCCACCTGCGGGCGCCACAGCGTGCGGTCGGCGCCGGCCCAGACCTTCGCCCGGTAGAGCCGGGCCGCTTCCTCGTCCACAGGGTCCACAGGATTCATGCACCGATCATCACACCACCGCCCACACCCTGTGGACAGCCACGGAGCACCGCGAAACGCTGGCGTAGCATGACCAGAAATCGTCCGGTACCCGCCGAGGACTGGAACGGAAGGCCGTCCCCACCGTGAACGCATCAGCAGCGCCAGAGCCCCGAGCCGAGGACCGACCCGCCCGGCTCGCCGTCGGAGTCGTCGGCGCCGGCCGCGTGGGCCCCGCCCTCGCCGCCGCCCTCAGGCTCGCCGGGCACCGCCCCGTCGCCGTCTCCGCGGTCTCCGACGCCTCCCGGCGCCGTGCCGCGGAGTTCCTGCCCGACGTCCCCGTCGTGGAGCCCGCGCGCGTCCTCGCCCTCGCCGACCTGGTCCTGCTGACCGTGCCGGACGACGCGCTGCCCGGTCTGGTCGAGGGCCTCGCCGACACCGGAGCCGTCCGGCCGGGGCAGCTGATCGTGCACACCTCCGGGCGCTACGGGGCCCGGGTCCTTGACCCCGTCCGGCGCGCGGGCGCCCTGCCGCTCGCCCTGCACCCCGCGATGACCTTCACCGGCACCCCCGTCGACGTCCAGCGCCTGGCCGGCTGCTCCTTCGGGGTCACCGCGCCGGAGGAGCTGCGGCTGGCGGCCGAGGCCCTGGTGATCGAGATGGGCGGCGAGCCCGAGTGGATCGCCGAGGACGCCCGCCCGCTCTACCACGCGGCCCTTGCGCTCGGCGCGAACCACCTGGTCACCCTGGTGGCCCAGTCGATGGAGCTGCTCCACAAGGCCGGGGTCGCCGCTCCGGACCGGATGCTGGGCCCGCTCCTCGGCGCCGCCCTGGACAACGCGCTGCGGTCCGGCGACGCGGCCCTCACCGGCCCCGTCGCCCGCGGTGACGCCGGCACGGTCGCCGCGCATGTCGCCGAGTTGCGCAAGCACGCGCCCGGCACGGTCGCCGGCTATCTGGCGATGGCCCGCACGACCGCCGACCGCGCGCTCGCGCACGGCCTGCTCAAGCCCGAGCTGGCCGAGGACCTGCTGGGCGTGCTCGCCGACCCCTCGGCGGGCACGACCGGCACCACCGGAGCCGCCGGAGCGGCCGACGGGCCGCAAGGAGACGACCGATGAGCCCCTTCGCCCGTGACCGCGCCGCGCGCGGCCGGCCCGTCCACCGGCCGGCCGAACTCCTGCGCACGGCCGAGGACCTCCACGACGCCGCGGCCCACTTCGGGGCCCCCGGCAAGAACGCCGTGGTCATGACCATGGGCGCCCTCCACGAAGGCCATGCCTCGCTGGTCAGGGCCGCGCGCGAGCGCGTCGGCGACAAGGGCTTCGTCGTCGTCACCGTCTTCGTCAACCCGCTGCAGTTCGGCGCCGGCGAGGATCTCGACCGCTACCCCCGCACTCTCGACGCCGACCTGGAGGTGGCCTTCGACGCGGGCGCGAGCGTCGTCTTCGCGCCCTCCGTCGACGAGGTCTACCCGGGCGGAGAGCCCCAGGTCCGGATCACCGCGGGCCCCATGGGCGAGCTCCTCGAAGGCGCCTCCCGGCCCGGTCACTTCGACGGGATGCTGACCGTCGTCGCCAAGCTGCTCCATCTCACCGCCCCTGACCTGGCCTTCTTCGGACAGAAGGACGCCCAGCAGCTGGCCCTGATCCGCCGGATGGCCCGCGATCTGAACTTCCCGGTCGAGATCGTCGGAGTGCCGACGGTCCGCGAGGCGGACGGCCTCGCCCTCTCCAGCCGCAACCGCTACCTGTCCGTCGACGAGCGCCGTACCGCCCTCGCGCTGTCCGGCGCGCTGTTCGCCGCCCGGGACCGGCTCGCCGCCCAGGAGGCACTGCGCGCGCGGGCCGCGGCCCTGCCCGGTGCCCAGAGCCGCGCCGAGGCCCTCTCCCGGCTCGGCGAGGCACGCGCCGCCGCCGACGCCCACGCGGTCGCGCAGGCGGCCGAGGGCCGCGGTGCCGAGGCCGTTCGGGCCGCGGCGCGTACGGTGCTCGACGACGCGTCGAGGGCCGAGCCGCCGCTCGTCCTCGACTACCTGGCTCTCGTCGACCCCGCCGACTTCACCGAGGTCGCCGACGACCACGACGGGGAGGCGATCCTCGCCGTCGCCGCGCGCGTGGGCGCCACCCGGCTGATCGACAACGTCCCCCTCCTTCTCGGAGCCACCATGTCCACCATGTTCGGAGCCACCCCGTGACCGGAATACGGCTGCACGCCCCCGCGCCCGGCTGGGACATCGACGCCGACGTCGTCGTGGTCGGCTCCGGCGTGGCCGGCCTCACCGCCGCCCTGCGCTGCACCGCCGCCGGGCTCCGTACGGTCGTCGTCACCAAGGCCCGGCTCGACGACGGCTCCACGCGCTGGGCCCAAGGCGGCATCGCCGCCGCCCTCGGCGAGGGCGACACCCCCGAACAGCACCGCGACGACACCCTGGTCGCCGGCGCCGGGCTCTGTGACGAGCGGGCCGTCCACGTCCTCGTCACCGAGGGCCCCGACGCCGTCCGCCGGCTGATCGCGACCGGCGCCGACTTCGACAAGACCGCCGACGGCGAGATCGCGCTGACCCGGGAGGGCGGCCACCACCGCCGCCGCATCGCCCACGCGGGCGGGGACGCGACCGGCGCCGAGATCTCCCGGGCGCTGGTCGAGGCGATACGGGACCGGGGCGTGCGCACCATCGAGCACGCCCTCGTCCTGGACCTCCTGACGGACGCCGAGGGCCGTACGGCGGGCGTGACCCTGCACGTGATGGGCGAGGGCCAGCACGACGGCGTCGGCGCCGTCCACGCGCCCGCGGTGGTCCTCGCCACCGGCGGCATGGGCCAGGTCTTCTCCGCCACCACCAACCCGGCGGTCTCCACCGGTGACGGCGTCGCGCTCGCGCTGCGCGCCGGGGCCGAGGTCTCCGACCTGGAGTTCGTCCAGTTCCACCCCACGGTGCTCTTCCTCGGCGTCGGCTCCGAGGGCCAGCAGCCGCTGGTCTCCGAGGCGGTACGCGGCGAGGGCGCCCACCTGGTCGACGCCGACGGGGTCCGCTTCATGGTGGGGCAGCACGAGCTGGCCGAGCTGGCGCCCCGGGACATCGTCGCCAAGGCGATCACGCGCCGCATGCAGGAGCACGGCACCGAGAACATGTACCTCGACGCCCGCCACTTCGGCGCCGAGATGTGGGAGGAGCGCTTCCCCACGATCCTCGCGGCCTGCCGCTCGCACGGCATCGACCCGGTCACGGAGCCGATCCCGGTCGCCCCGGCCGCCCACTACGCCTCCGGCGGCGTCCGCACGGACCTGCGGGGCCGGACGACCGTCCCGGGCCTGTACGCGTGCGGCGAGGTGGCCTGCACGGGCGTCCACGGCGCCAACCGGCTCGCCTCGAACTCGCTCCTGGAGGGCCTGGTCTTCGCCGAGCGGATCGTCGACGACATCATCGCCGCCGCCCCGCGCGTGGCGGGCGCCCCGGTGCCGCCCGCGACCCCGGTGACCCTGCCGCTGCCCGTGGCCGGAGCCCGGACCCGTATCCAGCGGATCATGACCGCGGGCGCCGGGGTGCTGCGCTCGGAGGCCAGCCTGCGGGAGGCCGCCGAGGCCCTCGACGCGCTGCACAGCGACGCCGTCGCGGGCGGCACCGACGACACCAAGGCGGCCGAGCCGGGCGTGGACTCCTGGGAGACCACCAACCTGCTCTGCGTCTCCCGGGTCCTGGTCGCCGCCGCCCGCCGCCGTGAGGAGACCCGCGGCTGCCACTGGCGCGAGGACCACGCGGACCGCGACGACACGGACTGGCGCCGGCATCTCGTCGTACGCCTCACCCCGGAGCGGACCCTCGACGTCCGGACGACCGCCACGCATGACTTTCCGCCCACCTCCGAAGCCCCCAGGGAGCCGTAAGTGACCACGCCCGAGGAAGCCCGTCCGAAGCCGGTGGACGTCCCTCTCATCCAGATCAACTCGGTCTCCTCCGACGAGGAGCCCGGTGGCTGCGGCGACGGCTGTGGCTGCGGTGGCGGCGGCGAGGAGTTCGAGTGCGGGCTCGACCCGGCGCTCGCCGAGCTCCTCGCGGACGCGGGTCTGGACCCCGTCCAGGTCGAGGACATCGCCCACCTCGCGATCGCCGAGGACCTCGACGGCGGCGTCGACGTGACGACCGTGGCGACCGTCCCCGAGGACGCCGTCGCCACCGCCGACTTCACCGCCCGCGAGGCCGGCGTCGTGGCCGGTCTGCGGGTGGCCGAGGCCGTGCTCTCGATCGTCTGCGACGACGAGTTCGAGGTCGAGCGGCACGTCGAGGACGGCGAGCGCGTCGAGGCGGGGCAGGTGCTCCTCAGCGTCACCGCCCGCACCCGCGACCTGCTCACCGGCGAGCGCAGCGCGCTCAACATCCTGTGCCGCCTCTCCGGCATCGCCACCGCCACGCGCGCGTGGGCGGACGCCCTGGAGGGCACGAAGGCCAAGGTCCGCGACACCCGCAAGACGACGCCGGGGCTGCGCGCCCTGGAGAAGTACGCGGTCCGCTGCGGCGGCGGCGTCAACCACCGCATGTCGCTCTCCGACGCGGCCCTGGTGAAGGACAACCACGTGGTGGCGGCCGGCGGCGTGGCCGAGGCCTTCAAGGCCGTGCGCGAGCTCTTCCCCGAGCTGCCCATCGAGGTCGAGGTCGACACGATGGACCAGGTCGGCGAGGTCCTGGACGCGGGCGCCGACCTGATCCTGCTCGACAACTTCACCCCGGCGGAGACCGGGGAGGCCGTCGCCCTCGTCGCGGGCCGCGCCGTCCTGGAGTCCTCGGGCCGGCTGACCCTGGAGAACGCGGCCGCGTACGCGGCGACCGGCGTGGACTACCTGGCCGTCGGCGGCCTCACCCACTCCTCCCCGATCCTCGACATCGGCCTCGACCTGCGCGAGGTGCGGGCCTGATGCTGCTCACCATCGACGTCGGCAACACGCACACGGTCCTCGGCCTCTTCGACGGTGACGAGATCGTCGAGCACTGGCGGATCTCCACCGATCCGAGCCGCACCGCCGACGAGATGGCGGTCCTGCTCCAGGGCCTCATGGGCATGCACCCTCTGCTCGGCGTCGAGCTGAGCGACGGCATCGAGGGGATCGCCATCTGCGCGACGGTCCCCTCGGTGCTGCACGAGCTGCGCGAGGTCACGCGGCGGTACTACGGGGACGTCCCGGCGGTCCTGGTGGAGCCCGGCGTCAAGACGGGCGTCCCGGTCCTCACGGACAACCCCAAGGAGGTCGGCGCGGACCGTGTGATCAACGCGGTCGCCGCCGTCGAGCTCTACGGCGGCCCGGCGATCGTCGTCGACTTCGGTACGGCGACGACGTACGACGCGATCACCACGCGCGGGGAGTACGCGGGCGGGGCGATCGCGCCGGGCATCGAGATCTCGGTCGAGGCGCTCGGGGTCAAGGGCGCCATGCTCCGCAAGATCGAGCTGGCCAGGCCGCGCAGCGTCATCGGCAAGAACACGGTCGAGGCGATGCAGTCCGGCATCGTCTACGGCTACGCGGGTCAGGTGGACGGCGTCGTCGCCCGCATGAAGCGGGAGCTCGTCGGCCCCGCCGGCGATCCGTCGGACGTGACCGTGATCGCGACCGGCGGCCTGGCGCCGATGGTCCTCGCCGACTCCAAGGAGATCGACGAGCACGAGCCCTGGCTGACCCTGATCGGACTGCGTCTGGTGTACGAGCGGAACGTGTCCCGCATGTGAGGGCCGGGGGCGGCCCCGCCGGCCCCCGCTCTTCCGCCCGCTCTTCCGTTCCGGCGGCCCCCGCCCGGCATCGGCGCGCCGGAATGATCGCTAAGAGAAAATTGTCCGATTAGCGCGTATCGTCGGCCCATGCCCACGCCATACGGATCCCGCGGCGGCATGGCGTTCAGCGCGGACGAGCTGCGTGTGCTCCGCCGTGCCCTCGCCGTCGCCCTCCACCCCGCCCCCCTCCAGGACGAGGACGTCCAGGACGCGCTGCTCCTGGCCGAATCCGTGGACGAGGCCGTACGCGAGGCCGGCCGACTGCGCGCCTTCCTCCTCGACGACCTGGCCCGCTATCGGGAGGCGCTGCCCGGGTCGCTCAGCGGCTACCTGGAGCTTCTCCAGGACGCCCTCGCCGCCGGGTACGACCCCGCGGCCGACGACCTCGCGGCCCTGCGCGCACTGCGCCGCAACCCGGCCGCCGCCGCGCTGCTCGGCCGCTGCCAGATCCTCGCCGAGCGCTCGGTCCGCGCCCGCCTGGCCCGGGTCTCCCAGGCCACCGCCACCCCCGCGGCCGCCACCTCGGCACCCCGGGCCCGACTGCTCGCCCTGCCCGGCGGACGCGCGGCCGACGAGCCCAAGCCGAGGCCGCCGGCCCCGGGCGAGCGTCCGGTGCCCAAGCCGTCCGAGGTCTTCCCGCCACGCCGGAGGCCCGTACCCCCGCCCCCGCCGGAGGAGCGGGTCGCCGGATAGCTAGTCTGGTCGCCATGGACTACGTATCCGCGCTCGTGCCGCCCATCGTGATGGCCATCTTCTTCTTCGGTGTCGTCGCCATCATCATCAAGAGCCAGGGCGGGCCGAACAAGGCCAAGGAGGACGCGATCGTGGACGCCGCGATCGCCCGCGCCGAGGCCGTGCGGCAGTCGGCGGACAACGGCGCCAAGGGCTGAGGTCCGGCACGGACCACGGGCCACGGCCCACCGCGGTACCCCAGGACGTACGACCCTTCGAGGTCGTACGTCCTTTTTGTCGTGTTTCCCTCCGTCAATGGCCTGTTATCGACTCTTTGCGCACTAAAGTGGCGTTGTGCCCCGTCCTTTGGGAGAGCTCGAAGACGCCGTCATGACGCGCGTCTGGCAATGGAACCGTCCGGTGACCGTCCGAGAAGTTCTCGAGGACCTTCAGCAGGAACGGTCCATCGCCTACACCACCGTCATGACCGTCATGGACAATCTCCATCAGAAGGGCTGGGTCCGCCGAGAAGTCGAAGGCCGTGCCTATCGATATACGGCGGTCTCCACCCGTGCCGCTTACGCGGCCGCGCTGATGAACGAGGGATGGGCTCAGAGCGACAACCCGGCCGCCGCGCTCGTCGCCTTCTTCGGGATGATGTCGCAGGACCAGCGTGAGGCCCTGAACGACGCCATCCGCATCGTCCAGCGGGACAACCCGCTTCCCGCCCCCGCTCCCGCCGCTCCCGGCGAGGGGACCGGGGTGGCCGACGGTACCCCCGGAACCGGCGGTACCGGGGCCCAGGAGCGATAACCGCGGCTCCGGGGCGATAGCGTCCCCCCATGTCGCCGTCCGCTTCCCCGGCCGCCTCCGCGGCCTCCGCCAAAGCCGTCACCGTACGCAGGGCGCGTACCGGAGATGTCGCCGCGGTCCGCCGTCTCGTCGATCCCTTCGTCCAGCGCGGGATCCTGCTCGACAAGGCGACCGTCACCCTTTACGAGTCCATCCAGGAGTTCTGGGTGGCGGAACGCGACGAGGACGCCACCGTCGTCGGCTGCGGCGCTCTCCATGTGATGTGGGAAGACCTCGCGGAAGTCCGCACTCTCGCCGTCGATGCCGACTTCAAGGGCGCCGGCGTAGGACATCAGGTGCTCGACAAGTTGTTGCACACGGCCCGATGGCTCGGGGTGCGGCGGGTATTCTGCCTGACCTTCGAAGTCGACTTCTTCGCGAAGCACGGCTTCGTCGAGATCGGCGAGACCCCGGTCGACGGAGATGTCTACAGCGAGCTCCTCCGTTCCTATGACGAGGGAGTCGCGGAGTTCCTCGGTCTCGAACGAGTGAAGCCGAACACCTTGGGCAACAGCCGGATGCTTCTGCACCTGTGACGCGGAACGCGGCGGAACCCCGTGGAACGCCGGACGGAAGCCCGCGGGGAACCCCGACGGAACCCTATGTCCGAATCGCGCACGTTTCCCGCGTTGCCGGGGTTCTGAACCTCTGCCAGGGGTTTGTGTTTTTCCGGGAAAAGCGGTTTCCTTTCCGCGTACTGCATTTTCGATGAAAGGAAATCCGGTGGCACAGAAGGTTCAGGTCCTTCTTGTCGACGACCTCGACGGCGTCGAGGCGGACGAGACCGTGACGTTCGCGCTGGACGGCAAGACCTACGAGATCGACCTCACCACCGCCAACGCGGAAAAGCTCCGTGGCCTGCTCGAGCCGTACACCACGAGTGGCCGTCGTACCGGTGGCCGCACCACCGGTGGACGCGGCAAGGGCCGCGCCGTGGCGACGGGCAGCCAGGACACCGCGAAGATCCGCGCGTGGGCCAAGGAGAACGGCATGAACGTGAACGACCGCGGTCGCGTTCCCGCCGACATCAAGGCCGCCTACGAGGACGCGAACCGCTGAGGCGACAGCTGCTGAGCCACCGGCCCCCGGGTCCGGGCACTCAGCAGCCGCGCCCGGTGGCACTCCGCGGCGGCGGCGGCCACGAGACGCACCAAGCACGGGGCGGTCCCTTCGCCCCAGGGCGTGGACCGCAGCGCCGGCAGCGAGGACTCGACCTCGCGGCCCGGTGCCGGGGCCCGCAGCCACACGGCGGCGCCCGGCGCGCCGGATCCGCCCCGCCCCGGGGGAAGGGGCGCGGTCATCCGGCCGTCGGTGCCCAGCGCGGCGAGATCCAGCGAGATCCCGCCCCATTCGAGCCAGTCGAGCAGTCCCGGCAGCTCCTCCGCGCTCCCGGCGGCCACGAGCAGGCGCATCCGGCGTCCCAGCAGGGCCACCGGACCCATCGCCGGACCCATCCTGCGCAGTACACCGCGGCCGGCCGTCGCGGGCAGCTCCAGGACGTCGAAGCGCACTCCCGTGACCAGCTGCACCGGCGGGCCGGCCACCGTGGCCCAGCCGAGCTCCTGCTCGTACCACCGTGCGAGACCGCCGTCGATCGGCGTACGGGGAAGCGGGACGGTGAAGGGCATGTCCGGGGAACTCCCGGAGGGGCGCGTTGGTTACGCCCGAGAGGGCGCGACGGCCGCCCGACTCCCCGTTCCCGGTGACGCACGGTCCCCCTCCGAACGCGCAAGGTGTCCGGGATGGGGCGTACGAGTGCATTCGGCAGCGCAAGGGTGTTCGCTGGTAGCGGAGGGAACCGGGGTGCGCCGCATGGAGTGTCCGTCCTTACGGGTAAGACATTCCTAGTGGAGAGGGGCGACTCGCTGGCTTCGGCGTCTCACGTTCGCCATCGGCGTACTGATGGCGCGGGTAACTACTTGGCCTGCGGGAACATCGTCTCGCACCATCGGGTTGGAGCATTTGTCGGCTGTTCGGCAGCAGGTCTCCCCGCGGAACAGGGGGTGATCCGGACGGATGTCGGCAGTTGGAATGAGCGGTCCCCGCTTGCGGGACTAAGCTGCGGAAGGACAGGGAGGGGATCGACCCCTAACTGACTGACCGCTCTGAGGAGCGATTAACGATGTTCGAGAGGTTCACCGACCGCGCGCGGCGGGTTGTCGTCCTGGCTCAGGAAGAAGCCCGGATGCTCAACCACAACTACATCGGCACCGAGCACATCCTTCTGGGCCTTATCCACGAGGGTGAGGGTGTCGCCGCTAAGGCCCTGGAGAGCCTCGGGATTTCGCTCGAGGCGGTCCGCCAGCAGGTGGAGGAGATCATCGGGCAGGGGCAGCAGGCCCCGTCCGGGCACATCCCCTTCACCCCTCGCGCCAAGAAGGTCCTGGAGCTCTCGCTCCGTGAGGCCCTCCAGCTCGGCCACAACTACATCGGCACCGAGCACATCCTGCTCGGCCTGATCCGCGAGGGCGAGGGCGTCGCCGCCCAGGTCCTCGTGAAGCTGGGCGCCGACCTCAACCGGGTGCGGCAGCAGGTCATCCAGCTGCTCTCCGGCTACCAGGGCAAGGAAGCCGCCACGGCCGGCGGTCCTGCCGAGGGCACCCCCTCGACGTCCCTGGTCCTCGACCAGTTCGGGCGCAACCTCACCCAGGCGGCCCGCGAATCCAAGCTCGACCCGGTCATCGGGCGCGAGAAGGAGATCGAGCGGGTCATGCAGGTGCTGTCCCGCCGCACCAAGAACAACCCGGTCCTCATCGGCGAGCCCGGCGTCGGCAAGACCGCCGTCGTCGAGGGCCTGGCGCAGGCGATCGTCAAGGGCGAGGTGCCCGAGACCCTCAAGGACAAGCACCTCTACACCCTCGACCTCGGCGCGCTGGTCGCCGGCTCCCGCTACCGCGGTGACTTCGAGGAGCGCCTGAAGAAGGTCCTCAAGGAGATCCGCACCCGCGGCGACATCATCCTGTTCATCGACGAGCTCCACACCCTCGTGGGTGCGGGTGCCGCCGAGGGCGCGATCGACGCCGCCAGCATCCTCAAGCCGATGCTGGCCCGCGGTGAGCTCCAGACCATCGGTGCGACCACGCTGGACGAGTACCGGAAGTACCTGGAGAAGGACGCGGCCCTCGAGCGCCGCTTCCAGCCCATCCAGGTCGCCGAGCCGTCGCTGCCGCACACCATCGAGATCCTCAAGGGTCTGCGCGACCGGTACGAGGCCCACCACCGGGTCTCCATCACCGACGAGGCCCTCGTCCAGGCCGCGACCCTGGCCGACCGGTACATCTCGGACCGCTTCCTTCCGGACAAGGCGATCGACCTGATCGACGAGGCCGGCTCCCGAATGCGCATCCGCCGGATGACCGCGCCGCCGGACCTCCGCGAGTTCGACGAGAAGATCGCCGGCGTCCGCCGCGACAAGGAGTCCGCGATCGACTCGCAGGACTTCGAGAAGGCCGCCTCGCTCCGCGACAAGGAGAAGCAGCTCCTCGCCGCGAAGGCCAAGCGCGAGAAGGAGTGGAAGGCCGGCGACATGGACGTCGTGGCCGAGGTCGACGGCGATCTGATCGCCGAGGTCCTCGCGACCGCCACGGGCATCCCGGTCTTCAAGCTGACCGAGGAGGAGTCCAGCCGCCTGCTCCGCATGGAGGACGAGCTCCACAAGCGCGTCATCGGGCAGAAGGACGCCGTCATCGGCCTCTCGCGGGCCATCCGCCGTACGCGTGCCGGTCTGAAGGACCCGAAGCGCCCCGGTGGCTCGTTCATCTTCGCCGGTCCGTCCGGTGTCGGTAAGACCGAGCTTTCGAAGGCGCTCGCCGAATTCCTCTTCGGCGACGAGGACGCGATGATCTCCCTCGACATGTCGGAGTTCAGCGAGAAGCACACGGTTTCCCGTCTCTTCGGTTCGCCGCCCGGATACGTCGGCTACGAAGAGGGCGGCCAGCTCACCGAGAAGGTGCGCCGCAAGCCGTTCTCCGTCGTCCTCTTCGACGAGGTCGAGAAGGCCCACCCCGATATCTTCAATTCCCTTCTCCAGATCCTGGAGGACGGTCGCCTGACCGACTCCCAGGGCCGGGTCGTGGACTTCAAGAACACGGTCATCATCATGACGACCAACCTCGGGACCAGGGACATCTCGAAGGGCTTCAACCTGGGCTTCGCCGCCCAGGGCGACACGAAGTCCAACTACGAGCGGATGAAGGCCAAGGTCAGCGACGAGCTGAAGCAGCACTTCCGCCCGGAGTTCCTCAACCGTGTGGACGACATCATCGTCTTCCCGCAGCTGACCCAGGACGACATCCTCCAGATCGTCGACCTGATGATCGGCCGCGTCGACGAGCGCCTCAAGGACCGGGACATGGGCATCGAGCTCTCCCAGTCCGCGAAGGAGCTGCTCGCCAAGAAGGGCTACGACCCCGTGATGGGCGCCCGGCCGCTGCGCCGGACGATCCAGCGCGAGATCGAGGACTCGCTCTCGGAGAAGATCCTCTTCGGCGAGCTGCGCCCCGGTCACATCGTGGTCGTGGACACGGAGGGCGAGGGCGAAGAGCGCACCTTCACCTTCCGCGGCGAGGAGAAGACGGCTCTGCCGGACGCCCCGCCGATCGAGGCGACGGGCGGCACGGGCCCGAACCTTTCGAAGGACGCGTAAGCGTTCGGAGCGACTGAGCACGAAGGGGCGGCCCCGGAACCAGCTGGTTCCGGGGCCGCCCCTTCGTCATTCGACGGTGAGACGGTCACCGAGGGCGGCGGCGCCGATGAGCCGCCGCGCCGGGAACCCGCTGAGCGTGGTTCGCAGGTCCGGCAGGCGGGACAGCGGGGTCAGGTCGAGCCGGCCCTCCGGGGGCAGCCACGAGGGATCGGGTGTCGCCACCAGAACGAGCTTCCTCAGATGCGTCAGACCGTCGATTCCACTCAGGTCCATCAGAGCGGGGCAGACCCGCAGTGCCAGCTCCTCCAGGGCCGACAGGTCCACGTCCCGCAGGAACGTCAGGTCCTCGAGCAGGGTGTTGGATCCGAACGAGAGCGCCGCGCCGACTTCTCGGCCGACGAGACTCCGGGCGATGTCGGCCGGCTCGAAGGAGCCCCAGAAGTGAAGGCCGACGCGCTGGGGCGCATGGTGAAGGTGCGCCAGCTGGTCACGCCGTGACACGAAGATCCCGCAGTAGTCCGGCACGTGGCAGAGCACGTCGCGGGCGTAGGCCTCCGTGGGGAAGAAGCTCCAGTCGGCGGCCAGCAGGAAGGCCGCGCCGCACTCGGCGTACGCGCGGGCGTAGGGGAGTGCCTCCGCCCCGCCGACGCTCGAGATCAGCCGCGTCGTCTGGTCCAGGGCGTCCTTCGCCACCCTGTCGGGCTCGGGGAGCAAGGGCAGGACGTAGCCGCCGAGGCGGGCCAGCTGGTTCACCTGGTCCCGGTTCCGCGGCGGCATCACCGATCGCACGGCGTTTCTGACC
Organism: Streptomyces sp. NBC_00691; assembly: GCF_036226665.1. NCBI lineage: Bacteria > Bacillati > Actinomycetota > Actinomycetes > Kitasatosporales > Streptomycetaceae > Streptomyces > Streptomyces sp. NBC_00691. Next base: position 3,684,682 of record NZ_CP109007.1, on the reverse strand, counting down.
CGCTCGTGCAGCCTTCCGTCCAGCCAGGCCGCGTGCTGGGCGGACAGGGCCGCCAGGACGTACAGCGTGGTCTTGAGGTCCCGTCTGCGGGTGCTCGATCCGGCCGTGAGGAGGCCCTCGACCAGGACGGGCAGGTCCCGGCGGGTGCAGTGGCCGGCCGCGAGGACGAGGACGTCGTGCCACTGCTGGTCGTGGGCGTGCCGGAGCGCCTCCTTGAGCTGGTCGTCCTCGACGAGCTCCTTCGCGGCGAGGAAGTCCTGGAAGGTGCGGTGGGCGAAGTGGAAGACGTCGTCCGTGCGCTCCTGGAGGAGGCCGCTGCGGTTCAGGAGGTGGGTGAGGATCTCCTCGGGGCCGCCCTGCTCCGCGACCCTCGGCATGCCGGGCAGGGCGCGGGTGAGCTGGTGGAGGGCCTGTTCCCGGCTGAACTCGGTCTGGCCGCCGCGGACCAGCCAGGCGGCGAGGCGCTGGAGGAGCTGGGTGTGCTCCTCCACCGACATGCGGATGCCGTCGGGGGCGTCGATCCGGCGCCGTTCGTCGCGGGTGCCGAGCAGCATCTGGAGCGCCGAGGAGTAGAGCGACCAGCGGGTCTCTGGCAGGAAGCCCTCCCGTAGCCGGTGCAGGGCGCAGATGACGGCGCAGAGCAGGGGGGTCCGGGCGAGGTCGGCCAGGGCCGGGTTGTGGCGGAACTGCTGGGCCAGGTCGTGTTCGAGGCCGACGAGGTTCCTGTCGGGGTCGCCGTCGAGCCGGGCGGCCTCGTGCCAGGCGGCGACGAACTTCTGGATGTCGGCGTCCCGGAGGGGGAGCAGGCTGAGTTCCTCGAACTGCTCGGAGCCGAGCCAGTCCGGTGCCACGGCGAAGGGCCGAACGGTCGCGACGCAGCGGGTACGGGGGTAGCGGGCGAGGAGCCGGGAGAGCCAGGTGTGGGCGGCCTCGCGTTCCTCCGCCGGGACCTCGTCCAGCCCGTCGACCAGGAGCAGGCCCCGGCCCGCGGAGAGTACCCGCCCGGCCCAGCCCTCGGGGCTCGGGTCGATCATGAGGCCGGAGACGCCGGCCAGCTCGGTGGGGGTGGGGTAGTCGGTACCCCGGGCGCGGAGCGACCGCAGAGGTACGACGAAGGGGACGAGGCCGTTCAGCTCGGCGAGGTTCGCTCCGAGCGTCCCGGCGGCGGCGTGGGCGGCGAGCCACCACACGAGGGTGGTCTTTCCCGCCCCGGCATCGCCTCGGAGGAGGACCCGGGGCCGGGACGCGAGCAGGTCGTCGATGCGCTGCGGCACGGGTCCGGGCGAGCAGGGGTCCTTGGAGGCCGCTTCCAGGGAGAGGTAGGCCGTGTCGAGGTCCCATTCGGAGGCGCGTTTCCCGAGTTCGTCGAGGCCGAAGATCCGGGTGCGGCGGTAGACGGCTCCGACGGCTTCCGCGTACTCCTCCTCGTAGGGCTGGTCGTGCGGGTGGGTCCGGGTGACCGGCGCGAGGGTGACGTACGGGGCGAGCCACTCGTGCGCCTCCTCGTCGGCGAGGATCGCGGAGAGCGGGACGCACTCCAGGCGGCGGTGGCCGCGTCGGCGCGGCACGGCCCGGACGATGCCGATGAGCCCGCCGGCGGCGAAGACCGGGGCGCCCGAGAGGCCGGCGAGCGGCGAGGGCCCGTCCTCGTCGGCGTCGGCGGGCGGATGGTCGAGTTCTACGGTGAGGGTGCGGCGCAGGAGCCCGGCCATGGGCAGGACGGTGCCGGTGAACTGGTCGAGATCCGGCTTCTGGCCGTCGTACCGCTGGACGCGGGGAAAGCCGAGGATCTCGCAGCCGGGCACCGGACGGTCGGTGGCGACCACGCTCAGCCGGGCCGCCGGGGAGTGTCTGGCGGTGTCCTGGAGGAGCGCGGCGTCGAGGCGGTCGTCCGACCAGACGACCCGTAATCGACGGGTGCTGTCGCTGCCGGGCGTCAGGACCGTGGCGTGGTGGGCACCGCCCAGGACATGGGCGCTGGTCAGGATGAGGTCGCGGCCGACGAGGGTGCCGGTGCCCTGCTGCCGGCCCATCACCGCGTACACCCGCAGGCTCATCGTGCCGCCGGGCCGTCGAAGTCCGACAGGTCCGCCTCGTCGTCGTTGCCGACGAGCCAGGGTCCGTGCGTCGTGGCGTTCCGCGGCTTGAGGGTGAAGGAGACGCGGTGGGTGTCGCCCCGGGTGCGGGAGGCGTCGGCGCCGGCCTCGACGACCCAGGCCTTGACCTTGGCCCCGCCCTTCACCTCCTTGCGGAGCTCGATCGTGAACTCCATCTCGATGTCGCCCACCTCGAAGGCGACGGGCTTGCCGGTGGCGCGGCCGGCCGCTTCGACGAGTTGATCGCGTACGGATTCGATGGCGTCGGCGAGCTCGATGTCGGTCATGACGGTGAACGTAGCGGGGGAGGGGGAGGGCGGTCAGCTCATATGCGTATTTCGGGGGCGGGGGGAAGGGGCTGGGCGTGCGTCACGGGATACGGGCGCGGAGGGCCGGAACGGCGCGGAAGGGCCTTCCGGGCGGCTCGGTCGCGTGACCCAGGTCCCATTGGCGGCCGGTGCCTGGTGACAAGGCGCACAGGGGTTTTGAGGGGTACTAACCGGAATAGTGGCGACCTTTGGTGCTGATTCGGGACGTTCAGGACTGAACCACCGGGACTTTGGTCCCCGAGGGTCCCGAACCGGACGCCGGACGGCGTTTTGCGCGGTTCGGGCCTCCGTGACATGCGGATAAACCGGTTCTCTTGTGCCGGTATGTCCGATTTCGAAGGTGGCTCCGGAGGCCGTCAAGGGCGGAACTTCCGTGGAGATCGCTACGACCTGATGTCGTAGATGGGGTGTTTTGGGCTGGATGGGGGTCCGGGTTACCAAGGATGAGCAAGCCCGACGCAGAGCACCGTTCGCGTCGGGTCCCGTACTTCCCCGGAGGTTTCCCCCGTATGTCGAAGCGCATGAACCCCGCCGCCCGTGTCACCGTCGTCGCTCTTGCCGCCGCCGGCCTGGGGGCGACGATGGTGACCGGAGCTGGGTCCGCCTTCGCCGCCGAGGGCAAGGCCGCCGCCGCCCCGGTCGCGGTCACCGCGTCCGCCGCCGTCGCCGCTCAGGCCGACGCCCAGGCGCACGTCGCCGCCCAGGTGAAGGCCGCCGCCGCGAAGGCCACGGCCGCGAAGAAGGCCGCCGCGGTCAAGGTCACCGTGAAGCCGGTCGCCGCCAAGAAGGCCGCGGCCTGGGTCAAGCCGGTCGCCGCGTACACCCTGAGCGCCAGCTACAACCAGGGCGGCGCCATGTGGGCCCACAAGCACTCCGGCCAGGACTTCGCCGTTCCGGTCGGCACCCCGGTCAAGGCCGCGGGCACCGGCACCGTCGTGAAGGCCGGCCCGAACGGTGGCGGCGACGGCCCCGCGTACGGCAACGCGATCGTCGTCAAGCACGCCAACGGCACGTACTCGCAGTACGCCCACCTGTCGAAGATCAAGGTGCACATCGGCCAGAAGGTTCTCGTCGGTCAGCAGATCGCCCTCTCGGGCAACACCGGCAACTCCTCCGGCCCCCACCTGCACTTCGAGATCCGTACGACCCCGAACTACGGCTCCGCCGTGAACCCGGCCGCCTTCCTGCGGTCCCACGGCGTCTCCATCTGAGCCGTACGAACAGACCTCATGAGGCCCGGTGGGCCTGGTTGAGCAGATCGAGGGCGACCTCGAGGGTGGCCCTGTGCTTCTCCTCGGGGTCGCCTTCGAGGTTCTGCAGGAAGAACGTGCCCGCGTGCAGCGTGAAGATCGCGCTGACGCAGCGCACCTGGTCCACCATCGCGAAGTCCGGCTCCTGGATCAGCCCGGTCAGCGCGAGCATCCGCTCCTTGAAGGTGAGGCCGACGCTCAGCTCGCGGACCGTCGCCTGGTTCTCCTGCATGAAGCGGAAGAGCGGGGCCGCCGCGCGCAGGGCCACCTGGTAGCGGCGCAGCACCTCCTGCCGGGTCTCCAGGGTCCGGGGCTCGTCCTGGGCCCAGGCGATCAGGTCGTCCATGGGTCGGGTCAGGTCCTCGAAGATCCCGACGAGGATGTCTTCCTTGGTCTTGAAGTGGTAGTAGAGGGCCGCTTTCGTGACGTCGAGGCGTTCCGCGATCTCGCGCAGGGAGGTCTTCTCGTAGCCCTGCTCGGCGAAGAGGTCGAGGGCCACGTCCTGGATGCGCTGGCGGGTGTTGCCTCGGGCCATGACTGCCCTCCACTTTCCAAAGAACTTACTTGACGACCGGCAAGTTACAGGTCTACCGTCCCCAGTGTAGTAACTAGCCGGGCGGCAAGTAAGGGAAGAAGATGACGACGCAAGCCACAGCGACACCGGCACAGGGGGAGACGGAACCGCAGCCGCGCAGCGTTCGCGTCGTTCTGCTCGCCCTGATGATCGCGATGCTCCTCGCGATGCTGGACAACATGATCATCGGCACCGCGATGCCGACCATCGTCGGCGAGCTCGGCGGCCTGGAGCACCTCTCCTGGGTCGTCACCGCCTACACCCTGGCCACCGCCGCCTCGACGCCCCTGTGGGGCAAGGTCGGCGACATGTTCGGCCGCAAGGGCGTCTTCCTCACCTCGATCGTGATCTTCCTGATCGGTTCGGCGCTCAGCGGCATGGCTCAGGACATGGGCCAGCTCATCGGCTTCCGCACCATCCAGGGCCTCGGCGCCGGTGGCCTCATGGTCGGCGTCATGGCGATCATCGGCGACCTCATCCCGCCCCGCGAGCGCGGCAAGTACCAGGGCATGATGGCCGGCGTGATGGCCCTCGCCATGATCGGCGGACCGCTGGTCGGCGGCACCATCACCGACCACTGGGGCTGGCGCTGGTCCTTCTACATCAACCTGCCGCTCGGCGCCGTCGCCCTCGCCATGGTCACCACCGTGCTGCACCTGCCGAAGAAGAAGCGCGCCACGGGCACCCGGATCGACTTCCTCGGCGCCGCGCTGCTGACCGTCGGCATCACCGCGATCGTCCTGGTCACCACCTGGGGCGGCACCGAGTACGCCTGGGGCTCGGCCACCATCGTCGGCCTCGCGGTCGGCGGAGCGCTCTCGCTCGCCGCCTTCCTCTGGGTGGAGACCCGCGCGAGCGACCCGATCATGCCGCTGCACATCTTCCGCAGCCGCAACTTCACGCTGATGTCCCTGATCGGCTTCATCACCGGCTTCGTGATGTTCGGCGCGGTGCTCTACCTGCCGATCTTCCAGCAGTCCGTCCAGGGCGCCTCGGCGACCAACTCCGGCCTGCTGCTCCTGCCGATGCTGCTGTCGATGATGGTCATCTCGCTGGTCGTCGGCCGCTTCACCACCAGCACCGGCAAGTACAAGATCTTCCCGATCGTGGGCGGCGTGCTCATGACGGTCGGTCTGTTCCTGCTCTCCACGATGGACACCGACACCTCGCGGCTGATCTCCGGCGTCTACATGGCGATCCTCGGTGCCGGCATGGGCTTCCTGATGCAGATCACCATGCTGGTCGCCCAGAACAGCGTCGAGATGAAGGACATGGGCGTCGCCTCGTCGTCCACCACCCTCTTCCGGACGCTCGGCTCCTCCTTCGGCGTCGCGATCATGGGCGCGCTCTTCACGAGCCGCGTCCAGGACGAGATGGCGGCGCGCGGCGGATCCGGCCTCACCGAGCGGACGGCCCAGCTCGACGCGGCCAGCCTGGCCAAGCTGCCGGAGGCGCTCCGCGAGGCCTACCAGCACGCGGTCGCGACGGGCACGCACGGCGCCTTCCTGGTCGCCTCCGCGGTCTCCGTCCTCGGCCTGGTCCTCGCCTTCTTCGTCAAGGAGGTGGCGCTCCGCGGCGCCGGTCCGGCGACGGCCCCGAAGGCCGCCGAGGGCGACGACAAGGTGAAGGTCGCCGAGACGGTCTGATCACCTCGTGAGAGGTACGCGCGTACGGCGGTGGGGCCGGTCCTGACACAGGACCGGCCCCACCGCCGTACCGCTGCCCGTCCGCCCCGAGACCCTCGGTGCGTCGGCCGTACCCGGCAGGCCCCTCCCGGTCTGCCGGCCCCACCCGGCAGGACCCCTCAGTCCGCGGGCCGCAGGATCGGGAAGCTGCCCGTGTTCGTCGGCGCGTGGTCCGGCAGCCACAGCACCGCGATCGCCCCGCCCACCCCGTTCGGCGCCACCTCGGAGGCCACGTTCCGGAAGGTCAGCCGGGCGCCCAGCACCCGCGCCTGGCCGGAGGCGATCGTCAGGCCCAGGCCGTGGCCCTGCCCCGCGCGGTCGCTCGTCCCCGTACGGAAGCGGCTCGGGCCCTCCTTGAGCAGCGCCTCGGGGAAACCGGGCCCGTGGTCGCGGACCCGCACGACGCGGCCCTCGACGGTGACCTCCACCGGCGGCTTGCCGTGCTTGGCGGCGTTCGCGAGGAGATTGCCGAGGACGCGCTCCAGGCGCCGCGGGTCGGTGTTCACCCAGGAGTCGTGGACGACCCGGACGACCACCTCGGGATCGAGCGCCCGCACCCGCCGCTCCACGAACTCCCCGAGCGCGATCTCCTGGAGCTCGGCCCGCTCCGACGCGCTGTCGAGCCGGGCCACCTCCAGCACGTCCTCGACCAGTGTCCGCATCGCCTGCGCCCGGTCCCGTACGAGCTCGGTCGGACGCCCCGGCGGCAGCAGCTCGGCCGCCGTGAGCAGCCCGGTCACCGGGGTGCGCAGCTCGTGCGCGATGTCGGCGGTGACCCGCCGCTCGGCCTCGATCCGCTCGTTGAGGGCGTCGGTGAGGGCGTCGACCGCCCACGCCAGGTCGTCGGTCTCGTCCCGTACGACCCCGCCGACGGCCTCCCTGACCCGGACGTCCGTGTTCCCCTGGGCGACCCGGCCGGCCGCGACAGCGGCCTTCCGCAGCCGCCGTGACAGCTGGCCCCCGATGAGCACGCCGAGGGCGCAGCCGCCGAACACCACCGAGACCGAGCCGATGACGAGGGCCCGGTCCAGATCGTTCATGATCGTGGCGCTGCGGTCGGCGAACGGGATGTGCAGCGAGAGCACGTCGCCGTTGGCGAGCGGCACCGCCGCCCACACGTCGGGCGGCCCGCCGTGCCGGTGCTCCTGCACGTACGTACCGCGCCGCTTGTCCCGCATCAGCTGGTCGAGCTGGCCCGGCAGCGACGGGTCGTTGATCTTGGTGCCGAAGCGCGGCTCCTTCGGCTTCGACGTCTCGTACATCCGCTGGGCGAAGAGCAGCCGCTCCATCTGGACCTCGCGCGCGTTGTCGAGCATCGAGATCCGGGCGGCGTTGTGCACGACCACGCTCAGGGTGATGGCGATCAGCGCGCCGACCGCCGCGATGGCCACGGCGATCTTCCAGCGGACGCCGGTACGGAGGGGGCGCAGCTTCACCGGTGCGTGCCCGTCTCGGGGGGTGTCGTGGGGATCATGCCGCCCTAGCTCTTGAGCTTGTAGCCGAAGCCGCGGACCGTCTCGATCCGGTCCTGGCCGATCTTGGCGCGCAGCCGCTGGACGTGGACGTCCACGACCCGGGTGTCGCCGCCCCAGCCGTAGTCCCAGACCCGCTCGAGGAGCTTGTCCCGGGACAGCACGGTGCCCGGCGCCGACGAGAACTCCAGGAGCAGCCGCATCTCGGTCGGCGTCAGCGCGACCGGGGAGCCGCCCTTGCGCACCTCCATGCCGTCGGTGTCGACCTCCAGATCGCCGAAGACGAGGAGGCCGCCGCCGTCCGGCGCCTCCTCGCCGCGCTCGCCGGCGCCGCCCGCGTGCCCGAAGCGGCGGAGGACGGCGCGGATCCGGGCCATGAGCACGGAGCCGTCGAAGGGCTTGGTGACGTAGTCGTCGGCCCCGGCCTCCAGGCCGAGGACGACGTCGATCGAGTCGGCGCGCGCCGACAGCATGATCACCGGCACGGTCGACTCGTCGCGGATCCGGCGGCAGAGGCTGACCCCGTCCATGCCGGGCAGCATCACGTCGAGCAGGGCGATGTCCGGCCGCTGCGCCCGGAAGGCGTCCAGGCCGGAGAGCCCGTCGGGCATGGCCGTGACCCGGAAGCCGTCCCGCTCCAGGGCGAGCTGGGTGGCCTCACGGATGACGTCGTCGTCCTCGACGAACAGGACATGGGTTTCGGCCATCGTGCGTGCCCTTCGGATCTCTCTGCGGGTGGGGGTGTACGGCTCAGTTGGCGGGGGGCTCGCTCGGCGCGGGCTGGACGGCCTCGCCGTCACCGACGGCCCGGCTGTAGTCGTTGTGCACCCAGTCGTGCTGGGTGAATCTGTTCCCCGACCAGCGGTACGTGATCACGTCCTCGCCCGAGGGATACGCGACCGGGTCGCCCTTCGCGTACACCTGTTTGGTGACGACGAGCTCGCCCCGGTCGATCGTGGCGTAGACGGCGGCGTCCTCCGCCATGAACACGTTCTCGTAGCCGTCGCTCTGCCTCCGGTAGACGTACGTACCGATGCCGACGGCATCACCGCAGGTCATCACGTTGACGACGACATCGGGCGCGGGCGCGTTCGTGAGGTTCCCGTACGAGGCGTCCACCGGGTACGCGTCCGCGACGCAGGGCTTCAGATCGGTCTTGAACCGCTCCTCGATCTTCGGATCGGCCTTCAGGAGCTCGATCGGGTCCACCCGCTCGTCGGACCGCTGCGCGCCGTCGCCCGAGGGCGAGGGGGTGGGAGCCGCCGCTGCCACTTCCTTGGTGGCGGCCGCGCCCTCGTCCCGGGAGCCGGTGCCGCCGGTGGAGCAGGCGGCCATGGACAGCCCGACGGCGACGAGCCCGGCCGCCGCCGTGATGCTCGCCGCCTTGGCGGTACGGCGCCGGCGGCGCCGCCCGGTTCCGTACCGGTCGCCGCCGCCGGGGCCGCCTTCGCCGTCGATGTCGCCTTCGCCGTCGTGTCTTCTGCCGTCGGCTTCGCCGTCTAGGCCGCGCACCGCTCCCGCCCCCGTTCGTCGCCTCGTACGGTCGTCCGCTCTCCGGTGCGCCCCAGGGCGCGGGCGTCGAGATCACGGCTCTCCAGCTCCTGGCGGAGCCGGGCGAGCGCCCGGTGGAGCGTCGACTTCACCGTACCGGTCGACATGCCGAGCGCCGCCGCCGTCTCCTCGGTGCTCATCTGTTCCCAGTGCCGCAGGACGACGACGCTGCGCTGCTTCGGCGCGAGGACCTTCAGGATGTCCATGAGGAGGGCCCGGTCGGCGTGCTGCTCGGTCGCGTCGTCGACGCGGGCGTCGGGCAGCTGCTCGGTGGGCACCTCGTCGAGCTTGCGGGAGCGCCACCACTCGGTCCGGGTGTTGATCATGACCCGGCGGAGGTAGGCGTCGGCCAGGGACTTGTCGGCGATGCCGTCCCAGCGGCCGTAGGTACGGGCGAGGGCCGTCTGCAGGAGGTCCTGGGCGTCGACGGGGTCGGCCACGAGACGACGTGCGCTGCGCAGCAGCGCGTCCTGCCGCGTGCGTACGTACTCCTCGAAATCGAGCACCTCGCCATGCCTCATCCGAACCGCCTCCGAACCCCGTGACCTGCTTCGTTCCTCGTGTCGTCGATGACGCTACGGAGCGGTTGTCACGGGGTTGTGCGGGGCAGCCGTCGGTGGACGCACGGCTACCCATCGGTTGTGTAACAGGGGAGGGGAGGCGCTGCGGGAGGTCCGGGGCCGGCCGGCGGCGGCCGGGCCGGGCGCGTGCTCGACGCCCCCGGATCCGTCCGGCCCGAGCCCGGCTCAGGCCACGGGCAGCCGGTACAGCCCGCCGTCCAGCGGTTCGACCAGGCCGTCGGCGACCAGACCGTCCAGAGCCCTGGCCCGCTGCACCGGCTCGTCCCAGACCGTGTCCAGGACCGCCTGCGCCACCGGTTCGGTGGACTCCCGCAGCACCGCCAGGAGCCGGCCCCGGACCTGCCGGTCGGTCCCTGCGTACGTCTGCCCGCGCCGCGGCGGGCCGTCGTGCGCGGGCTTCCCCGCCAGCCGCCAGGCGCAGTGCCCGGAGATCGGGCAGCGCCCGCAGTCCTCGTTCTTCGCCGTGCAGACGAGGGCGCCCAGCTCCATGGAGGCGGCGGCCCAGCGGGAGGCCGTCGCCTCGTCCGACGGCAGCAGCGCGCGGGCGAGCCGGCGCTCCGCGGCCGTCGTCGCGTTCGGCGGGTACTGGACGCCGGTGGCCGCCCGCGCGAAGACCCGGCGCACATTGGTGTCCAGGACGGCGTGCCGCTGCCCGTAGGCGAAGGAGGCCACCGCGGCCGCCGTGTACTCGCCGATGCCGGGCAGCGCGAGCAGCTGCCCGTGATCGCTCGGTACGTCGCCGCCGTGCCGTTCCTTTATGGCCACGGCCGCCGCGTGCAGCCGCAGGGCCCGGCGCGGGTAACCGAGCCGGCCCCAGGCGCGGACCGCCTCACCGGGGGCGTCGGCGGCCAGATCGGCCGGGCGCGGCCAGCGCGCCAGCCACTGCTCGTACACCGGGAGCACCCGGACGACGGGCGTCTGCTGGAGCATGAACTCGCTGACCATGACACCCCAGGCCCCGGCCTCGGGGTGGCGCCAGGGCAGGTCGCGGGCGTGCCGGTCGAACCAGGCGAGGACCGGCCCGTGCAGCTCGGCGGGGGGAGTGGGGAGCGAGGGGGCCGCGGACGCCGCGGGGGCCCCGGCGTCCTCCAGGGCCCCGGGGGCTTCGGCGGCGGCGGGGGCGGCAGGCGTGTGGGGAGCGTCGATGGAAGTCATGGCACCTCCGATCCTGGCACGTCCCCGACGTGATCAGTACGCGCCGTGGCGGGCGCGCGGGGTGTCCTCGGCGCGCGCGGGGGCGTGAGCGCGGGGCCCGCGCCCCGCGCACCAGACCACTGCGGAGCTCCGGCTCGACCGGGCCGTCTCCACCAGCGCGCCCACCGGCCGGACCGCCGTCCGCATGACGAGGAAGGCGACCAGACCGCCGAGCAACAGACCGACGGTCACGTCGTGCGGGTAGTGCACGCCGACGAAGACCCGGGAGAAGGCCATGAGCAGCGCCATCGGCACGGTCAGCCAGCCGATCCCGCGCCAGGAGAGGGCGAGCGCGATCGCTGCCGCGCCGGCGATGGCCGAGTGGTTGCTGGGGAAGGACCAGTCGCCGTACGGCGGGCAGGTGATGAGGGCGTCGGGCGCCCCGAGGACGGCACGGCACGGGCGGTCCTCGTCGACCAGCGACTTCAGCGACTCGCTCACCACGTACCCGAAGGCCGTGGCGAGCGGGGCGAGCAGCGCGAGCGCCATCATCCGGCTCGACCCTTCGCGGGAGCGCCACCAGCCGGCCAGGAACAGCACGCCGAACAGCAGAAGTCCGGCCTCGGTCCAGACCTCGGCGAGCCACTGGAACCAGTGGGGTGTCGCGTGGGCGAAGTCGGCGACATCGAGATAGAGCCGGTCGGAGAGGTCGAGGAGGGTGTTCATGGTGAAAGACGCTAACCGGAATTCGGAGTGCCCCGCCCCGGGCCAACGGCCAGAGCGACCCCCGACGAAAGTGGGGGTGTTCACGATTCGCTCCGGTTCCCGCCGGTTTAGGTCGGGGCCGCGCGAGCACGGGAGCACCGTTCCGGGAAAAGTTCCCGGAACCCACGGATGTGATCATCGGCAAAACTTGATGTCTCGGGCGGCGGGTGGGGCGGGAGTTGGCCCGGATCTCTCGTAAGGTTCGGGTCGTGGGATCTTTGCGCAATCCGGTCGGGCCGCTTCCCTCCACCATCTACTGGCGACGGAGGGCGGTGGCTGCGTGCCTGGTGGCGCTTCTCGCACTCCTCGCCGTATGGGCCGTCACCTCCGGTGACGGGGGCGGGAAGAAGACGAACGACGGTGCCAACGGCGCCTCTCCCACCCCTCCCTCCATCACTCCGGGCCCCTCGGGCACCGGCGAGGCGATCAGCCAACAGCCGGGCGGCCGCGACGAGTCGGGCGACTCCGGCGAGGCCCCCGGGGGCAACGGCGGCCCGGGCGGCTCCGGTACGGATCCGGGCTCGGGCGCCGACGCCGGCACGGACGCGGGTACGGCCGCCGGGACCGACGGCGGCAAGAACGGCGACACCGACGGCGCGGGCGGCGACGGAGGCGCGGGCACCGGCGCGGGCCAGCAGGTCCCGGCCGACTCCCCGCTCCCGAACTGCCCCTCAGGGTCACTGCAGTTGACGCTCCGCAGCACCAAGGTCAGCTACGAGGCGGGAGAGAAGCCCCGCTTCCACCTCGTCGCCAGGAACGCCTCGAAGGCCGACTGCAAGGCCGACTTCGGTCCCCGCGCCGCGGTCCTGACGATCAGCGACAAGCAGGACGACGAGATCTGGTCCTCCGCGGACTGCCCCCGCCCCGGAGACCCGATCCTGCTGCGGGTCCGCGCGGGCGCCACCGTCACCCACACCGTGGAGTGGGACCGCGGGCGCAGCGCCCCGCGGTGCGCCACCGCCCCGGCGGGCCAGGCCACCCCCGGCACCTACCTCGTGGAGGCGACGATGCCGGGCGCGAAGGTTCTCCCGGCCTCGTTCACGCTCGCCAAGGACTGATCGCGCGCTCGGCGCGGACCGGTCGGCCGGTCGCACGCTCGGCGGGGGCCGGCCATCCGACCGTCGAGGACCGATCGCCTGCTCGCCGAAGAAACGATCGGCCGAACCCTCCGCGGACGCGAGCGGTACGTCCTAGACGTACCGCTCCAGGATCGAGGACTCCGCCAGTCGGGACAGGCCCTCGCGCACGCTCCGGGCGCGGGCCTCGCCGACGCCGTCCACGGTCTGGAGGTCGTCCACACTGGCCGCGAGCAGCTTCTGCAGCCCGCCGAAGTGCTCCACGAGCCGCTCGATGATCGCGCCCGGCAGCCGCGGCACCTTGGCGAGGAGCCGGTAGCCGCGCGGCGAGACGGCCGAGTCGAGGGTCTCGGGCGAACCGCTGTAACCCAGAGCCCTCGCCACGACCGGAAGTTCGAGCAGCTCGGTGTGGGTCAGCGCGTCCAGCTCGGTGAGCGCCTCCGCGACCGTCCGCGAGCGCTTGGCCGTCGGCTCCGGCACGTAGTCCCTGATGACCAGCTCGCGCTCCGGCTCGACTCCCGCGATCAGCTCGTCCAGCTGCAGCGACAGGAGCCGCCCGTCCGTACCGAGCTCGACCACGTACTCGGCGATCTCGGTGGCGATCCGGCGGACCATCTCGAGCCGCTGCGCGACCGCGGTGACGTCCCGGACCGTGACCAGGTCCTCGATCTCCAGGGCGGAGAGCGTGCCGGCCACCTCGTCGAGCCGGAGCTTGTACCGCTCCAGGGTCGCGAGCGCCTGGTTGGCACGGGACAGGATCGTGCCCGACTCCTCCAGGACCCGGCGCTCCCCGTCCACGTACAGCGCGATCAGCCGCATCGACTGGGAGACGGAGACGACCGGGTAGTTGCACTGCTTGGAGACCCGGTCGGCGGTGCGGTGCCGGGTGCCGGTCTCCTCGGTGGGGATGGAGGCGTCCGGGACCAGCTGCACGCCCGCGCGGTGGATCTTGGTGATGTCCTTGTCGAGGACGAGCGCGCCGTCGAGCTTGCACAGCTCCCGCAGGCGCGTGGCGGCGAACTCGACGTCCAGCACGAAACCGCCGGTGCACATCGAGTCGACCGTCTTGTCGAGGCCGAGCACGATGAGACCGCCCGTGTTGCCGCGGAGGATCCGCTCCAGGCCGTCACGGAGCGCGGTGCCCGGCGCGACGGCGCTCAGGGCGGCGCGCATCAGCGCTTCGTTGCCGGAGCCCGCGCCGGACTTTCCAGGAGCCGATGCCCCGTCCTTGGCTGCCACTGCACTCCTCCGGCTCGTACGGATGGGCGAGACCAGGGCAAAGTCTAGCGACACCACCCTGTCGCCCCCCGCCCCCGACCGATCAGGGTGGTCCGAAAGGGGTCCCCGCCCCGACACGGACCTAACCCTCCGCGTCTTTGCGAAGCGTACGGAGCGAACCGTTCGCACGGTGTGAACTTTAGGCGTCGAGCACCTCGGCCCCGTCCGGACCCCTCCCGCCGACGCCTCCCGGGACCGCGGGCCCGGCGCGGGGAACGCGGGACCCTCCGCTACTTCTCCGCCCCCTCCGGCGCCTTCGCGCGCCGGCTGCGCGGCAGCACCCGCAGCGCGTCGCCCATGTCCGCGACCTCCGTCACCTTCATGCCCGGCGGCACCTTGCCCGGGTCCGTGGGGACCAGCGCGTGCGTGAAGCCCAGCCGGTGCGCCTCGGCGAGCCGGCGCTGGACGCCGGTCACCCGCCGGACCTCACCGGCGAGGCCGACCTCGCCGATCGCCACCAGGTTCTTCGGCAGCGGGGTGTCGCTCGCCGCTGAGGCGAGCGCGAGCGCGATCGCCAGGTCGGCGGCCGGCTCGGTCAGCTTCACACCGCCCACGGTCGCGCTGTAGATGTCCCGCTTGCCCAGCGCGCTGATCCGGCCGCGCTGCTCCAGGACCGCCAGCATCATCGAGACCCGGGAGGTCTCCAGACCGGAGACGGTCCGGCGCGGGGACGGGATCTGGCTGTCCACGGTCAGCGACTGGACCTCGGCGACGAGCGGACGCCGCCCCTCCAGGGTGACGGTCAGACAGGTGCCCGGCACGGCCACGTCACGCCGGGTCAGAAAGAGGCCGGAGGGGTCGGCCAGGCCCGTGATGCCCTCGTCGTGGAGCTCGAAGCAGCCGACCTCGTCGGTCGCCCCGTACCGGTTCTTCACACCCCGGACCAGCCGCAGGCGCGCGTGCCGGTCGCCCTCGAAGCTCAGCACGACGTCGACCAGGTGCTCCAGGAGCCGGGGGCCGGCGATCGCCCCGTCCTTGGTGACATGGCCGACGAGGAGCGTGGACATGCCGCGGTCCTTGGAGGCCCGGATGAGCGCGCCGGCGACCTCGCGGACCTGCGCCATGCCGCCGGGCGCGCCGTCGATCTCGGGGGAGGCCACGGTCTGCACCGAGTCCATGATCAGCAGCGAGGGCTTCACGGCGTCGAGGTGCCCGAGGACGGCCGACAGGTCGGTCTCGGCGGCGAGGTACAGATGGTCGCTGAGGGCGTTGATCCGGTCGGCGCGCAGCCGGACCTGGCTCGCGGACTCCTCGCCGGTGACGTAGAGCGTGCGGTGCTCGTCGCTGGCCGCCTTGGCCGCCACGTCGAGCAGGAGGGTGGACTTGCCCACGCCCGGCTCGCCCGCGAGCAGCACGACGGCGCCGGGCACGAGACCGCCGCCGAGGACGCGGTCCAGCTCGTCGACGCCGGTCGAGCGGGCGGTCGCCTGCCGGCCGTCGATCTGCCCGATGGGGAGCGCGGCGGTGGAGACCCGGCCGGCCGCGGTCGTCCGGACGGCGGGCGCGCCGTACTCCTCGACCGTCCCCCAGGCCTGGCACTCGGGGCAGCGGCCGAGCCACTTGGCCGTCTGCCAGCCGCACTCGGTGCAGCGGTAGGACGGCCGGTCCTTGGTCGATTTCGTACGGGCAGCCATGTCGCCACCGTAGCGGCCCCCACCGACAGCGGACGCCGCGTCTCCCCAGGGCCCCGGAATGTTTGATTCCTGTCCCCTTTCGAGCGATACCTTCACCCGTAAGAATGAGAAGAACGCGACCGGTACGAAAAGCGCCCCCCGTGCTGCCTACGGTCGACCGGTGACGAGCAGCAGGCTGGACTCCCCCGCACGCACCACCGGCGCACACCGGGCGCACCGCGCCACGGACCAGGGACCGCGCACGCTCGGCCGGAGGCCCCCCGCCCGTTACGAGGCCGCCCTCGACGGACTCTTCACGTACTGCCTCTCCGTGCTCTGCGACCACGACACGGCCACCGCCGTCCTCGGTGACGTCCTCGCCGTCGCCGAGCGCCACCACGGCCGCTGCCCCTCGGACGAGGACGGCCGTACGGCCTGGCTGTACGCCCTCGCCCGCTGGGCGTGCCTGCGGAGCCTCGGCGAGCAGCGACGACGCCGCCAGGGCGCCCACACGGGACGCCCCGCCGTCACCGCCCCCGAGCCGCCCCGGGTGCCCGAGGAGACCGCCGAGCGGCGCCGCGCCGAACTCGCCCGGCTCGCCTGGCCCGAGGCCGCCGGCACCACGCCCGAGCAGCGCGAGGCCCTGGAACTGGCCGTACGGCACGGTCTCAGCCACCGTCAGGTCGCCGCCGTGCTCTCGCTCGATCCGCCCGCCGCCCGCGAGCTCCTCGCCACCGCCGGCTGCGAGGTCGAGCGCACCCGCGCCGCCCTCGCCGTCGTCGAGACCGGCAGCTGCCCCACCGTGGCCCGGCTCACCGGCGACCAGCAGGTGCTGCTCTCGGCCGCCCTGCGCGCGGAACTCGTCCGGCACGTCGACGACTGCCCCCGCTGCCGGAAGGCCGCCGAGCGCGTCGGCGCCGCGGGCCCCTGGCCCGGCGCCGGATCACTGCCGCAGGCCCGGCTGCCGCTCGTCGAGGCCCCCCGGGCCGCCGCGTACATGGCGATGCTGCACGTCCCCCGCGCGCGTGCCGGCGCCCCGCGCTTCTCGCCGACCGGCTTCCCGATGGACCCGAAGGACCATGTGGCCCGTCGCGACCGGCTGCGGGCCCGCGCGGTGACCACCACCGTCGTCGCGGCCGTGGTCGCCGCGCCCGTCCTCGCCCTGTGGACCTCCTACCGGGGAACCCCGGTCGCCGACACGAGCGCCCGCGACGGATCCCGGATCAGCGCGCGCGAGGCGGACGAACCGGACGGCCCCGACGCCCGCCCGTACGACCGCTACGAGAACGCGGGCAACGCCCGCACCACCCCCGAGCCCCGCTTCACCCGGGGCAGCCGTGCTCCCGACGTCTCCGTGGAGGTGCTCAGCCCCGGCGGTCCCCCCGCCCCCACGGGCCCCAGCGCCCCGGGCGAGCCCGCCGCCGGCTGGATCACCGTCTCCGCGCGCGGGCACGGCGATCTGACGCTGCTCACGCTCACCGCCTCCGGCGGCTCTGCCGTCGACTGGTCGCTGTGGACGGACGCGCCCTGGCTGTACGTGAGCCGGGCCTCCGGCACCCTCCGCCCGGGCGAGACGATCACCATCACCGTCCGCGTCGACCACGACCGTGAACCGCGGGGCGCGTGGAGCGCCCGGATCGGGGTGAACCCCTCCGGTGCGGTGGTCAGGATCGGCGGACGCGGCCAGAGCGCGCCGCCGCCGGTCGTCGACCCGGTGACACCCCCGCCGACGACGACCGAGCCCACCACGCCCCCGACGAGCCCGCCCACGACGGAGCCGACCACGCCGCCGCCGACGACGGAGGAACCGCCGACGACCGAGCCGACCGATCCGCCGACGAATCCGCCGACCACGGAGCCGACCACGCCGCCGCCGACGACGGAGGAACCCCCGCCGACCACGACGGACCCGGGCCCGGCGGAGCCGACGACCCCGCCGCCGACGACGGAGGAACCCCCGCCGTCGTCGTCCTGAGTCCCGGCCCCGCGTCGGCAGCGAACCGATCCGGGCGCCGGACGGGCAGCCCGTCCGGCGCCCGGCGTCTCGGGTCGGCGCCCGGCCCGGCGTCGGCGTCTCGGGTCGGCCGGGTGCGGCGCTAGCTGTATTGACCCGCAGCGTTGTTGACACGGCTGATCGGCGGGTGTCCGCCCAGTGCGGTGTGGCAGCGGTGGTGGTTGTAGGTGTGGAGGAAGTCCTGCCAGGGCCTCGGTCCGCTCGGCGTTTGAGGTGTAGGGCCGCAGGTAGGCCCATTCGTCGAGCAGGGTGCGGTTGAAGCGTTCGACCTTGCCGTTGGTCTGTGGCCGGTAGGCACGGGTCAGCTTGCCGGTCGCACCGAGCTCGGCCAGGACTGCCTTCCATGCCAGGCCCTTGCGGTAGGCCCAGGCGTTGTCCGTCAGCACCCGCTCGATGCGGTCGATGCCATGGGAGTGGAAGAACGCGGCCGCGCGGGTCAGGAAGGCCGCGCAGGTTGCGGCTTTCTCGTCGGGGTGGATCTCGCTGTAGGCGAGTCGGGAGTGGTCGTCGACGGCGGAGTGGACGTAGTCGAAGCCCATGGCGGAACGGGTGGCCCGGCCGGCCTGGCGGCCCAGAACCTTGTGACCGCCGCCGGTGGGGATCCGGCCGAGCTTCTTCACGTCGACGTGGATGAGTTCGCCCGGACGTTCGCGTTCGTAGCGGCGGATGATGGTGCCGGTCGGGCGGTCGAGCCAGGCCAGCCGGTTGAGCCGGTGGCGGGTCAGGATCCGGTGGACGGTGGAGGCGGGCAGGCCCACGATCGGGCCGATCCTGGCGGGGCCGAGTTTGCGGCTGCGCCGCAGGTCGCAGACGCGGTCCTCCACCGCGGCCGGGGTTCGGTGCGGCGTCGTGCGAGGCCGGCTCGCCCGGTCGTGCAGACCGGCGTCGCTCTCGGCCCGCCACCGGCGGATCCACTTGTGGGCCGTGGCCCGGGAGATGCCCATCTCGGCGGCCACATGAGCGACCGGACGGCCTGAGCAGACACGTTCGACCAGCAGTCTCCTACCGAAGACGGTCAGCCGGGCATTACGGTGGGCCACGAAGACCTCCGTGCGGTGAGTTCCTAGACAGCTCCCACCACACCGGAGGTCTTCGCCATGTTCAAGACCACACCAGTGTCAACAACGCTCGTGATCAATACAGCTAGCGCTTCGGGTCGGCCGGGTGCGGGGCCACCAGCGGCAGCTGCGAGGAGAGCCGTGCCTCGCACAGCCCGGCCAGGACCTCGTACGCCTCCTCGCCCATCATCTCGGTGAGCTCGGGCCGGTACGTGACGTAGACCGGCTCCCCGGCCCCGTGGGCCGATGTCGCCGAGGTGCACCACCAGTGCAGGTCGTGCCCGCCCGGACCCCAGCCGCGCCGGTCGTACTCACCGATCGACACCTGGAGGACCTTCGTGTCGTCGGGCCGCTCGATCCAGTCGTACGTCCGCCGCACCGGCAGCTGCCAGCAGACGTCCGGCTTCGTCTCCAGCGGCTCCCTGCCCTCCTTCAGGGCCAGGATGTGCAGCGAGCAGCCCGCGCCGCCCGCGAACCCCGGACGGTTCTGGAAGATGCAGGAGCCCTCCCAGCGGCGGGTCTGCCGGTCGCCGTCCTCGTCGAGCTGGGTCCACCCCGAGTCCGTACCGACGTCGTGGAACTGCCACAGCTCCGGCGTGAGGCGTGCCACGTGCGTCGCGACCCGCTTCTCGTCGTCCTCGTCGGAGAAGTGCGCGCCCAGCGTGCAGCAGCCGTCGTCGGCCCGGCCCGCCTGGATCCCCTGGCAGCCGCTGCCGAAGACGCACGACCAGCGCGAGGTCAGCCAGGTCAGGTCGCAGCGGAAGATCTGCTCCTCGTCGGCCGGGTCGGGGAACTCGACCCACGCGCGCGCGAAGTCCAGGCCCTTCTCGTCCGGCTCCACGCTCTTGCCCTGCTTCTTGGCGCTTTTGACCGCACTGTCTTTGCCCGGTTTCGCCTTTTTCGTCTTTGGCACAAGTCCAAGCGTATGCGGGTCGGCGCAGTAGCGTTCCGCCCATGAGACTCGGAGTCCTCGACGTCGGTTCGAACACGGTGCACTTCCTGGTGGTGGACGCCCACCCCGGCGCCCGGCCGCTGCCCGCCCATTCCCACAAGGCGGAGCTCCGGCTCGCCGAGCTGCTCGACGAGAAGGGCGCGATCGCGCCCTTCGGCATCGAGCGGCTCATCGCGACCGTCCGGGACGCGCTGCTGGCCGCCGAGGACAAGGGCTGCGAGGAGGTGCTCCCGTTCGCGACCTCCGCGGTCCGCGAGGCGACCAACGCGGACGCCGTCCTCGCGCGCGTGAAGGACGAGACGGGCGTCGACCTCCAGGTCCTCACCGGTGGGGAGGAGGCCCGGCTGACCTTCCTCGCGGCCCGGCGCTGGTTCGGCTGGTCCGCGGGCAAGCTGCTCCTCCTCGACATCGGGGGCGGCTCCCTCGAAGTCGCGTACGGCATCGACGAGGACCCCGACACGGCCGTCTCCCTGCCGCTCGGCGCGGGGCGGCTGACCGCCGGCTGGCTGCCCGGCGATCCGGCCGACGCCGCCGACGTGAAGGCGCTCCGCCGCCATGTGCGCGCGCAGATCGCCCGTACGGTCGGCGAGTTCAGCCGCTCCGGCCGGCCCGACCACGTCGTGGCCACCTCCAAGACCTTCAAGCAGCTGGCGAGGATCGCCGGCGCGCCCGGCTCGGGGGAGGGCCTCTACGTCGAGCGGATCCTCACCCGCGCGTCCCTGGAGGAGTGGGTCCCGCGCCTCGCCGGCATGACCGTTCCCGAGCGCGCCGCGCTGCCGGGCGTCTCGGAGGGCCGCGCCGGACAGCTCCTCGCGGGCGCGATGGTCGCGGAGGGCGCGATGGACCTCCTCGGCGTGGAGGAGCTGGAGATCTGCCCCTGGGCGCTGCGCGAGGGAGTCATCCTGCGCCGCCTGGACCACCTGCCGGTGGAGTAGGACGGACGGGGGCGGCCCCGGCCGAGTCCGTACGACCCACCGCACTGCCCTCCCGCACCTGAGGAACCGGTCCACGCGCGCGTCGGAGGCAACGACCGCCCCCGCCCACACGCGCGAGGCCCCCTCCATGAGCGGGCCCCCACGCGCGAGGCTGCCCGGCCCACGCGCGCCCCGACCGTCTGCCGGACCCCCGCGCACGGCGGATCGCGCGAGACCGCTCCGCGCGCGGGTTCCCGCTCCGGCGCGTCCGCCCCGGCGTGACCGGAACCACCCCCCGGCCCCCCGACGGGCCCCGTACCCTGTCCCCGTGGCAGAACCAGTGGTGCGCATCCCGGATGCGAAGGTCGCCCTGTCGACGGCCTCGGTCTATCCGGAGTCGACGGCGACGGCCTTCGAGATCGCCGCGCGCCTCGGCTACGACGGTGTCGAGGTCATGGTGTGGACCGACCCGGTCAGCCAGGACATCGAGGCACTGCGCCGGCTCTCCGACTACCACCAGGTGCCGATCCTGGCCGTGCACGCCCCCTGCCTCCTCATCACCCAGCGCGTCTGGTCCACCGACCCGTGGGTCAAGCTCCAGCGCGCCCAGGCCGCGGCCGAGCGGCTCGGCGCCTCGACGGTCGTCGTCCACCCGCCGTTCCGCTGGCAGCGCCAGTACGCCAAGGACTTCGTCACCGGCATCTGGCGGATGGCGGACGAGACCGACGTCCGGTTCGCCGTCGAGAACATGTACCCGTGGCGGTACAAGGACCGCGAGATGCTCGCGTACGCCCCCGAGTGGGACGTCACCAAGGACGACTACCGGCACTTCACCGTCGACCTCTCCCACACGGCGACCGCCCGTACCGACGCCCTCGCGATGATCGACCGCATGGGCGACCGGCTCGGCCACGTCCACCTCGCCGACGGCAAGGGCTCCGCCAAGGACGAGCACCTGGTCCCGGGGCGCGGCACGCAGCCCTGCGCCGAGCTCCTGGAGCGCCTCGCCCGCACCGGATTCGACGGCCACGTCGTCATCGAGGTCAACACCCGCCGCGCGATGTCAGCCGCCGAACGTGAGGCCGACCTCGCCGAGGCCCTGGCCTTCACCCGGCTCCACCTCGCCTCCGCGGCCACCCGCACGTCCCGGGTGCCCCGCCCGTGACCGAACCGGCCCCCCGCAGGCGCGGCCGCCCGTCCCGTACCGAGGAGGAGAGCGGACCGGGCGCGCGGGAGCGGATCCTGGAGGCGGCCCGCGCCCAGTTCGCGGAGCGCGGCTACGACAAGACCTCGGTGCGCGGCATCGCCAAGGCGGCCGGTGTCGACGCGGCCCTCGTCCACCACTACTTCGGGACCAAGGACGAGGTCTTCGCGGCGGCGGTCGAGGTCTCCTTCGAGCCCGCGGCGGTCGTCCCGGCGATCGTCGCCGGCCCGCGCGAAACCATCGGCGAACGGCTCGCCCGCTTCTTCATCGGCGTCTGGGAGAATCCGGTCAGCCGCGCCCCGCTCCTCGCGATCGTCCGCTCCGCGCTCACCCACGAGGCGGCCGCCAAGGTGCTCAGGACCTTCGTACTGCGGCGGCTCCTGGAGCGGATCGCGGCCGAGCTCGACGTACCGGACCCCCAGTTCCGCGCGGAGCTGGCCGCCTCCCACATGATCGGGATCGCGATCCTGCGGTACGTGATCCAGGTCGAGCCGATGGCCTCGGCGGACCCGGAGGAGATCGTGGCCATGGTGGCCCCGACCCTCCAGCGCTACCTGACCGAGGCCTGAGCCCCCGCCGGGCGGCCGGTTGACCGAAAGCTGAACAGCCCGTCCGCCATGCGGACGCGCTGTCCAGATCTTGGTCCGTCGGCGTACGCTCGAAAGCAAGCACCCCCATCACGAGGAGCGAGCGACGATGCCCGAGCTGAGGTCCCGCACAGTCACCCACGGCCGCAACATGGCGGGCGCACGCGCCCTTATGCGCGCCTCTGGTGTACCCGGCGCGGACATCGGCAGGAAGCCGATCATCGCGGTCGCCAACTCCTTCACGGAGTTCGTCCCGGGCCACACCCATCTGCAGCCCGTCGGCCGGATCGTCTCCGAGGCCATCACGGCCGCCGGAGCCATCCCGCGCGAGTTCAACACGATCGCCGTCGACGACGGCATCGCCATGGGCCACGGCGGCATGCTGTACTCGCTGCCCTCCCGCGACCTGATCGCGGACAGCGTGGAGTACATGGTCGAGGCGCACTGCGCCGACGCCCTGATCTGCATCTCCAACTGCGACAAGATCACCCCCGGCATGCTGATGGCCGCCCTGCGCCTCAACATCCCGACGGTCTTCGTCTCCGGCGGTCCGATGGAGGCCGGCCGCGCGACGCTCGTCGACGGCACCGTCCGCACCCTCGACCTGGTCGACGCGATGTCGGACGCCGTGAACCCCAAGATCTCGGACGAGGACATTCTCCGGATCGAGGAGAACGCCTGCCCCACCTGCGGGTCCTGTTCCGGCATGTTCACCGCCAACTCGATGAACTGCCTGACCGAGGCGATCGGCCTCTCCCTCCCGGGCAACGGCTCGCTGCTCGCCACCCACACCGGCCGCAGGGCGCTGTACGAGAACGCGGCCCGCACGGTCGTCGACATCACCCGCCGGTACTACGACGAGGACGACGCCTCCGTCCTCCCGCGCTCGATCGCGACCCGCGGGGCCTTCGAGAACGCCATGGCCCTCGACATCGCCATGGGCGGCTCGACCAACACGATCCTGCACCTGCTGGCCGCCGCACAGGAGGCCGAGCTCGACTACGGTCTGCCGGACATGGACGAGGTCTCGCGCCGGGTGCCCTGCCTGGCCAAGGTCGCCCCGAACGTCGCCAAGGACCGCACGTACTACATGGAGGACGTGCACCGGGCGGGCGGCATCCCCGCCCTCCTCGGCGAGCTCTACCGCGCCGGCCTCCTCGACGAGGACGTCCACTCCGTCCACTCCCGCTCCATCAAGGAGTGGCTGGACGCCTGGGACGTCCGCGGCGGCTCCCCGACCGACGAGGCCGTCGAGCTGTTCCACGCGGCCCCCGGCTGCGTGCGCTCGGCGACCGCCTTCTCCCAGTCCGAGCGCTGGGAGGCGCTGGACGTGGACGCGGCGGGCGGCTGCATCCGCGACGCCGCCCACGCGTACTCCAAGGACGGCGGCCTCGCCGTGCTGCACGGCAACCTCGCCGCCGACGGCTGTGTCGTGAAGACGGCGGGCGTCGACGAGTCGATCTGGACCTTCGAGGGCCCGGCCGTGGTCTGCGAGTCGCAGGACGAGGCAGTCGAGAAGATCCTCAACAAGCAGGTCAAGGACGGCGACGTGGTCGTCATCCGCTACGAGGGCCCGCGCGGCGGCCCCGGCATGCAGGAGATGCTCTACCCGACCTCCTTCCTCAAGGGCCGGGGCCTGGGCAAGACCTGCGCGCTGGTCACCGACGGACGCTTCTCGGGCGGCACGTCGGGCCTGTCCATCGGCCACGCGTCGCCCGAGGCGGCCTCGGGCGGCACGATCGCCCTCGTCGAGGACGGCGACCGGATCCGTATCGACATCCCGAACCGCTCCATCGAGCTCCTCGTCGACGAGGCCACCCTGGCCGCCCGCCGCGAGGCGCTGAACGGCGTGTACGAGCCGAGGAACCGCCAGCGCAAGGTGTCGGCGGCCCTCCGCGCGTACGCGGCGATGGCGACGAGCGCCGACAAGGGCGCGGTCCGGGACGTGTCGAAGCTGGGCTGAGCCCGGAGCGCGGGACCTGAGTCCGGCGCGCGGGATGTGAGCGGAGGGGGAGCGGGCGGAGACGCCCGCTCCCCCTCCGCTCGTCTCAGGCGCGGTTCACCACGAGGCGGGGTCGCGCGCGTCCACCGCGAACACCGATCCGTCCGGGGCCGTGCCGAAGACCCGGTCTCCGGCGACCACCGGCGGCGGCACCAGGGGCGCGTACTCGAGCCGGCCGTTCAGCAGCCGCGGCCGGGTCTGGCCGATCAGCGCCCCGCGTACGGTGTCGACGGCGAGCAGCCGCCCGTCCTGGACGGAGAAGTAGAGCCGGTCGCCGGGGCCCATGACCGGCGTGGACACGTTCCCCGCGCCCGTCTCCAGCTCCCACAGCACCCGCCCCTTCGGCGCCGCGGTGTCGAAGGCGGTGAGGTGCCCGTCGGCGTCGAGGATGTGGACGACCGTGCCGCGCACGGCGACGCCCCGGATGTCGATCCGGTGGGGCAGGGGCAGCTCGCGCACGGAGCCGCTGCCGGGGTCGAGCACGACCAGGTGGTCGAAGAGCGAGGCCTGGTAGCGGGAGGCGAGGAGCAGCGCGCCGTCTCCGGTGCGGCCCAGCGGGTCGAGGTCGCCGGGCAGGTTCCGCTGCCAGGTCTGCTCGCCGGTCCGTGGCTGGATCTCGGCCACGCGTGTGTGCGTCCCGTCGGCCGAGGTCTCGGAGACGGTGAGGAGACCCGACGGGGCGTCGTACGGCCCCGGGCGCGGGACCGTGAAGCCGGTCAGGCCGTGCCGCCAGAGTTCCCTGCCGTCGCGGACGCCGACGGCCCGTACCCCGCCCCTTCCGTCGGTCAGGACGACGGCGGAGCCGGCCGGTACGTACAGCTCGGGGGGCTTCGCAGGTCCCGCGGTCCAGCCGGGGGCGCCGTCGGCGGCGGCGTACGCCCCCAGCGGGTCCGCCGGGGCGGCCGCGCCGACCAGGTCGTCCGCGAGGAGGAAGGGCGCGACCGGGGACTCCGCCTCGACGGGCCCGGTGCGCGACCAGACGGCCTTCCCGGTGACGGGGTCGAGCCGGGCGAGGCCGACGCCGCGGGCCGCGCAGTACAGCGCGCCGCCGCCGTGGGCGCACGCGGGCGCGGCGGTGGGGCCGTGCATCTGGAGGGTGGTGTGCCAGCCGGTGAAGGCGGTGGCCACCTCGTCGGGGCGGGCGGGAGGCTCGGTTCCGCCGCGGCCCGGCGGACTCGTCGCCGCGTACACACCGGCCCCGGTGAGCGCGAGCGCGGCGACGACGGCGAGCGTGAGGCGCGGCCTGAGGCGCACCCGGCCGAGGCGCGGGCCGCGGCGGGGCGGGGCCGGCGCGGTGACCCGTACGGGGGTGTCCGCGTCCCACGCGGGCGTGGGGCCGGGCTCCCCATAGGCCTGTTCCCCGCCGTACGGCAGCGAGGGCCGGCGCCGCTGCGCCGGTATGAAGGCCTCCGCCGCGTACGAGGGGGGCAGCAGCGCCGACATGATCTGGGCCGGGGTCGGGCGCTCGGCGGGCTCCTTGGCGAGGCAGCGCGCGACGAGCGGCGCCAGCTCCGCCGGGACACCCGTCAGATCGGGCTCGTCGTGGACGACCTGGTACGCCACGATGTACGGGCTGTCGGAGTCGAACGGACCGTGCCCGGTGGCCGCGTGGACGAGGACCGAGCCGAGCGCGAAGACGTCCGCGGCGGGACCGACCTCGCGCGGCCGCTGGAACTGCTCGGGCGCCATGAACGGCGGCGAGCCGATGAGTTTGCCCGTCTCGGTGCGCAGATCGCTGTCGACGGGCCGCGAGATGCCGAAGTCGATGACCTTCGGGCCGGTGTCGGTGAGCAGGACGTTGCTGGGCTTGAGGTCGCGGTGGACGACACCGGCGCGGTGGATGTCGCGCAGCGCCTCGGCGAGCCCGGCGGTGAGCCGGCGCAGTTCGGCCGGGGACAGCGGGCCGTTCCGCTTCACCTGGTCGGCGAGGGTGGGACCGGGGACGTAGAGGGTGGCCATCCAGGGCCGTACGGCGTCGGGGTCGGCGTCGACGACCGGCGCGGTGAAGGCGCCGCTGACCCGGCGGGCGGCCGCGACCTCCTGGCGGAAACGTGCCCTGAACTCGGGGTCCTCCGCGTACCGTGCGTGCACGACCTTGACCGCGAGCCGCAGCCCGGAGGCGGAGGACGCGAGGTGCACGACGCCCATGCCGCCCGCGCCCAGACATGCCTGGAGGCGGTAGTCGCCCGCGTACTCGGGCTGCTCCGCATTCCGGTCGGCACCGGTATCGCGCAACGGCGGCATCGCCCACCCCCGTGTGGTTCCCCGTCACTCGCGCGCACCCGCGCGAACCCGACGGAGCCTAGTCCATGGCCCCCACGAAGTCGGTGGGGCTTGCTAGCCTGCGCGTCGCGGAGAGTGAAACTCGGCGGAGCGCTTTTGCGCCAAGGGGGAGAACACCATGGACACGGACGAGAACAAGACGACGACGATGGCGGCCACGGCCGCCCTCTACACGGTCGCGCCCGGCTACCGGGTCAATGTGCGCTCGGGCCCGAGCACCCAGTACCCGATCGTCCGGGCGCTGCCGCTCGGCGCCACGGTGTCGATCTCCTGCCAGAAGTACGGCGAGTGGATCAGCGGCCCGTACGGCACCACGAAGATCTGGGACAGCATCGCGCCGGGCGAGTACATCTCCGACGCCTACGTCCGCACGGGCAGCGACGGCTTCGTCGCACCGCGCTGCGGCTGAGGCCCTCCTCCGTCGCCCCGGGGATAATCGACATCGTGAGCGACGACGAGCAGACCCCCAGCACCACCGGCGGCACGGCCGGAGGCCCGACCGGCGGGACTCCTGCCGGACCTCAGCCCGAAGAGATCCGTTTCTTCGGCACGACCTGGGTCGACCGCAGCGGCAACTACACGCTGCGCCGGGCCGGCCTGGCCGTCGGCTCGCTGGCCGCCGCCGTCGCGGCCTGCTTCGTGCTGCGCTTCGCGTACCAGGGCCTGGAGATCGCGGCCGTCGGCGGCATCGTCAACATGCTGGTCGTCCTCATGTTCGCGGTCTGCAGCGCCATCGCCTTCCGCAAGACCTGGGAGGGCTTCGTACGCAGGCCCGCGGACCCGGCCCGCGAGGAGTCCCTGCGCAGCCTGAAGGCGATCGGCTTCATCGGCTCGCTCCTCGCCTACTGCGCCCGCTGCTTCGTCGAGGCCCCGGGCGAGAAGCTCCGCCGTGCCGAGTACGAGACGGCCCGCGCCCAGTACGAGAAGCGCCGCGGCACCCGTACGGGCAACCCGGCCGCCCGCAGGAAGCCCAAGCGCACGTAGGCGGCGACGCACGGGGGCATGCCCCGTCGGCCCCGACAGCCCCCGCGAGATCCGTTCTCGCGGGGGCTTCGTCGTTCCCGCCCGGGCCCAGCACGACCGAACGCCGGCGCCCTTCCGGGTGCTTGACGGCCGGAACCGCCGGGAGCACTATTCATCACATGATGAATTACTCGGCGGGTGAGGCCGCCGACCAGGCCACAGCCAGGCCCGACACCGACAGCACCACCCCCGGGTCACCCCTGGCCCACCCGGCCGACGCGCCCGCCGCGGCGATCGCCGCCCACGGACTCACCACCGTCCGGGGCGAACGCACCGTCCTGCGCGGCCTCGACTTCACCGTCCAGGCCGGCCGCATCACCGGCCTCCTCGGCCCCTCGGGCTGCGGAAAGACCACCCTGATGCGCGCGATCGTCGGCACCCAGGCCAAGGTCGACGGCACCCTCCGCGTCCTCGGCCACCCCGCCGGAGACCCCGCCCTCCGCTCCCGCATCGGCTACGTCACCCAGGCCCCCTCCGTCTACGACGACCTCACCGTCCGCCAGAACCTCGACTACTTCGCCGCCGTCCTGTTCCCCGGCCGCGCCCACCGCAAGGACCGCCGCGCCACCGTCGACCGCGCCATCGACGACGTCGACCTCGCCCCGCACGCCGACTCCCTCGCCGGCCGCCTCTCCGGCGGTCAGCGCAGCCGCGTCTCCCTCGCCGTCGCCCTCCTCGGCACCCCGGAACTCCTCGTCCTCGACGAACCCACCGTCGGCCTCGACCCCGTCCTCCGCCGCGACCTGTGGACCCTCTTCCACCAGATCGCCGCCGACCGGGGCACGACCCTCCTCGTCTCCTCCCACGTCATGGACGAGGCCGAGCGCTGCCACCGGCTCCTTCTCATGCGCGAGGGCGAGATCCTCGCCGACGACACCCCCGAAGCCCTCCGCCGACGCAACGACACCGCCACCGTCGAAGAGGCCTTCCTCCGCCTCGTCGACGCCGCCGCCCGAGCCACCCACGAGGAGCCCCGGTCATGAGCCCCGCCCGCACCCTCGCCACCGCCGCCCGCGTCCTGCGTCAGCTGTGCCACGACCCGCGCTCGATCGCCCTGATGCTCCTCGTGCCCTGCGTGATGCTCTTCCTGCTGCGATTCGTCTTCGACGGCAGCCCGGGCACCTTCGACAACATCGGCGCCTCACTGCTCGGCATCTTCCCGCTCATCACGATGTTCCTGGTGACCTCCATCGCGACCCTCCGCGAACGCACCTCAGGCACCCTCGAACGCCTCCTCGCCATGCCCCTCGGCAAGGCCGACCTCATCGCCGGCTACGCCCTCGCCTTCGGACTCCTCGCCGTCGTCCAGTCCGCCCTCGCCACCGGCCTCGCCGTCTGGTTCCTCGGCCTCGACGTCATCGGCTCCCCCTGCCTCCTCCTCCTGGTCGCTCTCCTCGACGCCCTCCTCGGCACCGCCCTCGGCCTCTTCGTCTCCGCCTTCGCCGCCTCCGAGTTCCAGGCCGTCCAGTTCATGCCGGCCGTGATCTTCCCCCAGCTGCTCCTCTGCGGACTCTTCACCCCACGCGACCGCATGGCCCCCGCCCTCGAAGCGATCTCCGACGTCCTGCCCATGTCCTACGCCGTCGACGGCATGAACCAGGTCCTCCGACACCCCGACGTCACGGGCGACTTCGTCCGCGACTCCCTCGTCGTCGCGGGCTGCGCGCTCCTCGTCCTCGGCCTCGGCGCGGCCACCCTCCGCCGCCGTACCGCGTGACCGCCCCTCGGACACCCGCACACCACCCGGCCCGCCGGTGCGAGGATGACGACACGTACCCCCCTCCGGCGAGGTGAACAGAGCCATGACCCAGACCGTCGCAGTCCTCGGCACCGGCAAGATCGGTGAAGCGCTCCTCAGCGGCATGATCCGTGCCGGCTGGCGCCCCGCGAACCTCCTGGTCACCGCCCGCCGCTCCGAACGCGCCGAGGAGCTCAACGCCCGCTACGGCGTCGAGACCGTCACCAACGCCGAGGCCGCCAAGCGCGCCGACACCCTCATCCTGGCCGTCAAGCCCCAGGACATGGGCCGGCTCCTCGACGAGCTCGCCCCCCACGTCGCCGCCGACCGCCTGATCATCAGCGCCGCCGCCGGCATCCCCACCTCCTTCATCGAGGACCGCCTCACCACCGGCACCCCCGTCGTCCGCGTCATGCCCAACACCCCCGTCCTGGTCGACGAAGGCATGTCCGTCATCTCGGCCGGCAGCCACGCGACCCCCGCGCACCTCGCCCACACCGAGGAGATCTTCGGCGGGGTCGGCAAGACCCTCCGCGTCCCCGAGTCCCAGCAGGACGCGGCCACCGCCCTCTCCGGCTCCGGCCCGGCGTACTTCTACTTCCTCGTCGAGGCCATGACCGACGCCGGCATCCTCCTCGGCCTGCCCCGCGCCCAGGCCCACGACCTGATCGTCCAGGCCGCCATCGGCGCCGCCGTGATGCTCCGCGACAGCGGCGAGCACCCCGTCAAGCTCCGCGAGGCCGTCACCTCCCCGGCCGGCACCACCATCAGCGCCATCCGCGAGCTGGAGAACCACGGCGTCCGCGCCGCCCTCATCGCCGCCCTCGAAGCCGCCCGCGACCGCAGCCGCGAACTCGCTTCCGGCAACAGCTGACCCCCCGGGGTCACCCGACCCCGACGGACGCCCCCCGCACGACCTCCTCCGTCGTCACGACCTTCGCGAACCGTCCCCCGTGCAGGGACACGGCCGTCGCCCGCGAGAGCTCATCCCCGCTCATCGACCAGCCGAACGGCCCCTCCAGATCGAACGTGTGCATCGCGTCCAACGGGAACACCACCTCGTACCCGAGGTTCCCGCCCATCCGCGCCGTGGTCTCGTTGCACATGTTCGTCTGGATCCCGACGATCACGATCTGCGCCACGTCGAGCCCGGTCAGCCAGCCGTCCAGCGACGGCGCCCCGTAGAAGGCGGAGTTCACGCTCTTCGTCACCAGCAGCTCAGGGCCACGGCCCTTCCCGCGCCGCTCCTCGACGAAGTCCTTGAACCCGTTCCCCTCGTACCCCACCCGCAGCGGCGAGCGCGACCCCTCCACCGAGTCGTGCCGCACGAACGCCACCGGCCGGCCCGTCTCCTGCCACAGGTCGATCAGAGCCGCGATGTTCTCCTCGGCGGCCGGGTTGTTCCGCTTCCCCCAGAACTCCTCCTCGAAGCCCTTCTGTACGTCGATGACAACCAGTGCCGCGTTCTCCGTGATCTCCATGGCCACGATCCTGCCGCCGACCGCACCCCTCTCCCAGAGGGATGAATGACAGCGATCGATGGTTTACTGCCATCCATGCCGTCCTCGCCGTCGCAGCCCCGCCCCCAGCGCATCGCCCTCCTCGCCTTCCCCGGCATCCGCGCCTTCGACATCTCCGTCATCACCGAGGTCTGGGGCAGCGACCGCACCCTCCGGGGCGTCCCCCCCTTCGAACTCCGCCGGGCGGCCACCGACCCGGACACCCCCATCC
This sequence comes from Streptomyces sp. NBC_00691, assembly GCF_036226665.1. Classification (NCBI taxonomy): domain Bacteria; kingdom Bacillati; phylum Actinomycetota; class Actinomycetes; order Kitasatosporales; family Streptomycetaceae; genus Streptomyces; species Streptomyces sp. NBC_00691. Next base: position 3,653,772 of record NZ_CP109007.1, on the reverse strand, counting down.
CCCTGCGCGGCGGTCTCTCCCTCACCCCCGACCGCCCGCTCAGCTGGCTCGACGACCTCACCCCCGCCGACCTGGTCCTCGTCCCCGGCATCGAGGACCCCGACGCCGACATCCCGGCCCCGGTGCTCGAAGCCCTCCGCCGCGCCCACACCGCGGGCACCCCGGTCGCCTCGCTCTGCGCCGGAGCGTTCGTGCTCGCCCGTGCCGGACTCCTCGACGGCCGCCGCGCCGTCACCCACTGGCACCTGGCCGGCACGCTCGCCGACCGCCACCCCGCGATCCAGGTCGAACCCGACGCCCTCTTCGTCGAGGACACCGGCGTCTGGACCTCGGCCGGCACCGCCGCAGGCATCGACCTCTGCCTCCACCTCGTCCGCACCGCCCACGGAGCCGAGGCCGCCGCCGCCATCGCCCGCGCGATGGTCACCGCCCCCTTCCGCACCGGCACCCAGGCCCAGTTCATCGAGCGCCCCACGCCCCGCGCCGACCGCGACGCCGACGCTCTCGCCGACACCCGCGCCCACGCCCTCGCCCACCTCGACGAGCCCCACACCGTCGCGACCCTGGCCGCCCGCGCCGGCATGTCACCCCGATCCTTCGCCCGCCACTTCCAGGCCACCACCGGAACCACCCCCCTGCACTGGCTCATCGCCCAGCGCGTCGCCGCCGCCCAGAAACTCCTCGAACTCACCGACCACCCCCTCCCCGAGGTGGCCCGCCGCGCGGGCTTCGGCAGCGAGGTCACGATGCGCCAGCACTTCGCCTCGCACCTCGCCACCAGCCCACGCGACTACCGCACCGCCTTCCGTCACCCTGCGGGCAACAGCCCGATCGCCCGATAGGCCCGGTCCACCAAGGGCCGCGCCGTCTCCCGGGCCCGCAGGGCCCCGTCCCGTAGCACCTGATCCACATGTCCGGGGTCCGCCGCGAGCTCGGCATGCCGCTCCCGCAGGGGCCTCAGCAGCTCGACGACCGCGTCCGCCGTGTCCCTCTTCAACGATCCGTACGTGTCATATACACCGGCCAGCGCCTCGGGGTTCCCACCTGTCGCGGCGGCCAGCAGATCGAGAAGGTTCGCGACGCCCGGCCGGCCCTCCCGGTCGTACTCCACGTCCCGCCCGCTGTCGGTCACGGCCCGCATGATCTTCCGCCGCACGGTCTCCGCGTCGTCGAGCAGATAGACGATCCCGGCCCCGTTCGCGTGCGACTTCCCCATCTTCGACAGGGGGTCCTGCAGGTCCATGACCCGCGCCGCCACCTCGGGCCGCGTCGCCCGCGGCACCGTGAACGTGTGCCCGTACCGCTGGTTGAACCGCACCGCCAGATCCCGCGTCAGCTCCACATGCTGCGTCTGGTCCTCACCGACCGGCACCTCATCGGCCCCATGGGCGAGGATGTCGGCCGCCATCAGCACCGGATACGTCAGCAGCGACAGCCGCACACCCTGCCCGGCCGCCTGCGCCCGGACGCTCTTCTCCTTGTACTGGATCATCCGCCGCAGCTCGCCGTCCGTGGCGGTGCACTCGAGCAGGTACGAGAGCCGTGCGTGTTCGTCCACGTGGCTCTGGACGAACAAGGTGCACCGCTTCGGATCCAGCCCCGCGGCCAGCAGGAGCGTGGCCGCCTGCCGACTGAGCCGCCGCACCCGGGCCGGATCGTGCTCCACGGTCAGCGCGTGCAGATCGACGACGCTGAACAGCGCCTCCGCCTTGTGCTGGTCGACCTCGACCCACTGCCGTACGGCCCCGAGGTAGTTGCCCAGCGTCAGATGCCCGGTCGGCTTGACCCCGCTGAAGATCCTCGTCATCGCGTTCGTTCTCCCTCTTCTCCTGAGCGCCGACCCGAAGGCCCGGCTCCCGGAGGGGGATACGCGAACGGCCGCCGAGTCGGCGGCCGCTTGCTGCATGCGCGAGTGGTGGGCCGCCGTCAGGCGGCCCACCACTGGGTGGTGAGCGCACGCGTAGTCATGGGCCGAGAGTACGCCCGAGGAGCGAGGTTGACACGGGATTGACGGATCCGTAAGGTTCTCCGAGTTGTCCGACGTGAGCACCGACCCCGGTCGGCCCCGGACAGCCATCCCGCAAGATCCACAGAAGCTGACGGTGCTTTGCCGCGCCATTCTGCTTTCCGTGCGTTTTTGCGAAATGAGGAATCCGCGTTCGAAGTCCGGACGCAGCCGCCCGATTAGCGTCGGAGGCAGGGAATCCGCTAAAGTCTCACTCGTCGGAACGGCCCAACAGCCGGAAAGACAACTCCCGCTGACTGGGAATCAGACGCCGAAAGGATCTGATAGAGTCGGAAACGCAAGAACGAAGGGAAGCCCGGAGGAAAGCCCGAGAGGGTGAGTACAAAGGAAGCGTCCGTTCCTTGAGAACTCAACAGCGTGCCAAAAATCAACGCCAGATTAGTTGATACCCCGTCCATCTTCGGATGGCGAGGTTCCTTTGAAAGTCCTGCGGGCCCTTGTGGTTCTGCAGGCAACATACACAGCGAGGACGCTGTGGACAGTCGGCCTTATTCCGGCATGACTGTCCCGCTCAACGCGAGTGTCACCCGATTACGGGTAAACATTCACGGAGAGTTTGATCCTGGCTCAGGACGAACGCTGGCGGCGTGCTTAACACATGCAAGTCGAACGATGAAGCCCTTCGGGGTGGATTAGTGGCGAACGGGTGAGTAACACGTGGGCAATCTGCCCTTCACTCTGGGACAAGCCCTGGAAACGGGGTCTAATACCGGATAACACCGGCTTCCGCATGGGAGCTGGTTGAAAGCTCCGGCGGTGAAGGATGAGCCCGCGGCCTATCAGCTTGTTGGTGGGGTAATGGCCTACCAAGGCGACGACGGGTAGCCGGCCTGAGAGGGCGACCGGCCACACTGGGACTGAGACACGGCCCAGACTCCTACGGGAGGCAGCAGTGGGGAATATTGCACAATGGGCGAAAGCCTGATGCAGCGACGCCGCGTGAGGGATGACGGCCTTCGGGTTGTAAACCTCTTTCAGCAGGGAAGAAGCGAAAGTGACGGTACCTGCAGAAGAAGCGCCGGCTAACTACGTGCCAGCAGCCGCGGTAATACGTAGGGCGCAAGCGTTGTCCGGAATTATTGGGCGTAAAGAGCTCGTAGGCGGCTTGTCACGTCGGGTGTGAAAGCCCGGGGCTTAACCCCGGGTCTGCATCCGATACGGGCAGGCTAGAGTGTGGTAGGGGAGATCGGAATTCCTGGTGTAGCGGTGAAATGCGCAGATATCAGGAGGAACACCGGTGGCGAAGGCGGATCTCTGGGCCATTACTGACGCTGAGGAGCGAAAGCGTGGGGAGCGAACAGGATTAGATACCCTGGTAGTCCACGCCGTAAACGTTGGGAACTAGGTGTTGGCGACATTCCACGTCGTCGGTGCCGCAGCTAACGCATTAAGTTCCCCGCCTGGGGAGTACGGCCGCAAGGCTAAAACTCAAAGGAATTGACGGGGGCCCGCACAAGCAGCGGAGCATGTGGCTTAATTCGACGCAACGCGAAGAACCTTACCAAGGCTTGACATATACCGGAAAGCATTAGAGATAGTGCCCCCCTTGTGGTCGGTATACAGGTGGTGCATGGCTGTCGTCAGCTCGTGTCGTGAGATGTTGGGTTAAGTCCCGCAACGAGCGCAACCCTTGTCCTGTGTTGCCAGCATGCCCTTCGGGGTGATGGGGACTCACAGGAGACCGCCGGGGTCAACTCGGAGGAAGGTGGGGACGACGTCAAGTCATCATGCCCCTTATGTCTTGGGCTGCACACGTGCTACAATGGCCGGTACAAAGAGCTGCGATGCCGCGAGGCGGAGCGAATCTCAAAAAGCCGGTCTCAGTTCGGATTGGGGTCTGCAACTCGACCCCATGAAGTCGGAGTTGCTAGTAATCGCAGATCAGCATTGCTGCGGTGAATACGTTCCCGGGCCTTGTACACACCGCCCGTCACGTCACGAAAGTCGGTAACACCCGAAGCCGGTGGCCCAACCCCTTGTGGGAGGGAGCTGTCGAAGGTGGGACTGGCGATTGGGACGAAGTCGTAACAAGGTAGCCGTACCGGAAGGTGCGGCTGGATCACCTCCTTTCTAAGGAGCACAGTACCGATTGCAGACAAATGTTCTGCACGGTCAGCTCATGGGTGGAACGTTGATTATTTGGCACGATCTCGAGGATCACTTCACAAGTACTGCTTCGGCGTGGAACGTGATGATGGACCGACGGGTCGTGCTTGGCACGTTGTTGGGTATCTGAGGGTACGGCCGTAAGGTTTGTATCTTCGCGATGCCGGCCCCAGTGAACTCATCTGCTTGTCGGGTGGGGTGATGGGTGGCTGGTCGTTGCTTGAGAACTACACAGTGGACGCGAGCATCTGTGGCCAAGTTTTTAAGGGCGCACGGTGGATGCCTTGGCACCAGGAACCGATGAAGGACGTGGGAGGCCACGATAGTCCCCGGGGAGCCGTCAACCAGGCTTTGATCCGGGGGTTTCCGAATGGGGAAACCCGGCAGTCGTCATGGGCTGTCACCCATGCCTGAACACATAGGGCATGTGGAGGGAACGAGGGGAAGTGAAACATCTCAGTACCCTCAGGAAGAGAAAACAACCGTGATTCCGGGAGTAGTGGCGAGCGAAACCGGATGAGGCCAAACCGTATGCGTGTGATACCCGGCAGGGGTTGCGCATGCGGGGTTGTGGGATCTCTCTTTCACAGTCTGCCGGCTGTGAGACGAGTCAGAAACCGTTGATGTAGGCGAAGGACATGCGAAAGGTCCGGCGTAGAGGGTAAGACCCCCGTAGCTGAAACATTGACGGCTCGTTTGAGAGACACCCAAGTAGCACGGGGCCCGAGAAATCCCGTGTGAATCTGGCGGGACCACCCGCTAAGCCTAAATATTCCCTGGTGACCGATAGCGGATAGTACCGTGAGGGAATGGTGAAAAGTACCGCGGGAGCGGAGTGAAATAGTACCTGAAACCGTGTGCCTACAAGCCGTGGGAGCGTCGCTCATTGAGTTTACTCAATGGGTCGTGACTGCGTGCCTTTTGAAGAATGAGCCTGCGAGTTTGCGGTGCGTTGCGAGGTTAACCCGTGTGGGGAAGCCGTAGCGAAAGCGAGTCCGAACAGGGCGATTCAGTAGCGCGCTCAAGACCCGAAGCGGAGTGATCTAGCCATGGGCAGGTTGAAGCGGAGGTAAGACTTCGTGGAGGACCGAACCCACCAGGGTTGAAAACCTGGGGGATGACCTGTGGTTAGGGGTGAAAGGCCAATCAAACTCCGTGATAGCTGGTTCTCCCCGAAATGCATTTAGGTGCAGCGTCGTGTGTTTCTTGCCGGAGGTAGAGCACTGGATAGGCGATGGGCCCTACCGGGTTACTGACCTTAGCCAAACTCCGAATGCCGGTAAGTGAGAGCACGGCAGTGAGACTGTGGGGGATAAGCTCCATGGTCGAGAGGGAAACAGCCCAGAGCATCGACTAAGGCCCCTAAGCGTACGCTAAGTGGGAAAGGATGTGGAGTCGCAGAGACAACCAGGAGGTTGGCTTAGAAGCAGCCACCCTTGAAAGAGTGCGTAATAGCTCACTGGTCAAGTGATTCCGCGCCGACAATGTAGCGGGGCTCAAGCGTACCGCCGAAGTCGTGTCATTGCAGCATGAGGGCCAACGCCCGCTGTGATGGGTAGGGGAGCGTCGTGTGCCGGGTGAAGCAGCCGCGGAAGCGAGTTGTGGACGGTTCACGAGTGAGAATGCAGGCATGAGTAGCGATACACACGTGAGAAACGTGTGCGCCGATTGACTAAGGGTTCCTGGGTCAAGCTGATCTGCCCAGGGTAAGTCGGGACCTAAGGCGAGGCCGACAGGCGTAGTCGATGGACAACCGGTTGATATTCCGGTACCCGCTTTGAAACGCCCAATATCGAATCAGGCGATGCTAAGTCCGTGAAGCCGTTCCGGACCCTTCGGGGAAAGGAAAGTGGTGGAGCCGACGAACCAGACTTGTAGTAGGTAAGCGATGGGGTGACGCAGGAAGGTAGTCCAACCCGGGCGGTGGTAGTCCCGGGGTAAGGGTGTAGGCCGTGTGATAGGCAAATCCGTCACACATTAAGGCTGAGACCTGATGCCGAGCCGATTGTGGTGAAGTGGATGATCCTATGCTGTCGAGAAAAGCCTCTAGCGAGTTTCATGGCGGCCCGTACCCTAAACCGACTCAGGTGGTCAGGTAGAGAATACCGAGGCGTTCGGGTGAACTATGGTTAAGGAACTCGGCAAAATGCCCCCGTAACTTCGGGAGAAGGGGGCCACGTCTGGTGATCGGATTTACTCCGTGAGCTGGGGGTGGCCGCAGAGACCAGCGAGAAGCGACTGTTTACTAAAAACACAGGTCCGTGCGAAGCCGTAAGGCGATGTATACGGACTGACGCCTGCCCGGTGCTGGAACGTTAAGGGGACCGGTTAGCTCTGTTTCGACAGGGCGAAGCTGAGAACTTAAGCGCCAGTAAACGGCGGTGGTAACTATAACCATCCTAAGGTAGCGAAATTCCTTGTCGGGTAAGTTCCGACCTGCACGAATGGCGTAACGACTTCTCGACTGTCTCAACCATAGGCCCGGTGAAATTGCACTACGAGTAAAGATGCTCGTTTCGCGCAGCAGGACGGAAAGACCCCGGGACCTTTACTACAGTTTGATATTGGTGTTCGGTTCGGCTTGTGTAGGATAGGTGGGAGACTTTGAAGCCGTGACGCCAGTCATGGTGGAGTCGCCGTTGAAATACCACTCTGGTCGTGCTGGATGTCTAACCTCGGTCCGTGATCCGGATCAGGGACAGTGTCTGATGGGTAGTTTAACTGGGGCGGTTGCCTCCCAAAGGGTAACGGAGGCGCCCAAAGGTTCCCTCAGCCTGGTTGGCAATCAGGTGTTGAGTGTAAGTGCACAAGGGAGCTTGACTGTGAGACCGACGGGTCGAGCAGGGACGAAAGTCGGGACTAGTGATCCGGCGGTGGCTTGTGGAAGCGCCGTCGCTCAACGGATAAAAGGTACCCCGGGGATAACAGGCTGATCTTCCCCAAGAGTCCATATCGACGGGATGGTTTGGCACCTCGATGTCGGCTCGTCGCATCCTGGGGCTGGAGTCGGTCCCAAGGGTTGGGCTGTTCGCCCATTAAAGCGGTACGCGAGCTGGGTTTAGAACGTCGTGAGACAGTTCGGTCCCTATCCGCTGCGCGCGCAGGAATATTGAGAAGGGCTGTCCCTAGTACGAGAGGACCGGGACGGACGAACCTCTGGTGTGCCAGTTGTCCTGCCAAGGGCATGGCTGGTTGGCTACGTTCGGGAGGGATAACCGCTGAAAGCATCTAAGCGGGAAGCCTGCTTCGAGATGAGTATTCCCACCTCCTTGAGAGGGTAAGGCTCCCAGTAGACGACTGGGTTGATAGGCCGGATGTGGAAGCCCAGTAATGGGTGGAGCTGACCGGTACTAATAGGCCGAGGGCTTGTCCTCAGTTGCTCGCGTCCACTGTGTTAGTTCTGAAGTAACGAACTGTGCCGATATCCGGTTGGTTAACTTCATAGAGTTTCGGTGGTCATAGCGTTAGGGAAACGCCCGGTTACATTCCGAACCCGGAAGCTAAGCCTTTCAGCGCCGATGGTACTGCAGGGGGGACCCTGTGGGAGAGTAGGACGCCGCCGAACAATCATTGTGGGAAAGCCCCGCACCTTATGGTGCGGGGCTTTTCTGCGTTCAGGACCACTAGGGCCGGCAGCCGCTCCGGCGCCGGCCGGCGAGACCTCCTGGACGCCGCCCGCGGTGGCAATCCGACCCCCAGACATCTGATAGAGTCGGAGACGCAGGAAGGGACCGACGCGAAAGCGAAGGGACCGGAAAGCACCGAGGAAGTCAGACCGAAAAGATCTGATAGAGTCGGAACCGCCGGAAGGGCCCGGAGCGAAAGCAAAAGGGACCGGAAAGCACCGAGGAAATCGGATCGGAAAGATCTGATAGAGTCGGAAACGCAAGAACGAAGGGAAGCCCGGAGGAAAGCCCGAGAGGGTGAGTACAAAGGAAGCGTCCGTTCCTTGAGAACTCAACAGCGTGCCAAAAATCAACGCCAGATTAGTTGATACCCCGTCCATCTTCGGATGGCGAGGTTCCTTTGAAAGTCCTGCGGGCCCTTGTGGTCGGCAGGCAACATACACAGCGAGGACGCTGTGGACAGTCGGCCTTATTCCGGCATGACTGTCCCGCTCAACGCGAGTGTCACCCGATTACGGGTAAACATTCACGGAGAGTTTGATCCTGGCTCAGGACGAACGCTGGCGGCGTGCTTAACACATGCAAGTCGAACGATGAAGCCCTTCGGGGTGGATTAGTGGCGAACGGGTGAGTAACACGTGGGCAATCTGCCCTTCACTCTGGGACAAGCCCTGGAAACGGGGTCTAATACCGGATAACACCGGCTTCCGCATGGGAGCTGGTTGAAAGCTCCGGCGGTGAAGGATGAGCCCGCGGCCTATCAGCTTGTTGGTGGGGTAATGGCCTACCAAGGCGACGACGGGTAGCCGGCCTGAGAGGGCGACCGGCCACACTGGGACTGAGACACGGCCCAGACTCCTACGGGAGGCAGCAGTGGGGAATATTGCACAATGGGCGAAAGCCTGATGCAGCGACGCCGCGTGAGGGATGACGGCCTTCGGGTTGTAAACCTCTTTCAGCAGGGAAGAAGCGAAAGTGACGGTACCTGCAGAAGAAGCGCCGGCTAACTACGTGCCAGCAGCCGCGGTAATACGTAGGGCGCAAGCGTTGTCCGGAATTATTGGGCGTAAAGAGCTCGTAGGCGGCTTGTCACGTCGGGTGTGAAAGCCCGGGGCTTAACCCCGGGTCTGCATCCGATACGGGCAGGCTAGAGTGTGGTAGGGGAGATCGGAATTCCTGGTGTAGCGGTGAAATGCGCAGATATCAGGAGGAACACCGGTGGCGAAGGCGGATCTCTGGGCCATTACTGACGCTGAGGAGCGAAAGCGTGGGGAGCGAACAGGATTAGATACCCTGGTAGTCCACGCCGTAAACGTTGGGAACTAGGTGTTGGCGACATTCCACGTCGTCGGTGCCGCAGCTAACGCATTAAGTTCCCCGCCTGGGGAGTACGGCCGCAAGGCTAAAACTCAAAGGAATTGACGGGGGCCCGCACAAGCAGCGGAGCATGTGGCTTAATTCGACGCAACGCGAAGAACCTTACCAAGGCTTGACATATACCGGAAAGCATTAGAGATAGTGCCCCCCTTGTGGTCGGTATACAGGTGGTGCATGGCTGTCGTCAGCTCGTGTCGTGAGATGTTGGGTTAAGTCCCGCAACGAGCGCAACCCTTGTCCTGTGTTGCCAGCATGCCCTTCGGGGTGATGGGGACTCACAGGAGACCGCCGGGGTCAACTCGGAGGAAGGTGGGGACGACGTCAAGTCATCATGCCCCTTATGTCTTGGGCTGCACACGTGCTACAATGGCCGGTACAAAGAGCTGCGATGCCGCGAGGCGGAGCGAATCTCAAAAAGCCGGTCTCAGTTCGGATTGGGGTCTGCAACTCGACCCCATGAAGTCGGAGTTGCTAGTAATCGCAGATCAGCATTGCTGCGGTGAATACGTTCCCGGGCCTTGTACACACCGCCCGTCACGTCACGAAAGTCGGTAACACCCGAAGCCGGTGGCCCAACCCCTTGTGGGAGGGAGCTGTCGAAGGTGGGACTGGCGATTGGGACGAAGTCGTAACAAGGTAGCCGTACCGGAAGGTGCGGCTGGATCACCTCCTTTCTAAGGAGCACAGTACCGATTGCAGACAAATGTTCTGCACGGTCAGCTCATGGGTGGAACGTTGATTATTTGGCACGATCTCGAGGATCACTTCACAAGTACTGCTTCGGCGTGGAACGTGATGATGGACCGACGGGTCGTGCTTGGCACGTTGTTGGGTATCTGAGGGTACGGCCGTAAGGTTTGTATCTTCGCGATGCCGGCCCCAGTGAACTCATCTGCTTGTCGGGTGGGGTGATGGGTGGCTGGTCGTTGCTTGAGAACTACACAGTGGACGCGAGCATCTGTGGCCAAGTTTTTAAGGGCGCACGGTGGATGCCTTGGCACCAGGAACCGATGAAGGACGTGGGAGGCCACGATAGTCCCCGGGGAGCCGTCAACCAGGCTTTGATCCGGGGGTTTCCGAATGGGGAAACCCGGCAGTCGTCATGGGCTGTCACCCATGCCTGAACACATAGGGCATGTGGAGGGAACGAGGGGAAGTGAAACATCTCAGTACCCTCAGGAAGAGAAAACAACCGTGATTCCGGGAGTAGTGGCGAGCGAAACCGGATGAGGCCAAACCGTATGCGTGTGATACCCGGCAGGGGTTGCGCATGCGGGGTTGTGGGATCTCTCTTTCACAGTCTGCCGGCTGTGAGACGAGTCAGAAACCGTTGATGTAGGCGAAGGACATGCGAAAGGTCCGGCGTAGAGGGTAAGACCCCCGTAGCTGAAACATTGACGGCTCGTTTGAGAGACACCCAAGTAGCACGGGGCCCGAGAAATCCCGTGTGAATCTGGCGGGACCACCCGCTAAGCCTAAATATTCCCTGGTGACCGATAGCGGATAGTACCGTGAGGGAATGGTGAAAAGTACCGCGGGAGCGGAGTGAAATAGTACCTGAAACCGTGTGCCTACAAGCCGTGGGAGCGTCGCTCATTGAGTTTACTCAATGGGTCGTGACTGCGTGCCTTTTGAAGAATGAGCCTGCGAGTTTGCGGTGCGTTGCGAGGTTAACCCGTGTGGGGAAGCCGTAGCGAAAGCGAGTCCGAACAGGGCGATTCAGTAGCGCGCTCAAGACCCGAAGCGGAGTGATCTAGCCATGGGCAGGTTGAAGCGGAGGTAAGACTTCGTGGAGGACCGAACCCACCAGGGTTGAAAACCTGGGGGATGACCTGTGGTTAGGGGTGAAAGGCCAATCAAACTCCGTGATAGCTGGTTCTCCCCGAAATGCATTTAGGTGCAGCGTCGTGTGTTTCTTGCCGGAGGTAGAGCACTGGATAGGCGATGGGCCCTACCGGGTTACTGACCTTAGCCAAACTCCGAATGCCGGTAAGTGAGAGCACGGCAGTGAGACTGTGGGGGATAAGCTCCATGGTCGAGAGGGAAACAGCCCAGAGCATCGACTAAGGCCCCTAAGCGTACGCTAAGTGGGAAAGGATGTGGAGTCGCAGAGACAACCAGGAGGTTGGCTTAGAAGCAGCCACCCTTGAAAGAGTGCGTAATAGCTCACTGGTCAAGTGATTCCGCGCCGACAATGTAGCGGGGCTCAAGCGTACCGCCGAAGTCGTGTCATTGCAGCATGAGGGCCAACGCCCGCTGTGATGGGTAGGGGAGCGTCGTGTGCCGGGTGAAGCAGCCGCGGAAGCGAGTTGTGGACGGTTCACGAGTGAGAATGCAGGCATGAGTAGCGATACACACGTGAGAAACGTGTGCGCCGATTGACTAAGGGTTCCTGGGTCAAGCTGATCTGCCCAGGGTAAGTCGGGACCTAAGGCGAGGCCGACAGGCGTAGTCGATGGACAACCGGTTGATATTCCGGTACCCGCTTTGAAACGCCCAATATCGAATCAGGCGATGCTAAGTCCGTGAAGCCGTTCCGGACCCTTCGGGGAAAGGAAAGTGGTGGAGCCGACGAACCAGACTTGTAGTAGGTAAGCGATGGGGTGACGCAGGAAGGTAGTCCAACCCGGGCGGTGGTAGTCCCGGGGTAAGGGTGTAGGCCGTGTGATAGGCAAATCCGTCACACATTAAGGCTGAGACCTGATGCCGAGCCGATTGTGGTGAAGTGGATGATCCTATGCTGTCGAGAAAAGCCTCTAGCGAGTTTCATGGCGGCCCGTACCCTAAACCGACTCAGGTGGTCAGGTAGAGAATACCGAGGCGTTCGGGTGAACTATGGTTAAGGAACTCGGCAAAATGCCCCCGTAACTTCGGGAGAAGGGGGCCACGTCTGGTGATCGGATTTACTCCGTGAGCTGGGGGTGGCCGCAGAGACCAGCGAGAAGCGACTGTTTACTAAAAACACAGGTCCGTGCGAAGCCGTAAGGCGATGTATACGGACTGACGCCTGCCCGGTGCTGGAACGTTAAGGGGACCGGTTAGCTCTGTTTCGACAGGGCGAAGCTGAGAACTTAAGCGCCAGTAAACGGCGGTGGTAACTATAACCATCCTAAGGTAGCGAAATTCCTTGTCGGGTAAGTTCCGACCTGCACGAATGGCGTAACGACTTCTCGACTGTCTCAACCATAGGCCCGGTGAAATTGCACTACGAGTAAAGATGCTCGTTTCGCGCAGCAGGACGGAAAGACCCCGGGACCTTTACTACAGTTTGATATTGGTGTTCGGTTCGGCTTGTGTAGGATAGGTGGGAGACTTTGAAGCCGTGACGCCAGTCATGGTGGAGTCGCCGTTGAAATACCACTCTGGTCGTGCTGGATGTCTAACCTCGGTCCGTGATCCGGATCAGGGACAGTGTCTGATGGGTAGTTTAACTGGGGCGGTTGCCTCCCAAAGGGTAACGGAGGCGCCCAAAGGTTCCCTCAGCCTGGTTGGCAATCAGGTGTTGAGTGTAAGTGCACAAGGGAGCTTGACTGTGAGACCGACGGGTCGAGCAGGGACGAAAGTCGGGACTAGTGATCCGGCGGTGGCTTGTGGAAGCGCCGTCGCTCAACGGATAAAAGGTACCCCGGGGATAACAGGCTGATCTTCCCCAAGAGTCCATATCGACGGGATGGTTTGGCACCTCGATGTCGGCTCGTCGCATCCTGGGGCTGGAGTCGGTCCCAAGGGTTGGGCTGTTCGCCCATTAAAGCGGTACGCGAGCTGGGTTTAGAACGTCGTGAGACAGTTCGGTCCCTATCCGCTGCGCGCGCAGGAATATTGAGAAGGGCTGTCCCTAGTACGAGAGGACCGGGACGGACGAACCTCTGGTGTGCCAGTTGTCCTGCCAAGGGCATGGCTGGTTGGCTACGTTCGGGAGGGATAACCGCTGAAAGCATCTAAGCGGGAAGCCTGCTTCGAGATGAGTATTCCCACCTCCTTGAGAGGGTAAGGCTCCCAGTAGACGACTGGGTTGATAGGCCGGATGTGGAAGCCCAGTAATGGGTGGAGCTGACCGGTACTAATAGGCCGAGGGCTTGTCCTCAGTTGCTCGCGTCCACTGTGTTAGTTCTGAAGTAACGAACTGTGCCGATATCCGGTTGGTTAACTTCATAGAGTTTCGGTGGTCATAGCGTTAGGGAAACGCCCGGTTACATTCCGAACCCGGAAGCTAAGCCTTTCAGCGCCGATGGTACTGCAGGGGGGACCCTGTGGGAGAGTAGGACGCCGCCGAACAATTTTTAGCCTCAACCCCCGGACCATGTCCGGGGGTTGAGGCATTTTTGCGTTCTAAGCTGGGCGTATGCGCTACGACCTGGTGATCTTCGACAACGACGGTGTGCTCGTGGACAGCGAGCCCATTTCCAACACGCTGTTGGCCGGCTATCTGACGGAGCTCGGGCATCCCACCACGTACGAGGAATCCGTACGCGACTACATGGGGTCCGCCATGCACCGGATTCACGATCTCGTCGAGGAGCGGAGCGGGCAGCGGTTGCCGGAGGGGTTCGACGAGACGTTCCACGCGCGGGTCTTCGCTGCCTTCCAGGCGGAGCTGGAGCCCGTGCCCGGGGCCGGGGAGGTGCTCAAGCAGCTGGCCGTCGCGGGGGTTCCGTACTGTGTGGCGTCGTCGGGGAGTCATGAGCGGATCAGGGTGGGGCACCGTAAGACCGGGCTCGACGCCTGGTTCCCCGACGAGCTCGTCTTCAGCGCCGAGGACGTCGGCCGGGGGAAGCCGGCGCCCGATCTGTTCCTCCACGCCGCCTCCCGGATGGGGGTGGCGCCCGAGCGGTGCGTGGTGGTGGAGGACAGCCGGCTCGGGGTGCAGGCGGCCGTGGCGGCCGGGATGGACGTGTACGGGTTCACCGCGATGACTCCGGAGGAGAAGCTCGCGGGCGCCAAGGGCTTCTTCGGTGTCATGGACGAGCTGCCGGCGATATTGGGACTGTGATCCATCTACCCCCGGGTAGGTTCCGGCCGTACGCTGTGCCGCCATGACGGATGCGCGGTTGCGGCGTGGGCGGGGATCCCTGGCGGTCAGCTTTTTCGTGCAGGGCGTGACGTTCGCCCTGCTCGTGACCCGAATACCGGCGATCCAGGACCGGTACGGGATCTCGGACGCCCTGCTGCCGGCGTTCCTGGCCGCGGTGCCGATCCTGGCGGGTGTCGCGAGTGTGATGACCGAGAAGGTCGTCGCGCGGGTGGGGCCCGCGGTGGTGCTGCGGTGGGCCCAGCCGTTCGTGCTCCTGGCGCTGCTTGCCGTGGGCGTGGGGGACCAGCTGTGGCACGCGGCCCTGGCCCTGGGGCTCTTCGGGCTCGCGGTCGGTGCGCTGGACGCCTCCATGAACATGCTGGGGGTCAGCCTCCAGCGGGCGTACGGCCGGAGCATCATGCTCGGTTTCCACGCCTCGTACAGCCTCGGGGGGATCGCGGGAGCCTCGCTCGCCTGGGTGGGGGCGCACTGGCATCTGTCGCTGTTCGTGTCCTACCTGCCGGTGGTGGCGGTGCTGCTGCCGCTCGCCTTCGTGGGGAGCAGGTGGTACGTCGCCGGGGCCGACGGGGCCGAGCCCGTGGCGGAGGCGGGGGACGGCAAGGGGAGTGGTGTCGCCTTCAAGCTGCTGCTGCCGCTCTGTCTGGTGATGACCTTCGCGTACATCGGGGACTCGACCGTCTCCAACTGGAGTGCCAAGTACCTCCAGGACGTGCTGGGCAGCTCGGAGGAGCTGGCGACCGTGCCGTACAACGCGTACATGGTGACGACGCTGCTCGGGCGGGCCGTCGGGGACTTCGGGGTGCGGCGGTTCGGGGCCGCGACGGTCGTGCGGGCCGGCGCCGTGCTGGCGGCTCTGGGGTTCGCGGCGGTGGCGGTGTCGCCGGGGGCCTGGGCGGGGATCGCCGGGTTCACGCTGCTGGGGCTCGGGCTGAGCGTGATCGTGCCGCAGACCTTCGCGGCGGCCGGGAGGCTGTTCCCCGGGGCGAGCGACGCGGCGGTGGCGCGGCTCAACGTCTTCAACTACGTCGGGTTCCTGATCGGCTCGCCGTTGGTGGGGGCGCTGGGTGACGCGTGGAGCTACCGGGGGGCCATGCTGGTGCCGATGGTGCTTGTCCTGGTGACGGTGGTGTATGCCACGTCGTTCGGGCCGCGACCGGCCCGATACGGTGGCGGGCATGAGCGGCCGCGCACTGTTGATGTGGGATGAAGCTGTCACGCAGTACGACTTCGGGTCCGAGCATCCGATGGATCCGGTACGGCTCGCGCTGACGATGTCGTTGGTGCGGGCCTACGGGCTCGACCGGGCCGCGGACGTGGTCGCGGCGAAGCCGGCGGGGGACTCGACGCTGCGTCTGGTCCACCGTGAGGACTATGTGGCGGCGGTGCGGGCGGCTTCGGCCGACCCGCGGCACGCCGACCAGTCGTACGGGCTGGGCACGGTCGACGATCCGGCGTTCGCCGGGATGCACGAGGCGTCGGCGCTGATCGCCGGGCAGTCGGTGGGCGCGGCGGAGGCGGTGTGGCGTGGGGAGGCCGAGCACGCGGTGAACTTCGCGGGCGGTCTGCATCACGCGATGCCGGGTGCGGCGTCGGGGTTCTGCATCTACAACGACGCGTCCCTGGCGATCGCGCGGCTGCTCGAGCTGGGCGCGGAGCGGGTCGCGTACGTGGATGTGGACGTCCATCACGGGGACGGGGTGCAGGCGGCGTTCTGGGAGGACCCACGGGTGCTGACCGTGTCGCTGCACGAGCATCCCCGGACGCTGTTCCCGCAGACGGGCTGGCCGGAGGAGACCGGTGCGGCCGGGCCCGGTGAGGGTGGGGCCGTGAACGTGGCGCTGCCGGCCGGGACGGGGGACGCGGGGTGGCTGCGGGCGTTCCACGCGGTCGTGCCGGAGCTGCTCGCGGACTTCCGGCCGCAGGTGCTCGTGACCCAGCACGGGGCGGACACGCACTTCGAGGATCCGCTGGCCCATCTCGCGGTGTCGCTCGACGCGCAGCGGGCTGTGCAGGAGGCCTGTCACGAGCTGGCGCACGAGTATGCCGAGGGGCGGTGGCTGGCCCTGGGCGGTGGCGGGTACGCCGTGGTCGACGTCGTACCGCGGTCGTGGACGCATCTGGTGGGGATCGCCGCGCACGCCCCGGTGGATCCGGAGTCGGTGATCCCGTCCTCCTGGCGGGACGAGGTGTACGCGCGGACGCGGCAGCCGGGGCCCGGGCGGATGACGGACGGGCTGTGGCCGGTGGGCTTCCGGGACTGGTCCGAGGGATACGACCCGGCGGACCGGCTGGACCAGGCGGTGCTCGCGACCCGGAAGGCGGCTTTTCCGCTGCGGGGGATGCTCGCGTAGGGCCCGGCAGGAACGTTCTGGCGGACGTTACGCCGACGGTGGGGTGTCCCGGGGGTTCGGGCTCCGTGGCAGGGGTGTTCCGGCAGCATCGGGAGGGTGTTGAGTACCGGGGCGCTGCGGGCGCATCTGTTGGCGGCGGGGTTGGCGGGAACGGTGGCGACGTCGCGGGAGGCGAGCCTGCGGAGCTATCGGCTCTTCGCGGCGCGGGATCCGCGGGTGTTGCTGGGGCTCGATCCCGCCTGGGGGTGGGGTGAGGCCGATCTGCTGCGGCTGATGGCCGACAAGTGCGGGGTGTCGGACGATCCGGGGCATCGGTCGGGCCCCGACGTCATCGATCCCGAGCGGACGTTGAGGGGGCTCGACGCCTTCGCGGCGCGGTTGGGCGCGGCGGCCGCGCGGCGGGTTCCGGTGCTCCTCGGGACGGGTCATCCGCACCGGCTGCTCGGTTTCTACGTCGCTCTCGCAGACGCCTTGTCGGCGGCGGGATGCCTTGTTCTCACACCGGCGCAGGGGCGATGTGTCGACATAACGACCCGGTTCGGCGTACGCACCTACGTCCTCGACTACGTACGGGGGGTCGCACTGGTGCGAGAGCCGGGGACGTCGGGGGGTGGGCGCGAGCCGGGGGCGCACTCCCACTCTCCGCTGCCGGTTAGGGCGGCTCTGGAGAGTGCGGCCGAGGCCGGCGGGCCGCTGCCGGAGCTGGTCGTCGGGGACCACGGCTGGGTCTGCGGTGCTGGTCAGCTGGGTATCGAGGCCATCGGTCTCGCCGATACGGATGATCCGGCGCTGTTCGTCGGGGAGGCGGAGGGGCAGGTGTCGGTGGCCGTTCCGCTTGATGACGGCGTGCGCTCCGCCTCCTATCGTCCGCTGACGCGCTATGTACT
The DNA here is from genome assembly GCF_036226665.1 of Streptomyces sp. NBC_00691. Taxonomy (NCBI): domain Bacteria; kingdom Bacillati; phylum Actinomycetota; class Actinomycetes; order Kitasatosporales; family Streptomycetaceae; genus Streptomyces; species Streptomyces sp. NBC_00691. The sequence goes on along the minus strand of NZ_CP109007.1, from coordinate 3,636,367 downwards.
CAATCGAGCGTGTCTGTCACGGTAAACGGCAGGTGGTAGCTCCTCTTCCCCACTCGTACCACCCGCCCCTAGTCTGGAGCGTGAGCGCTCGGCGACGAAGAGTCACCGGAGGGGAAGCCGGTGGGCGTCGCGGCGGAAGGTACAGGTGGGTCATGGCTGCTGGCGAACGACCTCTCAACGAGGTCAAGTTTCTGACCGTGGCGGAAGTCGCCTCGGTGATGCGCGTGTCCAAGATGACCGTGTACCGCTTGGTGCACAGTGGTCATCTGCCGGCGATCCGGGTGGGCAGGTCCTTCCGGGTGCCGGAACAGGCGGTTCACGAGTACCTGCGGGAGTCCTTCGTGGGGGTGGGGACCGCGTAGCGCGAGCGCGGCGACAACGCCGGGAAAGCTCCGTATGTCCCTCGGATTACAAGCGCGGTGCTCGGGACGGTAGGCTAGGCCGACGTAGGTCGTGTGGGCCCAGACGCCCCGCACCGATCCCCGCCGGGAGGCGGGGATGTTCCGAGAAGTGAGCGAGGGTAGTCGTGGGCTCTGTTATCAAGAAGCGGCGTAAGCGGATGGCCAAGAAGAAGCACCGCAAGCTGCTCAAGCGCACGCGCGTTCAGCGTCGCAACAAGAAGTAAGGCGACAGCTGCTTCGCAGCGTTCAGTGCGTCAGACGTGGCCCTTCACCGTTCGCGGTGGAGGGCCACGTTTATTTGCGCGGAAATCTTCAGGCGCTACGGTGGCGACCAACGGAAGACGGACGGAAGGCGCTGATCTTGGGCAAGGTCGTGCTCGTCACCGGTGCCGCCCGGCATCTCGGGGGCCGCTTCGTGCGGCGGATCCAGCGGGATCCGGAGGTGGACCGGGTGATCGCGGTGGACGCGGTCGACCCGGCGCACCAGCTCGGCGCCGCCGAGTTCGTACGGGCGGACATCCGCCGGCCGGAGATCGCGAAGGTTCTCGCCGAGCACGACGTCGACACGGTGGTCCATCTGGACGTCACCGGTACGGCGCTCGGCGGCGGAGGGCGTACGTCGGTCAAGGAGACCAACGTCATCGGCACGCTGCAGCTCCTCGGCGCGTGCCAGAAGTCGCCGCGGATCAACCGGCTCGTGATCAAGTCCAGTACCAGCGTCTACGGCTCCGCACCCCGCGACCCGGCGGTCTTCACCGAGACGACGGCCGCGAAGTCGCTGCCCAGCGGGGGCTTCGCGAAGGACGCCGTCGAGGTCGAGGGGTACGTGCGAGGGTTCGCCCGGCGCCGCCCGGACGTGGCCGTGTGCGTGCTGCGGTTCGCGAACATCCTCGGCCCCCGGATCGATTCGCCGCTCGCCGAGTACCTCGCGCTGCCGGTGCTGCCGACCGTCCTCGGCTACGACCCGCGGCTGCAGTTCGTCCACGAGGACGACGTCATCGACGTGCTGCGCCTGGCGGCGCACGAGCCCCGCAGGGCCACCCAGAACAGCGGCACCTTCAACGTCGCCGGTGACGGGGTGCTGCTGCTCTCCCAGTGCGCGCGGAGACTCGGGCGGCCCACCGTGCCGGTGCTGCTGCCGGCCGTCACCTGGGTGGGGACGGCGCTGCGGACCGTCGGGATCACCGACTTCGCTCCCGAGCAGATCCGGCTGCTCACCCACGGCCGGGTCGTGTCGACGGTGCAGACGCGTGAGGTCCTCGGCTTCTCGCCGCGCTTCACCACGGCAGAGGCCCTGGCGGACTTCGCCCGCGGCCGGGGGCCGGGACTGCTGCCGCCGGAGATGCTGGCCGGGGCGGTGGACCGGATCGCGGTGCGGCTGGGCCCACCGGTCGCGCGGCCGGCCGACCCCGTGCCCGCCGGGCCCCCCGCACACGATGTACGCCCTGTTCACCCTGTTCACGACGGCGCCTGAGGAGACCGGACAGCGATGGCGGACGCCAAGGTCATTCCGTTCGACGACGACCGGTCGCGGGCCCGGCGACGGCACGGCGGCCGTGCCGACGGCGAGGCGGCGGCCGTACGGGCCCTCCCGGGGCCCCAGCAGGGCCCCCAGGAGCCGGAGGAGGTCCTGGAGGGCCCGGCTCCCGGCGAGGCCGGGGAGGCGCCTGGTGCCGACGTGGGGGCCTCGGCGGGAGCCGGTGGCTGGGATCGGCGGATCGCGGGCGGGCTCGCGTTCCTGCGGCGCCGGATCACCGGCGACTACGAGGTCGACGAGTTCGGCTACGACGAGGAGCTCACCGACCAGGTCCTGATGTCGATGCTCCGCCCGTTGTACGAGAAGTACTTCCGGGTCGAGGTGAAGGGCGTCGAGAACATCCCGGCCGAGGGCGGGGCGCTCATCGTCGCCAACCATTCGGGGACCCTGCCGCTGGACGGGCTGATGATGCAGGTCGCCGTCCACGACCACCATCCGGCAGGGCGGCATCTGCGGCTCCTCGCAGCCGATCTGGTCTTCGTGCTGCCGGTCGTCAACGAGCTGGCCCGCAAGGCCGGGCACACCCTGGCCTGTGCGGAGGACGCGGAGCGGCTGCTGCGCTCCGGGGAGATCGTCGGCGTGATGCCGGAGGGCTTCAAGGGGATCGGGAAGCCCTTCGGGGAGCGGTACAAGCTCCAGCGCTTCGGTCGGGGCGGCTTCGTGTCGACGGCGCTGCGGGCCGGGGTGCCGATCGTGCCCTGCTCGATCGTCGGGGCCGAGGAGATATACCCGATGATCGGGAACGCCAAGACGCTGGCGCGGGTGCTCGGCTTCCCGTACTTCCCGCTCACCCCGACCTTCCCCTGGCTGGGGCCGCTCGGGGCGCTGCCGCTGCCGACGAAGTGGACGATCCAGTTCGGTGAGCCGATCCCGACGGATTCCTACGCGCCGGAGGCGGCGGAGGACCCGATGCTGATGTTCAACCTGACGGATCAGGTGCGGGAGCAGATCCAGCACACGCTCTACAAGCTGCTGGTGCAGCGGCGGTCGGTCTTCTTCTGACCCCGGGAGCATGGAAGAAGGGGCGCCCCCCGTCCGTGGGGGCGCCCCTTCTCCTTGCTAGCGAGCGTCCTCGCTGTCGATGCCGAGGCCTGGTAGCAGGCCCGGCAGGATGGGCGGAATGGTGACGTCCGGCATCTCGGGCGTCTGCTGGCCGTCCGTGGGGGCGGTCGGGACACCGCTCGGGGTGGCGGGGGGCTTGAGCAGTCCGCCGGTGCTGCCGCCGAGGAGACCGTCGTCCTCCGGCGATTCGGTGCCGCCGTCCGCGCTCGGGCTGGTGCCCGTGCTGGGACCCGACGGGCGGGGCTGCGCGGAGTGGCTGCCCGAGGGCGGGGCCTCGTGGGTGGACGGCGGACGCTCGGCGTCCGTGCCCTGGGAGCTCTGCGAGGTGCTCGGTCGGCCGCTGGGGCTCCCGGTGCCGATCGCACCCCTCTCGGGAGTGCGGGGGAGCATCGACTGGAGGGGTTCGACCTCTTCGTCCATGGCGTCGAAGACGTGCGTGACCTCGCTGCCCACGTCCGACAACTGGACGGGGAGTCGGTCGCGGAGGCCGTTCCAGGTGTCCCGGTGGGCCTGGGCGAAGGAGTTGAGCCGGGCCATCGGGGCGATCTCGCCGTCCCGTTCGTACGCCTGGCGCAGCAGCCGGTGGCCCTCGGTGGCGTCGTGCTTCATTCCGCCCAGGACCCTGCGGATCTCGGTGAGCGACTCGTGGTCGAGGTCGCCGACGCGGCCGCGCTCCATGAGTCTGCGGGCCTCGCTGAGCCGGGTGGACGCCTGGTCGAGGTAGATGCCGCCGCGGTCCGCGTCGTCGTCCGCCATGCCCAGTTTGATGTCCTCCATGCCTCGCTTGAGCCCGTAGAGCGAGTCGCCGGGGAGCGCGTCGGAGCTGGCGGCGGCGACGCCGCCGAAGGCGCCGGCCGCGACACCTACCGTGAGGCCTCCGGCGGCGAGGCCCTTGGACCAGCGGGAGCGGGGCCGTAGCTTCCGCAGGGGGGACGCCCGGTGGGCGCCCTTGCCGCCGACGGTGCGCTGCTCGGGCACCGTGGGGGCCCCGGCCGCGCTCCCTTCCATGAGCATCGCTTCCATGGCGGCGACGAGCTGGGCTCGCTGCACCACCTTGACCTCGGGATCCAGCTGTGGCTTCGGCAGTTCGCCGAGGCCGTTTGCCACGGCCAACAGCCGCCCTGGTTCAGCCGGTTCCGCCGGAGTCTCCGGCTGTTCGGCCACCGCGCCCTCGGACTCCCGGTCCTCCAGGGCCTGGGCGAAGGCGTTCGCCCGCCGGTGCGCCGATACGTTCGCGATCACTGGCGGCACCTCCTCTCGTCATGACGGTCGACTCCCCGGGGTGTCCGGAAGGTTGCACACCTTGAGCGCATCCACACGAAAGAGTGAGTGGCTGCGGACATGGCGTGTCCACAGGGAGCCTGCATCCCGCACAACGAGCGGCGCGGCACTTGGGTTACGCGCGAAAGATGATCGGACCAGTGCGTCATCGAGGCGTCACCGACTGTGAGTTGGACGGGGGTCGTCGGGGTGTGGGGGGAACTGCGGGGGTGGGGGCGCGGTCCGGTCCGCGGGGGCGTGTGTGGGGGGCGCGAACCGGTCAGCGGGCGTCGTCCGGGAGCAGGCGGGCCAGGGTGCGGACGGCCCGGTACTGGAGGGTCTTGATCGCCCCCTCGTTCTTCCCCATGACCCGGGCGGTCTCGGCGACCGAGAGGCCCTGGAGGAAGCGCAGGGTGACGCACTCCTGCTGCTGGGGATTGAGGCGGCGGACCGCGTCGAGCAGTGCGGCGTTCGAGAGGGACTCCAGGACGGAGTCCTCGGGGCTGCGCTCGACCTCGTTGGCGTCGAGCATCTCGCCGGTGGTCACTTCCAGGCGGAAGCGGCTCGACTTGAAGTGGTCGGCGACCAGGTTCCTGGCGATGGTGACGAGCCAGGCGCCGAAGTCGCGGCCCTGCCAGGTGAAGGTGGAGATCCGGCGCAGGGCGCGCAGGAACGTCTCACTTGTGAGGTCCTCCGCCGTCGCCTTCCCGCCGACGCGGTAGTAGATGTAGCGGTAGACGGTGTCGCTGTACTGGTCGTACAGCCGGCCGAAGGCCTCGGCCTCGCCCGCCTGGGCCCGCTCGACCAGGTCCATCATGCGGGCGCTGTCGCTGTCGGCGGTGGGGCGGCGGGGGGTGGTCGAGGTTCCGGACCGGGCTCCGCGTCTGCCCACGGCGGCACCACCATCGGCCAGGGCATAGCAAGGGCCGGCGGGTGCCGGTGCGGCGAAGGCGAAGGCGGGGACAGGGCCGGCGTACGCGGTGGGGACGAAGCCGCGCAAACGGTCGAGGACCGTTGCGCGCAGCGTAGCCAGGCCCGAGGTGTCAACCCCGACGTGTGGGTACACGGGACTCCCAGAGGCAGAGCTTCCATCACGTGCAGTGCGGGACCGTTCACTCGTCGTGGCGACGGGAGGGGTCCTTTCTGCGTCCCAGGAGAATAACGCTTCGTACAGGCAGCGCTACACCCAGTTGCTCAAATCACCGGTTACGACGGATCTGTTACTGCTTGCAGTCGGATCCGAGTGCTATTGGTGACCGATTGTTGATCGATTTGCTTCCGAGTGTGACTGTGCGGGCGTTGCGTTGTGCTCAAGTGCAGGACCGGTGAGTGATCGGGGCCGCTGCGGGGTAAGGAGCCCGGAATGCCTGGGGGTCGACCTGTGCGGTGGTGTTCGAGCACGGACGGGTGAGGGCGCTTGGTCCGGGGTTGTCGCAGATGATCGCAGCCGAAACGTATCGGCAGATCGTTCCGGCGCACCGCGGGAGGAGGGCGGGGCCGGGCCCGGAGGGCGACGGCCTCGGCCCCGGTGGCCGCCCTGGGCTCAGTGGCGGCGGCGGTGGAGGGCGACCGCGGCCGCCGTGCCGCCGGCCAGGGCGCCCAGGCCCGCGGCGGCGGGGATGCCGACCTTGGCGGCCTTGCGGCCGGTGCGGTAGTCGCGCAGTCGCCAGTCCCGGGCCTTCGCGTGCTTGCGGAGCTTCGTGTCCGGGTTGATCGCGTACGGGTGGCCGACGAGCGACAGCATCGGGATGTCGTTGTGCGAGTCGCTGTAGGCGGCGCAGCGGCTCAGGTCGAGGCCCTCGGCGGAGGCGAGGGCCCGTACCGCCTCGGCCTTCGCCGGGCCGTGCAGGGGCTCGCCGACCAGCCTGCCCGTGTAGACGCCGTCGACGGACTCGGCGACCGTGCCCAGCGCGCCCGTCAGGCCGAGCCTGCGGGCGATGATCGTGGCCGTCTCGACCGGGGCGGCCGTGACCAGCCAGACCTTCTGTCCCGCGTCCAGGTGCGCCTGGGCGAGGTCGCGGGTGCCGGGCCAGATGCGGTCGGCCATGTACTCGTCGTAGATCTCCTCACCGATCGACATCAGTTCGGAGACGCGGTGACCCTTGACGATGGACAGGGCGCTGTCGCGGGCTTCCTGGATGTGCTCGGGGTCCTCGACGCCGGCGATCCGGAACCAGGCCTGTGCCCAGGCGAAGCGGGCGAGTTCGCGGCGCTGGAAGAACTTCCGCTTGTACAGGCCGCGGCCGAAGTGGAAGATCGACGCGCCCTGCATCACGGTGTTGTCGAGGTCGAAGAACGCGGCCGCCCGCACGTCGCCGACGACCGGGAACTCGGGCTCGGGCGGGGACTCGGCCTCCGCGGGTTCGTGGGCCGCCTCCTCCCGCTCCCTTTCCAGCTGGAGCGAGGACTTGCGCGCTGCCTCGGCAGCGGCCTCGCCTGCGAGAACGCTGCGCGCGGTGGCGGAGCGCCTACGAGGGGTGAGCCATCCCAGAGCGGCCATGCCGTGAGCATAGCCAGTCTGTTCGGTACTTCCCGACTTGTGACGATGCCGCGGCGTGAACACTGTGGGGCTCCCCTGTTAATCAGGGACAGAATGGCCGTCATGTTCGGACGGACGAAGAAGAAGGCGGACGCCGGGTCGCGCACCGTGACGCTGATCGGCAAGCCGGGCTGTCATCTCTGCGACGACGCCCGTGCGGTGATCGAGGCCGTGTGCGCGGAGACGGGCGCGCGCTGGGAGGAGAAGGACATCACCCGGGACGAGGAGCTCCACCGGGCATATTGGGAGCAGATTCCCGTCGTCCTGGTCGACGGGGAGCAGCACACCTTCTGGCGTGTGGACGCCGGGAGGCTCCGCCGCGAACTGGGTGCGTGACCGAAAGGCGGCTACCATCGTGGACGTTTTGTTGGGCTTCGGGGGCGGGGTCGTGAGGAGTGTGTGCGGTTTTGCCCCCTTCGGGTTCTCAACGCGCTGACACGCCGTGCGGTTCCGTGACGATACGAACCAGCCGCGTGACCCCGGTCACTTTGGCCGGACAAAACGGACACCATCTTTGTGCACGCGTTCACAAAGACATAGCCTGCATTCGACGGGGCGGTCTTGGGACATATGGCCGCCTGCAGCCCCGCTCATCCCGCAGGAGCACCGTGGCAACTGGCCGAACTCACCGACCGGCGACCCGTAGCCGAGGAATTCCCGAGGCCACCGTCGCCCGGCTTCCGCTGTATCTGCGCGCACTCACCGCGCTCTCGGAGCGCTCCGTACCCACGGTCTCCTCCGAAGAGCTCGCCGCCGCGGCGGGGGTCAACTCCGCGAAGCTGCGCAAGGACTTCAGCTACCTGGGGTCCTACGGCACCCGCGGGGTCGGCTACGACGTCGAGTACCTCGTCTACCAGATCTCGCGTGAGCTGGGGCTCACCCAGGACTGGCCGGTCGTCATCGTCGGCATCGGTAACCTCGGTGCCGCGCTCGCCGGGTACGGCGGTTTCGCCTCCCGCGGCTTCCGCGTCGCCGCACTGATCGACGCCGACCCCGCCATGACCGGCAAGCCGGTCGCCGGGATCCCCGTCCAGCACAGCGACGACCTCGAGAAGATCATCGAGGAGGACGGCGTCTCCATCGGCGTCATCGCGACCCCGGCCGGCGTCGCCCAGCAGGTCTGCGACCGGCTCGTGGCCGCCGGAGTCACCTCCATCCTGAACTTCGCCCCGACCGTGCTCTCCGTGCCCGACGGCGTGGACGTACGCAAGGTCGACCTCTCCATCGAGCTGCAGATCCTCGCCTTCCACGAGCAGCGCAAGGCCGGCGAGGAGTCGAACGCCGAGGCCGACGCCGCCGACGCGGCGGAGAACGCCGCGGCCGTCGCGCCGCCCGCCCCCCGTGGGACCACGGGCGCCGGCCGCAAGGGACCCGACGGGGACGTCCCCGCCGTGATGCCGGCATGAGTCTCCTCGTCGTCGGCCTCAGCCACCGCAGCGCACCCGTCTCCATCCTGGAGCGGGCGGCACTCGCGGCGGACACCCAGGCCAAGCTCCTCCAGGACACCCTCGCCGCCGAACCGGCCGCCGAGGGCACCGTCCTGGCCACGTGCAACCGCATCGAGCTCTACGCCGACGTGGACAAGTTCCACGCCGGGGTCGCCGAGCTGTCCACGCTGCTCGCGCAGCACAGCGGCGTCGGCCTGGACGAGCTCACCCCCTACCTCTATGTGCACTACGAGGACCGGGCCGTCCACCACCTCTTCTCGGTGGCCTGCGGGCTCGACTCCATGGTCGTCGGCGAGGGTCAGATCCTCGGCCAGATCAAGGACGCCCTCGCCCTCGGTCAGGAACTGCACACCGCCGGCCGCCTCCTCAACGACCTGTTCCAGCAGGCCCTGAGGGTCGGCAAGCGCGCCCACAGCGAGACCGGGATCGACCGGGCCGGGCAGTCGCTCGTCACCTTCGGGCTCGAGCGACTCGTCGACAGCACGGACGGCAGCGACGTCGACACCTGGGCCAAGGGCAAGAAGGCGCTCGTCATCGGCGCCGGGTCGATGTCCTCGCTCGCCGCCGCCACGCTCGCGCGTTCCGGCGTCTCCGAGATCGTCATCGCCAACCGCACCCTGGCCCGCGCCGAGCGGCTCGCGCAGATCCTGAACGAGCCCGGGGGCACGGGGGTGACCGCGCACGCGGTCGAGATGGTTGCCGTCGGCGACGAACTGACACGTGCCGACGTCGTCGTCTCCTGCACCGGCGCCACCGGACTCGTCCTCACCGGGGACGACGTCGAGGCCGCCGTCCAGGGCCGCCGCACCCCGCTCGCCCTGCTCGACCTCGCCATGCCCCGCGACATCGACGCCGCCGCCCACCGCATCCCCGGTGTCCGGCTCGTCGACATCGAGTCGCTCGCCGAGGCCTCCGCCGACGCGCCCATGGCCGCCGACGTCGACCAGGTGCGCGGCATCGTCTCCGACGAGGTCGCCGCCTTCGGCGCCGCCCAGCGCGCCGCCCACATCACCCCCACCGTCGTCGCCCTGCGCACCATGGCCGCCGACGTGGTGGCCGGCGAGGTCGCCCGGCTCGAGGGCCGGCTGCCCGGCCTCGACGACAAGCAGCGCGCCGAGATCACCCAGACCGTGCGCCGCGTGGTCGACAAGCTCCTGCACGCGCCGACCGTGCGGGTCAAGCAGCTGGCGAGCGAGCCCGGCGGCGCCGGGTACGCGGACGCGCTGCGGACACTCTTCGACCTCGACCCGGAGACGGTGGCTTCTGTCAGCCGGGCCGACCTGAATGACGCCGACGTCAAGAACCGAGGGCGAGTATGACCGAGAGGGCACTGAGGCTCGGGACCAGGCGCAGCAAGCTCGCCATGGCCCAGTCCGGGCACGTGGCCGACGCCGTCCGGCGGCTGACCGGCCGGCCCGTCGAGCTCGTGGAGATCACGACGTACGGGGACACCTCCCGGGAGCACCTCGCGCAGATCGGCGGCACCGGCGTCTTCGTCGCCGCCCTGCGTGACGCGCTGCTCGCGGACGAGGTGGACTTCGCCGTCCACTCCCTGAAGGACCTGCCGACCGCGCAGCACCCGGACCTGGTGCTGGCCGCGATCCCGGAGCGCGAGGACCCGCGCGACGTGCTGATCGCCCGCGACGGACTGACGCTGGACCGGCTGCCCAAGGGCGCCCGGGTCGGCACCGGCTCGCCGCGGCGCATGGCCCAGCTCCACGCGTACGCGCGCAATCACGGCCTGGAACTCACCTGTGTCCCGATCCGGGGCAACATCGACACCCGGGTCGGTTACGTACGCGGCGGGGAACTGGACGCGGTGGTTCTCGCCGCCGCGGGCCTCAACCGCATCGGCGGGACGGCGGAGCTCACCGGCTCGCTGTCGCTCGACCACCTGTCGGTCGACTCCGTCCTGCCCGCCCCCGGTCAGGGGGCACTGGCGATCGAGTGTCCGGCGTCGAACGCCGAACTCGTCACCGCGCTCGCCGAGCTCGACGACCCGCTCACCCGGGCCGCCGTGACCGCCGAGCGATCCCTGCTCGCCGCCCTGGAGGCCGGCTGCTCCGCACCTGTGGGTGCGCTGGCCGACCTGCTGGCCGACGACCCCGGTCACGGGCAGGTTGTCACCGAGATGCGCCTGCGTGGCGTCGTCGGCACCACCGACGGCTCGACGCTGGTGCAGCTGTCCACCACCGGACCCGTACCCACCTCGCACGACGAGGCCATGGCGCTCGGACGCGAACTCGCGGACGAGATGCTCGCCAAGGGTGCGGCCGGTCTTATGGGGGAGCGAGCACTTTGAACCCCGTCAGCCCGACCACCAGCCCGCTGTCCCCGGCCCTCCCGGGCCATGGACACGTCACATTCCTCGGCGCAGGCCCCGGTGACCCCGGACTCCTGACCCTCAGGGCCGTGGAGGCCCTCGCCGGAGCGGATGTCCTGATCGCCGAGCCGGAGGTGCTCGAGGTCGTTCGCGGCCACGCGCGCGCGGGGGTGAGCACGCCGGAGCTGACGGTTGTTGACGAGGCGTCAACAACCGCCGGAGTCCCCGTGTTGAGGGACGCGGCCAATCTTGTCATGGAGGCCGCGAGGGGCGGCAGGCGGGTCGTCCGAGCGGTGACCGGCGACCCCGGCCTCGACGGGAACGCCGGAGCCGAGATGCTCGTCTGCGCCGCCGAGGGCATCCCCTTCGAGGTCGTCCCCGGCGTCGCCACGGCCGTCGGCGTACCCGCGTACGCGGGTGTCCCGCTCCGTGACGCCCAGGGCACCGACGTGCGATTCGTCGACGCCCGCACCGCCGACGAGCGGTGCTGGACCGAGGTCGGCGCCTCCGACGGCACCGTCGTCGTGTCCACCTCGCTCGACTCGGTGGCCGCGGCCGCCGGTGAACTGGTGGCGGCAGGCCGTAAGCCGGACACCCCGCTCACCGTCACCGTCGCCGGCACCACCACCCGGCAGCGGACCTGGAACGCCACGCTCGGCACCATCGCCCAGGTCTTCAAGCAGGGCAAGGTCCTGCCCTCGCCCGAGGGCCACCGGCCGGTCATAGCCGTGGTCGGCGAGCGCAGCGCCCCGGCGCAGCGGGACCAGCTGTCGTGGTTCGAGTCGAAGCCGCTCTTCGGCTGGCGGGTGCTCGTGCCGCGCACCAAGGAGCAGTCCGCGTCGCTCTCCGACCAGCTGCGTTCGTACGGCGCGGTGCCGCACGAGGTGCCGACCATCGCCGTCGAGCCGCCGCGCACGCCCCAGCAGATGGAGCGTGCGGTCAAGGGGCTCGTGACCGGTCGCTACGAGTGGATCGCCTTCACGTCGGTCAACGCGGTGAAGGCCGTCCGCGAGAAGTTCGAGGAGTACGGGCTCGACGCCCGTGCCTTCGCCGGGATCAAGGTCGCGGCGGTGGGCGAGCAGACGGCCGCGGCGCTGGTCGACTTCGGTGTGAAGCCGGACCTGGTGCCCAGCGGGGAGCAGTCCGCCGCCGGACTCCTGGAGGACTGGCCGCCGTACGACCCGGTCTTCGACCCGATCGACCGCGTCTTCCTGCCGCGGGCCGACATCGCGACGGAGACGCTGGTCGCGGGCCTGATCGAGCTCGGGTGGGAGGTCGACGACGTCACCGCCTACCGGACCGTGCGCGCGTCGCCGCCGCCGGCGGACACGCGTGAGGCGATCAAGGGCGGCGGCTTCGACGCCGTGCTCTTCACCTCCTCGTCGACCGTGCGGAACCTGGTCGGCATCGCCGGCAAGCCGCACAACGTGACCGTCATCGCCTGCATCGGCCCCGCCACGGCGAAGACCGCCGAGGAGCACGGGCTGCGGGTCGACGTGCTGTCGCCCGAGCCGTCGGTGCACAAGCTGGCGGAGGCGCTGGCCGACTTCGGCCTCCGGCGTCGGGAGGCCGCGCTGGAGGCGGGGGATCCGGTCACCCGGCCCAGTGAGAGGCGCCCGGGGGCGCGGAGGCGTCGTACGACGTAGTGGTCGTTCGGGGTGCGGGTCCTTCCGGGGCTCGCACCCCGCTTCGTCGGGGGCCGTGGTTCCGCACCGCACGGGACGGTCGCCCGCCCGGGGACGGCGGAGGCAGGGGTCCGGGCTGTGACATCGCGGCAACATCGTGTCGGTAAAAGCACTCTTTGGGCGGGCGTAGCCTCGGGGCTATGAACTCGTACGGATCCTTTCCCGGGGCGCGGCCGCGGCGGCTGCGGACGACGCCCGCCATGCGGCGGATGGTGGCCGAGACGCGGCTGCATCCCGCCGATCTGATCCTTCCCGCGTTCGTGCGCGAGGGGATCACCGAGCCCGTGCCGATCCAGGCCATGCCCGGCGTCGTCCAGCACACCCGTGACACCCTGCGGAAGGCCGCCGCCGAGGCGGTGGAGGCCGGGGTCTCCGGGATCATGCTCTTCGGCGTGCCCGAGGACGAGAAGAAGGACGCGGCGGGGACGGCCGGGACCGACCCCGACGGGATCCTCCAGGTCGCCGTCCGCGACGTCCGCGCCGAGGTCGGCGACGAACTCGTGATCATGTCCGACCTCTGTCTCGACGAGTACACCGACCACGGCCACTGCGGCGTCCTCGACGCCGAAGGCCGCGTCGACAACGACGCCACGCTGGAGCGCTACGCCGAGATGGCGCAGGTCCAGGCGGACGCCGGCGTCCACGTCGTCGGCCCCTCCGGGATGATGGACGGCCAGGTCGGCGTCGTCCGGGACGCCCTGGACACCATCGGCAAGGAGGACGTGGCGATCCTCGCGTACACCGCCAAGTACTCCTCCGCCTTCTACGGCCCCTTCCGCGAGGCCGTCGGCTCCTCCCTCAAGGGCGACCGCAAGACCTACCAGCAGGACCCCGCCAACCTCCGCGAGTCCCTGCGCGAACTCGCCCTCGACCTGGAGGAGGGCGCCGACATGGTGATGGTCAAGCCGGCGGGCCCGTACCTCGATGTGGTCGCCAAGGTCGCCGAGGCCGTCGACGTGCCCGTCGCCGCCTACCAGATCAGTGGTGAGTACGCGATGGTCGAGGCCGCCGCCGAGAAGGGCTGGATCGACCGGGACCGGGCGATCTTCGAGACCCTGACGGGCATCCGGCGGGCCGGGGCGCAGATGATCCTCACCTACTGGGCCACCGAGGTCGCCCAGAAGCTGTCCGACGTGCGCCGGTAGCCGGGACTCAGTCCCACCAGAACGTCCAGACGGGGCTGTCCAGCAGCCCCGTCCTGGCGTACTCGCGCAGTCCGCCGTGGGGGCCCTGGCCGATGGTGTCCGGGCAGAACGCGAAGTGCTCCGCCGCCAGCGCCTCCGCCTCCTCCGGCGTCATGGGCGGGGCCGCGACCGAGACCACCAGCTGGTCGAAGGTGAGCGCGACGACACGGGCCCCGAACCGGTCCTCCCAGGACCGCAGCACCACACACAGCCGGGCCACGTCGTTCTCGTGGTTCAGCGGTCCGGTCCAGCCCATCACCGCCGGGATGTCCGCACTCCGCCGTGCCGGAACGAGGGCCGGGCGGGCGTCCTCCAGCCAGAACCCCGGCTCCGTCAGCATCTCGGCGACGGCGGCCGCCGCGCTGTCGGGGTCCGCGTCGCACGGCTGCGCCGGGGCCAGGCCGGGCCAGCCGGCGCTTCCGGGTATCTCGTCGGAGGCGTTCGCCTCCCAGAACCCGGCGAGGACCTCCTCGGCCTCGTGGTCGGCCGGGTCGCTCATCGCCTCCGGAGCCAGCTCCCACTCGTCCAGGCTCCACCTGCCGCCGAGCAGCACCGGCAGCAGCCCGGCCGTGCGGGCCGCCGGGCGCAGCGCGCTCCAGGCGGCCGGACCCGCCGCTCCATGTCCCGACCAGATGTACGGGGCGTCCGCCGGGCCGGTGAGGGCGCCGGGCGGCAGGTCGAGGCCGAGGGAACGACCGGTCGGATCGGCTGCGAGCCGGGGCAGCTGGTTCGGGATCATCGCCATGCGGAGAACGTACGGGGCGCCACTGACAACGGAGCGAGTGGTGATGCGGCACACGTCGGCGCACCCTGGAGAGGTAGCCGACAGGTACCTCGCGGAGGTGGTCCTCATGATGCACACGCTTGTCGGATGGCATGTGGAGATGGAGTTCCAGGAGGAGGGCGACCGGACGCGGGCCGCCGCCATGGTGCGGCTCTCCGACGGCACCGAGTTCCGGGCGCACGGCACGGCCAACCGCCACCCCTCCGACCCGGACCAGCTCAGGGTGGGCGAGGAGATCGCCGGCGCACGCGCGCTGATGGATCTCGCCTCCCAGCTGCTCCAGAAGGCCCATACGGAGATCGACGAGGTCTCGGGCCGGACCTCGCGCACCATCCGTTGACGACGAAGCCCCCGGCACGGTGTTCCGCGACGGGGGCTTCGTTTCTGGAGGTCAGAGGCGCTCGGGCGTCCTGATGCCGAGCAGCGCCATGCCCTGGTGCAGGGTGCGGGCGGTCAGCTCGCAGAGGAAGAGGCGGTTCTCCACCTGCTCCGGGGTGTCCGCCTTGAGGACGGGGCACTCCGAGTAGAACGTCGTGTAGTGCGAGGCCAGCTGGTACAGGTACGCGGCCAGCTTGTGCGGAGCGTACTCCGCGGCCGTCTCGGCGATCAGCTCGCCGAACTGGTCCAGGTGCAGACCGAGCGCGCGCTCCGAGGTGGCCAGGGCCAGCTCGGGGTGGGCGGCCGGCCTGGCGTCGCCCGCCTTGCGGAGGATCGACTGGATCCGTGCGTACGCGTACTGCAGGTACACCGAGGTGTCGCCGGTCAGCGAGACCATCTGGTCCAGGTCGAACTTGTAGTCACGGGCCGCCGAGGTCGACAGGTCCGCGTACTTCACCGCGCCGATGCCCACCTGGGTACCCCGCTCGGAGATCTCCTCCTCCGTGAGGTCCAGGGCCTTCTCGCGGACGACGGCCGAGGCACGGTCGATCGCCTCGTCCAGCAGGTCCACCAGCCTGACCGTCTCGCCCTCACGGGTCTTGAACGGCTTGCCGTCCTTGCCGAGGACCGTGCCGAAGGCCAGCTGGACGGCCTTCACGTCCTCGTTCAGCCAGCCGGCCCGGCGGGCCGTCTCGAAGACCATCTTGAAGTGCAGCGACTGGCGGGCGTCCACCACGTACACCAGGTTCGTCGCCTTCAGGTTCTGGACGCGGTCGCGGATCGCGGACAGGTCCGTCGCCGCGTACCCGAAGCCGCCGTCGGACTTCTGGACGATCAGCGGGGTCGGGTTGCCGTCCGGGCCCTTCACATCGTCGAAGAAGACGCACAGCGCGCCCTCGGAGCGGACGGCGACGCCCGACTCCTCGAGGATGCGGCAGGTCTCCACCAGCATGTCGTTGTAGCCGGACTCGCCGACGACGTCGCCGTCCCGGATGTCCATGTCGAGCTTGTCGAAGACCGAGTAGAAGTAGATCTTCGACTCGTCGACGAACCGCTGCCACAGGGCGAGAGTCTCCTCGTCGCCGGCCTGGAGGTCGACGACGCGGGCGCGGGCCCTCGTCTTGAACTCCTCGTCGGAGTCGAAGAGCGCGCGCGAGGCCTTGTAGAGCCGGTTCAGGTTCGACATGGCCTCCTCACCGGAGACCTCGGCGCCGTCCTCGGCCTGGTGGTCCAGCTCGTGCGGGTGCTCGATCAGGTACTGGATGAGCATGCCGAACTGGGTGCCCCAGTCGCCGATGTGGTGACGGCGGACCACGGTCTCGCCCGTGAACTCCAGGATCTCGACCATCGCGGCGCCGATCACGGCGGAGCGCAGGTGCCCGACGTGCATCTCCTTCGCCACGTTCGGCTGGGCGTAGTCGATGACCGTCGTGCCGGCCGACTCGTTGAACGGGACGCCGAGCCGGGCGTCGGCGGCGCGGGCCGCGAGGGTCCGCACGATCGCCGCGTCCGTCACCGTGATGTTCAGGAAGCCGGGGCCCGAGACCTCGATCTCCTGCAGGACGTCGTTCTCCGGGATCGCGGCGACGACCTGGGCGGCCAGCTCACGCGGGTTGCCCTTGAGCCGCTTGGCGAGGGCCAGGATGCCGTTGGCCTGGAAGTCGGCCCGGTCGCTTCGTCGCAGCAGCGGGTCGGCGGACCCGGCGTCCGGCAGAGCTGCCGAGAGGCCGTCCGCGAGGCGCTGCTGCACGGTCGAAGCGAGGGAAGGGACCGAGGCCATGAGCTTCCGTTCCTGTTGAGTTCGGGGAGTTCTGTGCGTCCAAATCGCTTGTCAAGTGTCCCACGGGAGCGCAACGTGATTTCCCCGCCTGTGGACAACCGGGGGACGCGGGGAATGTCCGGCTGTGGACAACCTCGGGGTGCCCTCTTCCGTCTGGGAGAATGGCTCACGTAGGGCCCTCAGGCAGAACACACCCCCGGAAGAAGGACGTACCGACCGTGGCTCAGAGCAGCACCGAGACCGACTGGGTCTCCCGTTTCGCGGACGAGGTCATCGCCGAGTCGGAGCGACGTGCGCCTGGCAAACCGGTCGTCGTCGCCTCCGGCCTCTCCCCGTCCGGCCCGATCCACCTGGGCAACCTCCGCGAGGTCATGACCCCGCACCTGGTCGCCGACGAGATCCGCCGCCGCGGGCACGAGGTCAGGCACCTGATCTCCTGGGACGACTACGACCGCTTCCGCAAGGTGCCGAACGGCATCGAGGGCATCGACGAGTCCTGGGCCGAGCACATCGGCAAGCCGCTGACCTCGGTTCCGGCGCCCGTCGGCTCGCCCCACCCCAACTGGGCCGAGCACTTCAAGGCCGCCATGGTCGAGTCGCTGGCCGAGCTCGGCGTCGAGTACGACCCGATCAGCCAGACCGAGCAGTACACCGCGGGCACCTACCGCGCGCAGGTCCTGCACGCGATGAGGCACCGCGGCGACATCGACGCCATCCTCGACCAGTACCGGACGAAGAAGACGGCGAAGAAGCAGTCGCAGAAGCCCCTCGACGAGGCCGAGCTGGAGGCCGAGGAGGGCTCCGGTGCGGCGAGCGAGGACGACGGCTCCGGCGGCTCCTCGGGCTACTTCCCGTACAAGCCGTACTGCGGTCGGTGCGAGAAGGACCTGACCACGGTCACCTCGTACGACGACGACACCACCGAGCTGGCGTACACCTGCGCCGACTGCGGCTTCTCCGAGACCGTGAAGCTGAGCGAGTTCAACCGCGGCAAGCTGGTCTGGAAGGTCGACTGGCCGATGCGCTGGGCGTACGAGGGCGTCATCTTCGAGCCCTCCGGCGTCGACCACTCCTCGCCCGGCTCGTCCTTCGTCGTCGGCGGCCAGATCGTCCGCGAGATCTTCGACGGCGTCCAGCCGATCGGCCCGATGTACGCCTTCGTCGGCATCAGCGGCATGGCCAAGATGTCCTCCTCGCGCGGTGGCGTCCCGACCGCCGCCGACGCGCTGAAGATCATGGAAGCGCCGCTGCTGCGCTGGCTGTACGCGCGCCGCCGCCCCAACCAGTCGTTCAAGATCGCCTTCGACCAGGAGATCCAGCGGCTCTACGACGAGTGGGACAAGCTGGAGGCCAAGGTCGCCGACGGCAGCGTGCTGCCCGCCGACGCCGCCGCCCACACCCGCGCCGCACGCACGGCCGCCGGTGAGCTTCCGCGCACCCCGCGCCCGCTCCCGTACCGCACGCTCGCCTCGGTCATGGACATCACGGCCGGCCACGACGAGCAGACCCTGCGGATCCTGACCGAACTCGACCCCGAGAACCCGGTCGCGTCCCTCGACGAGGTCCGGCCGCGCCTCGACCGCGCCGAGAACTGGATCACCAACCAGGTCCCGGCCGACCAGCGCACCATCGTCCGCGAGGAGCCCGACACCGAGCTCCTCGGCTCCCTGGACGACGAGGGCCGCGAGTCGCTCCGCCTGCTCCTGGAGGGCCTCGACAGCCACTGGTCGCTCGACGGGCTCACCACCCTCGTCTACGGCGTGCCGAAGGTCATGGCCGGTCTCGACGCGGAGGCCAAGCCGACCCCCGAGCTGAAGCTCGCGCAGCGCGCGTTCTTCGCCCTCCTCTACAAGCTCCTCGTCAGTCGCGAGACCGGGCCGCGACTGCCCACGCTGCTGCTCGCCGTGGGCGCGGACCGGGTGAGGAAGCTCCTCGGCGCGTGAGCGCGCGGATGAGCTGAGCACCTGACAGCACGTGGAAGGGCCGCCACCCGGATACCGGGCGGCGGCCCTTCCACGTACTCCCGTGCGCGGTTCCGAACGGATCAGGGAGTGCGCATGTCCTGCATGTCCTGCTGGATCCGCTGCTGGACCTCGGGGATCATCCGGTGGAGCAGCTCGGGGTTGCGGAGCTGCTCGACGCCGTAGTGATCGGCCACCAGCCGTTCGAGTTCCCGGGTCTCCGGGAAGCGGTCGTTCTCCACGGCGTACGCCCAGGTCTGCTTGTAGACGACCTCGCGGAACTCCTCGACCTCCTGCGGTTGCGGCTCCGGGCGCTCCTCCACGTACTCGGGGTACTCGACGAACTCCTCCGGACCCGGCGGGGGCACGTCCTCCGGCCCGAGCGGCACCGGCACCGGGATCGGCTCCAGTCCGTCGACGATCTGGGGGTTGTACGAGCCCTGGTAGCCGTCCGGCCGTGCCTGGCCCGCGAACCAGGGGCTGCCCTCGGCATCCTCGGGTGCGTCGGGAATCGGCTGCGGCGCGGGCGCGAGCTGCACCGGCTGGGACTGCGGGGCGGCCGGCTGGAGCTGCTGAGGCGGCTGGGGCTGCTGGGGCAGCAGAGGCGAGGTGCCCTGCGGCTGGGCGGGCAGCACGGCCGGCTCGATGCCGGCCGCCGCGAGACCCGCGGCCGCCGTCTCCGCGAGCGGCACCCCGTACCGCGCCAGACGCAGCGGCATCAGCGCCTCCACCGGCGCCTTGCGGCGCCAGCTCCGGCCGAAACGGGCCTGGAGACGCGCCTGGTAGATCAGCCGCTCCTGCTCCAGCTTGATCACCTGCTCGTACGAGCGGAGTTCCCAGAGCTTCATGCGGCGCCACAGCCGGAACGTCGGCACCGGGGACAGCAGCCAGCGGGTCAGCCGGACGCCCTCCATGTGCTTGTCCGCGGTGATGTCCGCGATCCGGCCCACCGCGTGCCGCGCGGCCTCGACGGCCACGACGAACAGGATCGGGATCACGGCGTGCATCCCGACGCCCAGCGGGTCGGGCCAGGCGGCCGCGCCGTTGAACGCGATCGTCGCCGCCGTCAGCACCCACGCGGTCTGCCGCAGCAGCGGGAACGGGATCCGAAGCCACGTCAGGAGCAGGTCCAGGGCGAGCAGCACACAGATGCCCGCGTCGATGCCGATCGGGAAGAAGTACGAGAAGGTGCCGAAGCCCTTCTGCACGGCGAGTTCGCGCACGGCGGCGTACGAACCCGCGAAACCGATCCCCGCGATGATCAGCGCACCGGCGATGACGAGGCCGATGAGTATCCGGTGTGTGCGTGTCAGCTGCATCGCGGCCACCCGCGATCCCCTCCCCGTCAATCGACATCTCGCGCGCACAGACTGGCACATGTGCACGAAGCCCGGCCCCCGGGGGAGGGACGGGCTCCGTATCGACGCGCCGCTCTGCGCCGGTTTACGACTACTTGTCGGCCTTCACTCGCCGCTACGTGTCGACCTTCACTCGCCGCTACTTGTTGGCGGCGGCGACCGCGGCGACGGCTTCCTTGGCCGCCGCCACCGCACCGGTCATGACCGTCTTGTCCGACGGGGTGTCCGCGCCCGCGTACCCGGCGCCGTTGTACGAGAGCAGCACCAGCACGTTGCCCGTACGCGCCACGATGGAGTCGTAGACGAAGTCCTCGTTCGTCTTGCGCAGCCGGTAGGCGACGGACTTGGCCTCGTCACCGATACCCGTGGCCGGGGTGGTGGTGAGCTTCGTCGCGCCCGGGGTCTGCTCGATCTTGGCGAGCTCCTTCGCCAGGTTCTCCTGCGCGCGCTCCTGGCCGCTGCCGAGGGCGGGGTCCGACTCGTACCGGTAGAAGGACACGTCGAGCCAGCGGTACTGCGAGCCCTTCACGCCCTTGTCGTCCAGACCGTTCCACGAGCAGCCGGTCCGGCTGCCGAGGTCGCTGGAGACCGCCGGAGTGCCGTTCTTGGTCTTCGCCTTGGGAACGAGCGCGCCCGTCGTCCTCGCGGAGATCGCCTTGCAGGCCTCCGGCAGCTTCGCGAACTTCGCCGGCTCGACCGTCTTCGTCGTCTGCTTCGGCGAGGGAGTCGCGGAGGCAGACGAGGCCCCCTTGTCCTTCGAACCCGACGCCCCGGAGCCACTGCCGCCGGAGTCCGAGGAGCAGCCTGCGACAACGAGCATCACCGGGACGGCGGCGCAGGCGAGTATGCGGGTGAGTCGCGGGGCAGTTCGCTGCATGGTTCCTTCAGTCGCTTGTCGTACGGTCCGGCCGGTACGCCGACACGTTACGTGGTGTCCGTCCGCTCACGGAGCGGATGCGAACCGCTACTCCTCCAGCCGTTCGGCGAGCAGCCGGGCCAGGTTCCGGGCCTTTTCCTGCAGCTCCATGCTGTCGGGGGCCTCGGCGGAACCGGTCGTCTGCTCCCGGTAGGAGACGGTCACGATGACGTTGGATGTGCGGAACACCACGCTGACGGCCCGCTGATGGCCGTTCGCGCCGACCGTGGTCAGGGCGTCGTCGAGGTACGCGACGTTCCCGAGGCCTTCGAGGACGCGGGGTTCGAGCCCGGTCGGGGAGGGGCCCGAGGGCGTGGCTCCGGAGGAGGGCGCGGTGGCCCCGGTGGGGGTCTTGCCCGAGGGGGCGTCGGCGGCGTCGCCGGGCTTGGTCGCCGCACCCGCCGTCCCGGTCGCCGCCCGGGTCGGGCTCTGGGGCGTGCCCGGGGGCGGGCCGCTCGCCGTGGGGCTGCCCGGTGACGCCGGGGCCGAGGGCGTCGTCGTGGGCGGGGTGGTGGTCGGCGGGGCGGTCGGGGGCAGCGGGATGCCCGCCGCGAGCTGCTTGCGGACGTACACCTCCTGCGCCCTGTCGTCGTCGCTGACGGCGGTGTCGTACGAGACCACCCGCTCGATGTCGAGCATCAGCCGGTGCGAGATGTCCGGGGTGTCGGCCTTCCAGGTGCAGCCCACCCGCCGGTCGGTGTCGTACGTCACGGAGGCGACGCCGCGGTACGCCTTGTCGCGCTCGGCGTCGGCGAGGGCGGCGGCGCCCGGGAGCAGGTCCTTGAGCGTCGCCTGGGGGACGGCGCCGCAGGGCTCGAAGAGCGTGCGGTAGCGGCCCGGGGGTGCGACGGGCGCGGCGGGGCCGGCCTTGGCGTCGACGGCGATGTCGTCGGCCGGGGTGCCGGACGAGCAGCCCGTGAGGCCGATTCCGAGGCCGAGGCCGAGTGTGAGGACGACGGCGGTACGAGCCGTGGACCCGGTGCGGCCGGGGGTGTACCTCTTTCGCTGCACGCTCCCAGGCTCCCTTCTCCCGAGGTCTTTCCCGAAAACTGTTTGCCGCGCGAACCCGGCCGATGGACACAATGTCTATCGCACACGCAGCTGTTGATGCCGGTCCGCTGTCACCTGTACGGGCTTTGGCGCCGGTTTTTGCGTTATCAGACTTTTCGGGGGAATCGAGGGAGTATGTCGTACGTAGAGGTACCGGGGGCGAAAGTTCCGATCCGGATGTGGGCCGATCCCGCCACGGTGGAGGGCGGTGCCATGCAGCAGCTGCAGAACGTGGCGACGCTGCCGTGGATCAAGGGCCTCGCCGTGATGCCCGACGTGCACTACGGCAAGGGCGCGACGGTCGGTTCGGTGATCGCGATGCAGGGGGCGGTCTGTCCCGCGGCGGTCGGTGTGGACATCGGCTGCGGCATGTCGGCGGTCAAGTCCTCGCTGACGGCGAACGACCTGCCGGGTGACCTGTCGAGGCTCCGCTCGAAGATCGAGCAGGCGATTCCGGTGGGCCGGGGCCTGCACCGGTCGGAGGTGGACCCGGGGCGGCTCTACCAGTTCCCGACGTCGGGGTGGGACGACTTCTGGTCGCGGTTCGACGGGGTCGCCGACGCGGTCAAGTTCCGACAGGAACGGGCGCGGCAGCAGATGGGGACGCTCGGAAGCGGCAATCACATGATTGAAGTCTGTCTTGATGAGTCAGGTTCGGTCTGGCTGATGCTCCACTCGGGCTCCCGCAACATCGGCAAGGAACTCGCCGAGCACCACATCGGCATTGCCCAGAAGCTCCCCCACAACCAGGGCTTGGTCGACCGGGACCTGGCGGTGTTCGTCTCTGACACGCCGCAGATGGCGGACTATCGCAATGATCTCTACTGGGCTCAGGAGTACGCGAAGTACAACCGCGCGATCATGATGGCGCTCCTGAAGGAGGTGATCCGCAAGGAGTTCCGGAAGGCGAAGGTGTCCTTCGAGACCGAGATCTCCTGTCATCACAACTACGTGGCGGAGGAGCGGTACGAGGGCATGGACCTGCTGGTCACGCGGAAGGGTGCGATTCGGGCCGGCAGTGGCGACTTCGGGATCATCCCGGGGTCGATGGGTACCAGCTCGTACATCGTGAAGGGGCTCGGCAACGAGAAGGCCTTCAACTCCGCCTCGCACGGCGCGGGGCGCAGGATGAGCAGGAGCGCGGCGAAACGGCGCTTCACCGTGCGTGATCTTGAAGAGCAGACGCGAGGCGTCGAGTGCCGGAAGGACTCCGGCGTCGTGGACGAGATCCCGGGCGCCTACAAGCCGATCGAGCAGGTCATGGCGCAGCAGCGGGACCTCGTCGAGGTGGTCGCCAAGCTGAAGCAGTTCATCTGCATCAAGGGCTGAGGCTCGGCAGTGAGGGCATCGAACGGCCCCGGCACGTCATGCCGGGGCCGTTCGGGCATGGGCTAGAGGCTCCTTGGAGTCGTGGACGTCGCGATGCCGTTGACCAGGCGCCATCGGCGCACCTGACAGCTCTTCCGGGAGCGGCCCAGTTTCGCGGCCGCGTGAGCCGGCGTGGGTGCCGCGAGCAGGACGCGGTCTTCCGCGGCAGTCCATGGCCTACGGGGAGGTCGAACCTTCATCCCGGGAGGACGCACCCACGAGGTGAGGGAGGCGGCGGCACTCTTCTTGCGCTCCAGGGCTAGGCAGCCGGGGTAGTACAGGTGCTCGGCCAGCAGTACGGCAGCTTCCTTTGTGTACAGGACGTTGTAGATTCCGTCGCGAGCATTCCGCCTGATCATGCGTTCAGCACCGGTGACCTTCTTCGCGTAGTGGCACAGGTAGGCGCCGATCGCGGTGCTGGCAGTGGTGAGGGAGACGCGGAGGATGGCGATGTCCCGCACGTTGATCTCGGCGGTCAGCCTGCCCTTCTGGCCGGTTCCGCGGGACAGGTGCCCGTCGGCTTGAAGGAAGCCGAACATGTAGGCGTACTCGGGGTCTCGGAGGTCCATGAACGTCGGCGTAAGGGCGCTCACATCGAAGAGCGCGGGCGCGCTAGTGTCCTGTTCAGCCATGGGAAGTCGTCTCTTCCTTCTGGTGAGGCCCTCGGTCGGGAGTGCAATCCCTGCCGAGGGCCGTTCTGTATGGAGTTGTCCTCGACGTTAGGGCGCGCGTGCGGGCGTCGTTCGGGTGATCCGGGTGGTTCACCCGAACGTGGACGTCGGCGCCGTGGTGTCAGAGCTCGCGGTGGACCTTGGTGTTGGAGGCCTGGGCTCGGGGGCGGACGACCAGGAGGTCGATGTTGACGTGCGGGGGGCGGGTGCAGGCCCAGGTGATGGTGTCGGCCACGTCGTCCGCGGTGAGGGGGTCGGCCACGCCGGCGTAGACCTTGGCGGCCTTCTCGGTGTCGCCGCGGAAGCGGGTGGTGGCGAACTCGTCCGTCTTGACCATGCCGGGGGCGATCTCGATGACGCGGACCGGGGTGCCGACGATCTCCAGGCGGAGGGTCTCGGCCAGGACGCGGGCGCCGTTCTTCGCGACGACGTAGCCGGCGCCGCCCTCGTAGGTGGAGTGGCCGGCGGTGGAGGAGAGGACGACGACCGTGCCGTCGCCGCTCGCGGTGAGGGCGGGGAGCAGGGCCTGCGTCACGTTCAGCGTGCCGATGACGTTGACCTCGTACATCTGGCGCCAGTCGGCCGGGTCGCCGGTGGCGACGGGGTCGGCGCCGAGGGCGCCGCCGGCGTTGTTGACGAGGACGGCGAGGGTCTGGAAGGCCGTGGCGAACTCGTCGACGGCGGCGCGGTCGGTGACGTCGAGGGCGTAGGCGGCGGCCTGGTGGCCGGCCTCGTTGATCTCGGCGGCCAGTTCCTCGATGCGGTCCTTGCGCCGGGCGGTGAGGACCACGCGGTAGCCGGCGGCGGCGAGCTGCCTGGCCGTGGCGGCGCCGATTCCGCTGCTCGCTCCGGTGATGACGGCGATGGGGGTACCGGGGGCAGTCATGACGTCGTGCTCCTCGCGCAGATGGTCGATTACGTCGATCGCCCGGCCAGGATAGGCGGCGGCGATCCCGGGGGGCGCGGTGAGTGCGGGGGGTGACCCGCCCGGAGGAGACACGCTGACTGATGGATTGTCAGAATGTCAGATGATGTGTGGGTATTTTGGGTCTATGCGTGGATTGCGAAAGGCTGTGCTCGGGGTCGCTCTCGCGGCCGCGGTGGTGATGGGCGCGGGCGTGAGTGCCGGTGCCGCGGGGCCGGTGGTGGGGCCCGAGGCGGATGTGTCCCACCACGGTCATGTCTCCCTCTGGGACGGGCGGGTCGGGGTCTGGCTGGTGAGTGAGAACTTCGGTCCCGCCGATCTGGCCCAGGCGACGGTGCGGCTCGCCTTCTCCGTGCCGATGGCGGGGAGCCAGGAGCTGCCGGAGGCCTGTCTGTGGAGCAGTGACCGGGTGGTCTCCTGCCGGACGGGCGAGCTGCCCGCGACGGGGG
The DNA here is from genome assembly GCF_036226665.1 of Streptomyces sp. NBC_00691. Taxonomy (NCBI): domain Bacteria; kingdom Bacillati; phylum Actinomycetota; class Actinomycetes; order Kitasatosporales; family Streptomycetaceae; genus Streptomyces; species Streptomyces sp. NBC_00691. The sequence continues at coordinate 3,611,288 of NZ_CP109007.1, read as the reverse complement.
GTGCCGGTGAGCTGGCGCTCGATCTGCGGACGGCGGGCCTTCCGGACGAACTGACCGTGGACATCACGACCGCCTGGCGGGACGGGGCCACCGACCGGAATTCGCGGAACGACCGGCATCAGGTGCTGGTGCTCGCCACCGGGGATCCCTACGTCTTCTGACGGTGTTCCGGTGGTGTCCGCTCAGTCGCGCGTCCAGTGGACGTAGCCGTCGGGGCGGACGAGGACCGCGGTTCTGCGCGTCGGGTCCGTCCAGGTGGCCCGTACCAGGCGCGCGGGGGAGACGGGGGCGGTCGCGGGCAGGGCCGGGGCCTCGCCCTGCGGGGTGATCAGGACGAACTCGCCCGCCCGCAGCAGCTCGTAGAGACGGCCTTCGCGCAGTCGCGCATCCGGTGCGCGGCGGCCCGCGGGGCGCCGCGAGCCCGCCGGGGGCGCGTACGCGATGCCGAGTCCGCTGATCATGCCCATGGCGCGGGTGGAGGCGGGTCGTAGGACGCCCAGGAGCCGGGTGGCGAGGGAGCGGGCGGCGCGGGTGAGCGGGGTGTGGGCCATCGCGAGGCGCACGAGCGCGCCGCTGGTGCGGAGCACGGCGGCGCCGACGGGGTGGCGCTCGGAGTGGTAGCTGTCGAGGAGCGCCTCGGGATCGGGCGCGTCGCCGCGCAGGACGGCGGTGAGCTTCCAGGAGAGGTTGGCGGCGTCCTGCAGGCCGGTGTTCATGCCCTGGCCGCCGGCGGGGGAGTGGACATGGGCGGCGTCGCCGGCGAGGAGGACCCGGCCCACGCGGTACGAGGGGACCTGGCGCTCGTCGCTGTGGAAGCGGGAGATCCAGCGGGGGTCGTGCATGCCGAGGTCGGTGCCGAGCGCGCGGCGGGCGATGTCGCGGACCTCGTCCAGGTCGACGGGTTCGGTCTCGGGGACCTGACGGGTGCGGCTCCAGCCCATCACGCGGTACCAGCCGTCGCCGAAGGGGGCGAGGAAGGCGAAGGTGTCGCCGGAGCCGCTGACGCTGAACGCGTCGGTGGGCTCCTCGGCGAGGCGGACATCGGCGAGGACGAGGGAGCGGATCACGGATCCGCCGGGGAAGGGCAGGCCCAGGGCGGTGCGGACGGCGCTGCGGACTCCGTCCGTGCCGACCAGGTGGCGGGCGGTGAGGGTGAGCGGTGCTCCGTCGGGGCCGGTGAAGTCCGCCGTCACGGCGTCGGCGTCCTGGCGCAGGCCCCGCAGCTCCGTGCCGTACCGGAAGGTGACCCCGGCGGCGACGGCCCGGCGCTCCAGGAGGCGCTCGACCTCGTACTGCGGGGTGACGAGCAGGTGGTTGAAGCGGCTGGGCAGCCGGGTGAGGTCGAGGTCCAGCCGGCCGAAGAGGCGGGCGGTGCCGAGGGTCGTGCCGGTGGCGACGAGCTCGTCCGCGAGGCCGCGGGCGTCGAGCTGCTCCAGGGTGCGGGCATGGACGCCGAAGGCACGGGTCATGTTGGCGAGGCCGTGCGGGCGGCGCTCGACGAGGGTGACGTCGATGCCGGCGCCGGCCAGGTCTCCGGCGAGGAGCAGGCCGGTGGGGCCGGCGCCGACGACGAGGACCTGGGTGTCCGTCGGATCGGTGGTCCGGGTGGTCTCGGGTGTCTCCGCGGTGCTCATGGCTGCCTCCAGGGTGCCCACGGCCGTTTGCCAACGGCTGTTGGTCAACGCTTGTTGGCAACTGTAGGGGCGTCCCCGATGGAATGTCAACGCCCGTTGGCCTACAGTCGTTGGTATGACGACCGCCCGCCGTTCCGACGCCACCAGAGCCGCCATCCTGGAGGCCGCCCGCGAGCGCTTCGCCTCCGACGGATACGACCGCGCCACCATCCGGGCCATCGCCCGGGACGCCGGGATCGATCCGTCGATGGTCATGCGCTACTACGGCAACAAGGAGGGGCTGTTCGCCGCGGCCTCGGAGATCGAGCTGAACCTGCCCGAGCTGGGCGGCCTGCCCTCGCGGCACATCGGGGCCGTCCTGGTCACCCACTTCCTGGAGCGCTGGGAACGGGACGACGTCCTGACCGGGCTCCTGCGGGTGGGGGTCACCAACGAGGCGGGGGCGGAGCGGATGAGGGCGGTCTTCGCCCAGCAGCTCGGCGCCGTCACCCGGGGCGTCTGCCCCGACCCGGCGGAAGCGCCCCGGCGGGCGGCGCTCGTCGCGTCCCAGATCCTCGGCATGGCGCTCACCCGCTATGTGCTGCGGCTGGCGCCCGTCGTCGAGATGACGCCCGAGGAGATCGTGGCCTGGCTGGGTCCGACCGTGCAGCGCTATCTGACCGCCGAGGCGCCCTGACGGTGACCGCGGCGCTTGTGCGCCCTGACGGTGACCGCGGCGCGGGTGGGCGAGGCCGGTGCGGGCCGGTGCCTGGTCCGTACGATCTCTGCATGACGCAGAAGAGTTCAGGCCGGCGCGAGACGCTGATGACCGAGCTGTACGGGGAGGCCCGCCGCTACATGGCGGCGTACGCCCTGTTCAACCAGGCCGTCGCCGACCACCTGGGGCTCCACCCGACCGATGTGCAGTGCCTCAACCTGCTCAGCCTGGAGGAGGGCCCGGTGACCACCGGGCGGGTCGCCGAGCTGACCGGGCTCACCACCGGCTCCGCGACGCGGCTCGTCGACCGCCTGGAGCGGTCCGGCTATGTCACGCGCCACCGGGACACCGAGGACCGGCGCCGGGTCCTGGTGGCCCTCGTGCCCGAGCGGATCGCCGAACTCGGCGTCCTGTGGCGCAAGCTCAACAGCACCTGGGGCACGATGTTCGACGTCTACAGCGACGCCGAGCTCGCCCTGCTCATCGCCCATATGCGGCGCACCGTGGAGATCAGCGCCACGCAGATCGAACGGCTGCGCGGCGGCGCCCTGGACTGACCAGGGACGGGTCCGGAGGCGGGAGGCGCGCCGTCTTCGGCGGTCGGCCCCCGGCGTCCCTGAGGAAGAGGCGTGGGCTCAGCCGGCGGTCACGCCGCCGAACTCGCGCACCGCGTCGGAGACGATCGCCTCCAGACGGGCGTGGTGGGCGCCGCGCCAGTAGACCCGGCCGCACTCCACGCACTCGGCGAACACGTCGTACGACTTCTCCGTGCCGTGCTCCAGGCGCTCGCGCACGGTCTCCTTGTCGGCGTCGCCCAGCCGCCCGTTGCACGCGGTGCACCGTGTCCAGGGCGCGAGTGGCGGGGCGAAGCGCTCCAGGACGTCGCGGAGCTGGTCGTCCGGCCGGTCGCTGTAGACGTAGGCCCCCGCCCACAGCTCGCGGCGGCGGAGCAGGCCGCGGTCGCGCGAGAGCATGACGCGCCGCTCGCGCGCGGAGAGCGCGGCCAGGGCGGGGTCGCCGATGTCCTCGCTCTCGTAGGCCGCGTCCACCCCGAGCAGCCGGAGCCGCCGGGCCAGCGTGCCGAGGTGCACGTCGAGCAGGAACCTGAGGGGTGCGCCGGGTCGTACCGGCTGCGGGCGGGCGACGGACTCCACCTCGACGGTCTCGCCCGCCGCGGGGACGTGGGAGACGTCGACGGGCCGTCCGTCGACCAGCAGCCGGCCTGCCTCGGTGAGCGGCACGCCGAGGGACTCCACGACGTGGCCGAGCGAGGAGGCGCCGTCGGTGGTCACGGGCGTGCGGCCCGAGCGGCGGTCGGCCGCGACGAAGAGCCCCAGGTCGGGGGCGAAGCTGATGTGGATCTCCGGTCCGTTCACGAGGACAGGATGGCACCGGGGCGGGACGGGCGGCCAGGGAATTCGCCGCCGTCAGGGCCGGAAGTCCTCCGCGTGGTCCGCGGCCCAGGTGGCGAAGGCGCGGGCAGGGTGGCCGGTCAGTTCCTCGACCGTGCGGGTCAGCGGAGTCGGCCGGCCGTCGTGCGTGGCCCAGTAGGAGAGCAGGGCGTCGGCGAAGCGCTCCGGCATGAACCCGGTGACCGACTCCTTCCACTCCTCGGGGGTCACGACGGTGTGGGGCGCGGGTCGTCCGGTCACCTCGGCGAGTATCGCCAGCTGTTCGACGAAGGTCAGCGACTCGGGGCCGGTCAGAAGGTACGAGGAGCCGCGCAGCCGGGGCTCGCTCAGGACCGCGAAGGCGGCCTCGGCGACATCGCGCTCGTGGATCGGGTCGCCGTACGAGTGCGGGTGGGGCAGGGCGGGTCCCCGCCCGGCGCGGAGGGCCCGGGACCACTGCAGGGCGTTGGTGGCGAAGGCGCCCGGCTGGAGGTGGGTGGCCTCGAAGGCCCCGGCGTCCGCGGCGGCGGAGAGCGCGCGCTCGGCCGCGAGGTGGGAGGCGGCGATCGGGTTCTCGGCGGCGTCCGGGGCGAGGACGGAGCTGGAGGAGAGCAGCACGACATGCTCGACGCCGGCGGTGCGGGCGCGGTCGGCGAAGGCCTCGGCGTGGCCGGCCTCGGCGTACAGGAAGACGGAGTCGACGCCGGTCAGAGCGGTGTCGAAGGTGGAGGGGTCGGTGAGATCGCAGCGCACGACGTCCACGCCGGGCGGTGGGGAAAGGTCCGCCGGGTTCTTGGACGCGGCTTTCGCCTTGATGCCCGCGGCGTCGAGGAGGCCGAGCAGGGTGGAGGCGACGCGACCGCGGCTGCCGGTGACGAGAACGGTCATGAGGGGCTCCTTCCAGAGCGACAGATTTCCCTTCGCGGCACATCATCTGCGCCACGCAGATAAATATCCAGGCTCGTGCCGTGCGCGTCAACCCCGACAAAACCCTGGGGTACCGTCCCGGCATGAAGATCATCGACCTCGAGCCCGGCGACCCCCGGCTGGAGAACGACCTCCTGCCCGTCCTCACCGAACTCCGGCCCCACCTCACCCCGGAGCTCTTCCGCGAGGTGTACGGCACCGGACACGCCCAGGGCCTGCGCTTCAGCGCCGCCTACTCGGACGAGGGCCGCTGCGTCGGCGCGGCCGGCTGGCGGATCGTCATCACCACCAGCTCCCTGCGCAAGCTCTACATCGACGACCTCGTGACCGCCGCCGCCACCCGCTCCACCGGGGTCGGCCACGCGCTCGTCGCCCATCTGGAGGGCCACGCCCGCGCGGCCGGCTGCCACGAGCTCGACCTGGACTCCGGCACCCACCGCACCGGAGCCCACCGCTTCTACCTGCGTGAGCGCTTCGACATCGTGGCCTTCCACTTCAGCCGGTCGCTCACCCCGCCGGAGGACGCCTCCTGAGCGCCCCTCGGCGCGCCCCCTGAGACGGGCTTCTCAGGCCGTCTTCACCAGGTCGAGGCGCCAGTCGTTGCAGCGCATCGCGTGCCCCGGCGGGTACTCGAAGTCCCGCTCGCCGAGCAGCTCGAACCCGGCCTTGCGGCACACCGCGTTCGACGCGGCGTTCTCCGTCGACGGGAACGCGTGGAGAAAACGATGGAGGCCCGCTGCCCGGGCCTCCGCGGCCACCGCGCGCGTGGCGGCGCTCGCCACGCCCCGGCCCTGGAAGCCCGGCAGCACGGCCCACCCGGTCTCGTACACCGGCTCGCCGTCGCCGGTGCGCACCCAGAAGCCGATGCTGCCGACCACGGCCTCCTCCGGCAGCAGCACGATCCGGTACATGCGCCCCGCGCCCGGTTCGTCGGCGCTCAGCTCCACGTACCGCCGGTGGCGCCGGACGAGCTGCTCCTCCGTCTCCGGGCCGCCGAGGTGATCCATCAACTCCGGTGCGTTCAGGGCGCGCAGCAGGCCGGCGTCGGACTCGGACCAGGGTTCGAGCCGTACGGGTGCGGCGGTGTCGGTGTCCATCTCCGTACGGTAGGTCAGGGCGCTGACAATCCCCGGGCGTACGCCGTCGGCGGCACCCCGATCGTCGCCGTGAACTCCCGTACGAGATGGGCCTGGTCGCTGTAGCCCAGCTCGGCCGCCAGGGCCGCCCAGTCCGGGCCGCCCGCCGGGTCCGCCGCCTCGGCGCGTTCCAGGGCCTCGTGGATGCGGTAGCGCAGGATCACCCACTTCGGGCCGACGCCGACGTGGCTCGCGAAGAGCCGCTGGAGCGAGCGGGCCGACAGGCCGGTCGCCGCGACCAGTTGGGCCACCTTGCGGACCGTACGGTCCCCCCGGATCAGGCCCACCAGCTCCATCGCCCGGTCTGCGGCCGGGTCGGGCGCGGGGCCGTGAGCGAGCAGGAAGGCGTCGAGCGCCGCCACGCGCGCGTGGTCGGTGCCGGGGGAGAGGACGGCGGACAGGAGGCCGGGGTCCGTGGCCGGGTGGCCCGCCTCCGCCGCGCCGGCACCCGCACCCGCACCCGCACCCGTGCCCGTGCCCGCGTCCGGGAAGACCTCCGCCAGCGGGACCCGGCGGCCCGTCCAGGCCGCCACCGGCCACGCGGGCGCGAAGGGGCGGAAGCCGCCGGGGCGGAACTGGATCCCGCAGACCCGGCCCGCCTCCGTCAGCTTCCGGGTGAACAGACCGAGCCCGATCCCGGCGACCTCGGCGGAGGCGCGCGTGTCCGCCGCCGGGGCGCCGAGGGCCCCGTACCGCTGGAAGACGATGTTCATCGACGGGTGCGGGACGACATGGGTCGCGTACGGCTCCGGCAGCTCCCAGTCGATCAGCCAGTAGTGCTCCAGATAGGGCTGCAGCTCCGGCGCCGGGGTGTGTCGGCGGAAGCGGACGCGGGAGAGCAGTTCGGCGGGGTCGACGATGCCGCGGGTGTCCTTGCGGGGAGCGGAGTCGGACATGCTCCGATGCTAGGGGGCCGGGACGAGTCTCCGTCCTGGCGTGTTTCTTCAAGACGGAGGGGGGCAGCCTCTCCTAACGTCGCTCCCATGACGAACGAGGACCCGCTCCGCACCGGTGCCCCGCCCCGCATCGGTGACCTGCTCCGTAGCGCCGCCGCGCAGGCGAATCCCCTGGTCAGGGGCATCGCCGACGACTCGCTCGGCGCGCCCACGCCCTGCGCCGATTACGACGTGCGCGCCCTGCTGAACCACCTTCTCGGCGTCGTCGTCCACTTCCAGGCGCTCGCCGCCAAGCAGTCCGCCGACCTCTCCGCGACCACGGACTGGCTCGCCGACGCCGACTGGCGCGACCGCTTCGAGGCGGAGACCGGGAAGCTCGTCGAGGCCTGGTCGGCGCCCGGAGCCGAGGAGGGCACCACCGGAGGCATGGCCATGCCGGCGCGGACCGTCGGGTCCATGGTGCTGCTCGACCTCACGGTGCACGTCTGGGACCTGGCCCGCGCCACCGGGCGGAGCTTCACCCCCGACCCGGGCGTGGTCGACGGGCTCGTCGACGAGGTGGAGCGGATGGCGCCCATGGCCCGGAGGATGGGCGTCTTCGGGGAGGCCGTCGAGCTGCCCGGCGACACCACCGCCTTCGAGCGGCTGCTCGCGACGACCGGCCGCGATCCGCGCGCCTGGGGGGCCTGAGGCCGGTCCGCGGCGCTCAGCGCAGGCGGCCCGCCGAGCCCGGGGAGAGCCGCGAGACGACCTGGCCGAAGGCGTGCTCCTCCGCGGGCGTCAGCGGTATCGACTCCTGCGGGTGCCAGACCCGCTCCAGCGGGGTGCGCGCCCGGTCGCGGCGGTCCCGTACGCGGGCGCGCAGGCCGAGCGCCAGCCATGCCGCCGTCGAGACGGCGAGCAGGCCGAAGAGCGTGATCACACGGGGATCGGAGAACTGGCCGGGCAAGGACATGACTCACTCCAGGGCGTGAGGGCCGCCCGACGCCGCGCGCCCCGGCAGGTGGCGCGGGTACGGGGGCCCGGCGATTCCTACTGCTTCCTCCCGACCTGTTCAGTTAACACCACCCTGGGGGACTTTCGGCAGGGGGCCCGGGACCTTGGGCCCTGCCCCGGCCGTCCGGGTGGCCCGCGCGGCAGAAGGCCCTCTTGTGCGGGCCGGGGAACCGCTCCAAGGTGCTCGGAAGAGGCACATTTCCGGCCGGGGAGGGAGCAGCCGCATGTCCGGGACGCAGGCATGGGGATTCACGGACGACAGAGGTACGGAGCTGGTGGCGGCCCGTGTGCCGCGGCGGGTGATCGCGTACGTGAGGGCGGGGGCCGCCCTGTGCGACCTGGGTGTGACGCCGGTCGCGGTGTACGGATCCGGGCACGACGGGGAGGTCCTCGACCCGGCGAAGGAGGGTGGGCTGACGGCGGCCGCGGTGACCTACCTCGGGCCGGGCCGGGTCCTCGACGAGGTGCTGCTGCGGGAGCTCCGGCCGGACGTGATCGTCGACGTGACGTACGACGGGAAGAGCCCCTACGCGCTCGACGAGGCCGTCGCCGATCGGCTCGGGGTACCGCTCGTCGCGCTCTCCGTCGGCAACGAGCTCACCCTGCCGGCCATCCTCGACCGGTTCGGCGCGCTGGCGGTGAGCCTGGGTGCGGCGCCGGACGACGGGACGGCCGCCGAGGGCTCCCCGGCGGACCTCCGTGCCGCCGAGGACGCGCTCCGGGAGGTCGCCGCGCGGACCGGGCTCGGGGTGCTCGCCCTCTCCGGGGCCGGTCCCGACCAGGTGCACCTCGCGCGGCCGCTCGCCTGGCCCGAGCTGGCCAGGCTCGCGGAGCTCGGCGTCCGGCTCGTCGACCCGGGCCCGGGGCCCGGGGCGAACTGGATCACCGGTGACTGGGGGCGTGCCGCCGAGCTCGGTCCCGACCTGGTCCTCTTCGACAGCCGGGCGCACGCGACGGCGCCGGACGGGGTCCTGTCCGGTGTCCGGCGCACGCCGTGGAACCCGGAGACCCCGCCCAGCCCGGCCGCGTACGCGCGCTTCTTCCGCACCGTGGCCGGGGCGCTCGGCGACTGAACGGGCGGCCCCCGTCAGGCCGGGCCCCCGTCAGGCCGGCCCCCGTCAGACCAGGCCCTCATCAGACCAGGCCCCCCTCACGCCGGGGTCGCCGTCACGCCGGGGTCGCCGTCAGGCGGGTTCGGCGGAGGGAGTCGGCGAACTCCTCCGCCCGGGAGAGCTGGGCCCGCAGCTCGGCGACCCGCTCCGCGGCGGCCTGCTCGTAGCCGCGGACGCGGGCCACGAGCGCGGCCCGCTCGTCCGGGTCGAGTTCGGTGTCCGTGCCCACGCGCTCGGCGGCGAGCAGGTCCACGGCCGTGAGGAGTTCGCGGGTCTCGTCGAGGGTGAAGCCGAGCGGCTTCATCCGGCGGACGACCATCAGCCGGGACACGTCCGCGTCCGTGTAGAGCGGGAAGCCGCCCGGTGAGGCCGCGGACGGGACGACCAGGCCGTTGTCCTCGTACTGCCGGATCGTGCGCAGGGACAGTTCGGTCCGTGCGGCGACCTCGCCGATCTGCATGGGCTCGCCGGCCATCCGCACTCCTCGTACTCCGCTCACGCGTCAGGTCCTTCCTCGTACGGGGTTCCCACCGGGCGTACGGGGTCCCCACAGGGCGCGGCTTCCGCGCATTACATACCATTCGTCCTAACTTCATCACTTATGAGAGCTGGAAGTGCGGCGAAACGCCTGCTCGTAGGTCGTCCGTTGGACAGCGGCCGACTCGGGGAGACCCTGCTGCCCAAACGGGTCGCCCTGCCGATCTTCTGCAGCGACCCGCTCTCCTCGGTCGCGTACGCCACCGAGGAGATCCTGCTGATCCTGGCCCTCGGCGGCCTCGCCGTGCTCCATCTGGCCTGGTACGCGGCGGTCGGCATCGTGATCCTGCTCCTGGTGGTCGTCGCCTCCTACCGGCAGACCTGTTACGCCTATCCCGGCGGCGGCGGGGCCTACGTCGTCTCCGCCGAGAACCTGGGGCAGACCGCCGCGCTCACCGCCGCCTCGGCGCTGCTGATCGACTACGTGATGACCGTCGCCGTCTCCGTCGTCTCCGGGGTCGCCGCCATCACCTCGGCCGTCCCCTCGCTCGACGGGCACGCCGTGGCCATGTCGGTGTTCTTCGTGGCCGTGCTCGCGTGGATGAACCTGCGCGGGGTGCGGGAGTCGGGGCGCTGGTTCGCCGTCCCCACGTACGCCTTCATCGCGGTCGTCTATCTGATGTTCGCGGTGGCCGCGGTGCGGACGGCGACGGGTGCGACGATCCGGGCCGAGTCCGCCGATCTGCCCGTCGAGGCGGTCTCCACCTACTCGGGGATCGCGCTCGTGCTGCTCGCGCTGCGCTCCTTCGCCTCCGGCTGCACCGCGCTGACCGGTGTCGAGGCCGTCAGCAACGGCGTGCCCGCGTTCGCCAAGCCGAAGAGCCGCAACGCGGCGATGACCCTCGCGGTCATGGGCGGGCTGTCCGTGACCATGTTCTTCGGGATCACCGTGCTCGCGATGGTCTACGAGGTCCACGTCGCCGAGGACCCCACCGAACTCGGGCTCGCGCCCGGCACCCCGATGTCCACCGCGCTCGCGCAGATCGGGCGGGCCACCTTCGGCGACTGGCACATCCTCTTCTACGTGCTCCAGGCCGTGACCGCGGGCGTCCTGATCCTGGCGGCCAACACCGCCTTCAACGGCTTCCCGATGCTCGCCTCCGTCCTCGGCCGCGACCGCTACGCGCCCCGCCAGCTCTTCCACCGCGGCGACCGGCTCGTCTACTCCAACGGCATCGTCCTGCTCGCGCTCGCCGCGATCGTCCTGATCATCGCCTTCGACGCGGAGCTGACCCGCCTCATCCAGCTGTACATCCTCGGTGTCTTCGTCTCCTTCACCCTGTCCCAGGCCGGCATGGTCAAGCACTGGCGGCGAGAACTCGCCACGCCCGCGGGGGCCGCCGACCGGCACAACATCCACCGCCGTCTCGCGATCAACGCCTTCGGCGCCTGTCTGACGGCGGTCGTCCTCGTCATCGTCCTCATCACCAAGTTCACCCACGGTGCCTGGATCGTCGTCATCGCGATGCCGGTGCTCTTCGCCGGCATGAAGGGGGTGCGGCGGCACTACGACGCCGTCGCCGCCGAGGTGGCCGTGGCCCCAGGGCAGCGGCCCCACGCCCTCGCCGAGAACCACGTCCTCGTCCTGGTGGCCTCGGTCAACGCCCCCAGCCTCCGGGCGCTGTCGTACGCGAAGACCCTGCGCCCGACCTCGCTCACGGTGGTCACCGTCGCCGAGGACCCGGCGGAGGCGGAGGTGCTCCGGGCGACCTGGGAGGCGCACGGCATCGACGTACCGCTGCGGGTGCTGAGCTCCCCGTACCGCTCGGTCGTCCAGCCGGTCCTGCGGCACGTCCGGGAGGCGCCCGAGCGGAGGGGGGACGCGGTGATCTCGGTGGTCATCCCCGAGTACGTGGTGGGCCACTGGTGGGAGCAGCCGCTCCACAACCAGAGCGCGCTGCGCCTCAAGACCCGGCTGCTGTTCATGAAGAACGTCGTCGTCATCGACGTGCCGTACCGGCTCGCCTCCGCCCGCGAGCTGGCCGCCGAGCGCGCGAGAGCGGCGGAGGCGGCGAAGGCCGCGGAGGCGGAACGGGCCGGAGACGGGACCTGACGGCCCGCTCGTGCCACCGGGTCATGCCCCTACGGCCACACCAGGCAGTACGGCTGGTGACCCGCCTCGTGGAGGCGGACCGAGAAGTCCTGCCACTCGTGGAGCAGCTGGTAGACGTCGAAGGCGTCGCGCGGGCCGCCGCGGTCCGGGACCGTGGACCAGATGAAGGCGGCCGCGCCGACCGACTCCTCGCCGATCGCGCGCAGCGGGTCGACCACCGTCATCGGCAGCTTCACCACGGCGTAGTCCGGGTGCAGGACCACCAGCTCGAGGGGCGGCACCTTGTTCAGGGGCATGCCCTGGATGCCGGTCAGCACCATGGCCGCTATGGTCTCCGGCTTGATCTTGGTGAACATGCCGCCCATGCCGAGCTCGTCGCCGCCCAGTTCCTCCGGGCGCATCGAGATCGGGACGCGGGCCGCGGTGGCGCCGTCGGGCGCGCCGAAGTACTTGTACGTCACCCCCAACCGGCCACTCCCGCTCGCGCTTCCGTTGCCCGGATCTCCCGGTGGGCCCGATGTGTCGGGGATGCCGGGAATGCCTGGAGTGCCCTGGGATCCCGAGGTCGCGTCCTCGCTCCGCCGGCGCCGGTGCCTGCCCCGGCGGGCAGACTCCGGACCCAGATCGTCCGTCCCCTCGCCCGGTCCGCCACCGCGATGCATATCTCCACCCGACTGCTTTTTCTCGGCAACACGACCCCGCCGCGCAACCCGATCATCGTGTCAGTGACCTCCCCCGCGTTCGTACGGTGAAACACCTGTCCGCAAGAACGCCGTGGCCTCTGACACCATGGATTCCGTGAGCCATCCCTATGACGCCCCAGTTTCGCAGACGCGGAGGGCGAACGCCCCGGCGTAATACTCAGGATGTTCACACCCTCCCTCCGTTCCCGATGTCGTGCCCGAAGTCGTTCTCGCAGGTCAGGATCACAGTGCCGTATTCATACGAAGCCCCAGTCTCACAGACGCTTTTCGACCGCGCTTCCCTCGTGACGCCCGGCGGCGTGAACTCACCGGTACGTGCCTTCCGGGCCGTGGGCGGAACGCCCCGGTTCATGGTGTCCGGTTCCGGTCCCTACCTCACCGACGCGGACGGTCGTGAGTACGTCGACCTGGTGTGCTCGTGGGGGCCGATGATCCTCGGCCACGCGCACCCCGAGGTCACCGCCGCGGTGCAGCAGGCCGTCGCCCGCGGCACCTCCTTCGGTACGCCGGGCGAGGGCGAGGTCGCGCTCGCCGAGGAGATCGTCGCGCGCGTCGAGCCCGTCGAGCAGGTACGGCTCGTCTCCTCGGGCACCGAGGCCACGATGTCCGCGATCCGGCTGGCCCGCGGGTTCACCGGGCGCGCCAAGGTCGTCAAGTTCGCCGGCTGCTACCACGGTCACGTGGACGCGCTGCTGGCCGCGGCCGGTTCGGGTGTCGCCACCCTCGGGCTTCCCGACACGCCCGGCGTGACGGGCGCCCAGGCCGGGGACACGATCGTGCTCCCCTACAACGACCTGGAGGCCGTCCGGGCCGCGTTCGCCGCGCACCCGGGCGAGATCGCCTGTGTCATCACGGAGGCCTCGCCGGGCAACATGGGCGTCGTGCCGCCGGCCGAGGGATTCAACCAGGGTCTCGCGGACCTGTGCCGGGAGAACGGCGCGCTGTACATCTCCGACGAGGTGATGACCGGTTTCCGTACGTCGAAGGCGGGCTGGTTCGGCGTCGACGGCGTCAAGGCCGATCTGCTGACCTTCGGCAAGGTCATGGGCGGCGGCTTCCCGGCCGCCGCGTTCGGCGGCCGTGCCGACGTCATGGGGCACCTCGCCCCGGCCGGGCCGGTCTACCAGGCCGGCACCCTCTCCGGTAACCCGATCGCGACCGCCGCCGGCCTCGCGCAGCTGCGGCTGCTCGACGACGCGGCGTACGCGAGGGTGAACGCGGTCTCGGAGACGATCCAGGGCCTGGTCACCGACGCGCTCACCAAGGAGGGCGTGGCGCACCGGCTGCAGACCGCGTCCAACATGTTCTCGGTCTTCTTCACCGCCGACGAGGTGCGGAACTACGACGAGGCGAAGCGGCAGGAGGCCTTCCGCTTCAACGCCTTCTTCCACTCGATGCTGGCCGACGGCGTCTACCTGCCGCCGTCCGCCTTCGAGTCCTGGTTCGTGTCGGCCGCCCACGACGAGCGGGCGATCGAGCGGATCGCCGCCGCCCTGCCGGCCGCCGCCCGCGCCGCCGCGGAGGCGACGGCATGAGCGACGGCACCCACGGCACGCACGGTGCCGATCAGGACATCACCGTCGTCCACCTGATGCGGCACGGCGAGGTGCACAACCCCGACGGTGTCCTCTACGGGCGCCGCGCCGGCTACCACCTGTCCGAGCTCGGCCGGCAGATGGCGGACCGGGTCGCGGAGAGCCTGGCCGACCGGGACATCACGTACGTCGTCGCCTCTCCGCTGGAGCGGGCGCAGGAGACGGCGACGCCGGTCGCCAAGGCGCACGGTCTGGATCTGGCCACGGACGAGCGGCTCATCGAGGCGGCGAACGTCTTCGAGGGCAAGACCTTCGGTGTCGGTGACGGGGCGCTGCGCAAGCCGGCGAACTGGAAGCACCTGACCAACCCGTTCCAGCCGTCCTGGGGCGAGCCGTACATCGAGCAGGTCGTCCGCATGATGGGGGCGCTCGACGCGGCGAAGGACGCGGCCCGGGGGCACGAGGCGGTGCTGGTCAGCCATCAGCTGCCGATCTGGATCGTCCGCAGCTTCGTGGAGAAGCGCCGCCTCTGGCACGATCCGCGGCGCCGTCAGTGCACGCTCGCCTCGCTGACCTCCTTCACGTACAAGGGCGACAAGATCGTCTCGGTGGGGTACAGCGAGCCGGCCCGGGACCTCGTTCCGGCGCATCTGCTCGCCGGTGCGAAGCCGGTCAAGGGGAAGTCGAAGGCCTTCGGGGCGTAGCGCCCCGGAACGTGATCATGACTCTTCCGGAGTCGCTGTAGTCCTTCGGTGAAGGATTTCGTCCCCGCTGGACAGAACGAGAGTTCGAGGTCCAGAGTTCAGGGCGGTCGGGTGGTGCTCATGCCAACCGACCGCCCTGAAATTTTTGTGCGATTTCCCGGAACCTCCGTGTTCCTCCCGGCATCTCACTCATTGTCGGTTTGGATGACGTTTCGTTAATACGTCAGCGCGAATGGGGATGTCATGCGCGGGATCAGTGGGATCAGTCGAAGGGGGCTGCTCGGGGCGGGCGTTGGGGCCGCGGCGGCGATGGGTGTCGCCGCCTGCAGCAACGGCAATCAGGACAAGCCGGGACGATCCGGGCCTGGTAAGGGGGGTGACGTCTCGGCGGAGCCGAGCACGAGCACCCCGACCAAGGACGACGCCAAGCTCATCGGCGACGGTTCCACCGCCGACACCGGCAAGCAGCCCCACCAGCCCGACGCCCCCGTCCCGCTCGAACCCGGCCAGACCCCGCCCCAGTTCGTGATCTTCTCCTGGGACGGCGCCGGCGAGGTCGGCAACGGACTGTTCCCGCGCTTCCTGGAACTCGCCAAGAACCACGACGCGGCGATGACCTTCTTCCTCTCCGGGATCTACGTCCTCCCCGAGTCGAAGAAGAACCTCTACCGTCCGCCGAACAACCGCGTCGGCGCCTCGGACATCGGCTACCTCAGCGACGACCACATCAAGGACACCCTGAAGTACGTCCGGCAGGCCTGGCTCGAAGGCCACGAGATCGGCACCCACTTCAACGGGCACTTCTGCGGCGGCTCCGGCTCCGTCGGCAACTGGACCCCCGCCCAGTGGCAGAGCGAGATCGACCAGGCCATGAAGTTCGTCACCGAGTGGAAGACGAACAGCGGCTGGACCGACCTCGACCCGCTGCCCTTCGACTACTCCAAGGAGCTCATCGGCGGCCGTACGCCGTGCCTCCTTGGCCAGGACAACCTGCTGCCCACCGCGAAGCGGCTCAACTGGCGCTACGACGCCAGCTCGCCCGGCGGCCGGCAGATGTGGCCCACCAAGCGACAGGGCGTCTGGGACCTCCCGCTGCAGGCCGTGCCCTTCCCCGGGCACTCCTTCGAGGTCCTCTCGATGGACTACAACATGCTCGCCAACCAGTCGAAGAACACGACGAAGGGCATGCCCTCGCGCTACCCGGGCTGGCGCAAGCAGGCCACCGAGGCGCTCCTCGGCGGCTTCACGCGCGCGTACGAGTCGAACCGCGCGCCCTTCTTCATCGGCAACCACTTCGAGCAGTGGAACGGCGGCATCTACATGGACGCCGTCGAGGACGCGCTCAAGGGCATGGCCGGCAAGAAGGACGTCCGGCTCGTCTCCTTCAAGCAGTTCGTCGACTGGCTCGACGTCCAGGACCCGAAGATCCTCCAGCAGCTGCGCTCGCTGGAAGTGGGACAGAAGCCGGCCGGCGGCTGGAATGCTTTCCTCAAGCCCGCGACAAGCGGTTCGACACCCTCGTCGACCCCGTCCGCATAGTCGTCCGCCCTGTCCGCTTAGGCGATCTTGACAAGGGGCTTTCCGGGCACGTAGGGGGGTGCCCAAGATCCCCCAAACGCCCATGCGAAACTTTTCACATGAGCCTTAGCCGTGCCCCTCGACGCACCCTGCTCGCCGTCGGAGTGCTGACCGCCGCCCTCACGCTCTCGGCCTGCGGCGGCGACAGCAACGGCAAGTCCGGCGGCGGTGGCAACACCAACTTCGTGACCAACACGGGTGGGATCGCCACCGCGCCCAAGGGCGAGCGCGCGGCCACCGGGAAGCTCGCGGGCGAGACCCTCGACGGCAAGCAGCTCGACGTCGCCGAACTCAAGGGCAAGGTCGTCGTCCTCAACGTGTGGGGCTCCTGGTGCGCCCCGTGCCGTGCCGAGGCCCCGCACTTCGCGAAGGTCGCCAAGGACATGGAGGGCAAGGGCGTCGCGTTCGTCGGGGTCAACACCCGCGACCCCAACAAGCAGCCCGCCCTCGCCTTCGAGGAGGACTACGGGGTCACCTACCCCAGCCTCTACGACCCGCAGGGCAAGCTGATCCTGTTCGGCTTCCCCAAGGGCACGCTCTCCCCGCAGTCCATCCCCTCCACCGTCGTCCTCGACAAGGAGGGCCGGATCGCGGCCCGCTCGCTCATGGCGCTCGACGAGGAGAAGCTGCGGTCGATGATCGACCCCCTCCTCAAGGAGAAGTGAGCCGGTGAACGAGACCGTCACCAGCGGAGCCCTGCTCCTCGCGCTGCCCGTCGCCCTCCTCGCCGGACTGGTCTCCTTCTTCTCGCCCTGCGTCCTCCCGCTGGTCCCCGGCTACCTGTCCTACGTGACCGGCGTCTCCGGCACCGACCTCGCCGAGAGCCGCCGCGGCCGGATGACCGCCGGAGCGGTCCTCTTCGTCCTCGGCTTCACCGCCGTGTTCGTGTCCGGCGGGGCGCTCTTCGGCTACTTCGGGTCGACCCTCCAGGAGTACCGCGAGACGCTCACCACGATCCTCGGCGTGCTCATGATCCTCATGGGCGTGTTCTTCCTCGGCCTGATGCCCTGGTTCACCCAGCGCGAGTACCGCTTCCACCGGAAGCCCGTCGCCGGTCTGGTCGGCGCGCCGCTGCTCGGCGCGCTCTTCGGCATCGGCTGGACCCCGTGCATCGGCCCGACGCTCGCCTCGGTCAACGCCCTCGCCCTGGAGCAGGCCAGCGCCGGCCGCGGCGCGCTGCTCGCCTTCGCGTACTGCCTCGGCCTCGGCGTGCCGTTCGTCCTCGCCGCCATAGCCTTCCGCAAGGCACTCGGCGCGTTCGGGTGGGTCAAGAAGCACTACGTGTGGGTCATGCGGATCGGCGGCGGCATGATGCTCGTCACCGGTGTCCTGCTCCTCACAGGCGCGTGGGACAGCATGGTCGCCACGATGCAGGGCTGGTCCAGCGGTTTCACGGTGGGGATCTGAGTTCCATGAGTACGACCGACACGTCCGGTACGACGGACACCTCCGGTACGACGGAGCAGCAGGAGAGCCTCGGTGAGGCCGGGGCGCAGCTGTCGACCGCCCCCCTCGACGACCGCGCCGAGACGGCCGTCACCGGCGGTCCCGCCTTCGGTGTCATCGGCTGGATCCGCTGGTTCTGGCGGCAGCTGACCTCGATGCGGGTCGCGCTGATCCTGCTCTTCATGCTCTCGCTCGGCGCCGTCCCCGGCTCCCTCATCCCGCAGACCGCCGTGGACGAGATCAAGGCACAGGCCTTCAAGGACGCCCACAAGACGCTGACGCCGCTGTACGAGAAGCTCCAGTTCTTCGACGTCTACAGCTCCGTGTGGTTCTCCGCGATCTACATACTGCTGTTCGTCTCCCTCATCGGCTGCATCGTGCCCCGCACCTGGCAGTTCGTCGGCCAGCTCCGCAGCCGCCCGCCGGGCGCGCCCAAGCGCCTCGACCGGCTGCCCGCGTACACGACGTGGCGCACCGGGGCCGAGCCCGAGCAGGTCCGCGAGGCCGCGCTCACCCTCCTCAAGGGACGCCGCTTCCGCGCCCACACGGCCGGGAACGCGATCGCCGCCGAGAAGGGCTATCTGCGCGAGGCCGGCAACCTCGCCTTCCACGTCGCCCTGATCGTCATGCTCGTCGCCTTCGCCTGGGGGCAGCTCTTCAAGTCCGAGGGCGGCAAGCTGATCGTCGAGGGCGACGGCTTCTCCAACACGCTCACCCAGTACGACGACTTCAAGTCCGGCTCCCAGTTCGGCATCGACGAGCTGGAGCCGTTCAGTTTCAAGCTCGACGCCTTCGACGGCACGTACGAGAAGAGCGGCCCCCAGCGCGGCACGCCCCGCACCTTCGAGGCGAAGGTCTCCTACTCGCAGGGCGGTACGGACAAGAAGGCCGTCATCCGGGTCAACGAGCCGCTCAAGGTCGGCGACTCCAAGGTCTATCTGATCGCCCACGGCTACGCGCCCGCCGTCACCGTCAGGGACGGCCGCGGCAAGGTCGTCTTCGAGGGCGCGGTGCCGCTGCTCCCCATCGACAACAACATCACGTCCACCGGCGCCATCAAGGTGATGGACGGCTACCGCGACCAGAAGGGCGAGAAGGACCAGCTGGGCTTCAGCGCCCTCTTCGTGCCTACCTTCGCGGGCGAGGGCAAGGGCACGATGTTCTCGCAGTTCCCGGGGCTCGACTACCCGGTCCTCGCGCTCACCGGCTACCACGGCGACCTGCGCGTGAACTCCGGTCTGCCGCAGAACGTGTACCAGCTCAACACCTCCAAGATGACCCAGTTCAAGATCGACGAGGGGACCGGGTTCGCCAAGCGGCTGCTGCCCGGCGAGACCATGACCCTCC
This sequence comes from Streptomyces sp. NBC_00691, assembly GCF_036226665.1. Taxonomy (NCBI): domain Bacteria; kingdom Bacillati; phylum Actinomycetota; class Actinomycetes; order Kitasatosporales; family Streptomycetaceae; genus Streptomyces; species Streptomyces sp. NBC_00691. Next base: position 3,592,595 of record NZ_CP109007.1, on the reverse strand, counting down.
CCGACGGCGCCGGCTCGATCACCTTCGAGAAGGACGTCAAGGAGTGGGCGAGCTTCCAGATCTCGCAGCAGCCCGGCAACGGGCTCGCCCTCACGGGCGCGATCGCCGCGATCGCCGGTCTGACCGGTTCGCTCTTCATCCAGCGGCGCCGGGTCTGGGTCCGGGCCGTGCGCGGTGAGGGCGGCGTGACCGTCGTCGAGATGGCCGGCCTGGGCCGCAGCGAGTCCGCGAAGCTGCCGGAGGAGCTGGGCGACCTCGCGGTCGCCCTCACGGCGGACGCGCCGCCGGCGCCGGACCCCGGTCCGGAGTCCGAGCCGGACGCGGACCCGAAGACCGAGCCGGACGCCGTACCGAGGGCCGCACCCGAGGGCGTACGCGACGACGTGCGGCCCGGGGCCGTGAAGCACGCCGTACCCGAAGCCGATCCGGAAGACGTACCGGAACCCGCGGAAGAACCCGCAGAAGACCCTGCCCCTTCTGGAGAGGCCGACAAGTGATCCTCGCCGCCACGACCAACGAGAGCATGGCGCGGATGAGCGACCTGCTCATCTACTCCTCGATGGCCGTCTACACCCTGGCCTTCTTCGCCCACATCGCCGAGTGGGTGCTGGGCAGCCGCAGCAAGGTCGGCCGTACCGCCGCCGCGCTCACCTCCCGGGCTCCGGCCGCCACCGCCGCCGTGACCGTCCAGGTCAAGCAGGCGGGTGGTGGCACGACCGTCCTGGAGAAGCCGAAGGTCGTCACCCGGTCCGCGGCCGGCACCCGTGACGTACCGGACGGCCCCGGCGCCGCCGGCGGCACGGTCAAGGGCGACCTGTACGGCCGTATCGCCGTCTCGCTCACCGTCCTCGCCTTCCTGGTCGAGGCGTCGGGCGTGGTCACCCGGGCGCTCTCCGTGCAGCGGGCCCCCTGGGGCAACATGTACGAGTTCTCCACCACCTTCTCCACGGTGGCGGTCGGCGCGTACCTCGGCTTCCTCGTCGCCAAGAAGAACGTGCGCTGGCTCGGCCTGCCGCTGGTCACCACGGTCCTGCTGGACCTGGGCATGGCCACCACCTGGCTGAAGACCCCCAGTGACCAGCTGGTCCCCGCGCTCGACTCGTACTGGCTGTGGATCCACGTCTCCACCGCGATCTTCTGCGGCGCGGTCTTCTACCTGGGCGCCACCGCCACCCTGCTGTACCTCTTCCGCGACTCCTACGAGAACAAGCTCGTGACCGGCGGCAACCCGGGCGCCTTCACCCGCTCCGTCATGGAGCGGCTGCCCTCGGCGGCCTCGCTCGACAAGTTCTCGTACCGGGTCAACGCGGCCATCTTCCCGCTCTGGACCTTCACGATCATCGCGGGCGCCATCTGGGCCGGTGACGCGTGGGGCCGCTACTGGGGCTGGGACGCCAAGGAGGTCTGGTCCTTCATCACGTGGGTCGGCTACGCCGCGTACCTGCACGCGCGCGCGACGGCCGGCTGGAAGGGGCGGAAGGCCGCGTACATCGCGCTCATCGCCTTCGCCTGCTTCCTGTTCAACTACTACGGCGTGAACATCTTCGTGAACAGCAAGCACTCGTACGCGGGCGTCTGAGCTGGCACCGGGCCCGTCCCGGGGTGACGCTTGAGGTATGAGCGAGATTCCCCGGGGCAGGTGCGAGACCCATGACGGGGACGCGCACCTGCTGCGGTTCGCAGTCGAGCTGTCCCGTCCCCTGCCCGAGGTCTGGGAGGCCGTCGCCACCCCCGAGGGCCTGGCGGGCTGGCTCTGCGCGGCGGACCCGCTGGAACCCCGGCTCGGCGGCCGGGTCACCCTCCGCCGGCTCGACGGCGACACCGTGGTGTCGGGGCGGGTGACCGCCTGGGACCCCGAGTACGTGGCCGAGTACACGGTCGATCCGACGCACGGACGCATCCGATTCCATCTGGAACCGGGGGAGCCCGGCGGCGACGGGTCGACCGTGCTGCGTTTCACGAACGAACTGAGGGCGGACCGGGAGCACCGGCTGGACCGTCTCGCGGGGTGGCACGATCACTTCGAGCGGCTCGCCGCGGCCTTGGACGGGCGCCCGACGGACTGGTCCGCCCGGTCGCCCGAGCGGTGGCAGCACCTCCGTGCCCTGTACGAGCTGGACGAGGCGCCCTGGCCCAAATGGGTGCCGTAGGCGGGGCTAGCCCTTCTTCGGCGGCAGACAGGAAGCCGACGGCGGCTTGCCCTCCGGCCAGGCGATCTGGACGAAGCGCTGGGTGCCGTCCTGGGCGAGTTCGACGATCGGGACCGCCTTGTTGTACGGGTTCCCGTAGTTGTCCAGGCAGATCCAGCCGCTCGCGCCCTGCACCCGCAGCGAACCCTTGACCTGCGGCCACTGGGTGACCACGTCGGCGAGTTCCGGGTACTGGGAGCCCTGCGGGGTCGCCTGGCGGATCGCGTGCACCGCCGTCGCCATCGCGTCGTACGCCACGATGGCCTGGCCGTCCGCGAGCGGCACCGGCTTCTTCGAGGCGCGGGCGATGTCCGTCACGAAGGTCGAGTACGCCACCACCGAACCGCCGGTCGCCGGGACCTTCCGCCCCGCCGACTGCTTCCACGCGTCGGGGTGGGCCAGGGCCGCGTATCGCACGGTCAGCTTCGCCTTCAGGGCGCCCGGGTCGAGCTGCTTGTCCGCGCCCAGGTACGAGCCCTCGTCGCCGGTCAGGATCGTGAAGGCGCGGTCGAGGCAGCCGCGCGAGCCGAGCGCGTTGATGAACTGGCGCAGCTGGGTGTGGCGGCCCGCGAAGAAGACCGTCTCGGCGCGGGTGTCGCAGATCAGATGGGTGATCTGGCGGAAGGTGTTGGCGGTGGTGCCCTCGTCGGTGGGGTCGGCGGGCGAGGTGAAGAGCTGCGGCTCGTAGGGGGCGCCCTTGAGGGACGCGGCGAAGGCGGACTTGAGGGTGTCGGTGTAGTGGTCGCCGCTGCGGGTGTCCTGGACGAGGAGGGCCTTGGCGGCGTCGACGCGGCCGAAGTTCGCGAGGGCCCTGGCCTCGTCGTTGTTGGTGGGGGAGACGCGGGCGAGGCCGGGGTAGCGGTTGTGCCCGGGGCCCGGGCCGTTGGCGATGTCGTCGGCGGTGATGGTGGTGCCGACGACGGCGATCCCGGCGCCGGTGAGGGCGGTCACCGACTCGCGTATCTCGGTGGAGGAGGTGGCGACTCCGGAGACGGCCCGCAGCCGGTCGGGGGCTCCGGTCATGGAGACCAGCCGGTCGACGGTGCCGCGCCAGTGGGCGTTGCCCTTGCCGGTGTTGGCCAGGACGAGGCGGATCTTCGGGGTCTCGCTGTTGGACTCGTGGTTGGCCCGGTACTGGTACGCGTACGCGCCCTGGACCTCGTGCAGCACCTTGACCCGCATGCCGGCGTCGGTGGAGGTCAGCGGCAGGAGGACGGCGACGGTGGCGTAAGCGCCGGGTTCGAGCGTGGCGTTCTCGGCGCCGATGGCACGGGCGACCTCGGCCAGTTCGGGCACGCCGAAGGCGAAGCCGTCGCCGTTGACGCCGACGCATTCGGCGCTGCCCTCCGGCCGCTCGACGCCCGCGGCGCAGGAACGGTCCTCCGGGGTGTTGAGCCGGGCGACGGCGTACCCGCCGAGGCCCAGGACGACGGCGGCGGTGACGACGGACGCGACGAGCCTCTGGCGGGGGGTGCGGACGCGGCGCCGCAGCCGGTCGAGCGGTCGGCCGATGCGCGGGGCGGTCGGGCGGTCGGGCATGGCGTCAGACTCCGTCCTCGCGGCCCGGCGGCAGCGAAAGCTCCCGCCAGGCACGGATGTCGCGCGGCCAGTGGGTGGCCGCGTCCCAGAGCGAACCGCTGCCCGTCAGATGACGGCCGGAGAGCCGGCGCAGTTCGTGCGCGAGGCGGTCGGCCACCTCGTCGTCGGGCAGCGCGAGCGGATCGGTCAGCAGCCATACGGCGTGCAGAAGCCGCCGTACGGACAGATGGAGTTCGGTGGTGTCGTGGTCCAGTCCGGGCTGGAGGTCCTCGCCCGTTCCGCCGCTCGCCCCGTCCGCCCCACCCCGGCCGAGGGCGACCGCCCGGCGTGGGTCCGGCCCGGTCCGGCCGTGCTCGCGGGGGTACGGGGCGGAGGCGATGAACCGCAGCCGCTCCAGCCAGCCGAGGACGTCCTGCTCGGGGAAGGTGAGCCGCAGCTGGGTGACGGCCTCCTCGGTGCGGCCGAGGGCCAGGTCGTGATGGAGCCGGTACGGGCCGGGTGCGGGGCCGTAGTGCCGGTGCAGGGTCTCGTGGACGGCGTGCCAGGCCGCGTACCGGGGATGGTCGCCGTCCTCGAAACGGAGGCGGTGCAGGAGCAGGGCGCGCAGCAGCGGGTCGGCGACGAAGTGGCCCGAGCCCGGCTCGGAGGCGGCCCAGTCCTCGGAGCGCAGCTGGTCGCGGACGCGCAGCGCCACGTCGCCGTCCAGGGACTCGCCCTGGAGGCGGGCGTGGGCGAGCATCCGGGCGGACTCCTCGTCGTGGGCGGCGGCGAGCACGGCGTACGGGCCGGGTCGCCGCACCGGGAGGAGTTCGGCGAGCAGGGCGGGGGCGACGGGCACCGGTGGGGTGTCCTCGCGGAGTTCCACGGTCAGGTCGAGCAGCCCGCCCGGGGTGAGACCGGCGCGCAGACGGTCCGGGGCCTCTCCGGCGGCCCGGCCGAGGAGGGCGACGCCGAGCGGGCGGCCCCCGGTCAACCGGTGCACGGCGCGGGCGAGTCCGGTGGGCGTCCGGCCGGCCGGGTCGTGGTGGTCGAAGGCGGAGCGGGTCTGGGAGGGCGAGAGCGGGGTGAGCTCCACGGCGAGGATGCCGGAGCCGACACGGGCGTCGCGCGGGCTGGGCGCCCGGTGCGCGGTCTCGGGCAGCCGGGTCCTGGTGGCGTTCCGCAGCCCCTCGTGCTCGCGGACCCGGGAGGTGGCGAGGACGACGACCCGGTCGCGGCGGCCCTCGGAGCGGGCGCGCAGGATCGGTTCGACGAGCTGGCGTCCGAGCGGTTCGTGGGCGTTGTCGAGGAGGACCAGCGGGCGGCCGATCCGGCCGCCGCGCCGGATCCCCACGTACGGGTGGAGGAGGTCCTCGGTCAGCGCGCCGACGAGGAAGCCCTCGGCCTCGGCGCGGCGCCGGCCGCCCTGCTCGAAGTCGATCGCGAGCTGCTGGAGTCCGGCCTTGCCGCGTCCGCCGGCGTTGCGATAGGCGCCGTACCAGCTCTCCGAGGCACGCTGGAGGCGGCCGAACACCTCCTCCAGGACGGTCTCCACGGTCGCCTCGGCAAGGAGTCCGGCGAGCGGGACCGTGGCCTCGGCGAACGTGGCGGCCAGCTTGGCGAGCACCTTGCCGACCCAGTGGGTGGCCGCGCCCCTGGTCGGGTCGACGGTCGCGAGCAGCGGTCCGAGCCGCTGGAGGTCGCGCCTGGCCCGCTCGTCGTCCTCCTGTGACCAGCCCAGCGAGGCGACCGCGACGAGCCCGAGCGACACCCGGGGGAACCTCACCGGCCGCGCGCCGAGCACCTTCGGCGACAGCTGTACGGCGAGTTCGGCGAGGGCCCCGGTGAGCGGGGTCCAGCCGGGGCCGTGGTCGGCGGGCGGCTCGATGTGCGCGCAGTCGAGGAGCGCCAGCGGCGTGTACCCCTTGTAGCGGTTGCGGACCTCCTTGAGCAGGGCGGTCTTTCCCGTGCCGCGCCCGCCGGTGAAGACGGTGACCGGCGGATCGTCACCGTGCTCGAACGGCACCCGGGAGGCGCCGTGCTTCGTGAGGCCGCTGAGGCGCGCGACCAGTCCGGCATCGTGCAAGGCCGCCTCGCGGCCGTACAGCTCCCTGTCCACGACCTGCTCCCCCGTTGCCCCCGTTGCCCCTGACTACCCCCGTCACAGTCAACTCAAGGATATCGACGGTGTGTTGGGAAAGCGGTCGGCTTTTCGAGTCTGTGCTGGAGGTGTTGCCTCTCCGTGTCCGGACGAGGACGTCCCGCTGCTTCCGGGGCTCGGCGCTGTCCGGCCGGGGCGCCGGCCCTCACGCGTCGCCGATGTCCTCGTGCCAGAGGGCGGGCCGCTCGGCGATGAACTCCCGCATCATCGCGGCGCACGCCGGGTCGTCGAGGACCATCACCTCGACGCCGTGCTCCGCCAGCCAGTCGTGCCCGCCATGGAAGGTCTCCGCCTCCCCGACGACCACCCGAGAGATCCCGAACTGCCGTACCAGGCCGGAGCAGTACCAGCAGGGCGAGAGGGTCGTCACCATCGTCGTCCCCCGGTACGAGCGCTGCCGTCCGGCGGCCCGGAAGGCGGCGGTCTCCGCGTGCGTCGACGGGTCCTCGTCCTGCACCCGCCGGTTGTGCCCGCGCCCGAGCAGTGTCCCGTCGGCCCCGTAGAGCGCGGCCCCGATCGGGATCCCGCCCTCGGCCAGCCCGGCCCGGGCCTCGGCGAGGGCGGTCGCGAGCCAGCGGATTGCCTGTTCCTCGTCCATGGACGGGACTCTTCCCCGGCGAGGCGTCGAACTCACTCCGGGGACTGGCGGGTCACTCCGCCGGGGAGTCACTCTCCCCGGCGACGGGTGTGACGTAGGAGCCCTTGCCCGGAACCGTGTAGATCAGCCCGCGCTCGCGGAGCTCACGCATGGCCCGGCGGCCCGTCAGTACGGCGATGCCGTACTCCTCGGCGAGGCGGCCGGGCGTGGGGATCACGCGGTCGGGCGCGTACTCCCCGGTGGCGATCTTCGAGGCGATCACATCGGCCAGCTGCATGTACAGCGGGCGTCCCGACTGCGGATCAAGGGTCATGGTCCAACGCTAGATAGTCATACAAAGGCACGTTTGGGTGGCTCTAGCTACATCGTGATGCATCACGGTGCATCACGCACTACGGTGAGCGTGAAACGAAGGACCCCGGCGACCGTCCTACCGGCCCCGGGGCATGGCCACCAACTACCAACGGAGTTGATGACGTGCGGAACCCTATCGCGAGCGTACTGGGCCGGGTCTGGATCCCGCTCCTCCTCTGGCTGCTCATGCTGACCCTGCCGCCCACCGGCAGGCACCGGCCCCGGCCGGCCGCCCACCGACGAGCCCGCCGCGCGGCGCGCCCCGTGATCGCCCCCAGGCCGCGTCACCGCGTCCCGACGCGGCGATCTCCGTACGCACAGGAACAGGCGACGCTCCTCGACGGAGCCCGATCGCCCCTGGAACGCCCTTACCTCACGGCCACCTCGGCGCGAGCCGCCCAGCGCGGCCGACGGCGGGCGCTGTGGCTCGCGACGGTCGGGGTGGACGTCGACCGCCGGGACATCCACGCCGGGGGCACCCGATGAGCCGCTGTGGGGCGCGGCGGTCCGTGTTCGCCGTCGCGGACGTGGTGCGGCCGGTGTGGGGCGGTGCGGTCTGCGTGCTCGCCCCGGGACATGAGGGACACCACCGCGACCGGGCGGGCGACGGCTGGTGGGTGACGCCGGAGATCGCCGACGCCGTGTGCCTGTCCCTGCTGACCCGGGCTCTCACGGCCGCCCCGGAGCCGGAGTTCACCTCGCCGCGGTGCGTCGTCGGGCGCCACGACCGCTGCCGCGACCACAGGCCCCGCGACAGCGGCGTGCAGGGGGTCCGCCATCTCGTGTGCGAGTGCCCCTGCCATCTGGCGCTGCCTACGATGCCCTGACGCCCCGGACGAGCAGGGTTCCGGTGCGTCTGCCGTCCGGGGGCGGGATCACTTCGGCCGTCACCTCCGTGAACCCTGCCCGTTGGAGGATCTCGGTCCAGCGGTCGGGCCGGTAGTCCCAGCGCTTCACGTACAGGGGTTCCGCGCCCTTCTCCGGCGATGGCAGCTGGGACGCCTGTGGTCCGTAGCAACCCTCCAGGGCAGGAGGGTTGTGGGAGAACGCGTAGACGCCGCCAGGCGCCAGGCGCTCATGGACCAGCGGCAGCAGTTCGGCGGGATCGGTGAACCAGGCGGCTCCGAAAACCGAGCAGACGGCCTCGAACTCGTACGCGGTGTCCGCGAGGAACTCCTCGGCCGTCTTCTGCCTCACGTCGAGGTGCGGCCAGCGTTCACGGGCTTTGGCCACCTGGACAGGTGAGATGTCCACACCGATCGCCTGGGCTCCCAGCGCGGCTAGGTGGGCGAGATTTCCACCGCTGCCGCAGCCGAGGTCGAGGGCCCGGATGCCGGAGAGGTTGCCAAGGACGTTCGCGTCGGGCCCGTGGTCGGGCCACTGCGTCCAGTTGAACCACGTAGTGGCCCCGGCCGAGTTCGTCTCCTTCCGTCCCTGCCGGGCCGCTCCCCATACGTCCCACGCACTCGCATCCTGTTCGCGCACCCTCGACCTTCCCTACGCTGAGGGCCCGCCCGTCGGCCCGAAGGCCGAGGGGCGGGCGGAATCGACGTGACTACTTCTTGCCGCCCACCGGGCTGTCCGTGCAGCCCGAGTGGCACTGCGTGCAGTCGGCGGCCTCCGGCCACAGCTCCTGGTCCACCTCGAAGCCTGCCGCACGGATCGCGGCCACGGTGCGATCTCGGGCCGCTACGGGGCCGCCCGTCTCGGTCGCGTCGGGGACGCCGGGGTGGTGGTGGATGAACAGGCCCGAGTGTCGGTCGCAGAACTCCTGGTACGCCTGGGTGCGCAGCAGGAACGCGTGCCAGCCCCAGTCGACGTGCTCGGACGGGGACAGCGGTTCGTCGGTCATCGCCCCCGCGATCAGAAACGCGATGGTCTGGCCGATGATCCGCTCGGCCAGTGCCAGGTCTGTGCCCGGGTGGGCCTTGATCACGTCGGTGGTCAGGGCCTGCCACACCTCCGGGGACAGGAGCGTGCGGGGCTCGGTGTAGTGAATCGGGGGATGCTCAAGCGCGATGATCATCGGGAGTTCCTCCTTCGCGGCGGAGCGCTGCAGGCAGCAGCGCGGGCACGTGCAGGCCGGCATCGCGCTGGTCACCATCGGGGGGCCGCCCCCGCCCTCGTACAGGGTTCGGGGCTCGGTTCGAGTCCCATCAGGCTTCGTCGTGTAGGCGTCGATGCGGATCGGCATGGCATCCATCGTCCGCATGACGCCAGGTCATCGCGGCGGCGTAAAGGGCGTCATTCGAGCGTCACTCATGGGCGTCAAATCGGTGTCATTGGGATGTGGTTGAGGCTACCGTCGAAGCTATGACGACTGCCTCGAACGACGTTCTGAGGGCCGTGCGGATCAGCCTGCGCATGAGCCAGGACGACTTAGCCAAGGCTCTTCGCGCAGCCGGTGAAGAGCTGGGCGATCCGAACGAAGCGAGCAAGCGGCTCGTCCAGCGCTGGGAATCCGGCACCAGCCGCGCTCCACGCCCCGTATACGCCCGCGCTCTGGAGTACGTCACGGGGCGACCTGTCGAAGCCCTGGGTTTCGCACTCCCCGTGCCGCAGGCACGTGTCCATTCCGATTCCGCAGGAGGCCACGACATGGACCTCGGCCCAGAAGGCATTCAGGCGCCCACCGCCCCGCAGCCGCTCCCGGACGGTATGAACTACTCGGGTATCTGGCTGTCTCGGTACGAGTTCTTCAGCTCCTCGCGTGACGAGACGTTCGAGGCCAGGCACTACGTCGTACTGCTTCAGCACGGCACTCGACTGACCGGCCAGAGCCTGCCGGGAGCGTCCAGCAACCCGGACAGTCCGCTCACCCTCGATCTCACCATCGATCGCAGCGTAGTCACGGGCTCGTGGACCGAGCAGACCGCCGCCGACGGCTACTACCAGGGCGCCCGCTATCACGGCGCGATCCAGATGCTCGTGGAGCCGACCGGTCGTCGGATGGCGGGCAAGTGGGTCGGCTTCGGCAAGGACTTCGACGTCAACACAGGCCCGTGGGAGCTGAGGCTCGTCGACACCTCCACGTCGAAGGCGACGCTCCGGAGCTACGGCCGCGCTCCGGACTAGCAGCCGCTTCCGGTCGGCGCCCCGGGCCGGCCGGCAGCGGTAGCCCGCAGGGGCAGGGCGGCCCTGCCCCTCCGGGACGTCCCGCATCAGGTGGTCGCATCGTCCGGAGGTACGTGGCGGAGCCGTCCCCGCCCGTCCGGCACCAGGGGTGCGAGGTTTCGTCGGCGGGAGGATCGCCGTCTCCGCCGGGGCCGGTCGGCCGTCCTGCGGTGGAGTTCCGGCCCCTCCGCCGATCGGCTGACGGTCGGGGTCCCACCGGCCCGGCGGCGGGAGGCCGGGCGGTTCGTGGCCTTGGCTTACGGGGTGCTCCGCCCGTCGGCGGAGCGTTCCGCCGCACTACCGAGAGGTGTCCTCCATGCGTTCCCTGCTGACCGCCCTCGCCACCGGTGTCCTCGTCCTCGGCGCCGCCGGCGTCGCGAGCGCCGACGTCACCGTCGAACTGGAGCCGGAGGCCTCGCACACCGTCGTCTTCGGGGACTGGCTCCAGTTCGCGCACGACGACGTGTTCAACGCGGGCCACGACAACACCGTCGGCTCCGACAACTGAGCCTCCCCCGGACCGCCGCGCCCGCGGCGGTCCGGGAGCCCCATCGGCCCGGCCGATCGGGGTCATCGGCAGGTCCCCCCACTGGCTCGTGGACCCGGCCCCGGGCCGCTCGTAGCGTCGTCGTCATGAGAAACGAGACCAGGGGAACCGTCGAACTCACCCTCGCCATGGTGCTCTCCGGCACCCTCGGCATCTTCGTCGTGGAGTCGGGGGCGTCCCCCTTCAACGTCGTGTTCTTCCGGTGCCTCTTCGGGGCCGCCGCCCTCGGCGCGTACAGCCTGGCCCGCGGGTACTTCACCGGGCACGGCCTCACCCCGAGGAAGTTCGGGCTCGCCGCGCTCGGCGGGGTCTTCATCGTCTTCAACTGGGTGCTGCTCTTCGAGGCGTACGAGGCCACCTCGATCTCCTTCGCCACCGTCGTCTACCACACGCAGCCGTTCTTCCTCGTGGTGTTCGGCGCCGTGCTGTTCCGGGAGCGGATCACCGCCGCGAAGTTCGGCTGGCTCGCCGTCGCGTTCGCCGGGCTCGTGCTCGTCTCCGGGATACGGCCCGGCGACACCGCCTCGCTCAAGGGGCTCGGTCTCGCGCTCGGCGCCGCCGTCCTCTACGCGCTCTCCACGATCGTCACCAAGCGGATCACCGGGGTACGGCCGCATCTGGTCGCCCTCGTGCAGGTCCTCGTCGGGCTTCCGCTGCTGCTCCCGTTCGCCGACTTCGGCGCCGCGTCGAAGCCGGGCACCGGCTGGGGCTGGCTGGTCGGGCTCGGCCTGATCCACACCGGGCTGATGTACGTCCTCATGTACGCCGCCTACGCCGAGCTGCCCACCGCCAAGATCGCCGTGCTGGCCTTCACCTACCCCGCCGTCGCCATGGGCGTCGACTGGGCCGCGTACGGGCATCACATCGGGATCGTCCAGGCGCTCGGCGTCCCGCTGATCGTCCTCGCCAGCCTCAAGGTCACCCTCGCTGCTCGGACACCAGCCGCCGCGCCTGCTCCACGAACAGGCGGACATGTGCCGGGAGCCGCTTCCCCCGTCGCCACGCGAGTTGGGTGAAGAGGGTGAACGGGACCTCCCAGGGGAGTTCCACCAGGGTCCCGGCCGCGAGTTCCCCGTCGACCGTCACCCGGGGGAGCAGCGCCACGCCGAGACCCGCCGCCACCCCGCGCTTCGTCGCCTCGATCGTGCCGAACTCCATGAACGGCGGGGACCACCGCGCCAGCTCGCGCTCGAAGAGGTCGCGGTACGGGCAGCCCGGTTCGGTGCCCACCAGCTGCGCGCCCGCCACCTCGGCGGCGGTCAGCTCCGTGCGGCCGGCCAGCGGATGGGCCGGGCCCGCCACCAGGACCAGCGGTTCCGGGGCCAGGACCTCCGACTCCAGGCCCTCGTGCTCCGTCTCCGGCTCCATCAGGAAGCCGACGTCGTACGTGCCCTGCCGCAGGGCCTGCCGGGTCTCGTCGCCGAGGGTGGGACGCAGGGTGAGGCGCACCCCCGGGTAGCGGTGGTGGAAGTACTCCAGGAGCGGTGGCAGCCGGTACGAGGTCAGGGACTCCATCGTGCCGACGGCGATCGTGCCCGCGGGGTCCGCCGTCGCCGCCACCGCCGTACGGGCCTCCTCCGCGAGCTCCGCCATGCCGCGGGCGTACGGCAGCAGGCGCTCGCCGGCCTCGGTGAGGCGGATGCGGCTGCCCAGGCGCTCGAAGAGCTCCACGCCGAGGGAGGTCTCCAGGGACCGGACCTGGGCCGTCACGCTCGACTGGGCGTAACCCAGTTCCGTCGCGGCCCTCGTGAAGGAGAGGACCGTCGCCACCTTCTCGAAGGTGGCGAGGAGCCGGAGCTCCATGTCAGGGCTTCTCGGGGGCGGCGTCCCCACCGTCCTGCTCGCGCTTCCGCAGCTCGTCCTCCCGGCGGCGGAGGTCCGCCTCCCGCTCCTCCAGGGCGGCCTCCTCGTCCTTCGGCCCGCTCTTCTCCTCGCGCAGGGACTTCAGGAAGTCGGGGTTGTCGTCGGGGGCGATCCAGCCGCCCGAGCCGCCCCGGACCGTCCTGTGCCGTTCCTTGCCCGCGAAGATCCAGCCCACCGACCCGACGATCGGGAAGAGGAGGATCACGATCACCCAGATCACCTTCGGCAGATGCCTGACCTCGTCCTCCGGGGTGTTCAGGCAGTCGATGAAGGCGTAGATCAGCAGCGCCAGCGGCAGGATGAACATCAATGCCCTGAGCATGCGGGACAGCCCCCTGGAAGCAGAGATGGGGCTCGTTTCGACCGCCCCGGTGACAGGTCCAGCGTAGCCCGTGGCGGATACTGGCCCCTATGGCTTACGACGATCTCCGCTCGCTGCTCAGGGCCCTCGAGCGCGAAGGCGACCTCAAGCGCATCAAGGCCGAAGTCGACCCGTACCTGGAGGTCGGGGAGATCGTCGACCGGGTGAACAAGGCGGGGGGTCCGGCGCTTCTCTTCGAGAACGTCAAGGGTTCCGCGATGCCCCTCGCGATGAACGTCTTCGGGACCGACCGCCGACTCCTCAAGGCCCTGGGCCTGAAGTCGTACGGCGAGATCAGCGAGAAGATCGGCGGGCTGCTCAAGCCCGAGCTTCCGCACGGTTTCGTCGGTGTCCGCGAGGCCTTCGGCAAGCTCGGCTCCATGGTCCACGTGCCGCCGAAGAAGGTGAAGTCGGACGCCGCGCCCGTGCAGGAGGTCGTGCTCACCGGGGACGACGTCGATCTCGACCTGCTTCCCGCGCTCTTCACCTGGCCCAAGGACGGCGGCTCCTTCTTCAACCTGGGCCTCACGCACACGAAGCACCCGGAGACCGGGGTCCGGAACCTCGGGCTCTACCGGCTCCAGCGGCACGACAAGCGCACCATCGGCATGCACTGGCAGATCCACAAGGACAGCCGCAACCACTACGCCGTCGCCGCCGCGAAGGGCGAGCGGCTGCCGGTCGCGATCGCCTTCGGCTGCCCGCCGGCCGTCACGTACGCCTCCACCGCCCCGCTGCCGGGTGACATCGACGAGTACCTCTTCGCCGGCTTCGTGCAGGGCAAGAGGATCGAGATGGTCGACTGCAGGACCGTCCCCCTCCAGGTGCCCGCGCACGCCGAGGTCGTCGTCGAGGGCTGGCTCGAGCCGGGAGAGATGCTGCCGGAGGGTCCCTTCGGCGACCACACCGGCTTCTACACGCCGCAGGAGCCCTTCCCGGCGCTGAAGATCGACTGCATCACGATGCGGAAGCGTCCGCTGCTCCAGTCGATCGTCGTCGGCCGGCCGCCCACCGAGGACGGTCCGCTCGGCCGTGCGACGGAGCGTTTCTTCCTCCCGCTGCTCAAGATCATCGTGCCGGACATCGTCGACTACCACCTGCCGGAGTCGGGCGGCTTCCACAACTGCGCGATCATCTCGATCGACAAGAAGTACCCGAAGCACGCGCAGAAGGTCATGCACGCCATCTGGGGCGCGCACATGATGTCGCTGACCAAGCTGATCGTCGTGGTCGACAAGGACTGCGACGTCCACGATCTGCACGAGGTGTCCTGGCGGGCCCTCGGCAACACCGACTACGCCCGTGACCTCACCGTCGTCGAGGGTCCGGTCGACCACCTCGACCACGCCTCCTACCAGCAGTTCTGGGGCGGCAAGGCGGGCATCGACGCCACGAGGAAGCTGCCCGAGGAGGGCTACACCCGGGACGGCGGCTGGCCGGACATGGTCGAGTCGGACCCGGCGACGGCCGCGCTCGTGGACCGCCGCTGGAAGGAGTACGGGCTGTGACCACGGCCGCTGTCCCCGGCGCCCAGCCGGGGCGAACGAAGGCGTTCCTGCGCCTGGTGATGATCGAGCACTCGGTGTTCGCGCTGCCCTTCGCGTACACCGCCGCGCTCACCGCGATGTACCTGACGGACAGGAACATCCACTGGTGGACGCTGTTCCTCGTGACCGTCTGCATGGTGGGTCTGCGGACCTTCGCCATGGCCTGCAACCGGATCATCGACCGCGAGATCGACGCGCGTAACCCGCGCACCGCCCAGCGCGAGCTGGTGACCGGTGCCGTGTCCGTGCGCTCGGCGTGGACCGGGGCCGGGATCGCCGTCGTCGTCTTCCTCGGCGCCGCGGCCCTGCTCAACCCGCTCTGTCTGGCTCTCGCGCCGCTCGCCGTCATCCCGATGGTCGTCTATCCGTACGGCAAGCGGTTCACCAACTTCCCGCACGCCATCCTCGGTCTCGCCCAGGCCATAGGGCCGATCGGCGCCTGGCTCGCGGTGACGGGGGAGTGGTCCTGGGACGCGGTGATCCTGGGGCTCGCGGTCGGCGTCTGGATCGGCGGCTTCGACCTGATCTTCGCCTGTCAGGACGTCCAGGCGGACCGGGCCCACGGCGTGATGTCCGTCCCCGCCCGCTTCGGGATCCCGGCCGCGCTGTGGGGCGCCCGGGCCTCCGCGGTCGTCACCACGGGACTGCTCGTCTGGTACGCCCTCGCCACCGGCGCCGGTGTCTTCTTCTGGGTCGGGCTCGTGATCGTGGTGGCCGCCTTCTGCTACGAGCACTCGATCGTGAAGCCGCACGACCTGTCGCGCCTGAACCGGGCGTTCTTCACGGTGAACGGCTTCATCGGCATGGCGCTGTTCGTGTGCGCCCTCCTCGACCTGCTGGTCCGCGGGCTCACCCCGTAGCCCCGGCGGGATGACGGATAGGCTCGTCGGCATGAACGACGGCAAGCGCACCCCTTGGGTGGTAGGGGTTTCCGGGGCGTCGGGCACGCCGTACGCCGCAGCCGTGCTCCGGGGGCTCCTCGCCGCGGGGGAGAGCGTCGACCTCGTCGTGTCGCGGGCCTCCCGGCTCACGCTGCTCGACGAGACGGGCATCTCCTTCCGCGACGCGCACTGGCGCGAGGACCTGGCGGTCTGGCTGGCGCGCGGCGCGGACGGGAAGCCGGACACGTTCGACGTGGCGGACGCCCTCGGCGACGTGCGGTACTGGGCGGCCGGCGATCTGGCCGCGGGGCCGTCCTCGGGGTCGTACCCGGCGAAGGGGATGCTGATCGTGCCGGCCTCGACCGCCGCGGTGGCGGGAGTGGCACTGGGGCTTTCGAAGGATCTGCTCCAGCGGACCGCGAGCGTGACGCTGAAGGAGCGGCGGCCGCTGGTCGTCGCCGTGCGGGAGACCCCGCTGAACGGGCAGACGCTCAAGCACATGGTGGCGCTGGACGAGGCGGGAGCCGTGGTGCTGCCCGCCTCTCCGGCGTTCTACGCGGGGGCGACGCACATCCAGGATCTGGTGGACTTCGTCGCCGGGCGGGTGCTCGACGCGGCAGGGGTGCCGCATCGGCTGTACCGCCGGTGGGAGGGAGAGCTCGGTGGAGCGACCCCCCGGTCGGATTAGCGCTTCTTGGCGTGCTTCTTGTCGGCACGCTTCGAGGCGGCGGTCGGCTGGTGGGCACGCGAGCGGTTGGCCAGGTCCTGCAGCTCGCGCATGCGTGCGTAGGCCATCTCGATCGTGTACACGGTGAACACCACTCCTGAAAGATCGTCTTTGATCAGCTGAAAGATTCACAGGGCCTCTCCCCTGTGTACCTTAGATTCTATACCTAAACTCGCGGTATCGCTGGACAATGGAAGGTTCCTCCCTATGGACGCCGTGGACAGGCAGCTCATCCAGGCTCTGCGTGAGAACGGCCGCGCCTCGTACGCCGAACTCGGCCGGCTCGTCGGGCTCTCCGGCCCCTCCGTCACCGACCGCATCAACCGCCTTGAGGCCGCCGGAGTGATCACCGGCTACCGCGCCACCGTCGACGCCGCCTCGCTCGGCCTCGGCGTGACCGCCCTCATCGGCATCTCGCTCTCCGACGCGGCCGACCACGAGGACGTGGCCCGCCGGCTCAAGGACCTCGCCGAGATCGAGGACTGCTGGTTCATCGCCGGCGACGACTCGTTCATGCTCAAGGTGCGCGTCAGTGACGTCGACGGCCTGGAGAAGACGATCCGCCGCCTCAGCGGAACCAAGGGCGTCTCCCGCACCCGGACGACGATCGTGCTCTCCACGAAGTGGGAGAACCGGGTCGGAGAGCTGCCCGAGGAAGGCTGACGGATCGGCTGAGAGTACGGTGAACGACGTAGCAGAAGCAGTAGAAGAAGTCTGATTTCGGAGAAAAGGGAGACGCCCGGAGATGACTGCATCCATCAAAGATGTAGGGCTCAAGCGCGAGCTGGAGCAGAAGGTCCGGGACGGTGAGCGGCTGAGCCGTGAGGACGGCATCGCCCTGTACGAGTCCGACGACCTCGCCTGGCTCGGCGGTCTGGCCCACGAGGTCAGGACCCGCAAGAACGGCGACGTGGTGCATTTCAATGTCAACCGGCATCTGAACATGACCAACGTCTGCACCGCCTCCTGCGCCTACTGCTCGTTCCAGCGCAAGCCGGGCGAGAAGGACGCGTACACCATGCGCATCGAGGAGGCCGTGCGCCTCGCGAAGGCCATGGAGAACGAGAACCTCACCGAGCTCCACATCGTCAACGGGCTGCACCCCAACCTGCCCTGGCGGTACTACCCGCGCTCCCTCTCCGAGCTCAAGAAGGCCCTGCCGAACGTCTCGCTCAAGGCGTTCACCGCCACCGAGATCCACCACTTCGAGACCATCTCGGGCATGTCCGCCTCCGACATCCTCGACGAACTCATCGAGGCCGGCCTGGAGTCCCTGACCGGCGGCGGCGCCGAGATCTTCGACTGGGAGGTCCGGCAGCACATCGTGGACCACCGCACCCACTGGGAGGACTGGTCCCGGATCCACCGCCTCGCGCACGAGAAGGGGCTCAAGACTCCCAGCACCATGCTGTACGGGCACATCGAGGAGCCCCGGCACCGCGTCGACCACGTGCTGAGGCTGCGTGAGCTCCAGGACGAGACCGGCGGCTTCCAGGTCTTCATCCCGCTGCGCTACCAGCACGACTTCGTCGACATGCAGGACGGCAAGGTCCGCAACAAGCTGCAGGCGCGCACCACCATGGCGACCGGCGCCGAGGCCCTGAAGACCTTCGCGGTCTCCCGGCTCCTCTTCGACAACGTGCCGCACGTCAAGGTCTTCTGGGTCATGCACGGCGTCCAGACGGCACAGCTCGCGCTCCAGCACGGCGCCGACGACATGGACGGCTCGGTCGTCGAGTACAAGATCACGCACGACGCCGACAACTACGGCACGCCGAACAAGCTGGGCCGCGAGGACCTCCTGGAGCTGATCCGCGACGCCGGCTTCCGCCCGGTCGAGCGGAACACCCGGTACGAGATCATCCGCGAGTACCCGGGCCCGGACGCGGAGCGGCGCGAGACGCCGCAGGCGATGCGGTTCTGACCCGCTCGTGACGAGGCGAAGGGCCGGTGGGGACTCCCACCGGCCCTTCGCTCATCCCGCCGTGTGTTCCACCGGGATCCACAGCTCCGCCCGTGCCGTCTTCCAGTCCTCCGACGGGTGGATGCTCATGATCTCGGGGCCCGGCCTGATGGCGTACGGGTTGGACGGGAACCACTGGGTGAAGATGTCCCGCCACAGGTACTGCACGGCCTCCGGCAGCGGGCCCTCGTTCTCGAAGACCGCCCAGGCGCCGGCCGGCACGTCGAGCACCTCGAACTCCGCCGGGACCTCGGCGTCGCTCACCACCGCGTGCCAGTAGTCGAGCCGGGCGCCCTCCTCCCGGCTGTCGCTCAGGTGCACGACCGCCGAGACGACTCCCCGGGGCTCCTGGTCCGAGAGCCGCCCGAGCCGCTCGATCGTCTCCTGGCCGAGGGACCGGATGTGCGCGGCGATCGCCGGGTTCTCCCCCTCGTGGACCAGGGGCACGCGGGCCTTCCGCCCGACGACCCGGAGGTCCTTCTTCTCCACGACCCTGTACCGCATGCTGCTGTTCCCTTCGACGACGAGCCGGAAGGACATCCGCGGCTGGGCGTTGAGCGCGGCTCCCGTGCGGCGGGCCTCGCCGGGGCCGACCCCGTGCACCGCGCGGAACGCGCGGGCGAAGGCCTCCCCGGAGCCGTAGCCGTGACGCACCGCGATCTCCAGGAGCGTCCGTTCCCCGGCGAGCACCTCGGCGCCCGCGACGGTGAGCCGCCTGCGCCGTACGTACTCGGACAGGGGCATGCCGGCCAGCGCCGAGAACATGCGCCGGAGGTGATGCTCCGAGGTCGTCGCGATCCGGGCGAGTTCGGCCGGGTCGAGGTCGCCGCGGAGTTCCGTGACGAGGTGCTCCTCGATGTGGTCGAGTGCCTGGTTGAGCCGCTCCAGCACGTGGTCCGTCCTTCCCTTTCCTTGTCCTCACCGTAGGAAGCGGTCAGGTGCCCGGACCCGACATCCTGTGTCCGGTCCGGTCAGGTCAGGGGCAGCAGCATGATGATGTCGTCACGGTCGTCGCCGGGGGCGACCCGGATCGCGTCGGGGACGCGGCCGACCTCCTTGTAGCCGCACTTGGCGTAGAAGCCGTCGACGCCGGTGCCGCCCCGGCAGGTCAGCCGGACCGCCTCGATGTCCTCGAAGCCGGCGCCGGTACGGGCGGTCCGCTCGACCGCGGCCATGAGATCGCGGCCGTATCCCCTGCCCTGGTGCCGGGGGTGGACCATCACCGTGTAGAGCCACACCCAGTGCTTCATCAGGGGGTGGGTGTTGAAGGTGAAGAACGCGGTGGCGGCGACCGTGCCGTCCGCGTCGAAGCCGACGAGCAGCCGGGTACCGCCCTCGCTCATCGCCACGAGGTGCTTGAGCAGTGAGGGGCGGATCTCGTCGGGAGTGACGGGCGGGACGAAGCCGACCGCGCCGCCCGCGTTGGAGACATCGGCCCAGAGGGAGAGCACGCCGTCGCGCAGAGCGGGGTCGATCGCCGGATCCACCTCGAAAGTAAGGGCCATATGGTGAGCTTAGCTATTACGCTCGCGGTGCTCAAGAGGGATCTCCGGGGTGGGCGGGAGGCCCGGCCCCCGGGTGCCCCCGGGGCCGTGCTTCACTGGAGGGGCTCTTGTCCCGTATGGGATCTTGGGAACTTTTCGGAACGTCGGAACGGAAGAGTGGGCTGACATGCTCCGCTACACGCTGATGCGGCTCGGCATCTTCGCCGGATGCTTCCTCGCCCTGTGGGGTCTCGTCTACGTCGGCGCGCTGCCGCGCGGACTCGGCGACTCGAACCTGCTCTGGGTCCTCGTCCTCTCCATCGTCATCTCCGCCCCGCTGAGCTTCGTCCTCCTGCGCAAGGTGCGCGACGAGGCGAGCGCCGAAGTCGTGGCGAGGGTCGACCGCGCGAAGGGCCGCCTGGCCGCGAACCAGTCCCAGGAGGACTAGCCGACGCCGTCGCCGCCCGTAAAGGCCGCGTAAGCTTGCTCACAGATCATCCGCCCCGGGCGGGAGCTTCCAAGGCTCCAGCCTGGGGCGTTCTGCGTTTCGGAGGCGAAAGGGGGATCGGGCTACCCCAAAGAAGAGCTTTGAGGTTCTCAAAGTTCAAGTGTTAACGTGTTCGACATGACGACAGCTGTGCGCCCCTCTCATGCCGCGAGCACCCCGCTCGTGGCGCGCCTGCACGTCGATCTGTGCCGCTGTATGTCCGCGGTCTGTTGCCGCGGGGTCTGACCCGGCATCATGCAGCGGCCCGCGTGAAAACGCGTGTGTGCCGCACCCCCGTCCCGTATTGCCCGATACGCACCTGTGGAGTGTGTCTGTGTCCGCGTCCGCGACCACACCCGAGAAGCGGTCCCCCGCTTCCTCGCGCATACCGAAGTTCCCCTTCTGGGCCCAGATCATCGCCGGTCTGGTCCTCGGCGCCCTGCTCGGCTGGATCGCCCGCAGTCAGGACGTCTCCTGGCTGAAGGAGACCCTCGGTCAGGTCGGCGACATCTTCGTCCAGCTGCTGAAGCTGGCCGTCGCCCCGCTCGTCTTCTTCGCGATCCTGGTCTCGATCACCAACCTGCGGAAGGTGAACAACGCCGCCAGGCTCGCCACCCGCACCCTGCTCTGGTTCATGATCACCTCGCTGATCGCGGTGGCCATCGGCCTCGCCATCGGCCTGATCACCAACCCGGGCGCCGGCACCGGCCTCACCCCGCAGGACGGCAAGCTGCCGAAGCGCGAAGGCTCCTGGATCGACTTCCTGACCGGCATCATCCCGACGGACGTCATCACGCCCTTCACCGAGCTGAACGTCCTCCAGATCGTCTTCATGGCCGCCGTCGCCGGCATCGCCGCCCTCAAGCTGGGCGACCGGGCGAAGCCGATCCTCACGCTCTCCGAGTCGATCCTGGAGCTGCTCCAGAAGGCCCTCTGGTGGGTCATCCGCCTCGCCCCGATCGGCACCATCGGCCTCATCGGCTTCGCCATCGCCGACTACGGCTGGGACCTCATCGGCAAGTACGCGACCTTCACCGCCGACGTCTACATCGGCTGCGCCCTGGTCATGTTCGGCGTCTACCCGCTGCTGCTCGCGACGGTCGCCAAGGTCAACCCGGTCCAGTTCTACAAGGGCGCCTGGCCGGCCATCCAGCTGGCCTTCGTCTCCCGCTCCTCGGTCGGCACCATGCCGGTCACCCAGAAGGTCACCGAGCGCCTCGGCGTCCCGAAGGAGTACGCCTCCTTCTCCGTCCCGTTCGGCGCGACGACCAAGATGGACGGCTGCGCCGCGATCTACCCGGCGCTCGCCGCGATCTTCATCGCGCAGATCTTCGACGTGCAGCTCGGCATCGGCGACTACCTGCTGATCGCCTTCGTCTCGGTCATCGGCTCGGCGGCCACCGCCGGCCTGACGGGCGCGACGGTCATGCTGACCCTCACCCTCTCCACCCTGGGCCTCCCCCTGGAGGGCGTCGGCCTCCTGATGGCGATCGACCCGATCCTGGACATGATGAGGACGGCCACGAACGTCGCGGGCCAGGCGCTGGTGCCGGTGATCGTCTCCGCCCGGGAGAAGATCCTCGACCTGACCGCGTACGAGAACGCCTCGTCGTCCCCGATCGACGACCTGGCCGACAGTCGCGAGACCCAGGAGAAGGTCGCGGTCGCGGCCTGACCTCCCTCGCACACACCCTCCGTGCCCCCTGCCCCCGTCCGGGCAGGGGGCACGTAGGCTTTCGGCGGGGCAGCCGGGGGATCTTGGGAGCAGGGGTGGGTCGCCATGGCCGGTGGGGCTAAGGCGCGGCGGTTGCCGCGGGGCGTGCGGGAGCGGCAGATGGTGGACGCGGCCGTGCGGTGCTTCGCGCGGAGCGGGTACCAGGCGGCGTCCATGGACGAGATCGCCGAGTCGGCCGGGGTGTCGAAGCCGCTCGTCTATCTGTATCTGCACTCCAAGGAGGAGCTCTTCACCGCGGTGATCCGGCGGGAGGCGCAGGCGCTGCTCGGGGTCGTGGCCGAGGCGGTCGTGGACCGGAGGGTGCCGCCCGACGAGCGGTTGTGGGCGGGGCTGATGGCCTTCTTCACCTTCGCCGCCGAGCATCCGGACTCCTGGACGGTGCTCAGCCGGCAGGCGCGGACGCACGGGGAGCCGTTCGCCGGGGAGGCGGCGCGGATGCGGGAGGAGATCACGGCGTTCGTCGCGGGGCTGATCGGTGAGGCGGCGCGGGAGGCGCCGGGCGGTGCCGGGATCACCGGGCGGGACGTCGACGCGCTCGCGCAGGCGCTCGTCGGGTCCGCCGAGTCGTTGGCGAGCTGGGCCAACGAGACCCCGGGGGTGTCGGCGAGGGAGGCGGCCGCGACGCTGATGAACTTCGCGTGGTCCGGTCTGGGGAACCTCATGAAAAGCGAGCGCTGGTCTCCCCGCCGGCCCTTACCTGGCAGTAAGGTTACCGGCTAGTCAGGCAGTTGCGGGATACGCAACGTACCGGCGTACGGCGGTGGTTCACCGTCGCGCGGGAGCAGTTCATCGACGCACGACCTCAGTTCATCGCGCAGACCGAGGAGCCGCACGTGTCCGTCGTCACCGCCCTGTCCGAGAGCGAACCGGTCGAACCGCACAAGACCCTGGTGGACGGGGTGGTCCGCGAGGTGTCCGTGCCCGCGCTCGTCCCCGTGATCCGCCGCGGCTCGCTCGCCGACCTGCCGTACGACAACGCCCGTCAGGACCCCGACGCGGTGCTCTTCTCCCGCAAGGGGCCGGACGGGGCGTGGGCCGACGTCACCGCCTCCGCCTTCGCCGCCCAGGTCCACTCCGTCGCCAAGGGCCTGATCGCCCACGGACTGCGGCCCGGCGACCGGCTCGCCCTGATGGCGCGGACCACCTACGAGTGGACGCTGCTCGACTTCGCCGCCTGGGCCGCCGGGCTCGTCACCGTCCCCGTCTACCCCACCTCCTCCGCGTTCCAGACCCGCTGGATCCTCCAGGACTCCGGCGCCGCCGCCTGTGTCGTCGAGGATCCGGCCCAGGCCCGGCTCGTCTCCGCCGAGCGGCGGCAGCTGCCGGGCCTCGCCCATCTCTGGGTCCTGGACACCGGCGCCGTCGAGCAGCTGCGGACGGCGGGCGCCCGGGTCGCCGACGAGGCCGTCACCGCCCGGCGGGGGCTGCTCACCCCGGAGACCCTCGCCACCCTCGTCTACACCTCGGGCACCACCGGCCGGCCGAAGGGCTGCGCCCTCACCCATGCCAACTTCTTCGCCGAGGTCGACAACGCGGTCCGGCTCCTCCATCCGGTCTTCGTCTCCGAGAGCAAGGATCCGGCGGCCACTCTGCTCTTCCTGCCGCTCTCCCATGTGTTCGGGCGGATGGTGGCCATCGGCTGCGTGCGGGCCCGGGTGCGTGTCGGGCACGCCCCTTCGGTGGAGGGGGAGGAACTCCTGGACGATCTCGCCGGGTTCCGTCCCACGTTCCTCCTCGCCATCCCGTACGTCCTGGAGAAGGTCTTCAACTCCGCCCGGGCCACCGCCGAACGGGGCGGCAAGGCCGCCGCCTTCGACCGGGCGGCCCGGGTCGCCCGCCGCTACGGCCAGGAGGCCGCCCCGTCGCTCTCGCTGCGGGCCGCGCGGGCGCTCTACGACCCGCTCGTCTACCGGCGGATCCGGGCCGCGCTCGGCGGCCGGGTGAGGTACGTGATCTCCGGCGGCTCCCCGCTCGGCGCGCGGCTGGCCGAGTTCTTCGCCGGGGCGGGCGTGGAGGTCTTCGAGGGGTACGGCCTGACGGAGACCACGGCCGCGTCGACGGTCACCCCGCCCCGGCGGCCCCGTACCGGCACGGTCGGCTGGCCGCTTCCCGGTACGTCGGTCCGGATCGCCGGGGACGGCGAGGTCTGGCTGAAGGGCGGTCATGTCTTCGCCGGGTACTGGGACGCCCAGCGGGGGGCGGCCGTGCCGTACACCGACGACGGCTGGTTCCCCACCGGCGATCTCGGTTCGCTGGACGCGGAGGGCTATCTGCGGATCACCGGCCGCAAGAAGGACATCCTCATCACCTCGGCCGGCAAGAACGTCGCTCCGGCCCCGCTGGAGGACTGGCTGCGCGCGCATCCGCTGGTCGCCCAGTGCGTGGTCCTCGGCGACAACCGGCCGTACGTCACGGCCCTGATCACCCTCGACCACGAGGGTCTGACGCACTGGCGGCGGATGCGGCACAAGGACCATCTGGCGCTCTGGGAGCTGGCCCGGGACGAGGAGCTGCTGGCCGCCCTGGGGCGGGCGGTGGACGATGCGAACCGGCTCGTCTCACGGGCGGAGTCGATCCGCGACTTCCGGGTCCTGAACGCCGAGTTCTCGGAGAGTTCCGGCCATCTGACCCCGTCGCTCAAGCTCAGACGGCGTGCGGTACTGCGGGACTTCGCCCGGGAGATCGAGGAGATGTACGCCTCCGGGGCCGGCGCCTAGCGGCGGGCCCGCAGGGCCGCGGGCCGAACGGCTGTCACGGCCAGAGGAGTTCGCGGGTCCAGCCGTCGTCGGTGCGGCGGTAGCGGAGCCGCAGGTGGCGGCGCCTCTCGTCGCCCTGGAAGAACTCGACCTCGGTCGGCTCGACGACGTAGAGCGTCCAGGTGGGGGCGGGGGCGTCCGGTTCGGCCCGGGCCCGGAGCCAGGCCTGGGCGCTCGCCTCCGCGAGGGTCTCCGGGGAGTCGAGGAGTTCGCTCTGCCGGCCGACCAGGGCCGAGGCGAGGGCACCGGTGCTGCGGGCATGGAGGTCCTCGTACGCCTCCTCCGTCGTCCCGGTGGTGACATGGCCCCTGACCCGGACCTGGCGGCCCTGGACCGGCCAGTAGAAGCCGAGCGCGGCCTCGGGGCGGGCGGCGAGCTGGCGGCCCTTGGCGCTGGTGGCGTGGGAGGCGAAGTGCCAGCCGCGCGCGTCCGCGTCGTGCAGCATCACCGTGCGGACGTCGGGCCTGCCGTCCTCGTCCACGGTGGCCAGGGAGAGGGTGTGCGGCTCGGTCTGGCCGGCGGCGACCGCCGCGGTGAACCAGTCGTGGAAGAGGGGGAGCGGCTCGGGCGGGGTGCCCGCGGGGTCGAAGGCGGGCAGCTCGGTGTCCCAGACCTTCAGGGAGCGCAGGGCGTGGTGGAAGTCGGTCATGAGGCCACGGTAGGCCGCGCGGTGGTGGCGGCGGGGGCCGCGTCCGCGAGCGGCGCCCGGTAGTCGATCAGCGGGACCGCGTTCGCCGCCGCCTGGATGTCGTCGCGGATCTTCTTGGCGATGAGGTTCTTCCAGGGGGTCTTCGGCAGGGTCCGCACCATGAGCATCCGCAGCTTGATCTTCCACTTCGAGTCGACGGTCATCTCCTTGACGAAGCCCTCCGCCATCTTCTGGTTGCGTTCCACGCCGGGCCGCATGTGCGCTTCGTAGCGCTCGAAGGCGACGCGGTGGTCGCCCCGGGCCCGGGCCAGTTCGCCCGCCAGGACGTACGCGCCGGTGAGGGCGAGGCCGGTGCCCTGGCCGGAGGCGGGGGAGGAGCAGTGGGCGGCGTCGCCGAGGAGGACGACGCGCCCCTTCGACCAGCGGTCCATCTCGATGAGGGAGATGGAGTCGAAGTAGAGGTCGTCGGCGTCGGCGGCGTGGCCGAGGAGGCGGGGGATCTCCCAGCCGTCGCCGGCGAAGGTGTCGGTGAGGTGGCGGCGCTGGGTGGCGACGTCCCGGTGGTGGTAGGGGAGTTCCCCGGGCGAGGAGAAGATGAAGAGGTTCTTCGCTTCGGTCTCGCCGGCCGAGCTGTAGACGCAGACGAGCTTCCCGGGCAGGGCGTGGTACGTCTCCCAGCGGTCGAGGCCGAGGTGGTTGGGGGCGGTGAAGATGGAGACGTACGCGCCGAGGTGGCGCTTGAAGCGGTTCTCCTCGCCGAAGACCAGGCGCCGGGTGTGGGAGTGCAGTCCGTCGGCGCCGACGACCAGGTCGAAGCGGCGGACGGTGCCGCTCTCGAAGGTGACGGTGACGCCGTCGGCGTCCTCGTCGAGGGTGGCGACGGAGTCGTCGAAGAGGTACTCGACGTCGTCGCGGGTCCGCTCGTACAGGATGCGGGCCAGTTCGCCGCGCATGATCTCGTCGTCCTCCTCGACGCGTCCGCCGAAGATGTCGGCGGGGAGTTCGCCGATGGTGCGGCCGCGGTCGTCGACGTAGGAACCGCCGCGCATGTCGGTGGAGCGGGCGCGGATCTCGTCGAGGATCCCCATGCGGCGGCAGACCTCGATCGCGGTGCCGCGGATGTCCACCTTGTAGCCGCCGGTGCGGAGTTCGGGGGCGCGCTCGACGACGGTGGGGGTGAAGCCGTAGCGGTGCAGCCAGAGGGCGAGGGCGGGGCCCGCGACCGAGGCGCCGGAGATGAGGACGGTCTTCGCGGGGGTGCCGGCGGTGGTGTGCGCGGTGCTGTTCATGGCAGGACTCCTTGTCGGTGGCCGCGGGCCGGTCCCCTGCCCGCGAACATGACTATACGGATGTCCTACACGCGTGTCTATGACGATTGTATAGATTCTTGGCCGGGGTCACGACCGGCCGAGGACCACCGTCCCCGACGAGCAGAACCAGCCCCCCGTGCCCGATGCCACCGCCACCTCCGGCAGACTCCCGTCCGGCCGCCGGACCTGGAGTCCCGGGGCCTCCCCACGCAGCTGCCGCACCGCCTCCACGAGCAGGAAGAGACCCCGCATCCCCGGATGGCAGGCAGAGAGCCCGCCGCCGTCCGTGTTCACCGGCAGCCGGTCCTTCTCCTGGACGAACGGCCCTCCCTCGCCCTTCGCGCAGAAGCCCAGGTCCTCCAGGGTCACCAGGGTCATGTAGGTGAAGGCGTCGTAGACCTCGGCGAGGTCCACGTCCGCCGGGGTCACGCCCGCCCGCTCGAAGGCGAGCCGGCCGCTGACCGCCGCCGGGGAGACCGTGAAGTCCTCCCACTCCGACATCGTGGTGTGGGAGACGTGCTCGCCCGTGCCGAGCACCCAGACCGGGGCCGTACGGCAGTCCTGTACGTACTCCTCGGCGACCAGCAGCACCGCGCAGCCGCCGTCGGAGCGCAGGCAGCAGTGCAGCTTGGTGAACGGGTCCGCGATCATCGGCCCGGCCAGGACGTCGTCGACGGTGATCGGGTCGCGGAACATCGCCTCCGGGTTGAGCGCCGCGTTCGCCCGCGCCCGGACGGCCACCTCGGCGAGCTGCTCCAGGGTGGTCCCGTACTCGTGCATGTGGCGGCGGGCGGCCATCGCGTACTTGGCGATCAGGGTGTGCCCGTACGGCACCTCGAACTGGAGGGGTCCGCGCGAGCCGAACGACAGGTTCGCGGTGCGGCGCCGGGCGCGGATGTCGGCGCGCGCGGTGGAGCCGTACACGAGGAGGACCGCGTTCGCGTGGCCCGCGGCGATCGCGTCGGCCGCGTGCGCGGCCATGACCTCCCAGGTGGCGCCGCCGACGGCGGTCGAGTCCACCCAGCGGGGCCGGAGCCCGAGGTACTCGGCGACCTCGACCGGGGCGAGGGTGCCGAGGCCCGCCGAGGCGAGGCCGTCGATCAGCGAGCGGTCCAGACCGCTGTCCGCCAGGGCGCGCCGGGCGGCCTGGGCGTGCAGGGCGTAGGGGGTGGCCTCGTCGACCCGGCCGCAGTCGGCGAGGGCGACGCCGGCGACGGCGACACGGCGGGGGCCGCGGACGGTGGTGCGTCCGGGGGCGCGGGCGGTGGTCGGCACGGTGGCGGGCGCGTCGGTCGGCACGGTGGTCGGCACGGTGGTCGGCATAAATCTGACGGTACATCAGATTGATGTGAACGGAACCGGCGCGACTCTGGCAACCGGCCCCAAGCGGGCCTAGCATGACGCACCGTCAGAAACGGAGGGAGTCTCATGGACGCCGCCGACAGCGCAGCGCACGCCGCCGGAACCGCCCCGCTCGCCGCCTCGCCCGCAGCCCCGCTCACCGAGGAGCAGCAGGAGATCCGCCGCACCCTGCGCGCCCTGCTCGCCGAACGGGCCGGACCGCAGGAGAACCGCGCGGCCACCGCCACCCCCCAGGGATACGACCCCGACCTCTGGGCCCGGATGTCCGGCACCCTCGGCGTCGCCGGGCTCGCCCTCCCCGAGGAGTACGGCGGAGTCGGCTGCGGGCCCGCCGAACTCGCCCTCGCCTGCGAGGAGGCCGGCCGCGCCCTCGCCCCCTCCCCGCTCCTCGCGACCAGCGTCCTCGCGGCCCCGCTCCTCGCCGCCCTCGGCACCCCCGAGCAGCGCGCCGCGCTCCTCCCCAGGCTCGCCGACGGCAGCCTGACCTGCGCCCTCGCCGTCCCCGGCGGCTCACTCGCCCTCGCCCTCGGCCTCACCGGCGACAACACCGCCGAGGACTGGTCCGGCGGCGGCCGCGCCGGCGGTGTCCAGGCCCGCGCGGTCGACGGAGCCTGGCGGCTGTACGGCGAGGCCGGCCAGGTCCTCGACGGGCACAGCGCCGGACTGCTGATCGTCGCCGCCCACGCCGGAGGCTTCGCCCGCAGCCGCACCCTGCTCTTCCTCGTACGGGCGGGGTCGCCGCAGGCCGCCGGACTGGTCCGCACCCGGCAGGCCACCCTGGACTCCACCCGGACCCAGGCCACCGTCCAGTTCAGGGACACCGAGGCCGAACTCCTCGGCGAGGAACCGGCCGACGTCCTCGGCGCGCTCGCCGTCACCGGCCGCGCCGCCGCCGTCATGCTGGCCGCCGAGGCCGTCGGCGCGGCCGGGGAGGCCCTCGACCGGACCGTCGCCCACGTCGGCGCCCGCGAACAGTTCGGCCGGCCCGTCGGCTCCTTCCAGGCGGTCAAGCACCGCCTCGCCGACCTGTACGTCCAGGTCGAGGCCGCCCGCTCCCTCACCGCCTGCGCGGCCAGGGAACCCGGACCCGGGCCCGACAGCGGGCCGCTCGCGCTCGCCCACGCCCTGGAGGCGCTCCACGCCACCGCGGGCGAGTCCATCCAGCTCCACGGCGGCATCGGCTTCACCTGGGAACACGAGGCGCACCTCTTCTTCAAGCGGGCCGCCTCCGACGAACTGCTCTTCGGGCCCGCGCGGCGGCTCCGCGCCCGCGCGGCGGAACGGACCGGACTCTTCGGAGAGGTGGCGGCGTAGATGCCGGTCGGACGCAGGCTGATGCAGAAGATGTCCTCGACGAGGACATTCGCCCGGATAGGGCCGCACGTCGTGCCCGCCATGGACAAGGCGGTGCACCGGCTGACCAGGGGAAAGGTGCTGCTCAGCGCCCAGATGCTGCCCGGTGTCGTGCTCACCGCGCGGGGCGCGAGGAGCGGGCTGCCCCGGGTCACCCCGCTCGCCTGCATGCCGGAGCCGGACGGCGGCTGGCTGCTCGTCGGCTCCAACTTCGGGCGCCCGGGTCACCCGGCGTGGACGGCGAACCTGCTCGCCCATCCGGACGTCGAGGTGAACTGGAAGGGCGAGGACATCCCCGTACGGGCCCGGCTCCTGGCGGGGGAGGAGCGCGCGGAGGCCTGGCGGGCGGCACTGGAGTTCTGGCCGCCGTACGCCACGTACCAGGCACGGATCGAGCGCGAGATCAGGCTCTTCCGGCTGAGCCGCCGGTGACCTCCGCCCCGTGGGCGCGGCCACCACCGGCCGCGGGGATGGTGCCCGTGCGGCGGTGTCGCAGGCTCGTCCGGACACGGCGACGCCGACGGCGGTCCGAGGGGCGGGCCGCCGTCGGCGTCGACGACAGGACGGGTGGAGGAGAGGGGGTGGGCCTATCTGGTCGGCTTCTTGCCGGTGATGCCCAGATGCACCAACAGGGCCAGATTGGGCTTGAGTTCGGCCTGCTTCACGCCCCAGGTCGTGAAGCCCTTCTGGTGGCCGGCGACCGCGGCCAGCATCGCCACGAGCGAGCCGGCCATGGCGGCGGGGCTGACCTCCTTGTCGACCTTGCCCTTGGCCTGGAGCTCCTTCACCGCGTCCGTGAGGGAGTTGGTGACCGAGTTCAGGATCTTCATGCGGATCTTGTAGAACCGCTTGTCGCCCTCCGCGGCGCCGAGGTCCACCACCCGGAGGATGGCGTCGTGCTTCCGCCAGAAGTCCAGGAAGCCTTCGACGAGTTCCTCGGAGGTCTGCCAGCCGGCCTTGCCGACCCAGGAGCGGCCGGAGACCAGCTCGGTCAACCCGGCTCCCTCCTTGGCCATTTCCTCCGCGATCTCGAGAACGGCTCCCTCGACGTCCGGGAAGTACTGATAG
Source organism: Streptomyces sp. NBC_00691 (assembly GCF_036226665.1). Classification (NCBI taxonomy): domain Bacteria; kingdom Bacillati; phylum Actinomycetota; class Actinomycetes; order Kitasatosporales; family Streptomycetaceae; genus Streptomyces; species Streptomyces sp. NBC_00691. The sequence goes on along the minus strand of NZ_CP109007.1, from coordinate 3,562,568 downwards.
AACGTCGCGGGTGAAGTACCCGCCTTCCGGGCCACATCGATGACCTTGACGTCCCGGTAGGGCGAGGAGCTGAGCATCTCACCGAGGCAGTCGAGCAGCTTCTGCCGCGTCGCCTGGCCGCGTCGTCCGGCCACGCGGCCGTCGACGGTGCGTACTTGTCCTGTCATGCCGTCAGCTTACCGAGGGGGTGTCGGCGCGCGATTCGGCCGACTGCAAATGGGGTGCACCCCCCTGCCACTCGTGTTCTCCGAGGTGGGCACGCGTGTCTCCGCGGGCACTCCGGTGAAGGGGAGGGGCGGGATCACGCCACTCGTGGCGGGGTGGGAGGGAGGCCGAGGGGATCCCGGTGCCGGGGCCGCGGGGTCTTCGTACGCGGACCGGCGGGATCCCCGTACCGGGGCCGCGGGATTCCCGTACCCGAATAGGCTTATGAACAGCCTGTGGACAACTTCGGTGGACAACTCAACTGTCCCAAGGGTTCCGCCCCGATAAATCGCCATTTTGTTCGTATTTCGGGGTGCCGTGAGACGCTGCGGGGCGGTTTCCGCCGACCTAGCGTGTGGACATGGCCGTACGCACTGAGGGCACCCCCTGCTGGGTGGACGCACAGCTCCCCGACCTCGAGGCGGGCAAGCGCTTCTACGGCGAGCTCTTCGGCTGGACCTTCGACCCCGACCGCGACGAGGCCCTCCTCGACGGGCGCCGCGTCGCCGGCCTCCTCCCCAAGCGCGACGGCCGCATGCCCACCACCTGGACCGTCTACCTCGCCACCGAGAACGCCGGCACCCTCGCCGCCCGGATCAGGGACGCCGGCGGCCAGATGGTCATGGACCCCTACCCCGTCGGTCCCTTCGGCGTCCTCGCGCTCGCGGCCGACCCCGGCGGCGCCGTCTTCGGCCTCCGCCAGTCCGGCGACGACAACGGCTTCGAGACGACCGGCCGACCGGGCTCCTTCTGCTGGATGGAGGTGTACACGCGCCGTCCCGGCGCCGTCGACACCTTCTACGCCACCGTCTTCGGCTACCTCGGCCGCCAGGCCGACGCCGACGAGGAGGGCAGGGCCGCCGGCTTCGACTACCGCGTCTGGTCGCCCCCCGGCTCCCGGACCGGCGACGACAGCGCCTTCGGCGGCCGCGCCGTCATCAGCGACGACTTCCCCGCCGAGATGCCCGGACACGTCCTCGTGTACTTCGCCGTCGACGACTGCGACGAGGCCTGCGAGACCACCGTCCGGCTCGGCGGCCGGGTCGCCACCCCTGCCTTCGACACCCCGCACGGCCGTATCGCCGTCCTCCACGACAACCAGGGCGCGCGCTTCGCGGTCCTCTCGGAGCCGTCCGGCACGAGGTGAGGCTTCCGCTCCGGATGGCTCCGATATGAGCTGTGACACCCCGATCCGCCCCCGGGTTCGCAACCGGGCCCTCGGACAGGAAGAATCAGGGCCACGGGGCCGTACCCTCATGGCCCGTACGGGGAGGTGGCAGGCAAGTGGAACAGCTGACGCAGCACGACCCGAGACGTATCGGGCCCTTCGAGGTGCTGGGCCGGCTCGGCGCGGGCGGAATGGGCCTGGTCTATCTCGCGCGCTCGGCCTCGGGCCGGCGCGTGGCGATCAAGACCGTGCGCACGGAGCTCGCTGAGGACCAGCTGTTCCGGGTCCGCTTCACCCGTGAGGTGGAGGCCGCGCGGGCGGTCTCCGGCTTCTACACGGCCGCCGTCGTGGACGCCGACCCGCGGGCCGCCGTGCCCTGGCTCGCGACCGCGTACGTCCCCGCGCCCTCGCTCGAAGAGATAGTGAACGAGTGCGGACCGCTCCCGGCCCAGGCCGTGCGCTGGCTGGCCGCCGGTGTCGCCGAGGCCCTGCAGTCCATCCACGGCGCGGGCCTGGTCCACCGTGACCTCAAGCCCTCCAACGTCCTCGTCGTCGAGGACGGCCCCCGGGTGATCGACTTCGGCATCGCGTCGGGCGTCTCCAACACGCGCCTGACCATGACCAACGTCGCCGTCGGCACCCCGGCCTACATGTCGCCCGAGCAGGCCCGTGACTCCCGCAGCGTCACCGGCGCGAGCGACGTCTTCTCGCTGGGCTCGATGCTGGTCTTCGCCGCCACCGGCCACGCGCCGTTCCACGGCGCCAACCCGGTCGAGACCGTCTTCATGCTGCTCCGCGAGGGCCCGGACCTGGAGGGCCTGCCCGACGAGCTGCGGCCCCTCATCGACGCCTGCATGCAGATGGACGTCAGCCGCCGGCCCACCCCGGCCGACCTCCAGGCCCAGCTGGCCCCGCATCTCTTCGGACCCGGCAGCGACGACAGCGGCACGGCCTCGGCCTGGCTGCCGCGGAGCGCCACCGACATGATCGAGACCCGCCGCGGCGGGCGCCCGGCTCCGGCGTCGACCGCGCCGCCGATGCCGCCGCGTCCGCCCCGGGGGCCCGGCGGCGACCCGCGCTTCCCCGAGCCCGCGCCCCACGGGGCCGGGGGCCGGCACGCCGAGCCCGCGCCCGTCGGCGGCGGCCGGCACGCGGGGCCCTCCGAGAGCTCGGGCGGTCCCGTACGCCTCGGGGGCGCGACCGTACCGATCGGCCCCGGCCCCCGGGTCGCCGACACCCGTGCGGCGCTCGCCGTCGGCCGGAGCGCCGACGCGGGCCCGGCGACCGGCTGGATCCGTCCGCCCGGCGGCGGCCCGCACGGCGCGGACCACGGCTCGTACGCCGGTTCCTACGCCGGGGAGCCCGGCCCGCCGCCCGGCTCCCGCCCGGTCAACGTGCCGCCACAGGGCTCCGAGCAGGCCGCGCCGGCCGAGCCCGGGCCCTGGCGGCCGTGGCGCTTCCGGATGTCGAACGACGTCTGGGGTACCCCGGTCGTGGACGGCGACCTGTTGTACGTGACCTCTTTCGAGGTACACGCGCTGGACACCGGCAGCGGCCGGCGCCAGTTCAAGACCCGGGACGTGGCCTGGTCCATGGCCGTCGCCTCGGGCCGCATCCACGCCTCCGACGGGCCCACGCTCTACGCCCTCGACGCGACCGACGGCGCCGAGCGCTGGCGGCTGCGGACGGACGCCTGGGTGTACTCGCTCCAGGTCGACCGGGGCACCGTCGTCACCGGCACGCGGGGCGGCGGCGTGCAGGGCTGGGAGGCCTCCAACGGCGCCAAGCTGTGGGAGATCACCGGCGCGCAGACCGACTTCGAGACCCCGGAGGCGGGCCCCGCCGTGCACGGCGACACCGTGTACGTGTGGCGGGACGCCCGGCTCCAGGCCCTCGACGCCCGCACCGGGGCGGAGCGCTGGTCCTACCCGATCGGCGACGCCGCCTCCTGTGCCAACGTGCCGGTCCGGGTCGCCCCGGCCGAGGACGGCTGTGTGTACGTCTCCGCCGGGACACGGGTCCTGTCGATCGACATCGCCGCAGGTCATGTCCGCTGGCACTTCGAGGCGCCGGCCGTCTTCACCTCCCCGCCCGCGTTCGCGCCGGGCCCGGCGGTCACCGGCGGCGGGGTGTACCTCTCCGACCACCTCGGCACGGTGTACGCCCTCGACGCCACCAGCGGTCAGGACCGCTGGCGCATCGCGACCGAGCCGCGCCAGTCGACCGAGCCGGTCCTCGTCGCCGACGGCAACGTCCACGTCGGCAGCGGCAGCGCGCTGTACACGCTCGACGCCGTCACCGGCACGCCCCGGTGGCGGTTCGCGGCGGGCGGCGAACTGGTCGGCTCGCCCGTCGTCGCCGACGGCCGGGTGCACTTCGGCTCGGCCGACCATGTCCTCTACACCCTGGACGCGACCGGCGGGCAGCTGCGCTGGAAGCTGGCCACCGGCGGCGAGATCACCGGCTCGCCGGTGGTGCGGAACGGGGTCGTGTACGCCTGCAGCAAGGACCGCTGCGTGTACGCGCTCGACGCGGTCAAGGGCACGGCCACGGGCCGGGGGGCCGCCGCTCGGTGACCCGGCCGTCGGGCCGCCCGGCGCACGGACAGGGACCCGCCCCGAGGCGCCTCAGCTCTTCGGCGGCGGGTCTCCCCGTTCCCGCTCCGGGTCCCCGGCCGGTACGTCGTAGGTCTGCGTCGCGGCGTAGGGCGCCGAGGCCCCCGGGTGCGCGCGCGGCTCCTCGAGGGTGGACGGGTCTTCCGGGGGCGGCCCGTCGAGCGTGGGGTGGGTGGGCCGCGGCGGCCGGTCCGCATGGTGCGGCGGGCGGGACCTGCCCGACATGACGAGCGCGCCGAGGAGCAGCAGGATCCCGCCGCCGAAGGCGTTCGCGACCCCGTCGCCGAGCCCCGCACCGTCGCCGCCGATCGTGAGGCCGCCCTCCGCCTGCCCGACCCGCACCATCCACAGGACGGTGAAGCCGAGGACGACGAGCCCGGCGAACGCGACGAGCAGCCGGGAGCGCAGCACCACTCCGAGGAGGGTCAGGAGGGCGGCGAAGAGGAAGGGCGCGAGCATCGAGCCGAGCAGCTCGCCCTTGGCGTCGGTGATGCCGGTGAACAGCTCGTCGATCGCGTAGTCGCGTCCGTGACGGCCGTCGTACCAGGCACGGAAGGGGCTCCAGACGGCGGCCGTCGCTCCGGCGAGGGCCAGGACCGAGCCGGCGACGTTGCGGATCATCGATGCGGCCTCCTTGGCGGTCCGGCTCCCGCTCCCGACGCTACGCCCGCCGCGGGGGGCCCGCCACGCGGCCACCGGCCGCCGCTAAAGTGGCGCGGACACGACAGGGAGGACGGGGCGGCGATGGTACGCACACGCCTGAAGCTCGCGGCGACGCTCACGGTGGTGGTGCTGGCGCTGACCGGTTTCCACACCGGCCACGGCAGCAGCAGTGGTGGCGGCAGCGGGAAGAGCAAGAGCGGCAAGAGCAAGAGCCGGGGTCACTCGGACGACGACTCGGGCGGCGGCTGCTCCAGCGACGAGAAGAGCAACGACGACTATAGCGGCTCGGGCGGCAACAGCGCCGCCGACGAGTACACGTACGACCCCACGCCGACGGCCACGCCGACCGCGGACGTCCGTGTCTCCACCGTCGACTGCGTGAAGCCCGCGCAGAAGAAGCGCAAGGGCAAGCCGGCCCGCAAGGCGGACACCACGACCACGCTGAGGATCACCTCGGACGCGTGGGAGGAGAAGACCTACCGGGTCGTCGTGGAGTTCAGGGGCGCCGCCTACAAGGTGGTGGACAAGGCCGAGACGACGATCACGGTCGAGCGCCGGGGCACGAAGACCTTCGAGGTCGGGATGGCCCACCCCGGGACCGTCGGTCAGGTGAAGGAGTGCGTCGCCTTCGTCGAGGGCGAGGCGCCGGGCGCCACCCCCTCCACCGCCACCCCGTCGCCTACCTCGTCCTGAACCCCGCCCCTCGCCTGCCGAACAGTTCCGCCTGCCGGTCCGGCGGCAGGTTGCCCAGGGCGACCAGGTGCGGCGCGTGCGCCAGGGCCTGGGCCCGGGCGGCCTCCTTCACCGACCAGAGCGCCCGGACCGTCCCCTGCACGGCCTCCGTCGGGTGGCTCGCGACGACCGCGGCGGCCTCGCACGCGGCGGCCAGCGCGCCGCCGGGCGGGGTCAGCTCGGAGACGAGGCCCGTCTCGTACGCCCGCCGGGCCGAGATCCGTTCGGCGCTGCCCATCAGGGCCATCCGGGCGATCTCCCCGTACGGCATCCGCTGCGCCATGTGGACGGTCTCGAAGGCGCTGACCATGCCGTACGTGGTGTGCGGGTCGAAGAACGTGGCGTCCTCCCCCGCGACCAGGAACTCCGACTCGCCGAGCAGGTAGAACGCCCCGCCGCAGGCCATCCCCTCGACGGCGGAGACGACCGGCTTCCACAGGTCGTTCGCCTTGGGGCCGATCGTGAGGAGCGGGTCGTCGATCGTGTAGGGGGACGAGGGCTGCGGCACGTTCCCCACGGCGGTGCGGTCGATGCCGGTGCAGAAGGCCCGCCCGCCGGCCCCGGTGACGACGATCGCGCGGACCTCGTCCTCGTACCGGAAACCCCGCCAGACGGCGCCCAGTTCGCGGGCCATGTCCAGGGTGATCGCGTTGTGCTTCCCGGCCCGGTCGAGGGTGACGACGGCGACGCCGGACTCCTTGTCCCGCTCGACCCGGACGCTCATCCGCGCTCCAGGAGCCAGCGCGGGACGACGACGCCGTCGATCTCGGCGAAGGCCACCCGGACCGGGGCGCCGATCCGGAGCCGGCTCGGGTCGACCGAGTTCAGGGGTGCCTCCGGGGCGGCGACCACATTGCCGACGAGGCGGATGCGCGGGGCGTCGGCGAGTTCGACGATCACCGCGTTGTACGGGGCCTGGGCGGCGTACTCGGGCAGGAGGGGCGGGTGGGGGAGCACATAGGACCAGATCCGGCCGCGGCCGGACATCGGGCGCCACTCGCTCGCGAACGACTGGCAGTGCGGGCAGCAGGGGCGGGGCGGGAAGCGCAGCTCGCCGCAGTCGGCGCAGCTCTGGACGCGCAGTTCGCCCCGGGCGGCGTACTCCCAGAAGGGGGCGCCGTCCTCGTCGGTGACGGGGGTCAGCATGTGGATCAGCTCCTCAGGCGCGCAGCAGGACGGCGGACGTGGGGACGCCCTCGCCCGCCGTGACGAGGCAGGTGGCGGCGTCGGGGACTTGGGCGGTGGAGGTGCCGCGGAGTTGCTTCACGCCCTCGTTGATGAGGTTGAAGCCGTGGACGTAGGCCTCGCTGAGCCCGCCCCCGCCGGTGTTGAGGGGCAGCCGGCCGCCGATCTCCAGGGCGCCGCCCTCGGTGAAGGCGGCGCCCTCGCCGCGGCCGCAGAAGCCGTAGCCCTCCAGGGAGAGCGGCACGAGCGGGGTGAAGGCGTCGTAGATCTGGGCGACGTCGACGTCCTGGGGGCCGAAGTCGGCCTGCTTCCAGAGGTGGCGGGCGGCGGTCCAGGCAGGTCCGGAGAGCGGGTCGTCGTTCCAGTAGTTGACCATGCCGTGGTGCTGGGCGGGCAGGCCCTGGGCGGCGGAGTGGACGTACACCGGCTTCTGCCGGCAGTCGCGGGCCCGCTCGGCGGAGACGATGACGCAGGCCAGTGCCCCGTCGGTCTCCAGGCAGTTGTCGAAGAGGCAGAGGGGTTCGCTGATCCAGCGGGAGGTCATGTACATCTCGCGGGTCAGCGGGCGTTCGTACATGATCGCGGCGGGGTTCTGGTTGGCGCGGTTGCGGCAGGCCAGGGCCACGTTGAAGAGGTGGTCGCGGGTGGCGCCGTACTCGTGCATGTAGCGGCGGGCGAGCATGCCGATCTCGTCGGCGGGCCGGAGCAGCCCGAAGGGGCGGGTCCACTGGCCGGGGGTGGGCAGCTGGACGGTGGTGTTCTTCCAGGGGCGGGGGCCGCTGCCCCGCTTCCGGGACCGCCAGGCGACGCCGACGCTCGCCTGTCCGGTGGCGACGGCGGCGGCGAGATGGCCGACGGTGGCGCAGGAACCGCCGCCGCCGTAGCCGACCTTGGAGAAGAAGGTGACGTCGCCGGCACCGATGGCCTTGGCGACCTCGACCTCGTCGGTCTCCTCCATCGTGTACGAGGCGAAGCCGTCGACCTCGGAGGGTTCGATCCCGGCGTCGTCGAGGGCGGCGAGGATCGCTCGGCAGGCGAGTGTCCTCTCCGTCTCGGGGAGCTGTTTCGCGAAGGCGGTCTGACCTATGCCGACGATGGCCGTGGCGTCCTTGAGCACCGAACCTCCTCATGGGGCAGCACTGCTGACAGCGCGTCAGGCTACAACTAATCTGACGGATAGTCAGCTACAGGAGGTGGGGTATGAGCATGCGCGGCGACCTGGAGTGGGGCACGATCCCCGGTCTCGTCCGAGCGGCCGCCGAGCGGTACGGCGCGCGGGAGGCCGTCGTCGACGGCCGCAACCGCGTCAGCTACGCCGAACTCGGCGAACGCGTCGAACGGGCCGCGGCCGCCTGTCTCGCCACCGGCATACGCGTGGGGGACCGGGTCGCGGTCTGGGCCCCCAACACCCTCGACTGGATCGTCTCCGCGCTCGGCGCCGTCACCGCCGGCGCCGTCCTCGTCCCGCTGAACACCCGCTTCAAGGGCACCGAGGCGGCGTACGTCCTCCAGCGCTCCCGCGCCCGGCTGCTCTTCGTCACCGGCACGTTCCTCGGCACCTCCTACGTGGCCTCCCTGCGCCGCTCCGGGGTCGCGCTCCCGGACCTGGAGCGGGTCGTGGTCCTCGGCGACACCGCGCCCGAGGAGTGGACGACCTGGAAGGAGTTCCTGGCGGAGGGCGACACCGTCCCGGCGGCCCGGGTCCACGAGCGGGCCGCCGCCGTCGACCCCGCGGCCCCCTCGGACATCATCTACACCTCCGGCACCACAGGCCGCCCCAAGGGCGCCGTCATCAGCCACGCCCAGAGCCTGCGCTGCTACGCGATCTGGTCCGAGCTGGCGGGGCTGCGCGAGGGGGACCGCTATCTCGTGGTCAACCCCTTCTTCCACACCTTCGGCTACAAGGCCGGGATCCTCGCCTGCCTGATGCGGGGCGCGGTGATCGTCCCCCAGCCGGTCTTCACGGTCGACACGGTCCTCGCCAACATCGCCGCCGAACGCGTCACCGTCCTCCCCGGCCCGCCCACCCTCCACCAGTCCCTCCTGGACCACCCGGCCCGCGGGAGCCACGACCTCTCCACCCTCCGCCTCGTCGTGACGGGCGCGGCGGTCGTCCCCCTCCGTCTCGTCGAGCGCCTCCGCACGGAGCTGGGCGTCGGCACGGTCCTCACGGCGTACGGCCTCTCCGAGGCGAGCGGCATCGTCACGATGTGCCGCCGGGAGGATCCGGCCGAGACGGTGGCCACCACCTCGGGCCGGGCGATCCCCGGCACGGAGGTACGGGTCTCGGCGACGGGCGAGGTCCTGGTCCGCGGCCACCACGTGATGAGCGGCTACTTCGAGGACGCGGCGGAGACGGCCGCGGCGGTCGACGAGGAGGGCTGGCTCCACACGGGAGACATCGGTGTCCTCGACGAGCGGGGGAACCTGCGCATCACCGACCGCCTCAAGGACATGTTCATCGTGGGCGGCTTCAACGCCTATCCGGCCGAGATCGAGCAACTCCTGGGCCTCCACCCGGACATCGCGGACGTCGCCGTCATCGGCATCCCGGACCCGAGGCTGGGGGAGGTGGGCAAGGCGTTCGCGGTCCGCAGGCCGGGCGCGAGGGTCACGGCGGACGACCTGATCGCCTGGTCGCGGCGGGAGATGGCGAACTTCAAGGTGCCGAGGGAGGTCGAGTTCGTGACGGAGCTGCCGAGGAACGCGAGTGGGAAGGTGGTGAAGGGAGAGCTGAGGGCCAGGCGCTGAGGCGCCGCGCGGGTCGTGCGCCGCCCGGCCTGTGCGCCGAGGGTCCGCGCCCCGCGCGGCTCGTGCGCCGCCCGAAGGGAGTGCAACCATCCGCCGCCGTGTACACGTCATAGGGGCCGTCCTCGGCGAACCGCAGTCCCCCTCCCCTGGAGCAGCCCGTGTCCTCGCCAGCGCCTTCCGAGATCCCCCTCACCCTGACCCCGCAGCAGGCGGCCCAGGGCGTGATCATCACCGTCACACTGCCGACCGGCCCCGCCCACCTCAGCGTCCGCCCCTGTCGTCACGGCGAACTCGTCGCCGCACGGCTGGGCGAAGGCACGGTGTACCTCCGCATCACCGTCGCCGGCGGACAGAAGAAGGGCGGCGTCCTCGGCTGCCTGATCCCGCTCGCCGTGATCGGCGCGCTCATCGGCGGCTCGTACCTCCTGGGCGACGACAAGGACGACCGGGCGGGCTCGACGGGCCCCGGCCCGATCCCGACGTTCTCCTACCCGGCCCCGCCCACCTTCGACGTGGACGGCGACCCGACGGGGGCCGCCACCCCCACGGAGAGGGAACCCGACCCGTACGAGAAGGGCACCTGCCTCAACGGCTCGCTCCCCGACTCGTCGACGGCGCAGTCGGTCAGCGGCGTCGACGAGGTCCCGTGCTCGGCGTCCGACGCGCACTACAGGGTGATCCAGACGTTCCCGTTCACCTCCGACATGAACCGCTGCAACGCCAACCCCCAGACGCAGTACGCCTTCTCGCACCGCTACACGATGAACGGCAGGACGGTCAACGAGTACGTCTACTGCCTGGTCGGCCTCGGCTCCTACGCCCGCTGAGTCCCGGACGCGCCGGGCCCGGGAGGGGCGGTGGGGGCACACGGCGGAGGGGCCGGGCAGCTGCCCGGCCCCTCCGTCTCACAGTGGTCCGATCGCGTTGCGCACGGGCCCTGCCCGGACGGATCCCCCCTGGTTCCGTCCCGGGCGTCCCCCGGGCCCGTGTGCTCCCCCGTCGACCGGACCTCCCCGGTGGGTCACGGCGGCTCCCCCGAAGTCGCCGCCGCGGCCCGTCCCCGTCGGGAATGGTCTACTTGGCCGGCTCCGTGGTGGCGTGCATGTTGTCGGTCGTGGCCGTGCCCGCGCTGCCGTCGATGGGCTCCGTGGTGGCGTGCATGTTGCCGTTGAAGCCGAGCTTCTCGGCCACCGAGTCCTTGAGCGGCGCGTCGGTCGCGTGCATGTTCTTGCTGACGATGTCGTCGCCGGCGGCGGGCACGTTCGTCGGTTCCAGATCGGCCATGCTGATCAACTCCCGTAGTGACGTCGTATGGGTGGAGTGGGCCTTCCGGCTGTTCCCCCGTGGACTGCCGGAAGGCCCACTCGGAGCCGCTCACCCTAGTGCGACGGTGTGACGGCCGTATCATCGACCCGTGTGCCCCCCGACGCGGCGGACCGATACGAGAAGACTGCCGTGCCGTCATAAACGAACGATGAACAGGCAGCTCAGGGGTCAGGCGGCCGCGGTCTCCCGCAGCAGGGCGCGGACGTCGGACTCCTCCGCCGAGCCGAGCTCCACGAAGATGTCGAGCGCCTCCTGCCAGCAGACCCGCGCCCGGCCGTGCTGCCCTATGCCGGACAGCGCGCGGCCCAGCACGACGAGTGCCTGCCCGCGGCGCCACTCGCCTCCGACGCCCCGGAGGATGACCAGGGCCTGCTCCGAGTGGGACGCCGCCTGGGCGTACCGGCGGGCGGCGATGTCCACCTCGGCGATCCGGAAGAGGGACATGCCCTCCCAGAGCCGCTGCCTGCTGTCCCGGAAGACGCTCAGCGCCTCACCGAGACGGGTCGCCGCCTCGTCGAGCCGGCCGCCCTGGGTCAGCGCGAGCCCCAGCGCGTAGCGGCCGTTGGCGCCCTTGAGGGCGTGGCCCATCGCGTCGTACATCTCGGTTCCCCGCTGGGCGAGTTCGACGGCGATGTCCGTCTGCCCCATCGCGAGATGGATCCGCGAGAGGTTGCACAGCGCACTGGCCTCGCCGGCCTCGTCGTCGCAGGCGCGGAACGCCGTCGTCGCCTGGGTCAGGAAGCGTTCCCCGTCGTCGTTGCGTCCCCGGTACAGGGCCATGATGCCCAGCGCGTTGGCGGCCCAGCACAGCGGAAGGGCGTCGTCCGTCGCGGCCGCGAGATCCATCGCCCGGTGCGCCTCGCCGTCGGCCTCGTCGAAGCGGCCGGCCACGTGCTGGACGTACGTCAGCGTCAGCGCCGCCCGGCCCTCCGCGCGGGTGTCCGAGGCCTGCGCCGCGGCGTCCCGCAGCGTCGTCGCCACCGTCTCGTACTCGCGGGAGTTCGCGCCCGACTCCGCCAGGTCCAGTGACGCCCAGAGCAGGTCGACCGCCCGGCGGAGGGTCCCCGGGGCGGATGCCGACTGGCGCACCGTGGCCAGGAGGCAGTTCGCCTCCGCGTAGAGCCAGTCCTGGGCCGCGTGTCGCTCGGTGAAGGTCAGGCCCTCGTGGGTGGTGGGTTCCAGGTGGTCGACGAGACGGTCGCCCGGGCGCTCGATCGCGTACACCCGCGCCGCCGTCGACAGATAGAAGTCCAGGAGGCGGGAGAGGGCCGCCTCCTTCCCCGCCGGTGGCTGTTCGTCGCGGTCCGCGCACGCACGCGCGTAGAGCCGCACCAGGTCGTGGTAGCGGTAGCGGCCGGGTGCCGCCGACTCCAGGAGGGACGTGTCGACCAGCGCCTCCAGAAGGTCCTCCGTGTCCCAGAGGGGGAGGTCCAGGACTGCTGCGGCCGCCGCGAGCGAGATGTCCGGGCCGTCCGCCAGACCCAGCAGCCGGAACGCGCGCGCCTGCGCCGGCTCCAGCTGTCCGTAGCCGAGTTCGAAGGTCGCCTTCACCGCCAGGTCGCCCGCCTGGAGCTCGTCCAGGCGCCGTCGCTCGTCCGCCAGCTTCGCCGCCAGGACCGACACCGTCCACGTCCGGCGGGCCGCCAGCCGTGAGGCCGCGATCCGGATCGCCAGGGGCAGGAAGCCGCAGGCCGCCACCACGTCGAGGGCCGCCTCGCGTTCCGACTGGACCCGCTCCGCACCCACGATCCGCGTGAACAGCTGGAGCGCCTCCTCCGGGGACATCACGTCCAGGTCCACCAGATGGGCCCCGGCCAGGTCGACCATCCGGATCCGGCTCGTCACCAGTGCCGCGCAGCCCGCCGTCCCCGGCAGCAGCGGACGGATCTGGGCGGCGTCCCGCGCGTTGTCCAGGAGGACCAGGACCCGGCGCCCGTCCAGCGTCGAGCGGTACAGCGCCGCCCGGTCGTCGAGCGAGTCCGGAATGGCCGTGTCCGGGGTGCCGAGGGCCCGGAGGAAGGAGCCGAGGACCGTCTCGGGCGCGGCCGCGCGGGACCCCGCCCCCTGGAGGTCCACGTACAGCTGCCCGTCCGGGAAGTGCGGCCGCGCCTCGTGCGCGACGTGCACGGCCAGCGTCGTCTTGCCGACCCCGCCGATGCCGGCCAGCGCCGACACGGCCATGACATGGCCTTCGGCGGTGGCGAGCCGGGCGCCCAGTTCCTGTACGAACGCCGCCCGGCCCGTGAAGTCCGGGACCGTCGCGGGGAGCTGCGCGGGACGGGAGACGGGTGCGGCGGCCGGGGCGGCCTCCTCGACCGGGCGGGCGAGTTCGGCGTCGGCCTGCAGGATGCGCTGCTGGAGCCGGGAGAGCTCGGGAGCGGGGTCCACGCCCAGCTCGTCGGCGAGCAGCCGGCGCGTGTCCGCGTACACCGCGAGCGCCTCGGCCTGCCGTCCGCTCCGGTAGAGGGCGAGCATCAGCAGTTCGCGGAGCCGCTCCCGCAGCGGGTGGGCGGCGGTGAGCGCGGTCAGCTCGGACACGGCCTCCGCGTGCGCGCCGACCTCCAGGTCGATGTCGAGCCGGGTCTCCAGGAGCGTGAGCCGCCACTCCTCCAGCCGGGTCCGCTGCGTCTCGGCGTACGGCCCCGGTACGGAGGCCAGCACCTCGCCGTCCCACAGGTCCAGCGCCTCCGCGAGCCGGTCGCGGGCGCCCGCCCGGTCGCCGCCGGCCCGCAGCTTCTCGGCCTCGGCGCCGAGTTCCTGCGCGGTGGCGACGTCAAGGGCGGCGGCGGAGGTGCGCAGGGCGTAGCCGCCGGACTCGCTGACGAGGACCTTCGGGCCGAGCGCCTTGCGGAGCCGGGAGGCGTACGTCCGTACGGCCGCGAGGGCCTGCGAGGGGGACTCCTCGCCCCAGAGGGCGTCGATCAGCTCGGAGGCGGTGGCGGTACGTCCGCCCCGGAGGAGCAGTGCGGCGAGCAGGGCCCGCTGCTGCGGCGACCCGGTGGGCACGGGCTCCCCGTCCCGCCAGGCCCGGACGGGCCCGAGCACGGCGAACCGGAGGAGTCCGGCGGCGGGTTCGGCGGCGTGGGGAGCGGGCTCGTGGTCCGTTCCGGCCCCGTCCCGGCCCGTGACGGCCTGCGCGTCCGCGTCCGACCGTCCGCGACCTCCCTCGTCGGGGTCCAGGCCCGTGCCGGCGTCCGCGCCCGTCCTCGGAGCCCGTTGCGCCGGAACCCGAGGCCCGTTCTCACGGTCCATAGCTCCCCCTGCCCGTACCGCCCACGCTTGTTTCGCCCTGGACAGTCTGCCTTGTCCGGAGGGGGTCCGTCAGCATCGGGTCGGCCGTAGTCCGGGCTGTGATGCGGCCGGAGTGAGCCCGTCACGCCGTCGATTCGACGCACGATAGCTGACGGACCGTCAGATCGGCGCTACCGTGAAAGCCATGGAGACCTTCCCGAAGATCATCTCGGTGGACGACCACACCGTGGAGCCCCCGCACGTCTGGCGGGACCGGCTCCCGTCCCGGTACCACGGCACCGGACCCCGGATCGTCCGCGCCCCGCTCAAGGAAATGACCTTCCTCGGCGGGAAGTTCGCCCCCGTCATGGGGGCCAGGGGGGACGAGGGCCCGATCGGCGACTGGTGGGTCTACGAGGACCTGCACCGTCCCCTCACCCGCCTCGACACCGCCGTCGGCTACGACCGTGACGAGATACGGCTCGAAGTCATCACGTACGAGCAGATGCGGCCCGGCTCCCACTCGGTCCCCGAGCGGCTCGCCGACATGGACGTCAACCACGTCCAGTCCGCGCTCTGCTTCCCGACCTTCCCCCGCTTCTGCGGGCAGACCTTCACCGAGGCGGGCGACCGCGAGCTGGGGCTGCTCTGCGTCCGGGCGTACAACGACTGGATGGTCGAGGAGTGGTGCGGGCCCGAGGCCCGCGGGCGGCTCATCCCGCTCACCCTCATCCCGCTCTGGGACCCGGAGCTGGCCGCCGCCGAGGTGCGCCGGAACGCCGCACGCGGGGTGCGGGCCGTCGCGTTCTCCGAGATCCCGCCGCACCTCGGGCTCCCCTCCGTGCACACCGACCACTGGGATCCCTTCTTCCGGGCCTGCGACGAGACCGGCACGGTCATCGCGATGCACATCGGCTCGTCCAGCCGGATGCCGTCGACCTCCGCCGACGCCCCGCCGGCCGTCGGCTCCACCATCACCTTCGCCAACTGCTGCTTCTCGATGGTCGACTGGCTGATGAGCGGCAAGTTCGAGCGCTTCCCGAACCTGAGGATCATGTACGCGGAGGGGCAGATCGGCTGGATCCCCTACATCCTGGAGCGCGCCGATGTGGTCTGGGAGGAGAACCGGGGCTGGGGCGGGGTCGCCGAGAAGGTGCTGCGCCCGCCGTCCGAGCTCTTCGCCGGACACGTCTTCGGCTGCTTCTTCGACGACGCGTTCGGCCTGAGGAACCTCGACGCGATCGGGGCCGGGAACGTCCTGTACGAGACGGACTACCCGCACTCGGACTCCACCTGGCCCAAGTCCAGGGAGGTCGGCGAGGCGCAGATGGGGCACCTGGCCCCGGACGTCGTCGAGCGCATCGTCCGCGGCAACGCGATCGACCTGCTCGGGCTGACGGAGGACGGTCTCTGGCGGCCGTGACCGGTGCCGCGGTCCGTGCACCGCCCCGGCGGATCAGGTCCTCCGTTCCTGATCCGCCGGTCGTCCGTCAGTTCCGGACGCGAACGGTCCACATCTGGTTGGTCCCCCCGGTGCACTCCCACTGCTGCGCGCGGGCGCCGTTGCCGGTGGCCCAGCCGCCGACCTCCAGGTATCGCCGGCTGTTGAGGTTCTTGTGGGCGTGGCCGCCCAGGTCCTGCGCGCCGGCGGGCGACGCCTGGACGCCGGCCACCAGGCCGAGTGCCGCGACGACCGTCCCGCGCGTGCGCAGCGCGGTGATCTTCCTGCTCGTGTGCATGGGCTCCCCTGAGAGTGCTGTCCGATCGGCGCCGCGGTCGGGTGCGGCGCCGGTGTCCGGCCGTGAGCGTAGGTCCGGGTCTCCGCCGCGCCGCGCGGAAAAGGGGCGATGGGCGTCCCACGGGACGGCCGGGACGGCCGGGACGGTCCGCAACCGGCGACGCGAGAGCCTTGCCTGATGGACCGTCAGGTATGAGCATGGGTCCCGCCCGTCATGTGACGGTGTGTCAGATCAGGTCGCACGGCCAGGACTCAAGGGGGTTCCTCATGGTGGTCTACGGGATGCAGCTGCCGGTCCAGTCGCAGAGCGCGATCTACGCCGAGCCCTGGGAGGCGACCGCCGGGGTCGCCGACCTGCTCGCCGTCGCCCGTGCCGCCGAGGAGTACGGATTCGACTATCTCGCCAGTTGCGACCACGTCGCCATCCCGCGCCGGCTCGCCGAGGCGATGAGCACCGTCTGGTACGACCCGGTCGCCACGCTCTCCTTCCTCGCCGCCGCCACCGAACGCGTCCGTCTGCTCTCGCACGTCGCCGTCGTCGGACTGCGCCATCCGCTCGTCACCGCCAAGGCCTACGCGACGCTCGACCACCTCTCCGGCGGCCGGCTGGTCCTCGGGGTCGGCGCCGGGCACGTCCAGGAGGAGTTCGAGGCGCTCGGCGTGGACTTCGCGCGCCGGGGCGCCGTGCTCGACGAGACCATGGACGCGCTGCGGACCGCGCTCGGGCCGGAGGAGTACCCGGAGCACCTGGGGGAGCGGTTCGCCTTCAAGGACCTCGGGCAGCTGCCCCGGCCCGCGCAGGAGCGCGTCCCGCTCTGGGTCGGCGGATCCTCCCCGGCCGCCGTGCGCCGCGCCGCGCTCAAGGGAGACGGCTGGCTCCCGCAGGGCGACCCGCGCGACCGGCTCGCCGCACAGATCCAGAAACTGCTGCGGCTGCGCGCCGAGGCCGGGATCGCGGAGCCGATCACCGTCGGCGCGATCGCCGAGCCGCTGTACATCGGCACGCCCGACCGGCCCGTCGGCCGGCGCACCCTCAGTGGCCGCCCGGAGGAGATCGCCGCCTCCCTGCGCGCGTACGGGGAGATGGGCGTGGACCAGATCCAGGTCCGGTTCCGTTCCCGGAGCCGTGCCGAACTCATCGACCAGATGGCGGCCTTCGGCACGGAGGTCGCCCCTCACCTCTAGGGAGCACGGACATGGGCACACTCGACGGGCGGGTCGTCCTCGTCACCGGCGCGGCGCGCGGACAGGGCGAGCAGGAGGCCCGGCTGTTCGCCGCGGAGGGGGCCGAGGTCGTCCTCGCCGACGTCCTCGACGACGCGGGCGCCGCACTGGCCAAGGAACTGGGGGAGGAGCGGGCCGTCTACGTCCACCTGGACGTGACCAGGGAGGCCGACTGGGCCGCGGCCGTGGCGGTCGCCAAGGAGCGGTTCGGGAAGATCGACGGGCTGGTCAACAACGCCGGCATCCTCCGCTTCAACGAGCTGCTCTCCACCCCCCTGGAGGAGTTCCAGGCGATCGTCTCCGTCAACCAGACCGGCTGCTTCCTCGGCATCCGGACCGTCGCGCCCGAGATCGCGGCGGCCGGCGGCGGGACGATCGTCAACACGGCCTCCTACACGGGGCTGACGGGGATGGCCGGGGTCGGCGCGTACGCCGCCTCGAAGCACGCCGTCCTCGGGCTGACCCGGGTCGCCGCGCTGGAGCTGGCCGCGAAGGGGATCCGGGTGAACGCCGTCTGCCCGGGCGCCATCGACACTCCCATGAGCAATCCGGAGGGCGTGGACCCGGCCGCCACGGCCGAGCTGTACCGCAGGCTCGTGCCGCTCGGGCGGATCGGGCGCCCGGACGAGGTGGCGGCGCTCGCGCTGTTCCTGACCGGGGAGGACTCGGCGTACATCACCGGCCAGCCCTTCGTGATCGACGGCGGCTGGCTGGCGGGAGTCAGCCTCTTCTAGTCCTATCTGACGACTCGTCAGCTATTGACGGGCCCACCCCGCGGTGCGACAGTCGGGCACATCAAGAATCTGACGGCACGTCAGAAAATCCGTCAGAAACTCACGAGGACGGTGAACCCCCTTGGAATTCGGGATCTTCGTACAGGGATACGTCGGCAAGCGGGCCGAGACCGATCCCGAAGCCGAGCACAAGGCGCTCATGGAGGAGACCGAGTACGTCATCCAGGCGGACAGGTCCGGATTCAAGTACGCCTGGGCGTCGGAGCACCACTTCCTGGAGGAGTACTCGCACCTCTCCGCCAACGACGTCTACCTGGGCTACCTCGCCCACGCCACCGACCGGATCCACCTCGGCTCCGGCATCTTCAACCCCCTCGCCCCCGTCAACCACCCGGTGAAGGTCGCCGAGAAGGTCGCCATGCTCGACCATCTCTCCGGTGGACGGTTCGAGTTCGGCTCCGGGCGTGGTGCGGGCTCCCACGAGATCCTCGGGTTCATGCCGGGCATCACCGACATGAACCACACCAAGGAGCTGTGGGAGGAGACGATCGCCGAGTTCCCCAAGATGTGGCTCCAGGACGAGTACGTCGGCTTCCAGGGCAAGCACTGGTCACTGCCGCCCCGCAAGATCCTCCCGAAGCCGTACGGCAAGTCCCACCCCGCCATGTGGTACGCCGCCGGGTCCCCCTCCTCGTACGCCATGGCCGGCAGGAAGGGTCTCGGAGTCCTCGGCTTCAGCGTGCAGAAGGTCTCCGACATGGAGTGGGTCGTCGAGTCGTACAAGACCGCGATCAAGGAAGCCAAGGCGATCGGCGACTTCGTCAACGACAACGTCATGGTGACCTCGACGGCGATCTGCGCCGAGACGCACGACAAGGCGGTCGAGATCGCGGTCGGAGGCGGCCTGAACTACCTCCAGTCCCTCCTCTTCCGCTACCACGACACCTTCCCGCGGCCGGAGGGCATCCCGGAGTGGCCGGAGCTGCTGCCCGAGTACTCGGCCGAGATCATCGAACTCCTCATCCAGGAGGAGCTGATGATCTGCGGCGATCCTTCGGAGGTGCTGGCGCAGTGCAAGCGGTGGGAGCAGGCGGGGGCGGACCAGCTGTCGTTCGGGCTGCCGATCGGGATCTCGTACGAGGACACGATGAACTCGATCAAGCTGATCGGTGAGCACGTGATCCCGAAGATCGACACGGACCCGGTCCACCGCACGACCCGTTTCCGCCGGTCCGCCGGCTCCTGAGGGCCCCACGCCGACGAGCGGTGAACGACGAGCGCGGGGTGGTGTCTTCCCGGACCGCCGCCCCGTACCGGCCCCGGCCGGAGGCCGTTCCGCGGCGGCCCCCGGTCCGGGGCACACCCGTGTCCACGTCCAGAAAGGGACCGTCATGCTCGACCACCTCATCACGGGCGCCACCGTCGTGGACGGCACCGGCGCCCCCGCCCACGTCGCCGACATCGGCATCCGGGACGGCCGGATCGCCGTCGTCGCCGAGCCCGGCACCGTACGGGAGGACGCCCGGACCACCGAGGACGCCACCGGTCTCGTCCTCACCCCCGGCTTCGTCGACCCGCACACCCACTACGACGCCCAGCTGTTCTGGGACCCGTACGCCACTCCCTCCATGAACCACGGCGTCACCACCGTCGCCGGCGGCAACTGCGGTTTCACCCTCGCCCCGCTCCACCCGGACCGGCCCGAGGACGCCGACTACACCCGCCGCATGATGTCCAAGGTCGAGGGGATGGCCCTCAAAGCCCTGGAGGAGGGCGTCGACTGGTCCTGGTCGTCGTTCGCCGAGTACCTCGACGCCCTCGACGGCCGGATCGCCGTCAACGCCGGTTTCATGGTGGGCCACTGCGCCCTGCGCCGGTACGTGATGGGCGCCGACGCCGTCGGCGGGCAGCCCACCCCCGAGCAGCTCGCGCACATGGTCGCCCTCCTCAAGGAGGCCATGGAGGCCGGAGCCTGGGGGCTCTCCACCACCCAGTCGTCGACCCACTCCGACGGCGCCGGCGCCCCCGTCGCCTCCCGGCACGCCACCGCGGACGAGCTGGTCGCGCTCTCCCGCGCCGTCGGCGAGCACGAGGGCACCCAGCTCGAAGCGATCCTGGCCGGCTGCCTCGACCAGTTCTCCGACGACGAGATCGACCTGTTCGTCGAGATGACCGCCGCCGCGGGGCGCCCCCTCAACTGGAACGTCCTCACCATCGACGCCGCCGTCCCCGAACGCGTCCCGCGCCAGCTCACCGCCTCCGAGCGGGCCCGGAAGTCCGGCGGCCGCATCGTCGCCCTCACCATGCCGATCCTGACCCCGATGAACATGTCGCTGGGGACGTTCTGCGCCCTCAACCTCATCCCGGGATGGGGCGAGATCCTCGGACTTCCCCTCCCCGAGCGGATCGCGAGGCTCCGCGACCCGGACGTGCGGGCCGAGATGCTGCGGCGCGCCGACTCCAAGGAGGCCGGCGTCTTCCGGCGCCTGGCCCACTTCGGGCGGTACGTCATCGGGGACACGTACAGCCCCGAGAACGAGGGACTCACCGGCCGCGTGGTGAACGACATCGCGGCCGAGCGCGGCCAGGACGCCTTCCAGTGCCTCGTCGAGATCTGCGCCAACGACGAGCTGCGGACGATCCTGTGGCCGATGCCCAGCGACAACGACCCGGCCTCCTGGGCGCTGCGCCGCGAGACCTGGGACCACGAGGACGTGATGCTCGGCGGCTCCGACGCGGGCGCCCACCTGGACCGGATGTGCGGGGCGCCGTACACGACCCGGTTCCTCGGCGACTGTCTGCGCGGCCGCAGGCTCGTGCCCCTGGAGCGGGCGGTGCGGATGCTGACCGACGACCCGGCCCGGCTCTTCGGGCTCCGCGAGCGCGGCCGGATCGCCGAGGGTTTCCACGCCGACCTGGTCCTCTTCGACCCGGAGCGGATCGACGCGGGCCCGGCGACCCTGGTGCACGACCTGCCGGGGGACAGCCCGCGGCTGGACTCGCGGGCGGTCGGGATCGTGTCCGTGCGGGTCAACGGCGTGGAGACGGTACGGGACGACGAGGTGACCGGCGCGGTCCCGGGGAAGGTGCTGCGCTCCGGCCGTGACACGAGGACGGTGGCGACCAGGTGAACCAGCAGCTCTTCATCGGCGGCGAGTGGGTCGAGCCCGACGGCGGTCACTACGAGGTGATCGACCCCGCCACGGAGGAGGTCGTCGGTCTCGCCCCGGAGGCCTCCCGCGCCCAGGTGTACGACGCGGCCGCCGCCGCCCGCGAGGCCTTCGACTCCTGGTCCCGTACGACACCGGAGGAGCGGGCGGCGATCCTCGACCGGGCCGCCGATCTGATGGCCCGGGACGCCGAGGCGAACACCCTCCTCGCCCGTGCCGAGACCGGCGCCACCACCGGCACGGCGCGCGGCATGCAGGTCGCCGTCGGCTCCGCCCGTTTCCGGCGGTACGCGCGCGGGGCCATGGAACCGGTCGAGCAGGCGCTGCCCCCGCAGATCAACGAGGCGGGCCCGATGGGGAAGGCCGGGGTCTTCGGCGCCGTGGCGGTGCGCCGCCCGGTCGGCGTCGTCACCTGCATCACCTCGTACAACAACCCCTGGGCCAACCCTGCCGGCAAGGTCGCCCCCGCGCTCGCGATGGGCAACACGGTCCTGGTGAAGCCCGCCCCGCAGGACCCGCTCTCCGTGTACGCGATGACCCGGGCCCTGGAGGAGGCCGGCGTCCCGCCGGGTGTCGTGAACGTGGTCACCGGCTCCTCGGTGGAAGCGGGGCAGGCGGCCGTGGACTCCCCGGACGTCGACATGGTGTCCTTCACCGGCTCCACGGCGGTCGGGCAGGCGATCGGCGAGGTCTGCGGCCGCACGCTCAAGCGGCAGCTGATGGAGCTGGGCGGCAAGGGGGCCGCGCTCGTCTTCGACGACGCCGACCTGGATTCGGCGGTCATGGGGATCGGGACGACGTTCTCCTTCTACAGCGGACAGATCTGCACGGCCCCGACCCGGGTGCTCGCCCAGCGCGGGATCTACGAGCGGCTGATCGAGAAGCTCACCGGCTATCTGGCCTTCATGAAGGTGGGGGACCCGGCGGAGCGGGGCACGATCGTCGGCCCGGTGATCTCGGCGGCCCACCGCGACCGGGTGGAGTCGTACGTCGAGCTGGGCCGGAAGGAGGGGGCGCGGGTCGTCGTCGGCGGCGAGCGGCCGGACCTCGCGAAGGGCTTCTACGTGGCGCCGACGCTGCTCGCCGACTGCACCAACGAGATGCGGGTGGTGCGGGAGGAGATCTTCGGGCCGGTGGTCGTGGTGGTCCCCTTCGACGACGAGGAGGAGGGGATCGCACTCGCCAACGACAGCGAGTACGGACTCCTCGACTACGTGTGGTCGGGCGACGTGGCCCGTGCCTTCCGGATCGCGGCCCGGCTGCGGGCCGGCGGGGTGGGGGTGAACACGATCGGACGGAACATGGAGGCGCCGTTCGGCGGATTCAAGCGGAGCGGGGTCGGACGCGACGTGGGCTCGTACGCGCTGCACGCGTACAGCGAGCTGCAGGCGGTGGTGTGGCCGGGCTGACGACGTCCCCGAAAATTCCTCGGGAAAATTTCGAAACGGACATTTCGGGCTGAGCTGCGGTTCCCGCATATCGGACACGGACCGACCGACCTACCAGTTGGTCGGTCCATGGCGTTGGTCGATCTTTCAATCATTGGTGTCCCTCCACTTCGACCCCCGCAATGCAAGGCGGTGATCGATCAAGCGAGCGGATTCTGATCGTCCGGATATGGAAACCGCAGCATTTAACGTCCTGTTCATGACTCAGGTGGAAGCGCGGCCCCAGGCCGGAGACACGGTAAGGGGCGTCAACGCCCCGGGCGACACCAACGGCGTGCGCACCAAAGGCCTCGGCGGAAACTCCGTCGGCCTCCTCGGCAGTGCCGTCATCGGCATCTCGACCGTCGCCCCCGTCTACTGCCTGACCTCGACACTCGGCTCCACCGCCGGCGAGGTCGGACTGCAGATGCCCGCGATCTTCCTCGCCGGCTTCCTCCCGATGCTCCTCGTCGCCTTCGCGTACCGGGAGCTCAACAAGGTCATGCCCGACTGCGGCACCTCGTTCACCTGGACCGTGAAGGCCTTCGGGCCCCGGATCGGCTGGATGTGCGGCTGGGGCCTGGTCATCGCGACGATCATCGTCCTCTCCAACCTGGCGGGCGTCGCGACCTCCTACTTCTGGCTCCTCGCGGGTGAGATCAGCGGCAGCGGGTCCATCGCCGCCCTGGACGACAACAAAGCCGTCCACATCGTCACCTGCCTGGCCCTCATCGCCGCGGCCACCGCGATCAGCTACCGCGGCATGACCGCCACCAAGGGCGTCCAGTACACCCTCGTCGGCCTCCAGCTCGTCGTCCTCGCCGTCTTCGTCGGCATGGCCCTGACGAAGGCCGGCTCCTTCGAGACCTCGGTCGACTTCTCCTGGTCCTGGATGAACCCCTTCGCGGTCCAGTCCTTCGCGGCCTTCACCGCCGGCCTCTCGCTCTCGATCTTCATGTACTGGGGCTGGGACGCCTGCATGGCGACCAACGAGGAGACCACCGGCAGCGCCAAGACCCCCGGCCGTGCCGCGCTCATCGCGATGGTCGTCCTGGTCGGCTCCTACCTGGCCACCGGCATCGCCGCCCAGATGGTCGTCGGCTCCGGCGAGGAGGGCCTCGGCCTCGCCAACCCGGAGACCTCCGACAACGTCTTCGCCGCCCTCGCCGGCCCGGTGATGGGCCCCACGCTCGGCATCCTGCTCTTCGTCGCGGTCCTCGCCTCGGCGGCCGCCAGCCTCCAGACCACCTTCATCCCGGTCGCCCGCACGGTGCTCGCGATGTCCACGTACGAGGCCCTGCCGAAGTCCTTCACCAAGGTCCACCCGGTCTTCAAGACCCCCGGCAAGGCCACGATCGTGGCCGGTGTCGCCACCGGCGTCTTCTACACCGTGATGACCCTGCTCAGCGAGAACGTCCTGGTCGACACCATCTACGCGCTCGGCCTGATGATCTGCTTCTACTACGCGCTCACGGCCTTCGCCTGCGTCTGGTACTTCCGCGGCGAGCTCTTCCGCTCCGGCCGGAACCTCGCCTACAAGGGCCTCATGCCGCTGCTCGGCGGACTGATGCTCACGGCCGTCTTCGGCAAGACGCTCTACGACATGTGGGACCCGGCGTACGGCTCCGGCTCCGCCGTCTTCGGCGTCGGCTCGGTCTTCGTGATCGGCGTCGGACTGCTGCTCATCGGCGTGGTGATCATGCTGGTCATGCAGCGCCGGAGCCCCGCGTTCTTCCGCGGCGAGGTCCTGACGAAGGAGACGCCGTCACTGGTCGTCGCCGACTGAGTCCGGCGTAGCGTTCTCAAGTCATCGAGACACGAAGGTGGCGGGCCCGTGGGGGGTCCCGCCACCTTCGTCCCGCGTCTTCCGCCGTCCGCCTCCCGCGTACGGCTCAGTGGCGCCCGGGGAGCAGGCGCTCCACCGCCGCGTTCGCGGTCGGCAGGTCCGGCGTACCGGCCGGCTTGGCCTTCGGGGTCAGGACGCCGCTGAGCGGCACGACCGACGGCAGGCTCGCGTCGGCGGCGGCGGTTCCGGCGGCGGCGAGACCGCCGGTGGCGGCGAAACAGGTCAGGGCGACTGCGGTCAGCATCTTCTTCATGCCCGCACCAACGCGGACGGCGTGGATCCGGTTACGAGGACGCCCCGAAGCCTCCCCCGGACGCCCCCTCGCCTCCCACGGAGGCATCCCGCGGATGCGTCCATGTATGGGGAGACGAACTGGTCGCTGCGCCCCGGGCGGGCGGGCGACAAGGCGGTGCGGGCTTCTGCCTGGAGTACTTCTACCTGGCCCCCGAGACCCGGGGGCGGGGCCCCGGGACGGCGGTGCTGCGGGAACTCCTCGCCCGGGCGGACGAGGCCGCCGCACCCGCCCGACACCCGGCGGCACCCCTCAGAGAGCGACTCCGGCCGGCTGCCGGACGGTGACGTTGAGCCGGTTGAACAGATTGGTGACCGCCACCATCAGCACGATCGCGGCGAGCTGCTTCTCGTCGTAATGGTCGGCGGCGGCGTCCCAGACGTCGTCCGGCACGGCGTCCGAGGTGTCGGCGAGCCGGGTCGCCGCCTCGGCCAGGGCGAGGGCCGCGCGCTCCTCGTCGGAGAAGTATGGGGTCTCGCGCCAGGCGGCGACGGCGAACAGCTTCTCGTCGCTCACACCGTTCTTCCGGGCGCTCTTCGCCCCGTAGTCGACGCAGAACCCGCAGCCGTTGATCTGGCTCGCCCGCAGGTGCACCAGCTCCAGGGTCGACTCGGGGACGCCGCCGTCGCGGGTCGCCTTCACCAGCTCCTGAATCGCCGGGCCCGCTCCGGGGAGGAGGTAGGCGGGGTTGGTCATCCGGGGGGTGGTCGCGTG
Organism: Streptomyces sp. NBC_00691; assembly: GCF_036226665.1. Lineage (NCBI taxonomy): Bacteria > Bacillati > Actinomycetota > Actinomycetes > Kitasatosporales > Streptomycetaceae > Streptomyces > Streptomyces sp. NBC_00691. Next base: position 3,537,548 of record NZ_CP109007.1, on the reverse strand, counting down.
CGCCATGGTGATCGCTCCTCAGCGTCTCTCGGTGGGGCGTTCCGTCGCCCTCACCGCATTGACGGAGCGGACCCCCACGATGTGACACCCCCGGACGGCCTTCCGCGGATTCTCTCTACGGCTCCGCGATGAGCGCGGTGGCGACCGTGCGGAAACCGAGCCGTCCGTACAGCCGGGCCACGTCCGCGTCCGAGGCCGACAGGAACACCAGCTCCACACCGCGCGACCGGGCGTCGGCGACCAGGGCCGCCGTCACCGCAAGACCGAGGCCCCGGCGCCGCGCCACCGGGACGGTGCCGACCCCGACGACCTCGGACACGGCCCCGACGGGCTGGTGCTGGCCCGCCGAGAGCGCGGTGCCGGTGTCGTCCAGGGCCGCCGAGAGATGGGTGAGTCCCGCCGCGATCCGGTCGGCGACCTGGGCGACGACGTCCGGCGTCGGCTCGGCGCCGAAGGCCGCGTACGGGGCGGCGACCGCGCTCGCCAGGAACGGATCGCGCGCGCCGACCATCCGCACGGTGACGCCCTCGGGCACGGCCACCGGCAGCCCTTCGCCCTCCAGGACCATCAGCGGATGCTCGTGGACCGTGAGCCCGCTCGCCTCCACCGCCGCCCGCAGCCCCGGCGTCGTCTCCGCCACCCATTCGAACGCCTCGGGCGCCCCCAGCTCCCGCTGCCGCGCCCGGACCCGGTCCACGTCGGCGACCGTCACCTCCCCGCCGTGACCGAGGGCGGGCCGCGCGTAGTACGGCCAGCCCGCGCCCTCCCGTACGAACAGGGTCAGCGGCCCGAACTCCTCGGCGCGGGCGGCGGAACGGGGAACGGCGTCGTAGTACGTCTCGATTCGCTTCAGCACGGGGTCACGGTAGGCGCCCGGGCGGGAAGCCGCCCGCGGATTTCCGCCCGCGAGCCGGGACGGGCGGTCCGTCAGCGGGCCTCCAGGAAGACAGGGTTCGTGAACGCCCGGCCAACGCGGCACGCACTCACGTCGCACCCCTCGGAAATCCCGGCCCCACGCCCTACCGTGCCGCTATGCGGATCTCGACCACGATCTTCCTGACCGACGAGACCATCAGCCCGGTGCGGCTCGCGCGCGAACTCGAACAGCGCGGGTTCGGCGGGCTCTACCTCCCCGAGCACACCCACATCCCCGTCGCCCGGGACACGGACTACCCGGCGGGCGGGGAGCTGCCCCGCGAGTACGGCCGCACCCTCGACCCCTTCGTCGCCCTCGGCCAGGCCGCCGCCGTCACCGAACGCCTCGCGCTCGGCACCGGCGTCACCCTGATCACCGAGCACGACCCGATCGCCCTCGCCAAACAGATCGCGACCCTCGACCACGTCTCCGGCGGCCGCTTCACCCTCGGCCTCGGCTTCGGCTGGAACAAGGAGGAGGCCGCCGACCACGGCGTGGACTGGCGCACCCGCCGGGACCTCGGCCGCGACCGCCTGAACCTGATGCGCGCGCTCTGGGCCCCCGAACCCACCGCGTACGAGGGCGGGTTCGGGCACTCGGTCCGCGCCTCCGAGGCCTGGCCGAAGCCGGCGGGCGGCGCGCCCCGCATCCTCCTGGGCGGCGCGGCGGGCCCGAAGCTCTTCGCCCAGATCGTCGCGCAGACGGACGGCTGGATGCCGATCGGCGGCCGCGGCCTGACGGAGTCGCTCCCGGTCCTCAAGGAGGCCTGGGAACAGGCGGGCCGAGACCCGAAGACCCTGGAGATCGTCCCGTACGCGGTCCTCCCGACCCCGGGCAAGCTCGCCCACTACGCGGAACTGGGCTGCGAGGAGGTCGTGCTCCAGCTTCCCCCGGCGGACGAGGCGGAGGTCCTGCGCGTCCTGGACGGGTACGCCGAGTACCTCTGAGGGCGGTGGGGCGGCTGCGGCGGCCCCTGTGCCGGGCCGACGGCGACGGCGACGATCCGGTCTCCTCGGAGACCCGGATCGTCGCCGTCGCCGTCCGCACCGGCTTCGCACGGCCGGATCCGCCGCTTCCTGCGGGGACCCGAAGCCGCTCCGCGGTGCCCGCTCGTATGCTCGGTTCATGACGGATGACCAGGAAGCTCGCCCCTCCGCGAATGCCATGCGCCGTGCTCTGAGGCGGGCCAGGGACGGGGTCGCGCTCGATGTCGGTGAGGCGGCCGTGCTGTTGCGGGCGCGGGGGGAGGATCTGGCGGATCTGGTCGCCTCGGCCGGGCGGGTGCGTGACGCCGGGCTGGAGGCCGCGGGGCGGCCCGGGGTCATCACGTACTCGAAGAGCGTGTTCATACCGTTGACCCGGCTGTGCCGGGACAAGTGCCATTACTGCACCTTCGTCACCGTGCCCGGCAAGCTCCGCCGTGCGGGCCACGGCATGTTCATGTCTCCCGACGAGGTCCTCGACATCGCCCGCCGCGGTGCGGAACTGGGCTGCAAGGAAGCCCTGATCACCCTCGGCGACAAGCCCGAGGACCGCTGGCCCGAGGCCCGCGAATGGCTCGACGCCCACGGCTACGACGACACCATCGCCTACGTCCGGGCGATGGCCATCCGCATCCTCGAAGAGACCGGGCTCCTGCCCCACCTCAACCCGGGAGTGCTGTCGTGGACGGACTTCCAGCGGCTCAAGCCCGTCGCGCCGTCGATGGGGATGATGCTGGAGACGACCGCGACCCGGCTGTGGTCCGAGCCCGGCGGTCCCCACCACGGCTCCCCCGACAAGGAACCAGCCGTCCGCCTGCGCGTCCTCGAGGACGCCGGGAGGTCCTCCGTGCCCTTCACCTCCGGACTGCTCCTGGGCATCGGGGAGACCCTGGAGGAGCGGGCGGAGTCGCTGTTCGCGCTGCGCAGGATCGCGCGGGCCTATCACTCCGTCCAGGAACTGATCATCCAGAACTTCCGGGCCAAGCCGGACACGGCGATGCGCGGCATGCCCGACGCGGAGCTGGACGACCTCGTCGCGACCGTCGCCGTCGCCCGCCACATCATGGGCCCCACCGCCTGCCTCCAGGCGCCGCCCAACCTCGTCGACTCCGCCTACGAACGCCTCATCGCCGCCGGCATCGACGACTGGGGCGGCGTCTCCCCCCTCACCATCGACCACGTGAATCCGGAGAGGCCCTGGCCGCAGATCGAGACCCTCGCCGAGCGCTCCAGGGGCGCCGGGTTCGAGCTGCGGGAACGGCTCTGCGTCTACCCGGAGTTCGTCACCCGCGGCGAGCCGTGGCTCGACCCCCGGCTCCTCCCGCACGTCCGCGCCCTCGCCGACCCGGAAACGGGACTGGCCGACCCCGACGCGCCGGTGCGCGGGCTGCCGTGGCAGGAACCGGACGAGGCGTTCACCTCCTCCGGCCGCACCGACCTGCACACCACCATCGACACCACCGGCCGTACGCACGACCGGCGCGAGGACTTCGACCACGTCTACGGCGACTGGGACGCCCTGCGGGAAGCCGCCGCCCCCGGCATGGTCCCCCAGCGCGTCGACTCCGACGTCCGCCAGGCCCTCGCCGTCGCCGCCGACGACCCCACCCGACTCACCGACGCCCAGGCCCTGGCCCTGCTCCACGCCGACGGACCGGCCCTCGACGCCCTCACCCGTATCGCCGACGACGTCCGCGCCTCGGTCTCCGGCGACGACGTGACGTACATCGTCACCAGGAACATCAACTTCACCAACGTCTGCTACACCGGCTGCCGTTTCTGCGCCTTCGCCCAGCGCCGCACCGACGCCGACGCCTACACCCTCTCCCTTGACCAGGTCGCCGACCGCGCCGCACAGGCCTGGGACGTCGGCGCCGTCGAGGTCTGCATGCAGGGCGGCATCCACCCCGATCTCCCCGGCACCGCCTACTTCGACATCGCGCGCGCGGTCAAGAAGCGCGTCCCCGGCATGCACGTCCACGCCTTCTCCCCCATGGAAGTCGTCAACGGCGCCACCCGCACCGGCCTCTCGATCAAGGAGTGGCTCACGGCGGCGAAGGAGGCCGGGCTCGACTCCATCCCCGGCACCGCCGCCGAGATCCTCGACGACGAGGTGCGCTGGGTCCTCACCAAGGGCAAACTGCCCACCGCCACCTGGATCGAGGTCATCACCACCGCCCACCAGCTCGGTATCCGCTCCTCCTCCACGATGATGTACGGGCACGTCGACCAGCCCCGCCACTGGCTCGGCCACTTCCGCACCCTGGCCCGCATCCAGCAGGAGACCGGCGGATTCACCGAGTTCGTCACCCTCCCCTTCATCCACACCAACGCCCCCGTCTACCTCGCCGGCATCGCCCGCCCCGGCCCCACCGCCCGCGACAACCGCGCCGTCATCGCCATGGCCCGCCTCCTCCTCCACCCCCACATCCCCAACATCCAGACCAGCTGGGTCAAGCTCGGCACGGAGGGCGCCGCCGAAATGCTCCGCTCCGGCGCCAACGACCTCGGCGGAACGCTCATGGAGGAGACCATCTCCCGCATGGCCGGCTCCAGCTACGGCTCCTACCGCTCCATCCGCGACCTGGAGGCCATCGCGGAGGCGGCAGGCCGCCCGGCGAAGCCCCGGACGACCCTCTACGGCGACGTACCCGAGGAACGACAGCGCACCGCGAGGGCGTCGGACGGACACCTTCCGGAGCTGCTGCCGGTCCTCCCCCAGGAGTAGGGGCTCAGCCGACCAGCAGGTCCTTCTTCAGCTCCTTGAGCTCCCGGTCGTCGATGCCGAGGCCCTTCCGCAGGTATCCGCGGAAGGAGCCGTACTCCTCCTCGACCTCGTCGAAGCTCGCGTTGAGGTACGCGGGGCGGACGTCGAGGAGGGGCTTGTAGACGGCGGCCTGCGGGGCCGGGAGGTGGGAGAGGATCGCCTCGTTGGCGGCGGCCCGGTAGGTGTTGCTGGCCAGGTAGTCGGCCATGACCGTCTCCCCGGGGACCCCGAGGGCGGTGAGCAGGGCGGCGTTCGACCAGCCGGTGCGGTCCTTGCCGGCGGTGCAGTGGAAGAGGACACCGCGCCTGCGGTCGGTGCCGATGCCGTCGAAGACGGTGGTGTAGGCGGTGCGGGCGGTGTCGCCGCTCACCATGAAGCGGTTGCCCTCGGCCATCATCGCCTCGGCCTCGGCGGGGCTCTTCGGCATCGACGTGAAGGTGCCGGTGCCGGCGAGGACGTCGGCGACGACGTGCGTGGCGCCGGCCGGGACGCGGTCGGGCGCGGTGGTCCGCTCGGACTCCATGCGCAGGTCGAAGACCGTACGGACGCCGAGGCGCTTCAGCTTGGCGAGGTCGGCGTCGGTGAGCTTCTCCAGGGAGTCGGAGCGGTAGACCTCGCCCATCCGCACCCAGTGGCCGTCGGTGGTGCGATAGCCGCCCGCGTCACGGAAGTTGACCGTGCCCTGGAGGCGGATCAGCCGGTCGGCGAGGTGCAGCGAGGTGCCCCGGTCGGGGACCAGGTCGAACCAGCGGCGGTCGGTGGCGGCGAGCCCGGAGACGGTGACCGAACCGGTGGCGCCGCCGCGGGCGACGGTACGGCCGCCGGTGCGGATCGTGACCCCGCGGGTGCCGGGGGCGTTCCACGCGACGGTGTAGGTGCCGCCGGAGTTCTCGGTGACGGTGGCGGCGGTGAAGGGGACGCGCCGCTCGTCGCCGTGCCGGTGGCCGGGGGAGTGCGCGGAGGCGGTCGGGGCGACGAGGCCGGTGAGCAGGACGGCCGCGAGGGCCGCGGTGGAGAGGGGCGTGACTCGTGTCAGGGGGTTCATGACGCGGATCGTTCAAGTCATGCCCAAACCTCGGGTGAACTGTGGTCAAAAGTGGACTGAAGGGCTTCGGATCACATACCGTTCCGGCCCCCGAACGGACGTACCCGGTCCATTACAGTGCTGCGCAGACCGGTCTACGGGGGGAGGGCACGTCGTGGCCACAACAGCCGCGGCCGTGTGGGGCCGCGCCGAACAGCAGGACTTCCGGGCCCGCGTACGGGGCTGTCTGCTCGGCGGAGCCCTCGGCGACGCCCTGGGCGCGGGCGTCGGGGGACTCACCCTCGACGAGATCCGGGAAGCCCACGGACCTGACGGACTCGGCGAGCCCACGCCCGCCTTCGGCCGCCGCGGCGCCGTCACCGCCGCCACCCAGATGGGGCTCTTCACCGTCGACGGCCTGATCCGCGCCCAGGTCCGCCGCGACACCGGCGCCTGGCATCCGCCCACCGACATCCACCGGGCGCATCTGCGCTGGGCCGCCACCCAGCGCGACTGGGGGCCCGACGAGCGCCGCAAGGACAACGGCTGGCTCGCCCGCGAGGAATGGCTCTACGCCCGCCGCGACCCGTCCCGCGCCTGCCTCACCGGCCTCGGCGACGAGATCCTCGGCACCCTCGAACGGCCCAAGAACCCGCAGGCCGCGGACTCCGGCGCGCTCGTCCGCTCCGCCCCCTTCGGGCTGCTCGTCGGCTGGGAGCCGCAGCTCGTCTGCCAGCTCGCCGTGGAGTGCGCCGCCCAGACCCACGGCGCCCCGGCCGCCGGCCTCGCGGCCGGCGCCTTCGCGGTCGTCGTCCACGGCCTCGCGCGCGGCGGCTCCGTGGAGGCGGCCGTCGACCGGGCCCTCGGGCAGCTGGCGGCGCGCCCCGGCCACGAGCCGGTCACCGAGGCGCTGGGCCGCGCCCTCGGAGCCGTACGGGAAGGGGTTCCGGACCCGGAGCGGGTGGCGGCCCTCGGGGCGGCCGAGGACCGGGCGGAGGGGCAGCTGGCGGCGGCCGTGTACTGCGCCCTGGTCGGCGAGGACGTACGGCACGGACTGCGGCTCGCGGTGAACCACGACGGGCCGTCCGCGGTGACCGGGGCGCTCACGGGCGCCCTGCTCGGCGCCCTGCACGGCGAAACGGCCCTCCCGCCGGCCTGGCTGGCCGAACTGGAGGGCCGTGCGACGGTCCTGGAGCTCGCGGACGACTTCTCGATGGAGATGACGCAGGGTGCCGCCCTGCACGGCCCGGCGGAGTCGTCGCCGGGCTGGCTGGCGCGCTACCCGAGGGGCTGACCGGGGTCCTCCGGGTGAGGCCGGCCGGCGTCCCTCAGGCGAGGGGCCGGCCGGCGCGCTCGCCGCCCTGCGCGGGGATCGCGGCGCCGTCCTCGTCGTCCGGGTCGCCGCCGATCCGGGCGAGCAGCGCGTCCCGCTCCGGGGTGTCCTCGGGCCGGACGAAGCCGATGAGCACGTACAGGACCAGGGACGTGGCGAGCGGCGAGACGATCTGGATCTGGAGCTCGATGCCGTCGAGGCCGTAGTTGGTGAGCCAGAAGACGAAGAGTCCGGCGGCCCAGGAGACGAGCGCCGCGGTCGGTCCGGACTTCCGGAAGGTGCGGAGCAGGCCGAGCATGAAGGGGATCGCGATCGGCCCCATGAGTCCGGCGACCCACTTGATGACGACGGTGATGATGTCCTTGAAGGTGGGGGAGTTGACCTGGGTGGCGATGGCCATGGACAGCGCGAGGAAGGCGATGGTCGACCAGCGCGCGGCGAGCAGACCGGCCTTCTGGCTCCAGCCCCGGGCGGCCTTGCTGACGGCGGGGGCGATGTCACGGGTGAAGACGGCGGCGATGGCGTTGGCGTCGGAGGAGCACATGGCCATGGTGTGAGAGAAGAAGCCGACGACGACCAGGCCGAGGAGGCCGTGCGGCAGCAGCTGCTCGGTCATCAGGGCGTACGAGTCGGAGGCGTCGGGCTTCTTCGGGGTGACGAGCAGCGGCGCGACCCACATGGGGAAGAAGAGGACCAGCGGCCAGACGAACCAGAGCACCGCGGAGAGCCGGCCGGAGCGGGTGGCCGCACGGGCGTCGGGGGTGGCCATGTAGCGCTGGGCCTGGTTCCACATGCCGCCGCTGTACTCGAAGGTCTTGATGAAGAGGTACGCGAGGAGGAAGGTCAGCGTGTACGGGCCGGCCGTCGGCGCCGTGTGGCCCTGGAGCTCGGGACGGTCCCACACGGTCCACAGCGCGCTGAAGCCGCCGAGCTTGCCGAGTACGGCGACGAGCATGGCGACGCCGGCGAGGAGCTGGATGACGAACTGGCCGAGTTCGGTCAGGGCGTCGGCCCAGAGGCCGCCGACGGTGCAGTAGACGCCGGTGACCACACCGGTGATGAGGATGCCCTGGTTGAGGGAGATACCGGTGAAGACGGAGAGCAGGGTGGCGATGGCGGCCCACTTCGCGCCGACGTCGACGATCTTCAACAGGACGCCGGACCAGGCGAGGGCCTGCTGCGTGGGGAGGTTGTAGCGGTCCTTGAGGTATTCGAGCGGGGAGGCCACCTTGAGGCGGGAGCGCAGCCGGTTGAGCCGGGGCGCGAAGAGGCTCGCGCCGATGGCGATGCCGATCGCGATGGGGAAGGACCAGGTGACGTAGGACGTGACGCCGTAGGTGAAGGCGATGCCCGCGTACCCGGTGAACATCACCGCGCTGTAGCCCGACATGTGGTGGGAGATGCCGGAGAGCCACCAGGGCATCCGGCCGCCGGCCGTGAAGAAGTCGGAGACGGTGTCCACCCGCTTGTGGGACCAGACACCGATCGCGACCATCACGCCGAAGTAGCCGATGAGCACGACCCAGTCGAGACTGTTCATGGAGCCCCCTCCAGGGGATCTGGTCCGCCTTGTGAACGCCGTTCATGGTGTGGCGAGTCACAAGGCAGGGACAATGCAATGGAGGGTCAAGGGACAGTAAAATCGTTCTGTTTACTGACCCTTGTTCACGTCTATGAACTTGTCCGGCTGGTTCAGGAAGGGCTCACCGCATCAGCTCACCCGCGTTGACCAGCAGGGACTGACCCGTGATCGCCCGCGCCCGGTCCGAGGCGAGGAAGGCCGCCGCCTCCGCCACGTCCCCGTCCGTCGCGAGCTCCGGAAGCGCCATCCGCTCGGTGAGCCGTGCCAGTACCTCCGCCTCCGGGACCTGCTCGGTGTGCGCGGTGAACTGGACGAAGGCCTGCACCGGCGGACCCCACATCCAGCCGGGCAGCACGGTGTTGACCCGGATGCGGTGCGGTCCCAGCTCGTGCGCGAGCGAGTACATCGCCGAGGTCAACGCCCCCTTCGAGGCCGCGTACGCCGCCTGCCGCACCTGCGTGGGCGCGGCCACCGCCGACTGCGTCCCGATCAGGACCACCGAACCCCCGCGCACCTTGAGCGCAGGCAGACAGGCCCGGGTCATTCGCAGGGTCCCGAGCAGATTGACGTCCAGCACCCCCTGCCAGGTGGCGAAGTCGGCGTCCTCCAGACCGCCGAAGTAGGAGTCCCACGCGGCGACGTGGACCACCGCGTCGATCCCGCCGAACCGCTCGGTCGCGAGGGCGGCGAGCGCCTCGCACTGCGCCTCGTCGGTGATGTCGGTGGCCCGGTGGGCGGTACGGCGCCCCTCCGGGTCGATCTCGGCGGCGGACTTGGCGAGGTTGGCCCCGGTACGGGCGCCGAGGACCGCGTTGCCCCCGTCCCGTACGACCGTCTCGGCGATGCGATGGCCGAGTCCGGCGCCGACACCCGACACGACGACCGTCTTCCCCTGGAGCAGCATCCGGGTCCTCCCTGGGCCTGTTCATCGATCTGACGGTCCGTCAGAGTAGGGCGGTGTCGCCGACAAGGGAAGGGGAACGAGGATGAGCGAGGAGACCCGCAGCGAGACGTACGCGGAGCTGGCGTCCGTCGGCCCGTACGGGGTGCGGCCCGGCCACGCGCTGATCACCATGGTCGAGCCGCATCCGGGCCACGAGTACGCGTACAACCGCTGGTACGAGGACGACCACTACTACGCCGGCGCCATGGCGATGCCCTGGATGTACGCGGGCCGCCGCTGGGTCGCCACCCGCGAACTCCAGGACCTGCGCGGCCCGGAGAAGTCCGCCGTCGCCCGGCCCGTCACCGCGGGCTGCTACCTCTCCACGTACTGGATCACCGAGGGCCGCTACGACGACCACATGAAGTGGACCGTCGGCATCAACAGACGGCTCAACCGCGACGCCCGCGTCCACCAGGAACGGACCCATGTCTTCACCGCGTTCCAGGACCACGAGACGACCGTCTACCGCGACGGGGCGGCGGGCCCGCGCGACTTCCACGCCCTCGACCACCCCTACGCGGGGCTGATCCTCCAGGTGATCGACACCGAGGGCCCGGAGGAACGCGCGGCCCTCCTCGAACGACTGCGGGCCGGGGAACTGCCCCGCCGGCTCGCCGGCTCACCGGCGGCGATGGTCACGGTCTTCCGCCCGACCCCGCTCCCCGGCGACCGCATGACGTACGTGAAGCAGGTCGAGGGCGTCGACACCCGGCTGACCCTGCTGTGGTTCCTCGAACGGGACCCGAGGGAGTGCTGGACGGAGCACTTCGCGGACCTGGAGTCGCTGGGCGGCCCCGAGGGCGGCCGGGTGGAACTCGTGGCGCCGTTCATCCCGACGATCCCGGGAACGGACCGCTACGTGGACCAGCTGCGCTGACCTTCCGTGCCGCTCTCCGGCCCGGGCAGAGGCCGAGCCCCCTCGGCCAGGACGGCGGACCGGTCGAGAGGGCTCTTGCGTACTGCGGGCGGTACGTCTGGTGCGGGTACCACCGGTGGTGCCTGGCTGACGGCTCCAGCGACGGGGCTCAGAGGGCCCCGTCGCTCACCTCGCCGACGAAGGCGTTCCACGATCCCGGTCCGAAAGAGAGGGAGGGACCCTCGGGGGCCTTGGAGTCGCGCACCGCGATCGCGGCCACGAGGGGGGACTTCACTTCGACGCAGGCCCCGTTCCCTCCGGAGTACGAGGACTTCGTCCAGGTGTCGGTGCCACCCTGAATAATCGCCATGCTGCTCAGCTCCGGTTCTGCCAGTGGATGTGTCGCGCCAACGTTCTTGCCGGCGTGATCGACGCTACTCGCCGGTCCCGTCCGGCGGGACCGGCGTTCACACGTCCGAGTGGCATATTCCAACTGGGCTTCCGTGGGAGCGAGTACGCGGTGTACCGTACCCGCCCAGCTGCTTTTCGGACCTGAGCCGCGACGCTTTCCGGCTCAGCCCCTGGCGTGCTTCTTCACCATCTCCGAGATGAAGTCCCGGGTCTGCTCGACGTTCAGGGCCTGCGCCCTGAGGTGCTCGTACATGACGCTGTACTTGCCGACGTCCTGCGCCTTCTCCAGATACAGATCGCTCGTCACGCCCTCGATGTAGACGACGCTGGAGTCGGACGTGTCCGGGAACTCCAGGATCGAGTACTGCCCGCTGATCCCGGGATGCGCGCCCATCTCGAACGGGATCACCTGCACGGTGACGTGCGGCAGGTGCGACTGCTCGATGAGGTGCTCCAGCTGTTCCACCATCAGCTGCCTGCTGCCGACGATCCGGTGCAGCGCGCCCTCGTCGATGACGGCCCACAGCCGCAGCGGACGCTCGTCGTCCCGGATGCGCTCCTGGCGGCGGGTGCGGACCGTGACCCGCTTCTCGATGTCCGCGGGCGCCGACTCCGGCAGCGCGCCGGTGATGACCGCCTCCGCGTACGCGTGCGTCTGGAGCAGCCCGGGGATGATCTGCGGCTCGTACATCCGCAGGCTCTCCGCGTCGGTCTCCAGGCCGATGTAGACGCTGTACGGGATGTCGCCGAAGGCGTGCCACCAGCCCTGCTGGCGCGAGTCCTTGGCCATCTGCATGAGGGAGTCGACCATGCGCTCGTCCTCGACCTCGTACACACCGCACAGGTCGCGCACATCGCGCTGACTGATGGAGCGACGGCCGTTCTCCAGCCGGCTGATCTTGGACTGGGAGACGAGGAGGCGCTCGGCGACCTGCTCCGCCGTCATGTTCTTCGCTTCCCGGAGCTTGCGCAGCTCCTGGCCCAATCGGCGTCGCCTGACGGTGGGGTTGACGTTGGACGCCACGGAAACTGCACCTCCGGCTGTCTGCTGCGTAGCTGTGAGTATCTACCGCTTGGCAGACTGCCACCAATGGCCGGGTGTGCGCTGGAAAACGACCACAACCTATGCCCCGCCGAGCTCGGGAAACGCGCGTGTGCGGGGCGGCCGTCCAGACCGCCCCGCACACCTGTGCGGCTCCCGGGTGGGTTCTGTGCTGCGCGTGGGATGCCTAGGACGCCGCCGCGCGGGCCATGCTGCCGCGAGGCTGCGCCGGGACACCCGCGGCGCTCCGGCGCGGCTGTGCCGCCGCGCCGTTCTGGACGTCCATCACGGCGTGCGCCACGAGTCCGCCCATCGGGTCGTGCCGGATCAGATCGCGCAGCCGGGACCGCGACGACCGTCCTTCGTTGCCGGGGTAGAGGTGCTTCCCGAGACCGACCGCGTGGGCCAGCGCGGCAAGCGCCGCGGTCCGCGGGTCCGGCGGTACGCCGGTGCGGATCGCACTGTCCAGCCGGGAACGGATCTCCCGACTGATCGCCGTGTCCGTCGCCTGGTAGCGAGTCGTCGGCAACACCCCGCACATCTGGGTCTCCACGGCATGCACCATGCCGCATCGCTCCAGATGCGAGAGATACGTCTGACGGAGCCCCAGTCGGGGTCCGCCGATCCAGTGGACGGCCCGAACCGGGCTGCCGCGCCTGCGCAGCAGCTCCAGTGCGGAGTCCAAGGTCGGATCTCCGGTCGGCCGTGGCATCACCACGGCGATACGATCCCCGTCAGGGGCTATCCGGCCTGCCAGCGCCAGCTCCACTAGCTGTGCTCCGGCCAGGCCGAGGTCGAGCGACTGCGGCTGCGCTGTGGTACCCGTGGTCGGGTCCAGAGCGAGCAGCAGAAGCTCTTCCGGAATGGTTCTGCGGCTCCTGCCCATCCATGCCTCCCCGCGTGGATGAATGACAGGGTGACCCCTCTCACATTCATCTGTCGAGAGTGCCTGGGTGGTTCATCCGGGAACCAGTAGGTATGTCGTTCTCGTCTAGCACGGGGGCCAAGGGGTCCACACAGGACACTGGTACACGGACCGGTACATGGTCCGTACGTAGCCATGACGCATGGAGGAGGCACGGTGGCGGGCGAGTCCCCCGACAAGGCGGAGCAGCAGGGGTCGTCTCAGGAGACGACCGCCTCGGGCGGCGGCAGGGATCCTCGGCTTTCCGTGCTCCATGAGTCGGACGCCTCGTCGGCGGCTCCGGTTGCGTCGTCCTCGGCTTCGGCGGTCCAGCTGGACCAGCCGACGGCCGTCTTCAAGTCGCTGGCGCCGCGGACTTCGGAGGACGACGCCCCGGCGGCCACGCCCGAGCCGGAGACGCCGGATTCGCCGGAGCGGTCCGAGAAGCCGGAACCGTCGGAGAAGCCGGAGCGGGAGCCGGAGAAGGCTCCCGAGCCCGAGAGCGACCGCCTGAAGGCCGCTGTGGCGGCGTGGGTGGCGACGGCGGATGAGCCGGAGACGGAGCGCGAGACGGAGCGGGAGGCGCCCGCGGGGTCCGTCGAGGACGAGTCGGAGTCGGAGTCGGGGTCGGACGGGTCCGACGCCGAGGACGCTGCCGCGCGCGAGCCGGAGGGCGATGAGCCCGAGGGTGCGTCCGAGACGGACGACGACTCCGGCGACAGCTCCGACGGCGAGTCGGACGACGACTCCGGCGACGGCTCCGAGGAGGAGGCCGTCGAGGCGGAGGCGGCCGCGGAGGACTCCGAGGAGAAGCCCTCCGTGGAGTCCTGGTTCACGACGCGGAAGCCGGCTGCGGACGCGAAGCCCGCGGCCGAGGCGCCCGCCGGGGAACCCGCCGCCCCCACCGACGTGGCGGACTCGGACGGCGAGGACGGCGAGGACGGTGCCGATGCCGATGCCGACGCCGACGTCGTCGAGGACGAGCCGGTCGACCAGCCCACGACCATGTTCAAGGCCGTCCGGCTGCCCGTGGACCAGCCGACGACCGCGCTGAAGCTTCCGTCCTCCCTGACCGGCAACGGCGCGGGCAAGGACGCCGGCAAGGGCGCCGGCACCGGCGACACCGACAGCGAGCGCACCAGCACCTTCCGGCCGCTGCGGGCGGACATCCCGGCCGAGCAGAAGGCCCAGGCGGCCGCCGCGGCGGCCCCCAAGGCGCCCGAGGCTCCCAAGCCCGCCGCCTCCGCCCCCGTACAGCCGAAGGCGCCGTCCGCGCCTTCGCCCGCGCCCGCGCCCGCGCTCGCCGAGCCCGAGCGGACGCGGCAGCAGCCGCTGCCCCCGCTGCCCCCGCTCGACCTGCTCGCCGAGCTGACGAACACGCCGCCCCCGCCGCCCACCCCGCTGCGGACGACCGTGCGCCGGGTGCGGATCTGGACCCCGCTGCTCCTCCTGGTCCTGATCGTCTTTGCGATCGTGCAGATGGCCCGCCCGCTGCCCGCGCCCGTGCTGACGCTCTCGGCCGCGCCGACCTTCACCTTCGGGGGCGGCGAGCTCAAGCTGCCGTTCCCCACCGAGGGACAGGGCGCGGTCGAGGTCGAGGGCGTCGGATCCATGGGGACGTACGGGCCGCAGAAGCCGGCCCCGATCGCGAGCGTCACCAAGACGATGACGGCGTACGTGATCCTCCGTGACCACCCGCTCAAGGGGAAGCAGAAGGGCCCCGAGATCGAGATCGACCAGAAGGCCGCCGATCAGGGCAAGGCGGAGCACGAGTCGACGGCCAGGGTCCAGACGGGCCAGACGTACTCGGAGAAGGAGCTCCTGGAGCTCCTCATGATCCCCTCCGCGAACAACGTGGCCCGGCTGCTCGCGCGCTGGGACGCCGGTTCGGAGGCCGCGTTCGTCGAGAAGATGAACGCCGCCGCGAAGGACCTGGGCATGACCCAGTCCACGTACACGGACCCGTCGGGTCTGCTCGACAGCACCGTGTCGACCCCGCAGGACCAGCTGAAGCTGGCGAAGGCGGTCATGCAGTTCGACGTGTTCCGCGAGATCGTGAACATGCCCAACCTGACGGTGGACGGCCTCCCCGGCCGGATCGAGAACAACAACAACATCCTGCTCAAGCCGGGCGTGAGCGGCATCAAGACCGGCTCGTCGACCCCGGCGGGCGGCAATCTGCTCTGGTCGGCGAACACCGTCGTCGACGGCCAGAACCGGCGCATCCTCGGCATCGTGATGGGTGCGAAGGACGCGGAGCAGCTCAACGACAAGCTCCAGCTCGCCATCGACAACAGCTACAAGATCATCCAGCAGGCCCAGAAGGACGTCGCCTCGGCAGCCGTGGTCCGCAAGGGCCAGGTCCTCGGTTACGTCGACGACGGCCTGGGCGGCCGGACGCCGGTCGTGGCGACGAGGGAACTGAAGGCGATCGGCTGGCCGGGCCTCCAGGTGAAGCTGGCGCTGACGGACGGCGGCAAGGCCGTCCCGCACGCCGGCAAGGCGGGCGACATCATCGGCCAGGTGTCGATCGGCACGGGCGCCGGCAAGGTCAGCTCCCCGGTCGCGCTCCAGGCGGACCTGGCGGAGCCCGGCTTCGAGAAGAAGCTCACGCGCGTGGGCTGACGCGTCCGGGACGGCCGCTCGCCGAGTTCCTCGGGCCGGGCGGCCACCCGCTCGGCCGGGCTCCCCGGGTTCTCCGGGGGGCCCAGCTGTTAGCGTTTTCCCGGGGACGAGTACGACGCGTGACTCACGCGCGAGAAGTGAGACGGGCAGCACGGGAAAGGGCCGTAGTGACCACCGCCGAGCCGACACGCGCCGACCGCGCGGACTCAGCCCCTGACTCCGGCCATGCCGACGCCCGGGCCGACGGCCCTGCCGTCGCCCGTCCCGATGCCCGTTCCGACGCCGGTCCGCACGCGGAACCCGACGCGTCCAGTGATTCGCTCCCGCGAATAGTGCTTCCGGCGCAGCGGCCCGCCCCGGCGTCCACCGCCCCGGCCCCGGCCCCGCGGCGGAAGCGCCGCTACACGGTCCTGGTGGCCACCGGCCTCGCGGCCGTCACCCACATCCTGTGGTTCTTCTTCTTCGCGAACAGCGGCGGCGACCTGGCGGCGCAGGACGCGTGGGCCGAGTTCGTCGGCCGGCACCCCGACTCGGCGTACAACCTGGCCTGGTACGGCGGGATGCACCCGGTGTCGTACAGCGTCGTGTCGCCGTACCTGATGTCGATGCTCGGTGTGCGCAGCACGATGATGGTCGCGGGGACGCTGTCGGCGGGGCTGACCGCGCTGATCCTGGTGCGGGTGCGGGCGGTCCGCAATCCGCTCGCGTGCTCGATCGCGGGTGTCTTCGCGTTCCTCTGCAACGCCCTGTCGGGCCGGGTGACGTTCGGTCTCGGCATGATGTTCGCGGTCGGCGCGGTCGCGGCGGTGTTCTGCTGGCCGCACCGCTGGCGCCACAAGCGCTGGGCGAAGGCCGCGGTGGCGGCGCCGCTCGCGGGTCTGGCGACGGCGTGCAGCCCGGTGGCGGGTCTGTTCCTGGGGGTCGCGGCGGCGGCGCTGTTCCTGAACCGCCGGCGGCCGGGCGCGTACGCGCTGGGTCTGGCCCCCGTGGCGGTCGTGGCCCTGTCCTCGTGGCTGTTCCCCTTCTCGGGCACCCAGCCGATGGCCTTCGGCTCGACGGCGCTGCCGCTGCTCTTCGGAGTGCTGACCTTCTTCCTCGTCCCGAAGGACTGGCGGACGGTGCGCACCGCGGCGGCGGTGTACACGATCGGCACCCTGCTGACCTGGCTGATCGACTCGCAGATCGGCTCGAACATCTCGCGGCTCCCGATGCTCTTCGCTGGCGTCGTGCTGCTGGCGGCCCTGCCGTACACGGCGCCGCGCTCCCGTCGCTGGTACGCGCTGGTCCTGGCCTTCGTCGGCCTGAACTTCTGGATCGGCTTCAAGGGCGTCGACGACGTGATCCGTACGGCCCCGGACGCCTCCTGGGCCCGCGAGCTCGCGCCGCTGGTCAACCAGCTCCAGGTGCGGGACGCGCGCAAGGCGCGGGTGGAGGTCGTACCGGCGTCGAGCCACCGCGAGTCCTCGGCGCTGAGCCCGTACATCAACCTGGCACGGGGCTGGAACCGTCAGGCGGACATGGAGCGCAACCCGCTCTTCTACGACGACACGCTGAACTCCGTGAACTACGAGGAGTGGCTGCACCGCTGGGCCGTCCACTACGTGGTGCTGCCGACCGGCGCGCCCGACTCGGGCGCGCAGCAGGAGGCGGAGCTGGTCGGCGAGGGCCTGCCGTACCTGGAGCAGGTCTGGTCGGACGAGAACTGGCGCCTGTACGAGGTCGCGGACCCGACGCCCCTGGCGGACCCTCCGGCGGAGGTGGAGAGCGCGGAGGAGAACGAGGTGGTGATCCGCGTCGAGACCCCCGGCCGGGTCCTGATCCGCGTCCCTTACTCGCCGTGGCTGGCCCTGGTGGACGAGAACGGCGGCAAGATCGAACCCCCGCAGGAGACGGAGGCGTCGAAGCTGGCCCGCGAGGAGTCGGACACCGAGATCCCGAAGGTCTTCGCCAACGAGGAGGGCTGTCTCTTCAAGACGGAGGCGGACGTGGAGGGCGACGAATGGACGCAACTGGTCGCCCCGAAGGCGGGCGTCTACCGCCTGGCGGCCCCGTACAAGCTCTCCCGGGGCACGCCGTGCCCGGAAGAACTCCGCTGAGCCTCCACCGGGGTCACGGGTGCTGCCGGTGTCCGGTCGGTTTCCGCTGGGGTCGCGGACGCCGCCGGTATCCAGCCGGCCCCGCGGGGGTCACGGACGCCGCCGGTATCCGGCCAGCATCCGCCGCATGGCGAAGGCGTGCCCACCGCTCCGGATGACGAGCGCCCGGTAGACGCGCCCGGCCGCCCCGGGAAAGACGGCGCGGGTCTCGGCCCGCAGCCGACAGCGCCCGCCCGCCAGCTCCTCGACCCGGAAGACGAGGCTGTACGAGGAGAACCGGTGCCGCCCCTCCAGCGCCAGCTCCCGCCCCGGCACGAGCCGGGCGACCCG
This sequence comes from Streptomyces sp. NBC_00691, assembly GCF_036226665.1. Classification (NCBI taxonomy): domain Bacteria; kingdom Bacillati; phylum Actinomycetota; class Actinomycetes; order Kitasatosporales; family Streptomycetaceae; genus Streptomyces; species Streptomyces sp. NBC_00691. Next base: position 3,519,733 of record NZ_CP109007.1, on the reverse strand, counting down.
AAACCCGGGGAACTCGGACCCGACACCCAGCGGCCGAACCCCGGACGCGGCCCGGGGCACGGCCCCCACGACCCGCGCGTACCGCGCCCCACCGGCCGTGGACAGCGACCGCCCGACGTTCACGACGAGTCGTCCCCACAACTCCTCGACCCCGGAGTCCACGACGACGACATGCTCATCGACAAACGGCAACAGGCTCATGAAACCCACCTTCGCTCGACAGGGGGACATACGGGGCTGAGACGACGGGGACGGCTCGGCGGCATCACCGGTCGGGCCCCCTACCCGGCGTTCTCGGGACCGGCTGCGGACGTCGGCCGCCGCCGGTCCGCGAACGGCCGCCGGCAGTCCGAGGCTTCCCCGATCGGAGGGTAGTCCTGGCCGAACGTCACGTAGACCGGATACGCGGGATGGCCGACCTCGAGGTTCAGGAAGACGTCCACCTCGTGGTGCGCGAACCGGTGCAGATACTGGACGAACAGCTCCAGCTCCTCGTCGGACAGCCGCTCATCGATCCGTTCGTCGTGCATGCCGCCCCCGCCGAGAAGACTGTTCGACCGACCGGGTCGCACGATACCCGCGCTGCGGGAGCCGTCCTCGGACGGGGCGCCCAGGCGGACAGGCTCGCGTGGCGTTTCCGAGCCCTGACCTGGCCGACCCGGCGGGATGGGCTGCCGAGGGCAGGCCGCGTGAGCCTGTCCGCCTGGGGAGACGCCTACCGCAACCGCGGACGGTGAGCGTGACCAAAAACTGTCTACCGCGGTGGCGATTTCAAGGCTCTAGGCGCATCCGCAGCTCAAAATGGCGAACTGCGGAAGGCGTGAAGAGGAGTCTAGGGCGACCTCAGTTGACTCTCTGACGATGCGTCCGATAGCGTCCTCACACATGACGGTGCGTCAAGGCACCGCTTGCGAGGGGGAGAACCATGAACACGACCGCGTCTCTGAAGCCGGTGACCACCGGACTGCCCGCCGACCTTCGGGAGATCCGCAAGGGGGTCATGGCGAACGGCGTCATCGACTGCGAGAACCTGCTGGCCATCGTGAACGACCCCCAGGAGGTCGAGGACGCCGCCAAGCGCGCCCAGAAGGCCGGGCAGCCGATCAGCGAATACGCCCGCACGCGCGCCGACATCCAGCGGCAGATCGGCACGGCGAGCAGCAAGAAGGCCAAGAACGTCGGCGAATACGCCGACTACATCGCGGCCGGACTGCGGGGGGACTTCGACGACGCATGGTCGCTGCCGCAGATCACCCTGTGGTCGCCGCGCCCGCTGATCGTCTCCGAGGAGGGCACCTCGGCCCTGCCGATCAAGGACGGCCTCTACGTCCTCGACAGCGAGACCCAGGTCACCGCCTGGCACCGGATCAAGAACAACCCGGCTGCCTACGGCCTGCAGGACTGCGACTTCGGTGCGATCCCGCTGTCGTTCGAGATCTTCCACGGCATCGGTGTCATGGCCGCACGCCAGATCTTCCACGACCGCAACCTGAAGGGCGTTCCGGTCGACAAGTCTCTGGCCATGTCCATGGACGGCCGCGACTTCGGCACCACCGTGACGCGCAAGCTGATGGAGTCGCTGCACGTGCCGCTCGGCGAGACCACGGTCCCGCTGTCCAGCCTCATCCTCACCGGCAAGCGCCAGGTGTCGGACAAGGCTCCGGAGTGGATGACGATGTCGGTCCTGCGGACCCTCATCGCGACGGCCATGCTCGGCAAGGCCGGTATCCACGCCGCGTCGACCAACATCGAGCACGAGGACATCCCCGCCGACGAGAGCGGCGACCGCCCGGACAGGGCCGTCGTCCAGCGCGAGGTCATGGAGACGGTGGGCGCCTTCCTGCAGGAAAACGCCGAGCTCTTCCACGCCAAGGCCGCCGTCACCGCCCCCGCCGTCGTGGCCGGCCTCGGCGCGACCATGAACCGCACCATGTCCTGGAGCGCCGACCCCCTTCCCGAGGGCGTCACGCTGGAGCGCCTGCTGGAGGGCATCGAGTGGGAGCGCGAGGCGAAGTACTGGGGCGGCATCGCGGCCAAGGTCACCGACCGGGGATCCGTGTCCTGGGCCGGCGGTGCCCGTGACTCCGGCCACAAGGTCTACGACGCGCTGAACCACCCGGAGAGCGGCACGGGTAAGCAGATCCGTGGACGGTTCTAGTTCCGGGCACGCGTAAGGCGCGAGTCCCGTCGGCCGAGCCGACACCGACGCGCACCTGGGAGCCGGCCCCCGACCAGCGCTTTCGGTCGGGGGCCGGGTGCGCCCAGGAGCGTCCCAGCCAGGCTGGCCCGGGTGAGCCCCCGTCCACCGACGTGGTGATCCGCTCGCCCCGGAACTGCTGCGAGAGCTACTCCCACCGTGCCGGCCGGCCAAGGGCAGCGGACCTGTCTGATGTACCTGCGCCTCCACGACACCCTCCCCCGGATAGCGGCCGGCTTCGGGGTATCCGTCGGCACCGCCCACGTGTATGTCACCGCGGTGATCGGTCTGCTCGCCGGCAGCGCTTACCAGGGTGCCAGCTCCTGGGCCGCCACCGGCCTCCCTCACCCCCGCCCAGCGCTCCGTCAACGGGGCCCGGCCGCGGCACGGGCACCGGTCGGACGCGGCATGGCGACACTGGTCGGCGCCTTGATCACGCTCTCCGAGCTGAGCTGAGTGCCCGTGCAGGATCGAACCTGCGCGCACGGCTCCAGAGGGCGCATGCCTCCCCGACGTATTGGCAGCTCAAGAGCGTCGAGGTGGGCTGGTATGTCCCGCTGGTCCACACATGGGCCGCGCCTCATGCAGGCCGGTCGATTCCGACCAGTGCCGTGGGTGTCAGCCGTAGACGGCCGATGGCCACACCTGAACGTTCAGGTGTGGCCATCGGACTTGTGCCCCCGGCAGGATTCGAACCTGCGACACCCGCTTTAGGAGAGCGGTGCTCTATCCCCTGAGCTACGAAGGCGGACGGAGACAGCGTAGCGGACGGGCGTGGGGGTGTGCTGAGGTGATGCGGTGTTGTGGAGGGTGGGCCCGGGATTGCTTCCGGGCCCACCCTTCCGTCGTGGGCGGCCCGGGGGGTCAGCGGGTGACCTCGCGGTTGAAGACCGCGCGGGACCAGAAGTAGCCGAGGGCGGCGAGGGCCGTGCACCAGGCCAGGGCGATCCAGCCGGCGTTGCCGATGTCCGTGCCGAGCAGGAGGCCGCGGAGGGTCTCGTTGATCGGGGTGAAGGGCTGGTACTCGGCGAACCAGCGCAGGGCCGTCGGCATGGACTCCGGGGGGACGACCGCGCTGCCGAGGAAGGGCAGGAAGGTCAGCGGCAGCGGGGCGTTGCTCGCGGACTCGACCGTCTTGGCGCCCATGCCCATCGCGGCGGACAGCCAGGCCATGCCGAAGGCGAGGAAGAGGAGCAGGCCCGCGGCGGCCGCCCACTCGACGACCGAGGCGTCGGGCCGGAAGCCGATCGCCAGGGAGACGCCGGTGACCAGGACCAGGACCGTGGCGACCTGGAGGACGCTGCCCATGACGTGGCCCGTGAGGATGGAGCCGCGGGAGATCGACATCGTGCGGAAGCGGTTGACGATGCCCTCGGTCATATCGGTGCAGACCGACACGGCCGTCGCCACGGCCCCCGAGGTCGCGGCCATCAGGATGATGCCGGGCACCAGGTAGTTGATGTAGTCGCCGCGGTCGCCGCCCGCCCCGATGCCGGCGCCGAGCGCGCCGCCGAAGACGTACACGAAGAGCAGCAGCATCAGGAGCGGCATGACGAGGATCGAGATCGTCATCGACGGGTAGCGCTGCATGTGCTTGATGTTGCGGCGCAGCATCGTCAGGGAGTCGCGCAGGGCGTACGAGCGGGCGGGCTTCGCCGGGGAGAGGGTCGCGGTGCTCATCGGGTCGACTCCTTCTGCGGGGTGGTGGCGTGGGACGGGGCGGGGACGGTGGGGGCGTTCTGCTTGCCGGTGAGGGTGAGGAAGACGTCGTCGAGGTCCGGGGTGTGCACGGTGAGCGACTCGGCCCGAGCCTCGGTGCCGTCCAGGGCGTCGAGGATGGCGCGGAGGTTGGTGACCGAGCCGTCGCTGGGGATCTGCAGCGTGAGCGCCTCGTCGTCGACGGTGGCGATACCGAAGACCGCGGCCGCCGTGGCGAGGTGGGTCTCGTCGGCGAACCGGACGCGCACGTGGCCGCCCGGGATCAGCCGCTTCAGCTCCTCCGCCGTGCCTTCGGCGACGAGCCTGCCGTGGTCGAGCACCGCGATGCGGTCGGCGAGGTGGTCGGCCTCCTCCAGGTACTGCGTGGTGAGGAAGATCGTCACGCCCTGCTCCGTGACCAGGTCCCTGATGAGCTCCCACATGTCGCGGCGGCTGCGCGGGTCGAGGCCGGTGGTCGGCTCGTCGAGGAAGATGATCCGCGGCCGGCCGACCAGTGTCATCGCCAGGTCGAGCTTGCGGCGCATGCCGCCGGAGAAGGTGGCGACGTTCTTGCGGGCGGCCTCGGTCAGGTCGAACCGCTCCAGGAGTTCGGCGGTACGGCGCCGGCCCTCACCGCGGCTCAGGTGGTAGAGGTCGGCCATGAGGAGCAGGTTCTCCTCTGCGGTCAGCAGCCCGTCGACGGCGGCGAACTGGCCGGTGACGCCGATCAGGGTGCGTACCGAGTCGGCGTCGGCCTTCACGTCGTGGCCCGCGATCCGGGCCTCGCCCCCGTCGGCCGTGATGAGGGTGGAGAGGATCTCGACCGTCGTCGTCTTGCCCGCGCCGTTGGGGCCGAGCAGGGCGAAGATCGTGCCCTCGGGGATCCGCAGGTCGATGCCGTCCAGCACCACCTTGTCGCCGTACGACTTGCGCAGGCCGGTCGCGGAGATCGCCGTGGAGCGCGTGCCGGGGGCTGTGGTGGCCGCTGCGGCGGCTGCGGTTGCCGTGTCCGTGCGGCGGTTCGTGGTGCTCATGGTCTGCGGGCCTTTCTCTTCCGGGATGGGCTGGGGGTGGGGCCGGGGTCGGGCTGGCGGAGCCGGGGTGAAGCTCGGACAGGAGTGGCGCTTGTGTGGCGCCATTCCGTGCCGTGCTTGCGCCATCATCGTGGCACAGCGATGGCGCCATGTCGAGTCATTGTGGCGCCATGCTTGCGTCTGGGTGTCGCCACGTGGCGCCTCACTCCTCTGACCAGCTCCTTTGCCGGGTTCGATCCCGGCCGCGGGAAAGCGCCCCATGGCGCCGGCCTGGGTGGGCCGGTGCCATCGGGCGCCTGATGTCGGGCCTGCTGGGGGTTGCGGGAGGGCTGCGGGAGGGCTGCGTGCGGGGATCAGCCGACCGGCGTGCTCTCCCGCGGTGAGCGTGGCGCCGTCTGCGCCCCGGTGAGCTTCTCGCCCTCCACGTCCACCCGGGGCAGGACCCGGTCCAGCCACTTCGGCAGCCACCACGCGGACCTGCCGAGCAGGGCGAACAACGCCGGCACGATCGCCATCCGGACCACGAAGGCATCGAAGAGGACCGCGATCGCGAGGGCGAAGCCGATCATCTTCACGAAGTCGTTGTCCTCCACGATGAAGCCGGAGAAGACGCTCATCATGATGACCGCGGCCGCGCCGACCACCCGGCCGCCGTGGCGGAAGCCGTCGACGACCGCCTCGCCCGGGCGGGCACCCTGGGCGTACGACTCACGCATCCGGCTGACCAGGAAGACCTCGTAGTCCATCGCGAGGCCGAAGACCACGCCGATCATGAAGATCGGCATCGTGCTCATGATCGGGCCCGGTGCGTCGATGCCGAATACGTCGGCCAGCCAGCCCCACTGGAAGACCGCCACGACTGCGCCGAGCGCCGCCGCCACCGACAGCAGGAACCCGAGGGCCGCCTTGAGCGGGACCAGGACCGAGCGGAAGACCACCATCAGGAGGAGGAAGGCGAGACCCACGACCAGGGCCAGATAGGGCAGGAGCGCGTCGTCGAGGGTCTGAGAGAAGTCGATGAACAGGGCCGTCTGGCCGGTCACGAGGATCCGTGCCGCGGTGGTCCGCTCCAGGTCGTCGGCGGTGTCGCGGAGTGCGTGGACCAGCTCCTCCGTCTCCTTCTCGGTCGGCCCGGTGGTGGGCACGACGGTGAGGAGGGCGGTGTCGCCCGTCCTGTCGGCGGTGGCCGGCGAGACCGAGGCCACGCCGGGCGTCCTCGCGAGGACCTTGCCGATCTCATCGGCCGTGGCCGCGGCCGTGTCAGGGGCAGTGGCCGCGGTCCTGGCGTTCGCGGAGTCGGTGGGCAGGGTCTGTACCGTGACCGTCAGCGGGCCGTTGAAGCCGGGCCCGAAGGACTCCGAGAGCAGGTCGTACGCCTTGCGCTGGGTCGTCCGCGTCGACATCTGGCCCTCGCCCGGCAGGCCGAGCTCCAGGCTCGCGGCCGGCACGGCGACGGTGCCGAGGCCGATCACGCCGACGAGCAGGACGACCACGGGGTGGCGCAGGACGTAACGGGCCCAGCGCGTCCCCAGGTTGGGCTTCGTCCTCCGGGCGAGCTTCGCCTCGTGCCGGGCGGCCCGGCGCCGCTGACGGTCCGACAGCGGCTTCACGGCGTACCGCAGACGCCCCTTGCGGGCCATCACCTTGACCGGCGCGAGGCCGAGCAGGGCGGGGACCAGCGTGATCGCGACGAGTACGGCGACGGCGACGGTACCGGCCGCGGCCAGGCCCATCTTGGTGAGCATCGGGATGTCGACGACGGCGAGCCCGGCGAGGGCGACGATCACGGTGAGGCCGGCGAAGACGACGGCCGAGCCGGCGGTGCCGACCGCCCGTCCCGCGGCCTCCTCGGGAGTACGTCCCTCGGCCCGCTCGGTGCGGAAACGGGACACGATGAACAGGGCGTAGTCGATGCCGACCGCGAGGCCGATCATCATCGCGAGGGTCGATGTGGTGCCGGAGAGGCCGAAGGTGGAGCCGAGGGCGGTGATGCCCGAGATGCCGATGCCGACCCCGATCAGTGCGGTGATCAGCGGCATTCCGGCCGCGATCATCGAGCCGAAGGTCAGGACGAGGACGAACGCGGAGACCAGGACGCCGATCTGCTCGCCCGTGCCGCCCATGGCCTGCTCGATCTTCACGGCGTCACCGCCGGCCTCGACGGTGAGCCCCGCCGCGCGGGCGTGCTCGGTGGCCGCGTCGAGGGCGTCGTGCGCCGCGTCGTCGACCGCCGCCGCGGGGACCTCGTACGTCACCACCAGATAGGCGGTCGTCCCGTCCTCGCTGATGCTGACGGCGGGCGACGTGTACGGGTTCGCGACGCCCACCACCTGCGGGGACGACGTCCCCAGCTCGGCGACGAGACGGTCGACGCGGGTCCGCGCCGAGGGGGTCGTGATCTTCGTCCCCTCGGGGGCGCGGACGACGACCCGCGCGGTGGCGCCGTCGACGCCCGCGTCGGGGAACTTCTCGGTCAGCAGGTCGAAGGCCTCCTGCGACTCGGTGCCCGGCATCGAGAACGTGTCGGGGGGCGGCGCCGGCGCGGACGAGGCGGCGACGCCCATGCCGACGAAGACCAACAGCCAGAGCAGCAGCGTCACCCCCTTACGACGGAAGGCGAGACGGCCGAGTGCGGAGAGGAACGTAGCCACGGTGGGGCTCCCGTTGGGTGGTTGAGGGTCGGACGGGGTGGGCGGGTGCGGGTGTGAGTGGCGTGCCTGGGGTGCGCGGGTGCGCGGGTGCTCCGGTGGTGGGTGGCGTGTGGCGCGCGTGGGCGTGGGAGCCGGGGGCGCGGGCAGCACGGCATGGCGCCATGGCGGCGCGGGGGGTCGGGCCGAGAGGGCCGGGCCGAGGGGATCGGCGCCGCTCCCGTCCGGTCAGGACGCGGTGGTGAGCGACTCGCGGCGCGTCGGGGACCGGTGGAGGTCGACGGAGACCGGCACGGGCCGCTGCTCGGGGGCCGTGGCGAAGACGTACAGGCGCAGTGCCAGGAAGCGGCCGACGCCGGCGAGGCCCGAGGCGGAGAGGTAGACGGTCTGCTCGACGGCGAGACCCGGTGTGCCTTCGATCGCGTGCAGGACGAGCATCGCGAGGGTGGTCACGGAGAAGGCGGCGGCGGCCGTTCCGGCGGACTGCAGGTGGTGGCGGAGGCCGCAGCGCAGCGGGCAGCGACCGGTGGCGGGCCGGAGCCCCGCCGCGAAGGTGAAGCGTGCGTGCAGCTCGGTCGCGAGGACCGTCGAGACGATGGTGACCAGCGCGTTGGCGAGGGCGAACGGAAGGAGACCGGCGAGCAGGGCGACGGCCGCGCTGGACGCGAGGCCGACTCCGCCGCCGAACACGACGAAGCGAACGAAGGAGGCCGATGCGCGGGAGGCGCGGGGGGCTCCTGGGGCACGGGGGGCGCCCGTGATGCCGGGAGCGCCCGTGGTGTCGGGGGCGCCCGTGGTGTCGGGTTGTGGTGCGTGTGCCATCGGGCTTTCCTCCCCCCTCGGTTCGTCGGCTCCCCGGCGTCTACGCGCGGCGGATGACGATGTCGCCGACGCTCGTGCGGCCGCGGACCTCGACCGTCTCCTCGGACTGGCCCGGGCCCTCCGCCGCGCCCAGTTCGTTGCGTACGCGGCCGGCCGTGGACCGTACGTCGAGCCAGGCGGCGGTTCCCTCGGCGATGCCGACCTCGAGGCCCCCGGCGGCGGAGTCGAGCGTGATCCGGCCGCGGACGACCTCGCCGAGGCGGATGGCGCCGCTGGCGGTCTTGGCGGTGACCGAGGACTCCGTACGGCCCACGCCGATGGGCCCGTTGGAGGAGTTCACCTTCAGCTCGCCGGTGATCTCGCCGACCGTGGTCTCGCCGTTGAGGTTCCTGATGGTCGCCGATCCGTCGATCCGGCCGATCCGCACCCGGCCGGAGCCGTGGATCTCGGTCTCGCCGGTCGTGCTGTCGACCAGGATGTCGCCGTGCGAGGTCTTCAGCCGTACGGCCGCGGCCTCGTCCAGCTGGATGTCTCCGGCGGCGGTGGTGAGACGGCAGTTCCCGAACAGGCCCTCGCCGATCAGTTCCCCGAGCCCCGTCCTGCAGGTCAGATCCGAACCGGCGGGCAGTTCGACGGTCACGTCGACCGCGCCGATCTTGCCGAAGAGCGAGCGCTTCTTGGGGCCCTTGACCAGCAGCTTTCCGCCCGCGCAGGTGACGTTGGTCTCGGCGGCGGCCTGGATGTCGAGCTTGTCTCCCGGGTCGCTCGGCGTCACCTCGACGAAGGTGTCGGTGCGCTTGCCCGCGACGATCCGGGCCCGCCCGATCTCGATCTCGACGGTGGCGGAGAGGGGTGCGGGGGTTTCGAACGTAGGCATGGCTGTGCCGTCCTTTGACTGAGGAGAGGTAAGTGCCGGGGTGACGTGCCTCGGTGCGGCGGTGAGGGCGCGGGCGGCCCCGGTGGCGCCGGGCGGGCGCGGGGTGCCGGGTCGCCGGGTCGCGGGGTCGTGGGATGTGCGGCGGCTAGCGGACCCAGCCGGTGAAGCCCTGGCCGACGGCGGGGCCCACGCCCGTCGTGCCCTTGCGGGTGCGACCCGCCGTGCTGCCCGGTTCGAGGGCCGCGGCCACGGCCCGGACGAGCCAGGCGTTGACCGAGAGTCCTTCGCGGTTCGCGGCCTCCTCGACCCGGGTCTTGAGCTGGGCCGGCGGGCGGAAGTTGATCCTGGAGGTGGCGCCGTCCTCGCCCTCCACGGGGGTCGTGACCGGGGGCGGCGGGGCCGGCAGCGCGGTCTCGGCCTCCTCGAAGAGGTCGGCGGTGGGCGGTGCGGTCACCACGAACTCGGGGTTCAGACCGCGCAGCCGCAGATCGACCGAGCCGGGCGCGAGGTCGCGGGTGATCTCGTCCATCGCGTCGGACAGGGCGTTCAGCAGGGTCAGCCGGGCGGCGGATTCGAGCTGCCCGGTGAGTCGGTCCGCCAGGGCGCGGGCTTCGTCGCCGCCCGCCTGGGCGGCCACGCCGAGCTCATGGCGGAGATTGTCCACGTACGGGGTGAGGTCCATGACGCAATAGTGGCACCATCGTGGCGCCATTGCAAGTCATCTGGCGCCATAGTGCGCCACGGTGCGCCAGAGTGTTGCCGGGTTGGCGCCATGGTGGCCGTGGGGGCGGGCCGCCGGGCTTGACCCGGTTCGGGGGTGCGCATAGCGTCGCCGCGCTGGGACGACGAGCGGATGCTCAGGGGGTTGTGCGGTGGCGGTGTCAGGTGGAGACGAGCGGCTCACTGCGGACGGGGCTCCCTTCGCCGTCGAGGACGGCGTGTACGCCTCCGGGCCTCGCACGCTGCGGGAGTTCGTCGAGGTCGTCTGGGGCTACGACGACCGGGTCTTCCTCGTGTCCGAGGACGGGCGGACGACCTACCGCGAGTTCTTCGACGCGGCCTGCGGGCTCGCCAGGAGACTCGTCGGGGAGTACGGGCTGCGGCCGGGCGACCGCGCCGTGGTCGCCATGCGGAACCACCCCGAGTGGCAGGTCGCCTTCTGGGCCGCCCAGCTCGCCGGTCTCGTCGCCGTACCGCTCAATGCCTGGTGGACCGAGGACGAATTCACGTACGCCCTCGACGACTGCACCCCCTCGGTGCTGCTCGTCGACGGGGAGCGGGTCGGGCGCGTACGGGAGTGGGCCGCCCGCAACCACGTGCCCGGGATCGTCTTCCATGCGGAGGACACGGAGGGCGTGGAGGCTCCTGCCAGCCCTGCCAGCCCTGCCAGCCCTGCCAGCCCTGCCGGCCCTGCCAGTCCTGGCGCCACCGGCGCCTCCGGCCGTCCCGTCGCTCCCCGCGCTCCCGTCGCGCCCGGCGCTTCCGGCTTCGTGTCGTACGTCCCCGACGCCGACCCGTACCTCGGACCGCCCCTCGTCGACGTCCTGCCCGAGCATGACGCCACCATCGTCTACACCTCCGGCACCACCGGCCGCCCCAAGGGCGCCGTCGCCACCCACCTCGCGCAGGCCGGGGCCGCGATGAACCCGCGCTACTTCGCCGCCGCCGCGGCCCTCGCGCGCGGGGACGTGCCCGGGACGGGACCCGTCCCCGTGTCGCTGACCACGTTCCCCTTCTTCCACGTGGCCGCGTTCACCTCCTTCTACGGGGTCATGGCGGCCGGCGGCACCCTGGTCATGATGCGGAAGTGGGATGCCGGCCGGGCCCTCGAACTGATCCGGGAGCACCGCGTCACCCACTACGCGGGCGTCCCCACCACCGCCCTCCAGCTGCTCGACCTCGCCCGCGCCACCGGCGACCCGCTCGACAGCCTCACCCTGCTCAGCACCGGCGGGGCCGCCGCCCCGCCCGGCATCGTCGACGGGATCACCGCCGGGTACGGGGAGCGGCTCGAACCCCGCAACGGCTACGGGCTCACCGAGACAAGCGGCGGCGTCCTGTCCAACGTCGGCGCCGAGTACCGTGCCCACCCCGGCAGCGTCGGCCGGCCCACGCCCGTCACCGAGGTGCGGATCGACCGGCCCGACGCCGGGGGCGTCGGCGAGCTGTGGCTGCGCGGGCAGTCCCTCGTCCGCGGCTACTGGGGCGACGAGGGGGCGACCCGCGCGGCGTTCTCCGAGGACGGCTGGTTCCGGACCGGGGACCTCGCGCGCGTGGACGCGGACGGGCGGGTCACCATCGTCGACCGGCTCACGGACATGGTCGTCCGGGGCGGCGAGAACGTGTACTGCGTCGAGGTCGAGGACGTGCTGCAGCAGCATCCTGACGTCGTCGACGCCGCCGTCCTCGGCGTGCCGCACCCGCTCCTGGGCGAGGAGGTCGCGGCCGTCGTCCGGCTGCGGCCCGGCGCCGCCGTCGGCGCCGACGAGCTGCGCACGCACGTGGGTGCGCGCCTCGCCGCCTTCAAGGTGCCCGCCCATGTCCACGTACGCGAGGAGGAGCTGCCCCGGAACCCGACCGGGAAGCTCCTCAAGCGGGAGCTGCGGGGCAGCCTGCGGGTCGGCCCGCAGGGCGGCCCGACCGTCGGCACGTGAGATGACCCGTCCCGCCCGGCCCGTGCGTCCCACTCCGCCGGACGCGCTTCAGCTCCGTGTGATCCGTACCCGGTACGTACCGCTCGCGTCCTCGTCCAGCACGCTGATCCGTATGCCGTTGGCCCGGTCCGTGAACGTCTCTCCAGGGCGGTAGGGCGCGTCCGACAGCTCCGCGTGGACGTTGGCGCGCCGCGTGCAGCCGCCGCTCGCGTGCTCGCTGTCGGAGACGGTCACCGGGCCGTGGCCGGTGTCCACGTCGGACTCCACCCGGTAGACGAGGACGCCGTGTTCGCAGACCGCCTCGTCGTTGCCCTCCTTGCTGCGGACCTCGACCGCGTACCCCGACGTCTCGGAGAGCGGGACGAACGCGAGCTTGGGGCCGCCGGCGACCGCCAGCGGGGTGAGCGTGTAGTCGCCGGTGCCGACGCCGGACGCGCAGCCGATCTGGTCGTTGTCGAGCCAGCCGAGCTTCCACTTGTGCCAGCCGAGCAGGTCGTTGTTGGCTCCCCAGTCCTCGGACATGATGTCCCAGTGCCCGACGGTCCCGCCGCCGTCCGACGTGTACAGGTCGGGCAGGCCGAAGACATGGCCGTTCTCGTGCGGCAGGACCCGGTAGCCGGTCTCGCCGAAGCTGCCGGAGCCGTCGTCCTGCCGGCTGTAGACGAAGGACGTGTTGGCCAGCGGCACGCCGTCCGCGTAGGGGGCGTCGTCGTTTCCGGAGAAGGTCACGGACAGGACGGTGTCGAGGGCGGAGGGCCCGGCGTTCGGGGTGACCAGCACGTTGACCAGGTCGTACGCGCTGAAGTCCACCTTCGGGTCGGCCGCCGTGACGATGTCCTCGACGAGGGAGCGGTACCCCGGTTCGTACGGTGAGCCGCGCTCGATCCCGTACGCCGAGAAGGCCTTCGGCATGCGGAGCCAGTCGGGTATCGGGGCCTCGGCCTGGTAGTGCAGCCGTCCGTACGAGCTGACGCGGAACCACTCGGCGGTCTGCGGGAAGAACTCGCGGAAGCGGTTCATCGCCGTCCCGTCCCCGGGGGCGTCGGGGAAGTCGACCATCAGGTTCAGGGCCCTGACCCGGCCCGTGGAGCGCACGTACCCGGGGGCCGTGGGGAGCCCCTCCGACATCTGCACGCCCATCGTGGTGGCGATACGGCAGGGTCCCAGCTGGGCGCCGTCGGGCGCGGCGGCCACGGGGCCCGCCGAGGCCGGGGCGGGCCCGGGGAGGGTGGTGCTCGCCGAGGCGAGCAGCGTGAGGGAGAGCGCCGTGGTCGCGGCCATGGCGACGGGTCTGCGTATCCGTCGTCGGGGGTGCTGCATACGGGCGCCTCTCCGGTGGGGGCAGGTCGGCGGCACAGCCCCTTCCGGTGCTCGTGGGGTCGCGCTGTGCGATCACTCTGTGACGGGTGCCTCCGGTGCGCGCGCCGGGTGGCCCGATCGGTGGACCGACGAGAGATGTGACCCAGGTCACACGGCGGCGGGGAAATAAACGGGGACCAGGTCCCCGTTTATGACTGTGTTCAGCGAAGTGGGGAGTCCTTCCCCGGATATCCCGGGAACCCCCGGACACCCCAGACAAGACCCTCAGAGGAGGCCGTGGCGTGACCAGCACCGTCGCCGATTCCGCGCCCGCCCGGCGCGTACCCCGCCCGCGTGCGGACGCCCTGCGCAACCGCGAGCGGATCGTGACGGCGGCCCGCGAGATGTTCGTCGAGTTCGGCTCCCAGGTGCCGTACGACGAGATCGCGCGCCGGGCCGGCGTCGGGAACGCCACGCTCTACCGGAACTTCCCCGAGCGCACCGACCTCGTCCACGAGGTCGTCCTCTCGCTCATGGCCCGCGTCACCGAGGTCGCCGAACGGGCCGCCGAGGAGGAGGGCGACACGTTCGCCGCCCTCCGCCGGTTCACCCTCGGCGCCGCCGACGAGCGCGTCGGCGCCCTGTGCCCGATGCTCGACGGCGCCTTCGACAAGGACCACCCCGACCTGGTCGCCGAGCGCGACCGCCTGGAAGAGGCCGTCCAGGGCCTCGTGGACCGGGCGCAGCGGGCCGGCCGGCTCCGCGCCGACGTGGGCGTCGGGGACCTGATGGTGGCGCTCTCCCAGCTGACCCGACCGCTGCCCGGTTCGGGCTGCGGGTCCTTCGACCAGTTCGTCCGCCGTCATCTGCTGCTGTTCCTCGACGGCCTGGAGGCGCCCGCGCGCTCCGAGCTGCCCGGGACGGCCGCGACCCTGGAGGATCTTCGACGCGACTCCTGCTCGTGAGCGTCGTCCCCGCTCGTCCGCGGGGATCCCGGCGTGCGTGACGCGGCACCCGCGACCCGTGACACAGAGCCCGTGACCCGTGGTCCGCGACTCATAGCCCGTGACCCGTAACCCGTAATCCGCGACCCGCGACGCACAGCCCGTCATCCGGGCTCCGTGCTCCGCCCGTCCTCCTGACCTTTCACGTCCTTTTTCACCAGAACGCGCCAAGAGGTGGCTACCCCCATGCCGAAAGTCCCCGACCACTCCCTGAACCACCCCGACCCGGGCCGCTGGAAGGCGCTCGTCTTCATCGCGCTCGCCCAGCTGATGGTCGTGCTCGACGCGACGATCGTGAACATCGCGCTGCCCTCCGCCCAGCAGGACCTGGGGATATCGGACGGCAACCGGCAGTGGGTCATCACCGCCTACGCCCTCGCCTTCGGCGGTCTGCTCCTCTTCGGCGGTCGCATCGCCGACCTGTGGGGCCGTAAGCGCACCTTCGTCGTCGGCCTGATCGGCTTCGCGCTCGCGTCCGCCCTCGGCGGCGCGGCGAACGGCGAGGCCATGATGCTCGGCGCCCGTGCGCTCCAGGGCGCCTTCGGCGCGCTCCTCGCGCCCGCCGCGCTCTCGCTGCTCGCCGTGACCTTCACCGACGCCAAGGAGCGCGCGAAGGCCTTCGGCATCTACGGCGCGATCGCCGGTGGTGGCGGCGCCGTGGGCCTGATCCTCGGCGGTTTCCTCACCGAGTACCTGAACTGGCGCTGGACCTTCTTCGTCAACATCCCCTTCGCGATCGTCGCCGCCGTCGGCGCGTACCTCGTCATCCGTGAGCCCGCGGGCAGCCGCAACCGCTCCACGCTCGACATCCCCGGCGTCATCCTGTCGACCCTCGGTCTCGTCGCGCTCGTGTACGGCTTCACCCGCGCCGAGTCCCAGGGCTGGAGCGACGCCGGCACGATCGGCATGTTCGTCGGCTCGGCCGTCCTGCTCGCCGCCTTCGTGCTCACCGAGGCGAAGGTGAAGTCCCCGCTGCTGCCGCTGCGCGTCCTGACCGACCGCAACCGCGGTGGTGTCTACCTGTCGCTCGGTCTCGCCGTCATCGCCATGTTCGGCCTGTTCCTCTTCCTGACCTACTACCTGCAGGTCGTGAAGGGCTACTCCCCGGTCATGACAGGCTTCGCGTTCCTCCCGATGATCGCGGGCATGATCATCGGCTCCACCCAGATCGGTACGCGGCTCATGACCCGCGTCCCGCCGCGGCTGCTCATGGCCCCGGGCTTCCTGACCGCCGGTGCCGGCATGCTGCTGCTCACCCAGCTGGAGATCGGCACCTCGTACGCCGGTCTGATCCTGCCCGCGCAGCTGCTGCTCGGTCTGGGCATGGGTACGGCGTTCATGCCGGCCATGTCGCTGGCCACGCACGGCGTGGACCCGCGCGACGCCGGTGTGGCCTCCGCGATGGTCAACACCTCGCAGCAGGTCGGCGGCGCCATCGGTACCGCCCTGCTGAACACGATCGCCGCCTCGGCGACCACCGCGTACCTCACGGACAACGCGGCGGGTGCGACCACTCCTGCCGCGCAGAAGCTCCTCCAGCTGCAGGGCATGGTCGAGGGCTACACCGCGGCCATCTGGTGGGCCGTCGGCATCCTGGTGGTCTCGGCCACGATCGCCTTCACCCTGATCAACACCGGGAAGCCGGACATGGGCGTCGTCGCCGGGTCCGGTGAGGGTGCGGAGGACGAGGTGAAGGTGCCGGTCATCGCGCACTGATCCCGGAGACCGATCCCGTACGCCACCTGGTCGCCGCCCCGGCTCCTGCCCCGGCTCCGCTGCTCGTCAGCGGAGCCGGGGCAGGGCTGTTTCCGGTGGCGTCGCGTGTCCGCGGAGGAGCGGGGCAGGCCCTGTGCGCTGTGCGCCGCTCGTCAGCGGAGCCAGGGCAGGTCCGCGTCCGCGTCCGTGGGTTCCAGCCCCTCGGCCATGACCCGCATGATCGCGCCGAGCTGCTCCACCTGATCGGGGGAGAGGCGGTCGAAGAGGGCCTGGCGGACCGCCGCCACATGGCCGGGGGCGTTCTGCCGGAGGACCTCCACGCCCTCGTCTGTGAGCCGGGCGAACTGGCCCCGCTTGTCGGAGGGGCAGTTCTCGCGGGTCACCCAGCCGTTCTTCTCCAGCCGGGCGACGGCGTGGGAGAGCCGGGAGCGGGTGATCTTGGCGCTCCTGGCCAGCTCGGTCATCCGCAGCCGGCGGCGCGGGGCCTGGGAGAGCTGGACGAGGAGTCCGTAGTAGATGTGCGGCATTCCGGCGTCACGCTGCAGCTGGCGGTCGAGGTGGTCCTCGAGGAGCGTGGTGGCGTGCAGGTACGCGCGCCAGACGTGCTGCTCCTCGTCGGTGAGCCAGCGGGGTTCGGTCATGTCTCCCATGGTGCCCGATCGTACGACTCATTCTTGAAAGTTGAACTACATAGGTCTACCGTGTACGGCAGGACGCTTGAAGTTTCAAGAACCTGCTGCGATCGAGAAACCGGAGGTGGTCGCCATGGACGCCACGCTGGAAACAGAGGCCACGCGCGCGCGGATGCCCGCCCTCTACCTGTCCCACGGCGCCCCGCCGCTCGCCGACGACCCCGTCTGGCCCGGCGAGCTCGCCGCCTGGTCCGCGGACCTTCCGCGCCCCGCGGCGATCCTCATGGTCTCCGCCCACTGGGAAGAGGCCCCCCTGGCCCTCGGCGCCACCGAGACCGTCCCGCTCGTCTACGACTTCTGGGGCTTCCCCGAGCACTACTACCGCGTCCAGTACGCGGCCCCCGGCGCGCCCCGGCTCGCCGAGGCCGTCCGCAAGCTGCTCCGCGCGCCCGGCCACCCCGTGCAGGACATCCCCGACCGGGGCCTCGACCACGGCGCGTACGTCCCGCTCGTCGAGATGTTCCCCGGCGCCGACATCCCCGTGCTCCAGATCTCCATGCCCACCCTCGACCCGCGCCGTCTCATGGACATCGGGCGCAGGCTCGCCCCGCTCCGGGACGAGGGCGTCCTGATCGTGGGCAGCGGCTTCTTCACCCACAACCTGGCCGCACTCCGCCACACCGGCGGCGGCGTGCCGGGCTGGTCGGCCGAGTTCGACGCCTGGGGGCACGAGGCCCTGGCCGCGCGGGACGTCGACGCGCTCCTCGACTTCGAGCACAAGTCGCCGGCCGGGCGCCTCGCGCACCCGCGTACGGAGCACTTCGCCCCGCTGTTCGTCACGATGGGCGCGGCGGACGCGGCGGGCGACCTCGACGCGGAACGGTCGGTGATCGACGGGTTCTGGATGGGGCTCGCCAAGCGCTCGGTGCAGTTCGGCTAGCCGAACTGCACGCCAGGCTTCGACGGCAGGCCCTAGAGCAGCGGCGGGTTCAGCTCGATCGAGCGGGTGGCGGCGGCGAGGGCGAGCGGGTCGCCGATGTCCAGCGCCGTGTCGGTGAACTTGATCGTGTGGTCGTCGCCGTGCGCCGCCGCCCGCGCGAAGACCTCCTCGGCGGTGAGCGAGGTGGGCGCGTATGCGGCGGGCTCGGGCGGGGTGTACGCGGCGGTCACCGCCGCGGCCGCCGTCCACGCCGCCGCCAGGCTCGGCGCCCACAGCTCGCGGGGGAGCGCGGGCAGGGCGCGCAGCACCGCGTTGGGCGCGGTCGCCGCGTGGACGAGCATGATCGGCTCGCCGTGGCCGTGGGTCGCGTACCGGTGCGTGGTCGCCGTGACCAGCTCGACGAGCCGGTCCCGCGCCGTGTCGGGGTCCGGGGCCGAGCCCCAGGCCGGGAACGCCGTCAGCCGGTCGAGCCGCGACCGCAGCGGGCCCTCCTGCTCCGCGAGCGGCGGTACGGCGTCCAGCGCGGCGGCCGCCGACGGCGCCGCGGCCAGCGCGCCGAGCGGCGGCAGCGGCAGGTGACGGGCGGCCCAGTAGCCGAGCGCGTGGGCCAGCTCGGAGAGGCGGGGGCCCGTGGTGGGCACGCCCGCGTTCTCGGACGTCAGGAGGGTGCGTACGGCATGACCGGTACGGATCACCGGATGCGTCGACCCGCCCGCGATGCCCGGCAGCAGCCGCGGCCACCACTCGGCGAGAACCTCCCGCCAGGGGCGTCCGTCGAGCTCGTCCCCGAAGAAGCGGGTCCAGTCGGTGCTCCGGGCCGGGTCTCCCAGCGCCTCGCGCCAGCCGTCGGCCGTGATCGGCCGGGACGCGGGCGGCATGTCCTCCAGCTTGTGGGCGTAGTGGTCGAGCCAGCGGTGCACGGCCCGGGCCTGGCCGTTGCGGACCAGCGCCTCGACGGCCATCGGGGCGTGGTTGGTGAGCCTGCCCAGACGTTCGGGGCCGGTGGCGTGGAGGCGTTCGAGGGCCTCGTCGAGGATGCCGGATGCGTCGGTGCCGGATGCGTCGCTCATGGAGGCGACGCTAGGGCGGGGAAGGGGAGGGGCGTAACGGGCTCGGGACCTAGCCGGGGAAGCGGCTCAGGACCTAGTCCGGGAGTCCGAGAGGGCTCCGCTCCCCGGCGCGCAACCCGATGGCCCGTCCACGCGTCTTGGAGGATGACGCCGCATGTGATCGCGGTCTCACCGACGGCGTGGTCGGGGACCCCGCGAGCGACGTCGAATCACCCCCCGTGCCCGGTCTGACCTGCACCTCCGTGGGTGCTGGAAGCATGCCCGCAGGGGCGGCGGCGCCGCAGGATACTGCATGATCGGGAAAATCCATGTGCCGGGTGGGAATTCTGTCCTGATTCCAGTCGTTGTTTCCGTCGGATGCAGGGCACCCGAAAAGGTGTCGCGACCTACTCAGCAAGGGAGCACGCATGGCAACCCGTGCCGTCGCCCGTCGTCAGACCTCCGCCAAGAGCGGGGCCGCACGGGCAAGCAGCGTTCGCGCCGTGGGCGGGGAGATCGCCGACCGCGACCTGGTCGGCATGTACCTCGACGAGATCGCGCGCACGCCCCTGCTCGACGCCGCCAAGGAGGTCGAGCTCTCCCAGACGATCGAGGCGGGCGTCTTCGCCCGGCAGATACTCGACGGAGAGGTGGAGTCCGAGGCCGGCGGCGCGTCCCGCGAGGAGCTCGAAGCCCTCTACGAGGCGGGCGAGCGTGCCAAGGACCTCTTCATCAAGTCCAACCTGCGGCTCGTGGTGGCCGTCGCCCGCCGCTACCCGCGCAGCGGGCTGCCGCTGCTCGACCTGATCCAGGAAGGGAACGCGGGCCTGGTGCGCGCGGTCGAGAAGTTCGACTACGCGAAGGGCTTCAAGTTCTCCACGTACGCCACGTGGTGGATCCGCCAGGCCATCACCCGCTCCATCGCCGACCAGTCCCGCACGATCCGGCTCCCCGTCCACCTCGTGGAGGAGCTCGGCCGGATCCGCCGGGTGCAGCGCGAGTTCAACCGGGAGCACGGCCGCGAGCCGGAGCCCGCGGAGATCGCGGCCGAGCTGGACACGAAGCCCGAGCGCGTCGTCGACGTGCTCGACTGGGCGCGGGATCCGGTCTCGCTGAACATGTCGGTGGACGACGAGGGCGAGACGCAGTTCGGCGACCTCCTGGAGGACACGTCGGCGATCTCGCCGGAGCAGTCGGTCCTCACGCTGCTGCGCAGCGAGGAGCTCGACGACCTCATCGACAAGCTCGACCACCGGACGGCCTCGATCATCCGCATGCGGTACGGGATCGAGGACGGGCGCGAGCGGACGCTGACGGAGGTCGGCAAGCAGCACGGCCTGACGCGTGAGCGGATCCGCCAGATCGAGAAGCACGCCCTGCTGGAACTGAAGAAGATGGCCCACGACACGGGCTTCGACGCGGTGGCCTAGGGCGGCCGGCAGCGGGGGCGCGCGGGACCGGGCCGGGGCCGGGGGCTGGCGCGAGCCCCCGTCCCCGGCCCTCGGCGTCCCCGGCCCCGGCCCCGGCCCTCGGCCCTCGGCCCCGGGCTCTTGGCGGTCCCGGGCCCGCGCCCCTTGCTCCCGGCGGCCCTGGCTCTTGAGCGCCCCGGGCGCTTTGGCCCCACCTGCCCGGCCGGGGAGCCAGGTCGCCGAGCCCCCGGCTCACCCCCTCGTCGACGCGGTCAGTCGTGTCCCCAGGTCCTCCACGTACGTCAGGAGGGACGGTGGGCTCTGGATGGTGAAGGGGGCGTCCACCAAGGCCAGGCGGATGGCCAGCCACTCGACCGAGTCCGTCGAGCGGGTGCGCAGGCGGCAGGTAGTCGGGCCCGTCGGCGTCGGGACCAGATGGGAGGGGAGCCGGGCCGTGACGAAGTCGGCCGGCGCCTCGAAGGTGACGTCCAGGTCGAGCTCCGGCTGCGCCCGTGACATGGAGCGGACCAGGAGCTGCGCCGCGTCGCCGGCCGGCAGCTCCCGGGGTGTGAAGCGGGCCCCGGTGGCGAGCGGTTCGCTCACCCGGTCCACCCGGAAGGTCCGCCAGTCCTCGCGCCCCAGGTCGTACGCCACCAGGTACCACCGGCGTCCGGTGGAGACGAGCCGGTAGGGCTCGACCAGGCGCTTCGACTCGGCGCCGTCGCCCGCCCGGTACCCGAAGCGGAGCTTCTCGCGGCCGGTGACCGTGCCCGCCAGGGCGGTCAGGGTGGCGGGCGTGACCGTGGCGCCGTCCCCCCGCGTGAGCGGGATCGTCGCGTTCTGGAGGGTCGAGACCCGGTGCCGGAGCCGCGCGGGCAGGACCTGTTCCAGCTTCGCCAGGGCCCGTACCGACGCCTCCTCGACGCCTTCGATCGCGTGCCCCGCCCCCGCCCGGAGCCCGACCGCGATGGCGACGGCCTCCTCGTCGTCGAGGAGGAGCGGGGGCATGGCCGTACCGGCGACGAGCCGGTAGCCGCCGACCGCGCCGAGCGTCGCCTCGACGGGATAGCCGAGGTCACGGAGCCGGTCGATGTCCCGGCGGATGGTGCGCGGGGAGACCGAGAGCCGTTCGGCGAGCTCGCTGCCGGGCCACTCGCGAGGGGTCTGGAGGAGCGAGAGCAGATTCAGGAGTCGTACCGGGGTGTCCGTCATGTCCTCCAGGATGAGGGTCATCTAGGACATCATTTGACCTAGATGGCCTTTATCTTCTTCGTATGAGTGCACACGACGCCGACGGCGTCACCACGGACGCGGCCCCCACGGACACGAGCGACAAGCGGCGCTGGATAGCCCTGGCCATCGTCATGACGGCCGCCTTCATGGATCTGGTCGACGCCACGATCGTCAACATCGCGATCCCCAGCATCGAGCGGGACCTCGGCGCCTCCTTCGGGGCCATCCAGTGGATCACCGCCGGGTACGCGCTCGCGTTCGCCGCCGGTCTGATCACGGGCGGTCGGCTCGGTGACATCTACGGTCGCAAGCGGCTCTTCCTCCTCGGCACGGCGGGCTTCACGCTCGCCTCCGCCCTCTGCGGCTTCGCGGCCAACCAGGAGATGCTGGTCGGTTCGCGCCTGCTCCAGGGCGCGGCGGCCGCGATGATGGTGCCGCAGGTGCTGTCGATCATCCACGTCACCTTCCCCGCGCACGAGCGCGGCAAGGTCTTCGGCATGTTCGGCGCGATCATCGGTCTGGGCGCGGTCTCCGGCCCGCTGCTCGGCGCGCTGCTCACGCAGTGGAACATCGCGGGCCTCGAATGGCGCCCGATCTTCCTCATCAACCTGCCGGTCGGCATCGCCGGTCTGCTCCTGGGCCGCAAGTTCATCACGGAGTCGAAGGCCCCGAAGGCACTCCGTCTCGACATCGTCGGCGTGCTCCTGGTGACGGCCGCGCTGCTGATGCTGATCTACCCGCTGACGCGCGGGCGTGAGCTGGACTGGCCGGTGTGGGGCCACCTGATGATGGCCGGCAGCCTGGTCGTCTTCGGCGCGCTCGTCGCGTACGAGAAGTACAAGACGAAGAAGGACGGCTCGCCGCTCGTCGAGCTGTCGCTGTTCAAGGTGAAGAGCTTCGCGGCGGGCATCGCGGTGCAGCTGACCTTCGGCGTCGTGATGGGCATCTTCTTCCTGGTCTGGACGCTGTACATGCAGATCGGCCTCGGCTGGAGCCCGCTGCGGGCGGGTCTGACCGGTGTGCCGTTCTCCATCGCGGTGTCGACGGCCGCCGGCCTCTCGGTGCAGAAGCTGGTGCCGCGCTTCGGCCGGAAGGTGCTCCAGGCGGGCGCGCTGACGATGATCGCGGGCGTGCTGCTCTACCTCTTCGAGGCGGGCCGGTACGGCACGGGCATCGAGTCCTGGCAGATGATCCCGCCGCTGGTGGTCATGGGTCTGGGCATGGGCCTGATCGTGGCGCCGCTGACGGACGCGGTGCTCTCGGAGGTGCCGAAGGAGCACGCGGGCTCGGCGTCGGGCCTGATCAACACGACCGGTCAGATGGGCAACGCGCTCGGACTCGGCCTGGTGTCGGTGGTCTTCTTCGGCGTGATCGACGGCAAGCCGGCCCCGAAGTCCCCGACGGAGGCGGGCCTTGCGTTCGCCGACGCCTTCCAGAACGCGATGGGCTGGGTGGCCGGCGTGCTCGTCGTGATCTTCCTGGTGATGTTCGCGCTTCCGGCGAAGCCGAAGCAGCACCTGGAGGGCGGCGAGGACGGCGCCTCCGACGGTGACGACGGCGACGTGGTGATCGAGAAGGAGCCGGTGTTGACGCACTGAGTCGGCCGCGGCAGGGCCCTGGTTCCGGGAATCGCCCCGGGACCAGGGCCCTTCGTCATGTCCGGGCACGGGCGAATGCCCGGCGGTCTCGCGTGCAGCCTCGCTCCAGAAGGCGCTCACCGACCGGCTGTCCGGTCTCGGCGGCCCGGGGCCGGTCACGAGCCCGTCGCGCCCGTCGGGCCCGTGTTGCCCTTCGGCCCTTGAGGCCGGTCGGGCGGGCGCGGGGACGTCCGGGGTCTGCCGGGGGGAGGGTCGCCGGGACCTCAGCGGACCCGGGAGCGGGACTCCATCGCGTCGCGGGCCGCCCTCTCGTCCTCGTACACCTCGCACATATGGCGTCCGTCCGGTGTCGCCGTGTGCTCGACCTCCCAGAGACTGGCCTCGCTGCCGTCGAGCAGCAGGAACTGGTGCTCGTAGAGGGTGAATCCGGCGTCCCGGCCCCCCTCCACCGGGCAGTGGCGGCCGAAGGCCTGGGTGATGTGGTGGGCGAAGGCCAGCCGGAGCCGGCGGGCCGTCGCCTCGCCCGGCCGGTCCGCGTTCTCCGCGCGCCGCAGGACGCGGCGCGCGTGGTCGGCGGAGTTGTCCGGCACGTACATCCGGGGCTGGGCGGGTATGGGGCGGGCGAGCAGCGTGCTCAGCAGCTCCAGGTCGTCGTCCTCGTCCAGGGCGCGGCCGTCCGCTTGCTCGGCGGTCCAGCCGGGCAGGGGGCCGCTGGGGAGGCGCGAGGCGGCGAGCCGGGCCTCCGACTCCTCGGTGTACAGCTCGTGCTGCTCGGCGCCGTCCCGGCCGGCGTCGTGCGTCAGCTCCCAGAGGCTGAGGGCGGAGCCGTCGCTCAGCAGATACGTGTGGCGGTAGGTGGCGCGGTGCAGCGACGCGCTGTGGTGCGAGGAATGGAGCGCGCTGGAGTGGGCGAGCGCCGTGCCGAGGCGCTCGACGGTCGAGTCGGGCAGATCGAAGGAGTTGAGCGCCCGGCCGAGGAGGCGCTCAACGTGCGTCTCGGTCGTCTCGTACGGATCGTGAGGATCCTGCGGATCGTTCAAGAGGGTCTCCAGGCCGTCGCCGCATGTCACTCGGTGCTTGCTTAACGTAGTCCCTGGGTCCGACATCGCGTCCGGGGTTCCGGAAAACGAAGGGCGCCGACGGGAAGTTCCCGCCCCTCCAGGGCCGTTCTCGTCCAACTCCCTTGCGGTTACCGGGAGTACGGATCCGGTCGCGGTCGGTTCGGGCCGTGCGGACCGCCGTAGAGCTCACGGTACGAGGGGAAGTCGCCGCCCGGCCCGCGCAGTCCGCCGGGGGCCGCGAGCACCGCCCGGACGATCGCCCGCGTCACGAGGTCCGCGCCGGCCTCCAGGATCGCGTTCAGGGCCAGCGGACCGGGAGCCTCCGGTAGTTCGCGCGCCCCCGTGGCGAGGGTGAAGACCGTGTCGCCGTCGTTCATGAGGTGCACCGGGCGCAGGGCGCGCGCGATGCCGTCGTGCGCCGTGCCCGCGACCTTCCGCGCCTGTGCGCGGGTCAGCACGGCGTCGGTCGCGACGACCGCGAGCGTGGTGTTCAGCGGGGGCGGGGCCGCCGCCTCCCGGGCCCGGGCGAGCCGCCGGAGCGCGGCCCGGTGCACCTCCGGATCGGGGAAGGAGGGCGGGCCGCCGTCGGAGGAGCTCCCGAACCCCTCGTCACTCCCGTAGCTCCAGTAGCTCCCGTACAGGGCACCCGTGGCGGGGTCGACGGCCGATCCCACCGCGTTCACCACCACGAGCGCGCCGACGGTGATCCCCGACTCCAGGACGGTGCTCGCCGTGCCCACCCCGCCCCGGAGGCCGCCGACCACGGCGCCGGTGCCCGCGCCGACCGCGCCCGTCTCCACGTGCGCGTGGTCCCCGCCCGCGTCGGCCGCCTCCGCCGCCGCCCGCCCCGTCGCCGGACCCGGCCTGGCCGCGAAGTCACCACCCCGGCCCAGGTCGAAGACGCACGCGGCGGGCACGACCGGCACGACGTGGGACGGATCGGGACCCACCCGCACGCCCCGGTGCCGCTCCTCCAGCCAGGCCATCACCCCGGACGCCGCATCGAGGCCGTACGCGCTGCCGCCGGTCAGTACGACGGCGTCGATCCGCTGGACCACGTTGCGCGGGTCGAGCGCGTCCGTCTCCCGCGTGCCCGGCCCGCCGCCCCGCACGTCCACGGCGGCGACCGCCCCGCCGGCCGGCGCGAGCACCACCGTCGTGCCGCTCAGCGCGCCGTCGCCCTCCACGCGCGCGTGCCCCACCCGCAGACCGCGCACATCGGTGATCGAGTCCGTCGTCCCGTGCCGTTCGGGCTGTGTCATGAGCCCTGCCTACCACGCGGACCGGCCCAGCGGTACGTACCGCCCGAGGCGTCGATCACGGTCCCGGTGGGCCTGGAGGGCGCCCACCGCCCCGGCCCGCGGCTGCTCCTCGTACAGCCCGTCGACGAGCCGGTCCACGGGCACCGTCCGGTCCGCGTCGAGCCGTTCAGCCGGTCGGCGCACCGGTTCCCGGACCGGTCCCCGTCCCCGGCCGTGTCGCCGGGTTCCTCGCCGTCAGGGTCACACCGGCCGCGACCGTCGCCGCCGCGACGACACCCGCGGCCAGGACCGCCCAGCGGCCCGCGAACGAGCACATCAGGATCGCGAGCGCCGAGACGGGGAGGACGAGTTGCTGCGCGATCCCGACCTTGAAGTAGCGGGCGTGGAGGAGCCAGACGGACAGCAGGAACACGGCGGACGGGATCGTCACCGCCGACGAGGCGGCGAGCGTGGAGATGTGGGCCTTGCCCACGGCCTCCTCCACGGCGATCTCCAGGCCCGCGCCGACGGCCGCGGCCGCGGCGAAGATCACGTAGTGGCCGTACCCCCAACGGAAGGCCTCACGGCTGGAGGTCAGCCGGTTGTGCGCGGGCACGACGAAGTAGATCCACCAGGCGGCGAAGACGAGCAGCAGACCGCCCGCGGCGATCGGCAGCACCTCGCCCAGGGCGTCGTTCTCGGCGATGCCCGTCTTCACGGCCACCGTCGCCGCGGCGACCGTCTCACCGAGCACGATGATGGTGAACAGGCCGTACCGCTCCGCGATGTGGTGCGGGTGCCACGTGCTGGGCGCGTCCCTCTCGGCGACCAGGGGCACGGCCATCTCGGCCAGCGCCATCACGAGGAAGACCCACGGGAGGGCCGCCTCCGGCGCGAAGAGCAGCGCGCTCCAGCCGATCTGCACGACGACGACCCCGCCCGCGTACCGTCGGCACATCGTCCGCTCGGCGGGATCGGTGGCGTGGTGCGCGGCCCGCAGCCACTGCGAGGCGAGCGCGAGCCGCATGACGACGTAGCCGATGAAGACGATGAGGAAGTCGTGGTCCTCGAAGGCCCGCGAGACCCCGGCCGCGAGGATGAGCACGCCCGCGATCTGGACGAGGGTGACGACGCGGTACGGCACGTCGTCGTTGTCGTAGGCCGAGGCGAACCACGTGAAGTTCATCCACGCCCACCAGATCGCGAAGAAGATCATCGCGTAGTTGAGGATCCCCTCGCCCGCGTGTCCCTCGGCGACCGCGTGCACGAGTTCCGCGCCCGCCTGGGCGACGGCGACGACGAAACACAGGTCGAAGAAGAGCTCCAGGGGCGTGGACGCCCGGTGCGACTCCTCGCGGGAGCGCGCGGTGAGGGGGAGGAACGGTTGTGTCATGGCCCCAGCAGACCAGAGCGGACGGCTCTCCTGCTCACATGCCACGCGAATCGGGTCGGGCCCGGAGCCGCCGAGGGGACCTCACGTGCCGCCACCCGCGGCCCTCCGTTCCCGCTCCCGCCCCCGCGTACCGCGCCCCCACCAGCCGGGCCACGCGCGTGTGGTCGGCGATCGGGGCCGCGACCGCCCAGGTGCCCGGGACCGCGGCCAGCGCGCGCGTGAAGCGGCCAGGAGCGAGGAGGTGGGTGGCCACCGCGACCCGGCGGAAGCCGCGGGCGTGCAGCAGCGCGACCGCCTCGGCCGGCGCAGGGGTGCTCGCCGAGCAGTACGCGGCCGTGACCGGGACCGGCAGGAGCAGGCCCAGCTGCCGGACCGCCGCGAGGGTGCCGTCGCCGCCGCCCGGCCGGGAGGAGCCCGCCCCGGCGACGACCACCGCGTCCGCCGGGCCGCCGGCCGCCCGTTCCGCGGCCCGCAGCCGGTCGTACAGGGCGAGGGCCACCGCGTGCTCGCCGCTCAGCCCGCGGGTGACCGCGCAGTCGAAGCGGCGGGCGACGGCCGGGATGTCGACGGTGCGGTGGTAGCCGTCGCCGAGGAGCAGCGGCACGACGACCGCACCGGGCCGGTCCGCGAGGACGGACGGAAGGGAGGGCGACTGGTGGTCGAGGTGTCCGACGGCGACGGGCGCGCCGGTCAGTCCGCGCACGGAGTCCGCGAGCCGCGCGATCGTCGCGCCGGCCTCGGGCGCGGTGCTGCCGTGCACGGCGAGGACCAGGTCGCGCGTCATCCGTACCTCCACCCCCCGGTCGTGCGGCTCGGCCCCGTCCGGGGGGCCGCGCGACGGTGTCGTTCGCCGACGCGGCCCCGCCCGTTCACGCTAAGCCCGCGCCGCCGCCCCGCGACCGCGCCGTTCGGCCCCGGCCGGGGGGGTCGCAGGTCCCGGATCCTCGGGCCCTTCACGGCCCCGACACGCCCACCCGGCGCCCCTACGGTCGGAGGAGAAGCCACCCGTACGCGAACCAGTCCCGCGAAACCGACCCCCACGGAGACCGCCATGGCCGCCCAGCGGACACAGACCCTCGTCCTCATCGGCCACGGCATGGTCGGCCACCGGCTCCTGGAGGCGCTGGCCGAGCGCGGCGCGCTCGCCGACCCGGCCGTGCCCGGCGGCCCCGGCTGGCAGGTCACGGTGCTCGCCGAGGAGGACGTGCCCGCCTACGACCGGGTGCATCTGTCGTCCGTCTTCACCGGCACAGAACCCAACCAACTCGGGCTCTCCACACCCGAGTTCCTCTCCGGTCACGGCATCGACCTGCGCCTCGGCGACCCGGCCGAGCACATCGACCGGGCCACCCGTACGGTCACCACCACCTCCGGCGCGGTCGTCCCGTACGACGCGCTGGTCCTGGCGACCGGCTCGTACCCCTTCGTGCCGCCGATCCCCGGCGCCGACGCGACCGGCTGCTTCACGTACCGCACGCTGTACGACGTCGACGCCCTCACCCGGTACGCCGAGGAGGCCACGACCGGCGTCGTCATCGGCGGCGGGCTCCTCGGCCTGGAGGCCGCCGGGGCGCTCCGTACCCTCGGACTCGCCACGCGTGTCGTCGAGTTCGCGCCCCGGCTCATGCCGCTCCAGGTCGACGACGGCGGCGCAGCGGCCCTGCGCGCCACGATCGAGTCGATGGGCGTGGCCGTGCACACCGGGGTCGGCGCCACCGAGGTCGAGACCGACGCCGACGGGAAGGCCCGTCTGCTGAGGCTGTCGGACGGCACGCGGCTCCCCGCCGACGTCGTCGTCTTCTCCGCCGGGGTGCGGCCCCGCGACCGGCTCGCCCGTGAGGCGGGGCTCGCGGTCGGGGACCGCGGGGGAGTGGCGGTGGACGAGCGCTGCCGGACGACCGACCCGTACGTGTACGCGATCGGTGAGTGCGCGCAGACCTCCGACGGGCGGGTGTACGGCCTGGTCGCGCCCGGCTATCAGATGGCGGAGGCGGTCGCCGACCAGCTCGCGGGCTCCGGTACGACGGTGTTCACGGGTGCCGACACCTCCACCAGGCTGAAGCTGCTCGGCGCGGACGTGGCCTCCTTCGGCGACCCGTTCGCGGACGGGCGGGACGGCGGGCCCCGGGCCACCGAGATCGTCTTCTCGGACGCGCGCGAGGGCGTCTACAAGAAGCTGCTGCTCGGCCCCGAGGGACAGCTCCTCGGCGGCATCCTGGTCGGCGACGCCGAGGCGTACGGCTCCCTCAAGCCGCACGCGGGCCGCCGGCTTCCGGGCCCGCCCGAGGCGTTCCTCCTCCCGGCCGGCGCGGCCGGGGCGGAGCTGCTCGGCGCGGACGCGCTCCCCGACGACGCCGTCGTCTGTTCCTGCCACCACGTGACCAAGGGCGCGGTGGCCGGAGCGATCGCCGAGCACGGGCTGACCGACATCGGCGGCGTCAAGCGCTGCACCAAGGCGGGCACGGGCTGCGGCGGGTGTGTGAACACGCTCCAGGCCGTCCTCGACGCGGCGGGCGTGGAGCGGCCGAAGGGGCTGTGCGAGCACTTCCCCGAACTCACCCGCCCGGAGATCTACGAACTGATCCGCACCGAGCACATCCGCTCGTACACCGAACTGACGGAGCGGTACGGCTCCGGCGGCTCGGCCCCGGGCGGGAACGCGGGCTCCGGCTGCGTCGTCTGCAAGCCCGTCGTCGCCAACGTCCTCGGCACCCTGGCCCCCGAACTCGGTCTGCGGCACGTTCTCGACGGAGAGCAGGCCGCGCTCCAGGACTCCAACGACCTCTTCCTCGCCAACCTCCAGAAGGACGGCACCTATTCGGTCGTGCCGCGCGTCCCGGGCGGCGAGATCACCGCCGAGCAGCTCATCGCCATCGGCGAGGTGGCGCGCGACCACGGTCTCTACAGCAAGATCACCGGCGGTCAGCGGATCGACCTGTTCGGTGCGCGGAAGGAGGAGCTCCCCGCCATCTGGCGCAGGCTGATCGGGGCCGGCTTCGAGTCGGGGCAGGCGTACGGGAAGTCCCTGCGCACGGTCAAGTCCTGCGTCGGGTCCCGGTTCTGCCGCTTCGGGCAGGGCGACTCGGTGCGGCTCGCGATCGACCTGGAGCTCCGCTACCGGGGCCTGCGGGCCCCGCACAAGATCAAGGGCGGGGTCTCGGGCTGTCCGCGCGAGTGCGCGGAGGCCCGGGGCAAGGACATCGGCGTCATCGCCACCGCCGGCGGCTGGAACCTGTACGTCTGCGGCAACGGCGGCACCGACCCGCGTCACGCCGGTCTGCTCGCCTCCGACCTGTCGGCCGCCGAACTGTTCGCGCTGATCGACCGGTTCCTCATGTACTACGTACGGACCGGGGAGCGCCTGGAGCGCACCTCGGCGTGGCTGGAAAGGCTTGGCGGCGGGACCGGTGGGACCGGTGGGACGGATGGGAGCGGTGGGACCGATGGGACGGATGGGAGCGGTAGGACCGGTGGGACGAATGGGAGCGGTGGGACGGCCGGGGCTCGTGGGCTTGCGCGTCTCCGGGAGGTCCTGATCGAGGACTCGCTCGGGATCCGCGCCGAGCTGGAGGCGCAGATGGAGCGGCACGTGGCCGCGTACCGCGACGAGTGGCAGGCCGTCCTCGACGACCCGGCGGCCCTGGCCCGCTTCGAGCCGCACGTGGCCGGCGTGGAGTTCCTGGAGCCGGGGCGGGGCCGGGCGGCGGTCCTCGCGGACGGCACCGAGGCGGCGCTGTTCCGGGACGGGGGCGGCGAGGTGTACGCGGTGGGCAACCGGGATCCCTTCTCGGGCGCCGACGTCATCGCGAACGGGATCATGGGCAGCCGGGACGGGGTGCCGGTCGTCGCGTCCCCGCTGCACAAGCAGGAGTTCGACCTGCGGACCGGCGCCTGCCTCGACGACCCGGCGGTCGCCCTGCCGGTCCTCCCGGTGCCTACGGCCCGCCCCTGACAGGACCTTGGCCCGCCCGGCTCCCCGACCTAGGCCCGCCCGTCCGGCGACCATCGGCACTGACCCGCCCCCCACCCCGCGGCGCAGCCTGGAAGAGCAAGGAAAGCCTCGAAGGTCAGCCCCGAACAGGGAAGTCAGGGAAGCGCCATGAGTTCCGTAGTCCAGGACAGCAGAAGGACGGGCGGGCCCTCCGCCGCGTACGACACGGAGCAGTACCGCCCCGGCAAGCCGATCACCGACTGGGAGCCGGAGAACGAGCTCTTCTGGAAGTCGATCGGCAGGAAGGTCGCGAACCGCAATCTGTGGATCGCCGTGCCGGCGCTCCTCGTGGCGTTCGTCGTCTGGCAGGTCTGGTCGGTGACCGCGACCAATCTGAAGGACGTCGGCTTCGGCTTCTCCACCTCCCAGCTGTTCTGGCTGACGGCCGTCCCCGGTCTGACCGGCGGCACCGCCCGGATCCTCTACACCTTCCTCGGCCCGATGGTCGGCCAGCGCCGTTTCACCGCGCTGTCGACGGTCGTGCTGATCGTGCCGCTGATCTGGCTCGGCATCGCCATCCAGGACCCGACGACCCCGTACGCCGTGATGGTCGCCATCGCCGCCCTCTGCGGCATCGGCGGCGCGAACTTCGCCTCCTCGCTCGCCAACATCGGCTTCTTCTTCCCCAAGGCGAAGAAGGGCAGCGCGACCGGCATCAACGGCGGTCTCGGCAACCTCGGCGTCTCCGTCGTGCAGCTGCTGACGCCGATCGTCATCACCTGGTCGACCATCGCCATCGGCTCGGCCCAGCACAAGGCCGACGGCACCCCCGTGTACCTGCAGAACGCCGCGTTCCTCTGGGTCCCGGTCCTGCTGGTCCTGGCGGCCGTCGCCTGGTTCGGGCAGAACGACCTGAAGGTCGCCTCGACCCCGTTCAAGCAGCAGAAGATCATCTTCAAGCGCAAGCACAACTGGCTGATGACCTGGCTGTACGTCGGCACCTTCGGCTCCTTCATCGGCTTCGCCGCCGCCCTGCCGATGCTGATCAAGACCACGTTCCCGGACTACTCGATCGCCACCTACGCCTGGATGGGCCCCGCCGTGGGCGCGCTCGCCCGCTGGGGCGGCGGCTGGATCGCCGACAAGTGGGGCGGCGCCCGGGTCACCATCCTGTCCTTCGTGGGCATGGCCGTCTCGATCATCGGCGTGATCAACTTCCTGCCCTCGGGCAGTGACGGCGGCTCCTTCTACGGCTTCTTCTTCTGCTTCCTCGCCGCGTTCTTCTTCTCCGGGATCGGCAACGGCTCGACCTTCCGCCAGATCCCCGTCATCTTCCGCGGCACCCACCTCAAGGGACTCACGGAAGGCACCCCGGAATACACCAGGGCGCTGAAGCAGGCGGAAATGGAGTCCGGCGCCGTCACCGGATTCACCTCGGCCATCGCGGCCTACGGCTTCTTCTTCATCCCGGCCCTGTTCGGCTCGGTGGCCGTGACCAGCGCGATGTGGGGATTCGTCGCCTTCTACGTCAGCTGCATGGTCGTGACCTGGTGGTTCTACGCCCGCAGGAGCGCCGAGGCGCCCAGCTGACCGACCCTGCGCAAAGACCCCGCGAGGCGGGGTCTTTCCGCGTATCCGG
This sequence comes from Streptomyces sp. NBC_00691, assembly GCF_036226665.1. Taxonomy (NCBI): domain Bacteria; kingdom Bacillati; phylum Actinomycetota; class Actinomycetes; order Kitasatosporales; family Streptomycetaceae; genus Streptomyces; species Streptomyces sp. NBC_00691. Next base: position 3,487,658 of record NZ_CP109007.1, on the reverse strand, counting down.
AACGGGACCTAAGACCGCCCGGAGGTGACCAATGCCGACCGAAATGATCGATCAGAAGGAGTGGAATGGAGGAAGCAACGACGCGATCGAATGAATCGAAGAAGGCGGTGCGGGCAGTGACTGCGACCCCTGCTGAGGCAACGGTGAACGAGCGGGCCTGGAAGGGCTTCAAGGGCGGACTGTGGCGCGACGCCGTCGACGTCCGCGACTTCATCCAGCAGAACTACACGCCGTACGAGGGCGACGACTCCTTCCTGGCCGGACCCACCGAGCGGACCACCGCCGTGTGGAAGGCCATCACGGAGAGGTTCCCCGAGGAGCGCGCCAAGGGCGTGTACGACGTCTCGTACGACGTGCCGTCCACCATCACCGCCCACGCCCCCGGTTACATAGACCGTGACAAGGACCTGATCGTCGGCCTCCAGACCGACGCCCCGCTGAAGCGCGCGATCATGCCGTACGGCGGCTGGCGCATGGTCGCCGGCGCCCTGGAGACCTACGGCTACCCCGTCTCCCCGGAGCTGGAGAAGATCTTCACCGAGTACCGCAAGACCCACAACGCCGGTGTCTTCGACGCGTACACCCCGGAGATCCGCGCCGCCCGCAAGGCCGGCGTCGTCACCGGGCTCCCCGACGCCTACGGTCGCGGCCGCATCATCGGCGACTACCGCCGGGTCGCCCTCTACGGTGTCGACCGCCTCGTCCAGGTGAAGAAGGAGGAGAAGGAGGAGCTCGACATCCTCCCCGCCGGGAACCGTTCGATCGAGGAGACCATCCGGCTCCGCGAGGAACTCGCCGAGCAGATCCGCGCCCTGGGCGAACTCAAGGCGATGGCCGCCTCCTACGGTCACGACATCTCCGGCCCCGCCGTCACCGGCCGCGACGCCGTCCAGTGGCTGTACTTCGCCTACCTCGCCGCCGTGAAGGAGCAGAACGGCGCCGCGATGTCCCTCGGCCGCACCTCCACCTTCCTCGACGTCTACCTCCAGCGGGACATCGAGGCCGGAGCGCTCACCGAGGAGCGGGCCCAGGAACTGGTCGACGACTTCATCATCAAGCTCCGCATCGTCCGCTTCCTGCGCACCCCCGAGTACGACCAGGGCTTCTCCGGCGACCCGACCTGGGTCACCGAGTCCCTCGCCGGCATGGGCGAGGACGGCCGTCCGCTGGTCACCCGGACGTCCTTCCGCTACCTCCAGACCCTCTACAACCTGGGCCCGGCCCCCGAGCCGAACATGACCGTCTTCTGGTCGCCGCGCCTCCCGCAGGGCTTCAAGGAGTTCTGCGCGAGGGTCTCCATCGACACCTCCTCCGTCCAGTACGAGTCGGACGAGCTGATGCGCCCCCGCTTCGGCGACGACACCGCCATCGCCTGCTGCGTCTCCGCCATGCCCGTCGGCAAGCAGATGCAGTTCTTCGGCGCCCGGGTGAACCTCGCCAAGACCCTCCTGTACGCGATCAACGGCGGCCGCGACGAGAAGTCCGGCGTCCAGGTCGGCCCCGACACCGGCGCGCTGCGTTCCATGGAGGAGGGGGCCGCCGAAGTCCTCGACCACGACGAGGTCATGGCCAGGTTCGACGAGCAGATGGAGTGGCTCGCGAGCGTCTACGTCCACTCGCTGAACGTCATCCACTTCATGCACGACAAGTACGCCTACGAGCGCGTCGAGATGGCACTCCACGACCGCGACGTGCGCCGCACCATGGCCTTCGGCATCGCAGGCCTCTCGGTCGCCGTCGACTCGCTGGCCGCCATCAAGTACGCCCGGGTCACCGTGCACCGCGACGAGTCCGGCCTGGCCACCGACTACACGGTCGAGGGCGACTACCCGGCCTACGGCAACAACGACGACCGGGCCGACGAGATCGCGGTCTGGCTCGTCGAGGAGTTCATGAGGAAGGTGCGCAAGCACCCCACCTACCGGAACGCCGAGCACACCCAGTCCGTCCTGACCATCACCTCCAACGTCGTCTACGGCAAGAAGACCGGCAACACCCCCGACGGGCGCCGCGCCGGTGAGCCCTTCGCCCCGGGCGCCAACCCGATGAACGGCCGCGACACCCACGGCTACGTGGCCTCGGCCCTGTCGGTCGCCAAGCTCCCGTACGAGGACGCCGAGGACGGCATCTCGCTGACCAACACCGTCACCCCCGACGGCCTGGGCCGCACCCCCGAGGAGCGGATCAAGAACCTCGCGGGGGTCCTCGACGGCTACATGGCCAGCGACGGTTTCCACATGAACGTGAACGTCCTCAACCGCGACACGCTCATGGACGCCATGGAGCACCCGGAGAACTACCCGCAGCTGACCATCCGGGTCTCCGGATACGCGGTCAACTTCGTCCGGCTCACCCGCGAGCAACAGCTCGACGTCCTGAACCGCACCTTCCACGGCTCACTGTAGGCAGCCCCCCCGACCGCGCCCCGGGGCCGGCGGCCTCACGCCGGCCCCGGGGCGCACCCGACACGATCGAAAGAGGCCCTGCCATGACCAGCCTCGCCCTCGGGCCCACCACCCCGGCCGCCGCCGCGACCGCCTCGGCACGTCCCACCACCCCGGCCGCCGCCGCGACCCGGCGCCCCTCCGAGGGCTCGGTCCACTCCTGGGATCTGTCCACCGGCGTCGACGGTCCGGGCACCCGCTTCGTCGCCTTCCTCTCGGGCTGCCCCCTCACCTGCCTCTACTGCCACAACCCCGACACCTGGAAGATGCGCAACGGCAAGCGCACCTCCGCCGACGCCGTGATCGCCGAGGCCGCAAAGTACGTCCGCTTCATCTCCGCCTCCGGCGGCGGAGCCACCGTCTCCGGTGGCGAACCGCTCCTCCAGCCCGTCTTCACCGGCGAGCTGCTGCACCGGATGAAGCACGAGCTCGGCCTGCACACGGCTCTCGACACCTCGGGCTTCCTGGGCGTCCGCGCCACCGACGCGCTGCTGCGCGACACCGATCTGGTCCTGCTCGACATCAAGTCCTGGGACCCCGCCACGTACCGGAAGGTCACCGGCCGGCCGCTCGCGCCGACCCTCGACTTCGCCAGGCGGCTCGCCGACCTCGGCCAGGAGGTCCACGTCCGCTTCGTCCTCGTCCCGGGCCTCACCGACGACCCGGCGAACGTGGAGGGGGTCGCCGCCTTCGCCAGGAGTCTCGGCAACGTCTCCCGCGTGGACATCCTTCCCTTCCACAAGCTGGGCGAAGCGAAGTGGCAGGCACTCGCCATGCCGTTCACCCTGCACGGCACGCCGTCCCCGACACCCGAGCGGGTCGCCGAGGTCCGCGAGGTCTTCCGCGCCCACGGACTGAACGCGGTCTGAGGCGACCGGAGCGGCACCCGAACCCGTCCGGGCGAAGCCCTCACCCCAAGATCCCGCAAAACAGGGCAAAAGCGCCCGTACGGCCTTACCGTGGCCGCGTGACCGAGCCACCGCAGACAGCCGAGCCGACCCCTCCGCCGGGCGATCCCACACCGGGAGCCCCCGGCCCCGGCGGCCCCGCCCCGGGAGATCCGGCGGCCGCCGGCCTCCCTCCGCAGACCCCGGCCGCCGTGCGCCGCCGCGCCGGCCTCACGGGCGCGGCCGTCTCCGCCCTGCTGATCCTCGCGATCGTCCTCGGAAGCCGACTGCTCCGCGACTTCGACTCGGCCCTGCTGCCCTACGCCGTCGCCACGGTCTTCCTCGCCTTCGGCGTCGCCTACCGCTACACCGTCTGGATCTCCGCCCCCGGAGCGCGCCGCCTCTTCCACAAGGGCTGGGGCTCCTTCTTCTCCGTCGCGAACTTCCGCAAGGCGCCCACCGCGCTGCCGAAGATGATCGCCACCTACCTCGGCTTCCAGAAGTTCCTCGGCGCCCGCTCGCACGCCCGCTGGGCCGCCCACCAGCTCATCTTCTGGGGCTGTCTGCTGGCCGCCGCGATCACCTTCCCCCTCACCTGGGGCTGGTTCACCTTCACCTCCTCCACCGGCTCGGGCCCCGGCTACGAGATGCGGATCTGGGGCTTCAAGATCCTCGGCTTCGACGCCCTCAGCGTCGTCGGCTGGCTGATGTTCCACGGCCTCGACATCGCCGCCGTCCTGGTCATCCCCGGCGCGGGCTACTTCCTCTGGCGCCGCATGAAGGACCGCGGCGCCATCACCGGCCAGCGCTTCGCCTACGACCTGGTGCCGCTGCTCGCCCTCATCGTCATCTCCGTGACCGGGCTGCTGCTCACCTTCTCGTCGATCTTCCTGCACGGCGGAGGCTACGAGTTCCTCGCCATCCTCCACATGGTGTCGGTCGTCTTCACCCTCATCTACATCCCCTTCGGGAAGTTCTTCCACATCGTCCAGCGGCCCGCCGCCGTCGGCATGCAGCTCTTCAAGTACACGACCCGCCGCAAGGACGACGAGGTGCTCGCCTGCCGCCGCTGCCACGAGCCCATCGACACCGCCCCGTACGTGGAGAACCTCAAGGGCACCATGCGCGACCTCGACCTCGGCTTCGACGAATGGGCCGAGTACTGCCCCCGCTGCAAGCGCGTCCTGCGCGGCAACGCCTACCTCGACCACGTGAAGAAGGGCTTCAAGTGACCGCGACCGACCCGAACAGGGCGCTGCCGCTCGACCCTTCCCTCGCCCCGCCCGGCACCCGCAACTTCCGCGACGCCGGCGGTATCCCCGCCGACCGCTGGCACGCCGACCAGAACGGCGAGACCCTCGTCCCCACACACTGCTGCTTCTGCGGCGTCCAGTGCGGCATGTACCTCCGCGTCGACCGCGGCGGCAAGGTCTTCGGCGTCGAACCCCGCAACCACGACATCAACCGGATGCGGCTCTGCCCCAAGGGCATCAACGCCTACCAGCAGGTCAACCACCCCGACCGGCTCACCGCCCCCCTCATGCGCCGCAACCGCGACGAGGAGTTCCGCGAGGTCAGCTGGGACGAGGCCCTCGACCACACCGTCGCCGAGATCCGCCGCATCCAGGGCGAGTACGGCAACGACGCCTTCGGCCTCCTCGGCGGCGCCAGCCTCTACTCCGAGAAGACCTACCTCGTCGGCAAGTTCGCCCGGGTCGCGCTCAAGTCCCGGCACGTCGACTACAACGGACGCCTCTGCATGGTCTCCGCCGCCGGGGCCAACAAGCTCGCCTTCGGCATCGACCGGGCCGGCAACCCCTTCTCCGACATCCTCCTCACCGACTGTCTCCTCATCGCCGGATCCAACGTCGGCGAGTGCTTCCCCGTCATGACCCAGTACCTGTGGGGAGCCCGGGACCGGGGGGCCACACTGATCGTCGTCGACCCGCGCGAGACCGCGATCGCCCGCACCGCCGACATCCACGTCGCCCTCAAGCCGGGCACCGACTCCGCCTTCTTCAACGCCGTCCTCCACGTCGTCGTCGCCGAGGGCCTCACCGACGAGGCCTACCTCGCCGCCCACGCCGCCGGCTGGGAGGAGGTCAAGGCGACCGTCGCCGCCTACCCGCCGGCCCGGTCGGCCGAGATCTGCGGCGTCCCCGCGGAGCAGATCGTCCAGGTCGCCCGTATGTTCGCCGGCGCGGACCGGGCCATGGCCTGGCACGCCCGAGGCGTCGAGCACCACTCCCAGGGCGTCGAGAACTGCCTTAGCATCATCAACCTCTGCGTCGCCGCCGGACACATCGGCAGGCCCGGCGCCGGCTACGGCACCATCACCGGCCAGGGCAACGGCCAGGGCGGCCGCGAGCACGGCCAGAAGTCCGACCTCCTCCCCGGCGGGCGCTCCATCACCAACCCCGAGCACCGCCGCCAGATCTGCGAGATCTGGGGCATCGACGAGGCCGAACTGCCACCCGCCGGCACCTCCATGATGGAGATGGTCTGGCAGATGCAGCGCAAGGAGATCCGCGGACTCGTCGGCATCTGCAACAACCCCTTCGTCTCGCTGCCCAACTACGCCACCGTCAAGGACGGCTACGACACCCTCGAGTTCCACGCCCAGTTCGACTTCTTCCTCTCCGAGACCGCGGCCAACGCGCACGTGGTCTTCCCCGTCACCGTGTGGGCCGAGGACGAGGGCGTCATGGCCAACGCCGAGGCCCGGGTCGTCAAGCACAACAAGGCCCAGGAGCCCCCGGCCGGCGTCCGCACCGACACCTGGGTCATCTGCGAACTCGCCCGCCGGCTCGGCGCGGGCGACAAGTTCGCGTTTCCCGACTCCCGCTCGGTCTTCGAGGAACTCCGCATCGCCTCGGCGGGAACCGTCAACGACTACTACGGCATCACCTACGAGCGCCTGGAGGAGACCGGCGGGATCGCCTGGCCGTGCCCCAGCACCGAGCACCCCGGCACCCCCCGCCTCTTCGAGAACGGCCGCACCTACCACCCCGACGGCAAGATCCACATGCAGGTCGTCGAATGGCACCCGCCCATGGACCCGTACAGCGAGGAGTTCCCCCTCTCGCTGACCACCGGCCGCACCGTCGCCCACTTCCTCTCCGGCAACCAGACCCGCCGCCTGGGCGCCCTCGTCGAACAGACTCCCCGCCCCTGGGTCGAGGTCCACCCCTCCCACGGCTTCCGCAACGGCGACCCCGTCCGGGTCGTCACCCGCCGCGGCAGCGAGGTCTTCCCGGCCCTGGTCACCGAGGCAATCCGCCCCGACACCGTCTTCGTCCCCTACCACTGGCCGGTCCCCACCGCGGCGAACGCCCTCACCATCGACGCCCTCGACCCCCGCTCCAAGATCCCGGAGTACAAGGTCTGCGCCGCCCGCATCGAGGCCGCAGAGCGGATCGACGAGGTCCCCGCCCCACCCACCGCACCGGGCCACCAGGCCTACCCGGAGACCCAGGTCTCCCGTACCGACCCGCTGCCCCCCACCTCCCCCCAGGGCCGCGGCACCGCGGAGAGGAGCTGACCCGCACATGATGGGCCGCACGATCTTCATCGACCCGGGCCGCTGCATCGGCTGCCAGGCCTGTGTCTCCGCCTGCCGCGAATGCGACTCCCACCGGGGCAAGTCGATGATCCACCTCGACTACCCCGACGAGGGCCACTCCGTCGCCTCCCTCCCCACCGTCTGCATGCACTGCGAGGACCCCGTCGCCCCCTGCGCCGAGGTCTGCCCCGCCGACGCGATCCTCGTCACCGCGGACGGCGTCGTGCAGCAGGCCGACACCACCCGCTGCATCGGCTGCGCCAACTGCGTCAACGCCTGCCCCTTCGGCGTCCCCAAGATCGACCTCCAGGCGAAGCTCCAGATGAAGTGCAACCTCTGCTACGACCGCACCGCCTACGGCCTCGCCCCGATGTGCGCCACGGTCTGCCCCACCGGTGCCCTCTTCTACGGAACCCTCGAAGAACTCCAGGCCGAACGCCCGGGCGTCCAGGTCGCGGACTCCTTCACCTTCGGCTCCACGACCGTCTCCACCGGCGTGGCCATGGTCGTGCCCGCCGACAAGGTCCAGTGGCCGGTCCCCGGCGGCCTTCCCGTCGTCGAGATCAATGGAAGGGATGTCCGTTGAGCGTCACCGACCCCCAGCCGCCCGCGTCGGACCCCCGCTCCGACGCGGCCCAGGAAGCGCTCCACGACCGGATCGCCGCCGACTCGCTCACCACTCGCCGCGACTATCTGCGGATCGTCGCCACCGTCTCCGGCGGCCTCGCCGTCGGCGGTGTCGCCGTCGCCTCCGGCATCCTGCACCGGCACGGTGACAGCGACGGGCCACCCGAGGCGAAGAAGATCGCGGACGGGATCCTGCCCGGGGAGTCCCTCGCCTTCCGCTACCCCGGCTCCGAGGACCGCGCGGTCGCCGTCCGTCTGGAGGACGGCACCCTCGCCGGCTACTCCGCCGTCTGCACCCACCTCGCCTGCGCCGTGCTCTGGCGCAAGGAACGCGGCAGCGAGGGCGAGCTGTACTGCCCCTGCCACGAAGGCGTCTTCGACGCGCGTACGGGCGAGGTCACGGCCGGGCCGCCGCCCCGGGGACTGCCGAAGGTGGTGCTCGTGGAGGAGGCGGACGGCAGCGTCTGGGCGATCGGCACGGCCCGCTCGGGCGAGAGCGCCCGTGAGGGCCTCTGCCGTCAGCTGGGCGACGACCGCCCCGAACTCGCCGACCGCCTGGGCTGCCCCGGCGCGTCCGCGCGGGGCACGGCGCCGGAGAGGAGTGAGCGCACATGACCGGGGACGCCTTCCCCCGCGACCCGGAGGCCCCGAAGCCGCCCGTCGCCCCCGTGGGATCGTCGGCGCCCTCGGCGCCCGCCGCTCCGGAGGCCCCCCGGCCCCCGGCGTACACCCCGGGCAGTGCCCAGCCGCGGCTGAACCGTCCGGTGCACGAGCGGTATCCGCAGATCCGCCCCACCAGCGGATACGGCGACCCGCGGATCACCCACACGGGGCCGGGGCCGGGAGCCGGCACGGAGCAGGAGCCGGAGCGCTCCTCGAAACTGACGGCCCGCCTCACGCTGGCGCTCACGGTGGTCATCGGCCAGCTCTGGGGGCTGACGATCGTCGTCGACGAGTGGATGTCCGGCGACACGGGCACCGCCTGGTGGGGCGCGGGCTTCCTCTGTCTGTCGTTCCTCGTGGTCCTCGGCCTCTGGCTGCTCGACCCGAAGGACCGCTGAGGGGCGTCGCAGGCGCCGGAGATACGCAGATCAGGGGGGTTCGGGGCGGGGACGCGGGCGTACCCTTGAGGTATGAGCACCGCCCCCGCCCATGGACCGCGAGACGCGAAGCGGCCCGGCGCACGTCCCAGCCCCGAGAACAGTCCGAAGCCGGCACTCGTCTTCGACGATCCGATGGACCGGCAGTCCGCGGACGACACGGACCGTGGATGGGGCGAGCGGCCTCCGGCCGGCGGCGACAGCGCCGCCGACCTCGCGCGCTTCCTCGACGAGAAGCCGCCGCACCACCTCTGACACCGGCACGAGGTGTCGGTCAGGAGGTGGGGTGCGTCCCCGAACCCCCGCCGGAACCCGTGCCCGTGCCCGTGCCCGTGCCCGTTCCCGTGCCGGTCCCCGTCACGGGGCCGCGCTGGGCGACCAGGTGGTCGCGGATCTCCTTGAGGACCTCCAGCTCGCTGATCTCCATGGTCTCCGCGACGCCCTCCTTCGCCTTGTCGTGCGCCGCGCGCTTCGCGAGGATCTTCGCCATGGGCAGGACCATCAGGAAGTAGACGACGGCCGCGGTGATCAGGAAGCTGAGAACCGCGCTGAGGACCAGGCCCCACTGGATCTGGATGCCCTGCACCTCCCCGTCGACGACCACGCACGAGTCCTTGATGCAGGACGAGTAGCTCTCCAGGTCCTTCGTGCCGAAGGCACCGACGACCGGGTTGATGATGCCCTTGACCACCGAGTTCACGATGTTGGTGAACGCGGCACCGATGACGACGGCCACGGCCAGGTCGATCACGTTGCCACGCATCAGGAAGGCTTTGAAGCCGCCCATCAGACTTTCCTTCTTCTCGGCCACCAAGGTGCCTTTCGTCGCTTGTGCTGCTGTGTGCGGTGCCATTAGGCCGCGAACGGCGCAGAGCCGTCCAATCCATACACACGGACCGGTGACTTGACAGGGTGTCAGTGCGAATCAGCACAAGGTCACCGCCAGTTGGGACGTGACCCCGGCGCCCGCCAGCGCCGCGGCCGTCGACCGCGGCACGGACAGGACGACGAGAGCCCCTCCGTCCGGACGAGTCTCGCCCGGGTGCGGAACCTCGGCCACTCGGGCGCCCGTCGCGACGATCCGCGCCTCATTCTCTCCGCCGAGCGGCGAGTCGGACGCGGCGATGACGTCGACCCGGTCGCCGGGACGCAGCAGCCGTACGGTCGCGGCGTCGGCGATCCGTACCGGGGCGGACACCAGCCGTACGGCGACGGAAGGCCGTGCGCGCGTCGTGGTGGGGGCGATCCGGTCGCCCGGTGGTGCCGCGGCGGAGCCCGGAGGAGGGCCGCCGCCCGCGACGGCGAGGGCCGCCGCCACCAGGGCGAGGAGTGCCGCGGGTGCCCAGCGGCCCCGCCGCAGTGCCCTGCGCAGCCGGAGCCGGGTGCCCCGTACCCGCAGGGGTTCGAAGGGCGGCACCACGCACGGTGCCGGAACGGGGGAGGGGAAGGTGTGCGTCATCGTGGGTGCCGCCGTCCTGGTCGGGATGGGATCGGCTCCCACTCTCCGACCTTCGCCGGTTCCCCGCTCCGGCCTGGGGATCGCCCGCGGCCTGTGGACAACTCCCTCACCCTCCCGGGGGGTTCACGGCAGTTCGATCCCCAGGTCCCAGCCGTCGTGTGCGTGGGTGCACAGGCAGTCCCGGTCCAGCGTCGCGGGCAGCGCGCCCACCGCGTCGAACAGCACCTCGCGCAGCCGGCCCACGTTCTCGCCGAACACCCGCAGCACCTCGTTGTGGGAGACGCCCTCGCCGGTCTCGGCGCCCGCGTCCAGGTCGGTGACGAGCGCCAGCGAGGTGTAGCAGAGGCCCAGCTCGCGGGCGAGGACGGCCTCGGGGTGACCGGTCATGCCGACGACCGACCAGCCGGCCGCCGCGTGCCACCGTGACTCGGCCCGGGTGGAGAAGCGGGGCCCCTCGATCACGACCATCGTGCCGCCGTCGACCGGGTCCCAGCCCTGGCCCCGGGCGGCCTTGACCGCGACCCGCCGCCCGTCCGGGCAGTACGGGTCGGCGAAGGTCACGTGGACGACGCGCGGTATGACCCCGTCGACCCGCGGCTCCCCGTCGAAGTAGGTCTGCGCGCGGGCCTTCGTCCGGTCGACGAGCTGGTCCGGGACGACGAGCGTGCCCGGCCCGTACTCCTCGCGCAGCCCGCCGACCGCGCAGGGCCCGAGGATCTGTCGGACGCCCGCGGAGCGCAGGGCCCAGAGGTTGGCGCGGTAGTTGATGCGGTGCGGCGGGACGCTGTGGCTCCGGCCGTGGCGGGGGAGGAAGGCGACCCGGCGGCCTGCGATCTCGCCGAGGAAGAGGGAGTCGCTGGGGCTGCCGTACGGGGTGTCGACGGACACCTCCGTGACGTCCTCCAGGAAGGAGTAGAAGCCGGAGCCGCCGATCACGCCGATGTCCGCGTACGCACCTTGGTTCGCCATGCCGGACACCCTATGCGGGGCTCCGGGGATCACCGAGGGCTCCGGGAGCGCCGAGGTCGCCGGGGATCGCCGCGGAACACCGAGCGCTCCGGGAGACGCCGAGGGCCCCGTCGCGAACGACGGGGCCCTCGGTGAAGAACGTACGGACCCGATCCTGAGGGATCAGGGCGGCGCAGGGGTCAGGCGGCCGAGCTTCCGGTGCTCGACGAGGACGTCGAGGAGGCGGAGGCGGTCGACGAAGAGGTCGACGCGGCCGGCTTCGCGTCCGACGTCGACGGGGCCGACGACGGGGTCGAGGACTTCGACGCGGCCGGCGAGCTGCTGGACGACGAACCGCGGCTGTCGTTCCGGTAGAAGCCGGATCCCTTGAAGACGATGCCGACGGCCGAGAACACCTTCTTCAGGCGGCCCTTGCACTGGGGGCACTCGGTCAGCGCGTCATCGGTGAACTTCTGCACCGCCTCGAGGCCTTCGCCGCACTCGGTGCACTGGTACTGGTAGGTCGGCACTTGTCTTCCTCCTGGCACTCACACTCATCGAGTGCTAACGACAATCCATAGTGACGTATTCCGCGGGTTCAGTCCACCGCCACCGGCACGCGGTGACCGATACCACGCGCCGCGACGCGGCTCGTCTCGCGCGGCGTGAGGCGCGACCGCAGGGCGAGGAGCGTGGCCAGGGCGAGCGCGGTGCCCACCATCGGCACCAGGAATCCGGTGCTCGCGCCGTGCTCGTCGGCGAGTCGGCCGGCGACCGTGACGGCCGCGGCCTGGCCGAGCGCGACGGCGCCGGTGAGCCAGGTGAAGGCCTCGGTACGGGCGGACGCCGGGATCAGGGTCTCGACGATCGTGTAGCCGGTGATCAGGGCCGGGGCGATGCACAGGCCCACGACCAGGCCGAGGGCGCCGAGGAGCAGCACCGAGTGCGTGGTCCACAGCAGCGACGCGGCGACGGTGAGGCCGGCGTAGCCGAGGATCAGGCGGCGGCGGGGGCCGGTCTTCCAGGCGACGGCGCCCATGGCGATGCCCGCGAGCATGTTGCCGGCGGCGAAGACCCCGTACAGCAGGCCGTTGGCGCCGGGGTTGCCGATCTCCTCGGTGAAGGCGGTGAGGGAGACCTGCATGCCGCCGAAGACGGAGCCGATGCCGAGGAAGGCGACGACGAGGACGCGGACGCCGGGGATGGAGAGGGCCGAGCGGTGCGGCTCGGAGGAGCCGGCCGCGGAGATCCCGAACGCGGGCTGGGTGGCGCGCTGCGCGGCGAAGAAGAGCCCGCCGAAGAGGGTGAGCGCCGCCTCGGCGATCAGGCCGGCGGCGGGGTGGACGCCGGTGCAGAGGGCGGTGGCGAGGACGGGGCCGACGACGAAGGTGAACTCGTCGGTGACGGACTCGAAGGCCGCGGCCGTCGGCATCAGCGGGGTGCCGTCCAGCTTGGCGGCCCAGCGGGCCCGGACCATCGGTCCGACCTGCGGCACGGAGGCGCCGGCGGGCACGGCGGCGAGGAACAGGGCCCAGAGCGGGGCGCCGCTCAGGGCGAGCACCACGAGCAGGGAGACGGAGGCGGTGTGGACGAGGACGCCGGGGATCAGGACGGCGCGCTGGCCGAAGCGGTCGGCGAGCTTGCCGCTCTGCGGGGCGAACAGCGCCATCGAGACACCGGTGACGGCGGCGACGGCGCCGGCGCTGCCGAAGGAACCGGTGGTGTGCTGGACGAGCAGGACGATGCCGATGGTCAGCATCGCGAAGGGCTGCCGGGCGGCGAAGCCGGGGAGCAGGAAGGACAGCGCACCGGGTGTGCGCAGCAGCTGCCCGTAGCCGGGCCGCTTGTCCGAGATGACCGTGGACGCCACGGTCCTGGCCTTTCTGCCGCCTGGTAGCGCGCCCCCGGCACGGTGGTGCGGGTGTCGCCGAGAGCTGTCCTCATGCGCGTCACTGCGGTAGATACCGGGCCGGCCCCACTGCGGAGGGGCGCCACGGCCGCCATACGGTCGCGCCAGCTCTGCGTCAGGCAGAGTTGGTTCGATCAGGTGTGCCTTCATGCTACAGGGAGGAGCGTCTTCCTGCCTGGGAAAACGCTCCTGCCCTTGAATTAATGCCTCGGATTAACCGGATGTTCGCTTCTGGTCGGGTCGGTGGAAGCGGAGATCGGTGGTGTGCGGCTCGCTGACCGCGGTGGCGCCGCCCGTGCCCAGCCAGCCGGCCAGCTTGCCGCCCTGGCCGACCGCGCGCAGTCGCCGTTCCGTGGCGTCCCGTACCGGGTCGGTCGCGACGACGAGGAGTTCGTCGCCGCGCCGCAGGACGGTCGCGGGCCCCGGGACGAAGCTCGTCTCCTCCCGTACGACGAGGGTGACGGCCGCCCCGGCGGGCAGTCGCAGCTCGGCGACCTCGACCCCGTGCATCCGGGAGTGCTCCGGGATGGCGACGGAGAGCAGATGGCCGCGCAGCCGCTCCAGGGGCGCGGACTCGACGCCGAGGTCGGCCGCCTCTCCGGAGTCGCCGAGCTTGAGGGCCTTCGCCAGCCAGGGCAGCGTCGGGCCCTGGACGAGGGTGTAGACGACGACGAGCACGAAGACGATGTTGAAGATCCGCTCGCTGCCCTCGATGTCGGACACCATCGGGATGGTGGCCAGGATGATGGGGACGGCTCCGCGGAGGCCGGCCCAGGACATCAGTGCCTGTTCCTGCCAGGGGATGCGGAAGGGCAGCAGGCTGACCAGGACTTCCATGGGCCGGGCGACCACGGTCAGGACCAGGCCGATGACGACGGCGGGCCAGAAGTCGTGGACGAGCTCGTGCGGGGTGACGAGCAGGCCGAGCAGGACGAACATGCCGATCTGGGCGATCCAGCCGAGTCCCTCGGCGAAGCCGCGGTTCGCGGGCGCGTGCGGCAGCTTGGCGTTGCCGAGGACCATCGAGGCCAGGTAGACGGCGAGGAAGCCGGAGCCGTGGGCCATGGCGCCGGCGGCGTACGCGACGACGGCGATGGCCATGACGGCGATCGGGTAGAGGCCGGAGGCGGGCAGGGCGACGTGCCGCAGCCCGTACGCGCCGAGGAAGCCGACGGCGAGACCCACGGCGACGCCGATGGCGAGTTCGAGGGCGATCGTGCCGACGAGGACGTACCAGTGGTCGACCGGTCCGGCCGTGGAGAAGGCGACGACGAGGATGACGACGGGGGCGTCGTTGAAGCCGGACTCGGCCTCCAGGACACCGGTGACCCGTGACGGCAGGGGGACCTTGCGCAGCACGGAGAAGACCGCGGCGGCGTCGGTCGAGGAGACGACGGCGCCGATGATCAGGGCCTGTCGCCAGTCGAGGCCCACGAGGTAGTGGGCGGCGGCGGCCGTGATGCCCACGCTCACCGCGACGCCGACGGTGGAGAGGACGACCGCGGCGGGAAGCGCCGGCTTGATCTCCTTCCACTTCGTGCCGAGACCACCCTCGGCGAGGATCACGACGAGGGCGGCGTAGCCGATGACCTGTGTCAGTTCGGCGTTGTCGAAGGCGACGTTGCCGATGCCGTCCTGGCCGATGGCGATGCCGATGCCGAGGTAGAGCAGCAGGCTGGGGAGCCCGCTCCGGGACGAGATCCGTACGGCCGCGACCGCGATCAGCAGCACGAGGGAGCTGATGAGCAGGAGTTCGTTGAGCTCGTGGACAGTCAGTGGCCGTTCCTTCCCCTCACATGCAGCTGGATCGTTCTTCCAGCGGCCGTCGCGTGCGGCTGGATCGTTCCTCCAGCGGCAGACACTTCGTTACCTTACCTAATCTTTAACGTTTTCTTGACGCCGTCTTTGCACCTCCTCGCTCGCCAGTACGGTTCTCTTCCGGACACCGCGTCCGGGCCCTCCAGGCGCTGCGCCTAAGGTTGCTCCCGTACTCCAGGACCACCCTGCCCCTCGAAGGACAGCGATGCCCTCCAACACGACCGCGCCTCCCGCCAAGAAGAAAGGGCGGCGCGCCCGCCTGATCCTCCTCGTCCTGGTCCTCGCCCTGGTCGCGGGCGTCGGATACGGCGGGTTCTGGGGTGTGAGCACCGTCCGGGCCTCGTTCCCGCAGACCACGGGCGAGATCCGGCTCGACAGCCTGTCCGGCGAGGTCGAGGTGAAGCGCGACGCGAACGGCGTTCCGCAGATCTACGCCGACAACGAGACGGACCTCTTCCGCGCCCAGGGCTACGTCCAGGCGCAGGACCGCTTCTACGAGATGGACGTCCGGCGGCACGTGACCGCGGGCCGGCTCTCCGAGATGTTCGGCGACGGCCAGGTCGAGACGGACTCCTTCCTGCGCACGCTCGGCTGGCGCCGGGTCGCGCAGCAGGAGTACGACAAGGTCCTGTCGCCGGAGACGAAGAAGTACCTCCAGGCGTACGCGGCGGGCGTCAACGCCTATCTGAAGGACCGGGACCCCGCCGACATCTCCGTCGAGTACGCGGCCCTGGCCCTCACCAACGACTACGCGATCGAGCCGTGGACGCCGGTCGACTCGGTGGCCTGGCTCAAGGCGATGGCCTGGGACCTGCGCGGCAACATGCAGGACGAGATCGACCGCTCGCTGATGACGAGCCGGATGAGCGCGAGCCAGATCAAGCAGCTGTACCCGGACTACCCGTACGCGCTGCACCAGCCGATCGTCGACCGGGGCGCGGTGGACGAGTCCACCGGGAAGTTCGACCCGAAGGGCAAGGCGGGCGACGACGACCTGACCACCGGCGAGACCCCGGGCGGTGTCCCCGGCAGCGGTGCCGACTCCGCCGGTTCCTCCGACGGCTCCGGCGCGCAGTCCCAGCTCGGCGCGCTCTCCGAGGTCCTGGACGGCGTCCCCGCCCTGCTCGGCCCCAACGGCAACGGCATCGGCTCGAACTCCTGGGTCGTCTCCGGGACGTACACGACCTCCGGCAAGCCGCTGCTCGCCAACGACCCGCACCTCGCGCCGCAGTTGCCTTCCCTCTGGTACCAGATGGGTCTGCACTGCCGTTCGGTCTCGGCGACCTGCCGCTACGACGTCTCCGGCTACACCTTCTCCGGCATGCCCGGTGTGATCATCGGACACAATGACAAGATCGCCTGGGGTCTCACCAACCTGGGCGCCGACGTCACCGACCTCTACCTGGAGAAGATCGGCCCCGACGGCTACCTCGTCGACGGCAAGGTCAAGCCCTTCACGGTCCGCGAGGAGACCATCAAGGTCGCCGGCGGCGGCGACCGGACGATCACCGTCCGCTCGACCGACCACGGCCCGCTCGTCTCCGACCGCTCCTCCGACCTGGAGAAGGTCGGCCAGAAGGCCCCCGTCGGCAACGCCGCCCCCGACCGCGGCACCGGCTACGGCGTCTCCCTCCAGTGGACCGCGCTCCAGCCGGGCAGGTCGATGGACGCGATCTTCGCCCTCGACCGCGCCAAGGACTTCCCCAGCTTCCGGGCCGCGGCCAAGAACTTCGAGGTCCCGTCCCAGAACCTGATCTACGCCGACACGCAGGGCAACATCGGCTACCAGTCCCCGGGCAAGATCCCGCAGCGCGCCAAGGGCGACGGCACCATGCCGGCGCCGGGCTGGGACTCCTCGTACGCGTGGAAGGGGTACATCCCCTTCGAGCAGCTGCCGTACGAGTACAACCCGAAACGCGGCTACATCGTCACCGCCAACCAGGCCGTGATCGACGCCAAGAGCTACCCCGACCTGCTCACCAAGGACTGGGGCTACGGCTCGCGCAGCCAGCGGATCAACGACCTCATCGAGTCGAAGATCAAGGACGGCGGAAAGATCTCGCCAGACGACATGCGGACCATGCAGACGGACAACCGCAGCGAGATCGCGACCCTGCTGAACCCGCTGCTGTTGAAGATCGACATCTCGGACCCGTACGTCCGCGAGGCGCAGAAGCTGCTGGAGGGCTGGGACTACACACAGGAGCCCGACTCGGCCGCCGCCGCCTACTTCAACGCGGTCTGGCGCAACGTCCTCAAGCTCTCCTTCGGCAACAAGCTGCCCAAGGAACTGCGTGCCGAGGGCGACTGCATCAACGTCCGTCCGGCCGACGCCACCGGCCCGGTGGACGAGCAGAACAAGCTCGTCCGCGAATGCGGCCAGCGCGACCCCGACTCCGCGCAGCCGGACGGCGGCGACCGCTGGTACGAGGTGGTCCGCCCGCTCCTCAAGCAGGAGAAGAACGAGTGGTGGGTCACCCCGGGCAACCGCACCGACCAGGCCACCGAGACCCGTGACCAGCTGCTCGCCCGCGCCATGAAGGACGCGCGCTGGGAGCTGACCGCCAAGCTCGGCAAGGACGTCTCCACCTGGAGCTGGGGCCGGCTGCACCAGCTGACTCTCAAGAACCAGACCCTCGGCACCGCAGGCCCCGGCGTCGTCCAGCAGCTCCTCAACCGCGGCCCCTGGAACCTGGGCGGCGGCGAGGCGGCCGTCGACGCCACCGGCTGGAACGCGGCCGGCGGCTACGAGGTCATCTGGGTGCCGTCGATGCGCATGGTCGTCAACGTCGGCGATTGGGACAAGTCCCGGTGGATCAACCTCACCGGCGCCTCGGGCCACGCCTTCAACTCCCACTACACCGACCAGACGGACGCGTGGGCGAAGGGCGACCTGTACGACTGGGCCTACGGCAAGGCGGCCGTCGACGCGTCGACGAAGGACACGCTCACGCTGAAGCCCTGATCAGGGCCGGAAGCGGGTGACCCCCTCCGGGGTCACCACCGCGTGCACGGGGTGGTCGTGCGGTTCCTCCGGGACCCGCGCGACCACCTCGTCCGCGTAGAGGAGCACCACGAGCGCGGGGTCGGCACCCGCGCACGTGAGCCGGGCGAGCACCCGGTCGTACGAGCCGCCGCCCCGGCCGAGCCGCATCCCCCGCCCGTCGACCGCGAGGCCCGGCAGCAGGACGGCGTCGGCGGCGCAGACGGCCTCGGGGCCGAGCCGGGGCCCGACCGGTTCGAGCAGGCCCCGGCCGGCCTTCGCGAGCGCCTCGGGACCCTCGTACGCCGCCCAGTCCAGGTCGTTGTCGGGAAGCAGGACGGGGAGCAGGACCCGGACCCCGCGCGCGTGCAGCGCGTCGAGCAACGCGCGCGTGCCCGGCTCGCGGCCCACGGACACATAGGCGGCGACCGTGGACGCGTCCGCGAGTTCGGCGAGTTCCAGTCCCCGGCGGGCGAGGGATTCGGCCGTGCGGGCCAGGGAATCGGTGCTCAGCCCGGCGCGGGCGGCCAGAAGTCGGCCGCGCAGCACGGTCTTTTCGGACATCTCAGCTGTCATTTCCGCCCCATGCGAATTCACTAAACTCTTGAAACTGTCTTTATGCGAAGGAAGTTAACCGAAGCCACATCTTCCTCTCATTCCGAAGGGCTAAGGTGCACCGCATGAATCACTTGCTCCCCAGGCTCGGCCGGATCAGCAAGGCTGTCATCCCCGCCGCCGGCCTCGGTACCCGCTTCCTGCCGGCGACCAAGGCGACGCCGAAGGAGATGCTGCCGGTCGTCGACAAGCCGGCCATCCAGTACGTCGTCGAGGAGGCGGTCGCGGCCGGTCTCTCCGACGTCCTGATGATCACCGGCCGGAACAAGCGTCCTCTGGAGGACCACTTCGACCGGAACTACGAGCTGGAGGAGGCCCTGGCGCGGAAGGGCGACGCCGAACGCCTCTCCAAGGTCCAGGAGTCCAGTGACCTCGCCACCATGCACTACGTGCGCCAGGGTGCCCCGCGCGGCCTCGGCCACGCCGTGCTCTGCGCCGCCCCGCACGTCGGCGACCAGCCCTTCGCGGTGCTCCTCGGCGACGACCTGATCGATCCGCGCGACCCGCTGCTCGCGCGGATGGTGGAGGTCCAGGAGCGCGAGGGCGGCAGCGTGATCGCCCTCATGGAGGTCGAGCCCTCGCAGATCCATCTGTACGGCTGCGCGGCGGTCGAGGCGACCGTCGACGGGGACGTCGTGAAGGTGACGGACCTGGTCGAGAAGCCGGACGCGGACGAGGCGCCCAGCAACTACGCGATCATCGGCCGCTATGTGCTGGATCCTGCCGTCTTCGGGATGCTGCGGGAGACCGAGCCGGGCCGCGGAGGCGAGATCCAGCTGACGGACGCCCTGCAGAAACTCGCGTCGGACGAGAAGATCGGCGGCCCGGTGCACGGCGTCGTCTTCAAGGGCCGCCGTTATGACACCGGTGACCGCGGTGACTATCTGCGTGCCATTGTCAGACTCGCGTGCGAACGTGAAGATCTGGGACCGGACTTCCGGGCCTGGCTCCGGAGATACGTCAGCGAGGAGATGTAGCACCTTGAGCAGCAGCGCGACACCGTCGCCGTCCCCCGACGACCACGAGGGCGGCCACGGCCACGGCGACCACGGCCACGGCCACGGCCCCGGCGGCGAGGAGAAGTCGGCCGACCCCTGCGCGGGGCCCGCGCGCGGGCTGTGGTCGGTGGACGAGCACCTGGCCGACATCCTCGCGACGGTCGGCCCGCTCGAACCCATCGAGCTGCAACTCCTCGACGCGCAGGGCTGCGTCCTCGTCGAGGACGTGACGGTGCCGGTCGCGCTGCCGCCGTTCGACAACAGCTCCATGGACGGGTACGCGGTCCGGGTCGCCGATGTCGCCGGTGCCACCGAGGAGTTCCCCGCCGTCCTGACCGTCGTCGGCGACGTCGCGGCGGGCGCCGGGGGCCTGCCCGAGGTCGGCCCCGGCCAGGCCGCCCGGATCATGACCGGAGCCCCGCTGCCGCCCGGGGCCGAGGCCGTCGTCCCCGTCGAGTGGACCGACGGCGGTACGGGCGGGGGCGCGGCCACCGGCATGACCGCCGCGAGCACCGCCCCCGAGGGCGCGTCCGGCGAGGTCCGGGTGCACCGGGCCGCCGAGGCCGGAGCCCATGTCCGCGAGCGGGGGAGCGACGTACGGGCCGGGGAGCGGGCCCTGTCGGCCGGAACGGTGCTCGGACCGCCGCAGATCGGGCTGCTCGCCGCGATCGGCCGCGGCACCGTCCGGGTGCGGCCCCGCCCCCGGGTGGTCGTCATGTCCACCGGCAGCGAGCTGGTCCAGCCCGGCGAGCCGCTGGGCGAGGGCCAGATCCACGACTCCAACAGCTTCGCGCTCGCCGCGGCCGCGCGGGACGCGGGCGCGCTCGCGTACCGGGTCGGGGCCGTCGCCGACGACGCGGAGTCGCTGCGCGCGACCATCGAGGACCAGCTCATCCGGGCCGATCTGATCGTGACCACCGGCGGGGTGAGCGTCGGCGCGTACGACGTGGTCAAGGAGGCGCTGACCGCCGACGGGCAGGTCGACTTCCGCAAGCTGGCCATGCAGCCGGGCAAGCCCCAGGGCTTCGGCGCGATCGGCGCCGAGCAGATCCCGCTGCTCGCCCTGCCGGGCAATCCGGTCTCCTCGTACGTCTCCTTCGAGCTGTTCGTCCGGCCCGCGATCCGGGCCCTGATGGGCGTCGAGGACCTGCACCGGCCGCGGGTGCGGGCAGAGCTTGCCGCCGACAAGGCGCTGTCCTCGCCGGCTGGGCGGAGGCAGTTCCTCCGGGGGACGTACGACCCGGAGGCGGGGACCGTCACTCCGGTGGGCGGTGCGGGCTCCCATCTGATCGCGGCCCTCGCGCACGCGGACTGCCTGCTCGTGGTGCCGGAGGAGACGGAGAGCGTGGAGCCGGGCGCCGAGCTGGAAGTGGTCCTCCTCGGCTGAGGGGGCGAGGGTGGGGGTACGGTGTCGTCCCACACAGCGACCGGGAGTGTCACGGCGATGAGCACGCAGCAAGGTCTCACCCACATCGACGAGGCGGGCGCGGCCCGCATGGTCGACGTTTCGGCGAAGGACGTCACGTCCCGCACGGCACGCGCCAGCGGGCGGGTCCTCGTCTCGCCGCGCGTGATCGAGCTGCTGCGCGGCGAGGGCGTCCCGAAGGGCGACGCGCTCGCCACGGCCCGGATCGCCGGGATCATGGGCGCCAAGAAGACCCCGGACCTCATCCCGCTCTGCCACCCGCTGGCCGTGTCGGGCGTGACCCTGGACCTGGCGGTCACCGACGACGCGGTCGAGATCCTGGCGACGGTGAAGACCACGGACCGCACGGGCGTCGAGATGGAGGCCCTGACGGCGGTCTCGGTGGCGGCCCTCACGGTGGTCGACATGGTGAAGGCGGTCGACAAGGGCGCGGTCATCTCCGACGTACGGGTGGAGGAGAAGACGGGCGGGAAGTCGGGCCACTGGACGCGGGGCGAGTCGTGACGCGCGGGGGACGGGCGTCGGGCGCCCACGACCACGACCACGACCACGACCACGAGGAGCATGTCCCGGCCGCGGTCGGAGGCGCTGACGGGGGCACGCTCCTCGCCCCGTACTCCGCGCTGGTCGTCACCGCCTCCAACCGGGCGGCCGCCGGGGTCTACGAGGACAAGGGCGGTCCGCTGATCGCCGAGGGCCTGACCCGGATGGGCTTCGCCGTGGAGGGCCCGCAGGTCGTCCCGGACGGGGCGCCGGTCGAGGCGGCGCTGCGGGCCGGGATCGCCGCGGGGTACGACGTGATCGTGACCACCGGCGGTACGGGCATCTCGCCCACCGACGAGACGCCCGAGGTGACCCGCCGGGTCCTGGAGCGGGAGATCCCGGGCATCCCGGAGGCGATCCGGGCGTACGGCCGGGAGAAGGTGCCCACGGCGGCCCTCTCGCGGGGTCTCGCCGGGGTGGCGGGCGGCACGCTGATCGTGAACCTGCCGGGGTCCTCCGGCGGGGTGCGGGACGGGCTGACCGTCCTGGAGCCGATCCTGCGGCACGGCGTCGACCAGATCCGCGGCGGCGACCACCCGAGACCGTCGTGATCCCGACCTGGCCGGCCGTTCTCGTGGACGGAGAGGTGATGCTCCGTCCGATAAAGATGCGTGACCACACGGCCTGGCGCGAGGTGAACCGGCGCAACCGGGAGTGGCTGCGGCCCTGGGAGGCGACGGTTCCGCCGCCGGCTCCGGGCGGGCCGGTGGCGCAGCGGCCGACGTACCGCCAGATGGTCCGCCATCTGCGGTCGGAGGCGAACGCGGGGCGGATGCTGCCGTTCGTGATCGAGTACCGGGGCCGGCTGGTCGGGCAGTTGACGGTCGCGGGCATCACCTGGGGTTCGATGTGCTCGGGGCACGTGGGCTACTGGGTGGACAGCGAGGTGGCCGGACGCGGTGTCATGCCGACGGCGGTCGCGCTCGCGGTCGACCACTGCTTCCGCTCGGTCGGTCTGCACCGGATGGAGGTGTGCATCCGTCCGGAGAACGGGCCCTCGCGCCGGGTCGTCGAGAAACTGGGCTTCCGCGAGGAGGGGTTGCGGCCGCGCTACCTCCACATCGACGGCGCGTGGCGGGACCATCTGGTCTTCGCGTTGACGGCGGAGGAGGTGCCGGAGGGGCTGCTGCGCCGCTGGCATCAGGCGAGAATAAAATAAGTGTTCGAATTTAGTCGGTAGTTGGCAGTCAATCGATCTGAACAATCACAAAAAAGTTCAGTGATATCAGCCAGATCGTGCGACACACCGGGCCAATTGGCCGATGCCGTCGCGCGAACCCCTCTACCGTGTGAGGCGTGAGCAGCAGCGGCCTCATCTACGCAGTCATCGTCGGGGCCTGGGCCGCCTACTTGGTACCGATGTGGCTCCGCAGGCAGGACGAGCTGAACGAAGCCCGTCCGACGGAACGCTTCAGCACCGCCATCCGGCTCCTTTCCGGACGGGCGGGCATGGAGCGCCGATATGCCAAGGAGCTCAAGCAGCGGGACCGTACGGCGGAGGGTCCGACGCCCGACGTGGACCCGGACGTGGAAACCGAGCATTTGAGTTCGGTCGACGTCCGGGCGTTCTCCGCGCCCGCGGCCAGAACGGAAGCGCGCCTGGAACTCCCCGAGCGGGAGCAGGCGGCGCAACCCGCCCCGAACCCCGCCCCGGCACCGGCCCGCCCGGCCACCGGCGCGGCGGCCGAACGCGCCCGCCGCGGCAAGGTCCTCGCCCGCCGCCGCCGCACCACGACGCTGCTCTTCGCCGGCTTCACCCTCGGCGCGGTCGTCGCCGCCGTCGGCGGGGTCGCCTTCCTGTGGGTGCCGGCCGTGCCCGCGCTGCTCCTCAGCGCGTACATCGTCCACCTGCGGGTCCAGGAACGCCGGCGCTTCGTGTACGTGATGGACCGGCGGCGGGCGGAAGCGGCGGCTGCGCGGCTCCGCGAGAGCCGTCGCCCGGCGCCCACGCCCGAGCCGTCGCCCGAATCCGTCCCCGGTCCCTCCCCGCAGGAGGCGGACCGGCGCGCCCTGGTCGAGCAGACGGACCACGCGGAGTGGGTCGACCAGCAGCGCGAGCGCGGCCCGGCCCGCGGCGACAGCTGGGACCCGGTCCCGGTGCCGCTCCCCACCTACGTCACCGCCCCGGTGGCCCCGCGCGCCACGAGCGGGATCGACATCACGGATCCGGAGACCTGGAGCGCGGCCCGCTCCTCCACGGTGGCCGACCCGGCCCCCACGCCGCCCCCGGCCCCGCGCCAGCGCACCACCCCTCCGCGCCGCGGCCGCGACCACGGCCGCACCCCGCTCTTCGACCAGTACGCGGACGACGACCGCCCCCGCGCGGCCAACGAATAACCCCCGCCGGGGACCCGCGACGGCCCCCGGCTGACCTGCGCGGGAACGGATTTTTGTCTGGGCCGGTCGGGATGCTAATGTTTCACACGTCGCAAGGGCCTGTGGCGCAGTCTGGTAGCGCACCTCGTTCGCATCGAGGGGGTCTGGGGTTCAAATCCCCACAGGTCCACAAACGACAGTTCGCGAGTAGCTCTCGGGAACGGTGACGAGATCCCGTCCGATCGAAAGATCGGGCGGGATCTCGTCGTTGGTGGGGCCTCGCGTGATCCGGTGCGGTCGATGCGGTCGATGCGGTCGATGCGGCCACGCCCCGTCCGGACCGGGCGGGGGCGTCGGGGGAGTGCTCAGTTCAGGGGCTTGGCGAAGCAGCGGCTGTTGTCGTGGTCGCGGTACATGCCGAACTTGGCGCAGGGGGCGTAGCCGCTGGAGGCGTAGAGGGCTATCGCCTCCGGCTGGGCCGTGCCCGTCTCCAGGACCATGCGGGTGCGGCCGGCCTGGCGGGCGTCGGACTCCAGGGCGGAGAGGATGCGGCGGGCCAGTCCCAGGCCGCGGGCCTCGGGGATCACGTACATGCGCTTGAGTTCGGCGTCGCCGTTCTCGTAGCCCTCGTCGTTCTTGTCCTGGGTGCGCCAGCCGCCGGTGGCGACCGGGCTGCCGTCGGGGTCGTAGGCGAGAAGGTAGAGGCCCTGCGGGGGGACGAACATCCCGGCGTCCAGCGGTGTGGCGTCGCCCTCGTCGCCGTAGCGGACGGCGTACTCCGCCTGGACCGCGTCGTTGAGCTTGACGGCGTCGGGGTGGTCGTAGGGCGTGGGCTGGATGTTCATGCGGAGTATCGTACATGTATGCGACGGCAGGGTGTCGGTATTCTCCCGGGATGCTCACTGTGACGTCCGTGAATGTCAATGGTCTCCGTGCCGCCGCGAAGAAGGGCTTCGTCGAGTGGCTCGGCGGGACCTCCGCCGATGCCGTCTGCCTCCAGGAGGTGCGCGCCGAGCAGGCGCAGCTGCCGCCGGAGGTGCGGGCGCCCGAGGGCTGGTTCACCGTCCACGCGCCCGCCGCCGCCAAGGGGCGCGCCGGGGTCTCCCTCTTCACGCGCCGCGAGCCCGACCGGGTCCGCGTCGGCTTCGGGTCGAGCGAGTTCGACACCAGCGGCCGGTACGTCGAGGCCGACCTGCCCGGTGTCACCGTCGCCAGCCTCTACCTGCCCTCGGGGGAGGTCG
Source organism: Streptomyces sp. NBC_00691 (assembly GCF_036226665.1). Lineage (NCBI taxonomy): Bacteria > Bacillati > Actinomycetota > Actinomycetes > Kitasatosporales > Streptomycetaceae > Streptomyces > Streptomyces sp. NBC_00691. Next base: position 3,462,782 of record NZ_CP109007.1, on the reverse strand, counting down.
GCACCGAGCGCCAGGACGAGAAGTACCGGTTCATGGGCGAGTTCCTGCCGTACCTGAAGGAGCTGCGCGCCCGGTCCGCCGCCGACGGGCGCGAGGTCGTCGTCTGCGGGGACTGGAACATCGCCCACCAGGAGGCCGACCTCAAGAACTGGAAGGCCAACAGGAAGAACGCCGGCTTCCTCCCCGAGGAGCGCGAGTGGTTCGGGAAGGTGCTGGCGGAGGGTGACGGGGGGTACGTGGACGTCGTGCGCGCCCTGCATCCCGAGCAGGAGGGGCCCTACTCCTGGTGGTCCTACCGCGGCCGCGCCTTCGACAACGACAGTGGCTGGCGCATCGACTACCAGCTCGCCACCCCCGGGCTCGCCGCCAAGGCCGTCAAGGCGTACGTCGAGCGGGCCGCCACCCATGCCGAGCGCTGGAGCGACCACGCGCCCGTGACCGCCGTCTACGAGCTGTAGGACGGCCGGGGGAGCCTCAGGGGCCCTCGGGCGGGGCTCCCGGGCTCAGGCGGCGGTCGAGGGCCATCGAGAGTTCCGCCTCCACCACGCTCTTCGCGAGCGGGCGGAGCCGCCACAGGTCGTCCTCGGCCGCGTGGGTGCGCAGCAGGTCGGTGAAGATCTCGGCGAGGGCGTCGGCGTGCTCGCGGACGCGGGCGCCGGCCTTGAGGACCTCGGCGAGCGGAACGCCCTCGCGGACGAGCGCGGCGGAGACGTCGAGCAGCCGGCGGCTGATGTGGATGATCTCCTCGCCGTCGGTGACGAGGTAGCCGAGGTCCAGGGCCGCGGCGAGGTTCTCCGGGGTGACCTCGCCGGCGAAGTGGTCGGCGAGTTCCCCGGGGGTGAGGCGGACCGGTTCCTCCTCGCTGGGCGCGCCGAGGGCGAGCACCTCGCGGACGTTGCGGCCGCTCTCGAAGGCGGTGGTGAGGTCGGCGATGCCGTTGAGGGTGTGGCCGCGCTCCAGGAGGGCGGCGATCGTGCGCAGCCGGGCCAGGTGCTGCTCGTCATACCAGGCGATCCGGCCCTCGCGGCGGGGCGGGGGGATCAGGCCGCGCTCGCGGTAGAAGCGCAGGGTGCGCACGGTGATGCCGGCGGCGGTCGCCAGCTCCTCCATGCGGTACTCGCGTACGCCCTCGGGCTCGCGTGCGACGCCCTCGGGTCCGGGCGTGACCTGGTGCGGGCTCGCGCCCGTGCCGCCTCGCCGGTCCTCGCGTGCGCCCTGGTGAGTCACCGTGCCGGGTCCTGATCCGTCGCCTGTCCCTTTGCCTGATCCTTCAGCCACGGACGCCAGCCTATGTTGTACCGCCGGTAACTTTCCCTCGTCCGACCCCTACCGCTCGGTATGGAGCTGCTCTACAGTCCCGACTGTGCCAGTGATTGCTGGCGTGATTGGCCGGGCACGCGGGAGGCGGCATGGCGAAGCACGAGCAGGTACGTGTGGCGGTGATCGGATCGGGATTCGGTGGCCTCGGCGCCGCCGTCCGGCTGCGCCGCGAGGGGATCACCGACTTCGTGGTCCTGGAGCGGGCCGACTCCGTGGGCGGCACGTGGCGGGACAACAGCTACCCCGGCTGCGCCTGCGACGTCCCCTCCCACCTCTACTCCTTCTCCTTCGCGCCCAACCCCGACTGGCCGCGGACCTTCTCCGGACAGCGCCACATCCGCGCGTACCTGGAGCATGTCACGGACACCTTCGGGATCCGCCCCCACCTGCGGCTTAACCACGAGGTCGTGCGGATGGAGTGGGACGCCGAGGCGCTCCGCTGGGAGATCGAGACCAGCGAGGGCTCCTTCAGCGCCGAGGTGGTCGTCTCCGCGACCGGCCCGCTCTCCGACCCCAAGATCCCGGACATCCCCGGAATCGCCGACTTCCCCGGCAAGGTCTTCCACTCGGCCCGCTGGGACCACGACTACGACCTCACCGGCAAGCGGGTCGCCATGATCGGCACCGGCGCCTCCGCCATCCAGATCGTGCCCGCGATCCAGCCCCAGGTCGGCAAGCTGACGCTCTTCCAGCGCACGCCCCCCTGGGTCATGCGCCGCATGGACCGGGCCATCAGCGGCCCCGAGCGCTGGCTGCACCGCGCCCTGCCCGTCACCGGCACCCTGCGCCGCGGCCTCCTCTGGGGGATCCGCGAACTCCAGGTCGGCGCCTTCACCAAGCACCCGAACGAGCTCGGGCTCGTCGAGAAGCTCGCCAAGGCCAACATCGCCAAGTCCGTCAAGGACCCGGTGCTGCGGGCCAAGCTGACCCCCTCGTACCGTATCGGCTGCAAGCGCATCCTGCTCTCCAGCACGTACTACCCGGCGATCGCGCAGCCCAACGTCGACGTCGTCGCCTCCGGCCTGCGCGAGGTCCGCGGTTCGACCGTGGTCGCCGCCGACGGCACCGAGACCGAGGTCGACGCGATCATCTTCGGCACCGGCTTCCACGTCACCGACATGCCGATCGCCTCGCGGATCGTCGGCGCCGAGGGCAGCACACTCGCCGAGACCTGGAAGGGCGGCATGGAGGCGCTGCGCGGCGCCACCGCCGCCGGATTCCCCAACTTCATGACGGTCATCGGCCCCAACACGGGCCTCGGCAACTCCTCGATGATCCTGATGATCGAGTCCCAGCTGAACTACATGGCCGACTACCTGCGCCAGCTGAACGTCCTGGGCGGGCGCGCGGCCCTCGCCGTCCGGCCCTCCGCCGTCGGCGCCTGGAACCGCAAGGTACAGGCCCGGATGGAGCGGACGGTCTGGAAGGCGGGCGGCTGCGAGAGCTGGTACCTCGACGCCAACGGGCGCAACACCACGCTGTGGCCGGGCACGACCGGCGAGTTCCGGCGCGAGACCCGGCAGGTCGACCTCTCCGAGTACGAGGTCATCCGCGCCCCCAAGCCCGTGAAGGCCGCCGGGGAGACCGCCGCGAAGTCCCGTACCGCCTCCCGCAGGAAGGAGACCGCCAAGTGAGCCGGCACCTGACCTCGCTGACCTCGTCCAGGGAACTCACCGCCGCCTCCGCCGACGGCGCCCGGATCCACGTCGAGGTGTACGGCCCCGAGGGCGCGCCCGCCGTCGTCCTCGCCCACGGCTGGACCTGCTCGATCGCCTTCTGGGCCGAGCAGATACGGGCCCTCGCCACCGACCACCGGGTCATCGCCTACGACCAGCGCGGCCACGGCCGGACCCCGGCCCCCGCCGGGCCGTCCGGCTACGCCACCGGGGCGCTCGCCGACGACCTCGAAGCGGTCCTCGCGAGCACCCTCGCCCCCGGCGAGAAGGCCGTCCTCGCCGGTCACTCCATGGGCGGCATGACCCTGATGGCCGCGGCCGACCGGCCGGGCTTCCGGGAGCACGCGGCGGCCGCGCTGCTCTGCTCCACCGGGCCCTCGCGGCTCACCGCCGAGGCCACCGTCGTACCGGGCCGGCCGAGCGACCGGCGCACCCGGCTGACCCGGGGTGTCCTCGGCGCGAAGGCGCCGCTCGGGCCCGTCAACGCCGTCTCGAAGAAGGTCCTCAAGTACGCCACGATGGGCCCCGGTTCGTCGCCCGAGAGGGTCGACGCCTGCGCCCGGATCGTGCACGCCTGCCCGCGCGGGGCCCGCGTCGGCTGGTCCAGGGTCCTCTCCGAGCTCGACCTCGAAGCGGGCCTGCGGGCGCTCGACCTGCCCGTCGCGGTCGTCGTCGGCACCGCCGACCGGCTCACCCCGCCCGTCCACTCCCGCGCCATGGCCGAGGCCCTTCCGCAGTGCGTGGGGCTGCTCGAACTGGCGGGCATGGGGCACATGACACCGGTGGAGGCCCCCGAGGCCGTCACCGCGCGGATCCGTGAACTGACCGACACGTACCTGGAAGTGAAGGAGAAGGCATGAGCCGGGTGAGCCTGGAAGGACAGGTCGCGGTCGTCACCGGAGGCGCCCGCGGCGTCGGGGAGCTCCTCGCCCGCAAGCTGTCCGCGCGCGGTGCGAAGATCGCGCTCGTCGGCCTGGAGCCGGAGCAGCTCAAGGAGGTCGCCGGCCGGCTGCACACCGAGGCCGACTGGTGGCACGCCGACGTCACCGACCACGAGGCGATGGCCAGGGTCGCGGCCGAGGTGAAGGAACGGTTCGGGAAGGTCGACATCGTCGTCGCCAACGCGGGCGTCGCGGCGGGCGGTCCCTTCGTGGAGTCGGACCCGGGCGCCTGGCGGCGGGTCATCGAGGTCAACCTGATCGGCGGCGCGGTGACGGGACGGGCGTTCCTGCCGGTCCTCATGGAGTCGCGGGGGTACTTCCTCCAGATCGCCTCGCTCGCCGCGCTGACCCCCGCACCGATGATGACGGCGTACTGCGCGTCCAAGTCGGGCGTCGAGGCCTTCGCGCACAGCCTGCGCGCCGAGGTCGCCTACAAGGGGGTGAGGGTCGGCGTCGGCTACCTCTCCTGGACCGACACGGACATGGTGCGGGGCGCCGACGAGGACGACGTCATGCGGGAGCTGCGCCAGCGGCTGCCGTGGCCGGCGAACCGCACGTACCCCCTCGGCCCGGCCGTCGACCGGATCGTCGCGGGGATCGAGCGGCGCTCCCCGCACGTGTACGCGCAGTGGTGGCTGCGCGGCATGCAGTCGGTCCGCGGCTACCTGCCGGGGATGATCGCTACCGTCGGGCAGCGTGAGATGAGGCGTTTCGAGCCGCGCCTCGGCTCGGTGTCCAAGGGTCTGGTGGGCGCGGGCGGTGCCGCCGACGAGGAGGCGCGGACGGGCGGTCCGGCGGCGCGCTGACGGGCCCGCGGCCGCGCGGCGGGAGGGGACCCCGCCGCCCGGTCGCCGTCCGTGACCGATCGACATGCGTGGAATGTTCGCCCGTGCAAGGCTGGTCGAGGCCCAGGAGGCACACCGCCTCCGTCCCTCTCTCACCCTTCTAGGAGTGAACTTCCATGGGCATGGCAGACCAGTTCAAGGACAAGTCGGAGCAGGCCAAGCAGCAGGCCAAGCAGGCCATGGGCAGGGCGAGGGACGAGGCGTCCGAGCGCGCGTCCAAGGGCCGCTCCCGCCCCGACGACGAGACGCGCAGGGCCCAGCAGGAGGCCCAGGACCGTCTCGACCAGGACTACGACGCCTGACACGCCTTCCGCGCGTGCCGTGCCGAGCGAGGCGCACCCGGTCCGCCGGGTGCGCCTCCGCGCGTGCGTGATCATGACGGGCCGAAAACTCGTACGCATCGGGGGTCCGAAGTTCGTACGGTGGCGACCATGGCCGTACTTGAGCGACTGCGATCCGATCACGCCCCCGCCCTGCTCGTCTTCGAGCGGGAGAACCGGGGGTATTTCGCCGCGTCCGTGCCCGACCGGGGGGACGCGTACTTCACCGACTTCGAGGAGCGGCACCGGGCGCTGCTCGACGAGCAGGAGACCGGGGGCGTCCACTTCCATGTGCTCGTGGGGGAGGACGGCGGGATTCTCGGGCGGTTCAATCTCGTCGACGTCGCCGACGGGGCCGCCGAGCTGGGGTACCGGGTGGCCGAGAGGGCGACCGGGCGGGGCGTGGCGACGGCCGGGGTGCGGGAGGTGTGCCGGCTGGCCCGCGAGGTGTACGGGCTGAGCCGGCTGACCGCCGTCACGACCCTCGACAACGACGGGTCGAGGGTCGTGCTGGGGCGCGTCGGGTTCGGTGCGGTCGGGAGCGTGACGCTCGACGGCCGGGCGGGGACGTCGTACGAGCTGGATCTGGCCGACGACAGGCCTTAGGGGGCGCTACTCCTCGGCCGTCGCGCGCGGCGGCAGTTTCGGGCGGGAGCGGTCCGGCAGGTCCACGTAGCCCGGGGGGCTCGCCGCCGGGGTCTCCGCGAGGAGGGCGAGGGCGACCTCGACCGCGTCGTCGAGCTGGGCGTGCCGGCCCTCCGCCCAGTCGAGGGGGGTGCGCAGCACGGCGAGGTCGGGTTCGACGCCGTGGTTCTCCAGCGACCAGCCGTACTCGGGGAACCAGGCCGCGTTCATCGGGACCGTGATCTGCGTGCCGTCGCCGAGGCGGTGGCGGCCGGTCATGCCGACGACTCCGCCCCAGGTGCGCTGGCCGACGACGGGCCCCAGGCCGAGGAGCTTGAACGCGGCGGTGATCATGTCGCCGTCGGAGGACGTCGCTTCGTCGGCGAGGGCGACGATCGGGCCCCGGGGGGCGTTGGAGGCGTACGAGACGGGCTGGGCGTTGCGGGTGAGGTCCCAGCCGAGGATGCTGCGGGTCAGTTTCTCCATGACGAGTTCGCTGATGTTGCCGCCGGCGTTGCCCCGTACGTCGACGATGAGGGCCGGCCGGGAGACCTCCATGCGCAGGTCGCGGTTGAACTGGGCCCAGCCCGAGCCGCCCATGTCGGGGATGTGCAGATAGCCGCAGCGGCCGCCGCTGATGTCCCGTACCACCGCCCGGCGTTTGGCCACCCAGTCCTGGTAGCGCAGCGGACGGTCGTCGACGAGCGGGACGACGGCGACGCGGCGGGCCCGGCCCTCGCCCTCGGCAGGGGTGAAGGTGAGCTCGACGGTGGTGCCGCCGGTGCCGGAGAGCAGCGGGTAGGGGCCGGCGACCGGGTCCACCGGCCGGCCGTCGACATGGGTGAGGACGGCGCCCTCGCGGATGCCGGTGCCGGCGAGCGGGGAGCGGGCCTTGGAGTCGGAGGACTCGCCGGGCAGGATGCGCTTCACGGTCCAGCCGGTCTCGCGGGGCACGAGGTTGGCGCCGAGGAGGCCCATCGGCCGCTGGTAGTGCGGGGGGCCCTCGTTGCGTCGGGCGGGGGTGACGTACGCGTGGGAGGTGCCCAGTTCGCCGAGGACCTCGCGCAGCAGGTCGGCGAACTCGTCCGGGGAGGAGACCCGTTCGACGAGCGGACGGTACTGGTCGAGGACGGCCGTCCAGTCGACCCCGCCCATGTCGGGCTCCCAGAAGTAGGCGCGGACGATCCGGCCCGCCTCGTCGAAGGCCTGCCGCCACTCGGCGCCCGGTTCGATCTCGTGGAGGATGCGCCGCAGGTCCAGGTAGACGGTGGAGTCGCCGTCCCCCGACTCGGTGGCGGGCACGGCCCGCAGATCGCCGTCGTCGGCGACGACCAGCCGGCTGCCGTCGCCGCTGACCGCGAACCAGTCGAGGTCCTTGGCGAGTTCGCTCTTGCGGGCCTTGGTGATGGAGAAGTGCTCCAGGGTGGGCTTGCCCGAGGTGTCGGTCGGGTTGGCGAAGGTCTCGCCGAGCGCGCCCGAGATGGGCCAGCGCAGCCAGACCAGACCGCCGCCGCTGACCGGGTGGAGGGCGGAGTACTTGGAGGCGGCGACCGGGAAGGGGGTGACCCGGTCGGCGAGTCCCTCGGTCTCGACGGTGACCGTGCCGTCGGTGGTCGCCTCCGTGTCGTCGTCGGCCGGGTCGAGACCGCCCGCCGCCGGGCGTCCGTCGGGGAGCAGCGCGAACGGCGAGGGGGTCGCGGAGGAGAGGGGGACCAGGTAGGGGCGGCAGCCCAGCGGGAAGGACAGGTCGCCGGTGTGCACGTCGTACACCGGGTCGAAGCCCCGCCAGGACAGGAAGGCGAGATAGCGGCCGTCGCGGGTGAAGACGGGGTTCTCGTCCTCGAAGCGTCCGTTGGTGACGTCGATGACGGTCCGGGCGCCGGGGCCGGAGATCCGGGCCATCTTGATCGAGCGCAGGGAGCGGCCGATGCCCGGGTGGGACCAGGTGAGCCAGCCGCCGTCGGGGGAGAAGGCCAGGTCGCGGACGGGGCCGTTGACGGACCGGATGAGTTCGGTGACCTCCCCGTTGGAGTCCTCGGTGGCGTCGAGGAGGAGCAGTCGGCCGTCGTGGGAGGCGAGGGCGAGACGTTCGCCGTCCGGGTCGGCGACGAGTTCCTCGACCCGGCCGAGTTCGCCGGAGGCGAGGCGGAGGGGCGGCCGGTCGCCGCTGGCGCGGGGCAGATAGGCGACCTCGACGGCGTCCTCGCCCTCGGCGTCGGTGACGTACGCGACCTGGCCGCCGCTGCCCAGCATCTCGGGCAGCCTGACCCGGACGCCCGGGGTGTCGACGATCGTGCGGGCCGGGCCGTCGCGGTGGGTCAGCCAGTAGAGGCTGCCGCGTACGGAGACGGCGCTGGCCCGGCCGGTCTCGTCGACGGAGACCGCGTCGATGTGGTGGGCGGCGGGCACCTGGTACGGGCGTCGGCCGACGCGCTGGCCGCCGAGCCGCACCTCCAGTCTCCGGGGGCGGGAGCCGGGGGTGAGGGCGTCGACGATCCACAGGTCGCCGGCGCACTGGTAGACGACCCGGCGTCCGTCGCTGGAGGCGTGGCGGGCGTAGAACTCGTCGTGGTCGGTGTGGCGGAGCAGGTCGGTGCCGTCGGGCAGGCAGGAGTAGAGGTTGCCGACGCCCTCGTGGTCGGAGAGGAACGCGACCCGGCCGTCGACGGCCATCGGGCAGTCGAGGTGGCCGCCGATGTCGGGGAGCAGCCGCTCGCCGTGCAGCCAGAGTCGGCCGGTGGCGCCGCCGAGGTAGCGCTTCCAGGCGGCCGGCTCGTGCGGCGGCTTTCCGGTGAGGAGGAGGGTGCGGCGCTCGGTCTCCCCTGCCGTGTCCCCGCCCTTGCCGGTGTACTCGGTGTTCTCGGTGGTTCTGCCGCCGCACTGCTCGGTGACGGCGATGTCGGAGACCGGGCCCCAGGGGAGGCGGCCGCCGGGGGAGCCGTCGGTGGGGACGTTGTAGGCCCACGAGAAGTACGAGAAGGGCTGCCCGTGCGAGGAGACGGCGAGGATGTCCGAGCGGCCGTCCTTGTCGGGGGGTGTCCAGCCGCAGACGCGGGTGTCGGTGGAGCCCCAGTAGGTGAGCCGCCGGGCGGACCCGCCTTCGACGGGTACGAGATGGATCTCTGGGTCGAGGCTGCGCCAGTTCGTGTACGCGATCTGCCGGCCGTCCGGCGAGAAGCGCGGGTGGCCGACCCGCGTCCGGTCGACGGTGAGCCGCCAGGCCCGGCCGGGGCGGTGGCCCTCGGGGACGAGCGGGGCGATCCAGAGATCGTCCTCGGCGGCGAAGCACAGCAGGTCGTCGTGGAGGTGCGGAAAACGGAGATACGCGACGTCGTCACTCACCTCCTCATGCTTTCCGCGGGAAGGGGGTGTGGCAACTCGTACGTGCTTGCGGGCGTCTTCACGGTCGTGGCGCGGGCCGCGGTGCGCGGTGTGGCCCAGGACACGTACGAAACGGTTTCGTTTCGCTGAGGGGGAGGGTATCTTCGTACTGTACGAAACCGTTTCGTTCGGCAGGAGTCAGGTCATGGCCCGCAGCAGGCTCACCCCAGAGCGTGAGTCCGAGCTGTACGGAGCCGTGCTCGACCTCCTCCGCGAGGTCGGCTACGACGCCCTCACCATGGACGCCGTCGCCGCCCGCACCCACTCCAGCAAGGCCACCCTCTACCGCCAGTGGGGGAGCAAGCCCGAGCTGGTCGCCAGGGCGTTGCGCGCCAACAAGCCGGCCGACCTCTCCGAGATCGACACCGGTTCGCTGCGCGGCGACTTCCACGAACTGATGGCGCGGACGGACGACTGCCAGATGGAGAAGGACTCCGCGCTGATGCGGGGCCTCGCCCATGCCGTCCACACCAATCCCGAACTGCACCGGGCGCTGCGCGAGCTGCTCATCGAACCCGAGATGAACGGCCTCGACGAAGTGCTGCGCAGAGCGGTCCGCAGGGGTGAGGTCGCCGCCGGGAACCCGGCGCTGAAGCTCATCCCCCACATGTTGATCGGTGCGTTCATCGCCCGGCCGCTGATCGACGATCAGCCGGTCGACCGCGCGTTCCTCAGCGCGTACGTCGACGCCGTCGTGCTCCCCTCACTCGGCGTCTGACCCCAGCAGTACCCGTTCCGCCCGCTCCACCTGACGTCGAACCGCTCACGCCGTCGGGCCGGCTCCCCATGCCCTGTCCCACCACGAAATGGGAGTACGCCCCCGTGGCCACGTTCCTGTACAAGTTGGGTCGTTCCGCCTTCCGGCGCCGACGGCTCGTCGCCCTCCTGTGGGTGGCCCTCCTGGCGGTCGCCGGGATCGGCGCCGCCACCGCACCCGTCGCGACCTCCAGCTCCTTCTCGATCCCCGGCACCGAGGCCCAGCGCGCCTTCGACCTGCTCGAAGAGCGCTTCCCGGGCGCCGGAGCCGACGGAGCCACCGCCCGCGTCGTCTTCCAGGCCCCCGAGGGCCAGAAGATGACCGACCCGGCGCACAAGGCCGTCGTCGAGGAGACCGTCGCCGCGCTCAAGTCCGGCTCGGACCAGATCGTCTCGGTCACCGACCCGTACACCGGGCAGGCCGTCTCCCAGAACGGCTCCACCGCCTACGTCTCCGTCGCCTACAAGGTCAACGCGATGGAGCTGACCGACGAGACGCGCGAGGCGCTGACCCAGGCCGGACACAACGCGCAGGGCAAGGGTCTGACCGTCGAGGTCGGCGGTGACGCCCTCCAGACCATGCCGGAGACCGGCTCGGGCGAGATCGTCGGCGTCGTCATCGCCGGCATCGTCCTGGTCCTGACCTTCGGTTCGCTCGTCGCGGCCGGACTTCCGCTGCTCACGGCGATCATCGGCGTCGGCATCGGCGTCTCCTCGATCACCGCGCTCGCCAGCGTCCTCGACCTCGGCTCCACCACCTCCACCCTCGCGATGATGATCGGCCTCGCGGTCGGCATCGACTACGCCCTCTTCATCGTCTCCCGCTACCGCGCGGAGCTGGCCGAGGGCCGCGAGAAGGAGGATGCCGCGGGCCGCGCCGTCGGCACGGCGGGCTCCGCCGTCGTCTTCGCCGGACTCACCGTCGTCATCGCCCTGGTCGGCCTGGCCGTCGTCAACATCCCGATGCTGACGAAGATGGGCTTCGCCGCCGCCGGCACGGTCGTGATCGCCGTACTCATCGCGCTCACCCTGATCCCCGCGCTGCTCGGCTTCGCCGGCGACAAGGTCATCGGCCGCAAGCAGCGCAAGGCCGCCAAGGCCGGCACCGTCGGGAGCGCGAAGAACGAGAAGCCGAACGGCGGCACCCGCTGGGCCCGCTTCGTCATCCGCCGCCCCGTCATGGTGCTGCTGATCGGTGTCCTCGGCCTCGGCGCGATCGCGCTGCCCGCCGCCTCCCTGGAGATGGGTCTCCCGGACGACGGCGTCAAGCCGACCTCCACCACCGAGCGCCGGGCGTACGACGCCCTCTCGGACGGCTTCGGCCCCGGCTTCAACGGCCCGCTGCTCGTCGTCGTGGACGGCGACAAGGCGACCGCCGACCGGGCGGTCTCCACCATCAAGGGCCTCGAGGGCTGGGCCGCCGTCACCCCGGCGACCCCGAACAAGGCCGGCGACGCCGCGATGATCACCGTGGTCCCGAAGGACCGCCCGTCCTCCGGCGCCACCGAGACCCTCGTCCACGACATCCGGAACGCCACCGGCGACGACGTCCTCGTCACCGGCGCCACCGCGATGAACATCGACTTCTCGCAGAAGATGAACGACGCCCTGGTGCCCTACCTGGCCCTCGTCGTCGGCCTGGCCTTCCTGCTCCTGACCGTGGTCTTCCGCTCGATCCTCGTCCCGCTGAAGGCGGCCCTCGGCTTCCTGCTCTCGGTGGTCGCGGCCCTCGGCGCGGTCGTCGCGGTCTTCCAGTGGGGCTGGCTCGGCAGCCTCTTCGGGGTCGAGCAGACCGGCCCGATCATGTCGATGATGCCGATCTTCATGGTGGGTGTCGTCTTCGGTCTCGCGATGGACTACGAGGTCTTCCTCGTCACCCGTATGCGTGAGGCGTACGTCCACGGAGAGCGGCCCGGCGAGGCGATCGTGACCGGCTTCCGGCACAGCGCCCGGGTGGTCACCGCCGCCGCGGTGATCATGATCGCGGTCTTCTCCGGATTCATCGGCATGACGGACCAGATGATCAAGATGATCGGCTTCGGTCTGGCCGTCGCGGTCCTCTTCGACGCCTTCGTGGTCCGGATGGCGATCGTCCCGGCCGTCCTCGCGCTCCTCGGCCACAAGGCCTGGTGGCTGCCGAAGTGGCTGGACCGGATCCTTCCGAACGTGGACGTGGAGGGCGAGGGCCTCGCCAAGGACGCGCCCGCGGACGGGGCGTCCGGCGCCAAGCCGGACCTCGTGAAGGTCTGATCCCCACGGCCTGACCCCCGCGGCCCGGCCCCCGGGGTCTGATCCCCGGGGTCACGTCGCCTCGCGTGCGCCGTCAGCTCGTCGTCATCGACGGGCCGGCGGCGTACGTGTGTTTCAGGAACCGGGTCAGCGCCGTCGTGTCGAACTGGACGACCGTCACCACTCCGTCGTTCTTGTGGAGCTCGACGACCGTCTGGACGCGGCCGCAGGGCCAGACGCCTATGTCGCCGCGGCGGGTCGGGGCGCGCAGACCGGTCTCCAGGAGGACGCGGGGGAAGGACCACTCGACGTCGCCGGGGAAGACGAAACGGACGGTCGCGGGGGAGAAGCCGGGGTCGTAGCGGAGGTCGACGGGGACGGGGCGGGAGAGGGGGGCGTCGCTGATGATGCGTCCCCGGGCGTGATCCTCGACCGCGAGGTCGGTGTCGCGGTCGACGGGGTGGGCGGCTTCGTGGTCGAGTGCGCGATCGTCTGCGGCAGCCATCGGGGGCTCCTCACCGTTTGTCCTCTTATCGACTAATGTCCCACTCCTTCCCGGCCCGCGCACGACCCATGCGCCGCTGTTCTGTGACCTGTGCGCTCTTGCAAGCACTTTGCAGGAGCGCTCATCATTCAGTACGTGCATGTACCTGACGGATTCATCAACGCCCCCGTATCGGTCGCCGCCGGAGTCGTCGCCGCCGGCGCCGTCGCCGTGAGCCTCCGCGGGGCACGGCGGGAACTGGACGAGCGGACCGCTCCGCTCGCCGGGCTCGTCGCGGCCTTCGTCTTCGCCGTCCAGATGCTGAACTTCCCGGTCGCCGCCGGGACCAGCGGGCACCTCCTCGGCGGCGCGCTCGCGGCGATCCTCGTCGGACCATGGACCGGCGTCCTCTGCATCGCCGTCGTCCTGCTCATGCAGGGCATCCTCTTCGCCGACGGCGGCCTCACCGCGCTCGGCGTGAACATCACGGTCATGGGCGTCGTCACCGTCGTCGTCGCGTACGCGCTCTTCCGCGGCCTCGTCCTCGTGCTGCCGCGCACCCGCGCCTCGGTGACCGCGGCCTCCTTCGTCGCCGCGCTCGTCTCCGTACCCGCCGCGGCCGCCGTCTTCACCGCCCTCTACGCGCTCGGCGGCACCACCGACGTCCCGGTCTCCAAGGTCCTCACCGCCATGGTCGGCGTGCACGTCCTCATCGGCGTCGGCGAGGCCGTCATCACCATGCTGACCGTCGGCGCCGTCATCGCCGTCCGCCCCGACCTGGTCCACGGCGCCCGCGGTCTCACCGCCCCGCTCAAGCTCCGCGTCGGCGGCGAGCTGGTCGACGCGGCCCCGGCCGGCGCGCCCGCCGCCCCCGCGGGCTCCCCGAAGAAGCTGTGGATCGGCGGTGTCGTCACCGCGCTCGTCCTCGCCGGCTTCGTCTCCTTCTACGCCTCCGCCAGCCCCGACGGCCTGGAGAAGGTCGCCGCCGACAAGGGCATCGACAGCAAGGTCGAGGACCACGCGGCCGCCGACTCCCCGCTCGCCGACTACGGCGTCAAGGGCATCGAGACGGCTCGCCTCTCCGGCGGCCTCGCCGGCGCGATCGGCGTGGGCGCCACCCTCGCCGTCGGCACGGGAGCCTTCTGGACCGTCCGCCGCCGCCGTACCCGCACGGACCTCCCCACGCACGCGGAAACGGCGGCCTGACGTGGGACGCGCCGCCGCGAGAGGCGTCTGACATGGGAGCGGGGCACGCCCACAAGCTCTACCGGCACGCGCACTCGCCGGTCCACGAGCTGCCCCCGCACACCAAGCTGGCCGCCGTCCTCGGCTTCGTCGTGGTCGTCGTCTCGACGCCCCGCGAGGCCGTCTGGGCCTTCGCCCTCTACGCCCTGCTCCTCGCCGCCGTGGCGGCGAAGGCCCGCGTCCCGGCCGGCTTCCTGCTGAAGCGGCTGCTCATCGAGGTGCCGTTCGTCGCCTTCGCCCTGCTCATGCCCTTCGTGGTGCCCGGCGAGCAGACCACCGTCCTCGGGGTCACGCTGAGCGTCCCCGGCCTGTGGGGCGCCTGGAACGTCCTCGCCAAGGGCACCCTCGGCGTCGCCGCCTCCGTGCTCCTCGCCTCCACCACCGAGCTGCGCGAGCTGCTCCTCGGCCTGCAGCGCCTGAAGCTGCCCCCGCTGCTCGTCCAGATCGCCTCGTTCATGATCCGGTACGGCGACGTCATCACCGACGAGATGCGCCGCATGTCCGTCGCCCGCCGCTCGCGCGGCTTCGAGGCGCGGGGCGTCCGCCACTGGGGCGTCCTCGCCAAGTCGGCGGGCGCGCTCTTCATCCGCTCCTACGAGCGCGGGGAGCGGGTCCACCTCGCCATGGTCAGCCGTGGCTACACGGGCACGATGCCGGTCATCGACGAGGTGACCGCGACCCGCGCCCAGTGGACGTACGCGGCGGCGCTCCCGCTCACCGCACTTCTGATCTGCCTCCTGGGATGGACCCTATGACCGCCCCCTCGACGACCGTCCCCCCGGCGACCGCGCCCTCCCTCGACGTGCGGGGTCTGGCGTACGCGTACCCCGACGGCCATCAGGCCCTCTTCGGCGTCGACCTGACCGTCGGGCGCGGCGAACGGGTCGCCCTCCTGGGCCCCAACGGCGCCGGCAAGACCACCCTCGTGCTCCACCTCAACGGCATCCTCACCGGCGGCGCCGGCGGTGTGTCCGTCGCCGGGCTGCCCGTCGGCAAGAAGCACCTCGCCGAGATCCGGCGCAAGGTCGGCATCGTCTTCCAGGATCCCGACGACCAGCTGTTCATGCCGAGCGTGCGGGAGGACGTGGCCTTCGGACCGGCCGCGGCGGGCCTCCGGGGCGACGCGCTGGAGGCCGTCGTGCGCAAGGCCCTGGACCGGGTCGGGATGGCGGAGTACGCGGACCGGCCGCCGCACCATCTGTCGTTCGGGCAGCGCCGCCGGGTCGCCGTCGCGACGGTCCTCGCCATGGAGCCGGAGATCCTCGTCCTCGACGAGCCGTCGTCGAACCTGGACCCGGCCTCGCGCCGCGAGCTCGCCGACATCCTCCGCTCGCTCGACGTCACCGTCCTCATGGTCACCCACGACCTGCCGTACGCCCTGGAGCTCTGCCCGCGCGCGGTGATCCTCAGCGAGGGCGTCATCGCCGCCGACGGCCGGACCGGCGACATCCTCGCCGACGAGGAGCTGATGGCCAGGCACCGTCTGGAGCTGCCGTTCGGCTTCGTGCCGAGCTCGGTGGCCTGAGGCCCCCGGAATCCGCCCCTCGCCGGCCGCGTTGCACCATGGAGAGTCGGATCGGCGAGCGAGGAGTGGGGACGTGGACGTCCAGGGCACGGTGGCGGCGGGCTGGGAGCCCGTCAGGGACGCGTTCCTGCGCAACTTCGAGCAGCGCGGTGAGCGCGGGGCGGCCCTCGCGGTCCACCACGACGGGGCCCGGGTCGTCGACCTCTGGGCGGGCGCCGAGAACGCGGACGGCGGGACCGGGGACGGCGGGACCGGGGACGGCGGGACCGGGGACGGCGGGACGGGGGCCGACGAGGCGCCCTGGACCGAGGACACCGCCCAGGTCGTCCGCTCGGCCACCAAGGGCGTCGCCGCGGCCGTGCCCCTGCTCCTGCACCAGCGCGGACTGCTCGACCTGGACGCCCCGGTCGCCGCGTACTGGCCCGAGTTCAAGGCCGCGGGCAAGGACGGCGTGACCGTACGGCAGCTGCTCGCGCACCGGGCCGGCGTGCCCGTCCTGGACCGGCCGCTCACCCTCGCCGAGGCCGTCGACCTGGAGACCTCGACCCGCGCGATAGCCGCGCAGGCCCCCGTCTGGGAGCCCGGCACGGCCCACGGCTACCACGCCCACACCTTCAGCTGGCTGCTCTCCGGCCTGGTCCACCGGGTCACCGGCCGCACCATCGGCCGCTGGGTCGCCGAGGAGATCACCGGCCCCCTCGGCCTGGACCTGTGGATCGGCCTCCCCGCCGCGGAGGCGCACCGGGTCGGCCGCATCGGGCCCGTCGAGGAGGTCGAACCGCCCGGCAGCGGCGCCCTCAAGCTCCGCCCCAAGCGCTCCGTCACCGAGGCGTACCAGGACCCGAACTCCCTGACCCGGCGCGCCTTCGGGGTCATCGACCCCAAGCCCGACGAGAACGACCCCGTCTACCGGACCGCCGAACTGCCCGGCTCCGCCGGGGTGGCGACGGCCCGGGCCCTCTCCCGCTTCTACGCGGCCACCCTCGGCCCCGTGGACGGCGCCGAACGCCTCTTCACCCCCGGCACCCTCACACTCGCCCGGACCGAGGAGTCGGCGGGCGCGGACAGGGTGCTGCTGGTCGGCACCCGCTTCGGCCTCGGCCACATGCTGCACGGCCCGGCGTCCCCGCTCCTCGGCCCGTCCTCGTTCGGCCACCCGGGCCGCGGCGGCTCGCTCGGCTTCGCCGACCCCGACGCCGGCATCGCCTTCGGGTACGTGACGAACGGCATGCGCAGGACGGTGACGGCGGATCCGCGGGCCCAGGCGCTGGTGAGGGCGGTCGGATCGGTGGTGGGCGGGGCGGTGTGAACCGCTCCGGCCGGCCCGCGGTGGGGCCTCCGTCCGATCCGCGGTGAGGCCTCCGGCCGGGCCCGCGGACGTGGTCCGTACGGCCGGCCGTTCCTCCGGCGCGACCTGACATTCTGCACTTCGGGGGCGCGGACCGGTGATCGCCCGAGCGCTAGCGTGTGCCCGCTCCACCGCTCGGTGGACCAGGCGCACGGGGGCGCATGTGATCGAGATCTCGCTGAGGACGTCCGGACAGGGGGCCCACGCCGGAGCCCTTCGGATCGCGAACAGCCGGCTGTGGGAGACCTTCGGCAGCATCGGACTGCTGTCCGCCGACCCGGGGCACGCGCCCTGGCCGTACACCGACTGGGGCCGGGCGGCCCGCCGTTCGCTGCCGCGGGCCGATGTGACCCTGCCCGGGTGGCTCGTCCACCTCTTCCGGGCCGGCGGCGGCACCCTGCCGTCGTTCCTCCTCCCCGTCCCCTCCTCGGCCCGGCAGCCGGACCTGGCGGAGGAGATCGCGTCGCTCCGCGAGGTGCCCCCGGCCCGGGTGCGCGCGGAGCTGGCGCGGTGGTTCCCGGGGGGCGTCCCCGCCGAGGTACGCCCCCTGTACGCGGATCCCGGGGCGCGGATCGCCGACCTGTGCGCCTTCCTCCCGCGCTACGCGCGCGCCGCCCTCGCCCCGTACGAGACGTCCCTGCGGACCGTCACGGACGACGACATCCTGCTCCGCGCCCGGGTGCTCGCGACCCAGGGCCCGGACCGGCTCCTCGGCACCCTGCGCGGGGCGGTCTCGCGCCGTGGAGACGTCCTGCGGCTGCGCGCCGGGCCGCCGGGCAGGGCCGCGGCGCGGACCGAGGTCTCCCGCATCGTCCTCGTCCCCCTGGTGTTCGGCCGGGGGGCGTCCCTCCTGGGCTTCGCCCCGAACGGGGTGACGGCCGTGTCGTACCAGGCGGAGGGGGCCGCCGTCCTGGCCGGCGAGGGGGCCGACGAACCGGCGCGCGGCGACCGGCTGGAGATCCTGCTCGGCCGCAGCCGGGCCGGGCTGGTCCGCGGGCTCGTCGCACCGGCCACGACCTCGGACCTGGCGGCGACCCTCGGCCTCGCGCCGAGCACCGTCTCGGAGCACCTCACCTCCCTGGTGGCCGCGGGCGTGGTGCGCCGGCGGCGGGCGGGCGTACGGGTGCTGTACGAACTGGACGCCTCGGGTGTCGCGCTGCTCAGACACCTGGACAACCGGCGTAGGGTCAACGCTGCGTCGTACGAGACCACTTGAGACGTGCCGCACCGAGGAGGAAGCCCGTGACCGACGAGGCCAGGACCGCCGACGCCGTGACCGATGCCGTGCCGGACGACGTCGCCGACCGGGCTCCCGACGACCGGGCTCCCGGCGACGCGACGCCCGGTCACGCGACGTACGAGAAGCTCCTCGCGCTGCTGGACGAGCGTGGAGCCGCCTACCGGGTGATCGAGCACGCCGACGAGGGCGGCACCGAGGCGGTCAGCGCGCTGCGGGGACACACGCCCGCCGAGGCGGCCAAATGCATCATCGCCATGGTGAAGATCGGCAAGAAGGAGAAGCGCTTCGCGCTGGTCGTCGTCCCCGGTGACCGGCGGATCGACCTGAACGCCGTGAAGACGCTGTACGGCGGCACGTACGTCTCCTTCGCCTCCCCGGAGATCGCGGAGGACCTCGCGGGTTCGCCGAGCGGCACGATCCTGCCGTTCGCCTTCGACGAGCGTCTCGAACTCCTCGTGGACCCGGATCTGTTGACGCGGCGGGAGTTCTACTTCAACGCCGCGCGGCTCGACCGCTCGATCGCCCTGTCGGCGGAGGACTACCGGGCGATCGCGGAGCCGCGCGTGGAGCGGGTCTCGACGGACTGACCGCCGGCACCGGCCTTCCCCGTCAGGGGCCGGGCGGGCCGGGCGGATCAGGCCATCGCGGGCGTCAGCGCCAGCAGCATGCCCAGTCCGACCAGCACGGCTCCGATGACCTTGTTGAGCACGGTCTGTCGACGCAGCAGACGGGCCCGCAGGGCCTGGTGGGAGAAGAGGACCGCGGCGAGGCCGAACCAGACCAGGTGCGCGAAGGACATGAAGAGCCCGTAGCCGGCCTGCTGGACGACGGGGGTGTCGGCGCTGACGACCTGGGTGTACGTGCTCAGCACGAACAGCATCGTCTTCGGGTTGAGCGCGTTCGTCAGGAATCCGGTGCGCAGCGCGCCGGCCTTCGTCAGGCCGGCGCCCTCCGAGAGGTCGATGTCCACCTGGGCCCTGGTGACGAACGTCCGGTAGCCGATGTACACCAGATAGGCGGCGCCGACGAGCTTCATCGCCGTGAAGAGCATCGGCGTCCGGGACACCAGAAGTCCCACGCCCAGCATGGTGTACGTGACGTGGACGAGAACACCGAGGGCGATGCCGACGGCCGCGAGCACACCGGCGGTCCTGCCGTACAGATAGCTGTTGCGGACGGTCATCGCGAAATCCGCGCCGGGGCTGATGACCGCCAGGATCGTGATGACCGCCACGGCGATGAGCTGACCCATGTTCCCGACTTCCCGCCTTCTCGCTCACGTGCGCACTCGAGGGTGAGCGGGCGGGCGGCGGGGTGCGGGCCCCGCGGACCCGTCCCCGCCCGTCCGCCCCGACATCAGGGCTTGTGACGGCCGGTCTCCCCCGCGGGAGGCGTGGCCGTCGGCGAAGCCGATCGTGGTGTTCGCGCCGACGGTGTGTCAAAGGCTTTCGGCCCCGGCCGAATCGCGGCGGCCGTGCTCTCCTCCCGCGCGGAGGCGCGGTCGGAGCCGAACGGGATCTCGCGGCGGTCTGGCGCGGCCCGGACCCGGGTGCTGGGATCGGCGCATGGACCTCAGGGAACGCTTCGGCGGATACGCGGTACTGATCACGGGCGCGGCGCGCGGCATCGGCGCGGCGACGGCGCGACGGCTCGCGGCGGAGGGGGCGAGGGTCCTGGTCACGGACGTGGACGAGGAGGCGGCGCGGAAGACGGCGGCGGGGATTCCGGGCGCGGAGCACCGGCACTGCGACGTGGGCGACCAGGCCTCGGTGGACGGCGCGACGGCGTACGCGGTCGAGACCTTCGGCCACCTGGACGTCCTGGTCAACAACGCGCTCGGCCCGGTAGGGCCCGACCGGGACCGCTTCGAGGACGAGCCGGACGCGGTGTTCTCCGTCCAGCACGACGTCACCTTCATGGGCGCGGTCCGCTGCTCCCGGGCGGCGCTGCCGCACCTGGCGGCGGCCGGCGGGCGCGGGGCGATCGTGAACATCGGCTCGGTCAACGCCGAGGCGGACTTCGGCAACCACGCCTACAGCGCCGCGAAGGCGGGCCTGGCGTCGCTGACCCGCACGCTCGCGGGCGACGCGGCGGGGCGCGGGGTGCGGGTGAACCAGATCAACCCGGGAACGATCGCGACGACGGCGTGGTCGGGCAGGGACCGCGACCTGAGGGCCCTGGCCGACCGGGTCTACCCCTTGGCACGGGTGGGGACCGCGGAGGACGTGGCGGCGGCGGTCGCCTTCCTGGCCTCGGCGGACGCGTCCTGGATCACAGGCACGGTCCTGCGCGTGGACGGCGGCCTGCTGGCGGTGAACAGGCACTTCGCGGAGGTGCTGGGGGACTGAGGGACGGACGGGGCGGGGGAGCGTCGCTTGCCGTCGCGGACGCGGTCGCGAACGGCGACGGGGACCGGGTCGCGAACGGCGACGCGGACCAGTCGCGAACGGCGACGCGGACCAGTCGCGAACGACGACGGGGACCAGTCACGAACGCCGACGGGGACCGGGTCGCGAACGGCGACGGGGGCGGGGACGCACCTTGCATTCTTCCGGCGTGCGCGGGCATGCTGTGACGGCGATCACGTGCCGTACCGCGACCGTGACGGTGAGTTGATCTTGCTGGTCCGCAGGAGAAACAGCAAGACCCCGGCGACCGCGCGAACGGCCGGGGCGTGGCCACCGCTTCGAAGGAGCGTCGACGTGAGCAACCCTGGCGTCCGCCGTGCCGGCCCGGTCCGCCGGTCGTTACCGACCTCGCCGGGGCACCGCCCGGCCGTACCGGCCCTCTCGGCTCCGACGGTCCCGGGCGGAGGGGCGAGATGACTCCGGCGGGGGCGTACCGCCGGACCGCCCGGCGGCCCCGGCTCTGGGCGTTGCGCCCCGACCGGACGGGCAGCGGGACCGTCACCGAGGCCGAGTGCACCACCTGTCTCGATTGCTCGGGCGCGGCGGACGACGGGCGGGGACCCGCCGTCTGGTGCCTCTCCCACGCCCAGGCCACCGGCCACACCGGCTTCCGCCGCGTCCGTACGGACTTCTTCCGCGCGTCCTGGGACGGCGGTCCTGCTCCCGGTGCGGGCGTGGGCGTCGGCGTCGGCGGCTGACGCGGACGTCCGCCCCGGCTCAGCCCGCGTGCAGCATCAGCCCGATGCCGACCACCATCAGGCCCGCCGCGGCGACGCGGGGACCGCCGAAGCGCTCCTTGAAGAACAGGGCTCCGATGGCCGCGCCCACGATGATCGAGGACTCGCGCAGCGCCGCGATCGGGGCCAGCGGAGCCTTCGTCTGCGCCCAGAGCACCAGGCTGTACGCGCACACCGACAGTGCCGCGCCCAGCAGACCCCGCCCCGCGTACGGGCGGAGCTGGGGGAGCAGGGCCGCCCGGCGGGTCCACAGGGCGTACGCCGGGATCGCCAGGCCCTCCAGGAGCATCAGCCAGGCGATGTAGCCCAGCGGAGTGTCCGAGGCGCGCACGCCGACCCCGTCCACCACGGTGTACAGGGCGATCGCGAGGCCCGTCGCGCCCGCCGCGAGCAGCGCCGGCCAGTGGGGCCGGGCGCCCTTGCCCCGGATGCCCCACAGGGCGAGGCCGGTCAGGCCCGCGGACGCCACCGCGACGCCCAGCAGCTGCCAG
This sequence comes from Streptomyces sp. NBC_00691, assembly GCF_036226665.1. Taxonomy (NCBI): domain Bacteria; kingdom Bacillati; phylum Actinomycetota; class Actinomycetes; order Kitasatosporales; family Streptomycetaceae; genus Streptomyces; species Streptomyces sp. NBC_00691. The sequence goes on along the minus strand of NZ_CP109007.1, from coordinate 3,441,212 downwards.
CCGTCCGGTATCTCGTCCACGAACACCGCCGCGAGCGCCGTCACGGCCAGCGGGGCCGTGCCGCGGGCGATCGGGTACATCTGGCCGAAGTCGCCCAGCGAGAACGAGCGCATGAGCAGCACCATGTAGCCCACGTGCAGCAGCGCCGACACCACCAGGTACGGCCAGGCCTCCGCCGCGGGCAGCGGTACGAAGAAGGCCGTGACGAGGCCGATGAGCGCGCCGCCGCCGGATATCAGCGTGAACGAGAGCAACTGGTCCTTGATGTGGTGCGCCAGCGCGTTCCAGCTCGCGTGCGTGACCGCGGCGAGAAGGACGGCCAGGGTGACGAGGGGCGTCACGCCGAGGGCTCGCGGACGTCGACCAGGGTCCCGCCGGCGTGCGCCACCAGGGACTTCGGGTCGAGCGCGAACACGGTGTGCGGGGTGCCCGCCGCCGCCCACACCAGCGCGTGGTCGAGCAGGCCCCGGTCGGCGAGGACCCGGGTCCGGGTGCGGTGCCCGAAGGGCGGGACGCCCCCGATCGCGTACCCGGTGGTCTCCCGGACCACCTTCGCGTCCACCCGGGTCACCCGCTCGGCGCCCAGCTCCGCCCGTACCCGCTCGACGTCCACCCGCGAGGCGCCGTCCATCAGCACGAGGACCGGCACCCCGTCGGCCGCGAAGACCAGGGACTTCACGATCTCCGACACCGCGCAGCCGATGGCCTCGGCGGCCTGCTGCGCGGTGCGGGTCTCGTCCGGGAAGCGGCGGATCTCGACGTCGAGCCCCAGCTCCCCGAGTGCGGCGGCGAACCGGGGGTGGGCGAGGGATGTGCTGTCGTCAGCGGTCATGGCCCGCACGCTAGCGGTAGTTGTACGAGCCATGCGACCGGGTTCCGAGGGGTGGGTCAGCCGGCCCGCAGCACCTTCGCCACGACCGTGCCCGCCGAGTCGCCGCCGTGCCCGCCCTCCTGGACGACCGCCGCGGCCGCGAGGTCGCCGGAGTAGCCGGTGAACCAGCTGTTGGAGCTGTCCTGCGCGTCGACCTCGGCGGAGCCGGTCTTCGCGCCCTTCGGGGAGGGGAGTCCGGACATCGCGCGGAGCGCGGTGCCGTCGGCGGCCGTCGCCGCCGCGTTCATCATCTTCTGCAGCCCCCTGGCGACCTCGCCGGACAGTGGCTCGGCCTTCGCGAACTCGCGGTCGTCGAGGTCCCGGGCCACCAGGTACGGCTGGAGGAAGCCGCCGTTCTTCACGGTCGCGGAGAGCGAGGCGACGTTCAGGGCGCTCATCGTGATCCTGCCCTGGCCGATGTACGAGGCGGGTGTCTCGCTGCCGGCCGACTCGGGGACGCTGCCGTCCGACGCGGTGACGCCCACCTGCCAGACCTGGCCGATGCCGAAGGAGTCGCGGGCGGTGGCACCGAGTTCGGTGTCGGCGATGTGCTTGTCGCTGAGGGGGCCGATCGCCTTGATGAAGGCGGTGTTGCAGGAGCGGCGGAAGGCCTCGGTGAGGGTGCCGTTGCTGATGCTGAACTTCTTGAGGTTCTGGAAGGTCGTGCTCCGCGACATGACGGTGGGCGGACACTCGACCTTGGTCTCGGGCGTCGCCAGGCCGTTCTGCATCATCATCGCCGCCGTGACGATCTTCATCGTCGAGCCGGGCGCCTGGGCCCCCTGGAACGCGGTGTTGAACTCGGTGGCCGGACTGTTGGCGACGGCCCGGATCGCGCCCGTCGACGGCTCGATCGCGGCCACCGAGGCGTTCCCGTAGGCCTTCACGGCCTTCTCGGCCGCCGCCTGGACCTCCGCGTCGATGGTGGTCCTCAGCGTGCCCGGCTTCCCCTTCGTCAGGACGAGGAGGGTGGAGTCCGGGACGGACGCGCTGCCCGAGTCGATCCATGTCTCGATGCCGGTCTCGCCGCCGGCCTTCGCCCCGTACCGCTCGCGCAGGGTGGCGAGGACGGGCTTCAGCGAGGGGTACTTCTCGGCCGTCAGCTCGGCGCCGCTCCGGTCGACGGCCTTCACCGCGGGCGTCTTCGCGACACCGGTGCGCAGTGCGGCGCCGGCGGTGAGGAGCTTCGGGTGGAGCACGGACGGCGCCCACTTCACCAGCGCCCGGCCGGTGGTCTGCCCCCGGACGACGGTCAGCTGCGAGGTGTACGACCAGGGCTTCGACACGTCCTCGTAGGTGATCGTGGCGTTCACCGTGAACGGCACGGTCGTCCCGACCGGCGTCCCCGGCGTGATCACGGCCTTCGAGATGCTCGCGCCGTCGCGGTAGGCGGCCACGGCCGGCCCCGCCGTGACCGGATCGTTCGTCAGCTGCCCGGCCTTCTCCGGCTCCCCGGCCGCCCAGGCGGCCAGGAAGTCCCGCGCGGTGGTGGTGATCTCCTCGCCCGTGACGGGCCCGGTTCTCGGCCCGGCGGCGGTTCTGGTCTCCGGCGACTTCTCTCCGCCCATGACGCCGTTCCAGAGGTTGTAGCCCCCGTATCCGATCCCGCCCGCCACGACGGCGAACACACCGCCGACGATCGCGACCTTGGCTCCACTGCGCATGGTTGCGCTCCCCTCCCCGTGTGGACCCACGAGTCAAGCAGCGCCCCATGCGTGTGTCGAGCCACTGTGGTCTTCTCCGTCACACGGAGAGAAGGCCGTCAGCCCCGGGGGACCGCGATGTACGCCTCCTGGGGCGTGGTGGTCGGGGCGTACCGGGTCGCGGCCGGTGCGGTCGGGATCAGATCCCGGTGGATGACCTTGGACACGGCCTGGATCGTGGTCACGCCGTAGTTCATCGTGCTGTTGCCGTCGGTGAGCACGGTGATGGTGTAGTCGTGGCCGCGGCCCTGGAAGGTGCCGACGCTGTGCACCCGCCAGCCGCGCGTGGCGCGCTGCAGCCAGCCGTTCTTGACGTGCACGGCCACGCCGGAGGGCGCGCCGGCCGGGGTCCCCCACCGCTGGGAGGTGACGACCTGGCCCATGAGCTTGTGGAGGTAGGCGCGGGCGTTGTCACTCAGGACGGTGTTCCTGGCGGTGATCAGCGAGAGCAGCCGCTGCTCGTCGGTGACGTTGATCCGGGTGAGCCCCCAGTAGCCACCGGTGCCGGGGACCGTCCGCGTCATGCCGGCGGCCGCCAGGAAGCCCTTCACCTTCGTGATGCCGAGCTGGTTCCACAGGGCGGTGGTGGCCGCGTTGTCCGACTTGGTGATCATGGCGGTGGCCAGGCCCGCCTCGCGCGAGGTCAGGTACCGGTTGGTCTTCTTGGCGTCCCAGAGGAGCGTGGCGAGGACGGTGACCTTCACGACGCTGGCCGAGTCGTACGCGGTCGTCGCGCGCAGGGTGCAGGTGGTGTTCGTGGTGCGGTCGCGCAGGCCGACGGCCACGGTTCCGCCGCGCGTGGCGAGGGCGGCGGTGATGTCCCGCTGCAGCTTGGCGGCGAGTCCGGCCTTGCCGGACGTACAGCTGACCTGCGGCGCGGCGGCGGCGGAGGCGGGTGCCGCGCCGGCGACGACGGGTACGAGCATCCCGGTGACGGCCGCGGCCGTCAGCACGCGGGCACGCAGGGATATGCGGTGAGTCATGCGGGTCCCCCTGGAAACGAATCGAACACGCCTACGGCGTTCTCGCCCTGTACGACTCGTGAGCGCGCGGATGGTTGTACGAATCCGCCGGAACCGCGGAAGGGTGCCCCACGGGTGAACACCGACAACGGCGAGAGGGCGCGACCGTCGGTCGCGCCCTCTCGCCGTCGTTCCCCCCCCCCGCTACACCCAGGTGTCGAGCCACATCCTGTTCCGCCATTGGTCCAGCGGAATGGGCGTGCCCGTGTAGATGGGCCAGAAATAGATGAAGTTCCAGACGATGAGAAGAACGATGCAGCCCGCCGCCACCGCGCCGAATGTGCGACGTCGCTCCGAAGAACCCGCGGGCCCGACGATCGCCCCCAGCATCATCGCCACCGCCAGACACAGGAACGGAACGAAGACCACCGCGTAGAAAAGGAAGATGGTGCGTTCCTGGTAGAGGAACCACGGGACCCAGCCGGCCGCGATGCCGCAGGCGATCGCGCCCGCGCGCCAGTCGCGGCGGAAGGCCCAGCGCCACAGGATGTACAGGATCGCGAAGCAGGCGGCCCACCACAGGAGCGGGGTGCCGAGGGCCAGGACCTCCGCCGCGCACTTCTCCTTCGTGCCCGCCGGGCAGCCGCCGGTGCCGGGCGCGGGGGACTCGTAGAAGTAGGAGACCGGGCGGCCGAGGACGATCCACGACCACGGGTTCGACTCGTACGTGTGGGGCGAGGTGAGGCCCACGTGGAAGCTGTAGACCTCGGACTCGTAGTGCCAGAGGCTGCGCAGCCACTGCGGCAGCCAGCCCCAGGTCCCGCCGCCGTCCAGCTTGTCCTGGTCGGCGGCCCAGCTCCGGAAGTAGCCCTTGTCGCTGACGATCCAGCCGGTCCACGTCACCAGGTACGTGGCGATCGCCACCGGCACGACGGACACGAACGCCGGGACCAGGTCCTTCTTGACCACCGCGAGGTACGGGCGGACCGCGCCGGCCGTCCGGCGCCCGCCGACGTCCCACAGCACCGTCATCAGGCCGAAGCCCACCATGACGTACAGGCCGTTCCACTTGGTCGCCGCCGCGAGGCCCAGCATCACACCGGCAGCGATCCGCCACGGCCGCCACCCCAGGCGCAGTGTCTCCGCGATCTCCGCGTCCGGCCGCAGCACGCCCTCCTCGTCCTCCGGGAGCGCGCCCGCGAGCCGCTGACGGGTCCGGTCGCGGTCCAGGACCAGACAGCCGAAGGCCGCCAGGACGAAGAACATCAGCACCTGGTCGAGGAGCGCCGTGCGGCTCATCACGAAGTGCAGACCGTCGACGGCGAGCAGCAGACCCGCCAGGCAGCCCAGGAACGTGGACCGGAAGAGACGCCGGCCGATCCGGCACAGCATCAGGACCGACAGCGTGCCGAGCAGCGCCACCATGAAGCGCCAGCCGAACGGCTCGAAGCCGATCAGCTTCTCGCCGACGCCGATGACCCACTTGCCCATCGGGGGATGGACGACATAGCCGGGGTCGGTCGGCACGAGGACCGCGCCGGGGTCGCTGAGGACCGTCTTGTCGATGTCCTTCGGCCACGCCCCCTCGTACCCCTGGTTGATCAGGGCCCAGGAGTCCTTGGCGTAGTACGTCTCGTCGAATATCACCGCGTTCGGCTTGCCCAGGTTCCAGAACCTCAGCAGCCCCGCGACCGCTGTGACCAGGAGCGGACCGCCCCAGGCCATCAGCCGCCAGAGCCGTTCGGACCGGTCGGGGCCGATGCCGAGCAGCGACATCAACCGCTTGGACGGGCGGACGTACGAGGGCACGAGCCGCTCCCGCAGCCCGATGGGGGCGGCGCTCCCGGCGGGCGGCACGTAGCCGAACCGCCGGAGCCGCTGGTGCCACGAAGAGGGCTCTGCCACGGGCTCTGCCATGGGGTGCTGGCCCTCCAGGGCCTCGGGTGCGGTACTGGTCACCGCGCCATCGTAGGGAACGCGCCTGTGCGCGTCGCCTCTCCGGGCTGGGAGGATGGGGCGTGTGACAGGAACGCTGGTACTCGCAGGGACCCCCATCGGTGACATCGCGGACGCTCCGCCCCGACTCGCCACCGAACTGGAGAACGCCGACATCGTGGCCGCCGAGGACACCCGGAGGCTGCGCGGGCTGACCCGTGCCCTGGGCATCCACACCACGGGAAGGGTCGTCTCCTACTTCGAGGGGAACGAGTCCGCCCGTACGCCGGAGCTGGTCGAAGCACTGGTCGGCGGCGCGCGGGTGCTGCTGGTCACCGACGCGGGCATGCCGTCCGTGTCGGACCCCGGCTACCGGCTCGTCGCCGCCGCCGTCGAACAGGACATCAAGGTGACGGCCGTGCCCGGCCCCTCCGCCGTCCTCACCGCGCTCGCCCTCTCCGGTCTGCCCGTGGACCGCTTCTGCTTCGAGGGCTTCCTGCCCAGGAAGGCGGGCGAGCGTCTCGGCCGGCTCCGCGAGGTCGCCGACGAGCGCCGCACCCTCGTCTACTTCGAGGCCCCGCACCGGCTCGACGACACCCTCGCCGCGATGGCCGAGGTCTTCGGTGCCGAGCGCCGTGCCGCCGTCTGCCGCGAGCTGACCAAGACGTACGAGGAGGTCAAGCGCGGCCCGCTGGCCGAGCTGGCGGCCTGGGCGGCCGAGGGCGTACGGGGCGAGATCACCGTCGTCGTCGAGGGAGCCCCCGAGACGGGACCGGCCGAACTCGACGCCGAGGAGCTGGTGCGCAGGGTGCGGGTGCGCGAGGAGGCGGGCGAGCGGCGCAAGGAGGCGATCGCCGCGGTCGCCGCCGACGCGGGGCTTCCCAAGCGCGAGGTGTTCGATGCCGTCGTGGCGGCAAAGAACGCGGCTGGACCGGGCCCCGGAAACGGTAAAGGACTAACCTGAAAGGCAAAGCCGAACCCGGCGCCGTGACCCTTGAAAGGGCTCTTGGCAAGGGAAGTGCCAAATGCCTTCCATGGTTCGACCCGCGCTGATGCGCTCCGGCCCGAAAAGGCGTCCACTGGATCAGTGGAGAGGAGCTGGAATGTCCGAGATCACCGGCACCGGCATATCCGTCGCCCATGAGGCGTACGCCTTTGCCTGCATGCGCTGTGGATACGGCTGGGAGCAGGCGTACGAGATCGAGCACCACATCGACGCCGCAGGCCACAATTTCGTCGTCTACAAGGCCGACGGGGAGCGGGTACCGTCCCCGCTGTCCAGTCCCACCTGCATGAACTGCGGCGGTCACGTCGTCAGGATCATGCGCGCCGGGCAGGTGTCGTCGGTGCTGGACCTGATCGCCGCGACGGAGAAGCACCGGCGGGGATCGAAGGAGACCAAGCCCGTCTCGCCGGCCGGACCCATCGGCCAGGAGCTGACCGAGGGCGACTCCGAGCCCCCGGTGCCGCACCACTGGCACCTGTCCGACCTGCTGCACCCCTTCCGGCGTCACCAGTAGCCCCGGAGCGGCCCCGCCCCGGGCCGGGGGCGCACGCGCCCCGGGCCCGGCATATCCCCGCGCGCCGGCACTCGCGACCCTCGTACGATCGGGGGCATGAGTGCCAAGGACGCCCCGCCGCCGCTGCCCGAACCCCTCCTCGTGGAGGTCGCGGACTCGCACACCCACCTGGACCTCCAGTCCGGGACCGTCGAGGAGGCGCTGGTCAAGGCCGCCGCCGTGGGGGTGACCACGGTCGTCCAGGTCGGCTGCGACGTGAAGGGCTCCCGGTGGGCCGCGGAGACCGCCGCAGCCCACGAGCACGTGCACGCCGCCGTCGCCCTGCACCCCAACGAAGCGCCCCGGATCGTTCTCGGCGACCCTGACGGCTGGTCCCGGCAGGGGGCCCGCGAGGGGGGCGGCGACTCCGCCCTCGACGACGCGCTCTCCGAGATCGACCGGCTCGCGGCCCTCCCGTACGTCCGCGGCGTCGGCGAGACCGGCCTCGACTTCTTCCGTACGGGCCCCGAGGGCATCGCCGCGCAGGAGCGTTCCTTCCGCGCCCACATCGAGATCGCCAAGCGGCACGGCAAGGCGCTCGTCATCCACGACCGTGAGGCCCACGCCGACGTGCTGCGGGTCCTGGACGAGGAGGGCGCCCCCGAGCGGACCGTCTTCCACTGCTACTCCGGCGACGCCGCCATGGCCGAGATCTGCGCCGCCAAGGGCTACTACATGTCCTTCGCCGGCAACGTCACCTTCAAGAACGCCCAGCACCTGCGCGACGCCCTCGCCGTCGCCCCGCTGGAGCTCGTCCTCGTCGAGACCGACGCCCCCTTCCTCACCCCGGCGCCCTACCGCGGCCGCCCCAACGCCCCGTACCTGATCCCGGTCACGCTCCGGGCGATGGCGGAGGTGCGCGGCATCGGCGAGAACGAGATGGCGGAGGCGATCGCGGTGAACACGGCCCGCGCCTTCGATTACTGATCCATAACGGTTACGTGTCGTAGCCGGGTAGACGCACCGCGTGAGCGGCGCCCGGGTAGGGTCCCGGCCTCGTGAGCACTTCCCAGGGCAGTCACCGCGCCGGACGACGGGGCCCGGCCCTGTCCGTGCACGACCAGCCGACCCAGGCCGCGCCGCTCGTCGTCCCCGGGCAGGGGAGTCGCACCGTCTCCCGGCGGGCCGCCCGGCGCCGCAAGGCCCCGGGACCCGCCGGGGAGGGGCTGCGGCGGCTCGTCCCGCAGGCGCTCGTCGTCGCCTTCCTCGCCGGCGGCACCAGCGCCTTCGTCGCCGACGACAAGGCCGTCCGGCTCTCCGTCGACGGCGTCCCGCGCACCCTCCACACCTTCGCCGACGACGTCGAGGAACTGCTCGCCGACCAGGGCCTTGCCGTCGGCGCCCACGACATCGTCGCCCCCGCCCCCGCCGAGGCCCTGGCCAACGGCGACGAGATCGTCGTCCGGTACGGGCGCCCCGTCGCCCTCACCCTCGACGGGCAGCGCCGCCAGGTCTGGACGACCGCCCGGACCGTCGACGGCGCGCTGCGCCAGCTCGGGGTCCGCGCGGAGGGCGCGTACCTCTCGGTCTCCCGCGGCGCCCCCATCTCCCGCAACGGTCTCGCCCTCGACGTACGGACCGAGCGGACGATCACCTTCCTCGCCGACGGCCGCGAGCGGACCGTCCGGACGAACGCCGCCACCGTCCGCGAGGCCCTCGCCGAGGCCGGGATCACCCTCTCCGCTCAGGACGCCGTCTCCGTCGTCCCCGAGTCCTTCCCGCGCGACGGCCAGACGGTCACCGTGCTGCGGATCACCGGCTCGAAGGTGACGCGCGAGGAGGCCGTGCCGTACGCCGTCGAGCGGACCCGTGACCCCGAGCTCTTCGTCGGCACCGAGGTCGTCGACCGGCAGGGCGCGGCCGGCGTCCGCCGCGTCACGTACAGCCTGCGGACCGTCAACGGCGTCAGGCAGAGGCCCCGCCGGATCGGCGAGGAGATCGTCCGCGAACCCGTCAGCCGGCGGGTCCGGGTCGGCGCCAGGCCCATGCCCACCTCCGTCGCGGGCGCCGACGGCCTCGACTGGGGCGCGCTCGCCGCCTGCGAGTCCGGCGGCCGCCCGAACGCCGTCGACCCCTCGGGGACGTACGGCGGGCTCTACCAGTTCGACCCCGGCACCTGGCGCTCCCTCGGCGGCAGCGGCACCGCGCAGAACGCGCCCGCCGCCGAGCAGACGTTCCGGGCGAAGAAGCTGTACGTGCAGCGGGGAGCGAGTCCCTGGCCCCACTGCGGACGACGGCTGCACGGGTGAGCCGGGGTGGGACGGGCTGAGACGGGCTGAGACGGGCTGGGACGGGGTGAGTCGGGGTGAGCCCCCGCGGGTGCCCCGTAGGCTGTACCGGTGAGCACCACCACCGGCCCCGAAAGCCCCGACGCCCTCCTCGGCCCCGCCGACATCCGTGAACTGGCGGCCGTCCTCGGCGTACGCCCGACGAAGCAGAAGGGCCAGAACTTCGTCATCGACGCCAACACCGTCCGGCGGATCGTCCGCACGGCCGGGGTACGGCCCGACGACGTCGTCGTGGAGGTGGGACCCGGACTCGGCTCCCTCACCCTGGCCCTCCTGGAGGCCGCGGACCGCGTGACGGCCGTCGAGATCGACGACGTGCTCGCCGCCGCGCTGCCCGCCACGATCACCGCCCGGATGCCCGACCGCGCCGACCGCTTCGCACTCGTGCACTCCGACGCGATGCAGGTCCAGGAACTGCCGGGCCCGGCGCCCACCGCGCTCGTCGCGAACCTGCCGTACAACGTCGCCGTGCCCGTCCTGCTCCACATGCTGGAGCGGTTCCCGAGCATCGAGCGGACCCTCGTCATGGTCCAGGCGGAGGTCGCCGACCGGCTCGCCGCCAAGCCGGGCAACAAGGTGTACGGCGTGCCGTCGGTCAAGGCCAACTGGTACGCGGAGGTCAAGCGCGCCGGGTCCATCGGCCGCAACGTCTTCTGGCCCGCGCCGAACGTCGACTCCGGCCTCGTCTCCCTCGTCCGCCGCACCGAGCCGCTCGCGACCACCGCCACCCGGCAGGAGGTCTTCGCGGTCGTCGACGCGGCCTTCGCCCAGCGACGCAAGACCCTGCGCGCGGCCCTCGCGACGTGGGCGGGCTCGCCCGCGGCGGCGGAGGAGGCCCTGGTGAAGGCCGGGATCTCGCCGCAGGCGCGCGGCGAGGGACTGACGGTGGAGGAGTTCGCCCGGATCGCGGAGGCCAAGGCATGACCGCCCCGGGAAGCGTCACCGTCCGCGTCCCCGCCAAGGTCAACGTCCAGCTCGCGGTGGGCGCGGCCCGCCCCGACGGCTTCCACGACCTGGCCAGCGTCTTCCTCGCGGTCTCCCTCCACGACGAGGTCACCGCCACCCCGGCCGAGGGCCTGACCGTCACCTGCGAGGGCCGGGACGCCGACAAGGTGCCGCTGGACCGCACCAACCTGGCCGCGCGCGCCGCCGAGCTGCTCGCCGCCCGGCACGGCATCGCCCCCGACGTGCACCTGCACATCGCCAAGGACATCCCCGTCGCCGGCGGCATGGCCGGCGGCAGCGCGGACGGCGCGGGCGCCCTGCTCGCCTGCGACGCGCTGTGGGGCCTGGACTCCTCCCGCGAGGAACTCCTGGAGATCTGCGCCGAGCTCGGCAGCGACGTGCCGTTCAGCCTGGTCGGCGGGGCGGCGCTCGGCACCGGGCGCGGCGAGAAGCTGACGGAGCTGCCGGTCGGCGGCGGCTTCCACTGGGTGTTCGCCGTCGCAGACGGCGGTCTGTCGACCCCGGTGGTGTTCGGCGAGTTCGACCGGCTCACCGAGGGCGTCGACGTCCCCGAGCCGGCCGCCTCCCCGGTCCTCCTGGACGCCCTGCGCGGCGGCGACACGACCGCGCTCGCGGCCGCCCTCGCCAACGACCTCCAGGCGGCGGCGCTCTCCCTGCGCCCGTCGCTCGCCGAGACGCTGACCACGGGCACCGAGGCGGGCGCGCTGGCGGCCCTGGTCTCGGGCTCGGGCCCGACGACCGCGTTCCTGGTGAAGGACGCGGAGTCCGCGGAGACGGTCGCCGCCGCCCTGATCGCCTCGGGCACCTGCCGTACGGCGAGGGTGGCGACGTCGCCGGCGCCGGGCGCGGCCGTCCTGCCGTCCGCCTGACCCCTTCCGATCCGGGGGTGTCCCACCTCGGCCGGGGCGGCGGCGCCCGTCACGACGCGCAGGTCGTCGTGCGTACCCGGCGACGTACCCTGGGACGTCGATCGATCCCCCGTACAGGAGTCAAAGTGGCCGTCAATCTGGTCAATGTCGAGGCTGTCACCAAGGTGTACGGCACCCGTGCACTGCTCGACGGGGTCTCGCTCGGCGTCTCCGAAGGGGACCGGATCGGCGTCGTGGGCCGCAACGGCGACGGCAAGACCACCCTCATCCGGATGCTCGCCAAGCTGGAGGAGGCCGACACCGGCCGCGTCACCCACAGCGGCGGGCTCCGCCTCGGCGTGCTCACCCAGCACGACTCGCTGGACCCGGAGGCCACCGTCCGGCACGAGGTCATCGGCGTCATGGCCGACCACGAGTGGGCCGGCAGCGCCAAGATCCGCGACGTGCTCACGGGGCTCTTCGGCGGGCTCGACCTGCCCGGCTTCGAGAACGGCCTCGACACCGTCATCGGCCCGCTCTCCGGCGGCGAGCGCCGCCGCATCGCGCTCGCCAAGCTGCTCATCGACGACCAGGACCTGATCGTCCTCGACGAGCCCACCAACCACCTCGACGTCGAGGGCATCTCCTGGCTGGCCAAGCACCTCCAGGAGCGCCGGTCCGCGCTCGTCTGCGTCACCCACGACCGCTGGTTCCTCGACCAGGTCTGCACCCGCATGTGGGACGTGCAGCGCGGTGCGGTGCACGAGTACGAGGGCGGCTACTCCGACTACGTCTTCGCCCGCGCCGAGCGCGAGCGCATCGCCGCCACCGAGGAGTCCAAGCGGCAGAACCTGATGCGCAAGGAGCTGGCCTGGCTGCGGCGCGGCGCCCCCGCCCGTACCTCCAAGCCCCGCTACCGCATCGAGGCCGCCAACGAGCTGATCGCCGACGTGCCGCCGCCGCGCGACACGTCCGAGCTGATGAAGTTCGCCAACGCCCGGCTCGGCAAGACCGTGTTCGACCTGGAGGACGTGACCGTCACCGCCGGTCCCAAGACCCTCCTCCAGCACCTCACCTGGCAGCTGGGCCCCGGCGACCGCATCGGCCTCGTCGGAGTCAACGGCGCCGGCAAGACCTCACTCCTGCGCGCGCTGGCCGACGCCGCCGTCAGCCAGGGCGAGATCCAGCCCGCGGCCGGCAGCGTCACCGTCGGCAAGACCGTCCGGCTCGCCTACCTCTCCCAGGACGTCACCGAACTTCCCGGCACCCTCAGGGTCCTGGAGGCCGTCCAGCAGATCCGCGACCGGGTCGACCTCGGCAAGGGCCGCGAGATGACCGCCGGGCAGCTCTGCGAGCAGTTCGGCTTCTCCAAGGAGAAGCAGTGGACGCCCGTCGGCGACCTCTCCGGCGGTGAGCGCCGCCGCCTCCAGCTGCTCCGCCTGCTGATGGACGAGCCGAACGTCCTCTTCCTCGACGAGCCCACCAACGACCTCGACATCGAGACCCTCACCCAGCTGGAGGACCTCCTCGACGGCTGGCCGGGCTCCATGGTCGTCATCTCCCACGACCGGTTCTTCATCGAGCGCACCACCGACAAGACGCTCGCGCTGCTCGGCGACCAGACCCTGCGGATGCTGCCCCGCGGCATCGACGAGTACCTGGAGCGGCGCCGGAAGATGATCGAGGCGGCCGTCCCGACGCCCGCCGCCGCGCCCGCGCAGGCCAGGCCCGGTGTCTCCGCCGCCGACTCGCGCGCCGCGAAGAAGGAGCTGCAGAAGGTCGAGCGGCAGCTGGACAAGGTGTCCCAGAAGGAGGCGAAACTGCACACACAGATCGCCGACAACGCCACCGATTTCGAGAAGGTCGCGAAGCTCGACGCGGAGCTCCGCGAACTCGCGGGCGAGCGCGAGGAATTGGAGATGCGCTGGCTCGAACTGGCCGAGGACGCATAACGAGGGCATCACAGGCCGGTCCTCCCTTGGGTACAAGGGGCGGACCGGTCGCTTTTGCGCCGACGCGTGAGTGGTAGAAAGAAAACCCGCTCACGTCAAGGGGGAACTGCTGATGACCCAGCCGCCCAGCAACCAGCCGCCGGGGGGCTTCGGAGCTCCCCAGGATCCGAACCAGGGCCCGCACCAGGGCACGCCGCCCGTGCCGCCCGTCCCGCCGCAGGCACCGCAGACACCGCCGCCGCCCGCCGGCCCGCCCGGAGCGCCGCCGAGCGCGCCTCCGGCCGCGCCGCCCGCCGCGCCCGGACCGTACGGCCAGCAGCCGCAGCCCGGTTACGGATACCCGCAGCAGGGCCAGCCCGGTCAGCCGGGCCCGTACGGCCAGCCGGGACAGCCCGGCCCGTACGACCAGCAGCCTCCGCAACAGCCGTACGGCTACCCGCAGCAGGGCCAGCAGCCCGGCTACGGCCAGCCGCAGCAGCCGGGGCCGTACGGCCAGCAGCAGAACCCCTACGGCGGGTACCCCACCCAGCCGATGTACCAGGGCGCCCCCACCCCGCCGCCCTCCGGCGGCGGACTCAAGGGCCGGACCGGTCTCGTCGCCGCCGTGGCGGCCGGAGCCGTCCTGGTGGCCGCCGTCACCACCTGGGCCGTCGTCGGAGGGGACGACGAGAAGGACCCGATCGCGGGTCCGACCGCCACGGCGAGCTCCTCCTCCGGCGTCCCCAAGCCCACCGAGTCCGTGGACAAGGGCGACGGCTCGGGCGACGGGTCCAAGGGCGGCGAGGACGACCTCAACGCAGGCCGCCAGGCCGGCGAGGCCAAGGTCAACTGGCTCCTCCAGAACGACGTCGACCTGCCCCGCAACGGCGCCGACGTCCACGGTCCGTGGATCGTCGGCGACACCGTCGTCAAGGCCATGTACAAGGGCATCACCGGCTACAGCCTCAGCGACGGCGCCAAGAAGTGGCAGGTCGACGTCCCGTTCGAGCTGTGCGCCGCGCCCGCGGACCCCTCGGCGAACGGTGTGATGGTCTTCGCCTACGCCGAGAGCGCCAAGGACGGCGCCAAGTGCACCTCGCTCCAGCAGGTCGACCTGAAGACCGGCAAGGCCGGCTGGAAGAAGGCCGTCCCGAAGCCCACGGGTCTCTTCGCCTTCTCGGACAACACCCTGTCCATCAGCGGCAACACGGTGACCGTCTCCGGCACCAGCAGCTCCTACGGCTTCTCGCTGACCGACGGCAAGCAGCTCTTCACCGGCGCGACCAGCGGCTGCAAGCCCGTCGCGTACGCCGGCGGCAGCAAGCTGATCGCCGCCGTGGACTGCCCGTCGGGCAGCACCACCAAGAAGCTCCAGGGCGTCAGCGAGGTCGACCCGAACACGGGCAAGCCGCGGTGGACGTTCAAGCTGGAGGCCGACTGGGAGGTGGACCGGGTCTACTCGATCGACCCGCTGGTCGTCTCCGCCACCCAGCGCGAGCAGAAGAAGTGGACCATCTTCTCGCTCAACGCCAACGGTTCGCTCCGCTCCCAGATCCAGGGCGGCAAGGACAAGTTCGCCCCCTCGTGCGGCGGCGGTTTCGTGGTCTTCGGCAAGAACCTCCAGGGCTGCACGGGAGTCGCGGCCGACGCGAACACCTTCTACATGGCCACCGAGACCTCGTACGGCACCCCGAACGAGGTCGTCGCCTTCGACCTGAAGACCGGCAAGGCCAAGTGGCGCTCCAAGGCGCCCGGTGAGCAGTCGATGATCCCGCTCCGCATGGAGGGCGGCGAGGTCCTGGTCTACGTGGACCCGTCGTACGACAAGGGCGGCGCCGTCGCGACGATCGCCCCCACCGGCGGCGCCCCGAAGGTCCTGCTCCAGCACCCGGCGACGACGGCCCAGGTCGAGAACAACTTCTACAGCCCGGGCTACGCGTACGGCGCCGGCACCTTCGTCGTGGCGAGCGGGCGTGTCTCCGCGTCCAACGACAAGGAAGAAAAGCTGGTCAAGACGATGATGGCGTTCAGCAAGTGAGGTACACGGACCGATGACGCAGCCACCCCCGCCGCCGAACCAGCCCCCGGACCCGCAGGGCGGCTTCGGCGCGCCGACACCCCCGCCGCCGCAGCAGCCGGAGCCCGGTTACGGCTACCCGCAGCAGGCACCGCAGCCGGACCAGGGGTACGGGTACCCGCAGCAGCCGTACGGCTATCCGGCGCAGCCCCCCACGCAGCCGCAGCAGGCCTACGGGGCCGGCTACCAGCAGCCGGCCCAGCCGCCGTACGGCTACCCGCAGCAGCAGCCCTACGGCTATCAGCAGCCCCCCACCGCCGCGGTCCCGGCCGCGGCGCCCGGCGGCGGAAAGAAGCTGTCGGCGCAGCTCCAGATCATCATCGCGGCGGTCGTCGCCGTCGTCCTGATCGTCGGTGCCGGCATCTGGTACGCCAACTCCGGTGACGGCGGCGGCAAGGGCGAGGAGGCCAAGGGCACGGCGGGAACCTCACAGGGGACCACCGGCGGTGGTTCCGGCGACACCAAGGGCGTCGGTGGCGGCGGCAAGGAGCAGCCGCCGGCGAACGCCAAGGCGAAGCTGACGTTCAAGGTGGACCAGCCGGTCGTGCCGGACGTCACCGACGTCTCGGGTTCCTGGCTCACCGACAAGGCGTTCGTGAAGACGGGCGTCAACGCGATCTCCGCCTACGACCGCGACAAGGGCTCCGTCCTGTGGACGCTGCCCCTGACCGGTCAGGTCTGCGGCAGCTCGCGTCACCTGACGGCCGACAACAAGCTGGCGATCCTCTTCGAGGCCAAGAAGCGCGTCGCGCCGCGCTACTACCAGCAGTGCACCGAGATCGGCCTGGTCGACCTGAACGCCGGAAAGCTGCTGTGGTCCACCTCGGTCACGGGCGGCACCGGCGGTGACGCGAAGGTCCGGTTCGGCGAGATCACGCTGAGCGGGAAGACGGTCGCGGCCGGCGGTTCCGACGGCGGCGCCGCGTTCGACGTCGCCAACGGCAACCCGCGCTGGAAGCCGCAGGCCAACGACCAGGGCTGCTACGACCTGGGGTACGGCGGCGGCGAGGGTCTCGTCGCGGTCCGCAAGTGCGGCACGTACGACGCCCAGTACGTGATGATCCAGAACCTCGATCCGCTGACGGGCGCCCCGGTCTCGCAGTTCAAGATGCCGACCGGCGTCAAGTACGCGTCCGTGGTCTCCACCAAGCCGCTGGTCGTCGCCGCCGACGTCGGCGACAGCGCCGGCGACGGCAGCGGCATCTCGGACTTCTTCTCCATCGACGAGAAGACCGGGAAGCTGAAGGCGAAGATCACGGCGGACGCCGACCAGTACGCGGGCCGCTGCCGCTCGACCAAGGTCGAGTCCTGCACGAAGATCCTCGTCGGCAACGGCCGGCTGTACGTGCCGACCGAGGAGCACGAGGGCTCCACCGGGGAGTTCGGCGACGAGACGAACGAGATCATCGGCTTCGACCTGGCCACCGGGAAGACGGTGCCGGCGAAGGCGGACGCGGGTGACAAGTACACCCTGACCCCGCTCCGCATGGACGGCGGCAACCTGATCGCCTACAAGGAACCGCCCTACAACCAGGGCGGCCGGATCGTCTCCGTCGACGGCGGCACGATGAAGGAGACGCTCCTCCTGGAGTACCCGGCGGACAAGACCAGCCACGATGTGGAGAAGTCGTTCTCCCCGGGCTACGCGGAGATCCTGTACGGCGACGGGCGGGTGTTCATGTCCGACATGATGCTCTCCAAGCCGCGGGCGTCGGCGTCGCCGGACGACAAGGAGTATCTGGCGGTGTCGTTCAGCACCCATTGAACTCGTTGACATCGCACGGATGTCCGTGAGGTTCGCGCGGCCCGGCGCGTCGGTTCACCCCGACGCGCCGGGCCGTTTGCGCGGGGTGCCGGTGGGTGAGGAATTCGAGGTCGAGCGGGTGGCCGGTGGACGGCGGCCCGGAGGATGGGGGATGACCGGGATGGGCGTACGGCTCGTGGTGGTGGACGACCACCGCCTGCTCGCGGAGGCGCTCGCCTCGGCGCTGAAGCTGCGCGGGCACCGGGTGCTCGCGGCGGCCGCGCCGGTGGCGGGGGCGGCGGAGCTCGTGGTGAGCCGGGCGCCGGAGGTCTGTCTCCTGGGCACGGCCGCCCCCGCCGAGCCGGGGGCCTTCGACGTGGTCGTACGGATCAAGCGCGAGCGGCCGCAGGTGGCCGTGGTGGTGCTCGGTCCGGTGCCCTCGCCGCGGGGGATCGCGGCGGCGTTCGCCGCCGGGGCCTCGGGGTACGTGCGGCACGACGAGCGCATCGAGGGTGTCGAGCGCGCCCTGGTGAAGGCGAGGGCGGGGGAGTCGGCGGTGGCGCCGCAGCTGCTCCAGTCGGCCTTCGCGGAGCTGCTGCACCCCTCGGCGCAGCCGGACGACGAGGGGCAGCGGCTGCTGCGGCTGCTGACGCAGCGGGAGGTGGAGGTCCTCGTCCGGGTCGCGGAGGGGGAGGACACCCGGCTGATCGCGGAGGGGATGGGGATCGCGCCGAGCACGGCCCGGACCCATGTGCAGCGGGTCCTGATGAAGCTGGGGGTGGGCTCGCGGCTGGAGGCGGCGGCCCTCGCGGCTCGTACGGGGCTGCTCGACCGTGCGGTGCCGGTGCAGCGGGGTCCGTCGCCCTGACCCGTCGGGTCCCGCGGCGGTCGGGTCCTCCGGCCTTACGGCCTTCTGATCTTCCGGCCTTCTGATCTTCCGGGTGAAGCCCGGTCCCTTCGTTCGGGGGAGGGGCCGGGCTTCGCCGTTGACGGTGATGTTGGAATGTGATTCCTTGTGCGTGGTTATGTTTGAACCGCCGGAGGGCACCCCGTGAAGAAGACCGTCACCACGCTCGCCGACGGGCGCGAGCTGATCTACTACGACACCCGTGACGACGCCGTCCGCACCGCCGTCGACACGCGGCCGCTCGACCCCGTCGCCTCCGCCACCGAGCTCCGGTACGACGCGCTCCTCGGGGACTCCGTCGCCGTCGCCTCGCACCGCCAGGGCCGGACCTACCACCCGCCGGCCGGCGAGTGCCCGCTCTGCCCCTCCGGCGACGGACGGCAGAGCGAGATCCCGGCCCCCGACTACGAGGTCGTCGTCTTCGAGAACCGCTTCCCCACCCTCGCCGGGGAGTCCGGCCGCTGCGAGGTCGTCTGCTTCACCGCCGACCACGAGGCCTCCTTCGCCGACCTCACCCCCGAACGGGCCGCCCTCGTGCTCGACGCCTGGACCGACCGCACCACCGAACTCGCCGCCCGCCCCGGTGTCGAGCAGGTGTACTGCTTCGAGAACCGCGGCGCCGAGATCGGCGTCACCCTCGCCCACCCCCACGGGCAGATCTACGCCTACCCGTCCGCCACGCCCCGCACCGCCCTCATGCAGCGGCACGCGGCCGAGCACCGGGCGCGCACCGGAGGCAATCTGTTCGACGACGTCGTCGCCCGGGAACGCGCCGACGCCGAGCGGATCGTCCTGGAGACCGGGCACTGGATCGCCTTCGTGCCGTACGCCGCCCACTGGCCGTACGAGGTCCACCTCTACCCGACCCGCCGCGTCCCCGACCTGCGCGCGCTCGACGAGGAGGCCCGCACAGAGTTCCCACAGATCTATCTGGAACTCTTGAGGCGCTTCGACCGGATCTTCGGACCCGAGGAGCCGCCGACGCCGTACATCTCCGCCTGGCACCAGGCGCCGTTCACCGGTGCGGACCGCGAGGAGTTCGCCCTGCACCTGGAACTCTTCACCGTCCGCCGGACGTCCGGCAGGCTCAAGTACCTCGCGGGCACCGAGTCCGGCATGAGCGCGTTCAGCAACGACGTGCCGCCGGAGACGGCGGCCCGGCGCATCCGAGAGGTGGCAGGCAAGTGACCGAGGCAGTGCGGAAGTACCTGGTGACCGGCGGGGCCGGATACGTGGGCAGCGTCGTCGCCGCCCACCTCCTGGAACGGGGCCACCGGGTCGCCGTCCTCGACGACCTCTCCACCGGCTTCGCCGAAGCCGTCCCGGCGGGCGCCGAGTTCATCGAGGGCCGCGTCCAGGACGCGGCCCGCTGGCTGGACGACTCCTACGACGGCGTCCTGCACTTCGCCGCCTTCTCGCAGGTCGGCGAGTCCGTCGGCAAGCCCGAGAAGTACTGGGAGAACAACGTAGGCGGCACCATGGCCCTGCTCGCCGCCATGCGCTCCGCCGGCGTCCGCAGGCTGGTCTTCTCCTCCACCGCCGCGACCTACGGCGAGCCGGCGAACATCCCGATCACCGAGACCGCGCCGACCGCCCCCACCAGCCCCTACGGGGCGAGCAAGCTCGCCGTCGACCACATGATCGGCGGGGAGTGCACCGCCCACGGTCTCGCCGCCGTCTCGCTGCGCTACTTCAACGTCGCGGGCGCGTACGGCTCGCTCGGCGAGCGCCACGCGCCCGAGTCGCACCTCGTCCCGCTCGTCCTCCAGGTCGCCCTCGGCGGCCGTGAGGCGATCTCCGTGTACGGCGACGACTACCCCACCCCCGACGGCACCTGCGTCCGCGACTACATCCACGTCGCCGACCTCGCGGAGGCCCACCTCCTCGCGCTCGACGCCATGACGGCGGGCGAGCACCTCATCTGCAACCTCGGCAACGGCAACGGATTCTCCGTCCGTGAGGTCGTCGAGACCGTACGGAAGGTCACCGGGCACCCGATCCCGGAGGTCATGGCCCCGCGCCGGGCCGGCGACCCCGCCGTCCTCGTCGCCTCCGCCGAGGCGGCCCGCGAGCGGCTCGGCTGGACGCCGTCCCGCCCGGACCTGGCCGATGTCGTCGCCGACGCCTGGGCCTTCGCGCGGGCGCGTCACGAAGGAGACCACGCATGAGCGTCGCCGCCGACTTCGAGGCGCTGTACGGCGCCGCCCCCGACGGTGTCTGGGCCGCCCCCGGCCGGGTCAACCTCATCGGGGAGTACACCGACTTCAACGACGGGTTCGTGCTGCCGCTCGCGCTGCCGCACACCACCGTCGCCGCCGTCGCCCGCCGGGACGACGGGGTACTGCGCCTGCACTCCGCCGACATCGACGGCGGCATCGTCCAGCTCGCGGTCGACTCCCTCGCACCGCTGTCCGGCGGCGGCTGGGCCGCCTACCCGGCCGGCGTCGTCTGGGCGCTGCGGGAGGCCGGGCACCCGGTCGCCGGCGCGGACGTCCACCTCGCCTCGACCGTGCCGACCGGCGCCGGGCTCTCCTCCTCCGCGGCCCTGGAGGTCGTCACCGCGCTGGCCCTGAACGACCTGTTCGGGCTCGGGCTGTCCCGGCCCGAGCTCGCCCGGCTCGCCCAGCGCGCCGAGAACGCCTTCGTCGGCGTCCCCTGCGGGGTGATGGACCAGATGGCCTCCGCCTGCGCCGAGGAGGGCCACGCCCTGTACCTGGACACCCGGGACCTCTCGTACCGCCAGGTCCCCTTCGACCTGGCCCGGGAGGGGCTGCGGCTGCTCGTCGTCGACACCCGGGTGAAGCACGCGCTCGGCGACGGCGCGTACGCCGAGCGGCGCGCCGGTTGCGAAGCGGGTGCGCGGGCGCTCGGCGCCAGGGCCCTGCGTGACGTGAGCGTCGTGCAACTGCCCGAAGCCCTCGAACTGCTGGGCGACGAGACGGTACTGCGCTACGTGCGGCACGTCGTCACCGACAACGCGCGCGTGGAGCGGACCATCGCGCTGCTCGACGCCGGGGAGACCCGGGCCGTCGGCCCCGTCCTCACCGAGGGACACGCCTCCCTCCGGGACGATCTGCGGGTCTCCTGCCCGGAGCTCGACCTGGTCGTCGAGACGGCGAACGCCGCCGGGGCGCTCGGTGCCCGGATGACCGGCGGCGGCTTCGGCGGCTCCGCCGTCGTCCTCGTCGACACCGACCGGGCGGACGCGGTCGCCGCCGCCGTCGAGAAGGCCTTCGCCGAGGCCGGCCATGCCGCCCCCGGCATCTTCACCGCCGTGCCCTCGGCAGGTGCGCGCCGCCTCTGACCCGCCCCGCGGAACCATCCGTACGGCGCGCGGGAGCCCCGTGGAGAGCCGTCGGCACCCCTCGTACTCCCGTACGACTTCGGACAGTTCCATGAATCGGCCCCCGCCGTGACGCCCCGCCCCTACTCTGAGGGGCAGCGCCGGTGGGGGCCGGTGCCGTTCAGGGGGCGAGACCCGGTCGGGTACGGCGCCGGTAGCGGGGTAACACTCAACGCACGGCGGCGGCCGCGCGGATGACGGACCCGCCTCCGACGCCGTACCCGCTTCGGTTTTCCCGTTCCTCGACACTTGGGGGTGTCCGTGGCACGTATCCGTGTCCTGGTGGTGGACGACCACCGCGTCTTCGCCGAATCGCTGGCCGCCGCGCTCGCCGCCGAGCCCGATGTCGACGTCGCCGCCGCGGGAAGCGGCCCGGCCGCACTGCGCTGCCTGGAGCGCGGCGCCGCCGAGGGCCGCAGGTTCGACGTGCTGCTCGTCGACGCCGAGCTGGGCGCCGGTCCCGCCGGGGCCGTGGCCCGCGCGGTGCCGGACGACCCCGAGGGCGCCGTCGACGGGATCTCCCTGGTCGCGGGCGTGCGCGGGATCCAGCCCGCCGTCCGCACCGTCGTCCTGGCGGAGAAGGACGACCCGCACCGGGCCGCCCTGGCGCTCCAGGCCGGGGCCTCCGGCTGGGTCGCGAAGGACTGCTCGCTCCAGCGGCTCCTCGCGGTGGTCCGCGGGGTCCTGCGGGACGAGACGCATCTGCCGCCCGCGCTGCTCACGGGTGTGCTGCGCGAGCTGACGGCGGCCCGCAAGCACCGGACGGACAGTGAGCGGCTCGTGGAGGCGCTGACCCCGCGCGAGCGGGAGGTGCTGCGCTGCATGGTGGCGGGCCTGGGGCGCAAGGCCGTCGCCGAGCGCCTCTTCCTGTCCCCGCACACCGTCCGTACGCACATGCAGAACGTGCTGGGGAAGCTGGGCGTGCACTCGACCCTGGCGGCGGTCGCCCTGGCCCGGCGGGCGGGGGTGGGGCCGGCCCAGCTGGGCGAGGCGCCGCTCTCCGGAGTGCCGGGGGACGGACTAGCCGGGGACGTTGTCGAACGGGGCGGTCAGCTGGCGTAGCAGAGCGGCCAGTTCGCCGCGCTGGCCCCGGGAGAGCTGGGCCAGGATGGCCCGCTCCTGGGCGAGCAGCCCGGCGAGCGCCTCGTCGGCGCGGTCGCGGCCCTCGGGGGTGAGCCGGACCAGGACGCCGCGCCGGTCGCTGGGGTCGGGGAGCCGTTCGACGAGGCCCTTCTTGGTGAGCCGGTCGATACGGTTGGTCATGGTGCCGGAGGTGACCAGGGTCTGGGTCAGCAGCTGGCCGGGGGAGAGCTGGTACGGGGCTCCGGCGCGGCGCAGGGAGGTGAGGACGTCGAACTCCCAGGGCTCCAGCTGGTGCTCGGAGAAGGCGAGGCGACGGGCGCGGTCGAGGTGCCGGGCGAGCCGCGAGACGCGGCTGAGCACCTCGAGCGGTTCCACGTCGAGGTCGGGGCGCTCGCGGCGCCATGCTGCGACCAGTCGGTCGACCTCGTCCTCCATGACGATCAGTGTAGAGGGTCTGTTGACATAAAGTCTCTTGGGGTCGAGTTTCTCTATGTCGAGTATCTTGGAGTCAAGATATATTTCCCCGGACTGTGGGGAAGGGACCCGGCCGGAACTCCGTTCCGCTTCGGCAACTCGTTCCAGCAAGGGGGCTTCGAACATGCATTCCGTTGAATCCGCCGCACCATCCGCGCCGACATGGGATCCACAGCAGTACCTCCGGCACTCGGGCCACCGCACACGGCCCTTCCTCGACCTGCTCACCCGAATACCGCACCTGCCCGCGCAGGAGCGGCCCGCCCGAATCGCCGACCTCGGGTGTGGCCCCGGCAACGTGACGGTCCTCCTCGCGGACCGCTGGGCCGACGCCCACATCACCGGTTTCGACCTCTCGCCCGCCATGCTGGAACAGGCCGACAAGGACTGGTCCGGCACCACCCGCGGCGGTGGCTGGATCGACTTCCGGCCCGCCGACGCCGCGCACTGGACCCCCACCGAGCCCTACGACCTGATCGTCTCCAACGCGGCCCTCCAGTGGGTGCCCAACCATCCCGAGTCCTTCGCCGGCTGGATCGACGGACTCCGGCCCGGCGGCACCCTCGCCTTCCAGGTCCCCGGCAACTTCACCTCGCCCAGTCACGCCCTCCTCGGTGAACTCTGCGACACCCCCGAATGGCGCGGCCGCCTGGGCGACCAGGGCCGGCGTTTCGTCCACATCCTCGACACCTCCGACTACCTCACCCGCCTCACCGACCTCGGCTGCGAGACGGATGTCTGGGAGACCACGTACTGCCAGCTGCTCCAGGGCGAGGACCCCGTCCTCGACTGGGTCAAGGGAACGGCCCTGCGGCCCGTCCTCACCACCCTGGGCGACGACCAGGACGCGGTCGACGCCTTCCTCGGGCAGTACCGGGACCTGCTCCGCGAGGCCTACCCCCCGGGGCCGCACGGCACGGTGTTCCCGTTCCGCCGGATCTTCGCGGTCGCCCGCAAGCCCCACTGACGCGCGCGGCCCGGCACACGCGGACGCGGGGTCCTCAGGACATCGCGTTGTAGATCTGGAAGCCGGTGCCGATCCTGGTCCGGGTGCCGAACTTGCCCGGCGTGGTGTTCAGGTAGCTGTAGAGGTCGCCGCCCGAGGTCACCCCCAGCAGGTCGCCCTTGCCGTCGCCGTTCAGGTCGCCCGGCGAGACCAGCTTGCCGTACGTGTTCCAGCCGGTGCCGGCCTTCACCCGCGCACCGAGCGGGGCGGCCGCGTTGCCCGTGCCCGGGTACACGTACAGGTCGCCGCCCGAGGTACGGGCCACGATGTCCGCGCGCCCGTCGCCGGTGTAGTCGCCCGCGCCGAGGATCTTGTTGAAGGAGCCCCAGCCGGAGCCGACCTTGACGCGGCCCGCGAATCCCGTGCTCTGCCCGTTGCCCTTGTAGAGGTACAGGTTGCCGGAGCGGTCGCGGGCCAGCAGGTCGCCCTTGCCGTCGCCGCTCAGGTCGCCCGGGCCGACGAGCGCGTTGTAGACGCCCCAGCCCGAGCCGATGAAGACGCCGTCGATGTAGAGACCGTTGTCGAAGAGCTGCGCGAGGTCGGACGAGTTGTCCGGGTCCAGCGAGGACAGGTGCGTGTAGTCGGCACCGCGCCAACCGCCCGTGTCGCCGTACTGGCCGCGCGCGGAGAGCAGGCCGTTGGTCCGGTTGTTGTACCAGAACATCGTGCCGGCCGCGTCCCGCGCGAAGAGGCCTTCCCTGGTGCCGGCGACCGGGTTGTTGCTCGCCCCGCCGAACTGCGGGACGCCTTCCCAGCCGCCGACCGAGCTGGCCTGCGTACGGGGTGCCAGGGTGCCGTCGCCCTTGCCGGTGTAGTACCAGAAGGTGCCCTTGGCGTCGCGGGCGAGCAGTTCGCCGCTTCCGTCGCCGTTGTCGTCGCCCACGGGAACGATCGTGTTGTAGATGTTCCAGCCGGTACCGGCCGACACCCGGGTCGCGAACGGCCGGCTCTTGTCGCCGGTTCCGGCGTAGAACCACAGGGTGCCGGCGGTGTCACGGGCGTACAGGTCGGACCAGCCGTCGCGGTTGTCGTCACCGAAGCCGACGAGCTGGTCGTAGATGTTCCAGCCGGTGCCGATCTTCACCCGCGCCGAGAACGGCGCGCTGCGCGAGCCCGTCGCGTAGTACAGGTACAGGTTGCCGCCGGTGTCGCGGGCGAGCAGGTCCGCCAGGTTGTCGTCGTTCACGTCGCCGGGCGAGAAGAGCTTGTTGTAGATCTGCCAGCCCTGGCCCTGCCACGCGTACGACGCCGAGGTGGGCGTGGCGTCCGCGTACATCGTGAGGGCGCCCTGCTCCGAGAGCGTCAGGATCTCGGGGCCGCCGCCGACCGCGTCCTGGTTGCCGATCGGAACGATGTCCTTCGGGGGCACGGAAGCGGTCCCGTCGAGGACTCCGCCGCCGGTCGCGGCCAGGGAGGTGTAGATCCTGCCGTCCCAGCCGCGGTAGATCAGGTCGCTCACGCCGTCGCCGTCGAGGTCCGACAGCGAATCGGGGACCCTGGACCCCTCGGTGGCGGTGGCGGACGCGTCGGCGCCGGTGGCACGGGCGCGGGCCGCGGCGGGCATCGGCCGCGTCAGCGGCGGCGCGGTGAAGTCGGCCGCGGGCTTCTCGACGGCGAGGTGGGGCGGCGCGGGCCGGTCGGCCGACGCAGGAGTCGCGAGCAGCATGCCCGCGGAGAGAACGAGGGCGGTGCAGGCCGCGAGGCGAGCACGCGTGGAGTGCACAGAACGCAAGAGATCCCCCCCAGGGATCAGAATGTCGTCGGACCGGGGACGGGTGTCCGCGGCACCTCCGTACGGCAGAAAGCGCATGCGAAGGGCGAACACCCCCGGGTCCTCGGGAGCATACCGCCCGGGGGTGACAGAGACCCGCGGGAAGGGGGGCGCCCCGTACCGGAGGTCCGGTACGGGGCGCCCCAGGTGTCCGGGAGACGGTGCTACGACATGGTGTTGTAGATCTGGAAGCCGCCGCCGAGCTTGACCCGCGCCGAGAACTTGTTCGGCGCCGTGTTCAGGTAGCGGTACAGGTCGCCGCCCGAGGTCACGGCCAGCAGGTCGGCCTTGCCGTCGGCGTTCAGGTCGCCGGGGGCGATCACCTTGCCGTACGTGTTCCAGCCGCTGCCGACCTTCACGCGGGCCTTGAACGGGGCCGCCGCGTTGCCCGTGCCCGGGTACACGTACAGGTCGCCGCCCGAGGTGCGGGCCGCGATGTCGGTGCGGCCGTCGCCGGTGAAGTCGCCGGCGCCGAGGATCTTGTTGTACGCGCCCCAGCCGGAGCCGACCTTGACGCGCGTCGCGAACGCCGAGCCCTGCCCGTTGCCCTTGTAGAGGTACAGGATGCCGGAGCGGTCGCGGGCCAGCAGGTCGCCCTTGCCGTCGCCGCTCAGATCGCCCGGGCCGACGAGCGCGTTGTAGACGCCCCAGCCGCTGCCGATCATGTAGTCGCCGATGTAGAGATCGCCGTAGGGGTCGCCGGCGGCCGTCACGGCGACGTCGGCGAACCCGTCCGCGTTGAGCGAGGACAGGTTCGAGAGGGTCAGACCGCTCGCCTCGCCCGGAGCGAGGATCTCCACGCGCGGGGCCAGCTTGCCGGTGGCGGTGTTGACGTAGACGTACGCCGCCCCGCCGGGGGTGGTCGCGATGACGCTTCCCTTGCCCGTGTACGGGACGTTGCCCGCGCCGGCGAGCTGGGTGATGCCCGTCAGGTCGCCCGTGCCGCCGAGCTGACGGCGGCCGCCCAGGGTGCCGTTGCCGTTGGCGGCGTAGTAGAAGAGCGTGCCCGCGTCGTCACGGGCCAGCAGGTCGCCGTCACCGCCGCGCAGGATCTGGTTGTAGGCGCCCCAGCCGACGCCGACGGACTTGCGGGGACCGAACGGCTTGTTCTTGTCGCCCGTACCGGCGTAGAACCACAGCGTGCCGGCGGTGTCACGGGCGTACAGGTCGCCCTTGCCGTCGCCGGTGCCGTCACCGAGGCCCACGATCTGGTCGTAGGCGCCCCAGCCGCTGCCGACCAGGATCCGGGCGCCGAGCGGCGCGCTCGGGCTGCCGGTGCCCAGGTACAGGTACAGCGCGCCGTCCAGGGTGCGGGCGAGCACATCGGCGCGGCCGTCACCGTTCACGTCGCCGGGCGAGGTGACCTTGTTGTAGATCTGCCAGCCGCCGCCCACCACCTTGGAGTACGGGGTGCCGGACGGGTCGGCGTCGCTGTACAGGGTGAGCGTGCCGTTCTCGGAGAGGACGAGCACCTCGGGTTCGGTGGTGCTGCCGCTCTGGTTGCCGATCGGGACGATGTCCTTCGCGACGTCCTCGAAGCGGTAGAGGTCGAAGAGGCTCTCCGTCCCCATCGAGGTGTTCGAGTAGAGCTCGCCGTCGATCGCGCGGTAGATGAAGTCGTCGAGGCCGTCCCCGTCCAGGTCGGACAGCGGCAGGGACGCGGCCTCGGCGGAGGCGGCGCCGGCACGGGCGGCGTCCTTCCCCGTGCGGGCGCCCTCCCCGGTGCGGACGGCGTCCTTCTTCGGGAGCGTCAGCTCCGGCTGCGTGAAGGAGGGCTTCACCTTCTCGACCGACGGAACCGGCACCGGGGTGTCGGCGGACGCCGGGCCCGCGAGCAGCATGCCGGCCGAGAGGGCGAGCGCGGTGCAGGCGGCGACCCGACGGGAACGCGTGGAGTTCAGGAACAGCAAGAGATCCCCCCCAGGGATCAGAGTGTCGATGGCCCGGAACGAGGGTTCGCGACGCGTTCGTACGATAGAAAGCGCGTACGAAGGGCGAACGCCGCTCCGGATGGGGGGAGCATATCTTCCGGGTCCGACACCTCTTCAACGAGATATCCCGGCAACCGCGGACCGGGCCCGGCTGCCGGGTCCGGACCCTCCGGGCATCAGCTCTTGCGGCGCCCTATCAACCCCGGCTTCGGCTCCAGGCCGTCCAAGCCGTGCCACGCCAGATTCACCAGATGCGCCGCGACCTCCGCCTTCTTCGGCTTGCGGACGTCCAGCCACCACTGACCCGTCAGCGCCACGCTGCCCACCAGCGCCTGCGCGTACAGCGGCGCCAGCTTAGGGTCGAAGCCCCGGGCCTTGAACTCCAGACCCAGGATGTCCTCCACCTGCGTCGCGATGTCACTGATCAGCGACGCGAACGTGCCCGTCGACTGAGCCACCGGGGAGTCCCGTACGAGAATCCGGAAACCGTCCGTGTAGTTCTCGATGTAGTCGAGCAGCGCGAACGCCGCCTGCTCCAGGAGCTCCCGCGGATGCCCCGCCGTCAGCGCGCCCGTCACCCCGTCGAGGAGCTGGCGCATCTCCCGGTCCACCACGACCGCGTACAGCCCCTCCTTCCCGCCGAAGTGCTCGTACACCACCGGCTTGGACACCCCGGCCTTCGCCGCGATCTCCTCCACCGACGTGCCCTCGAAGCCCTTCTCGGCGAAGAGCGTCCGGCCGATGTCCAGCAGCTGCTCCCGGCGCTCCGCGCCCGTCATCCGCACCCGGCGGCCCCGCCGGGGCTTCTGCTCGCCGCTGCCGGTGCCACTGGTCCTGCCGTCGATCGCCACGTCTTCCATCATGCCGCGTCTGCGGGCGCGCTCTGGCGGCGGGCTTCGACGCGTTCCTTCGCCGGCCAGCGCACGTCGTACGCCCAGCCCGCCTGCTCGAACCAGCGGATCAGCCGCGCGCTGGAGTCGACCTGGCCGCGCAGCACCCCGTGCCGCGCCGACGTCGGGTCCGCGTGGTGCAGGTTGTGCCAGGACTCCCCGCAGGACAGCACCGCCAGCCACCACACGTTGCCCGAACGGTCCCGCGACTTGAACGGACGCTTGCCCACCGCGTGACAGATCGAGTTGATCGACCAGGTCACGTGGTGCAGCAGCGCGACCCGCACCAGCGAGCCCCAGAAGAACGCGGTGAACGCGCCCCACCAGGACATCGTCACCAGACCGCCCACCACCGGCGGGATCGCGAGCGACAGCATCGTCCAGAAGATGAAGTCACGGGAGATCCGCCGGATCGCCGGGTCCTTGATCAGATCGGGCGCGTACTTCGCCTGCGGCGTCCGCTCCTCGTCGAACATCCAGCCGATGTGCGCCCACCACAGGCCCTTCATCAGGGCCGGCACCGTCTCGCCGAAACGCCACGGCGAGTGCGGGTCGCCCTCCGCGTCCGAGAACTTGTGGTGCTTGCGGTGGTCCGCCACCCAGCGCACCAGCGGACCCTCCACCGCCAGCGAACCCATGATCGCGAGCGCGATCCGCAGCGGCCGCTTGGCCTTGAACGAACCATGGGTGAAGTAACGGTGGTAGCCGATCGTGATGCCGTGGCAGCCGATGTAGTACATCGCCACCATCAGCCCCAGATCGAGCCACGACACGCCGCCCCAGCTCCAGGCCAGCGGTACCGCCGCGATCAGGGCGATGAAGGGCACCGTGATGAACAGCAGCAGCGTGATCTGCTCGATCGATCGCTTCTTGTCCCCGCCGAGCGTGCCGGAGGGCAGGGGGTCCTGTTCGGTTTCGAGCAACTCAGGGCTGGTGGTCATAGGTGTCCCATGGGGATGAAGGGATGAGGATGAAAGAGAGCGGAACGGTATGAAAAGAGCACGAGGCTACGCTTCCGTAACCTACGGCGTCGTAAGTATGGCAGCGCCGTGGCGCGCGGCAAGGGGGCACAAGAGGGCCCTGCCCTCCGACCACAATGTGGACACCTATCCTGGGTGCGTCGGACAGCGCGGTCCGCAAGCCTCCAGAACCCCTCCAGACGTGCTCAAACACTGCAAGGAGCCGCACCTGTGAGCAGTGCCGACCAGACCCCCACCGCCAGCGCCGAGCTGCGCGCCGACATCCGCCGACTGGGCGATCTCCTCGGCGAGACACTCGTCCGCCAGGAGGGCCACGAACTCCTCGACCTCGTCGAGCGGGTCCGCGGCCTCACCCGCGAGGACGGCGAAGCCGCCGCCGAGCTGCTGCGCGGCGTCGAACTCGAGACCGCCGCCAAGCTGGTACGCGCCTTCTCCACGTACTTCCACCTCGCGAACGTCACCGAGCAGGTCCACCGCGGCCGCGAGATGCGCGAGAAGCGCGCCGCCGAGGGCAGCCTCCTCGCCCGCACCGTCGACATGCTCAAGGACGGCGACCCCGAGCACGTCCGCGAGACGGTCAAGAACCTCAACGTCCGTCCCGTCTTCACCGCGCACCCCACCGAAGCCGCCCGCCGCTCCGTCCTCAACAAGCTGCGCCGCATCGCCGCGCTCCTGGAGACGCCGGTCATCGAGGCCGACCGGCGCCGCCACGACCTGCGGCTCGCCGAGAACATCGACCTCATCTGGCAGACCGACGAACTCCGGGTCGTCCGCCCCGAGCCCGCCGACGAGGCCCGGAACGCCATCTACTACCTCGACGAGCTGCACGCCGGCGCCGTCGGCGACGTCCTGGAGGACCTCGCCGCCGAGCTGGAGCGCGTCGGCGTCGAACTCCCCGCCGGCACCCGCCCGCTCACCTTCGGCACCTGGATCGGCGGCGACCGCGACGGCAACCCCAACGTCACCCCCCAGGTGACCCGGGACGTCCTGATCCTCCAGCACGAGCACGGCATCACCGACGCCCTCGAACTCGTCGACTACCTGCGCGGACTCCTCTCCAACTCCATCCGCTACGCCGGGGCCACCCAGGAACTCCTGGACTCCCTCCAGCGCGACCTGGAACTCCTCCCGGAGATCAGCCCCCGCTACAAGCGCCTCAACGCCGAGGAGCCGTACCGCCTCAAGGCCACCTGCATCCGGCAGAAGCTCGTCAACACCCGCGAGCGCCTCGCCTCCGGCACCCCCCACCAGGACGGCCGCGACTACCTCGGCACCGCCGAGCTCGTCCACGACCTCACCCTGATCCAGACCTCGCTGCGCGAGCACCGCGGCGCGCTCTTCGCCGACGGCCGGATGGACCGCACCATCCGCACCCTCTCCGCCTTCGGCCTCCAGCTCGCCACCATGGACGTCCGCGAGCACGCCGACGCCCACCACCACGCCCTCGGGCAGCTCTTCGACCGCCTCGGCGAGGAGTCCTGGCGGTACGCCGACATGCCGCGCGACTACCGGCAGAAGCTCCTCGCCAAGGAGCTCCGCTCGCGCCGCCCGCTGGCCCCGACGCCCGCCCCGCTCGACGCCGCCGGACAGAAGACCCTCGGTGTCTTCCACACCATCAAGGAAGCCTTCGAGCGCTTCGGCCCCGAGGTCATCGAGTCCTACATCATCTCGATGTGCCAGGGCGCCGACGACGTCTTCGCCGCCGCCGTCCTCGCCCGCGAGGCCGGTCTGATCGACCTCCACGGCGGCTGGGCCAAGATCGGCATCGTGCCGCTCCTGGAGACCACCGACGAACTCAAGGCCGCCGACGTCATCCTCGACGGCATGCTCGCCGACCCCTCCTACCGGCGCCTCGTCTCGCTCCGCGGCGACGTCCAGGAGGTCATGCTCGGCTACTCGGACTCCTCCAAGTTCGGCGGCATCACCACCAGCCAGTGGGAGATCCACCGGGCCCAGCGGAGGCTCCGCGACGTCGCCCACCGCTACGGCGTGCGGCTCCGCCTCTTCCACGGCCGCGGCGGCACCGTCGGCCGCGGCGGCGGCCCCTCGCACGACGCGATCCTCGCCCAGCCCTGGGGCACCCTGGAGGGCGAGATCAAGGTGACCGAGCAGGGCGAGGTCATCTCCGACAAGTACCTGATCCCGTCCCTGGCCCGCGAGAACCTCGAACTGACCGTCGCCGCCACCCTGCAGGCCTCCGCCCTGCACACCGCGCCGCGCCAGTCCGACGAGGCCCTGGCCCGCTGGGACGCGGCCATGGACACCGTCTCGGACGCCGCCCACACCGCGTACCGCGAACTCGTCGAGGACCCCGGCCTGCCGGCGTACTTCCTCGCCTCCACCCCCGTCGACCAGCTCGCCGACCTGCACCTGGGCTCACGGCCCTCCCGCCGCCCCGGCTCCGGCGTCTCCCTCGACGGACTCCGCGCCATCCCGTGGGTGTTCGGCTGGACCCAGTCCCGCCAGATCGTCCCCGGCTGGTTCGGCGTCGGCTCCGGCCTCAAGGCCCTGCGCGAGGCCGGCCTCGAAGCGGTCCTGGGCGAGATGCACGAACACTGGCACTTCTTCCGCAACTTCCTCTCCAACGTCGAGATGACGCTCGCGAAGACCGACCTGCGGATCGCCCGCCACTACGTCGACACCCTCGTCCCCGACGAGCTCAAGCACGTCTTCGACACCATCGAGGCCGAGCACGCGCTGACCGTCGCCGAGGTCCTCAGGATCACCGGCGGCGAGAAGCTCCTGGACTCCAACCCGGTGCTCCAGCAGACCTTCGCCATCCGCGACGCCTACCTGGACCCGATCTCCTACCTCCAGGTCGCCCTGCTCGCCCGCCAGCGCGGCGCCGCCGAGCGCGGCGAGGAGCCGGACCCGCTGCTCGCGCGGGCCCTGCTGCTCACCGTGAACGGCGTCGCGGCGGGCCTGCGCAACACCGGCTGACGCCCTGCCGCACGCAGGAAGGTGCCCCCGTGGAGATTCCTCCACGGGGGCACCTTCACGACGGGGTACGCCGGTACCGCCTAGTGCTGCTGGGCCTTGCGACGCCGGGTCACCAGGAACGCGCCGGCACCCGCGAGGGCCACGGCGACGGCGGCGAGCACGCCGACGGGGGCGCTGGAGCCGGTCTCGGCGAGGTCACCACCGGTACTGCCGGTGCTGCCCGTGCCACCGCTGCCGGGGGTGGTCCCGGACGCGGACGGCGACTCGGTGCCACCGGGGGTCTCGGAGGCGCCGGGGGTCTCCGAGGAACCCGGGACGGTCTCCGACGGAGCGGGGCTCTCGGTACCGGGGGTCTCCGTGCCCGGGGTCTCGGTACCGGGGGTCTCCGTGCCGGGAGTCTCGGTACCGGGGGTCTCCGTGCCGGGCGTCTCCGTGACGGGAGGCGTGGTCTCGGAGACGGGGGTGGCCGGGCAGGTGTGGGACAGGTTGAACCAGCCCTGCTTGACCGGGGCGGAGACCTCCGCCGAGGCGGCGATCAGCTTGGCGCCCGGCTCGGAGCTCACGTAGGCGTGCTTGTCGCTCGGCGGGCCGAAGGCCGTGATGGTCTGGACGCCACCCGGCTGGAACTCCACCGTCAGCTTGGTGAAGACGGCGGAGTCGCCCTTGCCGCTGCCCGGCAGCACGAAGTGCCAGCCGTCCTTGCCGGCCGGCACGGTCGGGCAGTCGCCCTTCTCGCCGAACTCCCCGGCGGTCAGGGGAAGGTCCTTGATCTGGTGCAGCGGCAGCGGCTTGGGCTGGGGGGCCTCCGACGCGACGGCCACCGGGGCCAGAACGAGGGGACCTGCCATCGCCGCGACAAGAACGGCGGCGGGTATGAGAGAACGTCGCATGTGCAGTCGTCCATCTTCGGGTGAGGGATGCCGTGGGGGGTGGCAGGAGGGCAGACTATCCCTCGCCTCATGCCGGCCCTACCTCAGTGCCCCATAACGATCACGCCAGGAACCGGTGGAATCGGGTCATCGCCCTCAGAGCGCGAAGAACGCCGCCACGAGCAGCGCCGCGCCCGCCCCCGCCGCCGACCACGCCGTCCTCGGCAGCCGCAGCCCGCCACCGATCAGCGGCGCCGCGAGCAGCAGCGCCCCGCCCAGCGGCAGCCACGCGTGCAGACCGCCGCCCCAGCCCGTCCGTACGCCCTCGTCCGTGCCCGGCTTCACCACCACCGGGATCGTCACGCCCCGCTCCGCCGCCACCGAACGCGCGATCGTCAGCGTCCGGCGGGTCGAGGAGGCGTCCTCCGGGGTGTAGCGGCCGCTGCACGTGTCGTCGGTGCAGCCGGTGACCGTCAGCGTGCCGTGCTCCCGCCCCTTGGCGAGCAGGACGTGCTGGGCCGAGTTCCAGGAGGCCCAGGCGCCCGCGACCACGAGAAGGAGGGCGACCAGGGCCATGGCGGCGTTACGGACGTGCGTCATGACCCGCGATCGTACAGTCGTACCGCGAGTGTCCCGCCGGCCTCAGGAGTTATAGGCGGACTGCGCCCGCTCCAGACCCTCCGCCACCAGGCACTCCACCGAGTCCGCCGCCCGGTCCACGAACCAGTCCAGATCCTTGCGCTCCGCCGACGAGAAGTCCTTCAGAACGAAGTCCGCCACCTGCATCCGGCCCGGCGGACGGCCGATCCCGCACCGCACCCGGTGGTACTCCGCGCCCATCGACTTCGTCATCGACTTCAGACCGTTGTGCCCGTTGTCGCCGCCACCGATCTTCAGCCGCAGCACCCCGTAGTCGACGTCCAGCTCGTCGTGGACCGCCACGATCCGCGCCGTCGGCACCTTGTAGAAGTCGCGCAGCGCCGTCACCGGGCCACCCGACAGGTTCATGTACGACATCGGCTTCGCGAGCACCACCCGACGGCTCGCCGGTCCCGGCGGGCCCAACCGGCCCTCGACGACCTGCGCCTGAGCCTTCCCGGCCCGCTTGAACGAGCCCCGCATCCGGTCGGCGAGCAGGTCCACCACCATGAACCCGATGTTGTGCCGGTTGGCCGCGTACTCGGGCCCGGGGTTGCCGAGGCCGACGATCAGCCAGGGCGCGTTCGCGTCGTCGGTCATCTGCGTCGGGTCTCCTCGTCCAGATACGTCCACATACGAAAAAACGGGGTGACGGGCCGTGCGGCCCGTCACCCCGTCACGTCAAGCAGAGCCTACGGCTCAGGCCTCGTCGCCCTCGGTGACCTCGGCCTCGGCGGCCGGCTCCTCGGCCTGCGCGGCCAGGACCTGGAGGACGACGGCGTCCGCGTCGGTCACCAGGGTCGAGCCCTTGGGGAGGGTGATGTCCTTGGCGAGGACGGAGGAACCGGCCTCCAGGCCCTCCACGGACACCGTGACGGACTCGGGGAGGTGGGTGGCCTCGGCCTCGATGGAGAGGGTGCTCAGCACGTGCTCGAGCAGGTTGCCACCGGCGGCGAGCTCGCCCTCGGCCTGGACCGGGATCTCGACGGTGACCTTCTCGCCGCGCTTGACGAGCAGCAGGTCGACGTGGACGAGGTAGCCCTTGATGGCGTCACGCTGGACGGCCTTCGGGATCGCCAGCTCGTTCTTGCCGTCGACGTCCAGGGAGAGCAGGACGTTCGGCGTGCGCAGCGCCAGGGCCAGCTCGTGGGCCGGAAGGGTCACGTGCGACGGCTCCGAGCCGTGGCCGTAGACGACGGCGGGAACCTGGCTGGCGCGGCGGATCGCACGGGCGGCGCCCTTGCCGAACTCGGTACGGACGGCAGCGGCGAGCTTGACCTCGGACATGGTGCACTCCTCGTAGAAAGGTGACGACAAATGTGGTCACCCGGCCACGACTGGCGATGGCCTGCTACGAAGAGCGCGTCGATAACGGACCGCCGTGACCCTGTACAGACGTACGGGTACGGCCTCCCTCGCCGAGCAACTCCGGCAGTCTACCGGCCCACCGCCCTACCACCCAATTCGATCACCGAAACCCCCGGAACACGGCGGAGGGCCGCTCCCCCGAACGGGGAACGGCCCTCGTGCCTACCGAGCGGCTACGGCTCAGTGCTCCTCGAAGAGGCTCGTCACCGAACCGTCCTCGAACACCTCGCGCACCGCGCGCGCGATCGTCGGCGCGATCGACAGCACCGTGATCTTGTCCAGCTCCAGCGCGCCCGGCACCGGCAGCGTGTCCGTGAACACGAACTCGCTCACCTTGGAGTTCTTCAGGCGGTCCGCGGCGGGGCCCGAGAGGATGCCGTGCGTGGCCGTCACGATGACGTCCTCCGCGCCGTGCGCGAACAGCGCGTCGGCGGCGGCGCAGATCGTGCCGCCGGTGTCGACCATGTCGTCCACCAGGACACAGACGCGGCCCTTCACGTCACCGACGACCTCGTGCACGGTGACCTGGTTGGCGACGTCCTTGTCACGGCGCTTGTGCACGATCGCCAGCGGCGCGTCCAGCCGGTCGCACCAGCGGTCGGCGACCCGCACGCGGCCCGCGTCCGGGGAGACGATCGTCAGCTTGGAACGGTCGACCTTCGCACCCACGTAGTCCGCCAGCACCGGCAGCGCCGACAGGTGGTCCACCGGGCCGTCGAAGAAGCCCTGGATCTGGTCCGTGTGCAGGTCCACCGTCAGGATGCGGTCCGCGCCGGCCGTCTTGAGCATGTCCGCGACCAGACGCGCCGAGATCGGCTCACGGCCGCGGTGCTTCTTGTCCTGACGGGCGTAGCCGTACGACGGGATGATCACGGTGATGCTCCGGGCCGAGGCCCGCTTCAGAGCATCGATCATGATCAGCTGCTCCATGATCCACTTGTTGATCGGAGCCGTGTGGCTCTGGATCAGGAAGCAGTCCGCGCCACGGGCCGACTCCTGGAAGCGGACGTAGATCTCACCGTTGGCGAAGTCGAACGCCTTGGTCGGAACGAGGCCGACGCCCAGCTGGTGCGCGACCTCCTCGGCCAGCTCGGGGTGGGCGCGGCCGGAGAAGAGCATCAGCTTCTTCTCGCCGGTCGTCTTGATCCCGGTCACAGCACTGTCTCCTCAGACGTGTTGTCTGGCCGCGTTCCACGAGCTGTCGTGCGCGTGTGCGAGCCAGCCGAATTTGTGTGCACGTATCACGGTACGCCGAGTTCGACGTACCTGTTTCCGGTCAGCTTTCGCCGGCGGAGTCCCCCGTGGCGGCCTGAGCGGCCTGAGCGGCAGCGCTGCCGGGACGCTTCCGGGCCACCCAACCCTCGATATTCCGCTGCTGGCCCCGGGCGACGGCGAGCGAGCCGGCCGGGACGTCCTTCGTGATCACGGACCCGGCGGCGGTGTACGCGCCGTCCCCGATCGTGATGGGAGCCACAAACATGTTGTCCGAACCGGTCCGGCAGTGCGATCCGATCGTGGTGTGGTGCTTGGCCTCACCGTCGTAGTTCACGAAGACGCTCGCGGCACCGATGTTCGAGTAATCGCCGATCGTCGCGTCGCCCACGTACGACAGATGGGGGACCTTGGTGCCCTCGCCGACCGTCGCGTTCTTCATCTCGACGTACGTGCCGGCCTTGGACTTCCGGCCGAGGTTCGTGCCCGGACGGAGGTACGCGAACGGCCCCACGGAGGCGCTCTCGCCGATCACGGCGGAGTCGGCGACGGTGTTGTCCACCCGGGCGCCCTTCTCGACGCGGGTGTCCTTCAGACGCGTGTTCGGGCCGACCACGGCGTCCTCGCCGATGTGCGTCGCCCCGAGGAGCTGCGTACCGGGCAGGAGGACGGCGTCGGGCTCGAAGGTCACGGTGACGTCCACGAAGACGGACGCGGGGTCGACCACGGTCACACCGGCGAGCATGGCCCCCTCGATCAGCCGCCGGTTCAGCAGGGCGCGGGCCTCGGCGAGCTGCACGCGGTTGTTGATCCCGAGGATCTCGCGGTGGTCGACGGCCACGGAGGCGCCGACACGGTGCCCGGCCTCGCGCAGGATGCTCAGCACGTCGGTGAGGTACTCCTCGCCCTGGCTGTTGTCCGTGCGGACCTTGCCGAGGGCGTCCGCGAGCAGCTGCCCGTCGAAGGCGAACACGCCGGAGTTGATCTCGCGGATGGCGCGCTGCTCGTCGGAGGCGTCCTTGTGCTCCACGATCTCGGTCACGGCCCCGGTCGCCGGGTCCCGCACGATCCGCCCGTACCCGGTGGAGTCCGGGACCTCGGCGCTCAGCACGGTGACGGCGTTGCCGTCGGCGGCGTGGGTGTCGGCGAGGGCGCGCAGCGTCTCGCCGGAGAGCAGCGGGGTGTCGCCGCAGACGACGACCACGGTCCCCTCGGGCGTCTGCCCGAGCTCCTCCAGGGCCATCCGCACGGCGTGCCCGGTGCCGTTCTGCTCCTCCTGGACGGCGGTGCGGGTCCCGGCGTAGTGCTCCTCCAGGTGCCCCTTCACCAGCTCGCGGGCGTGCCCGACGACCACGACGAGGTGCTCGGGCTCCAACTCCCGGGCGGCGGACACGACGTGCCCGACGAGCGAGCGCCCGGCGATCTCGTGGAGGACCTTGGGGGTCTTCGACTTCATGCGGGTGCCCTCACCCGCTGCGAGGACGACGACGGCTGCCAAGGGGGCCTCCCCTGTTCGAGCGGAGCCGAGAACTTGGGGGCGGTTGGCGCTCACGGGAATGCCCTTCGGCTTTGTGTGGTGGACGCACGAAGGATACCGGGGGGCAAGGGGGCGGACATGAGTGCGGGTCCTGACCGTCATGGTCAGGACCCGAACCAAGCGCGCTCCCCTGCCAGGACTCGAACCCGGACATAGGACTCCAAAGGTCCCAGTGCTGCCGATTACACCACAGGGGATGGCGTAAGCTGCCAAAACGGACATACTGTCAGCCCGTTGGCCTGATGGCCTCCACTATGCCGTACCAGGTGCCCTCGATGCGACGGTACAAGTGGCAGCCGGCGGCCACTCGGACGATCAGGCATCCCCGGTAGTCGGCCCCGGTGTTCTTCCGGACGGTCTTCGGATTGTGCTTCTTGAGCGTCGTCTTCTGCAGCTCCGTGCGGGGGATCCCGGCGAGGTCTGCCCAGTACTCCTCCGCTCCGCTCACGTCGGCGGACTCGTGGATCATCACCCGGAACCGGAGCCGCTCGCGTGGGATCTGCAAGAGGTCGAGCCATGCCAGGTAGACGCCGATGACTCCGGGGTCGCTGTTGATGAAGGTGACGGTTTCATCGCGCCGGTAGGGCTTGCTCTTGGAGCCTTCCGCCCAGTACAGGGCCACGCCGGCGAGGAAGAGTTCTCTTGCGCTGAGGGCTCCGACTGCCCCCTCGGCCTCGCGAACGGCTGTGAGGCGCGCGGCCTCACGGAGAGGGCTTTCGTGGGCCCATCGCTTCAGCGCGGCTTCCCTGCCCTGCTCGGCGGGGGTGCGGTGGTCGACTTTCGGTAGATCCCTGACCCAAAGCGAGATCGAGCTCTTGGAGCAGCCCAGCTCGACCTGAATCTGGTCGTAGGTCATGCCCTGGAGGCGGAGCTCCCTGGCGCGGTCCCGGAGGTCGTCCTTCGCGTTCGGGCGTTTCGTCCACTCGGGTGCGGGCTCCCCCTTCACCAGGCGGTGGAGGAGGTCGTTGTTGTGGATCCGCAGCCGGTCGCGGATCTGGCGGAGGCTGAGGCCCTCGCGGCGGAGGGCGACGGCCTGCTCCCGCAGGCCCTCGAAGTCGGCGTACCGGCTCGTTTCGGCTGTCATACCCACACCGTCGTCCGGAATGCGGACGTCCGGGTCGAAAGCCTGGCCTGTTCGACAGTTCGAGGGACTGGTGTCCGCAGCGTTGACGTGAGGACCCGCCCGTAGGGTGGTGGTCATGACCGTGACGGGGGCAGACCGGGGCGCCGAGGGCGTCGGGAGATGGTGGTGGTGGGGGAGACGGCGGAGCGCCGTTCTCGACGGGGGGCTCGCCCTCGTGTCCGCCGTCGAGTGCGGGTTCGAAGGGGTGCGGTTCGCCGAGCAGGCCTCGCTGCCCGTGCCCGTGGGCATGCTGTTCGGGCTGCTCGTCGGGTCCGTGCTGCTGGTGCGGCGCCGGTGGCCCATCGGGGTCGTGCTCGTGTCGATCGCCGTGACGCCCGCCGAGATGGGCTTCCTCATGGGGATCGTCGGGCTGTACTCGCTCGCCGCCTCCGAGGTGCCCCGGCGGATCACCGCCCTGCTCGCCGGCATGTCGACGGTCGCCGTGTTCGTGGTGACGGCGGTGCGGATGCGGCAGGACGTCGCCCGGGCCGACATCGACCCCAGCGGCTGGTACGTGCCCGTCGTCTCGCTCTTCATGACGCTCGGGCTCAACGCGCCGCCGTTGCTCTTCGGCCTGTACATAGGGGCGCGCCGCCGGCTCATGGAGAGTCTGCGGGAGCGGGCGGACAGTCTGGAGCAGGAGCTGTCGCTGCTGGCGGACCGGGCCGAGCAGCGGGCGCAGTGGGCGCGGCAGGAGGAGCGGACGCGGATCGCCCGTGAGATGCACGACGTGGTGGCGCACCGGGTGTCGTTGATGGTGGTGCACGCGGCGGCCCTGCAGGCGGTGGCCCTGAAGGATCCCCAGAAGGCCGTGCGGAACGCCGCCCTGGTGGGGGACATGGGGCGGCAGGCGTTGACCGAGCTGCGGGAGATGCTGGGGGTGCTGCGGGAGGGGGCCGCTCCGGTGGCCCCCGCTCCGGTGCCGCTGGCGGCCGTCGGGCGGGCCGCCGCCGCTGCCGCCGAGGCGGCCGCCGAGGACGGGCCTCGTCTGGACGCGCTGGAGGGGCTGTGCGAGCAGTCCCGGCTCGCGGGGACGGTGGTGAAGCTCGACGTCGTGGGTGACGCGCGGCGCTATCTCCCGGAGGTGGAGCGCACGGCGTACCGGGTGGTGCAGGAGGCGTTGACCAACGTGCACAAGCACGCGGTGGGCGCCGAGGTGGTGGTCCGGCTCGCGCACCGGGAGGCGGAGGTCGCGATGCAGGTGGAGAACGGACCCTGTCCCTCGGACGCGGGCGCCGCCGATGTGGGGCTGCCGAGCGGCGGGAACGGGCTCGTCGGCATGCGGGAGCGCGTGCTGCGGCTCGGCGGGGTGTTCGTCTCCGGGGCGACCGAGGCCGGGGGGTTCAAGGTGTCGGCTGTGCTGCCGACGGTCACCCCGCCGTCAGGCGGGTCGGCTGCGCGCCCGTGACGAGGGTGGAGAGCGCCGTGTCGATGTCCTTGCCGAGGTACCAGTCGCCGGCGTGGTCGAGGCTGTAGACCCGTCCTTCCATGTCCATGGCGAGGATCGCCTGGTGGTCGCCCTCCTCGCCGAGCGGTGCGAGTTCCGTGTCCAGGGCGCGGCCGAGGTCGGCGAGGGTGCGGGAGAGGTGGAGTCCGGCGAGCGGGTCGAAGCGGACGGCCGCGGGCGCTATCTGGCGGCCGTGGCCGGGTGCGGTGATCCGCAGTCCGCCGAATTCGGCCCAGGCCTCGACGACGGCGGGGAAGACGCTGTGCCGGTGTCCGGCGGGGGAGAGGTGGGCGCGGAGGGTGTCGGCCCATTCTTCGGCGAGCTTGATGTCCCAGCGGCCGGGCTGCCAGCCGGCTTCGCGGAGGGCGGCGTCGAC
Source organism: Streptomyces sp. NBC_00691 (assembly GCF_036226665.1). Taxonomy (NCBI): domain Bacteria; kingdom Bacillati; phylum Actinomycetota; class Actinomycetes; order Kitasatosporales; family Streptomycetaceae; genus Streptomyces; species Streptomyces sp. NBC_00691. The sequence goes on along the minus strand of NZ_CP109007.1, from coordinate 3,400,432 downwards.
GTTGACCGGGAACCGGGTGGTGCTGAGGTGGTCGGGCATAGGGGTGCGGTCAGCCGTTCTCGACAGGCGTGGTGGGGTCGACGGTGCGGACACCGAAGTGGGCGAGCATCGCCGTACAGGAGCGGCAGGGTGCGGCGTAGCTGCCGTGCAGGGGGTCGCCGTCCTCGCGGATGTGCCGTGCGGTGAGCTTGGCGTGCTTGAGGGAGCGGCGGGCCTCGCCGGGGGTGAGCGGTTTGCGCTGGGCGCGCTTGGAGCGGGCGTTCTCGGTGGCGGTGAGGTGCCGGGAGAGCAGGATCGCCTCGGGACATCGTCCGGTGAAGCGTTCGCGCTGCCCGCTGGTGAGGGTGTCCAGGAAGTCCTGGACGAGGGCGTGCAGGGCGGGTGGCCGGTCGCCGCGGCCGGCGGTGCAGGTGAGGGCCGTCTCGCCGCGGACGGAGAGGGCGGCCCCGACGGTGGGGAGGATGCCGTCGCGGCGCTGTAGCAGTAACGGCGCGCGCGTGGTGTCGGCGCTGCTGCTCCAGTTGAGGCGTGGGTCACCCTGTGTGGGCGTCGGTGCTGTGTGCATGGTGCTGGTCTTCCCCTCCTGCAATCCCCCGAGTTGCGTGGACAGCCTGCCAAATAGGGAGCCATATGGGGAAGCTGGGGCGCTGAAACGCGGCTTCGGTGTGTCGGAATCATGGTGCACCTGTCATGGCGTCGTGACAGTTGGTCACCGCCGGATCGGGCCGGTTCGGGCTCTTGTGGCAGCGCATAGGCTGTGCGGCATCAGTCAGGAGCAGCCGTCGGCTGCGGGTAGTAGCAGTCAGCGACGCCAGTGCAGGGGGCAACCGCCATGACGACAGGTCGGCTCGGGCAGGACACCGCGCCACCGAACGCGGCCTATGCCGGGCAGGTCGTGCACTTCCCGGACCCGGTCCGGGCCTCCCGGCACCCGCGAGGGGTGCGGGTGGACGAGTTCGGTCACCCGGACTTCTCGCCGTACGCGCGCGCGGCGGCGGAGATCGCCGACCCGCCGGAGGGCTTCGGCGTCGACGAGCTGCGGCTCACGGACTACGTGTCGGCGAACGCGGCGATGGCGGCGACCGGTCATGAGCTGTGGGACACGATCCCCTCGGTGGCGACGCCGCACGGCTGGACCTGGCATCACGTGGCCCGCAGTCGCCGGATGGAGCTGGTCCCGGTCGAGGTGAAGGCGTTGCTGCGCCATCACGGCGGGGTGGCGACAGCCGCCGTGGACCACACGAAGCGGGGCACCCGCCCGTTGCAGGAGACCCGGCCGGCGCACTTCGGGCTGCCGAAGGGCCTGGTGTCGGTGTCGGAGCAGCAGCTCCAGGGTGTCGAGGAGGATCTCGGCTACCGGCTCCCGGGGGCGTACCGCTCCTTCCTGCGGGCGGCCGGCGGGTGCGCTCCGGTGGGTGCGGCGCTCGACGCGGAGCTGGGGCTCCTGGTCGACCAGCCGTTCTTCACGGTGCGGGAGGAGGCGGGGGTCAACGACCTCGTCTATGTCAACAAGTGCCTCCGTGACCATCTGACCAAGGACTACCTGGGTGTGGCGTTCGTCCAGGGCGGTCTGATCGCGCTGAAGGTGCGGGGTGAGGGGGTCGGTTCGGTGTGGTTCTGCGCGTACGACGACGCCCGGGACTCCGGCGAGGTGGCGGCCGGCTGGTCGGTGGGTGAGCGGGTGCAGCGGCTGCTGCTTCCGTGTGGTGCGGACTTCGACGTGTTCCTCCAGCGGCTCGCGGGCAATCCGCCGGAGCTGGAGACGGTGGCGAACCTGATGGTGGACGGTGGCTTCGCGCGCGCGGTGCCGGTCGTCCCGGTGGGGGAGTGAGTGGGCTGTGGTGACGTTCGCGCAGGCGCAGGAGCGCGCCGAGGAATGGATCAACGGCGACCTGCCGTCGTATCAGCACCGTGAGGTGCGGGTGCGGGAGTTCGAGCTGGGGTTCGTGGTGTGGGCGGAGGACCGCGAGGGCGGTCCGACGTCGGACGGCGGGCGTCAGCGGCTGGTGATCGCCCGGGACAGTGGTGAGGCGACGCTGTGGCCGGGTCTGCCGGTGGGTGAGGTGATCCGCCGGTACGAGGAGGAGTACGGGACGTCGGAGGAGGTTCCGGCGCAGGCGGCCGTACCGGCGGCGCGGATCGATCTGAACCAGACGTCGTTCCTGCTGAGTCCGCCGGAGTGGCTGCAGGACGCGGCGGACCGGATCGGGCTGCCGAAGCAGCCGAACGCCTCGCAGGAGGGCGGGGGTTCGTCGTCCGCGATGGACGACGCGTCGGAGCCGGTGGCGGCGGGGGAGTCGGGGCCCTCGGTGTCGGTGGCCTCCTCTTCCTCCTCGTCGGCGTCGGAGGGCGCGGGCGTGTCCGTGGGGACGGGTGCCGCGTACGAGCCGACCGCGATGGACGGGGTTCCGGCGGAGACGCCGGGTGCGGCTCCGGCCTCCGGGGCGCCGGTCGCGCAGGCTCCCGCCGCGGGGTCTGTCGCTCCGGCGGCGCCCGTGGCCCCTGGGGTGCCTCCGGTCGGGCCTCCGGTCGTGCCTCAGGCTCCGGCCGCACCGGCGCCCGTACCCGCGCGGACTCCGCCGCCCGCGCCGAGTCCGTGGGCCGATGCCAACGCGAGTTCCGGTGGTGCGGACGGGGCGGTGCCGCTGCCCGCGACGGTGTTCGCGCCCGCGCTGTCGGGGACGGACGACGAGGACGCCCCGCCGCCGCAGGTGGGTGCCGACGCGCCGACCGCCCTGATGAAGGGTGGTAGCGCGCTGCCCCCGACCGCCGTGGCGCCCCGGCTCGACCCCGCCGCGCCGCCGCCGGGCGCCGCTACGGCGGGCCCGCCCGCACCGGCCCCCGCCGCGCCGCACGCCCCGGCGCCCGCGCAGGCCGCCGGTCCGGGTGCGCCGCCGCCCGCGCCCTCGGCGCCCGGCGCCCGGGACATCGCGGACGCGGCGACCAGCAAGGCCGCCCTGTCCCCGAAGAGCGGGCGGGGCCCCGCGTCGCCCCCGCCGCCGCCGGGAGCTCCCGGTGTCCCCGGTGCCTCGTCGGGTGGCAACGCCTACATCCCCACCCAGCTGGTGGCGCAGCTCGGGCCCGAGGGGCCCAGGCCGCCCGCGCAGCCGGGTCCGCCCGGTCCGCCGCCCGCTCCGGCCCCGCCCGGTCCGCCGACGCCGCCGCAGCCCGTGCACCACGCGGCCACGATGCTGGCGCACCCGAACCAGGGCGGTCCGGGCGCGCCTCCGCCGCCCCCGCCGCCGCCGGGTGTGCCCGGCACGCCCGCGGGCGGGATCGAGCACGCCGCGACGATGCTGGCCCATCCGGGTCCGGCCGGTCCGACGGCGCCGCAGCCCCCGGGGCCGCCGGCTCCGCCGCCGCCGCTGCACGGTGGTCACGCGCCGCCGCCCGCACCGGGGCCCGTACCCGGGCAGGTTCCGGGGCCCGGCCCGGTGCCCGGGGCCGTACCGCCCGCGTACGGGTATCCGCGGCCGGCGGGTCAGCCGACGGTCGGTCCCGGCTATCAGGCGGTGCTGCGCTATCGCGCGCCGGACGGTTCCGAGGCGCAGATCATCCGGCGTTCGGCGCCGGGCACCCCGCATCCGGAGTGGCAGATCCTGCACGAGCTGCGCGCGATGAACGTGCCGCCGCAGCAGGTGCTCGAACTCCACACGGAGCTGGAGTCCTGTGAGCTGCCCGGCGGTTACTGCGCGCGGATGATCCGGGAGACCTGGCCGCAGGCGCGGATCACCAGCATCGCCCCGTACGGCCGTGATCACGCGGGCCGTCAGCAGGGCATGCGGCAACTCCTCACGCATCAGGGCGAGTTGCATCAGGTGGCGGACGGTCCGGCGCGGCCTGCGCCGGTGCGGGCGCCGCTGCCGCAGGTGCAGCCCGCCCCGCCGGTCCCGCCGGAGGCGATCGCGCAGGAGCTGGCCGGGGCGTTCGGTCCCGGCGTCCTCCGCTTCGACCAGCGCGCCGTGTCGCGGCAGGGCGTGCCGGAGCTGGTGGCGCGCACGCTGGTGTGGGCGGGTCTGCCGGCGGACTTCGGGCCGTTCTTCTGGGCGCAGCCCGCGGTGCCGGTGGTGCCGACGCTGGCGGAGCTGGCGGCGCAGCGGCAGGTGCAGTCCGCGCCGGACGCCAGCTCGTACCTGGTGCTCGGTTCGGACTTCGGCCGGGCGATCTGCGTCCAGTACGGGACCGCGCACATCGTGGCGGTCCCGGTGGAGGCCGGTCCCGGCGGGCAGCCGGTGCCGCCGCAGTTCGTGAACACGGGGCTGCCGGAGTTCACGCGCGCGATGGCGCTGCTCGGCCGGATGTGGCGGCTGCGGTTCGGGCTGAACCCGGAGCAGGCGGGCCGCTGGACGGTCGACTTCCAGGCGCAGCTGGCGATGCTGGACCCGGCGGCGCTGTCGTCGCCGGAGAACTGGTGGTCGGTGCTGCTCGAGCAGATGTGGGACGGGCTTCTGTAGGAGGTGGGGCCGGGGTTTCCCGCCGGTGCCGCTGGACAGACTCTGCTGGACAGAATGTGATGAAAGGCGCTCGACGTGTATGCACGTTGGGCGCCTTTTGTCCGTTCTTATGCAGCATCCTGGACGTTCGGGTCGGGCACAGGGAAGGGGCGCCAGGGATGAGTTTCGCTGTCGGACGGGGGCGCGGGTATCGGCCCGAGCAGGTCGACCGCCATCTCGCCGCGCTCTCCGAGGACCGTGACGGCGCCTGGGAGCGGGCGGCGCGGCTGACCGTCCTCGCGAAGGAGATGGAGGCCGAGGCGGCCCGGCTGCGCGCGGCCGTGGAGGCGCTGGTGCCGCACCGGTACGAGTCCCTCGGCGACCGGGCGGGGAAGATCCTGGAGCTGGCGGAGCGGGAGGACGAGTCGCTCGTACGGGACGCCGAAGCGGCGGCGCAGTCCCTCGCGGCGGCGGCGGAGGAGGCGGGCCGGGAGGCGGCGGAGGCGGCGCGGGCGTACGCGGAGGGCGTCCGGGCGGCGGCCGAGGCGACGGCGGGGGCGACCCTGGCGACGGCGCGGACACGGGCCGAGGAACTGACGGCGGAGGCGCGGCGCGAGGCGGAGGAGCGGCTGACCGCGGCGCGGGAGGTCTTCGAGGAGACCGAGCGGCGCGCGGCGGACCTCCTCGCGGAGCAGGACGCGGAGCAGAAGGCCGTACGGGAGGAGGCCGAGCGCGCGGCGGAGGGCGGGGCGGCCGCCCTGGACGCCCACCACGGGGAGCTGACCACCGCGGCGGAGGCGCGGCTCGCGGAGGCGCGCCGCTCCCTCGCCGAGACCGAGGAACAGGCCCGGCACGGCCAGGAGGACGCGGAGGCGCGCGCGGGCGGGCTGCTCGCCGAGGCCCGGATGAGGGCGGAGCGGGTCGAGCGCGAGACCGAGCGGGTGCTGCGGGAGCACGAGGAGGCCCGGGACGAGATCCACGGGCACATGGACCACATCCGCGACTCGCTGGCGGCGCTGACGGGGCGCGGGGGTTCGGACCCCGCTCGGGAGGAACCGAGCCCGGACGCGGACGCCGACGCCGACGCACCGGAGGCCGACGCACCGGACGCCCACCCGTCGTAGGCCGGCCCGTCGAGGCCGAAGCCGCCGTCCCCGCGAGCGATCTAGGCTTCTCGCCGTGCTGATGAAACTGACGGCGGTCAACCTCGACTGCGCCGACCCGCTGGCCCTCGCCGACTTCTACCACCGGGCCACGGGGTGGCCGCTCCATCCGCGCTCGGACGGGGAGTTCGCCGGAGTCGGCGGCGGCGAGGACGGGCCGGTCCTCGGTTTCCAGCGGGTCGACGAGCACCGGCCGCCGACCTGGCCCGGCCGGGAGGTGCCGCAGCAGCTGCACCTCGACTTCGACGTCGACGACCTGGACGAGGCGGTGGCCCGGCTCGTGGAGTGGGGCGCGACCGTCCCGGAGGCCCAGCCGCGTCCCGACCTGTGGCGGGTGGTCCTGGACCCGGCGGGGCACCCGTTCTGCCTCTCGCCCCGGAAGCGGCCGGGCGCGTGATCCGGGCCGATGGTGGCCGAAGGGCGACCGTCGGCCGGCCTCCCCCCTCCACGGGAGGAACGCACACCCGCACGTCTCACGGACGCGCGGCCGCCGTCGAGCGGCGGTCGCCGTCACCGTCGCGACCCGCCACGTCGGTACGGGCGCCTGGAGGGACCCGCGCCCCGGCCCCGGACCGTGGCACCCCGCCCAGCGAGGGCCTCGGGTGTCGCGGTCAGGCGGGGTCGTCCCCCGGTGCCTCCTTGAGGACCGGGAAGCGGCGGGGCGCCAGGGTCAGGAGGACCAGCAGCGCCAGTGCTGCCGCGGCCGCCGCGCCCACGAAGACGTAGTCGACCGCCGCGTCGACCGCGTGCCGCAGGCCGTCCATCGCCCCGGCCGTCAGGGAGCCGGGCGCGTCGAGCGCGCGGGCCAGGGTGTCGAGGTCGCCGCCGCCCAGGCGGGCGGCGAGGACGCCGTTCGCCACGGCCCCGAACAGGGCCGCGCCCACGCTCTGGCCGACCTGGCGGCAGAAGAGGACCGAGGCCGTCGTCGTGCCCCTCTCCTCGTACGGGACGGTCGACTGCACGCCCACGATCAGCGGCAGTTGGAAGAGGCCGAGGGCTCCGCCCAGGAGCAGCATGATCAGTGCGGGCTGCCAGGGCTCTCCGGGGAAGGGGAGGAACGGGAACGCCAGGAGCAGGAGCAGGGCCAGCGAGATGCCGATGACCGCGGTGAGCCGGAAGCCGATCCGGCCGTAGATCCGGTTCGAGAACGCCGCGCTGATGGGCCAGCTCAGGGTCATCACCGAGAGGACGAACCCGGCCGCGATCGGCCCGAGGCCCAGGACGGACTGGGCGTAGGTCGGCAGGAAGACCGTGGGGGCGACCATGAGCAGGCCCAGCGCGCCCAGGGCGAGGTTGACGGCGGATATCGTGCGGCGGCGCCAGACCCAGCCGGGGATGACCGGGTCCGCCGCGCGCCGCTCGACGGCCACCGTCACCGCGCCCAGGACGGCCGCTCCCGCCAGCAGGCCGAGCGACGGGGCCGACAGCCAGGGCCAGGCGACACCGCCCTGGACCAGGGCGGTGAGGAGCAGGGCCCCGGTGGCGAAGATGGCGAGCGCGCCCGCCCAGTCGATCCGTACGCGCGCGCGGGGGGCGGTGCGGGCCGGTTCCTTCAGGTGCCGGACGATCAGCCAGAGGGCCACCGCTCCCACCGGCAGGTTGATCAGGAAGATCCAGCGCCAGTCCGCGTACCCCGCGAGGAGTCCGCCGGCCGCCGGGCCGGCGACGGAGGAGGCGGCCCACACGGAGGAGAGCTTCGCCTGGATCTTGGGGCGTTCCTTCAGCGGGTACAGGTCGGCGGCGATCGTCTGGATCGTGCCCTGGAGCGCGCCGCCGCCGAGGCCCTGGACGACGCGGAAGGCGATGAGGGAGGCCATGTTCCAGGCGGCCGCGCACAGCAGGGAGCCGATGAGGAAGAGGACGACCCCGGCGACCAGGACCGGCTTGCGGCCGAAGGTGTCGCTGAGCTTCCCGTACACCGGCAGGGTGACCGTCACGGCGAGCAGATAGCCGGAGAACAGCCAGGAGAAGACGGCGAGTCCGCCGAGGTCGCCGACGATCTGGGGGACGGCGGTGGACACGATGGTGCCGTCGATGGCGGCGAGACCCATGCCGAGCATGAGGGCGGCCACGACGGGGCCGCGGCGGTGGGCCGCCGGCGGGCCGGGTGGGGCGGCGGTGGCTCCGGCCTTTCCGGCGGGGGTGCCCGCCGGTGTCGTGGAGGACTCGGTCACCGCAAGAACCCTTTCTTCGTACACCTAAATGTTCGCTCGACAGGGTCTCACCCGTACCCGAGGTGGAGGAAGCCCCCGAGGCTCTCCCTTCCCCGGCGCGTGCCTCCGGGAGATCCGTGCCCCTGACCCGCACATCGGGGATCTCCCCGATGGCGCGGCCGGGCGCGGACGACGACGATGCACCGCATGACCGAACCCGCCCTGCCCGCGCCGACCGGGTCGCATCCGGTCGGCACCACGTCGGTGCACCTCCAGGACGCCTCCCGCCCCGACCCGTGGGTCGCGGAGGTGCCGACGCGCGAGCTGATGATCACGATCTGGTACCCGGCCGCGCGCCCGTCCGGTCCGCGCGCCCCGTACCTGACCCGGACCGAGGCGGTGGAAGTCCTGGCCGGGCGGTCCGTGGGCGTCGCGCCCGACGTGCTGAGCTCGGTGCGCACCCACGCCTTCCCCGACGCCCCACCCGCCCCCGCATCGCGCGGACTGCCGCTGGTCCTCCTCTCGCCGGGCTTCACCCGGCCCCGCGCCACGCTCACCTCGATCGGCGAGGACCTGGCCAGCCACGGCTATGTCGCGGTCGCGATCGACCACACCTACGAGACCGCGGCCACCGCCTTTCCCGACGGCCGGGTGGCCGTCTTCGCCCTCGGCCACGGGTTCGCGCGCACCCCCGAGTTCTGGCGCAAGGTGAAGACCGGCCGTGCCCGCGACGCCTCCTTCGTGCTGGACCGGCTGCTCGGCGGCGACCCGCCGTGGGAAGGCGCGGCCGGGCTGGCCCCGGACCGGATCGGCATGGCCGGACACTCCGCGGGCGGCGCGGCCACGATCGCGGCGATGGTCGCGGACGAGCGCATCCGCGCGGGCGTCGACGTGGACGGCAGCACCGACTCCCTGATCCCGGACACCGGCCTGGACCGCCCGTTCCTGTTCCTCGGCCGGGACGGCCAGTACGCCCCCGGCGACGGTCCCGCCGCGGACACCTGGGCCCGGGACTGGCCCCTGCTGACCGGCTGGAGGCGCTGGCTGGTCGTCGCGGGCGCCAAGCACCCGTCCTTCACCGATCTCGGCCTGCTGGCCGACCAGCTCGGCATGCCGCTCGGCGCGGCCACCTCGGGGCTGCGCACCACGGCGATCACCCGCACCTGTCTGCGCGCCTTCTTCGACCAGCACCTGCGCGGTGCCCCGCACGGAGCCTTCGACCGGCTGAGCGCGGACCACCCCGAGGTGCGGTCCTGCGGCCCGGTCACGTGACGCCGCGTCCGCGCGGGACGATCACCTGGGTATGTTCCTCTTCGCGGCGCGAATCGAAAGAGTGTGCGCGCCGCGTTTCGGGAGGGAATTCATGCGTACACCTCTGTTCCGGCGACTGGCCTCCACGGCCGTCGCCCTGGGACTCGGCTCGCTCGGCCTGCTCGGCGCGGGAGCCGCGCCCGCGCAGGCCGCGGGGAACGGCTGCCCCACGGGCTACTTCTGCGCCTGGGGGAACACCGGCGCCACGGGGCCGATGTTCAAGACGCAGTCGAGCAAGGCGACGCTGGGCACGTGGGACGACAAGTTCCGCCTGATCATCAACCGGACCCCCGGGTTCGCCTGCACCTTCAACCAGCCGAACTACGAGGACGGCGCCGGGCGGTACGCGAACGAGGGCTACACGACCAGCATCGCCAGCCGTTCCGTCAGCTCGGTGAAGATCGTCCGCACGATCCGGGAGTGCGAGGGGCCCGCGTACCCGTACTGGATCTCGGACACCTCGCCCAGGGCCGCCGGATTCGGGGACCTGAACGGCGACCGGCGGGCGGACGTCCTCGTCCGCGACCTGGTCGGACGGCTGTGGTTCCTGCGGGGCGACGGCAGCGGCACGCTGGTCGGCTCCGGCGGCTGGAACATCTTCGACACCATGGTCCGGCACGGCGACTTCAGCCGTGACGCCCGCGAGGACGTGATCGTCCGCGAGAAGGCCACCGGCAAGCTGTGGCTCTACCCCGGCACCGGGACCGGCGGTCTCGGCACGCGCAAGCTGCTCGGCGCCGGCGGCTGGAACTCCATGAGCCGGATCGCCGCCTTCGGCGACCTGACCGGCGACGCCCGGTCCGACCTGCTCGCGGTGGAGAAGGCCACCGGCAGGCTGTGGCTGTACCCGGGCACCTCCACCGGCACGCTGGGCGCGCGCAAGCTGCTCGGCAAGGGTGGCTGGAACGGGATGAACGCCCTGGTGGGCGTCGGCGACATGAACGGCGACGGCCGGGCCGACCTCTACGCCCGCGAGGCGTCGACGGGCAAGCTCTGGCTCTACCCGGGCAAGGCCGGCGCGCTCGGCTCGCGCGTCCTGGTCGGCAGCGGCGGCTGGAACGGCATGACGATGCTCATCGGCAACGGCGACTGGTCGGGCGACGGTCGTCCCGATCTCATCGCGACGCAGGTCGAGTCCCGGATGCTGTACCGGTACGCGGGCACGGGCACGGGCCGCCTCGGAGCGGGCGACAGGCTGGGCGGCGGCGACTGGTGGGACCTGAACGGGGCCTTCTGAGTGAGCCGAGGGCCTCCACCTGAAGGTGGAGGCCCTCACGCGTGTCCGGACGCGGCCGGGAAGCGCCGAGAGGGAGGTCGGAGGCACGGCGGCCCCGGCCCCAGGCGCGGTCGGCGCGGTCGGCGGTGCGGTGGCGGGGGCGCCCCGGGTGGACGTCCCTTAGGGGGATCTCCCCCATACGGCCCAGGGGCCGTTCGTCCCGGCGGAGGAGGAGAAGTCCGGTCCCCGCTCCTTAACTTGAACTTACAAGCCACCCACCGCACCACTCACCGCTCCGAGGAGAAAACCGTGACCACGGCTGTGACCATCCCCAGGCACGGGGGTACTGGAGGGCGTACGGCCGTCGCCGCGCGGGCGCGTCAGGTCGTCAAGGCGTACGGCTCCGGGGAGACCCGGGTCGTCGCGCTGGACTCCGTCGACGTCGACATCGCCCGCGGACAGTTCACCGCGATCATGGGACCTTCGGGTTCCGGCAAATCGACCCTGATGCACTGCCTCGCCGGCCTCGACACCGTCACCAGCGGCGAGATCTTCCTCGACGAGACCGAGATCACCCGGCTCAAGGACAAGAAGCTCACCCAGCTGCGCCGGGACCGGATCGGCTTCATCTTCCAGGCGTTCAACCTGCTGCCGACCCTGAGCGCCATCGAGAACATCACGCTGCCGATGGACATCGCCGGCCGCAAGCCCGACGCCGAGTGGCTGCGCCGCGTCGTCGACACCGTCGGTCTCTCCGAGCGGCTCAGGCACCGCCCGAACGAACTCTCCGGCGGCCAGCAGCAGCGGGTGGCGGTGGCCCGCGCCCTCGCCGCCCGGCCCGAGATCATCTTCGGGGACGAGCCGACCGGAAACCTGGACTCGCGGGCGGGCGCCGAAGTCCTCGGCTTCCTCCGCACCTCGGTCGACGAGCTGGGCCAGACGATCGTCATGGTCACGCACGACCCGGTCGCCGCCTCCTACGCGGACCGGGTCCTCTACCTCGCCGACGGCCGGATCGTGGACGAGATGCTCCGGCCGACCGCCGACGCCGTCCTCGACCGCATGAAGGACTTCGACGCGCGCGGGCGGACGTCATGAGCGTCCTCAAGACCTCACTGCGCAACTTCTTCGCGCACAAGGGACGCATGGCACTGTCCGCCATCGCCGTCCTGCTCTCCGTCGCGTTCGTCAGCGGCACCCTGGTGTTCACCGACACCATGAACACGACGTTCGACAAGCTCTTCGCGTCGACCGCCTCCGACGTCACCGTCAGCCCCAAGGACGCGGCGGTCGAGGACGGGTCCTCGCAGTCCGGCCGCCCCGAGTCCTTCCCCGCCTCGCTCGTCGAGCAGGTCCGCAAGGTCGAGGGCGTCCAGGCCGCGCAGGGCGCGGTCATCTCGACCAGCGTCACCGTCGTCGACGCGAAGAACAAGAACGTCGGCCCCACCAGCGGCGCGCCGACCATCGCCGTCAACTGGAGCGCCAACGAACTCCGTTCGGTGGAGATGGCCTCCGGCCACGAGCCGCGCGGTCCCACCGAGGTGGTCGTCGACGGCGACACCGCCGAGAAGCACGGCCTGAAGCTCGGCGACGAGCTGCGGACGATCTCCGTCGCCGGTGACTTCACCGCGAGGATCTCCGGCATCGCCGAGTTCAAGGTCACCAACCCGGGCGCCACCGTCGTCTACTTCGAGACGCCCACCGCGCAGCGTGAACTCCTGGGCAAGGAAGGCCTGTTCACCCAGATCACGGCCGACGCCGCGCCCGGCGTCAGCGACGATGCGCTCAAGCGGGACATCGCCGCCTCCATCGGCGCGGACTACAAGCTGCAGACCGCCGCCGAGGCCGCCGACGCGGGCCGCGAGGACGTCGCCGGATTCCTCGACGTCATGAAGTACGCGATGCTCGGCTTCGCCGGAATCGCCTTCCTCGTCGGCATCTTCCTGATCGTCAACACCTTCTCGATGCTGGTCGCCCAGCGCACCCGCGAGATCGGCCTCATGCGGGCCATCGGCTCCAGCCGCCGGCAGGTGAACCGCTCCGTCCTCATCGAGGCGCTGCTCCTCGGTCTCTTCGGCTCCGTCGCCGGAGTCGCCGCGGGGGTCGGACTCGCCGTCGGACTGATGAAGCTCATGTCCGCGATCGGCATGGAACTCTCCACCGACGACCTCACCGTCACGTGGACGACCCCGGTCGTCGGCCTCGTCCTCGGCATCGTCGTCACCGTCCTCGCCGCCTACATCCCGGCCCGCCGCGCCGGGAAGATCTCCCCGATGGCAGCGCTCCGCGACGCGGGAACCCCCGCCGACGGCAGGGCCGGACGGATCCGCGGCGGCCTCGGCCTCGCCCTCACCGCCGCCGGAGCGGCCGCGCTCGTGGCGGCGTCCCGCGCCGAGGAAGCGGGCCCCGGCTCGCTCTGGCTCGGTCTCGGCGTCTTCCTCTCCCTCCTCGGCTTCGTCGTCGTCGGCCCGCTCCTCGCCGGCGGAGTCGTCCGCGCCCTGGGCGTCGTCGTCCTGCGGATCTTCGGTCCGGTCGGCCGGATGGCCGAGCGGAACGCGCTCCGCAACCCCCGCCGCACCGGCGCCACGGCCGCGGCCCTGATGATCGGCCTCGCGCTCGTCGCCGCCCTGTCGGTCGTCGGCTCCTCGATGGTCGCCTCGGCCACCGACGAGCTGGACCGGTCCGTCGGCGCCGACTTCATCGTGCAGTCCGGCACCGGGCAGCCGATCGTCCCGCAGGCCCAGGCGGCCCTGGAGAAGGCCCCCGGGATCGACCACGTCAGCGAGTACAAGTGGGTCGACGCCACCGTCACCGACCCGCGCGGGAAGACCACGAAGGCCGACCTGGCCGCCACCGACCCGTCGTACATGAAGGACCTGCGCCGCGAGACGACCGCCGGCACCCTCGCCGACGCCTACGGCAAGGGCGCGATGTCCGTCGGCAGCGACTACGCCACCGAGCACGGCGTGAAGCTCGGCGACGTCCTGACCCTCGCCTTCAAGGGCGGCGAGAAGGCGAAGCTCAAGGTCGCGGCGATCACGGCGGACACCGGCCAGGTCGACAAGGGGGCGATGTACATCAACGTCAGCACCCTCGCCGAGTACGTCCCCGCCGACCGCATGCCGCAGAGCCTGCTCCTGCTCGCCAGCGCGAAGGACGGCCAGGAGACCCAGGCCTACCAGGCCCTCAAGGACGCGCTCGCGCCGTACCCGCAGTACAAGGTCAGCAACCAGGCCGACTACAAGGAACAGCTGCAGGACCAGGTCGGACAGCTGCTCAACATCGTGTACGGGCTTCTCGCCCTGGCGATCGTCGTCGCGATCCTGGGTGTCGTGAACACCCTGGCCCTGTCGGTCGTCGAGCGGACCCGGGAGATCGGCCTCATGCGGGCCATCGGCCTCTCGCGCCGCCAGCTGCGCCGCATGATCCGCCTGGAGTCGGTGGTGATCGCCCTGTTCGGCGCGCTGCTCGGCCTCGGCCTGGGCATGGGCTGGGGCACCGCCGCCCAGAAGCTGCTCGCCCTGGAGGGCCTCGGGGTCCTGGAGATCCCCTGGTCGACGATCCTGACGGTCTTCGTCGGCTCGGCCTTCGTGGGTCTGTTCGCGGCGCTGGTCCCGGCGTTCCGCGCGGGCCGGATGAACGTCCTGAACGCGATCGCGAGCGAGTAGCGAGGTCGCGGGAGGGAACGGGGGAAGAACGGGGGAGTACGGCCCCGGTGCGTCCGCGCACCGGGGCCGTACCCGTCGTGCGGGCGGTCCCGCGTCGGCCACGTCACCCTCCCGGGTGGCCGCTTTCCCCCGGGCGTGTGACGGTGGCACGTCGTAGGCTGGGGGACGACCGGGCCGTACGCGCCCGGGACCACCCCGGCCCGTGCGACGTGTCGGGCTGTTCGCGTTGCCCGCCCCCGTCACCCCTCGGGATGGAAAGCTTCATGAGCCTGCACGGTCTGCTCGATGTCGTCGTCAAGGACGCGGCCCTCGCCGAGGCGGTGAAGGCCGCCGCCGACGGGAACCGTCCGCACGTGGATCTGGTCGGCCCAGCGGCCGCCCGGCCCTTCGCCGTCGCCGCGCTCGCCCGGGACTCGGGGCGGCCGGTCCTCGCGGTGACCGCGACCGGGCGGGAGGCAGAGGACCTCGCCGCCGCGCTGCGGTCCCTGCTCGACCCGGACAGGGTCGTCGAGTACCCCTCCTGGGAGACCCTGCCGCACGAGCGGCTCTCGCCCCGCTCCGACACCGTCGGCCGCCGTCTCGCCGTTCTGCGTCGGCTCGCGCACCCGCGGGACGACGACCCGGCGGCCGGTCCGGTGAGCGTCGTCGTCGCCCCCATCCGCTCCGTGCTCCAGCCGCAGGTCAAGGGCCTCGGCGACCTGGAGCCGGTGGCGCTGCGGAGCGGCGGGACGGCTGATCTCGACGAGATCGTGGAGGGTCTCGCGGCGGCCGCGTACTCCCGGGTGGAGCTCGTCGAGAAGCGCGGTGAGTTCGCCGTCCGCGGCGGCATCCTGGACGTCTTCCCGCCGACCGAGGAGCATCCGCTCCGGATCGAGTTCTGGGGCGACGACGTCGAGGAGATCCGGTACTTCAAGGTCGCCGACCAGCGGTCCCTCGAAGTGGCCGAGCACGGGCTCTGGGCGCCGCCCTGCCGCGAGCTGCTGCTCACCGCGGACGTACGGGAGCGGGCGGCGGCCCTCGCCGAGGAGCACCCCGAGCTGGGCGAGCTCCTGAACAAGATCGCGGAGGGGATCGCGGTCGAGGGCATGGAGTCCCTCGCGCCGGTCCTCGTCGACGACATGGAGCTGCTGCTCGACGTGCTGCCGACGGGCGCCATGGCCGTGGTCTGCGACCCGGAGCGGGTGCGGACCCGGGCCTCGGACCTGGTGGCGACGTCGCAGGAGTTCCTCCAGGCGTCCTGGGCGGCGACGGCCGGCGGCGGCGAGGCCCCGATCGACGTCGGCGCGGCCTCCCTGTGGGGGATCGCGGACGTCCGGGACCGGGCGCGCGAGCTGGGGATGTCCTGGTGGTCGGTGTCGCCCTTCGCGGCGGACGCGACGGCCGAGGGCGCCGACGGCGACACCCTCACGCTCGGCATGCACGCCCCGGAGTCGTACCGCGGGGACACCGCACGCGCGCTCGCCGACACCAAGGGCTGGCTGGCCGACGGCTGGCGCACGGTCTACGTCACGGAGGCCCACGGCCCCGCGACCCGTACGGTCGAGGTCCTCGGCGGCGAGGGCATCGCCGCCCGCCTGGACGCCGACCTGGCGGAGATCACCCCGTCGGTCGTGCACGTGTCGACCGGCTCCATCGACTACGGCTTCGTGGACGCGGCCCTCAAGCTCGCCGTCCTCACCGAGACCGACCTGTCCGGCCAGAAGGCGGCCGGCAAGGACGGCCAGCGGATGCCGGCCAAGCGCCGCAAGACCATCGACCCGCTGACCCTGGAGGTCGGCGACTACATCGTGCACGAGCAGCACGGTGTCGGCCGGTACGTGGAGATGGTCCAGCGGACCGTGCAGGGCGCGACCCGCGAGTACCTCCTCGTCGAGTACGCCCCCGCCAAGCGCGGCCAGCCCGGCGACCGGCTGTACATCCCGACCGACCAGCTGGAACAGGTCACCAAGTACGTGGGCGGCGAGGCGCCGACCCTGCACCGGCTCGGCGGCGCGGACTGGACGAAGACGAAGGCGCGCGCGAAGAAGGCCGTCAAGGAGATCGCGGCCGACCTCATCAAGCTGTACTCGGCGCGGATGGCCGCCCCCGGGCACGCCTTCGCCCCGGACACCCCGTGGCAGCGCGAGCTGGAGGACGCCTTCCCGTACGCGGAGACGCCCGACCAGCTGTCCACCATCGCCGAGGTGAAGGAGGACATGGAGAAGACCGTCCCCATGGACCGTCTGATCTGCGGCGACGTGGGCTACGGCAAGACGGAGATCGCGGTCCGCGCGGCCTTCAAGGCGGTCCAGGACGGCAAGCAGGTCGCGGTCCTCGTACCGACGACGCTGCTCGTGCAGCAGCACTTCGGGACCTTCTCCGAGCGGTACTCCCAGTTCCCGGTGAAGGTACGGGCACTGTCCCGCTTCCAGACCGACACGGAGGCGAAGGCGACCCTGGAGGGCATGCGGGAGGGCTCGGTCGACGTCGTCATCGGCACCCACCGGCTCTTCGCCTCCGAGACGAAGTTCAAGGACCTGGGCCTGGTCATCGTCGACGAGGAGCAGCGCTTCGGCGTCGAGCACAAGGAGCAGCTGAAGAAGCTCCGCGCCAACGTCGACGTGCTGACCATGTCGGCGACCCCGATCCCGCGCACCCTGGAGATGGCGGTGACGGGCATCCGCGAGATGTCGACGATCACCACCCCGCCGGAGGAGCGCCACCCGGTCCTCACCTTCGTCGGCCCGTACGAGGAGAAGCAGATCGGCGCCGCGATCCGGCGTGAACTCCTGCGCGAGGGACAGGTCTTCTACATCCACAACCGGGTCGACTCGATCGACCGGGCGGCGGCGCGGCTGCGCGAGATCGTCCCCGAGGCGCGGATCGCGACGGCCCACGGCCAGATGTCCGAGTCGGCCCTGGAGCAGGTCGTCGTCGACTTCTGGGAGAAGAAGTTCGACGTCCTCGTCTCGACGACGATCGTCGAGTCGGGCATCGACATCTCCAACGCCAACACCCTGATCGTCGAGCGCGGAGACAACTTCGGCCTCTCGCAGCTCCACCAGCTGCGCGGTCGCGTCGGCCGCGGCCGTGAGCGCGGCTACGCGTACTTCCTGTACCCGCCGGAGAAGCCGCTCACCGAGACGGCGCACGAGCGGCTCGCGACGATCGCCCAGCACACCGAGATGGGCGCGGGCATGTACGTGGCGATGAAGGACCTGGAGATCCGGGGCGCGGGCAATCTGCTCGGCGGCGAGCAGTCCGGGCACATCGCGGGCGTCGGCTTCGACCTGTACGTGCGGATGGTCGGCGAGGCCGTCGCGGACTACCGGGCGCAGATGGAGGGCGGGGTGGAGGAGGAGGCCCCGCTGGAGGTGAAGATCGAGCTGCCGGTCGACGCCCACATGCCGCACGACTACGCCCCCGGCGAGCGGCTCCGTCTCCAGGCCTACCGCTCGATCGCCTCGGCGAACTCGGAGGAGGACATCAGGGCGGTCCGCGAGGAACTCACCGACCGCTACGGCAAGTTGCCCGAGCCGGTCGAGAACCTGCTCCTGGTGGCGGGCCTGCGCATGCTGGCGCGCGCGTGCGGAGTCGGCGAGATCGTCCTCCAGGGCCCGAACATCCGCTTCGCCCCGGTGGAGCTGCGCGAGTCGCAGGAGCTCCGCCTCAAGCGGCTCTACCCGCGCACGGTCATCAAGCCGGCCGTCCACCAGATCCTGGTGCCGCGCCCGACGTCGGGCAGGATCGGCGGGAAGCCGGTGGTGGGACGCGAACTGCTCGGGTGGACCGGGGAGTTCCTGACGACGATCCTGGGGTCGTAAGGGGAGCGGGCCGGGGTGCGCGGGCCGGTCGCCGCGCGCCCCGGCCGGTGACTACAGCGCGTCGGGGTCGAGCGCCTCGGCCATCGCGCGGTAGCCCGCGTCGTTCGGGTGGAGGCCGTCGCCCGAGTCGTAGGCCGGGAGGATGCGGTCCGGGTCCGTCGGGTCGGCGACCGCGTGGTCGAGGTCGACGATCGCGTCGTACGCGCCCGAGGTGCGGACCCAGGTGTTGAAGGCGTCGCGCTTGGCCTCGTTGGCCGGGGTGTCGTAGAAGGAGCCCTTGACCGGGGTCAGGGTCGCGCCGATCACCGTGAGGCCCTCGGCGTGGGCCTGGCGGATCAGGGTGCGGTGGCCCTTGATCAGTTCGGCCACGGAGACGTCGGGGGTGGGCGCGGCGGGGAAGTTCACCGTGCTGCCGCCGATGTCGTTGATGCCTTCGAGGAGGACGACCGTGCGGACGCCGCGCTCGTTCAGGACGTCCTCGCGGAAGCGGGTCAGGGCCTTCTCGCCGGCCCAGGTGGTGTCGTTGACGACCTGGTTGCCCGCGATCCCGTGGTTGAGGACCGCGCGCGGGCTGCCCGCGGCGGCGAGCCGCTCGGCGAGCTCGTCCGGGTAGCGGTTGTCGGCGTCCGTCGCGGAGCCCACGCCGTCGGTGATCGAGTCGCCGAAGGTGACGATGCCGTCGCGGCGGCCGCTGTCCCGGCCGCCGGTGACCTCGACGCCCGACAGGAAGTACGAGGAGGTGCTCGTCTCCGTGAAGGCCGAGCCGGAGAGGTCCCCGCGGTGGTCGCCCTCGGCCCGGTAGGCGGTGGCGCCGGCGAACTGGTGGAAGGTGGCAGGGCCGGTCTCACCCGCCAGGTACAGGGTGACGGTCAGGGATTCGAGGGCCTTGACCGGGAAGGGCGCACCGTCGCTGAGGAGCGTGCCGCCGGCGGGGACGGTGGTGGAAGCCCGTCCGTCGAAGCGCAGGGTGCGGATCGAACCGGGCCGCACGGCGCCGTTTCCGGCGGTTCGGGCGACGGTGGCGCCGGTGACGCGCAGCGGGGTGGTGCCGTATCGGTTGCTCAGCTCGATCCGGGCCCGCGTACCGGCGGCGGTGACGCGGACGACCTGCCGCACGGTGTGGTTGTCGAAGCCCTGCTGCGACCAGTTGGGGCCGAGCGGCGCGCTCGGTGCCTGCGGGGAGGCGGCCCAGGCGCCGCGCCAGGGCGATCCGGGTGCCGCGTGGTCGGGGGTGGCGAGGGCGGTGGGGGCTAAGGCGAGGGTCGCCGTGGTGAGCAGGGCTATGGCGGTGCGACGGAGGGTGTCGGTGGTTCTCATGCTGTCCGTCAAGTGCTGACCGGCGCGGGCTATTCCCGCGGCCCGGCTCTCTCCGGTCGCTCCTCCAGCGGGGTTTGGCCGGTGAAGAGCAGACCGGTGAGCCCGCGGAAGTACTCCTCCGGGTCCCGGTCGCCGATCGCCCCCTGCACGTTCCGGGTGAGGAGCAGCGTCGCGAAGCCGTGGGCGAGCGACCAGGCCGCGATGCCCGCCGTGCGGGCGTCGGGGACGTCCGTCAGACCGGCGACGCCCGCGCGGAGTTCGGCGGAGGCGCGTTCCTTGACGGCGAGCAGGTCCGGGTCGTCGGCGCGCAGCAGCTCCGGCTGGAACATGACCTGGAAGTGGGCGGGGTGATCGACCGCGAACCGCACGTACCGCACCCCGCGTTCGCGCAGTTCGGGAGCGGAGGCGAGGGCCTCGGCGAGGAGTCCGTACCCCTCGGTCGCGAGGGCGGTGAGGAGCCCGGTGCGGTCCTTGAAGTGATGGGCGGGCGCGGCGTGCGAGACGCCCGCGCGGCGTGCGAGGTCGCGCAGGCTGAGCGCCCCGGGGCCCTCGGCGGCGATGACGTCGAGGGCGGCGTCGAGGACGGCCTGCCGCAGGCCGCCGTGGTGGTAGGAGTTCCGGCTCGTAGGCGTCATGGGAGGAGCCTAGCCGCCATCTAGTCATTGACAAGTTCAGGACGGCGGAGCACTATCTAGGCAGTGACTAGATAGTGAGCGAGTGAAGAGGAGCCCGCCGTGGAATCCGGACGCGTACGTCAGATGTGGCACCTGCTCGAACCCCTGCACGCCCTGCTGTACTACGCCCCCGAGGCCTTCGACGAGGCCGCCGCCCTCGGCTACGACACCTCCGAGCGCTGGCCCTCCTACTTCGCCTGGCGCGCCGCCCCCCTCGGCCCCGCGGGCCCTGACCGGGTGGCCGGCACCTTCTACAGCTTCAGCCCCGCGATGATCGCCCGGTACGTCCCCGCCGTCTGGGAGACCGCCGCCCCGGCCGACGTCCTCGCCGCGCGGCTCCGGGCCGTCGACCGCACCTACCGGGCCGTCCTGGGCGAGGAGTTCCTCACGAGCGCCGAACTCGCGGAGGCGGCCGCCCTCGCCCGCACCGCCGCCGACGCGGCCGCGGCGGCCGCCGGTTCCGCCGGCTCCCGTCCGCTCGCCGCCGCGAACGCCGCCCTGCCCCGACCCGAGGCCCCGCACCTGGTCCTCTGGCGGTCCGCGACGATCCTGCGCGAGCACCGCGGCGACGGTCACCTCGAAGCCCTCGTCGAGGCGGGGCTCGACCCGGTCGAGTCGCTCGTCTCCTTCGCGGCGATCGGCGCCGCGCCCGAGCCCGTCTTCGAGAGCCGCGGCTGGAGCGGCGGGGAATGGGCGGCGGCGCGCACCCGCCTCGCCGCCCGCGGCCTCCTGACCGCCGACGGCGATGCCACCGAGGCCGGCCGCACCCTGCGTGCCGAGGTCGAGCGCCGCACGGACGAACTCGCCGCCGTGCCCTGGGCCGCCCTCGGCCCGGACGGCACCGCCCGCCTCGCCGAACTCCTCGGCGGACCCTGGCTGGCGGCGATCGGCTCCGGCCTGCTGCCGTCGGAGAACACCCTGGGGATCGGCAAGGTCTGAGGGGGCGGGGAGCGGCCGGGGCCACTCCTCCTGGCGCCCCGTGCGGCCTAGAATCCCCGAATGCCTACCGAGCGGACGATCCGAACTGCCCTGGCCGCCTCGGCGCTTGCCGTCGCCGCGCTCCTCGCCACCGGCTGCTCCCCCGGGGCCGGCGGCTCCGGACCCGGTGGGGGCGGGGGAGGCGAGCCGGCCGCGCGCGGGACCGCCCTCGCGGCCGTCGAGACGCTCACCGTGAAGGGGCGGGCGCCGAAGACCGGTTACGAACGGGAGAAGTTCGGGCGCGCCTGGGTGGACGTCGACGGCAACGGCTGCGGGACCCGGGACGACATACTCAAGCGCGACCTGACCGGCGTCCGGTTCACCGACGGCCGCTGCAAGGTCGCCTCCGGAACGCTCACCGACGACCCGTACACGGGGACCACCGTCCGCTTCGTCCGCGGGAGCAGCAAGGTCGACATCGACCATGTCGTCGCGCTCTCCGACGCCTGGCAGAAGGGCGCGGGCACATGGGACGGGGAGACCCGGCGCCGGTTCGCCAACGACCCGCTCAACCTGCTCGCCGTCGACGCCTCCACCAACCGCCGCAAGTCGGACGGTGACGCGGCGACCTGGCTGCCGCCGAACAAGGGGTACCGCTGCACGTACGTGGCGCGGCAGATCGCGGTGAAGAAGAAGTACGGGGTGTGGGTGACGAGCGGCGAGCGGGACGCGATGCGGCGGGTCCTCGCCGGCTGCCCGCAGCAGAAACTTCCGTGACGCTCCCCGCGCGGGGGAAAAACTGCTGGTGCGGACGGAAAATGATCTTTACTCTGCCCGCATGGACCTGAACATATCGACCCTCGCCGAGCGCCCCGAACTGGAAGGGCCGATGTGGGGCATGAAGGACCTCTGGCCCGAGTTCATGATGTACGACCCGGTGGGCTGGGCGAACATGGGGCGGATCGCGCGTGAGCTGCCGGAGTACGTGCTCGTCGCCACCGACGCCGAGGGCAGGGTCGTCGCCCGGGGCTTCAGCGTTCCCTTCCGTCTCGACGTGGGCGGACGCCGCGAACTGCCCCCGCGCGGCTGGGACGAGGTGCTGCTCTGGGCGTTCTCCGACCTGAAGCACGGCCGGGAGGCCGACACCGTCAGCGCCATCGAGATCACGGTCGACACGAGCGCCCTGGGCCAGGGAATCTCCCCCCGCATGCTGGCCGCCATGCGGGACAACGCCAAGCTGCGCGGGTTCTCCGAGCTGGTCGCCCCGGTCCGCCCGAACGGCAAGCACCTGGAGGCCGCGGCCTCCATCCACGAGTACGCGTTCCGTACGCGGGAGGCGGACGGCCTGCCGCACGACGCGTGGCTGCGCGTCCATGTGCGCGCGGGCGGTGTCATCGAGGCGGTGGCCCCGGCCTCGATGACCGTCTCCGGCTCGGTCGAGCAGTGGCGCGCGTGGACCGGCCTCCCCTTCGACGTGGACGGCCCGGTCGAGGTCGAGGGCGGGCTCGTGCCCGTCCACTGCGTCGCCTCGCGCGGTTACGCGGTCTACGTCGAGCCCAATGTGTGGGTGCGGCACCGCATCTGACCCGTAAGGGGTCCCACCGGGGAGCGGGACCCCAGGGGTGATCTTCACGGCGGGGGATGTACCGTACGGCGTCCCCTGTCGTACACCCGTGCGCCCCGCCCCCGGCGTGCGCCTCCGTGAGAGGTCCCGCGAATCGTGAACCAGGCCGTCCGCTTGGAGAAGGGCGCGGATTCCCCGCGCTCCAAGGAGCTGCCGGGCCGGCCGGCCCGGGTCGCGCTCGCGCTGGTGCCGCCGCTGAGCCTCGGCGTCCTCGGGTTCGTCCCCTCGCTGGTGTTCGCCCTGCGACGCGGGACGCGGGGCGACCGGCTCACCGCGCTGCTGTTCACCGCGGCCTCGGTCGGCTGGTGCTTCCAGATCGCGCTGACGCCCGAGGAGACCCACGGCTTCGCGTACCTGCTCGACGTGCTGCTCCTCGCCGTCACCACCCTGGGCGCGGCGGCGCACTGCCTCACGGTGAAGAGGTCCGGGCGGTGAAGACCCGTCGCGCCTGGCGCGCCACCGAGCGGGAGGCGGCCAAGAGGGAGGCGGCGGAATCCGGGGCGGCCCGGATCCCCGGGCTGCTGGCCGCCGGCGCGGGGGCTCTGCGCGGCCGGGCCGGCTGGGCCCTCGGCTCGGTCCTGGTCCTCGCCCTCGGTCTGGTCGGCGCCTGGCTGTTCGCCGGGTCGGACGGCCCGGGCACCCCGCCCGACACCCGGGCCCGCGCCTACCAGGACTACGACGCCTGTCTGCTGACCGACGAGCGGGGCATCGTGACCGGGGCGCCGGCGGCCCCCGTCTGGGAGGGGATGCAGGCGGCCTCCCTCGACAAGCGGATCCGCGTGACGTTCGTACCGGTGATGGGCGAGAAGTCCGTGGAGAACGCCCGCCCGTTCCTCAACGGTCTGGTGCAGCGGGACTGCGAGATCGTCGTGGCCTCGGGCGCCCCGCAGGTGGCGGCCGCCGAGGCGGCGGTGGAGAAGAACCCGCAGGTCCGGTTCGTGACGGTCGGTGAGGCGGGCGCCGGGGCGGCCGGCCCGGCCCGCGACAACCTGGTCCGGGTGGCGCCCGGGGCGTCCCTGAAGGACGACATCGCGGCGACGGTGAAGCGGCTGGCCCGGGAGGGCTGACGGGGCGGAAGGCCCCTGGCGCGAGTCCTCGGGGGGAGTTGTCCGGAAGGGTTCCATCCGCCTGGCAAAGCAGGGGTAAAGTTCGGCACCCTGATGTGAACTGGTGATCTGTCATCGGGCAGGCTCGCGAAGCTTTGTAAGCATCGCGTTAGTAAAGGCTGGCCCATGCGTATACGCCGGGTCCGTAGCCCTCGCCTGTTTCCACCGGGTCGCACCGGACGACGCAGGTTGAGGGCTACGGCTCTTTCCGTACTGATCTCCCTGTTCCTCATGCTCACCACCGAGTCGGCGCTCGCCGCGGGCGTCACGCTCGAACCGGTGAAGATGCCGAGACTCTCCCTCTCCGGGCTCTGGAAGTGGGTGAGCGAGAGCCCTCTCGACACCCCTGACCAGCGCGGCGGCACGGCCCGAGGCAAGAGCCACCACGCCTCCGCCGACGACACGAGCGCGGAGGGCGACGCCGGTCGCAAGCCCGGCAAGGGCAAGGGCGAACTCCCCCTGTTCGAGCGGGAGAACGACCGCCCCGGCACCTCGAAGACCGGCGCAGCCAAGGGCTCCGCCAAGAGCTTCGACGCCCGCACCAGCAAGCGCGACGCCAGGAAGTCGACGGCGACGTCCGACTACTACGTCAACGCCGACGGCTCCACCACCGTGCGCCACTTCCCCGGCCGCGCGAACTTCCAGGGCACCGACGGCTCGTGGAAGCCGATCGACACGAGCCTGACCGAGGACGAGGACGGCCGTCTCCAGCAGACCGCCAACTCCCTCGACGTCGAGTTCGCCCCGGACGCCGCCGACCAGCGGCTCGCCTCGGTCGACTTCGGTGCCGGGCGGTCGCTCGCGTACGCGCTGCGGGGCGCGGCGAAGACGGAGCCCACCGTCGCGGCCGACGGCAGCGTCACCTACGCGGGCGTGCTGCCCGACACGGACGTGCAGCTCGTGCCGCTCGCGGAGGGCTTCAAGGAGAACATCGTCCTGCGCTCCCCGCAGGCGGCCGGCTCCTGGACGTTCCCCCTCGCGGTGAAGGGCCTGACGCCCCGCGTCGCCGCCGACGGCGACGTGGAGTTCACCGACGCGAACGGAAAGGTCACCGCGACCATCCCGCACGCGTTCATGGAGGACTCCAGGATCGACCCGCGCTCGGGCGACCCCGCCCGGTCGCGGGCCGTGACCTACGAGCTGGTCACGGTGGACGGCGAGCCGGCGCTGCGGATGACCGCGGACCGCGCCTGGCTGGACGACCCCGCCCGGGTCTACCCGGTCACCGTCGACCCGACGGTCACCGCGTCGAACTCCACGTACGCGCAGAACACCATCGGTGGTGACCACTCCACCGAGACGCAGATCAAGGTCGGCTCGTACGACTCGGGAACGAACAAGACGAACTCGTTCCTGCAGTTCTCCTCGCTGGGCACCACCCTGGCGGGCAAGCGGGTCACCGCCGCCACCCTGAACGTCTACGCGCTCTGGTCCTCCACCTGCGCGGCCCAGTCGTTCTCGGTGCACCCGATCACCCAGTCCTGGACCCCGTCCGGCGTGACCTCCTACCCGGGCCCGAGCTTCGGCGCGGCCATGGGAACGGCCACCCCCGCCCCCGGAGCCTCCTGCTCCAACAGCGGGAACTCGGCCTCGGTCGGCGTGAAGATGCCGGTCTCCCTCAACACGACGTGGTTCAACAACGTCGCCGGCGGAGCCGCGAACTACGGTCTGGCGCTCACCGCGCCGACCAACGACATGCTGCACTGGAAGAAGTTCCACTCGGACAACTCGGCGACCGCCGGCTTCCGCCCGGCCCTCGACCTGACGTACACGGCCAACACCGCGCCGCAGGTCAACGCCTCGTACCCGCCGCAGAACTTCCAGGCGAACACCCTTCAGCCGGAGCTCCTCGTCTACGCGAGCGACGCCGACAAGGGGCCGAACCCGCTGTCGTACACCTTCGAGGTCTACGACGGCACCACGCTCGTCGCCTCCTCGGGCGCTCTGACCAAGAGCAACTGGAAGATCCCGGCGGGCAAGCTCAAGTGGTCGAAGAACTACGACTGGCTGGTCGGCGTCAGCGACGGCACGACCGAGATCGTCCACTCCAGCGGCTTCACCACCGCCGTTCCCCAGCCGCCGGTCACCTCCGGCCTGGCGCAGAACACCGACGGCCACGAGTTCGACCCGTCGGACGGCAACTACACGACCGAGGACACCGACGCGGACGTTCCGGTCATCGGCCCGTCCCTGGAGATCGACCGCTCCTACAACAGCCTCGACCCGCGGCTCGACGGCGCCTTCGGCGCGGGCTGGTCGACGATCGCCGACATGAAGGCGACCGAGGTCAAGGACGGCGCCGGCACGGTCACCAGCGTGATCATCACCTACCCGGGCGGTGAGCAGGTCGCGTTCGGCCGCAACACCGACGGCACCTTCGTCCCGCCGCTGGGCCGCTACGCCCGGCTCGCGGCCGCGGTCTCCCCGGCGGTCGGCTTCACGCTGACGGACAAGGACTTCACGGAGTACGCGCTCACCCAGGCGACCGCGAAGGCCGGTACGTACGCGATCAAGGCGATCAAGGACTTCGCCGGCCGTACCGAGACGTTCGCGTACGACGCGAACAAGCGGCTGACGAAGATCACCAACGAGACCTCCAAGAGGTCCCTCACCCTCGCCTGGTCGCAGCCGGCCGGTGCCACAGCCTGGCACGTCCAGACGGTCGCCACCGACCCGTCCACCGCGGGCGACGCCGCCACCGCCCAGACCTGGCAGTACGGCTACACCGGTGACCAGCTCACCAAGGTGTGCCCGCCCGCCGACTGGACCAAGTGCACGACGTACACCTACGCCACCGGCAACCACTACCGCACCACCGTCCTGGACGCCGACCCGTTCGCGTACTGGCGGCTGGGCGAGACCTCCGGCACGCTCGCGGCCGACGCGATCGACGCCAACCAGGGCCAGTACAACGCCACGTACAGGAACGTGACGCTGGGCAGCTCCTCGGTGCTTGCCGGATCCACCCAGAAGACGGCCACCTTCAACGGCACCACGTCCTACGTGGAGATGCCGAGCGCCCCGGGGGCGACACCCTCGTACACCTCGGTGTCGCTGTGGTTCAAGACCGCACAGGCCGGCGGTGTCCTCTTCTACTACGGTGACAAGCCGCTGAGCGACGCGGACCCGGTCGCCCACACCACGAAGAACACCCCCGCGGTCTACGTCGGCATGGACGGCAAGCTGCGTGGCTGCCTGGCCATGTCGCCCGGCTGCATGTCGACCATCACGTCCACCGCGACCGTCACCGACGGCCAGTGGCACAACGCCGTCCTCACGGGCACGGCCAACACCCAGACCCTGTACCTGGACGGCGCCTCGCAGGGCTCCCTCGCGGGCACGATCAACGACTGGGTGCAGCCCTACGTCACCCTGGGCGCGGGCGTGAACACCGACGGCTGGCCGTCGATGAACCCGAACGACAAGCTCGGCCACTTCGCGGGCCAGATGGCGGAGGTCGCCATCTTCTCCGAGCCGCTCACCGCGTCCGTGATCGCCACGCAGTACCAGGCCGCCAAGCGGCCCGCCGGACTGCTGCAGTCGATCACCACCCCGACCGGCAAGACCCAGGCATCGGTCGTCTACGGCACCACCGACGACCTCGTCCTGCAGGCCACCGACGGGAACGGGGGTACGTGGAAGCTCAACCCGGCCACGATCACCGGCTCCTCACAGGTCTACCGCTCCGCGGTGATGGGCACCGCCCCGGCCGGCTACTGGCGCCTGGACGACACCCAGGCCGCGGCCCAGGCCGCGAACCAGGTCAACACCGGCTTCGGCACCTACAACAACGTCACCCAGGGCACCGAGGGCCCCTTCGGCGCCGACGACGTGACGGCGGCGACCTTCGACGGGACCGGCTCCTTCGTGGAGATCCCGTACGGCCCGCTGCACGCCAGGGCCGACCGCGCGGTCGAGCTGTGGTTCAAGACGGCCGAGCCCGGCGTGATCATGAGCGACCAGGCCCGTGCCCCCAACGACCCGCTCGGCGCGGGCTCGGACTACTCGCCGATGCTGTACGTCGGCGCGGACGGCAAGCTGCGCGGTCACTGGTGGAGCGCCAGCGGCAGCGGAACCATCGACTTCGGTTCCACCGCCACGGTCACCGACGACAAGTGGCACCACGTGGTGCTGTCGGCGGCGGGCACGACGCAGACGCTCTACCTGGACGGCGCCAAGCAGAAGGACTACACCGGCGCACCCAACAACCAGACCACCAGCCGCACCTTCATCGGTGCCGGCTTCGGCAAGGGCTGGTTCAGCTCCCCGGGTGACGTCAGCTACTTCACCGGCTCGATCGCCGAGGTCGCGGTCCACTCCAAGGGCCTGACCGAAGCCGATGTCGCCGCCCACTGGTCCGCCTACAAGGCGTCCTCCGGCGTGGCACCGGTCCGCACGGTCAAGCTGACCGACCCGACCGACAAGACGCTGACCTACGTCTACGACGCGGAGATGGGCAACCGCCTGCTCGCCGCGATCGACAGCGAGGGCAAGCGGACCACCTACGGCTACGACACCGGCGGCTTCCTCCACACCATCACGGACGCCAACGGCAACCGCTCCATCACCGGCCACGACGTGCGCGGCAACGCGGTCTCCCAGACCACCTGCCAGGACACCAAGGCCGACAAGTGCTCCACGGAGTACTCCACGTACTACCCGGACGCGACCACCGTGCTGCCGGCCATGGACCTGCGCAACGACCTCGTGCTCACCGAGCGCGACGGCCGTTCCTCGGGCCCGGCGGACGACACGTACAAGACGTCGTACGCGTACGACACCGCGGGCAACCTGCTCTCGGTGACGACGCCGCCGGTGCCGGGCCACCCCAACGGGCGGACCGCGACGACGACCTACACCACCGCCACCACCCCGGCGGCGGAGGGCGGTGCCGCCGTGGCGCCGGCCGGTCTCGTGGCGACGGTGACGACGCCCGGCGGGAAGAAGACGTCGTACACGTACTTCGCCAACGGTGACCTCGCGCAGATCACTGACGCCAACGGCGCCACGGTGAAGTTCACCTACGACAACCTCGGCCGGCAGATCTCCAAGACCGAGATCTCCGACGCCAACCCCGCCGGTCTGACGTCCTCGCAGACGTACGACAAGAACGACCAGGTCGTCACCGACACCGACCCGAAGGTCACCAACCGGGTCACCGGAGCGGTGCACCAGGCGAAGACGACGACGGCGTTCGACGCGGACGGCAACATCCTGTCCCAGACCGTCTCCGACCTCACGGGCGGCGACACGGCGCGCACGACGTCGATGACGTACGACGCGTACAACCTGATGGCGAGCAGGACGGACCCGGGCGGCGACACCACGTCGTTCGCGTACGACGCCTACGGCAACAAGGTCAAGGAGACCGACCCCGCGGGGAACGTCAACACCTACACCTTCGACGCCGAACAGCGCCCGCTCACCACCAACCTGCTCGACTACACCGGCGACCCGTACAACCCGGTTCCCGCGACGACCCTCGTCCAGGAGTCCCGGGCGTACGACCCCGCCGGCCGACTGGCCTCGATCACCGACGCCATGGGCTGGGTGACGGCGTACTCCTACACCGACGACGGTCTCGCCGCGAGCGTGGTCCGCAAGGACCCGCAGACCGGCAAGTCGTTCACGGAGCAGGCGAACACCTACGACGCCGAGGGCAACCTGATCGAGCAGGTCACCGACGACGGCCAGAAGCGCACCACCTTCGTCGTGGACGCGGCCGACCGTACGACCTCCTCGGTGTTCGACCCGAACGGGCTCGCGCGGTCGACGAAGGTCTCCTACGACCCGGACGACAACGTCGTGTCCGAGACGGAGTACGACCCGGCCACGGGCGACACCTCCACCACGGACTCGCGCTACGACCACCTGGGCAACCTCACGGGCAACACCATCCACGACGGCACCACGGCCCCGGTCTCGCGCTACAAGCTGGACGAGACGACGGGCTTCGGCCTGGCGGACTCCTCCGGTGGCAACAACACCGGCACCCACGGCACCGGGATGCACTGGAACACCGACCGGGGCGGCAGTGGCGCCTTCGACGGTGACATCAACTCCTGGGCGCAGGCCTCCGGTCCGGCCGTGAACACGGCGGGCAGCTTCACCGTCTCCGCGTGGGCCAAGCTGTCCGACCTGACCATGGGCCGCACGGTCCTGTCGCAGGACGCCGACTCGGTGTACGGCTTCGTGCTGTACTACGCGGCGAACACCGGCTGGGCGTTCGCGCGTCCCCGCTCGGACGCACTGCCCCTGGCCTACGACCGAGCGGTCTCCGCTCCGTCGGCGGCGGTCGCCGGAGCGTGGACCCACCTGGTCGGCATGTACGACGCACAGGCGTCCAAGCTGCGGCTGTACGTCAACGGCACGCTCGCGCAGGAAGTCGCCGTCGCCGGCAACTGGGAGGCGACCGGTCCGTTCCAGATCGGCCGCCACAAGATGGGCGCCGGCAACTACGACTACGAGTTCAAGGGCGGTATCGACGACGTCCAGGTCTACTCGGAGGCGCTGACCGCGGCGCAGGTCACCGCGGTCAAGGGCGGCACGCTCCCGGCCGCGGGCAGCTCGGTCCGCTCCGCCACCTGGAAGCTCGACCAGCGCGGCCTGCCGGCCTCGATGACGGACTCGGCGGGCAGCACCACCGACTACGGCTACGACGAGGCGGGGCAGCAGACCTCCGTCACGGAGCCGGCCGTCAACGCGGAGCAGAACGGCGGGACCCCGGTCTCCGTCCGTCCCGTCTCCATGACCGGCTACAACACCTTCGGTGAGGCGACGGAGTCCTCGGACCCGCTCGGCAACGTGGTGGTGACGGCCTACGACGCCGAGGGCCAGGAGTCCTCGACGTCCACGCCCGACTACCTGGCGCCGGGGGCCTCGGCCCCGGTCAAGGCCACCTCCTGGAACGAGTACAACAAGCTCGGCCAGGTCACCGCGGAGACCGACCCGCTCGGCAACCGCACGGCCTACAGCTACACGCAGCTCGGCGACCTGGCCTCGGTCACGGAACCCGGCGGCGGCACCACCAAGTACACCTACGACACCAACGGCGACCAGCTCTCGGCCACCCGGCCGAACGGCGCCCGGCAGGAGACCACCTGGGACTATCTGGAGCGGCCGCTCACGAGCACGGACATCGTGCGCCAGCCGACCCAGCGGGCGTACACGTCCATCAACGAGTACAACGCCCCCGGCGGCGAGCTGTCCCGTGAGGTCTCCCCGACCGGTGTCACCCAGTCGTACAAGTACAACTCCGCCGGCGAGGTCGTCGAGACCACCGACGGGGCCGGGAACACCTCCCGGTTCTCGTACGACATGGACGGTCAGGTCCTCACGGCCACCGACCCGGACGGCACCGCCAACCGGAACACCTACGACGGCTACGGCCAGCTCGTCAAGGTCGAGGACCTCGACGCGCAGGGCGCGGTGCTGCGGTCCAGCAGCGCCGCGTACGACCGCGGCGGCAACCCGTCCTCGCTGACGGACTACCGCGGACACACGAAGTCCTTCACGTACGACCCGACGGGTCTGGTCACGAAGCTGGTCGAGCCGGTCTCCGCGACCGAGTCGATCACCACGACGTACGGCTACGACGTGGCCGGCAACCGGACCCGCTTCACGGACGGCCGGGGCAACCCGTTCCTGACGACGTACAACACGTGGGGTCTTCCCGAGTCCGAGATCGAGCCGTCGACGCCGACTCATCCGGACCTCGCGGACCGGACGTTCACCGCGGTGTACGACAAGGGCGGCCGCCCCACGGAGATGCGCTCGCCCGGTGGCGTGACCGTCTCCTACGCGTACGACGCCAAGAGCCGTCTCGTCCGGCAGTCGGGTTCGGGTGCGGAGGCCGCCACGGTCGACCACACCTACGACTACGACGCGGACGACCGGATCACGGCCGTCGCGGGCTCCGGTGACACCAAGAACACGTTCGCCTACGACGACCGCGGCCAGCTGCTGACCGCCTCCGGCCCCTCGGGGGCCTCGTCCTTCGCCTGGAACGGCGACGGGGCGATGACCTCACGCACGGACGCCTCGGGCACGTCGACGTTCGCGTACGACACCGCCGGCCGGATCAAGACCACCAACGACGGTGCGACCGGCACGACGGCCACGTACAGCTACGGCGTCAACAACGAGGTCAAGTCGATCGACTACGGGACCGGAAAGTCGAAGCGCACCTTCGGCTACGACGCCCTGCAGCGGCTCACCAGCGACAAGCTGACGTCGCCGACGGGCAAGGACCTGGCGTCCACGACCTACGGCTGGGACGCGAACGACAACGAGACCTCCAAGATCACCACGGGGGTCGTGGGCTCCACCACCCACACGTACACGTACGACTGGGCCGACCGCCTGGCGTCCTGGAACAACGGGACGACGACGGAGGTCTACGGCTACGACGCGTCCGGCAACCGGACCCGCGTGGGCGGCGACACGTACACGTACGACGCCAGGAACCGGCTGTCCTCGGACGGCAAGAACTCCTACACCTACACCGCGCGCGGCACGATGAGCTCGGTGATGGACGAGGGAGGACGCATCACCCCGGTGAAGGCGGACGCCTTCAACCGGGTCCTCCAGGAGGGGGACCGCAGCTACACGTACGACGGGCTCGACCGCGTCCTCGAAGCCAGGGACGAGACCGGGACCGCCGTCCACACCTTCCAGTACAGCGGCGCCGGGAACGACGTCGCCTCGGACGGTGTGACCTCCTACAGCCGCAATGCCGACGACTCCCTGTTCGGCGTGAAGACGCCGGTCTCGGCCGTGCTCGCCCTGACGGACATGCACGACGACGTGGTGGCCCAGTTCACCGCGACGGGCGAGGCGCTGACCGGCTCGACGACGTACGCGCCGTTCGGCAAGGTCCTCCAGACCACCGGCATGCTCGGTGCGCTGGGCTACCAGTCGGGCTGGACCGACCCGGAGACGGCCAAGGTCAACATGGCCGCGCGCTGGTACTCGCCGGAGACCGGGCAGTTCAACAGCCGGGACACCGTCGCCAACAGCGGCGTTCCGTCCTCGATCGGGGCCAACCGTTACGCGTACGCGAACGGCAACCCGATGACGGGTGTCGACCCGACGGGCCACTGGTTCGAGTGGGCGAAGAAGGCCGTCAAGAAGGTCGCCAAGAAGGTGACCAAGACGGTCAAGTCTGCCTACAAGAAGACGAAGGCCGCGGTCAAGAAGGTCGCGAAGGTCGTCAAGAAGGCGGCCAAGGCGGTCAAGAAGGCCGTCAAGAGGGTGGTCAAGCGGGCGAAGAGAGCGGTCCGCAAGGCCGTCCGCTACGTCGCCGACAGCGTCCGAAAGGTCAAGAGATACGTCAAGCGGACGTATCACCGGGTCAAACGCGCTGTCCACAAGGTCGTCAAGCAGGTCAAGAAGACCGTGCGGAAGGTCGCCAAGGCCGTCAAACACGTCGCCAAGAAGGTGGTGAAGGCGGCCAAGAAGGTCGGCAGAGCCGTCAAGAAGGCGGCGAAGGCGACAGCCAACTTCGTGAAGCAGCACGCGGGTGCGATCGCCTCGGTGGCGACCGGCCTCGTGGTCTTCGCCGGCTGCACCGCACTGACGGCCGGTGTCGGAGCCATCGGCTGCGCGGCCCTCGCGGGCGCCGCGGCCAACGGCGTCGGCTACATGATGAGCGACGGCCCGAAGAGCGTCGGGGGCTTCCTCGGCAGCGTGGCGCTCGGCGCCGCGACCGGCGCCCTCGGTGGCGCCGTGGGCGGCCTGGCCGCCGGTGCGGCCGGGCGTCTGCTGGCCGGCGTGGGCGGCAAGATCGCCCAGGGTGCCGTCCAGGGCGCGGCGGGCGGAGCGGCGGAAGGCGCCGTCAGCTACGGCGTGTCCTGCGTCGCCAGCGAAGAGGGCTGCAGTGTCGGCGGCGCGGCCAAGGCCACCGTCACCGGCGCCGCGATCGGCGGCCTCTTCGGCGCCGCCGCGAGCAAGTTCGGCCGCAAGGGCTGCACGCCGCACAGCTTCACCGGTCTGACCGGTGTCGTCATGGCGGACGGTACGGTCAAGGCGATCTCGCAGGTCAAGGTCGGGGACTACGTCCTGACGGCCGAGCCCGGCAAGAAGACCAAGGAGAAGCACCGGGTCAAGGCGGTGATCGTCACCAAGACCGACCGGAACTACGTCGACGTCGTCGTCGCCACGAAGGCCGGTCCGAAGACGATCCAGACCACCGCGCACCACCAGTTCTACGAGGTGTCGCGCCACGCCTGGACCCAGGCGGCGGACCTCAAGGCGGGCCGGCGGCTCCAGGGCGACTCGGGCACCTCGACGGCTGTCATCGAGGTGAAGCAGTACGAGGCGCAGCGCGTCACGTACGACCTGAGCGTGGAGGGGCTGCACACCTACCACGTGGCCGCGGGGGGTGGTGGCGACGACGGTTCGGTGCTGGTGCACAACACCGACGGCGCCTGCCCGATCGGCGGCGGCCCGGACTTCGAGGCCCGTGCGCAGGAGATCCGCAAGGTCATCCACGACGGCTCGAAGGGCGGAGGCCGGCCCTTCAAGAACCAGACGGTCTCCGTCGTGCGGGCCAATACGCCGGACGGGCCGAGAGATGTCGTCTCCGCGAGCGGTGACGGCCTCACGGACGCCCAGAAGGCAGCGCTCAAGCCGAACGAGGTGGCCGCGACGAACGACCCGAGTCTGCACGCGGAAATGAACGCGCTGCAGCACATCGACAACACCCCGGGATGGTCGCTGGACAACGGTGGTGCGAGCAGGAACGTCTGCCCGTACTGCGAGAACGGCATCCGGAACGCCGGTGGTAGCTTGACAGGGCCGTCGTCCTGGAAGGGGCGCATCAACTTCATGCTCAACGGAGCCGCGAGATTCCAGTTCCGTTGGGGCCAGCGTTCTTTCAGTTTCAAGAAGTGAGGAAGTATGGCACTGCCCAGTAGTCAGGCGGCGAGAATCCGGATCGTGCGATGCGTGATCGCCCGGTTCGCGCCGATCATCGGGGCCGGCCTCTCCTCGGACTGGGAGGAGGTCGTCGCCGAGCACTCCGCTCCGGACGAACTCGGAGCGCTGCTGTCCGGCATGGCCGACCCCGGTGCCGCCGTGGGGCTCGACGAGGTCGAAGCCCTTCTGGAGTCCCTGGAGGAGCTTCTGGACCTCTTCGACGAGGAGCCCATGGGAAGCACCTACTATCCGTTCAAGGCCGCCGAGCTCATCGAGCTGCACGGTCGAATGGCCACAGGTGACCTTCCCGACGATGCTCCGGTGCCGCTGGCGGAGTGGGTCGACCGATTCGCCAAGCACGTCGACTGGCAACTCGACAAGAGCGGGATCGACCTGGGTCGGCCGGACTACTTCGCTCATCTCGAGCGGACGCTCCGGGAGTCCGGCCGGGATTCCGACGCCGACGGCGAGAGGGAATTCGCCGAACGCATCGCAGAATGCCGTGAGAAGAGTGCCGAGTACCTCTCGGCCCTGAATTCGGCGCTGCGCTGACGAACGGGGCCGCGGCTCCCGAGGAGTCGCGGCCTCTTCCTCTTCCGGTACCGGAAGGTCAGGAGAAAGCCCCACCGAACCCTTCGGTGGGGCTTTTCCGTTCCGCGGCGGGTCCTGGGGTCCTCGGGCCGGGGGCGGGTCCTGACGACGCGGCCCTGTGCCTGGAGCAGCTGGGGGAGACGGCCGCCGCGCTCACCGGGTTCCGTGCGGTCCTGCCGTACTACGAGGGCGACCAGGCCCGTTCCTTCGACATCCGGCAGCGGATCGCGCTGCTCCTCGTGGCGGCCGGGGAGCACGCGGCCGGACAGGGCCAGCTCCAGCGGCTGCTGTTCGACGCGGAGCGGGCGTTCGGTCCCTATCACCCGCTTGCGACGGACTTGCGAAGGGTGTTGGGGCGTCAGCGTCGGCTGGGGCAGCGCTCCTGACGGAGCGCCAGAGTCACGACTCGACAACTGATCGGCCAATGGATCCTCGTGATCCTTTTTGTCTTCTTTGGTGCATGTAGCGTTCGCGTCTGATCATGTCCATATCCCCAAGGAATCCCTCATGACGACGCCGTCCGCGCCCCTCACCCCCGAGCAGCCCCTCGCTCCGGAGCAGCCCGCCCCCGCGAAGAAGGGCAGCCGCATCCTCAAGAAGGTCGGCGGTGTCGTCCTCGCGATCGCCATCGCCCTCGGCGTGAAGCTCGGTCTTCCCTACCTCACCGGCGACGCCCCCGTGCACGCCAAGGCCGGCGAGTGCGTCACCGTGACGGGCCCGGACAACGACCCCAAGGTCGACACCACGGACTGCTCCTCGGGCAAGGCCGACCTGTTCAAGGTCGTCAAGGTCATCGACAACACCTTCGACGTGAACAAGTGCGGCGCGGAGCTGTCGGCGCTCGCGCAGCAGCTGGAGTCGGACAAGTTCGTGCTGTGCCTGGAAGAGGTCCCCGCGAAGTAGTCCGCGCGCACCCGCACCGACGGGAAGGGCCGGAACCCCACGGGGGTTCCGGCCCTTCCCGCATGCCGGGCACGAGGTACCGGCCACGGGCCGCCGGGGGACCCGACGCCCGCCGGCTACGGACCGCCGACGGGCGTCGGGTCCGCCGGAGGCTCCGGACCGGCCGCGGGCGTCGGACCGGCGCCCGGGCGCGCGCCCGGCCGTGGGGGGACCGTCCCCGCCGCCGGCTCCGCCCCGGGCCGCGGCACCGCTCCCGGCCCCGGACCGTCCCCGGACGGCCGCACCGCCCCCGGCCGGGGCGTCGCTCCCGGTCCGGTGACCGAAGGGGCGACCGGAGACGGGGTGGGTGTCACCGCGGACCCGCTGACGCCCGGGGGCCGGGCGGGCGGTGCCGGGGTGGGGGAGACGGAACCGGCGGGCACCAGGAGGAGCAGGTACGCGGCCGCCACGGCCACCGCGGCGGCGACGGCCCCCAGCGAGGCGAAGGCGACTCCGCGCACCCGCCGCAGCCCCCAGCTCCGCCCCTCAGGGGGCTCGTCACGGCGCAGGTCCCGGTAGGTGACGAGGGCCGCGCGGGTCGCGAACGCGGCACGCAGCCGCTGCTCGGTGACGGTGCGGGGGTCCTCGGCGCGCGGGGTCATCGGCCTGCCTCCAGCTTCTTCTCCAGGGCGTCGAGCGCGCGGCTGGCGGTCGACTTCACCGTGCCGCGCGAGAGCCCGAGCGTCTGCGCGATCTGCGCCTCGGTCAGCTCCGACCAGTAGCGCAGGACGAGGACCTCGCGCTGGCGCCGCGTCAGTCGCGCCAGCGCGTCGAGCACGTGCCGGTGCTCCTCGGCGAGCAGCAGCCCCTCGTCGACGGGAGGCTCGGAGACCGGGTGGGGCGGGGTGTACGCGCGCGCGGTGCGGCGTCTGCGCAGGACGGACCGGGCGGCGTTGACCACGGCGGTGTGCAGATACGCGCCCGGGTCCTGGAGCCCGTGCAGGGAGGTGCCGTACGTCCGGCACACGGAGGCGAACGCGTCCTGGACGACGTCCTCTGCGGTGTGCAGATCGTCGACGAGGAACAGCGCGAGCCGCACCATGTCGAGTCGCCGGGCCCGGTACAGCTCGGTGAGCGTGGGCGGCGGCCCCTGGTCCTCCGGGGTGGCCACCGCACGCAGATGGCGTCCCCGTACGGTCCCGGGGGCGTCGTCGGCCCGGCTCCGGGTCCGGGGCGCACGGGCGAGCAGCCGGGCCCACCAGGGCGACGGCCGGTCCGGGTGTCCAGGGGCGGGCAGGGCTATGGCGTACGACAACTGCACGGTCCTCGATCCGTTGCGGGACGGAGGGGTGACCGGGCCGGACCCGCGCGAGCCCGGCCGGGCCACCCGCTCCTCGGTGCTACCGCGTACCGCTACTTCCGGACGCGGGGCGCGGCACCGGCCGGAGCCGGGGCGGGCGCGGGGACGGCCGACGGCTCGGCCGCCGGAGCCGGGGCGGGGGCGGGACGGGCCCCCGGGGCGTCGGCGGGCGCGGGCGCGGGTGCCGGCACGGCGGCCGGACCGGGCGTGCCGGGCGAGACGACCTTCGGGGCGACGCCCGGAGCCGGGGCGGCCACGGGCCTGGGCGCGGGGGCGGCCTTCGGAGCGACGGCCTTCGGAGCGACGGCCTTCGGGGCGGCGGCCGGGGCGGGGGCGGCGGACGGAGCCTCCGGGGCCGCGTCGGGAGCCGAGACCTTCGGCGCGGCCGGCGCGGGGCGCGGACCGGAGTCGGCGAGGGCCTGCGCGGCGAAGCCGCCGCCGCCGATGAGGAGCGCGGCACCGGTGAGGACACCCAGGATGCGGGGGCGGGGGCGGAAATTCCGCTTGGCGTGACTGGACATGGGGTTCTCCCGAGGAAGGGAACGGACAGGGTCGGATGGATCGGTGAAGGGCGCCTTCACACCACCAGACGTGCGTCACCCCACGAGGTTGCGACCGGGGACGGGAAAGTTTCCCG
This sequence comes from Streptomyces sp. NBC_00691, assembly GCF_036226665.1. Lineage (NCBI taxonomy): Bacteria > Bacillati > Actinomycetota > Actinomycetes > Kitasatosporales > Streptomycetaceae > Streptomyces > Streptomyces sp. NBC_00691. The sequence continues at coordinate 3,362,659 of NZ_CP109007.1, read as the reverse complement.
GCACCGTCGTCGTCCCGGCGCCGGGTGCGGGTGGCGTCGGGCCCGGCCCGGCGTCCGGCGTGGGCGGCTTCGTGCCCGGACCGCACCGGCCGACGGGGCGGGCGCGCCGGTGGCGTGCGAGCATGCCCGGGTGCGTGGACTGAGTGAGTTGACCGACGTCGAGGACCCGGCCTGGCCGGTCCTCGGCGAGAAGCTGCGGGCCGCGCCCGTGCCCGTCGAGGTGCTGGACGCCGACGCGACGCGGGGCGCTGCCGCGCTGCTGCGGACACAGGTGACCGTGCGGTCGTTCCTGGGGGCGTTCGTCCTCCACAGCGGCGGGGCGTTCGTGGACGACGGCTGGCTGCGGGTGTACGGCAGTCCGGCCGGCGACAACGACCGGCGGCTGCCGTCGCTCGCGCAGGTCAACGAGTTCCCCGCGGACGCGACGGCCGATCCGGCGTGGCGGCCCGACGGGGGGCTCGTGGTGGCCCATGACGTGCTCGGCGGGGTGTTCGTCCTCCGGGACGGGCCCGCGGAGCGGGCCGGGCTGCCGGGGCGGCCCGGCGAGATGGTGTACTTCGCGCCGGACTCGCTGAGCTGGGACGCGCTGGGGGCCGGCTACGGCGCCTGGCTGTCCTGGATGCTGTCCGGCGGCACGGAGGAGTTCTACGAGGGCCTGCGCTGGCCCGGCTGGCAGGACGAGGTCCGTCGGCTGGACGGCGACCGGGGCCTCACCGTCCACCCCCCGCTGTGGTCGGCCGAGGCCCACCAGGATCTGGCCGCGACGAGCCGCCGGGTCGTGACGATGGCGGAACTCCTGGATCTCGAGCGGGAGACGAGTGCCCGGCTCGACGAGCGCGACCCGGGTTTCCTGGGGGCCGTATGAGTGCGGCCGGGGGCCGCGGGGTGACCGCGCGTACGGTACGGACCTCCCGTCTCGACCTCGTCCCGCTCGCCGTCGCCCACGCGGAGGAGATGGCGCGGGTCCTGGCCGACCCCGCCCTGCACGCCTTCATCGGCGGCGCCCCGTCGGCCTTGCCCGAACTGCGGGCGCGGTACGAGCGGCTGGTGGCGGGCTCGCCGGACCCGGCGGCTGTCTGGGGCAACTGGGTGGTACGGCTCCGCGCCGAGGACCGGCTCACCGGGACCGTGCAGGCGACGGTCACGGAGGGCGGCCGGGTCGCGGAGGTCGCGTGGGTGACCGGCACGGAGTGGCAGGGGCGGGGCATCGCCCGGGAGGCGGCCGAGGGCCTGGTGGCCCTGCTCGTGGAGCAGGGCGCACGGACGATCGTGGCCCATGTCCACCCGGACCACGCGGCGTCGGCGGCGGTCGCCGCCGCGGCCGGCCTCACCCCCACGGACCGGGTGGAGGACGGCGAGATCCGCTGGGAGCGGCGGGTGCCCGGCCGCCCGTGAGCCGGCCGTGCGACGGTGCTCCCGTGACGCACCGGATCACGAGCGCGCCGGCCGGGCCCCCGCTCGCCCTCACGGGCCGGCGCCTCGGGCGCGGTCGGCGGGGCGCCGTCGTCACGGACCGAGCGGGGCCGGGCTGCCCGCCGCCCTCCGGCGGGTCCGGGTGCCGAGCCAGAGGGAGCCGGCGAGCAGCAGGGCGCCCGCGGCCCCGGCCGCCAGCCCCGCCCGCAGGCCCGGCGGGTGGAAGTCGCAGGTGACGGTCGTGGTTCCCGGGCGGATGGGTACGGCCAGCAGGCCGCCGTACGCATCCGCCTTCCCGCCCTGGCACCGCCAGCCCGCGATCCTCGGGGCGGCCACCACCGCCGTGCCCGTCGCGCCCGGCGGGAGCGTGGCCGTCAGACCGTCGGAGCGGACGTCGGTGCTCGTCGCCGCCCGGGCGCGGAGCCCCGCCACCGCCGCGCGCAGACGGTCGTGGTCCAGGCAGGCGATCTCGGCGGTGCCGCCGCGCGGGACGCGGGCCTTCTCCCCCTCCCGCGCCTGCGTGCCCAGTGAGGTCAGCGCCGCCTGCCGCTTCGGCCGGCCGCCGAGCAGCCGCGTCTCGTACGTGCCCAGGCGGGCGGGGCCCGTCGCGTCCGGGGCCCAGAGGAAGACCTCCGTGCCGACCCGGCACGCACCTCCCGCCCCCGGGGCCTCGTAGACCCGGGTGCCCAGCAGGAGTTCCTGGTTGCGGAAGGGGGACCTGCCGTACGACGGGGCCGGGCCCGGCGGCCGTACCGTCACCAGCGGCAGAGCCGACGGTTCCGCGCGGACGATCTCCCCGTCCCGCCACCGTGCCCCCACCCCGAACAGCGCGTCCGTCACCGGGTTGTCCAGGCTCAGCAGGTTCCGGCCCCGTGACGTCCAGCCGCCGCCCAGCGCGGTCAGCGTCTCCGTGAGGACCGCCGGCGTGTGACTGCTGTAGTACGCGGCGCCCTGGCCGCCCAGGAGCAGCGGATCGTTGCCCGCCACCCGGGGCAGCCCCGAGTCCGTGCGGTACGCGGGCCAGCCGTCCGCCGCCGCCAGGGCGTCCGCCCGCCGCCGCTGCTCGGCGCCCCACGGCGGGTAGTCGTCGAGCCGGACCAGCCGCTCCCGGTCGGCGTACGCGGTCGTCGCCGCCGCCTGGCCGACCACGGTGCCGGCCGCCAGGAGCGCGGCGAGGGCCCCGTACCGGCCGTGGCGCGGGAGGAGCAGCCCGCCCGCCACCGCGACCAGGCCCACGGCCGTGAGGACGAGTGCCCACGGGGTGAGGAAGGGGCTCGGGAGCGAGCCCAGGGACAGCGCCACCACCACGGCCGTCCCGCCGAGCAGCGCGCGGCGGGACGGGAGGCCGTGGGCGAAGCCGGTCCACGCGGCGAGGACGAGGACTCCGGAGAGGACGAAGGTCTGGCGGTACGGGCTGCCGTTCGGGGTGGCGAAGGCGTGCCACAGGAGGTGCGTCGGGCCCCACTGCATCGAGGCCAGGACCGCCGCGCACAGGCCCGCCCACAGCCACCGCTCGCGGCCGGGGATCTCGCGGCGGAAGAGCAGCGCGGCGACGAGCAGCAGCACCGCCGTGGAGACGAAGGCCGCCGGGGTCGAGAAGCTGTACGTGACGGGGAGCAGCCGGGCGAGGACGTCCGTGGCGGGTGCCGGGGCGAACTCCCGTACCAGGCCGGGGTGGGCGTGCCGCGAGCCGAGGAAGACGGGCACCAGGACGGGTGCCGCGAGGGCGATCCCGGTCGCGGTGGTCAGCCCGGCCCGCAGCAGCGCCCGGGCGGCACCGGGTCCCGGACGGCCCCCACCCGCACCGCGCGCCGCGCACGTACCGCCACCGGATGCCGCGTCCTGCGCCCGGCCCGCCGTCGCGAGTCGTACGGCCAGGACCAGCGCCGCCCCGAGCGTCGCCATGTACGCCGTGTAGAAGTTGGCCACCCAGCAGACCGCGACCACCAGCGGCCCGAGGAGCGGCCGCCTGCCCTCCCGCACCCACTCGCCCACCAGGCAGAGCAGCGGGAAGGCGATCAGGCCGTCCAGCCACATCGGGTTGTACGTGGCCTCCGTGAGCGACCAGCCGCAGAGCGCGTACGAGGCGCCGAGGACCGACGCCCACCACCAGGTGCCGGGGCCGAGGCGGCGCAGCAGGTACGTCATGGCCGCCGCCGCGACCGCCGTCTTCAGGACGGTGATCGCGTACACCGCGTACTCGATGTCCCCGCGCGGGAAGAGCGCGACCAGCGGCGCGAAGGGGCTGGACACGTAGGTGCCGTAGTCGGGGAGGAAGCTCGTGCCCCAGCCGGCCTGCCAGTCGAGCAGCGGACCGCCGTCCGCCCGGCCGTGCAGCAGGTCCCAGAGGTGCGCGTGGAACGGCACGAACTGGTTCGCGAGGTCGTTGACGGCCCGGTGGCGCGGCCCGAAGGGGAAGATCCGGGCGACGGCGTCGCCGCCGCAGACGGCGAGCACGGTGAGCAGCGCGGCGAGGAGCAGGGAGCGCGGGCCCTCGGCCGTGAGCCGGGCCGCGGTGCCCGCGGTGGCGGGCGTGGGGGCGGGGCGCGTGGTGCCCCGCGTTCGAGTGGCGTTCGGCATGACCCGTCGAATATGCCAGCGTCCGACCGGGAAATCCCTTCCCCGCGACCCCGTTCACGCAATGGTCGCCTGCACGCCATCCGTGGGGACCGGCCGGGACACCGGGCTTCGTTGTCGTGGGCGGCGTGCTGCTCTCGATCGTCGTACCGTGTTTCAACGAGGAAGACGTCCTCGCCCGTTTCCATGACCATGTGACCACCGAACTCGCCCGTCTGGACGGTGAGTTCGAGATCGTCTACGTGGACGACGGAAGCCGGGACGGGACGCTCCCGCTCCTCCAGGAGCTCGCCGCGCGCGACTCCCGCCACGTCCGCTACGTCTCCTTCAGCCGGAACTTCGGCAAGGAGGCGGCGATGCTGGCCGGCCTCCGCAACGCCGCCGGCGACGCCGTCGTGATCATGGACGCCGACCTCCAGCACCCGCCCGAGCTGGTGCACCGGATGGTCGCGCTGCACTCCGAGGGGTACGACCAGGTCGTCGCCCGCCGTACCCGCGAGGGCGACCGCGTCACCCGCACCCTGACCGCCCGCGTCTACTACTGGGCGATCAACCGGCTCGTCGACGTCGAGCTCGTCGACGGCGTCGGGGACTTCCGGCTCCTGTCGCGCCGTACCGTCGACGCGGTCCTGGGCCTCGGCGAGTACAACCGTTTCTCCAAGGGCCTCTTCTCCTGGGTCGGCTTCCGGACGACGACGTTCTCGTACGAGAACGCCGTCCGCGAGGAGGGCCGCTCGAAGTGGACCTTCGGCAAGCTCCTCAACTACGGCCTCGACGGCCTCCTGTCCTTCAACAACAAGCCGCTCAGGGCCGCCGTCCACCTCGGCTTCCTGCTCGTCCTCGTCGCCCTCGGCTACGCGGTCTGGATCGTCGGGGACGCGCTGGCCAACGGCGTCGACACCCCCGGTTACGTCACCCTCCTCGTCGCCGTCACCGCCCTCGCCGGGGTGCAGATGGTGATGGTCGGACTGATCGGCGAGTACGTCGGCCGCATCTACTACGAGGTCAAGCGACGGCCGCACTACCTGGTCAAGGAGACCCACGAAGGGACGTACGAAGGGACGTACGAAGGGGCGCGCGAGGGGGCGGAGAAGGGACCGGTACCGGCCGACACCCGGCGTGCGGGTGAGTCGTTGTGGGAAACAGTCGCACCGAAGTAGTGGCTCAGGCCCGGGCGACTCCCTAACATCGATCACCGCAAGGTCGTTCAACTGACGCACGACCAGCCCGGGAGGCTCCTTTGCACCGCCGCACTGCGCTCACCGTCTCCGCCGCACTGCTCGCCGCGGCCCCGCTGCTCACCGCCTGCGGCAGTGACGCCCACCCAGGAGCGGCGGCCGTCGTCGGCGGCGAGCGGATCGACGTCTCCAGCCTGCAGGCACAGGTGCAGGACGTACGCACCGCCCAGGAGCGCTCCCCGCAGGCCGCCCAGCTCGTCCAGGCCACCGGCGACCTGCCCCGCCGCAAGCTCAATGTCATGATCTTCGACCGGGTCGTCGACAAGGTCGCCGCGGACAACGGCGTCGGCGTCACCCGCGCCGAGCTCCAGCAGACCCGGACCTCGTTCGTCCGCGAGAGCGGCGGCGAGGACCGGCTCGCCGACGTCCTCCTCCAGGAGCAGGGCGTGGCGCCCGGCCAGATCGACGACGTCGTCCGCCGCAACGTCCTCATGAACAAGATCGCCGCCAAGCTGGGCGTCACGGACACCCCCGAGGGCCAGCGGAAGCTGACGGAGGTCTTCTCCGCCGCCTCCAAGTCCCTCGCCATCGACGTGAACCCGCGCTACGGCGCCTGGGACGACGCCCAGGTCAGGCTCGGCAACACCACCGCGCCCTGGCTGCGGCAGCTCACCCAGGACCCGGGCGCCGTCCCGGCCGGTGCGTGAGGCGGAGTAAGTTCAAGGGGTGACATCTGAGAGCCCCGGCCGCATCGTCCTGCTCACCGCCAGCCACCGCGTGGCACCCGGACTGCTGTCCTGGCCCGCCTGGCAGGCGCTGGGCGCCGCGGACCGGGTGCTCTGCCCCGACGAGCACCACCCCCAGCTCCCGTATCTGCGGGAGGCAGGGGTCGCCGTCGAGCACCTCCGGCCCACCGCCGAGGAGCTCGTCGAGGCGTGCGCCGGAGGCCGTACGGTCCTGCTGCTGCCCTCGGGCGAGGGTGACCGGGCGCTGACCGACGGCCTCGCCCGCCTCGCCGGCTCGGGCCGCCTCACGATGCCCGACCTGGAACTCCTGCCCGGCTCGTACGACCTGCCCGGCGCCCGGCTCCTCGACCTCGTGCAGATCATGGACCGCATCCGGCGGGAATGCCCGTGGTCCTCGCGGCAGACCCACAAGGAGCTCGTCAGGTACGGCATCGAGGAGGCGTACGAGCTCGTCGAGGCGATCGAGGACGGCGACCGGGACGCGCTGCGCGAGGAACTCGGGGACGTCCTGCTGCAGGTGATCTTCCACGCCCGGATCGCCGAGGAGGACCCGGACGACCCCTTCTCCGTGGACGATGTCGCCGGCGCGCTCGTCGAGAAGCTGATCCACCGGCACCCGCACGTCTTCGGGGACGCGACGGCGGAGACGCCGGAGGACGTCCGCGCCCACTGGCTGCGCACCAAGGCGATCGAGAAGCGGCGGGAGTCCGTGACGGACGGTGTGCCGCTGGGCCAGCCGGGGCTCGCGCTCGCCGCGAAGCTCGGCGGCCGGGCGCGCTCGGCGGGCCTCGACGTGGCCCTCCCGGCGGAGCGTGGCATCGGCTACGACCTGCTCGCCCTCGCGGTCCGCGCGGAGGCGGAGGGAGTGGACCCGGAGTCGGCGCTGCGGGCGGCTGCCCGGACGTACCGGGACGCGATCCGCGCGGCGGAGGGCGTGAAGGCGTAGGGACGCCTGCCCGTCCCGGGAGCGAGTGCGGTCGCTACAGCTCGCGCGGCACCCGGGCCCCGGGGTTGTGCCAGAGCGGGGGCGGTGGGCCCAGGAGGCGTTCCGCCGCGCTGTTCGGGCGGAACGTGAAGCGGCCCACCGGCTGGAGTGTGTCGTGGTGGATCCGGGCCGGGTCGGTGCCGAGCTCCACCAGCGCCTCGGCGACCTCCGTCAGGAAGCCGGGCGGGCCGGCGAGGTAGACGTCGTGCGAGGGCCAGTGGACGCAGGCCCGCAGCGCCTGGAGGAGCCGTTCGGTCGCCTGGTCCTTGCGGTGGCCCGGTGCCGAGGTGATGTAGGTGACGCTGAGTCCGCCGAGACGGCTCCTCAGCAGCTCCGCGTCCCGCCGGGCGTACAGGTACTCCTTCGCGCGCGCCACCACGAACAGCCTGCCCTTCAGTTCCGGCTCGGCCTCCGCCGCCTCGGACAGCAGCGCCCGCACCGGTGCCCAGCCCGTACCCGCGCATATATAGGTACGGAGCCCGCCCGGCTCCGTGCACGCGGTGAGGCCGCCGCCGGGCGCGCTCAGCCGCAGCGTCTCGCCGGGACCCGTCTCGTCGACCAGGGCCGTGCTCATCGCCCCGCCAGGGATCCGGCTCACATGGAGCTCGACCGTGCCGTCGGGGCGGGGCGCGTCCGCGAGGGAGTAGGTCCGCCAGACGCGCGGGACGCGCAGGGAGCTGACACTGACGTACTGCCCGGGAAGGAAGGGGAGGGGCTGCCGGGGCCGCAGGGTGAGGACGGCCAGATCCTCGCCGTACCGCTCGTGCCGGACGACGTCCGCGTCCCACCAGGCCGGCTCGCCGGCGCCGGCCGCCTCCTCGGCACCCGCCAGCATCAGATCGGCGACGTGTCCGTACGCCTCGGTCCAGGCCTTCTCGGCCTCCCGGCTCCAGGCGGCCCCGGCGGCGTGCGCGAAGGCGGCGAGCAGGCTCGACCCGACGGCGGCGTAGAGCGCGGGGGAGGCGAGGAACTTGCGGTGGTCGCGGCCCAGCTGTCCCAGGTACGCGGCGAGTCCCGGGGATTCCAGATGGGTCACCACATGGGTGAGCGCGGCGAAGAGCCGGTCCCGCTGGGGCTGCATGTCCTCGGGGAACAGTTCGCGCATGGCGGGGTTGTTCCAGAAAAGATGCGAGTAGAAGAAGGTGACGGCGTGTTCGGCCCGTCTCTCGACGACCGCGAACGTGCTTCTGAGCATCTGAGGATCCACCGACAAGAATCTAGGGCACCACCCCCTTCTTGATCACAGGATCCGACAGACCTCACCTTCCGGACCGCCCTGTACGGTCGGGGAGTGAGCACCACCCCCGGCGCCGGCCCCGCCCCCGAGCCCGCTTCCTGCCCCGTCACCGGCCCGGCCGGCGCGTCCGCGCCTCCCGCGCCCGAGCTCTTCACCTGGGAGTTCGCGAGCGACCCGTACCCCGCGTACGCCTGGCTCCGGGAGCACGCGCCCGTGCACCGGACGACGCTGCCCAGCGGGGTCGAGGCATGGCTGGTGACGCGGTACGGGGACGCCCGGCAGGCCCTCGCCGACCAGCGCCTCTCCAAGAACCCCGCGCACCACGACGAGTCCCCGCACGCCAAGGGCAAGACGGGCATTCCGGGCGAGCGCAAGGCCGAGCTGATGACGCATCTGCTCAACATCGACCCTCCGGACCACACCCGGCTGCGGCGGCTCGTCTCGAAGGCCTTCACCCCGCGCCGGGTCGCCGAGTTCACCCCGCGCGTACAGGAGTTGACCGACCGGCTCATCGACTCCTTCGTGGAGAAGGGGAGCGCGGACCTCATCCACGAGTTCGCCTTCCCGCTCCCCATCTACGCGATCTGCGACCTGCTCGGCGTGCCCGAGGAGGACCAGGACGACTTCCGCGACTGGGCCGGGATGATGATCCGGCACGGCGGCGGCCCGCGCGGCGGGGTCGCGCGGTCGGTGAAGAAGATGCGCGGCTACCTCGCCGAGCTGATCCACCGGAAGCGCGAAGGCCTGCGGCAAGAAGGGGCCGACGACCTCATCTCGGGGCTCATCAAGGCCTCCGACCACGGCGAGCACCTCACCGAGAACGAGGCCGCCGCCATGGCCTTCATCCTTCTCTTCGCCGGCTTCGAGACGACCGTCAACCTCATCGGCAACGGCATGTACCAGCTCCTGCGCCACCCCGCGCAGCGCGAGCTGCTCCAGGCCTCGGTGGTGGCGGGGGAGACCGGGCTCCTGGAGACCGGGATCGAGGAGCTGCTGCGGTACGACGGGCCGGTGGAGATGGCCACCTGGCGGTACGCGACCGAGCCGCTGACCCTCGGCGGGCAGGACATCCCGGCGGGCGATCCCGTCCTCGTGGTGCTCGCCGCCGCGGACCGGGATCCGGAGCGGTTCGACGGGCCGGACACCCTGGACCTGACCCGGCGCGACAACCAGCACCTCGGGTACGGGCACGGCATCCACTACTGCCTGGGCGCACCGCTCGCGCGGCTGGAGGGACAGACCGCGCTCGCGACCCTGCTGACCCGGCTGCCGGACCTGCGACTTGCCGCCGAACCGGAGGAACTGCGGTGGCGCGGAGGGCTCATCATGCGCGGATTGCGCACGCTTCCGGTGGAGTTCTCCCCTTCCGCACGACCTCCACGAAGTGATGAACCGTCAGAACTGTGATCTTCACGTGATCGCGAGTGCATCGACTTGTGATGAGCGTTCGAATAGGGCTACCTTCCCGGTCAGCTCGGTTCGTCAACTTGGTTGAGTAAGTCGGCCACGTTCGGCAACTCGGCTCGTCCACACAGTCGTCACGCGAAAGGCGCTCCTATGCGTTCCGGGAACGGACGTCACCGTCGCCCCCGTCAGGCCCCCGCAATCGTCGTCGCCGCGGGTGTGACCGGCTCCGCCATGGCACTGCCGCTGCTCGCCACCGGATCCGCCTCCGCGGCCGACGCGGCCACCTGGGACCGGGTCGCCGAGTGCGAGTCCGGCGGCCAGTGGAGTGCCAACTTCGGCAACGGCATGTACGGCGGACTCCAGTTCACCCAGGACAGCTGGGAGCGCAACGGCGGTCTGACCTACGCGCCCAGCCCCGACCTGGCCAGCCGCGCCCAGCAGATCGCGGTGGCCGAGAAGGCCCTCGCCAAGGGCTCCACCGAGTGGGCCACCTGCGCGCCGATCGCCGGTCTGACGAACGACGGCACGTCGCCGGGCGTGGACCCCGGCCCCGCGAGCGTCCCCAAGGCCCCCACGGGGCCTGTTCCCGAGTCGAACTGGACCACCGGTCTTCCCGGGACCTCCGAGGGGTCCTCGGAGGAGGCGAAGGGGTCCAAGGAGTTCAAGGAGGCGGAGAAGGCCACGGAGTCGGCTTCGCCCACCGCGCCCGTCTCGCCGACCGCTCCCGTCTCGCCGACCACCCCGACGAGCCCCTCCGTGTCGACCGACCCGGGCCACCCGACCGTGCCCACCACCCCCGGCGCGCCCGATGAGTCCCTTACGCCGGTTACGCCCGGTACGCCCACCGGGCCGGATGCCACCGCGCCGGGCGGCCCGACGGATGACACGTCGTCGGCCACTCCCGGAACCGGGAAGCACCGGGGCGATGCCGCTCCGGAGGAAACCGGCAAGCCGGACAGTTCTGCCGATTCCGGCAGACATGCTTCATCGGACAACAAGCTCACCGAAAACCCCCTGGAGGAGTCGTCGACTGACGCTCCGAAGGAATCGGACGCAACGGACAGTCAGGGCAAGTCGGGCGCTTACCTCGTGCAGCCGGGCGACAATCTGTCCGACATTGCACAGGAGAACGAACTCCCCGGAGGCTGGGCCGCCCTCTATGACGCCAACCGGCAGACGGTGGGCCTCGATCCGGACCTCATCCTCCCTGGTCAGGCCCTCGACCTGACGAACGGTTCGACCGCGTCGGCGAAGTGATTCGGGGGCGTATGTCCGGTTCTGGGCAAGTGAGACATGGGTCTCTTCGTCCCAACTGGCGTGTCACGCCCGCAAACTTTGCTTCTGTCACCTCTCACCTGCATAAACACCCCCCGCCGGAAGGCAAGTAGGGGCGATATTTCCGCAATACGCCTCTTTGAACTTCCGGTGGGTCTGTGTCTACGGTCATCACCGCTCGCCACCGCGGGCCCCGTCGACCGAAACGCCGAATCCTGCCGTCGGCCGATGGGAATTGTCGTCGCGTAAGCGCCGAAGGCAGGAGCGGGGGACCCAAGGTAAGTGCCGGCCCCGGCCGTTGAGACAGACGGCCGACGATCGGCTTGGGGTGAAGCCACGTGCTAGGACACGTGGCCGGGCAACTCATTGGCCCGAACCCGACAGCTCACCTCGTAGGCGTCGGTGAGGAGAATCTCCATGCTGTTTTCCGGCAAGGGCAAACACCGTCGTCCCTCCAAGGCGACCCAGGTCGTCACGCTCGTCGGCGTCACCGGCGTCGCCGTGGCCGCCCCGCTGATGACCGCGGGCACCGCCTCGGCCGCCTCGGTCTCCGAGTGGGACACCGTCGCCGCGTGCGAGTCCGGTGGCAACTGGTCCATCAACACGGGCAACGGCTACTACGGCGGCCTGCAGTTCTCGGCCTCCACCTGGGCCGCGTACGGCGGCACCGCCTACGCCTCGACCGCCGACCAGGCGTCGAAGTCCCAGCAGATCGCCGTCGCCGAGAAGGTCCTCGCGGGCCAGGGCAAGGGCGCCTGGCCGTCCTGTGGTGTGGGCCTCTCCGGCGCCTCGCCGAGCACCGGTGCCGTCGAGAGCGCGCCGAAGCAGAGCACCCAGCAGGAGCGGAAGGCCGAGCAGCCGACCACTCGCAGCGAGCAGCGCCAGGCCCCGAAGAAGGCCACGCAGCAGCAGGCCGCCCCGCAGGCCGCCGCGAAGAAGACCGTCACCACCCCGACCGGCAAGAAGGTCAAGAAGGGCGACGGCGAGTACAAGGTCGTCACCGGCGACACGCTCAGCAAGATCGCCCAGGCGCACGGCGTCAAGGGCGGCTGGGCCGAGCTCTTCGAGCTGAACAAGGGCGTCGTCGAGAACGCCGACCTGATCTACCCGGGCCAGCAGCTTCACCTGAAGTGAGCCCGGCGGTCCGCGTGAGTCCGGCGGCTCGCGCGGCCCCTCCGACCCTCCCGCGGTGACCACCCCGGCCCGACGCGCCCATCCCCCGTGCGCGTCGGGCCGGGGTTCCCCCGTTTCCGGGGGCGTACGGAGAGACAAGGGGAGGGGCCCGCGGCGGAACCGGACGGTCCACGTGGTTACCGGCCGGTAGATCTGAGGCCCTTCGTCCCGAGATGCCTGCCCTTGGGTCCTTTTTCGTCCCAGGGGGCGGGCGCCCGGCTGGCCGGAGCCCCCGAGCCGGTTAGGCTCTTGTCGCAAGGCCAAGCGACCCTGCACCGACCTTGCGTCACATCCAGCGTCACATCCCAAAAAGGAGATGCTCGTGCCGTCCATCGACGTCGTCGTAGCCCGGGAAATCCTGGACTCCCGAGGCAACCCCACGGTCGAGGTCGAGGTCGGCCTCGACGACGGCAGCACCGGTCGTGCTGCTGTTCCGTCCGGCGCCTCCACCGGTGCGTTCGAGGCCATCGAGCTTCGCGACGGTGACCCGAACCGCTACCTGGGCAAGGGTGTCGAGAAGGCCGTCCTCGCCGTCATCGAGCAGATCGGCCCGGAGCTCGTCGGCTACGACGCCACCGAGCAGCGCCTGATCGACCAGGCCATGTTCGACCTGGACGCCACCGAGAACAAGGGCTCCCTCGGCGCCAACGCCATCCTCGGTGTCTCCCTCGCCGTCGCGCACGCCGCGTCCGAGGCCTCGGACCTCCCGCTCTTCCGCTACCTCGGCGGCCCGAACGCGCACCTGCTGCCCGTTCCGATGATGAACATCCTCAACGGTGGGTCGCACGCCGACTCCAACGTGGACATCCAGGAGTTCATGATCGCCCCGATCGGCGCGGAGTCCTTCTCCGAGGCCCTCCGCTGGGGCGCCGAGATCTACCACACCCTCAAGGCCGTCCTGAAGCGCAAGGGCCTCTCCACCGGCCTCGGCGACGAGGGCGGCTTCGCGCCGAACCTCGAGTCGAACCGCGCCGCCCTCGACCTCATCGTCGAGGCCATCAAGGAGGCCGGCTACACCCCGGGCTCCGACGTCGCGCTCGCGCTCGACGTGGCCGCGTCCGAGTTCTACAAGGACGGCAAGTACGAGTTCGAGGGCAAGTCCCGCTCGGCCGCCGAGATGACCGAGTACTACGAGGAGCTCGTCTCCGCGTACCCGATGGTCTCCATCGAGGACCCGCTGTACGAGGACGACTGGGCCGGCTGGAAGGTCCTCACCGACAAGCTGGGCACCAAGGTCCAGATCGTCGGCGACGACCTCTTCGTCACCAACCCGGAGCGCCTGGCCCGCGGCATCGAGGAGGGCACCGCGAACGCCCTCCTGGTCAAGGTCAACCAGATCGGTTCGCTGACCGAGACCCTCGACGCCGTCGAACTCGCCCAGCGCAACGGCTTCAAGTGCATGATGTCCCACCGCTCCGGCGAGACCGAGGACGTCACCATCGCCGACCTCGCGGTCGCCGTGAACTGCGGCCAGATCAAGACCGGCGCCCCGGCCCGCTCGGACCGCGTCGCCAAGTACAACCAGCTGCTGCGCATCGAGGAGATCCTCGACGACGCCGCGGTCTACGCCGGCCGCAGCGCCTTCCCGCGCTTCAAGGGCTGATCAACGGCTGAGCCCCTCCGCAGGGCAGCTTCCGTACGTCCCCGTACTCGGTCCCGTACCGTGTGCGGGGACGTCCGCGTGAACAGGGGAGGCGACACGACATGGCCGCGAAGGACCGGGACCGGTTCTCCACCGCGACCCGGATCAGACTGCTCGGCGAGCAGACCGCCGCCCGTGTCTACCGCTCCCAGACCCGCCGCCAGGCCCGCCGCTCCCGGCTCACCGGCCGCGCGGCCTTCCTCGCCCTGGTCGTCTGCTCCCTCGTCGTGGCGCTCGCCTACCCGATGCGGAGCTACGTCTCCCAGCAGGGCGAGATCGCCGAGCAGGAGCGCAGGACCGCGGAGGCCGCCCGCCGGGTCGAGGAACTCAGGGACGAGAAGGCCCGCCTCCAGGACCCGGCCTACGTCCGCCGCCTCGCCCGCGAGCACCTCCACTACGTGCTGCCCGGCGAGACGGGCTTCACCGTGAACGACCCCGACGCGGAGCAACGGCCCCGCGGCGACCAGGGCGCGGCGGACCGCCCCTGGTACGACAACCTCTGGGACGGCGTCGACCACGCCGACCGCCCCTGACCCCTCCTCCGCACCAAGACGAGCAAGGCAGACATGGAAACGCCCCCTCCGCAGACCGAACGCACCGAGCCCACCGAGCGGGACATCGCCGCCTTCGAGCTCCAGCTCGGCCGCCCGCCCCGCGGCCTGCGCGCGATCGCGCACCGCTGCCCGTGCGGCAACCCGGACGTCGTCGAGACCGCGCCCCGGCTCCCCGACGGCACGCCGTTCCCGACCACGTACTACCTGACCTGCCCCCGGGCGGCCTCGGCCATCGGGACCCTGGAGGCCAACGGGGTCATGAAGGAGATGCAGGCCCGGCTCGCCACCGACCCGGAGCTCGCCGCCGCCTACCGGGCCGCGCACGAGGACTACATCGCGCGCCGTGACGCGATCGAGGTCCTGGAGGGCTTCCCGAGCGCCGGCGGCATGCCGGACCGCGTGAAGTGCCTGCACGTCCTCGTCGGCCACTCGCTGGCCGCCGGACCGGGCGTGAACCCGTTCGGCGACGAGGCGCTCGCGATGCTGCCGGAGTGGTGGGCCAAGGGCGCCTGCGTCACGCCGTGCGGGGACAAGGACGAGGAGAAGAAGGAGGGGGCCGCGTGACCCGGGTCGCCGGAATCGACTGCGGTACGAACTCCATCCGCCTCCTCGTCGCCGACGTCCACCCGGAGACGGGTGACCTGATCGAGCTGGACCGGCGGATGACGATCGTCCGGCTCGGGCAGGGCGTCGACAAGACCGGCCGGCTCGCCCCCGAGGCCCTGGAGCGGACCTTCGCCGCCTGCCGCGCGTACGCCGAGGTCATCAAGGAGCTCGGCGCCGAGAGGCTCCGCTTCGTCGCCACCTCCGCCTCCCGCGACGCCGAGAACCGCGCGGACTTCGTGAACGGGGTCGTGGAGATCCTCGGCGTCGAGCCCGAGGTGATCACCGGCGACCAGGAGGCCGCGTTCTCCTTCACCGGCGCCACCGGCGAGCTGCACGGCGACGACCGCCGTCTCGTCGTGGACATCGGCGGCGGCTCGACCGAGTTCGTGGTCGGCAACCGGCACGTCGAGGCCGCCCGCTCCGTCGACATCGGCTGCGTCCGGCTCACCGAGCGGCACGTCCGGAACGACCCGCCGACCGCCGGGGAGGCCGACGCGATCCGCGCCGACGTCCGGGCCGCGCTCGACCTGGCCGCGGAGACCGTCCCGATCGGCACCGCCGAGACCCTCGTCGGGCTCGCCGGATCGGTCACCACGGTCGCCGCCATCGCCCTCGGGCTCCCGGAGTACGACTCCGAGAAGATCCACCACGCCCGGATCTCCGCCGCCCAGGTCGCCGAGGTCACCGACCGGCTGCTCGCCTCCACGCACGCCGAGCGAGCCGCGATCCCCGTCATCCACCCCGGCCGGGTCGACGTGATCATCGCCGGCGCGATCGTCCTCAGGGAGATCGTCGAGCGGGTCGGGGCCCGCGAGGTCGTCGTCAGCGAGCACGACATCCTCGATGGGATCGCCCTATCCGTCGCATAGTGGGCACCTATCGACGCCCGCCGACGCCATGTCGCCGGGAAAGTTCGTGAAGTTCTTCACAAGGAAAAGGGCCCTGGTGGCGTCCGAGGGGGGTCTTTGGGCCCTCCGGGTGGCGCCCCAGGGCCCTTTCGCAGGCGCGGGGGCCGATCCGCTCGTTGTTTCCATCGTGTGAACGGGTGCCCTGGTTCAGCGTTAACGGAGGCTCTCCGGGCCAGTTCACAAGGGGTGAACAACGTTCGCCCATGCACCCCGGTTCCTTTGCAGCACCATGACATGGATCACGTGGGCGGCGGAGTGTAGCAGAGGTGTCCGGAGACCTTGTGAAGGGGCGCACGAGCACCCCCCTCAGGAGGGGTGGATACTCGATCTCATGAGCACCACGGAGCGTCCCAGGATCCTCGTAGTAGGCGGCGGGTACGTAGGCCTGTACGCAGCTCGGCGCATCCTCAAGAAGATGCGCTACGCGGAGGCGACCGTCACGGTCGTCGACCCGCGGTCGTACATGACCTACCAGCCCTTCCTCCCCGAAGCCGCCGCCGGCAGCATCTCGCCGCGCCACGTCGTCGTCCCGCTGCGACGCGTCGTGCGCGGAGCCGAGGTGCTCACCGGCCGGGTCACCACCATCGACCAGGACCGCAAGGTCGCCACGATCGCGCCGCTCGTCGGCGAGGCGTACGAGCTGCCTTTCGACTACCTCGTCATCGCGATGGGCGCCGTCTCCCGCACCTTCCCGATCCCCGGCCTCGCCGAGCAGGGCATCGGCATGAAGGGCATCGAGGAGGCCATCGGCCTGCGCAACCACGTCCTCGAGCAGCTCGACAAGGCTGACTCGACCACCGACGAGGAGGTCCGCCGCAAGGCGCTGACCTTCGTCTTCGTGGGCGGCGGCTTCGCCGGCGCGGAGACCATCGGCGAGGTCGAGGACCTGGCCCGGGACGCCGCGAAGTACTACCAGAACGTGTCGCGCGAGGACATGCGCTTCGTCCTGGTCGACGCGGCCGACAAGATCCTCCCCGAGGTGGGCCCCAAGCTCGGCCAGTACGGCAAGGAGCACCTGGAGAGCCGCGGGATCGAGATCTACCTCGAGACCTCCATGGACTCCTGCGTCGACGGCCACGTCGTGCTGAAGAACGGCCTCGAGGTCGACTCCAACACGATCGTGTGGACCGCCGGCGTGAAGCCGAACCCGGCGCTCTCCCGCTTCGGTCTGCCGCTCGGCCCCCGCGGCCACGTGGACTGCAACGAGAAGCTCCAGATCAACGGCCTCGACTACGCCTGGGCCGCGGGCGACAACGCCCAGGTCCCGGACATGGTCGGCCGCAAGGCGGGCAACCCGAACGCCTGGTGCCCGCCGAACGCCCAGCACGCCCTGCGCCAGGCCAAGGTCCTCGGCGACAACGTGGTGGCCGGCATGCGCGGCTTCCCGCAGGCCGAGTACAGCCACGCCAACAAGGGCGCCGTCGCCGGCCTCGGCCTGCACAAGGGCGTCGCGATGATCGTCATGGGCAAGGTGAAGATCAAGCTCAAGGGCCGTCTCGCCTGGTACATGCACCGTGGCTACCACGGCATGGCGATGCCGACCTGGAACCGCAAGATCCGCGTCTTCGCCGACTGGACCCTCGCGATGTTCCTCAAGCGCGAGGTGGTCTCCCTCGGCGCCATGGAGACGCCGCGCGAGGAGTTCTACGAGGCGGCCAAGCCCGCCCCCGCGCCGGCCGCCCCGGCGCAGGAGAAGGCCAAGGCCTCCTAAGCGGGACCAGCAGGACACGCAGGACCAAGCAGTACACGCGGTACCAGCAGTACACGCAAGGCCGTAAAAGGGCCGTCCGCCATCCGTGGTGCGGACGGCCCTTCGCGTGTTTTGCCGACTGATTGCGCTGTGCCGGGACTGCAAACGCCTACGGACGGTGTTCCCTTGGTGACGAGCATTTCTGGGGCACGAGATCACGGAGGTGTGCACCATGGCCGACGCCGCGTCGCGGCTGACGACTCTCGCCGAGGAGCTGCTGGGCGGACCGCTCCCGGTCCGGCTGCGAGCCTGGGACGGCAGTGAAGCCGGCCCGGTGGGCGGCCCCGTCCTGATCGTCCGCGATCGCCGCGCCCTGCGGAGGATGATCTGGAAACCCGGCGAACTGGGCCTGGCCCGCGCCTGGGTGGCCGGGGAGCTGGACGTCGAGGGAGACCTCTACGCGCTTCTGGACGGGCTATCGGGCCTGCTCTGGGACCGGGACGGGGACACCAGGGGCCTGCTCGCGTCCGCGCGCGACCCGCGGCTGCGCGCCGCCGCCGCGTCCCTGCTGAGACTGGCGGGTCCGCCGCTGCCGCCGCAGCCGCCGGCCGAGGAGATGCGCGGCCGCAGCGGCGGCCGGCACACCCGGCGCCGCGACAAGCAGGCGATCAGTCATCACTACGACGTGGGCAACGACTTCTACGAGCTGGTCCTCGGCCCGTCGATGGTCTACTCGTGCGCGTACTGGGCCTCCGACGGCCCCGACGCGACCCTGGAGGACGCCCAGCGCGACAAGCTGGACCTGATCGCCCGCAAGCTGAACCTGAAGGAGGGCGACCGGCTCCTCGACGTCGGCTGCGGATGGGGCTCCATGGCCCTCCACGCCGCCCGGGAGTACGGCGCCAGGGTCGTCGGCATCACCCTCTCCCGCGAGCAGGCCGCGTACGCCCGCAAGCGGATCGCCGACGAGGGCCTGACCGACCTGATCGAGATCCGCGTCCAGGACTACCGGGATGTCACGGACGGCCCGTACGACGCGATCTCCTCGATCGGCATGGCCGAGCACGTCGGCGCCGTCCGGTACCGGGAGTACGCCGACACCCTGTACGGGCTCCTCAGGCCCGGCGGACGGCTTCTCAACCACCAGATCTCACGGCGCCCCGAGCCCGACGAGGAGGCGTACGAGATCGACGCCTTCATCGACGCGTACGTCTTCCCCGACGGTGAACTCGCTCCCATGGGCCGCACGCTGAGCACCCTGGAGGACGCCGGCTTCGAGGTCAGGGACGTGGAGGCGATCCGCGAGCACTACGCCCTCACCCTGCGCCGCTGGGTGGCGAACCTGGAGCGGGACTGGGACCGGGCGGTCCGGTTCACCTCACCGGGCCGGGCGAGGATCTGGCGGCTCTACATGGCGGCCTCGGCCGTCTCCTTCGAGCGCAACCGGATCGGCGTGAACCAGTTCCTCGCCGTGAGGACCCCGGTGTCGGGGAGGAGCGGCACCGCGCTGCGCCCGCGCGTCTGGAACGAGAAGGCCTGACGCACGCCGAAGGGCCGGCCCCCTGGCGGGGGACCGGCCCTTTCCGTACGCGGTGTCCTACTCGGCCTTGATGGCGGCGAGCATGTTCAGCTTGGCCGCGCTGCGGGCCGGCCACAGGGAGGCGAGGACACCGACCAGGCCGGCCAGGACCAGGAAGATCCCGATCCGGTCCCAGGGCAGGACCAGGGCGTAGCCCGGGATCTGCTCCCTGATGGTCTCGCCGATCGCCCAGCCGAGGAACGAGCCGAGGCCGATGCCGACGATCGCGCCGAACACCGAGATGACCACGGCCTCCAGACGGACCATCCGCTTCACCCGGCGCCGGTCGAGACCGATCGCCCGGAGCATGCCGATCTCCTGCTGGCGTTCGAAGACGGACATCGCGAGGGTGTTGACGACGCCGAGGACCGCGATGATCAGGGCCATGCCGAGCAGGCCGTACATGATGTTGAGCATCAGGTTGATGGGGCCGCCGAAGGAGTCGCGGATGCCCTTGTGGTCCATCACCGTGATGTCGGGGTTGTCGCCCATCGCCTTCGCCAGCGCCCGCTCGTTGGCCGCGCTCGCGCCGCCCTCGGTCGAGACGAAGATCTGACGGATCTCCGCCCGCTCCTCGTGCGCGGTGACCAGCTTGTGGTCGATCAGGACCGGCGAGACGAACTCGTTGGGCTCGAAGACCGCGCCGACCGTCAGCTTGGCCTTCCCCTTGTCGAGGAACTCGACCGGGACGGTGTCGCCGACCTTGAGGCCGCGCTTCGTGGCGGTCTTCTCGTCGACGGCGATCCCGCCCTTGCCGAGGGAGGACAGCGAGCCGTTCACCACGGTGAGCTTGAGGACCTTGCCGATGTCGCCGGGGGTGACGCCGGAGGCCGAGACGTACGAGCCCTTGATCTCCAGCGCGCCCGCCTGCTGCGGGGAGATCGCCGTGACGCCCGGAGCCTTCTCCAGGGCGGTCAGCGCCTCCGGGCTCAGGCTGTTGCCGCTGGCCATCGTGACCATGTAGTCGGCCTTGATCTGGTCGGTCGTGGCCTTGTCGAGGGCCGTGCCGACCGTGGCGCCGAGCACCGAGAGGCCGGTGACCAGGGTCAGACCGATGGCGAGGGCGGAGGCCGTGGCGCCGGTGCGGCGCGGGTTGCGGACCGCGTTGAGGCCGGCGAGCTTGCCGGAGACCCCGAAGAGGTTCACGAAGACCGGGCGGATCAGGGCGATCACGGGCCGGGACAGGAACGGGATGAGCACGATCACGCCGATGAGGGCGAGGAAGGCACCGCCCGCGATGAGCATGCGGCCGTCGTCGCCGCCCTGGCCCGCGCCGAGCACGATCAGGACCGCCCCGAGCGCGGCGAACGCGGCGCCGATGGAGTTCCGCACGACGAGCGACTTGGTGCTCGCGGTGGCGTGGACGCTGCTCATGGCGGCGACCGGCGGGATCTTCGCGGCGCGGCGGCCGGGCAGCCAGGCGGCCAGCATCGTGATGAGGACACCGACGGCGAAGGCGCTGACCGCCGGGGTGGCGGTGAGGACCAGGCCGCCGCCGGGGACCTTCATCTCGAAGGCGCTCATGGCCGAGCGGAGCGAGACGGCCAGGCCGATGCCGAGCACGTATCCGACGGCGGAGGCGACCACGCCGACCAGCGCGGCCTCGGCGAGGACGGAGCGGGTGATCTGCTTGCGCGAGGCGCCGACGGCGCGCATCAGGGCCAGTTCCTTGGTGCGCTGCGCGACCAGCATGGTGAAGGTGTTGGAGATCAGGAAGATCCCGACGAAGAGCGCGATGCCCGCGAAGCCGAGGAGCACCTGGTTGAGCGCGCCGAGACCGGCCTCGATGTCCTTGGCCTGCTGCTCGGCGAGGGCCTCGCCGGTCTGCGCGGTGGCCGCCTTCGGGACGACCTTCAGGACCTCGTCGAGGAGCTTCTCGTCGTCCGTGCCGGGCGTGGCGCTCACGGCCAGGTCCTGGAAGTAACCGGGCTTGAGGTAGAGCTTCTGGGCGACGGCGGTGTCGAAGACGACGAGGCTGCCGCCGGCGTTCACGGCGCCGTCCTCGGTGGTGAAGACGCCGGAGAGCTCGTACTCCTTCACCGGGCCCGTGGTGGCGACGCGGACGGTGTCGCCGACCTTGTAGCCGCCCTTGTCCGCGGTGTCCTTGTCGAGCGCGACCTGGCCGGCCGAGGCCGGGCCGTTCCCGGAGGTGAAGGCGTAGGCGCGGTCCTTGCCGTCCTTGCCGGGGGCGAAGTTGGTGCCCTTGTTGGACCAGCCGACGCCGATCAGCTTGCCGTTCCGGTCGGGCACGCCGGCGAAGCCGTCGACGCGGGGGGTGACGGAGGCGACCCCGTCGAGCTTCGCGACCTTGTCGACGTCCTGCTGGGAGAGGCCGGGGGCCTTCCGGGCCTCCTCGGCGGACGGGTACATCTCGACGGCGACGGCGACGTCGTCGTAGCTCTTGGCCGACTGGTTGCGGAAGGCCTGGCCGAGGGTGTCGGTGAAGACGAGGGTGCCGGAGACGAAGGCCACGCCGAGCATCACGGCGAGGACGGTCATCAGCAGTCTCGCCTTGTGCGCGAGGACGTTGCGCAGGGCGGTACGGAACATGGGTGTGTCCTGGAGTCCTGGAGGAAGGGTTCGGGTACGGGGGTGACGCTCGCGCGTCAGCTCGTACGGCCCTTGGCGTCGAAGGCCTTCATGCGGTCGAGCACGCCGTCCGCCGTCGGGTGCAGCATCTCGTCGACGATGCGGCCGTCGGCGAGGAAGATGACGCGGTCCGCGTAGGAGGCGGCGACGGCGTCGTGGGTGACCATGACGACGGTCTGGCCCAGCTCGCGGACCGAGTTGCGGAGGAAGCCGAGGACCTCGGCGCCCGAGCGGGAGTCCAGGTTTCCGGTCGGCTCGTCACCGAAGATGATCTCGGGGCGGGAGGCCAGGGCGCGGGCCACGGCCACGCGCTGCTGCTGGCCGCCGGAGAGTTCGGTGGGGCGGTGGCTGAGCCGGGCGGAGATCCCGAGCATGTCGATGACCTGCTGGACCCACTGCTTGTCGGCCTTGCGGCCGGCGATGTCCATGGGGAGGGTGATGTTCTCCAGGGCGGTCAGCGTCGGCAGCAGGTTGAAGGCCTGGAAGATGAAGCCGATCTTGTCCCGGCGCAGCTGGGTGAGCTGCTTGTCCTTGAGGGTGGAGAGCTCCGTCTCTCCGATCCGGACCGAGCCGGAGGAGAAGGAGTCGAGGCCGGCGACGCAGTGCATGAGCGTCGACTTGCCGGAGCCGGAGGGGCCCATGATCGCGGTGAACTCTCCCTGGCGGAAGTCCACGGTGACGTGATCGAGCGCGACCACCTGGGTCTCGCCGTGTCCGTAGACCTTCGAGAGATCCGTGGCGCGGGCGGCCACCGCGGTGGCGCGGGACACGGTGGGGGTGGTGGTCACGAGGGACTCCTGTCACTGCGGGGCTTCGGTGGGAACCCCTCCATCGTGTCGAGCGTCGGCGCTCGGATCGTCCGCCCACATGCCCGTTCCCGGGGCAGTCTCGAGTCGGACCGGGGCCCCCGGTCCTCCTCCTGAGGTATGACGGGGCCCCTGAGAGACGGGTTCACGCCGACGTGACACACGTGCGGCGACTTTTCGTCATTCCAGGGGGTGCGGCTTTGCGCCTGCGACCCCGGTCACAGTTCGGCGAAACGGCTCTCACCTGCACTGACACACCCTCAGGCGTCAATAAAATAAGACAACATCGGGAGCATGTTCCGCTGAACGAGGGAAGCGCCCCGATAGGCTCATGTGCCAACGCGGAGCTTCGCGACGCCCGGATGGTGGAATGCAGACACGGCGAGCTTAAACCTCGCTGGCCTTCGGGCCGTACCGGTTCGAGTCCGGTTCCGGGCACCACCCAAGCCCCAGGTGTCACGCCTGTGGCCCGGCGAAGCCCCTCACTCACCGTGCGGGACCCCGCGACCCACCGCGACGGACCGCGCGAAGACCGAAGAGGTACGGGAAAAAGATCCTCCCCGAGCACTAGAGAGTTTCTTTTGCCTACGCATTACTCTTGACGCGAGGCCGCGCTCATGCGGCACGCCATGGAGGAGTGAGATGAGGAGCAGCAACCCGGTCTTCTCGCGACGGGGGTTCAGCCGCGACAACGGCACCGCGGGCTTCAACGGCCAGCAGCCGCAGGCCGGGGGCCCCGCCGTCGGAACCAACCCGTACGCCACCGGCAACCCGTATGCCGAGGGCGCGACGAACCCGTACGCGACCAACCCGTACGCCCCGCAGGACACCCAGCTCGGAGCCCCGCAGCAGGCCCGCGGCAACGTGATGACGATCGACGACGTCGTGAGCCGTACGGCCATGACGCTCGGCACGGTCGTGCTCACCGCCGTCCTGTCCTGGCTGCTCCTGCCGGTCGACCCCGCCAACCTGGGCAAGTCCTACGGCATCGCCATCGGCGCCGCCCTGGTCGCCCTGGTGCTGTCGCTCGTGCAGTCCTTCAAGCGCAAGCCGTCGCCGGCGCTCATCCTGGGCTACGCGGCCTTCGAGGGCGTCTTCCTCGGAGTGATCTCGGCCGCCGTCTCGACGTACATCGCCGACGGCGTGGTCATCCAGGCGGTTCTGGGCACGATGGCGGTCTTCGCCGGCGTCCTGATCGCCTACAAGATGGGCTGGATCCGGGTCAACCGGCGCTTCTACGGCTTCGTGATGGCCGCCGCGATGGGCTTCATGCTCCTCATGGTGACCAACCTGCTGTTCGCCGTCTTCGCCGGCGGTGACGGCCTCGGCTTCCGCAGCGGTGGCCTCGGCATCCTCTTCGGTGTCATCGGCATCATCCTCGGTGCCTGCTTCCTCGCCCTCGACTTCAAGCAGGTCGAGGACGGCGTGACCTACGGCGCGCCGCGCGAGGAGGCCTGGCTGGCCGCCTTCGGTCTCACGATGACCCTGGTGTGGATCTACCTGGAGATGCTGCGTCTGCTGTCGATCCTGCAGGGCGACGACTGACGCGTCCCGACTCGGGGGGAAGGGCCCGTCCGGCTTCGTGCCGGGCGGGCCCTTCCGCGTTCCCGGTCGGGACGGGGCGGTACGCGGACCTCCCCGTCGGACGTGAGGGTGCTCGGACCTCAGAGCAGTCGCCGGGCCGCCCGTCGCAGGTCGTACTCGTGCAGGATCGCCTTCGCGTGGCCGTACGCCAGCTCGTGGGCCCCGCGGAGCCAGCTCACCCGGTCCTCGAATCGGAGGAGGGAGGGTCCCTCCTCGACGGTGCGCATCCACTCGTCGATCTCACGACCGGTGCGGCCGGGGATGCGGGCCAGCATGTTGCGATGGGTCTCTTCGGAGAATGTGTGGGACATCGGCGCCTCCGGACGCGTCGTACCGTGTGCTCCTCGTACTCCTGGCACTTCTTCACGTCACCGTGCCCAAGTGTTCGCCCGTTGGCAAGAGGCCCGGGGCGGCGCGTAGGGTCGCGGAGTGCGTGATACGAGTGAACTGACCGCGGCCGTCGAACGCTTCGCCGACCGGCTGCGGGCCGCCCCGCAGAGCCGCCTCCAGCGCGGTGCGGCGGCCGGGGGACTGGCCCTCGCCCGCGAGCTCGCGGTGCGCGCCCAGCGCGCCGAGGACCCGGAGCGGGAGCCGAGGACGATGCCGGACGCGGGGGTCTTCACCGTGGCCGACCAGCTGGTCGTCGCCGGGAACGATCTGGCCGAAATCCTGCGAACGGCCCCGGCCGACTCCCGCGAGGGGGAACTGGCAGAGGCCGTGGGTCTGGTCCGTGAGGCGGCGGAACGCTCGGGGCTGTAGGGGCTTGCAGGGCTGTGGGGCTTCTCGGGGGCCGCGGGGTTACAGGGACGCGATGACGCGGTCCGCCAGGATGTAGACGTTCTCGTCGTCCGCCTCGCCGTACGAGAAGGTGAGGGCGAAGGCGCCCGAGACGCCCGAGCCGCCGAGCAGCACCGGCGTACGGCCGGAGCGCAGGGCCTCCGCGAGGCGCTCCGCGGTCTCGCGGTGCCCGGGGGTCATGCAGAGTGTCGTGCCGTCCGCGAAGACGTACACGTCGAGCGTGCCGAGCGGGCCCGGACGCACGTCGGTCAGCGCGGTGGCGGTGTCGGCCAGCTCCTCGAGCCGGGCCACGGTCCGCTCGTGGTCGGTGACGACGGGGGTCTGCACCGGCACGAAGTCCGGGTGCGAGGGGTGCCGGCGGCGGGCCGCGGCCAGCTCGGCCGAGTCCTCCGGGTACTCCTCGAAGGCGTCGACCGAGTCGAGGGAGTCCAGCGCGTCGGGGCCGTCGAGCGCGGCCGCCTCCGCCTCCATGGCCTCCAGGGCCATCGCCTCCAGGCCCACGAAGTCGGCCTGGCGCGGGACGAAGAAGGTGCCGTCGTCGGCCGGGCCGCCGAGACCGCCCAGCAGGGACGGGGCGTCGGCCGCGTCCCGGGCCTCCTGCGCGGCCCAGAAGGCCCGCGCCTCGGCGAGCTCACGCTCGCGCTCCTCGGCCAGCGCCTCCGCGACCGCGGCGCGTATCTCGGCGGCGGGCGTGGCGGTACGGGCCGCGGGGACCGTGACGCCATGGCCGGCCGCCAGCTCGCTCCGCAGGGCGGTGACCTGCTTGCGGAGACCGTGGACTGCGTGCAGGGCGGCGGCGCCCACGGCCGTGGCAGCGGCCGTGGTCAGCAGCAGGGCAAGAGGCATGGCGCTCACTGACGTACTCCCGATTCCGAGTCGATCCCCCGACTTCCTACATCAGCTTGTCCTGGGGTGGGGCTCGCTGTCAGTGCATTACGTCACGAATTGGACAGGTATTTCTACCAGGCGTTTAGTCCCGAAACCCCTCTGACCTGGGAAAACGAACTCCCCCGGGATGTAGGTCACATCCTGGGGGAGATTCGGTCACGGCTCGGACGCGGTGCGGTTGGAGTCCTCGGCGGGAGGAGACGCGCCCCGGCGTACCCCGGCGCCCACGACCGGCGCCAGGAGGCGCCTCTGCGGGTACCGGGGCGGGTGCTAGGACAGGCGCTCGATCACCATGGCCATGCCCTGGCCGCCGCCGACGCACATGGTCTCCAGGCCGAACTGCTTGTCGTGGAACTGGAGGCTGTTGATCAGCGTGCCGGTGATCCGGGCGCCGGTCATGCCGAAGGGGTGGCCGACGGCGATGGCGCCACCGTTGATGTTCACCTTGTCCAGGTCCAGGCCCAGCTCCTGGTAGGACGGGATCACCTGGGCCGCGAAGGCCTCGTTGATCTCGGCCAGGTCGATGTCGCCGATGGTCAGGCCGGCGCGCTTGAGGGCCTGCTTCGACGCCTCGACCGGTCCGAGGCCCATGATCTCGGGGGAGAGGCCGGAGACGCCGGTGGAGACGATGCGGGCGAGCGGGGTCAGGCCGAGCTCGCGGGCCTTCGTGTCCGACATGATGACGAGCGCGGCGGCGCCGTCGTTCAGCGGGCAGCAGTTGGCGGCGGTGACCAGGCCGTCGGGGCGGAAG
Organism: Streptomyces sp. NBC_00691; assembly: GCF_036226665.1. Classification (NCBI taxonomy): domain Bacteria; kingdom Bacillati; phylum Actinomycetota; class Actinomycetes; order Kitasatosporales; family Streptomycetaceae; genus Streptomyces; species Streptomyces sp. NBC_00691. The sequence goes on along the minus strand of NZ_CP109007.1, from coordinate 3,336,273 downwards.
ACCGGCTTGAGGCCCTGTACGCCCTCCAGGGTGACGCCGGCGCGCGGGCCGTCGTCCGTGGAGACGACGGTGCCGTCCGGGAGCGTCACCGGGGTGATCTCGCGCTCCCAGAAGCCGTTCTTGATGGCCTGCTCGGCGAGGTTCTGCGAGCGGACGCCGAACTCGTCCATCTCCTGGCGGCTGATGCCCTTGAGGCGGGCCAGGTTCTCCGCGGTCTGGCCCATGGCGATGTACGCGTCCGGGACGACGCCGTCCTCGCGCGGGTCGTGCCACACGGAGCCCTCGGAGGCCGCGACCTCGGCGGTACGGGCCTCGGCCTCGGCGAAGAAGGGGTTGTGCGTGTCGGGCAGGGAGTCCGAGTTGCCCTTCACGAAGCGGGACACCATCTCGACACCGGCCGAGATGAAGACGTCGCCCTCGCCGGCCTTGATCGCGTGCAGCGCCATGCGGGAGGTCTGCAGCGAGGAGGAGCAGTAGCGGGTGATCGTGCAGCCCGGCAGGTGGTCCATGCCCATCTGCACGGCCACGATGCGGCCCAGGTTGTTGCCCTGCTCGCCGCCGGGCAGACCGCAGCCCAGCATCAGGTCGTCGATGTCGCGCGGGTCGAGCTCCGGCACCTTGGCCAGGGCGGCCTTGACGATGTTCGCGGTGAGGTCGTCCGGCCGCAGGTCCTTGAGGGAGCCCTTGAAGGCCCGGCCGATGGGCGAGCGGGCGGTCGAGACGATCACGGCTTCGGGCATCACGGCTCCATGAGGGTGCGGAGTGAGCGGACTGAAAGGGAAGTTACCCGTACGTACCGCAGGGGTCACCGCCCTGGGCATGTGATGCGGACCTCTTTTCTAAGCGAGCGCTCAGTTGGTGGAGGCCGGCGTCTCCGCGGCCCCCTCCCCCCGGGCCTCCGGCGAGGCGTCCGCCGCGACCGGCAGGCGCCGCCTGCGGCGGTGCTTCAGGAGGGCCCAGGGGGCGCGGGCGCCCGTGACCTCCGTGCCCGCCTCCTTCGCCGCCTCGGCCGCCGCCTTCGCGACCGGCAGCATGTTCTCCCGTCGCGCCGGCTCCAGCCGGTCCGTCTCCGGCCAGACCCCCAGCACCGCGCACATCGTCGGCAGCACGGCCATCGCCGCCGTCGCGTACCCCTCGGCCGAGGGGTGGAAGTTGTCCACCCCGAACATCTCGCGCGGGTTCGCCGCGAACTCGGGTCCGAGCAGGTCGCCCAGCGACACCGTCCGCCCGCCCTGCTCGATCACCACGATCGTCTGCGCCGCCGCCAGCTGCCGGGAGGCCCGCCGGGCCAGCCAGCGCAGCGGCTGGTAGACCGGCTCGATCGTCCCGAGGTCCGGGCAGGTCCCGACGACCACCTCCGCGCCGGCCGTCCGCAGCCGCCGGACCGCCGACGCCAGGAGCCGTACCGACTCCGTCGGCGGCATCCGGTGCGTCACGTCGTTCGCGCCGATCATGATCACGCAGACGTCCGGCGGCCCGAGCGGCTGCGCCAGCAGCAGCGACACCTGGCGTTCCAGGTCGTCGGAGCGGGCACCGGAGAGTGCCACGTTCCGCAGCACCACCGGCCGCTCCGCCACCGCCGCGAGCCCCGAGGCGAGCAGCGCGCCCGGCGTCTGGCCCGAGCGGCGCACCCCCTGACCCGCCGCCGTGGAATCACCCAGAAGGGCCAGCCGCAGGGGGTCGTCCGTACCGAACGCGCGGCCGTAGAGGCCGTCCGCTCCCGGCGGCAGGGGGGCCGCGCCGCCACCCACCGTCCGCTTGGCGATCTGCATCTCGGCCAGCAGGACGCCCACCGCCGCCACACCCAGCAGTCCGATGCTCCCGCCGCCGTACGCCGCACCCGCCGCGATCCGTCGCGCCACCCTCGCCCTCGACATGGGGCCGTCACCTCCTTCAAGCCGTTCAGGGTCTAACTGCCCCGTAACCCGCTCCGACTACGCATACGCTGGCCACACCATTACGGAGACCCCGGAGATTACGGTGCAATTCCACGACTCGATGATCAGCCTCGTCGGCAACACCCCGCTGGTGAAGCTCAACAGCGTCACAGCGGGTATTCAGGCGACCGTTCTGGCCAAGGTCGAGTACTTCAACCCCGGAGGCTCGGTCAAGGACCGGATCGCCCTGCGGATGATCGAGGCGGCCGAGCAGAGCGGTGAGCTCAAGCCCGGCGGAACGATCGTCGAGCCCACGTCCGGCAACACCGGCGTCGGCCTGGCGATCGTGGCGCAGACGAAGGGCTACAAGTGCATCTTCGTCTGCCCCGACAAGGTGTCCCTCGACAAGATCAACGTCCTGCGGGCGTACGGGGCCGAGGTCGTCGTCTGCCCCACCGCGGTCGATCCGGAGCACCCGGACTCGTACTACAACGTCTCGGACCGCCTCGTCCGTGAGACGCCCGGTGCCTGGAAGCCCGACCAGTACTCCAACCCGAACAACCCGCGCTCCCACTACGAGACGACCGGCCCCGAGCTCTGGGAGCAGACGGACGGGAAGATCACCCACTTCGTCGCGGGCGTCGGCACCGGCGGCACCATCTCCGGCACCGGCAACTACCTCAAGGAGGCCAGTGGCGGCTCCGTGCAGGTCATCGGTGCCGACCCGGAGGGCTCGGTCTACTCGGGCGGCTCGGGCCGCCCGTACCTCGTCGAGGGCGTCGGCGAGGACTTCTGGCCGACCGCGTACGACCGGAACGTCACGGACCGGATCGTCGCCGTGTCCGACAAGGACTCGTTCCAGATGACCCGCCGCCTCGCCAAGGAGGAGGGCCTCCTCGTCGGCGGTTCCTGCGGCATGGCCGTCGTGGCCGCGCTCGAGGTCGCCAGGGAGCTGGGCCCGGACGACGTCGTCGTCGTCCTGCTGCCGGACTCCGGCCGCGGTTACATGTCGAAGATCTTCAGCGACGAGTGGATGGCCGACTACGGCTTCCTGGAGGACACCTCCACGGCCACCGTCGCCGACGTCCTGCGCCACAAGGAGGGCGGCACCATGCCCTCCCTCGTCCACATGCACCCGGACGAGACCGTCGGCCAGGCCATCGAGGTGCTCCGCGAGTACGGCGTCTCCCAGATGCCCATCGTGAAGCCCGGCGCCGGTCACCCCGACGTGATGGCCGCCGAGGTCGTCGGCTCGGTCGTCGAGAAGGAGCTGCTCGACGCCCTCTTCACCCAGCGGGCCTCCCTGGGGGACCCGCTGGAGCGCCACATGAGCGCGCCGCTGCCGCAGGTCGGCTCCGGCGAGCCGGTCGCCGACCTGATGTCCGTGCTCGGCGAGGCCGCCGACGCGGCGATCGTCCTGGTCGAGGGCAAGCCGACCGGCGTCGTCAGCCGCCAGGACCTGCTGGCCTTCCTGGCCAACGGCGGCACCAAGTAGTTCCCGGGGCCGGGCGGCGGGTGCCGCGGGCGCGTTCGCGCAATCGGTACGAGCGCGACACGTACGCGCAGCACCCGCTTAACACGCGTCCGGCACATTGGTGGTTGTCGGCGTCACGGACTTCCGGAGCGGCTCCCGGACTCCTGACGACGCCGCGGACGCGGAGGCCGGCCCTGACCCGGGCCCGTGTCCTCGCGGGGACCGCCGTCGTCCCGCCCCCCGTTTCCGGGGGTGCGGCGGTCCCCGCGCCGACTTCTTGCGCCCCTGGCGGGCGGTCCCGCGGAGCGTCCCGGCCGGGCGTTCTCCGCCGGGCTGCCCGCTCGCGCTTCTCACCGGAGCACCCACTGCATATCCTTATGCAGAGCCCATTGCGGGTGAATAGGTGAGAGAGGGGGCGGCGGCATGAGCGACAGCCCGGCCGGCCGGCTGCAGGCGCTCTTCGAGGGGCACCGGCTGACGCCGACACAGCGGCGGATCGCGCACTGCATGGTGCGGCGCGCCGGTGACGTGCCCTTCCTGTCCAGCGTCGAGCTCGCCGAGCTCGCCGGGGTCAGCCAGCCCTCCGTCACCCGCTTCGCCGTCGCCCTCGGCTTCGACGGGTACCCGGCGCTCCGCCGTCATCTGCGCGAGGTCGCGCCTCCCGAGCCCGGCGCGGCCGAGGGGGAGGGCGAGGCGCTCAACGAGTACCAGCAGGCCGTCCTCGCCGAGATCGAGAACCTCCGGCACCTCGCCGGACTCCTCGCCGACCCCGCGCCCGTCGAGCGGGCCGGCCGGCTGCTCGCCCGCTCCCGCCCGCTGCCCGTGCTCGGCCTGCGGGCCGCCTCCTCGCAGGCGCGTGGCTTCGCCTACTTCGCCGCCAAGGTGCACCCGGACGTCCGGCTCCTCGACGAGGCCGGCTCCATGCTCACGGACCGCCTCGACGCCGCCGTGCGCGCCGGGGCCACGGCCCTGCTGTGCTTCGCGCTGCCCCGGCACCCGCGTGAGGTCGTCGAGGCCCTGGAGTACGCGTGTGCGGCCGGGCTCACGGTCGTGACCGTCGCCGAGTCGGCGTTCGCGCCCGTCGCCGCCCACAGCGATCTGCTCATCCCGGCCGCCGTCGGCACCGGGCTCGCCTTCGACACCGCCTGTGGGCCGATGATGCTCGGCCGGGTCCTCCTGGAGGCCATGGCCGACGAACTCCCGGACGCGCAGGCGCGCCTGGAGGAGTTCGACACGAAGGCGGCGGCGCGGGGCCTGTTCGTCGAATAGGCCCCGGCGCCCGCGACGGCCGGGTCAGACGTCCAGATCGGCCTCGATCTTCTTCAGCTGGTGGCGGGCCATCGCCAGGTTCGCCCGGTCCTTGTCCAGCGCGAGGTACAGGAACAGGCCGCTCTTGCCCTGCCCCTTGAGCAGCCGGATCATGTGGTACTGCCGGCCGAGGGTGATGAGGATGTCCTCGATCTCCTCGCCGAGGCCGAGCATCTCCATCGTCCGGACCTTGGCCCGGACGACGTCGGTGTTGCCGGCCGCGGCCATGTTGAGGTCGAGCTCCTTGCCGCCGCCGATCGTGCCGAGCGCCATGCCGCTCGTGTAGTCGACGAGGGCCGCGCCGATGGCGCCTTCGATGGAGGCCGCTTCCTTGAGGGAGGTCTCGGTGTTCGCCATGGGTGTCGCACTTCCTTTTCGTGTACGGGTTCTTCTTCGTGGTGAGGTGCGTCAGTTCAGGTCTCTGCGCTCCAGCGCCCCGTCGACGAGTTCGCCGATCCGGACGCTGGACCTGCGGGCCTCCAGATGGAGCCGCCCGACGTTGATCCGGGGCTCGGCGAGCAGCGTCAGGACGGCCGAGCCGCCCGCCGCGTACGTCGCCACGTAGCCGTTCTCGCCGCGTACCAGCAGCTCCCGGAACCGGCCCTGGCCGGTGCTGTCGGTCAGTCGCTGGCCGACGCCGAGCGCCGCCGCGGTCAGGGCGGCCACGCTCTCCGCCTCGCCGTCCACGGTGTCGTGGGCGAGGACGAGACCGTCGGCGCTGGCCGCGAACGCCCCGGTCAGCTGGGGCAGCCGGGCCCGTAGCCGTCTGAGCTCGCCGAGGACCTCGGCTTCTGCCGTCATGAGCTGTTTCCTTTCGGCGCGCAGGCGCAGGGCACGCCTCATCACAGGTGTGCCTCCAGGGCGTCACGGAGCCGGCGCAGCAGGGCGATGTCGGGATCGGCCACCGGCAGGGCCGGTAACAGGGCAGGCAAGGGCGGTGGCGGCGGTGCGGGGGCGGGGTCGAGCGGCGTCTCGACGAGCCCGGCGGCCGCGAGCCGCCGGACGTCGAGGAGGGTGTGGAAGGCGGGGCGGCCGAGGGCCAGGGCCAGTTCCGCGGGGGTCAGCCGGCCGTCCGCGGCGGCGAGCAGGGCACGCTGGCGTGCCCCGATCGTCTGTCCCGGGGCGGCGCGGCGCGGCACCACGGGGGAGGTGTCCACGGCGGCGTACGGCCAGACGGCGTCGAGGAGTTCGCGGCGGCGTACCGTCTCGCGCTCCACGGCCTCCGCCGACACCGGCCGCACCGTGCCGAACCAGTGCCCGACCCCGTACCGGAAGCGGGTCGGTCCGCTGGTGGGGGAGAGGGCGAAGAAGGCCGCGTCGAAGACGGCGCCGAGGTGGCAGATCTCCAGCTCGCCGTCGTGGAGCCGGCCGCTGTCGACGAGGAAGCGGCCGACGGCGCGGTGGGCCCCGGCCCGGTCGACGGCCTCGTCCCAGCCCTCGCGGGGCAGCCGTCCGCCGGTGGTGAGGAGGACGTCGACACCGGGGGCGGCGGGGCTCTCGGCGTGCACGACGCGGCCGTCGACGAGATAGAGCGTGCCGTGGTCGCGGAGCAGGGCCCCGGTGGCCTTCTCGGCGGCGAGCCGGACCAGCATCGGTGAGACGGGGGTGGCGACGGCGCTCGCTCCGGGCCCGCTCATCCCAGGACCAGCCGTTCGGCGAGGTCGCGGAGGCGCATCCGGGCGAGGGCGAGGTTGCCGGTGTCGCGGTCGAGCCAGAGGTGGAGGAAGACGCTGCTGTCGAAGGAGGTCTCGACGAAGCGCAGGACGTGGTAGCCGGCGCGGGTGGTGACGATCAGGTCCTCGACGGGCGGTTCGTCGCCGGGGTCCTCCCCGGCCGCGAACGAGTCGAACTCGGCGGCGGCACGGGCGAGTTCGGCGGTCTCGGCGGCCGTCGTCTCATGGTCGCCGACCGGTGAGTCACCCGCCGTCCCCAGGGCGAGCCCGCTGGTCCAGTCGACCAGGGAGGCCCCGCGAGCGCCCGGCAGGGCCATGGCCTCCAGAAGGCACTCGTCGATTCCGGGCACGCGGATTCCTCTCCCGATGCGGCGTGCGAACGTGCGGCAGTGACGGTGACGTTACTGAACGCAGCGGGCTCCGGGGGGTGTTCTGGCATTTTCCATCGGAACATGCCAGCACCTGACGGTAATCCGGCCAGGATGTGTGTCAGGTCGACGCTCAGGTCTTCGATTCGACCGCGTTCGCGATCTCGGACAGATCCTTCGTGAGCGCCTTGGCGACCGCCTTCGCGCCGAAGCGCGCCATCAGGCGCCCGAGGAACCCCTGCCTCCGGCCGCGGGAGGGCCGGGCGGAGAACGTCATGCGCAGGGTGGTCGCCCCCGCCCCGTCGGACGTGAGGGTGATCTCGGAGACGTAGTGCATGCCGTGCGAGTCGGCGACCGTGACGTACCGGTCGGGCGGCACGCACTCCGTCACCAGCATCTCCTCGGTGGCCTCCTTGCCGAGCATCCGCCGGGTCTCGCGCCAGCGGGTGCCCACGGCGAAGCCGCCCTCGGTGAGCACCTCGACCCGTTCGACGCCCGAGAGGACGCGGGGCATGTCGGGCAGGTCGGTGATCGACTCCCAGACCCGCCCGGGGGAGGCGTCGACCCGCCGCTCGACGACGACGGTCGTGGTGTTCGAACCGGTTCCCGTTCCAGTCATGGCTTCATCGAAACCGCGACGCACGGCCCGCGCTACCCGACGAGGGCGTCCGCGTGCGCCCCGCCCGACTCGGCGACGATCTCCGCGAGCGTCTGGGGCTTCCGTACGGTCGTGAAGGCGACCTCCCCGTCGCCGCCCCCGCCGCTCCCGTCACCGTCGCCGCGCTCCGTCACCGTGAAGCCGTGGATCCCCGGCCGGGGCAGGCTGTTGTACGCGTAGTGGTGGGCGAAGTAGTACGCGCCGGTGTCCGGGACGGCCACCACGTCGCCCTGGTGCAGCAGCGGCAGCGCCCGGCCGGTGGCGAGCAGGTCCCCGGCGAAGCAGGCGGGGCCCGCCACGTCCTGGACGGTGACCTCCCCGGTGCGGGGGCGCCCCTCGGAGTCGTAGGCGAGGACGCGCAGCGGCCAGGCGTCGGGGGCGTAGACCGTCCGGGTGGCCACCTGCACGCCCGCGTGGGTGACGGCGATCGGGCGGCCGCCGGAGGTCTTGGTGTACTCCACCCGGGCGAGGACCGTGCCGTGCTTGGCGAGCAGCGAGCGGCCGAACTCGGTCACCAGGCCGTAGCGGCCGTCGAAGAGCCCGGGGACGGTGTCGGCGAGCAGCCGGGCGTACTCCGCGTACGTCGGCGTCTCCTCGTCGGAGTGGAAGTTGACGGGCAGGCCGCCGCCGATGTCGAGGGTGTCGATCTGCTGCCGTCCGGCCGTGCGGTTGATCTCCTCCGCGAGCGCGTACGCCTCCCCTACGCCTTCGGCCATCAGGGCGAGCGGCACGCCCTGGGAGCCGGTGTGGGTGTGCAGCCGGGTCAGCCAGGGCCGCTCCAGGAAGGCTTGGACGACGGCCTTGCGGGCGCCTTCGTCGCGGAGCGCCACGCCGAACTTGGAGGTGGCGGTCGCGGTCGAGAGCGCGTCGATGGAACCGGCTCCGACCTGCGGGTTCACCCGGAGCCCGAGGGGCGAGGAGGTGGGCGCGGAGGCGACGAGCGCGTCGAGCCGGGCCAGTTCCTGGAGGTTGTCGGCGTTGACGGCGATGCCGAGCGCGAGGGCCTGGCGCAGCTCGGCGGGGGTCTTGGCGGGGGAGTCGAGCACCGTGTGCGTGGGCGGGACCCCGGCGGCGCGCGCGAGTGCCAGCTCGCCGGGGCTCGCGACCTCGACGCCGAGCCCGGCCTCGCGCAGGAGGCGGAGCACGGGGACGAGCGGGCAGGCCTTGACGGCGAAGGCGTGCAGCACGGGCGCGTCGGTGACGGCGGCGAAAGCGCTGGTCAGAGCGGCGGCGGAGGTGCGGATGCCGGCGGTGTCGAGGAGGGCGACGACCGGTTCGGCGGGGGAGAGGAGTCCTTGGTCGACGGAGGCTCGGACGGCGAGATCGCGGCGGGAGGAGGCCATGGATCCATCCCATCACCGGGATGGCCGCCCCCGCAGCTGTTGACTACAACTATTCATAGCGCGAGGATGTGAATATCTGAACGACATCCGAGGAGGCACCCCCATGTCAGGACCCCGCCCCGTCCGAGCGGCTCGCGGTACGGAACTGAGCGCCCTGGGATGGCAGCAGGAAGCCGCCCTCCGGATGCTCCAGAACAACCTCGACCCCGAGGTCGCCGAGCACCCCGACAAGCTCGTCGTCTACGGCGGCACCGGCAAGGCCGCCCGCGACTGGCGCTCCTTCGACGCCATGGTCCGCACGCTCCGGACGCTGAAGCAGGACGAGACGATGCTCGTCCAGTCCGGCCGCCCCGTCGGCGTCATGCAGACCCACGAGTGGGCCCCGCGCGTCCTCCTCGCCAACTCCAACCTGGTCGGCGACTGGGCCAACTGGGAGGAGTTCCGCCGCCTGGAGCACCTCGGCCTCACCATGTACGGCCAGATGACCGCCGGGTCCTGGATCTACATCGGCACCCAGGGCATCCTCCAGGGCACGTACGAGACCTTCGCCGCCGTCGCGGCCAAGAAGTTCAACGGCACCCTGGCCGGCACCATCACCCTCACCGCCGGCCTCGGCGGCATGGGCGGCGCCCAGCCGCTCGCCGTGACGATGAACGACGGCGTCGCGATCTGCGTCGACGTCGACCCGCGCGCCATCGAGCGCCGCATCGAGCACCGCTACCTGGACGTGAAGGCCGACAGCCTCGCCCACGCGCTCCAGCTGGCCACGGAGGCCCGCGACGCCCGCCGTCCGCTCTCCATCGGCCTCCTCGGCAACGCCGCCGAGCTGCTCCCGCAGATGCTCGCCGAGGGCGCCCCGATCGACATCGTGACGGACCAGACCTCCGCCCACGACCCGCTGGCCTACCTCCCGGTCGGCGTGGCCTTCGAGGACATGGCCGACGCGGCCGCCAAGGACCCGGCGGGCTTCACCACCCGCGCCCGTGAGTCGATGGCCAGGCACGTCGAGGCCATGGTCGGCTTCATGGACGCGGGCGCCGAGGTCTTCGACTACGGCAACTCGATCCGCGGCGAGGCCCAGCTGGCCGGCTACGACCGGGCGTTCGCCTTCCCCGGCTTCGTCCCCGCCTACATCCGCCCGCTGTTCTGCGAGGGCAAGGGCCCGTTCCGCTGGGCGGCCCTCTCCGGCGAGGCCTCGGACATCCACAAGACGGACAAGGCGATCCTCGACCTCTTCCCGGAGAACGAGTCCCTGCACCGCTGGATCAAGATGGCCGGCGAGCGCGTCCACTTCCAGGGCCTGCCCGCCCGCATCTGCTGGCTCGGCCAGGGCGAGCGCGACAAGGCCGGCGACATGTTCAACGACATGGTCGGCGACGGCACCCTCGCCGCGCCCCTCGCGATCGGCCGCGACCACCTCGACTGCGGCTCGGTGGCCTCCCCGTACCGCGAGACCGAGGCCATGCTCGACGGCTCCGACGCCATCGCCGACTGGCCGCTCCTCAACGCCATGGTGAACGTCGCCTCCGGCGCCTCCTGGGTCTCCATCCACCACGGCGGCGGCGTCGGCATGGGCCGCTCCATCCACGCCGGCCAGGTCTCGGTCGCCGACGGCACGAAGCTCGCGGGCGAGAAGATCCGCCGCGTCCTGACGAACGACCCCGGCATGGGCGTCATCCGCCACGTCGACGCCGGCTACGACATCGCCGAGCGGGTCGCCGACGAGAAGGGCGTCCGCGTCCCGATGCGCGAGGGCTCCGACGACGAGGCCTCGGCGTGAGTGCCACCTTCCAGGCCATGTGGCGGTCGCTGCGGCCCATCGGCCGCAGCGCCGCCTCCGGCGGCTACCGGCGCTACGCCTGGACCGGGGCGGACGCCGACTGCCGCCTCTGGTTCCGCATGCAGGCCGAGGCCCGCCGCATGGACGTCGAGACCGACCGCAACGGCAACCAGTGGGCCTGGCTCGGCGACCCCACGGCGGGAGACGCCGTCGTCACCGGCTCCCACCTGGACTCCGTCCCGGACGGCGGCGCGTTCGACGGCCCGCTCGGTGTCGTCTCCGCCTTCGCCGCCCTCGACGAACTCCGCTCGCGCGGTGTGTCGTTCAGGCGTCCGCTCGCCATCACCAACTTCGGCGACGAGGAGGGCGCCCGCTTCGGCCTCGCCTGCGTCGGCTCCCGGCTCACCGCCGGCCGGCTGACGAAGGAGCAGGCGTACGAGCTGCGCGACGCCGACGGGATCACCCTCCCGCAGGCCATGGAGGCGGCCGGGTACGACCCCTCCGCCATCGGCCCGGACCCCGAACGGCTCGCCCGTGTCGGCGCCTTCGTCGAACTCCACGTCGAGCAGGGCCGTGCCCTCGACCTGTCCGGGGACTCCGTCGGCATCGCCTCCTCCATCTGGCCGCACGGCCGCTGGCGGTACGACTTCGCGGGCGAGGCCAACCACGCGGGCACCACCCGCCTGGTCGACCGCCGCGACCCGATGCTCACCTACGCGGAGACGGTCCTCGCCGCCCGCCGCGAGGCCGAGCTGGCCGGCGCCGTCGCCACCTTCGGCAAGATCGCGGTCGAGCCGAACGGCGTCAACGCCATCCCGTCCCTCGTCCGCGGCTGGCTCGACGCCCGCGCCGCCGACCAGGACTCGCTCGACACGGTCGTGACGGGCGTCGAGACGGCGGCCCACGACTACGCCCGACGCCACGGCATCGACCTCACGGTCGTCCGGGAGTCCTTCACCCCGGTCGTGGACTTCTCGCACGCCCTGCGCGACGAGCTGTCCCGGATCCTGGGCGAGTCCGGAAAGGTCCCGGTCCTCGGCACCGGCGCCGGACACGACGCGGGAATCCTCTCCGAATCGATTCCGACCGCCATGCTGTTCGTACGGAACCCCAGCGGCGTCTCGCACTCCCCGGCCGAGTTCGCGGCCGAGGACGACTGCGTGGCCGGGGTCCTCGCACTCGCCGACGTACTGGAGGAGCTGGCGTGCCGCTGACGACGTACTGGCTGGAACACGCCTGGCTCGACACCAACGTCGAGCCGGGCGTGGCCCTGGACGTGGACTCCGACGGCCGGATCGCGGCCGTCCGCACCGGGGTGGACGCCCCGCCTCCCGGCGCCGTCACCCTCCGCGGCCTCACGGTCCCCGGTCTCGCCAACGCCCACTCGCACGCCTTCCACCGCGCCCTCCGCGGCACGGTCCAGGTCGGCTCCGGCACGTTCTGGACCTGGCGCGAGGTCATGTACAACGTGGCCCAGCGCCTGGACCCCGACAGCTACTTCGCCCTCGCCCGCGCCGTGTACGCGGAGATGGCGCTGGCGGGCATCACGGCCGTCGGCGAGTTCCACTACCTCCACCACGCGCCCGGCGGCACCCCGTACGCCGACCCCAACGCCATGGGCGAGGCCCTGATCGCCGCGGCCGGCGAGGCGGGCATCCGTATCACCCTCCTCGACACGGCGTACCTCTCCGCCGGCTTCGGCGCCGCACCCGACCGGCACCAGCTCCGCTTCTCCGACGGCACGGCCGACGCCTGGGCCGAGCGGGTGAGCGCCCTCAAGGAACGGGACGGCGTACGCGTCGGGGCGGCGATCCACTCCGTCCGCGCGGTCCCCGCGGACCAGCTGTCGACGGTGGCCCGCTGGGCCCAGGACCGGCAGGCCCCCCTCCACGTCCACCTCTCCGAGCAGACCGCCGAGAACGACGCCTGCCTGGCCGCCCACGGCCGCACGCCCACTCAGCTCCTGGCCGACCACGGCGTGCTCGGAGCCCGCACGACGGGCGTCCACAACACCCACATGACGGACGCCGACATCGCCCTCATCGGCTCGACGGCCACCGGCACGTGCATGTGCCCCACCACGGAACGGGACCTCGCCGACGGCATCGGCCCGGCCGTCGCCCTCCAGCGGGCCGGCTCCCCGCTCTCCCTGGGCAGCGACAGCCACGCGGTGATCGACCTCCTGGAGGAGGCGCGCGCCATGGAACTGAACGAACGCCTCCGCACCCGCACCCGGGGTCACTGGACGGCGGCGGCGCTCCTGCGCGCGGCCACGGCGGACGGCCACGCGGCCCTCGGCCGGCCCGACGCGGGCACCCTGGAGTCCGGCGCCCTCGCCGACTTCACGACGATCGCGCTGGACTCGGTCAGGACAGCGGGACCGGTACCGCGTCTGGGAGCCGAGACGGCGGTATTCGCAGCGTCGGCAGCGGACGTCCGGCACACGGTCGTGGGCGGACGGCACGTCGTACGGGACGGGGTCCACGACTCCGTGCCGGACGTCGCCCGGGCCCTCGCCGATTCGATCGCCGCCCTGCGCGGCTGAAGGAGACCCCTCTCACGATGAACAGCGGCCCCGCGGCGACGAACAACCCGGTGGCGAGCCCCGCCCCCACGAGCGCGAACAGCGCCGTGGCGACGGCCGCCACGGCCATCGTCAACATCGCCAGTCTCGTCACCAACGACCCCTCTCTCGGTGATGGAACCCCTCTCGGCCTGATCCAGGACGCGGCCGTCGTCATCGACGGCGACCGCATCGTCTGGGTCGGTGAATCCAGCAAAGCACCGGCCACTGACAACAGGGTCGACGCCGGTGGACGGGCGGTGATCCCCGGCTTCGTCGACTCCCACTCCCACCTCGTCTTCGCCGGCGACCGCACCGCCGAGTTCAACGCCCGCATGTCCGGCCAGCCCTACAAGGCCGGCGGCATCCGCACCACCGTCGCGGCGACCCGCGCGGCGACCGACGACGAGCTCTCGGCGAACGTCGCCCGCTACCTCCGCGAGGCCCTCCGCCAGGGCACGACGACCTTCGAGACCAAGTCCGGCTACGGCCTCACGGTCGAGGACGAGGCCCGCGCGCTGCGCATCGCGGCCGAGCACACCGACGAGGTCACCTACCTCGGCGCGCACATCGTCTCCCCGGACCACGCCGACGACCCGGCCGCGTACGTGGCCCTGGTGACGGGCGAGATGCTGGACGCGTGCGCCCCGTACGCCCGCTGGGTGGACGTCTTCTGCGAGAAGGGCGCCTTCGACGGCGACCAGGCGCGGGCAATCCTGACCGCCGGCAAGGCGAAGGGCCTGCACCCCCGGGTGCACGCCAACCAGCTCACGTACGGCCCCGGCGTCCAGCTCGCGGTGGAGCTGGACGCGGCGAGCGCGGACCACTGCACGCACCTGACGGACGCCGACGTGGACGCGCTGGCGAACGGCTCGACGGTCGCGACGCTCCTCCCGGGCGCGGAGTTCTCCACCCGCGCGCAGTGGCCGGACGCCCGCCGCCTCCTGGACGCGGGCGTGACGGTCGCCCTGTCCACGGACTGCAACCCGGGTTCGTCCTTCACGTCCTCGGTGCCGTTCTGCGTCGCCCTCGCGGTACGGGACATGGGCATGACGCCGGACGAGGCGGTCTGGTCGGCGACGGCGGGCGGCGCGGCGGCCCTGCGCCGCACGGACGTCGGGCGGCTGGCGCCCGGCACGCGCGCCGACCTCGTGTTCCTCGACGCCCCGTCCCATGTGCACCTGGCCTACCGCCCGGGCGTCCCGCTGGTCACGGAGGTCTGGCGGGCGGGCGTACGGGTGGTCTGAGCACGCGTACGCGGCGGTTGAGTAGCCGTACTCAGGTGCGGCCCGGACGGCCGGGTACAGACTCCGGGCATGACTTCAGAGCGCTCAACCATCGTGAAGACCATGCGAGTCGGCGGTGCACTCGCGGCGGCGCTGTGCGCCCTGGCCCTCACGGCCTGCGGTACGGAGAGGGCGGGGAGCGAGGTGGCGGCGGGGGCCGTCATGACCGCGACGCCGACCGTCTCGCCCACGCCCACCGAGGCGAGGCCCGACCCCATGGACGACCCCGCCCTCACCGTCGAGGAGGGGAGGGCGGCGGTCGCGTTCATGAGACTCCTGACCGACGTCGCCGCGCCCTGCGAGCGGAGCTCCGAGGGCCTCCCCGCCGAGTCCCCGGGCGTGCAGCCGCCGCCCCGCCCCGGTGACTCGGCGGCCCCCGCTCCCGTCAAGGACCTCCCCCCGCTCGGCGATACCTCCTGGAACTTCGAACGCGTGCGTCAGGAGGTCGAGTTGGGTGACACCGAGGAGTGTGCGGCGCTTGGTCACGGCAGCCGTATAGCGAAGGCCCTGGACGGGTCAGGCGACCCGACCGCGGCCCACGTCGAGAAGGCCCTCGCCGAGATCGGCTACGACCTCCCCTACCGTCTCCACGGCCCCGAGGAGGTCGGGGGAAGGGTGGAGTTCACCCTCGACCTCCGGGGCGGCGAGCTGTGCCTCGACGGCACCTACGACGGCACGCGCACGACCTTCGACCCGTACGGCGCCCACCCGGCGGTGTACTGCACGGACGTGAAGCGCCGCGGCTGAGCCCGGCCGGGGCGGGCTCAGCCTTCAGGACCGGTGACCCAGGACGTTGATCACCCGGCCGTCCGGGTCCCGGGCGAAGAAGCGGCGCACGCCCCAGGGCTCGTCGGTCAGCGGGTGGACGATCTCGGCGCCCGACGCCCGTACCGTCGCGTACGCCGCGTCCACGTCGTCGACCTCCACGCTCAGGTCCGGGGTGACCGGGGCGGTCAGGTCGTGGGTCATCAGGCTGATCTGGGCGGTGGGGGCCGACGGGGAGGCGAGGGTGGTGATCCAGCCGTGGTCCATCACCGCCTCGAACCCGAGCAGCGCGTAGAAGTCGCGGTTCTCCCCGGGGGAGGCGGTCCTGAGGTTGGGGACCGCGCGGCGGATCGTCATCGAAGACCCCCGAGCGGCAGGCGCGGCTCGCAGGACTCGTCCAACTTGTCCGCCCCGCGAGCCTCTTGATCACCACGGATACCCGTCATGTCTGCTCCTTCACGGGTTGATCACGGAAAGGCCCAGTATCCCTGCCGCGGGTGACCACGGACCGGTACCGTCCTGTCCTGGTAGTGCTCAGGGGGTAGACCGGGGGGTCGGCAGGTGAGTGCTGTGAACGTGCGCGTCGTGCGGCCGGGGGAGCTGGGCGAGCGGGAGATCGAGGCCTGGCGGGAACTGCGCGCCAAGGCCGGCGGGCCCGCGAATCCGTTCATGGAGCCGGAGTTCACCCGTGCCGTCGCCGAGGTCCGGCCGCGTTCGCGGGTCGCGGTCTGGTGGGAGGACGGCGAGCCGGTCGGCTTCTTCCCGTACGAGAAGGGCCTCCTCGGCGGCGGCCGCGCCATCGGCTTCGGGGTCTCCGACAGCCAGGGAGCGGTCCTGCGCTCCGGACTGCGGCCGAGCGCACGGGCGTTGCTGCGCTCCTGCGGTCTCGCCGTCTGGCAGTTCGACAACCTGGAGGACGGGCAGCCGGTCTTCGAGGGTGCCGCCACCGAGTCCTTCGCCTCGCCAGTGATCGACGTCGGTGAGGGGTACGCGGCCTACGAGGCCCTGCTCCGCGTCCAGTCGCCCAAGTTCCTCAGGACCACCCTCGCCAAGGAGCGCAAGCTCGGCCGCCAGGGGGACGGCGAGGTGCGCTTCGTCTTCGACGAGCGAGATCCGGCGGCCCTGCGCACCCTGATGGCGTGGAAGTCCGCCCAGTACCGCAGGACCGGCCGCGGCGACCGCTTCGCCCAGGAGTGGATCAGCGCGCTCGTCCGCCGCCTCCACACGCTCCGTACGCCCGGCTGTTCCGGTGTCCTGTCCGTGCTGTACGTGGGGGAACGCCCGGTCGCCGCCCACTTCGGGCTGCGCTCCCGGACGGTGCTGTCCTGCTGGTTCCCGGCGTACGACCCCGAGTTCGCGAAGTACTCGCCGGGCCTCGTCCTCCATCTGCGGATGGCCGAGGCTGCGGCCGCCGCCGGGATCGGGATGCTGGATCTGGGGCGCGGCGCCGCCGAGTACAAGGACGCCCTGAAGACGGGGGAGCTGACGGTGCACGAGGGTGCCGTCGTCCGGCCGGGTGTGCCGGGCGCGGTGCACTGGCTGCGCCGGGAGCCCCCGCTGCGCGTGCACCGCTTCGTCCGTACCCGGCCGGCCCTCGCGGCCCGCGGGCGCGCCGCCCTCAACGCCCTCGCTCGTCTGCGGGGCCACCGTTAGCACCGCCACGGCGCCGCCGACCGCGACCGCGCGCACGCGGCCCCCGGCCCCCGCACACGCGACACCCGCCCCGTCCGTACGTCTTCTCTGGGGAGACCCCCGATGAGCAGCACCACCGCCCCCCGGCCCCTCTCCGTCGCCGAGCTCGATCTCGACGGGCCCGACGGGCCCGTCCTCGGCTTCCGGCCCGCGCCCGGCGCGCCCGCCGTCGTGCCGGGTGACGTCTACGCGCTCGTACGGCTCCGGGGCCGGCCCGCCGCCACCGTCGTCGGCACCGTCCGCGCCGGTGAGGACCCCGCCGAGGTACTCGCCGCCCTCGCCCGGCGCCGGCTCGCCGGGGCGGGGACGCCCGGGACCGACGCCGAGCGCCTCGCCGCCGCGCGGCCCCCCGGCCTCGACGCCCCCGCTCCGCCGCGCGCCTCCGTCGTCGTCGCCACCCGTGAGCGCCCCGAGTCCCTGGCCCGCGCCCTCGACTCGCTGCTCGCCCAGGACCACCCGGACTTCGAGGTGGTCGTCGTCGACAACGCGCCCCGCACCACC
Source organism: Streptomyces sp. NBC_00691 (assembly GCF_036226665.1). Taxonomy (NCBI): domain Bacteria; kingdom Bacillati; phylum Actinomycetota; class Actinomycetes; order Kitasatosporales; family Streptomycetaceae; genus Streptomyces; species Streptomyces sp. NBC_00691. The sequence goes on along the minus strand of NZ_CP109007.1, from coordinate 3,318,985 downwards.
GGCACCCACGCACTCGTCACCCGGACGTACGCCGGGCACGCCGACCGCGTCCGGTACGTGCGCGAGGACACCCCCGGTCTCGCCACCGCCCACAACACCGGCCTCGCCGCCGCCGGGGGGAGCGTCGTCGCCTTCACCGACGACGACGTGATCGCCGACCCGCGCTGGCTGAGCGCCCTCACCGCGCCCTTCGCCGCCGATCCCGGCCTCGGCTGCGTCACCGGACTGATCCTGCCCGCGCGCCTCGGCACCCCCGCCCAGATCCTCCTGGAATCCCACGGCGGCTTCGCCAAGGGCTTCGCGCCCCGTCTCTACGACCCGGCGCGGCCGCCCGCCGACGAGCCGCTCTTCCCCTTCACCGCCGGCAGCTTCGGCTCCGGCGCCAACATGGCCTTCCGTGCCGACGCCCTCCGCCGGGCCGGCGGCTTCGACCCGGCGACCGGCACCGGGACGGCCGCCCGCGGCGGCGACGACCTGTACGCCTTCGTCGCCGTCCTCTCCGCCGGCTTCCGCCTCCGCTACACCTCCGAGGCCCTCGTCTGGCACCACCACCGCGACACCTGGCAGGACCTGCGGAACCAGGCGTACGGCTACGGCGCGGGGCTCACCGCGTACCTCACCGCCACCCTGGTGCGCAGCCCCCGCCTGCTGCCCGCCCTGCTCGCCCGGCTGCCGCGCGGCCTCGCGTACGCCCGGAGCATGACCGCCCAGCGGGGCGGGACGCCCGAGGGCGGTGTTCCCGGCGAGCACGGCACCCAGCACCATCCCTGGCCCGCCTCCCTCTCCCGGCTGGAGCGGCGCGGCATGCTCTACGGCCCGATCGGCTACGCCAAGGCGCGTACCCGGGCCCGTGCGCGGTTCGGCGCCGGGGCCCGGGTGCGGGACCGCTCGCAGGCGCCGCGCGGTGGTTCGGCGGTGACCCGATGACCGGCGCCCCCGTCCGCTCCCGCATACCCGTCCTCCTCTACCACGCGGTGATGGAGGATCCGCCGGACTGGATCGCCGAATTCACCGTCTCGCCGAAGCAGTTCGCGGCCCAGCTGGACGCGGTCGTAGCCAGCGGCCGTACCGCCGTCACGGTCGGCGCCCTCGCCGCCCATGTCGCCACCGGCGCCCCGCTGCCGCCCCGGCCCGTCGTCCTCACCTTCGACGACGGCTTCGCCGATCTGGCCGGGCCGACCGCCGAGGCCCTCGCCGACCGCGGTCTGCCGTCCACCGCGTACCTCACCACGGGGGCCATCACCCGCGGCCGGCCGTGTCTGCTGCCGCCCGCGCCGATGATGACCCTCGCCCAGGCGCCGCGCCTGGAGCAGTACGGGATGGAGGTCGGCGCGCACACCGCCACCCACCCGCAGCTGGACACCCTCGTGCCGGCCGCGCTCCGCCGGGAGCTGCGGGAGTCCAAGGCGGTGCTGGAGGACGTCCTCGGGCACGAGGTCCGTCACCTCGCCTACCCGCACGGCTACAACAGTCCGGCCGTACGGCGGGCCGCCGCGGCCGCCGGGTACACCTCGGCCGTCGCCGTCCGGCACGCGCTCAGCTCCGGGACCGACGAGATCTACCGCATCGCCCGGCTGATCCTGCGCCGCACCCACACCGTCGCCGACATCGAGCGGTGGATGGAGGGGCGCGGCGCGAAGACCGCGCCGTACCCCGACTCGCTGCCCACGGTCGGCTGGCGGATGTACCGCAGGGCCCGCGCCCTGGTGAAGGGGCCCGAGTTCGCCGGCTGAGTGCCGAGGGATCCGAAGATCGACAACTCCGGCGATCCGACCGGCAGTTGAAAGCCCGAACAAAACCGAAGTACCTTCCTGTACTTCGGCGAAAGGGACAGTTCGTGGGGGGAGAGGCCGTGCAGCGTCAGGGGCCCGCACCGGTGACCGGGAGCGGTGTGCCCTCGCGGCCCTCCGCCAAGGACCGGGAGGCGGAGGAGCGGGAGGCCGAGGGCGGGGAGGCGGGGGGTGGCCCCGGGCCCGGCCCGGACGCCGAAGCGGCGCGTCCCGGACGCGAGGACGGCCGGAACGGCGGCGCCACCGCCGCCCGGGGCCGGTTCGCCACCGTGCTCCGTTCCCCCGACGCCCTCAACCTCGTCCCCCTCCTCCTCGCCGGCGTCCTCTGGCTCTGGGCGCTGCCCGGCATCGACTTCCGGAGCATGGACGAGTTCGGTCTCCTCGACCGTTTCCCGCTCACCTTCTACGCCGCCCTCACCGTCCTCACCGGCGGTTTCGTCATCACCCTGCGCCGCGCCGGCACGGCGCCGCTCTGGCCGGCCACCTACTGCGCGGCGATGCTCGTCGCCCTCAAGGCGCCGCCCGCGATCCTCTACGACACCGTCCGCTACGCCTGGGCGTCCAAGCACGACGCGATCATCAGCAGGCTGCTCGACCAGGGCACCGTCCACCCCGGCACGGAGCTGTCCGGCGGCATGTCCGCCTACGACCAGTGGCCCGGATTCTTCTCGCTCGACGCCGCCCTCGTCCGTGCCTTCGGCGTGGACGCCGCGGCCTCGTTCATCAACTGGGCGCCCGTCGCGCTCGGCCTGCTGACCGTCCCCGTCCTGATACTCGTCTACCGCACGTTCAGCGACGACTGGCGCCTCGTGTGGACCGGTGTGTGGATCTTCCAGCTCGCGAACTGGGTGGGCCAGGACTACCTCTCCCCGCAGGGCTTCTCGTACCTGCTCTACCTGACCGTCTTCGCCGTCGTCGTCCGGCACTTCGTGCTGCCCGGCTCGGCGGGAACGCTCCGCGACCGCGCCACGCTCGACCCGGCCGCCGCGGCCGTACCGCCGCCCACGACCACCCGGCAGCGGGCCGTCGCCGTCCTCTTCCTCGTCCCGGTCGTCGCCACCATCAACGCCTCGCACCAGCTCACCCCGATCATGCTGTGCGCGAGCCTCTTCGCCCTCTGCCTCACCCGCCGCTACCGCAACCTCGGGCTCCTCGCCGTCACCGGCCTGATCATGCTGGTCTGGAACCTGACCATGGGCCGGGAGCTGTTCCTGGAGACGCTCGGCACCCTGCGCGAGAAGGCCGGCGACCTGCTCGCCAACTCGCGCCCCGGCTTCGCGGGCGACCCCACCGGCCCCGGCCCCGAACTCGTCGGCAGCGCCAACATCCTGATGGTGCTCGCCCTCGGCGGTCTCGCCGCCGCCGCCGTGCTCCTGCGCCGCAGACTGGTCCGCAGCGCCCTGCCGCTGCTGCTCGTCGCCGCGGCGCCCCTCCCGATGGTCGCCGTCAACGACTACGGCGGCGAGATGATCTTCCGGGTCTACCTCTTCGGTCTTCCCGGCGCCGCCTTCTTCGCGGCCGCCGCGCTCGTCCCGGCCGCCGGGGCCGCGAGCCGCGCCGCCACGATCGCCCGCCGCACGGCCACCGTCGCGCTGCCCCTCACCCTCGTCGCCATGCTCGCCGGCTTCCTGCCCTCGTACTACGGCAAGGAGGGCATGCACTACGCGCCGCCCGGCGAGACCGCGCTCACCCGCCGCGCCTTCGACCGGGCCCCCCAGGGGGCGCTGATCCTCGCCGCGACCGGCGCGTTCGCCGACTCGTACTACCGCTACGACCACTACGAGCGCTGGTTCTTCACCGAGCAGGAGGTCGACGAGAACCTCCGCATGCTGAAGGACCCGGCCGGCTACCTCGCCGGCGGCATCCCCGCGGGCCGCCCGGCCTATGTGATCCTCACCCCCACCCAGGGCGAGGCCGTCATCGGCGAGGGCTACCTCCCGGAGGGCGGCTTCGACCGCCTCGGCAAGGCGCTCAAGGCATCGCCGCTGTTCGCGGTCGTGGAGGAGAGCCGGTACGGGCTCGTCCTGCGCTACCGGCCCACCACCACCGGCTGAGCACGACCGCCCGCCACCGGCCCGACCCCCTTCCGACGACACGCCCGTCGGTCCACCCGTACGAGGAGCAGGTACGCCATGGCCCACCCACGCCTGACCCCGCGCGTCCAGCGCAGAGCCGCGCTCGCGGCCTCCGGATGGGTCGCCCTCGCGGCGACCGCCCTCCCCGGCGGCTCCCCGGCGCGCTGGATCCCCGTGCTCGCCTTCGTCGTCCTCGCGCCGGGCCTGGCCCTGCTGCTGCCCCAGCCGCTCGGACTGCGCCCCGGTGCCCGTCTGGAGGCGCTGGCGCTGGCCGCGCCGGTCAGCCTGTCCGTGGCCACCCTCGTCGCGACCACCCTGTTCCTGGCGAAGGCCTTCTCGCTGACGGTCTTCCTCGTCGTCCTCGCCGTCTTCGTGAGCGTCGTCGCCGTCCTGCCCGGCGTTCCGCTGCCCGCCGCCACGCGCGGGGCCGTCGAGCGCGACGGCGCCCGGCCCTCCGGCGACGGCACGCTCCGGTTCCGGCTGCCCCGGCCGCGCACACGAGGGACCCGTGGGAGCGGGTGACCGGACGGCACGACCGGGGCGCCCCCGGCCCGGCTGCGATCCGACCGTCGACTCCGGTCCCGGCCCGGAGGGATACCGCGTCTCCGGGCGGGGCCCGTACCTCCGGCAGGACGTGCCGGACCGGTAGCACCCCCTACGGGCGGCGCCCCGACGTCAGGCCCCGGAAGGCGCACACCGCCATCGTGCCGCCGGCCAGGCCGAGGAAGAGCGGGAGCGGGGCGGTGGCGAAGGCCTGCTGACCCGCCCAGCCCGCCCAGACCAGGACCCACACCACACCGGCGGTGACCCGCGCACCCGCCCCGACCACCCGCAGCAGCACGGCCGTCAGGAGCAGACTCAGGGCCTGGAGGGCGATCGGGACGACCGCCCGCTCGACGCCTTCGCCCAGGAGCGCCGCCCCCGGACCCGCCGCGTCGGCCGGCCGCAGGCCGAGCAGCGGCGGAGCCGTGTGCAGGGCCAGGAAGGTGGCGAGCAGGACCACCGCGGCGAACACGGGCCGGAAGAACCGGAGTCCGACGGCGGCGCCCTGGAGGGCGACCAGGAGCAGCCCGGCGCCCAGGGTGACCCGCGGCAGCGCGGCGAGCAGTCCGGTTCCCGACAGCGTCGCCACGTCCAGCTCGCCGGACCGGGCGAGCGGGAACCAGAACAGCCCGGCCGCGAGGCCGAGAGCGAGCCACAGCCAGGTCCCCCACCGGTCGGGCGCGTCCGGCTCCTCCGGCCGGGACACCGGCGTCGGCAGGGGCCGTGCGAGCGGGCCGGCGGGCTCGTCGTCACGCGGCCGGGGTACGTACACGGGGATGCCGAAGGCCGGCGTCACCGACTCGTGCGCCCCGCGCAGATAGGCGCTCTCCCGGGCCCAGTTGGTGCCGTAGCCGTCCTCCTCGCGCTCCTTCACCCGGGCCGCCGCCCGGGGTCGCTCGGCCGGCGTGCGGCCCTTGAGGGTGGCCCGCAGGCCCGGCACGCACGCCACCGCCATGAGGGTCATCGCGCCGAGGACGGCGAACCCGGCGCCGCTGATGCCGTACGGGCCGAGCAGCACGGCCGCGCTGCCGAGGACCAGGACGCACATGGCGCCCTGGAGGACGGCGAGCATGCCCGTCCGGCCCTGGACCCGCAGCACGCCGATGTAGAGCTCCACGGCGACCCGGGGGAGCGCGGCGGCGGCGAGGAGCCGCAGCACGGTGGAGCCGTTCTCCTGGTAGCCCTGGCCGAAGGGGGCGAGGATCAGGGGCGCGAACACGACGAGGACGAGGACGACCGGGACGAGCAGCAGCACCATGCGGCGCAGGGCGCCCCGCACCCCTTCGGCGAGGGACTCGGGGCTGTGCGAGGCGTGCGCGGTGAGCGAGGAGGCCATGTTGATGGCCATGAACTCCATGGTGCCGCCGACGGTGTACGCCGTGTAGAAGAAGGCGTTGTGGGCGGCGTCGAAGCGGACGGCGACCATCACCGGCAGCAGGCTGATCATGATGAGGCTGAAGAACGCGCCGACCGAGTCCCCGGCGATGAACCGGCCGATCTCCCGCATGCCCGGCGGCTCGCGGTCCCGGTCGGCGCGGGCCTGCTGGGGGATGAGCCGGCGGAACACGAGCCAGCCCAGCGGCAGCACGGAGAGCACGATCGCCGCCGCCCAGGAGACGAAGACGCCGAGGACCGGCACGGCCGTCGCCAGCAGGACGAGCAGGACGAGTTTGCCGAGCGAGAAGACGGCATTGCCGACGGGCACCCAGATCGCCCGTCTCAGCCCGGTGAGCACCCCGTCCTGGAGGGTGAGCAGGGCCCAGCCCACGGCGGACGCGGTGAAGAAGATCCCGGCGGAGACGCCTCCGAGCGGCGCGTACGAGGGTCCCCACAGGTCGATGGTGAGCAGGAAGACACCGCAGGCCGCCGCGACGACGACGGTGCTGAACAGGTACAGGCGCACGACCAGCGGGCCGGTGGCCCGGCCGGCCCGGGGCACGTACCGGACGACCGCGCCGGACAGGGTGGTCGCGGTGATCGAGGCGAGCATCCGCTGCGCCGCGATGGCGGCGGAGCCCTGGCCGACGGCCTCCTCCGAGTAGTAGCGGGCGGCGATCAGCCAGAAACCGAGCCCGAGGGCGGCGGAGACGCCGGTGGAGAGCATCAGCGCGTAGGCGTTGCGGAACATGGAGCCGTCGTCGGAGGCGGAACGCGCAGCGGGCCCCGAGTCGTCCTCCGCCCCGGCCGTGGCGGTCTCGCGGCGCGCGGCGTCCTCTGTGTCCGTCGTGCCCGGCGTGTCCGTCGCACCGGCCGTGTCGTCCCGGGCGGAGCCCCGCAGCCGTACCGTCACCGCGACCCGCCGCGGACCATCGACGGCCGAGCCGGGCGGATCCCGGCGCCGCGCAGCACCGCGAGGGTCTCGGCGGCGCGGCGCGGGTCCACCGGGAGGGCGTGCCGGGCGAACCAGGCTGCCGGTTCCGGCGCGGGGGAGGGGTCGGTGAAGGCCTCTCCGGCGTAGCTGTCGAGCGGCGGGTCGTAGAGGTAGCCGGTGGTGATCCGGCGCCGGGCGAGGGCGGCGACGGCCGCGTCCCGGTCCTCGACGAGCAGCGGCACCCGGTAGAGCGGCTGCGGCGCGCCCGCCGGGGCGGATGCCGGCGGACCGCCCGGGAACGCCTCGGCCGTGCCGTACTCGCCGGCCAGGAGCAGGGCGGTGCCCGTCCGGTGGGCGTCGAGGACGTCGTCGAGCCGGGCGAATCCGCGGGTGGTGCGGCGGAGCCGGCCGGCGCCGGGGCGCAGCCGGTAGTCGTGCATGTCGACCCGGACCCAGGAGTGGAAGGGTTCGAGCGCGGGCGCCGCCGTCAGGGCCCGCGTCAGCTCCTCGGCGCGGAGCGGCATCCGGATCTCCTCCCGTTCCTCCAGGCCGAGCCGCCGGACGGCCGCCCGCGCGGCCCCGACCAGGCGCAGCGCGCGCAGGGTGGACTCGGCGTACGGCCGTACGAGGTGGGCGAGTTCGGCGGTGGGGCGGGTCGGGTGCAGCAACGCCTCGCGGGCGGCGGCGAGTTCCTCGCGCAGCGCCGGGTCGGCGAGGGTCAGGAAGCCGCCGGTCTTTGCGCCGGTGTGCTTCGAGAGGCTGAAGACGGACGCCTCGCCGTACGTGCCGACCGGGCGCCCGCCGACGGTGGAGCCGATGGCGTGGGCCGCGTCCTCGATCAGCGGGATGCCTAGCCGGTCGCAGTGGCCCCGCAGCTCGGGAGCCGGGTCGGGATTGCCGTACAGATTGGTGGTGAGGACGGCGGCGAGGTCCCCCCAGACGGACTCGGGCACGGCGGCCGTGTCGATCGAGCCGTCCCGGGGGTCGAGCGGTGCCTGGACGGGGCGGAGTCCGGCGGCCAGGACGACGAAGAAGATGACGTCGTCGTTGACCGGCGACATCAGTACCCTGCCGCCGGGACGGCACCAGTGGCGCAGCGCGAGATAGAGCCCGAAGCGGCACGACGGCACGTAGAGGCACTCCCTGCCTCCGACCCGGCCGCGCATGCGTTCTTCCAGTTCCGCGTACGCAGACAGCATGTGATTCCCCCCTGAACCCCCGGGCTCAATGTGGCCCATTCCGGACGCCGCGTCAACACGACCCCCCGGTCGCCCGGTTGGTCGTCCGGGCCGCTGCGTGAGCGGTCCGGGGCGTGGCATGCGGAAGGGCCCGTCACCGGTCGAAAGACCGTGAACGGGCCCTTTCCGCAGCCATTTTGGCGGCTCGGGGAAGCCGGTGGAGGTCATTCCTCCAGAGTGAGCCCCCGGCGCAGCCTGGCGAGGGTGCGGGCGAGCAGCCGGGACACGTGCATCTGGGAGATGCCGAGCTCGGTGCCGATCTCCGACTGGGTCATGCCGGAGACGAAGCGGAGGGAGAGGATGTGCCGGTCGCGGGCGGGCAGCGAGGCGATCATCGGCTTCAGGGAGGCGATGTACTCGATCCCGGTGAGTCCGTGGTCCTCGTAGCCCAGCCGGTCGGCGAGCGTGGCCTCGCCGCCGGGGCCCTCCTCCTCGTCGGGCTGCGCGTCGAGCGAGCTCGCGGTGTACGCGTTGCTCGCGGCCATGCCCTCGACGACCTCCTCCGGCGCGATGCCGAGTTCCTCGGCGAGTTCGGCGACGGTCGGGGCGCGGTCGAGGCGCTGGGCGAGCGCGTCGCCCGCCTTGGCGAGGTCGAGCCGCAGCTCCTGGAGCCTGCGGGGCACGTGCACGGACCACGAGGTGTCGCGGAAGAAGCGCTTGATCTCGCCGATGATCGTGGGCATCGCGAAGGTGGGGAACTCCACGCCGCGGGTGAGCTCGAAGCGGTCGATCGCCTTGATGAGGCCGATGGTGCCGACCTGGACGATGTCCTCCATCGGCTCGCTGCGGGTGCCGAAGCGCGCGGCGGCGAACTTGACCAGGGCCAGGTTCAGTTCGACGAGGGTGTTGCGGACGTACGCGTGGTCGTGGGTGCCCTCCTCCAGCTCGGCGAGCCGGGCGAAGAGCTGCTTCGACAGGGCGCGCGCGTCGACGGGTCCGATGCCGTCGAGCGGACGGTCGAACGGGAGCGCGAACGCCTGGTCGTGCGAGAGCTCGGGGGAGAACTCGGCGGGGTCGAGCGGATGGTCCAGGGGGACTGCTGCCGACGGCGCGTCGGGGGTACGCGGGGCGTCGAGCCGGGGTGACATGGGTCTCCTTCGTGGGTCCTCTGCTGCGGTTTGCGGCGCCTCCGAAGCCGGTCGTGTCGGGTGTTCTCCTCTAGCCCTACCTGCTCGACGGTGAAGGCCGCAAGTATCGATAATCCGCTATGTCCGGTATGTGGTGGACCCTGTGTGCATTGCGGGGCGCCTCGCTTGTAGGGTTCGAGGCACGTCAGTCGGCATCCGCGAGAGCGAAAGAGGCACGGCCATGGACCGCGAGAACATCGGCAGCGCACCGCCCGCGCGGTTGCGGGTCGAGGTCCGGACCGTGGACGGGAACGAAGTCCTCGCTCCGGTGGGTGAGCTCGATCACTACACGGCCGAACTGCTGCGCTCCCCCCTGGACCGGGCGCTGGACGAGGGCCGCTCGCGGCTCGTCGTCGACTGCTCGGGTCTGGAGTTCTGCGACTCGACCGGGCTCAACGTGCTCCTCGGCGCCCGGCTGAGGGCGGACGCCGCCGGTGGTGGCGTCCATCTCGTGGGGATGAGGCCCGCGGTGGCCCGGGTGTTCCACATCACGGGCGCGGAGGCCGTCTTCACCGTGCACGAGACACTCGCCACAGCCCTGCCCGGCTGAGCGGTCCGGCCGGCCCGCCCCCACGAACCGGCCCCGCACCGCCCGTACGTCCCGCCCTCTGTCCCGTCGATCGGTGAGGTGAAGCGCTGATGGACCAAGCTTCCGACGTCCGTACGCTCGCCCTCGGCGAGACCAGCGGCACCGTCCCGCTCGCGCGTGACTTCACGCGGTCCGCGCTCCACGAGTGGGGCTGGCTGCCGGCCGCCAGCGCCGACCGCAGGGCCGCCGCCGAGGACGTCCTGCTCGTCGTCTCCGAGCTCGTCACCAACGCCTGCCTGCACGCCGAGGGCCCCGAGCGCCTCCGCGTGCTGCGCCTGCCCAAGGCGCTGCGCCTCGAAGTCACCGACCGGGGCGCCGGAACCCCCGCACCCCGCACCCCGCACCGGTCCGGGCGCCCGGGCGGCCACGGCATGTTCATCGTGCAGCGGCTCTGCCTCGACTGGGGCATCGAGCGCACCCCCGGCGCCCCCGGAAAGACGGTCTGGGCCGAACTCTCCGCACCCGCCTAGGACTTTCACCGTCCCTCTTCTTCCCTCCGCAAGGCCCCGGGCGTACCTTGACGCCCAATCTGAAAGACCGTCAGTTCCATTGCGGTGAGGGGTGCTCGGGGTGTCCAAGGAGCCGAACCGGAGGAGAACGACCGCCGCGCTCACGGCGGCGGTCGCGGTGGCGGGCGTGGCCGTGCTCGCCGGCGCGCCGACCGCCCAGGCGGCCGTCGTCGACGTCGACTACGCCTGCGAGACGAAGATCGGGCCCAAGGGCGCCGTCTCGCCCGTCGACATCAAGGCCGTCAAGAACGGCAGCGCGTACACGATCACCATGTCGTTCGAGAAGGGCGTCTCCGACAGCCCGGTCGAACTGCCCAAGGGCGTCATGACACCGCGCGCCGAACTCGTCCTCGGCGGCGCCGACTCCGGCACCGTCAAGGTCAAGGGCACGCCGAACACCGCCGCCATCCCTCCCGACACCCCGATCAGGATCGGCACCCTCACGGGCACGTACACCCCGAAGAAGAACGGCAAGGTCACCTTCACGGCCGGGACGCTGACGGTGCACGCGCTCGGCATGGACGCGGCCGTCTGCACCCCGAAGAACAACCCCGAGGCCGCCCTCGAACTGGAGGTGACCGGACTCTCCGGCGGCTCCGGCACCCCGCCGCCCGCCGACAGGGGCGAGGACGAGGCGGACACGGGCGCCGAACTGCCCAAGACCGGCCCGCTCGACTCCGCCGTCGCCCTCGGCACCCTCGGCGGCACCGTCCTCCTCACCGGCGCGGCCGGAGTCCTCTGGCTCACGCGGCGCACGGCTCGCTGATGCGGACGGCGGCACGCACCGGGCTCGTGGCCGCCGCGACCGCCCTCCTCGGCGCGGTCGCGGCGGCGCCCTCGGACGCCCGGACCCCGGTCTCCTGGACGGCGGCACCCGCCGCCGGGCGGCCGTACGCCTATCTGGAGGGCCCCGCCGGCAGCGTCCTCCAGGACACCCTGTCGCTGACCAACCCCGGCGCCCGGCCGCTCACCGTCCGGCTCAGCGGCCAGGGCGCACCGGTGTCCTTCGCCGCCCGGACGGTGACCGTCCCCGCCCGCACCCGGGCGGACGTGCCCTTCGCCGTGACCGTCACCGCGGACACACCGCCCGGCGAACACCGCGGCGCGGTACGGGCCTCGGCGGACGGCCGCGAGGTGCGCGTCGACCTGCGGCTGCGGGTCAGCGGACCGAGGCTCGCCGCGCTCACCGTCGAGGGCGTCCACGTCGACACCGAGACCGGCGCCCTCCGCTACACCCTGGTCAACCGGGGCACCACCGTCCTCGTCCCGCACCTCGCGGTGCGCGCCGAGGGCGTCCTCGGCACCGTCCTCGACCGGCCGGGCCGGGCCCTGCCGCTCACCCTGCGGCCCGGTCAGCGGGCCACCCGTACCGAAGCCTGGCCCGACCCGCCGGCCCTCGACTCCGTCACCGTGCGGCTGACCGCCACCGCCGAGGGCGCGGCCCCGGCCACCGCCCGCGCCGAGGCATCCTTCGCCTCGGGCCCGGCGCTCGCCGGGGCGGCCGGACTGCTGCTGCTCGCGGCGGGCGGCGGCGGATACGCGCTACGGCGGTACGCCAGGCCCCGTACCCAGCGAGCCCCGGCGGGAGTGCGCACATGAGGTGGACACGTACAGCGGCGGCGCTCGTCACCGTGCTCGCCCTCGGCCTCCTCCCGGCCGCCCCCGCCGTCGCGGCCCCCGGTCCCGCCGTCGAGCTCTCCCAGGCGGAGGGCGGCAAGGGCGGCGAGGTCACCGTCAGCGGCAGCGGCTGGAAGCCCGGCGCGCTGCTCATGCTGCTGATCTGCGGCCAGTCCGCGCCCGGCAAGGGCGTCATCGGCGGCACCAACTCCTGCGCCAACACCGAGGGCCGGGCCGCCACCGTCGACGCCCGCGGCGGCTTCAGCGCGAAGCTCCCGGTCGCCGAACCGCCCAAGCCCTGCCCCTGCGTGGTGCACGTCGCCGGGGTGACCGGCCAGCAGGACGCCGTCGACCGGGAGTTCACCGTGGCCGGGCATCCCGTCGCGCCGCTCCCCGAGGCCTCGGGCGACGGGCGGCTCGCCGTCCTCGCCGCCGTACGCCTCGACGGCTCCAGCGGGCTCCTCACCTGGTTCGGGGCGCCGCCGAGCCGCCGGATCGTCTTCACCGTCGGCAACCTCGGTCCGGCCCCCGTGAAGGACCCGGTCTTCCAGGTCGGCTCCAGCCACGGCGTGTTCGCGCCGCAGTACGAGGAACGCCAGTGGCGCGGCACGATCGCCCCCGGCGAGAAGGCCCTCGTCCGGCTCCCCGTCGAACTGACGGCGGGCGCGCACGGCGACTACCAGGTCTCCGTGCGGTACGGGGGCAAGGTCCTGGTCGAACAGCCGTGGGGGGTCGGCAGGCCCTGGGGCGTGACGCTCTTCTGGCTGCTGCTCGCCGTGGTCGTCCCGGCGGCGCTGTTCCGGATCGGGATGGCCGTGGTGGACCGGGTCCGTCCCGCGAGCAGCCCCGACGGGCCCCGGCCCCGGGCGCGCCCCGGGGCGCCCCTGGCCCGGCTCCGTACCCGTGCCCCCGCCCCCGCGCGCGCCTCCGCGCCCCGGGGCCCGGGGGACGACGAACCGACCGCGGTCCTGCCGTGGTTCAGTCCTGACTCCGCACCGTCAGCCCCAGAGAGCAGCCCGACGACGAAGGGACATGCGTGAGTACGCAACGGAGGATGAGCGCGGCCGGAGTCGCGCTGATGCTCGGCGGCGCGGGGATCATGATTTCCGCCGGCCCCGCCCAGGCCGCCGAGGTCTCGTACAAGACGGAGTGCATCCCGCCGTCCATCTCCGGGCTTCCGCCCGTGCAGGGCACGACGAAGGTGCAGATCACGGCACCGGCGGAGGCCAAGGTCGGCGACGAGGTCGAGATCGTCTGGAAGACGGTCCAGGCCGCGTCGAAGAACCCCGACGTGCTCGATCTCGGCAAGGACACGGTCAAGCCGACCGGGTCGCTCACCGTGGGCGGCGCGGGGACCGGCACCGTCGCGATGGAGGGACCCCGGCAGAACCCGCCGATCCCCAAGAACAGCCCGATGGTGCTGCCCGAGATGAAGGGGAAGCTGAAACTGACGAAGGAGGGCGAGATCACCCTCACGCCCGACAAGTACACGATCAACGTGTCCAAGCCGCTGTCCACGGACACGAAGTGCGCGCCGAAGGAGACCGTTCCGGTCGGCGCCACGATCAAGGTCACGGCCGGCGGCGGCACCACGACGGGCGCCACGAACGGCGGGTCCACGACGACCACCGGCGGTACGACGACGTCCGGCGGCAACACGAGCGGCTCGACCACCACCGGCGGCTCGACCACCACCGGCGGCTCCTCGACGACGTCCTCCGGCGGATCCTCCACCTCGGGCTCCGGCTCGGCCTCCGGCGGATCCTCCAGCGGCGGGGGCGGCGGTGAGACGTCCTTCCCCGGTGAGGAGGTCGCCGTCACGTTCGGCTGCACGGCACCCGGCCCGGACCCGATCAACGGCAAGGTGACGATCGACGCCAAGAAGAACGGCGGTGTGTACGACCTCACGGTCAAGACGGCCAAGGGCGTCATGAACAGCCCCGCCGCCCTCCCCGCGGGAGCCCTCAAGGCCTCCATGGCGGTCAAGGTCGGCGGAGCCGACAACGGCACGGTGAACGTCTCGGGACCCCCGAACCCCACCGCGCTGAAACTGGGCGACCCGGTGAACCTGCCGGACATGAAGGGCACGTACAAGCCCGGAGCGACCGGCAAGTCCACGCTCAGCCCCGGCACGCTGACCATCAAGGTCACCCTCGGCACGTCGAACATGGACATCCCGTGCCAGGTGAAGGGCGCCGTCAAGGCCTCCCTCGAACTGGACACGAGCAAGCAGGCCGGCGGCGCCTCGGGCGGCGACGGCTCCGGCTCGGGCAGCGGCTCGGGTTCCGGCAGCGGCAGCGGCAGCGGCTCCGGCGGCTCCGACGGCGGAAACCTCGCCGAGACCGGTGCCGAGGACGACGGCGCCCTGCGCGCCCTCGCCCTCGTCGCGGGCACGGTGATCCTGCTCGGCGGCGCGGTGTTCACCTTCACCCCGTGGGCGCGCCTCAGGCGCTGACGCGGGGCGGAGACGGCGGAGGGCCGCCGCACCGGATCGGTGCGGCGGCCCTCACGGCCGTGCGGGGGAGGTCAGTGGACGCTGCCCATGAGGCCCTGGACCTTCTTGCGGTACATGTAGATCGCCAAGCCCGCCAACACGGCCAGGCTCGCCTGCATGGCGATGATCCCCGTGCCGTTGAGGTCGACACCGGCCAGCGAGAGCAGACCCGTGGTGCAGTCGCCCGCGGTGACGGCGAGGAACCACACGCCCATCATCTGGGAGGCGTACTTCTGCGGCGCCATCTTCGTGGTGACGGAGAGGCCGACCGGGGAGAGGCACAGCTCACCGATGGTCTGGATCATGTAGATCGAGACCAGCCACATCGGGGAGACCTTGGTGCCGTCGCCCGCCATGTTCATCGGGACGACGAAGACGAAGAAGGACGCGCCGACGAGAACCAGACCCATCGCGAACTTCACGATGGTGTTCGGCTCCTGGTTCTTGCGGGCCAGCCAGAGCCACAGCCACGCGAAGACCGGGGCCAGCGCCATCACGAAGAGCGGGTTCAGCGACTGGTACCAGGTGGCCGGGAAGCCGAAGCCGAAGACGGTGCCGGCGGTCTTGTCGTCCGCGAACAGCGACAGCGTCGAGCCGCCCTGGTCGTAGATCATCCAGAAGATCGCGGCGGCGACGAAGAACCAGATGTAGCCGGTCATCTTCGACTGCTCGGTCTTGTCGAGGTCCTTGTCGCGCTTGATGCGGACCAGGACGGCGACTGGGATGATCAGGCCCGCGAGGGTGATCGGGACCAGCGCCCAGTTCAGGGTGTACATGCCCAGGCCGACGATCACGCCGTAGAAGGCGGCGGCGAGGACGACGACCAGGGAGACCTTGACCAGGATGCCCTTGCGCTCGGCCGGGCTGAGCGGGTTCGGGACGACGTTGCTCTTGGCGCTGAGGTTCTTCGTGCCCGTCAGGAACTGGAGCAGGCCGAGACCCATGCCCACCGCCGCGAGGGCGAAGCCGAGGTGCCAGTTGACCTTCTCGCCGACGGTGCCGACCACGAACGGCGCCACGAAGGCACCGAGGTTGATGCCGACGTAGAAGAGCGTGAAGCCACCGTCACGGCGCGGGTCGTCCGGTCCGTCGTAGAGGTGGCCGACCATCGTGGAGATGTTGGCCTTGAGCAGACCCGAGCCGGCGGCGACGAGCGCCAGACCGACGAAGAACATCGCCTGGCCGGGGATCGCGAGCGAGGCGTGGCCCGCCATGATCACGAAACCGGCGATGGTGACGGTCTTGCGGGCGCCCCAGACGCGGTCGCCGAACCAGCCGCCGGGCATGGCCATCAGGTAGACCATCGAGACGTAGACGGAGTAGATCGCCGTCGCCGTCGCCGCGGTCATCGCGAGGCCGCCACCCTGACTGCCGGTCGCGGCGTCCGCGCCGCCGGAGACCAGGTACAGAACGAGAAGTGCCCGCATGCCGTAGTAGGAGAAGCGCTCCCACATCTCGGTCATGAAGAGGGTGGCCAGGCCGCGGGGGTGGCCGAAGAACGTCTTCTCGGAACCGGGGGTTCCGGCCGAAGCCGTCGTCAGGCTGGACGCCATGTCGATCCTTGCTCTGTCGGGACGCGCGCCTTGTGAGCGTGGTGCGCCCGGTGGGGGAGGCCGGCACCGGCGGAATCGGAGTGGACTCCGCCGGGATCCACGCCCCGGGAGATGCGTCTTCGCGTCCCGGGACCCGGCCCACAGGTCATTCACTGTCCTCAAGGTTCGGCTGAGCCGACCTCACGCAGAAAGAGGACCTTGGCGCGCGAAGCTGGCCAAAGGTCCCCGATTACCGCTACAGACGTCGAGCCACCATACGACACGACAGTGCCGGATATGGAAGGACTTGAGAGATGGATCACAGGTGAGTATGCAACCGGAGAGGGTCATTCGAAGGTCATGTGCAAGATACCCACAAGATCCCCAGGGTTCCCTCCGTCCCCGTGGATCACGCCCCGGCCTCCCACCCGTGCGGACTACCATCACCCCATGACCCGTGTACTGCTCGCCGAGGACGACGCATCCATCTCGGAGCCGCTGGCCCGCGCCCTGCGGAGAGAGGGGTACGAGGTCGAGGTCCGCGAGGACGGCCCGACGGCCCTCGACGCCGGACTCCAGGGCGGCGTGGACCTGGTCGTCCTCGACCTGGGCCTGCCCGGCATGGACGGCCTCGAGGTCGCCAGGCGACTGCGCGCCGAGGGCCACGCGGTCCCGATCCTGGTGCTCACCGCCCGCGCCGACGAGGTCGACACGGTCGTGGGGCTCGACGCGGGCGCCGACGACTACGTCACCAAGCCGTTCCGGCTCGCCGAACTCCTCGCCCGCGTCCGGGCGCTGCTCCGGCGCGGCTCCACCGAGCCCGTCGTCGCCCCCTCGACCCACGGCGTACGGATCGACGTCGAGTCACACCGGGCCTGGATGGGCGACGAGGAGCTCCAGCTCACGGCGAAGGAGTTCGACCTGCTGCGGGTCCTGGTCCGGGACGCGGGCCGGGTCGTCACCCGGGACCAGCTGATGCGCGAGGTCTGGGACACCACGTGGTGGTCCTCCACGAAGACCCTGGACATGCACATCTCCTGGCTCCGCAAGAAGCTGGGCGACGACGCGGCGAACCCCCGCTACATCGCCACGGTCAGAGGCGTCGGCTTCCGTTTCGAGAAGAGCTAGCACGGGCCCGTAAGGTCGGGAACGTCTCCCGTTCCCGCCCGGAGGGCAACCGTGCGCCGCCGCCTCATCAACTCCACCCTCGCCGTCGTCCTCGTGGTCATCGCCGTCTTCGGCGTCTCCCTCGTCATCGTCGAGACCCGCACCATCTCCAGCAGCGCCCAGGAGAGCGTGGACCTGGAGGCGCTCCGCATCGTCTCCATCGTCGACAGCCGGCTCATCGGCGGCGAACCGGTCAACCCGGACATCCTGTCCGAGCAGAGCGGCGCCAAGCGGTACGCCCAGATCCACATCCCCGGCCGCGACACGATCGAGATCGGCACCCGCCCGGAGGGCGACGTCACCCGCGGCACCGCCCGGGGCGAGCGCGGCGAGACCGTCGTCGTCGAGGAGTCCCGCTCGGCGGTGACCGCCGAGGTCGGCCGCACCCTCATGATCATCGGCGCCGTCGCCCTGCTCGCCGTCGTCGCCGCCGTCCTCCTCGCCGTACGGCAGGCCAACAAGCTGACGTCCCCGCTCACCGACCTCGCGGAGACCGCCGAGCGCCTCGGCTCCGGCGACCCGCGGCCCCGGCACAAGCGGTACGGGGTGCCCGAGCTGGACCGCGTCGCGGACGTCCTGGACGCCTCCGCCGAACGCATCGCCCGGATGCTCACCGCCGAGCGCAGGCTGGCCGCGGACGCCTCGCACCAGCTCCGTACGCCCCTCACCGCCCTCTCCATGCGCCTGGAGGAGGTCGCGCTCGCCGACGACCTGGACACGGTCAAGGAGGAGGCGACGATCGCCCTCACGCAGGTCGAGCGGCTCACCGACGTCGTCGAGCGGCTGCTCACGAACTCCCGCGACCCCCGCACCGGCTCCGCCGTCGCCTTCGACCTCGACGAGGTCATCAAGCAGCAGATCGAGGAGTGGCGGCCCGCCTACCGCAGCGCGGGGCGGGCCATCGTCCACTCCGGCAAGCAGGGCATGCGGGCCGTCGGCACCCCGGGCGCCGTCGCCCAGGTCCTCGCGGCCCTGATCGAGAACTCGCTCATGCACGGCGGCGGCACCGTCGCCCTGCGGACCCGGGTCACCGGCAACCAGTCGGTGATCGAGGTCACCGACGAGGGCCCGGGCGTCCCAGCCGACCTCGGCGCGCGGATCTTCGAGCGGGCCGTCAGCGGCCGCAGTTCCACGGGCATCGGCCTGGCGGTCGCCCGGGACCTCGCGGAGGCGGACGGCGGCCGTCTGGAGCTCCTCCAGCAGCAGCCGCCGGTCTTCGCCCTGTTCCTGAGCCGCGAGGTCCGCAGCGTGGCGGACAGGCAGCGGGAACGCCCCGTCCGCTAGGGCCGCCGTCACACTGCCGCGGAACGGACGAGACCCCCGGTCGGCGGTGCCGACCGGGGGTCTCGAGGAGCAGCGGTTCAGACGCGGTCCGGCTGCCGCCGGCTCGCCTGCCGGGGCGCCTGTTCCAGGAACGACTCGGCGGTCTGCACCGCCTCCTTCGCCGGCAGCGCGCGGAACACCCACGTGCGGTACGACCAGAAGCGGAACAGCGTGCCGATGCCGATGCCGAAGAACTTGAAGAAGTTGCTCGCGAGCGGGCCGTCCCAGCCGAAGCCGTACGTCGCCGCGTAGAGCACACCGTTCTCGATGACCATGCCGACGACGCTGAACAGCAGGAACAGCGACATCTCCTTGGTGCGTCCGGACTTGTCCCGGTCGCGGTACGTGAAGTAACGGAACCCCACGTAGTTGAAGACGATCGCGACCACGGTGGCGATCAGGCTGGCCCGGACCATCGGGATGTCCGTCGCACCCCTGACGACGTTGAAGACGCCGAGGTTCACCAGGACGCCGAGACCGCCCACGACCCCGAATTTGGCGACTTCCCGGGCGAGCCGGTCGAGTCGCGTGCGCAGCGCGCCGGGTTCACTCATGGTGATGGCTCTGTCCCGTCCGTCCGGATGACGTCCGGGTGACGTCAACCCAACCATGCTAACCAGCGCTCCTGTCACCCGCCCGTGTACCTCGGAAACCCCTGCCCGACCGGGCCCCCACCAGCGCTGTTCTTGTGGCAAACCACAGCCGGACGAGCGTTCGCGGATGGTGCGGATACCCTAAGAGGGTGACGTTCCCGGTAGTCGGCATGGTCGGTGGCGGTCAGCTCGCCCGAATGACCCACGAGGCGGGCATCCCCCTCGGCATCAAGTTCAAGCTCCTCAGCGACACCCCGCAGGACTCTGCGGCGCAGGTGGTGAGCGAGGTCGTCGTCGGCGACTATCGCGACCTGGCTACGCTGCGTGACTTCGCGCGCGGATGTGACGTGATCACCTTCGATCACGAGCACGTCCCCACGGAGCACCTGCGGGCCCTGGAGGCGGACGGCATCCCCGTCCGCCCCGGGCCCGACGCGCTGGTGCACGCCCAGGACAAGGGGGTGATGCGCGCGAAGCTCGACGAGATCGGTGCCCCCAGCCCCCGGCACCGCATCGTGGCGGACCCCGAGGACGCGGTGGCGTTCGCCGCCGAGGCCGGCGGCTTCCCGATCATCCTCAAGACCGTGCGCGGCGGCTACGACGGCAAGGGCGTCTGGTTCGTCCGGAAGCCCGAGGACGCCCGCGATCCCTTCCTGGCGGGTGTCCCGGTCCTCGCCGAGGAGAAGGTCGACTTCGCGCGCGAGCTCGCCGCGAACATCGTCCGCTCCCCGCACGGCCAGGCCGTCGCCTACCCGGTCGTCGAGTCCCGGCAGGTCGACGGCGTCTGCGACACGGTGATCGCCCCGGCGCCCGACCTCGACGGCGAGCTCGCCGGTCAGGCCCAGGAGCTGGCCCTGCGCATCGCCAAGGAGCTCGGCGTCGTCGGCCACCTGGCCGTCGAGCTGTTCGAGACCACCGACGGCCGCATCCTCGTCAACGAACTGGCGATGCGCCCGCACAACTCCGGCCACTGGACCCAGGACGGCGCGATCACCTCGCAGTTCGCCAACCACGTCCGGGCGGTCCTCGACCTGCCTCTCGGCGATCCGCGCCCGCGCGCGACGTGGACCGTGATGTGCAATGTCCTGGGCGGCGACTACCCGGACATGTACTCCGCGTACCTGCACTGCATGGCCAGGGACCCGCAGCTCAAGATCCACATGTACGGCAAGGACGTGAAGCCCGGCCGCAAGGTGGGGCACGTCAACACCTACGGCGACGACCTGGACGACGTGCTGGAGCGCGCGCGTCACGCCGCCGGCTATCTGCGAGGAACGATCACCGAGTGAGCAGCACGAGCACCGGCACCACCTCCGAGACCTCCACCGCCCCCGTGATCGGCATCGTCATGGGGTCCGACTCCGACTGGCCCGTCATGGAGGCCGCCGCGCAGGCCCTCGACGAGTTCGGGATCCCGTACGAGGTCGACGTGGTCTCCGCGCACCGGATGCCGCGCGAGATGATCGCGTACGGCGAGGAGGCCGCGGGCCGCGGCATCAAGGCGATCATCGCGGGCGCGGGCGGCGCCGCCCACCTGCCGGGCATGCTCGCCTCCGTCACCCCGCTGCCGGTCATCGGCGTGCCGGTGCCGCTGAAGTACCTCGACGGCATGGACTCGCTGCTCTCCATCGTGCAGATGCCGGCCGGTGTGCCGGTCGCCACGGTCTCCGTCGGCGGCGCGCGGAACGCGGGCCTGCTCGCGGCCCGCATCCTCGCCACGCACGACCCCGAACTGCTCGTCCGGATGCGTGAGTTCCAGCAGGAGCTGAACGACCAGGCGACCGAGAAGGGCAAGCGCCTGCGGGCCAAGGTCGAGGGCTCGGAGTCGTTCGGCTTCGCCAAGTGAGCGCCGTGGACCGGGCCTCCGGCGGCGCGGCCGCCCGCCTCGCCGAGGCCCGCGAGCTGCTCGCCGCCCACCCCGTCGCGGACGGCCACAACGACCTGCCGTGGGCCCTGCGCGAGCACGTCCGCTACGACCTGGACCGGATGGACATCGGCGCGGACCAGACCGGCGCCCTGCACACCGACCTGAAGCGGCTGCGGGCCGGCGGCGTCGGCGCCCAGTTCTGGTCGGTGTACGTGCCCTGCCGGCTGGCCGGCGACGACGCGGTCAGCGCGACCCTGGAGCAGATCGACATCGTCGACCAGCTCCTGGAGCGGTACGCGGGCGACCTCGCCCCGGCCCTGACGGCGGACGACATGGAGACGGCCCGCGAGGGGGGCCGCATCGCCTCCCTCAAGGGCGCCGAGGGCGGCCACTCCATCAACAACTCCCTCGCCACCCTGCGCGCCCTGCACACCCTGGGCGTGCGCTACATGACGCTCACGCACAACGACAACAACGACTGGGCGGACTCGGCGACCGACGAGCCCGGTGTCGGCGGTCTCTCCGCCTTCGGCCGTGCGGTCGTCCGCGAGATGAACCGCTCCGGCATGCTCGTCGACCTGTCGCACGTCGCCGCGACGACCATGCGGGACGCGCTCGACGCCTCGGCGGCGCCGGTGATCTTCTCGCACTCCTCGGCCCTGGCCGTCTGCGACCACCCGAGGAACATCCCGACCGACGTCCTGGAGCGGCTGCCCGCCAACGGCGGCGTCGCGATGGCCACGTTCGTGCCCAAGTTCATCCTCCCCGCGGCCGTCGAGTGGACCGCGCGGGCCGACGAGAACCTCCGGGCGCACGGCTTCGACCACCTCGACACCACCGCCGAGGCCATGAGGCTGCACCGGGCCTTCGAGGAGGCGAACCCGCGCCCGGTCGCCACCGCCGCCACGGTCGCCGACCACCTCGACCACATGCGTGAGGCCGCCGGCATCGACCACATCGGCATCGGCGGCGACTACGACGGCACGGCCTTCACCCCGGCCGGCCTGGACGACGTCGCCGGCTACCCGAACCTGGTCGCCGAACTCCTGCACCGCGGCTGGTCCCACCCGGACCTGGCGAAGCTGACCTGGTCCAACGCCGTCCGCGTCCTGCGCGACGCGGAGGCGGTCTCGCGCGAACTGCGGAGCCGTACGGCCCCGTCGAACGCGACGATCGACTCCCTGGACGCGCCGGGCGCCTGACGGCACGTGAACGGCCCGGAGCCGGGACGCCCCGACGGCACGGGGACGTCCCGGCTCCGGCGTTCACCCGGACGGCTCAGCCCGCCGAGCCCCCGCGCGGGCCCGGTGGCACGGTGGACGGTACCGCCCCGCCCGATTCGGCGGGGCGGTACTGCATCACCGAGTTGGAGTAAGACCATGGCGGAACTGCTAGACGACCATCCCACCCTCTCCACCGTCCCTGCCGCCGCCGGGGAGCCCGCAGCCCCAGAGCCACCCCCGCCGCTCGACGAGACGTCCCGCGCCCGGGCCATCCTGGCCGCCCAGCCCGTCGTCGAGGGACACACCGAACTGCCCCGGGCCCTCGACCCGGAGGACCTCCCGCCCGTCCGCGCGGCGGAGGCCGGAGCCCAGTTCTGGTCGCTGCGCGTCGGCCCCGGCGAGGACGCGGCGGGCGTCATCGGGACCCTGCGGCACATCGACGCCATCCGCGCGCTCGTCGCCGCCTGCCCCGAGGACCTGCGCCTCGCGCACACGACGTCCGAGATGGCCCACGCACGCAACTGCGGCCGCGTCGCCGCGCTGCTCGGCCCGGTCAGCTGGACGGCGCTCGGCTCCTCCGCCGCGACCCTGCGGGCGTACCACGCCCTGGGCGTGCGGGCCGTCGACCTCAGCCGCTTCGACCGCTTCGCCCGCGAGGCGGTACGGGAGATGAACCGCCTCGGCCTGGCCGTGGACCTGTCGGGCGCCGACCAGGACACGGTCCGCCGCGCCCTCGCGGTCACCCGCGCGCCCGCCCTGCTCACCAGGGCGGCCCCGGAGGGCCTGCCCGACGACGTCCTGGGCCTGCTCGGCGAGAACGGCGCCGTCTGCATGGTCACGGTGACCGAGGACCCGGCCGCCGGCGCGGACGTCCTGGACCGGCTGCGGTCGGAGGCGGGCGCGCACTGCGTGGGCGTCTCCCACACCACCGCCCCGGCCGTCGGCTACGTCCCGCTCTTCGCGGAGCTCCTCCGGCGGGGCTGGACGGCCCAGGAACTGGTCGGCCTCGCGCACGCCAACGTGACGCGGGCGCTGCGCGAGACGGAGTTCCTGGCACGGACGAACCGCATCAGGCCGGCCGCGGCCTGACGGTGCGCGCGGCCTGACCGTACGTGGAACCGGGCCGCAGGTACGGGAAGAGGGGGCGCCTGTCTCGGCGCCCCCTCTTCCCGTACTCCGGTGTCCGTCCTCAGGCCCGCGGCCGGCCCATCGCCCGGTACGTCCAGCCGGCCGCCCGCCAGCGCTCGGAGTCCAGCGCGTTGCGGCCGTCCAGGATCACCCGGGAGGCGGTGACCTCGGCGAGCGCCGCCGGGTCGAGCTCGCGGAACTCGCGCCACTCCGTCAGATGCAGCACCACGTCCGCCCCGCGCACCGCTTCGAGGGCGGAATCCGCGTATCCGAGGGTCGGGAAGAGACGGCGGGCGTTGTCCATGCCCTTCGGGTCGTAGACGGTGACCTGGCCGCCCTGGAGGTGTATCTGGCCCGCCACGTTCAGCGCGGGGGAGTCACGGACGTCGTCCGAGTCCGGCTTGAAGGTGGCGCCGAGGA
Source organism: Streptomyces sp. NBC_00691 (assembly GCF_036226665.1). Lineage (NCBI taxonomy): Bacteria > Bacillati > Actinomycetota > Actinomycetes > Kitasatosporales > Streptomycetaceae > Streptomyces > Streptomyces sp. NBC_00691. The sequence goes on along the minus strand of NZ_CP109007.1, from coordinate 3,295,439 downwards.
CGGCGACCCGGCGGCCCAGGAACGTGCTGCCGCCGAGGGCCTCGCGGGCCATCTCGACCATCTGGCCGCGGCGCCGCATGTTGATGGAGTCGATCTCGCGGAGGAAGGTCAGCGCCTGGTCGGCGCCCAGCTCGCCCGCGCGGGCCATGAAGGCCCGGATGTCCTTGGGCAGGCAGCCGCCGCCGAAGCCGATGCCGGCCCGCAGGAACTTGGGGCCGATCCGGTCGTCGTGGCCGAGGGCCTCGGCCAGTCTGGCGACGTCGCCGCCGGCGGCCTCGCACAGTTCGGCCATCGCGTTGATGAAGGAGATCTTGGTGGCGAGGAAGGAGTTCGCGGAGGTCTTCACCAGCTCGGCGGTCGGGAAGTCGGTCACCACGAAGGGCGAACCGTCCCCGACCGGCCCGGCGTACACCTCGCGCAGCAGCTTCTCGGCCCGCTCGCCCTCCACGCCGACGACGATCCGGTCCGGGTGCAGGGTGTCCTGGACGGCGAAGCCCTCGCGCAGGAACTCCGGGTTCCAGGCCAGCTCCACACCCTCCGGGAGCAGCCCCGCGAGCCGCTCGGCCGAACCGACGGGGACGGTCGACTTGCCGACGACCAGGGCCCCTTCGCGTACGACCTCGGCGAGGGAGCCGAAGGCGGCGTCCACGTAGCTCATGTCACAGGCGTACTCGCCGTGCTTCTGCGGGGTGTTCACACAGACGAAGTGCACGTCGCCGAAGGCGCCGACCTCTTCCCACGACGTGGTGAACCGCAGCCGGCCGCTGGAACCCTCGATGCCCGCCACGTGTTTCGCGAGGAGTTCCTCCAGGCCCGGCTCGAACATCGGGACCCGGCCGGAGGCCAGCAGCTCGATCTTCTCGGGGACGACGTCGAGCCCCAGGACCTCGAAGCCGAGTTCCGCCATGGCCGCGGCGTGGGTGGCGCCGAGGTAGCCGGTGCCGATCACGGTGATCTTGAGGGCCATGCGGGTCTCCAGTGAACGTCGGGCGGAATGCCTGCCTGAGCATAGTCGTGCTCTGGTCCGGGGCCGGGGTACGCCTTACGCTTTGGGTTACTTAACGGTAGTTAGCAAGCGTGGGAGTGAGTGAGCGTGGCGGGTTCTTCTGATTTCGACCTGTATCGGCCCTCCGAGGAGCACGACATGCTCCGGGAGTCGGTGCGTGCGCTCGCGGAGGCGAAGATCGTGCCGTTCGCCGCGGCGGTGGACGAGGAGGGCCGGTTCCCGCAGGAGGCCCTGGACGCGCTGGTCGCCAACGACCTGCACGCGGTGCACGTCCCGGAGACCTACGGCGGCGCGGGAGCGGACGCGCTGGCGACGGTGATCGTGATCGAGGAGGTCGCCCGGGCGTGCGGCAGCTCCTCGCTGATCCCGGCGGTCAACAAGCTGGGCTCGCTGCCGGTGATCCTGTCCGGCTCGGAGGAGCTCAAGCACCGCTACCTCGGCCCGCTGGCCAAGGGCGACGCGATGTTCTCCTACGCCCTCTCCGAGCCCGACGCGGGCTCGGACGCGGCCGGCATGAAGACCCGCGCGGTGCGCGACGGGGACTTCTGGGTCCTCAACGGCGTCAAGCGGTGGATCACCAACGCCGGTGTCTCCGAGTACTACACCGTGATGGCCGTCACCGACCCCGACAAGCGCTCCAAGGGCATCTCCGCCTTCGTCGTGGAGAAGTCCGACGAGGGCGTCTCCTTCGGCGCCCCGGAGAAGAAGCTCGGCATCAAGGGCTCCCCGACCCGCGAGGTCTACCTCGACAACGTCCGCATCCCCGCCGACCGCATGATCGGCGCCGAGGGCACCGGCTTCGCCACCGCGATGAAGACCCTCGACCACACCCGCGTCACCATCGCCGCCCAGGCCATCGGCATCGCCCAGGGCGCCCTCGACTACGCCAAGGGCTACGTCAAGGAGCGCAAGCAGTTCGGCAAGCCCATCGCCGACTTCCAGGGCGTCCAGTTCATGCTCGCCGACATGGCCATGAAGCTCGAAGCCGCACGCCAGCTCACCTACGCCGCCGCCGCCAGGTCCGAGCGCGTCTCCGCCGGCGGCGACAAGGAGGACCTCACCTTCTTCGGCGCCGCCGCCAAGTGCTTCGCCTCCGACGTCGCCATGGAGGTCACCACCGACGCCGTCCAGCTCCTCGGCGGCTACGGCTACACCCGCGACTACCCCGTCGAACGCATGATGCGCGACGCCAAGATCACCCAGATCTACGAAGGCACCAACCAGGTCCAGCGCATCGTCATGGCCCGCAACCTCCCGTGACGGAGACACACGAAGGGCGCCCCTCCCCGGCCGGGGAGGGGCGCCCTCTCCCGTACGGGTGACGGGGTGCGCCGACGCGTCAGTGGTCCGACTCGACGGTGACCTTCTCGTCGTTCTGGATCTGCTGCACCAGCTGCTTCACCTTCGGCATGTCCCACTTGAGGGAGTTCTGCGGCGCTCTGCCCGAGATCGGGATGTTCATGGACTTGCCGTCGCCGCTGTTGATGCCCTTCATGGCGAAGAACATCTTCCCGAGGTCGTACAGCGACATGTCCTCGTCCACGATCAGCGTGTCCAGACCGGCGCCCAGAGTCGGGTACAGCGCGAACGGGTTGAGGATGGTGCCCGGCGTCGCCGCCTGGTTGGCCAGGGCGGAGAGGAACTTCTGCTGGTTCTTCGTCCGCTGCAGGTCCGACTGCGCGAAGGCGTACCTGGTCCGGACGAAGGCCAGGGCCTGCTCGCCGTTGAGGGTCTGCGTGCCGGCCTGGAAGTCGGCGCCGGACTTCTTGTCCTTGAAGCCCTTGTCGATGTTCAGCTCGACCCCGCCGAGCGCGTCGACGATGTTCGCGAAGCCGGCGAAGCCGATCTCGGCGTAGTGGTCGATGCGCAGACCGGTGTTGAACTCGACGGTGCGGACGAGCAGCTCGGGGCCGTCCATCGCGTACGCGGCGTTCAGCTTGGAGCCGCCGCGCGCCGGGAACGTCTTGCCCGACTCGGAGCCCACGAAGCTGGGGATCGTCACCCAGGAGTCACGGGGGAGCGAGACCATCGTGTTCCCGCTGGAGCAGGCCGCGAGGATCATCATCGAGTCGGTCCGCTTGCCCTCGGCGGAACCCGTGTGCAGCTTCTTCTTCTCCTCGGCGGACATGCCCTCACGGCTGTCGGAACCGACGATCAGATACGTCGTGCAGTCGCCCTCGGCCGGCCGCTCGATGACCTTGGAGAGGTCGACCTCGTTGCGCATCTGCGAGCTGGCCCAGGCATAGGTGCCGATGCCCCACGCGGCGACGGCGACGACCAGGACGATCGAGCCGATCTTGATGCGCTTGCGCCAGTCCGGGGCGGGACGCCCGGGGCCGCCGGAGCCGGGACCCGGCGCGTACTGCGGCGGTACGGTGCCGCGTCCGCCGCCCTGGGGTCCGCCACCGCTCTGCTGGCCGCCGTAGACCTGGCCCGAGCTGTACCCGGAGTCGTAGCCCGCGCCCTGCGCCTGGGTGAAGTTCGGGTTGTAGCCCTGGTTGCCCTGGTTGTTCCGAGGCGGCTGCTGCGGAACCTGCGGACGCTGCACATGGCTCATCCGGCGAGGTCCCTCGGGCTGGGAGTTCGCGCTGCCACGGCCGTAGCCGCCGTCTTCGGGCCAGTCATTCATGCGGACCAGTGTGCCGGGCATGCCATTACGGGCGACAGGGCGGGTGGAACATCGGGCCGGTGCTGTTGCCAAGCTGATGCAAACCGGACCGAACGGCGACCGCCGCGGGACCCGGCATATGGTGGAGGGCATGACAGATCAGGGCGATATCCCGGGCAAGCCCACCTCCGCCTCCCGCACCACCCTCAGCCACATCATGACCAGCCACGACACCAACCTCCTGGGTACGGTGCACGGCGGCGTGATCATGAAGCTGGTGGACGACGCGGCGGGCGCCGTGGCGGGCCGGCACTCGGGCGGACCGGCGGTCACCGCCTCGATGGACGAGATGGTCTTCCTGGAGCCGGTCCGGGTCGGTGACCTGCTACACGTGAAGGCCCAGGTGAACTGGACGGGCCGGTCGTCCATGGAGGTCGGCGTACGGGTCCTGGCGGAGCGCTGGAACGAGTCCACGCCCGCCACCCAGGTCGGCTCCGCGTACCTGGTCTTCGCCGCGGTCGACGCGGACGGCAAGCCGCGCCCGGTCCCCCAGGTCGTCCCGGAGACGGAACAGGACAAGCGCCGCAACCAGGAGGCCCAGATCCGTCGCACCCACCGCCTGGCCCGCCGCCAGGCGATCAAGGAACTCCGCGAGCGCCGCGCGGCCGAGGGCTACGAGGACTGAGGAGCGGGCACGGTCAGCACGGCCGCGGACGCCGCCCTGCCGGCCTCCGCCGGCAAGGTCTCCGTCGTCACGGGCACACCACACGGTCGCCCGTCACCGCTTCGAACGGCCCGCCCCGTGCCGTCTCCTCGGCCCGCACGGCCGTCACCCCCTTGTAGTCGGCCCCCACGGTGACGCGCAGCGTCCCGCCCCGTCCCTTCACGGGCCGCAGCTCCGCCCCCGGCAGCGCCGCCGCGAGGGTCTTCGCCGAGCGGTCCCAGCGGGGGTCGTACTCCACGAGGGTCCGCGCCCGCTCCTTCCCGCTCCCGGTCACCGGCGTCCGGGTGGTGTCGAAGCCGGTCCCGCGCAGCGCGTCGTCGACCTTCCGGCCGAGCCCGTCCGTCCGGGTCCCGTTGTGGACCTGCACCCGCACGGTCCGCGGTGCCACATCAACGACCACGGCCTTGGGCGCCTTCGCCGAGGACGGGGAACCCGGCTTCGAGGCGGCCAGCGGCTCGTCCTCCCGCAGTGCCTGGAAGAGCCTCTGCGCCTTCTTGGCGTCCCACTTCACCGTCGACCCGATCCCCTTCACGGGGAAGCTCATGTCCCCGATCGGCACGGACACGAACTCCGAGGACGCCGGGGTGAAGCCCCGCATCGCCTTGGAGAGGGCGAGCAGCTGATCCGTGCCGAAGTCCTCGTCGGCCCGTACGGAGCTCAGCATCGTGGTGGCGACCTCACGGAACCGGACCGGGTTGAACAGCACCCCGCCGCTCGTGATCCGCTCGACGAGCGCCGCCAGGAACCGCTGCTGCCGCTGCATCCGCCCGATGTCCGCGGCCCCGTCGATGTGCCGGGAGCGCACGTACTGCAGTGCCTGCCCGCCGTCCAGCTCGTGGGTGCCGGCCGGCAGGTCGAGCCCGGTGTAGGAGTCCTTGACCGCCCGGGTCGTACAGATCTGCACGCCGCCGACCGCGTCCACCGTGCGCATGAAGCTGGTGAAGTCGACCTCCAGATAGTGGTCGATCTTGACGCCGGTCATCGACTCGACGGTCCGCACGGTCAGCGAGGGCCCGCCCTCCGCGTACGCCGCGTTCAGCTTCACCGGATGCGCGTGGTGCTTCCTGCCGGTGGTGAGATCGGTGTGCTCGGGCATCTCGGCGTACGAGTCACGGGGCAGGCTCACCACGCTCGCCCGCTCCCGGTCCTCCGAGATGTGGACGAGCATCACCGTGTCGGTGCAGTGGCAGGGCGCGCCGCCGAGCCGGTACTTCGCCTTCTCCTCGGGGGTGATCCGGTCCCGGCCGTCGGTGCCGACGACCAGGACGTTCATCCCGTTCCCGGCCTGCGGCCGGTTCTTCATGTCCTTGAAGGGGTCGACGCGGGTGATCCCGGTGTCGAGCCCGGTGACCAGCGCGTGCCCGATCCCGCCGGCCGCGAGCACCGTCACGGAGAGCGCCGTCGCCATCCGCATCCCCCACCGGGGGCGCCTCCGCCGCCGGCGGACCGGCGCGGAACGGGCGGCGGGCCGGGGACGGGGCGTGCGGGGCGGTGCGGGCACGGACGGACACCTCCGCGGGTGTGACAAAGGGAACCGTGAGCACCGTAGGCCCATACGATCAGCGCAAGGCGGCACCACCCGGGCGGCACGCCCGCTGTCCCCCGTTCGCGGTAACGTGGCGGGCGAATCCGCTGTCTTCCGGGGGGCGACCCCCGAACCCCCGAGGAACCATGCTGCCCCCCGTCTCCGTGATCATGCCGGTCCTCAACGAGGAGCGGTATCTGCGCACCTCGGTTCGTCACATCCTGGAGCAGGAGTACGACGGCGAGATGGAGGTGGTGATCGCGCTCGGGCCGTCCACGGACCGCACCGACGAGATCGCCGCCGAACTCGTCGCCGAGACCGCGTCCGACCCCCGTGCCCGCGTGACGACCGTCCCGAACCCCACGGGCCGCACGCCCGCCGCGCTCAACGCGGCGATCAAGGCCTCGCGTCACCCGATCGTGGTGCGGGTGGACGGTCACGGCATGCTCTCCCCGAACTACATCGCCACGGCCGTCCGGCTCCTGGAGGAGACCGGCGCGCAGAACGTCGGCGGTGTCATGCACGCCGAGGGTGAGAACGCCTGGGAGGACGCGGTCGCCGCCGCGATGACCTCGAAGATCGGCGTCGGCAACGCCGCCTTCCACACGGGCGGCGAGGCGGGCCCCGCCGAGACCGTCTACCTGGGGGTGTTCCGGCGCGAGGCGCTCGAACAGCAGGGCGGCTACAACGTGGAGTTCATCCGCGCCCAGGACTGGGAGCTGAACTTCCGCATCCGCGAGGCCGGCGGCCTGATCTGGTTCTCGCCGGAGCTGCGCGTCCAGTACCGTCCGCGGCCCAGCGTCCGCGCGCTCGCCAAGCAGTACAAGGACTACGGCCGCTGGCGTCACGTCGTGGCCCGCTACCACCAGGGCTCGATCAACCTGCGCTATCTGGCCCCGCCGACCGCCGTGTGCGCCATCGCCGCGGGCCTGGTCGTGGGCGCCGTCCTCACCCCGCTGGGCTTCGTGGTCCCGGCCGGCTACCTCGCCGCGATCACGGCCGGCTCGCTCCCCGCGGGCAAGGGCCTCTCGCTCAAGGCCCGCCTCCAGATCCCGGTGGCGCTCGCGACGATGCACATGTCGTGGGGGTACGGCTTCCTGACGAGCCCGCGGTCGCTGGCGAAGAAGGTCATCGCGAGCCGCCGCCCGGCGGTCCTGGCCGGCGAGTCCGAGACGGTCTGACGACTCCGTACGAGAACGGCGGCCGGGTCCCTCCTCGGGACCCGGCCGCCGTTCTCGTTCACGGAGCGGGGGTCAGCTCTTCCCGTCCCACTTGTAGACCGAGTAGACGTCCATGCAGGTCGCCTTGTCGTCGGCGCCCTCGGGCAGGTCGCCCGCGACGGTCGTCGGCTTCTTGTAGACGCTGCCCTCGCGCCAGTCCGCGCCGATGACGAGGGTGATGCCCTCGGCCTTGGCGTCGGCCCGGACCTTGGCGTCCGGCAGTCCGAGGACCTTCGCCACGGACAGGGCGTTCGCCCTGCCCTGGTCGCCGGCGTCCTTCGGGTACATGACGACGGTGTCGGCGCGGGGCTGCGGCTCCTTGGAGGAGTCGGCCTGGGTGAATCCCTTGCCCGTGAGGACCGCGACGATGTCCTTGGCGCGGCCCTCGACGGGCGCCTCGTCGGTGCCCGCGGTGCCGTTGGCGACGGTCACGGCGAAGGAGCCCGGCGTCTCGGCGGCCGTCTTCGGCTTCGCGGAGGCCGAGGGCTTCGGCTTGCTGCCGGCCTTGTCGCCGTTCTTGTCGAACGCGACGTCGTCACGGAGCATCGACCACATCTTGTCGGCGGAGGACCGGACGGGCAGGAGCCAGGCGTCGGGGTTCTGCGGGTAGGGCACGGTGGGGATGGTGGCCGTCGTCAGACGGTCGAGCTTGACGTTCTTCAGCTGCATCGACAGGTCGAAGAGCTTCTTCACCGACTTGAGCTCGTCGGAGACCTGCAGGGCGCTGGTGGCCGTCTCGGCGAGCCCCATCAGCTGGCCGGTGTCGCTCCAGGCGTTCTGCTGCTGGAGCTTCTTCATCATCCCGTTCATGTACATGTGCTGGGCCTTGGCACGGTTCTGGTCGCTGCCGAACGCGTGCCGGGTGCGCAGCCACTGGAGCGCCTGCTCACCCTGGACCTCGGTGGTGCCCTTCGGCAGCTTCAGACCGGAGCCGCCCTTCACACCCCTGGTCGACTTGTCGTACACGCCGGTCTTCACGCAGACCGGAACACCGCCGACCTCGTCCGCCATGGCCACCACACCCGCGAAGTCGACCATCAGCCAGTGGTCGATGTAGACCCCGGTGAGGCTCTCCCAGGTGGTGAGGGTGCAGCCGGGGCCGCCGCGCTGGAGCGACTCGTTGATGGGCCGGTTCTCGGTGGCCGCGTAGGACGTGCCGTCCTTCTCCTTGCATTCGGGGATGCGGACGACCGTGTCGCGCGGGACGGAGATGATCGAGGCGTTCTGCCGGTCCGCCGAGACGTGCAGCAGCATCTGCACATCGGCGAGCGGCTTGCGGTCCCTGTCGTTCCTGCCGCCGCCCAGGGCGATGTTCTTGTCGTCCTGGCGGCTGTCGGAGCCGATCAGCAGGATGTTCAGCGGGGTGTCGCCCAGCGCGTTCGGCGCGGCCTTCTTCACACCGCTCTCGCCGCCCGCGCGGCCACCGCCGCGGATGTTGCCGTTGAGGTGCTCGTAGTACAGGTATCCGGCGCCGGCCGTGCCGAGTATCAGTACCGCGAGCGTGATCGCGACCCAGCGCAGCGCCTTGCGTTTGCCGGCCTTCCTGGCACGCCGGCGCGAGCCGCCGCGACGGTGGCCCGACCGCCCGTCGCCGCCGCTCTCGGCACCGCCACCGCCTCCGGCGCCACGCCGGCGCTCGGCGCGGGTCGTCGTACCGGAGCCGGCGCCTTCGTCCGTCTCCTCGGGAGCGTCGTCCGGTCCGGCGCCGGTGGCCGCACCGGCGTCGTACAGCTCGTCGTCCCAGCCCAGTTCACGGGCGCGCGGAACGCGTCCACGCGTTCCCTCCCCACGCACGCTGTTCTGTCCCACCCCAGGTCCCCTCGTCAGTCAGGAGTGAGCCAAGTGCCGTTGTTTCCGGCCTACTTGGCGCACACCTGCTTGTCAGCTTGTACCTTCTCGACGTCCGGCGCCTTCACCGGACCGTTGATGGGCACCCCCGCGCCCTTGAAGTCGGCACCGAGGACGAGCGTCATGGGCTCGCGGTTCCCGGCGTCCTGCGTGCCCGGCTTGAGAGCCGTGGCGGCCAGCCCCATCATGTCCGCGAGCTTGCGGGCCTGATCGGCCTGGTTCGGTGCGTAGGTGAGCGTCGTCTTCGCCGCCTTGTCGGGGGCGTTGCTCTTGTTGGTGGAGCGGGTGACGCCCTCTTCGTTCTGCAGCCAGTTGATGGTCGACTGGGCCGCGCCCTGGATGCCGCTGCCGTTGAAGACGTCGACGCGTACGTCGACGGCCTCGGCGCGGGCGCCCTGGAGGAGCTTCGCCTGGGCCTGCGCCTGGGCGTTCTTGGCGTCCTGCTGCTTCTTCTTCACCTCGGTGAGCGAGGTGTCGGCCTGCATCGCGGCGAACAGCTGCGGCGCCTGCGTCGGGTGCGGCACCACGGTGATCGGCTTGGGCTCGTCCGGGTTGTCGATGACCGGGAGGGTCGCGAACGCGATGTTCTTCGTGTCGATCCCGGAGAGTTCCCCCGCCAGGTCCTGGAGCTTCCCGAGGGACCCTATGCCCTTGTCGACGGTGAGCGCGTCCGTCGCCGCCTGGGCGAGGTCGTACAGCTTCGTCGGGCTGGTGAGCGTCTCGTTCGACTTCATCTGCCGGATCATCGAACCGAGGAACTGCTGCTGGACCTTGATCCGGTCCAGGTCGCTCTTGTTGCCGAAGCTGGAGCGGGTACGGACGAAGGCGAGCGCCTTCTCGCCCTCGATGACCGACTCGCCGGCCGGCAGCTTCAGATGGGACTTGGGGTCGTCGACGGCCTTCTCGACGCAGACCTTCACGCCGCCGACGGCCGAGGTCAGCTCCTTGACGGCGTTGAAGTCGACCATCATGAAGTGGTCGACGGTCAGGCCGGTCAGTTCCTTGACCGTACGCATGGTGCAGCCGGGGTCGCGGCCGTCCTGGCCGAGGCTGACGTTGAAGCGGGCCTTCTGCTGGCCGGGGATCGTGAGGATCTGGCCGTCGGGCTGCCGCGTCTGGCACTCGGGGATCGTCGTCATCAGGTCGCGCGGGATGGAGAGCGCCGTGGCGTTCGTCCGGTCCTTGGAGACGTGGAAGAGGATCGTGGTGTCCGCGTGGCCGGGGCTGTTGTTGTCGCCGTAGCCCGAGTTGCCCTCACCGGTCCGCTTGTCGGTGCCGATGATGAGGACGTTGAAGGCCTCGCCCTTGCGGAAGCCCTTGCTCTGGACACCCACCGGGTCGACGACGTCGATGTTCCCGTCGAGCTGGTTGTAGAGCACGTACGCGCCGGTCGCGCCGCCGACGAGGACCAACGCCATCGTGCCGCCGGTCCACAGGAGGACCTTCTTCTTGCGGGACGCGCCCTGCTTGCGCTTGCGGCGGCTCGCGGGCGACTCGCCGCCCCGGCCGCCCTCCGGCTCGGAGACCCGCCGGCGGCGCTGACCGGGCACGGGCGCGTCGGTGGACGGGTCGGCGGAGGTGTCGCGCGACGCGGGAGCGGGAACGGTGGATCTACGGGTCCCGGACGGTGTCGACGGCTGCGACTGCCCAGCGGAGTGGTCCAGTCGCAGTTCGTAGTTGCCCGTCCGCGGGTTGAGCACCCACTGGTCGGCGGGGTCGATCTCGTCCGCCTGTCCACGGCTGTGCGCGTCCACGGTTACTCGAGTCCTCCGTCGGTGCCACGCGAGGCGCCTCCCCCACAGGGCGCCGCTCTCTCGGTCGTTCGATCCTTGGTGAGTGCGACCACGTGGTCGGGGTGCACCGGATCGCGTCACACTATCCGCCCAGTTCAGCGTGGGGCGACGCGCGTGACAAATTCCACGCCCCTTACAACCGGGCAATTTGCTCAAACCTCATCCCTCCCCACCCTCCCCTTGGTTCGCCCTTTACTCGCCGCCCCCGCGGCCCCCTCGGGGCGGTCGCGCTAGGAGCACACCCCTTCCGCGGCGTTGCGTCCCGTGAAGGTCGGCGTCACGGAGGGAGCGGGGGTGTCCGCGTCGTCGGGCTTCCCGTCCGTCCCGTTCCCGGGCGTTCCCGTCCCGTCCTTCTTCTCGTCGCCCGGCGTCACCACGACGGTCCGGTCCTCCCGTAGCTGCTTGAAGAGTTGACTCGCCGCCGGCTGCACCAGTTCGTCCCGGTTCGCGTTGTACGCGTAAGGGCGCCGGGGGACCGTGAGGAACTGCACCTTCTCCGTCGGGATGGCCCGCATCGAACGCGCCAGGTCGTACAGGTCCCGGAGCGAGTCGAGCCCCTGGTCCGTCGTGATCGCCTTGGTGGCCGCGTCCAGGACCGGATAGAGCTTCGTCGGGTTCAGCAGCACCCCGTCGCTCTGCACCTTGCTGACCAGGGCGCCGAGGAACTGCTGCTGGCGGTCCATCCGGTCGGTGTCGCTGCCGTTGCCGATCGACTTCCGGGCCCGTACGAAGCCGAGGGCCTGCTCCCCGTGGAGCGTCTGGCGCCCCGCGGGCAGCTTCAGCTTCGCGGCCGGGTCGTTCACCGGCTCCTTGAGGCAGACCTCCACGCCGTCGACGGCGTCCACCATCTTCTTGAAGCCCCGGAAGTCGATCACCATGTGGTGGTCCACCCGGATCCCGGTCAGCTTCTCGACGGTACGGATCGTGCACGCCGTACCGCCGAACTCGAAGGCCCAGTTGAACTGCGCGAACTGCTCGCGGGTCCGCGTCCCGTCCGCCTTGCGGCAGCTCGGGATCGTCACCATCAGGTCGCGGGGGAGCGAGACGGCCGTCGCGCTCTTCTTCCCCGCCGACAGGTGCAGCAGGATCGTGGTGTCCGAACGCTGGGTGCCCTCGTCCTTGCCGTACTTGCGGTTCCCCTCGCCCGACCGGGTGTCCGAGCCGATGAGCAGGATGTTCCGGGCGGCCGAGACGACGGCCGCCGGGCGCTCCTTCTCGTACCTCCGGAGCTCGGCGGCGGCGGTGGTGTCCGTGGTGATGTTGCCGTCGAGCTTGCGGTAGAACCACCAGCCGACCCCGGCCGCGGCCAGCACCACGAGCGAGACGCCGAGTGCCGTCCACCGCAGCCAGTGGCGTCGGCGGCGCGGCTCCCGCGGAGCCCCGGCAGCCGTGCCCTCCGTGGCCGTGTCCCCCGTCGCCGGGGGATCCGGTTCGGCGGGCGTACCCGAACGGTCCGTCACGTCTGAGTCCGTCCTTCATGGCGTCGGCGGCGCGCCGGGCGGCCGCCGGTCGTAGAAGGAGACGGCCGAACCCCACGCATGGTTGTGCGGAAGGAGTCGACTCCCCCCGCCGATCATGTACCGGACGGGGCGCGGTGACGCGTGGACTCGGCGCGGTGCTACGCCGAATGGCTGTTCATCGGGACGGAGGGCCGGGGCCGGAGGGCTCAGACGCCGGTGACCGTCACCCGCTCGCTCTCCACGCGCTTGGCCAGCGACTCGGGCGACAGCCGGTCCAGGTTCCGGCAGAGGACCACGGAGCCGCCCGCCGCGAGCGGCGCGTACAGGCCCGTCGAGAGCCCCTTCCAGTCCTCGTAACCGAGCCCGGAGAGCAGCCGGGCACCCGGGGCGAGACCGAGGGCCGCCGCATCCGCGCGGGCCTCCTCGACCAGCTGCGCGCCGGAGCGCTCGCCACCGTCGACGACGAGCGCGGGTGCACCCGGATCGACCGGCACGAACGGGGCGAACCGGTCGCCCTGGCTCGGCACCTCCACCGCGTAGTCCGCGTACCCGGCGGGCACGGCGGGGAAGCGACGGCCCAGCGGGGCGAGGGAGAGCGCGATCCGCTCCCCGGAACAGGCGAGACCCGCCTCCAGCGTGTCGGGACCCGCGACCACCAGGTCCGCGCCGGCGGGGTCGCCGCCCACCTCCACGGTCACCCCGACGGACGAGCAGGCGAGCAGCCAGACGGCCGTCTGCCAGTGCGCGGGCAGTAGCAGCGCGAGCCGGTCGCCGGGCTCGGCGGACAGCTCGCCCTGGAGCAGGTTCGCCGTCTTGGCCACCCAATTGGCGAAGGTGGCGACGGACAATTCCACCCGCTCACCGGTGGCGTCGTCGTAGAAGGTGACCAAGGGGCGGGCGGGGTCCGCGGCGAGCGCGGATCGCAGCAGGTCGGCGGGGGTGCGGTCGCTGGCGTTCACGCCGGACAGCGTACGCGCGCCGCCGCGCCGGGGTCCGCCGTACCGGTGACGCCGTCCACCGGTCGGCCCGACGGGGCGGCGGTTTCCGGGCGGAATCCCGACGCGCGGAACGGCCCCGGGGTACGCACGATCGGCCCATGCGTGCCTCACTCGCCTCCTCGATCGCCGTGACCTGCGCGACGGTCCTCGCCCTGCCGGTCTCTCTCGCCGCACCCGCGGCGGCCGCGGTGCCGTCGGCGCTCGGGCTGCCACCGACGGTCTCCGCACAACCACCCGCGCCCGAAGTGCCCGGCGCCACCCAGTCCCTGCCACTGGAGCCACTGGGCGCCGGCGACCGGGCCGTGGGCGGCGGGACGGACGACGCCGACGCCCAGGGACTCACCCGACGCGACGTCAGGCCCTTCTCCCTCGTCGGTGTCGTGTGGGACGACCCGTCGGCCGCCCTGCACGGCGTCGTGCAGGTCCGCACCCGGGCCACCGGGGGCGGCGCCTGGTCGGAGTGGCAGGACGTGGAGACCCACAACGACGAACACGGCGCCGACCCGGACACCGCCGAAGGTCACGGGCGGGCGCTCAAGGGGTCCACGGCCCCGCTGTGGGTCGGCGACTCGGACGGCGTGGAGATCCGGGTCCGTGGGGACGAGCCGCTCCCCGATGGCCTGCGGCTGGAACTGGTCGACCCGGGCGAGGTCCCGGGCGGCACCCCGGAAGAAGTCCCGGGCGGGACCCCGGATGAGGTCCGGGGACAGGTTCGGGAGGAGGCCGCGGGCCAGGTGTCGCCGGCCGCGTGGTCCCGCGCGACGGCGGGCCCGCTCGCGCCGGCCGGCCTGAGCGCGGCGGAGGCGGCGGTGAGCGGCGTGAACGCCCAGCTGGCCCCGTACGGCGCGGCCTGGATCCCGGCCCTGTCGAAGGCGGCCACGGAGCTGACGCTTCCGTACCTGCCGAAGGCGCCCGCAGTGGCGATGGCCCCGCCGGCCGCCGCCCCCGTCGCCCCGGACGCGCCGCGGGCCCCCGCCGAGGCCCAGGCCCCCGGGCAGATGGCCGCCGCGAAGCCGTACATCGGCCCCCAGCCCAAGATCATCACCCGTAAGGGCTGGGGCGCGGACGAGCGCATCCGCGAGAAGGGCTTCGTCTACACCAAGACCATCAAGGCCGCCTTCGTGCACCACAGCGCCACCGGCAACAACTACACCTGCGCCCAGGCGCCCTCCGTTCTGCGCAGTATCTACCGCTACCACGTCCAGAGCAGTGGATGGCGAGACTTCGGCTACAACTTCGCCGTCGACAAGTGCGGAAACATCTACGAAGGCCGGGCCGGGGGAGTGGCCAAGCCGGTCCTCGGCGCGCACACCCTCGGGTTCAACACCAACAGCATGGGCATCGCCGTTCTCGGCACCTTCACCAAGAGCGCCCCGCCGGCCGCCGTGGTGACCGCCGTCGCCCGTCTGACGGCTTGGAAACTCGGGCTCCACGGGGTCAATCCGAAGGCTGCGGCCTACCTCGTCTCCGGTGGCGGAAACCTGTACAAGAAGGGCAGCACGGTCAAGTTCAACGCCATCGCGGGACACCGTGACGGGTTCGCGACGGAGTGCCCCGGAGCACGGCTCTACAGCAAGCTCGGAACGGCCCGCACGAGCTCGGCGAAGTACCAGGGGAGGAGCTGATGGGGTCATCGGGGCAACCATCTGCCTAAACTGACCGGTCATATCGCACGGACGACCGAGACGGGCGAGCCGACCGGCCCCGAACAGGAAGCAGAGACGACAAGGTGACAGAAGCGATCCTCCTGGTCGGTGGCAAGGGAACAAGGCTGCGACCTCTCACGGTCAACACGCCCAAGCCCATGGTTCCGGCGGCGGGCGTCCCGTTCCTGACGCACCAGCTGGCCCGCGCCCGCGCCGCCGGCGTCGAGCACATCGTGCTCGCCACCTCCTACCTGGCCGAGGTCTTCGAGCCGCACTTCGGCGACGGCTCCGCACTGGGCCTCAGCCTGGAGTACGTCACCGAGGAGGAGCCCCTGGGCACCGGCGGCGCGATACGCAACGTCGCCTCGCGACTGCACTCGGGCCCCGACGACCCGGTCCTCATCTTCAACGGGGACATCCTGACGGGCCTCGACATCCAGGCCCTCGTCGCCACCCACTCCTCCTCGGGAGCGGACGTCTCGCTCCACCTCACCCGCGTCGAGGACCCGCGGGCCTTCGGTCTCGTCCCCACGGACTCCACCGGCCGCGTCACGGCCTTCCTGGAGAAGCCGCAGACGCCCGAGGAGATCGTCACCGACCAGATCAACGCGGGCGCGTACGTGTTCCGGCGCTCGGTCATCGACAGGATCCCCGCCGGCCGCCCCGTCTCGGTCGAACGGGAGACCTTCCCGGAACTGCTCGCCTCCGGAGCCCACCTCCAGGGCATGGTCGACTCCACCTACTGGCTGGACCTCGGCACCCCGCAGGCCTTCGTCCGCGGCTCCGCCGACCTGGTCCTGGGCCGCGCGCCCTCCCCGGCCGTCCCGGGCCGCTGCGGCGACCGCCTGGTCCTCCCCTCGGCCCGCGTCGCCCCGGACGCCAAGCTGACCGGCGGCACCGTCGTCGGCGCCGACGCGGTCGTCGGCGAGGGCGCCCGCATAGCGGGCTCCACGCTGCTGGCCGGCGCGGTCGTCGAACCGGGCGCGGTGATCACCGACTCCCTGATCGGCGCGGGCGCCCGCATCGGCGCGCGCACGGTCCTGGCGGGCGCGGTGATCGGCGACGGGGCGCAGGTGGGCCCGGACAACGAACTCCGCGACGGGACAAGAGTCTGGTGCGACGCCACCCTCCCCGCCGCCACGATCCGCTTCTCGTCGGACCAGTAGCCCACCGCACGGCGGGCGCCCCCGCCGCGCCCCGGCCCGCACCCGTCGTGCACCACGCGACCGGGTGCGGGTTCGCCGGGGGCGGAGGCACGGCACGTGCCCACCAGGCCGCGCGGCCAGCAGGCCGGCGACGACGAGGGCGCGGCGGCCCCCCCTGCCCAACGAGCGGCCCCGCCCCACCCCCACCCGCCGGGCTACGCTCGTACCCATGGCCGGCCGCTTCAGACCCCCCGCTCCCACCACGCGCACCACGATCCGCGGCGGCCACACCCCCGTACCCACGCCCGCCGACGCCCCCCTCGATCTCGGCCTCACCCTCGGGCCGCTCCGCCGCGGCCCCGCCGATCCCACCTTCCGGGTGACCCCCGACGGCTCCGTCTGGCGGGCGAGCCGGACCCCCGACGGCCCCGGCACGATCCGGGTGGCACCCGGTGACGGGGAGATCGGGGCCGAGGCCTGGGGCCCGGGCGCGACCTGGCTCCTGGACAACGCCCCCGCGCTGCTGGGCGCCGATGACGACCCCGCCGCCTTCGTCCCCCGCCACAAGCTGCTCCTGGCGACCCACCGCCGCCGCCCCGGTCTCCGCCTGACCCGTACCGGCCTGGTCCTGGAGTCGCTGATCCCGACGATCCTGGAGCAGAAGGTCACGACGACGGAGGCGTACGGAGCCTGGCGGCACCTCGTACGGAAGTACGGCGAGCCCGCGCCGGGCCCGGCGGTCCCCGAGGGCATGTACGTGATGCCGGACGCGCGGACGTGGACGCAGATCCCGTCGTGGGAGTGGCACCGCGCGAACGTCGACGGCAAGCGCTCGGCGACGATCGTCCGCGCGGCCAGGGTCGCGGCCCGCCTGGAGGAGGCCGTCCTCATGGACCCGCCCGCGGCCCGCGCGCGCCTGGAGCTGATCCCCGGCATCGGACCGTGGACGAGCGCGGAGACGATCCAGCGCAGCAACGGCGCCCCGGACGAGGTCACCACCGGCGACCTCCACCTCCCCGGCATCGTCGGCTGGGCCCTGGCCGGCGACCGTACGACCGACGACGAGGCGATGCTCGACCTGCTGGCCCCGTACGCGGGCCAACGCCACCGGGCGGCCCGCCTGATCCTCCTCAGCGGCCGGGTCCCACCCCGCCGGGCGCCCCGGATGACGCCGGGAGACATCACGCGGATCTAGGGCCTGTCCGTGCCCTACTCGGATTCCGGATGCATCTGCACCCACCGACCGCCGACGGACTTCATCTCGACGCCGTAGTACGGCTGAGGCCCGGCGGGGGCGGCGGCGCGGACACCCGAGGAGGGCGTACGCCCCTGACCGCGCCCGGCCTCCCGGGAGCCGCCCGCCCTAGGCGCCGGAACATCCTTCGCGGGCTTCGCGGGCTTCGCCCCACGGCCACCGCCCACCGCACCGGCCTTCCCACGGCCCTGTTCCGCCGCCTTCCGCGCGTCCCGCCTGCGCAGTTCGTCGATGCGGCGGAGCATCTCGGCCCGGTTCATCGGTTTCGGCGGCTTCGGCTTCCGGGCGGCGGCCGCGGCCGCCGCCTCGGCCGCGACCCGGACGGGCACGCCCGTCACCGGCCGACAGGCGCGGTGCGCCGGCCGGTTGTCACGGACGAGGACGAGCTTCTTCGGGCTGACCGGCATCGCGCAGACGACGCACCGCCTCAGCCCCGCAGCACTGGATGTGGACACGGCCCCCCTTGTCGCACGCGGCAGGAGGCGAGGGTAGCGACCCGACCCGTCTCGGGTCAGGTCCTTTCCGCACTCCGGAGGGACGGGCCTACCGCACCTCGACGAACCCCGAAGCCGTCCGCGCCGCCCGTTCCTTCGGCGCCCCCGCCGCCCGTCCGATGGCCACCGCGCCCAGCGGGTCCCAGTCGGCCGGCAGATCGAGGACCTCCCGTACGACGTCCCGGCAGAACATCGTCGAGGACACCCACGCCGAGCCCAGCCGCTCACCGGCCAGCGCCACCAGGAAGTTCTGGACGCCCGCACCCGCCGCCACCACGAACATCTCGCGCTCGGCCGTGTCACGGCGCGGGTCGCCGTAGTGGTGGGAGCCGTCCATGACGAGGCAGGGCACCGCCAGGTACGGGGCGTTGCGCAGGACGTCCCCGCGCCGGACCCGCTTGGCGACGGACTCCTCGGACCGCCCGTCCCGCCGCAGGTCCGCGATCCACGCGTCCCGCATCGCGTCGAGCAGCCGTGTCCGCGACTCCGCCGACTCCAGGAGCACGAACCGCCAGGGCGTCGTGTGGTGCGGGGCCGGCGCCGTCAGGGCCGCCGCGACCGCGCGCCGTACCGCCCCCGGGTCGACCGGCTCGTCGGTGAACTCCCGTACGGTCCGCCGCAGCGTCAGCGCCTCCCGTACGGCCTCCGACGTGCCCAGCCGGAACATGTCGTCGGCGGCGTCGCGCACCAGTGCCCGCGCCCCCGGCTCCTCGTCCCCGCCCACCACGTGCGGAAGGCCCCGGACGACGGCGACCGGCAGACCGGCCGCCTTGCCCTTCACCAGGTCGCCCGCGGCTGCGAGTTCGTCCGCCGTGGCGACCACCGTCGCGCTCAGCGGATTGCCGAACGCGTCGGTCCCGCCGCGCAGGTCGTCGAGCACCCGCACCCCGGCCGCGCCGATCGCCACGTCGGTGAGTCCGCCGCGCCAGGGCCGCCCGAAGGTGTCGGTGACGACGACGCCCACGTCGACGCCGAGTGCGTCACGCAGGCCCGAACGGATGCGCCGTGCCGAGGCGTCGGGGTCCTCGGGCAGCAACAGCACGGTCCCGGAGGGGGTGTTGGACGCGTCGACCCCGGCGGCGGCCATGACGAGCCCCTGCCGGTTCTCGACGATCCGCAGGGTGCCGCGCCGCGCCACCACCCGTACCGTCTCGGCGTCGATGGCCTCCTCGCGGTCGTCGGCGGCGATCACCCGCCCCTCGGCCTTGCTCACGATCTTGGAGGTGACGAGGAGGACGTCCCCGTCGGCGAGTTCCGGCGAGACGGAGGCGATCAGCTTGGCCAGGTCGTCCCCGGCCGTCACCTCGGGCAGGCCGGGCAGCGCCCAGACGCGGTACGAGGGAGCCGCCCCGGCTGTCCCTACAGCCCCGGATGCCCCCACAGTCACATCAGTCACCGCGTCAGCCACCGCAGTTCCTCCGCGAGCGCCAAGGCCGCCCGTGCCATCGCGGCCGTCGCCTCGACATCGGTCATCATCAGCGGGACCGCCCGGCAGCGGATGCCCACCGCCTCGACGTCCGCGACCGCGCCCGCGTCGACGGTGTCGACGAGCCAGCCGCCGAGGAGTTCGGAGCCGTAGTTCCCGGCGACCGCCGCCGCCGTCGACTCCACGCCGACCGCCGCGAGCACCTTGTCGGCCATCCCGCGCACGGGCGCGTCACCGACGATGGGGGAGAGGCCCACGACGGGCGCCCCGGCCGCGACGATCGCCTCCCGGATCCCGGGCACGGCCAGGATCGTCCCGACGCTCACCACGGGGTTGGACGGCGGGAAGAGGATGACGTCCGCCTCGGCGATGGCTTCGAGGACGCCCGGCGCGGGCTTCGCCGCCTCCGCGCCGACCGGCACGATCGCCTTCGCCTCGACGGAGGCGCGCAGCTTCACCCAGTACTCCTGGAAGTGGACCGCGCGCTGCTCGCCGTCGACCTCGATCGCCACATGCGTCTCGACGCGGTCGTCGGACATGGGGAGGAGGCGTACGCCCGGCTGCCAGCGGGCGCAGAGCGCCTCGGTGACGGCGCTCAGCGGGTAGCCCGCTCCGAGCATCTGCGTACGGACGATATGGGTCGCGAAGTCCCGGTCGCCGAGGCCGAACCACTCGGGTCCGACGCCGTACGCCGCGAGCTCCTCCTTGACCGTGAAGGACTCGTCCGTACGTCCCCAGCCCTGTTCCTCGTTGATGCCACCGCCGAGGGTGTACATCACCGTGTCCAGGTCGGGGCAGACCTTCAGCCCGAAGAGATGGATGTCGTCACCGGTGTTGCCGACGACCGTGATCTCCGCGTCCGGCGCGGCCTGCTTGAGGCCGCGAAGGAAACGGGCACCACCGATACCGCCGGCCAGAACCACAATGCGCATGCGCAGCAGTCTGTCAGGCGACGACGGCACCCGGGGCGAGAGGGGCGGGGACGGGGGCGCACTGCGCCTGGAGCGACTCGTGCATCGGCATCTCGGTGAGGCCGGGGAAGTAGACGTGCAGGCTGACGGCCGGTTCGAGGGAGTCGTTGACGACCTCGTGGACGTACCCCGGCGCGAACACCCGCTCCGAGCCCGGCGCGAGCACCCGCGTGCCCCGCTCCGTACGCTCCGTCAGTTCGCCCTCCAGGACGGTCAGTACGCCGGAGGAGACGCCGTGGTCGTGGAGCCCGCTGCCCTGACCGGGCACCCAGGAGAGCAGCCACACCTCGTAGCCGGGGCCGGTGCGCAGCCGGTGGTACCAGCGGGTCGTGGCGTCGTACTCGACGTACGGGGCCCACTGGGCGCGGTCGTCGGCGATCGAGCGTGCCAGTCCGGCGAACTCGGCCACCGTCTCGGGGTGGACGCGCTCGGGCTGGAGGAGGTGCGGGACCTCGAGGATGTCGCCGGCGATCTGAAGGTCGCTGTCCATGTTCATGGGTGGGGAGGTTCCTCAGCAGAAACAGAAGCGGTGGGGGTCACGGAGAAGAGGTGACGCGAGTGACGCAGGGTGACGCTGGGGGAGAAAGCTGGAGCTCTACGGCATCAACAGCTGGGACAGCAACAGCAACAGCGCGCCTGGACAGCGCTGCGGAACCCACGGCGGTGGGTCGCGGAGAGCGCTGCGGTCGCTGGCATGCCACCAAAGGTGGCCGGAACGGTACCCGACTGTCAACTCAATGCCCGATTTGGGGGTAATGTTTCACCTCATCCGGTTACAGTGCGCGGAGAAAGGTTTGTTCAGCCGCGGACCAGGACAGATGGCGCTTCAAGCGTGCCCGTAAACATGGCGGCACCCGCGTGAGCGACCACGCTCGGTCACCACGCGGTCCCCGGCTGGTCCGTGATCGGACTGTGATCCGGATCGCTTCCATGGCTGGATCGCAACAAGATCCAAGTCTCGGACGTCCTCCCCTGAGAGGGCTGCGCGCGGCGCATCCAGGCCGGTGGCATGTGTCTCGGTTTTTGGTGATTTGAACACTTTCCGCATAGGCTTGGTTCCGCAGAGTGAATACGAGGCCCAATAGCAGATCTCGGCTTGACTCGCGCAGAGCACGAACTTGTAATTTCACTCGTGTCGTTCGGCCGGGTTCGCAACGGCAAGACCACGGGGACGCACAGAACAGACGAGGGGCGCACATGACCGAGTTGTTCCAGGAACTGCTGGTCGAGGACGCGGACGAAGAACTCGGCTGGCAGGAGCGCGCGCTGTGCGCCCAGACCGATCCCGAGTCCTTCTTCCCCGAGAAGGGCGGCTCGACCCGAGAGGCCAAGAAGGTCTGCCTCGCCTGCGAGGTCCGTTCCGAATGCCTCGAATACGCCTTGCAGAACGACGAGCGGTTCGGCATCTGGGGCGGCCTCTCCGAGCGCGAGCGACGCCGCCTGAAGAAGGCAGCGGTCTGAGCCGCCGCTCGCACCGCGCGGAGCCTGCCGGGCCCCGCGCGAAGCCTGCCCGGCCCCGCGCGCCACGGCGCGTACACCAGGACGCACCGAACGGTCCGCCTCCTGTGGTTCACCCACAGGAGGCGGACCGTTCCGCGTGCGCGGCGGGAAACCCTTCCTCCCGCTCTGTCCACAGGGCGGCGGACCGCTCCGCGTGCAGCCGTTAGTGTGGGCCTCCGTCCGAGACGCTTCCCACGCCCCCCGCGGGCGACCCCGGCCGGAGGGCCCGTAGCTCGATGTCCTCGACTCCTGAGTTTCCGCGACACGTCGTCACCGCCGTGCTCGTCACCCACGACGGCGCCCGCTGGCTGCCGGACGCCCTCGCCGGGCTGCTCGCCCAGGAACGCCCCGTGCAGAACGTGGTCGCCGCCGACACCGGCAGCGCCGACCACTCGGCGCAGCTCCTGGCCGACGCCATCGGCGCCGATCGCGTCCTCCACCTCGCGCGCCGCACCGGCTTCGGCGCCGCCGTCGAGGAGGCCGTCCGCACCGCGCCCGTGCTCGGACCCGAGGACCTCGACTATCTGAAGCGCCCCAGCGGCTGGGACCCGGTCAGCCGGACCTGGAACGACGAGGCGTACGACCTCCCCGAACTCCCGCACGGCGAACCGGTCCAGTGGCTCTGGCTGCTCCACGACGACTGCGCACCCGAGCCCGGCGCCCTCGCCGAACTCCTGCGCGTCGCCGACTCCGACACGGACGCCGCCGTCATCGGCCCCAAGCTGCGCGGCTGGTACGACCGCAAGCAGCTCCTGGAGACCGGCGTCTCCATCGCCCGCAGCGGCCGCCGCTGGACCGGACTCGACCGCCGCGAGCAGGACCAGGGCCAGCACGACCAGGTCCGCTCCGTCCTCTCCGTCTCCACCGCGGGCATGCTCGTCCGCCGCGACGTCTTCGAGGAGCTCGGCGGCTTCGACCGCCGCCTGCCCCTCATGCGCGACGACGTCGACCTGTGCTGGCGCGCCCACTCCGCCGGCCACCGCGTGCTGATCGCCCCCGACGCCGTCCTCCGCCACGCGGAGGCCTCCGCCCGCGAGCGCCGCACCGTCGACTGCGCCGGACGCACCGCCGCCAACCCGCACCGGGTCGACAAGGCCGGCGCCGTCTACACCCTCCTCGCCAACAGCCGCGGCGCCGCCCTCCCGTACGTCCTCGTCCGGCTCGTCGTCAGCACCCTGCTCCGCACCCTCGCCTACCTTGTCGGCAAGGTCCCCGGGCAGGCCGTCGACGAGGTCATGGGCCTCCTCGCGACCCTGCTGCGCCCGGAGAAGATCCTCGCCGCCCGCAAGCGCCGCAAGAACCCCGTCGTCCCCGCGGGTGACCTCCGCCCCCTGTTCCCGCCGCCCGGCGCCACCGTCCGCGCCGCCGCCGAACAGTTCACCGCCAACTTCGGCGGCTCCGAGGCCGATTCCGGCGGCTCCCGCCACGGCGTCGTCGAGTCCGGACCCGGCGGCGACGACGCCGACTACCTGGAGATCGAGCAGTTCGCCCGGCTCAAGAAGATCGCCCGCAAGCCCGGCCCGGTCCTCTTCGCCCTCCTGCTCCTCATCTCCCTGGTCGCCTCCCGCAACCTCTTCGCCGGCGGCTCGCTGGCCGGCGGCGCCCTGCTCCCCGCGCCCGACACCGTCTCCGAGCTCTGGTCGCGGTACGCCGACGGCTGGCACGCCCTCGGCACCGGCGGCACCCAGACCGCCCCGCCGTACCTCGCCGTCCTGGCCGCGCTCTCCGCGCTCTTCCTCGGCTCCACCTCCACCGCGCTGACCCTGCTGCTCGTCTGCTCCGTCCCGCTCGCCGGCTTCACGGCGTACTTCGCCGCCCGCGGCATCGTCGAGTCCCGGCTGCTGCGCGCCTGGGGCGCCATCGCGTACGCCTTCCTGCCCGCCGTCACCGGGGCCCTCGCCACCGGCAGGCTCGGCACCGCGGTCCTCGCGATCCTGCTGCCGCTGACGGCCCGCGCCGCCGTCGCCGCCCACGGCTTCAACCGGCCGGACCGGGGCAGCTGGCGCGCCACCTGGGCGTACACCTTCCTGCTGACCTTCGCGACCGCGTTCACCCCGGTCGTCTGGCCGCTGGCGGTCCTCCTCGGGCTCGGCGTGCTCGTCGTCCGCCGCTCCGACATCACCGCGTACGGGCTGCGCTTCCTGGCCGCCGTCGGCACCCCCCTCCTCGTCCTCGCCCCCTGGTCGCTGACGCTGCTCACCGACCCGGCCGCGTTCCTGCGCGAGGCCGGCCTCGACATCCGTACCGGCACGGCCGGCGCGCTCGACCTGCTCGGCACGAGCCCCGGCGGCCCCGGCACCACCGGCGGCCTCCTGCTGGCCGGCCTCGTCCTCGCAGGCCTGGCCGGACTGCTGCGCGAGGAGCGGCAGCTCGCCGTCCGCGCCGCCTGGGCCGCCGGCCTCGCCGGCCTCCTCTTCGCCGCCCTGTCCAACGGCGCGGGCGGCACCGGCTGGGCCGGACCCGCCACCCTCGTCTACGGCGCCGCCCTCATCGCCGCCGGCATGATCGGCGCCGAGGGCGGCCGCACCCGCGTCGCCGCCCACGGCTTCGGCTGGCGCCAGCCCGTCGCCGCCCTGATCGCCCTCGCCTGCGCCCTCGGCCCTGCCGTCGCCGCCGTCGGCTGGATGATCGCCGGGGCCGACGGCCCGCTGACCCGCCGCGACCCGGTCCAGGTCCCGGCGTTCGTCGCCGAGGAGTCCGGCACCCGCGACCAGCCCCGCACCCTCGTCCTGGGCGGCACGTCGCCCGGTGAGGTCACCTACACCCTGGTCCGCGGCTCCGGCGCCCGCCTCGGCGACGCCGAACTCACCCAGACCGCCGCGGACGACCCGCGTCTCGACGGCGTCGTCGCCCACCTGGTCGCCGGCTCCGGCGCCGACCAGACCCAGCAGCTCAGCGGCTACGCGATCCGCTACGTCCTGGTACGGGACGGGGCACCGCGCCAGATGAGCCGCGTCCTCGACTCCACCCCCGGACTCAGCCGCCTCAGCCAGCTCGACGGCAGCGCGCTCTGGCGCGTGGACCGCGAGATCGCCCGCGTCATGATCGTCCCGCCGGCGGCGAAGACCCCGGAAGGCGCGACGCAGGGGACCGCGGACCCGGCCAAGGCGCCGACCGCCCCCGTCGCCGTCGCCGCCGGCCCCGTCGAGGCCCACACCGAGATCCCGGCCGGCCCCGCCGGCCGCGTCCTGCGCCTCGCCGACCGCGCCGACGAGGGCTGGACCGCCACCCTCGACGGCAAGGAGCTGACCCGCACCACCGTCGACGGCTGGGCCCAGGGCTTCGAGCTTCCCGCCCAGGCCGGCCGCCTCGACCTCACGTACGACCAGCCGCTCACCCACAGCGCGTGGATCTGGGCCCAGGTCGGCCTCGCCGTCGTCCTCCTCGTCCTCGCCCTGCCCGGGCGGCGCCGCGAGATCGACGACGACCTCCCCGAGGAGGAGCTCGCCATCCCCGCCCAGGCGACCGAGGGCGACGGCCGTCGTGCCCGCCGCCTGCGCGCCGCCGCGGAGGCCGAGGCGGAGGGCGAGGCCGCCGAGGCCGGCGGCCAGGACCCGGCTCCGGAGACCACCGCGATCCCGGAGCAGCAGAACCAGGAACCCGGGGAATGGGACGGCGGCGGCGGTTACGACCCCGCCTACGCACCGGCCCAGGACCAGCCGCAGGGCGCCCCGCAGGAACAGCCCCAGGCGTACGCCGAGCAGGGCTACTACCAGGAGTACGCGGCCGACCCGTACCAGCAGCAGCCGTACGCGTACCCCCAGCAGGGCTACGAGCAGCAGCCGCAGCAGTACGACCAGCAGCAGCCCTACGCCGACCAGGGCTACGAGCAGCAGCCGTACGACCCCCAGCAGGGCCAGTACGGCGGGCAGCAGTACGACCCGCGGCAACAGGGGCAGTACGACCCGCAGCAGTACGACCCGTACGGCTACGGCTACGGGCACCCCCAGGGCCACGAGACCGAGCAGCGTCCCGACGGGAGCAGCAACCAGTGAAGCGCACGACCCTCTCCCTGATCGCGGGTGCCACGGCGCTCGCCGCCGTCACCGGCTTCGCGTCCCTCACCACCCCGGACGGCTCCGCCGCCCCCCAGGCCAAGGCGCCCACCCGGCTGCCGGTCGCGCGCGCGGGCCTGGCCTGCCCGGTGCCCAGCACCTCGGAGGTGGCCGAGACCCTCTACACCTCGTACACCCCGCCCGGCACGGACCCGGCGAAGGGCGGCACGGGCGGCTCCGGCGCTGCCGACCCGTCCGCCGCCACCGCCCAGCTGCGGCCCGCCGCGAACGCGACGACCTCCGGCGGCGCCGCCACGGGCGGCAAGAAGGCCACGGCCCCGAAGGTCCCGGGCACCGTCACCGCCCCCGGCAAGCCCGTCACCGCCGCGGCGAACGGCCCCGCCGCCCCCGCCCTCACCGGTGCGGCGACCGGCACCCTCGCCCCCGGCTGGACCGTCCAGCAGACCACCCTCGTCCCGGCGGGCGGCGCCCGCGGCCTCCTCGGCCTCGGCTGCGGCGCCCCCGACACCGACTTCTGGTTCCCCGCGGCCTCCACCGCCAAGGAACGCCAGGACTACGTCCACCTCACCAACCCGGACGACACGGCCGCCGTCGCCGACATCCAGCTGTACGGCCCCGAGGGCGTCCTCAAGTCCCAGTTCACCGAGGGCATCCCGGTGCCCGCCCACTCCACGGTCCCCGTGCTGCTCTCCACCCTCACGGCCGAGGCCGCGCAGCAGTCCGTCACCGTCCACGTCACCACCCGCAGCGGACGGGTCGGCGCGGCCATCGGCTCCGCCGACGAGAAGCTCGGCAGCGACTGGCTCGCGGCCTCGGCTGACCCGGCGAGCACCGCCGTGCTCCCCGGCATCCCGGCCGACGCCACCGCCGTCCGCCTGGTGGCGTTCGTCCCGGGCGAGGACGACGCCGACCTGAAGATCCAGCTGGTCACCCAGAACGGCACGATCGTCCCGGCGAGCGCCCGCTCCCTGCACGTGAAGTCGGGGATGACGGCCTCCGTCGAGCTGCCGGACCTCACCCGCGGCGAGGTGGGCTCGCTGATGCTCAGCGCCGCGGACCCCAAGAAGCCCGTCCCGGTCGTGGCCGCCCTCCGGGTGGTCCGCGGCAAGGGCGACGACACCGAGGTCGCGTTCGTACCGGCGACCGGCGCGATCTCGGCCCGCGCGACGATCGCCGACAACAGGGCCAAGGGGACGACGCTGGCCCTGACCGCCGTCGGCGCGGCGGCCCAGGTGAAGGTCACCGCCTCGGCGGGTTCCGGCGGGGGGACACCCGTGACGAAGACGGTCACGGTCAAGGAGGGCACGACGACGGCCCTGACCGACCTGGTCCCCCAGGGCCTCAAGGGCTCCTACGCGCTGACCGTCGAACCGGTCTCGGGCGGCAGGGTGTACGCGTCGAGGACGCTGGCGGTACCGCTGGACGGCGCCCCGGCGTTCACGATCCAGACCTTCGTCGACGACCGGGGCACGGTCGAGGTCCCGTCGGCCCGCCAGGACCTGGGAGTCCTGGACTAGGGGGCGGTCGGCACGGGCGGGGCGGTTCCCACGCGCGGGCCCGCCCCGTGGGTCAGTCCTGCCCGTACCGGGGGTCGACCGACTCGGGGGAGAGCCCGAGGAGCTCGGCGACCTGCTCCACGACGACCTCGTGCACGAGGAGCGCCCGCTCGTCCCGGTTCTTGGAGCGGATCTCGACCGGCCGCCGGTAGACGACCACCCGGGCGGGATCGCCCTTCTCGGCGGCCGCCGATCCGCCCAGCGGCACCGTCTCGCCCGGCACCGTCGGCGGCACCTCCATGACGAGGAACTCGACGTCGGCGAGCTGCGGCCAGCGCCGCTCGAGACGCTCCACCGAGTCCAGGACGAGATCGCGGAAGGTGTCGGCCCGGCTCGTGGAGAGCGGCACCTGAGGCGGGGCGACCGGTCCCCGCATCCCGCGGCCGTGCCGGTCGCGGCGACGCACCCGGGGCTCCGCCGGGGGCTCCGTGGAGTGGTGCGGGGGGCTCGGCGGCACAGGACTGTCCATCACTGACGCAGCGTAACGCTCATCGGTGCCCGCGCACCGTGGCGCATCCTCGCCACGTTCCCGGGTGTCCCGGAGACCCCCCTCCCCCTCCTGCCCGAACCTGAACGTTCCGGCCTTTCGCCCGCCCGATTCGCGGTCCGCTCACGATCGGCCATCTGGCCCTGGTTGACCGGATCCGTACCCCCGAGTGTCCGGATCCGGTCCCGGCGCCACCCCCTTGTGCCCCCTCCCACGCAGGTCGGAGAGGGCGCCGAGCGGAGGGGGGTGGCGCAGTTCACAGCGCGACACGGTGGAGTGACCTGAGGGAGAGTCGTCGCGGCCCGCTCAAGAGTGCGGTACCGTCCAACGTCGTGAGCCCTGTACGTCGCTGTTCGCGCACTGCGTGCGGCCGCCCTGCCGTCGCGACACTGACGTACGTCTATGCCGACTCGACTGCGGTCCTCGGCCCGCTCGCCACCTACGCCGAGCCCCACTGCTACGACCTGTGCGCCCCGCACAGCGAGCGCCTGACCGCCCCACGCGGGTGGGAGGTCGTGCGGCTCACCGACGCCTCCGCCCCGCCCCGCCCCAGCGGCGACGACCTCGAAGCCCTGGCCAACGCGGTACGGGAGGCGGCCCGCCCCCAGGAACGCGCGGCCGAGGCCGGCGGCAAGGGCGGCGGAGGCCGCGGCGGCGACCCCATGGAGGTCGGCCGCAGAGGGCACCTGAGAGTGCTCCGCTCCCCGGACAACTGACCGCAACCGGCCACCCTCCGCGTACCCCCTCCCCGCTCCGGGTAGTTTTGGCGTTCCGTACACGCGCCGCACACGCGTGCCGAGAACTCAGGAGGGTGGATCCGTGACTGCCGATCTGTCGCAGATCGTGAAGGCGTACGACGTCCGCGGAGTGGTACCCGACCAGTGGGACGAGTCGCTCGCCGAGCTCTTCGGTGCCGCCTTCGTACGGGTGACGGACGCGGACGCGATCGTCATCGGCCACGACATGCGCCCCTCGTCGCCCGGCCTGGCGGACGCGTTCGCTCGCGGCGCGGCCCGCCTCGGCGCCGACGTCACCCTGATCGGACTCTGCTCCACCGATCAGCTGTACTTCGCCTCCGGCAGCTTCGACCTGCCCG
Source organism: Streptomyces sp. NBC_00691 (assembly GCF_036226665.1). Classification (NCBI taxonomy): domain Bacteria; kingdom Bacillati; phylum Actinomycetota; class Actinomycetes; order Kitasatosporales; family Streptomycetaceae; genus Streptomyces; species Streptomyces sp. NBC_00691. Next base: position 3,266,665 of record NZ_CP109007.1, on the reverse strand, counting down.
GCGCGATGTTCACCGCCTCGCACAACCCGGCCCAGTACAACGGCATCAAGATGTGCCGCGCGGGCGCCGCCCCGGTGGGCCAGGACACGGGCCTGGCGGAGATCCGGGAGCTCGCGGAGGGCTGGTCGGAGACCGGCGCGCCGGAAGCGGCCGCGACCCCGGGCACGATCACCCACCGCGACACGCTCAAGGACTACGCGCAGTACCTGACGTCCCTGGTCGACCTGAGGACGATCCGTCCCCTCAAGGTCGTGGTGGACGCGGGCAACGGCATGGGCGGCCACACGGTCCCCACCGTCTTCGAGGGCCTGCCGCTCGACGTGGTCCCGATGTACTTCGAACTGGACGGCACGTTCCCCAACCACGAGGCGAACCCGCTGGACCCGAAGAACATCGTCGACCTCCAGGCACGCGTCCTGGCCGAGGGCGCCGACCTCGGACTGGCCTTCGACGGCGACGCCGACCGCTGCTTCGTCGTCGACGAGCGCGGCGAGCCGGTCTCGCCGTCGGCGATCACCGCCCTGGTGGCGGCCCGCGAGCTCGCGAAGCACCCCGGCGGCACGATCATCCACAACCTGATCACCTCGTGGTCGGTGCCGGAGGTCGTCCGCGAGCAGGGCGGCGAGCCGGTCCGTACCCGCGTCGGCCACTCCTTCATCAAGGAGGAGATGGCGAAGACCGGCGCGATCTTCGGCGGCGAGCACTCGGCGCACTACTACTTCAAGGACTTCTGGAACGCGGACACGGGCATGCTGGCCGCGCTCCACGTCCTGGCGGCCCTCGGTGGCCAGGAGGGCACGCTGTCGGCCCTGGTGGCGGCGTACGACCGCTACGCGTCCTCGGGCGAGATCAACTCGACGGTGGCGGACCAGAAGGCCAGCGCGGCCGAGGTCAGGGCGGCGTACGAGGGCGGCGACGTCACCCTCGACGACCTGGACGGCCTGACGGTGACGGCGGCGGACTGGTGGTTCAACCTCCGCGCCTCCAACACCGAGCCGCTGCTGCGCCTCAACGTCGAGGCCCGCGACCGGGCGACGATGGAGCGGATCCGCGACGAGGTCCTGGCCCTGGTCCGCACCGCGGCCTGAACCCGCGTATCGCCCACCGCCGGGGAACGGGGCGCCCCCCGTCCCCCGGCGGTAGGCTGACCTGGCCCGAAACCGCTTGTTCGAAGGGACACCCCATGCCGCTCGAAGCCGGCCTCCTGGAGATCCTGGCCTGCCCCGCGTGCCACGCTCCGCTGAACGACCGCACGGCGGACGAGACCCCCGAACTCATCTGTACGAGCTCCGACTGCGGCCTCGCCTACCCGGTCCGCGACAACATCCCGGTCCTCCTGACGGACGAGGCCCGCCGCCCGTAAGCGGGGCCGACGGCCCGGAGCCACCTCACGGCGACGGCAGCCCCACAAGGGCGCCCGCAGGACGGCGACGCCCCCGAGCCCGACCGCCGAGGCACCGCCCCCGGGCCACGCCACTCGACGACGGGACCGGCAGCACGGCACCGGCTCACGCGGCGAGGGGACGGGACCCGCGCCCACGGCAACGCCCGCCCGTCCCACGAGGGACGCGGCCGGCGCCGCACGGCACGAGACCCGACTCGTACGGGGCCGGCCCGGGCTCGCGACGCACCACGGCGCGTCCCCGGCCCACGGCCCACGCCCGCCGGCCCGGTCCGCGGAGCCACGCGCCGCGAGCGGGGCGTTCTCGCACGACAGGGCACGGGACCCGGCCCGCACCCCGCCGCGTCGGCCCGCCCACGCACACGGCACGGGCCCGCCCGTCCCGTACGGCACCCCCCCCGCACCTCCCCGGAGGGCCCGCCTCCCCTCCCCGGAGAGGATCCCGTCAACGGCGACCACCTCCCACGGGAACGCCCTCACCCCTGCCGTCCCGGCTCCACGGGTGGTAGGGGTGGGAGCCGGCAGGCCCGGCCGAAGGCGGGGCCCCGCACCCGTACCCGCACCACCCCGCACCCGCACCCGCACCACCCCGCACCCGCACCGCAAGGCCCGCACCATAGAAGGTGCACGCACCACAAGGCACCCGCCCAAGCCGCCCGCCCCCAGGGCACCGCAGGGGCCCGCGACGACGACGCGACCGGAGGCACCCGCCCCATGCTCGACGAGACACTCCTCGACGCCCCGGACGACCTCGCCCTGGCAGACCGCCGCGGCCTCCTCCGCGGCGCGGCCGAAGCCGGCGCCCGGGTACGGACGGCGGCCAGGCACGCCGCCGAGGCCGGCATCGCGGACCTCCACCCCGAGGGCCGCCCCCGCGCGGTCCTCGTCGCCGGCCCCGGCACCGCCGCCGCGGCCGTCGCCGACCTGATCGGCGCCCTGGCAGGAGCCTCGGCTCCCGTCGTACGCCTCCAGCCGACCGGCGTCGCCCCCGCCGCGGGCGCCCTGCGCTGGGCGCTGCCCGGCTGGGCCGGCTCCGTGGACCTCCTCCTGCTGCCGACGACGGACGGCTCCGAACCGGGCCTGTCGCTCCTCGCGGAGCAGGCGTACCGCCGCGGGATCACCGTCGTCGCCGTGGCGCCCAAGGCCTCGCCGCTCACCGAGACGGTCAGCGGCTCACGCGGTCTGTTCGTACCGATGGCCATCGCCCCGAACGAGGCCCCGAACGAGTACGCCGAGAACATCGCGGCCAGCCCCGGCACCCTGTGGGCCCTGTTCACCCCGCTGCTCATGCTGCTCGACCGGGTCGGCCTCCTGGAGGCCCCGCCCGAGGCCCTGGAGAAGGTCGCCGACCGGCTGGACCGCACGGCGGAGCGCTGCGGACCGGCCATCGCCACGTACAGCAACCCGGCGAAGACGCTCGCAGCCGAGCTCGCGGACTCCCTGCCGCTGATCTGGACGGAGGGCGCCGCCGCAGGCCCGGCGGGCCGCAGGTTCGCCGCGGTCCTCGCGGAGCTCGCGGGTCTGCCGGCCCTCGCGGCGGAACTCCCGGAGGCCCTCCCCGCCCACGGCGTACTCCTCGCGGGCGACTACGCGGCGGGCGCGGACCCCGAGGACTTCTTCCGTGACCGGGTGGACGAGCCGCAGGCGCTCCGCGCCAGGGTGGTCCTGCTGCGGGACCGGCCGTCGGACGGCCTGACCGCCGCCCACGCGGCCCGCGAGCTCGCGCTGAGCCACGAGACGGCGATCAGCGAGCTGGAACCTGAGGAGGGCGGTGACCTGGAGACCCTGGCGGAACTCCTCGCGGTGACCGATTTCGCGGCGGTCTACCTCTCCCTGGCGACCCCGGGCCGCACGGCGCTCTGAACGCGCCCGGAACCGAGCCCCCTCCCGGGCCCCGCCCCACCCCCGACGGGCGAACCCCGTCCACCACCCCGTAACCCACCCGTCACCCGCCCCCTGTCACCTGTCTCCCGACACCCGTCACCTCACCATCCGTCACCACACCGAGGAGCTGGCAGGCACCATGGACCGCCTCGTCAACACCGTTCGCCCCTACGCCTGGGGATCCACGACGGCCATCCCGGAACTGCTCGGCGTCGCCCCGACCGGCGAGCCCCAGGCCGAGATGTGGATGGGCGCCCACCCCGGCGCCCCCTCCCGAACCGACCGTGGCCCGCTGAACGCGCTGATCGACGCCGATCCCACGGGCGAACTGGGGGAGCGTTCCGTCGAGAAGTTCGGCCCGCGCCTGCCCTTCCTGCTGAAGGTGCTCGCCGCCGGCGCCCCGCTCTCCCTCCAGGCCCACCCCGACCTCGCCCAGGCGCGGGCCGGCCACGCGGCCGAGGAGGCGGCGGGCATCCCGATCGACGCCCCGCACCGCATGTACAAGGACGCCAACCACAAGCCCGAGCTGATCTGCGCGCTCACTCCCTTCGAGGGGCTCTGCGGATTCCGCGCGCCGGCCGAGGCCGCCGACGTGCTCGCGGCCCTCGGCGTCGACTCGCTCAAGCCGTACGTCGACCTCCTGCACGCCCACCCCGAAGAGGCCGCGCTCCGCGAGGTCCTGACGGCGCTCCTGACCGCCGACCCGCAGGAGATGGCGCACACCGTGGCGGAGGTGGCCGCGGCCGCGGACCGGCTCGGCGGCGAGCACGCCCCGTACGCGGTCCTCGCCCACCACTACCCGAGCGATCCCGGCGTCATCGCGGCGATGCTCCTCAACCCGGTCACGCTCCAGCCCGGCGAGGCCCTCTACCTGGGCGCGGGCGTCCCGCACGCCTACCTCTCGGGCCTCGGCGTCGAGATCATGGCCAACTCCGACAACGTGCTGCGCTGCGGACTCACCCCCAAGCACATCAACGTCCCCGAACTCCTGCGCGTGGTCCGCTTCGAGCCGAACGACCCGGCCGTCCTGCGCCCCGAGGCCTCCCCGTCCGGGGAAGAGGTCTACGACACCCCGATCGACGAGTTCCGCCTCTCCCGTTTCGTACGGCCGGAGGGCGCCGCCCCGACCGATCTGACGAGCCCCACCCCGCAGATCCTGCTCGCCGTCGCGGGCCGCCCGAAGACGGGCGAAGTGACCCTCGTCGCCGGAGAGTCCGTCTTCGTGCCCGCGGGCGAGAGGACCGAACTCTCCGGTACGGGGACGGTCTTCCGCGCCACCGTCATCGCCTGATGCGACAATGACCGGCCGAACCGCGGCGACAGAGCCGGTGCATCGACGAAGGGACCCCGTACACCCATGAGCGCGTCAGGCGGAACCAAGGCGATCGTGGCGGCCCTCGCCGCCAACCTGGCGATCGCCGTAGCCAAGTTCGTGGCGTTCCTCTTCAGTGGTTCGTCGTCGATGCTCGCGGAGAGCGTCCACTCCCTCGCCGACTCCGGCAACCAGGGCCTGCTCCTCCTCGGCGGCAAGAAGGCGCAGCGCGAGGCGACCCCGCAGCACCCCTTCGGCTACGGCCGCGAGCGGTACATCTACGCCTTCCTCGTCTCCATCGTGCTCTTCTCCGTCGGTGGCATGTTCGCCATCTACGAGGGCTACGAGAAGATCAAGCACCCGCACCCCATCGAGGCCTGGTACTGGCCGGTCGGCGTCCTCCTCTTCGCGATCATCGCCGAGTCCTTCTCCTTCCGTACCGCCATCCAGGAGTCGAACCAGATCCGCGGCGGCCTCACCTGGACGCAGTTCGTCCGCCGGGCCAAGGCCCCCGAGCTGCCCGTCGTCCTCCTGGAGGACCTCGGCGCACTCGTCGGCCTCGTCCTCGCGCTCGGTGGAGTCGGCCTCGCCCTGCTGACCGGCGACGGCATCTGGGACGGCATCGGCACCCTCTGCATCGGCATCCTGCTGATCATCATCGCGATCGTGCTGGCCGCCGAGACCAAGTCGCTGCTCCTCGGCGAGTCCGCGGGCACCGAGGAGGTCGCGCGGATCGAGGCCGCGGTCGTGGACGGCGAGACCGTCACCCGCCTCATCCACATGCGCACGCTCCACCTCGGCCCGGAGGAGCTCCTCGTCGCCGCCAAGATCGCCGTCCAGCACGACGACTCGGCCGCCGAGGTCGCGAACGCCATCAACGCCGCCGAGGAGCGCATCCGCGCCGCCGTCCCGATCGCCCGGGTCATCTACCTGGAGCCGGACATCTACAAGGAGACGTCCGCCCCGGCCGTAACCGACCTGACGAAGACCACGGACGCCGACGGCCACTGACGACCCGGGGCGACCAGCTGTCCGGCGCCCCCTCGTCACACCTTCACCAGGCCCCCGGGACCCCACGGTCCCGGGGGCCTCGCACGTATGTACGGGCCGTGGATCACGCCCCGCGGCCCGATGCGGACTGTGGCCCGCCGCGCCGTCCGGTGTAGATTCGTGACCAGCCAGACGTCGCTGCTGATGGCGGTCGGGCGGTCCTCGCGGACCGGCCGAGGGAGAGAGGGCCTCCGACGACGGCACCGTGGAAACCCGGGCATTCCTGTGTCCAGGGACTCTCCGTGGTGCCCGGCGCCCCAACCGACCCTCGCACGCGAACACACGAGGAGCAGCTCAGTCATGACGACTGCCGCCCATCAGGACTTCAAGGTCGCCGACCTCTCCCTGGCCACCTTCGGCCGCAAGGAGATCACCCTCGCCGAGCACGAGATGCCCGGCCTGATGTCGATCCGCCGCGAGTACGCCGAGCAGCAGCCCCTCGCCGGCGCCCGTGTCACCGGCTCCCTGCACATGACCGTGCAGACCGCCGTCCTCATCGAGACCCTGGTCGCCCTCGGCGCCGAGGTCCGCTGGGCCTCCTGCAACATCTTCTCCACCCAGGACCACGCCGCCGCGGCCATCGCCGTCGGCCCGAACGGCACCCCGGAGAACCCGCAGGGCGTCCCGGTCTTCGCCTGGAAGGGCGAGACCCTCGAGGAGTACTGGTGGTGCACCGAGCAGGCCCTCACCTGGCCGAACACGCCCACCGGCGGCCCGAACATGATCCTCGACGACGGTGGTGACGCCACCCTCCTCGTCCACAAGGGCGTCGAGTTCGAGAAGGCCGGCTCCGCCCCGGACCCGGCCACCGCGGACAGCGAGGAGTACGGCTACATCCTCCGTCTCCTCAACCGCACCCTCGGCGAGAACCCGCAGAAGTGGACCCAGCTGGCGTCCGAGATCCGCGGCGTGACCGAGGAGACCACCACCGGCGTCCACCGCCTGTACGAGATGCAGCAGGCCGGCGACCTCCTCTTCCCGGCGATCAACGTGAACGACGCCGTGACGAAGTCGAAGTTCGACAACAAGTACGGCTGCCGACACTCCCTCATCGACGGCATCAACCGCGCCACCGACGTCCTCATCGGCGGCAAGACCGTGGTCGTCTGCGGCTACGGCGACGTCGGCAAGGGCTGCGCCGAGTCCCTGCGCGGCCAGGGCGCCCGCGTGATCGTCACCGAGATCGACCCGATCTGCGCGCTCCAGGCGGCGATGGACGGCTACCAGGTCACGACCCTGGACGACGTCGTCGAGAAGGCCGACATCTTCATCACCACGACCGGCAACAAGGACATCATCATGGCCGGGGACATGGCCAAGATGAAGCACCAGGCCATCGTCGGCAACATCGGCCACTTCGACAACGAGATCGACATGGCCGGCCTCGCCAAGGTCCCGGGCATCGTCAAGGACGAGGTCAAGCCGCAGGTCCACACCTGGACCTACCCCGACGGCAAGGTCCTCATCGTGCTGTCCGAGGGCCGCCTCCTCAACCTGGGCAACGCGACCGGCCACCCCTCCTTCGTCATGTCGAACTCGTTCGCGGACCAGACCCTGGCCCAGATCGAGCTCTACACGAAGCCGCAGGAGTACCCGACCGACGTGTACGTGCTGCCCAAGCACCTGGACGAGAAGGTCGCCCGCCTCCACCTCGACGCCCTCGGCGTCAAGCTGACGACCCTCCGCCCCGAGCAGGCCGCGTACATCGGCGTCGAGGTCGAGGGCCCGTTCAAGCCGGACCACTACCGCTACTGATGCCCCGGCCGGCGGCGCCCGCGCACTGACGCGCGACGCCGTCCCGGACACCCGTAGAGGACACAGGCAGGCCCCCCGCACCCCCGTGCCGGGGGGCCTGCCTCGTCCCGGGACCCGTCCGGCGGATCAGCACCGGCCGCGCCCAGGCCCTACCCCCACATCCGGCAGCCCCCGTCCCGAGGACCCGACCCATGCCCCGCGGCCGATATTCGCTCCATGACCCGCACGACCACACCCCCCTCGGTGACGAACACTTCCACTGCGCGCCCGGCCCCTCCGGCTGGCGCTACGTCTCACAGGTCACCACCCCCTCGGGCGACCATCAGGGCTCCGTCGACCTGGCCGTCGACGAACTCGGCCGCCCCATCCGTCTCGAACTCCACGCCGCCGGCTGGCAGGTCCGCGGCGCGGCCCTCGACGGCGTCACCTGGGTCCGCACGGACCCCACCGGAACCCACGCCACCGAAGGCAATGTGCGCGCCCACGCCTTCACCGGCATGTCCCCTGCGTTCCTCGTCGCACTCACGCGACTCCTGCGTCTCACCCCCGATTCCCCCGAGACCCGCGTCCGGCTCGTGGCCTTCACGGACCCGGTGCTCGCCCCCTTCACGGTCGACCAGTCCTGGGCCTTGCTGAAGAGTGAAGCGCACGCCACTGACAACGGCCCCCTGATGGTGGATGAGTACCAGGTCAGCGCCCTGGACACGGGCGAACGGCACACCGTCCACATCGCCGGCGACGTCGTCCTCTCGGCCCCCGGCATCGAGCTCGAAGCGCTGGAGACCCCGCCGTCGGTCTTCCCCTGACGATCAGGCGGGCGGCGCGAACCCGGTGGCCGGCGCCGCGGCCCCCTGGCCGTCGGCCACGGGGGAGGAGACCCCCGGCGCGGCCACCGGTGGAACCGCCGGCGAAGGCGCGACGGGAGGAACGACACCCGGCGCCGGCCTTCCCACAGCCCCGGCCACCCCGCTCACCGACGCCACCCCGGCCACCCCCGGCACTCCGGCCGTTCCCGCGGGGCCGAACGCGCGCCGCGCCTCCCGCGTCTGCCGCTCTGCCACCACCCCCGCCAGATACGCGTCGGCCGGCACTCCCGGCGGCGGAGGCGTCCCGGTCCGCGCCACCAGCTCGTCGGCCAGCCGCTCCGCGAGCCGCCGCCCCACCGCCGGGTCCAGCTCACGTGCCCGCGTGAGGTACTGCCGTATCTCCAGCCACAGGGACTCGGGCACCGCCGACAGATCCAGCCCCGCGAAACGCCCCACCAGCCACGGCGGCGGCGGAGGCACGGCCGACACCCGCGCCGTGGGTATGCGCTCCCGTACGACCAGCGTCCCCGCGAAGACGTCCCCGAGCCGTCGCCCGCGCTCCGACACGAGAGAGGCGGTACAGGCGACGACCCCGAAGGTCATCAGGATCTCCACGACCCCCATGGCCCCCCGCACGAGCGCGTGCCGGAACCGGATCGGCCCCCCGTCGTCCCGCACCACCCGCAGCCCGACGGCCAGCTTCCCCAGCGAACGCCCGTGGGACAGCGTCTCCACCGCGATCGGCGCCCCCACCAGGATCAGCAGGAAGGAGGCGATGGACACCGCCATCACCGCCGCCTCGTCGAGCGACGCGGTGGCGACGGCGAGCCCGAGGGTCACCAGCAGATATGCGGCCCAGACCACCGCCAGATCGATGAGCACCGCCAACGCCCTGCTCGGGAGCCGCGCGGGCTGCAACCCCAGTACGACGGCATCCCCGGTCACCACGTCACTCACGGCACCCACCCTTCTCCGACCTTCCCCGACCCCTCCGAACGCCAGTCTGCCAAGCTGACCCGCAGCGCGCCGCAGCAGTAGGGAACCGTCCGCAGCCGATGCCTGGAGCAGCAGCCGATCATGGACCTCGACGTCTACGTCACCGCCCACCGCGCCGAGTGGGAACGCCTCGACCACCTCCTGCGCCGGGGCGGCAAGCTCACCGGAGCCGAGGCCGACGAACTCGTGTCCCTGTACCAGCGCACGGCCACCCATCTCTCGATCGTGCAGTCCAGCGCCCCGGACCCCCTGCTCACGGCCCGGCTCACCCGCCTCGTGGCCCGCGCCCGCGCCACCGTCACCGGCACCCGCCGCGCCTCCTGGCGCGACGCGGCCCGCTTCCTCACGGCGGGGTTCCCCGCCGCCGTCTACCGCTCCGGCCGCTGGTGGGTCCCCGCCGCCGTCCTCTCCACCCTGCTCGCCGTCCTCATCGGCTGGTGGATCGGTACGCACCCCGAGGTCCAGGCCGCGATCGGCGCCCCCGCCGACCTCCGCGAGATGACCCGCCCGGGCGGCCAGTACGAGACGTACTACTCCAGCAACCCGGCGGCGTCCTTCGCCGCCCAGGTCTGGACGAACAACGCCCAGGCCGCCGCCATGTGCCTGGTCCTGGGCGCCTTCCTGGGCATCCCCGTGCTCTGGATCCTCTTCGTCAACATGCTGAACGTCGGCGTCGGCATCGGTCTGATGGCGTCGGCGGGCCGCCTCGACGTGTTCCTGGGCCTGATCCTTCCCCACGGCCTGCTCGAACTGACGGCCGTCTTCGTGGCCGCCGGCACGGGTCTCCGACTCGGCTGGACGGTCATCGACCCCGGCCCGACCACCCGTCGCGCAGCACTCGCGGAACGCGGTCGCGCCGCCGTCGGCATGGCCATCGGCCTGGCCCTCGTCCTCTTCGTCTCGGGCCTGATCGAAGGCTTCGTCACCCCGTCCGGCCTGCCCACCTGGGCCCGCATCACCATCGGCATCGCCGCTGAGCTGCTCTTCCTCGTCTACGTCTACGTCCTCGGCGGCCGAGCCGCCCGTGCCGGCGACCAGGGGGACGTCGAGGAGCCCGACCGCAGCGCCCAGCTCCCCACCGCCGCCTGATGTGCGTCGGCCCCCGCTGAGCTGCTACTGTCCTCCGGTGCCCACAAAAGCCATTGACATGGCGGACGTGGGGAGGTAGATTCAAACGGTTGCCTGGAACTGGACAGTTCGGCAGCGATCAAGTAGAGTCTCCTTCACTCCGGTCGGGAATTCGATTCCACGGAGTCACCCCGATTCTTATTCGAATCAAGAAAGCCACCGATTAGGTCGGCCCAAATGATTCTGATAAAGTCGGAACCGCCGAAAGGCCCCCGGAGTGAAAACAAAAGGGACCGGAAAGCACCGAGGAAATCGGATCGAAAAGATCTGATAGAGTCGGAAACGCAAGACCGAAGGGAAGCCCGGAGGAAAGCCCGAGAGGGTGAGTACAAAGGAAGCGTCCGTTCCTTGAGAACTCAACAGCGTGCCAAAAATCAACGCCAGATTAGTTGATACCCCGTCCATCTTCGGATGGCGAGGTTCCTTTGAAAGTCCTGCGGGCCCTTGTGGTCCTGCAGGCAACATACACAGCGAGGACGCTGTGGACAGTCGGCCTTATTCCGGCATGACTGTCCCGCTCAACGCGAGTGTCACCCGATTACGGGTAAACATTCACGGAGAGTTTGATCCTGGCTCAGGACGAACGCTGGCGGCGTGCTTAACACATGCAAGTCGAACGATGAAGCCCTTCGGGGTGGATTAGTGGCGAACGGGTGAGTAACACGTGGGCAATCTGCCCTTCACTCTGGGACAAGCCCTGGAAACGGGGTCTAATACCGGATAACACCGGCTTCCGCATGGGAGCTGGTTGAAAGCTCCGGCGGTGAAGGATGAGCCCGCGGCCTATCAGCTTGTTGGTGGGGTAATGGCCTACCAAGGCGACGACGGGTAGCCGGCCTGAGAGGGCGACCGGCCACACTGGGACTGAGACACGGCCCAGACTCCTACGGGAGGCAGCAGTGGGGAATATTGCACAATGGGCGAAAGCCTGATGCAGCGACGCCGCGTGAGGGATGACGGCCTTCGGGTTGTAAACCTCTTTCAGCAGGGAAGAAGCGAAAGTGACGGTACCTGCAGAAGAAGCGCCGGCTAACTACGTGCCAGCAGCCGCGGTAATACGTAGGGCGCAAGCGTTGTCCGGAATTATTGGGCGTAAAGAGCTCGTAGGCGGCTTGTCACGTCGGGTGTGAAAGCCCGGGGCTTAACCCCGGGTCTGCATCCGATACGGGCAGGCTAGAGTGTGGTAGGGGAGATCGGAATTCCTGGTGTAGCGGTGAAATGCGCAGATATCAGGAGGAACACCGGTGGCGAAGGCGGATCTCTGGGCCATTACTGACGCTGAGGAGCGAAAGCGTGGGGAGCGAACAGGATTAGATACCCTGGTAGTCCACGCCGTAAACGTTGGGAACTAGGTGTTGGCGACATTCCACGTCGTCGGTGCCGCAGCTAACGCATTAAGTTCCCCGCCTGGGGAGTACGGCCGCAAGGCTAAAACTCAAAGGAATTGACGGGGGCCCGCACAAGCAGCGGAGCATGTGGCTTAATTCGACGCAACGCGAAGAACCTTACCAAGGCTTGACATATACCGGAAAGCATTAGAGATAGTGCCCCCCTTGTGGTCGGTATACAGGTGGTGCATGGCTGTCGTCAGCTCGTGTCGTGAGATGTTGGGTTAAGTCCCGCAACGAGCGCAACCCTTGTCCTGTGTTGCCAGCATGCCCTTCGGGGTGATGGGGACTCACAGGAGACCGCCGGGGTCAACTCGGAGGAAGGTGGGGACGACGTCAAGTCATCATGCCCCTTATGTCTTGGGCTGCACACGTGCTACAATGGCCGGTACAAAGAGCTGCGATGCCGCGAGGCGGAGCGAATCTCAAAAAGCCGGTCTCAGTTCGGATTGGGGTCTGCAACTCGACCCCATGAAGTCGGAGTTGCTAGTAATCGCAGATCAGCATTGCTGCGGTGAATACGTTCCCGGGCCTTGTACACACCGCCCGTCACGTCACGAAAGTCGGTAACACCCGAAGCCGGTGGCCCAACCCCTTGTGGGAGGGAGCTGTCGAAGGTGGGACTGGCGATTGGGACGAAGTCGTAACAAGGTAGCCGTACCGGAAGGTGCGGCTGGATCACCTCCTTTCTAAGGAGCACAGTACCGATTGCAGGCAAACGTTCTGCACGGTCAGCTCATGGGTGGAACGTTGATTAGTTGGCACAGTCTCTCTCTGAGAAACCGTTAGTACTGCTTCGGCGTGGAAGACGGGATCGAGGAACAGACTGTGCTTGGCACGTTGTTGGGTATCTGAGGGTACGGCCGTAAGGTTTGTATCTTCGCGATGCCGGCCCCAGTGAACTCATCTGCTTGTCGGGTGGGGTGATGGGTGGCTGGTCGTTGCTTGAGAACTACACAGTGGACGCGAGCATCTGTGGCCAAGTTTTTAAGGGCGCACGGTGGATGCCTTGGCACCAGGAACCGATGAAGGACGTGGGAGGCCACGATAGTCCCCGGGGAGCCGTCAACCAGGCTTTGATCCGGGGGTTTCCGAATGGGGAAACCCGGCAGTCGTCATGGGCTGTCACCCATGCCTGAACACATAGGGCATGTGGAGGGAACGAGGGGAAGTGAAACATCTCAGTACCCTCAGGAAGAGAAAACAACCGTGATTCCGGGAGTAGTGGCGAGCGAAACCGGATGAGGCCAAACCGTATGCGTGTGATACCCGGCAGGGGTTGCGCATGCGGGGTTGTGGGATCTCTCTTTCACAGTCTGCCGGCTGTGAGACGAGTCAGAAACCGTTGATGTAGGCGAAGGACATGCGAAAGGTCCGGCGTAGAGGGTAAGACCCCCGTAGCTGAAACATTGACGGCTCGTTTGAGAGACACCCAAGTAGCACGGGGCCCGAGAAATCCCGTGTGAATCTGGCGGGACCACCCGCTAAGCCTAAATATTCCCTGGTGACCGATAGCGGATAGTACCGTGAGGGAATGGTGAAAAGTACCGCGGGAGCGGAGTGAAATAGTACCTGAAACCGTGTGCCTACAAGCCGTGGGAGCGTCGCTCATTGAGTTTACTCAATGGGTCGTGACTGCGTGCCTTTTGAAGAATGAGCCTGCGAGTTTGCGGTGCGTTGCGAGGTTAACCCGTGTGGGGAAGCCGTAGCGAAAGCGAGTCCGAACAGGGCGATTCAGTAGCGCGCTCAAGACCCGAAGCGGAGTGATCTAGCCATGGGCAGGTTGAAGCGGAGGTAAGACTTCGTGGAGGACCGAACCCACCAGGGTTGAAAACCTGGGGGATGACCTGTGGTTAGGGGTGAAAGGCCAATCAAACTCCGTGATAGCTGGTTCTCCCCGAAATGCATTTAGGTGCAGCGTCGTGTGTTTCTTGCCGGAGGTAGAGCACTGGATAGGCGATGGGCCCTACCGGGTTACTGACCTTAGCCAAACTCCGAATGCCGGTAAGTGAGAGCACGGCAGTGAGACTGTGGGGGATAAGCTCCATGGTCGAGAGGGAAACAGCCCAGAGCATCGACTAAGGCCCCTAAGCGTACGCTAAGTGGGAAAGGATGTGGAGTCGCAGAGACAACCAGGAGGTTGGCTTAGAAGCAGCCACCCTTGAAAGAGTGCGTAATAGCTCACTGGTCAAGTGATTCCGCGCCGACAATGTAGCGGGGCTCAAGCGTACCGCCGAAGTCGTGTCATTGCAGCATGAGGGCCAACGCCCGCTGTGATGGGTAGGGGAGCGTCGTGTGCCGGGTGAAGCAGCCGCGGAAGCGAGTTGTGGACGGTTCACGAGTGAGAATGCAGGCATGAGTAGCGATACACACGTGAGAAACGTGTGCGCCGATTGACTAAGGGTTCCTGGGTCAAGCTGATCTGCCCAGGGTAAGTCGGGACCTAAGGCGAGGCCGACAGGCGTAGTCGATGGACAACCGGTTGATATTCCGGTACCCGCTTTGAAACGCCCAGTATCGAGCCCATTAATGCTAAGGCCGTGAAGCCGTTCCGGACCCTTCGGGGAAAGGAAAGTGGTGGAGCCGCTGACCCAAGGTGGTAGTAGGTAAGCGATGGGGTGACGCAGGAAGGTAGTCCAACCCGGGCGGTGGTAGTCCCGGGGTAAGGGTGTAGGCCGTGTGATAGGCAAATCCGTCACACATTAAGGCTGAGACCTGATGCCGAGCCGATTGTGGTGAAGTGGATGATCCTATGCTGTCGAGAAAAGCCTCTAGCGAGTTTCATGGCGGCCCGTACCCTAAACCGACTCAGGTGGTCAGGTAGAGAATACCGAGGCGTTCGGGTGAACTATGGTTAAGGAACTCGGCAAAATGCCCCCGTAACTTCGGGAGAAGGGGGGCCACGTCTGGTGATCGGATTTACTCCGTGAGCTGGGGGTGGCCGCAGAGACCAGCGAGAAGCGACTGTTTACTAAAAACACAGGTCCGTGCGAAGCCGTAAGGCGATGTATACGGACTGACGCCTGCCCGGTGCTGGAACGTTAAGGGGACCGGTTAGCTCTGTTTCGACAGGGCGAAGCTGAGAACTTAAGCGCCAGTAAACGGCGGTGGTAACTATAACCATCCTAAGGTAGCGAAATTCCTTGTCGGGTAAGTTCCGACCTGCACGAATGGCGTAACGACTTCTCGACTGTCTCAACCATAGGCCCGGTGAAATTGCACTACGAGTAAAGATGCTCGTTTCGCGCAGCAGGACGGAAAGACCCCGGGACCTTTACTACAGTTTGATATTGGTGTTCGGTTCGGCTTGTGTAGGATAGGTGGGAGACTTTGAAGCCGTGACGCCAGTCATGGTGGAGTCGCCGTTGAAATACCACTCTGGTCGTGCTGGATGTCTAACCTCGGTCCGTGATCCGGATCAGGGACAGTGTCTGATGGGTAGTTTAACTGGGGCGGTTGCCTCCCAAAGGGTAACGGAGGCGCCCAAAGGTTCCCTCAGCCTGGTTGGCAATCAGGTGTTGAGTGTAAGTGCACAAGGGAGCTTGACTGTGAGACCGACGGGTCGAGCAGGGACGAAAGTCGGGACTAGTGATCCGGCGGTGGCTTGTGGAAGCGCCGTCGCTCAACGGATAAAAGGTACCCCGGGGATAACAGGCTGATCTTCCCCAAGAGTCCATATCGACGGGATGGTTTGGCACCTCGATGTCGGCTCGTCGCATCCTGGGGCTGGAGTCGGTCCCAAGGGTTGGGCTGTTCGCCCATTAAAGCGGTACGCGAGCTGGGTTTAGAACGTCGTGAGACAGTTCGGTCCCTATCCGCTGCGCGCGCAGGAATATTGAGAAGGGCTGTCCCTAGTACGAGAGGACCGGGACGGACGAACCTCTGGTGTGCCAGTTGTCCTGCCAAGGGCATGGCTGGTTGGCTACGTTCGGGAGGGATAACCGCTGAAAGCATCTAAGCGGGAAGCCTGCTTCGAGATGAGTATTCCCACCTCCTTGAGAGGGTAAGGCTCCCAGTAGACGACTGGGTTGATAGGCCGGATGTGGAAGCCCAGTAATGGGTGGAGCTGACCGGTACTAATAGGCCGAGGGCTTGTCCTCAGTTGCTCGCGTCCACTGTGTTAGTTCTGAAGTAACGAACTGTGCCGATATCCGGTTGGTTAACTTCATAGAGTTTCGGTGGTCATAGCGTTAGGGAAACGCCCGGTTACATTCCGAACCCGGAAGCTAAGCCTTTCAGCGCCGATGGTACTGCAGGGGGGACCCTGTGGGAGAGTAGGACGCCGCCGAACAATTTTTAGCCTCAACCCCCGGACCATGTCCGGGGGTTGAGGCATTTTTGCGTTCAGCTACTTTCGGCCAATGATTGATGCGTCCATGACATCTCATGTTCGCTGTGACACGCTCCGTCCGCACTCCGAAGTCCCCCACCCACAAACTGTGGCAAGGAGAGCGACATGAAGTACACCCCCACCCTGACCGGTCTGGCCGCGCTGGTGCTGGCGGTCGGCATCGCTGTTCCGGCGTCTGCCTATGCGAGCGGCAGCGCTGCCGGCGCGGAGGTCGACGGCGTGATGGTCGTCTCGGGTAACACCTGTAGCTGGACCGGCGCCGACGGCAGTGCGGCTCCGCCGAGCGCGCTCACCGTCGACCGGTCCACGATCAACAAGCCGGGCGGGAATCTGACATGCGGCGGGGGCATCACCGCCTCGCTCAACAACAACCCGGCCTTCACCTTCGACGACGCCGCCGGTACGGCGACGACGGACGTCATCGACCTCACCGGCAAGCAGTCGTTCGTCTCCTGTCGCTACAAGGTGACGAACATCGTCTGGAACCGCGAAGGTGCCAGCAGGAAGTACGTGAACACCCCCTTCACGGCCACCAAGGTCTCGGGATCGTTCCTTTGCCCTGGTTCCTTCAGTGCCGCGGCCGGGGAGGCCTCCGTCGTGTTCCGCTGAGCCGGGCGGTACGGGTGATCGATGGCCGGTGCGGCGTTGTTCGCCGTGCCGGCCATCGGCGTTCGGCGCCTACAGGCGGCCGGCTGCCTTGAGGGCGAGGTACGCGTCGGCCAGGGCGGGGGCGAGGGTGTCGGGGGAGGCGTCGACGACCGTGACGCCATGGCGGCGGAGCTGCTCCGCGGTCCGAGCGCGCTGGGTCTGGGTCTGGGTGGCTGCCGCGGCTTCGTAGACGCCCTCGACCGAGCCGCGGTTCGTCGCCATGCGGGCGATGTGCGGGTCCGAGACCGAGGCGAGCAGGACCGTGTGCCGCTGGGCGAGCTGCGGCAGGACCGGGAGGAGCCCCTCCTCGATCGGAGCGGAGTCGAGGCTCGTCAGAAGGACGATCAGTGAGCGGCGGGGAGCGCGTGCGAGGGCCGTCGCGGCCAGGCCGCGGGCGTCGGTCTCCACGAGTTCGGGTTCGAGCGGGGCGAGGGCGTCCACCACGGCGGGGAGGACGTCGCGGGCGGATCGGCCCTGGACCTGGGCGCGGAGCCGGCGGTCGTAGGCCAGGAGGTCCACGCGGTCACCGGCGCGGGACGCGAGCGCGGTGAGCAGGAGGGCCGCGTCCATGGAGGCGTCCAGGCGGGGGACGTCGCCGACGCGGCCTGCCGAGGTGCGGCCGGTGTCCAGGACGATCAGGAGGTGGCGGTCGCGCTCGGGGCGCCAGGTGCGGACGGCGACGGTGCTCTGGCGGGCGGTGGCCCGCCAGTCGATCGAGCGGGTGTCGTCACCCGGGACGTAGGCGCGGAGGCTGTCGAACTCCGTTCCCTCACCGCGTGTCAGGACGCTGGTGCGGCCGTCGAGTTCGCGGAGCCGCGCCAGGCGGGACGGCAGGTGCTTGCGGCTGGTGAACGGGGGCAGGACGCGGACGGTCCAGGGAACCTCGTGGTTGCCCTGGCGGGCCGCCAGGCCCAGGGGGCCGTACGAGCGGACCGTGATCCGCTCGGCCCGGCGGTCGCCGCGCCGGGTCGGGCGCAGGCGCGTGGTGAGACGGCGGCGTTCGCCGGCGGGGACCGCCAGACGGTGGCGGGATGCGGGCTGTTCGGTGCCGGGGAGCCAGCTGCTGGGGGGCCAGGCGTCGCGGAGCTGGGCGCGGAGGAGGCGGCGGGAAGGATTGGTGACGGTGATCTGGACGTCTGCCGCGTCACCAAGTCGAACGGATGTATCACCACTTCGGGTGAATTGGAGCGTTCGTACTGGCGCCGCCAAGGCGTAGTCGCACAGAATTGCGAGGGAGAGGGGCACGTTCACGGCGAGCATTCCCGCCCAGCTGGGGGCGAGGATGCCGACGGGTACCGATCCGAGGGCGGCGAGCAGCGCTGTTCGTCCGGTGAGGGCCATGGGGTGCCGTCCTCAGCGGGGGACGGGGACGTGGGCGAGGATCGAGTGGATGACGGAGTCGGGGGTGACTCCTTCCATCTCGGCCTCGGGCCGCAGGTGGATGCGATGACGCAGGGTGGGGAGAGCGAGGGCCTTCACATCGTCCGGGGTGACGTAGTCCCGGCCGGTGAGCCAGGCCCAGGCGCGAGCGGTGGAGAGCAGGGCGGTGGCGCCTCGGGGGGAGACCCCGAGGCTGAGTGAGGGGGATTCTCGCGTGGCACGACAGATATCGACGACATAGCCGGCGATCTCGGCGGAGACCGAGACCTTGGCGACGGCGGAACGGGCGGCTTCGAGTTCGGCCGGGCCCGCTACGGGGCGAACTCCGACGGCCTTCAGGTCGCGGGGGTCGAAGCCCTCGGCGTGACGGGTGAGGACCTGGATCTCGTCCGCGCGGGAGGGCAGAGGGACCGTCAGCTTCAGTAGGAAGCGGTCGAGTTGGGCCTCGGGCAGGGGATAGGTGCCCTCGTACTCGACGGGGTTCTGGGTCGCGGCCACCAGGAAGGGTTCGGGCAGGGCGCGCGGGGTGCCGTCGACCGTGACCTGACGCTCCTCCATCGCCTCGAGCAGAGAGGCCTGGGTCTTCGGGGGCGTGCGGTTGATCTCGTCGGCGAGCAGGAGGTTCGTGAAGACCGGGCCGGGCTGGAAGGAGAACTCTGAGTTCCTGGTGTCGTAGACGAGGGAGCCGGTCACGTCGCTCGGCATCAGGTCGGGGGTGAACTGGACGCGCTTGGTGTCGAGTTCGAGTGCGGCGGCGAGCGAGCGGACCAGCAGGGTCTTCGCGACGCCGGGTACGCCTTCGAGGAGGACGTGTCCACGGCAGAGCAGGGCGACGACGAGACCGGTGACGGCGGGGTCCTGGCCGACCACGGCCTTTCCGATCTCGGTGCGCAGGGCCTCCAGGGAGGCGCGGGCGCTGTCCGAGTTCGTAGCGGTCTCGGGGGTCGGGGCGCTCATGAGGTGCGTACCTCTCTTTCGAGGGCGTCGAGTTGGTCCGCCAGGCGGATGAGAGTGGCGTCGTCGGCGGGAGCCGGGCCGAAGAGGAGGTGTCGGGGGTCCGCGGTGGTCTCGGGGAGACGGGCGGAGAGCGCGGGGAGGAGACGATCGGCGGACTGGGCGTCCTGGACGGGGACGCCGAGCAGCGGGGCGATCCGCGTGCGGGTCGCGGTGCGCAGCACCGAGGCGGCGCGGTCGCGGGCGTTCGCCTTGCGGTAGAGGCGGGCGCGGCCCTCGGTGGCCTCGGAGGCGCGCAGGGCGACGGGGAGGCGTTCGGTCACCAGGGGGCCGAGGCGACGGGCGCGCCAGACGGCGGCGAGCAGGGCCGCGAGCGCGAGCTGGAGTGTGGCCCACAGCCAGCCGGAGGGGATGAGGGAGAGGAAGCCCGTGGTGCCGTCGGGTGCGTCGGCGGCGGAGGCATCGGTCAGGGAGGGGAGGTACCAGACGAGATGGGGCCGGGAGCCGAGGAGTTGCAGGGCGAGCGAGGCGTTGCCCTGCTGGTCGAGACGCTTGTTGTGGAGGATGTCGGGCGAGCCGAGGAGGACGGTGTCGCGGGTGTTCAGGCCAGGGAGCCGGACCAGGGTCGGCAGGCCGTCGGAGAGGTAGCAGGAGTCCGCGGTGGCGGCGGGGTCGGTGACGTAGCGCTCGCCACCGAGGTCGACGCTGCCGGCGCGGGTGGCCTCCGCCAGGGTGCAGGAGGGGGTGCGGTTCTCCACGGGGGTGCTGGTGGAGCTGGTGACTCCCGGGGCGAGGGTGCCGAGGGACGGCAGGCCCGCACCGACCAGGACCGTGCGGCCGGTGGAGCGCGTCATGGTCCGGTGGAGCGTGGACTGCTGAGACGGGGTCAGCAGGTCGGGTGTGGTGACCAGGAGCGTCGTGTCGGGGCCGGCCGCGGCGGTGGCCTCGTCGAGGGTGGTGACGAGGGTGAGCTCGACGCCGCGGGACGTGAGGAGTTCGGCGACGGCCCGGCTGCCGTTCGGATCGGCGGAGCGGGGGTCGAGGGAGCCGTGGGCGTCGGAGGAGCGCAGCGTCGCGAGGGCCAGGCCGCCGATGAGGATCAGGGCGAGGACGAGGGCCGCGCCTCGGGCTCGGGTCCAGAGCCGGTGGGCCGAGAGGGCGGTCGACGTGGTGCTGGTGGCCGGTCGGCTCATGCGGGCGTCCCCGTGGAGGCGGTGTCGAGGGTGGGACGGGTGCGCTCCAGGGCGCTGTCCAGTTCCTCGACGCGGCGGTACGCGGGTTCGTCGGCGGTGCGACCGCCGTATGTGACGTCGTCGAAGACGCGGACGGCGAGGCGCAGTTCGTCCGCGTGGGCGGGGAGGGAGCGGCTGGCTTCGGCGGCGGCCTCGTCCGCGGTGCGGCCGGGGCGGGGGTCGAGCAGGGCGCGTTCCTCCAGGGACCGGACGATGGCCCGGGTGCGCTCCTGGACGGCCTGGTTCCAGCGGCCGGCGGAGGCGTGGCGGGTGGCGGCGGCCCGGTGGTCGCGGGCGGTGCGGGGGCCGTCCGCGAAGAGGGAGTCGCCGGTGGCGCCCGGTGCGCGGTGGGGGGTGCCGAGGCGCCACCAGAAGGCGGCTGCCGCGGCGATCACGAGCAGAGCGATCGCGACCAGGCCGACCACGCCGCCGGGCGTGGCGCCCGACGCGGCCGCGAAGAGGTCGCCGACCCATTCCCAGAAGCGGTCGAGGCCGCGCTGGAGGAGGTTCGGGTCGTTCTCGTGGTACATCGGCTTGGACAGCTCCCGCTCCGCCGCCTCCTGGGCGGGGACGCGGGAGATGTCCACCGGGATGTCGTCGTCGGCGCGGAGCCGCGCCAGTGCCGTGGCCATTCCCCCCGTGACCGTCACGGCATCAGCCGCCGACGGTCTGGGTGCCCGCGGTGGGGCCGTAGCCGGGGATGCCCGCGGCCCTGGCCAGTTCGAGGTCCAGGGCTTCGCGGCGGATGCGCTGGTCCACGTACAGGAGGACCGTGACACCGGCCGAGATCGGGTAGGTGATCGCGCTGGTGATCACACCGCCGATGCCCGTGATGATCAGGAACGGCCAGCCGAAGGTGGTGGACGTGCCCGAGAGCATGCCGGAGAAGCCGTCTCCGTCGACCGCGATGCCGATGATGGTGAACGGAATCGCGATGATCATGGAGAAGATGAAGATCAGCAGCTGGGTGAGGAGAGTGATGCCGAGGATGCGCCACCACGCGCCCTGAACCAGCTTCGCCGAGCGCTTCAGCGACTGCGTGACGCCGCCGCGCTCCAGCATCAGGGCGGGGGAGGCCAGGCTGAAGCGGATCATCAGCCAGACGACCGCCGCCAGGGCGCCGAGACCGCCGAGGAGGGTCAGGGCCACGCCCGCGGCGCCGCCGAGCAGCAGACCGGGGAGCAGGCCGACCATGACGATGGCGGTGCTCATCGCCGCGAGCAGCAGGGTCAGGCCGAGGAGCTGGAGGAGCCGCGGTCGGGCCTCCTGCCAGGCGGCGCCGAGCGAGACCGGGCGGCCGAGGACGGCGCGGCTGATGACGACGGTCAACAGGGCGGCGCTGACCAGGGAGGCCATCAGTGTCACCAGGAGGGCGGGGCCGAGGCCGATCAGCGAGGCCTGAGCCGCGTCGAGGGACTGCTCGAGCGCCTCGGCGGGGCTGGCGTCCGGGGTCGGGGACGGAACGTCGGGGGCGAGGTACTTCTGGGCCAGGATGTTGGCGATCTGGGAGATCACCGCGACCGTGACCGTGATGGCCAGCACGGTGCGCCAGTAGGTGCGGAGGGTCTTCACCGCGCCGTCGAGGATCTCGCCCATGCCCAGCGGGCGCAGCGGGATCACTCCCGGCTTCGCGGCCGGAGGCCGGCCCCAGTGGGCGTTCGGGGGAGGAGTTCCCCAGCCCGGGCCACGGCCGGGGGCCGGGGGCGGGGTCTGGCCGGTCGGCGGGGACCACTGCCCGGCGGGCGGCTGGTCCGTGGACCACTGAGGGGTGGAGCCGTTCGCGTCGGCCGGAGAGGCGGGCCGGGGGACCCCGGAGCCGTTCTGGTCGTCGGAGGGGGCGGATCCGGGCGAGGTCCAGCCCGGAGTGTCGTTCACGGTCGTCCACCTCGGAGGAATGGTCGCGGCGCCGGATCGGCGAACCGGCTCGGTCACGGCGGCCGACACCTGACACGGCGGCGGGCCGGGTGCCATCGTGCCACGCGGGACCCTCCCGTGGGCCGGAGCGGCCGTGACCTTCGTACCTTCGTCCGGACCTTCATTGTGCGAGCGGCAGACGGCACACTGTGCGGATACCCGATCATCTCGCGCGAACCGTGCGGTGGCGGGCCGAGCGGGGCGCGATCGACGGGATCGCGGTCCGGGCTGGGGGAGACGCTGTGGGGCACGTCACGGCAGGTAACGATTGGCTAATGGGATGATGTCGATATGAAGGGACGCGTTCTTGTCGTCGACGACGACACCGCACTGGCCGAGATGCTCGGCATCGTGCTGCGGGGTGAAGGGTTCGAGCCGTCGTTCGTCGCGGACGGTGACAAGGCGCTTGCCGCATTCCGGGAGGCCAAGCCTGACCTGGTGCTGCTCGACCTGATGCTGCCCGGGAGGGACGGCATCGAGGTGTGCCGCCTGATCAGGGCCGAGTCGGGTGTGCCCATCGTCATGCTCACCGCGAAGAGTGACACGGTCGACGTGGTCGTGGGTCTGGAGTCAGGGGCCGACGACTACATCGTCAAGCCGTTCAAGCCGAAGGAGCTCGTGGCCCGTATCCGGGCACGGCTGCGGAGGTCCGAGGAGCCGGCGCCCGAGCAGCTCACCATCGGTGATCTGGTCATCGACGTGGCGGGGCACTCCGTGAAGCGGGAGGGGCAGTCCATCGCCCTCACTCCGCTGGAGTTCGACCTGCTGGTCGCGCTGGCGCGCAAGCCGTGGCAGGTGTTCACCCGGGAGGTGCTCCTCGAGCAGGTCTGGGGATACCGGCACGCGGCCGACACCCGACTGGTGAACGTGCACGTCCAGCGGCTGCGCTCGAAGGTCGAGAAGGACCCTGAGCGACCGGAGATCGTGGTGACCGTCCGTGGCGTCGGATACAAGGCGGGACCGAGCTGACATGAGTACAGGCAGTACTGCTCCGAAGCCCGGGGACCCGGGAGACCGTACGGGGCGGGCTGCCGGACCGGGGCGGGGGGGCTCGCGTTCCGGCCGCCCGCCGCGTGGCGGAAGGCTTTTTCGGGACGGGACACCGGGTGGACCGGTCCTCCGGCTCTTCGCACGCTGGGTGCGTCGCCCGCTGCTGCCCGCTCTGCGGCTGTGGCGGCGCAACATCCAGCTGCGGATCGTCGCGGGCACCCTCCTGATGTCGCTCGGTGTGGTGCTGCTGCTCGGCCTGGTCGTGATCGGCCAGGTCCGCAACGGACTGCTCGACGCCAAGGAGAGGGCCGCCCAGAGCCAGGCCGCCGGTGGGTTCTCCGCCGCCCAGGACCGGGCGGCGACGACTCCGTCGGCACCGGGTCAGCAGGACGGTGCGCGGGCGGGCGCCTCGGTGAACTGGCGCTCCACTCTGGTCGAGCAGCTCGCCAGTGGTGGTCAGAGCGCCTTCAACGTGGTCGCGCTCTCCCTCGACGCCGGTGAGGCCGCGAGCCGCGGTGCCCGTGCCTCCGGGGAGGTCGATCCGACCACCAGCATCCCGGCGGAACTGCGGTACTCGGTGGCCCAGGGCACGGACACCTTCCAGAAGTTCACCCGCATCCACTACACCAGCGGAAAGTCGTCCGAGGCCGGTCTGGTGATCGGCAAGCGGCTCAATGACGCCGAGGGCACCCAGTACGAGCTGTACTACCTCTTCCCGCTGACCCAGGAGGAGGACTCCCTCACCCTGGTCAAGGGCACCCTGGCGACCGCCGGGCTCTTCGTGATGGTGCTGCTCGGCGCCATCGCCTGGCTCATGGTGCGCCAGGTCGTCACCCCCGTGCGGATGGCCGCCGGGATCGCCGAGCGGCTCTCGGCGGGCCGCCTCCAGGAACGGATGAAGGTCACCGGCGAGGACGACATCGCCCGTCTGGGCGAAGCCTTCAACAAGATGGCCCAGAACCTCCAGCTCAAGATCCAGCAGCTGGAGGAGCTGTCGCGGATGCAGCGGCGGTTCGTCTCGGACGTCTCGCACGAGCTGCGGACCCCGCTGACCACGGTCCGGATGGCCGCCGACGTCATCCACGAGGCCCGCGTCGACTTCGACCCGATCACCGCACGCTCCGCCGAACTCCTCGGCGACCAGCTCGACCGCTTCGAGTCGCTGCTCTCCGACCTCCTGGAGATCAGCCGCTTCGACGCGGGAGCGGCCGCCCTGGAGGCCGAGCCGATAGACCTGCGGCAGGTCGTGCGCCGGGTCATCGGTGGCGCCGAACCCCTCGCCGAGCGCAAGGGCAGCCGGATCGTGGTCGTCGGCGACGCGCAGCCCGTGGTCGCCGAGGCGGATGCCCGCCGGGTCGAGCGGGTGCTGCGCAACCTCGTCGTCAACGCCGTCGAGCACGGTGAGGGCCGGGACGTGGTGGTGAAGCTGGCCGCCGCCGGCGGGGCCGTCGCCGTCGCGGTGCGCGACTACGGCGTCGGACTCAAGCCGGGCGAGGCGACCCGGGTCTTCAACCGTTTCTGGCGCGCCGACCCCGCCCGCGCGCGGACCACCGGCGGCACGGGCCTCGGCCTGTCGATCGCGGTGGAGGACGCCCGGCTGCACGGCGGCTGGCTCCAGGCCTGGGGAGAGCCCGGCGGAGGTTCGCAGTTCCGGCTCACCCTGCCGCGGACCGCGGACGAGCCGCTGCGCGGCTCCCCGATACCCCTGGAGCCCGAGGATTCCCGGCGCAACCGCGAGCAGGCGGCCGCCGGACGCGCCCAGGACGCCGCCCGCCTCACGGCGGTGCCGGCGCAGCAGGTCGGCGACCGGCCGCAGCTCCCCGTACCGCCGAGGCTTCCCGCGCCGTCGCGGGCGACCGTCGACCCGACGGCCCTGCCCGGCAGCGGGGCCCGGGTCGTGGCGCGTGCGACGGCGGAGAACGACGGCGGTGGGGCGGGCTCGGCCACGGCCGACGCACACGGGAACGCGGAGCGGGAGGACGGGACACGTGGGCGCTGACTCCTCAGAGGGGCACGCGGGGCGGGGCTTCCGCAAGGGGCACGTGGTGGTGCTCGCCGCCTGCGGCGGGCTGCTGGTGACCGGGTGCGCGACCATGCCCGACAGCGGCGACGTCCAGGCGGTCAAGGGGGTCAACCAGGGCGACTCGCAGGTGCGGGTCTACGCCGTGGCGCCCCGGGAGAACGCGGACCCGGACGAGATCGTCGACGGCTTCCTGGAGGCCATGACCAGTGACGACCCCGGCTTCGCCACCGCCCGCAAGTACCTGACGAGCCAGGCCGCGCGGACCTGGAAGCCGGCGCAGAGCATCACCGTGCTCACCACCGCGCCCAACCGTGACCTGGCCGACCGCAACGCCGACCCCGACAACCAGGGCCGCTCCTACCCGCTCTCCGGCCGCAAGATCGCGACCGTGGACGCCCGGCACGCGTACCAGCCGATCAGCCCCGCCGCGTACCTCCAGTCGATCCACGTCGTGCAGCAGCCCTCGGCGAACGGCAAGGGCAGGGAGTGGCGCATCGACAGCCTGCCGCCGGGCCTGGTGCTCGGCGAGGCCGATTTCCTGCGTAACTACCGGTCGGTCAACAAGTACTACTTCGCGTCCGGGCAGGACTGGGTCGTCGCCGACCCGGTCTACATCCGGCAGCGCCAGGACCCCGTCACCCGGATGGATCCGGTGACCCAGACGGTCAGGGCGCTCCTCGAAGGCCCCACGAACTGGTTGAAGCCCGCCGTCGACTCCAGCTTCCCCTCGGGCACGGAGCTGCGGAAGGGCGTCACCACGCTCACTCCCGACGACCAGTCCACGCTCAAGGTGCCGCTGAACGCCAGGGCTGACCTGGTGGGCGGCGAGCCGTGCCGGCGGATGGCGGCGCAGCTGCTGTTCACGCTGCGCGACCTGACCTCCGTGAACGCCGAGCAGGTGGAGCTCCAGGGGTCGAAGGGCCAGGCGCTGTGCCGTCTCGGCAAGGGGCAGGCGACCGACGAGTTCGCACCCGTGCGGAACGCGGAACGGGACGAGAACCCGTACTTCGTCGACGAGCACCGCAAGCTGACGATGCTGGTCGGCGCGGGCAAGGAGGCCAACGCGCCCATCGAGGTGCCCGGCCCGCTCGGCAAGGGCACCCTGCGGCTCGGGTCGGTCGCCGTGGACCGGGGCGAGACCCGGGCCGCCGGCGTCGGGGAGAACGGCCGCGAGCTGTTCGTCTCCTCGATCACCACCGAGGAGACGGCGGCTCCGGCGATCATGAGCAGCAAGGGCGTCAAGCCCACCGACCGGTTGTCCGCGCCCAGCTGGGACGGCCGGGGCAACCTGTGGATCGCCGACCGTGACCCCGCCGCCCCTCAGCTGTGGATGGTGCCCAACGGCACCGGAGAGCCCGTCAAGGTGCGGACGCCGTGGCTGGCGGACGACGCGAGGATCGAGTCGCTGCGGGTCTCCGCCGACGGGGTCCGGATCGCGCTCGTCATCACCCGGGACGGCGACACGACCCTGCAGATCGGCCGGGTCCAGCGGCAGACGTCGGGCGACGAGCCGGTCGTCTCGGTGCTCGACCTCCAGCCCGCCGCGCCCCGGATGGAGTCGGTCACGGCCGTCTCCTGGGCCGGGCCGAGCAGGCTCGTCGTGGTCGGCAAGGAGGCGGGCGGCGTCCAGCAGATCCGCTACCTCCAGACCGACGGCTCGACCTCGGCGACCTCGGTGCTCCCCGGTCTGAACGGGGTGACCTCGGTGGCCGCGCCGTACAAGGGCTCCGTGCCGCTGATCGCCGACTCCGGCAACGACGGCATCGTGCGGCTCGTGCCGGGCACCAACTGGCAGCCCGTGGTCAAGACCGGCACCTCGCCCGTCTATCCGGGGTAGCGGGCCCTCGCGGTCGGGGCGGCGGACGGGCCCGGCCGGGGCGGCGGACGCTGGGACCCGTGTCGGGGTACGGCCGAGGCCGTGACCCTCGGGGTAGGGCGTGCGGCGTGCCGCCCCCCGTCCCGTACCGGCGTGCCGCCCCTGTCCCGTACCGGGGTACCTGACGTACTCCGGGGGCAGGCGCGGCGGTTTTCCACAGGGGTGGCCGAGGCGCCCGGGAAGGCGCACAGTGGAGCCATGCGGGGGTGGTGGCGCGAGATCGCCGGGCTGGTGCTGCCGGTCGCCTGCGGAGGCTGCGGCAGGCAGCGCGTCGAGCTGTGCGCTTCGTGCGAGGCCGCGTTGACCGGAGCGGGGGAGGGGCCGCGCAGGGTGCGGCCCTCGCCCGAGCCGGCCGGGCTGCCCGCCGTGCACGCCGTCGCGCCGTACGCCGACGCCGTCCGTGAACTGCTCATCGCCCACAAGGAACGCGGGGCGCTCACCCTCGCCAGGCCCCTGGGTGGCGCCCTTGCCGTCGCCGTGGAGGCCGCTGCCGGGGGCGTCGAGGGCCTCGCGTCGCTACCGCTGCTCCTTGTACCGGTGCCCTCCTCGCGGCGCTCCGTACGGGCGCGTGGCCACGATCCGACGCGCCGGATCGCGCTGGCGGCGGCGGCCCGACTGCGGGGCACGGGACGGCGGGCGCGGGTCGTGCCGGTGCTGCGGCAGCGGCGGTACGTGGCGGACCAGGCGGGACTCGGGGCGCGCGGACGGCTCGCGAACCTCTCCGGGGCGCTGGAGCTCGTGCCCGGCGGCGAGCGGCTGCTCCGGGCGGGAAAGGTGGTGCTCGTCGACGATCTGATGACCACGGGCGCCTCGCTGGCCGAGGCGGCGCGCGCCCTCGGCGACGTTCGCCTTTCGTTCGTTCCTGGAATACCGCACGGCTTACCGAGTGGTTCGGGGCAGCGCGGATTCGAACAGCGGGCGGCGGCTGTGATCGCATCCTCTCCCGCTTCGTTCGAAATAAACCGGAACTCGCAAGGAACTTGGAACGTTGCAGGTGGTGAGAGGTGAAGGCACCCGAACGGAGGTATGTCGCGGTAGCGGGTGCCGACACCCGTCCGAAGGGGCTATGTTCGGTTGTGAGGAATGGCGAAAGCCATCGCCTAGCTGAATAAGGTTGCGCCTACAGGACAGGAGTTCAGGGCGAATTAACCTCTTGTCGATGGGGTGGGGATCTTGTCGACTGGGGAGGAGAGGTGAAACTCGCCAAGTCCGAGCTCCGGTGACCACCGGAGTCTGGTGCAAAGGGAGATGCCCGGCGGCCGAGAGAGCCGATCCGGGCGATCCGGGAACGGAGTTCTGCGTGGACATCGTCGTCAAGGGCCGCAAGACCGAGGTGCCCGAGCGGTTCCGGAAGCACGTGGCCGAGAAGCTGAAGCTGGAGAGGATCCAGAAGCTCGACGGCAAGGTGATCAGCCTCGACGTCGAGGTGTCCAAGGAACACAACCCGCGGCAGGCCGACAGGTCCGACCGCGTGGAGATCACCCTCCACTCCCGAGGCCCGGTGATCCGGGCGGAAGCCGCGGCGGCGGACCCGTACGCGGCCCTCGACCTCGCCAGCGACAAGCTCGAGGCACGACTGCGCAAGCAGCACGACAAGCGGTACACCCGCCGTGGAAACGGCAGGCTTTCGGCGGCGGAGGTCGGGGACGTGGTGCCCGGCGCCGCCCAGCTCAACGGAGACGGCCAGCTCGTCGCCGACGAGACCGACAAGGTGCCCACCACGATGATGGGCTCGATCGAAGTCCAGGGCGAAGGCCCGCTGGTGGTCCGCGAGAAGACCCACCGGGCCGCCCCGATGACGCTCGACCAGGCTCTCTACGAGATGGAGCTGGTCGGACACGACTTCTACCTCTTCGTCGACTCCGACACGAAGCAGCCGAGTGTCGTCTACCGCCGACACGCGTACGACTACGGCGTCATCCACGTGGAGAGCGACCCGCTCGCCGAGGGTGGCGGCGCCGGTGGTGCGCTCGGCGGCTGACCGCCGTCCCGCGCCCCCACACCCCAAGTGCCCCTCACGGTGCCCCTGGAGCGCTCTTCGCGCCCCCAGGGGCACCCCCGTGCGTCTGCGGATCACCCCGTTGCCGCCGGAGCATGAAAGCATGGCGTGCACGCCAACCGGTGCTCCCTGAGTAGCGGTTGGAGGACCGGAAACGAATTCAGGCCACGGCCTTCAGGGGGAGGAACGATGGCGGACAGCTTCGGGCCGGTGCTCAGCGGGCGCGAGCACAGTGGTGCGGTCCGGGAGGGATCGGATCCGGACAGCGGCGCGTTCCGCGAGGAGCCGATCCGGGTCCTTGTCGTGGACGACCACGCCCTCTTCCGCCGCGGACTGGAGATCGTCCTCGCGCAGGAGGAGGACATCCAGGTCGTCGGCGAGGCCGGTGACGGCGCGGAGGCCGTCGACAAGGCGGCCGATCTGCTGCCGGACATCGTCCTGATGGACGTACGGATGCCCCGGCGCGGCGGCATCGAGGCGTGCACCTCCATCAAGGAGGTGGCTCCCAGCGCGAAGATCATCATGCTGACGATCAGCGACGAGGAGGCCGACCTCTACGACGCGATCAAGGCGGGGGCCACCGGCTACCTCCTCAAGGAGATCTCCACCGACGAGGTCGCGACGGCCATCCGCGCCGTCGCCGACGGCCAGTCCCAGATCAGTCCCTCGATGGCGTCGAAGCTTCTCACCGAGTTCAAGTCGATGATCCAGCGCACCGACGAGCGCAGGCTCGTACCCGCGCCCCGGCTGACCGACCGTGAGCTGGAGGTCCTCAAGCTCGTCGCGACGGGGATGAACAACCGGGACATCGCCAAGGAGCTGTTCATCTCCGAGAACACCGTGAAGAACCACGTGCGGAACATCCTGGAGAAGCTGCAGCTGCACTCCCGGATGGAGGCCGTGGTCTACGCGATGCGGGAGAAGATCCTCGAGATCCGCTGAGGGCCGGGACCCTCCCCCGGGGAGGTGAACCCCGAGCTCCGGTGGACGGCCGCGGTCAGCCCAGGGCCGCGACCAGGTCCTTCGCCAGTCCCGGCGTGTCCACCCGCTCCACCCGCACCGCGTCGCAGCCGACCCACTCGGCCGCCTCGCGCAGCGCCCGGGCCACCGCCGGTACGGCCTTCGGGCCGTCGAGCGTCACCTGGCGGGCGACGAGCGTCCCGCCCTCGCGTGCGGGGTCGACCCGGCCGACCAGGCGGCCGCCGGCCAGGACCGGCATCGCGAAGTAGCCGTGGATCCGCTTCTGCTTCGGCACGTACGCCTCCAGGCGGTGCGTGAAGCCGAAGATCCGCTCCGTGCGGGCCCGCTCCCAGATCAGCGAGTCGAACGGCGACAGCAGGGTCGTGCGGTGCCGGCCGCGCGGCTCCGAGGCGAGCGCCGCCGGGTCCGCCCAGGCGGGCTTCCCCCAGCCCGCCACCGTGACCGGCACCAGGCCCGCCGTCTCGACCACCGCGTCGAACTGCTCCCCCTTGAGCCGGTGGTAGTCGGCGATGTCCGCGCGGGTGCCCACGCCCAGCGCCTCGCCCGCCTGCCGGACCAGCCGGCGCACGCACTCGGTGTCGTCCAGGTCGTCGTGGAGCAGCGCCTCCGGGATCGCCCGCTCCGCCAGGTCGTACACCCGCTTCCAGCCGCGCCGCTCGACCACGACCACCTCGCCGTACATCAGCGCCCGCTCGACGGCGATCTTGGCGTCCGACCAGTCCCACCACTCGCCCTTGTTCTTCGCGCCGCCCAGCTCGGTCGCCGTCCGCGGCCCCTCGGCCCGGAGCTGGTCGATCACCTTGCCGTACGCCCCCGCGGACAGCTCGTGTCCCCAGTGCGGGCGGCCGCGGTAGGCGCGCCTGCGGAAGGCGAAGTGCGGCCACTCCTCCACCGGGAGCACGCAGGCCGCGTGCGACCAGTACTCGAAGGCGTGCGCGCCGGTCCAGTAGGCGTCCTCGACCGTCGTACGCCCGACGGCGCCCAGGCGCGCGTACGGAATGAGCTCGTGCGAGCGGGCGAGGACGGAGATCGTGTCGAGCTGGACCTGGCCGAGCCCGCGCAGCACGCCGCGCACCCCGGCGCGGCGGTCGGGCGCGCCCAGGAAGCCCTGGGCGCGCAGCGCGATCCGGCGGGCGTCGTCGGCGGACAGTTCGGCGGCGGGGCGCGGCACAGTCGTCATGCACCGCACCCTAGGCCCCGGCACTGACACTCCGGCCGCGCCGGCCGGGGGTCAGGAGGGGGTCCGCAGATCGCGGGCGGGGAGGTACGGCAGGGGGCTCGGGAGGCCGAAGTCGGAGGGGAGCAGGGCGGCGATCCAGCCGTCCCGGAGCGTGCCCTTGTTGGTGAGGCCGGCGCGCTGGGCGCCCTCCATGACGAAGCCGACGCGCTCGGCCACCGCGCGCGAGCCGGTGTTGCCGATCTCGGCGCGCCAGACGAGACGGGTGCAGCCGAGCGCGGTGAAGGCCCAGTGGGCGACGGCCCGGACGGCCTCGGTCATGTAGCCGCTGCCGCGGTGCTCGGCGGTCAGCCAGTAGCCGACCTCCCAGGTGCCCATGCCGCGGCTGGTCAGGGCGACGGCGGCGAGCAGCGGGCCGCCGGCCAGCGGTTCGACGGCGAAGGCGTACTCGGTGTCCTCGCGCCAGCCGTCGGGCACGAGCCGGTTCAGGAAGAGTTCGGCGTCCTGCCGCGTATAGGGGTCGGGGACGACGGTCCAGCGCCGGATGTCCGGGTCCTGACAGATGGCGTACACCGCGTCGGCGTCCTCGGGCACGAAGTTCCGCAGCCGCAGTCGGTCGGTGGTGAGGGTGATCGGCTCCATGCGTGGATTGTGAGGAGCCGCCGGGCCGGAAGCGAACACTTTTCGGGTGGGGCGGCACCTTCCGCCCACCTCGTGCGTTCTCTTTCCGGGCGGACGTACGGCTCCGGCACTGTGGGCCTCCCTTCGCGAGGGCGGTCTCGCTTACGATGGCCGTTGCGGTGGGGACCACCTGCCGTGCCCGCGCTCGCGTCCATGACAAGACCCAGTGCCAGGCCCGACCGGCAAGGAGACCAGCCTCAGTGTCCGTCTTCAACAAGCTCATGCGTGCAGGCGAAGGAAAGATCCTGCGCAAACTGCACCGCATCGCGGACCAGGTCAACTCCATCGAAGAGGACTTCGTCAACCTCTCCGACGCCGAGTTGCGGGCGCTCACCGATGAGTACAAGCAGCGGTACGCCGACGGCGAGAGCCTCGACGACCTGATGCCCGAAGCCTTCGCGACGGTCCGCGAGGCCGCCAAGCGCGTTCTCGGTCAGCGCCACTACGACGTCCAGCTGATGGGTGGTGCCGCGCTCCACCTCGGCTATGTCGCCGAGATGAAGACCGGTGAGGGCAAGACCCTCGTGGGTACCCTCCCGGCGTACCTCAACGCACTGTCCGGCAAGGGCGTGCACCTGATCACGGTCAACGACTACCTGGCCGAGCGCGACTCCGAGCTCATGGGCCGGGTCCACCGCTTCCTGGGTCTGTCCATCGGCTGCATCCTGGCCAACATGACCCCGGCCCAGCGCCGTGAGCAGTACAACTGCGACATCACCTACGGCACGAACAACGAGTTCGGCTTCGACTACCTGCGCGACAACATGGCGTGGTCCCAGGACGAGCTCGTCCAGCGAGGCCACAACTTCGCCTGCGTCGACGAGGTCGACTCCATCCTCGTCGACGAGGCCCGTACGCCGCTGATCATCTCCGGCCCGGCCGACCAGGCGACGAAGTGGTACGGCGACTTCGCCAAGCTCGTCACCCGCCTCTCCAAGGGCGAGCCCGGCAACCAGCTCAAGGGCATCGAGGAGACCGGCGACTACGAGGTCGACGAGAAGAAGCGCACCGTCGCCATCCACGAGGCCGGTGTCGCCAAGGTCGAGGACTGGCTGGGCATCGACAACCTCTACGAGTCGGTGAACACCCCGCTCGTGGGCTACTTGAACAACGCCATCAAGGCGAAGGAACTGTTCAAGAAGGACAAGGACTACGTCGTCATGGACGGCGAGGTCATGATCGTCGATGAGCACACCGGCCGTATCCTCGCCGGCCGCCGCTACAACGAGGGCATGCACCAGGCGATCGAGGCGAAGGAAGGGGTGGCGATCAAGGACGAGAACCAGACCCTCGCCACGATCACCCTGCAGAACTTCTTCCTCCTGTACTCGAAGCTCTCCGGCATGACCGGTACGGCCATGACCGAGGCAGCCGAGTTCCACCAGATCTACAAGCTGGGCGTCGTCCCGATCCCGACGAACAGGCCGATGATCCGCAAGGACCAGTCGGACCTGATCTACCGGACCGAGGTCGCCAAGTTCGCCGCCGTCGTCGACGACATCGCGGAGAAGCACGAGAAGGGTCAGCCGATCCTCGTCGGCACGACCTCCGTCGAGAAGTCCGAGTACCTCTCGCAGCAGCTCTCCAAGCGCGGTGTGCAGCACGAGGTCCTCAACGCCAAGCACCACGACCGCGAGGCGAGCATCGTCGCGCAGGCCGGCCGCCGCGGCGCCGTCACCGTCGCCACGAACATGGCCGGTCGCGGTACGGACATCAAGCTCGGCGGCAACCCGGACGACCTCGCCGAGGCCGAGCTGCGCCAGGCGGGTCTCGACCCGGTCGACCACGTCGAGGAGTGGGCCGCTGCCCTCCCCGCCGCCCTGGAGCGCGCCGCGAAGGCCGTGAAGGCGGAGTTCGAGGAGGTCAAGGATCTCGGCGGGCTGTACGTGCTCGGTACCGAGCGGCACGAGTCCCGTCGTATCGACAACCAGCTGCGCGGTCGTTCCGGCCGTCAGGGTGACCCGGGCGAGTCCCGCTTCTACCTCTCGCTCGGCGACGACCTGATGCGTCTGTTCAAGGCGCAGATGGTCGAGCGCGTGATGGCCATGGCGAACGTGCCGGACGACGTGCCGATCGAGAACAAGATGGTCACCCGGGCGATCGCCTCCGCCCAGTCGCAGGTCGAGACCCAGAACTTCGAGACGCGTAAGAACGTCCTGAAGTACGACGACGTCCTCAACCGGCAGCGTCAGGTCATCTACGGCGAGCGCCGCCGTGTCCTGGAGGGCGAGGACCTGCAGGAGCAGATCCAGCACTTCATGGACGACACGATCGACGACTACATCCGCCAGGAGACCGCCGAGGGCTTCGCGGAGGAGTGGGACCTCGACCGTCTGTGGAACGCCTTCAAGCAGCTCTACCCGGTGAAGGTCACCGTGGACGAGCTGGAGGACGCGGCCGGGGACCGGGCGGGCATCACCGCCGAGTTCATCGCCGAGTCCATCAAGGACGACATCCACGAGCAGTACGACTCGCGGGAGAAGCAGCTCGGCTCGGAGATCATGCGTGAGCTGGAGCGCCGCGTGGTCCTCTCCGTCCTGGACCGCAAGTGGCGTGAGCACCTCTACGAGATGGACTACCTCCAGGAGGGCATCGGCCTGCGTGCCATGGCGCAGAAGGACCCGCTGGTCGAGTACCAGCGCGAGGGCTTCGACATGTTCACCGCCATGATGGAGGGCATCAAGGAGGAGTCCGTCGGCTACCTGTTCAACCTGGAGGTCCAGGTCGAGCAGCAGGTCGAGGAGGTCCCGGTGCAGGCGAGCGGTCCGTCGCTCGACAAGCAGGACGCGGTGCCGGCCGGTGCCGGGCGTCCGGAGATCCGTGCCAAGGGGCTCGACGCCCCGCAGCGGCCGGACCGGCTGCACTTCTCCGCGCCGACGGTGGACGGCGACGGCGGTGTCGTCGAGGGCGACTTCGCCTCGGACGACGTCGACGCCGGTGACGGGATGACGCGTGCGGAGCGCCGCAAGGCGCAGAAGAACGCGGGTGGCGGCGGGCGTCGTCGCAAGAAGTGACGGGGAGCCGCTCGTGCGGCGCCGTCGAGAGACGGTGCCGCACGAGCGGTGACACCGGGGCGGTGCCGTCGACACGGTGCCGCCGAACGCGGTGAGACGTGGTGCGGAGGGGTCGGTCGCCCGGTGGGCGGCCGGCCCCTCCGTCATGTGCGGCCCCTCCGTCATGCGCGGGCCGTCGCTCCGAGGCCGTCGAGTTCGACGGCGGCGCAGCGCCAGCGCTGGTCGGCGCCGCGCTCCAGGCGGAACGCCATGGCCCGGACGCGGATGCCGGTCGCGATCGTCGCGAAGGCCTCCACGGCGGCCCGGTCGTCGTCCACCTGGACCGAGCAGCGGCGCAGGACCGGGCGGGGGCCGAGGGAGCGCAGGGGCGTCTGCGGGGCGATCCGGACGAGCTGTTCGTACGCCTCGCCGACGGTGTGGCCGAGCATCCAGTGGACCGGGCGTTCGCCGCTGAGCACGGCGAGGAGGCGCTCGGCGAAGACGGTGTGCGGCGGCAGGGCGCGGGGGTGGCCGGCGCGGGGGTGGGTGCCGGCGGAACCGCGCGGGCGGGTGCCTGCCGGGCCGCCGGGGGCGGTGCGGGGGCGCGGGGTGCGGGGCCGGGTGCTCGCCGCGGGGTGCTGCGGCTCGGGCCGGGTGTGTGGCCGAGGCTGCGGCTGGGTGGTGAGTGCGGCGTTCATGGCGGGCCCCTGTCGTTGCGTGACCGTGTGGTACCGGTCAGTAACTTTCCGTTGGGGATCTTGTACGGGTGGGCTCCAGGGGCTCGCAAGGAGTCCGCCACGACGAGGCGGGTCGAAACCGAATCACCTATCCGGGTGACGCGAGGGAAAATCGGCTCTCCGAGGTCCCGGGAGCCGCCTCCCGCGGTGGACGTGTGCCGGCTCCGGCCGACCACCCCGAAGGGGGACTCCGCACGTATCCTGAGGGCCTCTCTGTCTACGAAAGCGGCCAGCCATGCGCGTGTACGTCCCCCTGACCCTCCCCGGTCTCGCACAGGCGCACAAGGCGGGCGAGCTGGGCCCCGGTCCGCTGACCGCCTACGCCGTCACCCCCGCCCTGCGCGAGTGGTACGTCTCCGACGACATCGAGGAGCTGGAGTACGCGGCGCTCAACCGCGCCGCCTCCGCCTCCCTGCGACTGCTGTCCGGCGACCCTGAGGCGCCCCGGCGCCGGATCGTCGTCGCCGTCGACGTCGCCGACAAGGACGCGGCAGCGGACCCCGACGGGGCCCTCACCGTCAGCTCCATCGGCGAGGTCCGGATCGCCGGGCCCGTTCGGCTCGCCACGGCCGCTGCCGTGCACGCGGACGCGGACGACGCGGAGGCGGACGTGACGGCGGCGGCGCACGCGCTGGGCGCGGCGGATCAGGGGGACGACGACGCGCAGTTCGTCGTCGACGGGGCCGAGGACCACGAGCTGCTGTGGTTCGGGGTGCAGGAGATTCCCGGGCTGCTGGGCTGACGCGGCTCGGCCGGTGCCCTCGAGTCTTGGGTGTCGGTGGCTGCGGGTACCGTCTTTCCATGGGGAAGCACGACGGCTTGCGCGGCAAGCATCTGGTCTGGGACTGGAACGGCACACTGCTCGACGACATCAGCGCGGTCATCGGGGCGACCAACGCGGCGTTCGCCGAGCTGGGACTCGCATCGATCACTCTTGAGCGGTACCGGGAGCTCTACACGGTGCCCGTGCCCAAGTTCTACGAGCGGCTCATGGGGCGACTTCCCACCGACGACGAGTGGTCCGTCATGGACGGAGCCTTCCACCGGCACTACTGGGAGCGCGCCGAGAGCTGCGGGCTGACCTCCGGGGCCGCCGAGCTGCTCGCGGCGCGGCAGGCGTCCGGGTTCACGCAGTCACTGCTGTCGCTGGCGCCGCACGCGGAGCTGATCCCGCTGGTGCGGAGGCATGGGATCGCGGAGCGCTTCGTGCGGATGGACGGGCGGGTCGACGCGTCCACGGACGGGAAGTCGGGGCACATGGTGCGGCATCTGGCCGCGCTGGAAGGGGTGCTCCCCGAGCGGATCGTCGTCATCGGTGACGCGGCGGACGACGCGATCGCCGCGGCGCACGTGGGGGCGAAGGCAGTGCTCTACACCGGGGGCTCGCACAGTCGCGCGTCGTTGGAACGGGTCGGGGTGCCGGTGGTGGACTCGCTGGCCGAGGCCGTGGCCATCGCGGAGGAGCTGGTCTGACAGGACCGTCCGGTCACCGGGCGGCGTGACGGGCCCGTCCGGTGGCGGGCGGGGGCAGGGGGCCTAGTGCAGGCCGGTGGGCGGTCGCGCCCCGCTTTCCGCCCGTGCGGAACGCGAGCCCACCGCCCCGCCACGGCCCCCTGACCCCGGAGGTCAGGCCTTGGCGCGGAGGACCTTCAGGAACTCGCGCATCCAGGTGGGGTGGTCCGGCCAGGCCCGTGAGGAGACCAGGAGGCCGTCCACCACCGCCGCGCTGTCCTGGAAGGTCGCCCCGGCGGCCTGCATGTCCAGTTCCAGGGCCGGGTACGCGGTGACCCGGCGGCCCTCCAGGCCGCCGACCGCGGCCGTCAGGAGCGGCCCGTGGCAGATCTGGGCCACCGGCTTGTCCGCGTCGAAGAAGGCCTTGAGGATCTTGCGGAGCTCCGGGTCGTTGCGCAGGTACTCCGGCGCCCGGCCGCCCGGGATCACCACCGCGAGGTACGCGCCCGGGTCGACCTCGGAGAAGGCCAGGTCGGCGGGCCAGGTGTAGCCGGGCTTCTCGGTGTACGTGTCGAAGCCGGGCTCGAAGTCGTGAACGACGAAGCGGAGCTGTTTGCGTGCCGGCGCGGCGATGTGGACCTCGTATCCCTCTTCCAGCAGCCGCTGGTAGGGGTACATCACCTCCAGCGACTCCGCCGCGTCCCCGGTCACGATCAGGATCTTCGCCATGGCTCTCCCAGATCACAGATGGTCGGTCTGCACTGCTGCGCCCATGCTCGCGTACACGGTGCCCGCGGCGGGGCGCTTTGCCAAGAGGACATGTGTCGCTGTCCAGAACGTCAAACTTCCACCCCCTCTTTTGTACACATACGGACCATGACGGTTCGGGGGGCGAGGGCGATAGGCTTTTGCCGTGATCAGCGCGATACGCCGTGGGGGCAGTGAAGCCCCCGGCTGCCGCCCGGCCCGCGACAGCGGCCGGGCCGACAGCGCGTTCGCCGATCCTCTCCGTCCGGGCGCGCCGCTCTCCGTGGCCGATAACGACCCGGGCATCTCTCATTCGGGCATAACGTCGTCTTCGACCGGAATCACCGCGTCGAGGCGTCGTTCTGTCCTTTCTTCCACCGACGTCACGCAACGGCGCGCGACAGGAGTCAGAGGACATGCAGACCAAGCTGGACGAAGCCAAGGCCGAGCTGCTCGAAAGGGCCGCTCGGGTAGCTGAGCACAGCCCGGTCGGGGGGCG
This sequence comes from Streptomyces sp. NBC_00691, assembly GCF_036226665.1. Taxonomy (NCBI): domain Bacteria; kingdom Bacillati; phylum Actinomycetota; class Actinomycetes; order Kitasatosporales; family Streptomycetaceae; genus Streptomyces; species Streptomyces sp. NBC_00691. The sequence continues at coordinate 3,228,310 of NZ_CP109007.1, read as the reverse complement.
ACTTCCGACGGGCCCGGAGGGTGCCGGGGAGCACCCGGACCGGGACACCGTGCTCGAGTACCTCCAGCGCTACTACCTGCACACCGCACCGGAGGACCTCGGCGACCGGGACCCGGTCGACGTGTTCGGCGCGGCGCTCTCTCACTACCGCCTCGCGGAGAACCGTCCGCAGGGCACGGCGAACGTGCGCGTCCACACTCCGACGGTCGAGGAGAACGGCTGGACGAGCAGCCACTCCGTCGTCGAGGTCGTCACCGACGACATGCCGTTCCTGGTGGACTCGGTCACCAACGAGCTCTCGCGCCAGGGCCGCGGCATCCACGTCGTGATCCACCCGCAGGTCCTTGTCCGCCGTGACCTCACGGGCAAGCTCATCGAGGTCCTGTCGGCGCAGATCCAGGGCGAGCTGCCGCACGACGCGCTCACCGAGTCGTGGATCCACGTCGAGATCGACCGGGAGACCGACCGCGCCGACCTCAAGCAGATCACCTCCGATCTGCTGCGCGTCCTGTCCGACGTCCGCGAGACGGTCGAGGACTGGGAGAAGATGCGCGACGCCGCCCTGCGGATCGCCGAGGGCCTCCCGGCCGAGCCCACTGCCTCCGACCTGCGTCCGACCGAGGTGGAGGAGGCCCGCGAGCTGCTGCGCTGGCTCGCCGACGACCACTTCACCTTCCTCGGCTACCGCGAGTATCAGCTGGTCAACGGTGACGCCCTGTCCGCCGTGCCCGGCACCGGCCTCGGCATCCTGCGCTCCGACCCGCAGCACGGGGGCGACGACCAGGGCCACCACGCCCACCCCGTCTCGCCGTCCTTCAGCCGGCTGCCCGAGGACGTCCGTGCCAAGGCGCGCGAGCACAAGCTGCTGATCCTGACGAAGGCCAACAGCCGCTCGACCGTGCACCGCCCCTCGTACCTCGACTACGTCGGTGTGAAGAAGTTCGACGCCGACGGCAACGTCATCGGCGAGCGCCGCTTCCTCGGCCTGTTCTCCTCGGCCGCCTACACCGAGTCCGTGCGGCGCGTCCCCGTGGTCAAGCGCAAGGTCCAGGAGGTCCTGGAGGGCGCCGGCTTCTCGCCGAACAGCCACGACGGCCGCGACCTGCTCCAGATCCTGGAGACGTACCCGCGCGACGAGCTCTTCCAGACCCCGGCCGACCAGCTCCGGTCCGTCGTCACCAGCGTCCTGTACCTGCAGGAGCGGCGCCGGCTGCGCCTGTACCTGCGCCAGGACGAGTACGGCCGCTACTACTCGGCCCTCGTCTACCTGCCGCGCGACCGCTACACGACCCGCGTCCGGCTGCGGATCATCGACATCCTGAAGGAGGAGCTCGACGGCATCAGCGTCGACTTCACCGCCTGGAACACCGAGTCGATCCTGTCCCGGCTGCACTTCGTCGTCCGCGTCCAGCCCGGCAACGAGCTGGCGAAGCTCACCGACGCCGACGTCGACCGCATCGAGACCCGGCTCGTCGAGGCCGCCCGCTCTTGGTCCGACGGCTTCGGCGAGGCGCTCAACGCCGAGTGCGGCGAGGAACGGGCCGCCGAGCTGCTCCGCCGCTACGGCAACGCCTTCCCCGAGGGCTACAAGGCCGACCACTCGCCGCGCGCGGCCGTCGCCGACCTCGTCCACCTGGAGGCCCTGGTCCGGGCCGGCGGCGGCAAGGACTTCGCGCTCTCGCTCTACGAGCCGGTCGGCGCGGGCCCCGGCGAGCGCCGCTTCAAGATCTACAAGACGGGCGACCCGATCTCCCTCTCCGCCGTGCTCCCGGTGCTCAACCGGCTCGGCGTCGAGGTGACCGACGAGCGGCCGTACGAGCTGCGCTGCGCCGACCGTACGCACGCCTGGGTGTACGACTTCGGCCTGCGGATGCCCGCCGCTACCGGCAACGGCGGCGACTACCTCGGCGACGACGCCCGCGAGCGCTTCCAGGAGGCCTTCGCCGCCACCTGGACCGGCGAGGCCGAGAACGACAACTTCAACTCGCTCGTCCTCTCCGCCGGGCTCAACTGGCGCGAGGCGATGGTGCTGCGCGCCTACGCCAAGTACCTGCGCCAGGCCGGTGCGACGTTCAGTCAGGACTACATGGAGGACACCCTCCGCAACAACGTCCACACCACCCGGCTGCTCGTGAACCTCTTCGAGGCCCGGATGGCCCCGGAGCGCCAGCGCGCCGGCACCGAGCTGATCGACGCACTCCTGGAGGAGCTGGACGCCGCCCTCGACCAGGTCGCGAGCCTGGACGAGGACCGGATCCTGCGGTCCTTCCTGACCGTCATCAAGGCCACGTTGCGGACGAACTTCTTCCAGCTGACGGCGGACGGCACACCGCACTCGTACGTGTCGATGAAGTTCGACCCGCAGGCCATCCCGGACCTTCCCGCGCCCCGCCCGGCCTTCGAGATCTGGGTCTACTCCCCGCGCGTCGAGGGTGTCCACCTGCGCTTCGGCAAGGTCGCCCGAGGCGGTCTGCGCTGGTCCGACCGCCGTGAGGACTTCCGTACGGAGATCCTCGGACTGGTCAAGGCGCAGATGGTGAAGAACACCGTCATCGTGCCCGTCGGCGCCAAGGGCGGCTTCGTCGCCAAGCAGCTCCCGGACCCGTCCGTGGACCGTGACGCCTGGCTGGCCGAGGGCATCGCCTCGTACAAGACCTTCATCTCGGCGCTGCTCGACATCACCGACAACCTGGTCGCGGGCGAGGTCGTGCCGCCCCTCGACGTGGTCCGCCACGACGAGGACGACACCTACCTGGTGGTCGCCGCCGACAAGGGCACCGCGACCTTCTCCGACATCGCCAACGGGGTCGCCGAGTCGTACGGCTTCTGGCTCGGCGACGCGTTCGCCTCCGGCGGCTCGGCGGGCTACGACCACAAGGGCATGGGCATCACCGCCCGCGGTGCCTGGGAGTCCGTCAAGCGGCACTTCCGCGAGCTGGGCCACGACACCCAGACCGAGGACTTCACCGTCGTCGGCGTCGGAGACATGTCCGGCGACGTCTTCGGCAACGGCATGCTGCTGAGCGAGCACATCAGGCTCGTCGCCGCGTTCGACCACCGGCACATCTTCATCGACCCGAACCCGGACGCGGCCGTCTCGTACGCCGAGCGCCGCCGGCTCTTCGAGCTGCCCCGCTCGTCCTGGGCCGACTACGACACCTCGCTGCTCTCCGCGGGCGGTGGCATCCACCCCCGCAGCGCCAAGTCGATCCCGGTCAACGCGCAGGTCAGGGCCGCCCTCGGCATCGAGGGCGGGATCACCAAGATGACCCCGGCCGAGCTGATGAAGGCCGTGCTCCACGCGCCCGTCGACCTGCTGTGGAACGGCGGCATCGGCACGTACGTCAAGTCCTCGGCCGAGTCGAACGCCGACGTCGGCGACAAGGCCAACGACGCCATCCGCGTCGACGGCCAGGACGTCCGCGCCCAGGTCATCGGCGAGGGCGGCAACCTCGGCGCGACCCAGCTGGGCCGTATCGAGTTCGCCCGCACCGGCGGCCCCGAGGGCCAGGGCGGCAAGGTCAACACCGACGCCATCGACAACAGCGCCGGCGTCGACACCTCCGACCACGAGGTCAACATCAAGATCCTGCTCAACGGGCTCGTCGCCGAGGGCGACATGACCGTCAAGCAGCGCAACAAGATCCTCGCGGAGATGACCGACGAGGTCGGCAAGCTCGTCCTGCGCAACAACTACGCGCAGAACACGGCCCTCGCCAACGCCGTCGCCCAGTCGCCGTCCCTGCTCCACGCCCACCAGCGCTTCATGCGCCGGCTCGGCCGTGACGGGGCCCTCGACAGGTCCCTGGAGTTCCTGCCCAACGACCGGCAGATCCGTGAGCTGCTCAACAACGGCCGCGGTCTGAGCCAGCCGGAGCTCGCCGTCCTCCTCGCGTACACCAAGATCACGGTGGCCGACGAGCTCATCGGCACCGAGCTGCCGGACGACCCGTACCTGCGCGGCCTGCTCCACGCGTACTTCCCGACGCTGCTGCGCGAGAAGTTCACCGAGGCCGTCGACAACCACGCCCTGCGCCGCGAGATCATCACCACGGTCCTGGTCAACGACACCGTCAACGCCGGTGGCTCGACCTTCCTGCACCGCCTCCGTGAGGAGACGGGCGCGTCGATCGAGGAGATCGTCCGGGCGCAGACCGCGGCCCGGATCGTCTTCCGCCTCGGCCAGGTCTGGGACGCCGTCGAGGCCCTCGACAACCAGGTGCCGGCCGACGTCCAGACCCGGATGCGGCTGCACTCCCGCCGGCTCGTCGAGCGCGGCACGCGCTGGCTGCTCAACAACCGGCCGCAGCCGCTCCAGCTCACCGAGACCATCGAGTTCTTCGCCGAGCGCGTCGAGCAGGTCTGGACGCAGCTGCCGAACCTGCTGCGCGGCGCGGACCTGGAGTGGTACCAGTCGATCGTGGAGGAGCTGACCGAGGTCGGCGTGCCGGAGGAGCTCGCGCTGCGGGTGGCCGGCTTCTCCTCGGCCTTCCCGATCCTCGACATCGTGGCGATCGCGGACCGCACGGGCAAGGACCCGCTGGCGGTGGCCGAGGTCTACTACGACCTGGCCGACCGGCTGCGGATCACCGACCTGATGGACCGGATCATCGAGCTGCCGCGCGACGACCGGTGGCAGTCGATGGCCCGTGCGTCGATCCGTGAGGACCTGTTCGCGGCGCACTCGGCGCTGACGGCGGACGTCCTGGCGGCCGGGAACGGCTCGTCGAGCCCGGAGCAGCGGTTCAAGGACTGGGAGGACAAGAACGCGGCGATCCTGGGCCGCGCGCGGACGACCCTGGAGGAGATCCAGGGCTCGGACACCTTCGACCTGGCGAACCTGTCGGTGGCGATGCGGACGATGCGCACGCTGCTGCGGACGCACAGCTAGGCACGAGCGAGAGGAAGGGCCCCGCCGGACGTCCGGCGGGGCCCTTCCCCTGTCACGCGCCCGATGTCTCCCCCTAGGCCGTCTCCTCGGGAGGCCCTGTCACCGTCGAGGTCCACAGGCGGCGGGCGGCGAGCAGGGTCGCGGCGAGCAGCAGGCCGTTGCGCAGGGCCATGACGGTCAGCCCCTCGGTGGTGCCGGCGACGACATGGTCGTACAGGACGGGGTACGCGAGGGCGCTGAGGGCGGCTGCCGGGAGCAGCAGCAGCGCCACCGGGCGCATCACGGTGCTGCGCGAGGTCAGACAGACGGCGGCGAGGCCGAGCAGCCAGATCATGTACTGGGGGCTGATCACCCGGCTGGTGACGGTGAACAGCAGGACGGCGGTGAGTGCCGCGTCGAGCGGGGTGGCGGCGGTCCAGCGGTGGGCCCGTACGCGCCACAGGAGCAGCCAGCCGAAGGCGATGACGGTGAGCAGCAGGGCGAGGTGGCCGAGGCTGGAGACGTACGGGCCGACGTACTCGAAGGCTCCGTAGCGGAACTCGACCCTGCCCGGCCAGACGCCGCCGGCCCCGGCAAGGGCGAGGGCGGTGCCGCCGAGCGACTCGATCTGGATGCCTCGGCTGCCCTGCTGGCGCAGGAAGCCGAGGGAGTCGGAGAAGAACAGCGCGAGGGTGGCGAGCAGGGCGAGGGCCGCGACGGCCGCGGCGGTCCACGCCTCGCGGGTGGTACGGCCCCGGGGGGTGCCGATCAGGGCGAGGGCCGGCCAGACCTTGACCATCGCGCCGATGCCCGCGAGCGCTCCGCCGAGCCGGTGGGCGACGGCCGGGCGGGAGGTGAGCGCGAGCAGGGCGAGGACGGCGAGGGCGGTGGTCTGGACGTCGTAGCGGGCGAGCGGCAGATGCAGGAGGAGCGGCAGGCCGCAGACCCAGATCCATGCGCCGTGGGTGAGCCGGGCGCTGTCGGCGCGGGCGAGTGCGGCGGTGACGACCGCGTCGGCCAGGAGGGTGAGCGCGACGAACGCCTGGACGTACGTCAGCCAGGGGAGGACGCCCGGCGCCATGATCACGAGCCCCGCGCCGGGCGGGTACTGCCAGGTGACGTCGCCGGGCGGGAAGGTGCCCTGTGCGAACTGCCCGTACCAGTACCGGTAGAGGTCCACCTCGCGGCGGACGCCGCCGATGCCGAGGGTGTCGCGGAGGAGCAGCAGCACCATGCCGACGCGGGTGATCAGCCAGACGGAGGCGACGGCGAGGTAGGGGCCGCGGCCGACCGTGACGAAGGTGGCGGAGGTGAAGGTGTCCGAGTCGAAGGGGGACTTGGTGAGGCCGGGGGGCTCGGCGCGGGTCCCTTGGGCTTCCGGTGGCGGCTGGGGGTGATCGTTCGTCATCCTTCCGCACTGTAGCCCTTAATGTCTTATTTGCCCTTTTCTTTGGCTCCTGGTCCGGCTCCTGTCGCGGTGAACTCCTCGTACGCCGCCACCACCTCCTTCGCCGGGCCGTCCATCCGCAGCGTGCCCGCCTCCAGCCACAGGGCCCGCTCGCATGTCTCCGTGATCGTCGAGTTCGAGTGGCTCACCAGGAAGACCGTCCCCGCCTCCGCCCGCAGTTCGTCGATCCGCCGCTGGCTCCGGCGGCGGAAACGGGCGTCGCCGGTGGACAGCGCCTCGTCGATGAGCAGGACGTCATGGCTCTTCGCTGCGGCGATGGAGAAGCGCAGCCGCGCCCCCATGCCGGAGGAGTACGTCCCCATGGGGCGGGAGATCGCGTCGTCCTTCTCGTTGATGCCGGAGAACTCCACGATCTCGTCGTAGCGCTCGCGGACCTCCGTACGGCTCATGCCCATCGCGAGACCGCCGAGGATCACGTTCCGCTCGCCGGTGAGGTCGTTCATGAGGGCCGCGTTGACGCCGAGGAGCGAGGGCTGCCCGTCGGTGTACACCTGGCCACGCTCCACGGGCTGGAGGCCTGCGATGGCCTTCAGGAGGGTGGATTTCCCAGATCCGTTCGAACCGATCAGGCCAATTGCCTCGCCCCGGTACGCGACGAAGCTGACGCCCTTCACGGCGTGGACCCGACGGTCGGCCGGCCGCTTCTCGCCGCGCCGGAGCATCCGGCTCAGCGCGGCCGTCGCGGCACCCCGGCCGCCCGCGCCGCCGCCGTTGACCGTGTAGGTGATGTGGACGCCGTCGGCCACCACGGTCGGGACGGGTGCGGGAGGGGAGGTCGGGGTGGGGGTGCATGTCGGGGTGCTCTGCGGGTCAGCCACGGCCGTACGTCTCCTCCGCCTTCCAGAACCAGATGAAACCGCCCCCGAAGGCCAGGAGGGCCCAGCCGGCGGCGAGTGCCCAGACGTGCGGCGGCAACTGCGCCGAGGTGTAGCTCTCGATGAGCGCGAAGCGCATCAGGTCGATGTAGACCGCCGCCGGGTTGCACTGGAGGGCGAGCACCACGCCGTCGGGGAACCGTCCGCTCGCCGCCAGGTTCTGGATCGACCACATCGCGCCCGAGGCGTACATCCAGGTGCGGAGCACGAACGGCATCAGCTGGGAGATGTCCGGGGTGCGGGCCGCGAGCCGGGCGAGGACGAGCGCCACGCCCGTGTTGAACAGCGCCTGGCAGAGCAGCGCGGGGACGGCGAGGAACCAGCTCCAGGTGGGGAACTCGCCGAGCCCGCACAGGATCATGGCCAGCGCGGCGAGCGAGAGCAGCAGCTGCTGGAGCTGCTGGATCGACAGCGAGATCGGCAGGCTCGCGCGGGGGAAGTGCAGGGCGCGGACGAGGCCCAGGTTGCCGCTGATCGCCCGGGTCCCGGCCAGGATCGTGTTCGAGGTGAAGGTCCACACGAAGATGCCGGTGATCAGGAAGGGCACGTAGTCGGCGACGCCCTGCTTGGCGTCCATGAGGACGCCGAAGATCAGGTAGTAGACGGCGGCGTTGAGCAGCGGGGTCATCACCTGCCAGACCTGGCCGAGCCGCGCCTGGCTGTACTGGGCGGTCAGCCGGGCCGTCGCGAAGGCGGTGATGAAGTCGCGGCGGGACCAGATCTGCCGCGCGTAGGCGGGCAGCGAGGGGCGGGCGCCGCTGACGGTGAGGCCGTGGCGCCGGGCGAGTTCGCGCAGATCCGCGTCGGCGGCCTCGCGGGGCGAGCCGGCGGTCTCCTGGTGCGAGGCCCCCGGCGGAGGGGGCTTCCGCAGGGGTGGGGGAAGCGTCTGAGTGGTCACGGGCAGGGCGCTTTCGACGAAGGGTGCGGGCATCCTCGGCGATGGAACGGGTCCGTATCGTCGCTACGGGGAGATTAGGGCGACCGCACGTCGGAACGCAACCGTATCGTCGTGACGGGCTCGGGGCGTCGCCGTTGGTTAGGATGCCGTTCATGACCGATCCGACCCCCCGCCGCGCCCCCGCCGGAGCGGCCGTACTCCGCGAGGACGTGACCGAGGCCATCCGGGCCGCCGTCTTCGAGGAGCTCGCGGCCGTAGGCTTCGCCCGGATGTCCATCGAGGGCATCGCGCGCCGCGCGGGCGTCGGCAAGACCGCCGTCTACCGGCGCTGGAAGTCCAAGCTCGCCCTCGTTCTGGACATCGTCGGGGCCTTCGCCGCGCAGGGCCTGCCGGCGCCCGCCACCGGCTCCCTGCACGGGGACGTGCGCGCGCTCCTCCAGGTCGCCTCGCACGCGCTGCGCCACCCCGTCGCCTCGCAGGTCATCCCGGACCTGCTCGTCGAGGCCGCCCGGCAGCCCGAGATCGCCGAGTCCGTCACGGCCGCGCTGCTCGACGGCCAGCGCGGTGTCATGACCCAGATCGTCCGCGAAGCCGTCGCCCGCGGCGAACTCCCCGAGGGCGCCGACCCGGGCCGCGCCCTCGACCTGGTGGTCGGGCCGCTCTACTGGCGCCTCGTCGTGGTCCGTACGCCGCTGCCCGCGGGGTACGTGGACGATCTGACGCGGTCGGCGGTGGCGGCGCTCAAGGCATAGGGCCTGTCGTCAAACTCCCGTCGTCGCCCGGAGGGCGGCCCCGCGGCGTCTGGTGCGTGCTCTCGGTGTGCCGGGAGGAAGTCCTCGTACTGGACGTACTCGGGTTTTCGCCCGGTGCGGCGAGAGTGCGTGCCAGGCGTCGCGGGGCAGACGCAAGTTTGACGACAGGCCCTAGGAGGCGCCTTGTCGATAGGCCGGGCTCGCCGCGCCCGCCGGTGGGCGACCGCTACTTCACCGCGCCCGCCATGACCCCCGTGGCGAACTGGCGCTGGAAGGCGAAGAAGACCACCAGCGGCACCACCATCGACACGAACGCCCCCGGCGCCAGCACGTCGACGTTGTTGCCGAACTGCCGTACCTGCTGCTGGAGCGCCACCGTGATCGGCGGCGACTGCGAGTCCGCGAAGATCAGCGCGATCAGCATGTCGTTCCACACCCACAGGAACTGGAAGATCCCCAGCGAGGCGATCGCGGGACCGCCGAGCGGCAGCACCACCCGGGTGAAGAGCCGCACCTCGCCGGCCCCGTCGAGGCGCGCCGCCTCCAGGAGCTCGCGTGGGATCTCCGCGAAGAAGTTCCGCAGCAGGAAGATCGCGAACGGCAGGCCGAAGGCCGTGTGGAAGAGGACCACCCCGAGGGTCGTCTCGAAGAGGCCCACCGCCCCGAAGAGCTTCGACACCGGGACGAGGGCCACCTGCACGGGGACCACGAGCAGGGCGACCACCCCGAGGAACCACCAGTCCCTGCCCGGGAACTCCAGCCACGCGAAGGCGTACCCGGCGAACGAGCCGAGGAGGAGGACGAGCAGCGTGGACGGGACGGTGATCAGGACCGTGGAGAGCAGGGAGTCCGTGATCGTGTCGTCGGCGAGGAGACGGCCGTAGTTCTCGGTGGTCAGCTGGGCCGGGGCCGTGAACACCTGCCACCAGCCGCTCGCCGCGATGTCGGAGGGCGAACGGAGCGAGGAGAGCAGCAGCCCGATCGTCGGCAGCAGCCAGAACAGCCCGGCGAGGACGAGGAACACCCGGACCGCGCCCCCGGCGGCCCGGGCGGCGGCCCGCGCGGCGAACGTCCGGGGCGCGGACGACCCCGCGAGCGGTGCGGAGGCGTCGGTACGCGCGCGCGTGCGGGTTGCGGAGGAACTCATCGGCGGGCCTCCCGGCGCATGCGGCGGATGTTGAGGACCATCACCGGGACCACCAGCAGCAGCAGCAGGACGGCGATGGCCGAGCCGACCCCGAGATCGGCGTCCGTACCGAACGACGAGCGGTACAGCTGGAGCGCGAGCACGTTCGCGTCGTCCTGGGCCGAGCCCGGCGCGATGACGAAGACCAGGTCGAAGACCTTGAGCACATTGATCATCAGGGTGACGAGGACGACGGCGAGGACCGGGGCGAGCAGCGGCACCGTGATGCGGCGGAACACCTGCCACTCGTTCGCCCCGTCCACCCGCGCCGCCTCCAGCAGTTCGCGCGGGACGGCGGCGAGTCCGGCGCCGATCAGCACCATCGCGAACCCGGCCCACATCCACACGTACGCGCCGATCACGGCTGGGGTGACGAGCCGGGGGCCCAGCCACTCCACGCCGTCGTACTGCTCCCGGAAGTTGCTCGCGGGCAGCCGCAGTACGGCTCCGTCGGCGCGGTCGGCGGGCAGCGCGAAACTGCCGTCGGCCGCCGCCGTGGCCCGGGCGACCACCCTTCCGTCCCGTACGGCCTCGATCCGCAGCCCCGCGAGGCCCAGTTCGGCCGGGTCGACGTCGTTCTGCCGCCCGCCGCCGCCCCGGGTGAAGTCCAGCCAGGCGGTGCCGGTGATCTTTTCCGGCGATCCCGGTGCCGCGTCCGGCGCCCGCGCCGGACGGGCCTCCTCCGGCATCTGACCCGGTGCCACCCCGATCAGCGGAAGCCGTACGGGCTCCCCGGCGCGCACCGGCTCCTTCGTGACGAACGCGCCGTCACCCGCCGCCTCCAGCGGATGGACGGGCAGCGGCCGGGCCCGCGGGAAGCCGGAGGACTCGGCGAAGGTGTCGTGGACCCCCACCCAGACGGCGTTGGCGACCCCGCGGTCCGGGTCCTGCTCGTAGACCAGCCGGAAGATGATCCCGGCGGCGAGCATCGAGATCGCCATCGGCATGAAGACGACCAGCTTGAACGCCGTTCCCCAGCGGACCCGTTCGGTGAGCACGGCGAAGATCAGACCGAGGGCGGTCGCGGCCACCGGGGCGACGACCAGCCAGATCACGTTGTTGCGGGCGGCGGTGCGGAGCGAGTCGTCGGTGACCAGGGCGAGGTAGTTGTCCAGGCCGACGAAGGAGGAGCCGGAGCCGTCGAAGAACGAGCGCTGGACGGAGTACCCGATGGGGTAGACGACGAGCGCGCCGAGCAGGAGCAGGGCGGGGAGCAGGAATCCCGCGGCGACGGTCCTGCTCCGGCTCCCTGTCCTGTGGCCGGTCCTCCGGCCGGGCTTCCGGCCGGAGTCCGGGCCGATCCTCCGCCCGGGCTTGCGGCCGCTCTTCTGGAGCGTGTCGTGCCTCGGCATGCCGGGGCCTCAGCTCTTCGCCGCGGCCCGGTACGCCTTCTCGGCGTCCTTCTCCAGGCGCGCCTGGGTCCCCGCGATGTCCTTCGGGTTCTTCAGGAAGTCCTGGAGCGCCTTCCACTCGCCCTTGCCCGGGGTGCCGCCGAAGGACTGCGGCATCTGGTCCGACATGTCGAAGCGGAAGTCGTCACCGGCGCCGATCAGCGCCTTGGCGATCTCGCGCTGGACGTCGTTCGGGTACGCCGACGGGTCCAGGTTCTTGTTGGGGGAGACGAAGCCGCCCGCGGCCGCCCAGATCTTCGCCGCGTCCGGTGAGGCGAGGAAGGCGAGCAGGGCCTGTGCGCCCTTGGTGTCCTTGAGGGCCACGGCCGCGTCGCCGGCCGTCACCACGGGGGTGGTGCCCGTGCCGACGGTGGGGAACGGGAAGACCTTCGCGTCCGTGCCGATCTTCGCCTTCGTCTGCGCGATGTTGACCGCCGCGAAGTCGCCCTCGAAGACCATCGCCCCCTTGGGGGTGTCGCCGCCCGTGAACGTCTGGGTGACCGACACCGGGTACTCCGTCTGCAGCGCGCCGCTCGTGCCGCCCGCGAGGAGCGCCGGCTTGCCGAAGAGTTCGCCGAGCGTGGTCAGGGCCGCCGTGACGGACGGGTCGGTCCACTTGATCGCGTGCTTCGCCAGCTGGTCGTACTTGGCCGGGCCCGCCTGGGAGAGGTAGATGTTCTCGAACCAGTCGGTGAGGGTCCAGCCGTCCGCGCCGCCCACCGAGACCGGGGTGACGCCGTAGGCCGAGATCGTCTCGGCGGTGGTCAGGAACTCCTTCCACGTCTTCGGCTCGGTCGCGCCGGCGCTCTCGAAGACCGCGGAGTTGTACCAGACCAGGGACTTGTTGGCGGCCTTGAAGTAGACCCCGTACTGGGTTCCGTCGACCGCGCCGAGCTCCTGCCAGCCGCGCGAGTAGTTGGCGGCCAGCGCGGCCTTCGCCTCGGGGCCGACCGGCTTCAGCCACTTCTGCGCGGCGGCCTGCTGGATCGCGCCGACCTGCGGGAGCATCGCGACGTCCGGCGGCGAACCGCCCGCGATCTTCGTGCCGAGGAAGTTCACGATCGGGTCCTGGGCGGGCACGAAGGTGACGGTCGCGCCCGTGCGCTTCTCGAACTCCTTCAGGACCTCGGTGAAGTTCTCCTGCTCGGGGCCCGTCCAGACGGCGGCGACCTCGATCTTCTCGCCCTTGAGGGGGAGCGCGCCGCCGCTGGGCCCGGACTCCCCCGGATCCTTGTCGGATCCGCCGCCACCGCAGGCCGCGAGGGTCAGTGCGGTGAGGGCGGTGAACGCCGTGACGGCCACCGCGGTCTTGCGTGGACGAAGAGTTGTACGCATTTCTGCCCCGTCTCGTTCGTGCGCTTCGCTGTCCCGTGCCGACAGGTCTACGCCCGGTGACGAGGCCCCGCAATACCGCCTTCCGTGTCAAGTGGGCGATCGTGACGCCCTCGTGACGTCGTATCAGCTCTGGGTCGCAGGGGTCAGCGGGGGCACGGGGGTCGCCTCGACCGAGCGAGCGGCACGGTCGAGGGCGCTCGCGAGAAGGGCCAGATCGGTCGGCCCGTTGCCCAGTTCGCGGACCGGACGGCGGGTCGGCGGATCGCCCATCCGCTCCCACTCCAGCGGCACGACGGTGGGGCGGAGCGTCGCCGTCCGGGGGATCCGGCCGGTGACCCGTCCCGCCTGGAAGGGCGTCACCCGGCCGTCCGGATGACCGAGGCGGCCGCGCCCGGCCGCCGGCACGTCCGGCCCCGGGGTCACCGGGGGCGCGTCGAGCACGATCCGCAGCCGGGCCCCGTGGGCCAGCTCCGTGTCGGCGGTCCGGTCGGGACGCGCGGAGGTCGCGACGAGGTGCACGCCGAGCCGCTCGCCGTTCCGCGCGACGGCCTCCAGGGCCCGCACGACGGAGCCGGCGGCGGGCCGCCCGGAGGCACCGAGCGCGGGGGCGACGAGGGCGTCGAAGTCGTCGACGAGAACGATGAGCCGGGGGAGGTGGGCGGGTCCGCCCGAGGCTCGTCCGAACCCCTGCTCGCCCCCGGCGGGCCGGGGGATCCGCCCGGCCGTCTCCTCCCCGGCGGGCCGGGGAACGCGCCCCGAGGAGCGGTCGGCGAGGTCGCCGTCGCCGGGCCGGGACACGCGGCCGCTCGGGTGTCCGCCGAGGTCGCCGTCGCCGGGCCGGGACACGCGCCCGCTGCCGTGACCGGTGACGTCCTCCGCCCCGGTGCGGGACACGCGCCCGCTCGGACGGTCCGTGAGGTCGCCGTCGCCGGTGCGGAGCGTGCGGCCGCCGGATCGGCCGTCGCCGTCCCGGCGCGGCAGGCGGCCGCTGGGCGTATCGGTCAGGAACGCGTCGGCGGCCGCCCGTGTCCGGGCACCGGACCGCTCGTCGAGCGAACCGTCGCCGGGTCGGGGCACCCGTCCGCCGCCGTGGCCGCCGAGGTCCTCCGCGCCCGCGCGGGCCACCCGGCCGCTCGGGTGGTCGGTGAGGTCGCCGTCGCCCGTGCGCAGGGTGCGGCTGCTGGGACGCCCGGTCGGGTCCTCGGACCCGGGGTACGCGATCCGGCCGCTGCCCCGGCCGCCGAGGTCGTCGGCACCGGGATAGGCGCTCCGCGTGCTCGGCCGGCTGTCGAGATCGCCCGGGTACGCGTTCCGCCCGCTCGGCCGGCCTTCGAGGTCGCCCGTGTAGGTGATCCGGCCGCTCGGGCGGCCGCCGAGGTCCTCCGACGCGGGGTACGGGCCGTCCGCGCGGCCGCTTCGCGTGCTCGGCAGGGAGCCGATCGTGCCGTCGCCCGTGCGCAGGGTGCGCCCGCTCGGCCGGTCCGCGAGGTCGCCGGAGTCCTGGAGCCGGACGGTCGCGCGGGCTCCCTGGGGCACGGACTCCGCCGCGCTCGGGGCACGCTGGCCGATCAGCCGGTCGGCGGCGGTCGCCGCGGGCGCCGCGCGCGTCCCCCGGCGGTCGGCGAAGTGGCCGTCGCCGAGCAGCTCCGCCCGGCGCTTCAGCTCCGCTCCCAGGGCCTGCGCGAACTCCCGCATCCGCACGGGGTCCGAGGCGACGAGGTGCTCCGTGACGTGCGGCAGCTCCGTACAGACGGCGAGTCCTTCGCCGCGGTCGCCGCCCGCCCCGTCCACCAGGAGCAGGCCGAGCCGGTCGGGGCGGCCGCCGGCCGCGAGGGAGGCGGCGATCGAACGGAGCAGCTCCGTCCGACCGCTTCCCGCGGGACCCTCGATCAGCAGGTGCGGGCCCTCGCGGGTGAGGTCCACGGCCAGCGGCCCGCGCGGCCCCGCGCCCAGGACGGCCGTGCCGTCCCCGGCGGAGGCCCAGCGGGCCATCAGGGAGGCGGGGGTGGCGCGGGCGAGCCCGAGCTCGTCGAGGAGGCGGGCCGACGGGGGCAGCGCGGCGGCACGCGCGCCGGGCGCGGTCGTCGTGTCCGTACGCAAGGGGGCGAGCGCCCGGCCGAACCGCTCGGCCCAGGCGACCGAGACCGCGTCGACGACACCGACCGTGCCGTGCCCGGCGACCCGTCCGCCGGAGGTCCTGAGCAGGCGCAGCGCTGTCGCCACGTCCCCGCTGAGGAGCGCGGCGGCCCCGCACTCGCGGAACGCGAGGGACGCGGCGCACGCCGTCTCGTAGGTGGCTGCCACGGGGGAGACCGGGGAGGCCGAGGGCGCCTCGGCGAGGCACAGGAGATGGATCCCGGCCGCCGCTCCGGCTCCGGCCAGCCGCGCGACGGTCTCGCGCAGGGCGGCCGAACCGGGGTCGCCGTCGACGATCACGACCGTCGAAGGACCCTCGTGGCGGGCGGCCGCCTCGGCGACGGACGCGCGGTCGGCGCTGGGCCAGCCGGGGCCGAGCGGACCGTCGTCGAGCCGCCGGGTCAGCTCCGCCGTACGGGCCTGGGCCTGCTCGCGGTCGTACGCCAGGAGCAGCCGGCAGTCCTGGCCGTGGGCCGGCCGGACGTGCGGGAGCCAGCCGAGCCAGCCCCAGGACCGGCGCCGCTCCTCCAGGGGGCGGTTCCGGTCGGCGCTGATCAGCACGATCTCCAGGTCGGAGGGGGAGTGCAGGGCGGCGAGCTGGGCGACGACCGAGCGGGCGAGACCGCCGAGCCGGTCGGCGGGGCCGGCCAGGCCCAGTGAGCCGGCCTCCCGCAGCCCCACGGTGACCGGGACGCCGGAGAGGTCGGCGCGGTCGGTGGTGCCGAGCCGGACCGCCAGGGCTTCGGGGTGGTCCGGCCCGCGCTCCCAGAGCCGGGGCCCGGGGCCGAGGGCGGTGAGGAGCACGGTGGCGGGGTCGGGCCAGGTGTCGGCCATCGGCACGGGTGCGGGGGAGCCGTCCCGGGCTCCGGCGCCGAGCCGGGCGCCCGCGTGGGTGTCCGGTGCCGTACGGGGGTCGGCGGCGGGCGCCGGGAGGCCCTCGCGTCCGCCGGCCAGGCGCCGGGCCCAGGCGCCGAGGCCCCGCTTGCCACCGCTCCCCGCGCGCGGGGAGCCGGCCGGGGCGGTGTCGGTGCGGGACGGGCGCGTCCTGCTGTGGGCCTCGCCGCCGCCGTCGGGCCCGTCGTGACCGCCGGGGTGGTCGTCGGCGCGGGCGTGGCCGGTGCCGGGGAAGTCGGCCCCGCGCTCGCGGGCGCCGCCCGGGCCGTAGGGGTCGTCGTACGCGCTCTCGCGGGGCCCGCCGAGCGGGATGCCGCGCGCCCCGCCGTGGGTGGTGTCGTCCACCGGGCCGCCGACCGCGCGGGGCACGCCCGCGGGGGCGGGCCGGTCGACCGTCGGAGCCCGTCCGTCGGCCCCGGGCGGTGCCACGCGCAGGTGGCCCTCGCCGTCGGGGGCCGTCGCCCTCGTCTCCGTACCGCCGAGGTCGTCGCCGGGGCCGGTCAGCCGGAGGGCGGACTCGCCGAGGCGCAAGAGCGCGCCCGGCCGGAAGGCGACCGGGCGGTCGCCGACCGGGGCGCCGTCGAGCGTCGTGCCGTTCGTCGAGCCGCGGTCGGCGACGGTGACCCGGCCGTCCTCGCCGACGGTCACGGTGCAGTGCGCGCGGGAGACGTCGGGGTCGTCGAGCGGTACGTCGGCGTCCACGGAACGGCCGATTCTGATCGCTCCGCCGTGCAGCAGGTGCACTCCGCCCGCGTCCGGGCCCGCCACCACGTGCAGCCGGGCCGCGGCGGCCTCGCCGACGCGGTCGTCGGGGCCGGGGACCTGGAGGGAGAGGACCGCGCCGTCGACCAGCGGGGGTTCGCCGAGCACACAGCGGCGGCCGTCGAGCCGCTCCGCGCCCGCGTAGAGCACGGTGGTGCCCGAGGCGGAGGTCTCCGGGCCGGTGACGGCGGCGGCGAGATTCGAGGCCACGGCGGCCAGGGCCGTCCCGGCGGGGGCCGTGACGAGCACGTCGCAGGTACGTCCGGCGCCATGGCCGGCGTACGGCGCGAGGACGGTCAGCCGGATCTGCATCGCCGTCAGCGGTCCCTTCTGCGTGATGCCCGGCAGGGGAACCGCCCTGTGACTCCCCCCACCCGGCACGGACGCGTCGCCCGGTACAGGTCGGCACGGCGCGGGGGCTCCCGACCCCACCGATGCGACGTGCTGGAGGCATCCTCGCACCTGCCACCGACAACCCGCCCCCGGGTCGGCCGGAAGTGATCTTGAATGGTCGGCTGTGGACGTAAAAGTGCCTGGTTGAGCATGCCTTCGGAACATGCCCGGCAACCGTCCCGCCTCCGGAAGCGTCTTCTTTCGGACAGACCGGACCCGCCCGGGCCGTCCCGGAAGGAAGGGGTGCCGCCACCGGCGGCGGCACGGCACCGGCCCGTCCCCGGCAGCTCGCCGACGGGCCGCCGGAATCGGAATCGGCCTGTGGACGACCGCTCTGTACCCCGTTCGGCCGCACTAAAGTGGGTCGGACACCCGGACGGGTCACAACAGAGGACAGGGACCCCGGGAGCCACCGGATCACCCCAGGACGACGATCAGCAGGGAGCGCGTGACGTGCGGCCTATCGGCAGCAAGTACCTGCTCGAGGAGCCGCTCGGCCGCGGCGCCACGGGCACCGTCTGGCGAGCCCGCCAGCGGGAGACGGCGGGCGCCGAGGCGGCCGTGCCCGGCCAGCCCGGCGAGACCGTCGCGATCAAGGTCCTCAAGGAGGAGCTGGCCAACGACGCGGACATCGTGATGCGCTTCCTGCGCGAGCGGTCCGTGCTGCTCCGGCTCACCCATCCCAACATCGTGCGCACCCGCGACCTGGTCGTCGAGGGCGATGTCCTCGCGCTCGTCATGGACCTCGTCGAGGGCCCCGACCTGCACCGGTACATCCGGGACAGCGGCCCGCTCACCCCGGTCGCCGCCGCCCTCCTGACCGCCCAGATCGCCGACGCGCTCGCCGCCAGCCACGCCGACGGCGTCGTCCACCGCGACCTGAAGCCGGCCAACGTCCTGCTCGCGGAGCAGGGCGGCCAGATGCACCCGATGCTCACCGACTTCGGCATCGCGCGCCTCGCGGACTCCCCGGGCCTGACCCGCACCCACGAATTCGTCGGCACGCCCGCGTACGTGGCGCCGGAGTCCGCCGAGGGCCGCCCGCAGACCTCCGCCGTCGACATCTACGGCGCCGGCATCCTGCTCTACGAGCTGGTCACCGGCCGTCCCCCGTTCGCGGGCGGCACCGCCCTGGAGGTCCTCCACCGGCACCTCAGCGAGGAGCCCCGCCGGCCCTCGACCGTGCCCGGACCCCTGTGGACGGTCATAGAGCGCTGCCTCAGCAAGGACCCGGACCGGCGGCCGAGCGCGGTGAACCTCGCGCGCGGTCTGCGCGCGGTCGCCGCCGGCATCGGCGTGCACTCCACGCCCGCACAGATCGAGGCGGCCGAGGGCGTGGGCGCGCTCCTCGCGCCGGACCCGGCGCCCGCGCCGGTCCCGGGGACCCCCGAGACGGGCGCTGCCGACCCCACCCAGGTGCTGCCGAGCGGCGCCGGGACGCCGCCGCGGTACGACCCCGCCGGCGCGACCAGCGTCATGCCGACCAGCGGGTCGGCGGGCGCCGCCGACCCGACGGCCGTCATGCCCCCCGTACCGCCGCAGCCTCCGCAGGGCGCGCAGTCCGAGGAGCCGCACCCCTGGCAGAGCCAGCTCCGCGCGGCCCGCGACCGCAACGAGCAGACGCAGGTGCAGTACCTGGACCCGAGCCAGGACCCGCTGCGCCGCCGCCCGCAGCGCCAGCAGCCCCCGCAGGACCAGCGGCCCGGCCAGTACGGGCAGCAGGGCGGGCAAGGCCAGCAGGGGCAGCAAGGCCAGCAGGGGCGGTACGGGCAGCAGCCGCCGCAGCCGTATCAGCAGCAGCGTCCCGCGCAGCAGCGGCCGCAGCAGCAGCCGTACCCGCCGCAGCAGCAGCACCAGCCGCAGCAGTACGCGCCGCCGCCCGCCCCGCAGCAGTACGCGCAGCCCCAGCAGCAGTACACGCCGCCGCAGCCGCCGCCCCAGGCCCCGGCCCCGCGCGAGCCGCGCCCGCCGCGTCAGCGCAGCGCCAACCCGGTGCGGATCCCCGGCCTCGGCTGCCTCAAGGGCTGTCTGGTCATGATCGTGCTGTTCGTGGTCGCGGGCTGGCTCGTCTGGGAGCTGACCCCGCTCCAGGACTGGATCGCCGAGGGCAAGGGCTACTGGGAGGCCATCGGCGACGGCATCTCGAAGGTCACCGACTGGTTCTCCGAGCTCGGCGACTCCACCGGTGCTACCGGCGGTACGACAGGGCAGTGACCCCCTAGGGCCCCGTAATACTGCCGATTTATCGACTTCCGAGGGGTGATTTCCCCTCGGAAGTGACGTCCGGCGGCTGCGGACGCGTAACTTTGCACGCGAACCGCAGCCGCTGAGGGAGCAGTCTTGGCACGGAACATCGGCAGCCGCTACACCACCCACCAGATCCTGGGGCGGGGCAGTGCAGGAACGGTGTGGCTCGGCGAGGGGCCCGAGGGTCCCGTCGCCGTCAAACTGCTGCGCGAGGACCTGGCCTCCGACCAGGAGCTCGTCGGCCGCTTCGTGCAGGAGCGGACCGCCCTGCTCGGCCTCGACCACCCCCGCGTGGTCAAGGTCCGCGACCTCGTCGTCGACGGCAACGACCTGGCCCTCGTCATGGACCTCGTGCGCGGCACAGACCTGCGCACCCGCCTCGACCGGGAACGCAGGCTCGCCCCCGAGGCCGCCGTCGCGATCGTCTCCGACGTCGCCGACGCCCTCGCGGCAGCGCACGCCGCCGGGATCGTCCACCGGGACGTCAAGCCGGAGAACATCCTGCTCGACATGGAGGGACCGCTCGGACCCGGCGGCGCCCACCCCGCCCTCCTCACCGACTTCGGCGTCGCCAAGCTGATCGACACGCCGGGCCGCACCAAGGCCACCCGGATCATCGGCACCCCCGACTACCTCGCCCCCGAGATCGTCGAGGGCCTCCCGCCGCGCGCCGCCGTCGACATCTACGCCCTCGCGACCGTCCTGTACGAGCTGCTCGCCGGCTTCACCCCGTTCGGCGGCGGCCACCCGGGCGCCGTGCTGCGCCGCCACGTGACCGAGACGGTGGTCCCGCTGCCCGGGATCCCCGAGGAGCTGTGGCAGCTGATCGTGCAGTGCCTGGCCAAGGCCCCGGCCTCCCGGCTGCGCGCCTCCGAACTCGCCGCCCGTCTGAAGGACGTCCTGCCGCTGCTCAAGGGCATCCCGCCGCTGGACGTGGACGAGCCGGACGCGGAGCCGGCGGCGGAGCCGTACGAGGAGGACGCCTACGCGACCGGTGCGGGCGCGGGGGAGCCCGGCCCGCGGCGGGCCGCCGTCCCGCTCGTCCCCGGCGCCTCAGCCGACTCCAACCGCGACACCCACACCTCCATGCGGGTCCCGGCGCCCGACGAGCTCTCCGGCGGCCCCCTGGGCACGGCCCGCGCTCCCCGCCCCGCGGGAGCCCGCAGACCCGGCTCGGCCCGCCACAAGGCCGAGGCGGTCCGCAAGCGCAGGATCACCCTCACGATCGCGGCGGTGGTGGTCGCCGGCGCCCTCGGCGCGGGCGGCTACCTGGCCGTCTCCGGGGACGCCGGCACCCCGCCGCAGGACTCCAAGCAGTCCTCACTGCCGTAACAGTGGCGGCGAGCCGTTACGCTGGACGCGTGGCAGTCGTCGATGTATCCGAAGAGCTGAAGTCCCTCTCCTCGACCATGGGGTCGATCGAGGCCGTCCTGGACCTCGAGAAGCTGAGGGCCGACATCGCCGTGCTCGAAGAGCAGGCCGCGGCCCCGTCCCTGTGGGACGACCCGGAGGCGGCGCAGAAGATCACGAGCAAGCTTTCGCACCTGCAGGCCGAGGTCCGCAAGGCCGAGACCCTGCGCGGGCGCATCGACGACCTCGCGGTGCTCTTCGAGCTCGCCGAGGAGATGGACGACCCGGACACCCTCGCCGAGGCCGAGACGGAGCTGACCTCCGTCCGCAAGGCCCTCGACGAGATGGAGGTCCGCACCCTCCTCTCCGGCGAGTACGACGAGCGCGAGGCCCTGGTCAACATCCGCGCCGAGGCCGGCGGCGTCGACGCCTCCGACTTCGCCGAGCGGCTCCAGCGCATGTACCTGCGCTGGGCGGAGCGCCACGGCTACTCGACCGAGATCTACGAGACCTCGTACGCGGAGGAGGCCGGCATCAAGTCGACCACCTTCGTGGTGAAGGCGCCGTACGCCTACGGCACGCTCTCCGTCGAGCAGGGCACCCACCGCCTGGTCCGCATCTCGCCCTTCGACAACCAGGGGCGTCGCCAGACCTCCTTCGCCGGTGTCGAGATCCTGCCGGTCGTCGAGTCCTCCGACCACGTCGAGATCGACGAGTCCGAGCTGCGCGTCGACGTCTACCGCGCGTCGGGCCCCGGCGGCCAGGGCGTCAACACCACCGACTCGGCCGTGCGCATCACGCACCTGCCGACCGGCATCGTCGTCTCCTGCCAGAACGAGCGCTCGCAGATCCAGAACAAGGCGAGCGCGATGAACGTCCTGCAGGCCAAGCTGCTGGAGCGCCAGCGCCAGGAGGAGCGGGCCAAGATGGACGCCCTCAAGGACAGCGGCAGTTCCTGGGGCAACCAGATGCGCTCGTACGTCCTGCACCCGTACCAGATGGTCAAGGACCTCCGTACGGAGTTCGAGGTCGGCAACCCGCAGTCCGTCCTGGACGGCGAGATCGACGGCTTCCTCGAGGCGGGCATCCGCTGGCGCAAGCAGCAGGACAAGTAACCCCGGAACACCGCACGTTCGGGCCCCGCACCGTCATGGTGCGGGGCCCGTCGTCGTGTGGTGCGGTGGCCGCCGTCCGGTCAGCGGATTCGCTGACGCAAGCGGAAACGGGGTGGTCGGGGAGCTTTGTCGACAAGGGAACTGGCGGCGCGCGGCCCGGAGTTCCGGGTTTACGTCACAGTTGCATCGTCGCATGTGGGACACCATGTGATCTTTCGGGCATCGCACGCGCAACGACCTTGACGCTGCATCGGAAACTCGGAAGGGTGGCGTACTGGCATGCGCATTTCTGGGGCGTGTGCGAGCGGGGGTGGGCCCAGTGGTGAGCCGCCTCTGCCGCGTGCCCCGAGCGCTGCCCCATGACGATGATGAGCTACTGGGGGTAGCAGCCAGATGACCAAGCAGATGCGAGTCCGTTTCGCGCGCATCGCCGCCGGTGCGGTGATCGCGGCCGGTGCGTCGCTGACCGCGGCGGGTGCGGCGCAGGCCGTGGGCGCCTTCGGTGAGACTCCGGACCCGACGCCCACGTGCATCCCGGGTACCGCCGGGTGCGAGGAGACGACTCCGCCGACGACGGAGCCGCCCACCACGGAGCCTCCGACCACGGAGCCGCCCACCACCGAGCCGCCGACGACGGAGCCGCCCACCACGGAGCCTCCGACCACCGAGCCGCCCACCACGGAGCCGCCCACCACGCAGCCCCCGACGACCGAGCCGCCGGTCACGGAGCCGCCGACCACGGAGCCGCCGGTCACCGTGCCGCCGACCGAGCCGGAGCCGGGTGACACGGACGGTCCCGGCCAGACGGAGTCGCCGACCACCCCGGGCGACGGCACCGACAACGGTGACGCCGGCACCTGCACCGTCGACCTCGACGGCGCCGAGTGCGTGGACAGCGGCAACAGCAACACGGACACCAACAACGCCGGCTCGCAGCCCGTGCAGCAGGGTCAGGCGAAGGAGGAGCTCGCCGAGACCGGTGCGGCCGAGACCTCGTTCCTGATCATCGGCGCCGCGACCATGATCGCCGGTGGCATCGGCTTCCGTATGCTGCCGCGTCTCGTCGGCGGTGGCCGTACCGCCGTCTGATCCCGCCGCGGGCGTGGATCCGTACGGCGTATGACGTACAGAGCGTGAGGAAGGGCCGGGGAGACGCTCCCCGGCCCTTCCTCATGGTTCCGGCTCGTGTGGACACCGTGCGGTCCGCTAGACCGTACGGACCGCCGCGAGCAGGGCGATCGCCGCCAGCAGGGCGATCGCCAGCGTCAGCAGCATCGCGGGCGACAGACCACCTTGGGGGGTCAGTCGCTCCCGGTTCGCGCGGCAGACGGGGCAGCGGCCCTCGGCGACCGGGGCCGCGCAGTTGGCGCACACCAGTCGGTCGTAGGTCATGCGCTCTCCTCCTCCCGCACTGGGTTTCACACCAGGACAACGTCCGACGGTGTCCGGACGTTCCCCCTACCACTGTGCCAGCTCGGCGGCGTTTCGGCGCGCCCCGCCGGATCGCGACCGCTCCGTCCGCGAGGGCGAAAAGGATAAACGTCGCAAGCCGGAACCGCGACTGCGCGGGTCTTCCCGGGTCGCGTAAGGTCACGCACACCTACTCCCGGCCGACCGTGGTGCATTCGTGATCCGATTCGACAACGTCTCCAAGTCCTATCCGAAGCAGAACCGCCCCGCGCTCCGGGATGTATCCCTGGAGATCGAGAAGGGGGAGTTCGTCTTCCTCGTCGGTTCGTCCGGCTCCGGAAAGTCGACTTTCCTGCGGCTGCTCCTCCGTGAGGAGCGTGCCAGCCAAGGCCAGGTGCACGTCCTCGGCAAGGACCTGGCCCGGCTCTCCAACTGGAAGGTGCCGCACATGCGGCGTCAGCTCGGCACCGTCTTCCAGGACTTCCGCCTCCTTCCCAACAAGACCGTCGCCGAGAACGTGGCCTTCGCGCAGGAGGTCATCGGCAAGCCGCGCGGCGAGATCCGCAAGGCGGTGCCGCAGGTGCTCGACCTGGTCGGGCTCGGCGGCAAGGAGGACCGGATGCCCGGCGAGCTCTCCGGTGGTGAGCAGCAGCGCGTCGCCATCGCCCGGGCCTTCGTCAACCGCCCGATGCTGCTGATCGCCGACGAGCCCACCGGCAACCTCGACCCGCAGACCTCGGTCGGCATCATGAAGCTGCTCGACCGCATCAACAGGACAGGGACCACCGTCGTCATGGCGACCCACGACCAGAACATCGTCGACCAGATGCGCAAGCGCGTCATCGAGCTGGAGAAGGGCCGTCTCGTCCGCGACCAGGCCCGCGGCGTCTACGGTTACCAGCACTGAGCAGGTAGGGGACTCAACACACCATGCGCGCTCAGTTCGTGCTCTCCGAGATCGGCGTCGGGCTCCGGCGCAATCTCACGATGACGTTCGCCGTCATCGTCTCCGTGGCCCTCTCGCTCGCCCTGTTCGGCGGTGCGCTGCTCATGCGCGAGCAGGTCAGCACGATGAAGGACTACTGGTACGACAAGGTCAACGTCTCCATCTTCCTCTGCAACAAAGCCGACGCGGCCTCGGCGGCCAAGTGCGCCAAGGGCGCGGTCACGGCGCAGCAGAAGGAGCAGATCGAGGCCGATCTGAAGAAGATGGACATCGTCGACACCGTCATGCACGAGACGGCCGACGAGGCGTTCAAGCGGTACAAGGAGCAGTACGGCGACACCGCCATCGCCTCCGTCGTGACGCCGGACCAGATGCAGGAGTCGTTCCGGGTCAAGCTCAAGGACCCGGAGAAGTACAAGGTGGTCGCCACCGCCTTCGCCGGACGCGACGGCGTCGAGTCGGTCGCCGACCAGCGGGGCATCCTGCAGAACCTCTTCGACCTGATGAACGGCATGAACATCGCCGCCCTCGGCGTCATGGGGCTGATGCTGGTCATCGCGCTGATGCTGATCGTCAACACGGTCCGCGTCTCGGCCTTCAGCCGCCGCCGCGAGACCGGGATCATGCGGCTCGTCGGCGCGTCCAGCTTCTACATCCAGATGCCGTTCATCATGGAGGCGGCGTTCGCCGGACTCCTGGGTGGCGCGGTCGCCTGTGTGCTGCTGCTCGTCGGCCGGTACTTCCTGATCGACCACGGCATCGCGCTCGCGGAGAAGATGCAGCTCGTCAACTTCATCGGCTGGGACGCCGTCCTCGCCAAGCTGCCGCTGGTGATCGCCATCGGGCTGCTGATGCCCGCGGTGGCGGCTTTCGTCGCGCTGCGCAAGTACCTGAAGGTGTGAGAAGACACCACTGACGGCGGATGGCGTCGTACGGGCAAAGCCCGTGCGGCGCCATCGGCTTGTCCTAGAGTGGGCGCCATGCCGGCCGGCACCGACCATCTCTGTATCCGGCCCCGCGGAGTGCTCCGTGGGGCCGTTCTGACGTTGGTCTTCACCGGGGTCCTGGCCACCGCCGCCGCCACCGGCTCGCTGCCCCGGCAGGAGGCCGCCGGGCGCACCGGGGCCACCCTGCGCGCGGGCGAGGCGTCCCGGGACTCCGGGACGGTCGACAGCGCCGCCCTGAACCGTGCCGCCGCCGACGCGATGGCGGACGGCAAGTCGGGCAAGCAGGCGGCCGAGGAGTTCGTCAGCCGCAGCGGGGACCGCTGGGGCGCGGTGTACGACAAGAGGGAGTACGCGGAGTTCGAGCAGGCCCTCGACGGCGCCTACACCGGTGTGGGTCTCTCCGCCGGCCGGGCGGCCGGGGGCAGGGTCCGGGTGACCCGGGTGCAGAGCGGCGGCCCCGCCGAGCGGGCCGGGATCCGGGCCGACGACCGGCTCGTCTCCGTCGACGGCCGCCCGGTCGACGGTCTCTCCGTCTCCGAGGTCGTCGCCCTCCTGCGCGGCGACGGCGTCCCCGGCTCCTCCGTCGCCCTCCGGGTCGAGCGCGGCCGCGCGGCCTGGACCCGGACCCTGCACCGCGCCAGGCTCGCCACGGACCCGGTCACCGTCCGCCGCCTCGACGACGGGACCCTGCTGATCCGGGTCGCCGCCTTCACCAAGGGCGCGGGCACGCGCGTGCGGGACGCGGTACGGGCCGCCCCGGCCGACGCCGGCGTCCTCCTGGACCTGCGGGGCAACGCCGGCGGCCTGGTCACCGAGGCCGCCGTGGCCGCCTCCGCGTTCCTCGACGGCGGTCTGGTCGCCACGTACGACGTGCGGGGCGAGCAGCGGGCCGTGTACGCGGAGGGCGGCGGCGACACCGGCAGGCCCCTGGTGGCCCTGATCGACGGCGGCACGATGAGCGCGGCCGAGCTGCTGACCGGCGCCCTCCAGGACCGGGGCCGGGCCGTCACGGTCGGCTCGCGCACCTTCGGCAAGGGTTCGGTCCAGATGCCGAGCACCCTGCCGGACGGTTCCGTCGCCGAGCTGACCGTCG
Organism: Streptomyces sp. NBC_00691; assembly: GCF_036226665.1. NCBI lineage: Bacteria > Bacillati > Actinomycetota > Actinomycetes > Kitasatosporales > Streptomycetaceae > Streptomyces > Streptomyces sp. NBC_00691. Next base: position 3,202,242 of record NZ_CP109007.1, on the reverse strand, counting down.
GCCACTACCGCACCCCGGCCGGTCACGCCGTCGACGGCCGGGGCATCACCCCCGACCTGACCGCCGGGGAACGGGCGGAAGAACGGGCGAAGACGGTATTGAGTGGCCTCGGAGGGGGCTCGTAGTGCGAAAATGACCGCACTATGGCAAAAGGACTCGTGAACGTGCAGGGCAAGCCTGCGAAGAAGAACCAGGACAAGGCGCCCGAGCGCAAGATCATCGCGCAGAACAAGAAGGCGCGCCACGACTACCACATCGTCGACACCTATGAGTGCGGTCTGGTGCTCATGGGCACCGAGGTGAAGTCGCTGCGGATGGGCCGCGCCTCGCTGGTCGACGGCTTCGTGCAGATCGACCGGCACGAGGCGTGGCTGCACAACATCCACGTGCCCGAGTACATGCAGGGCAGCTGGACGAACCACTCGGCGAAGCGGAAGCGCAAGCTGCTGCTGCACCGCGAGGAGATCGACAAGCTGGAGGCGAAGTCGCAGGAGACGGGCCACACGATCGTGCCCCTCGCGCTGTACTTCCTGAACGGCCGGGTCAAGGTCGAGATCGCGCTCGCCAAGGGCAAGAAGGAGTTCGACAAGCGCCAGACCCTGCGCGAGAAGCAGGACACCCGCGAGACGAACCGGGCCATCGCGGCGGCCAAGCGCAAGCAGCGGGCGGCGCAGGCCGGGTAGCGCGCACCGCGCCCCCGCCGCGGAGCCGCGCGGCGATCAATACGCTGGCGACAGCACCCGTCGGTCACGTACGATGGGCCGTGCCTGCCCCGCAAGGGGTGCGCACCTTGAAAAAACAACATGGGGATGATCGGTTTCGACAGCGGATACCGATGCAGGGGAAGCGTGTCGAGGAAGCGGCAATGATCTCGTTAACCATATGTCGCAACCAATAATCGCCAACTCCAAGAGCGATAACTCCCGCTTCGCCCTCGCTGCCTAATTTTAGGTAACGACCAGAAGCCTCTGTGAGGAGCGTCAGCCCGGGGGTGGTCCCGACCCGGATCCTGGCGTCATTTAGGGATCTAAACCTCTAGCCCCGGTCACGGGGGCTGGAGGGAAATCAAACAGTGACTGAGCCCGTCGGAGACTTGTCCGTGTGATCTCCGGGGCTGAGAAACTCGTAGCGGACTGCGCACGGAGAAGCCCTGTTTCCGTACCGTTGGACGCGGGTTCGATTCCCGCCATCTCCACCGAGCGTCCGGGAGGCCCGCCTCCTCGGACATCTCATCCCATGTGGGCGAAGGCCCGGCAGTCACCAGACTGCCGGGCCTTCGTCATGCCCGGCCCCCGACCCTGGTGGCCGCGCAGAGCGCCAGAGCCACGGCGGCCGCGGTGGCGGGGACCAGGAAGCCGAAGGCCGCGAACGGGGCGTGGTCGGCGGCCCAGCCGCCGGTGGCGGAGCCGGCCGCGATGCCGCCGAGGAGGGCGGTCACGGCCAGTGTCATGCCCTCGTTGAGCTGGGACGCCGGGGTCAGGCGCTGGACCAGGCCCATGCCCGTCACCATCGTCGGAGCCGTCGCCATGCCCGCCAGGAGGAGCCCGGCGGCGAGGGCGGGCAGGGAGCCGGTCGAGGCGGCGAGCAGAGGCATCGTCATCAGGACGGTCATCGCGGCCAGGCAGGTGCGGAGCCGGACCGTACGGCGGGCGCGGCCGTAGAGGAGGCCCGCCGCACAGGAGCCCGCGGCCTGGAGGGCCAGCACCGGACCGGCGACGGGGCCGTCCACGTACGCCACGGTCACCACCTCCATGGAGCCGAAGACCGCGCCGGTGGCGAGGAAGACCGCCAGGAGCGGGGCCATGCCGGGCACCCTCAGCGGGGAGCCGGAGGCGGTACGGGGGGAGACCGGCGGCTCGGTGGAGCGCTGGGCGGCGAAGATCAGGACGCCGCTGAGGAACAGGGCCGCGCCGGCGAGAGTGCCGGCTTCGGGGAAGAGCGTCGAGCAGAGCAGGGCGGCGACGACCGGGCCGAGCATGAAGCAGAGCTCGTCGGTGGCCTGCTCGAAGGCGTTGGCGGTGTGCAGGGCGTCCCGGTCGCCCTTGAGGAGATGGGCCCAGCGGGCCCGGGACATGCCACCCGTGTTGGGTGAGGTGGCGGTGAGCGCGGTCGTGGCGAACAGTGCCCAGACGGGCGCCTTCTCGTGGACGCAGAGCAGCAGCACCAGATGGCCGAGGACGGCGTAGGCGGTGGCGGGGACCGCGATCCGCGCCTGGCCGTACCGGTCGACGAGCCGGGCGATCCAGGGGGCGGTGAGGGCCCCGGCGGCCATGCCGGTGGCGGTCACGCCACCCGCGAGGGCGTACGAGTCGTAGGCCGCCGCGATCATGATCACGGCGCTCACGCCGAACATGCCCATGGGCAGCCGGGCGATCAGATTGCCGGCGATGAAACCGCGGGCGCCGGGGACCGCGAAGAGGCGGAGGTAGGAGTTGCGGGGGGTGTGGACGCCGGCGCGGACGCCGGTCCTGGCGGTGGTGCGGGTGTGGGTGGGGCTGCCGGGGGCGGTGGTGCGCCGGTCGTCGTAGCGGGGGGCGAGGGCCGGGCCCGCCGGGGTGAGGGTGAGGTCCGGGTGCGGCATGGACCAAGGCTCGCCGGAGGGGGCCGGGCGGGTCCAACACCTGTCCGGTGGTCATTCACGCAGCTGTGTTGTTGAATGCGGCGATGCGCTCGTCCTCCCGTCCCTCCGCCGCGCCCTCACCCTCCCCGGTACCTTCCCCCCTGCCGGCGTCCGGAGCGCCGCGCGATGCCGACCCCCGCCTCCTGCGCGCCTTCACCGCCGTCGCCGAGGAGCTCCACTTCACCCGCGCCGCCGCCCGCCTCTACGTCGCCCAGCAGGCCCTCAGCCGTGACATCCGGCGCCTGGAGCGCGAACTGGGCGCCGAGCTCTTCGTACGGACCACCCGGCAGGTCTCCCTCACACCCGACGGCGAGCGCCTCCTCCCGTACGCGCTGCGGGTACTGGCCGCGCACGACGAGCTGACCGAGGCCTTCCGGGCCGCGCCCCGGCCCCTCCTCGTCGACCTCAACAGCCCGGGCCTCGCCCCCGAGGACGTCCTGCGCCGGGCACGTGAACTCGCCCCGGAGCAGGAGCTGATGGCCCGCTACGAGAGCGGACTCACCGGCGCCGTACGGGAGATGCTCGCCGGACGGCTCGACACCTCCTTCGGCCGGTACGGCGGCCTCGACGCCGGGCTGCGGGCGCGGCTCGACTCCCAGTTCGTGCGGTACGAGCGGATGGCCGTGATCCTCCCCGACGACCACCCGCTCGCCCGCCTGCCCGAGGTGCCGCTCGCCGCGCTCACCGGGGAACGGATCTACGCGGGCGCGGGGAACGACCGCACGCCCGAGTGGACCGACCTCGCCGCCCGGCTGTTCGCCGGGCGCGGCATCGAGATCGCCCCGCCCGCGCCGCTCGCCGTCGGCAAGGAGGAGTTCCGCCGGATCATGGCCAAGCACCGCAACCCGGTGCTCGCCGTCGTCGACTTCCCGCCCATGCCGGGTTCGGTGCTGCGGCCGCTCGTCGACCCCGTACCTCTGTCGCCCGTGAGCCTGGTGTGGCGCAAGGGGCTGCGCCACCCCGGTCTGGACGCGCTGCGGGCCGCGGCCGCCGAGATCGGCGCCAGGGAGGGCTGGCACGCCCGCCCGGCGGGGTCCTGGCTGCCCGAGGGGGAGCCGGGGCTGCCGGAGGCCTGAGCCGGGGCTGTCGCGCGCCCGCGGGGAACGGCCCCGAGCGCGCGGAGGCCCCCTGAGGAACGAAGGGGGTCGAGCACGGTCGGGGCCGTGAGCCCGGCTGCAGGCGCCCGGAGGCGAACCGAGCCGGGAAAGGGGGGCCCGCGCTCACAGGGGCTCCGCGCTCCGGGTGAGAGCAAGGTTCCGCTGACGTCACCTCGCGGCACCGGGCCGAAACGCGGCCTCCCTAGCGTCGTGGACAGGTGGACCGGGGCTGTGGACGCCCCAGGACCCGACACCCGCGGAGGTACGACATGGGCGGCCGGTGGATCGAACAGTGGGAGCCGGAGGACGAGACCTTCTGGCGCGAGAAGGGTGAGCGGATCGCACGACGGAACCTGCTCTACTCCGTCCTCTCCGAGCACATCGGCTTCTCCGTCTGGAGCCTGTGGTCGGTCATGGTGCTCTTCATGGGACCGCAGTACGGCGTCGACGCGGCCGGCAAGTTCTTCCTGATCGGGACCGCGACCTTCGTCGGCGCGCTGATCCGCATCCCGTACACCTTCTCCGTCGCCCGCTTCGGCGGCCGCAACTGGACGGTGTTCAGCGCCCTGCTGCTCCTGCTGCCCACCGGCCTGGCCTTCGCGGTCATGGAGCCCGGGACCTCGTACACCACCTTCGTCCTGGTCGCGGCGCTCACCGGCGTCGGCGGCGGCAACTTCGCCTCCTCGATGACCAACATCAACGCCTTCTTCCCGCTGCGGAAGAAGGGCTGGGCGCTCGGGCTCAACGCGGGCGGCGGCAACATCGGCGTGCCCGTCGTCCAGCTCGTCGGCCTCCTCGTCATCGGCACCGCGGGCGCCGTGCACCCGAGGATCGTGCTCGGCGTCTACCTGCCGCTGGTCGTCGTCGCCGCCACCTGCGCCGCGCTCTTCATGGACAACCTCGCCCCCGTGAAGAACGACACCGGCGCCGCGAAGGAGGCCGTCCGGGCCCGCCACACCTGGATCATGGCCTTCCTGTACATCGGCACCTTCGGCTCCTTCATCGGCTACAGCTTCGCCTTCGGCCTCGTCCTCCAGACCCAGTTCGGCCGCACCCCGCTCCAGGCCGCCTCGCTCACCTTCATCGGCCCGCTGCTCGGCTCCCTCATCCGGCCGATCGGCGGCTCCCTCGCGGACCGGCACGGCGGCGCCCGCATCACCCTGGGGACCTTCGCCGCGATGGCCCTCGCGACCGGTGTGGTCATCTACGCCTCGGTGATCGAGTCCCTCACCGTCTTCCTCGTCGGATTCATCGGCCTCTTCGTCCTCAGCGGCCTCGGCAACGGTTCCACGTACAAGATGATCCCGGCGATCTTCCTCGCCCAGGGGCACCGCAAGGGCCTCGCGGGGGAGACCGCCGAGGCCTACGGACGGCGGCTCTCCGGCGCCGCGATGGGCCTCATCGGCGCGGTCGGCGCGCTCGGCGGCCTCGGCATCAACCTCGCCTTCCGCCAGTCCTTCCAGACCTCCGGGACCGGCACGGCGGCCTTCGTCGCCTTCCTGGCCTTCTACGCGGCCTGCATGGTCGTCACCTGGGCGGTATACCTTCGCTCTCCGGCCGCGGTCCCCTCCGGGGTCTCCTCGACGGCCTCCTCCGGGGCCTCCGAGGACGCCGGGAACGTCACCGAGCCGGAGACCCGGCCCGGCTACGCGAAGGTGTGATGTCCGGTGCCCGGCGCGGACCGTAACGATCAGGAAATACGGGCGAACCGAGACCGTCACGCGTCCCCGTCAGGCTCTGACCCCATGGACGAGCAGCAAGAAAACGGCCCCGCCGGGCCCCTCGCCGGCTTCACGGTCGGCGTCACCGCGGCGCGGCGCGCGGACGAACTCATCGCGCTGCTGCGCCGGCGTGGCGCGGCCGTCGTCCACGGGCCGGCCCTGCGGATCGTGCCCCTCGCGGACGACACCGAACTCCTCGCCGCCACCAAGGAGCTCATCGGCCACGCCCCGGACGTCGTCGTCGCCACCACGGCGATCGGCTTCCGGGGCTGGGTCGAGGCGGCGGAGGGCTGGGGATACGGCGAGGAACTCCTCGCCGTCCTGCGCGACGTCGAACTCCTCGCCCGGGGACCCAAGGTCAAGGGAGCCGTACGGGCCGCCGGACTCACCGAGTCCTGGTCACCCGGCTCGGAGTCCATGGCCGAGGTCCTCGACCGGCTCCTCGCCGAGGGCGTCGAAGGCCGGCGGATCGCGCTCCAGCTGCACGGGGAGCCGCTGCCCGGCTTCGTCGAGGCGCTCACGGCCGGCGGGGCGGAGGTCGTCGGCGTCCCCGTCTACCGCTGGATGCCGCCGGAGGACATCGGGCCGCTCGACCGGCTCCTCGACGCGGTCCTCTCCGGAGCCGTGGACGCGGTCACCTTCACCAGCGCGCCCGCCGCGGTGTCGCTGCTGTCGCGGGCCGAGGAGAAGGGCGTACGGTCCGCGCTCGTCGCCGCGCTGCGGCACGAGGTCCTCGCGGTGTGCGTGGGGCCCGTGACGGCGCTGCCGCTCCAGGCCGAGGGCATCGACACGTACGCTCCCGAGCGGTTCCGGCTCGGGCCGCTCGTCCAGCTGCTCTGCAAGGAACTGCCCGCCCGCGCACGGATCCTGCCCGTGGCGGGACACCGGGTGGAGGTCCGCGGGCAAGCCGTTCTCGTAGACGGCCTCCTGCGGCCCGTCCCGCCCGCCGGAATGGCCCTCCTGGGCCTCCTCGCCCGCCGCCCCGGCTGGGTGGTCTCCCGCGCGGACCTGCTGCGCGCGCTGCCGGGCGCGGGGCGGGACGAACACGCGGTGGAGACGGCGATGGCCCGCCTGCGCGCCTCCCTGGGCACGCCGAAGCTGATCCAGACGGTGGTGAAACGGGGATACCGCCTGGCGCTGGACGTGGCGTCGGAGGAGAAGTACGAGGACTAGGGCGCCTCCTCGGCGGGCGCGGGCGCGGGCGCGGGCGAGGGCGAGGGTGCCGCCCCCGGTGGGGGCGGGGGCCCACGACGGGGGTGGCTGGGGGGCGGTGAGGAGGGTCGGGGACGGCTTACGGTGATCTCGCCTGACACGGTGCCTTCCGGTGGCGTACGCTCGACGGCTGCCCAGTGCACGTCAGAAGGGGGCCTTAGGTGGCCGCGCAGGAAGCCGTGGACACGGTCAGAGACCGTGAGATCGGTGTCGAGCAGGAACATCTGGATCACGTCTACCGCCGACTGGAGGAGAAGATCCACGAGGCGGAGTTCCTGATGAACGACGCCGCCCAGCGGGGCCAGGTCGGCACGCCCGGCGCGCTCGCCGAGCGCGACGCCCAGGTCTTCCGGGCCGGCATCCACCTCAACAGGCTCAACAACGAGTTCGAGGACTTCCTCTTCGGCCGGATCGATCTGCTGGAGGGGAAGGACGGCAAGAAGGGCCCCGACGGGGCCTACACCTCCGTCGAGCCCGCCGAGGACGCCGTACGGCCGGACAACACCGCCGAGATCGGCGAGACACTCCACATCGGCCGGATCGGCGTTCTCGACTCCGACTACGCGCCGCTGGTCATCGACTGGCGCGCACCCGCCGCCGCGCCCTTCTACCGGTCCACGCCGGTCGATCCGGGCCGGGTCGTACGCCGCAGGGTCATCCGCTCCAAGGGCCGCCAGGTCCTCGGTGTCGAGGACGACCTGATGCGTCCCGAGCTACGGGCCACCCTGGCCGGGCGGGAGCTGCCCGTCATCGGCGACGGCGCCCTGATGGCCGCCCTCGGCCAGGCCCGCAGCCACACCATGCGGGACATCGTCTCCTCCATCCAGGCCGAGCAGGATCTGGTGATCCGCGCGCCCGCCGCCTCCGTGACGTACGTCGAGGGCGGGCCGGGCACGGGGAAGACGGCGGTCGCGCTGCACCGGGCCGCCTATCTGCTCTACCAGGACCGGCGGCGCTACGCGGGCGGCATCCTGATCGTCTCGCCGACCCCGCTCCTCGTCTCGTACACCGAGGGCGTCCTGCCCTCCCTGGGCGAGGAGGGGCAGGTCGCCATCCGCGCGGTCGGCAGCCTGGTCGACGGCGCCGAGGCGACCGCCTACGACGATCCGGCGGTCGCCCGGATCAAGGGCTCCTCCCGGATGCTGCACGTGCTTCGCAAGGCCGCCCGCGGCGCCCTGGAGACCCCCGCGCCCAGGGCTCAGGCCCAGCTCGCCCTGGGCGACGAGGACGACGAGCCGGCCGTGCCCACCGGTACGCCGACGCGGCTGCGCGTCGTCGCCTTCGGCCGCCGGCTGGAGCTGGAGGCCGACGAGCTGCGGCGCATCCGGCACAACGTCCTCGGCGGCACCGCCCCGGTCAACCTGCTGCGTCCGCGCGCCCGCCGGCTGCTCCTGGACGCGCTGTACGCCAAGTCGGGCGCGGTCGGCCGCCACAGCGACCCCGAGCTCGCCGCCGAACTGCGCTCCTCGTTCGACGAGGACGTGTCGACGGAGGACTCGTTCCTCGGGTTCCTCGACGCCTGGTGGCCCGAACTCACCCCGCGCCGGGTCCTCGACGCGATGGCCGACGAGCGCCGGCTCGGCCGCTGGGCCCGTCGCATCCTCAACCCGGGCGAGGTGCGGCGGCTCGCCCGCTCGCTGCGCCGCACGGAGCTGTCCGTCCACGACGTGGCGCTCCTGGACGAGCTGCACACCCTGGTCGGGACCCCGTCCCGGCCGCGGAAGAAGCGCGAGTACGACCCGCTCGACCAGCTCACGGGCCTTGAGGAGCTCATGCCCGTACGGGAGGAGACCCAGCGGGAGCGGGCCGAGCGGCTCGCCGCGGAGCGCACCGAGTACGCGCACGTGATCGTCGACGAGGCGCAGGACCTCACGCCCATGCAGTGGCGGATGGTCGGGCGGCGCGGCCGGCACGCCACCTGGACGGTCGTGGGCGACCCGGCGCAGTCCTCCTGGTCGGATCCGGACGAGGCCGCGGCGGCCCGCGACGAGGCCCTCGGGTCCCGGCCGCGGCGTCGCTTCGAGCTGACCGTGAACTACCGGAACCCGGCCGAGATCGCCGAGCTGGCGGCCAAGGTGCTCGCCCTCGCCATGCCGGGCAAGGAGTCGCCGCGCGCGGTCCGCTCGACGGGCGTCGAGCCCCGTTTCGTACCGGTGGGGGAGACCGCCGGGAAGCCCGACCTGGCTGAAACTGTTCGGTCCGAGGCGCGGCTGCTCCTGGAGCGGGTCGAGGGCACCGTCGGTGTCGTCGTCGCCATGAACCGGCGCCAGGAGGCGGCCCGCTGGCTGGCCGAGCTGGGCGACCGGGTGGTGGCGCTCGGCTCGCTGGAGGCGAAGGGCCTGGAGTACGACGCCACGGTCGTGGTCTCGCCCGCGGAGATCGCGGACGAGTCGCCGGCCGGCCTGCGGGTCCTCTATGTGGCCCTGACCCGGGCGACGCAGCAGCTCACGGTGGTCGCGGCGGCGGCGGACATGCCGGACGAGGCGGGGGTCCCGGATCTGCTGAGGGACTGATCCCGCGGGGCGGGAGACGCCGATTTCAGGTCAACCTGTGGCGCTGGAATCACCGACCAGGGTGGTTTGTTAGCCTTGTCGTGGCACCGGCTCGATCCAAGCCCCCGGGCCCAACCTTCGTCCCTCTGAGGGACCACTTGCCGCGAGGCGAGCATGGCGGGTCGGTGCCACTTAGACGTATGTACGAAGTTGAGGTCCCCGTCACCGCTGGTGACGGGGACCTCTTCTGCTTCCCGGACGCTTCTCGTATGGTGGAAACTACTTTCCGAAAACAAAATGACCGCATTACCTGCTACCGGCAGGTAGGTGCGACCATCGGAGGGCGCCGCCGGGCAACCAGCCGGGGCGGCGTAGCAACGAAGCTCAGGAAAAGCAGAGGAAGTCGGCCATGGCAACGGCGCCCAGCGTCTCGTACTCGATGACGGTCCGGCTGGAGGTTCCCGCGAGCGGAACCGCGGTCTCCCAGCTCACCACGGCGGTGGAGTCCCACGGCGGATCCGTCACCGGCCTCGACGTGACCGCCTCCGGCCACGAGAAGCTCCGTATCGACGTCACCATCGCCGCGACCTCCACGGCGCACGCCGACGAGATCGTCGCGCAGCTGCGCACCATCGAGGGCGTCGTCCTCGGCAAGGTCTCCGACCGTACGTTCCTGATGCACCTCGGCGGCAAGATCGAGATGGCGTCCAAGCACCCCATCCGCAACCGTGACGACCTCTCCATGATCTACACCCCGGGCGTCGCCCGGGTGTGCATGGCGATCGCCGAGAACCCCGAGGACGCCCGCCGCCTCACCATCAAGCGCAACTCGGTCGCGGTCGTCACCGACGGCTCCGCCGTCCTCGGCCTCGGCAACATCGGCCCGATGGCCTCCCTGCCCGTCATGGAGGGCAAGGCCGCGCTCTTCAAGCGCTTCGCCGGCATCGACGCCTGGCCGATCTGCCTCGACACGCAGGACACCGACGAGATCGTCGCCATCGTCAAGGCCATCGCCCCCGGCTTCGCGGGCATCAACCTCGAGGACATCTCCGCGCCCCGCTGCTTCGAGATCGAGGCCCGGCTGCGCGAGGCCCTCGACATCCCGGTCTTCCACGACGACCAGCACGGCACCGCCATCGTCGTCCTCGCCGCCCTCACCAACGCGCTCCGCGTGGTCAACAAGGGCATCGGTGACGTACGGGTCGTCATGTCCGGTGCCGGCGCCGCCGGTACGGCCATCCTCAAGCTGCTCATCGCCGCGGGCGTCAAGCACGCCGTCGTCGCCGACATCCACGGCGTCGTGCACGCGGGCCGTGAGGACCTCGTCGACGCCGCCCCCGGCACCCCGCTGCGGTGGATCGCCGACAACACCAACCCGGAGGGCGTCACCGGCACCCTCAAGCAGGCCGTGGTGGGCGCGGACGTCTTCATCGGCGTCTCGGCCCCGAACCTGCTGGGCGCGGACGACGTCGCCGCGATGGCGGAGGGCGCGATCGTCTTCGCGCTCGCGAACCCCGACCCGGAGGTCGACCCGGCCGCCGCGCGCCAGACGGCCGCCGTCGTCGCCACGGGCCGCTCGGACTTCCCGAACCAGATCAACAACGTGCTGGTCTTCCCGGGTGTCTTCCGCGGTCTCCTCGACGCCCAGTCCCGTACCGTCAACACGGAGATGATGCTGGCGGCCGCCACGGCCCTCGCCGACGTCGTCACCGAGGACGAGCTGAATCCGAACTACATCATCCCGTCGGTCTTCAACGACAAGGTCGCGGGTGCGGTCGCCGGAGCCGTGCGCAACGCGGCGAAGGCGGCGGCCGGCGGCCCTGCGGCGACTGGGCGCTGACGGCGCGTCGCGATTCGCGGAGCCGTAAACCCGCCTTTAGGGTGGCTTTTCGGCTCCGTATGGTTTTCGTGGAGTCGACAGAACGTCACCACCACGGGGCTCTGGCGCTTTTCGTGTGACCCCAGGGGGTGCCGGATTGGCGTTCCCGCCGCTGGTGGGGGCAGGATGCGTGTTTGGGCGCGAGGGTCTGTCATTAGACCCGGGTCCGGGGACTGTCCGAAGGCCCTGGCAGCATCGGCTTCGCTGTACCCAATCACGCGGCTTCCGCCGCGTGGCACGCCTCACAGGCAAGAAGAACACGGGAGTAACAACATGAACCGCAGTGAGCTGGTGGCCGCCCTGGCCGACCGCGCCGAGGTGACCCGCAAGGACGCCGACGCCGTGCTGGCCGCTCTCGCCGAGACCGTCGGTGAGGTCGTCGCCAAGGGCGACGAGAAGGTCACCATCCCCGGCTTCCTGACCTTCGAGCGCACCCACCGTGCCGCTCGCACCGCTCGTAACCCGCAGACCGGCGACCCGATCAACATCCCGGCCGGCTACAGCGTGAAGGTCTCCGCGGGCTCGAAGCTCAAGGAAGCCGCCAAGGGCAAGTAAGGCCGCCAAGGCCGCGTAAGGCAGCCTGGAGGCACGGAAAGGGCGGCCACCCTGTCAGGGGGTGGCCGCCCTTTCGTTTGCCCGTCAGAGGCCCGTTGACGCGGTCGGACGCCGGGTCCGCGCGCGGGGAGGCGGGTCCCCGCGCGCGGACGGACCGGTCAGACCAGCGCGCTGCCCGGGAGCTCGACCTTGGCGCCGAGCTCGACGAGCTTCTCCATGAAGTTCTCGTAGCCGCGGTTGATCAGCTCGATGCCGTGCACGCGGGAGGTGCCCTGTGCCGCGAGCGCCGCGATCAGGTACGAGAAGCCGCCGCGCAGGTCGGGGATGACCAGATCGGCGCCCTGGAGCTTCGTCGGTCCGGACACGACCGCCGAGTGGAGGAAGTTGCGCTGCCCGAAGCGGCAGTCGGAACCGCCGAGGCACTCGCGGTACAGCTGGATGTGAGCGCCCATCTGGTTGAGCGCGGAGGTGAAGCCGAGCCGGGACTCGTACACCGTCTCGTGGACGATGGAGAGGCCGGAGGCCTGCGTCAGGGCCACGACCAGCGGCTGCTGCCAGTCCGTCTGGAAGCCGGGGTGCACGTCCGTCTCCAGGTGGATCGCGTTGAGCGAGCCGCCCGGGTGCCAGAAGCGGATGCCCTCGTCGTCGATCTCGAAGGCGCCACCCACCTTCCGGTAGGTGTTGAGGAAGGTCATCATCGAGCGCTGCTGGGCGCCGCGCACGTAGATGTTGCCCTCGGTCGCGAGCGCCGCGGACGCCCAGGAGGCCGCCTCCAGGCGGTCCGGGAGCGCCCGGTGGGTGTAGCCGTCGAGGCGGTCGACACCGGTGATCCGGATGGTCCGGTCGGTGTCCATGGAGATGATCGCGCCCATCTTCTGCAGCACGCAGATGAGGTCCTCGATCTCGGGCTCCACGGCGGCGTTCGACAGCTCGGTGACGCCCTCGGCGAGCACCGCCGTCAGCAGCACCTGCTCGGTCGAACCGACCGAGGGGTACGGCAGCCGGATCTTGCAACCGCGAAGACGCTGCGGGGCCTCCAGGTACTGCCCGTCCGCCCGCTTCTCGATGGTGGCGCCGAACTGGCGCAGCACGTCGAAGTGGAAGTCGATGGGCCGGCCGCCGATGTCGCAGCCGCCGAGGCCCGGGATGAAGGCGTGGCCGAGGCGGTGCAGCAGCGGGCCGCAGAAGAGGATCGGGATGCGGGACGAACCGGCGTGGGCATCGATGTCGGCGACGTTCGCCGACTCGACGTGCGTCGGGTCGAGGACGAGCTCGCCGGGCTCCTCGCCCGGACGGACCGTCACCCCGTGCAGCTGGAGCAGTCCGCGGACCACCCGGACGTCACGGATGTCGGGCACGTTGCGCAGGCGGCTGGGGCCGCTGCCGAGGAGGGCGGCGACCATCGCCTTGGGCACGAGGTTCTTCGCGCCGCGGACGCGGATCTCGCCCTCCAGCGGGGTTCCGCCATGGACGAGCAGTACATCATGGCTGTCTGTGCCGGTCATGAATCTCGCGTTCCGGTGGGGGTCCCCCCTGCGCAGCTAGGGGGAGGGTCGGTCGGGTGGCCAGTGAAAAGGGTAAGGGGCCATGAGACCTCTCTTGGGTGCCTCGGGGGGCCTGTCAGATGTAATGAATTCGGCACAACACCCTCTGTTCCCGTGATCTTGCGGAGCGTTACCGTCCGCTTGTGCCGCCCGGGCGCCGTCACGGCCCCGCCCCGTCCCCTCTGATCTGCGGCGGTCGGCGAGTTCCGGACACCGGGTCCCTCCGTACCGTCCGAGACCGCCCGCGAACGCCGAAGATGCGGGATCATGTGTCGCATGACCGAGGTGTCCTCGCTCACAGGACGGCTGCTCGTCGCCACCCCCGCCCTCGCGGACCCGAATTTCGACCGTGCGGTGGTGCTGTTGCTCGACCACGACGACGAGGGCTCTCTCGGTGTGGTCCTCAACAGGCCGACGCCGGTGACCGTCGGCGACATCCTCGCCCCCTGGGCAGGCCTCGCCGGCGAACCCGGGGTCGTCTTCCAGGGCGGCCCCGTCTCCCTCGACGCCGCGCTCGGCGTCGCCGTGATCCCCGGCGACGAGGGCCCGCTCGGCTGGCGGCGGGTGTACGGGGCGATCGGCCTGGTCGACCTGGAGACCCCGCCCGAGCTGCTCGGGCCGGCCCTGGGCTCGCTGCGGATCTTCGCCGGGTACGCGGGCTGGGGCCCCGGCCAGCTGGAGACCGAGCTCGGCGACGGGGCCTGGTACGTGGTCGAGTCGGAGCCCGGCGACGTCTCCTCGCCGCAGCCCGAGTCGCTCTGGCGGCAGGTCCTCCGGCGGCAGCGCGGTGACCTCGCGATGATCGCGACGTACCCGGACGATCCCTCGCTGAACTGAGGCGACGGCGCTGGTGGGCGCTGTCCGGCGCGCCGACGGGTGAACTCCTGGGTACGCACGTGTGTCCGATCGAGGACACGATGCGTACGATGAGCCGACTTTCCTGAGCCATTGTGCGCATCACTCGCGCCCAGACGATCAAGAGAAGACACGTGCCTGTCATAACCGCCACCCGGGTCGGCCGGGTCCCGAAGCAGGCCGACGGGTCGGTCGGATCCGCGCTTCCCCCTCGCCTCGACTCGCTGACGAGTCTGAGGTTCTTCGCGGCCTTCGCCGTGTTCGCGCACCACTTCACCGGAGTCGGCGGCAAGACGGGCTTCGGCCGGGCGCCGTCCATCTTCCCGTACTCGGAGATGGGCGCCCACGGCGTCACGTTCTTCTTCGTCCTCTCGGGCTTCCTGCTGACCTGGGTGTACAAGCCGTACGAGCACCCGATCGCCTTCTACATCCGCCGGGTCGCGCGCATCTGGCCGGCGACCCTGGTCGCGGCGGTGCTGGCCTACTACGTCTTCTACGTGCGCGCCGACGAGGCCGTCGAGTGGAAGTCGTTCATCGCGTCGCTCTTCCTGGTCCAGAACTGGCTCCCGGAGGCCACGCCGACCCTGCCCGGCAACCCGGTCACCTGGACGCTCAGCGTCGAGATCCTCTTCTACGCGCTCTTCCCACTGCTCGCCCGCTTCGTCGTCCGGATGCGCACCCCGCTCCTGGTCGGGCTGACCGTCGCGGGTCTCCTCGCGATGTGGGCCGTCGCCTGGTGGTCCTTCGACAACCTCGACTCCGAGACGGCCCGCTGGGTCATGCGGCACCCCGCCGTCTACCTGCCGCAGTTCCTCCTCGGCATGACCGTCGCCCTGCTGATCCGCCGCGGTCTGCGGGTGCCGTTGCGCCCGATCGTGCCGCTGGCCCTGCTCGGCGTGTACGTCTACGCCTACTTCGAGCTGCGGGAGCGCCTGTCCTCGGCCTACGACGCGCAGCTGGAGTACACGCTGCGGCCGACCCTGGCCGTGCTCGCCGCGCTGATCATCATCGCGTTCGTCCAGCGTGAGCTCGCGGGCCACAAGGGCGTCCTCAACAAGAAGCCGCTCATCCTGCTCGGCGTCTGGTCGTACAGCTTCTACCTGCTGCACCACTCGGTCAGCCGCCTCGCCACCTACGAGTGGGGCCGGATCCCCGACCGGGACTCGGCGCTCTTCACCATGCTCGGGATGGGCCTCGTCATCCTCGTGATGTCCTGGGCTCTCTACCGCTTCGTCGAGGAGCCGGCCAACCGCTGGCTCGTCCGCCGGATCCCCGCCCGCTGGAAGCGCTCCGCTCCGGCGGCCACGGACGCCCCGTGACCGCCGCCACGGAGGGCTCTGTCCCGTCCCGGGCGTGGGTACCCTTGGGTCCCATGAGCACTCTCGAGCCCGAGCGCGGGGCAGGTACGGGAACCCTCGTCGAGCCGACGCCGCAGGTGTCCCACGGTGACGGCGACCACGAGCGCTACGCCCATTACGTCCAGAAGGACAAGATCATGGCGAGCGCCCTCGACGGCACGCCCGTCGTGGCGCTGTGCGGAAAGGTCTGGGTGCCGGGGCGCGACCCCAAGAAGTACCCGGTCTGTCCGATGTGCAAGGAGATCTACGAATCCATGGGCGCCGGTGGAGGCGACAAGGACAAGGGCGGCAAGGACAAGTAGAGGCGTCCTGACGTCCTGAACGTCGGGGACGGCCCCCGTCACGCGTACTCCGGTACGCGTGACGGGGGCCGTTCTCGTTCTCCGGGGCGCGTGGACGGGGGCCGTTCCCGTTCTGCGGGGCTCGGAGCCGTTGCACAGGGTGCGTTCGCCGGTCACGGAGTGGTTGAGGTGGTCGAGACCTCTTGTCGGGCCACCGGAGGCGCGCCTAATCTCACGCGTGTTGTGCAGAACGAAACGCGCATTGCGCATGTTGCAACGCACGCATCCGGAGGGGATCCGTCATGAAGCTTCCTGCCCTCCCCCGAGCCCTCGGCCCCGTCCGAGCAGGGGGGACCCCCGTCACCGCCCGCCTCACCGCCTCGGCCGCCGCGCTCGTGCTGGCCGGTCTGACCGCCACGGCCTGCGCGCCCCAGACGTCCGACGGCAAGGCCACGGCGGACGAGAAGACCGGCACCCTGCGGGTCTGGCTCTTCCAGGAGGTGAGCAACAAGCCCAAGGAGCAGGTCGTCTCGCAGGCCGTCGCCGCCTTCGAGAAGCGGCACCAGGGCGCGAAGGTCGAGGTCGAGTACATACCCGTCGAGACCCGCGCCCAGCGCGTCAAGGCCGCCTTCAACGACCCCAAGTCCGCGCCCGACCTCATCGAGTACGGCAACACCGACACCGCCGGATACGTCAAGGACGGCGGACTCGCCGACATCAGCGCCGAGTTCGGCGCCTGGGACGAGGCCAAGGACACCGACCCGACCGCCCGGCAGTCCGTCACCGTCGGGGGAAAGGTCTACGGCGCCCCGCTGTTCGTCGGCGTCCGGGCCCTCTACTACCGCACCGACGTCTTCCGGGAACTCGGCCTCGCCGCCCCCAAGAGCCAGGCCGAACTCGTCTCCACCGCCAAGAAGATCCGCAAGGCCAGGCCCGAGCTGTACGGCATCGCCGTCGGCGGCGCGTACACCTACGGCGCCATGCCCTTCGTCTGGGCGGCCGGCGGCGAACTCGCCACCGCGAACGGCGACGCGTACAAGGCCGCCGTCAACAGCGAGGCCGCCCGCAAGGGCATCAGCACGTACACCTCGCTCTTCGGCGACGACAACTGCCCCGCCGCCAAGTGTGCCCAGATGGGCGGCAACGCCACCGTCACCGCCTTCGCCTCGGGCAAGGCCGCCATGGCCATCGGCGGCGACTTCAGCCACGCCGCCGTCGAGGCCGGCACCGTGAAGGGCAAGTACGCCGTCGTCCCGCTGCCCGGCACCACCCCCGGCTCCATCGCCCCGGCCTTCGCGGGCGGCAACAACATCGGCGTCCTCAAGAGCACCTCCCACCGCAGCCTCGCCGTCGACCTCCTCACGTCCCTCACCGGCAAGGACACCCAGGGCAAGCTCTTCGACGCGATGGGCTTCCTCCCCACGTTCACGGACGTCCGGACCGCCGCCGCCCAGCGGCAGCCCTTCGTGAAGCCCTTCATCGACACCCTCGGCGCCGGAACGAAGTTCGTCCCCGCGTCCCCCGGCTGGGGCCAGATCGACGCCTCCCTCGTCCTGCCCACGATGTTCCAGGAGGTCGTCAGCGGCCGTAAGGACGTCGAGGCCGCGGCCGACGACGCCGCGAAGAAGATGGACGCGGCCTTCGCGCCGGCGGGCTGAGCCGCATGACGAACCAGCTCGCCGTCACCGAGAAGCGGCCGGGTGCCGCCGCGCCCCCGGCCCCCCGGCCGGGCCGCCGCGGCGGCCCCCGGGGCCACCGGCCCTGGACACCCTGGCTGTACCTGCTGCCCGCCCTCGCCGTCCTCGGCGGACTCCTCGTCTACCCCGTCTACCAGCTCGGCCTGATCTCCTTCCTGGAGTACACCCAGGCCCAGGTCAGCGGCGGCGAACCGACCTCCTTCAAGGGCTTCGGCAACTACACGACCCTCTTCGCCGACCCCCAGTTCTGGCAGGTCCTCCTCGCCACCGTCCTCTTCGCCGCCGCCTGCGTCGTCACCACGCTCGCCGTCGGCTGCGCCCTCGCCGTCCTCCTCACGCGCGTGCGTGCCCTGCCCCGGTTCGTCCTGATGATGGCCGCACTGGGCGCCTGGGCCACGCCCGCGATCACCGGGTCCACCGTCTGGGTCTTCCTCTTCGACCCCGACTTCGGGCCCGTCAACAAGCTGCTCGGGCTCGGCGACTTCTCCTGGACGTACGGGCGGTACAGCGCCTTCGCCCTGGTCCTCCTCGAAGTCGTCTGGTGTTCCTTCCCGTTCGTGATGGTCACCGTCTACGCGGGCATCAAGGCCATCCCGTCCGAGGTCCTGGAGGCCGCCGCCCTCGACGGCGCCTCGCAGTGGCGGATCTGGCGCTCGGTCATGGCGCCGGTGCTCCGGCCGATCCTGGTCGTCGTCACGATCCAGTCGATCATCTGGGACTTCAAGGTCTTCACCCAGATCTACGTGATGACGAACGGCGGCGGCATCGCCGGCCAGAACCTCGTCCTCAACGTGTACGCCTACCAGAAGGCCTTCGCCTCGTCCCAGTACAGCCTGGGCTCGGCGATCGGCGTCGTCATGCTGCTGATCCTGCTGGCCGTGACGCTCGTCTACCTGCGCCTCCTGCGACGTCAGGGAGAAGAACTGTGAGCGCCCCGACCGCCTTCCGCATCCGCCGCCCGGGACGGCTCGCCGCCGAGGCCGTCACCCTGCTCGTCGCGGCCGCCGTCGCCTTCCCGCTGTACTGGATGGTCCTCTCGGCCTTCAAGCAGGCCGGCGAGATCCAGTCCACCGAGCCGCGGCCGTGGACGCTCTCCCCGTCCCTCGACTCGTTCCGGCGCGTCTTCGAACAGCAGGATTTCGGCCGCTACTTCCTGAACTCGCTGATCGTGGCGAGCACGGTCGTCCTCGCCTCCGCGCTGATCGCCTTCCTCGCGGCGACTGCCGTCACCCGGTTCCGCTTCAAGTTCCGGACGACGCTCCTGATCATGTTCCTGGTCGCCCAGATGGTGCCGGTCGAGGCCCTGACCATCCCGCTGTTCTTCCTCATGCGGGACGCCGGCCAGCTCAACACCCTCGGCTCGCTGATCCTGCCGCACATCGCCTTCTCGCTGCCGTTCGCGATCTGGATGCTGCGGGGCTTCGTCAAGGCGGTCCCGGAGGCCCTGGAGGAACAGGCCCAGATCGACGGGGCCAGCCGCACCCGCTTCCTCTGGCAGATCCTCTTCCCGCTGGTCCTCCCGGGCCTCGTCGCGACGAGCGTCTTCTCGTTCATCTCGACCTGGAACGACTTCCTCTTCGCGAAGTCGTTCATCATCAGCGACACCTCGCAGTCGACCCTGCCCATGGCCCTGCTCGTCTTCTTCAAGCCCGACGAGAACGACTGGGGAGGCATCATGGCCGGCTCGACCGTGATGACCGTCCCGGTGCTCGTCTTCTTCGTACTCGTACAGCGCCGCCTGGTCTCGGGACTGGGCGGGGCGGTGAAGGACTGACGCGATGACCACCGACCCGTACCCCGGCACGGACCTGATCCCGGCGCCGCTCCTCCAGGACGCGCGCGCGGACTCCCCCGGACACTTCTCGCTCGACGAGCGGACCACCCTCGACGCCGGACCCGGCACCGGGTCCACCGCCCGCTGGCTCCGCACCGTCCTCGGCGCCGCCACGGGGCTGCCGTTCGCCGACGGCAGCAGCCCGCACGCGATCCGGCTGCGCGTCAGCGAGGACGTGGAACGGGAGCACGGCCCCGAGGGCTACCGCCTCACCACGGAGAACCCCGACGCCGCCGTCGTCATCGAGGGCGGCGGCCCCGCCGGGGTGTTCTGGGGCGCCCAGACCCTCCGCCAGCTGCTCGGCCCCGAGGCGTACCGCAGGGCGCCCGTGGGCGGCGGCCCCCGGGACCTCCCGTACGTCACCGTCGAGGACCGTCCCCGCTTCGGCTGGCGCGGTCTCATGCTCGACGTCTCCCGGCACTTCCTGCCCAAGGACGACGTCCTGCGCTACCTCGACCTGCTCGCCGCCCACAAGCTCAACGTCTTCCACTTCCACCTCACCGACGACCAGGGCTGGCGCATCGAGATCAAGCGCCACCCCCGGCTGACCGAGGTCGGCTCCTGGCGGGCCCGCAGCAAGTGGGGGCACCGGGCCTCGCCGCTCTGGGACGACACCCCGCACGGCGGGTTCTACACCCAGGACGACATCCGCGAGATCGTCGCGTACGCCGCCGAGCGGCACATCACCGTCGTCCCGGAGATCGACCTCCCCGGCCACTCGCAGGCCGCCATCTCCGCCTACCCCGAGCTGGGCAACACCGACGTCGTCGACACCGCCGCCCTCACCGTCTGGGACACCTGGGGCGTCAACCCGAACGTCCTCGCCCCCACCGAGGCGGTCCTGCGCTTCTACGAAGGCGTCTTCGAGGAGGTCCTCGACCTCTTCCCGGCGGCCACGTCACCCTTCGTCCACGTCGGCGGCGACGAGTGCCCCAAGGACCAGTGGAAGGCCTCCCCGGCCGCCCAGGCCCGCATCGAGGAACTCGGGCTCGCCGACGAGGACGAGCTCCAGTCCTGGTTCATCCGCCACTTCGACCGCTGGCTCGCCGCCCGCGGCCGGCGGCTCATCGGCTGGGACGAGATCCTGGAGGGCGGCCTCGCCGACGGCGCGGCCGTGTCGTCCTGGCGGGGGTACGGGGGCGGGATCGCCGCCGCCGAGGCCGGCCACGACGTCGTCATGTGCCCCGAGCAGCAGGTGTACCTGGACCACCGTCAGGCGCCGGGCGAGGACGAACCGATGCCCATCGGGTACGTCCGCAGCCTGGAGGACGTCTACCGCTTCGAGCCCGTCCCGCCGGGCCTCTCGCCCGAGGCCGCCGCCCACATCCTGGGAACCCAGGCCAACGTGTGGACCGAGGTGATGGAGAACCGGTCCCGCGTCGACTACCAGGTCTTCCCGCGCCTCGCCGCCTTCGCCGAGGTCGCCTGGTCCGCGCTGCCCGCCCCCGAGGCACGTGACTACCCGGCCTTCGCCCGCCGGATGCACACCCACTACAGGCGCCTGGACGCCCTCGGCGTGGACTATCGCCCGCCCGCCGGACCCCACCCCCGGCAGCGGCGCCCCGGGGTCCTGGGGCGGCCTCTGGAGGGGACGCCCCCGATCGTGTGAGGGACCCGACATCCCCCTTCACCCAAGAGCGGCGAAACGGAAGTTACCGTCACGCGTCGGGGCGTCCCGGACGGAACAGTCCTTCGCGGGCCCTCGCGCCGGACCGCTCGGAAGATGTGCCAGAGTTGCCACGTCCGGCCTGTGAGCACGTACGGTACGCCCACACGCAGGCGCGACCGCCGGGCACATTCGGGGACCACCGGGACACCGGGAAGGGGCAGCGGGTTGACCACGCACGCACCACAGACGGCGCAGTCCGTGACGCTGCCCGCCTCGCTCGACGAGGCCGTGGCAGCGCTCACGGCCATGCCGGCCGCCGTCCCGGTCGCCGGTGGCACCGACCTGATGGCAGCCGTCAACAAGGGGCAGCTCCGCCCCGCCGGACTGGTCGGTCTGAGCCGCATCAACGAGATCCGCGGCTGGCAGTACCAGGACGGCCACGCCCTGCTCGGCGCGGGCCTCACCCACGCGCGCATGGGCCGCCCCGACTTCGCCGCCCTCATCCCCGCCCTCGCCGCCGCCTCCCGTGCCGCCGGACCGCCCCAGATCCGCAACGCGGGCACCCTCGGCGGCAACGTCGTCACCGCCGCGCCCACCGGCGACTCGCTGCCCGTCCTCGCCGCCCTGGAGGCCGACCTGGTCGTCCTGGGGCCGCTCGGCAGCCGCGAGATCCCCGTCTCCCACCTGCTCGCCGGCCGCGACCTGCTGGCCCCCGGCGAACTCGTCGCCTTCGTCCGCGTCCCGCTGCTCCACGCCCCCCAGGTCTTCGTCAAGGCCACCGGCCGGACCGGCCCAGCCCGCGCCACCGCCTCCGTCGCCGTCGTCCTCGACCCGGCCCGGCGCGGGGTGCGCTGCGCGGTCGGCGCCGTCGCGCCGATGCCGCTGCGCCCGCTGGAGGCCGAGCGCTGGATCGCCTCGCTGGTCGACTGGGACAACGACCGGGGTCTCGCCCCGGAGGCGCTCGCCGCGTTCGGCGAGTACGTGGCCGCCGCCTGCATCCCGGACCCGCCGGGCGACGACGTGTTGCCCCCGGCCGTACTGCATCTGCGGCGCACCGTCGCCGCACTCGCCCGACGGGCACTCGGGAGGGCACTGTCGTGAGCAACGAACAGCAGGGTCAGCAGCAGGACTCCGGCGGCTGGGAGCCGATCCCGCAGAGCGAGGGGTACGACGGCGACGCCACCGCGTTCGTCCAGCTGCCGCCCGACTTCATGCTGGACGGTGTGCCCCTGGAGGCGCCCGGCCACGGCTACGTACCGCCGATGATCACCCCGTTGCAGCCGCTCAACCCGGCGACGGACCCGTCGGCGACGGGCACGTGGAACGTCCACCTGCCCACGCGGGCGGAGCAGACGCAGTACTTCGACGGGACGGAGTACGCGGAGCAGGGCGGGTACGCGGAGCAGGGCGGGTACGGCGAGCAGGGCGGCCAGGGGGCGTACGCCGCCGGGCAGGCCGGGTACGCCGCCGGAGAGGCCGGGCGCGCGGAGTACGCCGAGCACTTCGAGCAGGACCCGCACGCGACGTCCGAGTGGCGCTTCACGGAGGTGACGCCTCCCGCCGGGCCGGGCACCACCGGCCAGTGGGAGATCCCGGCCGTACCGGAGATGAGCGAGGTGGCCGAAGAGGCTGCCTCCGCCGAGGAGTCGGGCGACTTCGCCGCCTCGGCTGTCCGGCCGTACGCGGAGGCCCCGGCGACCCTGCCGGGCGGCGCCCCGGCACCCTGGGCCCTGCCGGAGGAGCCGGTGGCCGGACCGGCCACCGAGCCGGTCGCGGAGCCTGCCGACGCCGACGCGGACGCCGAGCAGCCGGGCGCGCGCCCGGAGGGCGAGGCGGCCGGGGCGGAGGTGCGGGAAGCGGAGGGCGAGCGGGAAGCACCCGAGGCGTCCGACGCGTCCGATCCGTCCGACGTGTCCGATCCGTCCGACGCCGGCGCGTCCGGCCGGGCACCGGAGGCGGACACCGCTCCGGAGTCCGCCCCCGCCGCGATCCTCGCCGCCTCCACCGACAGTGACGAGCACCCCCACACCTCGTACACCCTCCGGGTCAACGGCGCCGACCGGCCCGTCACCGGCTCCTGGATCGGCGAGTCGCTGCTCTACGTCCTGCGCGAGCGCCTCGGCCTCGCCGGGGCGAAGGACGGCTGCTCGCAGGGCGAGTGCGGCGCGTGCAACGTGCAGGTCGACGGCCGGCTCGTCGCCTCCTGCCTGGTCCCCGCGGCGACCGCCGCCGGGAGCGAGGTGCGGACGGTCGAGGGCCTGGCCGTCGACGGGGAGCCGTCGGACGTGCAGCGCGCCATGGCCAAGTGCGGCACCGTCCAGTGCGGCTTCTGCATCCCCGGCATGTGCATGACCGTGCACGACCTCCTCGAGGGCAACCACGCCCCCACCGAACTGGAGACCCGCCAGGCGCTCGCGGGCAACCTGTGCCGCTGCTCCGGCTACCGGGGCGTCCTCGAAGCCGTACGCGACGTCGTGTCCGAGCGCGAGGCCAGCGCCGCGGCCACCGCGTCCGAGGCCGCCGAAGAGCCCCGGGTCCCGCACCAGATCCCCCACCCGCACGACGGAGGCATGGCGTGAGCGACGCGATCACCGCCGTTCCCACGATCCCGGTCCTGGACACCCCCGGGGCCCTGGGTCAGGAGCCGGCCGCGCACGGCCTCGGCACCTCGCTTCCGCAGGCCGAGGCGAGGGCGAAGACCGAGGGCACCTTCCCGTACGCCTCCGACCTGTGGGCCGAGGGACTGCTCTGGGCCGCGATCCTGCGCTCCCCGCACCCGCACGCGCGCATCGTCTCCGTCGACACGAGCGCGGCCACCGCCATGGCGGGCGTCCGGGCCGTGGTGACCGCCGCGGACGTGCCGGGCGCGGCGACGTACGGCCGGCGGGTCGCCGACCGGCCGGTGTTCGCCGCCGACCTGGTCCGGCACCACGGCGAGGCGATCGCCGCCGTCGCCGCCGACCACCCCGACACGGCCCGGCTCGCCGCCGCCGCGATCGCCGTCGAGTACGAGGTGCTCGACCCGGTGACGGACCCGGAGAAGGCGTTCGCGGCCGAGGCGCTGCATCCCGACGGGAACCTGATCCGGCACATCCCGCTGCGCTTCGGCGACCCGGACGTGACGGGCGAGATCGTCGTCGAGGGCCTGTACCGCATCGGGCGCCAGGACCCGGCGCCCATCGGCGCCGAGGCGGGCCTGGCCGTACCGCGCCCCGACGGCGGCGTGGAGCTCTACACCGCCTCGACCGACCCGCACACCGACCGCGACCTGGCCGCCGCCTGCTTCGGCCTCCCGCCGGAGCAGGTCAAACTGGTGGTCACGGGCGTGCCCGGCGCCACCGGCGACCGCGAGGACCCGGGCTTCCAGATCCCGCTGGGCCTGCTGGCCCTGCGCACCGGCTGCCCGGTCAAGCTCACCGCCACGCGCGAGGAGTCCTTCCTCGGGCACGCCCACCGGCACCCCACCCTGCTGCGCTACCGGCACCACGCGGACGCGGAGGGACACCTGGTGAAGGTGGAGGCGCAGATCCTGCTCGACGCGGGCGCGTACGCCGACTCCTCGTCGGAGTCGCTCGCGGCGGCCGTGGCCTTCGCCTGCGGCCCGTACGTCGTCCCGCACGCCTTCGTCGAGGGCTGGGCGGTCCGTACGAACAACCCGCCCTCCGGCCATGTGCGCGGCGAGGGCGCGATGCAGGTGTGCGCGGCGTACGAGGCGCAGATGGACAAGATCGCGGCGAAGCTGGGCGTGGACCCGGCGGAGCTGCGCATGCGGAACGTGATGTCGACCGGCGACATCCTGCCGACGGGCCAGACGGTGACCTGCCCCGCCCCCGTTGCCGAACTCCTCTCCGCCGTACGGGACTTCCCGCTGCCCCCGCTCCCCAAGGACACCCCGGAGGGCGAGTGGCTGCTGCCCGGCGGCCCCGAGGGCGCGGGCGAACCGGGCGCGGTGCGACGGGGCGTGGGCTACGCGCTGGGCATGGTGCACATGCTGGGCGCGGAGGGCACGGACGAGGTCTCGACCGCGACGGTGCGGGTCCAGGACGGGGTGGCGACGGTCATCTGCTCGGCCGTGGACACCGGTTCGGGCTTCTCGACCCTCGCCCGCCAGATCGTGCAGGACACGCTCGGCATCGACGAGGTCCACGTGGCCCCCGTCGACACCGACCAGCCGCCGGCGGGGCCCGCGGCGCACGGCCGCCACACCTGGGTCTCCGGCGGGGCGGTGGAGCGGGCCGCGAAGATGGTCCGCACGCAGCTCCTCCAGCCGCTGGCCCACCAGTTCGGCATGTCCACGGAGCTCCTCCAGATCACCGACGGCAAGATCACCTCGTACGACGGCGTGCTGTCGACGACGGTCACGGAGGCGATGGACGGCAAGGAGCTCTGGGCCACCGCCCAGTGCCGCCCGCACCCCACGGAGCCGCTCGACGAGGCGGGCCAGGGCGACGCGTTCGTCGGCCTCGCGTTCTGCGCGATCCGCGCGGTGGTCGACGTGGACATCGAACTCGGCGCCGTACGCGTCGTGGAGATGGCCGTCGCCCAGGACGTCGGCCGCGTCCTCAACCCGGCCCAGCTCGCGACCCGTATCGAGGCGGGCGTCACCCAGGGCGTCGGCGCGGCCCTCACGGAGAACCTCCGCACCGCCCGGGGCCTGGTCCGGCACCCCGACTTCACCGGCTACGCACTCCCGACATCCCTGGACGCCCCGGACATTCGCATCGTGAAACTCGTCGAAGAGCGGGACGTCGTCGCGCCGTTCGGCGCGAAGGCGGCCAGCGCGATCCCGGTCGTCACCTCACCCGCCGCAGTGGCCTCAGCGGTGCGCGCGGCGACGGGCCGCCCGGTCAACCGCCTCCCGATCCGCCCGCAGGCAGCGGTGGCCGTGCCCAATTCGTAACCCTGTGATGTCCGTTGCTTGTGCAACCCGGAGGTGCGCACTGTCGTCGTTCCTGACTACAGTGGACTTCTGGACTTTGCAGGGTGCGGACAGCAGTTCGACGGGGGAGGAACGCGGGCATGCAAGCCTACGTGGACGGGGGCGGGTACGGGATGCGGCCGATGAGCGCCGACGCGGTGCGCTACAACACGGAGACCATGTCCGAGTTCAAGACGAGCATCGACGGTCTGATCGAGATGCTCACCTCCTCGGAGGCCGGGACGGGCAAGATGAAGGCCGACCCGCTGGGACGCGTCAAGTTCGGCGGAGGCGGTGCGGCCTGGGGCGAGGCGAACGGCATCTACTCCTCGTACGAGACCGTCCTCGGGCAGCTGACCGAGCTCTCCGGCCTGCTGCAGGACTGCCTGGAGGGCATGGGCATCGCGGTCGTCGCGTCGAAGGACGGCTTCGAGCAGATGGACGACGACGTCAAGCAGAAGATGATCAACATTCACCAGCGGACCGATGACGCCAAGGCGAAGGCGGACCGCGAGGCGGGGCGCGTCCCGGAGACCGGGACCGACCAGACGGGCGACGGAGTCGGCTCCCTCCGCTAGGACGGGCGCGGACGGAATGTCGGGGACACGGGGAAGAGGCGAAGGATGAGGCCAGCAGAGGGCGGCGGCGGCGGAGGCGGAACCGATTTCACCTCCATGACGCACCAGCAGATGCTGGATTGGCTGGACGAGGCCAGCGAATCCGGTGTGAGGATCGCGGGCGACCGCTTGAAGGCGGCGGCCGAGAAGCTCCTGGAGATCGCGGACCAGCTCAAGAACCGCTCGACCCGGGTGGAATGGGAGGGCGAAGCCGAGAAGGCCTTCAACGTGTGGGCCGACGGCGTGGTCAGCTCGACCAAGTCGCTCAGCGAGTACAGCGGCAACGGTGCCCTGGAGATGCACAAGACGGCAGCGGCCATCGCCAGTGCCAAGAGCGCCATGCCGCGCTACACCTCCCACGAGTCCGCCAAGGCGAACCTGGCCGCCGCGCAGAAGTACCACAACGACCCCGACGCGGCGGGCGTGGCCCGTGACGCGAGCAGGTCGATCTCCGCCAGCGAGGAACTCAAGGCCATCCAGGCCAAGGAGGCGGAGACCAAGCGCGCGGCGGAGGAGGAGATGCGGAAGCTCTCGTCCGCGTACTTCTGGTCGGGCTTCCACATGACGAGCGTCCAGCCGCCGACGTTCCCGCCGCCGCCGGGGGACTTCGTGCCGGCGAGTTCCGGCCGCGTCACGGGCGGCACCGACTACGTCGGTTCCTCGCCGCAGAGCACGGGAACGTCGACGGGCACCGACCGGAGCACGGGGACGCAGACCACCCACCCCCAGCCGGACACCCGCACGACGCCGGACACGAACGTCCCCCTCCCGCCGACCCACGACACGACCGGGCCGACGCATGTCGTCCGGCCGGATGTGCGGCCCGACGTGCCCGTGGACCTCGGCATCGACAGCGTCGACACCAGGACGCCGCCGACCACCCTGCCCGGACCCACGACGCAGACCCCGGGCACCCCGCCGCCGATCACGAAGCCGGACGGCAGCGCGCCTCCGTTCGTGCCCACCACGGGCATGCCCACGCTTCCGTCGAAGGGCGGACCCGGGGCGCTGCCTCCCACCGGTCCGGTCACCGGCGGCACGCGCAATCCGATGGGCAACACCGGCCCGCGCGGCCTGACGGGTCCCGGCCCGCTGGGCGGTCCCCGTGAGGGCATCAGCGGCGGCAAGGCCGTGCCCAGCACGCAGGGCCGTCCTCAGACGGGCCTTCCGCGCAGCACCGTCATCGGCACCGAGCCGGGCGGCCGCAACGGCACGGGCATGGGCCGCGCGCCCATGGGCGGCGGCATGGGCGGCCAGATGGGCGGCTCGGGCGCCGGACAGGGCATCACCGGTGGACGCCGGCTCGCCGGCGAGAGCGGTGGAGTCGTCGGCGGCAAGACGCAGCGTGCCGGTGCCGCCGGGGGCGCCGGCAACGCCGCGCGTCCCTTCACGCCCGGTGGCTCCGGCCTCGTGCGAGGGAACCCGGCGCGGCCCGGCGACCGCGAGGAGACGAACGGAGAGCGTCCCGACTACCTGGTCGAGGACGAGGAGACCTGGCAGCAGGGGCGCCGCGTGGCGCCGCCCGTCATCGACTGATCAGCGCGAGGAAGCAGATGCGTACCAGCAGTATTCGTCGGAGCCGTGCCCGAGTCACCGCCTCGGCCGCCTTGGGGATGCTGCTGGTGGGCATCGCTTCCGTTCCCGCCCACGCGGCGGGCGTCCGTGACAGGCAGTGGCACCTGACCGCGATGGGCGCGGAGGAGATCTGGCAGCTCAGCACCGGTAAGGGCGTGACCGTCGCGGTCATCGACAGCGGTGTGGACAAGAACAATCCCGACCTTCGAGGGCAAGTCCTCAAGGGCAAGGACTTCTACCCGGCCAAGCCCGGCGACGAGTCCACCGACTTCGACGGCCACGGCACCGGGATGGCGGGCCTCATCGCCGGAACGGGTGAGCGTGACGGTGGCAACGGTGCCTTCGGGCTGGCTCCCGGGGCGAAGATCCTCCCGATCCGCGTGCCGAGTGGGGACGACGACACTCAGAGCCAGGCGGCGGCGGACGCGGAGTTCAACCGGATCCTGCCCGGCGCGATCCGGTTCGCCGTGGATTCCGGGGCCAAGGTCATCAACGTCTCGATCGCCGTGGAGACAGGTTCGCCGCAGGTCACGAGCGCGGTGAAGTACGCCTTGGACAAGGGCGCGTTGATCTTCGCGGGCGTCGGCAACGATGCTCAGAAGGGCAACAAGCCGATGTACCCGGCCGCGA
Source organism: Streptomyces sp. NBC_00691 (assembly GCF_036226665.1). NCBI lineage: Bacteria > Bacillati > Actinomycetota > Actinomycetes > Kitasatosporales > Streptomycetaceae > Streptomyces > Streptomyces sp. NBC_00691. The sequence continues at coordinate 3,173,748 of NZ_CP109007.1, read as the reverse complement.
CCCCGGGCGTCGTCGGTGTCGGCGCGGTCGACAAGAAGCTGACACGCATTCCCATGTCCCAGGTCGGCCCACAGGTCGACATGGTGGCTCCGGGCAAGGACACCGTCGCCGCCTGCGGCGGGGGCACCGGCATCTGCTCCTCCACCGGTACCAGTGACGCCACCGCCCTCGCCTCGGCCGCCGCCGCGCTCGTGTGGTCGAAGCACCCCGACTGGACCAACAACCAGGTCCTCAAGGTCATGCTCAACACCATCTCGCCGCCGACCGAGGGACCCAAGCGCAGCGACTACGTCGGTTTCGGCGCGGTCCGCCCGCTCCGTGCGCTGAAGACGCCCGGCGACCCGGGTCCGGCCGACGTCCGGCCCATCGACGATCTCGACGCCACCGTGTCGGAGTCGCCTTCGGCCGAGTCGTCGGCGGGCGCCCCCTCCGCCGTGCCCTCCGCGTCCTCCGACGCGCCCGCGGCGGCGCCACAGGCGTCGAGCGACGAGGGCGGCGACGCCGGCCTGTGGATCGGCCTCGGCATCGGCGCGGCCGTGCTGATCGCTGCCGCGGTCGCCGTACCCGTGCTCCGTTCGCGGCGGGGCTGAATCCGCCCCGCTGCCGGACATCCGTAACTCACTCATGGGGAAGTAGATGTCGTTCGACGAGGAGTGGAGCCAAGTCCGCGGCGAGACCGCGGCGATGAGGCTCAACGGTGTGCCCGCCGAAGGCGGCGGTGGTGGTGGTCCCAGCGACTACAAGGTGACCTCCGCCGACCTCAAGGCCATCGGGAACGAGGCCCAGGAGCTGTTCCACTGGTTCGAGCGGGACGCCTTCCACGCCGGCGCCCAGACGGACACGGCGGCCAAGAGCCTTGACGGGGACGGGTTCCAGACCGGATCGGCGATGTGGGCCATGTGGGACATGTGGCGGGACCAGGCCGAGACCCTCATCAGTGCTTGTGCGCACATCCACAACCACCTCGAGGACACGGTCACCAGCCACGCCAACCATGAGGAAGTACTGATCACGAACTTCTCCATGTCCACGATCGACGCGCACTTCAAGTAGGCCGACGGCACGGCACGGCACGGCACGGCGCGGTACGGAAACGGCTGACGAGGGACGTTAGATGCTGAAGTTCGACCAGGTTCTCCACGCCCGGCTCGGCAGCCTCCAGGAGGCTTCCTCTGTCTGGTCGGAGGCGGTGTCCAAGCTGGAGAAGAGCAAGGACAAGGCCGAGACCGGCCTCAAGGGCAAGGCGGAGAAGGCCGATTGGAAGGGCGAGAACGCCGGGGTGACCCAGGCGTTCGTCAGGAAGACCGCCAAGGAGTTCGGCGACGCCCTCGTCGGGGCGACCAGCATCCGCAACATCCTGCGCGACGCCCACACCGAGTTCCAGGCGGCGAAGAGCGAGCTGGAGAAACTGGTCGAGCAGGCCCCGGGCAAGGGCATCCGCATCGACCAGGACGGCGTCGTCAGCTACCTGATCCACCCCGACCGCCGGGCCAAGGACTACGACGGCCCCAAGCCCGAACAGGCCGACTTCGAGGCGATGCGGTCGGCGATCAAGGCCGCGATCGACCGGGCGAACAACGCCGACGACGTGGCATCGCGAGCGCTGCGGGGCCTCGTCGGCACGGACAAGAACAACTTCTCCGGTACGGGTTACGACTCGCTCGCCGCCGCCTCGAAGGCGCAGGACGCCGAGGACGCGCACGCCGCCTACGAGCTGTACAAGAAGGGCGACGAGGCCACCCCGGCGGAGATCGACAAGCTCAACGCCCTCTTCAAGGCCAACCAGAAGGACCCGTACTTCGCCGAGAAGTTCGCCCTGGAGGTGGGGCCGAAGGGCAGCATGGAGTACTGGGCCGACATGGGCGACCCGAGCGACGGCTCGCGCCTCGGTGTCGACCACCGCGACAAGCTCAAGGAACTCCAGACGAACTGGAGTCTGACGCTCGCCACCGCGACCCATTCCACCAGCCCCGAGATGGAGCAGTGGAAGGCCGACGTCATCAAGGCCGGAAGCGAGCCCATCCAGACGCGCGGCACCAGCCCGTACGGCTTCCAGGTCATGAGCAACCTGATGCGGGTCGGCGACTACGACGACAAGTTCCTCAAGGACTACGGCAACGGGCTCGTCATCACCGAGCGGAAGATGACGCACGACGGACGCCTGCCGGCCGACCGGGCCTGGCACGCCATGGGCGGCATGCCGAGCCACCTGAACTGGCAGGGCGGCGACCTCGGCAACGACCCCATGATCGGTTTCATGGAGGGGCTCGGGCACAACCCCAAGGCGTCGACGGACTTCTTCAACGGAAGCGTCGACCTCACGCCCGAGAACACCAAGGACGACAAGAAGATCGACCCGTTCGACTACTTCACCAAGGACCGCGAGTGGCCCGAGGAGCTCAACGACAAGGGTGACAGGACCAAGGAGCCCGGCTACAACGCCCTCGGGCACGCCCTGGAGTCCGCGACGACCGGCCACCCGTACGACGCCGAGGCCGAGGGCCTCAAGGACGTACGGACCACGGAGAACGCGGAGGTCATGCAGAAGGTCGTCGAGCGGTACGGCAACGATCCCAAGTACATGCACGAGCAGCCGGGCATCGACGACAGCCTGGGCAAGATGGGCGCCGCCTACATCGACGAGCTGAACCGCTCCCTGGAGACGGACAGCGACACGACGATGGAGGAGAAGAAGAACTCGCCCTTCGGCAACAACGACGACAGGGGAAAGTCCCGCTTCGGCGAGGAGTTCGACACCGGACTGCTCTGGAACCGCGGCGACGCCGTCAACTTCATGGGCATCGTGTCCCAGAGCGAGACCGGCCACGCCACCCTCTCGGCCGCCGAGATGCTCTACACGACGAGCGTCCTCGACGAGGTCGGCCCCAAGCCCGGGTCCACCTTCGACGAGCGCGACCTCACCGACGCCCGCACCACGCTCCGTATCGGGTCCGAGGCGCAGGGGATCATGGACGAATCCCGTATGGCGCAGATCGACAAGGACTACGAGAAGGACTCCGAGGAGCACAAGAAGGCCGTCGGCCGGACGACCGAATGGGTCAAGTTCGGCATCGGCGCGGCCGCCGCGGGCGGTGTCGTCGCCCTCACCGGCGGTGCCGGTGGCGTACTCGTACCGCTGGCCGCCGAGACGGTGGGCGGCGCCGTGACGACCTTCATCGGCATGGAGGCCGACGACATGGCCGAGAAGTACGAGAAGGACGAGCTGCTCAAGAAGAAGTCCGACGACCTGAAGAACGAGGCATTGGCCATGGGCAAGGAGAACTCGCTCCGCCCCGGCATCGCCTACGCGAACGCGCCCGGCTGGAGCGAGCGGGACCGGAACTACCTGGACGAGATGCTGGTCGACCAGGTCCGGGGCGCGCGTCTGCACGCCCGGGACAACGCGCTCCCCGACCCGTACGAGAAGAAGTGATGCGCATGCGGTCCGCTCTGACGCGCCTCGGGGCGGCCGCGGCCGTGGCAGCCCTCCTCACGAGCTGCTCCGGGGGGAACGGCGGCGGCGGCGCCGAGGAACCGCAGGGCCTGGCGGCGGCGGAGGTCTGCGGCGGCTTCGCCGAGGACGGGGCGGCCACGACGGCGCTCAAGGCCGTCCTGGGCAGCGGTCGTTTCGAGGACAACTACTCGAAGCCGGACAAGGCCCTCGCCAGGCTGCGCGACGACGCGGCCGCGCCCTGGGCCGACTCCTACCAGCCGCAGCCGGTGACGTACTGCGGCCTCGTGCCGGCCGAGGGCGGACCGAAGAACCTCAAGATCGAGGTGAACGCGGTGGGGGAGGGGCCTTACCTGGGCTCGAACCTCGCCCCGAAGGTGACCTCCTACACCTCGGGACGTGAGGCCTTCGCCTCCTCCGGCCTGGGCGCCGTCTACTTCTCCTGCCGCCTCAAGGCACCGGCCCACGAGATCGTCGTCGAGACGAGGATCTGGGGCCCGGCCGGCATCCCGGACACGGATCTGGAGCACCGGACCCGGCTGATCACCCTCGCCAACGCGGCGGCCCGCCACGTGGCCGACGAGCTGGGGTGTGCGGGCACGGAGCTGGCCGAGGGGGTGCCGGCGACGGCGCGGCCGTGAGGCGGCCCCTCCCCGAGCAACGCCCCTCCCCGAGCACCGGCCCACACCCGAGCGCCGGCCCCCACCCCGAGCACCGGACTACACCCCGAACACCGGCATCGCCACGATCCGGCCCGCGCGGGCGAGGAAGACGCGGTTGCCGTCGCTCGCCAGTTGGTAGGGGCCCTGGCCCTGCATCTTCGCGTTGAAGAGAAGGTCGCCCGACACCTTGTGGATGACCTCGACGCGGTCTTCGAGGCCGTGGACCCAGACCGTCGTCCCCTCCACGACCGGGGGGCTGACCGGGTCGGAGCTGAGGCCGAAGCCGTCCAGCACCTTGCTCCACTTCGACTCGGCCGTGTGGTAATCCGGCAGGGTGCCGAGGCGGTAGACGCTGTACTTCCGCACCGCGACGACGAGATCCCCGTCCACGGCCGGAGAGCCGAAGCCGGGCTCCCCGGCCTCCGTGGTCAGGGACTCCTCGGCCCAGAGGTAGTCGCCGCGGTCGAGGCGGCGGGCCATCAGGCTGTGACCGCCCAGGTAGGCGATGTTGTTCTGGCCGAGCGCCGGCGCCTGGCCGTCGGTGCCCTGGCCCTTGATGTCCCAGTCCGTCTCGCCGTTCTCGGTGTAGAGCGCGGCGACATGGCCGTCCCTGCCGTGCACGACGAGCCGCTTCCTGCCCACGGCGGCCTTCGCCGGGCCGTTCTGGGAGCGGGGGGAGGTCATCGGGCGTGACCATGTCGTCGCCAGGGTCCAGGCGTTGACGGCGCGGAGTTCGTTGTCCTTCGTCACCAGGTAGACGTGGGTGTCGTCGGCGGCCAGGACATCGTCGACGTCGCTGCCCGTCTGCCAGACGGGCGCGCCGGTGGAGGCGGCGAAGGCATTCAGGACGCCCTCCTTGTCGACGCCCACGACCATGCGGTCGCCGACCGAGACGAAACCCGCGTCGGCGTCGATGTCCCGGGCCCGCCACCGCTCCTTCCCGTCCGTGACGGAGAGGGCGAGCAGACCGCCGGTCTTCGCCTGGACGATCACCACGTCTCGTACGGGAAGGGGGAGTTCGCCCCCGGCCGCCACCACGTCGAGCGGGCCCCACAGGGGCTTCGGGACCTCGCCCGGGGTGGTGTCGATGGCCGAGACGAACGCCGCCTCCGGCGTTCGCACGGCCGGTGGCACGTCGAAGGCCTTCGGCTTCTCCTCCCGGTTCAGCCACCACGCGCCCGCCCCGCCACCGGCGCCCAGGACCGCCACGCTCACGGCGGCGCCGGTGAGGAAGCGGCGCCGGGACGGTGAACCGGACGGCACGACGGTCTCCGCGGGCGCGGTCAGACGCTTCGTGGCCGTCTCGCGCCGCTTGATGTCATCGGCGAGCGGCCCCTTGCGCCAGACCCGGTCCGCGCCCTTCGGCGGGGCGAAGGCCTCCGCGACCTGCGGAGGCCGGGGACGGTACGCCGGATCCTTCGCCAGGCACGGCTCGATCAGCTCCCGCAGCTCCGGCGGGACCAGGCTCAGGTCGGGAGTCCCGTGCACCACCTCGTACTGGACGGCCGGCACGTGCGCGCCGTCGAAGGCGCGCCGCCCGCTCGCCGCGTACGCGAGGACCGCGCCGAGCGAGAAGACGTCCGACGCCGGCCCGACGCGCTGGCCGAGGACCTGCTCGGGAGCCCCGTACCCAGGGGTGACCGGGATCTGTCCCGTCGTCGTCAGGGTGAGCCCGTGCTCGGGGCGGGCGATGCCGAAGTCGATGATCCGCGGGCCGGTGGAGGTGAGCACGATGTTCGCGGGCTTGAGGTCGCGGTGGATCAGGCCGGCCGCGTGGATGTCGTGCAGCGTGCGGGCGAGCCGCACGGCGAGCGCGCGGACCGCCGGCCCGTCCATCGGTCCGTACGCCCGGACCGCCTCGTCGAGCGTCGGCCCGGCGAGGAACTCGGCGGCGATCCACGGCCGTCCGCCCTCGGTCTGCGCCCCGAGAACCCGGGCCACGCCCGTGCTGGTGACGGCCCGCGCCATGTCGGCCTCGCGGACGAAGCGCTGGGCGAGGTGCCGGTCGTGGGCGAGTTCGGGCCGCAGGACCTTGACGGCCGCGGGAGCGCCGTCGCCGTCCCGGCCGACGTACACCTTGCCCATGCCGCCCTCGCCGAGGACGCCGAGCAGGCGGTACGGGCCGAGCCGGAGCGGATCGCCGGTGGTGAGGGGCTGCGTGGTCACGGGGCTCTCCGGGAAGGGAGTGGAGGGAGGATGGTCGGTGGCCGCTCATGCGCGCGGCGGCGAGGCGCGGGTCAGGCGATCGGGATGGCCGTCACGGACGTCTTTCCCGCCCCGATGATCCGGGTCCGCTCCTTGTCGACGACGTACCGGCTCGCGTCCGTGGGGAACACCCAGGCCGAGCTGTGGAGTTCCAGATCCACCGCGCTCAGCCCGCCGCGCACGGGGGCGTACACGTACTTGTCGCCGACCACGGGGACGGAGAGGTACTCGGGGGTCAGGGCACGGCCCGCGGCCCTCTCCGTCCAGCGCAGGACGCCCTTGTCGGCCGAGAGGAGCACGATGCCGGGGGAGTCCCGCTGCTCCTGCACGTAGACGACGTCGCGTGCGACGGCCGGCAGACCGAAGTAGGTGGAACCGGAGCCGTACTGCCAGGCGGTCCCGCCGTCGGTGAGGCGCAGGGCGCGGAGGCGGTCGCCGCCGATGTACACATGGCGCTCGTCGATCGCCAGCTGGCCGGGCTTGTAGGACTGGGAGTCCTTCAGGGCGATGCGCCGTTCCCAGAGCTGCCGGCCGTCGCGCAGGTCACGCGCCTGAACCACGAAGTACTCCAGGTCGCCGCTGTTCTTGCCGAGGATGAGCCGGTCGCCGACGACCTGCGAGAGCCAGGGGCGGACACCGTCCCACTCGTACGCCTGGCGCCAGGCCTCCTTGCCCGTACGGAGGTCGACGGCGAGCAGGTGCCAGCCGCGCTCGTTGGCGTCGGAGTCGATCTCCTTCTTGCCGAGGCGGGAGGCGGCGTAGAGCACGCCGCCGGACACGGTGAGGAGTTCGGTGCCCGAGTTCGTGCCGTCGAAGCCCTTGAGGACGATCTGCCGGGCCGCGTCGTCGCCGGTGCGCGGGTCGAGCGTACGGACGCGCAGCTCGCCCGGTCCTTCGTACGAGCCGGCCGACGCGTAGAAGTTGGTGCCGTCGCTGCTGACCTGGCGAGGATCCAGGGCATCCTCCCAGAGCGCGCGGCCGTCCTTCGGGTCCAGGACCCGGAACGCCACCGTCTCCGCGAACCCGACGACGTCCCCGGCGAGCAGCTGGGTGGTCGCCTCCTCGCGGTCGAGGGACGTCCCCTGCCACAGGGCCTTCGGCGACCCGTCCGCCGAGGTCGGGGCGGGGACGGCCGTGGGGCCCGTGGCGGTCGGAGTGGCCCCCGTGGCCTGGGGGGTGTCCTGCGAGCCCAGCCAGGCCCACACTCCGCCTCCCGCTCCCGCCACACCGAGCAGCGCCGCGCCGCCCAGCGAGAACAGCCGGCGCCGGGAGACGGGCGCGGCGGCCACCGTCTCCGCCGCCCCCGGCTCCGCCGAGCCCGCCGGGGCCGGCAGCCGGTGGGGGGCGTGCAGCCAGACGTCCGTGGCCCGGCGGGCGATGTCGGTCAGGACCAGGGGCGGCAGGTGGTCGGCGAACTCGCCGTGGCCGTCGTGGAGTCGCTCGACCAGCGTGCCCGTGGTGGGGCGGGCCGCCGGGTCCTTCGACAGACAGGCCGTCAGGAGCGGCAGCAGTGCCTCCGGTACGCCGGAGAGGTCGGGCTCCGCGTAGCGGACCCGGTACAGGAGGTCGGCGGCGGAGCCCGTACCGAACGGGCCGTGGCCGGTCGCGGCGAAGACCAGCACGCCCGCGAGCGCGAACACATCGCCCGCGGGCGGGTGTTCCTGTCCGCTCGCCTGCTCCGGCGACATGAACGCGGGTGTGCCGGCCGCCGCGCCCGTACGGGTCAGATGGTCGTCCCCGGCCGCCCGCGCGATACCGAAGTCGATGATCTTCGGGCCGTACGCGGTGACCAGGACGTTCGAGGGCTTCAGGTCCCGGTGCACCACGTCCGAGGAGTGCAGCTGCGCCAGCGCGCCGGAGAGCGCCGCGCCGAGGGCGCGGAGCGTCGGCTCGGGGAGCGGGCCGCCGAGCGCGACCGCGTCGTCGAGCGGCGGGCCGAGGACGTACTCGGTGGCCAGCCACGGCGTCTCGGCCAGCGGGTCCGCGTCGACGACAGCCGCGCCGTGGCGCGCGCCGATGATCCGCGCCGCGTCCGTCTCCAGCCGGAAACGGGCCCGGAAGGCCGGGTCGGTGGCGAGCCGCGCGTGCACGGTCTTCAGGGCGACGGTACGACCGCCGGGGGTGCGTGCCAGATAGACCGTTCCCATGCCGCCGGAACCGAGGCGGGCGATGAGCCGGTACGTGGCGACCGCGGCCGGGTCGTCGTGGGTCAGGGGCGACAGCATGGATGAGGTCCGTCAGATCCGGGGGAGGGCGGGAGGGGCAGGGGAGGAGGGAGGACCGGAGGGAGGACCGGAGCGGTCACCTGCGGGGCCTTCCGGGGGTCCGGGGTGACCGGGCCGTTTCCGGTTCTCCGGGGTGTCCGGGGTCTCAGGTCCTTGCCTGTTCCGGGAGTTCGGCGGCGAGGAGTTCCGAGGACTGGCGGGCCAGTGCCGCCACCACCCGTCCCGGCAGCCAGCCCGGGGCGAGGAGCGAGCCGGCCGAGTTCAGGACCGTCCCGTGTGTCGTCGGCGGGGCGAGCGCGGTCATCAGGGCGGCCGCCGTCGGCCGGTCGGCCGGGTCGCGGGCAAGGCAGGACGAGATCACCGGGCGCAGGGCGGCCGGGAGTTCGTCCCGCTCGGGCACGGTGTGACCGGTGGCGGCGTACGCGAGGACCGCGCCCAGCGCGAAGATGTCGCCCGGCGAGCGCGGGCGGCCCCCCGAGGCCTGTTCGGGGGCGAGCGCCCCGGGGTCGAGGCCGGGCAGGCCGGTGCGCGGCTCGCCGTCGGCCGAGGCGGCCCGTACCGCGCCGAAGCAGGTCAGCCGGGGACCGTCCGCGGTGAGCAGGACGGCGGCGGGGGACACCCCGGCATGGGTGAGGCCCTGGCCGTGGGCGGCGGCCAGCGCCTCGGCGAGGGTGGCGCCGACGGCCCGGACGGTGGTCTCGGGCAGCGGGCCGCCGTGGACGGCGAGCGCCACGGGCAGCGGGAGCGCGGGGATGTACGGGCTCGCGTACCAGGGGGCTTCACCGGGACCGGCCACGTTCGTCACCGGGGCGACCCACGGGCCGAGGAGGTGGCGTCCCGCGTCGGCCTCCACGGCGAACCGGGCCGGATCGGTGCCGGGCAGCGGGGTGCTGAGCAGCACGGTGTGCTCGCCGTCCTCGGTGCGGGCCACGAACCGGCGGCAGGGCAGGACGCTCCGGGGCGGATCGAGACGGGTGATCAGCCGGTACGGGCCGATCCGCCGCGCGGATTCCTGGCGCGCCGATTCCCGCCGTACGGATGCGTGCCCCGCAGACGCGTGCTGTGCGCGCGACTGTTCCACCGTTCGTGCCCCCCGTCGTCCGTGCGCCCGTGGTGACGGGGCGGGGACGAGCCTACCGAGACGCGAAGGGGCGGTTGAGGTGAGGGGGAGGCGGGTCGGGACGGGCCGAGGAGGGCGGGGTCCGGGAAGTCCCGGGCTGTCCTGGTTGCGAACGTGAAGGGCTCGTACGGGCGGCGTGAGGCTCCCGAGAGCCCGGGTGATTCCCGGCGGACCGTGCTCGGGCGCGGAGCCCGAGGGTGGCGATCGGGGAGTCCGGTGGCGCGCGCCTTGCTGGGGCGAATGCGGTCGGCGTTCACGGCCGAGCCCGCGGATGAGGCTCGGGTGTGCGAGGAGGTTCCTTGGAGACCGTGGCGGGATTCGAACCCACGTAACTCGCTTTGCAGGCGAGCCCCTCAACCACTCGGGCACACGGTCATGTGGTGCAACGAGTACGACCGTAGGCGGGTGCAGGGAGGGGCTCAAGGGGTCACGGGGTCGTGCCACGTGACTGCAACGGTGCTGCCACACGGCGTTCACAGTGGGGCGTCCGGGGTGGGCGGGGGCGGCCGTGGTGGGTCTGCGGTTCTGTCCGTGGCGCGGCCGTGGTGGGCCTTGCGGTTGCGTCCGTGGCGCGGCCGTGGTGCGGTCCCCGGTGCGTCCGGCGTACGTCCAAGGACCGAGTCGTTCCGGGACTCCTGACAGGGGTCATTTGCTTCTTCACCTCTTACTCTGGGGGAATGAGCGCCCTCGAACCCCGTGACGCCGAGGCGGACGCGGACATAGCCGCCGACGTCGCCCGGAGACCCGGATCCCTTGCCCCGCACGACATCGGCACCACGGTCGGCACCGCCGACACCGTCGTCGTCACCCAGGGGTCCGTCCTCGATCCGGCCCACCGGGCGCTCAGCATCGGCATGGTCTCCGTCGTCCTGCTCATCGCCTTCGAGGCGACCGCCGTCGGCACGGCCATGCCCGTGGCCGCCCGCGAGCTGAACGGCATCCCCCTCTACGCCTTCGCCTTCTCGGCCTACTTCACCACCAGCCTCTTCGCCATGGTCCTGGCCGGACAGTGGTCCGACCGGCTCGGGCCGCTCGCGCCGCTCACCGCCGGGATCAGCGCCTTCGCCGCCGGACTGCTGCTCTCCGGGACCGCGGGCGCGATGTGGATGTTCATCCTCGGGCGGGCCGTCCAGGGCCTCGGCGGGGGGCTCGTCATCGTCGCCCTGTACGTGGTCGTCGGCCGGGCCTATGCCGAGCACCTCAGACCCGCGATCATGGCGGCGTTCGCCGCGAGCTGGGTCGTCCCCTCCGTCGTCGGACCGCTCGCCGCCGGAACGATCACCGAGCACCTCGGCTGGCGCTGGGTCTTCGTCGGCATCCCCGTGCTCGTCGTCTTCCCGCTGGCCCTCGCGCTCCCCGCGATCCGCCGCACCGCCTCGGGTCCGGCCGACCCGGCCGCGCCCGTCGCGCCCTGGGACCGGCGCCGGATCCGGCTCGCGCTCGGCATCTCGGCGGGGGCGGCGCTGCTCCAGTACGCGGGCCAGGAGCTGCGGTGGCTCTCCCTGCTGCCGGCGGCGGCCGGCATCGCGTTCCTCGTGCCCGCCGTCCGCGGGCTCCTGCCGCACGGCACCTACCGGGCAGCCCGCGGTCTGCCGTCCGTCGTCCTGCTCCGGGGCATCGCCGCGGGTGCCTTCATCGCGGCGGAGTCCTTCGTGCCGCTGATGCTGGTCACCCAGCGGGGCCTGAGTCCCACCCTGGCCGGCCTCTCCCTCGCCGCCGGCGGCCTCACCTGGGCCCTCGGCTCCTGGGTCCAGGCCCGGCCGTGGACGGAGCCGTACCGGGAACGGCTCGTCGTCCTCGGCATGGTCCTGGTCGCGATCGCCATCGCGGCGGCGCCGACCGTGCTGATCACGGCCGTGCCGGTGTGGGTGGTCGCGGCGGCCTGGGGGCTCGGCTGTCTCGGCATGGGGGCCGTGATCGCCTCGACGAGCGTGCTCCTCATGAAGCTCTCCGCGCCCGAGGAGGTCGGCGCGAACTCCGCCGCCCTCCAGATCTCCGACGGCCTCTCGAACGTCCTGCTGCTCGCCGCGGGCGGCGCGGCCTTCGCCGCGCTCGGCGGCGGCGCGGTCGGCCACGCCGTCACGTCCTCCGCGTCCACGGGCTCCCACCCGGGGGCCTTCGCGGCCGTCTTCCTGCCGATGGCGGGGGTCGCGGCGGTGGGCGCGTGGGTCGCGACGCGGCTGCACGCGGCCCCGGTACGGGCCTGAGCCGGGTGGTACCACTCTGACCCCGCCATTGGTACCGTTGCGGTATGGCTATGAACCTGCGTCTCCGCGACGACCAGCAAGAGGCCCTCAAGCTCCGCGCTGAGGAGGAGGGCCGGAGCATGCACGCCGTGGTACTCCAGGCGATCGACCGCTACCTGGAACAGGAGGTCGATCGGGAGGCCGTGCGCAAGCTCGGCGCCAAGTACGCCCTGCGTCACGCGGAGCTGCTGAAGCGGCTGGGGGAGTAGATGAAGTACCTGACCGCCGAAGAGGTCCTCGAACTCGCGGACCTCGCCTGCGCCGGGCAGCGGATCGCCGTGCGCGACCTCGGCCTGCTCAAGTCGGCCGTACACCGTCCCCGGTCGCAGATGTACGGGATCGAGGCGTACACCGACCTCTTCGAGAAGGCCGCCTCTCTGCTGCAGTCGCTCGCCGTGAACCGCCCCCTGGTGGACGGCAACAAGCGCATGGCGTGGATGTGCACGGTCGTCTTCCTCGACCTCAACGGCCGGGACATGGTCGAGGTCGACCAGGACGAGGCGTACAAGCTGGTCATCGAGGTGGCGGCCGGTGAGCTGGAGGACGTCACCCTGATCGCGCGGAGGCTCCGGGGCCTCCACGAGGCGACGTGAGCTGAGTCGCACCCGGGGCCCGCCCGCCCCGTCGCGTACGACGTTCCGGCCGGGCCGCCGGTAAGGTGGCCCGGTTGTCATATCTGGACGAGCGTCGAACCCGGAGATCGTGACTACTACCACCACTTCCTCCCATCACCTTTCTCCCGCCTTCCCAGGACGGGCCCCGTGGGGTACCGCCGGCAAGCTGCGTGCCTGGCAGCAGGGCGCGATGGAGAGATACATCCAGGAGCAGCCCCGTGACTTCCTCGCGGTCGCCACACCAGGCGCCGGCAAGACGACCTTCGCCCTGACCCTCGCGTCGTGGCTGCTGCACCACCACGTCGTGCAGCAGATCACCGTGATCGCGCCCACCGAGCACCTCAAGAAGCAGTGGGCCGCCGCCGCCGCGCGGATAGGGATCAAGCTGGACCCGGACTACAGCGCCGGGCCGCTCAGCAAGGAGTACGACGGCGTCGCCATCACCTATGCCGGTGTGGGCGTCCGCCCGATGCTCCACCGCAACCGCTGCGAGCAGCGCAAGACCCTCGTCATCCTCGACGAGATCCACCACGCCGGTGACTCCAAGTCCTGGGGCGAGGCGTGCCTGGAGGCCTTCGAGCCCGCCACGCGGCGCCTCGCGCTGACCGGCACCCCGTTCCGTTCCGACACCAACCCGATCCCCTTCGTCACGTACGAGGAGGGGAACGACGGCATCCGGCGGTCCTCCGCCGACTACACCTACGGCTACGGCAACGCCCTCGGCGACGGTGTCGTCCGGCCCGTCATCTTCCTCTCCTACAGCGGCAACATGCGCTGGCGGACCAAGGCCGGAGACGAGATCGCCGCCCGGCTCGGCGAGCCGATGACGAAGGACGCCGTCTCGCAGGCCTGGCGGACCGCCCTGGACGCGAAGGGCGACTGGATGCCGAACGTCCTGCGCGCCGCCGACCAGCGGCTCACCGAGGTCCGCAAGTCCATCCCGGACGCGGGCGGCCTCGTCATCGCCTCCGACCAGGACTCGGCCCGCTCGTACGCCAAGCTGATCCGCGAGATCACCGGTACCAAGGCCACCGTCGTGCTGTCCGACGACACCGGCGCCTCGAACCGCATCGACGAGTTCAGCGAGAGCAACGACCGCTGGATGGTCGCCGTCCGCATGGTGTCCGAGGGCGTCGACGTGCCCCGCCTCTCCGTGGGGGTGTACGCGACGACGATCTCGACCCCGCTCTTCTTCGCCCAGGCCGTCGGCCGCTTCGTGCGTTCGCGCAGGCGCGGCGAGACCGCCTCCGTGTTCCTTCCGACGATCCCCAGCCTCCTCGGCTTCGCCAACGAGATGGAGGTCGAGCGCGACCACGTCCTCGACAAGCCGAAGAAGCAGGGCGAGGAGGACCCGTACGCCGAGTCCGAGAAGGAACTCGCCGAGGCGGAGCGGCAGCAGGACGAGGACACCGGCGAGCAGGACATGCTGCCCTTCGAGGCGCTGGAGTCCGACGCCGTCTTCGACCGCGTCCTCTACAACAGCGCCGAGTTCGGCATGCAGGCCCACCCGGGCAGCGCAGAGGAGCAGGACTACCTCGGCATCCCGGGTCTCCTCGAACCCGACCAGGTCCAGCTGCTCCTCCAGAAGCGCCAGGCCCGGCAGATCGCGCACAGCCGCAAGAAGCCGGACGAGGAGGCGGATCTGCTCGAACTTCCCGCCGAGCGGCGCCCTGTCGTTTCCCACAAGGAGCTTCTGGAGCTGCGCAAGCAGCTCAACACCATGGTCGGCGCGTACGTCCATCAGACCGGCAAGCCCCACGGTGTGATCCACACGGAGCTCCGCCGGGTCTGCGGCGGGCCGCCCAGCGCGGAGGCCACCGCCGGCCAGATCCGGGAACGGATCAAGAAGGTGCAGGAGTGGGCCACCCGGATGCGGTGATTCCCGCCCGCGGAAGCGGGCCACCCGGATGCGGTGACCCGTTCCGGCCACCCCGCCCCTGAGCGTGACTGAGGCCCGTACGACGGCGTTCGTACGGGCCTCACTCGTCCCGCGGCGGCGGAACCGGTGAAGGAACCGCGGCGGGACCGGCGTCGGAGACCGGCCCCCACGGTCGGCCTCCGGGCCCTTCCACGCTACGTGTACGACAAAGCCGATCTTGTCAGCCAAAGTCCCGCGTGCGACCGACGAAGGTCCCGAACCGTCTCTATTCGCTCGCCGGCGCCCGGATTCTGGACGAGGTCTTCCGCTGAGCGGAGCGGGTCGCTACTGTCCCGGCTCAAAAGCAATCGCCCCGTGGCAGCGCCGCCGCGGAGCGCAGCCGGTGTACCCCTTCCTGCCGGCGGCCTCTGACGTGCGTCGCCGACGGGACCGGTGACGCAACCCCGTGAGAGCCCGCCGCCACTCACTCCGAAGGAGAGGGCGTCGTGACCGCGGAGACCTCCCAGACGCTCGACCGGGGACTCAGAGTCCTCAAACTGCTCGCCGACACCGACCACGGCCTGACCGTCACCGAGTTGTCCAACAAACTCGGTGTCAACCGGACCGTCGTCTACCGTCTGCTCGCCACCCTGGAGCAGCACGCCCTCGTCCGCCGCGACCTCGGCGGACGTGCCCGCGTCGGCCTCGGCGTGCTCCGGCTCGGCCGCCAGGTCCACCCCCTCGTGCGGGAGGCCGCGCTCCCCGCGCTGCGCTCGCTCGCCGAGGACATAGGGGCGACGGCCCATCTGACGCTGGTCGACGGCGCGGAGGCACTCGCGGTCGCGGTCGTCGAACCGACCTGGACCGACTACCACGTCGCCTACCGGGCCGGCTTCCGTCACCCGCTCGACCGTGGCGCGGCCGGCCGCGCCATCCTCGCCGCCCGGCAGGGCGGCCTGATCGAACCGGGCTTCACCCTCACCCACGGCGAGCTGGAGGCGGGTGCGAGCGGCGCGGCCGCCCCGCTCGTCGGCGTGACGGGTGTCGAGGGCAGTGTCGGCGTCGTGATGCTCGCGGACGCGGTGCCGGAGCGGGTCGGACCGCGGGTCGTGGACGCGGCGCGTGAGGTCGCCGACGCGCTCCGCTAGGGCCTGCCGTCACCCTCCCGTCGTCGCCCGCAGGGCGGCCCCGCGGCGGCCGGGAGCGGGCGCCGCTCGGCACGGCTGCCCGTGAGTGCCGCCGTGCCGCCTCCGGATCCACGGCCCCGGGGGCGGCCCTCGTACGGCGGCGCCGTCCGCCGCGTCGCCGATGCCTCCACGAGGACCCGGGAGCCATCGCCCGCCACCTGCCCGTGCCCGGGTCCGGGTACGGGCACGCGCCCGGCGGCTCCGCGCCCCCGGCCCGGTGGGGGCGGCCGCCCCAGTAGATTGGGGGCGTGCTCTCCAGTCTCTCCCGTCCCAAGGCGCTCGCGGTCTGCGCGCTGCCCGTCGTCGCGCTCTTCGCCGTCGTCGCGCTCGCGCCGTTGCCCTACGCCATCGCGCAGCCCGGTACGACCGCCGATGTGCTCGGCGAGGACAAGGGGCAGGAGGTCATCACGATCACCGGCGCCCCGGTCCGGCCCTCCGAGGGCCAGCTGCGGATGACGACGATCGTCGCGACCGGGCCGTCCACGGACGTCGACCTGGGGGACGTGACCGACGCCTGGTTCCGCACGGACCGGGCCGTCCTGCCGCGCGACTCCGTCTACCCGCCGGGGAAGTCCGACGCCGAGGTCGAGAAGCACAACCTGGGCCAGATGAAGGAGTCGCAGGACGCGGCCACGCTCGCCGCACTCGACTACCTCGACGAGGACCCCGAGAAGGTGAAGGTGACCCTGCACCTCGCCGACATCGGCGGGCCCAGTGCCGGGCTGCTGTTCTCCCTCGGCATCGTCGAGAAGCTCGACGGCGACGGCTCCGGCGGCGATCTCACCGGCGGCCGGATCATCGCCGGTACGGGGACGATCGACGCGGACGGCTCGGTCGGCGCCGTCGGCGGCGTCTCGCTGAAGACCCAGGCCGCCGCGCGCGACGGGGCCACCGTGTTCCTCGTACCGAAGGCCGAGTGCTCGGACGCCCAGGCCGAGCTGCCGAAGGGGATGCGGCTCATCCCCGTCACGGCGCTCAGCGACGCGGTGTCGTCCCTGAAGGCTCTGGAGCAGGGGCAGGACGCGAAGGTTCCCGCCTGCTGACGCCGGGTGCGGGGTCGCTCCCGGGAGCACCCGAGGGGGTGGTCCCGGCTGGACCGGCGGGGTCGGTTCCGGCTGGACCGGCGGGGTCGGTTCCGGGCGTGGCGCCGTCGGTCTTTCCCGGGGCTTCCATTCCCCGCCAGGAGGGGAACACCAGCGGCGAGAGGGTGGCCAGGAAGTACATGCCGCCGATGGTGAGCAGCGCGGTGGTGAGCTGGGTGCGCTCCACCAGGAATCCGGCGGCGATTCCGCCGAGCGGTGCGGTGAGCAGGACGGAGGCCGTGCTGGCGCCGCCGACGCGGCTGCGCAGGTCCTCGGGGACGGTCTCGTAGAAGACCGTGGTGAGGATCGGGTTCAGCACGCCCGCCCCGAGCCCGCCGAGGGCCATGGCCACGAGCAGGGGCGCGGTGGTGTCGGTGAGGGCCGCGGTCACGTACGCGGGGGCGCCGGTGAGCAGGAACCCGGCCGCGAAGACCGGGCGGCGCGGGAGGCGGTGGCCGACGGCCCCGTAGAGCAGGGCGCCGGCGAGGGAGCAGCCGCCGGAGACCGCGATGAGCAGGCCGAGCGAGGCCGAGCCGCCGAGCGCCTCGCGGGCGTGCAGCGGCAGGAGGACCGCGCTCCAGCTCTGCGCCAGGCCGTTGGTCGTCATCACCGTGAGGTTGACGGCGAGCAGCAGCCGGGTGCGCAGCAGGAACGAGTAGCCCTCGCGCAGATCGGCCCGGTAGGCGGCGGGGGAGAGCGGCGGGGCTCCGCGCGCGGGTTCGGCGGAGGGGACGCCGCGCAGGCCCGCGACGACGAGGAGCGCGGAGACGCCGAACGTGGCCGCGTCGACGTACAGGACGGTGTCGGCGCCCATGAAGGCCACGAGCAGTCCGGCGAGGGCGGCGCCGGTCATGCGGGCGCCGCGCGAGACGGCGTCGTAGAGGCTGGCGGCGCGGGAGAGCGGGGTGTCGGCGCGCCGGGCCAGGTCGGGGACGAGGACGTGCCGTGCGGTCTCGCCGGGTGCGTGGAAGAGGCCGGTGACGGCCATCAGCGCGCACAGCATCCAGAACCGCAGGAGTCCGAGGCTGTCGAGGAGCGGGATGGCGGCCAGCGCGAGGGCGCAGACCAGGTCGGAGGCGATGCTGACCCGGCGGCGGCCGATCCGGTCGATGACCGGGCCGCCGGCGATGGCGGAGACGAGGACGGGCAGGGCCGCGCAGAAGGCGACGACGCCTGCCTTGCCGGGGCTTCCCGTGGTGTCGAGCGCGAACCAGGGGACGCCGATGAGGGTGAGTGAATTGCCGGTGATGGAGACGGCGTTGGCGGTGAGGACGGTGGCGAGGGGGACTCGGTCCCGCCGCGTCGTGCCCGTCCCCGGGCCGCCCGGTCTCGCCGTGTCCGCCTCGTTTCCCCCCGGAGTGGTCATGCTGCCAGGGCGATCGGGCCGCGCTGTGCGGGAGTGGCCAGACGCAGACCCAACTCGACGAGGCGCCAGCCGAGTTGGACGCGGAGGGTGGGGCCGGGGACGCGCGGTGCGGTGGCGGCGGCCGTGCGATGGAGTTCGGCGGCGTGCAGCTGGTGGAGCTGGAGGTGAATGTCGGCGTGCATGACTCCGTGGTTCCTTCCGTCAGTTCTCGTGCTGCGGGAACGCGTGCAGATGGATCCGTACGCGCTCGGCGTCGGGGGCGTCGGCCTCCTCGGCGTCCCGGTAGCTCGCGATGAGGGCGTGCAGCTTCTTGTCGAGCTCGCGGAGCTTCTCGGGGGGCAGGCGCAGGGTGAAGTCGCTCATGTCGGAGACGCCGAGCCAGGCGTCGCCCCACTCGTGCCGGGTGCCGAGGTAGGTGCTCAGCTCCTGGGTGTGGATGGTCGCGATCTCGTGGACGTAGAGGTCGAGGGCGCCGCGGACCTCGGGGTCCGGGTTCCTGGAGAGCGTCTCGTCGACGGTCAGGCCCTGCTGGGCGGCCTTCCACCACCGCTCCCGCCCCTTGCCGCGCGTCGGGTCGTCCTCGACGAAGCCGTGGGCCGCCAGCTGGCGCAGGTGGTAGCTGGTCGCGCCGCTGGACTCGCCCAGTCGCTCCGCGAGTCGGGAGGCGGTGGCGGGCCCGTGGGTGCGCAGGGCGCGCAGCAGCTGGATGCGCAGGGGGTGGGCGAGCCCGCGCAGGGTGCGCGGGTCCAGGGGGCGGGTCGGGAAGGCTTCGGGCTCGGGCATGGTCCGAGCGTAGAGTTGCAAAGAACTAGTTGCAAGGCTTTCTTTGCAACTAGTTCTTTGCATTCATTCGGGCGGGCCGGTCACCTCACTCCCGCGCCGCCTGCTCCACCAGCGGGATGATCCGCAGGGGTACCGGGTTCTCCATCACGATCGCCGTCGACGCCCGCACGATCCCCTCGAACGCCACCACCTTGTCGATCACCCGCTGGAGGTCCGCGTTCGAGCGGGCGACGAGCCGGCAGAGCATGTCGCCGTGGCCCGTCGTCGTGTGCAGCTCCAGCACCTCCGGCACCGTCGCCAGATGCCCCCGCACGTCCGCCCCCTGCCCCTGCTTGATCTCCAGGGTCGCGAACGCCGTCACCGGATAGCCGAGCGCCGCCGGGTCCACCTGCGGTCCGAACCCCCTGATCACGCCGCTCGCCTGGAGCCGGTCGAGCCGCGCCTGCACCGTCCCCCGCGCCACCCCGAGCCGCCGGGAGGCCTCCAGGACCCCGATGCGCGGCTCACGCGCGAGGAGCGTGATGAGCCGGCCGTCCAGATGATCGATCGCCACAACGGTCTCCTCGTGGTCAGGATGTACAAGTCGCATGGCCATACTGGCCGGTCGCTGTGCAACATGACCAGTAGATCGGCGAACTCTTGCGCACCTTGCAGAACGGCGGGACTCTGCTCCCATGACTGAGACCATCGATCACACCCCCTCCACCGCGCGGCAGGCCGATCCCTTCCCCGTGAAGGGAATGGACGCGGTCGTCTTCGCCGTCGGCAACGCCAAGCAGGCCGCGCACTACTACTCCACGGCCTTCGGCATGAAGCTCGTCGCCTACTCCGGACCGGAGAACGGCACCCGCGAGACCGCCAGCTACGTCCTCACCAACGGCGCCGCCCGGTTCGTGTTCACCTCCGTCATCAAGGCCGCGACCGACCGGGGCCGCTTCCTCGCCGACCACGTCGCCGAGCACGGCGACGGCGTCGTCGACCTGGCCATCGAGGTGCCGGACGCCCGAGCCGCGTACGCCTACGCCGTCGAGCACGGCGCCACCGGCCTCGCCGAGCCGTACGAGATCAAGGACGAGCACGGCACCGTCGTCCTCGCGGCGATCGCCACGTACGGCAAGACCCGCCACACCCTCGTCGAACGCTCCGGCTACGACGGCCCCTACCTGCCGGGCTTCGTCGCCGCCAAGCCGATCGTCGAGCCGCCGGCCAAGCGCACCTTCCAGGCCATCGACCACTGCGTCGGCAACGTCGAGCTCGGCAAGATGAACGACTGGGTCGGCTTCTACAACAAGGTCATGGGCTTCACGAACATGAAGGAGTTCGTGGGCGACGACATCGCCACCGAGTACTCCGCGCTCATGTCGAAGGTCGTCGCGGACGGCACCCTCAAGGTGAAGTTCCCGATCAACGAGCCCGCGATCGCGAAGAAGAAGTCGCAGATCGACGAGTACCTGGAGTTCTACGGCGGCGCCGGCGTCCAGCACATCGCCCTCGCCACCAACGACATCGTCGCCACCGTGCGCGCGATGCGGGCCGCCGGTGTCTCCTTCCTCGACACCCCCGACTCGTACTACGACACCCTCGGCGAGTGGGCCGGCGAGACCCGCGTGCCCGTCGAGACCCTGCGCGAGCTGAAGATCCTCGTCGACCGCGACGAGGACGGCTACCTGCTGCAGATCTTCACCAAGCCGGTCCAGGACCGGCCGACGGTCTTCTTCGAGATGATCGAGCGCCATGGCTCGATGGGCTTCGGGAAGGGCAACTTCAAGGCGCTGTTCGAGGCGATCGAGCGCGAGCAGGAGAAGCGCGGCAACCTCTAGCCGCCGCGCGCACGACCAGGGCCCGGGGCCACGCCCCGGGCCCTGTGGCACGCCCGACGGCCCGCGCCCAGCCGGCCGGAGGGCGGCACCCCGCGCACGGCCCGGCCCCAACGGCAGGGGCGGCGGCGCGCCTTGCCGGGCCCGGCCCGCGCCGGGCGGGCCTCGCCGCCCGTCCGGCCCGCACCGTGGCGGGCACCCGATCCGGCGGGCTCCGGCCCACGCGGGGGGTGGGCCGGGGCGCCGTCACACGGCGCGCTAACCCCGTGCCGCCGCCGTGGGCTTCGGCGCCGACACCGGTTCCGCCCGCCGGGGCTTCTCCGGGCGCGGTTCCGGCTCCGGGCGGAGTTCCTTCGGGAGTTCGTCCGAGGGCTCGCCGAGCGCCGCCACCGACTCCGCCGCCTTCGGCGCCAGCAGCGGCGAGAAGTGCGGGTTGATCCGCAGCGCCTCCGCCAGGTGCCGGCGGGCCGGGCCGGACTCCTCCAGGACCCGCTCGATCTCGCCCCGGTGGTAAGCGAAGAGCGCGCTCCGCAGCCCCTCCTCCGTGGCCCGTGTCGCGTACTCCAGCGCCTCCTTCGGCCGGCCCGCCCGGTACAACGCCCACCCCAGCGCGTCCGCCACCCGCACCGAGCGGTGCCCGCGCGCCCACTCCGCCCGCATCCGGGTGACCGCCGCCGCCGCGTTGCCGTGGTCCGCGTCGAGCAGCGCCAGGGTCACCTCCCCGTCCGCCCATGTGCCGCTCCGCAGCCGCCCGTACAGCGCCCGCGCGTCCCCGTCCATGCCCAGCGACTCGGCCAGCTCGCCCGCCTCCAGGACGTACTCCGGCAGCGGCAGCCGGGCCAGCGCCGCCCGCCACTCCCGCAGCGCCTCGTCCGTGCGGCCCAGCGCCGCCAGCGCCCGCGCCCGGCCCGCGAGCGAGGGCCCGTGGTCCCGTACCCGCGACAGCGCCGCCGAGAACCGGGCGAGCGCCTCGTCCGGTTCGCCCCGCTCCCACGCCAGGTCGCCGAGCCGCCCCAGCGCCGCCGCCTTGTCCGGGGCGGTGTCCGCCAGCGCCACCGCGTCGAGCGCCGCCGCGTCGGCGTCCTCACGCCAACCCCGGTCGCGGTAGCTCCCCGCGGCCCTCGTCCGCACCATCGCGCCCGCGTGGAGCCCCGCCAGGGTCTCCATCGCCTTCTGGGCCGCCTTGTAGTCCCCGAGGCCGTTGTACGCGTCCATCAGGACCGGGTACACGGGCCAGCGGCGCGGCTCCGCCTTCCGGACCTTCTCGCCCCACTCCCTGGCCGACGTCCAGTCGCCGCGCGCCCCCGCGAGCGCCCCCAGACCCAGCTCGGCGGCCGTGTTGCCGCGCGCGGCGGGCCGTTCGGCCAGCGAGCGCCGCAACGCCCTCTCGGCGCGCGGAAAGTCCCGTACGTCACCGAGGCGCGCGCCCCGCTCCGTGTACGCCGCGCCGAGCTCCGCCCAGGACGCGTCGTCGTCCGGGTGGTCGCGCAGCCACCTCTCGCGGTCGGTGATGAGCGCGGCCAGGTCGGGGAGCGAGGCCTGCGCGCCCGCGTGGGCCGCGACCGCCGCCCGATCCGCCGGGCCGGGCGGACGCGGCGGCCCCTGGTCGAGGAACTCGGGGACGTAAAGGAGCGCCGTCGCCGCGAGCACCGCGCCCACTCCGGCCGCGAGGACCGTCCTCGACACGTTCTGCGTCTTCATGGCGCTCACTGTGCGCCCGCCCGCACCTGTACGAAGAGCACACGAAGCGCCCGCCCCGGCGGGTTCACACCGATGGCCCCGGGTGCCACGCTGGAGTCATGGACGATCTTCTGACGCGGCTGCGTGCCGGGCTGCCCGCCGAGGCGCTGCTCACCGATCCGGACGTGACCGCCTCCTACGCGAACGACATGGCGAGCTTCTGCGAGGCCGGTGCCCCGGCCGTCGTCGTGCTCCCGCGCACCGTCGAGCAGGTGCAGCACGTCATGCGCGCCGCGACCGAATTCCGCGTCCCCGTCGTCCCGCAGGGAGCCCGCACGGGCCTCTCCGGCGGCGCCAACGCCTCCGAGGGCTGCATCGTGCTCTCCCTGGTCAAGATGGACCGCATCCTGGAGATCAACCCGGTCGACCGGATCGCCGTCGTCGAACCGGGTGTCGTCAACGCGGTGCTGTCACGGGCCGTCGCCGAGCACGGCCTCTCCTACCCGCCGGACCCGTCCAGCTGGGAGACGTGCACCATCGGCGGAAACATCGGCACCGCCTCAGGCGGTCTGTGCTGTGTGAAGTACGGGGTGACGGCCGAGTACGTCCTCGGCCTCGACGTCGTCCTCGCCGACGGCCGGCTCCTGACCACCGGCCGCCGCACCGCCAAGGGCGTCGCCGGCTATGACCTGACCAGGCTCTTCGTCGGTTCTGAGGGCAGCCTCGGCATCGTCGTCCGGGCGGTGCTCCAGCTCAAGCCGCAGCCCCCGGCGCAGCTCGTGCTGGCCGCCGAGTTCCCCTCCGCGGCCGCCGCCTGTGCGGCCGTCTGCACGATCATGGAGCGCGGCCACACCCCGTCGTTGCTCGAACTGATGGACCGCACCACCGTCCAGGCCGTCAACACGATGGCCCGCATGGGTCTGCCCGACACCACCGAGGCCCTGCTCCTGTGTGCCTTCGACACCCCCGACCCGGCCGCCGATCTGGCCGCCGTGGCGGAGCTGTGCGCGGCGGCGGGCGCCACCGAGGTCGTCCCGGCCGCCGACGCCGCGGAGTCCGAACTCCTCCTCCAGGCACGCCGCCTCTCCCTCACGGCCCTGGAGACGATCAAGCCGGCGACGATGATCGACGACGTGTGCGTGCCGCGTACGCGGCTCGCCGAGATGCTCGCCGGCACGGCGGCGGTCGCGGAGAAGTACGACCTGACCATCGGGGTCTGCGCGCACGCCGGTGACGGCAACACCCATCCCGTCGTCTGCTTCGACCACACCGACGAGGACGAGTCGCGGCGCGCGCGGGAGTCCTTCGACGAGATCATGGCGCTCGGGCTCGCGCTCGGCGGCACGATCACCGGCGAGCACGGCGTGGGCGTCCTCAAGAAGGAGTGGCTGGCACGGGAGCTGGGGCCGGTCGGACTCGAGCTCCAGCGCGGGATCAAGGCCACCTTCGACCCGCTGGGACTGCTCAATCCCGGAAAGCTCTTCTGACACGGGTGGCCCGAGGGGCCGCGGGGGTACGGGGCTCACAGCTCGCCGTCCTGCGACTCGTCCGACGGCCAGGGGTCGCGCAGCCACAGCTCGTCGGCGATCACGGTGGTCGCCAGGAGTTCGGCGAGTCCGTCGTCGATGCCGAGCCGCTCGGCCTCGGTGCCCGGCGGCACCGCGCGCAGGGTCCGCTCCAGCCAGGCGGACACCTGCGCGGAGGGGGCCTCCAGCAGGGCGTCGCCGTCGGGGGAGGAGAGCGCCATCAGGATGACGCCGCGGCCGTCGACCTTCGTGGGCCAGATCCGCACGTCACCGTGCCCGCAGGCCCGGAACACGCCCTCGACCAGGAGTTCGCGCGCGAACGTCCAGTTGACCGGGTGGTCGGTGCCGATGTGGAAGGTGATGTGGACGGCGTACGGGTCGTCCGTGCGGTAGGCGAGCCGGGCGGGGACGGGGACGGCGCGCTCGGGCGAGAGCACCAGCTTGAGCTCCAGCTCGCGCTCGACGGTGGTGTTGTCGGTGTTCTGCATGGTCGTCTCCCTCTCGTGGACCGGCCCGTGCGGGCCTTCACCGGGAGAGAGCGGGGTACCCGCGGCTCATTACGCGACTTCGGGAAGTTTTTTCGGGAAGTTCTTCCGGGCCGGGGGTGCGGCGCGCATGTCCCGGCCCGAACATCACCGGGAGTGATCGATTCCGGTACGTGTCCCCCTCGAAGGCGCCCTTTCTCACGGGCTCTTTGTTCCCTCGGGGACGTTCTTCGTTACTGTCCTCCTTGGGCGCGGCACGCCCGGCACGCGGCCGCGCGGTTCAAGGGCGTTGTGACTGAACGGAGTCGGGGCAGTGGCTACTCCTCCTGGAGGCGGCGGAGAGGTACCGCAGGCGGGGTACTACCCGGACCCGTCCATTCCCGGGTACATCCGGTTCTGGAACGGGGGCGCCTGGGTTCCCGGTACGAGCAGGCCCGCGCCCACGGACGGTGAGGTTCCGCCGGGTCCGCCGGCCTCGTCGATCCCGGCCGGCCCGATCCTGGCCTCCGGCCCGGCGCCCGCACCGGCCGCGGCGCAGCCGGCCCGGCCCGAGCCGGAGCCGGTCCAGCCGCGGCAGCCCGCGCGGATCGAGCCGCAGCGGCCCCAGGAGCAGCAGCTCCCGCCGCGGCAGCAGCTCCCCGAGCAGCAGCTCCAGCCGGTCCAGCCGCAGCACCGGCTCCCCGAGCGGCAGCCGTACCCGCCGCAGCCGCAGCCCGCTCCCGAGCCCGTGCGGCCCGCCGCCTCCGTTCCGGCCCAGGCCCAGGTCCCGGCGCCCGCGCAGCTTCCCGCGCAGGACCGGTCGCCCGCCCTCGCCCCCGCGCCCACCGTGGAGGAGACCGGACCCGTCTTCTTCGACGAGGAGCCGGCCCCCGCGGAACCCGCCTCCGCCTGGCAGGCGGACACCTCCCGCCAGACCGGCTTCGGCGGCGACCTCGACCAGAAGGTCTCCTGGGGCGCGCCCCGGACCCCCGACCCGCGCACCCCGGCCGACTGGCCGGTCGCCGGTGCGGGTGAATCCGAGCCCGAGAGCGCGGCACGGTCCGCCGCCCCGGCGGCGGACCCCCGGGCCACCGGGGGAGCGGCACGCCTCGGCGGGATGCCGGTCACACCGATCCCCGCCCCGAACCCTGCCGCGGCGCCTCAGCCGCAGCCCGCCCCGCAGGCCCCCCGGCCCCAGCCGGCCCCCCAGCCGGCCCCGGAGCCCGCCGCGGGGACCGCCCCCGCGCCCGCGCGCCAGGCGCCCGCCCCGGCGCCCACGGCCCCCTCCTGGGCCCAGCAGCCGCAGCCGCAGGCACAACAGCCGCAGCCCCAGTCGCAGGACCCGCAGCAGCCCGTCGTCCCCTGGAAGCCGCCCGTCGACGACCTGTTCGTCCAGGCGGCCCGCGCGCAGGCCTCCGCGCGTCCCGCCGGGCTCGGCCGGAGGCTGACCGCCCGGTTGATCGACACCCTCGTCCTGGGCGCGCTCGTCGGGGGCGCGGCCTTCCCGTTCGTGACCGCTGCCCTCGACCACATCGACGGCAAGATCGAGGCGGCCAGGCAGTCCGGCGTCACCGTCCAGGTGTGGCTGGTCGACGGCACGACCTCGGTGCAGTTCGGCATCGCGCTGGCCGCCTTCTTCGTCATCGGCGTGCTGTACGAGGCGCTGCCGACCGCCAGGTGGGGGCGCACGCTCGGCAAGAAGCTGTGCGGGATCGAGGTGCGGGACATCGAGGCGCACCAGCCGCCGCGGTTCGGCGCGGCCCTGCGCCGCTGGCTCGTCTACAGCGTCCTGGGGCTGCTGGCCCTCGGCGTCCTCAACGTGCTGTGGTGCCTCTTCGACCGCCCGTGGCGGCAGTGCTGGCACGACAAGGCCGCCCGTACCTTCGTGGCACGCTGAGCCCCGGGCGGCCGTGCCGCGGCGGGGCCGGACGGCCCCTGACGGCCGGGGGTCCCCCGAACGGGCGGTGATTCCTTGCGGGGGCGCCCGGCCCGGGATGCACTGCCCCCATGAGCACCGACCAGCCGCCGCCCGGCCAGCCGCCCGAGGAGGACCCGTTCCTCAAGAGGCCGCAGGAGCCTCCGCCGCCCTCCGCCGGCCAGCCGCCGCCCGCCGGACCGCCCCCGGAAGGGCCTCCGCCGGGAGGCCCCCCGCCCGGAGGCCCCCCGCCGGGAGGTCCGCCGCCCGGGAGTCCGTACGGACCCGCGGGCGGTTCGCCGTACGGCTCCCCTGGCGGCTCCCCGTACGACAACGCGCCGCCGCCCCCGCCCCCGTACGGCGGCTACGGCGCCGGGTACGGAGGGACCGATCCGCTCTCCGGCATGCCGCCGCTCGCCGAGTCGGGCAAGCGCATCATCGCCCGCGTCATCGACTGGCTGATCATCGCGATCCCGCTGGCGATCATCGGCATCCCGTTCAAGGTCTACTCACGGGCGACCGAGGACGGCAACGACTTCGGCGACACGGTCAACAGCCTCAACGGCGGCAGCCAGCTGATCTTCCAGCTGATCACGATCGTCGCGTTCGTCGCGTACGACACCGTGATGACGGCCAAGGCGGGCCAGACCCTCGGCAAGAAGTGGATGAAGCTGCGGGTCGCGATGCTCAACGACGGCTCGACGCCCCCCATGAGCCAGTCGCTGCTGCGCGCGATCGTCCTGTGGGTGCCGGCTCTGGTCTGCTGCGCCTGCCTGTGGCCGCTGCTCCTGCTGATCCTGATCCTGGTCGACAAGCCCTACAAGCAGGGTCTGCACGACAAGGCGGCGAAGACGGTGGTGGTCTCCGTCCCGCAGTAGCCGGACCGACGTCGTCCGCGCGGAGCCGACGGGGACGACGTATACGGACGAGGTGTCACGAACCGGTCCGGGTGTCGACTCCCGCGCCCACGCGCGCGGTCGGTACCCGGACCTCTTCGCGGGCGGCGGGTGCCGGAGTCGGTGCGGCGGTCTTGACGGCGCTCGTCCGCGGGGGCATCGTCACCGCCACGAGCAGTCCGAGCAGCAGGCCGGCGAGGCTGATCACCGTGATCCCGAGCGTGGTCGTCGTGCCGGAGAGCAGCAGCAGGGCGACGGTCGCGAGCACGACGGTGGCCGAACCGTAGGTGAGCTGTGCGGCGTTCGGACGCTGCATGACATGTACCGCCCTCTCAGGACATCGGTTCGACTCTCAGAGCGTGGATGCCCGGGCGGAGCCGAAGTAAGCGTGCCCTCACCCAGGATGCGGGGGCACGGGGTGCACGGGGGGCGCACGGAGTCACGGGTCGTGTGATTTTTTCCCGTAAGGTGCCCGTCGATCGTCCGATAATCGGAATTCACCTCCCGCATAGTGCAGTTGGTATGTGCAAGTCAAGATCTGTCTTTTCTTGCGTACCTCCGGTCGAATGTCGTCACTTGTGACGCGCGACCCGCCGGACGGACACCCCACCTTCGGTCCGAAGCGCGGGCGCCGGGGAGGACATATCAAGTGACCAACAGACGACGGGCGATCAGAACGTCCGCAGTTGTTGTGGCGCTCGCGGCCACCGCCGCCACCGCCTCGACCTTCACCACCGCATGGGCGGACAATCACGGCAGCGTGACGCCGTCCGATGTCCGTCACGACCCGGCGCCCGGCGCCGGTGTCGACAAGACGGCGGTCGACCACGACCTCGAGGGTCCCTACAGCAAGCAGCAGGAGCAGCAGCGCAAGGCTGCCCTGGAGCAGGTGCTGAGCGGCGAGTCGAAGGTGGAGCGGCGCAACGGCTCCCAGGTCGTCAAGCTCGACAGCAAGAAGTACGTCGAGCTCGGCCGTGAGAAGACGGACAAGATCTTCACGATCCTCGTCGAGTTCGGCGACAAGGTGGACACCACCACCCTCGTCGACCGCGCCGACGACGACACGACCGACCTGAAGCCGAAGTTCGGCGGCACGCCCGGTCCCCTGCACAACCAGATAGCCCAGCCGGACCGTGCGCACGACAACTCCACGGAATGGCAGGCGGACTACAACCAGAAGCACTTCCAGGACCTGTACTTCGGCACCGGCAAGGACGCCAAGGGACAGCCCAAGCAGTCGCTGAAGACCTACTACGAGAAGACCTCGTCCGGCCGGTACTCGGTCGACGGCGGAGTCTCCGACTGGGTCAAGGTCGAGTACAACGAGGCCCGTTACGGCTCGAACTACTGCGGCAACAGCAACTGCTCCAACGTCTGGGACGCCGTCCGCGACGGTGTCACGGCGTGGACCGCGGACCAGAAGGCCAAGGGCCGTACCGACGCCCAGATCAAGGCCGACCTGGCGCAGTACGACCAGTGGGACCGGTACGACTTCGACGGCGACGGCAACTTCAACGAGCCCGACGGGTACATCGACCACTTCCAGATCGTCCACGCGGGCGAGGACGAGTCGGCGGGCGGCGGCGCCCAGGCGAGCGACGCCCTGTGGGCCCACCGCTGGTACGCCTACGGCACCAACGCGGGCAAGACCGGTCCGGCGAACAACAAGGCCGGCGGCACGCAGATCGGTGACTCCGGCATCTGGGTCGGCGACTACACGATGCAGCCGGAGAACGGCGGCCTCGGCGTCTTCGCGCACGAGTACGGCCACGACCTCGGTCTGCCGGACCTGTACGACACCTCCGGCCTCAAGGGCGCCGAGAACTCGACCGGCTTCTGGTCGCTCATGTCCTCCGGCTCCTGGCTCGGCCGCGGCAAGGACGCCATCGGCGACCTGCCCGGCGACATGAACGCCTGGGACAAGCTGCAGCTCGGCTGGCTGAACTACACCAAGGTCGCCAACGAGGCCCGCAAGTGGAACTCCACCCACAAGCTGGGCGTCGCCGAGTACAACACCAAGAACCCCCAGGCGCTCGTCGTCGAGCTGCCGAAGAAGGCCGTCACCACCGATGTCGTCGCGCCCGCCGAGGGTGCCACGCAGTGGTGGAGCAACATGGGTGACGACCTCAAGAACACCCTGACCCGCTCCGTCGACCTGACGGGCAAGACGTCCGCCTCCCTGAAGCTCAAGGGCTGGTACGACATCGAGCTCGACTACGACTACCTCTACACCGAGGTGTCGACCGACGGCGGCGCCAACTGGACGGCCCTGGACGGCACCGCCGACGGCAAGCCGCTCCCGCGCGACGCCAGCGGCGCCCCGGCGCTGACCGACGTCTCGGGCACGCACAAGGAGCTCGTCTACGGCCTCGACGCCTACGCGGGCAAGAAGTTCGACCTCCGCTTCCGCTACCAGACGGACGGCGGCGCCGGCGGCAAGGGCTTCACGGCCGACGCCATCACGCTGACCGCCGACGGTGCCACCGTCTTCTCGGACAACGCCGAGAACGGTGACAACGGCTGGGCGGCCAAGGGCTTCTCGCGGGTCGGCAAGGGCTTCACGAAGGAGTACGAGCAGTACTACATCGCGGAGAACCGCCAGTACGTCTCGTACGACGCCACCCTCAAGGTCGGCCCGTACAACTTCGGGTTCACCGGTGACAAGGCCAGCTGGGTCGAGCACTACCCGTACCAGAACGGTCTGCTCATCTGGAAGTGGGACCTCTCCCAGAAGGACAACAACACCGCGGTCCACCCGGGCCAGGGTCTGATCCTTCCGGTCGACTCCCACCCGACGCCGCTGAAGTTCAAGGACGGCAGCCTGATGCGCAACCGCGTCCAGGCCTACGACTCCACCTTCGGCACGTACAAGACCGACAGCCTCCTGCTCCACAAGGCCGACGTCGCGGCGTTCGTCCCGTCGCTGCCGGGCAACCCGGTCTTCGACGACCGCAAGGGCACGTACTGGCTCCAGGAGACGGCGCGCGCCGGTGTCCAGGTAACTGACACCAACACCAAGATCCAGGTCGTCCAGGAGCCGAAGAACGGCGAGACGATCACGGTCCGCGTGGGTCCGTCCACGAAGTAATCGGTAAAACCGCAGGTCAAAGCATGATCGGCCGTCGCCCCTCTAGCGGGCGGCGGCCGATCGTGTTTAGGTGCGTCTGACGCATCAGACCGATGTTCTTATTGACAGTCGATCCACGGGGGAGTGGTTCCGCATGCCCAACGGAGGGTTCTGCAAGTTGCCGGGAGGCAGCGTGGTCGTCGCGATAGGGCTGCCCAGCCCGGCCCGCGACGGCGCCAGCGTCCGCTTCCTGGTCCACGCCGCGAACCGTGCCCGCGCCCTGACCCGGCTGCGGAACCTCGGTCTGCGGGCGGTCTACCTCCGGGGCAACACCGAGCCGCCCACCCCCGACGAGATCACGGCCGTCCTCCACCACCCCGACGGCCTGCTGTGGAGATCCGCGCCCGGCGCCGCCCAGGAGCTCTGGCACCCCGTACGGTCCCTCCCCAGGGAACCGGCGGCCTGAGCCGCCGCCCGGGCCCGGCGGAGTACGGCCTCAGGGCCTCCGCGCGCGACCGCCCGGCGGGCCCCCGCGAACCGCTCAGGCCACCACGGGCTTGCCGGTCAGCTCCACGCCCGCCGTCCGCAGCTCCTCCAGGGCCCGGTCCGTCGTCTCCTTCGCGACGCCGGCCGTCAGATCGAGCAGCACATGGGTGCGGAAGCCCTCGCGGGCCGCGTCCAGGGCCGTGGCCCGCACACAGTGGTCGGTGGCGATGCCCACCACGTCGACCTCGGTGACCTCCCGCTCGCGGAGCCACTCCGCGAGCGTCCGCCCGTTCTCGTCGTGCCCCTCGAAGCCGCTGTACGCCGCGTCGTACGCGCCCTTGTCGAAGACGGCGTCGATCGCCCCGCTGGCGACGGCCGGCGCGAAGTTCGGGTGGAAGCCGACCCCCTCCGTGCCGGCCACGCAGTGCACCGGCCAGGAGGTGACGTAGTCCGGCTCCTCGCCGGCCGGCGCGAAGTGCGCGCCCGGGTCGACATGGTGGTCACGGGTGGCGACCACGTGCCGGTAGGCGCTGCCCGCCGTCTGGCCGACCAGGTCGGTGATGGCGGCGGCGACGTCGGCGCCACCGGTCACCGCGAGGCTGCCGCCCTCGCAGAAGTCGTTCTGAACGTCCACAACGATCAATGCGCGGTGCATGGCGGGTGTCCTTAACACGTCGGGGAGGGGTGGGACCGAGCCTAGAGACTCGGCCCGCCCACCGGGAGGGGGCAGGTCCGGTCTCCGAGGCCCCAGGGCCTGTCGTGACACTTCCGTCTGCGCCGCGGGCGACGACGGAAGTGTGACGACACCCCCTAGAAGTACTCCGTCGGCAGCACCGGCTCGCCCCGGGAGAGCTGGATCGCCGACATCGGCAGCCCGGCGCGGGCCGCGATGTGCCGGGCCCGGGCGGCCTCCAGGGGCTCCCGGGCCACCACGTCGCCACCCTTGACCAGCTCGACCAGCAACTGGTGGTCGGCGAGCTCCGGCGGGACCGGACCGGTGCCCAGGACCTCCGCCTCGGCGACGCCGTACGCGTCGGGCCGGCGTGCCGCCCACTTGCGCCCGCCGACCGAGGCCTTGCCGCCGAGGGACTTCTTGGCGACCGGGGTGAGGGGGGCCTTGAGGTCGGCCGACGAGGCGCGGGCGACCAGCTTGTAGACCATGGAGCAGGTCGGGTGGCCGCTGCCGGTGACCAGCTGGGTGCCCACGCCGTACGCGTCGACCGGGGCCGCCGCGAGGGAGGCGATGGCGTACTCGTCGAGGTCCGAGGTGACGACGATCCTGGTGTCCCGCGCGCCGAGCTCGTCGAGCTGCTGCCGGACCCGGTGGGCGACGAGCAGCAGGTCGCCGGAGTCGATCCGGACGGCCCCGAGCTCGGGCCCCGCCACCTCGACGGCCGTCCGGACGGCCTCGGCCACGTCGTAGGTGTCGACGAGCAGGGTCGTACCGCGGCCGAGGGAGTCGACCTGGGCGCGGAAGGCGTCCCGCTCGCTGTCGTGGAGGAGCGTGAAGGCGTGGGCGGAGGTGCCGACGGTCGGGATGCCGTAGCGGAAGCCGGCCGCGAGGTCCGAGGTGGAGTCGAAGCCGCCGACGTACGCGGCGCGGGAGGCGGCGACGGCCGCCAGCTCGTGGGTGCGCCGGGCCCCCATCTCGATCAGGCGGCGCCCGCCGGCCGCGGCCGACATGCGGGAGGCGGCGGCGGCGATGGCCGAGTCGTGGTTGAGGATGGAGAGGATCACCGTCTCCAGGAGCACGCACTCGGCGAAGGAGCCCTCGACGCGCAGGACGGGCGAGCCGGGGAAGTACACCTCGCCCTCGGGGTAGCCCCAGATGTCGCCGGTGAAGCGGTAGCGGGCGAGCCATTCCAGGGTCGGCTCGTCGACGATTCCCTGCTCCCGCAGGAAGCCCAGGACGGCGGGGTCGAACCGGAAGTTCTCGACGGCGTCGAGGACCCGGCCGACGCCCGCGAGGACGCCGTAGCGCCGTCCCTCGGGCAGTCGCCGGGTGAAGACCTCGAAGACCGAGCGCCGGTCGGCGGTGCCGCCCCGGAGGGCGGCCTGGAGCATGGTCAGCTCGTACTGATCGGTGAAGAGCGCGGTCGACGGCACGTCCACCGGCAGCCCAAGGTCCGCAGCGTTCATGTCAGCGATGCTAGCGCAGAAATCGTCAGAGTGACGAATAGTGCGGCGAGCGGGTGACGGGCGGGTGACCCGTTTGTGCGACGGGCCCTCCGGGGTGGCAGCATGGGGTGAGTGAGCGTCGCGCCTATTGAGATCGAACGTACGGAATCGGCCGAGGAGGTCTCCGCGGTCGTCGAACCGGACGTGCCCTGGGTGACCCTCGTGCACAACGATCCGGTCAACCTGATGAGCTACGTGACCTACGTCTTCCAGGCGTACTTCGGCTATTCCAAGGACAAGGCGCACAAGCTGATGCTCGACGTGCACCACAAGGGCCGTGCGGTGGTCTCCAGCGGCACCCGCGAGGAGATGGAGCGCGACGTGCAGGCGATGCACGGCTACGGCCTCTGGGCGACCCTCACCCAGGACCGCGGCTGATGGCCGGCCACTTCGAGACCCTGCCCGGCGGCGGCGCGGCCGTCGCCCTCGACGACGTCGAGATCTCCATCCTCCGCTCCCTCGCCGTCCAGCTCATGGAGCTGATCGGGCCGGGCGACGAGCCCGCCAAGGACGCCGACCCGCTGGCCGCGCTCTTCGCCGAGGGCCCCAGCAAGCCGCCGTCCGACCCCGCCCTCAAGCGCCTCTTCCCCGACGCCTACGGGGACGACAGCGAGGAGCTGCGGGCGGCCGCCTCGGACTTCCGCCGCTTCACCGAGAACGACCTGCGGGCCCGCAAGCGCGAGGACGCCCTCGTCGTCGTCCGCGCCCTCGACGCGCTCTCCGCCGACACGGCGGGAGAGGGCGGCGCCGTCCTGAAGCTGACCCCGGACGAGTCCCGCGCCTGGCTCGGCGCGCTCAACGACCTCCGGCTGACCATCGGCACCCGCCTGGAGGTCACCGACGACGAGGGCGAGCAGCTGTACCGGCTGCCGGACTCCGACCCGCGCAAGCCGATGGTGATGGCGTACCTCTGGCTGGGGGCGCTCCAGGAGTCCCTCGTCGAGACCCTGATGTCCTGACGGCCGATCCCCTCCGGACATCCCTCCGTGACGGGATGTTCGCTCAGCGGACGCTCAAATCCGGGTAACGAATGCGTTATCAGAGCGTCCGCTTTGCCGTCTTGAATCCCTTTCGCCCGCCGTTTTCTGTGGTGTGCGCCACACGTAACTCCCTCGATCGCGTCCCACCCCGTGATAAATCTTCACGACCGCTCGGGGACGCCACCCCTGTTCCCGAGGGCGCTTTGACCGGCTGACCGCCGGTAGCACTCCATCCACATCCGGGGGGATCAGGATCTGATCCGCGGCAGACGCACTCGCAGTCGCGCGGATCAGCATGGAGAAAGGCGCATCACCATGACCTCTGTGCAGGTCGACAAGCAGCACGACGGCACCGACGGGGCCGTGGACGGCGGCGAGGGCTACCAGCGTGGCCTCGGCGCCCGGCAGATCCAGATGATCGCGATCGGCGGTGCCATCGGCACCGGCCTCTTCCTCGGCGCCGGCAAGGCCATCGCCAAGGCGGGGCCCAGCCTGATCCTCGCGTACGCCATCGCGGGCCTGGTCATCTTCTTCATCATGCGCGCCCTCGGCGAGCTCCTCATGTACCGCCCCGTGTCCGGCTCCTTCGCGGAGTACGCACGGGAGTTCGTCGGCCCGTTCTGGGGCTTCGTGACCGGTTGGACGTACTGGCTCTTCTGGGTCGTCACCGGCATCACCGAAGTCACCGCCGCGGCCACCTATATGACGTACTGGTGGGACATCCCGCAGTGGATCTCCGCACTGGTCTTCACGGTGGTCCTCTACGGCGCCAACCTGATCTCCGTGAAGCTCTTCGGTGAGCTGGAGTTCTGGTTCTCGATGGTCAAGGTCACCGCCATCATCGGCATGATCCTGATCTGTGCCGGCATCCTCACCATCGGCTTCTCCGACGCCGGCGACACCGCCTCCGTGACCCACCTGTGGGACCAGGGCGGCTTCTTCCCCACCGGCATCGGCAACACGCTGATGACCCTGCAGATCGTCATGTTCGCGTTCCTCGCCGTCGAGCTCGTCGGCGTCACCGCCGGCGAGTCCAAGGACCCGAAGACCGTCCTGCCCAAGGCCATCAACACCGTGCCGTGGCGCATCGCCGTCTTCTACGTCGGCGCGCTCATCATGATCCTGTCGGTCGTCCCGTGGACCGAGTTCCAGCCGGGCGTCTCCCCGTTCGTCGCCGCCTTCCAGAAGATGGGCCTCGGCGTCGGCGCCGCCATCGTCAACTTCGTGGTGCTGACCGCCGCCCTCTCCTCCTGCAACTCGGGCATGTACTCCACCGGCCGCATGCTGCGCGACCTCGCGCTCAACGGCCAGGGCCCGAAGGTCTTCACCAAGCTCACCAAGAGCGGCACCCCGCTGCTCGGCCTGACCTTCTCGGCCTCGCTGATGCTGGTCGGCGTCTGGATCAACTACGTCGCCCCGGGCAAGGCCTTCGAGTACGTGGTCTCCTTCGCCACCATCTCCGGCATGTGGGCCTGGATCATGATCCTGGTCTGCCAGATCCGCTACCGGGCCAAGGCCGACCGCGGCGAGCTCCCCGAGTCCACCTTCAAGGCCCCGGGAGCCCCGTACACCAGCTGGTTCGCGCTCCTCTTCATCGGCATGGTCATCGTGATGATGGGCATCGACGAGGGCGCCCGGGTCTCGCTGTACGCCGCCCCGGTCTGGGGTCTCATCCTCGGCGTCTCCTACCTGGTCCTGAAGTCCCGCAACCCCGAGGGCGCGGCCTTCGCCAAGCGGTCCTGACGGACCCCGCGGGCGGTCGGCCCGGGTCGTCCCCAAACGGCTCTGACCTCGATCGTCTCGGCATACGGGCCGTTCCGTACCACTCCCCGGTACGGAGCGGCCCGTC
This sequence comes from Streptomyces sp. NBC_00691, assembly GCF_036226665.1. Taxonomy (NCBI): domain Bacteria; kingdom Bacillati; phylum Actinomycetota; class Actinomycetes; order Kitasatosporales; family Streptomycetaceae; genus Streptomyces; species Streptomyces sp. NBC_00691. The sequence goes on along the minus strand of NZ_CP109007.1, from coordinate 3,138,091 downwards.
GGCTTATCCTGTCGGCATGCTGACCATCACCCGGGCTCTGTACGACCAGATCGTGGAACACTCCCGCGCGGACCACCCCGACGAGGCCTGCGGCGTGGTCGCGGGCCCGGTCGGCACCGGCCGCCCCGAGCGGTTCATCCCGATGCTCAACGCCGCCCGCTCGCCCACCTTCTACGAGTTCGACTCCGCGGACCTGCTCAAGCTCTACCGCGAGATGGACGACCGGGACGAGGAGCCCGTCATCGTCTACCACTCGCACACCGCGACCGAGGCCTACCCGTCCCGCACGGACATCTCGTACGCCAACGAGCCCCAGGCCCACTACGTCCTCGTCTCCACCGCCGACAGCGACGGCGCCGGCCCCTTCCAGTTCCGCTCCTTCACCATCGTCGAGGGCGTCGTGACGGAGGAAGAGGTCAAGGTCGTCGAGGAGTACGACGCCTGAGACACTGGCCGGGACCTACGGGCGGCAGGACCCAGGAAGCCGGTGCGAATCCGGCACGGTCCCGCCACTGTGACCGTCTCCTCCGGGAGGCGGAAGCCAGGAACTGACCTGCCGCCTTCTCACCACCGATCGGGGACGTGGAAATCCCCGGAGGAGGCACGTTCCGTCATGTCCTGGCCCCGTCGCACCCGGCTGCCCCTGACGCCCCTGCTGTCCGCCGCCGCCCTGCTTCCGCTGCTCGCCGCCTGCTCGGCCTCCGCGCCGGACGGCCCCGCCGCCAAGGCCGCCCCGGGATTCCCGTACACCGTCTCCAACTGCGGTGTGAAGACGACCTTCGAGGCTCCGCCGAAGCGCGCGGTCACCATGAACCAGCACGTCACCGAGGTCATGCTCGCCCTCGGCCTGGAGAAGTCCCTCGTCGGCACGGCCTACCTCGACGACGCGATCCTCCCCGCCTACAAGAAGGCCTACGACTCCGTCCCCGTCCTCGCGAAGGAGTACCCCTCCAAGGAGGCCCTGCTCGCCGCGAACCCCGACTTCGTGTACGGCGGTTACTCCTCCGCCTTCGCGAGCAAGGACGGCCGGAGCCGCGACGACCTGAAGCGCTCCGGCATCGACACCCGGCTCAACACCGAGTACTGCCCGTCCGGTTCGCCCTCCGTCGACGACCTCTACCGCGAAGTCGGCGAGATCGGGCGGACGTTCGGCGTCGCCGACCGGGCCGACACATGGGTCCGGGAGGCGAAGGCCACCGTCGCCGCCACCGGGAAGCGCCTCAAGGGCACCGCACCCGTCTCCGTCTTCGTCTACGACAGCGGCGACAAGACCGCGTTCACCGCCGGCGGCAAGGGCATCGGCAACGAGCTGATCACCCGCGCCGGCGGCCGCAACGTCTTCGCCGACCTCGACAAGGCCTTCGGCGACGCCACCTGGGAACAGGTCGTCGCCCGCAAGCCCGAGGTCGTCGTCATCTACGACTACGGCTCCACCACCGTCGAACAGAAGAAGAAGCGGCTCCTCGACGACCCGGCCCTCAAGGACGTCCCCGCGATCAAGAACCGCCGGTTCGCCGTGATGCCGCTCTCCGACACCGTCCTCGGCGTCCGCGTTCCCGGGGCCGTCGACAAGCTGGCGGCCCAGCTCCACCCGGCCCGATGAGCACGGAGGCCCGCGTCGCGGGCACCCCGGAGGACCCGCCCGCCCCGCCGCGCCCCCCGTCCCGCCCGCAGCCGCCCGGCGGGACCGCCGGGCGCGGGCCGGGCGGGACCGCCACCGCGTCCGAACCCCCGACCGAACCGGCCCGACCGGGCGCGCGGCTGGCCCCCGCCCCCCGGCCGGCCCGGACCGGCCGCCCGGGGCCGCCCGGGAAGACGGCGGCCGGCGGCGGGACCCCGCGGTACGCGCTCGTCGTCGCCGGACTCCTCCTCGCCCTGGCCGCCGCCGCGACCGCCTCGCTCGCCCTCGGCTCCGTCCGCATCCCGCCCGGCCAGGTCATCGACGTCCTCACCGGGCGCGCCGCCGGCCCCTCCCCGTACCGCACGATCGTCCTCGACGTACGACTGCCCAGGGTCCTGCTCGGCGCGGTCGTCGGCGCCGGACTCGCCGTCGTCGGCGCCGTCCTCCAGGCCCTCGTCCGCAACCGGCTCGCCGACCCGTTCCTCCTCGGGATCTCCTCCGGCGCCTCCGCCGGAGCCGTCCTCGTCCTGGTCGCCGGCGGGGGAGTGGGCCTCGTCGGCGGCGTGACCACCACGCTCGCCCTGCCCGCGGGCGCCTTCGCGGGCGCCCTGCTCTCCCTCGTCCTGGTCTACGGGCTCGCGCGCCGCGGCGGCACCCTGACCAGCACCCGGCTCGTCCTCGCCGGAGTCGCCGTCTCCTACATCCTGTCCGCCCTCGCCACCCTGCTCCTGGTCGTCGCCGGACGCCCCGAGCAGTTCCAGGAGGCCATGTACTGGTCCCTCGGCGGCCTCGGCAGCGCCCGCTGGGACACCCTGGCCCTGCCCGCCGCCGTCCTCGCCGTCGGCGTCGGCGCCCTGCTCACCCTCGCCCGCCCGCTCGACCTGCTCCTCGTCGGCGAGGAGGGCGCCACCGTCCTCGGCCTGGACACCGCCCGCTTCCGCGCCGCCGTCTTCGTCCTCGCCTCCCTCGTTACCGCCGTCATGGTCGCCGCCAGCGGAGCCGTCGGCTTCGTCGGCCTGATGGCCCCGCACGCCGCCCGGCTCGCCGTCGGCGCCCCGCACCGCCGGCTCCTCCCGGTCGCCGCGCTCGGCGGAGCGCTCGCCCTGGTCCTCGCCGACCTCGGCGCCCGGACCGTCGCCGCACCCCAGGACATCCCCGTCGGCATCCTCACCGCCCTCACCGGCGGCCCGTTCTTCCTCTGGCTGATGCGCCGCCGCCCGGAAGGAGCACCGCTGTGACCGAACTGAGCCTGCACGGACTCTCGTACGAGAGCCGGCTCCGCTCCGTCGACCTCACCGTCCGCCCGGGCGAGACCGTCGGCCTCATCGGCCCCAACGGCAGCGGCAAGACCACCCTCCTGCGCTGCGTCTACGGCACCCTCACCCCCACGGCGGGCCGCGCCCTCCTCGACGGCGACGACCTCCACGCCATGGGCCCCAAGGCCCGCGCCCGCCGTGTCGCCACCGTTCCCCAGGACGGCACCCTGGAGTTCGAACTCACCGTCGGCGAACTCGTCGCCCTCGGCCGCTCCCCGCACAAACGGTTCTGGGAGGGCGACACCGGCGCCGACCGCGAGCGCGCCGAGGACGCCCTCGCCCGCGTCGGCCTCGCGGACCTCGCCGACCGCCCGTACCCCACCCTCTCCGGCGGCGAACGCCAGCGCGCCCTGGTCGCCCGGGCCCTCGTCCAGGACCCGGCCCTGCTCGTCCTCGACGAACCCACCAACCACCTGGACATCCGCCACCAGCTCGACGTCCTCGCCCTCGTCCGCACCCTGGGCACCACCAACCTGCTCGCGCTGCACGACCTCAACCTCGCGGGGGCGTACTGCGACCGGATCTACGTCCTGGAGCGCGGAAGGCTCGTCACTGGCGGAAAACCCGCCGAAGTCCTCACCCCGGCCCTGCTCGACGCCGTCTACGGAGTGGATGCCGAGGTCATCCCGCATCCGCGGACGGGGAACCCCACGGTCCTCTTCGTGCACCGTCCGGCAGGCGGGCAGGAATCATCCACCATGTGAGATCACATTCCGGAACCCGGACCGGGAATCGATACGATGAGCCCATGGTTTCCCACGACGTGAGCGAAGAGACTCCGGGCACAGTGCTGCTCGTCGCGCGCCTGCACGTCGACCTGTGCCGCCTCGCCAGCGCGATCTGATCGTCCCGCGCTGCGCTCCGAGCGACCGGCCGAGCGCACTTACGTACGACCCCCCTCCGCGCGGGGGCCCCAGCAGCGCGCCCATCACGCCACTTCCGACAGGAGCCCACGCCATGGCCATCGAGGTCCGCATCCCGACCATCCTCCGCACCTACACCGACGGCCAGAAGGCCGTCGAGGGCAGCGGCGCCACCCTCTCCGAGCTCTTCGCCGACCTGGAGTCCCGCCACGCCGGGATCGAGGCCCGCATCGTCGACGAGGGCAAGCTCCGCCGCTTCGTCAACGTCTACCTCAACGACGAGGACGTCCGCTTCCTCGACGGCATCGACACCAAGCTCACCGACGGCGACAGCGTCACGATCCTGCCGGCCGTCGCCGGTGGCATGGTCTGATCCACATGCGCTACGACTCCTCGCTGGCGGCGGTCGGCAACACGCCGCTCGTCCGCCTCCCCCGGCTCTCGCCCTCGGACGACGTCCGCATCTGGGCGAAGCTGGAGGACCGCAACCCGACCGGCTCGGTCAAGGACCGCCCCGCGCTCCACATGATCGAGCAGGCGGAGAAGGACGGCCGCCTCACCCCCGGCTGCACCATCCTGGAGCCGACCAGCGGCAACACCGGCATCTCCCTGGCCATGGCCGCCAAGCTCAAGGGCTACCGCATCGTCTGCGTCATGCCCGAGAACACCAGCGAAGAGCGCCGCCAGCTGCTCTCCATGTGGGGCGCCGAGATCATCTCGTCCCCCGCGGCGGGCGGATCGAACACGGCGGTACGCGTCGCCAAGGAGATCGCGGCCGAGAACCCGACCTGGGTGATGCTCTACCAGTACGGCAACCCGCACAACGCGGGCGCCCACTACGCCACCACCGGCCCCGAGATCCTCGCCGACCTCCCCTCCATCACCCACTTCGTGGCGGGCCTCGGTACCACCGGCACCCTCATGGGCGTCGGCCGCTACCTGCGCGAGCAGAAGCCCGACGTCAAGATCGTCGCCGCCGAGCCGCGGTACGACGACCTCGTCTACGGCCTCCGGAACCTCGACGAGGGATTCGTCCCGGAGCTGTACGACGCCTCCGTCCTCACCACCCGCTTCTCCGTCGGCTCCGCCGACGCGGTCACCCGCACCCGCGAACTCCTCCAGCAGGAGGGCATCTTCGCGGGCGTCTCCACGGGCGCGGCCCTGCACGCGGCCATCGGCGTCGGCAACAAGGCGGTGAAGGCGGGCGAGAGCGCGGACATCGCCTTCGTCGTCGCCGACGGCGGCTGGAAGTACCTCTCCACCGGCCTCTACACGGCGGCCACCACGGAAGAGGCGATCGAAGCGGTCCAGGGCCAGCTCTGGGCCTAGGGCCTCGACGGCCCGAACCCTTCCCCCGGCCCTAGGACGACAGGCCCTAGCGCGCGAGATGGCGGACCTGGTCCCACAGGACCGGGTCCGCCGTTCCCGCTTTCCGGCGGAAGTCCGCGACCGGCACCTCGCGCAGCTCGTCCGTCTCCAGGAAGCTCGGCCGCCCCTGCGCGTCCCCCACCGCACCCGGCGGCAGCGAGATCACTCCCGGCCGCTCGTCGTGGTACTTGCTGGTGATCTTGGCGACGAGGGCGTGGTCCCCGCGCACCGACAGCACGAGACAGGGCCGGTCCTTCGACCCGGGCCCGTCCTCGAAGGGCACGTCCGCCCACCAGATCTCCGCGGCCCGCGGCAACCGCGACGGAGCCTTCCGCGGCCCGGTGGGCCGGCCGGGCGGCCGGGTCCGTCCCGACGGCCGTCCCGACGGCCGTCCCGACGGCCGTCCCGAGGGGCGGCGCGACGAGCGCCGCCATCCGTCGGCGAGCGCCACCACCAGAGCGATCACCACGACCGCGACCAGCGCGGGCCACCATGACGTGTCCATACCTCAAGACGGTACCGGCGCGCGGCTCACGGCGCCGACGCGGCCCGCCATCCATCCGAACCGGTGACAGAGCCCGTGAGTTCGCCCACAACGGGCCACCGCAAAGGAGCGACAGGCCCTGGCGCGCCTTACGCTCGACAGACCGCACAGCCTCCCCCTTCCTCAGCGCGCTTTCCGTATCCGTCCACGGAGGTTCACGCTCCATGAAGCTCACCGTCGTCGGCTGCTCCGGGTCGTTCCCGTCCGCGGATTCGGCCTGTTCGAGCTACCTCGTCGAGGCCGACGGCTTCCGGCTGCTTCTCGACATGGGCAACGGCGCCCTGGGCGAGCTGCAGCGACACATCGGTCTGTACGACCTCGACGCGATCTTCCTCAGCCATCTGCACGCGGATCACTGCATCGACATGTGCGGGTACTTCGTCGCCCGCTACTACCGGCACGAGGGCGGTCGCTGCGACGCGATCCCCGTCTACGCACCGGAGGGCGCCGAGCAGCGCCTGACCACGGCGTACGCGGACACCCCCTCGCCCACCTCGATGAGCGAGGTCTTCGACTTCCGCACGCTGAAGTCGGAGGCCTTCGAGATCGGCCCGTTCTCCGTCCGTACGGAGAAGGTGTGCCATCCGGTCGAGGCGTACGGCATCAGGGTCGAGCACGGCGGCCGCTCGCTGACGTACTCCGGGGACACCGGGGTCTGCGAGTCGCTGCACAAGCTCGCCGAGGGCTCCGACCTCTTCCTCTGCGAGGCCTCCTTCACCCACGGCAAGGAGGACATCCCGGCCCTCCACCTCAACGGCCGCGAGGCGGGTGCCGAGGCGACCCGCTCGTCGGTGGGCCGGCTCGTCCTGACCCACATCCCGCCGTGGACGGACGGCGAGCGGAACCTGGCGGACGCCCGCCAGGTGTACACGGGCCCGTCGGAGCTGGCGAGACCTGGCGCGGTCTACGAGATCTGAGGTCCCTCCTCCCGGTGACGGGAAGGGCCTCGGGCGACCACGGGAAGGGCCCCGGAACCGTGCGGTTCCGGGGCCCTTCCGTGCTGCGGGGTGAGGCTCACGCCTTGGTGAGGTCCTCGATCTCCTCGTCGGACTCGCGGCCCGGCGTCGGGAGGTTGAACTTGGTGATCGCGAAGCGGAAGACCACGTAGTAGATCGCCGCGAAGACGAGACCGATCGGGATGATCAGCCACGGCTTGGTCGCGAGGTTCCAGTTCAGCAGGTAGTCGATGCCGCCTGCCGAGAAGGTGAAGCCCGCGTGGACACCGAAGGCCCAGGTGACGGCCATGGACACGGCGGTCAGGACGGCGTGGATCGCGTACAGGACCGGCGCGATGAACATGAACGTGAACTCGATCGGCTCCGTGATGCCGGTGACGAAGGAGGTCAGCGCGAGGGAGACCATCATGCCCATCACGGCCTTGCGGCGCTCGGGGCGAGCGGCGTGGGCGATGGCGATGGCGGCGGCCGGGAGGCCGAACATCATGATCGGGAAGAAGCCCGACATGAAGATTCCGGCGCTGGGGTCACCGGCGAAGAAGCGGTTGAGGTCACCGTGGACGACCTCGCCGGCGGCGTTGGTGAAGTCACCGATCTGGAACCAGGAGACGGTGTTCACGAACTGGTGCATGCCGACGGGGATCAGCGCGCGGTTGATGAGACCGAAGAGGCCGGCACCACCGGCGCCGAGGCCGGTCATCCACTCGCCGAAGTTGGAGATGCCCTCACCGATGGGCTCCCAGACCAGACCGAACACGACACCGACGAGGGTGCCGACGAAGGCCATGATGATCGGGACGAGACGGCGGCCGTTGAAGAAGCCGAGCCAGTCGACGAGCTTGGTCCGGTGGAACTTCTGCCACAGGACGGCCGCGATGAGACCCATCAGGATGCCGCCGAGGACACCCGGGTTGTTGTACTTCGCGGCGACGTCGACGCCCTTGTTGGCGGTCGTGTTGACGACGGCCTCGGCGACGGGGAAGGCCTTCAGCACATTGCTGTAGACCAGGAAGCCGACGAGCGCGGCCAGGGCGGTGGAGCCGTCCGCCTTCTTGGCGAAGCCGATGGCGACGCCGATGCAGAAGAGCAGGGGCAGATTGTCGAAGACCGCGCCGCCGGCGGTGGCGAAGACAGAGGCGACCTTGTCCCAGCCGAGACCGTCCGCGCCGAAGACGTCGGGCTGGCCGAGACGGAGCAAGATACCCGCGGCCGGCAGAACGGCGATCGGCAGCTGCAGGCTGCGACCGACCTTCTGCAGGCCCTGGAACAGGCCGGATCCGCGCTTCTTCGCGGGAGCGGCGGCCTGGGCGGTGGCCGTACTCATCAACTTCCTCCAGTAAGGCAAGGCGCCGCCAGAGGACAGTGAAAAGGGGGGACGGCGACGTCTCGTGGAACGCGGTGGTCTGGACCGCGTGGTCTACACCAATGAGTGGTGTAGACCAGTTGTAGCACGTGAGACTTAGATAAGGAACCTGCGAATTTTGTGTGCTCAGCCATAGCTGGAAATGCACGACATAAGGCCCCCGGACCGTCAGGTCCAGGGGCCTTTCGCGGGTCTTACGGGAGGGGCGAAAGCCCCGAAACGGTCAGGCTCCGGCGCGTGAGCGCGGCGCTACCTGACGTTGTCGCGCCGTCTCACTTGACGTTCTCGCGCTCCATCTCGTCCCCCACCTCGTCCGGCTCGCGGCCGGGCGTCTGCAGGTTGAACCTGGTGATCGCGAACCGGAAGATCGCGTAGTAGACGACGGCGAACCCGAGGCCGATCGGAATGATCAGCCAGGGCTTCGTCGCCAGGTTCCAGTTGATCACGTAGTCGATCAGGCCCGCGGAGAAGCTGAACCCGTCCTTCACGCCGAGCGCCCACGTCACCGCCATCGACACGCCCGTCAGCACCGCGTGGACCGCGTACAGCAGTGGCGCGATGAAGAGGAACGAGTACTCCAGCGGCTCCGTGATGCCGGTGACGAACGAGGTCAGCGCCACCGACAGCATCAGACCGCCGACCTCCTTGCGTCGGTGCGGCTTCGCACAGTGGGTGATCGCCAGCGCTGCCGCGGGCAGCGCGAACATCATGATCGGGAAGAAGCCCGTCAGGAACTGGCCGGCGTTCGGGTCGCCCGCCAGGAACATGGGGATGTCGCCGTGGACCACCGTGCCGTCCGGCTTCTCGTACGTACCGAACTGGAACCAGATGGGCACGTTCAGGAACTGGTGCAGGCCGATGACGAGCAGCGCCCGGTTCGCCACACCGAAGATGCCCGCACCCCATTCGTCGAGCCCGACCAGCCAGTCGCTGAAGCTCTCCAGGGCGTCACCGATCGGCGGCCAGATCCACAGGCAGATCGCGGCGAACGCGATCGCCACGAACGTCATGATGATCGGGACGAGGCGGCGGCCGTTGAAGAAGCCCAGCCAGTCGACCAGCTTCGTCCGGTGGTAGCGCTGCCACAGATACGCGGTGAGCAGACCCATCACGATGCCGCCGAAGACACCCGGGTTCTGGTACGTGTAGCCGGCGAAGGAGTCGTCGACGCCGAGGCAGCCGCCGCCGATGTCCTTGGTGCCCGAGGGGCAGTCCTTCGGGAACTGGCGCAGCACCGTGTAGTAGACGAGGAAGCCCACCACGGCCGCGAGCGCCGTCGAGCCGTCCGACTTCTTCGCCATGCCGATCGCGACACCGATGCAGAACAGCAGCGGCAGACCGAGGCTTCCGTCGAGGAGGGCGCCACCCGCGCCCGCCATCACCTTGGCGACGTCGTCCCAGCCGAGACCGTCCGCGCCGAACACGTCCGGCTGCCCGAGCCGGTTGATGATGCCCGCGGCCGGGAGGACGGCGATGGGGAGCTGGAGGCTGCGGCCCATCTTCTGGAGCCCCTGGAAGAGCCCGCCCCACACGGACTTCTTCGGCTGCGCCGCAGCGCTGTCGGTACTCATCGGCGTCCTCCCTGCCCGGAACAAGCCGGGTCCGCGTCACGTTGCACACTGGTGTAGACCAGTTGCGATAGGCTCCCCGGAGCCCACTGAGGACAGGCCGCCGGTGATCGTCATCATTCGGCAGAACGGCGGCACTCGCTCGCGAAGTTGGGCCAACCGTGGGTTACCGTGACAAAGCGGACCACAGGTGCGCCGAGATTCGCGTACGCGCGAACGGAACGGACAGGGAGAAACACATGGCCAGCAAGGCTGAGAAGATCGTCGCCGGGCTCGGCGGCATCGAGAACATCGAAGAGGTCGAAGGCTGCATCACCCGCCTGCGCACCGAGGTCGTGGACCCGTCCAAGGTCGACGAGGCCGCCCTCAAGGCCGCCGGCGCCCACGGCGTCGTCAAGATGGGCACCGCGATCCAGGTCGTCATCGGCACCGACGCCGACCCGATCGCCGCCGACATCGAAGACATGATGTAAGCAGCCGCATCAACCGAAGGGCCCGTTCCGGCAGGGGAACGGGCCCTTCGGCATGACCGCCCGTCACGCCCGCCCGCCATGACCGACCATCACCAGCCATCACCGGCCACCCGCGGAACGGGTCCTTCATCACCAGGGTTCCGGCGCGGCTAGGCTCGTCCCATGTCTCGTATCGACGGCCGTACCCCCGAACAGCTCCGCCCCGTCACCATCGAACGCGGTTGGAGCAAGCACGCCGAGGGCTCCGTCCTCATCTCCTTCGGCGACACCAAGGTCTTCTGCACCGCCTCCGTCACCGAAGGCGTCCCGCGCTGGCGCAAGGGAAGCGGCGAAGGCTGGGTCACCGGCGAGTACTCCATGCTCCCGCGCGCCACCAACACCCGCGGCGACCGCGAATCCGTCCGCGGCAAGATCGGCGGCCGCACCCACGAGATCTCCCGCCTCATCGGCCGCTCCCTGCGCGCCGTCATCGACTACAAGGCGCTCGGCGAGAACACCATCGTCCTCGACTGCGACGTCCTCCAGGCCGACGGCGGCACCCGCACCGCCGCCATCACCGGCGCGTACGTCGCCCTCGCCGACGCCGTCACCTGGGCCCAGGGCAAGAAGCTCGTCAAGGCCGGCCGCAAGCCCCTCACCGGCACCGTCGGCGCCGTCTCCGTCGGCATCGTCGACGGCGTCCCCCTCCTCGACCTCTGCTACGAGGAGGACGTCCGCGCCGACACCGACATGAACGTCGTCTGCACCGGCGACGGCCGCTTCGTCGAGGTCCAGGGCACCGCCGAGGCCGAGCCCTTCGACCGCGACGAGCTCAACGCCCTCCTCGACCTCGCCTCCGGCGGCTGCGCCGAACTCGCCGAGATCCAGCGCAAGGCCCTCGAAGGAACCCTCTGACCCCTGACTGCGTCCTGACGGGCGGGCCCGTACGGATAAGCTCCGTGCGCCCGTCCGTCGTTCGCACGTTCGTATCTGGGGGAGGACCCGCCTTGAAGCGCCGTCTCGCACTCGCCGTGGCCACGGCCGCCGCACTCACCACCGTCCTGAGCGGCTGCGGAGCCCTCGACAAAGCAATGGACTGCGTCAAGACCGCCGACGCGATAGCCACCTCGGTGAGCAACCTTCAGCAGGCGGTCTCCAACGCCTCGAACGACGCCACGCAGATCGAGGAGTCCCTCAACTCCATCTCCACGGAACTGGGCAACCTCAAGAACACCACGGACAACGCCGACCTCTCCAAGGCGGTCGACGACCTCTCCAAGGGCGTCGACACCGTCCGCACCGCCGTCAAGAACGGCGACACCACCCCGGACATCGCTCCCATCACCGACGCGGCCACCGAGATCGGCAAGGTCTGCACCCCGGGATAATCGATGGCATGACCCGTCTGATCCTCGCCACCCGCAACCCGGGCAAGATCACCGAACTTCACGCGATCCTCGCCGACGCAGGCCTCGACCTGGAACTCGTCGGCGCGGACGCGTACCCGGAGATCCCCGACGTCAAGGAGACCGGCGTCACCTTCGCCGAGAACGCCCTCCTCAAAGCCCACGCCCTCGCCCGAGCCACCGGCCTGCCGGCCGTGGCCGACGACTCCGGCCTCTGCGTCGACGTACTGAACGGCGCCCCGGGCATCTTCTCGGCCCGCTGGGCCGGCACGCACGGCGACGACCGCGCGAACCTGAACCTGCTCCTGGCCCAGCTCTCCGACATCGCGACCGAACACCGCGGCGCCCACTTCGCCTGCGCGGCGGCCCTGGCCCTCCCGGACGGCACGGAACGCGTGGTCGAAGGCACGATGCCGGGCACCCTCCGCCACACCCCGGTCGGCACGAACGGCTTCGGCTACGACCCGATCCTCCAGCCGGACGGCCACGAGGTCACCTGCGCGGAACTGACCCCGGCGGAGAAGAACGCGATCAGCCACCGAGGCAAGGCCTTCCGGGCCCTGACCCCGGTGGTGAGGGAACTGCTGGGCTGAGGGCAACAGCGAAGGCCTCGCCCTGAGCAACTTTGGGCGAGGCCTTCGATTTGACGGTGTGTGCGGCCTGAGGGATTCGAACCCTCACGGGATTTCTCCCATCGCGACCTAAACGCGAGGCGTCTGCCGTTCCGCCAAGGCCGCTGGTCGCCTACCATGGTAGCGGGCCTGTGCTTGGCGTGAGCATGGATGTCTTACGTCGGATGGCGGCGCCCGCCGCCTCGACACCACGTAGCGGTCTTCGAGTGGCAGTTGGGGCAAAGGCAGCGGAGGTTCTCCGGCGATCGTCGAGCCGGTTCCCGTTGACGTGGTCGATCTGCAGGGCAATGGGCCCACCTCTCCACGAACCTTCGTTGCCGCACTCGGCGCAGCGATACGGGACGCCTACCTCGGTGAGCGCGCGGTGGAGCCGAACGCGGTTTTCGCGCGAAGACCCTTCGGGGCGGCGTATCAACGACCCGCATATCGGACGGTCACGTCATATCCCGTACGAAGAACGGAACGGCCCGCGCCGGGGTGTCCGGGGCGGGCCGTTCCTGAGGCGGGGTGGCGGGGTCAGAATTTCGGTTCCGGGGACTGGGACATGACCAGTTCCGCCGCTTCCTCCGGGGTCTCCACCGACGGCGGGGAGCCCTCCAGGGGCTGTCGGGCCGTCTCCTTCATGCAGGCGACCGCGACCACGCCGACGAGCGCCGCGCCCATCGCGTAGTACGCCGGCATCAGATTGCTGCCGGTCGCGCCGATGAGTGCCGTGATCACCAGCGGGGTCGTACCGCCGAACAGCGACGCCGACAGGTTGTAGCCCACCGACAGGGAGCCGTAGCGGACGTCCGTCGGGAAGAGTGCCGGGAGCGCCGCCGACATCGTGCCGAGCAGGCAGACCAGCGACAGGCCGAGCATCAGCATGCCCGCCGTGATCGCGGGCACGCCGCCCTGGCCGATCAGCAGGAACGCGGGCAGCGACAGGAAGAGGAAGCCCAGCATGCCGGCCATCAGGATCGGCTTCCGGCCGAAGTGGTCGCTCAGACGGCCGACCTGGGTGATGACCAGCATCAGCAGGACCATCACGAGCAGCAGGATCAGCAGGCCGTGCGTCTCGCTGTAGCCGAGCTCGTCGGAGAGGTACGTCGGCATGTACGACAGCAGCATGTAGTCGGTGATGTTGTACGCGCCGACCAGCGCGATGCACAGGATCAGCGTCGGCCACTGCTGCCGGAAGATCTTCGCCAGGTCGCCCTTGGTGGAGGTCTCCACCGCGTCGGCCGCCTCGGAGGCGCGCCCCGTCTCGTTCTCCAGCTTCTGGAAGGCGGGCGTCTCGTCGAGCCGCAGTCGCAGATAGAGGCCGACCAGGCCCAGCGGGCCCGCGACGAGGAAGGGCACGCGCCAGCCCCATGCCTCCATGGTGTCGGAGCCGAGCCAGCCGGTGAGCGCGGTGACCAGGCCCGCCGCGCCGACGTAGCCCGCCAGGGTGCCGAACTCCAGGAAACTGCCGAAGTAGCCCCTGCGGCGGTCGGGGGCGTACTCGGCGATGAAGGTGGAGGCGCCGCCGTACTCGCCGCCGGTGGAGAAGCCCTGGAGCATCCGGAAGAAGACGAGCAGGACCGGCGCCCAGAAGCCGATGGAGGCGTACGACGGGATCAGGCCGATGGCGAAGGTGCCGACGGCCATGAGGATCATCGTCAGGGCGAGGACCTTCTTGCGGCCCAGCCGGTCACCCATCGGGCCGAACACCATGCCGCCGAGCGGGCGGATCAGGAAGGCGACGGCGAACGTCGCGAAGGACGAGAGCAGCTGGACGGTGTCGTTGCCCGACGGGAAGAAGACATGGCCGAGGGTGACGGCGAGGTAGGCGTAGACGCCGAAGTCGAACCACTCCATGGCGTTGCCCAGCGAGGCGGCCTTCACGGCCCGCTTGACGGCCGCCTCGTCGGTGACCGTGATGTCGGTGCGGCGCAGCCGGGGCTGTCGTCGCCGGCTGACGGCCTTGAACAGCAGGGGGTGACGCCTCTGTGCCTCGGGGTCGGTCACGGGGCCGTCGCGGTCTGTGGCCGGCATGGCCGTACGTCCTCTCTCCGGAAAAAACTCCAGAGGACCTTCTGCACGGTCATGCCGTTCACAAACGGAAGTCGTCCGGGATTGGGACGTCCGTCACGTCGCCGGGGCGGCGGTCAGGCCTCGATGGAGAGGTCCCGGAGGATCTTGGCCACGTGGCCCGTCGCCTTCACGTTGTAGAAGGCGTGCTCCACCTTGCCGTCCTCGTCGACGACGACGGTGGAGCGGATCACGCCGGTCACGACCTTGCCGTACAGCTTCTTCTCGCCGAAGGCGCCGTACGCCTCGAGGATCTCCTTGGACGGGTCGCCGACCAGGGTGACCTTCAGGTTCTCCTTCTCGCGGAACTTCGCCAGCTTCTCGGGCTTGTCCGGCGAGACGCCGATGACGTCGTAGCCCGCCGCCGCCAGCACGTCCAGGTTGTCCGTGAAGTCGCAGGCCTGCTTGGTGCAGCCGGGTGTGAGCGCCGCCGGGTAGAAGTAGACGATGACCTTGCGGCCCTTGTGGTCCGCGAGCGAGACCTCGTTGCCGTCCGCGTCGGGCAGGGTGAAGGCGGGGGCGGTGTCGCCGGGCTGCAGTCGCTCGCTCATGGCTGGCTCTCCTCGAGATCGTTCGCGTACGCATTCAGAGCCTAATGGGGGTCGGGGACAGCCCGGCGGCGGCAGAGCTGACAGACTGTCCACAAGGACCGATCAACGACCGGATCACGACCCACCCGGATCACGACTACGGAGGCAGCGCGGTGTCGGAGGCCAGGACCCCTGCGCAGATCGAGGCGGACATCGTCCGCCGGCGCGAGCAGCTCGCCGTCACTCTCGACGAGATCGGCATTCGGATGCACCCGAAGACGATCATCGGGGACGCGAAGGCCAAGGTCGCCTCGACGGTCGACCAGACCGCCGGACGCGCCTTCGTCGCCGTCAACCGGGTGGTCTCGGATGTGAAGGCACGTTTCACCCATGAGGACGGCGCCCCCCGCCTGGAGCGCGTGGTGCCGGCGGCGCTCGTCGTCGTCGCGGTCGTCGGGCTGCTGGCCGCCTCCTCCCGCAAGGGCAGGGGATGACCCCTCCCGGCCCCGGGTGGTGTACCCGGGCGGGTAGGTTCACACCGTGAGCGAGAACACGCACGACAAGCTGCCCATCCGGATGCTCCACGACCGCGTCCTGGTCCGCACCGACTCCCCGGAGGGGGAGCGGCGCTCGGGCGGGGGCATCCTGATTCCGGCGACCGCCGCCGTCGGCCGTCGACTCGCCTGGGCCGAGGTGGTCGCGGTGGGGCAGAACGTCCGTACGGTCGAGATCGGTGACCGGGTGCTGTACGACCCCGAGGACCGTGCCGAGGTCGAGGTGCGGGGCGTGGCGTACGTGCTGATGCGGGAGCGTGATCTGCACGCGGTGGCCGCGGACCGGTTCCAGGGGACGACGGACTCGACCGGGCTGTATCTCTGACCTGATGTGCCTCGGAGGGCCCCGGTGACCATGGTCACCGGGGCCCTCCGTCGTTCTTTGCTAGCCTGGGGACACCCGACGAGACGCGCCGTACCGGGATTCCGACAAGACGACGCACCCCTGTTGTTCCGTCTCGCGGAGGTGTTCGTCATGGCCTGGGTTCTTCTTGTCGTCGCGGGTCTGCTCGAGGTCGGCTGGTCGATCGGGATGAAGTACACCGACGGCTTCACGCGGCTCTGGCCCAGCGTGTTCACCGGTGCCGGGATCGTCGCCTCGATGGTGCTGCTGTCGCAGGCCGCCAAGACCCTGCCGATCGGTACGGCGTACGGCGTGTGGGTGGGTATCGGCGCGGCCGGTGCGGCGGTGCTCGGCATGGTGGTGCTGGGTGAGCCGGCGACCGCCGCCCGGATCTTCTTCGTCTGTCTGCTGCTGGTCGCCGTCGTGGGCCTGAAGGCGACCTCGGGTCACTGACCGGGGGTGGCGCGCGGGGGCCGGGGGCCGCGTGACGCGGCTCCCGGGCCCGCCTCGCCCCGTTCGTACGCGTCCTCGGCGGCATCGGGAGCCGTGGAGGTCTCGGGTGTCCCTGATGCCTCGGGTGCACCTGATGCCTCGGGTGGGCCGGAGGCGTCAGGGGCGGCGGAGGCGTCGGACGCTTCGGGAGAGGCGTCCGGGAGCGGTGGCAGCGGCGGCATCTCCTCCGCCCCCGGCATCAGCTGGAGGTCGAAGGCCCGCGGTGCCGTTCCCGCCAGCGCCTCACGGGTGAACTCGGCCCAGATCTCGGCGGGCGTGCCGCCTCCGTTGATCCGGGGCTGGCCGAGGGCGCCGTACAGCGGTTCCTGCCGGCCGGACTCGGGGTCCTGGCCCATCACGGCGACGACCGTGGCGAGTTCCGGCGTGTAGCCGGCGAACCAGGCGGCTTTGTCGTCCTCGGCCGTGCCGGTCTTGCCGGCGGCGGGGCGTCCGGCGGCCAGCGCGGCCGTTCCCGTGCCCGTCTCGACGACGCTCCGCAGGACGGCCGTGGTGGTGTCGGCGGCCTCGCGGCTCACCGCCTGCCGGGACTCCGGGGTGGGTACGGGCAGCCCCTCGCCGTCCCTGCTGAGGCCCTCGACGAGGGAGTACGCGCCGTGGCGGCCGTGCGCGGCGAGGGTGGCGTACGCCGTCGCCATGTCCAGGACGCTCGCCGTGGCCGGGCCGAGCGCGATGGAGGGGGAGGCGGTGAGGTCGGGGGTGGAGCCGGGCAGTCCGAGGGCGACCGCGGTGCGCCGTACGTGCCCGGGGCCGACGTCGACGGCCATCTGGGCGTACACGGCGTTCACCGACAGGTCGGTCGCGGTGCCGACGGGGATCTCGCCGTAACTCTCGTCGTCCTCGTTGGAGGGGTCGTACGGGGCGCCGTGCCAGCCCTCGACCGGCCGCCGGTTGTTGCCGTCGTAGACGGTGTACGGGGTGATCGGCTCGCCGTGCTGGGTCTGGGCGCCGCTCTGGACGGCGGCGGTGAAGACGAAGGGCTTGAAGGTGGAGCCGACCTGGTAGTCGCGCCGGGTGGCGTTGTTGACGTACTGCTGGGTGTAGTCGATGCCGCCGTACAGGGCGAGGACCTTGCCGTCGGCCGGGTCGACGGCGGCGGCGCCGACCCGTACGTACCGGTCGGCGGGGGCGTTCGCGGGGTCGAGCCGGGACATGACCTGTTCCTCGACGGCCTGGACGAGCGCTTCCTGCTTGGCGGGTTCGAGGGTGGTGGTGATGCGGAAGCCGCCGCCGGCGAGGGTCTTCTCGTCGACGATCCCGTGCCCGGTCAGGTACTCCTCGACGGCCTGGACGAGGTAGCCGCGCTGTCCGGAGAGGCCGGTGGCGGGGCGGGCGGTCTGGGGGGTGGGGAAGCGGGCGGCGGCGCGGTCGGCGCGGCTGAGCCAGCCTTCGGTGACCATGCCGTCGAGGACGTAGTTCCAGCGGGCGACGGCCTTGGCCCGGTTCTCGGGGTGGGTGGTGACGTCGTAGGCGCTGGGGGCCTTGAGGACGGAGGCGAGGTAGGCGCCCTCGGCGGTGTCGAGGTCGGCGACGTCCTTGCCGTAGTAGGCGCGGGCGGCGGCCTGGAGGCCGTACGCGTTGCGTCCGAAGTAGCTGGTGTTCAGGTAGCCCTGGAGGATGTCCTCCTTGCTCTTCTCGCGGCCGAGCTTGATCGCGATGAAGAACTCCTTCGCCTTGCGGGTGAGGGTCTGCTCCTGGCCCAGGTAGTAGTTCTTGACGTACTGCTGGGTGATGGTGGAGCCGGACTGGCGGCCCTTG
Source organism: Streptomyces sp. NBC_00691 (assembly GCF_036226665.1). Taxonomy (NCBI): domain Bacteria; kingdom Bacillati; phylum Actinomycetota; class Actinomycetes; order Kitasatosporales; family Streptomycetaceae; genus Streptomyces; species Streptomyces sp. NBC_00691. The sequence goes on along the minus strand of NZ_CP109007.1, from coordinate 3,120,255 downwards.
CCGGTGACGGTGTTCCAGGCGGCGCGGACCATCGCCTTGGGGTCGACGGCGCGCGAGGTGTGGAAGTCGCGGTCCTCGGCGGCGAGGACGGCCTGCCGGACGGTGAGGGGGACGCGGTCGAGCCGCACGTTCTCGCGGTTGACCTCGCCGTCGCGGGCGAGGGTGGTGCCGTCCCGGTAGAGGTAGACGTTGGACTGGGCGAGCGCGGCGGAGTTGGCGGGCGGGATCTCCACCAGGAGGTACCCGGCGGCGAAGGCGCCGGCGAGCAGCAGGGTGCCGAGGAGGAGGAGCCCGAAGAAGGTGCGCAGGAGGCGGCGGGGACGGCGCTTCGGCGTGCGCGGTGGGGGAGGGCAGAGGGTGGGGTCCCTCGGCTCCCAGCCCGTGGGGCGGGCCGGCCGGGGGGCGTCGGAGTCGCTCGTACCGGAGGAAGGGGGCATGGCACCTCATATTGCCCCCAAGGCGACGAAAGTCCTGAATACGACCCGAAGCTGACGAGAAATCCGGTCGCGGCACGCCGAGGCCCTTCGCTAAGGTCGTGCGCTTCGGCGTTTTTCGGTGCTTCGCGGACCGCGCGTGCGGAAGGGAGCGACATGCTGCGCCTGTACGCGACGGTGGCCGCGGGCGGCTTCCGGCGCCACGCCACCTACCGGGTGGCGACGGCCGCGGGGGTGTTCACCAACTCCGTCTTCGGCCTCGTCCTGTCGTACACGTACATCGCCCTCTGGGACGAGCGCCCGCACCTCGGCGGCTACTCGATGGACGACGCGCTCGCGTACGTGTGGATCGGACAGGGGCTGCTCACGGTCTGCGGGATGATGGGCGGCGGCTTCGAGAACGAGCTGATCGAGCGGATCAGGACCGGCGACATCGCGGTCGACCTCTACCGCCCCGCCGACCTCCAGACCTGGTGGTTCTCGGCGAATCTGGGCAGGTCCGCCTATCAGCTGCTCGGCCGCGGGATCGCCCCGATGGCGGTCGGCTGGCTGGCCTTCCGCTTCACCCTCCCGGCGGGCCCGGGCGCGTGGCTCGCCTTCCTGGTGGCGGTGGCGCTGGGCTCCACGGTCGGCTTCGCGCTCTGGTACGTGGTGGCGATGAGCGCGTTCTGGCTGCTCGACGGCCAGGGCGTGGTGCAGGTGGCCTGGCTGGGCGGCCTGTTCTTCTCCGGGATGCTGCTCCCGCTGAACGTCTTCCCGGGCACGCTCGGCGAGGTCGCGCGAGCCCTGCCGTGGGCCTCCCTGCTCCAGGTGCCGGCCGATGTGTACCTGGGGACGTACGAGGGCTGGGGACTGGCGGGGGCGTACGCCTTCCAGGGCGGCTGGGCACTGGTGCTGCTGGCCGCGGGCCGGGTGGTCCAGGCCGCGGCGACGCGGAAGGTGGTGGTCCAGGGTGGCTGAGGGGACGCGTACGAGCGTGCTGACCGGAGCCGCCCACGGCCCGGGGCCCGCCCCCGGCCGCCTGGCCGACGCCTGGCGGACGTACCGGATGGTCGCGGGCATGTGGATCCGCTCGACGATGACCTACCGGGCGTCCTTCCTGATCGCGCTCTTCACCAACTTCTGCGTCACGTTCTTCGACTTCGTCGCGATCCTGCTGATGTTCGGTCAGGTGAAGGGACTGGGCGGCTTCGCCTTCGCCGAGGTCGCCCTGCTGTACGGGACGGCGGGCACGGCGTTCGGGATCGCGGACCTGACGATGGGCTCGCTGCAGCGGATGGGGGCCCGCGTCAGGGACGGCTCGCTGGACACGTTCCTGCTGCGCCCGGCGCCGCTGCTCGCGCAGATCGCCGGGGACAAGTTCGCGCTGAAGCGGTTCGGCCGGGTCACGCAGGGCCTCGTCGTCCTGATCTGGAGCCTGTGCCTGCTGGACGTGGCGTGGACGCCGCTGAAGGTGCTGCTGCTGCCGGTGACGGTGGTGAGCGGGGCGGTGATCTTCGCGGCGGTGATGGTCGTCGGCGCGTCGTCGCTGTTCTGGATCCAGGACGCGGCGGAGGTGACGAACTCCTTCACGTACGGCGGGAACACCCTTCTCCAGTACCCGCCGACGATCTTCGCGCAGGACCTGGTGCGGGGTGTGGTGTACGTCGTACCGCTGGCGTTCGTGAACTGGCTGCCGGCGCTGTACGTACTGGACCGGCCGGCCCCGGCGGGGGTGCCGGAGTGGGCGGCGTTCGCGTCGCCGCTGGTGGCGGCGGTGTGCTGCGGGGTGGCGGGGGTCGCGTGGCGGGCCGGGGTCCGCGCGTACCGATCGACGGGAAGCTGAGGGCAGAAGGTGTCGTTCATCGAACTGCGGCAGGTGGAGAAGGTCTTCACGGTGCGCAGACGCGCGGGCCTGTTCCGCCGCGAGAAGAAGGAGGTCCGGGCGGTCGACGGCATCAGCTTCGCGGTCGAACGCGGGGAGATGGTCGGCTACATCGGCCCGAACGGCGCGGGGAAGTCGACGACGATCAAGATGCTCACGGGCATCCTGACCCCCAGCGGTGGCCGGCTGCGGGTCGCGGGCATCGACCCCGCGCGCGAGCGCACCCGTCTGGCGCAACGGATCGGGGTGGTCTTCGGCCAGCGGACGACGCTCTGGTGGGACCTGCCGCTGAGGGACTCGTACCGGCTGACGCACCGGATGTACCGGATCCCCGACGCCCGCTTCCGGGAGAACCTGGACCGCTGCGTGGAGCTCCTGGAACTCGGGGAGCTCCTCGACGTGCCCGTGCGGCAGCTGTCACTGGGGCAGCGGATGCGCGGGGACATCGCGGCGGCGCTCCTGCACGACCCGGAGGTCCTGTACCTGGACGAGCCGACGATCGGCCTGGACGTGGTGTCGAAGGCGCGCGTGCGGGAGTTCCTGGGCCACCTCAACACCACCCGGGGCACCACCGTCCTCCTGACCACCCACGACCTCACGGACATCGAGCAGCTGTGCTCCCGGGTGATGGTGATCGACCACGGCCGCCTCATGTACGACGGGAAGCTCACGGGCCTGCACGCGGTGGGCGAGAGCGAGCGGCTCCTGGTGGTGGACCTGGAGCGGGAGCTGCCGCCGATCGACGTCCCGGGCGCCCGCTTCGTACGCTCGGAGGGCCCCCGCCAGTGGCTCGCCTTCCCCGCGACCGCCTCGGCGGCCCCGCTGGTGGCGGAGGTGGCGGCGGCGTATCCCCTCCTCGACCTCTCGGTGCGGGAGCCGGACATCGAGACGGTGATCGCGAAGATGTACGGGGGAACTCGGGACGAGCGCCGGGAGTCCCTGATGTAGGAGGTCAGGCCCATGGTGAGTTTTTCGTACACGGCGGCGGACGAGGAGAAGAGCAGAGGCGTCCGCCGGATGAAGTCGCTGGCGACGGCGCTGCTGCTCGTCGTGGCGGTGATCTACGCCCTGGCGACCTGGGCGGAGAACGCCGGCTGGGGGCCCTGGACGGGCTATGTCGCGGCGGCGGCGGAGGCCGGCATGGTCGGTGCGCTGGCGGACTGGTTCGCGGTGACGGCCCTGTTCAGGCACCCCCTGGGCCTGCCGATCCCGCACACCGCGATCATCCCGACGAAGAAGGACCAGCTGGGGGCGTCGCTGGGCCAGTTCGTCGGCGAGAACTTCCTGTCGGCCGACGTCGTACGGGGCAGGCTGGCGGCACTCTCCATCGGCAGCCGGCTGGGCGGGTGGCTGGCGGACCCGGCGCACGCGGACCGGGTGACGGCGGAACTCTCCACGGCACTGCGCGGCGCGCTCACGGTCCTCCGCGACTCCGACGTACAGGCGGTCGTGGGCGAGGCGATCACCCGGCGGGCGGAGGCCGCGGAGATCGCGCCGGGCCTGGGCAAGACGCTGGAGAAGATCGTCCAGGACGGGGCGCACCACCGGGCGGTGGACCTCGTCTGCACCAGGGCGCACGACTGGCTGGTGACCCACGGTGACTCGGTGATGGACGCGGTCCAGGGCGGGGCGCCGGGCTGGACGCCGCGCTTCGTGGACAAGCGCATCGGCGAGCGCGTCTACAAGGAACTCCTCCGCTTCGTGACGGAGATGCGCGACATGCCGGGCCACCCGGCGCGCGGTGCGATCGACCGCTTCCTCACCGACTTCGCGGCCGACCTCCAGGCGGACACGGACACCCGGGCCCGCGTCGAACGCCTCAAGTCGGACCTCCTGGCCCGCCCGGAGGTCCAGGACATCATCGCCTCGGCCTGGTCCTCGGTCCGCAACCTGATCATCGCGGCCGCGGAGGACGATCGCAGCCAACTCCGCCTCCGCGCCCGCGCCTCCCTGATCTCCCTGGGCAACCGCCTGTCGACGGACGCCCGCCTCCAGACGAAGGTGGAGGGCTGGGCGGAGGACGCGGCGGCCTACGTGGTCACGACGTACCGGCACGAGATCACGTCCCTGATCACGGACACGGTCGCGGGCTGGGACGCCACCCAGACCTCGAAGAAGATCGAGGCGAACATCGGCCGCGACCTCCAGTTCATCCGCATCAACGGCACGGTGGTGGGCGCCCTGGCGGGCCTCCTGATCTACACGGTGAGCCACGCGGCCGGGGGGTGAGGGGGGACGGGCGGCTGGGCAGGGGGTCCTGCTCGCCGCGGGTGACGGCCCCCGGAGAGAAGTCAGCTCCGGTCGCGGGTGACGGCCCAGGAGGCGGCGGCCATGCCCCCGGCGACGGAGAACACCGCGGGCCAGGCGCCGATCTTCTTGGCGAGCGGATGGGACCCGGCGAACGCGGCGACGTAGGCGGCACCGAGCCCGGCGGCGACCTTGGCCCCACCGGCCTGCTGCCACTCCCGAGCGGCGACGGCCCCGGCCCCGGCGAGCACGACGCCCCCGAGAGGCCGCTTCTTGGTCCACCGGGCGACGGCATAACCACCGACGAGCCCGGCGGCGGCTACGACGGGGGAGGGGATGCGGGGCATGACGGGGCCTTTCGGTCGGCGCGGGTTTCTACGGGTTCGAGCCTACGAGGGGGTTCGGACGTCGCCCTTCTCGGGCGGGCGCGGCGCATTCGGCGCACAGGGTCTCGTCGGCGAGCGGCCGGAACAGCATGGGCTGGGTGTGGTGGCCCGCGCACTCGCGTGCGCCTTCGAGGCGGACGGAGAGCCGGATCGGGGCTGATGGAGGCGGGGTCGGCAGGACGCGGGGCGGTACGTCGCGAAGAAGGTGGCGGACGAGCCCGCCGGGTCGGTGAACGGGCGTCCCGGCGCCGGGCAGGCCGCGGAGGACGTGCTCGTGGACGTCGGCGGACGAGTGCCCGGCGTCGAGCCAGCGGGCGGCGAGGCGGGTGAGTTCGTCGCGCATGCCGGGCGGGATGTGGCGGAGGGCGGGGGAGAGGAGGGGCAGAGCCCCGACGAGGGCGCGGGCGTCCTCGGCGTGGGGGCTGGTGGGTGCGCTGTCGACGGCCGCGGCCGGCTCGGCCGGAAGGTGGGAGGTGTCTTCCTTGAGGTCTTCATCTGGATGACCGCCGGTCGACGGGGTGGTCGGCCGACCGGCGGCCGGTTTCCGGGGACTCGGCGCGACCTGCGGGGTTACGGGTTCGGTGCAGGCGGGGAGGGGTGTCCGGGCGAGCAGCTTGGCGGCCTCACCGGCGGTCAACGGGGTACTGGAGACGAGCTGTTGGGTGGTCCACCGGCCACCGGGCCCCTGAACTCGCCGCTCATGCACGAACCCTTCCTCCTTGAGCTGCCGCTTGGCGCGGGTGAAGGCGCATCCCCCGATCCGGGCCCGTTGGGCGGTCGAGGAAAGGGACTCGCGTGCGTTCTGCGGGAGGGAGAGCTGCCAGGTCAGGAGCCGGACGGCGTCGGAGGTGAGCCGGGGATGCCGAATGATCTCGTGCGAGAACTGACTGAAGGCATGGGAGGGCGCGTTAAAGTGCCGGTAGATCACGGTGGAGGCCTATTTCCACTAGTGGTTCAGGCCCTCGCTGACGGCTGCAACCATCGGCGGGGGCCGTTTTGCGCGAAGGTACCGCACTGATCGCCGGTGAGCGGGCGCGTCAGGCGAAGAACGCTCGTGTGGGTGACCGAGTAGAGGAGCGGCGGAACTCCTCGTGCGTGTGAGGGGCGTGGCGATGAGGACGATCGGGCTGATCGGCGGGATGAGCTGGGAGTCGACGGCGGAGTACTACCGCCTGTTGAACGAGTTCACGCGTGACCGCCTGGGCGGGCTCCACTCGGCGCGTTGCGTGCTCTACTCGGTGGACTTCGCGGAGATCGAGCAGCTGCAGGTCCAGAACCGTTGGACGGAAGCGGGCGAGATCCTGGCGGCGGCCGCACAGGCCCTTGAGGCGGCCGGCGCGGAGATGATCCTGATCTGCACCAACACCATGCACAAGGTCGCCGACCAGGTCGGGGCGGCGGTGTCGGTCCCGCTGCTGCACCTGGCCGACGCCACAGCGGACGCCGTACGGGAGTCGGGGCTGCGCCGAGTGGGCCTGCTGGGAACGGCGTTCACGATGGAGCAGGACTTCTACCGAGGGCGCCTGGAAGCGGCCGGACTGGACGTGCGGATCCCGGACGCTGACGGGCGCGCGATGGTCCACGGCGTGATCTACGAGGAACTCTGCCTGGGCATCGTGCGGGAGGAGTCACGCACCGCGTACCAGAAGGTCATCGCGGACCTGGTCGCGGGCGGCGCGGAAGGCATCATCCTGGGCTGCACGGAGATCGAGCTGCTCATCGGGGCCGAGGACAGCCCGGTCCCGGTCTTCCCCACCGCACGACTCCACGCGGCGGCGGCGGTGGATGCGGCGCTGCTCGCCGACTAGCCCGAACCGGCAACGAGAGTGCGGGTGCGGCCGCCCTCTTTCCGAGTGTGGCGTCCTGCACCACCGCGTCAAGGGCGCCTTCGGCGTCGCTGCGCGATGGGCTGCGCCCACCCTTGACCCGGCGGCGCAGGCCGCCTTTTCACACTCGGAGGGCGGCCGGGGGCGGGGCCGCGCGGGGGTTCGGGCAGTGGCCGGGGTCGGCGTGGGCGCCTTGCGGGCCGGTGGGGTGGGGCTGGGTTCGCGGCGGGGCGGGGTGGGCCGCTTTCTCTTGTTTCGGGGTGCGCGGTCGTTGAATGGGGCGGCCCGGCTTGGCTTGGCGGCGGACTGTCGTCGTCGGGTGGGGGTTCAGGCCCCGCTGGTCGCTGTCCGGTGGGTGGTGGGAGCGGGTGGCGAGAGTTTCCTGCACTTCATCGCCCGATAAGGGCGATTCACCCCATTCACCCTTCCCTCCCCGGTGGGTTACTCGGAGTAATGTCGAATTACTCGCGCTTCGACCCGCCGGGAGTGACCAGCGGGGCTTGAAGCCCCGCCCCGAGCCGGCCTTTCGTCGCTGAGCGCCGCCCGGCCGCCCCATCCAACAACCGCGCACCTCGCACGAGTCGACGGATCCCCACCGACCCCGGCCGCGAACCCAGCCCCACCCCACCGGCCCCACGCCCGCCCACGGTGAGTGGCCACTACCCGAAGCCCGGCGTGGACCCCGCCCCCGGACCGCCCTCCGAGAGTGTCTTCGCTCCTGGAGGTGGTGGGTCAAGGGTGGAGCGCAGCGGAATCGGCGAAGCCGACGCGACCGCAGGGAGCGCCCTTGACGCGCCGCCGGAAGGAGCGACTCTCGGAAAGAGGGCGGTCCCACCAGAAGCCCCACACCCGGCCCACCCCCAGGGCCTGCCTTGGCCCGAAAGCCAGAGGTCGTCAGCGCTCTGACGCGTCTCGCCAATAGTCCGCCAGCATCTCCCCCGGCCACTTAGGCTGAGTCACGGGCCCACGAGGGAGCATTTCGTGGAATACCGCCACAAGATCCACGACCTGAGTGCCGTCGTCGGCGTCGAGGTCCACGACGTGCAGGTCGCGCCCGTCGACCTTGAGCAGCCTCGGAAAGGAAGTGGCCAGCCTGGCTGGACGCCGATGATTGTGGTGAACGAAGGTGCCGGTCGCCGGCCAAGCGGGATTGTCCCGAGGGCTACGCGCATGCAGCGCGACATCGTCCCGCGATCCGAGGTTGAAGAACCACGTGACCTGGAGGTGCGAGAACTCCTCGATGCCTTGCAAGGTCTCCACGGGGAATTCCGGGCGCAGACGGATGACCGATTCGACGCCGCCCTTGAAGTCGTCCAGGCGCCCGGCATGGCCCCCGACCACGTCGGCGATGACCGGCACCTCGATGACCTGTTCAGGCATGGTTCTCCCCGTTCTCCCCTGTAGAGTCCGCCACTTGTCTGTGCAGCGGATTCGAGGCCGTCAGGCTACTCGTCGGAGTGCGACCCGGGCGCGCTCGTCCACCTCGGCGGCAGAGGGGATTCCGCGATTGCGGAACGGGGATCGCGGCGATCCCTTGACCTCGGACCGTGAGGGTCATTGGCCGGGGCAGCGGCTGCTGTCCACGCGGAGAGGCCGGTGCTCACGGCTGCTGCAGATGACCGAGCAGCGCATGGAGGTCGGCGGAGTCCATTCCCCACGGAGTGAGATCCTCCTCCGGGTCCGCCAGCTCCCGTACGACCGGATCGTCGAGGATCTGGCCCATGAACTCCAGCTTGCGGCCCAGGCGCTCGTGCACGACGGTGTCGATCGTCCCCTCGGTGACGAGCACCGTCACGCGGGTCTCCGTACCCGGGGCGAGTCCGAGCCGGTGGATCCGGTCGAGGCTCTGGAGGTAGCGGCCGGCCGCGAAATCGCGGTCGAGGTAGACGGCGTCGTGACAGACGTGGTGGAGGCTGATCCCCTCGCCCAGCGTGGCCGGGTTGGAGAGGAGCACCATGCAGTCCGGGTCCTCGCGGAACCTGCGGATCTGCTCGTCCCGGTCCGGGGTGGCGCCGTGGACCACTGCTGGGCGGAGCGAACCGAGAGACGCCGCGAGCGTCGTCAGGTTCCTGACGAACGTCGACCAGACAAGTGTCTTGCGGCCCGCGCGGGCATTCTCTGTCACGGTCCGCAGAACGGCCTCGTACTTCGGGGACAGCTCGTAGCGCGGAAGCTCCCGCATGAGGTCCAGCAGGGGGAGACCGGGGTCCGCCGGGCGCCGGGCCGCGACCAGCGGCAGGGGCTGGTACCGGTCCGAGCCGGACTCCAGCAGGGCTGGGTTCGTACTGGCCATCATCAGGTAGACGAGCACTTTGCCCAGCCGGGTGAACTCCTCCTGCTCGCGGTCCTGAAGGTCGGTGAGCTGGTTCTTGAGCGCGGCGTAGAGGCGGCGGTGTGCCTCAGGAAGCTGGACGTACTTCACCCGTATGTCCACCGGGGGGAGCTGGAGTTCGTTCTTCGTCGTCCTGGTGAAGAGCGGTCTCAGCACCCGGCTCGCGTGCGCGAGGTCCCCTCCCGCCACCGCCTGGTCCACGGCTCGCCGCCCGTGCCCGGGCCAGACGAACGAGAGGAGGCTCTCCAGGTCCTTGGCGCCGTTCGGCGCAGGGGTCCCGGTGAGGATGAGGCGGTGCGCGGCCAGGGGCCCTAGCGCCATGCAGCTGGCGCCGTACGTGCCCCGGACGCCCAGCTTCATGCGGTGGGCCTCGTCCAGGACCATGAGCGCCGGGGCGGCCGAGAGCCACTCAGCGAGCTGGGACTGCTGCCGGCTCAGCCGCTCGTAGTTGACGAGCAGGATCTCCGCACCGCTGTCCTCAGACCGCTGGAAGACGCGGAGAACGGGGGGAACGGAGAAGCACGTGGCAGCTTCGTCGGTCCATGCCTCGTAGGCGGATTTCGGGCTGACCACCAGCAGCCGCCGGACCTTGCCGGCCTGCCGGAGGGCCGCGTATACCGCCAGGGCTGCGCGGGTCTTGCCTGCCCCGGGGACACTGAAGTTGGCGCCGTGCGTGAGGGACAGCAGCTTTGCGATGTCGCGCTGCTGGAAACTGGTCAGCGGAGCCGTCCAGGCCGGGCCGAGGAGCGCCGGGACGTCAGAGGGCGAGACCTCTCCCCGTACCTGCTCGCCGCGTTGCCCCGCCTCCAGCCGGGCTTCTACCGCCTGTGAATCCCGAACCGATCCTTCGGCGAGCGCCTTCAGATCGGGTGAGAAGGTGACACCCTGCGGGTCGTACCAGTGGGTCAGCAGAGGCAGCTGGGCGAGGAACTCCTCCAGGTCCACATCCGCGGCCTGAGGACCGCGCTGGCTCCCGCTGCCGTACCGTGCGATGAACCGCACGAGATGACCCTGGCCGTCCGCGCGGCTCCGGAACACCACCTTCGTACGGGTCTCGTCAAAGCTGATTCTGAGCGAAGGCTCTTCGGCGTCGGCCACGCTCAGTCCTCGCTCGCCTTGATCAGCCAGCTGACGCCCTCACCGCGCGTGCTGACACCACGGCTGGCCTGGCGTGCCAGCTTCGCGAGACTGCTCCGTACCCTGAGCAGCGCGCTGTCGAAACTCGCCTCGTCGAGACTGTTGCTACCGAGCGCCTGCACCAGATCGCTCACGCTCTGGTCGATCGACGCGCGCGCGTCGTCGAGACGCTCCGCGGTGGTCTGCCTGACCTTCCTGAGCCGGTCGTCCCGCTCCGCCGCGTCCAGTGCGCGGCGCATCCCCTTGCGGGCTTCGGCGATCTCGCGCTGAGCGGCCTCGCGTACGGCGTCCGGAACGTTGCGGGACGACCAGGTGGCGCGGGCCTGGAGGATCTGGTCGGTCACGGCCCGGGCCCGGATGACCGGGTCCGAGGGCGGGGCGACGACGACGGACAGACCGGGGATGGAGATTCCGGCCGGGCCGGCCGCGCTCTCCCCGCCGGAACTGGCGGCCTCGAACAGCGTGGGCAGGCTTCCCTCCAGGTAGGTCCCCTGGAAGTCTTCCCCGATGACACGGGTCTTGGTCTTGGCGAAGTCCAGGATGATGGCCGCGATCCGGTTCTCCTTGACCCGCTCGGCCTTTTCCTGGCTCGAAGCCCGCACCTTCTCGTACGTACGGTGCAGCTCTTTCAGGTTCTCTTGGTGGCCCTCGAAGTCCGAGAGGCCGAGCTGGGAGCCTTCTGGCGTGGAACTGCGCTCGATCATGTCCCGGATCACTCCGAGAATCCACCGCTCCTGCCGGAAGGTCTTGAGCTGGATGTGGAAGTCGCGTGCGATGTCTGCCTCCTCCCGACCCATCAGCTCCTGCTCCTCCATGGCGATCAGGCGGTTGATGTAGGAGTAGTCACGGCGCTTGTCGGGACGCAGCTGAAGGGTCAGCTCGACCGCGTTGATGTCGTCCCAGGTGAAGGAAGAGGGAAGGACGCCGACCCGGATCGAGGCCCGCCCCAGCCGGCGCAGGGCCGCGGCACGCGTGTTGCCGTTCACGAGGATGCCCTCATGCGTCATGAGCCCGGGTTCCTGCTGGTCGACGGAGCGCAGGCTTTCCAGCAGAGCTTCGAAGTCCGGGTCCGTCTCGTCAGGGCTGGCGGGCTTTCCCCTCAGCAGCCGGTCGAGGTATTCCTGGCTTTCCACGCTCCAGGGATCCCACTCCAGCCCGCGGGCGAGGTCGGGGTCGTGGTCGCGCTGAGCCCTGATGCGGTGAGTCGCCGGGTTGTAGTAGACGTCCCGCAGCGGCATGTCGATGACACCGACGTGGATCGGACGACCGTTCCACTCCACGGTGACGGTCTCGCTGATTTTGTTCGCTTCGGTGGACTCACGGAGCCGCCGTGCGACGAGCTCGGTGTTCTCCGGGCCCTTCGGCGGAAGAGCGAATGCCAGCATTCCCACGATTCTCCTCAACTCCGGGCCTCGGCCCGTTTCCCGTCCAGCTCTCCGCCACGGTGTGCTACGGCCGCCTGACCGCCGCGCGGACCGTCTCACGGGACTCCGCCGGCAGACTGCGGTACTCACCCCACAGGCGCTCCATGGTGCTGAAGTCCCGATGGTCGGCCGCCACCCACTGCGCGAAGAGCTCGCGCTCCACACCGCTCATCTTCGCCAGCCGGCCGAGGATTTCCGTGATGTCGGTCTGTCGGCCCCGGCCGCCGATCCTGCACCGCCGGCACTCGATGACCAGCTCGACGGTCCTGCCGCCCGGCTTCAGCACCTCGCGGCGGGCGATGTCCAGCTGGGCGGTCTCGACGCCGCCGTCGTACGCCTCACCGGCGGCGATGCCGCATACCCGGCAGAGGTGGTCGTCCCGGTCGAGGATCTCACGGCGCTGCGGAGCGCTGATGCCGGCGGCGGCAGGCTTGATCCGCGCCTGGCCGGGCTTCCAGACCTCGGCCCCCTGCTCGACGAACCGGTGCTCGCTCGGGGACAGGGTGGGGTCCTCGCGATTCGTTGCGATCACCCAGCCGTGTACCCGGAGATCCCGCATGCGGCGGTCGATCTGTGAGGTCTCTGGAAACGCCTCGCGCAGCTGGGTCTTGGTGAAGACCGAATCCACGCCGACCTCGGTGACGAGCCAGAGCGCGCAGCGGACCATGGTCCCCTGCGTGCTGGTCCGCCACGAGGGAATGTCGGTGTCCACCACGATGATCTCCTTAAGGCCGACCAGGGGTCTGCGTCCGCGTGCGGTCGCCGGCGCCCGGATCTATTTGCCTTCCATTGGAAGCGGGCGCCGGCCAGTAGATCAAGCTGTCCCGGGTGTTTGCGGCCCAACGCAAACATGTGGGGGCACGGGCTGGCGGAAACGCAAACACCGGGAGGCGGAGCCCACAGCAATGCAAACATCCGGGTTCGGCGGAACGACTGGTTCCTGTGTTGTCCTGCGCATGATCGCGTCAGACTGAATGTGCGACACATACGTTCGTCTCTGGAGGTTCAATGGCCGCTCTGGGCCAGGTACGGGAAACGTTCTGGGAAGATTGCACGCCTGGTCGCATCGAGTTCGCCACGCAGTTCCGCGCGCTGGTCAACGCGATGAGGTCCCCCAAGCAGGGCGCCCGCGCACAGCAGCTGGGCATTGCACCCAGCACCCTGTCCAACTACTGGACCGGCCGCCGAATCCCCTGGCAGTCGGACCTTCGCGTCCTCTTCGCGGCGGCACGGGCGAACTCGGCCGGTGACGCGCCGGTGAGCCTGGCCGCCCTTGAAGAGCTGCGCGCGTATGCGTGGCTGAACCGGCTCGACCGCGACGTCCACGCCGCGTCCGTCATCGGGGGGCTGCCTGCTCAGGCACCCGGTACGGACGACCCGGCACCCGGCACCATTCCGGCAACGGGACCGGCGCAGGACCGGCGGAACTCTGGAAACACCGGGCTGCTGGAGACCGGCGAGAACCCGAAGAGCTCGGAGAAGCCGGGTTACTCGTCACAGGACCCGGAGAACCGGGAGAAGCCGGAGGCCGCGGAGACGGGCCGGGAGGTCACCGAGAGCGGCGCGGTGGCTGAAACCCTGGGGATCCTGCGGGCGGCGCGGGTATCGGGGAACCTCCGGCACCTTGTCGGTACGGCCTGGTCGGCCAGCAGGGCCTTCAGCGAGGCCGAGTTCTGCGCCGCCGTCGCCGCGCTCCACACCACCGGCGACGCGGACTTGGCCGAGGCGCTGCTCCTCGCCGACGGGCAGCGTGGCGCGGACGCCACGATGCGGCTCGCCCTGGCGCTGATGGGAGCCGGTCTCGGAAGCTCCGCCGAGCTCATCATGCGGGCCAGCCTTCCCACGGAGGCCAGCCTGGGGCGCTAGCCCACAGCCCTCGGGGCATTTCCGAAGAACACCAGCACGGGGTGGGTCGAAGTCGCCGCTCCGGTCTCTGTGGCGCCCGAATCCGGACCGCCTCCTCGCTCACGTTGCACAGGAGTCCCTTTATGCTGCACATTTCTCTGGCCCTGATCGTCGGAATCGGCTTCGCCGTCTTCGTCTCGGTCGTCGCTGCCGCCACTGCCTTCGCCCTCTCCAGGGCGGAGGGGGAGACGATGTTCGCCTCGGTCCGCTGGGGAGCCGGAGCCTTCGCCGGCGCGCTCACCCTCGGCATCCTGATCCTCACTCTGTTCAGGAGTGTGGCGGGTTAGTCACCGTGGGCGCGGTGCGAGGAGTACGCTCCCGATCCGCCCGAGGCGCGGTCAGACACCCGTGCCTGATGCCGCACACTTATGTGGGCGCTGTCTACTTTCAGGTCGCGTTGTCAGTGGGGTCTGTCACCCTCTGTGATGGCTGGTGGCACAAGGCGCCAGCCGGGGTTCGGGTATGAAGGAGGGTGCATGGCCAGCACTGCATCGGAGTTCACCTCGATCGAGATCTGTGCTGGAGCCGGCGGACAGGCCATCGGCCTGCATCGCGCGGGTTTCCGGCACCTCGCGCTCGTGGAGATCGACAAGAACGCCAGGGAGACGCTGCGGCGGAACATCGAGACGCGGCCGGACTGGGCGTGGGAGCTGCGGCACTGTGACCTCAGCCACTCGGACGTGCAGGATTTCGAGCCCCTCGAAACCATCCGCCGGGATGGGGCGCCGCTCCAGCCGGAGGAGCTGGACCTCCTGGCCGGCGGCGTGCCGTGCCCTCCGTTCTCGCACGCGGGAAAGCAGCTGGGCAGGGACGACGAGAGGGATCTCTTCCCGCGCATGCTCGATCTCGTGGGAAAGCTCCGCCCCCGGGCGGTCATGATTGAAAACGTGCGGGGCATCCTGGACCCCAAATTCGAGGACTACCGGGACTACATCAAGGCCAGGCTCGCGGGTGGCTCGTACCGCGAGGTAGACGGGACCGTCGTCACCGTAGAGGGGATGAATTACCGGGTCTGTCACTGGGGTCTTCTGGAGGCCAGCAACTTCGGGGTCCCACAGCTCCGGCCGCGTGCGATTCTCGTCGCCATCCGGGAAGACGTCCTGAAGGACGTGAAGTACGAGTGGCCCACGCCGACGCACGAGGAGCCGTTCAGCGTCGCGGAGGCGCTGAAGGAGTCGATGGAGGCGCGGTACGCCGTCCACTACGGCGGCGTCCGTGAGCAGCAAGCGCGGGATGCCCTGGAGAGGTGGCACCGGAAGGCGTCGGAGCGGCACGCGGAGCTCAGGGCCAAGGGCAGCGCCGGCATCGCCCCCACGCTCGTGGGCGGCTCCAAGAAGCACGGCGGGGCCGACCTCGGTCCGAGCCGGGCCAAGGCGGCCTGGAAGCAGCTGGGTGTGTCGGGCCTCGGGGTCGCCAATGACACCGAGACCGCCGAGAAGAAGAACTCGGCGGACCGCGATCTCTTCGGTGTGGACGGCCCGATGCTGACGGTCGAACAGGCCGCGATCATCCAGGGCTTTCCGCGCGACTGGATCTTCGACGGGGGCAAGACGGCTCAGTACCGGCAGGTCGGCAACGCCTTCCCGCCGCCGGTCGCCGAGGCCGTGGGCCGCTCGATCATGGAGGTCCTGAAGGCCGCCCGGGAGAGGGACGTACAGCAGTCCTGATCAAGGAGTGTCCGTGCCTGGGTCCGCGCCCTTCTTTTCCGCACGGGCACAGGCACGGCGCTTCTCCACTTCGGCGGCGATCCGGAGGGCGCACTCGGCGGGTGCCTCGTGCTCCCAGAAGCGGAGGACGGTCCAACCCGCCTCCAGCAGCCGCGCGTCCGTGTCCCGGTCGCGGGCCATGTTGCCGGCGACCTTGTCCGACCAGTAGCCGGGGTTCGTCTTGGGCGGCACGTAATGCTCGGGGCATCCGTGCCAGTAGCACCCATCGATGAAAACCGCGACCCTCACCGGCCGGAAGACGATGTCCGCCGTCCGCCGCAGGTCGGCCACCGGCCTGGCGGCGACGCGGTAGCGCAGCCCCTGCGCGTGCAGCAGCCTCCGGACCAGTTGTTCCGGTTTCGTATCGCGGCTACGGATGGCCTGCATATTGCGCCGGCGGGCGGCGGATGAGGCCCAGGAACCCGGCGGGAGTTCCGGCTCCCCAGCCGGTGGGCGGGTGTCCCTCTGGCGTGGATTGTCCATGGTGCTGGCGGCCCCTACAGCGGCGCGGGGACGGTCGGCTGTTCCCCGGGGAGGGGAACAGCGTAGAAGAGCCCATTGATTTCGGCCCTGGCCCGGTTGCTCTCGGAGCCGACTTGAGTAAGGGCCGTGGAAAGCCACGATCCCTTTCCCGGAACGTCGAGGCCGAGTGCCAGGGCGATCTGAGGGTGCGGATTCAGATGCCCGAGGATGGCGATGCCTTCGGAGCGCAGCCTGTTTCGGGCGTCGCGGACCCGCTTGGGGCTGTCGTCCTGCCGGGCGACGGTGAGAACGGTGTTCCGGTTGATGACTCGTCCCTGAACCCGCCGGAACAGCTCGTCGGTACGCAGCTGTCCGCTTCTTCCTCCGCCAGCTCCGAAGATCGCTTCCCGGTCGGCTTGGCTGGTGCGGAGAAGGATGTTCTCCGGAAGCCTTGCCCGGCTGGTAATCCAGAGGACTGCGTTCCGCCCCGACGCCGAAAGCGTTCGCTTGCCGTCCCGGTTCCTGCCAGGATTCAACACGTCGTCGCTGATGCGCAGGATTCCCGCGGCGAACTCACCTTTCCGGTCGTTGGCGGAGACGAGAAGGCAGATGTGCCCGTCGGCCTCTGACGGAATGGTCCAGTTCTGTCCGACGGTGAACTTCGAGTCGACCTCATGACCTGCGATCACGTAGTCCATGCTCCGGCCGCGGCCCAGGCCGAAGGCGCTCCTCAGGATGATCTCCACCTTGGTGCCGAGGTAGGTCTTCTCGGTCTTCTCCAGCGTGTCGATATCGAAGCGGCCGGTGCGCTGGCCGTCCAGCACTTCGTCGAATGCCTGCCGTATCGAGTCTCCTATGACCTGGGCCGCCTGCCGCTGCTCCAGCCAGGCAGCCACCTCGGAGACGGCGGCGTCAGGTTCCGGGGAGCAGCTGAGCCGGCTTGCCACGTTATGCGCGGCCGCGATGTCGAAAGGAAGAAAGGATTCCTGCACTGCTGTCAGCTCCCCCGGATGTGTCCACGCCCGATGTGCGACTCGGATCACTCCGCCCCTGGCGCTCCCCGTACCCCCGCTCCGAGCCGCACCAGCATTCTGCCGGACCGGCCAGTGATCACTCCGACCCGTGGCACTCCCCGTACGCAGCCCCCCGGCCGCACCAGCACGGGTCCGTCCAGACCGGTGGCCACGCCGTCGCCCGTCCCCTGGCCGCCAGGGTCGTCGCGTACTGGGGGAGCAGGTCCGCGTTCGACGGGTGGGTGGATTCCGAGGCCGCGAAGGCTTCGTACGAGGGGACCGTCGCGCGGACGATGCCCAGGTTCGGGGTGCCCGCCTGGGCGAGTTCGCGGAGGGAGGCCTCGATGTCCGTCAGGTGGGCGCGGTACGTGGGGTACTCCGCCTCCAGTTCCGGGTACGCCGCCAGCAGCTCGTCCAGTTCCGGTTCCGGCCAGTGCAGGACCGCCACCGGGAACGGGCGGGAGAGGGCCGTGCGGTAGGTGCCGAGTTCCGAGCGGAGGCGGGCGATCTCCGCCTGGAGTTCCGCCGGGTCCTCCGAGCCCAGGGACCACAGGCGCTTCGGGTCGTGGAGTTCGTCCAGGGGGACGGCCGCCGTGTGCAGGCGGTCCGCCTGGTCGTCCCACGCGTCGTGGTCCAGCGCCAGCATGCGGCGGACGCGGTGGCGGGTCATGAGGAGCGACTGCGTCGCGTGGGGGAGTTCCGCGGACGTGACCAGCAGCGCCGCCGCTTCCGTCAGCGTCTTCTCCGCCGCCTCCAGCTCGTCGTGCGCCTCCAGCGTCTCCGCCGCGATCTGCCACGGCGCCGCGTCCGCGGGACGTGCGCGCCGGATGCCGTCGATGATCGCGCGGGCCTCCGCCTCGTGACCGTACTCCCAGAGGTTCGCCGCCTTGAGCGACCTGATCAGGAGCGGGTCCGCGGGGGAGGAGGAGAGCAGCGTGTCGTACAGGGCCGTCGCTGCCTGGCGGTCGCCCGCCAGTTCCAGGTGTGCCGCGGCCCGGAGGTGGAGGCGTTCCCGGTCTCCCGGGTACTGCGCGGCCGTGCGCAGCAGGCGCTCGGCTTCGGTGGCGTGGGCGGCAGGAGTGTCGGGGCGCATGCCCTCCACCGTACTGCTGTACGGGCCTGGAGAGTTGGCGCCTCAGCGCATATCGTGCCCCGCGTGCGGGCCAGGGTGGGGCAGCGGGTGCCGGTCGTCGTCCAGTCGCGGGGGCGGCGCCGTAGGGGTGCGCGCCTGCTGTGGGTCGCCGCCGAGACGGTCGTCACCTGTGGCGTCGTCGTGCTGCTGCTCGTGGCGCACCAGCTGTGGTGGACCAACCGGCAGGCCCGTGCCGAGGCCCTCCAGCAGGTGCGGGTGCTGGAGCGGGAGTGGGACATCTCTCCCCCTGCCCCCGACACCACCCCTGGTGCCGATGGCCCCGCCCGTACCTCCGATCCCTCCCGTTCCGGCGCTCCCCCCGTCGCATCCGTCGCCCCCTCCGCCGAGCCGGACCGTCCCACCGCCGATGCCGCCCAGGGCGGGCCCGACACGGACTCCGCGGCCTTCGCCGTCCTCCGTATCCCGCGCCTCGGACTCACCGTCCCGGTCGCCCGCGGTGTCTCCAGGCGGTCCGTTCTCGACAAGGGGTACGTGGGGCACTATCCCGGCACCGCCGCCCCCGGACGCGTCGGGAACTTCGCTCTCGCCGGGCACCGCAACACCCATGGCGAGCCCTTCCGGTACCTCGACCGGCTCGCCGAGGGGGACCTCGTCACCGTGCGGACCCGGGGGGCCACGTACACCTATCGCGTCGACCGGATCCTGCCCCGCACCGCTCCGCGTGACGTCGGGGTCGTCCGGCCCGTGCCCCGGTCGATCGTCAAGCCCTCGTACGGGTACGACGCCCCCGGCGCCTATCTCACCCTCACCACCTGCACCCCCGAGTTCAGCAGCGCCTACCGGCTCGTCGTCTGGGCGAAGCTGGTCCCGTCGTTAGGCTCGGCCGGGTGATCAGACGTCGGCCCCACCTGCTGTGGCTCCTCCTTCCGTACCTCCTGTTCGTCGTCGCGCTGCCGTTCGTGAACCGGGTGCCGTTGTTCGTTCTCTGGCTGTTCGGGGCGACCCTCGTCACTCCCGTGGCCGTCGCGCTCGCCCGGCGGGGGGACCGGTCGTGAGTTCCGCCGCCGTCGCCGTGTCCGTCTTCGGTGTGTTCATGGTGCTCACCGTCGTCCTCGGGCTGCTCGCCGTGCGCCGGCACCAGACCGGTGGGCTCGACGCCTGGTCCGTCGGCGGGCGTTCGCTCGGGCCGGTCTTCATCTGGGTGCTCATGGCGGGGGAGGGGTACACGAGTTTCAGCTATCTCGGCGCCGCCGGCTGGGGCTACAACTACGGCGCCCCCGTGCTCTACGTCGTCGCCTACATGTCCTGCGGCTACGCCGTGGGCTACGTCGTCGGGCCGATGCTGTGGGGGTACGCCCGCAAGCACGGGCTCGTCGCGCTCAGCGACATGACCGCCCACCGGTACCGCCGGCCCTGGCTCGGCGCGGCCGTCGCCGTCCTCGCGACCGTGTTCCTCCTGCCGTACATCCAGCTGCAGATCACCGGCATGGGCGTGGTCGTGTCCACGATCTCGTACGGGACCATCGGCCTCGACCTCGCCTACTTCCTCGCCTTCGCCGTCACCACCGGTTTCGTGGTGGTGAGCGGACTGCGGGGGAGCGCCTGGGTGTCCGTGCTCAAGGACGCCCTGGTCGTGCTCACCCTGGGCTTCCTCTTCGTGTACGTGCCCCTGCACTACTTCGGCGGCTTCGGGGAGTTCTTCGGGCGGCTCGTCGACGAGAAGGGCGAGTGGCTCAAGCTTCCCGGGCACGGCGGTGAGGAGAGCGGTTACGGGGTCGGCTGGTTCGCCTCCACCACGGTGCTCAACTCCCTCACCGTCGTCATCTTCCCCACCACCGTCGCCGGGTACCTCGGGGCTCGCGACGCCGACACCCTCCGCCGCAACGCCGTCTGGCTGCCCGCGTACAACGTCCTGCTCTTCGTCCCCATGCTCCTCGGCACCGCCGCCCTCTTCGTCGTTCCCGGGCTCGTCGGGGCCGAGTCGAACCTCGCGCTGTTCAAGCTGATCACGGACGCGCTGCCCGCCTGGGCCGTCGGGATCGTCGGCGTCGCGGCCGCGCTCTCCTCGATCGTGCCGATGGCCGTGTTCATGCTGGTCATCGGCACCATGTGGGGGCGGAGCGTGCTCAGTCTCGTGCCCCGGCTGCGGGCTCGTGAGAAGGGGCTCTCGCAGATCGTCGTGGTCGTCGCCGGGTCGCTCGCGCTCCTCATGACGTACACCGCGCCCAACACCCTCGTCCGCCTCTCCCTCATCTCGTACGAGGGGATGGCCCAGCTCCTGCCCCTGGTGTTGCTGGGGCTCGCGTGGCGGCGGATGACGGTGGTGGGTGGGGTGTGCGGGCTCGTGGTCGGGGTGTCCGTCGTCTGCGCGCTCGTCTTCTCCGGGAACGATCCGCTGTGGGGCGTCAACGCCGGGCTGCTCGCCCTGGTCGTCAATCTGCTCGTGAGCGTGGCGGTGAGTCTGTACGGGCCGCCCGAGCGCGGTGACCGGCGCGCCGACGAGGACGTCCTCGCCCTGGAGGAGTACACCGACGCCGCCGTCGGGCTGAGATCCGTCGGCGGGCATGAGGCCGCGGTCGGGCCGAATGCCGCCGGCGGGCCGAATGCCACCGGCGGGCGGGATGGCGACGGAGGCCGGGATGCCGATGGAGGCCGGGCCTCGGGGTGAGCGCCGTCCGTCCGGCGTCAGCGTGAACCCCTTCCGGCCGAGCGCCGTCCGTCCGGCGTCAGCGTGAGTCCTTCCGGCCGAGCGCCGTCCGTCCCGCGTCAGCGTGAGTCCTTCCGGCCGAGGGTCAGCGTGAGCGCCGCGCCCGTCAGGGCCAGTGCCGCAGACACCAGGACCGCCGTGTCGGAGCCCGCCGTCGCCAGTGCCAGCATCAGGGCCACGCCCGCCGAGGAGCCGATGTAGCGGGCGGTGTTGTTGGCGCCCGAGCCCATCGCCGCGCGCTCCGGTGGTACGGAGTCGACCGCGAGGCGTGGCAGGGCGGCGTTCAGGAGTCCGCTGCCCGCGCCCGCCACCAGGAGGCCCGGGAGGAGGCGGGGCCAGGCGCCGGCCGCGCCCTCCAGGCCGCCGAGCAGAGCCAGGACCCCCGCCGCCGACAGGACGAAACCCAGGGCCAGCTGGTACGGGGCGGAGAGCCGGCCCGCGAGCCGGCGGGTCTGCAGAGCCACCACGAACGCCGTGCCCGACCACAGGACGAACAGCCACGCCGCGCCCAGGGGTGACATCCCGGCACCGCCCTGGAGCAGCGCGGGCACCACGCTGAACAGGCCGATCACCGCCAGTCCCGTGAACAGCGCCCCCAGCGTCGACGCCAGGAACGCCGGCCGCCGCAGCAGCGCCAGATCGACCATGGGCGTACGGCTCCGCCGCTCGACCCGCACGAAAAGGGCCGTCAGGACGAGCGAGGCGAGCAGCAGCAGGCCCACCTGGGGGCGCAGCCAGCCGTCCCGGCCGAGGGTGAGGGCGGTGAGCAGGGCCGCCAGGGCCAGGCCGAGGGCCGTTGCGCCCGCGAGGTCGGGGCGGGCGCGCGCGCCGCCGGACGTCTCCGCCGCCCTGTCGCCCGGCAGCAGGCGCGCCCCGGCCGCCGCGGTCACCAGCGCCGCCGTGCCGAGGACCTCGTACGCGAGCCGCCAGTCCACCAGGCTCAGCGCGCCCGCGAGGAGCGGGCCCAGGGCGATGCCGGCGCTGACGGACGCGCCCCAGATCCCGGTGGCCCTGATCCGGTCGCGTCCCGCCGGATACGCCTGGGCCAGCAGGCCGAGGCTGCCCGCGAGGACCGCCGCGCTCGCCGCGCCCTGGGCGATCCGGGCCGCGGTGAAGGTGGCCGTGGAGCCCGCGAAGGCGCCGAGGGCGGTGGTGAGGCCGAGGGCGAGGGTGCCGAGGAGGAAGACCCGGCGGCGGCCGTGCGCGTCGGCGAGGCTGCCGGCCACCAGGAGGAGGACGGCGAGGCCGAGCGGGGTGCCGTTGAGCAGCCAGGCCCGGGCGGAGGCCGGGGTCCCGAAGGCGGCGGCCATGTCGGGGAGGGTGAGCATCGGGGCGGTGTAGTTCATCAGCGCGACGGCGGTGGCCGCGGCGGTGACGGCGAGCGTGGCCCCGGGGCGGGTCCGGGCGTCGGCGCGGAGGCCGTGGGGCGGGGCGGGGGCGGTGGACGCGGGCTGCGGCATGGCGGGAACCTTTCCACCGGTCGGTTCGGTGAATGAACTCTCCCCTCAAGGTAGCAGCAAGGTTCAGTGAATGAACCTTCATTGGGTACGATGGGTTGCATGGCTCTCGGCAAGGACTACGCCCACCAGCAGTGCTCCATCGCCCGCGCCCTCGAGGTCATCGGTGAGCGCTGGACCCTGCTCGTCGTGCGCGACGCCTTCTACGGCGTCCGCCGCTACAACGACTTCCTCGTGCACCTCGGCGCTCCCCGCGCCGTCCTCGCCGCCCGCCTCCAGGCCCTCGTCGAGGCCGGTGTCCTCGACCGCCGGCGCTACCAGGAGTCGCCCCCGCGCGACGAGTACGTGCTCACCGACCGCGGTCTCGCCCTCTGGCCCGTCCTGCGTTCGCTCGGTGCCTGGGGGCGGGCCGAGGTCCCCGGAGCCCTGGCGGTGCGCCACTTCCACCACGCCGACTGCGGCACCGAACTCGGCCCGTACGGCGAGTGCCCGGCCTGCCGCGTCCCCGTACCGCCCGCCGACGTCGAGATGCGGCCCGGCGACGGGCTCGACCGGGATCCGGCGGACCCGGTCAGCCGCGCCCTGCTGGCGCCCCGCAGGCTCCTCCTCGCCCTGGATCACACGAAGGGCTGAGCCGGGGAACTCCGGGTGCGCCTCGCACGTCCTCTCGGTGGGAAACTGTTGAGCGACGAGAGGAAGGAGGCGCGGAATGACGACCAGGAGCCTTGCTCTGCGGGTCCTCGCGCCGCTGTTCTTCCTCCTCGCCCTCGCCGACCTCCTGCTCTCCGACGGCGGCGGCGTCTCCGCCGCGGTCGCGCTCGCCGCGACCACCGTCGTCTGCGCCCTGTTCGGGGCCCGTACGGCCCCGGCCGTGCCGCCCACCGCCGTGCGCACCGCCATCCGCGACCGCGAGCGGCGCACCGCCTTCCTGCCCCAGCGCGATCCCGACGCCGCGGGGCGTCGCAGACCCCGCGCTCCCGGCCGTCCCCTCCTGACGGCCGCGTAGGGAGCCCCGCACCACCTCACCCAGGACACGCTCGCCCGGACACCGCACCGGGCATCCCTCGCGCGGATCCGTCATGCCGAGACCCGACATCTCCCCGGCACGACGAGACCCCACGGAGGGCTCCCCCATGTCCGTCTTCGCTTCGCTGGTCGAGCGGCTCGCCGCCCTGCTCGAACCGCTCTTCGCCACCACCGCCACGGCCGCCGCGATCGTCCTCTTCACGATGCTCGTACGGCTCGCGGTCCACCCGCTGTCCCGGGCCTCCGCCCGCGGGCAGAAGGCGCGCACCCGGATCGCGCCGGAACTCGCGGCGCTCCGCAAGAAGCACGCCAAGAATCCCGAGAAGCTGCGCAAGGCGGTGACGGAGCTGCACGCGCGGGAGAAGGTCTCGCCGTTCGCCGGGATCCTGCCCAGCCTGCTCCAGGCGCCCGCGTTCCTGCTGATGTACCACCTGTTCGCCGGTGACCGGATGGCCGGGCACGCCCTGTTCGCCGCCCCGCTGGGCGACCACTGGGCCGACGCCCTCGACCACGGCGGCCCCTTCGGCCCGGCCGGCCGGGTCTATCTCGTCCTCTTCGCGCTCGTCGCCGCCGTGGCCACGTACACGTACCGGCGTACGAAGGCGCAGCTCGCCGCCCAGCCCATGGATCTGGGCCAGCCCACGCCGGGCGCGGGAGCCATCGCCAAGGTGATGCCGCTGCTCTCCTTCGCCACCCTGATCACGGTCGCCGTCGTCCCCCTCGCCGCCGCCCTCTACGTCGTCACGAGCACCACCTGGACGGCCGTCGAGCGCACCCTGCTCTTCCGGGAACGGGCGGAGAAGGAGCCCGCCGCGCCGCTTGCTACTCGCGCGTAAGGGTCCAGTGGCTGAACGGGGTCTTGCAGAGTGACCTGATGTCTTGGAGGATCGACCAATCCTCCGATGGCCGCACTCCATCGGCCGGGGTACCTCAGGGTCCTTTCCCGGGCCCGCCTCGACCACAGGGAGAAGTCCATGAAGCTGCTGCGTGTCGGCCCGCCCGGAGCCGAGCGTCCCGCCCTGCTCGACCAGGACGGGACGCTTCGCGACCTGTCCGCGCTGGTCGACGACATCGACGGCAGTCTGCTCGCCGACGCCTCCGCCCTCGACCGGGTACGGGCCGCCGCCGGTGCCGGCGTGCTGCCCGCGCTCGACGCCACCGGGCTGCGCGTCGGCCCGCCCGTCGGCCGGATCGGGAAGGTCGTGTGCATCGGGCTGAACTACCACGGTCACGCCGCCGAGACCGGCCAGGCCACCCCGGCCGAGCCCGTCGTCTTCCTCAAGGCCGCCGACACCGTCGTCGGCCCGGACGACACCGTGCTCGTCCCGCGCGGCTCGGTGAAGACCGACTGGGAGGTGGAGCTCGCGATCGTCATCGGCCGCACCGCCCGCTACCTGGAGACCGACGAGCAGGCCCTCGCGCACGTGGCCGGGTACGCCGTCGCCCACGACGTCTCCGAGCGCGAGTTCCAGATCGAGCGCGGCGGTACCTGGGACAAGGGCAAGAACTGCGAGACCTTCAACCCGCTCGGCCCCTGGCTCGTCACCGCCGACGAGGTGCCGGACCCGCAGGCGCTCGGCCTGCGCCTCTGGGTCAACGGCGAGCTCAAGCAGGACGGCCACACCTCGGACCAGATCTTCCCCGTCGCCGAGGTCGTCCGGTACGTCAGCCGCTTCATGACGCTCCACCCGGGCGACATCATCAACACCGGCACCCCCGCGGGTGTCGCCATGGGGCAGCCGGACCCCAAGCCGTACCTGCGCCCCGGTGACGTCGTCGAGCTGGAGGTCGACGGCCTGGGGCGGCAGCGGCAGGAGCTCAAGAGCGCCTGACCCGATCGCCTCCCTCTCCGGGAGGACGGCGGCGCCCCGCGTGGGGCGCCGCCGTCCTCGTCAGCCGGTGGCGGAGGCGGCGGCGGAGGCGTACGAGCCGAGGAGCCGCTCCAGCGCCTCGACGACCATCGCGTGGTCCTCGGCCTGCGGCAGCCCCGAGACCGTGACCGAGCCGATCACGCCCGCGCCCTCGACCGCGACCGGGAACGCGCCGCCGTGCGCCGCGTACCGGTCGGGGTCGAGGCGCGAGGACGCCTCGAAGGTCGTCCCCTTGGCGCGGAACCGAGCGCCGACCAGGAACGAGCTGACGCCGTACCGCTCGACGACCCGGCGCTTGCGGTCGATCCAGGCGTCGTTGTCCGCGCTCGACCCCGGCAGCGCGCAGTGGAACAGCTGCTGCGGCCCGCGCCTGATGTCGATCGCCACCGGCGCCCCGCGCTCGCGGGCGATGCCGACGAGCATGCTCCCGAGCGTCCAGGCGTCCTCGTACGTGAAGCGGGGGAGGACCAGCCTGGCCTCCTGCGCCTCCAGTTCGCCCACTTCCCGGTCGCTCACAGCGTCACCGTGACGCCCTCGCGGGCGGACCGCTTCGCCGCCTCCAGGACGTCGAGCGCGGCCGCGGCCTCGTGCGCCGTCACCGGGTTCTCGCCGGTGCCGCGCAGGGCGGCCGCGACGGCCGCGTAGTACGCCGGGTAGTCGCCCGGCAGCGACTCGACCGGGGTCCCGCCGCCGGTCAGCGGCGACTCGCCGGAGCCGAGCCGGCCCCACAGCTCCTCGGGCTCCATGCCCCACACCCCGCCCGGCTCCGGGCGCAGCCCCTCGCGGAGGGCCGCCTCCTGCGGGTCGAGGCCGTACTTCACGAAGCCCGCGCGCTGCCCGAGCACCCGGAAGCGGGGACCCAGCTGGGCGGTGGTGGCGCTCACGTACAGGTGCGAACGGACGCCGCTCGCGTGGGTGAGCGCGAGGAAGGTGTCGTCGTCGGCCTCGGCGCCCGGCCGGCGGACGTCCGACTCGGCGTACACGGAGACCACCGGGCCGAAGAGGACCAGGGCCTGGTCGACGACATGACTGCCCAGGTCGTAGAGCAGGCCGCCGATCTCCGACGGCGCGCCGGACTCGCGCCAGCCGCCCTTGGGCAGCGGGCGCCAGCGCTCGAAGCGGGACTCGAAGCGCTGGACCTCGCCGAGCGCCTTCTCGCCGAGGAGCCGGCGCAGGGTCAGAAAGTCGTTGTCCCAGCGGCGGTTCTGGAAGACGGAGAGCAGCAGGCCCCGCTCCTCGGCGAGGGCCGCGAGGGCGCGGGCCTCGGCGGCGGTGCCGGCCAGCGGCTTGTCGACGACGACCGGCAGCCCCGCCTCCAGGGCGGCCGTGGCGATCGCGACGTGCGTCTTGTTGGGGGAGGCGACGACGATCAGGTCGAGCTCGTCCGCCGCCCCGTCCGCCCACAGCTCCTCGGGAGCGGCCACGACCCGGACCCCCGGGTGGGCGGCGCGGGCCTCGGCGGCCCGCTCGGGGTTGCCGGTGGTGACGGCGGCGAGGGCGAGGTCCTCGGACGCGGCGATCAGGGGGGCGTGGAAGACGGAGCCCGCGAGGCCGTAGCCGACGAGGCCGACGCGGAGGGGGGTGCGGGGGGTGCCAGTCATGCCCCTCACTTAAGCAACGGTGTTGCCAAAGTGCAAGCGGCAGCGACAATGGGCAGGTGGAGACGGACCTGATCGGAGTGGTGGAGTGAACGTGCCGGCCCTGCGCAGCCCCAACGCGGCGCTCGTGCTCGACCTGCTGCGCACCGCGGGCGAGACCGGGATCAGCCGCCTCGAACTGGCCGAGCGGACCGGGCTCACCCCACAGGCCGTCAGCAAGATCACCGCGCGGCTCCGGTCCGAGGGCCTCGCGGCGGAGGCCGGCCACCGTGCCTCGACGGGAGGGAAGCCCCGTACGGTCCTGCGGCTCGTCCCCACCGCCGGGTACGCCGTCGGCGTCCACCTGGACCGCGACGAACTGACCACCCTGCTCACCGACCTCGCGGGCGCGGTCGTCGACCGGCGCACGCGCGCCCTGGACCTCGGGGCGGGCGCGGGCCCGGTCCTGGACGCGGTGACGGAGGAGGTACGGGCGCTGCTGGCCGGTGCCGCCGCCCCCGCGGCCGAGCCGGAGCCCGCCCCCGGCGTCGGGCCGGAGCCTGCCCGCGCGTCCGAGCCGGAGCCCGCCCACGCCGTCGAGCCGGAGCGTGCCCGCGCGACCGGGCGCGAGCCCGCTCGCGCACCCGCGCCCGCCGCCGCGCCCGCGTCCGTCCTCGTCCTCGGTGTCGGTGTCGCCATGCCCGGGCCGCTCGACCACCGTGCCGGAGTCCCGGGCCGCGTGACCGGGTTCCCCGAGTGGGACGGCCACCCCGTCCGCGAGGAGCTGGCCCGGCGCCTCGGGCTGCCCGTCGTCCTCGACAAGGACACCAACGCCGCCGCCCTCGGCCTCGCCGTCCGCCCCGGCGCCCCCGGCTCCTTCGCCTACGTCCACCTCGGTACGGGGCTCGGCGCCGGCCTCGTCCTCGGCGGGGCGCCGCTCCGGGGGGACAGGACGGGCGCCGGTGAACTCGGCCACCAGACCGTCCAGCTCGACGGGCCCCCGTGCGGCTGCGGCGGGCGCGGCTGCCTGGAGGTCCTGTGCCTCGCGGCGGTCGCGCGCGGCGACGGAGCCGGGGCCGCGCGCATCCTCGGCGCGGGCGCGGCCAACGTCGTACGGCTCCTCGACATCGACCAGGTCCTGCTCGGCGGCCGGCTGGTCCTCGCCGCGCCGGAGGTGTTCGCGGGCGGGGTGCGGGAGGTCCTCACCGGGCTCGGCCTGACGGCCCCGGTGGGGGTGGCGGGGGAGGGGGACGCGGTGGCGGCGGGGGCCGCCTGGCTGATCCTCGCCCCGGTCTTCGGGAAGTAGGCCGCGCTCCGGCCTTCGGGATGGAGGCCGCGCTCCGGTCTTCGGGATGGAGGCCGCGCTCCGGTCGTCAGGAAGGAGGCCGGTGAGCGAGAGGGCCGATAGGTAAAGAAGTACGTACGACAGTAGGCCGATCGGGCGGACCGGCCGGGCCGTCCGGGGGCGGGCGCGGTGTCGCTGCCCGCCCCCGCCCCGGCGGCATGGCAGCGTCGCGGCCGCCCCGTTCGTCCGCGAGCAAGCAAAGGCCTCCGCCCCATGGCATCCGTCCCCCTGCGGCCCCGCAGCGCCCGTGCCCTCACCACGGCGGCCGCTCTGGCGGCCACCGCGACCGCCCACCTGGCCCTGGCGCCACCCGCCCTGACCGCCCAGGCCCCCTCGGCCCCCTCGACGACGGCCCCCGCCCCGGCGCAGGCCGCACCCGACATCCCCGCCCCGGATCCCCCCGCCCCCGCCTGCGGCACGCCCTCCGGCTCCGCCTTCCCCCTCGACACGCGGATCCACGGCGGGCCGGCGGACTACCCCGCGGGCGGCCCCCTCCAGGAGTGGAAGCTCGATCTCACCAACACCACCGACGGCGTCTGCTCCGGCATCCATCCCGTGCTCGTCCTCACCGACGAGCAGCGGGCGCTGCGGCCCGGGCAGATCCGGTTCGAGTTCTACGACGAAGGGGCCGCGCGCTGGCGGCCCGTCACCTTCGAGGCGACCGAACAGGCCGAGAACGTCGGCGCGTTCACCGGCCCCGACGGCCCCGGCAGCTCGACCGGCCCCGACGGCCTCGGCACGTCGACCGGCGTCGACGGCCCCGACGGCTTCGGCGGTTTCACGGTCCCCGCGGGCCAGACCCTCACCGTCTCCGTACGGCTCGGGTTCCATGCCCGGACCACCCCCGGTGCGGTCGTCGTGAACGCCGCGGTCGTCCAGCGCCGGGGTGCCGACGGCGACTGGGTCGGCGAGTCCGGCGACTACCGCCTCACCGTGGGCCCGGTCGCCCCGAACCGCTCCACCGGTGCCGACGACCCCGCACCTGACACATCCGGCACCCCCGCCCCGGCCACCCCCTCCCGGCCGCCCGGGGTCACGCCCCGCCCGCCGGGCTCCACCGCCGCGGACCCGGAAGACCTCGTGCTCGCCGGTCCTGACCGCGAACTCGCCACCACAGGAAGGGAGTCGGAGGAGTACGTCATGCTCCTCGCCCCCCTCGCGGCCGCCCTCGTCCTCCTCGGCGCGGTGCTGTTCCGGTCCGCCCGCCGGGCCCGGCACCGGTGAGTCATGCCACGTACACCTTCCCGTTCATCCCCGTCTGCGACCATCCCCCGGTGAACTACCAGAACACCCCCGGCACCCCGGGCGCCCCCGTGAACTCCGGCATCCCGGAGCACGGCCGCGTGCCCAAGTACTACGCCGTGAAGGCCAGACTCGCCGTGATGGTGGACGAGTTGGGGGAGGGTGGGCTGCTGCCCACCGAGCGCGACCTCGCCGTCCGGTACGAGGTGTCCCGCGAGACCGTCCGGCAGGCGCTGCGCGAACTCCTCCTGGAGGGGCGGCTGCGCCGCCAGGGCCGGGGCACGGTCGTGGCGGGCCCCAAGCTCGAACAGCCGCTCTCGCTCGCGAGCTACACGGAGGGTGTCCGCCGGCAGGGCCTCCGCCCCGGCCGCAGCCTCATCTCGCTCGACCGGTTCCCCTGTCCGGAGGCGCTCGCCCCGGAGGTCGGCGCCGAACGCGGCGAGCCCGTCTGGCACATGGAGCGCGTACTCCTCGCCGACGACGAGCGGGTCGGCCTGGAGAGCACCTATGTCTCCGAGGCCCGCGCCCCGCGCCTGGACACCGAGTTCGACCCGGACTCCTCCTTCTACTCGTACCTCCACGACCGCCTCGGCATCTCCTTCGGCGATGCCGACGAGCGCATCGAGACGGTCCTCGCGACGCCCCGCGAGGCCCTCCTCGTGGGGACGCCGCCGGCCCTGCCGATGCTGCTGCTCCACCGCATCTCCCGGGACACCGAGGGGCGGCCCCTGGAGCGGGTCCGCACCCTCTACCGGGGCGACCGGTTCAGCTTCACCGCCCACCTGGGGCGGCAGGGCTGATCCCGGGAGGGAACGGCGGGCCGCGCGCCGGGAACCATCACGACCCCCTCTGGATCACAGGAAGGTAACGGGTCTGGTCCAAGCTTGTCGGGCCGTTCACCGTCCGGTCGCCCACCGGCCCCGTCCGGGTCACCCGTTCCCAGGACCGTCGACGGCATGAAGGTGATCGTCGTAGGAGCCGGCGTGGTGGGAACCATGCACGCCTGGCACGCAGTGGAACGCGGCCACGAGGTCGTACACATCGAGCGCGAGGCCGAGGCGCGCGGAGCGTCCCTCCGCAACTTCGGCCAGATCTGGGTGAGCGGACGGGCGGGCGGAGAGGAACTGGACACCGCCCTGCGCGCCCGGGAGCTCTGGGAGGGCATCGGCGCCCGGGTCCCCGGCCTGGGCTTCCGGGCCATCGGCTCGCTCACCCCGGTACGGAACGCGCTGGAACTCGCCGTCGCCGAGGCCGCGGTGGCCCGCCCCGACGCCGCCGCCCGCGGCTACAAGCTGCTGACGGCCGACGAGGCCCGCGCGGTCAACCCGGCCCTGCGCGGCGCGTTCGAGGCGGCGCTCTGGTGCGAGCGGGACGCGGCCGTCGAACCCCGCCTCGCCCAGCTCGCCCTCCGTGAGGCCCTCCTCGCCACCGGGAAGTACACCTTCCTGCCGAACCGCGAGGTCCGGGACGTCGTGGGGGAGAACGCGGTCCGTGACGACCGCGGCGAGGTCCACAGCGGCGACGCCGTCGTCCTGTGCACCGGCGCCTGGCTCTCCGGCCTCGTCCGCGAGGTCGCCGGCGAGATCCCCGTCCGCCGTGTCCGGCTCCAGATGATGCAGACCGAGCCCCTCGGCGAGGCGCTCACCACCTCCGTCGCCGACGCCGACTCCTTCCGCTACTACCCGGCGTACGCCTCCGAGGCCCTGGACTCCCTCCAGGCCGCGCAGCCGCAGGACCCGACCGCCGCCGCGCACAGGATGCAGCTCCTGATGGTGCAGCGCCTCGACGGCGGACTGACCATCGGCGACACCCACGAGTACGAGCACCCGTTCGCCTTCGACACCCTCGAAGACCCCTACGAGCACCTCACCCGCGTCGTCGAGTCCTTCCTCGGCCGCCCGCTGCCGAAGATCAAGCGGCGCTGGGCCGGGGTGTACGCGCAGTGCGTCGACACCAGCCGGGTCGTCCACCGCCAGCGGGTCCGGGACGGCGTGTGGCTGGTGACCGGGCCCGGCGGCCGCGGCATGACCTGCTCGCCCGCCATCGCCGAGAAGACCGCAGACGAACTGGGCTGGTGAACCACATGAACCCCACGAACCCCACGGACCGGACGAACCCCACGGACCGGACGAACCCCACGGACCGCGTGAACCGCATGGACTCCGCGGACGGGCACGGCCTCGTCGTCCTCGACATGGCCGGCACCACCGTCGCCGACGGCGGCCTCGTCGAGCAGGCCTTCACCGCCGCCGCCGAGCGGCTCGGCGAAGACCCGGCCACGATGATCGACTACGTCCGCGCCACCATGGGCGAGTCCAAGATCTCCGTCTTCCGCCACCTCTTCGGCGGTGACGAGGCCCGCGCCCGGCAGGCCAACCTGGCCTTCGAGGCGGCCTACGGCGAACTGGTCTCCGGCGGCCGGATCGCCCCGGTACCCGGCGCCGCCGAGGCGATCGCCGAACTGAGGTCCCAGGGCCGCCGGGTGGTCCTCACCACCGGGTTCGCCCGGGTCACCCAGGACGCCATCCTCGACGCGCTCGGCTGGCGGGACCTGGTCGAACTGACCCTCTGCCCGGCGGACGCCGGCGGTCGCGGACGCCCGTACCCGGACATGGTCCTCGCGGCCTTCCTCCGTACCGGAGCCGTGGACGACGTCCGGCAGCTCGTGGTCGCGGGCGACACCTCGTACGACATGCTCAGCGGGGTCCGCTCGGGCGCCGGGATCGTCGCGGGCGTCCTGACCGGTGCGCACGACGAGGCGGCGCTCAGGGAGCACGGCGCGACGCACGTCCTCACCTCGATCGCCGAACTGCCCTCGCTGCTGGGGGAGTCGGACGCATGACCAGCGGCATCCGCTTCGACGCCGTGTCCGTCGCGTACGGCGGCACCACCGTGCTCGACCGGCTCGACCTGACCGTCGAGCCCGGCGAGGTCATGGCCCTCCTCGGGCCCTCGGGCTCCGGCAAGACCACCGCGCTGCGGGCCGTCGCCGGGTTCGTGCGGCCGGCCTCCGGGCGGGTGCTCATCGGCGACCGTGACGTCACCGGCCTCCCGCCGTACAAGCGGGGGATCGGCATGGTCGTCCAGCAGTACGCCCTCTTCCCGCACCTGCGGGTCGAGGCCAACGTCGCCTTCGGCCTCAAGGCGCAGAAGGTCCCCAAGGGCGAGATCGCCGGCCGGGTCGCCGAGGCCCTGGAGATGACCGGCATGGCGGCCTACGCCCACCGGTACCCCCGGGAGCTCTCCGGCGGCCAGCAGCAGCGCGTCGCCATCGCCCGCGCCCTCGCCATCCGGCCCCAGGTCCTCCTCCTCGACGAGCCGCTCTCCGCGCTCGACGCGCAGCTGCGCTCCGGCATGCTGGCCGAACTGGCGCGCCTCCACCGCGAGTTGCCCGAGGTGTCGATCCTGTACGTCACCCACGACCAGGTCGAGGCGCTGACCCTCGCGGACCGGATCGCGGTCATGGACAAGGCCCGGCTCCAGGACTGCGGCACCCCGCAGGACCTGTACCGCAGGCCGCGCACGGAGTTCACCGCCTCGTTCGTCGGCAACGCCAACCTGCTGCCGGTGACGGTCGGCAGCGACGGCGTCGTCTTCGACGGGACCGAGCTGAAGGTCGCCGGGGAGGGCACGCCCGGTCCGGTCCCCGGCGCGGGCGCCACCCTCTGCGTCCGGCCCCATCTGGTCGGCCTCGGGGACGGTCCGAACGCGCTGCGCGGCCGGATCAGCGAGGTCCAGTGGCGGGGGTCCACGCACCGGCTGTACGTGGAGGTCGGCGGCCACCGGGTGAAGGCCGACGTGCGGGAGCTGCGGGAGACACCGCTGCTCGGGACCGAGGTCACGCTGCACTTCGCACCCGAGGACGCGGTGCTCCTGGGAGCGGGGGTCTCCGATGGCTAGCGCCGTGAGCACCGCCGCCCCGGCGGCGACGGCCACCCGGACCCACCGCTCCACCCCCGGCTGGGTCTGGGCCCTCCCACCCGTCGCCGTGCTCGCCGTCGTCTTCCTCTACCCGCTCGCGCTCGTCGTCCAGGAGTCCATGGCCCCCGGCGCGTACGGTGACGTCTTCGCCTCCACGTCCTTCCGCGAGGCCCTCGTCACCACGGTGTGGCTCGCGGTCGCCTCCACCGCCGGGTGCCTCGTCCTCGGCTTCGTGCTCGCGGTCGTGATCGCGTTCGTCCCGTTCCCCGGCGGGAAGGCGGTGTCGAAGTTCATCGACGTCTTCCTCTCCTTCCCGTCCTTCCTGATCACCCTCGCCCTGCTGTTCCTCTACGGCACGGTCGGCATGGCCAACGGCGTCTGGACGGACGTCACCGGGGACCCCTCGGGCCCCTTCCGGTTCCTGACCACCCCGTGGGGCGTCCTCCTCGCCGAGATCACGTACTTCACCCCGTTCGTGATGCGGCCGCTGCTCGCGGCCTTCTCGCAGATGGAGACGGCCCAGCTGGAGGTCGCGTCCTCGCTCGGCGCCCGGCCGCTGCGGATCGTCCGGCAGGTGATCCTGCCGGAGGCGCTGCCCGCGCTCGCCGCCGGCGGCAGCCTCGTCCTCGTCATGTGCCTGAACGAGTTCGGGATCGTGCTCTTCACCGGGGCCAAGGGCGTCACGACCCTCCCGATGCTCGTGTACAGCAAGGCGATTCTCGAGTCCGACTACGCGGCCGCCTGTGTCGTCGCCGTCGTCAACGTGGCCCTCTCCGTGGGCCTCTACCTCCTCTACCGGGGGGTGAGCCGACGTGCTGGTGCATAGCCGTACGGGCCGGTGGACGGCCTGGGCCACCTTCGCCGTCCTGTTCGTCCCGCTCTTCGCCCTCCCCCTCCTGGTCATCGTCGCCGCCTCGTTCTCCACGAACTGGTCCGGCGCCTTCCCCTCCGGACCGACCACCGGGCACTACGCGGCGGCCGTCCGCGGGGAGTCCCTCCAGGCCCTCACCACCAGCCTGGTGACGGCCCTGACCGCGAGCCTGATCGCGCTGACCGTCGGCACCTGGGCCGCGCTCGCCGGGGCCGCGCTCGGCAGGAAGGGCAAGAGGGTCCTCGACGCGCTGTTCATGCTGCCGGTCGCCGTGCCGTCCGTCGTCGTCGGCCTGGCCGTCCTCGTCGCCTTCTCGCAGCCGCCGGTGCTCCTCAACGGCACGCGCTGGATCGTGATCCTCGCGCACACCGTGCTCGTCACGGCGTTCGCCCACCAGTCGGTGTCGGCCGCGATCCAGCGGCTCGACCCCTCGTACGAGCAGGCGGCGGCCAGTCTCGGCGCCCGCCCCTCGTACGTCCTGCTCCGGGTGAGGCTGCCGCTCCTGCTGCCCTCCCTGAACGCCGCCGCCGGACTCTGCTTCGCCCTGTCCATGGGCGAGCTGAGCGCCACGATGATGCTCTACCCGCCGGACTGGATGCCGCTCCCGGTGCTCATCTTCACCGCCACCGACCGCGGTTCCCTCTTCACCGGATCGGCGCTGGCCGTGGTCCTCATGGCCACCACCCTGCTGGCCCTGCTCGCCGTCTCCCGCATCCGTACCAAGGCTTCCTTCCGCTAGATCTGCCGTCCCCCGACCTTCCCCGAGCGTCCTTCCGCTCAAGATCTTCAGGAGAAAACGACGTTATGCGTTCGTACGCCAAGCCGATCGCCGCCGTCACCGGCTCCCTCGTCCTCGCCGCTGGCCTCACCGCCTGCGGTGGTTCCTCCGCCGCGTCCGACGAGAGGACCGTCACCGTCTACAGCGCCGACGGCCTCAAGGGCGAGGCGGGAGACGGCTGGTACGACAAGGTCTTCGCCGACTTCGAGAAGAAGACCGGCATCAAGGTCGAGTACGTCGAGGGCGGCTCCGGGGAGATGGTGCAGCGCGCCCTCCGCGAGAAGAGCAACACCCAGGCCGACGTCATCGTGACCCTGCCGCCCTTCATCCAGCAGGCGGGCTCCAAGGGCCTCCTGCAGAAGTACACCCCGCAGGGCGCCGACCAGGTCGGCGGGGGTGACAAGGCGAGCGACGGCACCTGGACCTCGGTCGTCAACAACTACTTCGGCTTCATCCACAACAAGAAGGAGCTGCCCGCCGCCCCCACCTCCTGGGAGGAGCTGCTCGACGGCCGGTTCAAGGACAAGCTCCAGTACTCCACCCCCGGCGTCGCGGGCGACGGCACCGCCGTCCTCATCAAGGCGATGCACGACTTCGGCGGCCGGGAGCCGGCCATGGAGTACCTGAAGAAGCTCCAGGCCAACAACGTCGGACCGTCCTCCTCCACCTCCAAGCTCGCCCCCAAGGTGGACAAGGGCGAGCTCCTCGTCGCCAACGGCGATGTGCAGATGAACTTCGCCCAGTCCAAGTCCATGCCGAACCTCGGCATCTGGTTCCCGGCCAAGGGCGCGGGCAGGCCCACCACCTTCGCCCTGCCGTACGCGGCCGGCCTGGTGGCCAAGGCCCCGCACACCGAGAACGGCAAGAAGCTCCTCGACTTCATGCTGACCGAGGGGGCCCAGCGCGAGGTCAGCGCGATCGGCGGCGGCTTCCCGGCCCGCAAGGACGTCAAGGCCACGGACGCCAACGCCATCGCACTGGCCGAACTGATGCAGGGCGTCGAGGTCTTCGAGCCGGACTGGGCCGACATCGACAAGAACCTCAAGACGTACGTCGACGCGTGGAAGTCGGCCACGGGCAGCTGACACATCGCCTCCCGCCACCAAGAGTTCACCGCACGACCCTGGAACGCCCCCGGACATCGCGGAAAGATAACGGGTACGGACCGACGATCAACGCCCCTGAGGAATCAGGGGCGTTGGCGCGTCCCCGTACCCCATCGACCCCGCCCACGGAGGACTCCGACATGCCGATCACCGGCATCTCCCGACGCACCGTGCTCGCCGCCGCCGGTGCCACCGCGGCCGTCGCCGCCACCGGTCTCGCCACCGCCCCCGCCGCCCTGGCCGCCGCCGCGCCCACGCTCCCCGACGGCACCAGCAAGGACAAGGTCCTCGTCGTCGGCATGGACGGCCTGCGCCACGACCGGATCGACGCCGCCAAGGCCCCGCACCTCAAGTCCCTCATGGCGAACGGCACCTTCGGCCGCTCCCTGCTCTACGCCGGCCCGATGGCCGCGACCTCCTCCGGCCCCGGCTGGTCCACCGTCTCCACCGGCGTCTGGCCCGACAAGCACGGCGTGAAGGACAACACCTTCGCCGGCAAGAACTACGGCCGGTACCCCGGCTTCCTGGCCCGCCTGAACCAGGTCCGCCCCGAGCTCTCGCTCTTCGCCGCCGTCGACTGGCCCGAGCTCGACACCCACGGCACCGTCACCCCCGGCGCCGACGCCAAGCTCGTCTACGACAACGACTACGTCGTCAACGACCTCGTGATCACCGACATCACCGAGGACATCCTGCGCAACCAGAACCCCGACGTCCTCTTCGTCTACTTCGGCGAGACCGACGAGATCGGCCACAACTACGGGGCCGCGCACAGCAAGTACCTCGACGCGATCGACGTCCAGGACGGCTACCTCGGCCGGCTGCTCGCCGCGATCAAGGCCCGCCCGGCGTACGCCACCGAGCGCTGGACGGTCATCGTCGCCACCGACCACGGTCACACCGACGGCGGCGGCCACGGCGGCTCCTCCATCGAGGAGCGGCGCACCTTCGTCCTCGCCCAGGGCCCGGGCATCGCCGCCGGAGCCCGCCCCATCGACACCCGGCTCGTCGACGTCGCCGCCACCGTCTTCCGCCAGCTCGGCATCACCCCCGCCGCGTCCTGGGGCCTCGACGGCAAGCCGGTCCAGGAGCGCTCCACCGACCCCTTCGACAGCCTGTACGGGTCGCTCGCCGGCCGCGTCGACGAGACCGGCATCCCCGCCGGGATCCTCGGCTTCACCCACACCGCGCCCGGCGGCTGGTCCGTCATCGACAACGCCATGGGCACCGGCGGCATGGCCGAGTGGCGCGGCTGGTCCTTCACCACCGACGAGTTCTGGTCCCGCTCCCAGCGCGACCAGTCCCGCGAGCTGAACGTGCGTGCCCGGGGCGTCTTCGCCGTCGCCGACTCCGACGAGTGGGCGGACAAGGCGTTCTCGGGAACGTACGACTCGACGCTGGTCACCCCGGCGTACAGCGTGGCGGGCGCGAGCCGGGTCACCCTGGACTTCACGACCTTCTACCGCCAGGAGGGCAGCCAGACCGCACAGGTCCAGGCCGTCTTCAACGGCGGCGCCCCGACCCTCGTGAAGAGCTACACCGCCGACGTCGTCTCGCAGCCCCAGTCCCTCACGGTCGCCGTCCCGGCCGGCGCGTCCAGCGTGAGCTTCCGCTTCCGCTACACCGGTGCCAACAACTGGTACTGGGTGATCGACGGGGTCAAGGTCACGACCTCTTGATTAGGCTGGGGGCGTCGCCACAGCGCTGTCGCGGCGCCCCCAGCACACCGCACGTCTGTACGGCAGGAGTCCCGCACCCATGGCAGAGCGCAAGCCGATCGAATCCTGGCTGACCGACATGGACGGCGTCCTCATCCACGAGGGCGTGCCGATCCCCGGCGCCGACGCGTTCATCAGGAAGCTGCGGGAGACCGGGAAGCCCTTCCTGGTCCTCACCAACAACTCGATCTACACGGCTCGTGACCTGCACGCCCGCCTCGCCCGGATGGGCCTGGAGGTCCCCGTCGAGAACATCTGGACCTCGGCCCTCGCGACCGCCAAGTTCCTCGACGACCAGCGCCCGGGCGGCACCGCGTACGTGATCGGCGAGGCGGGACTCACCACCGCCCTCCACGACATCGGCTACGTCCTCACCGACCACGACCCGGACTACGTAGTGCTCGGCGAGACCCGTACGTACTCCTTCGAGGCGATGACGAAGGCCGTACGGCTCATCAACGCCGGCGCCCGCTTCATCTGCACCAACCCGGACGAGACCGGCCCCTCCCTCGAAGGCCCGCTGCCGGCCACCGGTTCCGTCGCCGCGCTCATCACGAAGGCCACCGGCAAGGAGCCGTACTTCGCCGGCAAGCCGAACCCGCTCATGATGCGCACCGGCCTGAACGCCATCGGCGCCCACTCCGAGACGAGCGCCATGATCGGCGACCGGATGGACACCGACATCCTGGCGGGCCTGGAGGCGGGCATGCAGACCTTCCTGGTCCTCACCGGCCTCACCGGAGAGGCCGAGATCGACCGCTTCCCGTTCCGCCCGTCCAAGATCGTGAAGTCGATCGCGGACATCGTCGACCGGGTGTAGCGGCCGCCCGCCGGCGCCCCTGCGGATGCGAGAAGCCCCGATCCGGGTGACCCTGCCAGTATCAGGAGGTCACGATGCGTTCAGGTCCCATTGCTCTCCGTGCCGCAGGGGCGGCCCTGGTACTCGTACTGGCACCCACGGCCGGTAGCGCGTACGCCCACGACGGGGTGAAGGTCACCATCACCCCGTCCACCGCCTCGCCCGGCGCCGACATCGACGTCCGCGTCCAGGGCTGCAAGGGCACGACGGGTGCGGCGAAGTCCCCGGCGTTCGTCGCGGACGCCGAACTCACCGGCCGGGACGGCGGGGGTGCCCCGCTGTTCGGCGACACCACGATCAAGACCCGGCTCGAGAACGGCACGTACCGGGTCAGCGTGACCTGTGACGGTCACGACCACCCGGATGTCGGAACCGTGCGCGTCGAGCGCCAGAAGCCGACGCACGAGCCGACGCACAAGCCGACCCACGAGCCCACGCACAGGCCGAGCCACGAGCCGACGCACGAGCCGACCCACCACCCGAGCCCGGTCGCCCCGGTCCGCGCGGGCGGCGGCGGCACCGCCGCCTTCGCCGCCCCGGCCGCGCCCGGTGTCGCCCAGACCACCAGCGAGAGCGGCCTCGGCACCCCGTACACCCTGCTCGGCCTCGGTCTCGCGGCCGTCGCCGCCGTGGCGGTCGCCTTCCGCAGTTCCCGCCGCCGCGACGCGGGTACGGGTACGGGTACGGGCTCGGGGCCGGGTACGGAATGACGGCGCCGTCCGGCTCCCGCCCGGCGGGCACCGGGCGACTCGTCACCGGCGTGGCCTGGGCGCTGCTCCTGCTCGGGCTCTGGATGTGGGGACGCGAGGTCACCGAGGGCCCCGGGGCCGGCTCCGCGCCGACCACCGGGGACATCGCCGCCGTCGGCAGGCCGCTCGGCGTCGCCCTGCCCCCGGCGAGGGACCCGCTCGCACCCGTCGAGCCCCGCCGGGTCGAGATCCCGTCCCTCGGCATCGCCGCGCCCGTCGTGGCGCGGGGCCTGGACAGCACGGGGGCGATCGATCCGCCGCCGTACGAGATGCCGCACACGGTCGGCTGGTTCGGCTCCGGCACCCGGCCGGGCGCGGCGGGCCCGGCGCTCCTCGTCGGCCACGTCGACACGGCGACACGGCCGGCGGTCTTCTACGGGCTGAGCGCGGCCCGCCCCGGCGCGAAGGTCCGCATCACCCGTACGGACGGATCGGTCGCCGAGTTCACGGTGGACGACGTCCAGGTCTACCCGCGCGAGGACTTCGACGCGGCCAGGGTCTACGGCGCGCGCGACCCCCATCGGGCGGAACTCCGCCTGATCACGTGCGGCGGCACGTTCGACCGCGGGTCGAACGCGTACACGGCGAACGTGGTGGTCTCGGCCTACCTGACAGCGGCCACCGCACCCTGACCGGACACCCGCCCGGAAGCGACCACCGGGTCCGGCAGGAGGACCTGGGCGGACCTGGCCCCGGTCGACGGCGGGCGTCCCGCCGCCGCCGACCGGGCCGGTCCTCCACCGCGGGGCTCACGGACGCGGGAGGGGCCCGGCGCCGCCGCGGGAGGTCGAGGTTCCGGACACTGTAAGGGCCCTGCCCCGCCCGGCCCAGAGGACTGTCGTGTCACGCCGCTCACGACCGATCCGCCCGCGCGCCGCTCCACCGCACCCCGGGCCGCGACGGCCGCGCGACCCGAGCTCCTGGGAACCGGCCCGCGTCTCCCGCCCGTTCGCGTCGGCGAAGATGGCCGGAAAACGACCAAGACCCCCTCACCATCGGTGAGGGGGTCTTGACTCTGCGTGCGCCGCCAGGGACTCGAACCCCGGACCCGCTGATTAAGAGTCAGCTGCTCTAACCAACTGAGCTAGCGGCGCCTGCTGACAGAGAGAACTCTACCCGACGTCCGGGTGTGCTCCTGACCAATTACGGTCACCTCCGGCCTGTCGGATGGTCTTATCAGGCCTTCGATCCGTCAAAATGCGATTTGTCCAGACAGTTGAGACACTGACGCCCGAAACCAAGGGCCAAAAGATCTTGACGAGTGTGGAGGGGAATCGCATGAGCGTGCCGGTCTTCGAGGAGTTCGTACCCGCGGCCGACTGCGGCTGCCCGGGCTGTGCCCGGCAGCGGCGTGACCTCGCGCTCGGCCTGCCGGTCCGGGTGGGCGGGCATCCGGCGGCGCACGGCGCGCGGCGTGCCCTGGTCCTGATGACGGCCGCGGGCGTCGCCCTCGGCGCCGGTGGTGCCGCCGCGGCGACGGCCCTCCCGCCGCCCTCCGTCCCGTTCACCCCCGCGGACCTCGCGGACGCGTCCGCCGCGACCGACCCGGCGGACGCGTCCGCGCGCGCCGCGTATCCCGAGCCCGACACCCCCCAGGGCGGCCGCGGGCCACTGCACGGAGCCCCGGGCCCCGGCGGGCGGCCCTCCCCGAACGCGACTCCGACGACCAGTCAGATCTCGACCGGCACGCTGCGGACGACGACCCGGACCGAGATCGTCAACCGCGCCAAACTGTGGGTGACCGCCCAGGTCCCGTACTCCATGGAGAAGTACTGGTCGGACGGCTACCGCCAGGACTGCTCCGGCTACATCTCGATGGCCTGGAACCTCCGCGCCAACGAGTGGACCGGCAGCCTCGACCGCTTCGCCGACCGCATCGACCGCACCGAGCTCCAGCCCGGCGACATCCTGCTCTTCCACAACCCGGCGAACCCGACGCGCGGCTCGCACGTCACGATCTTCGGCGGCTGGACCGACTACACCCACACCTCCTACGTCGCGTACGAGCAGACCAAGCCGCGTACGCGGAAGCAGGCGACGCCGATGGCGTACTGGGAGAACTCCAGCCGGTACGTGGCCTACCGGTACAAGGGCCTGGCCGCCGGCGGCACCGGCGGGGCGAGTCAGGCGGCGACTCCGTACCCCGGCGTGG
Source organism: Streptomyces sp. NBC_00691 (assembly GCF_036226665.1). NCBI lineage: Bacteria > Bacillati > Actinomycetota > Actinomycetes > Kitasatosporales > Streptomycetaceae > Streptomyces > Streptomyces sp. NBC_00691. The sequence goes on along the minus strand of NZ_CP109007.1, from coordinate 3,079,047 downwards.
CGATGTTCGGCACGGGCGCCGACAACGCGTACATCACCCAGCTCGGGCGGCTCCTCGTCGACCGCGGCGGCAAGAGGTACTACAGCAAGGGGCCGGGCCCGAAGTGGGGCGAGGCGGACCGGCGCGCGACGCAGGCGTTCCAGCTGGCGCAGGGCTGGAAGGGCAAGGAGGCGGACGGCCTGCCCGGCCCGGAGACGTGGAAGCTCCTCGTGACCGGCGGGGGCAAGGACATCGGCGGTTCGAGTGGTTCGAGCGGGTCGAGTTCGAATGCGACGGCATTTCCCGGGCGTGGCTCCTTCCGTCCGGGCCAATCCAACGCATATGTGGAGAAGCTGGGCAAACAACTGGTGAAGCGGGGCTTCGGCAAGCACTACCTGTCGGGACCCGGTCCGCGCTGGACGGAGGCGGACCGCCGCAACGTCGAGGCGTTCCAGCGGGCACAGGGCTGGCGCGGCGCAGCGGCCGACGGCTACCCGGGCCCGGAGACCTGGCGGCGCTTGTTCCGATGACCCCGAGAGCATGAGGTGGACCCGAATGACGGCATCGACCCCGAACCCCGCGGACTCCGGCGCGGCGGCCTCACGTGACGCGGCCCGCACGGCCCGCCGCCTGACGGACGGCACCCTCCCGCGCACGTCCCCTCCCCAGGGCGCGCCCCCGGGCACTCCGCCGACCCGACGTGAGACACCGACGGAGCCGACCGCGCCGACGGAACCGACGGAACCGACCGCGCCGACGGGGCTGACGGAGACGGCGGTTACGGCGGATGCGCCCGCGCCGTCGGTCACGGGGCAGCCGGGGGAGGGCGCGCCGGTGGCGGGCGCAGCCGCGGAGAGCGGCACGCCGACGCCCGAAGGTGCCGTCGCGGAGGCGGTCGCGTCGGCCGGTGCCGCGCCCGCGCCTGTCGTGGGCGACGCGCCGGAGCCCGCTGCGGCGGGCGGGTCGGCACCCTCGGCGCCCGTTGCGGAGCCGGGGACCGCGCGCAGGGTCCCGGTGTGGCCCGAACCGGGTGCGAGAGGCGGCGCCGCGGCGGAGGCGGCGACGAGAACGGACACGTCGAAGGACCCGGCCGGCACTTCGCCGGGGCAGGGGGCCGGGCCGGTCGGTCCGCAGCCGGGTGACGCGGGGCGGCCTTCCGGCGCACTACCGGTCCGGCCGGTCGGCACCGCGTCCCCGGCCGGGTCCGCACTCCCGGTCGGCACCGCGTCCCCGGCCGGCGCCAGGCCCCCGGTCGAGTCCGCGATTCAGACCGGCACCACGCTCCCTGCCGGGTCCTCACCCTCGGCCGGGTCCGCACCCCCGGTCGGCGCCACGTCCCAGGTCGGGTCCGCGCCCCCGGCCGGTGCCGCACGCCCGGTCGGGTCCGTACCCCCGGCCGCCCCCGCTTCCGGTGCGGCGGCGGGGACTTCGGCCACGGCCGGAGCCGCCCCCGTGGTCACCCGGGTCCAGCCCGTCGTGCCCGCCTACCCCGGCACCGCGACGTCCGGCGCGGGCCGGCACGCCCGTCCCGGTTCCCCCTCGCCCTCGAAGGCCACCGTCACCGTGCGGTCCGGTGGTCCCGCGGCGGTTCCCGTCGCGGTTGCCGCGCCGACCGTCGATCCCGGGCCCGACCGTCCCGCCGGCCGCGCTGACACCCCTGACTTCGGGCGGATCGCCGGGGCCGGTGTCGCCGCCGTCGCCGTGCCCGTCGCCGCCGTCGTGCGGGTCGCGCGGCGGAGGAACGTGATCGGGGCCGAGACCACCGGCTCGATCCCGGTGCACCTCCTCTTCCGCGACGAGCCGCGGAACGCCGTGCCCTTCACGGCCGGCGAGGACGACGGAGGTCCCGACACCGTCGCCATGGCCGCGCCCACGCTGTCCAGGAACGGCACGGGTCCCGCCATCCCGGGCCCCTCGAAGGTCGCGGCCCCGAACCAGGCGCAGCCCCCGGCGGACGCCGCCGGGACCGAGCCCGCGCGGCGGGCCAAGTCCAAGCAGAAGCCGAAACCGAAGCTGAAGCCGACGTCCCCGCCGGCCACTTCCCTCAACGCGTCCCTCGACCCGCATCCCGCGGCGCGGTCCGCGGCGCAGCCCAAGGCCCGCCCCGGGACGCAGGCCGCCAAGCCCCCCGTCGCCGTCTCCGCCCACCCCTCCCGGCCCGCCCCCACCGCCGACCCCGCCCTCGTCGAGCGTCCCGGGCCGGTGCTGCCCGGATGGGTCGGGGTGGTCGGCGGCGCGCTCGCGCTCGCCGGATGCGCGGCGGTCGTGTGGTGGGCCGGGGCCGTGCCCGAGGAGGCGGCCCGGATGCTGCGGCTGCCGGGACGTCCGTACAACGGCATCCATCTCGGCCAGTGGGCGCTCCTCGCGCTCGGCGTCGTCCTCACCCTGTTCGCGCTCGGCGGGCTCGGCCGCGGCCGGGTCGGCTACGCCTGGGTGCTGACCCTGTTCGGCGACTACCGGGGCACGGTCCGCCGTACCGGACTGCTCTGGGTCAGCCCGCTCCTGCTGCGGCGCCGTGTCGACGTACGGCTCCGGCACTGGCGCAGTGAGCCGCTGTCGGCGGTGGACGCCAAGGGCACCGCGCTCGACGTCACCGTGCTCGTGGTGTGGCGGGTGCGGGACACCGTCCGGGCGGCGCTCGGCGTCGACGGGCACGAGGACTATCTGCGGGAGCAGGTGGAGGCGGCCATGGCGCGGGTGCTGTCGCAGCTTCCGGCGGACGCCTTCCACGAGGACGCCCCGACGCTCCGGGACGCGGAGGCCGTCGGCGAGGCGCTGACCCGGATGCTGTCGGCGGAGTGCGCCCCGGTGGGCGTGGACGTGTTCTCGGCGCAGCCGACCCGCATCGAGTACGCGCCGGACGTGGCGGCGGCGATGCGCCGGCGCCGGATCGCGGCGATCGACGCGAAGCACCGGGACAGCGTGCTCACCTCGGTGGTGGACGCGGTGGACGACGTGGTCCACCGGCTGACCAGTCGTGGTCTGGTGGAGCTCGACGACTACGAGCGCAAGGCGCTGGTCAAGGACCTGACGGTGGCGTTCTACACGGGGCGGACGGGTCCTGTAGAGGGGGCGTGAAGGGATGGACATGTTCAACTTCCGTCCATACCTTGGTACTTGGTCCAGACCAAAATCGGTACGACGTACCACCGCACGCGTGCGCGCACGGCCCGACGGAACTCCCCCACGTTCTCCAGGAGCGAAGCATGCGCAAAAAGTCAGTCGGGGCGGCGGTGGTGGCGCTCGGCGTCGCCGGCGTCACCCTCTTCGCCACCGGTAGCGCCGGCAGCCACGGCTACACCGACTCGCCGATCAGCCGTCAGAAGCTCTGCGCCAACGGCACCGTGACCAACTGCGGCTCCATACAGTGGGAGCCCCAGTCGGTCGAGGGCCCCAAGGGCTTCCCCGCCGCCGGTCCCGCCGACGGCAAGATCTGTTCCGCCGGGCTCTCGCAGTTCGCCCAGCTGGACGACCCGAGGGGCGGTGCGTGGCCCGCGACACAGCTCACGTCGGGGCAGAGCTACAGCTTCCGCTGGCAGTTCACGGCCCGGCACGCCACCACCGACTTCAAGTACTACATCACCAAGAACGGCTGGAACCCGAGCCAGAAGCTGACCCGGGCCATGCTGGACCCCCAGCCGTTCCTGACCGTCCCCTACAACAATCAGCAGCCGCCGGCGACCCTCTCGCACTCCGGGACGATCCCGGCGGGCAAGACGGGCCGCCATCTGATCCTGGCGGTGTGGACGATCGCGGACACGTCGAACGCGTTCTACGCGTGCTCGGACGTCAAGTTCTGATCGCCCGTCGCGAGTTCTGACCGTGCGCCCCATCGCGGCGGACGCCGGCCCTGACGGACGCCGTGTCCCGGACGGGCTCCCGACCCTGAGGGGGGTCGGGCCCCGACGGGCCGGACCCTGACGGGCGCCGGGCGCCGGACGGCCGGTGAGCCCCGGCCGTTCGGAGCCCGGCGAGGCGTTCAGTTCTGACGATACGTCAGTTACAGTCCGGCCCATGAGGGGTGCGGACACCGTCGCGGAACTCGTACGGCGCCAATGGGGCGACCACCGGATCGGGCTGAGGGACGAGCACCACACCCTCACCCACCACCAGGTCGCCGCCGGCGCCGCCGCGCGGGCCGCCCTGCTCGTGGACCTGATGCCCCCCGTGCCGGGAGGCGAGCCGCACCTCGGCATCCTGCTCGACAACACGCCGGAGTACCCGCTCTGGCTCAGCGCGGCGGCCCTCGCGGGGGCCGCCGTCGCCGGGATCAACCCCACCCGGCGCGGTGCCGAACTCGCCCGCGACATCCGGCACACGGCCTGCCGGGTCCTGGTCACCCAGCGCGCCCACCTGCCGCTCCTCGACGGCCTTCCGCTGCCCGGCGTGCGGATCCTGGTCACGGACACCGACGCGTACCGTGAACTCCTCGCGCCGTGCGCCTCCGCCCGCCCGGGCGACGCGCGCCTCGGCCCCGTACGGCCCGACAGCCGCTTCCTGCTCTCCTTCACGTCCGGCTCGACGGGCGCGCCGAAGGCGGCGCTCTGCGGCCAGGGCCGGCTGGCGGCGGCCGGGGCCTCGCTCGCATCCCACTTCTCCGTCGGGCCGGACGACGTCCACTACGTCTGCATGCCGATGTTCCACGGGAACGCGGTGATCGCGGACTGGGCACCGGCGCTGGTCGCCGGGGCGGGGGTGGCGCTGAGGGCCCGCTTCTCGGCCTCCCGCTTCCTCTCGGACGTACGGGGCTTCGACGCCACCTACTTCACCTACGTCGGCCGGGCGGTGCAGTACCTCCTGGCCACCCCGCCCACCCCCGAGGACCGCGCGCACCGGCTCCGCCTCGGCTTCGGCACGGAGGCGGGAGCGGTGGACGCGGCGCGCTTCCGGGAGCGCTTCGGGGTGCCGCTCGTGGAGGGGTACGGCTCCTCGGAGGGCGGCGCGTCGATCCAGCGGACGCCGGGCACGCCGACGGGCGCGGTGGGCCGGGCGGCGCCGACCGACGACCTGGCGGTCGTGGACGCGGAGACGGGCCGGGAGTGCGAGTCGGCCCGCTTCTCCGCCACCGGCCGGCTCCTCAACGCCGCCGAGGCGGTCGGGGAACTCGTCAACCGGGGCCGCAGCGCCTTCGAGGGCTACTGGCGCAACCCGGAGGCGGAGGCGGCGCGGCTGCGCGACGGCTGGTACTGGACGGGCGACCTCTTCTACCGGGACGCGGACGGCTACCTCTACTTCGCGGGCCGTACGGACGACCGGCTGCGGGTCGACAGCGAGAACCTGGCCGCGGCGATGATCGAGCACATCCTGGCCCGCTGGGACCGGGCCGCGGGGGTGGCGGTCTACGCGATACCGGACCCGGTGGCGGGGGACCAGGTGATGGCGGCGCTGGCGCTGCGCGAGGGGGCGGTCTTCGATCCCGCGGAGTTCGCGGCGTTCCTCGCGGAGCAGCGGGACCTGGGGACGAAGATGCCGCCGCGTTTCGTCCGGGTGATGCCGGAGCTCCCCCTCACGGCGACGAACAAGATCCATCGGGTGGCTCTGCGCCGCGAGTCCTTCCTCTGCGGGGACCCCGTCTGGTGGCGGCCCGGGGCGGGGACCACGTACGAACGCCTGACGGAGGCGACGGCCGAGACCCTCCGCCCGCAGTACCCGGATCCCACCCGCCACCCCTGACGCCCACGAGCCGCGGCCACCCGTCCCGTTCACACGTCGCGGCGCCGCACGACCACCACGGCGAGGACCACCGCGATCAGCGGCCAGAGGGCGTACACGGCCCACGAACCGGGGACGGTGGCGCTGTGGGCGAGCGACTCGGGCTCCGGTTCCCAGGTCTGGGCCAGGCGCTTCCACGCCGTGACCGGCATCGCATGGCTGACGGCGGCGGACCATCGGGCGCTCTGCGAGAAGAACGGCGGCAGCATCACCAGGGTGAAGGCACTGGTGACCATGGTGGCGGCGCTGTGCCGGAGCAGCGCGCCGAGGCCGAGGCCGACCAGCGCGGAGACCGGGGCCAGCAGGGCGGACGCCACCAGCGCACGGAGCACTCCGGGATGGGTGAGCGGAACCCCGGCCCGCTCTCCGTTCAGGACGGCCTGGGAGACCAGGAAGCCGCCGGTGGAGACGGCCGCGCCGACCACGGTCCACAGCGCGGCGGTGACGACCGCCTTGGCCAGGACCACCGCACCACGGGCGGGCACGGCCACGGTGGTGGTGCGCATCAGACCGCTGCTGTACTCGCTCACGACGGTGAGGGCGCCGACACTGCCGGCGACGAGCATCAGCGTCATGTACCCGGCCGGGGGGAACGCGGCGAACACGAGGAATCCCTGATCGGCCTTCCCGGCCGGGCTCGTCGTCCGGAGGTCGTCGGTCGCCGCCAGTGCCGCCACGGCGGCGGACCCGATGACGAACAGGGAGATGAGCGCGAGCGCCCACGGGGTCGAGCGCAGGGACCGGATCTTGATCCACTCGGAGGCGAGCAGGTCACGGAAGCGGGCGGGCGGCTCGGTGACGGGTGGGAAGGAGGTGGCCGGGGGGACGGCGGTTGCTGGAGTCATCGGGGCTGTCCTGCCTGGTATTCGATGCTGTCGGCGGTGAGTTCCATGAAGGCCTCCTCCAGGGAGGCGGACCGGGTGGTCAGCTCGTGGAGCCGGATCCGGTTCTCGAAGGCGAGCGCTCCGATCCGGTCCGCCGGGAGCCCGGTCACGGCGATCCTCTCGGTGCCGGGCGAGCCCTCCGGTTCGACGGAGGCGCCCGCGGTGGTCAGTACCGCGGCCAGCTCGGCGGCCTGCGGGGTGCCCACCACGACGCTGAAACGGGCGCTGCGCGCGGCGAAGTCCCGCACCGACTCGGCGGCGATGAGCCGGCCCCGGCCGATGACGACCAGCTGGTCGGCGGTGTTCTCCATCTCCGACATCAGATGGCTGGAGAGGAAGACCGTACGGCCCTCGGCCGCGAGGCGCCGGAAGAGGCGGCGCATCCACAGCACGCCCTCCGGGTCCATGCCGTTGACCGGCTCGTCGAACAGCAGCACCGGCGGGTCGCCGAGCAGCGCGGTGGCGATCCCGAGCCGCTGCTTCATGCCGAGCGAGAAGCCGCCGACGCGGCGGGACGCGGCCTCGGCCAGGCCCACCTCGAGCAGCACCGCCTCCACCCGGCGCGGGGAGATCCCGTTGCTGCGGGCCAGGGCGGACAGATGGGAGGCGGCGGTGCGCCCGCCGTGGACCTGGCCCGCGTCGAGGAGCGCGCCGACGTGCCGCAGGCCGCGTGAGCGGCTGCCGAAGGGGACGCCGCCGACGGTGGCGGTGCCGCCGGTCGGCGCGTCCAGGCCGAGGATCATCCGCAGGGTGGTGGTCTTGCCGGCGCCGTTGGGGCCCAGGAAGCCGGTGACCCGGCCCGGCCGCACGGTGAAGGACAGCCGGTCCACGGCGGTCCTGCCGCCGTATCGCTTGGTGAGTTCGTTGACTTCGATCACGGGAACAACCCTGCCGGGAGGGCCTCGTCCGGTCATCGGGCCGTGGACGGCAAGACCGCGGCCGCGTTCGCCCGTGGGCGTACGTCCACGGGCCGATTCCCCGGGGGCGGCGCCTGGATAGTGTCGGGGGATGGATGCCCTGCCGACCGCCCCGCTCCCCGTGCGCACCGCACAGCGTGGCCTTCCTCTTCCTCCTGAGAGGCCACACCAGCGATGACGGGAACCAAGATCACGGCCTGGTCGGGAGGCGCGCTGTACCTCCTCACGGTGGCTCTGCTCGTGGGAGGCGCCCCCCGCGCCTCGGGCACGGTCCACGGAGTCGGGGCGCTGCTCGCGCTGAGCCTGCTCGTCGGGGTGGTGCGCCGCGCGCCGCTCCTGGCCCTGGCGCTCACGCTCCTCGGATCCACCGCGGTGGTGGTGGGCCCTCAGGGCCCCCGTGCCGAGCTGGCGGCCTCGTACCAGGGCCGGTTCCTGTCGTATCTGGCCGTGGACCTCGTCCTGGGCCTCATCGTCGCCACCCGGCCACGGCGCACGTCGATCGCCGCCGTGGCCGGGTCCCTCCTCGTCCAGCTCCTGGTCATCGGCGGCTTCTCGCACGGGGACGACCTGATCGTCGACGTCCTGGTCGCCCTCCTGGCGGCGGCCGTGACCTGCGCGGGCGGGCTCCTGAGCCGCGAGCGCCGCGAGCACGCGGCGGTGCTGCGCTCCCAGGAGACGGCCGAGGCCGTGATCGCGGAAAGGCTGCGGATCGCACGGGAGTTGCACGACATGGTCGCGCACAGCATCGGCATCATCGCCATCCAGGCCGGGGCGGCGAGCCAGGTCATCCGGACCCGGCCCACGGAGGCCGCCGAGGCCCTGCGGGCCATCGAGGTCACCAGCAGGGAGACCCTTTCGGGGCTCCGGCGCACCCTGGTGGCACTCCGTCAGGCGGACCCGGTCGCCGCGTCCCCGGAGAACCCGGCGGCCTTCGGGCCCTCGCCGGGGCTGGCGGACCTCGACCGGCTGGCGGCGGCCACGGCCGACGCGGGGGTCCAGGTGGAGGTGCGCCGCAGCGGGGAGGAACGCCCCCTGCCGGGCGACATCGACCTGTCCGCCTTCCGTATCGTTCAGGAGGCGCTGACCAACGTGGTCCGCCACGCGGGCACCGGACGCTGTCGGGTGCTCATCGACCATGGCGACGAGGAGCTGACCGTGGAGGTCGTCGACGACGGGCGCGGTGCCACCGGGAACGGCCCGTCCCAGGGCTTCGGTCTCGTGGGCATGCGGGAACGGGTGGCCCTGCTGAACGGGGAACTCCGCGTCGGGACACGTCCCGAGGGAGGTTTCCGGGTGGCGGCCCGGCTGCCGCTGCCCGCCCCCGTCGGAGCGGCGGAGGCCCGGTGACCGCCGTCGTACGCGTCGTCCTCGCCGACGACCAGCCCCTGGTGCGGTCAGGGCTGCGCCTGGTCATGGCCGACCACCCCGACCTGGAGGTCGTCGGTGAGGCCGCGACGGGCGCCGAGGCGGTCCAGCAGGTCAGGGACACCTGCCCCGACGTCGTGGTGATGGACATCCGGATGCCCGGGATGGACGGCATCGAGGCCACCCGCCTGATCACCGCGGGCCCGACCACGACGCGGGTGCTCGTCCTGACCACCTTCGACGAGGACGACCACGTCTACGGCGCGCTGCGGGCCGGGGCGAGCGGCTTCGCGGTCAAGGACATGGCCCTGAACGACATCCTCGCGGCGATCCGGGTGGTCGCCGCCGGCGACGCGCTGATCGCGCCCGCCGTCACGCGCCGGCTGATCGCCGACTTCGCCGGGCGCCCCGCGCGGAGCTCCCCGCGTCCGGTCGAGGGCATCACCGAGCGGGAACGGGAGGTCCTGACCCTCATCGGGCGCGGCCGGACGAACACCGAGATCGCGGACGACCTCTTCATCACGGTGGCCACCGCCAAGTCGCACGTGTCCCGGCTGCTCACCAAACTGGGCGCCCGGGACCGGGTCCAGCTCGTGATCACCGCCTACGAGGCGGGGCTCGTCACGCTGCCCGGCTGAGCGGACCACACGGCTTCCGCGAGGCCGGAGCCGGGGTTCCCGGCCGCCGCTCACGGGTTTCCCGGCGGCCGCGACCGGGGGTTCCCGGCGGCCGCGACCGGGGTGGGCGGCGGCCGCGACCGGGGCGGTTCCCGTGGGTGTGCGGGAGGGCAGCAGGGGCTGTTGGAGGTAGGGCCAGGGCTAGTGCCCGTACGCCCGGTAGGCCCATCGCCCCGGTCCCACCCCGCCCCTAATCTGGCCGCATGGCTCCCCGTACCCCCTGGCAGGCGCTCACCCGCCCCCGCTTCCCGCGCAGTTCATGGCCCTGGAGGTCCGTCGCCTACCTGGCGACCGGCGCGCTCCTCGGGGCCGTCGCCTGTGCCGTGTTCGTGCTGCTGGGGCTGTTCTCCGTGCTGCTCGTCGGGCTGCCCCCGCTCCTCCTCTCCGGCCTCGCCGTCGGCGGCGTCGAGCGCCGCCGTCTCCGCCTCGTCGACCTCGACCCCGCTCCCGACCCGCACCGCGTCCCGGCCGCCCCCGGCCTCGCCGCCTGGCTCCGGCTCCGGGTGGGGGAGCAGGCGACCTGGCGGGAGTTCGCGTACGCCCTGCTCCTCGCCACCGTCCTGTGGCCGCTCGACCTCCTCGTCGTCGCCGTCGGCATAGGCCTGCCCGTGCTGCTCCTCAGCGCGCCGGTCCAGCTGGCCGTGGACGGCGAGGAGGCCAAGGTCGTCAAGGCGTATCTGGTGACCTCCTACCCGGAGGCCTTCGGCGCCGCCCTCCTCGGCGCCCTGCTCCTCGTCGCCCTCGCCTACCCGCTCGCCGCCGTCGCCGGCGCCCGCGCCGCCCTCGTGCGCGCCCTGCTCACCCCCCGCGACGCCGCCGGGCAGGGCGCGATCGGCGAGGTCATCGCCTCCCGCGCCCGGCTCGTCGACGCCTTCGAGGCCGAGCGCCGCCGGATCGAACGCGATCTGCACGACGGCGCCCAGCAGCGTCTGGTCGCCCTCACGATGACCCTCGGGCTCGCCCGTCTCGACGCCCCGCCGGGCGGCCCGCTCGCCGACCAGCTGGCGAAGGCGCACGCGGAGGCGGGGCGGGTGCTGACCGAGCTGCGCGAGCTGATCCACGGCATCCATCCACAGGTCCTCGCCGACTACGGCCTCGGCCCGGCCCTCGCCGACGCCGCCGACCGGTCCGCCGTGCCCGTCACCACGGATGTCGAACTGCCCCGGCTGCCGGAGTCCGTCGAGAGCGCCGGATACTTCGCCGGCTGCGAGGCCCTCGCCAACATCGGCAAGCACAGCGGGGCGAGCCGGGCCTCGATCACCGCCCGGCACACCGCCGGCGTCCTCCGGATCGAGGTCGGGGACGACGGGCGCGGCGCCGCCGACCCGGCCGCGGGCACCGGTCTCACCGGCCTGGCCGACCGCCTCGCCGTCCTCGATGGCACACTGACGATCATGAGCCCGCCGGGCGGGCCGACCCTCCTCCGAGTGGAGATCCCATGCCCCGCACTGAGCGCACGCTCCGCGTCGTCCTCGCCGAGGACAGCGTCCTCCTCCGGGAGGGACTGATCGGGCTCCTGGCCCGCTTCGGCCACGAGGTCGTCGCCGCCGTCGGGGACGCCGACGGGCTGCGCGAGGCGGTCGCCGCCCACGGCCCGGACATCGTCGTGACCGACGTCCGGATGCCGCCCGGCTTCCAGGACGAGGGGCTCCGCGCGGCGGTCGCGCTCCGCGCCGAGCGCCCGGCGCTGCCGGTCCTCGTCCTCAGCCAGTACGTGCAGCGCAGCTACGCCGCGGATCTCCTGGACGCGGGGGACGGCACCGGCGTCGGCTATCTGCTCAAGGACCGGGTGGGCCAGGTGGAGGAGTTCCTGGACGCGCTCGCCCGGGTCGCGGACGGCGGGACGGTCGTCGACCCCGAGGTCGTACGGCAGCTGCTCCGCCGGCACCGGGATCCGCTGGAGGCACTGACCCCGCGCGAGCGCGAGGTCCTGGGCCTGGTCGCGGAGGGCCATTCGAACGGCGCGATCGCCCGCCGTCTGGTGGTGACCGAGGCCGCCGTCGGCAAGCACATCGGCAACATCCTGGCGAAGCTGGATCTGCCGCCGGCCGAGGACACCCACCGCCGGGTCCTCGCGGTCCTGACCTACCTCCGCGCCTAGGGCCTGCCGTCAGACCCCGCGTCGCGAGGGCACCGCACACGAAAAAACCCCCCGCTTCCGCGAGGGGCTTCTTCCGTCTGTGCGCCGCCAGGGACTCGAACCCCGGACCCGCTGATTAAGAGTCAGCTGCTCTAACCAACTGAGCTAGCGGCGCTTGCTGACAGAGAAAATACTACCCGGTCCCGCGGGGTGCTCATGACCACCCCGCGCGGCCACGCCGCGAGGGCCCCCGAATGCCCCGGACGACGCCGGTCTCCCGGGGCTCCCGGGGCCCGGGTCTCTCAGATCGCCAGCGCCATGACCACCGGCGCCGCCCGCCGGTTCAGCGTGTCCGCCGCCGAGCGCAGCCGGTGGGCGTGCTCGATCGGCAGGGAGAGGGCCAGGCAGCCCACGGCCGAGCCGGCCGTCAGCGGAACGGCCGCGCAGACCGTTCCCACCGCGTACTCCTGGAGGTCGAGCACCGGGACGGTCGGCGGCTGGCTGTCCAGCTTGGAGAAGAGGATGCGCTCGCTGGTGATCGTCCGGGAGGTCAGCCGGGCGATCTTGTGCCGGGACAGGTGGTCCCGGCGTCCGTTCTGGTCGAGCTGGGTGAGCAGGCACTTGCCGACCGCGCTGGCGTGCGCGGCCGAGCGGAAGTCGACCCACTCGTTGACCTTGGGTGTGCGCGGACCGTCGGCGAACTGGGTGATCTTCACCTCGCCGTCGATGTACCGGCTGATGTAGACCGCCGCGCCGACGGAGTCGCGCAGTTCGGTCAGGGTCTCCTGGAGCTTCGCCTCCAGGGCCTCGCGGCGGGTCATGCCGGAGCCGAGGAGGACGAGGGAGTCCCCGATCACGTACGCGCCGTCGGCGACCTGCTCGACGTACCCCTCACGGCGGAGCATGAGGAGCAGCGAGGAGAGGTGTGCCACGGGCAGGCCGGCTTCGCGCGCGATCTGGACGTCCGTCACTCCGCCACCGTGCCGTGAGATCGTCTCGAGGACGCGCAAGGCGTATTGCACCGAGTGGAACGGCGCGGTGGGCTCGGGCTTCAGCGCCACGGTTTCCCCCTACCAGGTTGTGACCGCAAGCTTTCGTACCACGATAGCCGCCAAGGGCCTTTTGCGGGGCGGCTGTTGGCGAGAATGATGCGGAGCGCCCGGGCCCTGGCCTCGGGTGCGGCACTCTGGCATATGCCCTGGTCATGAGTGACCCCGAGAGTCTCAGGTCAGGGCCGTGCGCGAGGGGGCTCGCGTAGGTGTTCGGCCCTGGGGGAACGCGAGATTTTTTATGGGGAAACGGACACGGTGGCGGTCGTTCCGGTCGCCTTCCGGCCCCGCGCGGTGGCCGATAACCATCGGAGGCGCCCCGGAATAAACGGAGACACCCTCCTGTTGTCATCGAGTCCAAGCCGGTCCGCGGGTCGTTCAGCCGATCCACGGGTCGTCCCTGAGTCCGTACGTGTGCCGAGGAGGGTCCCGAAGGTGACCGACGCTATTCGAGGAGAGGCGCGGGGCTCCGCGCCCGTGCCGCTGTCCGTGCTGGACCTGGTGACCGTGGGCAGCGGCAGGACCGCGACCCAGGCGCTCGCCACCAGTGTCGAGCTGAGCAGGCTCGCCGAGCGGCGCGGCTTCCACCGGCACTGGGTGGCCGAGCACCACTCCATGCCCGGCGTCGCCTCCTCGTCCCCGGCGGTGATCCTCGCCCACCTCGCCGCCCACACCACGCGCATCCGTCTCGGCTCGGGCGGCGTCATGCTGCCCAACCACGCCCCCCTGGTCATCGCCGAGCAGTTCGGCACCCTGGAGGCCTTCGCCCCGGGCCGGATCGACCTCGGGCTCGGGCGCGCGCCCGGCACCGACGGGGCGACGGCCGCCGCGCTGCGCCGCACCGCCACCCTCAACGAGGGCGCGGACGACTTCCCGGAGCAGCTCGCCGAGCTGACCCGCTTCCTGGACGACGACTTCCCGGACGGCCACCGGTACGCCCGGATCCACGCCGTGCCCGGCCCGGTGCAGGGACCGAAGGGACGGCCGCCGGTCTGGCTGCTCGGCTCGTCCGGCTTCAGCGCGCGCCTCGCCGGCCTGCTCGGGCTGCCCTTCGCCTTCGCCCACCACTTCTCGGCCAGGAACACGATCCCGGCGCTCGACCTCTACCGGGAGTCCTTCCGCCCCTCCGAGGTGCTCGACGCGCCGTACGCGATGATCGGCGTCTCGGCGCTCGCCGCCGACGAGGCGGCGCAGGCGCACCGCCAGGTTCTCTCCGGCGCCCTCGCGATGCTGCGGCTGCGCACCGGCCGGCCCGGTCTCGTGCCGACGCCGGAGGAGGCGGAGGCGTACGGGTTCAGCCCCGCCGAGCGGGAGTTCGTGAACGAGTGGCTGACGAACATCGTGTACGGCACCCCGGACGAGGTCCGTACCGGCCTGGACGACCTCAGGAAGCGGACCGGCGCGGACGAGCTGATGATCACGGCCAACGCGCACGGCGGGGAGGCGCGGCTGCGGAGCTACGAGCTCATCGCGGACGCCTACGAACTCCCCGAGCTGCCCGAGGAGTAGGGCGCGCCCGCTGTTCCGGGCCGGGGGCGCCCGGGTAAAAACCCCGGTTCCCGGGGCCGGTTGGTTCCTGCACGGATCCCGCCCCGCTCCACCCCTAAGTGAACCTTAAACCGCTCGTCACCGATGGTGGCGGGCGGTTCCGTTTTGTGCTGCGCGCCTCTGACGAGGCCTTTCTTCCTCGAATTGGTCTAGTCCTCAATCTGGTTCAGACCATTGACGCACTGTTCACGTGCCGGTTATCACTGCTCCAGCTCCTGTACGGCACCACCCCCGCACTCCCCCCGATGGAGGCCGCACGTGCACCCCCGTAAGCCCTTGATCGCCGCGCTTCTCAGCACGGCCCTCGCCGCCGGCGCCCTCGCGGCGACCGTCGGCCTGGGCTCCGCCCAGGCGGCCGACACCTCGACCACTGCCGCTGCGGGCGGTGTGCGCATCGCGTACTACGACCAGTGGAGCGTCTACGGCAACGCGTTCTACCCCAAGCACCTCGACACCCGGGGCATCGCGGGCCAGCTGGACGTCATCAACTACTCGTTCGGCAACATCCACCCCACCAACCTCACCTGTTTCGAGGCCAACAAGGCCGCGGGTGACGACAACAACCCCAACGCGGGTGACGGTGCGGGCGACTCGTACGCCGACTACCAGAAGTCCTTCAGCGCGGCCGACTCCGTCGACGGCGTCGCCGACAAGTGGGACCAGCCGATCGTGGGCGTCTTCAACCAGTTCAAGGAACTGAAGGCGAAGTACCCCCACCTGAAGATCAACATCTCGCTCGGCGGCTGGACCTACTCCAAGTACTTCAGCGACGCGGCCAAGACGGACGCGAGCCGCAAGAAGCTCGTCTCCTCCTGCATCGACCAGTACATCAAGGGCAACCTGCCCGTCGAGGGCGGCTACGGCGGCGCGGGCACGGCGGCCGGCATCTTCGACGGCATCGACATCGACTGGGAGTACCCCGGCTCCTCCGGCGGTCACCTGGGCAACCACTACGCCCCCGAGGACAAGCAGAACTTCACGCTGCTCCTCGCCGAGTTCCGCAAGCAGCTCGACGAGTACGGCGCCGCCAACGGCGGCAAGAAGTACATGCTGACCGCCGCCATGCCGGCCGGCCAGGACAAGATCAAGTACATCGAGACCGACAAGATCGGCCAGTACTTGGACTACGCCAACATCATGACGTACGACATGCACGGCGCCTGGGACGGCGACGGGCCGACGTACCACCAGTCCCCGCTGTACTCCGGCTCGAACGACCCGACCGACGTGATCGCCCCGGGCACCGAGAAGTACTCGATCGACAACGCGATCGACTCCTGGATCGACGGCAAGCCCGCCTACGGCATCGCCGGCGGCTTCCCCGCCAACAAGCTGACCCTGGGCTACGAGTTCTACTACCGCGGCTGGAAGGGCGTCCCGGCCGGGTCCGCCAACGGCCTCGCGGGCACCGCGACCGGCGGCTCCAACGTCCGCCCGCTCAGCCAGCAGGCCGGCATCGCGCACTACAAGGAGCTCGGCGGCATCGTCGACAACGCGGCGACGACCTTCTGGGACGACCAGGCGAAGGCCTCGTACTTCTACAAGGACGGCGAGTTCTTCACCGGCCTCAACCAGCGCTCCATCCAGGCCCGGGTGGACTACGCCAAGCAGCGCGGCCTGGGCGGCGCGATGATGTACTCGCTCCTCGGTCTGGACGAGAACGCCACCCTGCTGAAGCAGATCAACACGGCGCTCGGCTCCACCACCACCCCGCCGACCACCCCGCCGACCACTCCGCCGACGACGCCTCCGACCACCCCGCCCACCACGCCTCCGACGACCCCGCCCACGGGCTGCGGCTCGGTCCCGGCGTACGTGGCCGGCACGGTCTACAACGGCGGCACGGTCGTCTCCCACAACGGCCGCAAGTGGCTCGCCCAGTGGTGGACGCAGAACGAGGCCCCCGGCACCACCGGCGAGTGGGGTGTCTGGAAGGACCAGGGCGCCTGCTGAGGCCCTGACCGGGACCCGGGAAGCTCACGTGCCCCGCTGACCCCCGCATGAACCACTGCCCCCGCCCGGAATGTCCCTCCGGCCGGGGGCAGTTCCATGCCTCCGGCCCGGAGCGGTGCCGGGCCTGGGACGACCACCCCACGCCCGGCCGCCCGGCGTCCCGGGCTCAGACCGGCAGCGGCTCCGTGCCGATCAGTTCCGCGATGCGGTCCGGCGCCACCGCCCGCGAGTACAGCCAGCCCTGCCCCGTGTCACAGCCGATCCTGCGCAGCCGGCTCGCCTGTCCCGAGGTCTCCACGCATTCGGCCGTGACCGTGAGACCCAGCCGGTGCGCCAGCTGCACCAGTGCCTCGACGATCAGCTCGTCCGCCGGGTTGGCGTGCTCCTCGTCCTGGAAGCCGCGGACGAAGGAACCGTCCAGCTTGAGCACCGAGACCGGCAGCCGGCTCAGATAGGCGAGGTTCGAGTAGCCGGTGCCGAAGTCGTCGATCGCGATGCGCACGCCCATGTCGCTCAGCGCCTGGAGCGCCTGGAGCGGCCGGCCCGCGGAGCCCATCACGGCCGACTCGGTGAGCTCCAGCTGGAGCAGGTGCGGGGCGAGCCCCGTCTCCGCGAGGATGCCGGCCACGTCGGCGACCAGGTCGGAGTCCCAGACCTGCCGTACCGCCACGTTGACGCTGACGAAGATCGGGCGCTCGCGCGGATGGTCCTTCTGCCACTGCCGGGCCTGCCGGCAGGCGGTGCGCAGCACCCAGCGGCCGAGCTCCACGATGGAGCCGTCCTCCTCGGCGATGCCGACGAACCGATTCGGCGGAAGGACGCCGAACTGCGGGTGGTTCCAGCGCACCAGCGCCTCCACCCCGCGCACGGCGCCGTCCGTCAGATCCACCAGCGGCTGGTACTCCAGGGCGAACTCCCCGCGCTCCACGGCCGGGCGCAGGGTGGAGGAGAGCGCCTGCCGGGTCATCCGGTGCGCGTTGCGTTCCGGGTCGAAGCGCGTCCAGCGGGCCTTGCCGTCCGCCTTCGCCCAGTACAGCGTGGTGTCGGCGTCCTGCATGAGGGCCGTCGCCGTCGTGCCGGACCCGGAGCGCTCGACCACACCGATCGAGGCGGAGACCGAGAGCCGCTGACCGCCGAGGTCGAAGGGGCGCTGGAGCGCGCACAGCACCGAGCGGGCCAGGTCGGCGAGTTGCTCCGTGCCGCTGGAGTCCTCGACCAGGATCGCGAACTCGTCCCCGCCGAGCCGCGCCACGAGATGGCCGCCGCTGCGGGTGTAGCCGTCGCTGTCCGCGCACTCGGTCAGACGGGCGGCGACGGCGGCGAGGAGCCGGTCGCCGACGCGGTGGCCGAGGGTGTCGTTGACGGCCTTGAAGCCGTCGAGATCGAGGTAGCAGAGACCGATCCGCCCTGTTCTGCCATACCCGTACGACTCGTACGAAGAGCTGATCGTGGCGCCGGGGCCCGTGGCACCCGTCGAGCCCACCGGGCCCGCCGCCCCCGTCGTGGCCGAGGCGCTCGCGGTGCCCGCGATGGCCGCGGCGCTCGCGATGTCCGCCGCGTCCTGCGCCGAGGCCTCCAGGGCCGCCGAGAGACGCTCGAAGAACAGGGCGCGGTTGGGCAGCCGGGTCACCGGGTCGTGCATCTGGAGGTGCCGCAGCCGGGCCTGGAGCTCGCGCCGGTCGCTGATGTCCGCGATCGACAGCAGGACGTGCCGGCTGTCGGGCATGGGGGCGACGGTGACCTCGGCCCACAGCGAGCGCCCGTCGGCGTGCTTGAGGCGGCGGGTGCAGCGGAAGCGGGAGCGCTGGCCGCGCAGCACCTCGCGGTACGCGTGCCAGGTGCGCCCGTCGGACGCGAGGTCGACGAGGTCGGCGGCGGCCTGCTCGCGGAGCGCCTCCGGCCCGGCGCCGAGGAGGGTGCCGAAGGAGTCGTTGGCCGTGACGACGACGCCGTCCTGGTCGATGACGGCCATCGCGAGGTGGGCGGCGCGGAAGGCGGCGCGGTAGTCGCGGAGTTCGGAGGGGGAGCAGCCGACGCGTGGCTCGCCGCCGTACGGGGGGTGACGCTCCGTGAGTGCGGATTCCGCCGCGCGCGTCTCCGGCGGCTCTGGGTGCACCGGTCCTTCGGGGGTTCCGCTCACCGCTCGCTCCCGTAGTGCAGTCGGGCCGGTCACATGTGGTCGGGACGGTCGGCCGAGGAAGAGTGTGCCGATCATAGAGCCCGTACGGGGGAGGCTTCCAGCTCCGAGGCGCCCGCGGGGGGCTCCCGGCGCTGTGAGACCGCCCACCGCCGTACCTCGCCCGATCGTTTCTGCGCGGGTCTGACACGGGTCGACGAGGTCGTGACCGAATGTGACTTTCCGTGAGTCGAACCGGGCTCGTGTCGCGTCGACCCCATGGCGTGCCCTCACCCGACCGGGGCAGCGGAAACATGCGAAACGCCGCAAACCGTCACAAGGTGGGTGGGGTGTCCCGCATTCCCGATCCGGAGGTCCACGTGAGGGGTCAGCAGCCACCCGGGGGAGTGGAACGCTCGCGGCTCCGCGCCGGCGCGGCGGCCCTCACCTCGTTCGCCGCCCTGGCCGCCACCGGGCTCGTCGCCGGGCCCGCCGTCGGCGCCCCCTCGGCGAGCCCCTGCGCCCTGCCCCGTACGGCGGCCCATCACTCGCTCGGGCTCGACACCTGGAACAGGTCGTATCCGCGCCCCGACCGCACCCTCGACGCGGTCATGATCTTCCTGTCGTTCCCGGACGCCGAGCCGCTCACCCAGCCGGCCGAACTCGCCGCCGACCACTTCCCCGCCACCAGCGAGTTCTTCACCCGCGCCTCCTACGGGCGCTTCAGTCTGCGCCCGCACGTCCAGCGCGTCTGGACCCCGATGCCCAAGGAGTCGAGCGCGTACGACATACGGCGTGACTGGGACGCGGGGCAGCGCGCCGCCTACCTCCGGGACGCGATCTCCGCCGCCGACGCGAGGGTCGACTTCTCCCGGTACGACATCGTCTACCTGGTCGCCGACCCGGACGCGCCCGGTGTCGACTCGGACGCGACGAAGGTCGTCAACCTCGAGAAGCCGATGGAGGTGGACGGCACCGAGATCAAGCGGGTCGTCACCGTCTTCGAGCGGCATCCGCCCGACCGGAACGTCCTGGCCCACGAGACCGGGCACGTCTTCGACCTGCCCGACCTCTATCACCGTCCGGCGGACGGCAAGGGCGACTGGGACACCCATGTGGGTGACTGGGACGTCATGGGCAGCCAGTTCGGGCTCTCGCCCGACCTGTTCGGCTGGCACAAGTGGAAGCTCGGCTGGCTCTCCCGCGCCCAGATCGCCTGTGTCCAGGGAACGGGCCCCCGGATGGTGAGCCTGGAGCCGACCGACGCCCAGCCGACGCCCGGCGCCAGCCTGGGCACCCGGCTCGCCGTGGTCCGTACGGGTCCCGACACCGTCCTCGCCGTCGAGGCCCGGGGCAGCGCCGGGAACGACGCCGAGACCTGCACCGAGGGCGTCCTCGTCTACCGGGTCCGGGGCAACGCGGCCTCCGGCGACGGCCCCGTCGAGGTCGTCGACGCGCACCCGCGCACGGACGCCTGCTGGGACCGCTCGGTCTACCCGCCGCTCGCGGACGCCCCGCTGGAGGAGGGCGAGACGCTCACCGTGCCCGGGACGGGGGTGCGCGTGGAGGTCGCGGAACGGACCGGGGCGGGTGCCTGGACGGTCAGGATCACCCCGCCGTCCGTCGACTGAGCGGCCGGGACCGGGGACACCGGGAAACGAAGAAGCCCCTCGCTTCCGCGAGGGGCTTCCTCTGTCTGTGCGCCGCCAGGGACTCGAACCCCGGACCCGCTGATTAAGAGTCAGCTGCTCTAACCAACTGAGCTAGCGGCGCCTGCTGACGTCGTAGACATTAGCACCCGGATCGGCGGGAGGAAAAATCGATACCCGCACGTCGGCGGCGGAAGCCGCCCGGACGGCCCGCACGCAGGCCCAGAGCACGACCTCGGGGCCGGGCAGCCACGGATTCCGGGTGTCGGGCGCCACCAGCCAGCGGGGCCCGCCGGGGCCGGACGGCACCAGCGGCGGCACCGTCACCGCGTCCCCGAGTCCGTGACAGAGCGGCCGGGGGACGGCGTCGCCCCACTCCTCCCAGTCGAGCAGGGCCGGCAGTCGCTGGGCCGTGCCCGGCGCGGTGAACAGCATCATCCGGCCCCGGTGCATCGCGACGGGCCCCGAACCCGGGCCCTCCTCCCACAGTCGGTCCAGCATGCGGCGCCCGAAGACCGGGTCCACGTTCACGACGTCGAAGACGGCCCCGCAGGGCAGCGCCGCCGGTGAGGCGGGCCGGGACTCCCAGCGGGTCAGCGCGGCCTCGCGGCTCCCGGTGGCGGAGGCGAGCCAGGAGGCGCCGTCGGCGGTCACCCGGGCGGTCTGGTGACGCCCCTCGTCGCCCTCCCGGAGGAACCGGAAGATGTCGTGCTGGGCCTCGTCGCGCGTCCACGTCGTCATACCTCCAGATCTACCGGCTGTCACGCTCCGGTCGCCGAGAGTTCATGGAATTCCGGACAGAAGGGGGGAGGGAGGAGTATCGTGCGCACTCGGCATATGCCAGGGGTGCTTTTTCGGCCAGGTACGACGAAGCCCTCGGCCAGATACGACGAAGCCCTCCGGGTGGCCCGGGGGGCGCACCGGAGGGCTCTCGGGCCGTCGGGAGGCTCAGTCCTCCGGCGGCCGGCCGTTCGTCCTGATCAGGTCGCGGCCGAACTCGATCATCTTCCGGGCGTAGTCCTCGGTCCACTCCGCCCGCTCGGCGACGTCCGCCGGCGTCAGGCGGTCGAACCGGCGCGGATCCGCCAGCTGCGCCGCAGCGATCGCCTGGAACTCGGTCGCCCGGTCCGTCGCCGCGCGGAACGCCAGCGTCAGCTCCGTCGCGCGGGAGAGCAGCTCGCGCGGATCGTCTATCGACTCCAGGTCGAAGAAGTGCTCCGGGTCGGCGGTCGCCTCGGCAGGCTCGAAGACCAGCGGTGCCGGCCTGAGCCGCCGCTGTCCGCTCCGCTCCGCGGGTTCCGCCATCGTCGCTCTCCTCTTCACGCTCACGTTCACGCTGTACGCACCGGCGCGTCGCGCACCGGCTCTTCGCACACGGGCGGCCCGGAACCCCGGGCCGTCTTCCATTGTCCCGCTCCCCGCAAGAGGGCGTCGGGTGCCGGGGCGCGGTCAGCCGTCGAGGCCGCGCAGGAGCAGCCGCAGGCCGCCGAAGAACTCCTGGTCGGGGTCGACCTCGCGGGCCGTCCGCGCGGTCTGGGTCAGGTGGGGGAACCTGTCCTCGGGCAGCGCGGCGATGGCCGAGGTGCCCGCTCCCGCCAGCGGTCCGAGGTGTTCGAGCTGGATGGCGCCGGTGAGGTACCCGTGGAGCGCGCGCAGGGCGACGACCCGGCGCGGTCCGTCGATGCCGGCCTCGGTCAGGATGCCGAGCACGGTCTCCGACCACATCAGGCCGCCGGGTGCGCGGTGCCGGTGGGCCAGGGTCAGCCGGACGGCCTCGGGGTGGCGGACGACGGCGTCGCGGAGCCGTCCGGCCATGGTCTCGATCCGGTCCCGCCAGGGCGCGTCCGTGGGGGGCGGGGTGGTGTCGACGTCGCCCAGGACGCGGTCGACCACGAGCGCCTCCAGCTCCTCGCGGTCGGCGACGTAGCGGTAGAGCCCCATGGGGCTCATGCCGAGTTCCCTGGCGACGGTGCGCATCGAGAGGGCGGCCAGTCCGTCGCGGTCGATGACGGCGAGTGCGGCGGCGGCCAGCCGGTCGGGAGTGAGGGAGCGGGGGCGTGGCATGACGGTTGACAGCGTACGACCTACGCCTACGCTGTTAGGAGTACGCCGTACGCCTACGAGGATGGTGTCCCATGCGCATGCCCCGGACAGCCCCGTCGACCAGCTCGCCCGCGATGTCCCCCGCGACCCCGTCCCGCGCCCGGCCCGCCCCCGGCGACCTCGTGCCGAGCCGCGCCCTCACCCCCGTGATCGGCCCGGAGCTGACCCTCCCGGACCCCGGCCGGACCACCCACGTGCAGTTCCGGCGCTTCGCGGGCTGCCCCGTCTGCAATCTCCATCTGCGCGCGGTGGCCCGGCGGCACGACGAGATCGAGCGGGCCGGGATCCGGGAGGTCGTGTTCTTCCACTCGCCCGCCGAGGAGCTGCGCGAGCACGTGGCGCACCTGCCCTTCGCCGTCGTCGCCGACCCCGACAAGGCGCTGTACACCGCGTTCGGCGTGGAGTCCCACCGCCGGGCCCTGCTCGACCCGCGCGGCTGGCCCGCGATCGCCGGCGGCGTGCTCCGCGACGCCTGGGAACTGCTCCGGGGCCGGGGCCGGCTGCCGGCCGGCACCCAGCCCGCCGGCCGGCTGGGTCTCCCCGCAGACTTCCTGATCACCCCCGACGGCCGGGTGGCCGCCGTGAAGTACGGCGAGCACGTCTACGACCAGTGGTCGGTGGACGAACTCCTCACCCTGGCCGCGCGCCACACCCCGTGACACCGGAGGTCCCCCGGGGCGCCCCGCCCCGGGACGGCCACCGGGACCGCGGGGCCCGCCTCAGGGCGTCCAGGCGACTCGGTGTTCCTCCAGGTGGGAGAGGACCGCGTGGTTCGCCTCCCAGCCGTCCGGGAACGACACGGCGACGCCCAGCTGGACCGGATCGGCCGACGGGTGCGCGTCGAGCAGGTCCGTGACGCCCGCCCGGCAGACCACCACGCACGCGTGCCGGTGCCGGGAGGCGAGGACGCACAGCCGGCCCGTCTCCAGGTGGAAGGCCGTCGCGTCGGGGCGCCCGGACAGCGGATGGAGGACGACGGTCACGTCGTACTCACGCCCCTGGAGCCGGTTCGCGGTGTCCACCGTCACGCCCGTGACGCCCAGTTCGGCGAGGGCCGCCCGGATCGCCGCCGCCTGGTCGCGGTGGGCGGTGCCGACCGCGACCCGGTCGGGCGTCAGCGGGACGGGGGTGTCCGCGCGCTCCGAGACCGCGGCCCCGCCCCGGTCGAGGAGCCGGCGCACCACGACGGCGACCGCGCCGACCGCCTCCGGGTCGGTGCGGGGCGTGTGCCGGGCCGGCAGTTCGAGCAGGCCCCAGCCCGACTCCGCCGCCTCGTCGAGGACCCGGTCGGGGCCCGAACCGTCCGACGCGACCGCGAAGGAGAGCCTCCG
This sequence comes from Streptomyces sp. NBC_00691, assembly GCF_036226665.1. Taxonomy (NCBI): domain Bacteria; kingdom Bacillati; phylum Actinomycetota; class Actinomycetes; order Kitasatosporales; family Streptomycetaceae; genus Streptomyces; species Streptomyces sp. NBC_00691. The sequence goes on along the minus strand of NZ_CP109007.1, from coordinate 3,055,684 downwards.
GTCCCCGTGCCCGGTGCCGCTGCGGAACGGCGTGAACGGGTAGAACGCGTCCGACACCAGCGGCGCCGCCGAGGCGGGCAGCCGCCAGGACACCGGCAGCCGGTGCTGCGGCAGGTCCGGGTTGTGCGCGAGGAGGGTGGAGACAGCGCTCGCCGACGGGTCGTACGAGAGCCCCGCCCACTGCTCCGCGCCCACCACCGAGAACGGGTCCAGCTGCCCGGGATCGCCCACGAACAGCGCCCGCTCGAAGAGCCCCGCCACGGCGAGCAGCGCGTCCGAGCGCATCTGGTACGCCTCGTCGACGATCGCGTGCGCCCACGGCTCGACGTTCTTCACGTGCCCCCACTTGGCGGCCGTGGAGAGGACGACGGGCAGCCCGGTCAGCTCACCGGCCTTCGCCGACTTCCGTACGTTGTCCAGATCGTCGAGCGCCTTGTCGTACGGATCGCTGTCGTTCGAGTGCAGCCGGCCGATCTCCAGGTCCGGCTCCTTCTCGGCCAGCCGCAGCACCAGGTCGTCCACCTGCGCGTTCGTCTGGGCCACCACCATCAGGGGGCGTCCGGCGGCGGCCAGTTCGAGCGCGGCCCGCACCACGAGCGTCGACTTCCCCGCGCCCGGCGGGGAGTCCACGACGACCCCGCGCGCGGTGCCGCGCAGGGTGGCGGCGAGGATGTCGGCCGTCGCCTTGCCCGCGGCGGCCGAGGGATCGAAGGGCGCCGCGTCGCCGACCGGCGGCGTCGAGAGGTCGAACACGGTCACAGCACGTCCTCCACGGTCACGGCGTCGGGCAGTTCCACGGCGTCGGTCCGGGGCGGACCGCCGTGCGTCCAGGGCGTCTCCTCCGCCTCCGGCAGCTGTGGACCGACCCGCTGGTCGTGCTCGAAGAGCGTCCAGGCGATCCGCTCGCCCTTCTCCGGCACCGAGCCCTCCGCGGGCTCCTTCGAGCGGCCCATCCGGTCGAGGAGACGCAGCAGCAGCGCCCCGTCCTCCTCGTACCGCACGAACTCCGCCGACTGCGGCTTCCCGTCCAGCGAGCGGTACACCTTCACCTTCTCGCCCAGGTGCGGCCGGTCCTCGGTGCGGACCGTGAGCAGCGGGCGGGGCGCGGGCCGCTTGGACTCCGTCCACGCCATCGTCACCTCGGCCACCTCGGCCGTGAACGCCTCGCCCGACAGCCGCCGCCCGGCGAGCACCAGCGGATCGTCGAGGGCCTCCTGCGCCTCCAGCTGGCCCTGCGCCTGCTCGCGCGCGGCGAGCTTGCGGGCCGCCGTCACCGCGTCGTCCCGGCGCGGCTGCGGCGGCTCACCCGCGGTGACCCGGTCCCGGTGGGCGGTGAACGACCAGCGGTCGCGGGTCCAGCGGTCCTCGACCCTGGCCCCCTCGGGCAGCTCCCGCAGCAGGCCGACCGCCCGCCAGACCGCGTCCCAGGTCGGCCTCATCTGCGCGACGACCAGCCGGCGCAGCTCCCGCTCGGACCGGTGCAGTTCGCCGAGTCCGCGCTCGGCCGCCTCCCCGTCCTCGGCGGCGCCGACGGCCTGCCGGGCCCGGTCGTACCGCTCGATCGCCGGAGCGAGGAGCCGGTTGTCGAAGGCGGGATCGGTGGCGGGACCGGCGGGCGGGCACAGCAGCTGCCCCTCGGAGTCCCGCCCGGTCTCGGCCCGCAGCGCCGCCTCGGCGCCCGGCTCCCCGTCGTGCGGATCGATCCAGGCGAGCAGGGCGCCCAGGTGCTGGTCCTCCAGGGAGGACTGGCCGGTCGCCCAGTGCCGGTTGAGGAGATCGGTGGCCGACAGCAGCAGCGAGGAGCCGGGCACCCGGGCCCGGTCGCCGAAGTGCGTCAGCCAGCGCCCCAGCAGCGGCACGCGCGGCGGCGCCGGGAACGGCGTCTCCGGGTCCTGCTCGGCCGTCCGCCGGAACCGCGTCGACCGCCCGAGCAGCCGTACGTACTCGATGCCCGCCCGGCTCGGCACGATCAGCTGCGGCGCGTCCGCGCACAGCTCGACCTCGACCTTCACCTTCTTGTTGGTCTCGGGGTCGACCTCGCTCCTCTCCGCCGCCTCGACGACGCCGGTGAAGGAGTCGATGTACGGCAGGACCTCCTCCGCCAGGTCGGCGAGGAACGCGAACCGCAGGTCCCGGTCCCGGGGCTGGGCCACCACCAGGAGCCGGGGGTCCTCCGGGTCGGTGCCGACGAGGGCGCCCAGCGGGGCGCCCGCCTCGCCGGCCGTGGTCAGCGGCACGAGGACGAGCGGCCGCTCGGAGACCCGCCGGTGCCGGACGGTCGCGAGGGGCTGCGCCCGCCCGGACTCGACCGCCTCCATCCGGGCCAGGGTGGAGATCAGCGACATGTCCGTGCCCCCGCTTCCGCCAGGGCTTCCTCGCGCAGCGCCCGCGCCCGGCGCAGTGCCGCCACCGCCGGATCCTCCGGGTCGCCCTCCTCGCCCCGCGCCGCCGCGAGGACCGCGCCGACCGTGGCCAGGCCGCCCAGCTCGCCGCGTACCGAACGGCCCAGCGTCTCCACCGCGTCCGCCTGCCGGGACCGCGACCGGCAGTGGAAGGCCAGCTCACAGGCGGCCAGGCACTCCGGCGCGTACTGGTGGGGCACGCACTCCACGGCCGCCGCCAGCTCCTCGGCCGAATGCTCCGCCACATCGAAGCTGACGCCCTCCGGCAGGGCCGCCGCGATCTCGTCGATCCGGGTCAGCCGGTCGAGCTGGCGCCGGGTGACCGACCGCTGCTTGCGCACGTCGACGACCGAGGCCGTCGGCAGGTTGGAGAAGTCCTTCGGGCAGACGAGGAGGACCGACCGGGCGACCCGGGCGCCCCCGGTCACCGCCGCCACCCGTTCGAGCGCGAGCACGTACACGGCGGCCTGCCGGGCCGCCGCGCCGACCTTCGAGGCGTCCGCCGCGCCGTCGACCATCGGGAAGGACTTGATCTCCACGACCGTCCACCCGCCGTCGGGCCCGACCACCACCGCGTCCGGCTCCAGGTACACCGGCGAACCGGCCACCTCCAGGGCGAGCAGCGGATGGTCGAGCAGCGTCCAGGTCCCCGCCGACGTCGCCTCCCGCAGGGCGAGCGCGGTGCGCGCCACCCGTCCCTCGGGTCCGGCGGCGGCCAGCTCGGGCACGGACACCGCGCCGGGCTCCTCGACCCCGATCAGGCGCAGCAGCTCGCGGCCGCCGTCCGCCTTGACCTTCGCCTCGAAGGAGTTGCCCCGGACGATCGCGAACTGCGACTGCCCGAAGGGGGCGGGGGAGCCGAGCTTCGCGGCCAGCGCGGACTTGTCGACCCCCGCGCCGTCGAGCAGGGCCCGGCGCCGGCAGCCGGGGTTGGCGGCCAGCGCCGCGAGGGCCCGCGCGTCCAGCGGACGCGGCGGAGTGGCCGGTCCGCGCAGCTCAGCGAGCCTTTCCCAGGCTCTCGGCTTCGCTCGAGCCGGGGAGGCCTCTTCTCGACGTGTCGTCTGCGGAGGTCGGGACAGACCGCTGTCCGGGGATGCGCTCACCCGTGGAAGTCTCGCATCCGGCACTGACAACCGGGGGCGCTTCCGCCGTCCCGCGCAGCCGCCGGGCGAGCCGCAGCGCGTACGGGGTGAGGAGCAGACCGGCGCCCATCACGGCCGCGCCGGCCACCGCGTCGAGCAGATAGTGGTTGGCGGTCCCCATCACGACCAACGTCGTGACCAGCGGATACGCCACCCCGAGCGCCTTCGTGACCGGTGTCCGCCCGTACCGCCAGAGCATCACCCCGCACCACAGCGCCCAGCCGACGTGCAGGCTGGGCATGGCCGCGTACTGGTTCGTGAGACCGCCGAGCCCGCGCGGCGCGCTGGCCTCGCCGCCCCACCAGCCGTACGCGCTGAAGTGCGCCATCGTGTCGGTGAAGCCGTACACCGGGTCGAGCAGCCGGGGCGGGCAGGTGGGCAGCAGGGTGAAGCCGGCCAGGCCGAGCAGGGTGGAGACCATCAGCCAGGTCCGGGCGGCCCGGTAGCGGGCGGGGCGGCGGAGGAAGAGCCAGACCAGGACCGCCGGGGTGACCAGGTAGTGCAGCGAGGCGTACGCGAAGTCCGCCGGGATCCCGAGGGCGGGCACGTCCGTGAACAGCCGGTTCAGGGGGTGCTCGGCGTCGATCCCGAGGAGCCGCTCCAGGCGGAGGATCGCCAGCCCGTGCTCGACGGCGGAGGCCTCGTCGCCCCGGACCAGCAGCCGCCCGCCCGAATAGGCCGCGTACACGACCACGATCAGCGCCAGTTCGGCCCACCAGCGTGGCTTGCGCATACGAAAAGGTCCCCCCTGCCGGTGATCGCCCCGGGGGAGGGGACGCCGGACGCCGCCCGGGGGTTGCCCGCACGTCACCCCGAATCCACGTGGGCGATGATGGAGACAGGCACGTCCGCACCGTGAACCCCTGGAGACCCGTCCCATGGCACCGCGCATCCTGCTCGCCCGACACGGCCAGACCGAGTGGTCGCTGCTCGGCCGGCACACCGGCAGGACCGACATACCGCTCCTCGAAGAGGGGCGGCGCGGCGCGAAGCTCCTCGGCGAGCGGCTCCACCGCGGCCCCTGGAAGGGACTGCCCGGGGTCGAGGTGCGCACCAGCCCCCTGGTCCGCGCGAGCGAGACCTGCGAGCTCGCGGGCTTCGGCGAGCGGGCCGAGCCCTGGGACGCGCTGATGGAGTGGGACTACGGGGCGTACGAGGGGCTGACCCCGCCGCAGATCCAGGACATCCGGCCGGGCTGGTTCATCTGGCGTGACGCGGTGCCGGACGGAGAGACCCTCGCGCAGCTGTCGGACCGCGCCGACGAGGTCGTGGACTGGGCCCGCTCGGCCGACCGTGACGTCCTGGTCTTCGCCCACGGCCACATCCTGCGGTCGATCGGCGCCCGCTGGCTCGGTGAGGACGTCTCCTTCGCCTCCCGCATCCGCCTCGACCCGACGAGCCTGTCCGTCCTGGGCTGGGCGTACGGCGCCCCGGCGATCGAGCGCTGGAACGACACCGGGCACCTGGAGTAGGCGGCAGCGGGCACCGGGAGCAGTGGCTCCCGGCCGCCGGTCAGTACGAGGCCAGGACCTGGCGGGTGTCCGAGAGCATGCCGCGGATCCGGGCCGACGCGATCCCCTCCAGGGAGTCCACCACCCGCTTCGCCTCCGCCGCGGCCTCGTCCGGGCGGCCCGCCTGCGCCAGGTTCTTGGCGAGATGGGCGCGGTAGAGCGCCAGGTTCCGCGCGAAGTGCGGGTTCTGCAGGACGGTGGCCCGGTGGGAGTGGCGGGCCGCCCGGCCCCAGTCGCCCAGGGCCGACCAGCACTGGGCCTCCAGGGCCTCCCGCTCCGGCTCCCCGAAGAACGACATCCACTCGGGGTCGTCGTCCGCCGGGCCCCGGTCGAAGAAGTCGTGGGCGCGGCCGAGGGCCTGCTCGCAGGCCGACCGGTCGCCGAGCCCGGCCCACGCCGCCGCCTCCCGCAGCGAGAGCAGCGAGAGCAACCGGGCCGAGTCCAGCGGCTGCGCGGCCCGCAGGCCCGCCTGCGCCGCCCGCACCGCCTCGCGGAACCGGCCGGTGTCCCGGGCGAGGAACGACGTGTTGCAGAAGGCGTGCGCCTCCAGGGCCGCGTTCCCCGACACGCGCGCGGTGGCGAGGGCCTCGGCGTAATGCGACCGGGCGTCGTCGTGCCGGCCCGAGTCGTGGGCCAGCCAGCCCACCGAGAGGGAGAGTTCGCCCGCGCCCGCGTGCAGCCGGTCCTCGGTGGAGCGGCGGGCCATGGTGCCCGTGTCGAGCAGCGCGTACGCGGCCCGCAGCGGGTGGGCGGCGACCTTGTAGAGCCCGTCGGCGCCGTGCCGGTCGTCGAGCAGACGGATCCGCCGCACGGCGTCCTCGACGGCCCGCACCTCGGCGTCGCCGATCCGGTGGGTGCCGCGGGGGGAGGGGATCGCGACGGCGGGGCCGCCGAGTCCCAGCGAGGCGGCCGCCAGGGTGGCGGAGCCGCTCGTCATGAATGCGCGACGCAGCACGTCGCTCTCCTCATCGTTCCGGGTCGGGAGTGCCGCGGGAGCCGGAGCCCCGGCCGCGACCGGCTGCCGCCGGCCGCGCACCGTCTCCCGCGCGGAGAAGCCCAGGTCGGAGAGACCCAGACCGGGGAACATGTGCAGGAAGACCCGCTCGTACGCGTAGTTGGGGCAACGGATCTCGCCCGCTTCCACGCGCCCGATGTAGCGGGCGTCGCACGCGACCTGTTCGCCGATCTCCCGCGCCGCCCGGCGGACCGCCGCGGCGAACTCCGCCGGCGAATGCTGCCCGCGGAGCCGGCGAAAGGCGAGATTGGGAACTGCCCGTGACATCGCCATGGCCGAGCCCTCTCCTGTGCTGCCGGGTGGTCCGGCGGCAAGAACGTACCCGCTGTGACCGGATGCGTACGCAGAGTTTGGCTACAAATCGGATATCTCGCCTGTGATCTGCCATGAACTGCCATCCTTTGCGGCGGCATGGCGCCGTAGCCGTTGACGCGCACGGGCGTTGAACCGTAAGGGAGAGACGGAACGTGTCTCCTCAGGAGCGAGGAGGGGTCCCATGTCGGAGATCGGTTCCCAGTCGGCCACGCGCCAGGCGCCCGCCCCGGACGCCCGCGCGTCCCAGACCGTCCCCCAGGACCGGAGCCGGGTTCCGGCCGCGGCCCCGCAGCCCGCCGAACCCTGGGACCTGGTGACCGTGCCGGTCCGGCAGGGCCTCGAGGCCGTCGACATCCTGCGGCGCGGCGCCGTCCCCGCCGTCGGCCCCGTCGTCCACGACGGGACCTGCGACACCCTCGGCTTCCTCGTCCCGCCCGGCACGGCCGCCGCCTGGGACATGCCCGGCAGCGAGTGCACCCGGACCTCGGGCCGCGGCCTGCGCCTCCCCGAGCTGCCGGAGCTGCCCGAACCCGCCGGGGACGCGCCCCGCCCCGCCGGCTGGCTGCTGCCCCCCGGCGACACCGACCCCGTCACCGACCCCGCCGTCCTGCGCGAGGCGCTCGGCGAGGCGGCCCGGCTCATCGAGGCGGCGGACGGCTGCCACTGAGGGTGGCCGCCCGGCTCCCGCCGCCACCGGCCCGGGCCGTCGGGCGGGGCCGGGGCGCATGCCCGGATAATGGGCCTGTGGCCAGGAACAGACAGCGCGACCGGGCGGCCTCCGCCGCCTCCGTCGTCGAGACCGTCGACGGCGGGCTCGCCGAACTCATACCCGACCGGGAGCGCCCCCGCGCCTGGACCCTGCTCATCGACGGCGCCCCGCAGTCGCACGTGGACCTCGACGACCCGGCCCACCTCACCTTCGAGTACCAGCGGCGCCTCGGCCACATCGCCGACCTCGTCGCCCCGCCGAACCGGCCGCTCCAGGTCGTCCACCTGGGCGGCGGCGCGTTCACCCTCGCCCGGTACGTCGCCGCGACCCGGCCCCGTTCCACGCAGCAGATCGTGGAACTCGACGGGCTCCTCGTACAGCTCGTCCGCCGCGAGCTGCCGCTCGACGCCGGGGCCCGGATCCGGGTCCGCTCCACCGACGCCCGCGCCGGGCTCGCCAAGGTCCAGGACGGCTGGGCCGACCTCGTCATCGCCGATGTGTTCAGCGGGGCCCGCACCCCGGCCCATCTCACCAGCACCGAGTTCCTCGGAGAGGTACGGCGGGTGCTGCGGCCCGGCGGCTTCTACGCCGCGAACCTGGCCGACGGCCCGCCGCTGACGCATCTTCGCGGCCAGATCGCCACCGCCGCGTCCGTCTTCCCCGAGCTGGCCCTGACCGCCGACCCGACGGTGCTGCGCGGCCGCCGCTTCGGCAACGCGGTGCTGCTCGCCTCCGACCGGGAACTGCCGGTGGCGGAGCTGACCCGCCGGGTCGCCACCGACCCGCACCCGGGCCGGGTCGAACACGGGCGGGCCCTCGCCGACTTCGCCGGGGGAGCGGCGCCGGTCACCGACGCGAGCGCCAAGCCCTCACCCGTACCGCCCGCGTCCGTCTTCCGCTGACCGGGCGGGCCCTGCGGGCGGCGCGTCAGACGGCGCGGTCGTCGATCTCCACACGGGGCGCGGTGTCGTGCCAGACGCAGAAGACGGACAGTTCACGGCCGTTCGCCGTGAACGTGACCCGGATCCAGGTCGTCTGCTTCCACACCTGCATCTGCCAGCCGGAGGCGGGGATCGCCGAGACCAGCTCGGCCGAGTTCTCGCCCAGGTCGAAGGTGACCCGGCCGCCGTCCACCGTGTACGTCTTCACGTCCGAGTCGGCGGGGGGCGTCGTCGCGGGGGGCGCCTGGGTCGTCGGCCGCGCCGTCCGCGAGGGGGCCGCGGACGGGGTGGCCGGGGTCGAACGGTCGCCGCTCGGCGTCGGCTTCCGCGTGACGGCCGCGGTGGGCTCGACGGACTCGGGCCGACGGGTCGAGGAGGAGAGCGGATCGCTGCCGCCCGTCCCCGGCGACTCCGGCACACCGGCGCCGCCGGCCGGGAGGGGCAGCGCGCGCGGCGGGTCGTACACCGTCCCGGACATGACCGTGTGCACTCCCCACCAGGAGAGCGTGACCGCCGCGCCGGTGGCGAGCGACCAGGCCAGGGCGTGAACGAGTCCTCTTCGCATCCGGGCCATACTGCACCACACCGTCCCCGCCCTCACCGCAGGGTGCTCCTTGCCTCACATTCCCCCGAATGGCGTACGGTGCGGCCCATGGCAAGTGTGCTCGTGGTCGAGGACGACCAGTTCGTGCGCTCCGCCCTCATCCGCCGGCTCTCCGAGGCCTCCCACACGGTACGGAGCGTCGGTACGGCCCTGGAGGCGCTGCGCGAGGTCGCCCATTTCCGGTTCGACGTGGTCATCCTCGACCTCGGACTGCCCGATCTGGACGGGTCGGAGGCCCTCAAGATGCTGCGCGGGATCACGGACGTACCGGTGATCATCGCGACCGCCCGCGACGACGAGGCGGAGATCGTACGGCTGCTGCACGCCGGCGCCGACGACTACCTCGTGAAGCCGTTCTCGGTCGACCACCTCTCGGCCCGGATGGCCGCCGTCCTGCGCCGGGCCCGGTCCGCCGCGGGCGAGGCACCGCCGCCGCGGGTGATCCAGGTCGGCGGGCTCACCGTCGACCCGTTGCGCCGGCAGGCCGAACTCGACGGGGCGCCCCTGGACCTGACCCGGCGCGAGTTCGATCTGCTCGCCTTCCTCGCCGGACGGCCCGGGGTCGTCGTCCCCCGCAAGGAGCTGCTCGCCGAGGTGTGGCAGCAGTCGTACGGGGACGACCAGACCATCGACGTCCATCTGTCGTGGCTGCGGCGGAAACTGGGCGAAACGGCCGCACGGCCCCGCTATCTGCACACCCTGCGCGGGGTCGGCGTGAAGCTGGAGCCGCCCCGGGAGCCGCAGCCGTGAGATGGGCGCTCGTCAAGGTGTCGCTCGCCGTCACCGCCATGGTCGTCGTCGCCTTCGCCGTCCCCCTCGGGCTCGTCGTCAAGGAGATGGCCCGCGACCGGGCGTTCTCCAACGCCGAACGGCGGGCCGCCGGCCTCGCCCCCGTACTCGCCATCACCACCGACCGCGACGAGCTCGACAAGGCCGTCGCCACCACCGAGGACGGGGCCGCCGGACGGCTCGCCGTCCACGTGCCCGCCGCCGAACCCGGCGACCCGGGCCTGGAGATCGGCACCCGGCGGGCCCGCGAGGAGGAGCTGGCCGCCACCCGCCGGCTCGGCCGGGCGTCCATCGCCGAGGTACCGGGCGGCTTCGCGCTGCTCCAGCCCACCGCGCTCAGCAGCGGCAAGGTCGCCGTCGTCGAACTCTTCGTCGCCGAGGGCGAGGTGTCCAACGGTGTCGCCACCGCCTGGCTGGTCCTCGCCGGAGTCGGCATCGCCCTGATCGTCGGCTCCGTCGCCGTCGCCGACCGGCTCGGCGTCCGGATGGTCCAGCCCGCGCAACGGCTCGCGGGCGCCGCCCACGACCTGGGCGAGGGCAGGCTCGGCGCACGCGTCCCCGAGGAGGGGCCGCCCGAACTCAAGTCGGCCGCCGTCGCGTTCAACTCGATGGCCGACCAGGTCGTCCAGCTCCTCGCCAACGAGCGGGAGCTGGCCGCCGACCTCTCCCACCGGCTCCGCACCCCGCTCACCGTGCTCCGGCTCAACGCGGCCTCGCTGGGCTCGGGACCGGCCGCCGAGCAGACCCGCGCCGCCGTCGAACAGCTGGAACGCGAGGTCGACATCATCATCCGGACCGCCCGGGACGCGAAGCCGCAGACCCAGGCGACCGGACCGGGCGCGGGCTGCGACGCCGCCGAAGTGGTGCGCGAGCGCATGGAGTTCTGGTCGGCGCTCGCCGAGGACGAGGGACGCCGGGTCCGCGTCGCGGGTGTCGACCGCCCGGTCCGCATCCCGGTCGCCCGCCCCGAACTCGTCGCCGCGCTCGACGCCCTGCTCGGCAACGTCTTCCGGCACACCCCCGAGGCCACGGCCTTCTCGATCGACGTCCACAACGGCGAGGACGCGGTCATCGTCCTCGTCTCCGACGCGGGCCCCGGCATCGCCGACCCGGCCGCCGCGCTCGCCCGGGGCAACAGCGGTTCCCGGGACGGCTCCACGGGCCTCGGCCTGGACATCGTGCGGCGGATGGCGGAGACCACCGGCGGCGACGTCCGCATCGGTCACTCGGTGCTCGGCGGCACCGAGGTCCGCGTCTGGATCGGCCTCGACGGACGCCGCACGGGCGGCACGTCCGGCCGCCGCGGTCACCGCCCGGCCCGCCGCCGACGCGGGGGAACCGGCACCCGCAGGGCCGCCGAGGGCTGACCGGCACCGGCCGCGCCCCAACCTTTCGTGGTTCCGATGCCTTCCTTAAGCGGAGCCTAAGGATCCCCACCCGTGTCCCCGGACGCCTGTTTGTCCGTTTCCCAGTCGCTAGCTTGCTGCCGCACCCCTTCCCCACCCCCGGCACGCAGAGGCAGGCACGCGATGGGCACGAGTTCGCACCGGCGCAGGGCGAGCACCAGGACCAAGGTCGTCGGCGCGGTCGTCGCCGCCGCGGTCGTCGGCGGTGCCGCGTTCGCGCTCACCGGTACGGCCCAGGCAGCCTCGGTCGGCGCCGCCTACACCAGGACCAGCTCCTGGACCGGTGGCTACACCGGCCAGTACGTCGTCACCAACGAGACCTCCGCCGCCCAGTCCGACTGGACCCTGGAGTTCGACCTGCCGGCCGGCACGACCATCAGCTCCCTCTGGAACGGCGAGCACACCGTCTCCGGCAGCCATGTCACCGTGAGGCCCGCCGACTGGAACAGGCAGCTCGCGCCCGGCCGGTCCGTCACCGTCGGCTTCGTCACCTCCGCCGCCGGACAGGCCGGCGACCCCGGCAACTGCCGTATCAACAAGGCGGCCTGCTCCGCCGGAGGCACCGCCCCCACCCCCAGCGGCCGCCCCACCACGACCGCCCCCACCCCCACGGCGACCCCGGAGCCGACCCCGACCGCCACGGCCACCACGGGCCCCCGGCCGACCGCGACCGCCACCACCACCGCGCCTCCCCGGCCCACGGCCACCCCCACCCCGACGCCCACGGCGACCGCGACCGGCGGGCCCGTCACCGCCGCCAGGTACGCCCCCTACGTCGACACGTCGCTCTACCCGGCGTACGGCCTCCTCGCGACCGCCGACGCCACCGGCGTGAAGGAGTTCAACCTCGCCTTCATCACCTCCGGCGGCTCCTGCGCCCCGCTGTGGGGCGGGGTCACCGACCTGGCGAACGACAAGGTCGCCTCCCAGATCGGCGCCCTGCGCGCCAAGGGCGGCGACGTCCGGGTCTCCTTCGGCGGCGCCGCCGGGCACGAACTGGCCCTGAACTGCTCCTCGTCCTCGGCGCTGGCCGCCGCGTACGGCAAGGTCATCGACCAGTACAGGCTGACCAAGGTCGACTTCGACGTCGAGGGCGGGGCCCTGCCGGACACCGCCGCCAACACCCGCCGCTCGCAGGCGATCGCCCAGCTCCAGAAGTCCCACCCCGGTCTGAACGTCTCCTTCACCCTGCCGGTCATGCCCGAGGGCCTGACCCAGCCCGGCATCGACCTGCTCGCCGACGCCAGGCGCAACGGGGTCCGCGTCGACGCCGTCAACATCATGGCGATGGACTACGGCCCGGCCTACAGCGCCGACATGGGTGCGTACGCCATCCAGGCCGCGACCGCGACCCAGGCGCAGATCAAGGGTGTCCTCGGGCTCTCCGACGCGGCCGCCTGGAAGGCCGTCGCCGTCACCCCGATGATCGGCGTCAACGACGTCGTGAGCGAGGTCTTCAAGGTCGACGACGCCACCCAGCTCGTCGACTTCGCGAGGTCCAAGGGCCTCGGCTGGCTCTCGATGTGGTCCTCGACCCGGGACAAGCAGTGCCCGGACGGCGCCGTGAACCGCGCCGACGCCACCTGCTCCTCGATCCTCCAGCAGCCGCTGGCCTTCACGAAGGCCTTCGCCGCCTACAAGTAGCCCCGGACCGTCAGGTCCCCCAGGAGCCACAGCGCCCCCCACACCGCGCGCCCCGGCCGGAGACACCCCACCTCCCGGCCGGGGCGCGCACCCCTGTCCGCCGCCGGTCGGGGTCCGCCCGGACCGGCGGCGGGCGAGGGGCGTTCGGCACCGGTCCCGTCGAACGTCTTCGACGATCCCCGCACCTTGACCGTGCTCTGACACCACCTCAATAGTGGGAGCGCTCCCATACACCCTTCGACGGGATATCCATGCGCAGCAGCACACGCCCCCTGCTCGCGGGGCTCGCCCTCACCGCCGGTCTCCTGGCGGGCCCCCTCACCGGAGCGGCACCGGCCACGGCCGCCCCACCGGAAGCCCCCGCCCCCGTGGAAGCCGCCGCGGCCGCCTCCTCGTACACCTGGAAGAACGTCCGGGTCGACGGCGGAGGCTTCGTCCCCGGCATCGTCTTCAACCGGACCGAGAGGAACCTCGTCTACGCCCGCACCGACATCGGCGGCGCCTACCGCTGGAACCAGGCCGACTCCTCCTGGACCCCGCTCCTCGACTCCGTCGACTGGGACCACTGGGGTCACACCGGAGTCGTCGGGCTCGCCTCCGACAGCGTCGATCCCGACCGGGTGTACGCCGCCGTCGGCACGTACACGAACGACTGGGACCCCGGCAACGGCGCCGTCCTGCGCTCCGCCGACCGGGGTGCCACCTGGCAGCGCGCCGACCTCCCCTTCAAGCTCGGCGGCAACATGCCCGGCCGCGGCATGGGCGAGCGCCTCGCCGTCGACCCGCACGACAACCGGATCCTCTACCTCGGCACCCCCAGCGGCAACGGCCTCTGGCGCTCCACCGACTCCGGCGCCACCTGGTCGAGGGTCACCTCCTTCACCAACCCCGGCAACCACCAGCAGGACCCGGCCGACACCAGCGGCTACAACTCCGACCGCCAGGGCATCGTCTGGGTCACCTTCGACGAGTCCACCGGTACGGCGGGCACCGCGACCCGCACGATCTACGTCGGCGTCGGCGACAGACAGAACGCCGTCTACCGCTCCACCGACGCCGGAGCCACCTGGACCCGGCTCCCCGGCCAGCCCACCGGATACCTCGCCCACAAGGGCGTCCTCGACGCCGAGAACGGCTACCTCTACCTCGCGTACAGCGACACCGCCGGCCCGTACGACGGTGCCAAGGGCCAGGTCTGGCGGTACGCCACGGCCACCGGCACCTGGACGGACATCAGCCCCGTCGCCGAGGCCGACACCTACTACGGCTTCAGCGGCCTCACCGTCGACCGCCGACGGCCCGGCACCGTCATGGTCTCCGGCTACAGCTCCTGGTACCCCGACACCCAGATCTTCCGCTCCACCGACAGCGGCGGCAGCTGGACCAGGGCCTGGGACTACACCTCGTACCCGAACCGGTCCGACCGCTACACGATGGACGTCTCCTCCGTGCCCTGGCTGACCTGGGGCGCGAACCCCGCCCCGCCCGAGCGGACCCCCAAGCTCGGCTGGATGACCGAGGCCCTGGAGATCGACCCCTTCGACTCCGACCGCATGATGTACGGCACCGGCGCCACCGTGTACGGCACCGAGGACCTCGGAAAGTGGGACACCGGCACGCCCTTCACGATCCGGCCCATGGTCCGGGGCCTGGAGGAGACCGCCGTCCTCGACCTGGCCTCGCCGCCCTCCGGCGCCCCGCTGATCAGCGCGCTCGGCGACATCGGCGGCTTCCGGCACACGGACCTCACCAAGGTCCCGTCGATGATGTTCACCGGCCCCCACTTCACCTCCACCACCAGCGTCGACTTCGCCGAGACCGAGCCCGACACCGTCGTCCGCGCCGGCCACCTCGACGGGGGCCCGCGGGTCGCCTTCTCCACCGACAACGGCGCCGGCTGGCGGGCCGGACAGGAGCCCCCGGGCGTCACCGGCGGAGGCACGGTCGCGGCGGGCGCCGACGGCACCCGCTTCGTCTGGAGCCCGGCCGGCACCGGCGTCCACACCGGCACCGGCGGGGCGTGGACCGCCTCGACCGGCATCCCCGCCGGCGCGGCCGTCGAGTCCGACCGCGTCGACCCGCTCACCTTCTACGGCTTCGCGTCCGGCACCTTCTACGCCAGCACGGACGGCGGCGCGAGCTTCACCGCCCGCGCCACCGGCCTCCCCGCCGAGGGCGACGTCCGCTTCAAGGCCGTCCCCGGCAGGAAGGGCGACATCTGGCTCTCCGGCGGCGCCCCCGACGCCGCCTACGGCCTCTGGCACTCCACCGACGGCGGCGCCACCTTCACCCGGATCCCCGGCGTCGAGCAGGCCGACACCGTCGGCTTCGGCAAGGCCGCTCCGGGAGCCACGTACCCCACCCTGTTCAGCAGCGCGAAGATCGGCGGGGTCCGCGGCATCTTCCGCTCCACCGACGCGGGCACCAGCTGGGTCCGCGTCAACGACGACGCCCACCAGTGGGGCTGGACGGGCGGCGCGATCACCGGCGACCCGCGCGTCTACGGCCGGGTGTACGTCTCCACCAACGGCCGCGGCATCATCTACGGCGACACGAGCGAGACCGGCGGCGGCGACGGCACCGGCCCGGGCACGCCCCCGGCCGGAGGCGCCTGCAAGGTCGCGTACCGGGTGACCAACCAGTGGCAGGGCGGCTTCCAGGCCGATGTCACCCTCACCAACACCTCCACCACCGCGTGGACCGGCTGGACGCTGGGCTGGGACCACCCGGCCGGCCAGCGCGTCGGCCAGATGTGGAACGCGATCCCGGTCCAGACCGGCACCGCCGTCACCGCCCGGAACGCCGGCTGGAACGCCGCCGTCGCCCCCGGCGCCTCCGCCTCCTTCGGCTTCACCGGCACCTGGACCGGCACCAACCCCGTGCCGGCCGCCTTCACCCTCGGAGGGGCGACATGCTCCGTCGTCTGATCGCCGGCACGGCCCTCCTCGCCGCCGTCCTCACCCCCGCCGGCCCCGCCTCCGCCGCCGACACCCCGCTGCGGGACCTCGCCGAGGCCCGTGGTGTCTACCTCGGCAGCGCCGTCACCGCGGGGAGGCTCACCGGCGGGTACGCGGACGTGGCCGGGGCCCAGTTCGGCTCCCTCACCCCCGGCAACGAGATGAAGTGGGACTCCGTCGAGCCAGGCCGGGGCACCCACGACTGGACCGGCGCGGACCGGGTCGTCGCCTTCGCCGAGGCCCACGGCCAGCGGGTCCGCGGCCACACCCTCGTCTGGCACAGCCAGCTCCCTGGCTGGCTCACCGGCGGCGGCTGGACCGCGGAGCAGCTGCGCACCCTCATGACCGAGCACGTCACCGCGGAGGCCGGCCGCTACAAGGGCCGGATCGACCACTGGGACGTCGTCAACGAACCACTGGCCGAGGACGGCACCCTGCGTCCTTCGCTCTGGGGAGCGGCCCTCGGCGAGTCGTACATCGCGGACGCCTTCCGCGCGGCCCGCGCCGCCGACCCGGCCGCGAGGCTCTACCTCAACGACTACTCGACCGACGCGGTCGGCGCGAAGAGCGACGGCATGTACGCCCTGGTGAAGCGGCTCCTCGCCCAGGGCGTCCCGGTCGACGGGGTCGGCTTCCAGGCCCATCTCGTGCTCGGTCGGGTCCCCGCCTCCCTGGAGGCCAACCTGCGCCGCTTCGCCGAACTCGGCGTGGACGTGGCGATCACCGAACTCGACATCAGGATGACCCTGCCGGCCACGGCCGGGCAGCTCGCCCAGCAGAAGGCGGACTACGCCTCCGTCCTGCGCGCCTGCCTCGCCGTCACCCGCTGCGCGGGCGTCACCGTCTGGGGCTTCACCGACTCCGACTCCTGGATCCCGGACTTCTTCCCGGGCCAGGGCGCGGCGACGCCGTACGACGAGAACCTCCGGCCCAAGCCCGCGTACGCCGGGATCGCCGAGACCCTCTCCCCGGTGACCCCGCCGACCCCGGGTGTGTGCTCCGTCACATACACCGTCACCAGTCAGTGGACGGGCGGTTTCACGGCCCAGGTCACCCTCCGGAACACGGGTACGGCCCCGCTGGACGGCTGGACCGTCCGCTGGACCCAGCCCGCCGGCCGGCGCGTCACCCAGGCGTGGAACGCGGCGGTGACCCAGACCGCGGCGGAGGTGACGGCCACCCACCTCGCGTACAACGCGACGCTTCCCCCGGCCGGCTCGACCGCGTTCGGCTTCAACGGCACCTGGTCCGGGACCAACCCGCCCCCGACGGACCTCAGGTGCGCGCCGGGAACGTAGCCGGAGAACGACTCAGGCCCCGGTTCGTATCGAACCGGGGCCTGAATCAGAAGGGTGAGTAACGGGACTCGAACCCGCGACATCCTGGACCACAACCAGGTGCTCTACCGTCTGAGCTATACCCACCATGACCGGCGGTTTTCCCGAGGGTTTCCCCGACCGGCCGAGAAGAAGTCTACAGGGTCCTGGAGGGTGCTCGCGCCCGCATTGATGTGCGGGCGCGAGCGGCCCTCCGTGGAGGGGATTATTCGGCCGGTACGACGTGCCGTGCCGCGATCTGCTTCGCGGTCTCGGAGTCGGGGCCGGGCTGCGGGACGAAGACCGCCTCGCGGTAGTAGCGCAGCTCCGCGATGGACTCGCGGATGTCGGCGAGCGCCCGGTGGTTGCCGTTCTTCTCCGGACTGTTGAAGTACGCCCTCGGGTACCAGCGGCGGGCCAGCTCCTTGACCGAGGAGACATCGACGATCCGGTAGTGCAGGTGGCTCTCCAGGGCGGGCATGTCCCGGGCGAGGAAGCCGCGGTCCGTGGAGACCGAGTTCCCGCACAGGGGAGCCTTGCCGGGTTCCTTGACGTGCTCGCGGATGTACGCGAGGACCTGGGCCTCCGCGTCGGCGAGCGTGGTGCCGCCGGCGAGCGCGTCGAGCAGCCCCGAGGACGTGTGCATCTGGCGCACGATCTCGGGCATGGTCTCCAGGGCCCTGTCCGGCGGGCGGATCACGATGTCCACCCCGTCGCCGAGCACGTTCAGTTCCGAGTCGGTGACCAGTGCGGCCACCTCGATGAGTGCGTCGTCCGTCAGCGAGAGCCCGGTCATCTCGCAGTCGATCCACACCATGCGATCGTTCATGCGTCCACCTTAGGGGCTCTTTCCCATGTCGGAGCGGGTCGAGGGCACCCTCGGCCCCGCGTCGCGCCGCACGGAGCCCCCCGAGCGGCCCCCGGACAACGCCGACGGGCCCCCGGGGGAGATGTCCCCGAGGGCCCGCCGTTCCTGCGTCGCGCCGCTTGTGGCGGCGGCGGTCTTTCTCGCTACGGCGCGCTGCGCTGGCCCGGGAGCGAAGGGCGCCCCGGAGCGTAGACGTCGGACTGCGGCTTCCCCTGGTCCAGCGGGGACCCCGGGCGCCGCATTCCGGCCACGACCTGGGCGGGCACGACCGGGTCGAGCACCGCCGTGGCGGTGTCGCCCTGCGGACGCCGCGCCCGGTACGCCGCCCGGTAGGCCGCCGGGGAGGAGCCGAGCTGCCGCCGGAAGTGACCGCGCAGCGCCACCGGCGAGCGGAAGCCGCATCGGCCCGCGACCTCGTCGACCGAGTAGTCGGACGTCTCGAGCAGCCGCTGCGCCTGCAGCACCCGCTGGGTGATCAGCCACTGGAGGGGGGCCGAACCGGTCAGCGAGCGGAACCGGCGGTCGAAGGTCCGCCGTGACATGTACGCGCGGGCAGCCAGGGTCTCCACGTCGAACTGCTCGTGGAGGTGCTCCAGTGCCCAGGCGACGACCTCGGCCAGCGGGTCGGCGCCGATCTCCTCAGGTAAAGACCTGTCGAGGTAGCGCTCCTGACCGCCACTGCGCCGCGGCGGGACGACCAGCCGGCGCGCCAGGGCGCCTGCGGCCTCCGTGCCGTGGTCGGTCCGCACGATGTGCAGACACAGATCGATTCCGGCCGCCGTGCCCGCGGAGGTCAGCACGTCCCCGTCGTCGACGAAGAGCTCCCGGGGGTCCACATGGACCGACGGATAGCGCTTGGCGAGCGTCGGCGCGTACATCCAGTGCGTCGTCGCCGGGCGGCCGTCGAGCAGGCCGGCCGCGGCGAGTACGAACGCCCCGGTGCACAGACCGACGATCCGCGCGCCCTCCTCGTGGGCGCGGCGCAGCGCTTCGAGCGCCTCCGGCGGTGGCGGCGAGGTGATCGACCGCCAGGCCGGGACGACGACGGTGCCCGCCCGGCTGATCGCCTCCAGGCCGTACGGCGCGGTCAGTTCGAGTCCACCGGTGGTCCGCAGCGGTCCGTCCTCGCCCGCACAGACGAGCAGTCGGTAGCGGGGCACACCGGCGTCCTGCCGGTCGATGCCGAACACGGAGAGCGGGATGGAGCTCTCGAAGATGGGGCCGCCGCTGAACAGCAGCACCGCGACGACTTCGCGACGGCGCCGCCCGGTCAGCTTCCGTGCGGCCTCCGGTGCGGTGGAGTCCTGGCTCATGACGCTAAGCCCCCCTCGGTGTTCGCGTCTCCCTGGTCGTGTCGCTCCTGCACGTTTCCCCTCGGTTTTGCACGAGACCCCAGTCTTCGGTACCCATGATCGAATCTACTGCGTTCCATGGAGCCGGCGTGACAAGTTCTTCATCCGGTGGATTGTCGACAAGGCCACTTGGCGCGAAGCGATCGATCGTGAAGTCTTCCGTCGGGAGGGCCTCCGGGGAGGGGCCGGGGTGGCGAACGCCCCCGTACGCGGGGGGTGCGAGCCCTTGGGGCGGGGCATTTTCGGGTGCCGGCACCCGGGTTGGGCAACCGTTCCGCCAAGGACTCGCCGACGGATGGAAGTTGGCTGAAAACATATGGGTTCGCGTGTACGAACCTGTCAACTCCACGGGGGGCGGGCCTTACAGGCGCCCTGATTGGTGCCGGTTTGCACCCCCGGAAACCTAGGGGGTGCCAGAGCCGCGCCGCCTGCCGCGGGCACACTCGCTCCGCATCCCCTGCTCCGAGCGCCGCAGCAGCACCCGGCAGGCCGCCGTCACCGAGACGAGGCCGAGCGCGGTCCCGGCGGCGCCGCCGAGCGAGCTGCCGTAGACGAGCAGGACCACCGGGACCAGGACGCAGCAGAAGACCGCCCAGCGGACGACGTCACCGGCCTGCTGGTCCGCGGCGCCGCCGGCCGCGCCCGTCCCGCCGCCCGTCCCGCCGCCCGTCCCCGTACCCGTCCCCCCGCCCGCCCCCGCGCGCGGGACCGCCCCCGCCGCTCCCGGCCCGCTGCCCGGATCCGGGTCGGCGGCGCCGGCCGGGCCGAGCACGGGCGCCCGGCGGCGGCCGCGGGGCCCGGTGAGCGCGGCGGCGCGGGCGGCGGGGGAGGTGGAGGTCTGGCCGGCGGCTGTCGATGGTGCGGGCACGGGCGGTCTCCCTGCGACGGTGGGCTGGACCTGTGGCAACGAGAAGCGGAACGTTACGGTCACTCTCGGCGACGTCCGTTTGGCCCCTGTACGGACACCTGTAGGGCACAACCGGCATTGCCAGATCCCGAGCCGCTCGGGCATGCTCCCTGGAACGCCGCGCGCGAGCGGGGCGCACGCCGGGCAGTGGCACGGCGGGCTCTGGGCAGGAGAGGAGTGTCGCCGTACCCTTGGGGGTATGGGCTTGGGAAGATGATTCCCGGACACAGGCTCCGCCGCCACCCGTTGTTCCGTCCCCTCCGTTCCCCGTCCCTTCCCACGAGGACCCTCTTCGCCGAGACACCGATGGCCGGTCACGAATTCTCCGAACCCGCGGACCGCAAGCGCGTCGCCGATTCCACGGTCGACCCCCTCGCGGTCGAACAGCCACGTCACGCCTGCGACCCGGCCTTCCGGCACGGGGTCGTCGTCGGCTTCGACGGCTCCATGTCCAGTGAGCGAGCCCTCGCGTACGCCATCGGCATGGCCAGGCGCTCCGGCTCGGGCCTGATCATCGTGCACGTGGCCAACAGGCTGCCCACCACGGTGTGGGCCGGGTGCGAGCCCCCCGTCTTCGTCGACGTGCCCGATCACCGGACCGAGGTCCTCGGCCTGGAGCTGGCCTGTGCCGAGCACCTCTCCGAGGTGCCCTGGATCCTCGTCGAGCGCGGTGGCGACATCTGCCACGAGCTGGAGGAGGTCGGCCGGGAGTACTCGGCCGACGCGATCGTGGTCGGCTCCACGCACGGGATCGTCGGCCGGATCTTCGGCTCGGTGGCCGGCCGCCTCGCGCGCCGCGCCCAGCGGCCCGTGATCGTCATCCCGTAGGGCGCCCGGGCGCCCTCCCTCGCGTACGGGAGCTCCGCCGTCCTCGCGCACGAGAACCCCTTCCGTCGCGCACGAGAACCCCTTCCGTCGGGTGCGAGACCCTCTGCCGCCCCGTACGGCCCGTCAGGTCTCCTTCTCAACTGACGTCATCCCGCCATAATTTCGGCCTTCCTCAGGTGAATTGTGTGCTTGTGAAGGGTACATAAGCGTCACCGGAACACAGCAGCTCACGCAGTACACCTGCGCACTTGAAGGGAGCCCGCCGTGAACAACGAAGTCGCCGCGGGAAACACCACTTCCACTCTCGGCCACCTCGCACTCGGACTGACCCTGCTGGCCTTCGGCCTGGGCGGCACGGGTGTCATCGACAACGTCGCGGCAGCGGATGCCGCGGGCCTCGCCACCTGGGTCGGCGGGGTCACGCTCTTCCTCGTCGGACTGCTCGCCCTCCGTGCGGGCGACAAGGGTGAGGGCACGGCGTTCGCGGCGCTCGGCGCCTTCTGGTTCACCTGGGGCACCGCGGCGGGCGGCGGGGTGTCCGCCGACGCCGTGGGCGTCTTCCTGCTCCTGTGGGCGCTCCTGGCGCTCACTCTGACGCTGGCCGCCTCGGGCAGCGGACTGTTCGGGCAGGGCGTGTACGGGCTGTTGTTCGTCGCGCTCCTGCTGCTCGGCATCGGGGCGCTCGCCGACAACGGCGGGCTCGCGAAGGCGGGAGGCTGGGCGGCGGCCGTCGCGGGCCTGGTGGCGTGGTACGGCGCCACGGCCGCGGTGGCCGGCTGGCCGACCGCGCTCGGCAGGGCGAACCGCAGCGCGGCGGCGGCGAGTTGACCGATCGGGTCGCTCGTACGGGCTGACCGCGGGCGCCCGGGAATGAAGCAGTCCCCGTGCACCTGGGATGCACGGGGACTGTTCGTGTCCGGTCGAACCTCCGGGGGACAGGCCCGGCGGCGCGGCTCGGGGGGACAGGCCCCGAGGCCGCTGCTACTCGACCGTGACGGACTTGGCCAGGTTGCGCGGCTTGTCGATGTCGCGGCCCATGGCGAGCGCCGTGTGGTAGGCGAGGAGCTGGAGCGGGATGCCCATCAGGATCGGGTCCAGCTCGTCCTCGTTCTTCGGCACGACGATGGTGTGGTCGGCCTTCGCCTGCGGCTGGTGCGCGACCGCGAGGATGCGGCCGCTGCGGGCCTTGATCTCCTCCAGGGCGGCGCGGTTCTTCTCCAGCAGGTCGTCGTCGGGGACGATCGCGACCGTCGGCAGGGCCGGCTCGATGAGGGCGAGCGGGCCGTGCTTCAGCTCGGAGGCGGGGTAGGCCTCGGCGTGGATGTAGGAGATCTCCTTGAGCTTCAGGGAGGCCTCGAGGGCGACGGGGTAGCCCCGGACGCGGCCGATGAACATCATCGACTGGGCGCCGGCGTACTCCGCGGCGATCTTCTTGATCTCGTCCTCGGTCTCGAGGATCTCCTGGATCTGCGCGGGCAGCTTGCGCAGGCCCTCGATGATGCGCTTGCCGTCGGTGACGGACAGGTCGCGGATGCGGCCCAGGTGCAGGGCGAGCAGCGCGAAGGCGGTGACCGTGTTGGTGAAGCACTTGGTGGAGACGACGCAGACCTCGGGGCCGGCGTGGACGTACACGCCGCCGTCGGCCTCGCGGGCGATGGCGGAGCCGACCACGTTGACCACGCCGAGGACGCGGGCGCCCTTGCGCTTGAGCTCCTGGACGGCGGCGAGCACGTCGTAGGTCTCACCGGACTGGGAGACGGCGATGTAGAGGGTGTCGGGGTCCACGACCGGGTTGCGGTAGCGGAACTCCGAGGCCGGCTCGGCGTCGGCGGGGATGCGGGCCATGGACTCGATGAGCCCGGCGCCGATGAGGCCGGCGTGGTACGAGGTGCCGCAGCCGAGGATCTTGATCCGGCGGATGGTGCGGGCCTCGCGCGGGTCCAGGTTCAGGCCGCCCAGGTGCACGGTGGAGAAGCGGTCGTCGATCCGGCCGCGCAGCACGCGGTCGACCGCGTCGGGCTGCTCGGAGATCTCCTTGTGCATGAACGTGTCGTGACCGCCCATGTCGTAGGAGGCGGCCTCCCACTCCACGGTCTCAGGGGTGGCGGTGGTGGACGCGCCCGAGGTCGTGTACGTACGGAAGTCGTCGGCCTTCAGGGTGGCCATCTCGCCGTCGTCGAGGGTGACGACCTGGCGGGTGTGGGCGATCAGGGCGGAGACGTCGGAGGCGACGAGCATCTCCTTCTCGCCGATGCCGAGGATGACCGGCGAGCCGTTGCGGGCAACGACGATGCGGTCGTTGAAGTCCGCGTGCATCACGGCGATGCCGTAGGTGCCCTCGATGACCTTGAGCGCCTCGCGGACCTTCTCCTCGAGGGTGGTGGCCTGGGAGCGGGCGATGAGGTGGGTGATGACCTCGGTGTCCGTCTCGGAGGCGAAGACGACGCCGTCGGCCTCCAGCTTGGCGCGGAGCTCCTGGGCGTTGTCGACGATGCCGTTGTGGACGACCGCGACCTTGTTCTCGGGGTCCAGGTGCGGGTGCGAGTTGAGGTCGCTCGGCGCACCGTGGGTGGCCCAGCGGGTGTGGGCGATGCCGGTGGTGCCGGTGAAGCGCTTGGGGACACGGGCCTCCAGGTCACGGACGCGACCCTTGGCCTTCACCATCTTCAGGCCGGCGGCCTTCGGGCTGGTGATGACCATGCCGGCCGAGTCGTAGCCCCGGTACTCCAGACGCGCCAGGCCCTCGAGGAGCAGCGGGGCGACGTCGCGCTTTCCGATGTAACCGACAATTCCGCACATAAAGGTGAAACCCCTCCAGGTTGGTGAGCGTGCTCGCCGTGCTCGTTCGCGCCTCAGCCGTAGACGATGCGGCGCAGTTGCCGGAGCGAGAGCTCCGGCGGCGCCACGGCCCGATGGGGCAGTTCCACCGAGATCCGTTCGAAGATCTCGGTGTTCACGGCCCCGCCGGACTGCAGTTCGCGGTGGCGGCGACGGACGAACTCCTCGGTCGTCTCGTCGAAGTACGCCAGCACGTCGAGTACCACCCGGGCGGCCTCACCGCGCTGGAGCGCGGTGCTGCGGACCAGGTGGTCGATGAGGTCGTCGTGCGACGGGCGGCGTTCGAGCACCCATGAATATTGGGGGTCAGCCCTCCCTGTTCGCAAGAATCCTGCCCGATATCGGGCAGGATGGCCATGATCACTTCGAAATCCGGGGTGATTGGTCCATACCTTGACGGGTGGGAACCTCGGCGGTACGCATGGTGACGGTTCGGATATAGAACTCGACAGACGCGTCCAACGCCTGATCCAAAGCCTGAAGGGGACCAGCCTGTGACACAGCGCCGAAGGATTCCGCGCCTGATCGGATCCCTGCTCCTGGTCGCCGCCGCCGGAGTCGGCTGCGGCGAGGCCGCCGCCGACAGCACGGCGGACGGCAAGAACGCCGCGGCCGCCGCCGAGCCCGAGGTGCGCCCGCTCGGCCGCATCGTGCCCGTACCCGCCTCCGTCACCCCCGAGGGCGAGCCCTACGCCCTCACCCGGACCACCCGCATCGGCGTGGACGGCACGACCCGGGAGCTCGGCCGCTACCTCGCCGGACTGCTCCGCCCCGCCACCGGCTTCCCGCTGCCCGTCGTCGACGACGTGGCCGCCGCCGGCGGCATCCGGCTCCGGCTCAGCCCCGGCGACACCGCGCTCGGCGACGAGGGCTACCGGCTCAGCTCGGGCCCGGACGGCGTCGTCCTCACCGCGCGGGAACCCGCCGGGCTCTTCCGCGGCGTCCAGACCCTGCGCCAGCAGCTGCCCTCCGCCGTCGAGCGCAAGAGCGTCCAGACCGGCCCCTGGAAGATCGCCGGCGGCACGATCACCGACACCCCGCGGTACGCCTACCGGGGCGCCATGCTCGACGTCTCCCGCCACTTCTTCACCGTCGACGAGGTGAAGCGGTACATCGACCAGCTCGCGCTCTACAAGGTCAACACCCTCCATCTGCACCTCTCCGACGACCAGGGCTGGCGCATCGCCGTCGACTCCTGGCCCCGGCTCACCACCTACGGCGGCTCCACCGAGGTCGGCGGCGGCCCCGGCGGCTTCTACACCAAGGCGCAGTACCAGGAGATCGTCCGGTACGCCGCCTCCCGCTACCAGGAGGTGATCCCCGAGATCGACCTGCCCGGCCACACCAACGCCGCCCTCGCCTCCTACGCCGAGCTCAACTGCGACGGCGTCGCCCCGCCGCTCTACACCGGCACCAAGGTCGGCTTCAGCTCCCTGTGCGTGCCGAAGGCCGCCACGTACGACTTCGTCGACGACGTGATCCGCGAGATCGCCGCGCTCACCCCCGGCCGGTACCTCCACATCGGCGGCGACGAGGCGCACTCCACCAGCCACGCGGACTACGTGACCTTCATGGACAAGGTGCAGCCCGTCGTCGCGAAGTACGGCAAGAAGGTCGTCGGCTGGCACCAGCTGACCGGCACGACCCCGGCGGACGGCGCCCTCGTCCAGTACTGGGGCCTCGACCGGACGCCCACGGAAGAGAAGGAGCGGGTCGCGGCCGCCGCCAGGAACGGCACCGGGCTGATCCTCTCCCCGGCCGACCGCACCTACCTCGACATGAAGTACACGAAGGACACCAAGCTCGGCCTCGCCTGGGCGGGCTATGTGGAGGTCCGCAGGTCCTACGACTGGAACCCGGCCGGCTATCTCGCGGGCGCCCCCGAGGACTCCGTCCGCGGCATCGAGGCCCCGCTGTGGACCGAGACGCTGGCCACCACGGACGACCTGGACGTCATGGCCTTCCCGCGCCTGCCGGGCCTGGCGGAACTGGGCTGGTCCCCGGCGGCGACCCACGACTGGGACACCTACAAGGTCCGCCTCGCGGAGCAGGCCCCGAGGTTCGACGCCCTGGGCATCGACTACTACCGCTCCCCGGAGGTCCCCTGGCCGGCGGAGTAACGGGTGGTCGGCGGGACCGGAGGGGGACGGTGGGGGGCGGGACCGGACCGGCCGGCCCTGACTTCCTGCCCCCCGCACCGGCGTGCGTCGGCACGGCCCGTGCGGGGGGACGCCGGAGGTCAGAAGGCGCCGTTGAGGCCCCACCATTCGCCGTCGTCGCGCACACCGGCCGCGAAGGCGCCGGTGCCGAGACCGCGGTAGCCGACCAGCCATCCCGGGTGCCCGCGGAAGCCGTCGATGGCGTAGTCGCTGTTGGTGACGGTGGACAGGTCGGGCCGGCCGTCGCCGGTGGAGTCACCGACCGCGAGGAAGGTGTCCATCGCGTTCCAGCCGCCGGAGCCGATCAGCTTGCGCGCCCCGATGCCGCCGGAGGCGGTGCCCGCGTAGGACCAGAGCCTGCCCGTGGCCTTCTCCCGGGCGATCAGGTCGACGCGGCCGTCGCCGTTCGTGTCGCCGGCGCCGACGAGGGTGTTCATGGTGTTCCAGCCGCCGGAGCCGAGCAGCTTGCGGGCCCCGATGCGGCCGGAGCCGGTGCCCGGATAGAGCCAGAGCCTGCCCGTGGAGTGCTCGACGGCCACCAGGTCGGCGCGGCCGTCCCGGGACAGGTCGCCGACGCCGGTGATCCGGCTCATGCCGTTCCAGCCGCCGGAGCCGATGAGCTTGCGGGCGCCGAGCGTGCCCGTCCCCGTGCCGGGGTACAGCCACAGCCTGCCGGTCGCACCCTCGCGGGCGACGAGGTCCTCGCGGGCGTCTCCGGTGAAGTCGCCGTGGCGCACGAAGGCGTTCATGCCGTTCCAGCCGCCGGAGCCGACCATCCGGCCCGTGCCGTCGCCGGGCAGGAACCAGAGCCGCCCCACCAGGTCCCGTACGAGGACGTCGGCCCTGCGGTCCCGGTTCATGTCACCGAAGCCGGCCACCGTCGGGGACTGCTCCGCGTACCACGAGGGGTACGCCGGCTGTGAGCACTCGCGCTCCGCCCGGACGAACTTCAGCGAGGCCATGCCGAACATCGGCCCGGTGGTCCAGGAGCCGTTGCTCGACGGGTTCTCCGACCAGTAGCCCTCGTACGCCTTGTAGTTCGGCGCTTCGTACATGCAGGCGTACGCGGACGTCCGGTTGATGTACGAGCCGAACCGGGTGCCCCACGAGCCCATCGTGGCCATGTTCGTCTTCGTCTTGAGCATCGACCCCTTCGCGTTCTCCTGCGTCCAGGCACAGAAGTAGCCCGCCGGGCAGTCGCTCACGGCCGCCTGGGCCGGCGCGGCCGTGGCGACGGCGACGGTTCCCAGGGTCGCGAGGCCCAGCAGCGATGCCAGACCCCGCTTCATCATCTCGCGCATGTGTTCCCTTTCCGCCGAGTGAGACCACCGACCGCCCGAATGGTTGTACGGGACGGCTCAGTGGCCTCCGAGCCCGGGCAGGCACGTGCCGTCCAAGGTGCGGCCGGCGACCTCGGCGGTGACCCGGCCCTGGTCGTCGATGCGGCCGTTGACGCAGACCCTGCCCTCGCCGCCACCGACGTCGATGTTCTGCAGGCCCTTGCCCTTGCCGTCGGCGCCCGCCCGGTACTCGATGTCCCCCGGCTCCAGGCCGAGGGCGACGGCCGCCGCCGCCCGCACCTCGGACGCGCCCACCGGCCTGCCCGTCAGGCCCCGCAGGGCCTCGGCGAGGTCCTCCGCCCTGCCCCGCGCCCCGGCACGCTGCTCCTCGGTGATCGCCGTCTGGCGCCGGTAGCCGTGGTTCTCCGCGTACTTCTGGGCGGGATCCTGCGAGATGCACGGCGTCTGCGGTGCGAGCGGCGGCTCGTTGGGCGCCGGGCAGTACCGCATGCCCTCGCGGGAGGCGGTCGCACGCGGATCGTCCGACGGGTCGGCGCAGCCGCCGACCGAGGTGACGAGGCCTGCGGACAGGAGGACGCCGAGGACGGCGGTACGGACGGGGTGACGGCTCATGCCCTCATCCTGCGGGCCGGAGCGGGCCCTCCGGGCCGGTCTGCCGGGGATGTGACCCAGCCGTAGCCGTCGGGCGTCCGGGAAGGCGGGGTTCCTCCGGGGCTGCCGGGCCGGTCGCGGTACGGAGCGCGACCGGAGCGGACGGGAGCCCCGGCGGGGACCGTACTCCGCCGGGGCTCCCCTCGGTCCGGGGAAGGTCAGGCGAAACGGGCGATCGGGTTGACCAGGTCGCCGACGAGCTGGAGGGCCGCCGACGGGTCCGAGAGGTCGACCATCTGCTTGTTGTTGCGGAGCTGGAGGCGGTTCAGGGCCGACAGGGCGAAGGTCTCCGCGAACATGTCGTACTGGGCGAACCGGTCCGCCAGTTCCGGCTTCGACCGCTCGTAGCCGCGCACACACTCCGCGACCGTCCGCCAGAAGCCGTCCTCGTCGAGGACGCCCTCCGTGGCGAGCGTCGCCGAGAGGAAGCGGAAGAAGCAGTCGAAGACGTCCGTGAAGACCGAGAGGACCTTCATGTCCTCGGGGATCTCCGCGCGGACCCGCTCCACCGCCGGCGGCAGGACCGCCGCCGGGTCCATGACGACGATCTCCTCGGCGATGTCCTTGAAGATCGCCCGGGACACCGCGCCGTGCTCGTCGAGGACCAGGATCACGTTCTCGCCGTGCGGCATGAACGCCAGGTCGTACGCGTAGAAGCTGTGCAGGACCGGCAGCAGGTAGGCGTCCAGGTACCGGCGGAGCCAGACCCGGGCCTCCAGGCCCGACTCCTTGATCAGCGCACCCGCGAACGACGCGCCCGTGTGGTCCACGTGGACCAGGGACGCCATCGTCGCGAGCCGCTCGCCCTCGGCGAGCGTCGGCACCGGCGACTCGCGCCAGAGCGCCGCCAGCATCTTGCGGTACGGCGAGTAGCGGTCGGTCGCGGCCTCGTACTCCAGGTGCCGGTAGCCGACGGCCGCCCGCTCGCGGATGATCGAGAAGCGGGCCGACCGGAAGGTCGCGTCCGACTCGATGAGGGTGTGCAGCCAGTCGTTGATGGCCGGGGTGGCCTCCATGTACGCGGCCGACAGACCCCGCATGAAGCCCATGTTGAGGACCGAGAGGGCCGTCTTGACGTAGTGCCTGGCCGGGTCCGAGGTGTTGAAGAAGGTACGGATCGACTGCTGCGCCAGATACGTGTCGTCGCCTTCGCCCAGGTACACCAGGCGCTGCTGCGCGACCTCGGCCGCGAAGGTGACGGACAGCTTGTTCCACCACTGCCACGGGTGGGCGGGGATGAGGAGGTAGTCCGCCAGGTCGAGGCCGCGGGCCGCCAGCGTCGCCGCGAAGCCGTCCACCGTCGCGTCGCCCAGCTCCGCGCGGACGAAGGTGTCGTAGTCGATGCCCGCGCCGGCCGTGAAGGTGGTGCGGTCGCGCCGCGCCGCCAGCCAGATCAGGTGGATCGGGCTCGCCGCCTCGGGGGCGTACGCGCGGAACTCGTCGACGCCGAAGCCGAGCCGGCCGTTGTTGGCGACGAAGCAGGGGTGGCCCTCGGTCATCCCCGTCTCGATCGCCTGGAAGCCGGCGCGGGTCAGCTCGGAGGAGGTGACCGGCTTCTTCGTCGCCTTGAACGCCGTACCGGCGAGCGTGGACGAGATCTCCTCCAGGTAGACGGGCAGGACCTCGTCGCTCAGGCCGAGGGCGCCGCGCAACTCGGTGATGAACTGGAGCGCGTCCAGCGGGAGCTGCTCGTCGCCGCGGTGGCGGCTGATCGACTCGGCGTAGACCTGCCAGTGGTCGAGGGCGTACCGGTCCGCGGTGAAGCGGTACTCGGTGGCGCCGTCGTCGGACACGACCGCGTAGCGGCTCTCGCCGAGCTCGCGCGGGTCGAGGAGCCGCTCGTGGGCGAACTCCGCGAGACCCTTGCGGATCAGCGCGCGGTTGGCGTCCGCCCAGAGTTCCGGGGTGAGGTGCGCGACGGGGTCCGTCACATCGATGGTGCTCATACGGCGACTCCCGCGGCGGCCTCGAACTGTTCCCGGGTGCAGAAGCTCAGCAGCGCCTTCTTCTCCGGCTTCTGGATCTCCCGCTCCGGCACGAAGCCGACGGCCTCGTTGAGCGCGTGGACGGCCTTGTTGGACACGTCGGGCTCGACGACCACCCGGGCGGTCGCCGGGTCGGCGAACAGCTCGGCCATCACGGCGGTGATCACCTTGCGGGTGAAGCCGTGCACGGGGGTGTCGGTCGGGGCGACGAGGAAGTGCATGCCGACGTCACCGGGCAGCGGGTCGTAGAGACCGACCAGCTCCAGGTGGGCCGGGTCGTAGCGCTCCATGAGGATCGAGGGGACCCCGTCGACGAGGCCGATGAACGCCTCGTGGTGCGGGTGCTCGGCGAAGGCCGTGTACTCGCGCACGACGTCCTCGACGCTCGCGTCCTGCATCATCCAGAACGCGGCCTTGGGATGGGTGACCCAGCCGTGGAGCAGTTCCGCGTCCTGGACGGGGTCGAGCGGGCGGAAGCGGACGGTCATGCGGCGAACTCCTGGAAGGCGATGGTCTTCTCGACGGGGTAGTACTCGTAGCCCAGCATCGCCCCGATGATGTACGCGTTGCGGTACGCCCCCATGCCGAGGTCGGGGGAGGTGATCGAGTGGGTGTGCACCGAGGCGTTCTGGACGAACACCCCGCGGCCCGTCGTGTCGATCGCGTAGTTGCGGGCCACGTCGAAGCGGCCCTGACCGTCCCAGTTGAGGCGGTCGCGGACCGGCTCCAGGAAGGCGGGGACGGCGTACTTGTACCCGGTGGCGAGGATCAGGCCCTCGGTCTCCAGGGTGAAGTCCTTCTCCTGCTCCTCCTGGCGGAAGCCGAGGGTGTACGTGCCGCTGGTGTCGTCGTACGCGGCGGCGTGCAGGGCGGAGTTGGTGAGGAGCCTGGTGGGCACGGGGCCGCCGAGGTTCTTCTGGTAGAGCAGGTCGAAGATGGCGTCGACGAGCTCTCCGTCGATGCCCTTGAAGAGGCCCTTCTGCTGGGTCTCCAGGCGGTAGCGGGTCTGCTCGGGCAGCGCGTGGAAGTAGTCCACGTACTCCGGCGACGTCATCTCCAGCGTGAGCTTGGTGTACTCCAGCGGGAAGAAGCGCGGTGAGCGGGTGACCCAGTTGAGCCGGTACCCGTGGACGTCGATCTCGCTCAGGAGGTCGTAGTAGATCTCGGCGGCGCTCTGGCCGCTGCCGACCAGGGTGATCGACTTCTTCTTCTGGAGCTCCTCCTTGCTGGGGAGGTAGCGCGAGTTGTGGATCAGGTCGCCGCCGAGGCCCCGGCAGGTCTCGGGGACGTACGCCGGGGTGCCGGTGCCGAGGACCAGACGACGCGAGCGGAACGTTTCTCCGGCCTCGGTGGTCACCACGTAGACCTCAGCGGCCTCGTCGAACGTCACGGTCGCGACGGTCGTCGAGAAGCGGACGGAGGAGAGGCGCCCGGCGGCCCAGCGGCAGTAGTCGTTGTACTCGGTCCGCAGCGGGTAGAAGTTCTCGCGGATGTAGAACGAGTACAGCCGCCCCTTGTCCTTCAGGTAGTTCAGGAAGGAGTACGGCGAGGTCGGGTCGGCCATCGTGACCAGGTCCGACATGAACGGGGTCTGGAGGTGGGCGCCTTCGAGGAACATCCCCGAGTGCCACTCGAAGTCCGGCTTCGACTCCAGGAAGAGGCCGTTCAGCTCGTCGATCGGCTCGGTCAGGCAGGCGAGGCCGAGGTTGAACGGACCGAGTCCGATGCCGATGAAGTCGTGGATCTCGGTCGTCTCAGGCGTGGACAAGGGTCTCTCCCAGGTACTGCTCGGCGTAGCCGGCGATCAGATCGAGGACGGCGGCGATGTCGGCCGCGGTGGTCTCGGGGTTGAGCAGGGTGAACTTGAGGTACTGGCGGCCGTCGACCTTGGTGCCGGCGACGACGGCCTCGCCGGAGGCGAACAGGGCCTTGCGGGCGTGCAGGTTGGCGCGGTCCACGTCCTCGGGGGAGGCGGCGGCGGCCGGGACGTAGCGGTAGACGAGGGTGGAGATCCGCGGCTCGACCACGACCTCGTAGCGCGGGTCGGCGGCGAGCAGCGCGAAGCCCTCGGCGGCCAGGTCGCAGACCTCGTCGAAGAGCCCGCCGACACCGTCGGCGCCCATCACGCGCAGGGTCATCCACAGCTTGAGCGCGTCGAAGCGGCGGGTGGTCTGGAGGGACTTGTCGACCTGGTTGGGGATCCGCTCGGCGACCGTCCTGGCCGGGTTGAGGTAGTCCGCGTGGTAGGTCGCGTGTCGCAGGGTGGCTCCGTCGCGGACCAGGATCGCGGAGGAGCTCACCGGCTGGAAGAAGGACTTGTGGAAGTCGACGGTGACCGAGTCGGCCCGCTCGATGCCGTCCAGGAGGTGACGGCGGGTCGGGGAGGCGAGGAGTCCGCAGCCGTAGGCGGCGTCCACGTGCATCCAGGCGCCGTACTCGGCGGCCAGGGCGGCGATCTCGGGCAGCGGGTCGATGGAGCCGAAGTCGGTGGTGCCGGCGGTGGCGACGATCGCCATCGGGACGAGGCCCTCGGCGCGGCAGGCCTCCAGCTCGGCGGCGAGGACGACGGACTGCATCCGCTTGTCACGGTCGACCGGGATGGAGATGACGGCGTCCATGCCGAGGCCGAGGAGTTTCGCCGACTTCTGGACGCTGAAGTGGCTGCACTCGGAGGAGAAGATCCGGAGCCTCGACAGGTCGGCCGGCCCTTCCCACCCGCCTCGCCCGGCCGTGGCCTCCTCGCGGGCGAGCAGCAGCGCCTGGAGGTTGGACTGCGAACCGCCGCTGGTGAACACGCCGTCGGCGTCGGGGCCGAAGCCGATGCGGCCGTTGGTCCAGTCGACGAGCTTGCGCTCGATGAGGGTGCCGCCCGCGCTCTGGTCCCAGGTGTCGAGCGAGGAGTTGACCGCCGAGAGGACGGCCTCGCCGAGGACGGCGGGGATGACCACCGGGCAGTTGAGGTGGCCCAGGTAGCGGGGGTGGTGGAAGTAGACGGCGTCGCGGAGGTAGACGCTCTCCAGCTCGTCGAGTGCGGCGGAGGCGTCGCCGAGCGGCTTGTCGAGGTCGACGGCGTCGATGACGGGCGCGAGCTCGGCGGGGGTCACTCCGGTGAACGGACCTCGCGTCGCGGCGAGTTTGTCCGCCACCCGCTCGACTCCCTCGGTGACGGAGCGTCGGTAGCTCTCCGCCGTGGCGTCGTTGAGCAGGTGAGAGCGCATGTGGGGGGCCTCCAGGTACGGGGCTCGGTCGCGCCCTCCGGACAGGGGAAAGGGGCGAGGGGCGACACGGTGAAAACAAGGTTAGCCTAACCTAACTTTTCATCGCAACGGCCCCTCGCCCCTCATGGGTCACAGGAGTTGACGCACGTAACGCCCGGAGTGTCCGGTTCGTCGGCCGGCGAACCGGCTACAGGTCTTCCTGCGTTGCGTCCGGAACCTCACGCAACGCGTCCTCGGACAGACCCTTGCGCCAGTAGCCGACGAACGTCACCCGGCGCCGGTCGAGTTCACGGTCCCGCACGAAGTGCCGGCGCAGCGCCTTCACCGCGCCCGACTCGCCCGCGATCCAGACGTACGGGGCCCGCCCGGGCAGTCCGACGCCGCGCACCGCGTCCACGGCGGACGGAGCCCCCTCCTCGCGTACGAGCCAGGTGACGGTCGCGTCCGCCCGGGTCGCCAGTTCCGTACGGTCGCCGGAGTACGGCACCTCCAGGAACACCTGGGCGCGGGTCTCGGCCGGCAGCCACTCCAGGATCGCCGAGGCGGCCGGAAGGGCCGTCTCGTCGGCCCAGATCAGGACGGAGTCGGCGTCCTCGGGCAGCCGGAAGCGGACACCGGTGTTGTCGGGGACCGCCGGGCCGAGGACGACCACGCGGTCGCCGGGGGTGGCCCGCGAGGCCCAACGGCAGGCGGGGCCGCCGTCCTCGTGGATCGCGAAGTCGATGTCGACGGCGTTCTCGGGGTGCTCCGGCTCGGCCCGCTGCTCGCGGACGGTGTACGAACGCATCACGGCCCGCTCGTCGTCGGGCATCGCGCGCCAGGCGCCGAGGATCGCGTACATGTCCGGATCGTCCAGCGGCGGCATCGCGGGCGCGTCCTGGCCGGGGTGCGGCAGGAAGAGGGAGAGCGACTGATCGCGGCCGCCGGCGGCGAAGTTCCTCAGCTCGTCACCGGTGAAGGTGACCCGGACCAGGGACGGGCCGAGCCGCCGGGTCCGGTCCACCCGCAGGTGGAAGAACTGGAAGGGGGCGGTCTCGGAGATCGTCATGAAAACATAGGTTAGCCTAACCTCATCAACCCTGGAACGGGGGAGGGCCCGCCACCCCCTCGGGGCGGCGGGCCCTCCGTGCGGACCGGCGTACGGCCCTTCGTGCGGACCTGGCCGAGGTCAGGCCTGGAGGCCCAACTCCCGCGCGATCAGCATGCGCTGGACCTCGCTCGTACCCTCGCCGATCTCCAGGATCTTCGAGTCGCGCCACATCCGGGCCACCGGGTACTCGTTCATGAAGCCGTAGCCGCCGTGGATCTGCGTCGCCTCACGGGCGTTGTCCACGGCCACCGTCGAGGAGTACAGCTTCGCGATCGCCGCCTCCTTCTTGAACGTCTCGCCGCGGACCAGCCGCGAGGCCGCGTCCCGCCAGCCGATCCGGGCCATGTGCGCCCGCATCTCCATGTCGGCGATCTTGAACTGGATGGCCTGGTTGTCGCCGATCGGCCGGCCGAAGGCGTGACGTTCCTTCGCGTACTTCACCGACTCGTCGACACAGCCCTGCGCCAGACCCGTCGCCAGCGCCGCGATCGCGACCCGGCCCTCGTCGAGGATCCGGAGGAACTGCGCGTACCCGCGGCCCTCCTCGCCCAGCAGGTTCTCCACCGGGACGCGGACGTCGTCGAAGGACAGCTCACGGGTGTCCGAGGCGTTCCAGCCGACCTTCGAGTACGGAGCGGCGACGGTGAACCCCGGGGTGCCGGACGGGACGATGATCGAGGAGATCAGCGGACGGCCGTCGGGCTTGCGCCCGGTGACCGCCGTGACCGTCACCAGACCCGTGATGTCCGTACCGGAGTTGGTGATGAAGCACTTCGAACCGTTGATGACCCAGTGGTCGCCGTCGCGCACGGCCGTCGTCCGCGTGCCGCCCGCGTCCGAACCCGCGCCCGGCTCCGTGAGCCCGAAGGCACCGAGCAGCTCGCCGGCGCAGAGCCTCGGCAGCCACTCGCGCTTCTGCTCGTCCGTACCGAAGAGGTACACGGGCATCGCGCCGAGCGAGACACCCGCCTCCAGGGTGATCGCCACGGAGGAGTCGACCCGGGCCAGCTCCTCCAGGGCGATGCCGAGCGCCAGGTAGTCACCGCCCATGCCGCCGTACTCCTCGGGGAACGGCAGCCCGAACAGGCCCATACGGCCCATCTCGCGGACGATCTCGTACGGGAACTCGTGCCGCTCGTAGTAGTCGCCGATCTTCGGCGCCACGACATCGTGCGCGAACGCCTCGACGGTACGGCGGAGTTCCTCGTGCTCTGCGGAGAGCCGGTGGTCGAGAGACATGGGGGACGTCACTCCTTGTGGGAGAGGGCGCGGACGGTACGGGAGGGGCTGGGCCGGCCCAGCTGGTCGGCCATCCACACGCTTGTGGCGGTGAGGGCGGCCAGATCGACCCCGGTCTCGATGCCGAGACCGTCGAGCATCCACACGAGATCCTCGGTGGCGAGATTGCCGGTCGCGCTCTTCGCGTACGGGCAGCCGCCGAGGCCGCCGGCGGAGGCGTCGACCGTGGTCACTCCGTGGCGGAGCGCGGCGAGCGTGTTGGACAGGGCCTGGCCGTAGGTGTCGTGGAAGTGCACGGCGAGGCGGGAGGCGGGGACGCCGGCCTCGCCGAGCGCGGTCAGCAGCGCCTCGACATGCCCGGGAGTGGCGACGCCGATGGTGTCGCCGAGGCTCAGCTCGTCGCAGCCCATCTCGGCGAGGGCCTTGGTGACGCGGACGACCTGCTCGACCGGGACGGCACCCTCCCACGGGTCGCCGAAGCACATCGACAGATAGCCGCGCACCTTCAGCCCCGCCTCTATGGCACGGGTGACCGTGGGGGCGAACAGGGCGAGGGCCTCGTCGACGGTCCGGTTCAGGTTGGCCTTCGCGAAGGACTCCGTGGCGGAGGCGAAGACGGCGATCTCACGCACGCCCAGAGCGAGGGCGCGGTCGAGCCCGCGCTCGTTCGGCACGAGCACCGGGAGCCGCACCGGCAGATCGCGGACCAGCGGGTACAGGTCCTCCGCGTCCGCCAGCTGGGGCACCCACCTGGGGTGCACGAAGCTGGTCGCCTCGACCGTGGAGAGCCCGGCGGCGGCGAGCCGCCGGATGAACTCCGCCTTCACGTCGGTCGGGACGGCGCCCTTCTCGTTCTGCAGCCCGTCGCGCGCGCCGACCTCGTGGATCCGCACCCGGGCCGGCAGCGCGGGATCGGGCACGACCATGGGCAGTCCCGCGGCGGTCATGCGCCCTCCTCCTCGCGCGGCGTCACCACGGCCAGGATCTGGTCCATGGCGACGGTCGAACCGGGCGTGACGTCCAGCTCGGTGACGGTGCCGGCGTGCGGGGCGGAGATGACGTGCTCCATCTTCATCGCCTCGACGACCAGCAGGCTCTGCCCGGCCTCGACCTCGTCCCCGACCGCCACCTTCACGACGGTCACGGTCCCCGGCATCGGCGCGGCGAGCGTGTCGGCGCCCCCGTGCCGGGCGCCGGAGAGCGCGGCGGCGACGGGATCGTGATCCATGACGTGCCAGGAGTCGCCGTCGCGGCCCAGCCAGTCGCCGGCCCGGTGGAAGCGGTGGACGACGCCGTCCACCGTGACCGTCACCGAGGCGTCCGTGACCCGGGCGCCGGCCGGCGCCTCGGCGACGACGGGTTCGAGTCCCGCCGCGCGGACCGGGAAGGGCAGCGGGGCGGGGCTGCCGCCCAGGCGCCAGCCGCTCGGCACGGAGAACGGGTCGGTCCAGCCGTCCCGGGGTGCCGGAGCCAGCTCCACGAGCCGTACGGCCGCCGCCGCCGCGTACACCTCGTCCGGGACGCCGTCCGGGATCAGGCTCTCCGCGTCCCGTTCCACCAGGCCCGTGTCCAGGGCGCCCGAGACGACGTCCGGATGCGCGAGCAGGCGGCGCAGGAAGCCCGCGTTCGTGGGGACCCCCAGGGTCACCGTGTCCGCCAGGGCCGCCCGGAGACGGCGCAGGGCCGTCGGCCGGTCCTCGGCGTGCACGATGACCTTCGACAGCATCGGGTCGTAGAGGGACGAGACCTCCGTGCCCTCCGAGAGGCCCGAGTCCGTGCGGACCCCCTGCCCCTGCGGCTCGTTCAGGGCCAGGACCGTGCCGCCCGAGGGCAGGAAGCCCCGGGAGGGGTCCTCCGCGCAGATCCGTGCCTCGATCGCCCAGCCCGTGAGGGTGATGTCCTCCTGCGCGAACGGAAGGGGCTCGCCCGACGCCACCCGCAGCTGCCACTCCACCAGGTCCACGCCGGTGATCAGCTCGGTCACCGGGTGCTCGACCTGGAGGCGGGTGTTCATCTCCATGAAGTAGTACGAGGACGGGTCGCCGCCCGGCACGATGAACTCGACCGTGCCCGCGCCGACGTATCCGCAGGAGCGCGCCGCCTCGACGGCCGCCGCGCCCATCGACGCCCGGATCTCCGGGGTCAGCAGGACGCTCGGCGCCTCCTCGATGATCTTCTGGTGGCGGCGCTGCAGCGAGCACTCGCGCTCGCCCAGGTGGATCACGTTTCCGTGGGCGTCCGCCAGGACCTGGATCTCGATGTGCCGGGGCCGGTCGATCCACCGCTCCACCAGCAGCGTGTCGTCACCGAAGGAGGCCCGGGCCTCGCGGCGCGCGGACGCGATCTCCTCCGTCAGCGTCGACAGGTCGCGGACCAGCCGCATGCCCTTGCCGCCACCGCCGGCGCTCGGCTTGAGCAGCACCGGAGCACCCAGCGCGCGGGCCGCCTCCTCCAGTTCGGGGTCGGCCGCGCCGGGGACGACGGGGACACCCGCCGCCTTCACGGTCTCCTTCGCCCGGATCTTGTCGCCCATCAGGGAGATAGCCGAGGCCGGCGGTCCGATGAAGACGAGCCCGGCATCCGCGCACGCCTGCGCGAACCCCGCGTTCTCCGCGAGGAAGCCGTACCCCGGATGCACCGCCTGCGCGCCCGTCCGGCGGGCCGCGTCGAGGAGCGCCTCCACCGACAGGTACGACTCCGAGGCCGGCGGCGGGCCGATCCGTACCGCCGTGTCCGCCTCCCGTACGTGCCGGGCGTCGGCGTCCGCGTCGCTGTACACCGCGACCGAACGCACACCGAGTTCCCGCAGCGTGCGGATGACCCGGACCGCGATCTCGCCGCGATTCGCGACGAGCACTGTGTCGAACATGGACGTCCTCACACCCTCACATCCGGAAGACGCCGAACTGGGGGTCTCCCAGGGGCGCGTTGGCACAGGCGGTCAGGGCGAGTCCGAGGACCTGCCGGGTCTCCAGCGGGTCGATGACCCCGTCGTCCCAGAGGCGGGCGCTCGCGTAGTAGGCGCTGCCCTGGGTCTCGTACTGCTCGCGGATCGGGGCCTTGAAGGCCTCCTCGTCCTCCGCGCTCCACCCGTCGCCGAGCTGGTCGCGCTTGACGGTCGCGAGGACGGACGCGGCCTGCTCGCCGCCCATCACCGAGATCTTGGCGTTCGGCCACATCCACAGGAAGCGCGGCGAGTACGCCCGGCCGCACATCGAGTAGTTGCCCGCGCCGTACGAACCGCCGACGACGACCGTCAGCTTCGGGACTCGGGTGGTGGCCACGGCCGTGACCATCTTGGCGCCGTGCTTGGCGATGCCGCCGTGCTCGTACGCCTTGCCGACCATGAAGCCGGTGATGTTC
Organism: Streptomyces sp. NBC_00691; assembly: GCF_036226665.1. Lineage (NCBI taxonomy): Bacteria > Bacillati > Actinomycetota > Actinomycetes > Kitasatosporales > Streptomycetaceae > Streptomyces > Streptomyces sp. NBC_00691. The sequence goes on along the minus strand of NZ_CP109007.1, from coordinate 3,017,134 downwards.
TGCAGGAAGACCAACGGGATGCCGCGCTGGTCGCACAGCTCGATGAAGTGCGCGCCCTTCTGTGCGGACTCGGCGAACAGGATGCCGTTGTTGGCGACGATGCCGACCGGGTGGCCGTGGATCCGGGCGAAGCCGGTGATCAGCGTCTGCCCGTACTCGGACTTGAACTCCTGGAAGCGGGAGCCGTCCACGACCCGGGCGATGACCTCGCGCACGTCGTAGGGGGTACGGGAGTCCACCGGCACCGCGCCGTACAGCCCGGCCGGGTCCACCTTCGGCTCCTCGACCGGCTCGACCGACCACGGCAGCGGGCCGCGCTCCGGGAGCGTCGCGACGATGTTCCGGACGATCCGCAGGGCGTGGGCGTCGTCCTCGGCGAGATGGTCGGTGACGCCGGAGATCCGGGAGTGGACCTCGCCGCCGCCCAGCTCCTCCGCCGTCACGACCTCACCGGTCGCCGCCTTCACCAGCGGCGGACCGCCGAGGAAGATCGTGCCCTGGTTCCGGACGATCACGGCCTCGTCGCTCATCGCCGGCACGTACGCGCCGCCGGCCGTGCACGAGCCGAGGACCGCCGCGATCTGCGGGATGCCCGCACCGGACATCCGGGCCTGGTTGTAGAAGATCCGGCCGAAGTGCTCCCGGTCGGGGAAGACCTCGTCCTGCATCGGCAGGAAGGCGCCGCCCGAGTCGACCAGGTAGAGGCAGGGGAGACGGTTCTCCAGGGCCACCTCCTGGGCCCGGAGGTGCTTCTTCACCGTCATCGGGTAGTACGTGCCGCCCTTGACCGTCGCGTCGTTGGCGACGATCACGCACTCCCGGCCCGAGACCCGGCCGATGCCCGCGATGACCCCGGCCGCCGGGGCCGCGTCGCCGTACATCCCGTTCGCCGCGAGCGGCGCCAGCTCCAGGAAGGGGGAGCCGGGATCGAGGAGGGTGTCCACCCGGTCCCTCGGCAGCAGCTTCCCGCGCGCGGTGTGCCGGGCCCGGGACTTCTCACCGCCGCCCAGCGCCGCCGCCGCGAGCTTGGCGCGCAGGACGGCCGCCAACTCGTGGTGCGCCGCCTCGTTCGCCTGCCAGGCCGGCGAGGCGGGATCCGCCGCACTCGCCAGCACAGGTGCCTGCTGCATCCCTCGAGCTCCCTTGCTCGGTTAATGAGCGTTAACGTATGCCGTTCAGGTTAACGACCGCTAACCGGGTTGTCTAGAATCGAATCCATGACCACGACCCCGGCCGCGACGCGGACCGCCACCGGCAGGACCGACGCCCCGACGAGGCGCCAGCAGATCCTCAAGGAGGCCGCCCGCCTCTTCGCCGAGCGCGGTTTCCACGGCGTGGGCGTGGACGAGATAGGGGCCGCCGTCGGCATCAGCGGCCCCGGCCTCTACCGCCACTTCCCCGGCAAGGACGCGATGCTCGCCGAACTCCTCGTCGGCATCAGCGAGCGGCTCCTCGACGGCGGCCGGCTGCGGGTCGGCGAGACCGGCGGCGACCCCGAGGCCCTCCTCGGCGCCCTCATCGACGGCCACATCGACTTCGCCCTCGACGACCGGCCCCTGATCACCCTCCACGACCGCGAGCTCGACCGCCTCAGGGACGAGGACCGCAAGCGGGTGCGGCAGCTCCAGCGGCAGTACGTGGAGCTGTGGGTGACGGTGGTGCGCGAGCTGTACCCGGACGCGGGGGAGTCGGAGTCGCGGACCGCGGTCCACGCGGTGTTCGGCCTGCTCAACTCCACCCCGCACCTCGACGCGATGGGGCGCCGCTCCATGGAGGACCTGCTCCGGCGGCTGGCCCACGGGGCCTTCGCCGCGCTCCGGGGCTAGCTCGGAGCGGGTCCACGGGACGGAACGATTGCCCACAAGGGCGGGCCGTCGTCCAGAATGATCCCCATGCCGATACTCAGCCGCCCCGCCCTTGTCGAGCACCTCGTCCGCACCCGGATCGCGGGAGACGTCGCCACCCCGCGCGACAACAACCTCTCCCACTACCGCAAGCTCGCCAACGGCGACCGGCACTACTGGCTCGGCCTGGAGCTCGGGGACCGCTGGACCGACGAGCAGGACGTGCTCGCCGTGATGGCCGAGCGCTGCGGTGTCATCGACGACCCGGCCCACCGGGCCGGCCAGGACACCATCGACCCCGAACTCACCGTGGACGGTCTGGACCGGATGGCCGCCCGGTTGCGCAAGGCCGCAGCCGGCAAGGAGCGGGTCCTCTTCGCGACCGGGCACCCCGGCGCCCTGATCGACGTCCACAGCCGGGTCGCCGCCGGGCTGCGCGCCCAGGGCTGCGACATCGTGAGGATCCCCGGCGGCCTCGTCGCCGACGAGGGGTACGTCGTGCAGTTCGCCGACGTCGCGGTCTTCGAGCGGGGCGCGAGCCTCTGGCACACCCACTCCCCGGAGCCGATGAACGCGATCCTCGACGCGCTCGGCGAGGACGGACGGCCCGATCTGGTGATCGCGGACCACGGCTGGGCCGGCCGGGCCGGCCAGCGGGGGATCGACTCCGTGGGGTACGCGGACTGCAACGACCCCGCGCTGTTCATCGGCGAGGCCGAGGGCACGATGCAGGTCACGATTCCCCTGGACGACCACGTCCTCGACCCGCGCTTCTACGAACCGATGACGGCGTACACCCTGAACGCGGCGGGCCTCGCCTGACGGCCCTACTCCGGGGTCCCGTTCCGCCGCTGCTCCACGCCCGGTGTCGGGTCCAGGTAGACGCGGCGGATCGACGGGAACCGTTCGCGGAGCTGGTCCTCGGCGTCCTCGCAGGCCCATTCCACCTGCTCCGCCGAGGAGACGTCGCGGAAGTCGACCTTCGCCGCGATCAGGACCTCGCCCGGCCCCTGGATCAGCGTCGTCAGTTCCAGGACGTCCACGATGTGCGGCACGGAGAGCAGCTCCTCACGGACCTCGGCCCGCACGTGCTTCGGGAGCGGCCGGCCGATGAGGAGTTCGGCGTTGGAGCGGCCCAGGACCCAGGCCACGTACACGAGCAGCGCGCCGATGAGGATCGAGGCGACGCCGTCCCAGACGTCGGAGCCGGTGATCTGGACGCCGAGGAGGCCGCCGGCCGCGAGCATCAGTCCGGCGAGTGCGGCGGAGTCCTCCAGAACGACGGCCTTGACCGTGGTGTCGGGGGTGAGCCGCAGGTACCGGGCGAAGGGGGCTCGCGCCCGTTCCGCCTCGGCCTTCACCTGTCTGACGCCGGTCCGCAGGGAGAACGACTCCAGGACGAAGGCGACGCCCAGCACGATGTACGAGACCAGCGGGTCGCCCGGCTCCTCGCCGTGGGTGAGGGTGTGGATGCCGTCGTAGACGGAGAAGACCGCGCCGCCCACGAAGGTGGCCACGGCCGCGAGCAGCGCCCACACGTACCGCTCGCCCGCGTAGCCCACCGGGTGGTCCTCGTCGGCCGGCTTCTCGCTCCGCTTCAACGCGGTGAGCAGCATGACCTCGGTGACGGTGTCGGCGACCGAGTGGGCGGCCTCCGACAGCATCGCGCTGGATCCGCTGATGACACCGGCGACGGCCTTGGCGGCGGCGATCCCCAGATTCGCCACCGCCGCCACGATCACCGTGAACGTGCTCTCGCTCTGTTCCGCCATGGACCGGACGCTATGTCCGGTCCTCAGCGCGGCACGCGAACGACACCCTCCTGGATGACCGAGATCGCGAGCCTGCCGTCCTGCGTCCAGATCCGGGCCTGGCCCAGGCCGCGCCCGCCGGACGCGGTCGGCGACTCCTGGTCGTAGAGGAGCCATTCGTCGGCCCGGAAGGGGCGGTGGAACCACATCGCGTGGTCCAGGGACGCCCCGACGACGTCCCCGACGGCCCAGCCGCCCCGCCCGTGCGCGAGCAGGACGGAGTCGAGCAGCGTCATGTCGGAGACGTACGTGGCGAGGACGACGTGGAGGAGGGGGTCGTCGGCCAGTTTGCCGTTGGTGCGGAACCAGACCTGCGAGCGCGGCTCGCGGGGCTCCCCGACCGAACCCCACGGGGGGACGTCGGCGTAGCGGAGGTCGACGGCCGCCCTGGCCTCGATCAGCCGGTCCGCGACCTCGCGGGGGAGGTGACGGGGCAGCATCTCGGCCGGTGTGGGGAGCGACTCCGGGTCCGGCGCGGCCGGCATCTCCGCCTGGTGGTCGAGCCCCTCCTCGTACGTCTGGAACGACGCCGAGAGGTGGAAGATCGGCTGCCCGTGCTGGACGGCGACGACCCGCCGGGTGGTGAAGGAGCGTCCGTCGCGGATGCGGTCGACCGTGTAGACGATCGGCGCGCCCGGGTCCCCGGGACGCAGGAAGTACGCGTGGAGCGAGTGCGCCAGACGGTCTTCCGGGACCGTCCGCCCCGCCGCCACCAGGGCCTGGGCGGCCACCTGGCCGCCGAAGACACGGGGGACGAGCGCGGAGCGGGACTCGCCCCGGAAGATGTCCCGCTCGATCCGCTCCAGGTCGAGCAGATCGAGCAGGCCGTCCAGGGCGTCGTGCGACTGCGGCACTTACAGGCCCATCGACTTCGCGATGATCGACTTCATGATCTCGCTGGTGCCGCCGTAGATGCGGTTGACGCGGTTGTCGGCGTACAGGCGCGCGATCGGGTACTCGTTCATGTAGCCGTAGCCGCCGTGCAGCTGGAGGCAGCGGTCGATGACGCGGTGCGCGACCTCGGTGCAGAAGAGCTTGGCGCTCGCGGCCTCGGCCGGGGACAGCTCGCCCGCGTCCAGGGCCTCCAGGGCGCGGTCGGCCACGGCCTCGGCGGCGTCGACCTCGGCCTGGCAGGCGGCCAGCTCGAACTTGGTGTTCTGGAAGTGCGCGACCGGCTTGCCGAAGACGGTGCGGTCCTGCACGTACTCCTTGGCGAAGCGCACGGCGGCCTTGGCCTGCGCGTACGCGCCGAAGGCGATGCCCCAGCGCTCGGAGGCCAGGTTGTGGCCGAGGTAGGAGAAGCCCTTGCCCTCCTCGCCGAGGAGGTCCTCGACGGGCACCTTGACGTCGACGAAGGCCAGCTCGGCCGTGTCGGAGGTGCGCAGGCCCAGCTTGTCCAGCTTGCGGCCGATGGAGTAGCCCTCGGACTTGGTGTCCACGGCGAAGAGGGAGATGCCGAAGCGGCGGTCCTCGGCCGTCGGGGCCGACGTACGGGCGCAGACGATCACGCGGTCGGCGTGGACGCCACCGGTGATGAAGGTCTTGGAGCCGTTGAGGACGTAGTGCGTGCCGTCCTCGGAGAGCTTGGCGGTGGTCTTCATGCCCGCGACGTCGGAGCCGGTGCCCGGCTCGGTCATCGCGAGGGCCCACATCTCCTCGCCGGTGACGAACTTCGGCAGGTAGCGCTTCTTCTGGTCGCCGGTGGCGAGCATCTTGATGTACGGCAGGGCGAGCAGCACGTGGACACCGGAGCCGCCGAACTGCACACCCGCGCGCGAGGTCTCCTCGTAGAGGACGGCCTCGAACTTGTGGGTGTCCAGGCCCGCGCCGCCGAACTCCTCGGGCACGTTGATGCCGAAGATGCCCAGCTCGCCGAGCTTCTCGTAGAACTCGCGCGGCGCCTGGCCGGCCGCGAACCACTCGTCGTAGACCGGGACGACCTCGGCCTCGATGAAGGCGCGGATGGTCTCCCGGAACGCCTCGTGGTCCTCGTTGAATACGGTACGGCGCACGAGCCGCCTCCTTCGTGTCCGGTGTCCGGTCCTGGTCCGCTTGTCTAAGCGCTTGCTCAGTCTTGCTCCTCGAAGTTACCCAGCGGTCACCCGCTCTGTCCAGAGCCCTCGCCTGTGATCCAGCGCCTACCGACGGCGTCGTACTCCTGGACCGGCCGCCCCTTGATCCCGCTGGTGCGGAAGGGCTTCCCCGTCTCGTCCGCGATCCGCACCGTGCCCGAGCGGCCCTCCGAGCTCCAGACCAGTTCCAGGTACCAGCGGCAGTCGCAGCCCGCCGTCCCGGCGGTGACGAGCAGCTCCTCGGGGTCGGCGGCGCTGACCGCGTACGGGAAGGAGACCGCGGGGAGCGTCCGGCCCTCCGATCCGGAGGCGTCGTACCCGTCCAGCGACCGCGCCACGGGCCGCGGCCGGTCCAGGTCCACCTCGAACCGGCGAGGCGTCACCGCCCCGCCGCACCCGTCGTCCATCCGGTACGCCGGCCACGCCGGCGGAGCGCCCCGCTCGACCACCCGCACGTGCAGCGCCTGGAGCACCACGGCCGCCGCGCCCTTCCCTTGCACCGACACCCGCACGAGCGTCTTCCCGCCGTCCACGGCCCCCTGTGCCGCCGCCCAGCTCCGCGCGTCGGCCGCCTCGGGCGGGGGAGGGGGTGTGCGCCGGACGAGGTAGGTGTGCCCGCAGCCGTTCTCCCAGAGGTCGGAGGCGACCGTCCAGGTGAGCGGCGCCGGCGGTGCGGCGGGCTGCCGGGGGGCCTTCCCGGGCAGGAGTACGGCTCCGAGGGCGACCGTCACCACGACCGCCAGCGCCCCGCCGACCACGCCCGGCCACCCCCAACGGCGCCCGGGCCGCTCGGGCGGGGGGCCCGGCACGCGCGCGTGCACGGGTTCCAGCTCGGACTCGGGCTCCGGCTGCGGTGCCGTCCCGGGCTCCGCGGCCGGTCCCGGCTCGGGCTCCGGCCCCGGGTCGGGCTCCGGCCCCGGCCCCGCGTCGGGCCCGGGCGCCGACTCCGCGCCGGGCTCCGGTGCCGGCGGGCGGCGGGCACCGTCCGCGCGGGTCCAGGCCGTCTCCAGGGCCCGCCGCTCCTCCTCGTCCGCCCCGCACAGCAGGGCGAGGCGGTCGACCACGGCGAACTCCTCCGGGACGGTCGCGCCCGAGCAGTAGCGGTGGAGGGTGGACGCGCTGACGCTCAGGCGTCGGCCCAGCGCCTCGTAACTGCGCCCGTCCCGCGCCTTCAGCGCGCGCACGAGCCGCGCGAACTCCTCGACGGCGGCGTCCTTCGGCATTCCATCCCCCTCGGCCCTGCGTCCCACGCTTCATGTCCTTGCACGTCAGCGGGGGTGGGATGGTTCCGGGACGGGGGGCGGGCGCGGCACCGTTGCAGGCGGCGGGCGCCGGCCCGACGCTGGTGGAGCACTGACCGAACGACCCGACGGGGGATCCACCACCATGAACACGCTCCGTACCGCAGTCGCCACCGCCGCCGCTGCCGCCCTGGGCCTTGCGGCCCTCGCTATCGCACCGGCGCAGGCCGCCGCCCAGCCCGCCTTCCTCGCGGCCTCCCAGATGCCGCCGTCGTCGACCCCGTGGACCGCCACACCGGTCTTCGCCGGCGTCCCGGAGAACGGCGGCGCCCTCTGCGCCCCGTACAAGATCCCGGCGCAGAACACCCGGTACCGCGAGTTCAGCACCGAACTCGACACCAACGGCGTCCAGATCACCACCGTCGCCCGCACCGAGGCCGACGCCGTGAAGCTGGTCGACACCCTCCGCAAGGCCCTCGCCGGCTGCGGCCCCCTCCTCGAGCGGCAGAACCCGGGCCTGCACGCCGTCAGCGCCTCCCACGGCAAGCTCGCCGTCGAGGAGGGCGCCTGGGTCTACAGCCTGGACACCGCCGACCCGGAGATCGGCAACACCGACATCCACCTCTTCGCGGTGGGTCGTGACGGCAGGACCGTCACGTTCGTCCGCTGGGGTCAGATGGGCGACCTGAAGGACGCCCCGCTGACGGCCTTCAGGACGACGACGAAGACCGCCGTGAACAAGCTCTGGTCCTGACGCAGCGTCATCACGGCGCAGGTCGAACTACTCAGAGTGACAGTCAAGTCGCAGAGCACCTCCGATGGGGCGATACTGGGAGGTGAACTTCCGACGCCGGCGCGCTCGTGAGGCGAGCCGAGCCGCCCGTCCGTCGCCGGACCGCTGTCGGCCGGGGGGATCCACGTTCATTCCGAACGATGATGCGAAAGGACGCGTCATGGAACTCGAATCCCTCCCTCTCGAATCCCTTCCCGACGAGGTCGTCGCCGAGATCGAGGTACGGGACCGCTGGAGGCGCGCGTCGGCCGCCGGCGGCCTGGAGTTCCTCGTCACCGACATCGGGAAGTGGCCCCCCGGCAGGACGCTCCGGGTCGCGTTCCTCGACGGGAACGACCAGTTGCACGCGGACGTCGCGGGAGCGACGCGGCAGATCACCGACTCCTGCAACCTGACCCTCGACTTCGGCGGGAACGGTGCGGCCGGCTCCTTCCGGCGGTGGACCACCGCCGACACCGTTCCGGTCGCCGAGATCCGGGTCAGTTTCGACCTGCCCGGCTTCTTCTCCCTGGTGGGCACCGACAGCACGGACGGCGCCATCGGCGCGGGCGGCGGCCCGGTCGGGGGAAACCCCGGCCAACGCAGCCTGAACCTGGGGCGGTTCGCGGTCGACAGGCCGGCCCGGTGGGAGGGCACCGTGCGGCACGAGTTCCTGCACGCCCTGGGGTTCCACCACTCCCACCAGAACATGCGCGGCACCTGCGAGGGCGAGTTCCGCTGGGAGGACGAGGCCGGGTACGTGCCCACGCAGGATCCGAGCGGTGTCTTCGTGGCGGACGCCCAGGGCCGGCGCCCCGGCATCTACACCTACCTCGCGGGTGAGCCGAACAAGTGGCCGCGCGCGAAGGTGGACCACAATCTCCGCACCGTGGACGCCCCGGACCTGGTCGCCGGGCCCTTCGACACGCAGTCCGTGATGCTGTACCGGTTCCCGGCGTTCTTCTACAAGTCCACCCCCAGCAGCTGCGCGCCGACCGGCGACGGGCAGAACCTGTCGGCCGGCGACAAGCGCGGGCTCGACCTGCTCTACCCGCACACGGTGGACGGGCTGGCGGGGCGTCAGGCCCGCGCCGACGCGGTCCTGGAGTCGCTCGGGGCCGGTCCGGAAGGACTGCCCGGCGCGAACGGCGGAGGCCTGGCCGCGAGGTACCGCAGCCGGGTCGAGGAGCTGGCGGCCGCCCAGGCCGCGGGCGTGCGCTGACCCGGCCGGGTACCGGCCTCTCGGTCCGCCCCTCGGAGGCCCCGCCCTCAGCGGGACTTGAGCGCGAACCACAGCTCCATCCGGACGTCGGGGTCGTCCAGGTCCCGGCCCAGAAGGGCGGCGCAGCGGGAGATGCGCTGGCGGACGGTGTTGCGGTGGATGTCCATCGCGACGGCCGTCCGGTCCCAGCCGCCGTGCAGCGAGAGCCAGACGCGCAGGGTCTCGGCGAGCGGTGTGTTCAGCGGGGCCAGCAGGGCGCGCGCGTGGGCGGTGGCCTCGTCCGGGTCCACCAGGGCGGCGATCCCGCCCGGCCGGTGCCGCGCCAGTTCCGCCCCGGTCGCCTCCGCCCGCCGCAGGGCGCGCGCCGCCTGAGCGTCCGCCGCCGCGAGGTCGCCCGCCTCGACGGGGGCGCTCGCTCCCAGCGTCCAGCCGGACTGGGCGGTGACGGGGGAGGCGGCGGGCACGAGCAGGCGTACGACCCCGGGCGCGTCCCCCTGAGCCGTACCGGCCGTCTCCGCGGCCGCCGGGGCCCTGCCGCCCGGGCCCGTCGCCCCCGCAGCCGAGCCACTCGCGCCCGCGGCCCCCGGGGCCGTACCGCCCGCGTCCATCAACGGTGTCCCCAGCGCCGCCGCCAGGGCGGCCGCGGCGAACGGGGTGCCGTCGCCGCCCGAGGCGTGGACCACCGTCCACGGGCCCGGGCCCAGGGTGTCCGCGATCTCGTCCGGTGCCGCGCCGAGCAGGAGCCGGACGAGGGCCCCGTCCCGCACGGCCGCCTCCGCGCCCCGGTGCGGGGCGGTCAGCAGGGACAGCAGGACGACCGCGACGCCCGCGATCGTGTGGTCCCCGGGGCCGCGCCGCTCCGTCGCCACCCCGAGCGTCAGCCCCTCCCCGCCGCCGAGCGCGTACGCGGCCAGCCGGAGCCCGCCGCCGTCGCCGCTCGCCGAGGCCGGGCCGCCCGGCCGCGGGCCGAGGACGCCCGCGAGGTCCCGCAGGGCTCGGGCCGCCCCGGCCGGCACCTCCCGGCCGGCCGCCACCGACTCCGTGCCGTCCGCCCCGAAGAGCACCGCCCGTCCTCCGAGCCGCGAGGCGAGCGCGCCGAGCACCGCCGGGACCGGCGCCGGGCGGGCCGCGGCCGCCGCCAGGGACTGCTGCGCCTCCGTCACCCGGCGGAGCTCGTGCAGCCGGGCTTCCGCCATCAGCCGCCACAGTGCCCGGGCCACCGCCGTGAACGGGGTCCTCGGCGGCACCTCGACCAGCGGCAGGCGGTGCCGGGCGCAGGCCTCGACGAGTTCGGCGGGGACCGTGTCGTACACCGGCGTCACACCGAAGGCGAGCGCAGCCGCCCCCGCCTCCACCACCCGCTCCACGTAGTGCGCCGGATCGGCCAGCTGCACGCCCGCCGTCATGAGCAGCTCACCGCCGAGGAGGTACGGATAGGGGTCGGCCATCTCCGAGGTGTGCACCCAGTGGATCGAGACGTCCTCGGGGCCGGCGAGGAGCCGCAGCCCGAGGTCCCGCCGGGCGAGCAGCGCGGTCAGCGAGACCGGCGGCGCGGGAGGGGTCGGGACGGGCTCGGCGGAGGTCATGGTCATGTGCCCTTCGTACATCCCCCGGCCGTTCAGTGGAGGAAACGTACACTTCATCGGCGCTTTCCGGCCACCTACTGTCATGGCAACCGGAGGCCGCGGGTACGGGCGGATGTCCCCGCGATCAGCTTCCGGTCACTCCCCTGCACGACACGCCACCGAGGTGAACGAAGGAGGCCCCATGGCCGTCGACTACACAGTGATCGCCCTGTACCTGGCCGGCATGCTCGCGATGGGCTGGTGGGGCATGCGCCGCGCCAGGTCCAAGAGCGAGTTCCTGGTCGCCGGGCGCCGCCTCGGTCCCTGGATGTACTCCGGCACGATGGCCGCCATCGTCCTCGGCGGTGCCTCGACCATCGGTGGCGTGGGCCTCGGCTACAAGTACGGCCTCTCGGGCGCCTGGATGGTCTTCGCCATCGGCCTCGGCCTGCTCGCGCTGAGCGTGTTCTTCTCCGCCCGGATCGCCCGGCTGAAGGTCTACACCGTCTCCGAGATGCTCGACCTGCGCTACGGCGGCCGGGCCGGTGTCATCTCGGGCGTCGTCATGTGGGCGTACACGCTGATGCTCGCGGTCACCTCGACCATCGCGTACGCCACGATCTTCGACGTCCTCTTCGACCTGCCCCGGACGCTCGCGATCGTCCTCGGCGGCACCATCGTCGTCGCCTACTCGACGCTCGGCGGCATGTGGTCCATCACCATCACCGACATGGTGCAGTTCGTCGTGAAGACCATCGGCGTGCTGCTCCTGCTGCTGCCGATCGCCGTCGTCAAGGCGGGCGGCTTCGCCGAGATGAAGGCCGCGCTGCCCACCTCGTACTTCGAGCCGCTCGGCATCGGCGGCGAGACGATCTTCACCTACGTGCTGATCTACACCTTCGGCATGCTCATCGGCCAGGACATCTGGCAGCGGGTCTTCACCGCCCGCACGGACAAGGTCGCCAAGTGGGGCGGCACCGTCGCCGGCACCTACTGCCTCGTGTACGCCCTCGCCGGAGCCGTCATCGGCACCGCGGCGAAGGTGCTCTACCCGACCCTGCCCAGCGCCGACGACGCCTTCGCCACCATCGTCAAGGACGAGCTGCCGATGGGCGTCCGGGGTCTCGTCCTCGCCGCCGCCCTCGCCGCCGTCATGTCGACCTCGTCCGGCGCGCTGATCGCCTGCGCCACCGTCGCCAACAACGACATCTGGTCGCGGCTCCGGGGCAAGGTCACCGGCGCGGGCTCCGGCGAGGCGAGCGACCACGACGAGGTGAAGGGCAACCGTGTCTTCATCCTCGTCATGGGCGTCGCCGTCATCCTCATCGCCATCGCACTCAACGACGTCGTCCAGGCCCTCACCGTCGCCTACAACCTGCTGGTCGGCGGGCTCCTCGTGCCGATCCTCGGCGGACTGCTCTGGCGCCGCGGCACGGTCCAGGGCGCGCTCGCCGCGGTCGGCGTCGGCGGTCTGGCCGTCATTGGCCTGATGTGGACTTACGGAATCCTTGCAAATGAGCCTGTTTACTATGGTTTGTTGGCCTCGCTCGCCGCATATGTGATCGTTTCCCTGGCGACCCGCCCGACGGACGCCGCCGTGCTCGCGCACTGGCGCGCCCGCCTCGCGGGCCGGGAGACCCCCGAAGCCGACCCGGCGCCGGAGACCGTCCCGGCCACCGCGACCGGCTGACCGCACCGAGACCCCCGGACGGGGCCCCGAGACCCGAGGCCCCGACCGGACCCCACCGAAACACCCCAGGAGGACCCGACCATGAGCAGCAGCGACCAGAACACCCCGCGCGGCCCGATCGACTCGTCCCGCATCCCGCGGTACGCAGGTCCCGCGACGTTCGCCCGGCTGCCGCGGCTCGACGAGGTCGGCACCGCCGACGTCGCCGTGGTCGGCGTCCCCTTCGACAGCGGCGTCTCCTACCGCCCCGGCGCCCGCTTCGGCGGCAACGCCATCCGCGAGGCCTCCCGCCTGCTGCGCCCGTACAACCCGGCGCAGGACGCCTCCCCGTTCGCCCTCGCCCAGGTCGCGGACGCCGGTGACATCGCCGCCAACCCGTTCAACATCAACGAGGCCGTCGAGACCATCGAGGCCGCGGCGGACGACCTGCTGAACTCCGGCGCCCGCATGATGACCCTCGGCGGCGACCACACCATCGCGCTGCCGCTGCTCCGCTCCGTCGCCAAGAAGCACGGCCCCGTCGCCCTGCTCCACTTCGACGCGCACCTCGACACCTGGGACACCTACTTCGGCGCCGAGTACACCCACGGCACCCCGTTCCGCCGCGCCGTCGAGGAGGGCATCCTCGACACCGAGGCGCTCTCCCACGTCGGCACGCGCGGCCCGCTGTACGGCAAGCAGGACCTCACCGACGACGAGAAGATGGGCTTCGGCATCGTCACCTCGGCGGACATCTACCGCCGCGGCGCCGACGAGGTCGCCGACCAGCTGCGCCAGCGGATCGGCGACCGCCCGCTGTACATCTCCATCGACATCGACTGCCTCGACCCGGCCCACGCGCCCGGCACCGGCACTCCGGAGGCGGGCGGCATGACCTCCCGCGAACTCCTGGAGATCCTCCGCGGCCTCTCCTCCTGCAACCTGGTGTCCGCGGACGTCGTCGAGGTCGCCCCGGCCTACGACCACGCCGAGATCACCGCGGTCGCCGCCTCCCACACCGCGTACGAACTCACGACGATCATGTCCCGCCAGATCGCCGCGAGCCGCGCCGCGAAGTAGGACCCCGGCCGGGCGCGGCTTGCGCCGCGCCCGGCCGCTGTCGCAGGTTGTGCCCACCGGCCCGCCCGGCCCGCACCCGACCGACCAGCCACGCCAAGGGACCCCATGACTCACGACCACGACCTGGTCCTGCGCCCCACCGCCGCGCAGACGGAGGCCGCGCTCAACCCGCCCGCCGGGCGCAACGGCGGCGACCTCGTCGTCGAGACCCTCACCGGCCTCGGCGCCACCACCGTCTTCGGCCTCCCCGGCCAGCACGCCCTGGGCATGTTCGACGCCCTGCGCCGCTCCTCCCTCCGGTACGTCGGCCTCCGCGTCGAGAACAACGCGGGCTTCGCCGCCGACGCGTACGGCCGGATCACCGGCGAGGCGGCCCCGCTGCTGCTCTCCACCGGCCCCGGCGCGCTCATGTCGCTCGCCGCGCTCCAGGAGGCGGCAGCCGCCTCCGCGCCCGTCCTCGCGATCGGCAGCCAGATCCCGGTGGCCGGCCTCGGCGGCGGCCGCCACGGCTACCTGCACGAGCTGCGCGACCAGCAGGCGTCCTTCCGGGACATCGTGAAGTCGGTCCACACGGTCCGTACCCCGTCCCAGATCCCGTCGGCCATCGCCGCGGCCTGGGAGTCGGCGCTCACCGCCCCGCACGGGCCGGTCTGGGTGGAGATCCCGCAGGACGTGCTCCTCGCGGAGACCACCCTGCCGGTCGTGACGGCGATGGACGCGACGCCCGAGGACATCGCGCCGCGCCCCGAGCTGACGGCGGTCGCCGCGCACCTGCTGGCGAACGCCGAGCGCCCGGCGGTCATCGCGGGCGGCGGGGTCGTCCGCTCCGACGCCTCGGGCAAGCTGCTCGCGCTCGCGGAGCGGCTCGACATCCCCGTGGTGACGACCTTCGGCGGCAAGGGCGCGTTCCCCTGGGAGCACCCGCTGTCGCTGCAGTCCTGGCTGGAGGACCGGCACACCACCGACTTCCTGGAGGACGCGGACGTCCTGCTCGTCGTCGGCTCCGGGCTCGGGGAGCTGTCCTCGAACTACCACACGTTCGCGCCGCGCGGCCGGGTGATCCAGATCGAGGCGGACGCCGGGAAGCTGGAGTCCAACCACCCGGCGCTCGGCATCCACGCGGACGCCAGGCTGGCGCTCCAGGCCCTCCTGGAGACGGCTCCGGAGCGCCGGGACCCCACGGCCCCCGAGCGGGTCTCGGCCGTCCTGACGAAGGTCCGGGACCGGATCGCGGCGCAGGGCCTGGGCCTGGAGCAGCGGATCGTCGCGGCGGTCCGGGAGGCACTCCCGGAGCGTTCCCCGAGCTTCTGGGACATGACGATCCTGGCGTACTGGGCGTGGTCGGCCTTCGACGCGAAGCACCCGAACACGATGCACTCCGCGCAGGGCGCGGGCGGCCTCGGCTACGGCTTCCCCGCGGCGCTCGGCGCGGCGGCGGCGGACCCGAGCCGGCCGGTGCTCGCGGTGTCCGGCGACGGCGGCGCGATGTACTCGATCGCGGAGCTGGCGACGGCGAAGCAGTACGGCTTCGACGTGACGTGGCTGATCGTGGACGACGGCGGCTACGGCATCCTGCGCGAGTACATGACGGGCGCGTTCGGCGAGGCCACGGGCACGGAGCTGGCCCGCCCGGACTTCGTGGCCCTCGCGGAGTCCTTCGGCGTCCCGGCGACCCTGACGACCCCGGAGTCCCTGACGGCGGACCTCGCGAAGTCCCTCGCGACCCCGGGCCCCTCGGTCGTCGTTCTCCCGGCCCTGCTCCGCATGTTCGAACCGACACACCTCTGACGGCCGCGGGGGCCCGCCCGCCCATCCGGGCGGCGGGCCGGCCGCGTCACCCCACGAGCCCCTCCCACGCCTTCCGGTACGCCGCGAGCCGCGCCTCGTACCCCTGCCGGAACTCCCGCGCCTCGTCCTTGTTCAGGCCGTCCCGCGACACCCGCTGTGCGGGTACCAGCCCGACCGCGTCGGCCATGACCACCACGGCCGCGTCTGCGACGGTCCCGCCCCGCTCCCTCGCGAGGAACGCCTGGTGCCCGGCCTCGCCCAGGAGCTGCCAGCAGATGTTGCGGGGGTTCCCCGCCGCCCGGTCCAGCTGCTGAACCGACACCGGCTCGACCCGCCCGGCCGCCGCCAGCCCCCTGATCGTGAGCAGTGCCGCGTACAGCTGCCCCCAGGCATACGGCCTGCCGTCCTCGACCCGCGCCACGTACGACCCCTTTCCCCGCGCCCACGGGCCCGCCGGACGACGGCCCCCGGAATCCCTACCATCGTGCGGGCGCATCCGTCCCGGGACCACGGTCCCGTCCCCCCGGGGACGTATGAACGAAGCCTCGCCCCGTTTTGTTGCGGCGGGATGAAATCGCAGCCCACCCGTGTTGGGGCATGCGGTAGAGCAGGACGAACGGGAGGCCACTCGTGGCGGCGGTCGGGGAAAAACAGCAGGGCTGGGCGCGCAGGCTGGCCGGGTACGCGTGGCGCTACAAGGCGAACACCTTGCTCGCGCTCGGGTCCTCGCTGGCCGGCATGGCCGTGCTCGCCCTGGTGCCGCTGGTCACCAAGGTGATCATCGACGACGTCATCGGGACGAAGACCCGGGACCTCGGCGTCTGGACCGGCCTCCTCATCGGCGCGGCCGTCCTCGTCTACGCCCTCACGTACGTCCGCCGCTACTACGGCGGACGGCTGGCCCTCGACGTCCAGCACGACCTGCGTACCGACATGTACGCCACCATCACCCGCCTCGACGGGCGGCGGCAGGACGAGCTGTCCACCGGACAGGTCATCGGGCGGGCCACCAGCGACCTCCAGCTGATCCAGGGCCTGCTGTTCATGCTCCCGATGACGATCGGGAACATCCTGCTCTTCCTGATCTCGCTGGGCGTCATGGCCTGGCTGTCCCTGCCGCTCACCCTCGTCGCCCTCGCCGTCGCCCCCGCCCTCTGGTTCATCGCCAAGCGCAGCCGCACCCGTCTCCACCCCGCCACCTGGCACGCCCAGCAGCAGGCGGCGGTCGTCGCCGGGGTCGTCGACGGGGCCGTGACCGGTGTCCGCGTCGTCAAGGGCTTCGGCCAGGAGGACCAGGAGACCGGCAAGATCCGCGAGGCCGGGCGGAAGCTGTTCGCCGGCCGGCTGCGGACGATCCGGCTGAACTCGCGGTACACCCCGGCCCTCCAGGCCGTCCCCGCCCTCGGCCAGGTCGCCGTCCTCGCCCTCGGCGGCTGGCTCGCCTACCGCGGCCAGATCACCCTCGGCACCTTCGTCGCCTTCTCCGCCTACCTGGCCTCCCTCGTCGGCCCGGTCCGGATGCTCGCCATGGTCCTCACCGTCGGCCAGCAGGCCCGCGCCGGCGTCGAGCGGGTCCTCGACCTCGTGGACACCGAGCCGGTCATCAAGGACGGCGCCAAGGAACTTCCGGCCGACGCGCCCGCCACCGTCGAGTTCGACGACGTCGCCTTCGCGTACGACGGCGCCGACGGCAGGACCCGCCCCGTCCTCGACGGGTTCTCGCTGGAGATCCGCGCCGGCGAGACCGTCGCCGTCGTCGGCGCCTCCGGTTCCGGCAAGTCCACCGTCTCCCTCCTCCTCCCGCGCTTCTACGACGTCACCCACGGCGCCGTCCTCGTCGGCGGCCACGACGTCCGCGAGCTCACCCTGGACTCGCTGCGCGCCGCGATCGGCCTCGTCCCCGAGGATTCCTTCCTCTTCTCCGACACCGTCCGCGCCAACATCGCGTACGGCCTCCCGGACGCCACTCAGGAGCAGATCGAGGCCGCCGCCCGCGCCGCCCAGGCGGACCGTTTCATCGCCGAGCTGCCCGCCGGGTACGACACCAAGGTCGGCGAGCACGGCCTCACCCTCTCCGGCGGCCAGCGCCAGCGCGTCGCCCTCGCCCGGGCGATCCTCACCGACCCCCGGCTGCTCCTCCTCGACGACGCCACCTCCGCCGTCGACGCCAAGGTCGAGCACGAGATCCACGAGGCCCTGAAGTCGGTGATGGCGGGCCGTACGACCCTGCTCATCGCCCACCGCCGCTCCACCCTCGGCCTCGCCGACCGCATCGCCGTCCTGGAGGACGGCCGGCTCGCCGACATCGGCACCCACGCCGAGCTGGAGGAGCGCTCCCCGCTCTTCCGCCGTCTGCTCACCGACCCCGACGAGCTGGGCGCCGTCTCGCCCGGCCACGTCACCCCGGCCGAGGTCCCCGAGGACCGCACCCTGCGGGCCGAACTGGACGCCGAGTTCGACGCCGAGCGCGGCATCACCCCCACCCTGTGGGTACGGGACGAGACCACCGACCGGGAGAGCGACGCCCCCGGGGCCACCCCCGAGCTGCTCGCCGCCGTCGAGGCCCTGCCGCCCGCCACCGACACCCCCGGCATCGACGAGGCCCGCGCCGTCTCGCCCGAGGACAGCTACGGTCTGCGCCGGCTGCTCCGCGGCTTCGGCGCCCCGCTGCTCATCAGCCTCGGCCTGGTCGCGCTCGACGCGGGCGCCGGCCTGCTGCTCCCGGTCCTGATCCGGCACGGCATCGACGAGGGCGTGAACCGGCTCGCGATCGGCGCCGTCTGGGCGGCCTCCGCGCTCGCCCTGGTCACCGTGCTCGTGCAGTGGGTCGCGCAGACCGCCGAGACCCGGATGACCGGCCGTACCGGCGAGCGGGTCCTCTACGCGCTGCGGCTGAAGATCTTCGCCCAGCTCCAGCGGCTCGGTCTCGACTACTACGAGCGCGAGCTCACCGGCCGGATCATGACCCGGATGACCACGGACGTGGACGCTCTGTCGACGTTCCTGCAGACGGGCCTGGTCACCGCCTTCGTCTCCGTCGTGACCTTCTTCGGGATCATGGTCGCGCTGCTCGTGCTCGACCTCCAGCTCGCCCTGGTGGTCTTCGCGACCCTGCCGGTCCTCGCCGTCGCCACGTACTACTTCCGCCGCTCCAGCGTGAAGGCGTACGAGCTGGCGCGCGAGCGGATCAGCGTCGTCAACGCCGACCTCCAGGAGTCCGTCTCGGGCCTCCGGATCGTGCAGGCCTTCCGGCGCGAGGAGTCCGGCGCCGCCCGGTTCGCCGAGCGCAGCGACCACTACCGCGAGGCGCGCGTCCGGGGCCAGTGGCTGATCTCGGTCTACTTCCCGTTCGTCACCCTGCTGTCCTCGGTGGCCGCCGCGGCCGTCATGATCGTCGGCGCGAACCGCATCGACGGCGGCACGCTGACCACCGGCGCGCTCGTCGCCTATCTCCTCTACATCGACCTGTTCTTCGCCCCCGTGCAGCAGCTCTCGCAGGTCTTCGACGGCTACCAGCAGGCAGCCGTCTCGCTGAAGCGGATGCAGGAGCTCCTCCAGGAGCCGACGTCGACGGCCGTCGCGCCGGCCCCCCTGGACGTGCTCTCGCTGCGCGGCGAGATCGCCTTCGAGGACGTCTCCTTCGCGTACGGCGGCGAGGACGGCGCCCCCAAGGGCGAGACCGCGCTCACCGGCATCGACCTGCGCATCCCGGCCGGTCAGACCGTCGCGTTCGTCGGCGAGACCGGTGCGGGCAAGTCCACCCTGGTCAAGCTGGTCGCCCGGTTCTACGACCCGACGGGCGGCCGGGTCACCGCCGACGGCACCGATCTGCGCGACCTGGACCTCACCGCGTACCGGCACCGGCTCGGCGTCGTCCCGCAGGAGGCGTACCTCTTCGCCGGGACGGTCCGCGACGCCATCGCGTACGGCCGCCCCGAGGCGACCGACGCCGAGGTGGAGGCGGCGGCCCGTGCGGTCGGCGCGCACGACATGATCGCGACCCTTGACGGCGGCTACCTCCACGAGGTCGCCGAGCGGGGCCGCAACCTCTCGGCCGGTCAGCGCCAGCTCATGGCCCTGGCCCGCGCCGAGCTCGTCGACCCGGACGTCCTGCTGCTCGACGAGGCCACGGCGGCCCTGGACCTGGCCACCGAGGCCCAGGTCAACCAGGCCACCGACCGCCTCGCCGGCCGCCGGACCACCCTGGTCGTCGCCCACCGGCTGACCACCGCCGCCCGCGCCGACCGGGTGGTCGTCATGGACCACGGGCGGGTCGTGGAGGACGGCACGCACGAGGAGCTCCTCGCCCTGGACGGCCGGTACGCGACCCTGTGGCGGACGTTCATCGGCGAGAGCGTCGACGAGGAGGAGCCGGAGCGGGTGTGAGTACCCGCGCGTCCGGCGGATGAGACCGCGCGCCCGGGGCCCGGGCGCGCGGGGCGCGAGGGGGTCTGAGCCCCGAGCCCCGCCTCCGTGCCGCCTCGCCCGTCCCGATCGCCCCGCCGGACGCGGAGGGCGCGCGTCCGGGAAGCGGTCGACGGGACCCGGCAGGCGCCCGCCCAGCCGGAGGCAACCATTCCGAGGCGGGGCGCGTCGTACGCCCGTACGCCGGACCACTCGGGAGGGGAACACATGCCCACGGACACGCAGCCCGCACGACGTGGCCCACGGCTGCTCGCCCGAGTCCTCGCGCCCCTCCTCGCCGCCCTCGCCCTCGTCCTGACCCCGTCCACCCTCGTCCCCGGCGCCGGCGCCGGCACCGCCGAGGCCGTCTCCGTCTGCCAGGGCAGGCCCACCCGGACCCTCAGCTTCGCCACCGGAGAGCTCCGCCTCTACCGGACCCGCCACTACGTCTGCGCCGTGACCGTCGCCAGGAACCCCGGCGCCCGGCGCCCGATGGCCGTCTCCCTCCAGCCGCGCGGCGGCCGGCCCGCCGTCCGGGCCGGACGCTTCGACCGCCAGGCCGGGCCCGTCACCGTCCACGCCCTCAACCGCTGCGTCCGTGCGAGCGGTTCGGTGGCCGGGCGGGGCGCGTCGACCGGCTGGATCCTGTGCTGATGTACAGGAAAGTCCAAGAGTAAGGATCAACTGGGGCTGGCGGTCCACACGTTGCCCCCGCTAGGTTCGCGACACCGTTGTGAACCAAGGGGAGGGTGAATGCGCAAGTCGCTGAGATGGGCGCTGTCGCTTTCGGTGCTCATAGGCACCGTGGCACCGACCGGCGTGGCTACCGCCGCGGACACGGACACGGGCAGCACGGCCGTCGTCGACTCGCAGAGCACGGACATCAAGGACCGCATCCTGGCGATCCCCGGGATGAGCCTGATCGAGGAGAAGCCGTACGCGGGCTACCGCTTCTTCGTCCTGAACTACAAGCAGCCGATCGACCACCGGCGTCCGTGGGCCGGCACGTTCGACCAGCGGATCTCCGTCCTCCACAAGGACACGAGCCGCCCGACCGTCTTCCGCACCAGCGGCTACTCGCTGAGCACGGCCCCGAGCCGCGCCGAGCCGACGCGGATCATCGACGGCAACCAGGTCTCCATGGAGTACCGCTTCTTCACTCCGTCCCGGCCGCAGCCCGCCGACTGGTCGAAGCTCGACATCTGGCAGGCCGCCAGCGACCAGCACCGGATCTTCACCGCGCTGAAGAAGATCTACGGCCAGAAGTGGCTCTCCACCGGAGCCTCGAAGGGCGGCATGACCGCCACCTACTTCGAGCGCTTCTACCCGCGCGACATGGACGGTGTCGTCGCCTACGTCGCCCCGAACGACGTGGTCAACAAGGAGGACTCGGCCTACGACCGGTTCTTCGAGACCGTCGGCACCAAGGACTGCCGCGACCGCCTGAACAACCTGCAGCGCGAGGCCCTCGTCCGCCGCGCGCCCCTGGAGGCCAAGTACCAGGCGTGGGCCGAGTCGGAGGGCGCCACCTTCAACACGGTCGGCACGCTCGACAAGGCCTTCGAGGCCGTCGTCCTCGACTTCGTGTGGGGCTTCTGGCAGTACTACGGCGAGGACGTCTGCGACCAGATCCCGGTGGCGAAGACCGCCACCGACGACGAGGTGTACAACACGATCGACGCCTACTCGGGCTGGTCCGCCTACACCGACCAGGGCCTGGAGCCGTACACGCCGTACTACTACCAGGCGGCGACCGAGCTCGGCTCGCCCACGATCAGGCAGCCGCACCTCAAGGGCCTGAGCCGCTACGGCTACCAGCCCGCGAGCAACTTCGTGCCGCGCGAGATCCCCATGAAGTTCAAGCAGCACGCCATGCGTGACGTGGACGACTGGGTCCGCAAGAACGCGAACAAGATGCTGTTCGTGTACGGCGGCAACGACCCCTGGGGCTCCGAGAAGTTCCACCTGGGCAAGGGCGCCCGCGACAGCTACGTGTACGTGGCGCCGGGCGCCAACCACGGTGCGAACGTCGCCGGGCTCGTCGAGGCCGAGCGGAACAACGCCACCGCCCGCATCCTCGCCTGGGCCGGAGTCCCCGCCCCGGCCGTCCAGGCGGCGCAGCCGCTGGCCCGCTTCGACGCGCGCCTCGACCAGAAGGTCGACGAGGACGCCACGAAGGAGCACGGCCTGCGGCCGTAACCGCCGCGAGGGGGGTGGGGTGCGTCCGGCGGCGCACCCCACCCTCCGTCGTGTCAGCGGTACGACAGACCGTGTCCGACCGGGTAGAGCACCTTCGCCGGGTCGTCGGCGCTCTGCACCGGGACCGGCAGGCGGCCCCTGGGTCTGACCCTGCCCGCCAGGACCCTCACCGCGGCGCGGAGTTCGACATCGGTCCACGAGTAGGCGGCGAGCGTCGCCCGCTGGCCCTCGATCCGGGCGATGTCGTACGGGTTGCGGATCGAGATCGTCACGACGGGGACCCCCGTCGCGACCAGCCGCGCCACGAGCGTGCGCTGCGGGCTGGTCGCGGTGACGTTGTACGTGCCCACCACGACGACGTCCTTGCCCGCGGCCGCCGCCACGGCCTGCTCGATCGCCGCCGCCGTCGGGGTGATCCCGGTGGAGAGCGCGGTCGCGGTGAACCCCAGCTCCGTCAGTGCGGTCGCGAGCGTCGTCGTCGGCGGGCCCGTCGTCCCGGACGGGGAGGCCGGGTCGGCGCCGACGACGAGGACCTTGCGGTGGCCGGTCCGGCTCAGCGGAAGGAAGCCGCCCTCGTTGAGGAGCAGGGTCGTGGTGGCCTCGGCGATCCGGTCGGCCCGGGCGAGATGGGCGGCGGTGCCGACCACCCGCTCCACGCCGGCCCGGGTGACGTACGCGTTCCGGAAGAGGCCGAGCTTCGACTTGAGCCGCAGAATCCGCAGGATCGATTCGTCGAGCCGGGCCTCCGTCAGGTCGCCGTCCTTGACGGCTTTCAGGACCGCGTTCCAGGCCACGTCCAGCTTCGGCGGATTGAGCAGCTGGTCCACCCCGGCCTTCAGGGCGAGCACCGGGACGCGCTCGTCGCCGTACTTGGTGCGCACCCCCTCCATGCCGAGCGCGTCGGTGACCACCACACCGTCGTAGCCGAGCTCCTCGCGGAGGATGCCGGTGAGGATCGGCCGGGACAGCGTCGCCGGGTCCTCACTCGGGTCCAGCGCCGGGACCACGATGTGCGCGGTCATGATCGAGTCGATCCCGGCGGCGATCGCGGACCGGAACGGCGGGGCGTCGAGCTCGCTCCACTGGGCCCGGGTGTGGGTGATCGTCGGGAGCCCGTAGTGGCTGTCGACGGCGGTGTCGCCGTGTCCCGGGAAGTGCTTGGAGGTGGCCGCGACCCCGGCCCGCTGATAGCCCTTGACCTGTGCGGCGACCAGGCCGGCGACCGCCGCCGGGTCGGCGCCGAAGGAACGGACGCCGATGACCGGGTTGGCCGGGTTGACGTTGACGTCCGCGACCGGGGCGTAGTTCTGCCGGATGCCGACGGCCGCCAGCTCCGCGCCCGCGATCCGCGCCGCCTCGCGGGCGTCCGCGTGCGAGCCGCCGGCGCCGAGGGCCATCGCGCCGGGCACCAGGGTGGCGGGCTCGCCCACCCGGCAGACGATGCCGTGCTCCTGGTCGGTGGAGATGAGCGCGGGGACCGGCGTGGGCTGGGCGAGCGCCGCCTGCTGGATGCCGTTGGAGAGCGCGGCGATCTGCTGCGGGTCCCGGGTGTTGTGGGCCCAGGAGAAGTAGATGACGCCGCCCACGTGGTAGCGCTCGACCAGCTCGGCGGCCGTACGGACACCGATCTCCTGCAGGTTGGCGTCGATGTCGGCCTGGTCGGGGGCGGTGGCGGAGTGTCCGTACACCCGCATCACGAAGAGCTGGCCGACCTTCTCCTCGAGGGACATGCGGTCGATGATCCGCCGGAGTTTCCGGTCGTCGTGCCGGTCCTGCCCGGCGAGGGCGGGGGTGCTCACCCCGGTGACGGCGGCCGCTGCCGCGGCGGCGGTCACCGTGAGGAGGGTGCGTCGGGAGGGGGCGGGGGCGCGGTGGTGCACTGATGCTCCTTCCGGCCGTGCGAGGTTGGAGGAATCCATGCGCGAGAACCTCGGAAGCCACCGTTGAAGGAAACTTCCAAGGAGTCACGGATAGCCCGAAAGTAACTGCCAGGTCAAGGACCCGCGCACGAATCACCCACGGCGGCGATCCCGGGCCAGAGGTCCTGGAGCGTACGGACCGTCTCCCGGATCGCCGGGCGCCGCGCCGCGCCGGTCCGCCACATGGCGTGCAGACGACGCGTCGGCATCGGGTCGAGCCGCACCGGCACCACCTCCGCCGGCAGTGCCCCGCGCCCCAGGCGCGGCACCAGCGCGATGCCCAGACCGGCCGCCACCAGGGCGACCTGCGTGTGGTTCTCCTCCGCCTGATGGACGATCAGCGGCTCGAAACCCGTCTCCCGCAGCGTCCGCGTCAGCCAGTCGTGGCACACCGTCCCCGGCGGCTGCGAGATCCACCGCTCCGCCGCCAGCTCCTCCCGGCGCACCGAGTCCCGCTCCGCGAGCGGATGCTCCCGGTGGACGAGGATGTCGCACAGGTCGTCGCCGATCACCGCCTGCTCGACCCCCGGCGGTACGGGAAGCGGGGCGATGTCCCAGTCGTGCGCCACCGCAAGGTCGATGACCCCGCGCGCCACCAGATCGACCGACACATGCGGATCCACCTCCGAGAGCCGGGCGTCGACCTCGGGATGGACCCGGCCCAGCTCCGCGAGCACCCGGGGCATCAGCCCGCGCGCCGCGCTCGCGAAGCAGCCGACGGTCAGCCGCCCGGCGGGCCGGCCCCGCCGCTCCTCCAGCCGCACCTCCGCCTCCTCCACGAGGGCGAGCAGCTGCCGAGCGGTGGCGGCGAGGTGATGGGCGTCGTCGGTGAGGCGGACGCCGCGGCCGCTGCGTTCGAGCAGGGTCGTACGGGTCTCCCGCTCCAGCTTCGCGATCTGCTGGGAGACCGCGGACGGCGTGTAGCCGAGGGCGGTGGCGGCGGCACCGACGCTGCCGTGGACGGCGACGGCGTGCAGGGCGCGCAGACGGCCGAGATCCAGCACGGGCGCTCCTCCTCTTCGATACGCGGGACGGCCGAGCACGCCTCGTCCCCCGCGTACACCGTGGATGAAGCATTACTACATCCCATCATGAAGGAACCCGTGCTGGTGCTACACGGTCCGCGCGGCCATGCTCGATCGCATGCGCCCCGCCCACCTCGCCCTCGCCGCCCTGGTCGCCGCCGTCTGGGGAGTGAACTTCGTCGTCATCGAGATCGGCCTCGACCACTTCCCGCCGCTGCTCTTCTCCGCCCTCCGCTTCCTCGCCGCCGCCCTGCCCGCCGTCTTCCTGGTGGGCCGGCCCACCGTGGCCTGGAGGTGGATCATCGCGGTGGGACTCGTCCTCGGCGTCGCCAAGTTCGGGCTCCTCTTCACGGGCATGGACCTCGGCGCCCCCGCCGGGCTCTCCTCCCTCGTCCTCCAGGTCCAGGCCGTCTTCACCGCCCTCTTCGCCTTCGCCGCCCTCGGCGAACGGCCCGGCCGCCGCAAGCTCGCGGGCATGGGGGTCGCCCTGGTCGGCATCGGCGTGGCCGCGGCCGAGGAGGGCGGGGCCGGGTCCCTCGTCGGCTTCGCCCTGGTGATCGCCGCCGCGGCCTGCTGGGGCGCCTCCAACGTCCTGACGCGCAAGGCCTCCCCACCCGACGCGCTCAACTTCATGGTCTGGGTCAGCGTCGTGCCCGTCCTGCCGCTGCTCGGCCTCTCCCTCCTCCTGGAGGGCCCCGACCGCGACCTCGCGGCCCTGCGCGGGCTCGACTGGACCGGCGTCGGCGTCATCGTCTACGTCGCCTGGATCACGACCGTCTTCGGCTTCGGCGCCTGGGGCTGGCTCCTCCGCCGCCACCCGGCCTCCTCCGTCGCGCCCTTCTCCCTCCTCGTGCCCGTCGTCGGGATGTCCTCGGCCGCGCTCGTCCTGGGCGAGGGAGTGAGCCCGGCCCGCTGGTGCGCGGCGGCACTGCTCGTCGGGGGAGTGGCCCTGACGTCGTTCACGCCGGGCCGACGGGCCGCCGCGACCCGTAACCCCGTGGCGGCGCCGGAGCCCGTGGCCGTATCGTCGACCGGCCGTCCGCTCGGCGCGGCGGACCACGCGATCAGCCAGGAAGGGCCCCTATGACCTTCGAGGACATCACCGTCGACGCCCCCGTGCCCGCACCCGCGGCCGTGCTGCTCTCCGGCATCCCCGGCAGCGGGAAGTCCACCGTCGCGGCCGCTCTCGCGGCCCGCTTCGCCCGGGCGGCGCACATCGAGGTCGACGGGCTCCAGTCCCTCATCGTGAGCGGCTGCCACTGGCCGACCCCGGACGGCGACCCGGAGGCGGACCGCCAGATCCTGCTGCGCGCCCGCAACGCCTGTCTCCTCGCCGGCAGCTTCGCCGCGGCCGGCTTCCTTCCGGTCCTCGACGACGTGGTCGTCCGCCGCTCCCACCTGGACCACTACCGCGCCCACGCGAAGGGGGCCGACCTCCGGGTGGTGATCCTCGCCCCCGGCCCCGACAAGGCCTGGGAACGGAACAACGCCCGGGACAAGCGCCTGACGACCGACTGGGCGTTCCTGGACGAGGCGATGCGCGCGGAGCTGTCGGACGAGGGCGTCTGGATCGACAACGCGCACCTGACCGTGGCGGAGACGGTGGACGCGGTGCTGGCGGCAACGGGCCTCACCCCGGAGAAGTAGCCCGTCGGACTCCCACGGGGGTGGGGTCCGACGGGCCTTCGTCCGTCTCCGCGGCGTCGTGGTCAGGCGAACATGTCGGCGAGCAGCTCGGGGCCGATCACGATGGTCGCCGGGCGGTAGGCGGGCGGCCGCGTGCCCATCAGCTCACGGACCAGGAAGTCCCAGCAGCGGGTGCGGACATGGGCCAGGCAGTCGATGAAGGTGTGCTCGGCGCCGGGCACCACGTGCAGTTCGAAGTCCTTGCCGGCGGCGAGCAGCCGGTCGGCGAACCGCAGGGTCTGCTGAGGGTGGACCTGGTCGTCCATGTCGCCGTGGACGAGCAGCAGTTTTCCGGCCAGCCGGTCGGCGAGGCCCAGGTTGGACGTACGGGCCCAGGCCGCGGGGTCGTCCGCGCCGTCGTAGGACTCGACGAAGCCCGCGTTGAACGAGCGGGCGTCGTGCGAGCCGGAGAGGGCGGCCCCGGCCTTGTACGTCCCGGGGAAGTCCAGCATCGCGCGGGCGGCGGCGAACCCGCCCCCGGAGTGACCGAAGACGCCGACCCGTTCCAGGTCCATCCACGGCCGGGTCTCCGCCAGTTGGCCGAGGGCCGCGACATGGTCGGCCAGCGAGCCCGCGTCGGCCAGGTGGCCGAAGGAGGCGTCGTGGAAGGCCTTGCTCCGGCCCGGAGTGCCCCGGCCGTCGAGGGCGATGACCACGAAGCCGAGTGCCGCGAGGGGTTCGGCGTCCAGGCCCATGCCGCCGGGGTCGAAGCACGGCGCGACCCGGTTGACCTGCGGGCCGGGGTAGAGGTTGTCGATCACCGGGTAGGACCCGGCCGGGTCGAAGTCCCGCGGCCGGTACAGCACCCCGTAGACGTCGGTCTCGCCGTCGGCCGCCTTGACGCGGAAGCGCTCCGGCGCGGTCCACCCGGTGGCGGCGAGCCTGGTGATGTCGGCGCGCTCCAGCTCAACGAGCACGCTTCCGGCCCAGTCGCGGACCGTGATGACGGGGGCGGTGTCGACGGTGGACGCGGAGTCGATGAAGTACTCCTGGCCGTAAGGGCCTTCCGGCAGGGTGACGATGTGGTCGAGCGTGTCGTCGGTGAGCCTCGTGAAGCCGGTGCCGTCCAGGCCGACCCGGCACACCGTGCGCCGGTACGGGTCCTCGTCGACGAGCCCGGAGGCCGTGAAGTACACGACCCGCGCGGCCTCGTCGACGCGCAGGATCCGCCGGACCAGCCACGGCCCCGAGGTGACCTGGCCGAGCAGCTCGCCGGTGTGCAGGTCGTAGCGGTAGAGGTGGCCCCATCCGTCGCGCTGGGAGAACCACAGCACCTCGTCGGCGAGCACCCGTACGAGGGGCGGCTCGGTCATCCACTGGTTGGGCTCCACCCGGGTCTCCCCGGCCTCGCGGATCACGGTGGTGACCTCGCCGGTGACCGGGTCGAGGCGGTTCAGGGAGAGGGAGTGCTGGTCCCGGGGCCGGGCGAGGAAGTGGACGGCGGAGCCGTCGGCGGCCCACCACGCCCACTTCACGGTGATCGGCGACACATGGGTCATGATCAGCGGCTCCGTGTCGGCGCGGACCACCGTGCCCTCGGCGACGTCGAGGACGACCAGTTCGGCCAGCGGCAGATGCTCGTCCCCGGCGTACGCGAACGGCTGGCTGTGCAGGCGGGGCGCGCCCCCGTCGGCGGGCAGCGCCTCCACGAGGTGGGTGGTGCGTACCTCGCGCTCGTCCGTCCGGTGGGCGAGGACCTTCGTCGAGTCCGGAGACCAGGCCACCGCGGGCGGCAGATACGGTACGCCGAGCTTGCGCAGCAGGGTGGAGTTGCCGGTCGCGGCGGGGCCCGGACCGTAGGCGTGACCGGGTGCGCCGTCCGTGGTCAGAGGCCACTCGCGGCCGTCGGACAGCGAGCGGGCCCACAGGTCGTGCCCCCGCTGGGACACCGCGGACTTCCCGTCGGGCGACGTCACGTCCAGCGGGTTGCCCGGAGCGGCGAACTCGGCCGGCTCGCAGACGTAACGGGTGAGATCGCAGCGCCAGTACGCGCCGAAGGCCACGAACATGACCGCGTTCCCGGCCGTCTCGATGCCGAGGAAGGGCAGGGCCTCGGGGTCGACCGGCCGGCCGGCGGCGGTGGCGAGCGAGGCGGCCAGCCGGGCGTGGTCGAAGGCCGGCTCCCGCGTGCCGGCCGCCGGGTCGACCAGCACGAACCGCCTGCCGTCCCCGTCGCTCACCGCGTACCGGAAGCGGGCGCCGCCGTCGATCCACTGCGGCCTGACCTTGTCACCGACGACGAGCTCGCCGGGGCGGGCGGGACGACGGAGGAGCTGCTCGGCGGCCTGGTAGTTCTGAGTGGTGCTCATTCTGCTTGTCCGTCCTCGGAGTCGGTCGACGAAGATCGTGGAGCCGGGTGCGCACCGGCGGGGGCGGTTCAGAGGCTGCGGGCGGTGATGTCGCCGTACGAGGTGGTGGCGTGGATGTTCAGACCGGCGGCGGCGCCGTCGGTGTTGGTCAGGGCGTTGTGGACGCGGCCGTAGGCGGTGCCGGCGTTCAGGGTGGCGGAGACGCCGTGGGCGGCGCCGACCTCGATCGCGCCGGATTCGGTGCGCAGCACGACCGTCCCCCGGGTGGCCTCCTCGACACGGAGGTCACCCTGCTGGGTGCTGATCTCCGCGGGGCCGCCGAGGCGGCCGACCGTGATGTCGCCGGCGAGCAGGCTGAGCCGGGCGCCCTCGGTCTCGTCGAGCCTGACCGTGCCCTGAGCGCCTTCGACGGTGACGTCGCCGAGGCGTCCGACACCGCGGATCTCGGCGGCGGCGGTCTTCGCCTCGACGCGGGAGCCGGACGGGAGCTGGACGGTGACCTCGACCGAGCCGGAGTCGCCGAGGATCTTGTTCTTCGCGGGGGCGGCGGTGATCCGCAGGACGCCGTCGGCGAACTCGACGCCGACCTCTTCGGCGGCCTTCACATCGTTGCCCTTGGCGGCGTTCGCGGGGCGGATGTCGACGGTGGCGTCGGCGCGGTCGGCGGCGATGAGCTGGATGCGGCCGGCGGGGATGTCGAGGACGGTGGTGATGGCGGCGGTGGTGGCGAACTTCTGCATGTCTCTTCTCCTTCTGGGGGCGGTCCCGCTTTCGGTCCCGCCGTTTCCGATGAGGGAAAAGCTACGTTGCGTTCATGAAGCTGGCAACATGCTCGTTGCATGAAATGGCCATAACTGCAGGTAGATTAAGGAATTTCGTTGCAACGGTTTCAAGGCTAATGCAACGTTCGGGGTGTTGCTCGTTGCAATGAACTGGGGGTGAACGCACTGCGGGGCCGCAGGATCCGATGGAGGGCCCCCGCCCGCGCCGAAGCCGCGACCCCGGGTGCCTGTCGGGCCACCCGATCGCCCACGCGGACGTCCTGGCGCCGGCCGGTGTTCTCGCCCGCGCGGATGTCGCGGTGCTCGTCGGCGCCCCGGCCCACGTCGGTGTGCGCGTGCTCGTCGACGTCTTCGCCCGCTCGGGCGGGCTCACGCTCGTCGGCGACCGGGAGGATCGTCGAGGCGCGACGGGGCCGGGCGCCTGCTCCCGCGCCTGCCGGGCCACTCGGTCCCGGTGGCGGACGCCCGGCGACTCCTCGTCGACTCCCCGCGGCCTGCCCGGCCGGTCGCCCTTCGCGGCCTTCGGCCGCAAACCCCCGCGCCCGTCTGGCCACTTGGCCCTCGCGTGGCCCCCGGCCGCAGTCCCGTCCGCAGACGCCCGCGGGCCTTCCCCCTGTCCGTACCCCGGTAACTCGCGGCCGTGCGGCGGTACTCGCTCCCCCCGGCGACCGGCCCCTCCCCGGCCCACCTCGACCCGGCCCCGCGGGGTCCGACGCCCCTCAGGCTCCGGCGTCCCGCAGGCTCCGGGCGGCTACTTCCTCGGCCGCCCCGTGGATCCCCGTACCACCAGCTCCGCCGGGACGCGGGCCAGGCCGCCCGTCGGGGGGTCCTCCGTGCCCATCGCCAGGCGGCCCGCCCGTATCCCCGCCTCGTGCAGCGGCAGGTGGACCGTCGTCAGGGACGGGACCGCGTCCACCGAGAACGGGAGGTCGTCGAAGCCCGCCACGGACACGTCGCCCGGGATCGACAGGCCGCGTTCCCGCAGGGCCGCGCAGACGCCGAGCGCGACGGTGTCGTTGGCGGCGACGACGGCCGTGAGGTCCGGGTCGCGGTCGAGGAGTTCGGCCGTGGCCTCGTAGCCGGCCTGTCGGGTGTAGGCGCCGTGGACCGTCGGCCCCTCCGCGGCCCCCGCCGCCGTGAGCGCCGCCCGGTGGCCCTCCAGGCGGTGCCGGGTCGTCGTCCGGTCGGCCGGGCCGGCCGCGTAACCGATGCGCCGGTGGCCGAGTTCGAGCAGGTGCTCGGTGAGGCGCCGCGCGCCGCCCCGGTTGTCGAAGACGAGCGCGGCCGCGTTCGCGTCGCCGGTGACCGGCGGGCGCCCGCAGAGCACGACCCGGGTCCCCGCCTCCGCCAGCTTGGCCAGCTTGCCGGTCGTCGCCGCCAGGTGCTCGGGGTCCTCGATGGAGCCGCCCATGAGGATCACGGCCGCGGCCCGCTGCCGCTGCAGCAGGGTGAGGTAGGTCAGCTCGCGCTCGGGGGAGCCGCCGGTGTTGCAGACGACCGCGAGCTTCTCGCCGCCGCCGCGCCCCGACCCGCTCTCCCCGATGGCGCTCTGCGCCGCGCTCGCCATCACCCCGAAGAACGGGTCGGCGATGTCGTGGACGAGGACGCCGACCAGGTCGGAGGTGGCTGCGGCGAGTGAGCTGGCGGGCCCGTTGAGGACGTAGTCCAGTTCGTCCACGGCCCGCAGGACCCGCTCGCGGGTCGACTCGGCGACCGGGTAGTTGCCGTTGAGGACGCGGGAGACGGTGGCGGGCGAGACCCGTGCGCGAGCGGCCACGTCCGCCAGGGTGACGGTCATCGTGTGCGTACCTCCAGGGCCTTGTCGACGGCGATGTCGGCAGGCTAGCGTCATCGCCGATGGAAAGCGCTTTCTATCGAAGCGCGGAACACCGGGGAGAGGAACCTTTCGTGACACGCAGGACAGTCCGCATCGCCATGAACGGCGTCACCGGACGCATGGGACACCGCCAGCACCTCGTCCGTTCGATCCTCGCCCTGCGCGAACAGGGCGGCCTCGACCTCGGCAACGGCGAGACCCTCTGGCCCGAGCCGGTCCTCGTCGGCCGCCGCGAGGCCGCCCTGCGTACGCTCGCCGAGCGCCACGGCCTCACCGAGTGGTCCACCGACCTCGACGCCGTCCTCGCCGACGACACCGTCGACATCTACTTCGACGCCCAGGTCACCTCCG
Organism: Streptomyces sp. NBC_00691; assembly: GCF_036226665.1. Classification (NCBI taxonomy): domain Bacteria; kingdom Bacillati; phylum Actinomycetota; class Actinomycetes; order Kitasatosporales; family Streptomycetaceae; genus Streptomyces; species Streptomyces sp. NBC_00691. The sequence continues at coordinate 2,985,558 of NZ_CP109007.1, read as the reverse complement.
CCCGCGCCGAGGCGATCACCAAGGCCGTCCACGCCGGGAAGCACATCTACACCGAGAAGCCCACGGCCGCCGACCTCGCCGGTGCCCTCGCACTCGCCCGGCTCGCCACCGAGAAGGGCGTCAAGCACGGCGTCGTCCAGGACAAGCTGTTCCTGCCGGGCCTGCTCAAGCTCAAGCGCCTCATCGACGGCGGCTTCTTCGGCGAGATCCTCTCCGTGCGCGGCGAGTTCGGCTACTGGGTCTTCGAGGGCGACTGGCAGGACGCCCAGCGCCCCAGCTGGAACTACCGCACGCAGGACGGCGGCGGCATCGTCGTCGACATGTTCCCGCACTGGGAGTACGTGCTCCACGAGCTGTTCGGCCGCGTCACCTCCGTCACCGCCCAGGTCGCCACCCATGTCCCGCGCCGCTGGGACGAGCAGGGCAAGCCGTACGAGGCCACCGCCGACGACGCCGCCTACGGCATCTTCCAGCTGGAGGGCGGTGCCATCGCCCAGATCAACTCCTCCTGGACCGTCCGCGTCAACCGCGACGAACTCGTCGAGTTCCAGGTCGACGGCACCCACGGCTCCGCCGTCGCCGGACTGCGCAACTGCCGCGTCCAGCACCGCTCGGCGACCCCCAAGCCCGTCTGGAACCCGGACATCCCGGCCACCGAGCCCTTCCGCGACCAGTGGCAGGAGGTCCCCGACAACGCCGAGTTCGACAACGGCTTCAAGGCCCAGTGGGAGCTGTTCCTGCGGCACGTCGTCCTCGACGAGCCCTACCACTGGGACCTCCTCGCCGGCGCCCGCGGCGTCCAGCTCGCCGAACTCGGCCTCAAGTCCGCCGCCGAGGGCCGCCGCCTCGACGTCCCGGAGGTGAGCCTGTGATCCGCCTGCCCGAGATCGGCGGCGGCGTACGGGAGTACGCGCCGCGCACCGAGCCGCGGGCCCTGAACGGGGGCGGCCCCCTGGTCTCCCGGACGGTCTTCTCCGCCGCCCACGTGGTCGCCGACCCGTACGCCGACACCACACCCGACTCGCCCGCGGCGGTCGACTGGGACGCCACCCTCGCCTTCCGCCGGCACCTCTGGTCCCACGGCCTCGGGGTCGCCGAGGCCATGGACACCGCGCAGCGGGGGATGGGCCTCGACTGGACAGGGGCCGCCGAACTGATCCGCCGCAGCGCGGCCGAGGCGAAGGCGGTCGGCGGCCGGATCGCCTGCGGCGTCGGCACCGACCAGCTCACCGGAGCGGACCGGGTCGCCGGCCCCGCCGGCCTCGCGGCGGTCCGCAAGGCGTACGAGGAGCAGCTCGCGCTCGTCGAGGAGACCGGCTCCCAGGCCATCCTGATGGCCTCCCGCGCCCTCGCCGCGACGGCGTCGGGCCCGGAGGACTACCTCGACCTGTACGGCCACCTCCTCCGCCAGGCGAGCGAACCGGTGGTCCTCCACTGGCTCGGTTCGATGTTCGACCCTGCGCTCGACGGGTACTGGGGCTCGGCCGACCTGGACACCGCGACCGAGACGTTCCTGGAGGTCATCGCCGCGCACCCGGACAAGGTCGACGGCATCAAGGTCTCCCTCCTGGACGCCCGGCGCGAGGTCGAACTGCGCCGCCGCCTCCCGGAGGGCGTGCGCTGCTACACGGGCGACGACTTCCACTACCCGGAGCTGATCGCCGGCGACGAACAGGGCTTCAGCCACGCCCTGCTCGGTATCTTCGACCCCCTGGCGCCGCTCGCGGCGGAGGCGGTACGCACGCTCGACACGGGCGATGCGAACGGATTCCGTGCCACTCTCGACCCGACGGTCGCCCTGTCCCGGCACCTCTTCGAGGCACCGACCCGCTTCTACAAGACGGGCGTCGTCCTGCTGGCCTGGCTGGCCGGCCACCAGGACCACTTCACGATGGTCGGCGGCCTGCACTCCGCCCGCTCGCTGCCGCACCTCGCGAAGGCGTACGAACTGGCGGACGGCCTGGGCCTGTTCCCCGACCCGGAGCTCGCGGAGGCGCGCATGCGCGCCCTCCTGACGGTCCAGGGAGGCCTGCGATGAACCTCGACCGTTTCAGCGTCAACCAGATGACGGTCAAGCAGCTGTCGCTCCCCGACCTGGTCACCCACTGCGTCCGGCTCGGGGTCCGGGGCGTGGGCCTGTGGCGCGAACCGGTCCAGGAGTACGGCGTGGAGGCGGCGGCCGGCCTCGTACGGGACGCGGGCCTCACGGTCACCACCCTCTGCCGCGGCGGCTTCTTCACCTCGGACGGCTGGGAGGCGGAGAACAGGGCGGCGATCGACGAGGCGGTCACGCTCGGCACGGACACCGTCGTCCTGGTCTCCGGCGGCCTCACCCCCGCCTTCCCTGACCTGCTCTCGGCCCGCGCCCGCATCACCGAGGCCATCGGCACCCTGGCCCCCTACGCGGGCGAGCGCGGGATCCGCCTGGCCGTCGAGCCCCTCCACCCCATGTACGCCGCCGACCGCTGCGCGGTCTCCACCCTCGACCAGGCGCTGGCCGTCGCGGAGCACTTCCCGCCGGAGCAGGTGGGCGTGGTGGTCGACACGTACCACCTCTGGTGGGACGACCGGGCCCCGGCGGCGGTGGAACGCGCGGGTGCGGCGGGCCGCATCCACTCCTTCCAGCTGGCCGACTGGACCACCCCCCTCCCGGCGGGTGTCCTGACCGGCCGGGGCCAGCTGGGCGACGGCGCGATCGACCTCCGGGCCTGGGCGGACCTGACGGAGAAGGCGGGCTGGACGGGCCCGGTGGAGGTGGAGATCTTCAACGACGCCCTGTGGGCGAGGGACGGTGCCGAGGTCCTGGAGGAGACCTTGGAACGGTTCCTGGAGATCTGACGGACGAGGCCCGGCGGCGCCGTGCGTGAGCTGTCACTCGCCCAGGCGCCGCACGTCCTGCTGCTCGACCTCTGAGGGGTGCTGTGCGGACGGGTGCCCCGGCCGTCGCCGAGGCGTGCGGCGTTACCGGCGGCCCCCGCCCAGGAGGTCTCCCAGGCCGTCCGCCGCCGCGCCGCCCGTCTTCCTCGTCGCCGCGCGCTTCGTCATGACCGCGAGGACCACCGGGACCAGGATGTCGACCGCCCGGGTCGCCGTGGCCGCCGGGATGCCCGTCCTCTTCGCGATCGCGTGGGCCGCCGGGCGGGCCAGCCGGCCCAGGACCCCGGCCATGAGTCCGCCTGCCGCCAGGCCGCCGAAGCCCGCCACGCCCTGCAGCGGGGGCTCCGCCGAGGTCACCTCGTCGACGGCCGCGCGGACCTCGTCCGCGCTGGACGGCTCGGCCGCCGCCTGGCGCAGTTCTCCGGAGAGTTCGGCCACCGAACCGCCCACGACCTCCCGCGCCCCCGCGGGGTCCGTGCCGAGCAGCCCGGCGATCTCCTGGAGCCTGTCGTCGCCCAGCTCGTTCAGGACGTCGTCCTCGAAGGATGCACTCATGCCGAAAACGCTACGACCTGCCCTGTTCGCCGGCACGCCGAGACCGCCGTGGGGGAGGTCTCCCGTCCGTGCCCGGGGCCCCGGAAGGGGAGCCGTCCACAGGACCTCCCGCGGTGTCCGACCGGTTCGCTACCTTCGGGTCATGTCCAACGAAGGTCGCGGGCCGGGGTCGGCCGTGCTGGAGGGGGTCCTGGAGCGGATCACCTACGCCAACGAGGAGAGCGGGTACACGGTCGCCCGTGTCGACACCGGGCGTGGCGCCGGGGACCTGCTCACCGTGGTCGGCGCGCTGCTCGGGGCGCAGCCGGGGGAGTCGCTGCGGATGGAGGGCCGTTGGGGCTCGCATCCGCAGTACGGCAAGCAGTTCAGTGTCGACAACTACACGACACTGCTTCCCGCCACGATCCAGGGCATCCGCCGCTATCTCGGCTCGGGTCTCGTCAAGGGCATCGGCCCCGTCTTCGCCGACCGCATCACCCAGCACTTCGGCCTGGACACCCTCCAGATCCTGGAGGATGCCCCCGGCCGGCTGATCGAGGTCCCGGGCCTGGGCCCCAAGCGCACGCGGAAGATCACCGCGGCCTGGGAGGAGCAGAAGGCGATCAAGGAGGTGATGGTCTTCCTCCAGGGCGTCGGCGTCTCCACCTCCATCGCGGTCCGGATCTACAAGAAGTACGGGGACGCCTCGATCTCGGTCGTGCGGAACCAGCCCTACCGGCTCGCCGCCGATGTCTGGGGCATCGGCTTCCTCACCGCCGACAAGATCGCCCAGGCCGTGGGCATCCCCCACGACAGTCCCGACCGGGTGAAGGCCGGACTGCAGTACGCCCTCTCGCAGTCAAGCGACCAGGGGCACTGCTTCCTCCCCGAGGAGCGGCTGATCGCGGACGCGGTGAAGCTCCTCCAGGTCGACACCGGGCTGGTCATCGAGTGCCTCGCCGAGCTGGCGGAGGACCCCGAGGGGGTCGTACGGGAGACGGTGCCGGGCCCGGAGGGGACGCCCGTCACCGCCGTGTACCTGATCCCCTTCCACCGGGCCGAGCTGTCGCTCGCCGGGCAGCTCCGGCGGCTGCTGCGGGCCGAGGAGGACCGGATGCCGGGCTTCCGGGACGTGGCCTGGGACAAGGCCCTCGCCTGGCTCGCGGACCGGACGGGGGCCTCGCTGGCGCCCGAGCAGGAGGAGGCCGTCCGGCTCGCGCTCACCCGGAAGGTCGCCGTGCTCACCGGCGGCCCCGGCTGCGGCAAGTCGTTCACGGTCCGCTCCATCGTGGAGCTGGCCCGCGCCAAGAAGGCCAAGGTCGTCCTCGCCGCCCCCACCGGCCGGGCGGCCAAGCGGCTCGCCGAGCTGACCGGCGCGGAGGCCTCCACCGTCCACCGGCTCCTGGAGCTCAAGCCGGGCGGCGACGCGGCCTACGACCGGGACCGGCCCCTCGACGCGGACCTGGTCGTGGTCGACGAGGCCTCCATGCTCGACCTGCTCCTGGCGAACAAGCTGGTCAAGGCGGTGGCACCCGGGGCCCATCTGCTGCTGGTGGGGGATGTGGACCAGCTTCCGTCGGTCGGCGCGGGCGAGGTCCTCGGCGATCTGCTCGCCCCGGGGAGCCCTGTACCGGCGGTCCGGCTGACCCGGATCTTCCGTCAGGCCCAGGAGTCCGGCGTCGTCACCAACGCGCACCGGATCAACGCCGGCACCCCGCCGAAGACCGAGGGCCTGCCGGACTTCTTCCTCTTCGTCGAGGAGGAGACCGAGGACGCGGCCCGGGTCGCCGTGGATGTCGCGGCCCGGCGGATTCCCGCCAAGTTCGGCCTCGACCCCCGCCGTGACGTGCAGGTCCTCGCCCCCATGCACCGGGGCCCGGCCGGCGCGGGCTCGCTCAACGGACTGCTGCAGCAGGTCATCACCCCGGCCCGTCCCGACGTTCCGGAGAAGCGGTTCGGCGGCCGGGTCTTCCGCGTCGGCGACAAGGTCACTCAGATCAGGAACAACTACGACAAGGGGGCCAACGGCGTCTTCAACGGCACCGTCGGTGTCGTGACGCAGCTGGACCTCGTCGAGCAGAGGCTGACCGTGCGGACGGACGAGGACGAGGAGGTGCCGTACGACTTCGACGAGCTGGACGAACTCGCCCACGCGTACGCGGTCACGATCCACCGTTCGCAGGGCAGCGAGTATCCGGCCGTGGTGATCCCGGTCACCATGAGTGCCTGGATGATGCTGCAGCGCAACCTGCTCTACACGGCCGTGACCCGCGCGAAGAAGCTCGTGGTCCTGGTCGGCTCCCGGCGGGCGATCGCCCAGGCGGTCCGCACGGTCTCCGCAGGCAGGCGCTTTACCGCACTCGCGTTTCGGCTCACAGGGACGGCCCTCGTGTGAAAGATCACGGAGGACTACCGGAACCGGGGCGAAGGGGGCAGGATATGAAGGTTGGCGGCACTGAGTGCCGCCGATTGGCCCAATGGTCGACCCCGAGTGCACTCTCCTGAGCCAAATGGGGGATGGTAGAGACAGTCAGGGCACCTCGAAGAAGAGGCACTACGTCGGTGAGGGATGACGTGAGCGACAACTCTGTAGTACTGCGGTACGCGGACGGTGAATACACCTACCCGGTGGTCGACAGCACCGTCGGTGACAAGGGCTTCGACATCGGGAAACTCCGAGCCCAGACCGGTCTGGTCACCCTGGACAGCGGATACGGCAACACAGCCGCCTATAAATCCGCGATCACCTACCTCGACGGTGAGCAGGGGATTCTGCGGTACCGCGGTTACCCCATCGAGCAGCTGGCCGAGCGCTCCACCTTCCTTGAGGTGGCGTACCTGCTGATCAACGGTGAGCTGCCCAAGGTCGACGAGCTGGCGACCTTCAAGAACGAGATCACGCAGCACACGCTCGTCCATGAGGACGTCAAGAACTTCTTCCGCGGTTTCCCGCGGGACGCCCACCCGATGGCGATGCTGTCCTCGGTGGTCTCCGCGCTGTCCACCTTCTACCAGGACAGCCACAACCCGTTCGACGAGGAGCAGCGTCACCTCTCCACGATCCGGCTGCTCGCGAAGCTGCCGACGATCGCGGCGTACGCGTACAAGAAGTCGATCGGCCACCCGTTCGTCTACCCGCGCAACGACCTGGGGTACGTCGAGAACTTCCTGCGCATGACCTTCTCGGTCCCCGCGCAGGAGTACGACCTGGACCCGGTCGTCGTCAACGCGCTCGACAAGCTGCTGATCCTGCACGCGGACCACGAGCAGAACTGCTCGACCTCCACCGTGCGTCTGGTCGGTTCCTCGCAGGCGAACATGTTCGCCTCGATCTCCGCCGGCATCTCGGCCCTGTGGGGCCCGCTGCACGGTGGCGCCAACCAGTCGGTCCTGGAGATGCTCGAGGGCATCAAGGCCAACGGCGGCGATGTCGACTCCTTCATCCGCAAGGTGAAGAACAAGGAGGACGGCGTCCGCCTGATGGGCTTCGGCCACCGGGTGTACAAGTCCTTCGACCCGCGCGCCAAGATCATCAAGGCGGCGGCGCACGATGTCCTCTCGGCCCTCGGCAAGTCCGACGAGCTGCTGGACATCGCGCTCAAGCTGGAGGAGCACGCGCTCTCCGACGAGTACTTCGTCTCGCGCAACCTCTACCCGAACGTGGACTTCTACACGGGCCTCATCTACCGCGCGATGGGCTTCCCGACCGAGATGTTCACCGTGCTCTTCGCGCTCGGCCGGCTGCCCGGCTGGATCGCCCAGTGGCACGAGATGATCAAGGAGCCCGGCTCCCGCATCGGCCGCCCGCGCCAGATCTACACGGGTGAGGTCCTCCGCGACTTCGTCCCGGTCGAGGCCCGCTAGCCCTTCGGCTCGGACGCCCCTCGCGAAAAGAGGAAGCGCCCCGCCGTCGATCCCCCCACGGGTCGACGAGCGGGGCGCTTCCCATGTCCCGGTGCGGATTCCCCCCACGGGATCCGGGCCGGGCGTCTGCGGGTGTCGCAGCAGCTGTGCGGGTCGGCGCGACGCGGTCTGCCGGGGTACGTACGGGAGGGCCGCTCAAAGCTCCCCGGTGCACGTGCCCCGGCCAACGCTTGCCTGGAACGTCCCCCAAGACATTCCATGAACGTCCCCCAAGACGTTCTCGGCATCGCCCACTTAGACTCGCGAACAGCCCAGATGGTTACCCCCCAATATCTGTGATCTAGGTCTCCTTGTGAAGGTCCTGTGCGTCACGCGTGGGTGAATTCACGTGAAGCGGCGGAGACGAAGGCTGTTGGATACGACGAAGACGGACGAAAAGGCCATGGCCAGGCCCGCGATCATCGGGTTCAGGAGTCCGGCCGCCGCGAGCGGCAGCGCCGCCACGTTGTAGCCGAACGCCCAGCCGAGGTTGCCCTTGATCGTCGCCAGGGTGCGGCGGGCGAGCCGGATCGCGTCGGCCGCGACCCGCAGGTCACCCCGTACCAGGGTCAGATCGCTCGCCTCGATCGCCGCGTCCGTGCCCGTTCCCATCGCCAGGCCCAGGTCCGCCGTGGCGAGGGCCGCCGCGTCGTTGACCCCGTCGCCGACCATCGCGACCGTCCGGCCCTCCGCCTGGAGCCGACGGACGACCTCCGCCTTCTCCTCGGGCAGCACCTCGGCGATCACCTCGTCGATGCCCACCTCCGCCGCCACGGCCTCCGCCACCGCCCGGTGGTCCCCGGTGAGGAGGACCGGCCGCAGGCCGAGGCCGCGCAGCCGGGCCACGGCCTCCGCGCTGGTGTCCTTGACGGTGTCCGCGACGGTCAGGGTGCCCCGGGCGACCCCGTCCCAGGCGACGTGGACGGCGCCGGGCTCCGCTCCCGCCGGCACGTCGACGCCCTCCGCCGTCAGCAGCGCGGCGCGGCCGACGAGGACCAGCCGGCCGTCGACCGAGCCGCGTACGCCCAGCCCGGGGACGTTCTCGAAGGTCTTCGGCACGGGGAGCTCCCCGCAGCGCTCGACGGCGCCGGCCGCGACCGCGCGGGCCACCGGATGCTCGGAGGAGTGCTCCAGGGCCCCGGCCAGCCTCAGCAGTTCGGTCTCGTCGGCGGCGTCGGTGCCGTACTTCCCGCCGTGGACGCGCACGCCGGCCAGCCGCATCCGGCCCGTGGTGACCGTGCCCGTCTTGTCGAGGACGATCGTGTCGACGCGGCGGGTGGACTCCAGGACCTCGGGGCCCTTGATGAGGATGCCGAGCTGGGCGCCGCGTCCGGTGCCGACCATCAGCGCGGTCGGGGTCGCGAGGCCCAGCGCGCAGGGGCAGGCGATGATCAGGACGGCGACGGCGGCCGTGAAGGAGGCCGTCGGGTCGTCGGTCAGCAGCAGCCAGGTGACGAGGGTGCCGAGCGCGAGGAGCAGCACGACCGGCACGAAGACGGCGGAGATCCGGTCGGCGAGCCGCTGCACCTCGGCCTTGCCGTTCTGGGCGTCCTCGACGAGCTTGGCCATCCGGGCGAGCTGCGTGTCGGCGCCGACGCGGGTGGCCCGGACGACGAGCCGTCCCGAGACGCTGACGCAGCCGCCGGTGACCTCGCCGCCCGCGGTGACGTCGAGCGGCAGGGACTCGCCGGTGAGCAGGGAGGCGTCGACGGCCGACGCTCCCTCGGTGACGGTGCCGTCGGTGGCGATCTTCTCCCCGGGCCGTACGACGAAGAGGTCGCCGGTCCGCAGCGCGGCGACCGGCACGCGTACCTCCGTTCCCCCGCGCAGGACGGCCACGTCCTTGGCGCCGAGTTCCATCAGGGCCCGGAGCGCCGCGCCCGCCTTCCGCTTGGCGCGTGCCTCCAGATAGCGGCCGAGGAGGATGAAGGTGACGACTCCCGCCGCGACCTCCAGATAGATCGCGGAGGAGGCCTCGGAGCGGTCGACGGTCAGGTCGAAGCCGTGCCGCATGCCGGGCATGCCCGCGTCGCCGAGGAAGAGGGCCCAGAGCGACCAGCCGAAGGCGGCGAGGGTGCCGACCGAGACGAGGGTGTCCATGGTGGCGGCGCCGTGCCGCAGGTTGGTCCAGGCGGCGCGGTGGAAGGGCAGCCCGCCCCAGACGACGACGGGGGCGGCGAGGGTGAGGGAGAGCCACTGCCAGTTGTCGAACTGGAGGCTCGGGACCATGGCGAGCAGGACGACGGGCGCGGAGAGCAGGGCGGAGACGAGGAGCCGCTGCCGGAGGGAGGCGAGCCCGGGGTCCCGCGCGGGCTCCCGCTCCTCCGGTACGGCGGTCGGCTCGGGCTCGGGCGGGGGCGGTTCCTCCGCGGTGTAGCCGGTCCTGACGACGGTGGCGATCAGCGCGTCGACCCCGACCTCCGGGGGGTGTTCGATCCGCGCCTTCTCCGTGGCGTAGTTGACGGTCGCGGTCACCCCGTCCATGCGGTTGAGCTTCTTCTCGACGCGGGCCGCGCACGAGGCGCAGGTCATCCCGCCGATCGTCAGCTCGGTGACCGCTGCGTCGACGGGGGGTGCGGTGGTGCCGGAGGTCATGTGCGGTTCCAAAGGGGAGCAGGGCCGTACCGGTAACGGTACGGCCCTGCGGGGTGTCGGCGGGGGAGCGGTCAGACCAGCTCGTAGCCGGCCTCGTCGACGGCGGCGCGGACGGCCTCCTCGTCGAGCGGGGCGGCGGAGACGACGGTCACCTGTCCGGTGGAGGCGACGGCCGTCACCGACGAGACGCCGGGGAGCCCGGAGATCTCGCTCGACACCGCGCCCTCGCAGTGGCCGCAGGTCATGCCCTTGACCTGGTAGACGGTGGTGAGGTCGGTCTTCGTCTCTGCGGACATGGCGTTCTCCTCGTGGGTTCAGGGCCGTACACCACCAGATTATACCCCTAGGGGGTATTAATCCACTCGGTCCCGGCCGCGCCGCGCCGGTGGGCGGCCGCCGGAGCCGCCGACCGCCGACGGGCGACTGGACCTTATGGTAAATACCCGATATGTCGCAATCGGGGACCACGCTCATCCTGATCATGGCGATCGCCGTCCTGGCGCCGCTGCTCGCCTACGGGGCCGGACGCAGGCTTCCCGTCCCCCTGGTCATCTTCGAGATCCTGCTCGGCATCCTCATCGGCCCCGACGTCCTGGACTGGGCCCGCCCGGACGCGCTCATCGACGGGCTCTCGGAGCTCGGCCTCACCATGCTGATCTTCCTCGCGGGGTACGAGATCGAGTTCGGCAAGGTGCGCGGCGACACCCTCCGCCGCTCCGTGTGGGCCTGGCTGGCCGCCCTCGCCCTCGGACTCGCCACCGGGGTCCTCCTCGGCGGCGGCTACACCAAGGGCGTCTTCATCGGTGTCGCGCTGACCAGCACCGCGCTCGGCACCGTCCTGCCCGTGCTCCGGGACGCGGGCGACCTCAAGGGGCGGTTCGGCTCGGTCGTCATGGCCTTCGGCGCGGTCGGCGAGTTCGGCCCGATCATCGCGATGGCCCTGCTGCTCAGCGGACGCGGCGCGGCCGAGTCGACCGTGCTGCTCGCGGTCTTCGCCGCGATCACCGCCGGGGCGGTGTTCTGGGCGCTGCGGCCGCGCCCGCCGTGGTTCTCCCGGATCATCGCCAAGACCCTGCACACCAGCGGCCAGTTCGCGGTCCGGTTCGTCTTCCTGCTGATCGCCGTGATGCTGGGCGCCTCGCAGGCGCTCGGGCTCGACGTCCTGCTCGGCGCCTTCGCGGCCGGACTCGTCACCCGGCTCGTCCTGACCGGTGCCGCGCCCGAGTCGGGGCCGCAGATCCTGGAGAAGATCGAGGGCGTCGGCTTCGGCTTCCTCGTGCCGGTCTTCTTCGTCGTGACCGGGATCGAGTTCGATCTGGCCTCGCTCCTCGACGGCGGCCGCACCCTGATCCTGCTGCCGGCCTTCCTGCTGCTCTTCCTGGTGGTGCGCGGGGGGCCCATCTGGCTCCTCGCCCCGCGCGACCTCGACCGCCGGGACCGCGGCGGGCTCGTGCTGTACGGCTCCACCGCGCTGCCGCTCGTCGTCGCCATCACGACCATCGGCGTGGACGACAAGGCGATGACGGCGGGCGAGGCGGCGGCGCTCGTCGGGGCCGGCATGGTCTCCGTGCTCGTCTTCCCGCTGGTCGCGCTGAAGTCGCGGTCGGGGGCGACGGGTCTCCCGGCCGAGCGGATCAGCGGCTCGGAGTCGTGGTGACCGGGCCCTCGACCAGGGGGGAGAGGTAGCGCAGGAGGAGCGTCTTCAACTCCGCCACCGTGGCGTCCCGTTCGGCCCCCTCCGGCGCGGCGAGGACGAGGTCCAGGCCCCCCTTGAAGGTGGCGAAGGCCATGTTCGCGGTCCGGAGGCGCTCCTCGGCGGGCAGGGCGGGCGCGTAGTGGGCGATCACCTCCTGTACCCGGGTGAGCAGGGTCGCGTGCAGTTCGTCGTGCTCCTCCGCGATCCGGCCGGGGACCTCGGAGCCGTGCATCAGGGCGAGGAAGGCCGGGTTGGCGCAGTTGAACTCGATCAGCGGGTCGACGACGGCGTCGAGGAGCCCGGGCAGCGGCAGGGCGAGGTTCTCCGGGGTGAACGCCTGGCCGTGGGCCTCGCGCATCTCGTGCAGCAGGCGCTCGCCCAGCTCGATCGCGATGGCTTCCTTGTTCGGGAAGTACTGGTAGAGCGTGCCGGGCGAGACATGGGCCTCACGGGCGATCGCGTTGGTGCTGGACGCCGTGTAGCCGTTCGCGCAGAAGACGTTCGCGGCGGCCTGGAGCAGCTGCGCGATACGGCGCTCGCCCCGCGCCTGACGGCGGCGCGGCTTCGGTTCTTCGGACATGGCTGTCCCCAGCTCTCCTCAACACGTTTGACAAACGCGAGAGGTCGCTCGCATTCTTGAGAAACGCGAGTGATCACTCGTGTTTGCCAGTCTATGGCAACGGGCGACCCATGTGACCTGCCGGGAAGCGAGCACAGGGGTCAGGTGAAGGGGACACCTCGTCATGGCCGAAGTCAAGAAATCAGCACCCGGAGGGGCCGGATCCAGCGGGTCCCCCGCAGGTGGCGGCGGCTCTCCGAAGGGGGAGGCCGCGGGCGGCTGGACGCGGTTGGTGACCGTACGGCCCCGCCTGACCCTCCTCGTCGCCCTCGTCCTCACCGCCCTCGCCGTCCTGGCCGGCGGCGGTGTCGCCGACCGGATGGGCAGCGGCGGCTGGGAGGACCCGGCCGCCGAGTCCACGTACGCGACCGAGGCCCTGGGACGCCAGTTCCCCGGCTCCCAGCCCAATCTGCTCCTGCTCGTCGACGCCGGAGCCGCCGGCGCAGACGCGCCCGCGGTCGCCGCCGAGGCGCGCCGGCTCGCCGAGCGGCTCGACGCCGAACCGGGGGTCGACGGCGTCGGCTCCTACTGGTCCACCGGCTCGCCCGCCCTCCGCTCCGAGGACGGCCGCAAGGCCGTCATCGCCGCCCGGATCGCCGGCGAGGAGAAGGACGCGGCCGCCGTCCTCGACCGGATCGCCCCCGAGTACCGGGGCACCCACGGCCCCGTCGAGGTCTCCCTCGGCGGCGGACTCGCCGTGCGCCACGAGATGCAGACGGTCATCCAGGAGGACCTGCTGCGGGCCGAACTCATCGCCCTGCCCCTCACCCTCGTCCTGCTCGTCATGGTCTTCGGCAGCGCCGTCGCCGCCCTGCTGCCGCTCGGCGTCGGCATCGTCGCCATCCTCGGCACCAACGCCGTCCTGCGCGGCCTCACCGAGTTCACCGACGTCTCCGTCTTCGCACAGAACCTGACGACGGCCCTCGGTCTCGGACTCGCCATCGACTACGCCCTGTTCGTCGTCCGCCGCTACCGCGAGGAGCTCGCCGCCGGCGCCGACACGTACACCGCCGTCCGCACCACCCTGCGCACCGCCGGGCGGACCGTCCTCTTCTCCGCCCTGACCGTCGCCGTCTCGCTCGCCGCGATGCTGGTCTTCCCGCAGTACTTCCTGCGCTCCTTCGCGTACGCCGGGATAGCCGTGGTCCTGCTCGCCGCGACCGCCGCCCTCACCCTGCTCCCGGCGGCCCTCGTGCTGCTCGGCGACCGGGTCAACGCGCTCGACCTGCGACGCCTCCTGCGGCGCGGCCGGGCGCCCGGCGCGCGCCCCGCAGGGGACGCCGAGGGCACGGGCTGGGGCCGGGCCGCCGCCCTCGTGATGCGCAGGGCGCCGGTCTTCGCCGTCCTGACCACCGCCGGACTCGTCCTCCTCGGACTGCCCTTCCTCGGCGTGAGGTTCGGCACCGCCGACGACCGCCAGCTCCCCGTCACCGCCTCCTCCCGGGTCGTCCAGGACGAGCTGCGGCACGGCTTCCCCGGCGACCCCGGCGGCACCCTCACCGTCCTCGCCGAAGGCGCGGCCACCCCCGCGCAGTACGCGGCCTTCCGCGAGCGGATCGGTGCGCTCGACGGCGTCGTCCGGGCCGACGGGCCGGTGACCGCCGCCGGCGGCCACGCCTACTTCACCGTCGTCGCCGAGGGCGAGACCGTCGGCGACCAGGCCCAGCGGACCGTGGCCGAACTGCGCGCCGCGCCGGCCCCGTTCGAGACCTCCGTCACCGGACAGGCCGCCGTCCTCGTCGACTCCAAGGACGCCCTCGCCGAGCGGCTTCCCTGGGCCGCGGCGATCATCGTGATCGTCACGCTGCTCCTGGTCTTCCTGCTCACCGGCAGCGTCCTCATCCCCGTCCAGGCCGTCGTGCTCAACGCCCTCAGCCTCACGGCGATGTTCGGCGCGGTGGTCTGGGTCTTCCAGGACGGGCACCTCGCGGGACTCCTCGGCTTCACCCCCACCGGCGACATCGAGACCACCCTGCCGGTGCTCATGTTCTGCGTGGCCTTCGGACTCTCCATGGACTACGGGGTCTTCCTGCTCTCCCGCGTCAAGGAGGAGTACGACCGCACCGGCGACCACGAGCACGCCGTCCGCTTCGGCCTGCGCCGCACCGGCGGCCTCATCACCGCGGCCGCCGTGATCCTCGCCGTCGTCATGGTCGCCATCGGCACCTCCCGCGTCACCAACACCAAGATGCTCGGCCTCGGTGTCGCCCTCGCCGTCCTCATGGACGCCATGGTGGTCCGCAGCCTCCTCGTCCCCTCCGTCATGAAGCTGACCGGCCGCTTCACCTGGTGGGCCCCCGGCCCGCTGCGGCGCTTCCACGACCGCTTCGGCATCAGCGAGTCGGACGCGCCGGGCCCGGCCCGGGCTCCGGCGCCCGACGGGGGCACGGTGGCCGAGGAGCGCCGGGAGATGACCTCGCTCCGCCCGTGACACGCCGAGGGCCGGGCCCGGGACGACCGGGTCCGGCCCTGTGGTGGAGGGAGCGGGGAGGGAAGGGGCGGTGCGTCGGGTCAGTCGCGGCGGCCCCGGTTGCCGGGGCGGCTGGCGACCCAGGCGCGGATCGTGTCCGCGTACCAGTAGGGCTTGCCCGACTCCACGTGGTCGGGGGCCGGCAGCAGTCCGTGCTTCCGGTAGGAGCGGACCGTGTCGGGCTGCACCCTGATGTGTGCGGCGATGTCCTTGTACGACCAGAGCCTGCTGTCCGTCATGCCGGGTACCTCCCTGCGCGCCACGCAGCGGCGGCGGGGGTGCCGTTCGGGGGCGCTGCGGGCGTGCGATGGCGATCACTGAGCCATTGCCCCCTGCAACGACCCCGTCAGACAGGAGGAGAGCGCCTGTCGAGCGCCTGTGACGGAAAGCCCGCGTAACGGAGATATGTGTGACGCCGAAGGGACGAGTGTGACGAAAGTGCGGCATCCGGAGATCGGCGTGTTCCCGTGCGTCACCCCTGGCCGGAGAGATATGCGCCCGCCGCGCGCCGGTCACATCCCGCAGGAGCGGAGGTAGTCCCGGGTGCGGAGCGCGATCGGGTACGGGACGTCCGGCTCGCAGGGATACATGTCCTGCTCCACGATCGCGAACAGGTCCACGTCCAGGGCCGACGCGGCCGCGAGCACCGGCTCGAGGGCGGGCACCCCGGACGGCGGCTCGCACATCACCCCGCGCGCCACCGCCGGCCCGAACGGCACCCCCTCGGCCACCACCCCCGCCAGGATCTCCGGGTCGACCTGCTTGAGATGCAGATAGCCGATCCGCTCGCCGTACGTCTCGATCAGCTTGACGCTGTCGCCGCCGGCGTACGCGTAGTGCCCGGTGTCCAGACAGAGCGAGACCGCCTCCGGGTCGGTCGCGTCCAGGAACCGCGTCACGCTCTCCTCGTCGTCCAAATGGGTGTCGGCGTGCGGATGGACGACGATCCGCAGCCCGTACCGCTCGCGCACCTCCCGGCCGAGCCGCTCGGTGAGCCCCGTCAGGTCCCGCCACTGCGCGGCGGTGAGCGTCCGGTCCTCCAGGACCTCGCCCGTCCGGTCGTCCCGCCAGAACGACGGGATGACGACCAGATGGCCCGCGCCCACCGCCTGCGCCAGGGCCGCGTTCTCGGCGACGTGCGCCCAGGTCCGGTCCCAGACGTCCGGGCCGTGGTGCAGACCGGTGAAGACCGTTCCCGCCGAGACCCGCAGCCCGCGCCGCGCGGTCTCCTCCGTCAGGACGGCCGGATCGGTGGGCAGATAGCCGTACGGACCGAGTTCGATCCATCCGTAGCCCGCGCCGGACACCTCGTCCAGGAAGCGCTGCCACGGCACCTGCCGGGGATCGTCGGGGAACCACACCCCCCAGGAGTCCGGCGCGGAGCCGATCCGGATCCGGGACGGGGACGAGGGCGGGGGCGGCTGCGGTGACGGCGTCGTCATGCCTGCCACCTTGACCGCGGCCCGCGAGCAGCGTCAAGGAGGCCGCTCCGGCCCGCACGAGCCGTTCCCCGCCGACCGCCTGTTCGTCAGAATGTCCGGACATATCGTTGACACGCCTCCGGGCGGACGGCTAGACCTGGGTGCGGAAGCCGGACGCGAGAGGTGGCGCGGGTGGAGTCGGAGCCGTACGACCTGATCACCATGGGGCGCCTCGGCGTGGACCTGTACCCGCTCCAGACCGGGGTCGGACTCGACCGGGTGGACACCTTCGCCAAATTCCTCGGCGGCTCCCCGGCGAACGTGGCCGTCGCCGCCGCCCGGCTCGGCCTGCGCACCGCACTCGTCTCCCGCACCGGCGCCGACGCCTTCGGCACCTATCTGCGCCGCGAGCTCAAGGGCTTCGGGGTGGACGACCGCTGGGTGAGCGAGGTCGACGCCCACCCCACCCCCGTCACCTTCTGCGCCCTCTTCCCGCCCGACGACTTCCCGCTCACCTTCTACCGCCGACCGCGCGCCCCCGACCTGGAGATCCATCCGCACGAGCTGGACCTCGACGCCCTCCGCGCCGCCCGGGTCCTCTGGGCGACCGGCACCGGCCTCTGTGCCGAACCCAGCCGCACCGCGACCCTTGAGGCGCTGCGGGCCAGGTCGGGCCGGGAGGTGACGGTCCTCGACCTGGACTGGCGGCCGATGTTCTGGACGGACCCGGCGACCGCCCGCCCGTACTACGCCGAGGCCCTGCGGCACGCCACCGTCGCCGTCGGCAACCTCGACGAGTGCGAGGTGGCGACGGGGGAGCGCGAACCGTACGCGGCCGCCCGCGCGCTGCTCGCCGCCGGAGGGGACTCCGGCCTCCGGCTCGCCGTCGTCAAGCGCGGCCCCGAGGGCGTCCTCGCGCTCGCCGCCGACGGCACGAGCGCCGAGGTGCCGCCGCTGCCGGTCGACGTGGTCAACGGCCTCGGCGCGGGCGACGCGTTCGGCGGCGCGCTCGTCCACGGACTGCTCGCGGGCCGGGACCTGGAGACCACCCTCCGCCACGCCAACGCCGCCGGCGCGATCGTCGCGGGCCGCCTCGCCTGCTCGTCCGCCATGCCGTACGCCGCCGAGATCGCCGAGGCGCTCGCGACGGGCTCGGGGACCCTGACGGAAAAGGGGTAGGGCTGAGTCATGAGCACCCACCACCCCCCGTCCCTCCACCTCCCCGCCGGAACCACCGCCCGCGGCCCGTACGGGCTCGACATCGACCCCGGGCGGGCCGGCTGGACGTACTCCGCCCTCCGGGTCCTCACCCTCGGACCGGACGGGATCCACTCCTTCGAGAGCGGGGATTCCGAATGGGTCGTGCTTCCCCTCTCCGGTGCCTGTAGCGTGCGCGTCGACGGCGAGATCCTCGAACTCACGGGCCGCGCGAGCGTGTTCGACGGAGTGACCGACTTCGCCTATGTACCGCGCGACACCCACGCCCAGATCGCCTCCGGCGCGGGAGGCCGCTTCGCTTTGGCAGGAGCGAAGTGCGAGCGACGACTCCCCGCCCGCTACGGCCCCGCGCCGGAGGTTCCCGTCGAGGCCCGGGGCAGCGGGAACCGCGCCCGCCGGGTACGGAACTTCGCCTCCGCCGACGCCTTCGCCTGCGACCGGCTCATCGCCGTCGAGGTCGTCACGCCCGGCGGAAACTGGTCCTCGTACCCGCCGCACAAGCACGACGAGCACCGCCCCGGCACCGAGTCCGTCCTCGAAGAGATCTACTACTACGAGATCGAGGGCCCGCACGGACTCGCCTACCAGCGGATCTCCCCCTCCCGGCCCGGAGGCGCCGAACTCCTCTGCGAGATCCGCGACGGCGACGCCGTCCTCGTGCCCGACGGCTGGCACGGCCCGTCGATCGCCCAGCCCGGACACCCCCTGTACTACCTGAACGTCATGGCCGGCCCCGGCCCCGGACGGGAGTGGCGGATCCGCTTCCACCCCGACCACACGGAGGGATACGCATGAGCGTCCGGCTCACCGTCGCCCAGGCCCTGGTGCGCTTCCTCGCCGCGCAGCACACCGAACGCGACGGCGTACGGCAGCGGCTGATCACCGCGACCTGGGGCATCTTCGGCCACGGCAACGTCGCCGGCATCGGCCAGGCGCTCGTCGAGTACCCCGACCTCATGCCGTTCCACCAGGGACGCAACGAGCAGGCCATGGTGCACGCGGCCGTCGGCTACGCCCGACAGTCCAACCGCCTGCGCACCCACGCCGTCACCACCTCCATCGGCCCCGGCGCCACCAACCTCGTCACCGGCGCCGCGCTCGCCACCGTCAACCGGCTGCCCGTCCTCCTGCTGCCCGGCGACACCTTCGCCACCCGGCCCGCCGACCCCGTCCTGCAGCAGCTCGAAGTCCCGTACGCGGGCGAGGTCTCCGTCAACGACTGCCTGCGCCCCGTGTCGCGCTACTTCGACCGGATCACCCGCCCCGAGGCACTGGTCCCGGCCGCCCTCGCCGCCGTACGCGTCCTCACCGACCCCGCCGACACCGGGGCGGTCACCCTCGCGCTCCCGCAGGACGTGCAGGCCGAGGCGTACGACTGGCCCGAGGAGTTCCTCGCCGAACGGACCTGGACCGTGCGCCGGCCGCGGCCCGACACGGCCGAACTCGACGCGGCCGTACGGGCGATCGGAAAGGCCCGGCGGCCGATGATCATCGCCGGCGGCGGAGTCAGGTACAGCACGGCCCAGGACGCCCTGAGCACCCTCGCCCGGTCGGCCGGCCTCCCCGTCGCCACCACCCAGGCCGGCAAGGGCGTCCTCCCCTGGGACCACCCCTGCGACGTCGGCGGCATCGGCCACACCGGCACCCGGACCGCCAACGACCTCGCCCGCACCAGCGACCTGATCATCGGCGTCGGCACCCGGCACACCGACTTCACCACCGCCTCAGGCACCCTCTTCGGCCCCGACACCCGGTTCGTCAACCTCAACATCACCGCCTTCGACGCCCACAAACAGGCGGCGCTCCCGCTCGTCGCCGACGCCCGAGCCGGACTCGAAGCGCTCACCGAGGCGCTCGAAGGCCACCGGCACGGCCTCCCGCACGACACGGCCGAGTGGTCCTCCTCCACACGGGACTGGCAGGAGCGGACCGACGCCGCCTACGCCGCACCCGACCCGCACGCCCGCCCCACCCAGGTCCAGGTGCTCGGCGTACTCGACACTCTGGTCGACGGCAGCGACATCCTGATCAACGCCGCCGGCTCCCTCCCCGGCGACCTGCACAAGCTGTGGCGGCCCCGCTCCGTCGACCAGTACCACGTCGAATACGGCTACTCCTGCATGGGCTACGAGATCCCCGCCGCCATCGGCGTCACCCTCGCCGCCCCCGGCCGGCCGGTCTGGGCCCTCGTCGGCGACGGTACGTACCTGATGAATCCCACCGAGATCGTCACCGCCGTCCAGGAGGGACTGCCCCTCAAGGTCGTCATCCTCCAGAACCACGGCTACGCCTCCATCGGCGGCCTCTCGGAGGCCGTCGGCGCCGAGCGGTTCGGCACCGACTACCGCCGGCGGGACACCTTCGGCGGCTTCACCGGCCCGCCGCTCCCCATCGACCTCGGCGCCAACGCCGCCTCCCTCGGCATGCGGGTGCTGCGCCCCCGCACCGTCCGTGACCTGCGGGAAGCCCTCGCCGACGCGCGGACCGCGACGGTTCCCACATGTGTCTACGTCGAGACCGAAACGCCAGACACTGTGTCGGGCCCGCCCCCGGCCCAGGCATGGTGGGATGTGCCCGTGGCCGAGACCTCGACCCGCCCGTCGGCGGTCAAGGCCCGGGAGGAGTACGACCGGCACGTCACCGCCCGACGCCGCCATCTCTGAAGGAGCATTTCGTCATGACGAACACCGTCAAGACCGTCAACCACTGGATCGGTGGCAAGACCGTCGAGGGCACGTCGGGCAACTGGGGCCCGGTCACCGACCCGGCCACCGGCGCCGTGACCACGAAGGTCGCGCTCGCCTCCGTCGAGGAGGTCGACGCCGCCGTCGCCGCCGCCAAGGACGCCTGGGCGACCTGGGGCACCTCCTCGCTCGCCCAGCGCACCACCATCCTCTTCAAGTTCCGCGCGCTCCTCGACGCCAACCGCGACGCCATCGCCGAGCTGATCGTCGCCGAGCACGGCAAGGTCCACTCCGACGCGCTCGGCGAGGTCGCCCGCGGCCTGGAGATCGTCGACCTGGCCTGCGGCATCACCACCCAGCTCAAGGGCGAGCTCTCCACCCAGGTGTCGAACCGGGTGGACGTGGCCTCGATCCGCCAGCCCGTCGGCGTCGTCGCCGGCATCACCCCCTTCAACTTCCCGGCCATGGTGCCGATGTGGATGTTCCCGATCGCCATCGCGACCGGCAACACCTTCATCCTCAAGCCGAGCGAGAAGGACCCCTCGCCCTCCCTCAAGATCGCCGAGCTGCTCGCCGAGGCGGGCCTCCCGGACGGTGTCTTCAACGTCCTGCACGGCGACAAGGTGGCCGTGGACCGCCTCCTGGAGCACCCGGACGTCTCCGCGATCTCCTTCGTCGGCTCGACCCCGATCGCCCGGCACATCCACACCACCGCCTCCGCCAACGGCAAGCGCGTCCAGGCGCTCGGCGGCGCGAAGAACCACATGCTGGTGCTCCCCGACGCCGACCTCGACGCGGCGGCCGACGCGGCCGTCTCCGCCGCCTACGGCTCCGCCGGCGAGCGCTGCATGGCCATCTCGGCCGTCGTGGCCGTCGGCTCCATCGGCGACGAGCTGGTCCAGAAGATCCGCGAGCGCGCCGAGAAGATCAAGATCGGTCCCGGCAACGACCCGACCTCCGAGATGGGCCCGCTCATCACGGCCGTCCACCGCGACAAGGTCGCCTCCTACGTCCACGGCGCGGCGGACGAGGGCTGCGAGGTCGTCCTCGACGGCACCGGATACACGGTCGAGGGCCACGAGGACGGCCACTGGATCGGCCTCTCCCTCCTGGACCACGTGCCCACCACGGCCAAGGCCTACCAGGACGAGATCTTCGGCCCGGTGCTCTGCGTGCTGCGCACCGAGACGTACGAGGAGGGCCTCGCCCTCATCAACGCCTCGCCGTTCGGCAACGGCACCGCGATCTTCACCCGCGACGGCGGCGCCGCCCGCCGCTTCCAGCTGGAGGTCGAGGCCGGCATGGTCGGCGTGAACGTGCCGATCCCGGTGCCGGTCGGCTACCACTCCTTCGGTGGCTGGAAGGACTCGCTCTTCGGCGACCACCACATCTACGGCAACGACGGCGTGCACTTCTACACCCGCGGCAAGGTCGTCACCACCCGCTGGCCGGACCCGTCGGACGCCCCGGCGGGCGTGGACCTGGGCTTCCCGCGCAACCACTGACGCGGGCGGTTCACGGCGACGGCCCCCGGGGTGCTGACAGCACACCCCGGGGGCCGTCGGCCGGTCCCGGCGTCAGGTCCGGTCCCGGCATCCGGCGCCGGCGTCCTGGCCGGTCCCGGCATCCGGGCCCCCGGCGTCCTTGGCCGGTCCCCGGACTCAGGGGGCCTCGGCCTCGGTGAAGGTCCAGCCGCGCATCGAGAACACCCCTTCGTCCATCGCGCCCGCCGACGCGTACGTCGCGAGCGCGGGATCGTTGTCCGTGTCCACGCCCACCCACGCGCCCCGGCAGCCCCGCGCCCCGGCCTCCGCGAGGAGCGCCTCCGTCAGGGCCCGCCCCACCCCGCGCCTCCGGTGGTCCTCGTCCACGGACAGCTCGTAGAGACACATCTCCGCCCCCTTGTCGGGGTGCAGCATCTCGATCCCCGAGACGAACCCGGCCGGGAAGCCGTCCTCCGCGTACGCGATCAGCATCAGATGGCCCGGCGCCGCCAGGAAGCGCGCGGCCCAGTCCTCCCGGGGCGGCTCGTCGTACAGATGCCCCGCCGCCAGCAGCTCCGCCACCGTCGCCGCCTGCCGGATCTCCATCGCCGCCTCCGTGTGCTCGCGTCTCCGCGTACCGCGCCTGCTGTACGCGGACCGTACTGCGTACGACCGGAGGAGGTGGGGTACTTCCGTCTCCGGGCAGCCGTGGCGCACAGGCGGTCCGCTTAGGCTCGACACCATGCGACTCCGACTTCCCCGGTGGGCCGCGGTCACCGCCGTCCTCGCCGTCCTCGCGGGTGCCGGCACCTGGACCGCCGTCGCCTCGGACGATCCGCCGCCCGTGCACCGGGCGGACCGGATGCTCGACCTCGACGGCACCCGTATCGACACCTCGTACTTCACCGGCGACGCCGGCGGACGCCGGCCGGCCGTTCTCCTCGGCCACGGCTTCGGCGGCTCCAAGGACGACGTCCGCGCCCAGGCCGAGCGGCTCGCCCGGGACGGCTACGCCGTCCTCACCTGGTCCGCGCGCGGCTTCGGCGCCTCCGGCGGCGAGATCGGGCTCAACGACCCCGACCACGAGGTCGAGGACGCCCGGAAGCTGATCGACTGGCTCGCCGCCCGGCCCGAGGTCCTCCTCGACAAGCCGGGCGACCCGCGCGTCGGCGTCACCGGCGCCTCCTACGGCGGCGCGATCTCCCTGCTCGCCGCCGGCCACGACGCACGCGTCGACGCCATCGCCCCGCAGATCACCTACTGGAACCTCGCCGACGCCCTCTTCCCGGACGGCGTCTTCAAGAAGCTCTGGGCCGGGATCTTCTTCTCCGCGGGGAACCGGCCGGGAGCCCCGGCGACGCCGGAGAAGCCCCCCACGGAGAAGCCCGCGGGTGAGGCCCCCACCGGGAAGGCCCCCGCGGGTGAGACCCCCCGGGGCAGGGCGGCCGCCTGCGGCCGGTTCACCCCCGAGCTCTGCTCCCTCTACGAACGCGTCGCCGTCGCCGGGAAGCCCGACGCCGCCGCCCGCGCCCTCCTCGAAGCCCGCAGCCCCTCCGCCGTCGGCGCCAGGATCAAGGTGCCCGCGCTCCTCGTCCAGGGCCAGTCCGACTCGCTCTTCACCCTGGCCCAGTCCGACGCCATGGCCCGCGCCCTCACCGCCAACGGCGCCCCCGTCTCCGTCGACTGGATCTCCGGCGGCCACGACGGCGGCGACCGCGAGACCGACCGCGTCGAGCGGCGGATCAGCACCTGGTTCGACCGCTGGCTGAAGAAGGACACCTCCGCCGACACCGGCCCCGCCTTCCGCGTCAGCCGTACCGGCGGCGTCGACTCCACCGACGGGCAGGCCACCCTGCGCGCCGCGACCGCCGACCGCTACCCGGGCCTCACCTCCGGCGGCGCGAGCATCCCGCTCGCCGGACCGGCGCAGACCTTCGCGAACCCCGCCGGCGCCGCACCACCCGCCGTCTCGGCCGTCCCCGGCCTCGGCGGCGGGGTCGCCGGCCTCTCCTCCCTCGGCGTCGGCCTCTCCCTCGACTTCCCCGGCCAGCACGCCCGCTTCGACGCGAAGCCGCAGGACGAGCCGCTCCGGATCACCGGCACCCCGACCGTCCGCGTCAAGGTCACCTCCACCGCCACCGACGGTTCCGCCGTCCTCTTCGCCAAGGCGTACGACGTCGGGCCCGACGGCCGTCAGCAGGTGCTGCCCGCGCAGCTCGTCGCCCCCGTCCGCGTCGAAGGCGCCGGGAACGGGAAGAGCGTCACGCTGACCCTGCCCGCCATCGACCACGAGGTGGAGGCCGGACACCGGCTCCGGCTCGTCGTCGCCGCCACCGACCTCGGCTACGCCTCCCCGGCCGTCCCCGCCGACTACACCGTCGCCGTCGAGGGCCCGCTCACCGTCCCCACCGCCTCCGGCCTCGACACCCAGGCCGCCGCCCTGCCCTGGTGGGTCTGGGGCCTGCCGCTCCTCGGCCTCGCCGTCGCCGCCGCGCTGCTGCTCACCGCCCGCCGCCGCACCGCCGCCCCCGCTCCCGACTCCGAACCGACCGCCGTGCCGCTCCAGATCACCGGGCTCTCCAAGAAGTACAAGGGCGGCGACCGGTACAGCGTCAAGGACCTCACCTTCCGCGTCGAGCAGGGCCAGGTCCTCGGTCTCCTCGGACCCAACGGCGCGGGGAAGACCACCACCCTGCGCATGCTGATGGGCCTGATCACCCCCGACGAGGGGGAGATCCGGGTCTTCGGCCAGGCCATCCGGCCCGGCGCGCCGGTCCTCTCCCGCGTCGGCTCCTTCGTCGAGGGCGCCGGCTTCCTGCCGCACCTCAACGGCCGGGAGAACCTGGACCTGTACTGGAAGGCCACCGGCCGCCCCGCCGAGGACGCCCACGCCGACGAGGCCCTGCGCATCGCCAACCTGGGCAACGCCCTCGACCGGGCCGTCCGCACCTACTCGCAGGGCATGCGGCAGCGCCTCGCCCTCGCCCAGGCCATGCTCGGCCTGCCCGACCTGCTGATCCTGGACGAGCCCACCAACGGACTCGACCCGCCGCAGATCCGCGAGATGCGCGAGGTGATGATCCGGTACGCGGCCGGCGGCCGTACCGTCATCGTCTCCAGCCACCTCCTCGCCGAGGTCGAACAGTCCTGCACCCACCTCGTCGTCATGGACCGGGGACAGCTCGTGCAGGCCGGACCGGTCGCCGAGATCACCGATTCGGGCGACACCCTGCTCGTCACCCTCGGAGAGCCCGTCCCCGACGCGCTCGTCGAGAAGGTCGGCGCCCTCCCGGGCGTCGCCGCGGCGACCCGGACCGACGGCGGGATCCTCGTCCTCCTCGACACCCTCGACCCGACCGCCCTCATCGGCGAACTCGTCGCCCTGGACGTGCCGCTGACCGGCGTCGGCCCGCACCGTCGCCTCGAAGACGCCTTCCTGACCCTGATCGGAGGAGGAGCCGCATGAGCCCGCTGCTCGACACCCCCCCGGCTCCCGCGGAGTCCGCCGCCCCCGGCTACCGCGCCGGACGCACCCTGCCGCTGCGCGTCGAGGCCCTGCGCCAGTGGAAGCGCCGCCGCACCCTGATCATGGGCGGCATCCTGGTCGCCCTGCCGTTCGTCCTGCTGATCGCCTTCGCGATCGGCGGCGACCAGGACCGCGGCGGGAGCGGCCGTATCACCCTGATGGACACGGCGACCGCCTCCGGCGCCAACTTCGCCGCGACCAGTCTCTTCGTCTCGGCCGGGTTCCTCCTCGTCGTCCCGGTCGCGCTGTTCTGCGGGGACACCGTCGCCTCCGAGGCGAGCTGGTCCTCCCTGCGCTACCTGCTGGCCGCGCCCGTGCCCCGGTCCCGGCTCCTCGCCTCCAAGCTGGTGGTGGCCCTCGCCTACAGCGCGGCCGCGATGATCCTCCTGCCGCTCGTCGCCCTGGCCGTGGGCTCGGTCGCCTACGGCTGGGGCCCGCTCCAGCTGCCCACCGGCGGCGCGGTGCCCGCCGGGGACGCGGTGCTCCGCATCGCTATCGCCGTCGCCTTCGTCTTCGCCTCCCAACTGGTCACCGCAGGCCTGGCCTTCTGGCTCTCCACCCGGACCGACGCCCCGCTCGGCGCGGTCGGCGGGGCCGTCGGCCTGACGATCGTCGGCAATGTCCTGGACGCGGTCACGGCGCTCGGCGACTGGCGCGACTACCTGCCCGCGCACTGGCAGTTCGCCTGGATCGACGCGCTCCAGCCGCAGCTGGAGTGGAGCGGCATGGTGAAGGGCACGGCGATCTCGCTGACGTACGCCCTCGTCCTCTTCGCCCTCGCCTTCCGCGGCTTCGCCCGCAAGGACATCGTGTCGTAGGCCCCGACCGGCGACTCCCGCCCGGCATTCCGCGTCGGCGGTCCCGACCGGGGCCCTAGGGTCTTCTGCTCACAGCCACCCCCTTCGAGCCGCTTCCGCGCCCGCGCGGAAGCGGCTCGTCGTGCCGAGGGCGGCCATCAGCTCGCCCACCCGCCGGCTGTAGGTGCGCGCGGACATGCCGAGCCGGGCCGCCGCCGTCTCGTCCGTGACCCCGGACAGCAGGGCGTCGAGCACCGGACGCAGCTGCGGCGACAGGTCGCACGGCGGCCGTGGGGGCGGCGGCGCGTACGTCAGCTCCTCGGCCGTCACCCAGCAGGCGTGATGCGCCCGGGCGAGGGCCTGAACCACCACCGGGTCGCGGATCAGCAGCAGCCCGTTGTAGAGCAGTTCCAGGTCGAGCGGGACCGCGGCCACCGTCCGGTCGACGACGATCATCTTGAACGGGATGGCCTCCGCGAGCCGGGCCCGGCCGGGGAGCCGGAGCCCGCCCTCCAGATGAGGCAACGCGTGCCGCGGCACGATCCGCCGGACCTCGCCGGCCCGCTCCGCCGCCGCCCGCATGCAGGCCTCCGCCAGCTCCAGGAACGGCCCGGGGATCGCGCAGCCCGCCGACGCGACCGGGTCGTCGAAGGTCAGCAACTCGTACCGGGTGGAAGCGGCCAGCCCGGCGAGCGCCGCGCTGATGCGCCGCGCACCCCGGACCGGGCGCCCCGCGGGCCGCTGTCCCTCGGTCGCGGCCCGGTTCATCGCCGAACGGGCGAGCATCACGGAGCCCGCGCTCTCTGCCACCGCTGACCACCCCCGCCCGATCGATGTCCACTCCATGTACGCATGTGACTGCACACGGTGACAACCCCTGTTGAGAAGGATGGCGAATCCATGCCATACCCGTGAGCCGCTGTTCGCCGTTGCCGCATCGAGATCCATCCGCAACTCCTTCGACTGCTCCCAGCGGCCCTCTCGTTCGTCACATTCACAAGTGGCTTACCAAGAGGGGGAGATGGCATGGGACGACAGGACATGTGGGCGGTCGGACGCCGACGGGCCCGGTTCTCGGCCACCGCCGCGGCTCTGCTGGCGGCCGGACTGGCCGTCGGAGGCTGCGGCGCCGGCGACGAACGGAGCAGCGCCGACCGGGCGCGGGGCGAGAGCGGCCGGACCGCCCCGGCGGCCCCCGGCGGGGGAGCGGCCACGGTGAACCCGGAGGGGGAGGACGGCCGCCGGCCGTCCTCCGCGCCCGCCGCCGACTACCTCTCCACGTTCGCCCTGGACGTGGACACCGCCTCGTACGGCTACGCCCGCCGCACCCTCGCCGAGGGAAGGCTGCCCGACCCGGCGACCGTCCGCCCCGAGGAGTTCGTCAACAGCTTCCGTCCCGACTACCCGCGTCCGGAGGACAACGGCTTCAGCGTGACCCTCGACGGGGCCCGCGCCGGTCAGGACGGCTGGTCCCTGGTCCGGGTCGGCCTCGCCACGCGCGCGGCGGACCGGAGCGGGGAACGCCCGCCCGCCGCCCTCACGTTCGTCGTCGACGTCTCCGGCTCGATGGGCGAGCCGGGCCGGCTCGACCTCGTCAAGGAGTCGCTCGGGCTGCTCGCCGACGAGCTGCGCGACGACGACTCGATCGGCCTCGTCACCTTCAGCGACCAGGCCGAGACCCGGCTGCCGATGACCCGGGTGGGCGACGCCCGCGGCCGGATCCGCGAGGTGGTGGACTCCCTCGCGACGAGCTCGTCCACCAATGTCGAGGCGGGCGTCCGCACCGGCTACGACGTGGCCGTCAAGGGCCACCGCGAGGGCGCCACCAACCGGGTCGTACTGCTCTCCGACGCGCTCGCCAACACGGGTGCCACCGAGGCCGGGACGATCCTGGAACGCATCGAGGGGGAGCGGAAGCGGTACGGGATCACCCTCTTCGGCGTCGGTGTGGGCAGTGACTACGGCGACGCGCTCATGGAGCGGCTCGCCGACCGGGGCGACGGCCAGACCACGTACGTCTCCGACTCCGCGCAGGCCCGCAAGGTCTTCGTCGACCAGCTGCCCGCCCATGTCGAGCTGCGCGCCCGGGACGCCAAGGCGCAGGTCTCCTTCGACCGGCGGACCGTGGAGCGGTTCCGGCTGATCGGCTACGAGAACCGGGAGGTCGCCGACGAGGACTTCCGGAACGACCGGGTCGACGGCGGTGAGGTCGGCGCCGGCCACACGGTCACCGCGCTGTACGCGGTCAGGACCAGGGCCGGGGCGAGCGGCCCGGTGGCCACCGCCACCGTCCGCTGGCTCGACCCGGCCACGCGCGCGCCCCACGAGCGTTCCGGCTCGGTCGGCACGTCCGCCCTCACCGGTGACCTCTGGGGCGGCGGTCACGACAGTCTGCAACTGACGGCGATCAGCGCCTACTTCGCGGACGCCCTGCGCGGCGGCGACCTGCCGGGCGCCCCGGGTCTCCGGGTGCTCGCGGAGCGCGCCGAGTCGATCGCCGGCCGGTCGGGCTCCGCGGTGGTGCGGGAGCTGGCCGAGGCCGTACGGCAGGCCGACGGGCTTCGCGGGCCGGCCGAAGGGGCCGTCCACGAGGGTGAGTCGAAATCCGGAGATCCGTACAGCTGACACGTGGGGCGGGCAGCGGGTGAGAATGGCCGCATGGCCTCCCTGCTGCTCGCCCTCGCCATCGGATGCACCGGCCTCTACGCCGGTTTCATGCTGATCTTCCAGACCGGGATCATGCCCGCGCTCGCCCGTCTGACGGACGCCGAGTTCGTCACCGCGATGCGCCGGATCAACGAGGCCGTCCCGAGGGGCGTGTTCCTGAGCGTCTTCCTCGGAGTGGTCGCCTTCCCCGTCGCCGCGTTCCTCGTCCCCGTCGACGGACGGACCGACACCCAGAAGTGGCTGGTGCTCGCGGGCCTCGTGTGCGCGGCCCTCAACCACGCGGTCACCATCGGGGGCAACGTCCCGCTGAACAACGCGCTGGCCGCTTCCGAGGCCACCGGTGGCGAGCCGGCGGCCGTCCGGTCCGCCTTCGAGAAGCGCTGGAACGGCTTCCACGGGATCCGTACGCCCCTGATCGTCGTGGCGTTCGGCCTGCTGACCGCCGCGGCCGTCGTCTAGCGCACGGCCCCGCCCCTTCCTTCCCGGCCCTGCCGCTCCCGGCTCGCCGGGCAGCCCCCGCGGACTGCCCGGCGGTCGCGTGAGCAGCCGACCGGCCGCGGAACCGTACCCGGTGGACTGTTTCTGGCGTGAACTCGCGCGTGTCGGCCTCTTCAACATCCACAAGGGTCCCGCGAAAGCGTACCTACGAGTCCGGAAACAGTCTTCAGGCATGTGTCGGTCTGCGCCAGTGACGAAAATCTTACGTCCTTATAGCCCCCCAAAGGGGGTGAATCACCCCGATATCCCGGGTTGGGTTTCCGTACCCTCCGGTTTCTTATTGACATGCCTACGGGGGTCTTTTCTAATCATCGAGAGTCATCCCGCGCGCTGACACCGCACAGGCATGGAGGGGGCAAGGTGGACGTCCGGATTCTGGGGGGACTGTCGGTACGTGAGCACGGGGTGTCGATCACGCCGACAGCCGCCGCGCCCCGGCAGCTCCTCGCCCTGCTCACGGCCAGCGCCGACCAGGTCGTCCCCGTGACGGTGCTCACCGAGGAGCTCTGGCCGTCCGGTGCGCCGCGCGGCGCCCGCGCCGAACTCCAGTCCCACATAGCCGAGTTGCGCACCCTGATCACCGGCGCCCTGCGCGGCGCCCCCTCGGCGGAGCCCGGGCCCGGCTGGTCCGACCGGCGCACCGCCGAAGCGATCCTCGTCTCCCAGCCCGGCGGCTACCGGCTCGACACCGGCGGCGGCACCAACGACGTCCGGCAGTTCGAGCGCGCGGCCGGCGCCGGATACCGCGCCATGGAGGCCGGCGACCTCGCCCGCGCCGCGCTCCGCCTCGGCGAGGCACTCGCCCTGTGGCGCGGCGAACCCTACGCGGGCGTCGCCGCCGGGCCCCGCCTCCGCAGAGAGGTCGAGCGCCTGGAGACCTCGCGGCTGAGCGTCCTCGACCAGTGGGTGGAAGCCCAGTTGGGCCTCGGCCGGCACGCCGACCTCGTCTCCGAACTCTCCGGGCTCGTCGCCCGCTACCGCACCAACGAGCCCCTCCACGCCCACTACATGGTGGCCCTGCTGCGCTGCGGCCAGCACGACGAGGCCCTCACCGTGTACGAGCGGCTGCGCGCGGCCCTCAAGGGGGAGAGCGGCATGGAGCCCTCGGCGCGGCTGCGCCGCCTCCAGCGCTCGGTCCTCGCCGTACGGAACACCGAGGTCCGCCCGCTCTACGCGTCCCGCGTCCCCGCCCAGTTCAGCCCCGCGCGAGCCCGGCTCGTACCGGCGGGTTCCGTGGGCTGACGCCCCGACGCGGCCCGGAACGCGGCCGCCCGATCGACATCACAGCCCCCGGAGGACGGCCGGTCTGACCAGCCGGACGCCTTCCCGGGGCCTTCACCGGGAACGAAGTGCGGGAACTCACCGTTGACCGACTTCCGAAGCCGAATTACTTTCGGCGAGCAGTACGGGTTTCCTCCCAGGTGCCCGATTTCGCTCGACCACGGGGGACGGGGCCATGACCATGCACGGCGCGGACGGAGCGGGTGGTGCCGACGCGCTGCTCGGAGTCCTCGAACTGCTGGCCCGGCAGGCGCCGCCCGCCCGGTTCGACACCCTCCTCGACGACGCCCGGCGCACCGGACTCGCAGGAGTGGAACTCGACCGCCTCGAACGGGCCGTCGCCCTCGCCGACGAGGTGAACGCCCGGCGCGAGCAGGACGCGCGCCGCGAAGCCGGACTCGCCACGCTCAGCGACACCGCCCGCGACCTCACCCTGTCGTACGACCTCGACAGCCTGCTGCGCGTGATCACCCGCCGGGCCCGGCGGCTCCTCGGCCTCGACCTGGCGTACGTGACCCTGCGTGGCCCGCACGGAGCCTGCTACGTCCACACCACCGAGGGCTCCCGCACCGGACAGGCCGGCGGCCCGAGGATCGCCCCCGGTCTGCGGATCGCCGAGGGGTACGGACTCGGCGGCGCCGTCCAGTCGCACGGCGAGGCCGTGTGGACCGCCGACTACCTCGCCGACGAACGCTTCGCTCCTTCCGGCTCCCTCGACGCCGGCGTCCACGCCCCCGCCTTCGACGAGGCCGCCGAGGCGGCCCTGCGCGCCGAGGACCTGCACGCGATCATGGCCGCACCGCTGCGCAGCGGCGACACGGTGATCGGCGTCCTGCACGGAGCCGACCGGCGGGTCCGCCACCACACCGGCGAGGAGATCGGGCTCCTCACCGCGCTCGCCGACCTCGCCGCACTCGCCGTCGAGAAGGCCGGACTGCTCGACCGCACACGGGCCGAGGTCTCCGAACTCGAACGGGACAGCTCCCGGGTCCGCAGCAGCCTCACCCGGATGCGGCACGTCAGCGAGGCCCACGGCCGGATCATGAGCCTGGTCCTCGCCGGCGGGGACCTCGGCAGCGTCGCCAAGGCCGCCGCCGACGCCCTCGACGCCACGGTGATGATCCGCGACCAGGGCGGCCGCTGCCTCGCCACCGCCGGAGACATACCCGGCCTCGTCGAGGAGGCCGTCGCCACGGCCTCGCTCGACGCGCACGCCCGCCGCCGCCCCGTCCTCGCCGACGACGACACCTGGGTCGCCCCCGTCATCGCCGGGTCCGAGGATCTCGGCGGCCTCGTCATCCGCGCCGCCGGAGGACTCACCGGCGAGGACGAACGGCTCCTCGAACTCGCCGCCCAGTCCGTCGCCTTCCTCCTCCTCATGCGCCGCTCCACCGCCGTCGCCGAAGGACCCGTCCGCGACGAACTCCTCGACGACCTCATCGCCGACCCGCCGCACGCGCCCCAGCAGATCGCCCAGCGCGCCCGCCGCCTCGGCGTCGACCTGCGCAGACCGCACGTCCTCGTGCTCGCCCGGCCGGAGGGCGGCGAACAGGGCAGGGCCGTGGTGTGGGCGTCCTCGTACGCGTACCGCCTCAGCGGTCTGAAGACCGTGCAGGGCGGCTGCATCGTGCTGCTCCTCCCCGGCATCGACGCCTCCGCCGCCGCCAGAGCCGTCGCCGACGAACTGTCCCCGCTGCTCGGCCACCCCGTCTCCGTCGCGGCCGCCGGACCCGGGCAGAGCCCGGACGGCGTCGCCCGGATGCACCAGGAGGCCGGACGCTGCCTGGACGCGATGAGCGCCCTCGGCGGCACCGGCTCGGCGGCGTCCGTGCAGGACCTGGGCTTCCTCGGCCTGCTGCTCTCCGACGACAACGACGTCGACGGCTTCGTCGAGGCGGCGATCGGCCCCGTGCTCGACTACGACGCCGAGCGGTTCACCGATCTCACCCACACCCTGGAGGCGTACTTCGCCTCCGGCGGCAGCCCGACCAACGCGGCCGAGGCGCTCCACGTCCACCCCAACACGGTCTCGCGCCGCCTGGAACGGATCGGTGAACTCCTCGGCCCCGAGTGGCAGAAACCCGGCCAGGTCCTGGAGGTCCAGCTGGCGCTGCGCCTCCAGCGCACCCGGGAGGTGCTGGCCAGGGGCCGCGCCACGGCGGACCCGGGCCGGCCGGCGGCGGGCCCGCCGGAGCGGAACGCCTGACCCCGTACCGCCCCGCGTGGCCGCCCGCGCGGCTCAGCTCGCCGTACGCGCCGTACGTCCCGATCCGTAGCCGGAACCGTAGGGCGCCTCCCAGTCGGTGGCGGCCATGACCGTCGCCGCGTGGGCGGCCGAGGCCAGCGTGATGTGCCGGTGCCAGCCTCGGAACGAACGGCCCACGAAGTCCCGGAGCCCCGCCCCCTCGCCGACCTCCACGAAGTCCCGCTCCACCCGGCGGGCCAGCTTCGTCAGCCGCAGCAGCGAGCCGACCGGCGAGCCGGTCAGATCGCTGATCCACACCCGGGCCGGGGGCCGCCGCGGGTCGTCCCACTCGCCGAGCAGCACCAGCGGACGCATCCGCTCGCCGCCCGGCGCGGGCAGCGCCACCCGCACCGCCGTGGCCAGCGAGGTGCGCGAGGTCCGCGCGCCGGCCACCGTGTCCACCCAGCTCACCGGCCTGCGCAGGCCCTTGAGCGACTCCAGGATCTGCAGCGCCGACAGCGGACCCGCCCCGAAGCCGGGCAGCGAACGGTCGGCGATCGCCAGCCGGGAACCCGGACCGATCCGCGCCACGACCGGCACGCCCGCACCGGCGAGCCGGGTCAGGGCCGCCCGTCCCGCGCCGCCCCGGATGTCGAGCAGCACCGGCTTGCGGGTCACGTCCGGCCAGCGGGCCGTGTCGAGCGCCGCCGCGACGGCGCACTCCTCCAGCGTCTCCTCGCCGGCCTCCTGGGGAACCTCCGCGCGGTCGCGCCGCGTGCGGTCGTTCACCCAGGGATCCGGCAGGAACAGACGCCAGTTGACGGGCACGCTCAGCTCGTCGCTCGCGAACCACACCCCGAACGCCTGCTGGCCGTGGAAGACCTGCCCGCGCTCCGGGTCGAACCGCCGGTCCACACCCACCGAGTGCTCCCCGGCCTTCGGTATCGGCATCGGCCGCACCACCCAGGCCTGCGGGCAGCTGTTCCGTTCGAGGTACCGGGCGAGCGACGCCCGCATCGGCTGCCAGTCCCAGGTGGAGCTGGACACGAAGTGGTGCAGGCTCTGCTCGGCGGCCGGACCGCCTATCTGAGCGGCGATGTTACGGATGGACTTGCGGCCCTGCGCGGTGAGCAGGCCGTGCAGATACTGCTCGGCCTTCAGCCGCTGGTCCCGGCGCGGGAAGCCGGAGAACAGCGCGGCACACAGCTCGGCGTAGACGTCCTCGCGCGAGCCGGGCGCGCCGACGGACCTGACGACGTCCAGGGGAACGGCCGGCGGAACGGACCCGGTCACGGCCCTGCGCTTGGTTGCGACGGATGTACTCACGACACTCCTGCCCGAAGGTTGCGCAGCTCCCTCCCGCTGCACCACCACCGTCGCCCGGCCCGGCCTCCGGCGGCGAGGTGTACCCGGCACCCGAATCGGCCGCCGGATGGTGGCCGGACCACCTCCCGACGTGTCGTCGCAGGTCGGAGGGGTGTCCACGGGCCTCTCGCGGTCCACCGGCGAAGGCCGGCCCACCCCTCGCCGCGGCCTTCCGGAATACCCCGAGGGGGATCTGACAGACTCACCGGCCCGGCTTTGACCCGTCGCACGGCGTGGCCGGACCATCGCAGAGCGAGGCTGCACGGGCCGGACCCCGGTTAATGCCCCAGGCCGGGGGCCGTGCCTGTGCGCCTCGCCTTGACCCGTCGCTCGTAGGCTTGCGGCCATGGGACTGCGCGCGGAACTGCCGGTCGTCGGGGTGGTGGCCGTCGGCGGGGCCCTCGGCGCGTCCGCCCGCTACGGCGCGGGGCTGCTCCTGCCCACCCCGGAAGGCGCCTTCCCGTGGACGACGTTCACGGTGAACGTGGTCGGCTGCGCGCTCCTCGGCGGGCTGATGGTCCTGCTGACGGAACGGCCGACCGAGTGGTCCACGGCACCCCCGCACCCTCTTCTCCGGCCCTTCCTGGGCACCGGGTTCTGCGGCGGGTTCACCACCTTCTCGACGTACGCCCTCGACACCCAGCGGCTGCTGGACGCCGGCGACCCCACGCGCGGGCTGCTCTACCTGGGCGGCACCCTGGTCGCCGCGCTCGCCGCCGTCCGGGCCGGGGTGACCGGCGCCAGGGCCGTCCGCGCGAGGGCGGGACGGGGCCGGGTGGGGCGCGCGTGAACTGGCTGCTGGTCGTCGCGGGCGCCGCCGTCGGCGCCCCCCTGCGCTACCTCACGGACCGCGCGGCGCGCGCCCGCTTCGGCCCCGGCTTCCCCTGGGGCACCTTCACGGTGAACGTCGTCGGCTCGTTCCTCCTCGGGCTGCTCACCGGGGTGGCCTCGGCCCGGCTCTCCCTGCTGCTCGGCACGGGTCTGTGCGGCGCGCTCACGACGTACTCGACCTTCTCGTACGAGACGCTGAAGCTGTCCGAGGACGGGGCGAAGGGGCACGCGGTGCTCAACGTCGCCGTGAGCCTGGCCGCCGGACTCGGAGCCGTATGGCTGGGAGTGGAGACGGCCAGGCTGTGGTGATCCGACGGCTCAGGCGGTGATCCAGTCGCTGGTCGCGATCACCGGCTGCACGCCGTCACGGTGGATGGTGCCCTCGATGAGGCCGTACATCCGGTCCGCCGCGAAGTAGACCTCGTTGTCGTTCGTGAGGCCGAAGGGCTCCAGGTCCACCAGGAAGTGGTGCTTGTTCGGCAGGTTGAGCCGGACCTCGTTGACCGTGGAGACGTTGTCCAGGACCCGGTCGGCCATCGCGTGCAGCGTCTGCTGGAGCGAGTAGCTGTACGTCTCCGCGAACGCCTCCAGCATGTGACGGCGCACCTTCTGGTACGAGCGGTCCCAGTCGTGCTCCTCGTCCGCGGCCGCCGGGGCCGAGTTCGCCCAGCGCGCCGTGACCTTGGTGGCGAGGATCCGGTCGTACGCCTCCTGGAGCGTCGTGTACTCGTCCTTGATGAAGCCGTGGAACTCGGAGTTCGTCGAGTTCATGACGGTGAGGTCCTTGAGGCCCGAGAGGACCTGGAGCCCGGTGTTCGCCGAGTAGGTGATCTGCGCGGTGCGGACCTCCTGGCCCTTGCGGGCGAAGGAGTGCTGCTCCTTGCGGGTGGGGACGGAGATCCGGTCCCAGGCGTACTCCTCCACCCGGATCTGCGCCTCGTGGATCACCGCCTGCGAGGTCACGAAGTGCTTGGCCAGCAGGATGCCGAAGGCCTCGGGGGAGGCCACGCCGTGCTCCTTGGCGAAGGCGTAGACGGTGTTCTTGGTGGTGTCGGTCGGCAGGCAGTTGCCGTTGTCGCCGGTCAGATGGACCTCGCGGTACTCGCCGCGCAGCGCCACCGACACGTTCAGGTCGCGGATCTCGTGCCACGCGCCGTCATTGCCCTTCCGGGTCACGGCGACGATGCGGTTCTCGGCCTTGCCGTACTGGTTCTGCGCCAGGACGTGCTTGCTCATGTGCTGCTCAGCTCCTGCGGGTACGTGGATACGGATATCCCGTACGCCCGGCGTCCAGCGGCCCCGTCGTCCCCGAGGGTTCCGCTCCCCGCCGTCCGGCCCGTGAACGGCGGACCGCCCCGGGACTGACGAGCATCCCGGTCCGTAGGTGTCGCTCGAAGATATGTCCCCTTCCGGCCACTGGCAATGGCCGAGCGCCGAACCGGGAGGGCCCACGACCCCGTGGGCCAGGTCACCCGGACGTACGGGACGCGTCAAGAGGGGCACGGACGGCGTTAGGGGCACGTCAACGGCGGCGGCGGGGCGGCCGGGGAGAGGTTTCCTCGTCCTGTCCGAGAATCCGTTCTTCCTTCTTCCTGCATCCGGGAGCTCACGATGGCCGACGTGGCCTTCGTCGTCACCACGATCGCGGTCTTCGCGCTGGTGGCCTTCATCGCCAAGGGGGTGGCCAAGCTGTGAGTGCCGAGAACATCGTCGGTCTGCTGGTGGCCGCCGCCCTCCTGGGCTACCTCGTCCTCGCCCTCGTCAAGCCCGAGAGGTTCTGAGGCCGATCATGAGTCCCGTTCTCGCCGGCGTCCTCCAGCTCCTCGCCCTCCTGGTCGCGCTCGGCCTCTCCTACCGGCCGCTGGGTGACCACATGGCCAGGGTCTACTCCTCCGACAGGCACCTGCGGGTGGAGAGGTGGATCTACAAGGGCATCGGCGCCGACCCGTCGATGGAGATGCGCTGGCCCGCCTATCTGCGCGGCGTCCTGGCCTTCTCCGCGGTGAGCGTCCTCTTCCTGTATCTGCTCCAGCGGGTGCAGGGCTCGCTCCCCGGCTCGCTCGGCTTCGTGTCGATCGACCCGGACCAGGCCTTCAACACGGCCGCCTCCTTCGTCGCGAACACCAACTGGCAGTCGTACTACGGCGAACAGGCCATGGGCCATGTCGTGCAGACCGGCGGCCTCGCGGTGCAGAACTTCCTGTCGGCCGCGGTGGGCATCGCGGTCGCGGTCGCCCTGGTACGCGGCTTCGCCCGGTCCCGTACCGGCGAGCTGGGCAACTTCTGGGCGGATCTGGTCCGCGGCACGGTCCGCGTCCTGCTCCCGATCTCGGTGATCGGCGCGCTGGTACTGGTGGCGTGCGGCGCCATCCAGAACTTCGCCGGCATCCACGAGGTGGGGCAGTTCACCGGCGGATCACAGCAGTGGAACGGCGGGGCGGTGGCCTCGCAGGAGGTCATCAAGGAGCTGGGCACCAACGGCGGCGGCTACTTCAACGCCAACTCCGCCCACCCCTTCGAGAACCCCAGCGGTCTGTCGAACCTCTTCGAGATCTATCTGATCCTGGTCATCCCCTTCGCGCTGACGCGGACCTTCGGCCGCATGGTCGGCTCGCTCAGGCAGGGATACGCGATCCTCGGCACGATGGCCGCGATCTGGCTCGGTTTCACGGCGCTCATGATGTGGACCGAATTCGCCCACCACGGACCGGCGTTCGACATCGCCGGCGGTGCGATGGAGGGCAAGGAGACCCGGTTCGGGATCGGCGGCTCGTCGATCTTCGCGGTCGCCACCACGCTGACCTCGACGGGAGCGGTGAACTCCTTCCACTCCTCGTACACCGGCTTCGGCGGCGGCATCACCATGCTGGGCATGCAGCTCGGCGAGATCGCGCCCGGCGGTGTCGGCTCCGGCCTCTACGGCATGCTGATCATGGCGATCATCGCGGTGTTCATCGCCGGTCTGATGGTCGGCCGCACCCCGGAGTACCTGGGCAAGAAGATCGGCACCCGCGAGATCAAGTTCGCGGCCTGCTACATCCTGGTCACTCCCGCCCTCGTCCTCGGCTTCACCGCCGTGGCGATGGCCCTGGACACGCCGTCGCACTCGATGACGAACTCCGGCGCGCACGGCTTCTCCGAGATCCTCTACGCCTACACCTCGGGTGCCAACAACAACGGTTCGGCCTTCGCGGGTCTGAACGCGGATACCCAGTGGTTCAACTCGACCATCGGCATCGCGATGCTCCTCGGCCGTTTCCTGCCCATGGTGTTCGTCCTCGCGCTGGCCGGTTCGCTGGCCGAGCAGACGCCCGTACCGGAGACGGCGGGCACCCTGCGGACCGAGAAGCCGCTGTTCACCGGCCTGCTGGTCGGCACGATCCTCATCATCACCGGTCTCACCTACTTCCCCGCCCTCGCGCTGGGACCGCTCGCCGAAGGGCTCGCAGCATGAGCACCATCACTCCCACCCGGCCCCCGCAGTCCGGGCCGCCCAGCGGCCGGCCGGCCGAGGCCGGACGCGTCGGCGGCGGACTGTTCGACCCGAAGCAGCTGGTCACGTCCTTCCCGGACGCGATAAAGAAGCTCGACCCGCGCGTCATGGTCACGTCCCCCGTCATGTTCGTGGTGCTGATCGGCTCGGTCGTCACGACCGTGCTCGCGGTCACGAACCCGGGCGACTGGTTCGGCTGGGCGATCACCGCCTGGCTGTGGCTGACCACGATCTTCGCCAACCTGGCGGAGGCGGTCGCCGAGGGCCGCGGCAAGGCGCAGGCCGACACCCTGCGCAAGGCCAAGACCGACACCGTCGCCCGCCGGATCACCGGCACGGCCGAGGAGCGGGTCCCGGGCACGGAGCTGCGCATCGGGGACCTGGTGGTCTGCGAGGCCGGCGACATCATCCCCGGCGACGGTGACGTCGTCGAGGGCGTCGCGTCGGTCGACGAGTCCGCGATCACCGGTGAGTCGGCCCCGGTCATCCGCGAGTCCGGCGGCGACCGGTGCGCCGTGACCGGCGGCACGAAGGTGCTGTCGGACCGGATCGTCGTGAAGATCACGACGAAGCCCGGCGAGACCTTCATCGACCGGATGATCAACCTGGTCGAGGGTGCGGCCCGGCAGAAGACGCCGAACGAGATCGCCCTCAACATCCTGCTCGCCTCGCTGACGATCGTCTTCCTGCTCGCCGTCGTGACGCTCAAGCCGTTCGCGATCTACGCGGGCGCCGACGAACAGACCTCGCTCATCGTCCTCACGGCGCTCCTGGTGTGTCTGATCCCGACGACGATCGGCGCGCTGCTCTCCGCGATCGGCATCGCGGGCATGGACCGACTGGTCCAGCGCAACGTCCTCGCGATGTCGGGCCGGGCGGTCGAGGCCGCCGGTGACGTCTCCACGCTGCTGCTCGACAAGACGGGCACGATCACCCTCGGCAACCGTCAGGCCTCGGAGTTCGTCCCGGTGTCCGGGACGACCGAGGCCGAACTGGCCGACGCCGCACAGCTGTCCTCGCTCGCCGACGAGACGCCCGAGGGCCGCTCGGTCGTGGTCCTCGCCAAGGAGAGGTACGGCCTTCGCGAGCGCCACCAGGGCGAGCTGACCGACGCCGAGTGGATCGAGTTCACCGCCCAGACCCGGATGTCGGGCGTCGACCTCGTCGAGCACGGGGCCGGACGCAAGGTGCGTAAGGGAGCGACCGGTTCGGTCGTGGCGTGGGTGAAGGAGCGGGGCGGCAGTGTCTCCGAGGACACGCAGGCGCTCACGGACCGGATCTCCCAGGCCGGCGGCACGCCCCTGCTGGTGGCTCTGGAGGACGACGAGGGCGCGCGTGTCCTCGGCGTCGTCCACCTCAAGGACGTCGTGAAGGAGGGCATGCGGGAACGGTTCGACGAACTGCGCCGCATGGGCATCCGTACGGTCATGATCACGGGCGACAACCCGCTGACCGCGAAGGCCATCGCGGAGGAGGCGGGCGTCGACGACTTCCTCGCCGAGGCGACGCCCGAGGACAAGATGGCCCTGATCAAGCGCGAACAGGCGGGCGGGAAGCTCGTCGCCATGACCGGCGACGGCACCAACGACGCCCCCGCGCTCGCGCAGGCCGACGTCGGGGTCGCGATGAACACGGGCACGTCGGCCGCGAAGGAGGCCGGCAACATGGTCGACCTCGACTCCAACCCGACCAAGCTCATCGAGATCGTCGAGATCGGCAAGCAACTCCTCATCACCCGGGGTGCGTTGACGACCTTCTCGATCGCCAACGACGTGGCGAAGTACTTCGCGATCATCCCCGCGATGTTCGCCGTCGCCTACCCGAGCCTCGACAGGCTCAACATCATGGGCCTGACCTCGCCCGAGTCCGCGATCCTCTCCGCGGTCGTCTTCAACGCGCTGATCATCGTCGCGCTGGTCCCGCTCGCCCTCAAGGGCGTGCGCTACCGGCCGTCCAGCGCGGACTCCATGCTCCGGCGGAACCTGGGGATCTACGGCCTCGGCGGCCTGATCGCCCCGTTCATCGGCATCAAGATCATCGACGTGCTCCTCTCCCTCATCCCCGGAATCGGCTGACGACCATGAACAACTCCGTAGGAAGCACGGGACGCCTGCTCTGGGCCGGCCTCCGCGCCCTGCTCGTCCTGACCGTCGTGTGCGGCGTCCTCTACCCGCTGGCCGTCACCGGGATCGCCCAAGTGGCCTTCCCCGACAAGGCGAACGGCTCCGAGGTCACCGACGCGAGCGGCAAGGTCGTCGGCTCGGAACTGATCGGCCAGACCTACGACCTGCCCCCGAAGGACGGCGAGGAGACCGCCGCGCCGGACCTGAGGTGGTTCCAGCCGCGCCCGTCGAACGGCCTGGGCTCCAACAGCGTCAACACCCGGTACTCGATCATCCTCTCCGGCGCCACCAACCGCTCGGGCGACAACGCGGAGCTGATCCGGTGGGTCCAGGACGCGAAGGCCGCCGTCGTCAAGGACAACTCGACCGCCTCGTACACGGTCAGGCCCGCGGACGTCCCCGCCGACGCGGTCACCTCCTCCGGCTCCGGCCTGGACCCGCACATCTCCCCGGAGTACGCGAAGCTCCAGGTCCACCGGA
Source organism: Streptomyces sp. NBC_00691 (assembly GCF_036226665.1). NCBI lineage: Bacteria > Bacillati > Actinomycetota > Actinomycetes > Kitasatosporales > Streptomycetaceae > Streptomyces > Streptomyces sp. NBC_00691. Next base: position 2,944,811 of record NZ_CP109007.1, on the reverse strand, counting down.
TCGCCGAGGTGAACAAGCTGGACGTCGCGACGGTCGACAAGCTGGTCGCCGACCACACCGACGGCCGGATCCTCGGCTTCGTCGGCGAGCCCCGCGTCAACGTCCTCCGGATCAACATCGCCCTCAGGCAGCTGGTGACGGCGAAGGGCTGAGCCCCTGCCGCAGAGCCGCCGGTGACTCTCGCCGGCGGCTCTGCGGCTCCCTGCTCATGGCTCCCGGCTCCCGGCCCCGGCTCCCTGCCCCGGCGACGGCTCCGGCGACGGCTCCGGCGGCAGGTCCCGGCGGCAGGTCCCGGTGGGCGGTCAGCGTCCCGGCAGCACCCGGGTCTCCACCACGGGAAGTCCCTTGACCCACCAGTGGTCGTAACGGCCGTAGACACGACGGTCACGGGTGGCGAGGAAGCCGTCGAGCGCCTCGGCCTCCCCCGCGAGCTCCGCCCAGACCCGGGCGGGCAGCGGGTGGAAGGCCGAGACCTCGATGCCTCCCTCGACCGGGCGCCAGACCCCGGCCACGTACCCGTCGACGAGCAGCGTCGGCAACGTGTCGCCGTTCACCCGGATCACCTGCCTGCGGTACTCGGCCGGGATGACGCGCCCGCGGTCCGCATAGGCCAGCAGGACGCTGTCCCACATCGCCAGCAGCCGGGGCGGCGCCGGGACGTCCTCGTCGGGCCGGGGCGCCCCGGGCACGTCGTGGAGAAGGATCCCGTCGGGCCCCTCCACCTGTTCGAGCTCGCCCTCGATGAGCCGTACCGCCTCCCGCACCCTCCCTCGGGGCGCCAGCGTGAACTGCGCCATGTCGGCCACGGACGCGGGCCCGAAGCCCTCCAGATAGCGCCGGATCAGCACGGCGAGCCCCGCCGTCGCCGCCTCCGGATCACCGAGCACGGGCAGCGGCGCGTTCGCCGTCACGAACGACTGCGCCGCCCCGAACGACCACGGCGGCCCCGTCGGCGCGTGCCACAGCGGTGCGTACTGGCGGATCATCCGCCACACCACGGCCTCCACCGGACCGCCCCGCGCCGCCTCGAGACGCTCCCGCATCCGGGCCCCGGACCGGGCCTCCCCGGCGTACTCGAGGAGAGCGGGCAGCAGCGCGTCGGCGTCGTCGGCCGTGAACCCCGCCGCCCTGAACCGCGGGTCGTGGAGCCGCGAACCGCGCAGGGTCGGCTCCATGCCCTCCCGGAAGGCCCGGTAGTCCTCGGCGTGCACCAGGTGCAGCGTGAGCCGCATCAAGGTCGACCGGACCAACTCGTAGCCCTCGACGGCCTCGTCGAGCAGCGCGGGATCGAAGCCGGCGACACGGTTCCACAACGCCACGTAGGGCGAACCCGGTTGCTGCGCCTGCAAGGCCACCACCCGGCGTACGGCGTCCCCGACACCGATCGGCACCCGGTCGAGGAGGAGCTGCCGGGCGAGGGTCGAGCGGTTGAGGGCGCGCGCGGTGATCACCATGGCGCGATTCTCCTCTCCCGCACCGACACCCGCGGGCCGGAGTCGTGCGTTCACCCAGGGCTCGCCCCGAGGTCGCCCGCCCGACGCCCGTCGTTGTGGCCGGAACTGGACCATGAGGCCGCCGCCAGAGGCGGCATTCCAGGTGCTCAAAGGGAGTTCAGATGAATCCGCGCCTCATGCGCCGGCCCGCCGTCGTGGTTCTGCCGCTGTCCGCCGCGCTCGCGCTGACGGTGGTCATGGGTACGGCCGAGGCCGAGCCGGCGCGGCACGGCTCCGCCGCCCGGGTCGTCTCCACCTCGACCCTGCCGGACATCCCGCTGGCCGCCTTCAGCAACGGTCTGCTGCCCGGCAGTGTCGACGACGACCGGGACGTCGACCTGGGCGGCATCGGCAGCGACCTGTACCCCGCCGAGCGGCCCGGCGAGTACTGGACGGTCACCGACCGGGGCCCCAACGGCCAGATAGCGGTCGGCAAGGAGAAGCGGCGCACGTTCCCGGTTCCCGGCTTCGACCCGGCGATCGTCAAGGTCCGCGCGATCGGTGGCAGGATCCAGATGCTGAAGTCCCTCCCGCTCACCACCGAGTCCGGTGCGCCCGTCACGGGCCTGCCCAACCAGCCGGGCCGCGACGAGGCCCCGTACGACTACAACGCCACGACCCCGCTCGCGTACAACGCGAACGGCCTCGACACCGAGGGGCTCGTACGGGACCGGGACGGCAGCTTCTGGCTCGTGGACGAGTACGGCCCGTCGCTGGTGCACGTCTCCGCCAAGGGCCGGGTCCTCGCCCGCCACGTCCCCGAGGGCCTCGCCCTGACCGGCGCCGACTACCCGGTGATCGAGTCCCTCCCGTCGATCTTCCTCAAGCGCAAGATCAACCGGGGCTTCGAGGGCCTGGCGCTGCTCCCCGGCGGCGACCTGGTGCTGGCACTGCAGAGCCCGCTGCTCAACCCCGACAAGGCCGCGGGCGAGGACTCCCGCACCACCCGCCTGCTGCGCTTCTCGACCCGCGAGAACCGGGTCACGGCGGAGTACGCGTACCGCTTCGACCCGGTGGGCGTCGTGGAGCCGGGCCAGACGAAGACGTCGGAGCTGAAGATCTCCTCGATCGTGGCGCTGGGCGGCGACCGTCTGCTGGTCCAGGAGCGCACCGACAAGTCCTCCCGCGTGCACGAGGTGCGGCTCCGTCGCGGCTCCGACATCCTCGGCACCCCGTGGGACACGACGGCGAGCCCGACCCTGGAGCAGCTCGGCGACGAGGCGGCCGCCGACGCCCCGGTCCTCGCGAAGCGCCTGGTCGTGGACCTGAACACGGTCGAGGGCGTCCCCGGCAAGATCGAGGGCATCGCGCTGGAGGGCTCCTCGACGCTGGTCCTCCTCAACGACAACGACTTCGGCATGACCGACGGCCCGGAGGCCTTCGACGCGAACGGACGCCTGGTCGACAGCGACGTGGACACCACGCTGGTCCGCGTCCGCCTGCCGCACCGCCTGCGCTGACGCGGGGCGCGGCTACGCGGGCCGCGTGGACGTCAGGACGCCGATCTTGTCGATGCGGTGCTCGGGGTTGTGCTGGGCGTCCCGCCAGAAGTTGCCCGCGGCGTTGTCCTCGGGGGTCGCGCAGGTGGAGAGCGTGATCATGGCCCGGGTGGGCTTCTCTCCCGGCTCGCCCGGCACGGCGGCGCGCTGCTCGGCGAGCGAGCGGGCCGAGCGGAAGGACGTGGACCGGGTCTCGACGATCTCGTAGGTGTAGACGGTGCCGGCGGCGGTGACGAGCACCTGATCCCCCACCTCGACCGAGGGCAGCTCCCGCAGCGGCCCGCCGGCGGAGAGCCGGTGGGCGGTCACCAGGTAGTTGCCGATCTCACCCGGCCCCACACCACCGCGCGCGCCGTGGGGACTGGCGGCGACGCCACGGTCCTGGACGCGCGTGCCGGCACGGTCGTCGGTCGTCCCCTCGTACGGCAGGACGTCCAGGTCCTCCACACCGATGGAGGGGATGGAGAGCTCGGCGGCGACGGGCCCGCGAGTCGAGGGCGCCACCGAGGTGGAGGGAGCGGGGGAGGGCGTCGGTGGAGGGGCGGAGACCGGGAGAGGGACCTCAGGGGCGGCCCGGACCGGCCCGTGGGCACCGGCGGACGTAGCGGTGGACGTAGCGGTGGACGTACCGGTGGACGGGCCGGCACCGCCGTCACCACCGGGGCCGCCCGCGCAACCGGCCGAGGCGGTGAAGCCCACGACGAGCGCGGCGACCGCGCCGACCAGGGCCGAGCGCGACCCTCGACCGCCACTCCGCCCGACCCCCGGTGACCCATCACGCACGGCACCCATACCCCCAGGATGACCCACGTTCCGCGCGGGGGCACCCACGGCGGGAGGCCGGAGGAGCCGCGGGACGAGCCCGCGGGACGAGCCCGCGCGCGGGCGGAGGGCCTCCGTCGTCCGGCCCCGCTGGTCCTCGCTACTCCCCGCTCACGCCGCCGCCTCCTCGGCGACGGCCGGCTGCGGGCGGGTGCGGACGCCCCAGCGGGCCAGGGCGGGACCGGCCGCGCCGAGGGCCGCGAAGAACGCCGCCAGGAGCAGCCAGCCCGCCGTGCCGAGGCCGAGCACCACCGTGGTGAGGATCGCGGGGGCCAGCGCCTGACCCGTGCTGAATCCGAGGCCGAGGAGACCCTGGTACTGACCCTGCGCGTGCTCGGGAGCCAGCCCGAACCCCAGGGCGAAGCCCGCCGAGGACTCCCAGACCTCCCCGAGGCTGTGGACGAAGATCGCCGCGACCAGCAGGCCCACCGCCGCCCAGACCGGGGTGTACGCCGCCAGCGCCATCATCGGGCAGCTGACGAGGAAGAGCAGACCCGCGTTGCGGAACGCCCGGCCGCCGTCGTGCGGGGTCTCGATCCGCGACCCGATCCGCGTCTGCAGGAGGACGCAGAAGGCCGCGTTGACGGCGAACACCGCCGCCACCGTCCAGCGGGGCGCCTCGGTGTGCTGGGCGATCCAGATCGGCAGGAGCAGCGACACCACCGAGTACTGCAGCCCCATGGCCCCGAACAGGGCGGTGAACGTCAGGTACGGACGGTCCGAGAAGGCGAGCCAGCGGCGCGCTCGTGGCGGTGCGGGCAGCGGCGGATAGTGCGGCAGCAGGAACAGGAGCAGCGCGCACAGGGCGAAGCTCGCCGCGTTGCCGAGGATCAGGGCGACATAGGCGCCGCGGGTGTCCACCGCCACCGCCACCCCGGAACCCACCGTGCCGAAGATGACGCCCAGATTGACGAAGGTCCGCAGCTTCGCCCGGAACAGTGCCCGGCGTTCGGTCCCGACCCGGGCCACCAGGGCGCCCCAGGCGGCCCCGCCGGCCGCGGCGGCGATCTGGTCGACCGTCGCGAGGACCGTCAGTGCGGTCCAGCTCTCGACGAGCACGAGAGCCGACATCGACACCGCCTGGACCGCCAGGGCCGACACCATGATCGTGCGTGCGCCGCGCCGGTCGGCGAGATGGCCCCCCGGTATCCCCGCGAACAGGCCGATCAGACCGGCGACCGTGAGCGCGGTCCCGACCTGGACGGCGGGCAGGCCCACGATCAAGGTGAAGTAGAGCGCCGACGCAGCGTTGAAGAGACCGTTCCCGACCCGGTTGACGAAGCTGGCGGCGATCAGCACACGCTCCGGCCCGCTGTCCCCGGCCACGCGGGACAGCCGGGCTATACGGCCGTCCGGGCCACCCTTGATCATGAGCGGCAGGCTAGCAGCGCCGTCGGAGACGGAAGCGGCATCGGAACCGAGCCGGGGCCGGGCCCGTGCAGGGATCTGCGGCCCCGGGCCCGCGGCCGTCCCGGGCCTGGCCGCCGCGGTGGTCCGTGACCGCGGCCTCGTCTCCGACGAGCGGCTCGACGCGGCCCGGCGCGCCGCACTCTCCGGCGGGCACGTCGTCGAGGTCATCGCCCCTGTGCGCTCGGCGTGTTCACCGACTACCCGGCCACGGCGGCGCGTATCGAGGTCGACTGGCCGCCCGTGCGGCACACCGAGGGAGAAAACGCGATGGCCTCGACGCACACGATGACCCAGGCTGGCCCGGAGCACCCGAGCCGCTCTCCCGAACCGACCGCCGCACAGGCGGCGGAAGCCGTCCCCACCGAGAGGTCGCCCATGTTCGACGCCGTCCCCCTCACCCAGGTCTCCACCGAGGACGCCACCGCCTGGCACGCGGTCGTGTCGGCCTCGCTCGCCGCCGATCTGCCCGAAGAGCCCCTGCCCACGTTCGAGCAGACCCACGCCCGGCTCTCCGTCACCGGGCGGCACGACCGCCGCCTGCTGTGGCTGGCCACCGACTCCGACGGCGCCGTGGTCGGTGTGGCCGGCCTGCGCCTGTTCACCTCGCCCGGCCAGCGGCACCTGGCGGAACTGGAGCTGCACGTCACCCCGGACCGGCGCCGCTCGGGAGTGGGCTCGCATCTGCTGGCCACCGCCGTACGGGCGGCACGGGACGAGGAGCGTCGCAGCCTGGTGGCCGCCGCGCCCGGCGACGGACCGGCCGGCGCCTTCTGCCTCGCCCGCGGCTTCCGGCGCGTCCTGGCCCTGGACCACCTGCTGCTCGACGTCGCGGACGCCGACGTCGAGCAGGCCGGGACCGAACACCCCGGCTACACGCTGGTCGGCTGGACCGGCACGGTTCCCGACGAACTGGCGGAGGCGTTCGCCTCGGTCAAGAACGCGATGAACGACATGCCCATGGGTGACATGGACTACGGCAGCCAGAACTGGACCGCCGACCGGGTCCGCGCCATGGCCGAAGTCCTGGCCGACCGCGGTGACCTGCTGCTGACGACCGCCGTGCTCGACAAGGGGGGCGAGATGGCCGGTTACACCGAGATCGTCATCCGCTCCGGGGAGACCCGGCGCGCCCTGCAGTACGACACGGTCGTGGCGCCCGCTCACCGCGGCCACGGTCTCGGGCTGTGGGTCAAGACGGAGATGGTGCGCAGGTTGCGGGAGGAGCGGCCCGGGATCGAGGAGATCGAGACGGACAACGCTCAGGAGAACACCCACATGATCGCGGTGAACCGCCGACTGGGCTTCCGCTTCCACCGCAGCACGCACGAGTACCAGCTGGACCTGCCGACCGAGTGACGGGAGCGAGGCCCGCACACATCCGCCGGCCCATGGGGCGGCACCGCACCCCCAGCCGGCCCTTGCGGCAGCCCTGTTCAGCCGTCCGGCACGCCCGCACCTCGTGGAGCTGATGACGGGCCGACCCCCCACGCACCGGCGCCCGCTCCACCCCGGAGCGGGCGCCGGTGCGTGGGGCCGAGCAGCCGCCGTACGCGTCGAGTCGGTGACGTCAGCGCAGGGCGGCCACGCCCGCGCGGACCGTACGGATCACGTGGTCGACGGTCTGCCGCTGCTCGCCCACGGGGGCCACGTACGCGAAGGCGTCGCGAGCGGCGTCCTCGCCGAGGGTCTTCATGATCACCCAGGCGGCGAGGTACTGCGAGGCCAGGCATCCTCCGGCCGTGGCGACGCCGCCCTCGGCGTGGAAGGGCGCGTCCAGGACGGTGACGTCGCACGCCTCGACCCATGGCCGGGTCGTCAGATCGGTGCACGCGGGCATCGTCCCGAGGAGCCCGAGCCGGGCGAGGACCAGCGCGCCGGAGCACTGCGAACCGATGAGCTGCCGGGAGGGGTCCAGCGGAAGCGCGGCGAGCAGACGGTCGTCGGCGACCACGTCACGCGTCTTGACCCCACTGCCGATGAGCACGACATCGGCCTCCCGGACGAACTCCATCGGGCGCTGCCCGGACACCTCGACACCGTTCATGGACGTGACGACCGGCGTCGGGGTGGTGATCCACGCCTCCAGGCCGGATCGTCGGCACCGGTTGATGATGCCGGAGGCGATGAAGCTGTCGAGCTCGTTGAACCCGTCGAAGGTGACCACGGCGACCTGCATGAACGACTCCCCTTGCCGGCTGGCGGGCATTCAGTCTGCCCGCCGCCCCGGACCGGGGACACGGCCAATGGCCGCAACGTGGCCTCCTGCGGCTCGGACCCACCCCTCCCGGTCCACGCACGGGATCCCCACACGGGCCGACGAAAAGACCCTCCCGAAGGAGGGTCTTCATCTGTGCGCCCCCGGCAGGACTCGAACCTGCGGCCAAGTGCTTAGAAGGCACCTGCTCTATCCACTGAGCTACGGGGGCCGGGTGGTGGCCGTGTGGCCAGGAGCCCCTTGTGGGTGGGGTGTGGCCTGCCGGGACAAGGATAGGGCTCCGATCGCCTTGGCCCGGTTGCTTCACCTGCGTGGCACGATGTGGAGGTTCGGTGAAGCGGAACGATAATCGCAGGCAGGTGCGATTCGCGCAGCGCTTTTTCCACCGCTCGGGGCGGGTGTTGTGCACTCGTTATGCCCGAGGTTCCGGTCGCCGCCCCTCTCTTCGGCGCGCAGAGCCGCAATAGGCTTCAAAAACACTCATAAATTGGGCATTCTTCGCATGTGGTGACCTTGGACGAACGGCCTCAGCTGATCGACGCACTCTCCGCCCTGCGCGACCGTGTCGCCGCCGTGCGCCTTCCTCTCCCCCTCCCCGACACACCACGCGCCCGGCAGACCCGGGCCGAGCTGCTCGCTCAGCTCGACGACTATCTGGTGCCCCGGCTCAAAGATCCCGACGCCCCGCTGCTCGCCGTCGTCGGCGGGTCCACCGGGGCGGGCAAGTCCACCCTCGTCAACTCCCTTGTCGGGCGGCGCGTCAGCGAGTCCGGTGTGCTCCGGCCCACCACCCGCACCCCCGTGCTCGTCTGCCACCCCGAGGACCACCACTGGTTCGCCGGGATGCGGGTCCTCCCGCAGCTCACCCGCGTCTGGCTGCCCCAGGCCGACGACGACCACGCCGACGACGCCCCGCCCCCCGAGGAGAACGCGCTCCGCGTCGAGACCGCCGCCTCCATGCCCCGCGGCCTCGCCCTTCTCGACGCGCCCGACATCGACTCCCTCGTCGTCGAGAACCGTCTCCTCGCCGCCGAGTTGATCTGCGCCGCCGACATCTGGGTGATGGTCACCACCGCCTCGCGATACGCCGACGCCGTTCCCTGGCACCTCCTCCGTACCGCCAAGGAGTACGACGCCACCCTCGTCACCGTCCTCGACCGCGTCCCCCACCAGGTCATCGGCGAGGTCTCCCGCCAGTACGAGGCCCTCCTCGACAAGGCCGGCCTCGGCGACGTGCCCCGCTTCACCATCCCCGAACTCCCCGAGTCCGCCGACGGCGGCAGCGGCCTCCTCCCCGACTCCGCCGTCGCCGCCCTCCGCGGCTGGCTCGCCCACCGCGCCGAGGACCCCGCCGCCCGCCAGCAGGCCGCCGAACGGACCGCCACCGGGGTCATCGACTCCCTCGACGCCCGGCTCCCCGAACTGGCCGCCGCCGTCGCCGCCCAGTACGCCGCCTCCGTCCGCCTCGGCGGCGCCGTCGAAGCCGCCTACGGCGAACAGGCCAAGCGGGTACGCGAACAGCTCGGCCGCGGCGCCGTCCTCGCCGGCGACGCCCGCACCCGCTGGCGCGCCTACCCCCGCGACAGCACCGCCGACGAACTCCTCGACTCCCTCGCCGAGTCCCTCGCCGCCCTCCTCCACTGCGCCGTCTCCGCCGCCGAGGAACGCGTCCGCGACGCCTGGCGCCGCGAACCCGCCGCCGACGCCCTCGGCCCCGCCCGGGCCGGCGGCGACCGCGACACGGCCGAGCGGATCGGCGTGGAGGTACGGCGCTGGCGCCGCGTCCTGGAGGAGATCGTCGAGGAGGAGGTGCGCACCGTCGAGCGCCCCTCCGCCCCCCGCACGGCCGCTCCCGAGGCCGACACCGTGGCCGCCCTCCTCGCCTCGTCCCTCCTCGGCGGCCGCCGCACCCGGGCCGCGGGCGACCGCCTCGCCGAACTCCTCGGTGCCCAGGCCGCCCTGCGTCTGCGCGACAAGGGCGGCGAACTCGTCCTCTCGTACGTCGACCGTGTCCTGCACGCCGAACGCGACCGGCGCCTCGCGCCCCTCGAAGCGCTCGACGTGACCCCCGAGCCGCAGGCGGAGCTGATCGCCGCGCTCTCCGTACTGCAGAAGGAGAAGTGACGTGGTGGACGACGACGAGTCGCGCGCCGGTGGACGTGCCGACGGGGAGAGAGGTGCCGAGGCCCGGGGCGGTGCGCCTGCCGGTGCCGGGGGAGACGGTGGTGACCGCGACCGCGAGCGGTCGGGGCGCTGGGACGACGGGCTGATCGCGCGCCGCGCCGCCGAACGGGCCGCCGTCGCCGACGCGCCTCCCCGCGTGGACGACCCGCAGGAGCCCGACACCCTGCCGCCGCTCGGCGGGAGTTACGGCGGGCCGCTCCGTGCCCGTCTCGACGCCCTCCACGAACTCGTCGGACTCTCCCGTACCCGGGTCGAGAGCGAGGCCCTCGCCGAGGCCGGCCGGGTGCTCGACGAGGCGGCCGCCCGGCAGCGGCTCTCCTCCCGGCACACCGTGATCGCGATCGCCGGCGCCACCGGAAGCGGCAAGTCCACGCTCTTCAACGCCCTCGCGGGCGTTCCCGTCTCCGAGACCGGACTCCGCCGCCCCACCACCTCCGCGCCCATCGCGCTCTCCTGGTCCGAGGGTGCCGCCGGGCTGCTCGACCGGCTCGCCGTCCCCGGCCGGCTGCGCCGCAGACCGCTCGCGGGCGGCGCCGCCGACACCGGGCTCCAGGGGCTCGTCCTCATCGACCTCCCCGACCACGACTCGGCGGTCACCGCCCACCGCGACCAGGTCGACCGGGTCCTCGGTCTCGTCGACGCCGTCATCTGGGTGGTCGATCCGGAGAAGTACGCCGACGCGGCCCTCCACGAGCGCTACCTCCGGCCGCTCGCCGGGCACGCGGAGGTCACCTTCGTCGTCCTCAACCAGATCGACCGGCTCGGCACGGAGGCCGCCGACCTCGTCCTCGACGACCTCCGACGCCTCCTCGACGAGGACGGCGTCGCGCTCGGTGAGCACGGCGAACCCGGCGCCACCGTCCTCTCCGTCTCCGCCCTGACCGGCGAGGGCGTGCCCGAACTACGGGAGATGATCGCCGGATTCGTCCAGGAGCGTACGGCTCCGGAGCGCCGGCTCGCCGCCGATGTCGACGCCGCCGCGGCCCGGCTCCGCCCCGCCTACCTCGGCGACGGACGGTCCGGGCTCGACGAGCGCGCCCGCGAGGCCTTCACCGACCGGCTCGCCGTCGCCGTCGGCGCCCAGGCCGCGGGCGAGGCCGCCGAACGGGTCTGGCGCCGCGGCGCCATCCGGGCCTGCGGCACCCCCTGGCTGCGCCTCTACCGCTGGTACGAGCGGATCCGCGAGCACGGCTCCACCGACCCGCACCTCGCCCCCCCGGTCGAGGACGAGCTGACGGCGCGCCAACGGGTGGAGCAGGCCGTACGGGTCGTCGCCGACGAGGCCTCGCGCGGGCTCCCGGCGTCCTGGGCACAGGCCGTGCGCGAGGCGGCGGCGCGCGGCGCGGACGGGCTGCCCGAGGCCCTGGACGAGCTCACGGTCACCATCGGCGACGCGGCGGCCCGGCCGCCCCGGCCCGCCTGGTGGCCCGCGGCCGTGCTCGCCCAGGCCGTGATGACGCTCCTGCAGATCTTCGGCGCCCTCTGGCTGGTGGGGCAGATCGTCGGCGTCGTCGAGCCGGGGCTGCTCCCGCCCGTCCTCGTCATGCTCGGCGGCATCATCGGCGGACCGCTCGTCGAATGGGCCTGCGAGGGAGCCGTCAAGGGCCCCGCGCTCCGGTACGGGCAGGAGGCCGAACGCCGTCTGCGCGAGGCGGCGGCGGCCTGCGGCCGGGCCCGGGTGCTCGACCCGGTGGCGGCGGAGCTGATGCGCTACCGCGAGGTGCGCGAGCAGTACGCGACGGTGGTGGGCACGCGCCCGTCGGCACGGATCGTCGGCGGAGGCCGCGGCGGAGCGGGGCGGCTGGGTGCGACGCGGACGGGGGTGCGGGGGAGGTAGCGGCGCCCTCGTCACGCGGGTTCCTTCCCCTCCTGAGGGCCTCCGGTAGCCCCCTTTCGGGTGGGGGAGTTGTCCACATTCCCGCCCCTGTCCACAGCCCCCGGCGGCTTCTTCTCCGCGGCCCCACGATGGTGTCCGACCGGTGAAGAGACAGCAGCGTGAACGCAGGGTGGGGGAACGGACCATGAACGACACGACCGTGACGCTCGTCGGCAACGTGGCGACGGCGGTGGAGTACCGGGACACGGCGACGGGCGGGGTCGCCAGGTTCCGCTTCGCGGTGACGGCGCGCCGCTGGGACCGTGAGAAGGGGCTCTGGTCCGACGGGCCCACCAGCTTCTACACGGTGTCGGCCTGGCGTTCCCTCGGAGCCAATCTGGCGGCGTCGGTGTCCGTCGGGGAACCGCTCGTGGTGCACGGTCGGCTGAGGGTGCGTGAGGATGAGCGGGACGGACAGCGCAAGACCTTCGTGGACGTGGCGGCGCTGGCGGTGGGGCACGACCTGAGCCGGGGGACGGCGGCCTTCCGGCGGGCGGTACGGCCGCTCAGGGCCGAGGCGGAGTCGGGGTCTTGGCCAGGGGCCGGGCCGGGAACCGAGCCGCGGACGGAACCGCAGGTGGGGGCCGTGGAGAGGGCGCCGGTGCTCGGTCCGGCGCCGGACCGGGACCCGTGGGCGGTGGCGGCGGAGGAGGCCGCGGCGGAGTCGGCGACGCGGTTGGTGACCGTGCCCTGACCATGCGTCGTGGCGATTTGTCGACCAACTCGCCCTGCGTGATAACGATTCCGATTCGGAATGGTTATCTGACCGTATGGCCGGGCACCGGGGGGTTCCGCATCCCTAGGATTCCCGGGTACTCATGTGGCACGTGAGCCCATCGGGTCTGTGATCTGCTGGCGTGCGCTCCCCCCACGCGAATCAACATGTTCGTGGAGCGACTCGCCCGGAGGGGAAAGCAATGTATTCAGTTCGTGGACGAGGCGCTGCCCGTCTCGCCGCAGCCACCCTCGTCTCCGGCCTTGTCATGGCCGGTGCGATAGCGACGGCCGGTCCGGCGCTGGCGGAAGACGGTGCCCCGGGCACCGGCGGCGTGACGGCGAAGCTCGGCGGCATGACCGACCGGGACGACGTCGTGATCGCCGAGAAGAACGGCGAGAAGTGGGACGTCAAGGGCGGCCTCTTCAAGATGCAGGTCGAGGGCGGGGGCACTCTCCAGACCTACTGCATCGACCTCCGGACGCCGGCCAAGCACGACTTCGACTACAAGGAAGTCGGCTGGGACGAGTCCTCCCTGCACAACAACGGGAACGCCGGAAAGATTCTCTGGATCCTCGAGAACGGCTACCCGAAGCACTCCGCCGAGGAGCTCGGCAAGAAGCTCGACGTCGACCTGTCGAAGAACGAGGCCGCGGCGGCCACCCAGGCCGCCATCTGGACCCTGTCCGACGGCGTGACGGCGACGCCGAAGAGCGCCGACGCCCGCAAGCTCACCGAGCAGCTCCTGAAGGACGCGGTCAAGCTCGAGGAGCCGAAGGCCTCCCTCTCGCTCTCCCCGTCCTCGGTCGCGGGCAAGGCCGGTGAGCGGCTCGGCCCGATCACCGTCTCCACCAACGCCCAGATCGCCAAGCTGACGACCGCTCCGGGCACCCCGGACGGCGTCAAGATCGTGGACAAGGACGGCAAGCCCGTCACCGAGGCGAAGAACGGCGACGAGGTCTTCTTCGACGTTCCCGCCGGCACCGCCGACGGCACCGCCTCTCTGTCCGCCGAGGCCTCCACCAAGGTCTCCCTGGGCCGCGCGTTCGTCTCCATCGACGGCCCGTCCCAGACCCTGATCCTGGCCGGCTCCAGCGAGTCGACCGTCACCGCCCAGGCCTCGGCCACGTGGGCGAAGAAGGGTGCCGTCCCGGCCGTCACGGTCGCCAAGGACTGCGCCAAGGGCGGCCTCGAGGTCATCGCGTCCAACGAGGGTGACGAGGCCTGGACCTTCGACCTGAAGGGCACCTCGTACACCGTCGCCCCCGGTGAGAAGAAGACCATCCCGGTCCCGCTCGCCGAGGACGAGGCGTACAAGTTCACCATCACCGGCCCGAACGGCTTCGAGGAGACCTTCGAGGGCGTCCTGGACTGCAAGACGGCCACCCCCGGCCCGAAGCCTTCCGAGACCCCCACCACGGAGCCCTCGACCGAGCCCTCCCCGTCGACCACCGCTCCCTCGACCGGTGACACCACGGGCGGCACCACCGGCTCCACCACGACCGGTGGCGGCGACCTCGCCGAGACCGGCAGCTCCAACGCCACCCCGATGATCGCGGGCATCGCCGCCGCGCTCGTCGTGATCGGCGGCGGCGCGGTGTTCTTCCTCCGCAAGAAGAAGACCGCCGGCGCCTGATCCAGGCCCCCGGTGCCGGCCCCGCCTGCACCGGGACGCCACTCGATCCCGTGGACTGATCCGCCTCACCGCGTGATCACCCCGTGATCACCGCACGACCCCGGACGCTGGTGCGTCCGGGGTCGTCGTACGTCCGGGGCCGGCACCCGCGCCCCGCCCCCCGTGACCCGGCGACCGTGGCCGGGCGGGGCCGCCATCGGGACCCGCGCGGCGGCCGGTGGCGGCGCAGAGAGGGACGAGGGCGACCAACGGTGACAGACCGGATACCAGGGTGATCCGGAAAGCCGCACGTCAGCGGGGGACCCGGCTACTGGTTCGCCCCGAGGGGTGGCGGTCAGGCAAGATGGGGTGTATCTGCCCACTCACTCCTTGCCGGACGGTTTCTCTTGGCTGAGTACATCTACACGATGCGCAAGACGCGCAAGGCGCACGGCGACAAGGTCATCCTCGATGACGTGACGCTGAGCTTCCTGCCGGGTGCGAAGATCGGTGTGGTCGGCCCGAACGGTGCCGGTAAGTCCACCGTTCTCAAGATCATGGCTGGCCTCGAGCAGCCGTCCAACGGTGACGCGTTCCTGACGCCCGGCTTCACCGTCGGCATCCTCATGCAGGAGCCGAAGCTCGACGAGTCGAAGACCGTCCTGGAGAACGTGCAGGACGGCGCCGCCGAGCAGATGGGCAAGCTCAAGCGCTTCAACGAGGTGGCCGAGCTCATGGCCACCGACTACAGCGACGCCCTGATGGAAGAGATGGGCAAGCTCCAGGAGGACCTGGACCACTCCAACGCCTGGGACCTCGACGCCCAGCTGGAGCAGGCCATGGACGCCCTGGGCTGCCCGCCCGGCGACTGGCCGGTCGTCAACCTCTCCGGTGGCGAGAAGCGCCGCGTCGCACTCTGCAAGCTGCTCATCGAGGCCCCGGACCTGCTCCTCCTCGACGAGCCCACCAACCACCTCGACGCCGAGTCGGTGAACTGGCTGGAGCAGCACCTCTCGAAGTACTCCGGCGCCGTCGTCGCGGTCACCCACGACCGCTACTTCCTGAACAACGTCGCCGAGTGGATCCTGGAGCTCGACCGCGGTCGCGCGATCCCCTACGAGGGCAACTACTCCACCTACCTCGACAAGAAGGCCACCCGCCTCAAGGTCGAGGGCAAGAAGGACGAGAAGCGCGCCAAGCGCCTCAAGGAAGAGCTGGAGTGGGTGCGGTCCAACGCCAAGGGGCGTCAGACCAAGTCCAAGGCCCGTCTCGCCCGCTACGAGGAGATGGCGGCCGAGGCCGACAAGATGCGGAAGCTGGACTTCGACGAGATCCAGATCCCGCCGGGCCCGCGTCTGGGCTCCATCGTCGTCGAGGTCGAGAACCTCTCCAAGGCCTTCGGCGACAAGGTCCTCATCGACGACCTGTCCTTCACGCTCCCGCGTAACGGCATCGTCGGCGTCATCGGCCCGAACGGCGCCGGCAAGACCACGCTCTTCAAGATGCTCCAGGGTCTGGAGACCCCGGACTCCGGCTCGGTCAAGATCGGCGAGACCGTCAAGATCTCGTACGTCGACCAGACCCGCGCCAACATCGACCCGAAGAAGACGCTGTGGGCCGTCGTCTCCGACGAGCTCGACTACATCAACGTCGGCAACGTCGAGATGCCCTCCCGCGCCTACGTCTCCGCGTTCGGCTTCAAGGGCCCGGACCAGCAGAAGCCGGCCGGTGTGCTCTCCGGTGGCGAGCGCAACCGTCTGAACCTCGCGCTCACCCTCAAGCAGGGCGGCAACCTGCTGCTCCTCGACGAGCCCACCAACGACCTCGACGTCGAGACCCTGTCGTCGCTGGAGAACGCGCTCCTGGAGTTCCCCGGCGCCGCGGTCGTGATCTCCCACGACCGGTGGTTCCTGGACCGGGTGGCCACCCACATCCTCGCCTACGAGGGCGAGTCCAAGTGGTACTGGTTCGAGGGCAACTTCGAGTCGTACGAGAAGAACAAGATCGAGCGTCTCGGCCCGGACGCGGCCCGCCCGCACCGCGCCACGTACAAGAAGCTGACCCGAGGCTGAGCGTGCGCCACATCTACAGCTGTCCCCTGCGCTGGTCGGACATGGACGCCTTCGGGCACGTCAACAACGTCGTCTTCCTGCGGTACCTGGAAGAGGCGCGGATCGACTTCATGTTCCGGCTCGCGCCGGGGGACGGTTCCCCTTCGTTCTCCGGCGGGTCCGTCGTGGCCCGGCACGAGATCGACTACGTGCGGCCGCTGGTCCACCGGCACCAGCCGGTGACCATCGAGTCCTGGGTGACGAAGATAGGCGCGGCGTCGCTGACGATCGCGTACGAGATCAAGGACCCCGAGGTCACGTACGTACGGGCGTCCACGGTCGTCGTGCCCTTCGACCTGGAGGCGCAACGGCCGCGCAGGATCTCCGCCGAGGAGCGCGCGTTCCTCCAGGAGTACGTCGACGACGGGATGACGTCCGCAGCATGACCGTGCTCGCGCCGCTGCACTTCGACGACGCCAGGGAGGCGGCGGCCCTCGCCGCCTTCCTGACCCGGCTCGTCCACTACGACCGGGCCGCCGCCGTCCGCCTCCAGGCGGGCGGCGGGGCGCTGGCCGTCTTCGGCCGGCCGCCGTCCTTCGAGGTGCTCGCGATCCGTACGGCCCGGCTGGTCGACGCCGTCGACCTCGACGTCACCGTCTCCGCCGGTGAACTCCTCGAAGGCATCGAGGAGTCGGCGGGCAAGGCGGTCGTCCCGGAGTCCGTCACCGGCCCCCCGTGGGCCGGCGTCCTCCCGCCCCGCGCCGGCTGGCGGCCGGTCGCCGGGCTGCCCGGCGCCGCCGAGATGCGCGGCGCGGTCGCCGCGGCCGTCGCCGAATTCCGGTCGCGGGACGAGGAGTTGCCCGAGGAACTGCGCACCAGGGCCGAGCGCGACCGGATCGGCCGCGACATCTGGTCCCGGACCCTCGGTGCCACCGGACTCCCGCTGCGGGCCGTGCACGCCGCGCTGTCGCTCGGCTTTCTGCCGCCCGCGGACACCGAGGCCCCGGTCGCCCTCTTCGCCTCCGGCCCCTGGCTGCGGCTCCGCACCCCGTACGGCTCGATCGCGCTCCGTACGGCGCCCATGTCGCTGACCGTCACCCCCGGCGGCCCCGCGTGACGGACCTCGTCGTCGAGGTCGACGCGGCGCTCACGGGCGACGAGCTCAACACCCTCTTCCGGGCCTCCTGGCCCGGGCACCGGGACACCGACTTCGGTCCCGTCCTGGCCCGCAGCCTCCTCCGCGTGACCGCCCGCCGGGCCGGGAGGCTCGTCGGGTACGTGAACGTCGTCGGCGACGGCGGCGTGCACGCCTTCCTCCTCGACACCACCGTCCACCCCGACGAGCGCCGCCAGGGGCTCGGCGTCACCCTCGTGCGGGCCGCCGCCGAGGCCGCCCGGCAGCGCGGCGCGCACTGGCTGCACGTGGACTTCGAGCCCCATCTCACCGGTTTCCACGAGCGGTGCGGCTTCCGGCCGACGGCGGCCGGCCTGATGGACCTGAGCGAGCCTCCCGCTCCCGCCGGCCCGCGCGGCTGAACCTGCGCGCCCCCGCCGTCGCGGCCGCGAGCAGCAGTACGGCGAAGACCGCCTGGCCCCAGGGCGGGGACGAGCCCTCCACCGCCGGTGCCACCCGTCGCCGCGGATCGTGGGCGACACGCACCGCGCCGCCGTCCGGGGCGACCCGGCGGTTCTCCGCCAGGGCCGACGGATAGCCGCCCGGGCAGCGCAGGGTGTGGCGGTACACGGTCCGCTCGCCGCCGCCCTCGCCGACCGACACGTGCTTCTCCTCGCGGACCTTGACCACGACACAGTCCGCGACCGCCCCGCGCGAGGCCCACTGGTCGGCGGTGGCCACCGTGAGCAGCAGTGCGCCGACCAGTGCCAGCGCGCCCCAGAGGCCCATCACTCCGTCGACGAGCAGGTAGTAGGCCACGGCCGAGGCGAGGACCGCCGCCCCGCCGACCGTGACGGCGACCGTGGTGGAAGGTGCCGAGGCGCTTCCGAAGGACCAGGCCGACCAGGCGTAGACGGCCACCGCGCAGAGGAGGGGCAGGAGCGTGGCCGCCCAGGTCCCCAGGCCGGCCGCACTTCCCGCGCCCACCGAGCCGCCTGCGCCGCCCGCCGGCCGGCCCATGCCCGCCGAGCCTCCCCGGCGGCCCGCCCCGCTCCCCGTACGCGACGCACCGCTTGTACCCGACGGGCTCCCCGTATCGCTAGATGGCATGGACATCACCCCCGCAGGGTGGGACGTCCGGCGGCGTCCGCCGGTTGCTCAGCCGTCCGCGTCGTCGGGCCACACCCCGATGTGGTCCTGCTCCAGCTCCAGGGCCACCCGGTGCTCCATGCCGAGCGCCTGGGTGTAGTCCGCCGGGAGCTGGAGCCGGCCCGCGCGGTCGAGCATCGCGTACTCCCGGGCCACCAGGGACTCCTTGCCCTGCTCGTCGACCTCCGTGCGGCGCAGGACCTCCGAGGAGGTGCGGCCGTCGCGGATGGCGACCGTGCGGCGGACCTCGGAGGCGACCGCCTGGTCGTGGGTGACGATCACGATCGTCGTGCCCAGCTCCTCGTTGGCGCGGCGGAAGGCCGCGAAGACCTGCTCGCCGGTGGCGGAGTCCAGCTCGCCCGTGGGTTCGTCGGCGAGGAGCACGGCCGGGTTGTTGGCCAGGGCGACCGCGATGGCCACCCGCTGCTGCTGACCGCCGGAGAGCTGGTGCGGCCGCCGGTCGCGGGCGTCCGCGATGCCCAGCATGGCGAGCAGCTCCTCGGCGCGCTCCGCCTTCTGCTTCGACCGGCCCTTCAACTGCATCGGCAGCGCCACGTTCTGGGCCGCCGTCAGATAGGGGAGCAGATTGCGGGCGGTCTGCTGCCAGACGAAGCCGACGACCTCGCGGCGGTAGCGCAGCCGCGCCTTGCCGTCCATCGCGAGCAGATCGGCCCCCGCGACCCGGGCCGCTCCGGCGGTCGGCACGTCCAGGCCCGCGAGGATGTTCATGAGCGTCGACTTGCCGGAGCCGGAGGCGCCGACCAGGGCCATCAACTCGCCCTCCTTCACGAGGAGGTCGAGCCCCTGGAGGGCCTGCACCTCCACCCCGTCCGTGGTGAAGATCCGGACGAGGCGGTCGCAGGCGATGAGCGCGTCATGGCCGTACGAGGGCCGGTCGCGCCGCGCGGTCGCCTTCCGCTCCAGCTCCTCCGGGGTGGTGGGGTCGGAGGCGGACCCGGCCGCGCCGGCCCGGATCGACGTGTCGGTCTTCGTCATCGTGCGTCTCCTGCCCTGAGTTCCTTGATCGAGCCCCTGCGTCCAGCCCACCAGGCCTGTCCCGCCGCGGCCACCGCCGTGATCAGGACGACCGCGACCGCGGGCACCACCAGTGACCACGGGTCGGCCCGCAGCGGCGCGCTGTCCAGCGGGGCGAACCCCGGTGTCGTCGCGAGCGCGAGCCGGAAGAGATCGATGCCGGGCGCGAGCAGCGGCACCGTCGCCCAGCCGACGAGTGTGCCGCCGATCGCCGCGAGGATCGCCTGAGGCAGCGCCTCCAGGCCGAGCAGCCGCCGTCCCTGCGTGCGGGTCAGGCCCATCGTGCGCAGCCGGGCGAGGAGCGTGGTCCGCTCCGGCGCGCTCTGCATCAGGGAGAGCAGCACGGCCACCACGGCGAACGCGGCGCCCGCGCCGATCGCGCCCAGATACATCCGCTCGGCGCCCGACTGGAGCGGAGAGTCCACGTAGCCGGCCCGTTCCTCGGCCCGCATGGACACCAGGAATCCGGTGGACCTCGCCTTCACCGTGGCCCGCAGCGCGGCGCCGTCCTCCGGCCCCGTGACGAGCAGGGCCGTGGCCGTCCGGTGGGTGAGGTCGGCCGCGTTGACGAGGAGGAAGTCGGCGCCCTGCAGGGCCGGGGTGGCCGGCCGTACGGCGACGACCTTCACCCGGAAGACCCCGGCCGCCGACACGATCTCCTGTGGCGCGCTGCCGAGCCGCGCGGCGACCGAGGGTGACGCGATCGCGGGCAGCACGCGCTCCGTGTCCGCGGCGACCTCCTTGCCGCCCTTGCCCGTGGAGGCGAGGAGCGCCGCGGGGAACGGGCCGAAGCCGGTCCGCTGCGCGAGCCGGGTGTACGAGTCCGGTTCGACGCCGACCAGCGCCGAGCTCATCGGCTGGGCGGAGGTGCCCTGGTAGGACGGCAGTGACACCCCGTACTCGACCTGCAGCGGGGTCACGTCCCGCACCCCCGCCGTACCGCGCACCGCCTCGGGGAGGCCGGCCGGCAGGGGGGTCCACTCGACCGAGCCGTCGATCCGGGCGTCCGCGCCGGTCGCCAGGAGCGCGGCCCGGTCGCGGGCGTCGGCGACACCGGCCAGGACGGAGCCGCCGAAGGCCGCCGTGGTCAGCGCGAGCACCAGCGCGAGCAGCGGGAGCATGCCCGTCGAGGACGAGCGTCCGGCGCGGGCCAGGGCCAGCGGCCCGACGGCTCCGCGCAGTCGGCGGGCCGGCCGGGCCGCCCACCGCAGCGGCAGGGGATAGATCCGTACGAGCAGCATGGCGGCGATCAGGCCGACGAGCACCGGCGCGGCGCTGACCAGCGGATCCGCGGAGTCGCCGGTGCCGCGGAGCCGCAGCGAGGCGACCGCGCCCACGGCCAGTACGAGCAGGGTGAGTTCGAGGACCGTACGGCGCCGCGAGGGGCGTGCGGTGAGCAGGTCGTCCCGCCCGCCGTGCAGCCGCGGGCGCCGGTGCAGGACGACGGCCCGCAGCGGCAGGACGAGCATCGCGAGCAGGGCGACGGCGCAGGTGGCGAGGAGCGAGGGGAGCAGGGGGATGCCGCCGGACCCGCCGTCGGGTCCGCGTACCGTCGCCACCGCGAGGCCCAGCGCGAGCGCCGCGGCCGGGACGGCGACCGCCGAGGTCTCGCCGAGGAGCCGCAGCCCGATGCCGGTGAGCGAGGCGCCGCGGGAGCGCAGCAGGGAGAGTTCGCTGTCCCTGCGGGCGACGAACAGACCGCCGGTCATGGCGAGGACGACCGCCGCGACGGCGCCGATCCCGAAGACGGCGACGGCCACCACCGGATTGATCGCCTCGCGCATCGAGCGGTACCCGTCGACGATCGAGTCGAGCCCCGTGGTCAGGGCGCCGGTGGGGCCCACGACCTCGCGCAGCCGGACCAGATCGGGGCCGCCGGCCGCCGAGGCGAGCGCGGCGCTCAGCGCGTCGGCGTCCCGTCCCGTGAGGTGGTCGGCGGTGGGCAGGTACCGGAAGTAGACCTCCGGCTCTCCGGTGGTGGAGAGCAGCGCGGGCGCGGAGGTGGGGGAGAGCAGCAGCGCCCCTTGCCAGTAGTACTTGACCTCGTCGCCCACGATCGGGGCGAGGGCCGGGGTGCGCAGCAGCGGTTCCACGGACCAGTACGCGCCCGCGGGGTCGCGCGGGTCCACGACGCCGGTCACGGTCAGGGCGATCGGCGCCGCGCTGACCCGGCCCGGTACGTGCACGACGGAGCCGGGCCGGAGGCTCAGCGCCTTCGCCGTGGCGGTGGTCACCACCGCTTCCGGGCGGTCGGCCGTGCCCGCGGCGGGCCGCCCCTGCCGCAGGGTGGTGTGGCCGGTCAGGCCGGACGGGGAGGAGACGACGAACTCGGGTGAGAGGCCGTCGGGCCGGGGCAGCCACGGGTCGAGCCCCTCGACGCGCTTGACGGTACGGACGCCGTGGACGGTCTGGTCGGGGTCGGTGCGGAGCAGCGACGGCAGCAGGGAGCGGACCTCGTCGCGCTGTCTCGTCAGCTCCGCGGGGGCCAGGCCCGCCCGGCGCGCGGACAGCGGGAGTTCGAGGCCCGGCGGTTCGGCGGTCAGTTCGAGGACGCTGTCGCGGGGTGCGGCGGTCCGGATGTCGTGCCGGAGTCCCTCGGACTCGTACGCGTCCATGGCGCGCGGCAGGGCGGCCGCGAGGTAGGCGGTGACGAGGACGAGGGCGGCGAGGGAGGCCGCGGCCCAGGGCGCGGTCCGCAGCCGGGTCCGTACCCAGGGCGCCACGGCGCGGGCGGGCCTCTCGGACCGGGGGGACCGGGACGACCGGGACCGGGGCATGTCGGGAGCCTTCCTGCGGACGGCGTCGGATGCGGCGTCGGGCGCCGCGGGGGTCGCCGGGGCGGCGTCCGGCGCGGCGGTGGTGTCGTCGGGTGTCCCGCCCGGCGGGGGCGGGCCGGGGTTCTGTCCCTCCGTGCCGGACATCAGTTCTCCCCCTGGTGGCGCAGGGTCACGGCCGGGTCGGTGCGCCGCAGGGCGATCGCGGCGACCATGGCGAGCGGCAGCGCGGCGACGCCGGCGAGCAGCAGCGCCACCTGACTCAGGGGCAGTTCGACCAGGACCGGCGGTACGGGCCGGGCGGCCTGGCCGGTCAGGACGACGAGCGGGACGACGGCCCGGGCCAGGACGGCCCCGAGCCCGATGCCGATGAGCAGGCCGATGCCGATGAGGAGCCCCTGTTCGGCGGCGATCAGCCGGGCGAGCCGGCGGCGGGGCGCGCCGAGCGCCCGCAGGACGCCGAACTCGGCGGACCGTTCCCGCATGGCGCCGGCCGAGCCGACGGCGAAGCCGACGGCGGCGAGCGCCGCGGCGGCGGCCGCGACCGCCATCAGGGCGGCGTTGGGACCGGCCCCGAGCGGGTCGCCGAGCAGCTCGGCGGCGACCTCGTCCCGGACGAGGACCTGGGTGGGGTCGGCGTTGGGCCGGGCGCGCAGGGCGGCGGCGACCTCGTCGGCCCGGCCGGGGTCGACGGTCAGCCACCACTCGGTGGCCGACACGGTCGAGGCCTCGTCGGTGGAGAGGAACTGGTTGACGGAGGCCAGGTCCAGGAGGATCGTCCCGCCGTCCTCGGGGGTGATGGCCGGGCTGCCGGTGGCCGCCGCCTGCGCGCCCGGTCCGGTGGTGGGCAGTTCGTCGACGACCCGGTCGACGACGACGTCGACGCGGCGACCGCCGAGGGAGACCTCGATCCGGTCGCCGGGACCGGCACCGGCCGCCGTCATGAAGGTCCTGGTGGCCACGGCCGAGAGGCGGCTCGGCGGCTTGGGCCCGGGAGCCTTCATCCGTACGACGAACTCCTCCGTCGCCCAGAACACGTCACTCACGGGGGTGCCGGAGACGGCGAACGTGAGCAGGTACGGGACGGGGCGGCCGCCCGGGCCGGCGGCACCGGGCACACCGGAGGTGGGGACGGGGCTCTGGGCGTCGCCCTGCTTGGTCTGCTCGAAGGAGTGCGTCCAGGAACCGAGTACCTTCGCGGGGTCGTGGACCTTCTCCCCGCCGTCCGCGCCGACGACCCCGAGCCGCTCCACGCCGAGGGTCTGCGGGCCGTCGGCGCCGTCGATGATCTCCCCGGCGAACTCCAGACCGATGAGGGTGAGCAGGCCGGCGGAGCCGCGGTCGCCCGCGGTGCCGCCGGGGCCCGCGGTCATGGCGCCGACGTCCAGGGTCAGCCGGTGCGTCCGGCCGTCGGCGGGCAGCGGTCCCATGGCCCGGCGGTACGGGACGCCGTTCGGGTCCTCCAGGACCGCCGTGACCCGGGCCGCGACCGTCGGCTCGGCGAGCCGCAGGTCGGCGGTGAGCGTCCGGGTGCCGACGGGCAGCGGGAGCCCGGGGCGGGTGGTCGCCGCGGGGGCGAGCGGGGAGAGGAGGGAGCGGACGGGGACGTCGGCGAGGTCGGGGCGGAGCAGCATGCCGGCGGCGGCGTTGCGGGTGTCCACGGCCAGGACGGTCGCGTTCTTCCCGGCCAGGTCCATGGTGGTCCGGTGCACCGGAGCCACGGCGCGGACGCCGGGGACGGCGCCGAGCTGCTCGGTCTGGGTGGGCTCGCCGGGTCCCGCGCTGAGGACGCGGACGGCCGCGCCGACGCGGAAGTCGGCCTGGTCGCGCTGCGAACGCTCCCACGAGCCGCTCTGCCCGATGGCCAGCATGCCCATCGCCACGGCGAGGACGAGCAGCAGGACCGGTCCCGCGCCGCGCAGCGGCCGGCGGCTGAACTGCCAGCCGGCGAGGGCGGCGGAGAGACCGCGGCCGCCCGCCGCGCGCCGCTCGGCCAGCTTGGCGGCGGGCGGCAGCAGACGCAGCGTCAGGACGGTTCCGGCGAGCAGGGCGAGGGCGGGCGCGGCGACCAGGACCGGGTCGATGGAGCCGGCGCCGTCCCCGTCCGCGCCGAGCGTGCCGCCCGCGGCGGCGGGCCGCTGCAACTGCCAGTAGGCGACGGCGGCGACGGCGAGCAGACCGAGGTCGGCGCCGGCCCGTACGGGCCCGGGCAGCGCGGCCGAGCGGCCCTTGCGCAGGGTGACGGCGGAACCGTCCCCTGCTGCCAGCGCGGGCGCGACGACGGCGGCGGCGCAGCACAGGGCGACGGCTGCTGCCACCAGCCACACCTGGAGCGACGGGGCCGTGTCGAGTTCCACGCCGAGGGAGGAGAGCGCGGACCGCTCGGCGAAGAGCCGGGTCAGCGGTCCGGAGAGGAGGGGGGCCGCGAGCGCGGCGGGCAGGGCGAGCAGCAGGGCCTCGGCGGCGGCGAGACCGGCGATCCGGCGCCGCGAACCACCGCGGGCCCGCAGCAGGGCGGTCTCCCCGGACCGCTCGGTGCTGAGCAGCCGGGCGACGAGCAGCAGCGCGTACGCGGCCAGGATGATCAGCTGGACGGCGACGATCAGCAGGGTGGAGCGGGAGACGAGCAGGGACCGCTGGGTCTGCTCCAGGACGGTGGGGAGCGCGGTGGACGCGGTGATCGTCGTACCGAACCGGTCGGTGGCTCCGGCCAGCGCCTTCGGGCCCTCGGTCGCGGTGGCGTGCAGGGTGTCGATGCGGTCGGTGGTGAAGCCGGTGAAGTCGGCGGAGCCGAGCCAGGCCGTCTCGCCGGTGGTCAGCGCGCCGGAGGCCATGACGGCCGGGTCGACGAGCAGCGGCCCGTAGGTGGTGAAGGCGACCGTCCGCACGCCGCGGCCTCCGGCCGGGTCCAGCTGCCAGTACAGGTCGCCGGTGTCGGTGGGCCGGTAGACGCCGGTGACCCGGGCCTTCACCTTCCGCTCGTCGACCCGGTCGACGAGGTCGAGCACGGCCCCGGGAGCGACCTTCAGCCGCCGCGCGGCCTCCTCGGGCAGCGCCGTCTCGACGACCCCGGCCGTGCGGGCGGCCGAGGGCCAGGCGCCCTTGACGAGGGAGAGCCGCGAGCGGTCGAGCGCGGCGAAGTGCGTCAGGTCGGGGTCGCCCTTACGGGCGGCGGGCGGCTGCAGGTCGCGGGGCAGCGCGTACGGCCCCGAGCGCTCCAGCCGCCGTACGGTCACGGGCAGTCCGTCGAAGGTCTTCCGCATCCCCTCCTGCACGGCCTCCTCGGCCCCCGCCCGCTTGGCGGCGGGCACCTGCCCGCTCACGAGCAGTGAGGCTGCGGCGGCGGAGCGCCCCCGCAGCCCCGCCTGGAGCGCGGCGTCCCCGATCGCCCCGGAGAACGAGGCGAGGGTGGCGAGCACCGAGGTCGTCAGGAGCACGGCGAGCAGTGCCGCGGCGAGCAGCAGCCGGTGTGCCCTGACGCGCAGAAATACGAACCCCGTCACCCATCCCCCTGGCCACCCTGATCACGGTGCGCACGTCGAACATGTGCCGAACGCTCCCGAAACTTCTCTCGGATGCTTTCAGAGTGCATGTGCCGCTGGAAACCGCTTGCGGGCCGACCTTGATCCGATCGTGACCGTTATTCGGGGTTCCGGCTCCGGAATGTGTCCGTCCGTGGGGGGGCGAGGGGGACGGGAGGGAGCGGGGGCGGTGACGGGAGCGCCGACGGGGCCGCGCGGAGGCGGAGAGGGGGCGCCGACGGGCGGGCGGAAGGGGGCCGTCGGCCGGGGGCCAGGGCGGCCGTCAGCCGGCCGTGTTCACCATCGAGGCCGCCGCGTACGTCATGTAGCGCCACAGTTCGGCCTCGTACTCCGGGGCCAGGGCGAGGTCGTCCAGGGCCGCGCGCATGTGCCGGAGCCACGCGTCGTGGGCCGCCTGGTCCACGGTGAACGGAGCGTGGCGCATCCGCAGCCGGGGGTGGCCGCGGTGGTCGCTGTAGGTGCGGGGGCCGCCCCAGTACTGGATGAGGAAGAGCGTGAGACGC
The DNA here is from genome assembly GCF_036226665.1 of Streptomyces sp. NBC_00691. Classification (NCBI taxonomy): domain Bacteria; kingdom Bacillati; phylum Actinomycetota; class Actinomycetes; order Kitasatosporales; family Streptomycetaceae; genus Streptomyces; species Streptomyces sp. NBC_00691. Next base: position 2,918,814 of record NZ_CP109007.1, on the reverse strand, counting down.
TCCTCGGCCGGGCCCAAGTCCTCCTCGGGGTACATCGGCCGGAGCAGCGGGTCCTCCGCGACGCCCTCGTAGAAACGGCGGACCAGACGGCGGAAGGTCTCCTCGCCGCCGACCTGCTCGTAGAAGGTCTGCTCCTGCACTGCTTCCCCGGGAATCTCGTTCACCGTTCCATCGTCTCAGATGCCCGGTCCTAGGACGTGGGGTCCAGGACCGCTCGCCGGGGCCCCCGGGCGGCGGGACAGTGGAGGCATGGGTGAGCGGCGGGACGAGTTCGCCGAGGCCGGCGCGCGGGCGCGACGGGCGCTCGTGCGGGAGATCGAGACCGAGGGCGTACCGGCCGACGCCCACTGGCGGCAGGCCTTCGCCGAGGTCCCGCGCCACCTCTTCGTGCCCTACTACTACGTCCCCGGCGCCGGCGGCTACGAGCGGCTCTGGTCCGGCGACCCCGAGCCCGAGCGGCGGGCCCGCTGGCTGAGCGGGGCCTACGCGGACACCGCGATCGCCACCCGGGTACGGGACGGGGAACTGGTCTCCTCCGCCAGCCAGCCCTCCCTGATGGCCCTGATGCTGGACGCCCTCGACGTCCGCGAGGGGAGCGACGTCCTGGAGATCGGCGCCGGGACCGGCTACCACGCCGCGCTGCTCTGCCACCGCCTCGGCGCGGAGCACGTCACCACCGTCGACCTGGACGAGGAGATCGCCGAGTCGGCCCGGACCCATCTGGCCGCCGCCGGGTACCGGCCCGCCGTGATCGCCACCGACGGTGCCCGGGGCTGCCCGGAGCGGGCCCCCTTCGACCGGATCGTGGCGACCTGCGCGCTGCCCGCGGTCCCGTACCCCTGGCTCACCCAGTGCAGGCCCGGCGCCCTGGTGCTCGCCCCGCTCTCCACCGGGCTCCTGCTGCTGCGGGTGCACGACGCCACCCACGCGGAGGGACGGTTCCTCGCGACCTCGGCGTACTTCGTGGCGTTGCGGGGCGTCGCCGGACGGGTCCCGCGCCACGGCCCGGCCGGGGACGAGCGCTTCCACTTCTTCTGGGGGCTGGTGGACCAGGTCCTGGACAGGAACGAAGCGCTCTCGCTCTGGCTGCGCGAGGGGCGGCCGGAGCGGGAGCGCTTCGGTGTGACGGTCAGCGGCGAGCGGCAGTGGGCGTGGCTGGACGGCCCCGGAGGGCCGTACGCCTGGCCTCTGGTCCGGGAGGGACTCAGCCCACCCGGATCGTGATGGTCGTCCAGGCGCCGACGTGCACCCGGTCGCCGTCCTGGAGCTGGACGGGGACGTAGGGCTGGATCGGCTCCTCGCCGCCGTTGATCGTGGTGCCGTTGGTGGAGTTCTGGTCCACCACCGCCCACGAGCCGTCGGGCTGCTGCACGAGCACGGCGTGCTGGTGCGAGACGCCCGGGTCCTCCGGCGGTACCGCCAGGTCGATGTCAGGGGACTCGCCGGTGGAGTGCCGGCGACGGCCGATGGAGATCTGGTTGCCCTGGAGCGGCAGGTGCTTGTCCGGCGAGTACGCGGGCAGGTTCAGCCCGCCGGCCTCAGGGCCGCTGCGCTGCATCATCGCCATGAAGTACTCGCGGTCCGGACCGATGACCGCGGTCCAGGACAGGGGCTGCCGCGGCGGCTGGTACTGCTGCTGCGGAGGAGCCTGGAACTGCTGCTGCTGTGGCGGCGGCGGGGGTGCCATGTGCGGCGGGGGACCCTGGTGCTGCGGAGGCTGCGGAGGTCCCTGGTGCTGCGGGGGCTGCGGCGGCGCCTGGTGCTGCGACGGCGGCGAGAGCACCCAGTCGTCGTCCGCGCGCGGCTGCGGCGGCGCGGGCGGCGCCGGGGCCTGGGCCGGAGCGGAGGGGGCCTGGAGGTAGGCGGGCGGCGCGGGGGGCTGCTGGCCGGGCGGACCGAAGGGGTCGCCCTGACCGCCCTGGCCGGGCGGCTGCTGCGCCGGCGGGCGCTGCGGCGGGGCCTGGTGGTGCGTGGGGTCGCCGCCCAGCGGCTCGGCCGGGCGGTTCACCTGCGAGGGCCGCGAGCCCTGGTAACCGAACGGGTCGTGCCCCGGCGGCGGCCCCTGCTGGCCGTGCGGACCCTGTGGACCCGGCTGGCCCGGCGGAGCCTGCTGCGGTCCCGGCGGGGGCGGCGGCGTGGACTGGAAGCCCGGCGGCAGGTTCAGACCGGGCGGCGGGCCCGCCGGCCGTTGCGCGGACGGTACGTTCTGCGGGGCCACCGGCGTGTACGAGGTCGCCGTGTTGGTGAGGAAGTTCCAGCGGCACTCCTCGCAGAACGGCGCCATGTGCTCGCGCGGCGTCCGGCACTGCGGGCAGAGCTCCGCCTGGGCCGTGGCGTTCGGGTCGCCACCGGGGCCGAAGCCGCCGGGAGCACCGGGTGCGTCGTAGCCACCGGGGCCACCGGGGCCCGGATATCCGTACGCGGGGGGCGGCGGCGGGGGAGGCGGCGGTACGGCACCCGTCGGCGCACCCGCCCCGGCCATGCGATGGCCGCAGACCTCGCACCAGTCGTCGGAGACCGACTGGTGTCCGTTCGGGCAGGTCGGCATGTCGGTGCTTCCCCCTCTCGTCGTCCGGCCCGTGGCCGGGCTACCTCTTGACGCGAACGGTCTTGGTGGAGCGGGTCTCGAGTGTCATCTCGTCCGCTTCCGCGACCTTCGCCTTCAAACGCACAGTACCGGTCGCCACATCGACGACGTCGACCACCTTCGAAAGCAGTTTCGCCGTATCCGCGTTGCCGGAGGCTGCCGCGAGCTGCACGGCGCGGCCCAGTTTCGCCGTCGCGCCGTCGTGATCGCCCGATTTGCGGGCATCCAACCCCTGCTGGATGACGTCCGCGAGCTCCGCCTGGCCCGTGTAGTGGGCGACCTGGGGGTTGATCGACGTGGACATCGCCAGGTCGTCGGTCCACACCGCCCGTACCAGTCCTTGGGACAGCGGCTTCGGATCGCCGCCCAGCGGGTCCGGCGCGATCAGGGAGACCCGGGCCGCCAGCATCTCCTGGCCGATGGCGGCCTGCGGGACCCGCACGCTCACGTGGTAGTCGCGGGACTCGTCGCCCCAGGAGCCCGTGGGGTAGTCCCCGGCGCGCGGTCCGGCCTCCGTTCGTCGGCCGGTCAGGTCCTCGACCGTCGGAGCCACCTGCTTCACATAGGCGATCTCCACCCCGACCGGGGTCCACAGCCGCAGCGCGACGTCCGCCACGCCCTTGCCCATCGCCTGCCCCATCATCGAGGTGAAGTCGGCGGCGAGGGCGGCCGGGTCGGCGACGATGTCGGCGGAGCCGAGGAGCGCCGAGGCGATCCCGGTGACCTCCTTGACCTCCCAGTCGGTGCCCACCCCCCGCGCGTCGCAGGTGAAGCGGCCGGCGCAGGCGTCGAGCGCGGCCCGCAGCTCCTCCGGCGACTCGTGCTCGTTGCGGCCGTCGGTGAGCAGGATGCCGTGGCGGATGGTGAGCCCGGTGCTGGAGAGCAGCCGGTCCGCGAGCCGCAGCCAGGTGCCGATGGCCGTGCCGCCGCCCGCGCTCAGCCGGCGCAGTGACTCCTTGGCCTCGGCACGGGTCCTGGCGTCGGCGACGGCGAGCCCGCCGTTCCCCGGGTAGACCTCCTTCGCCACGTGCGTACCGGCGACGACGGCGAAGGCCGTGCCGTCGCGCAGGGTGTCGACGGCGGCGGCGGTCGCCTCACGGGCGCCGCGCATCTTGGTGGCGGGGTAGTCCATCGAGCCGGAGCAGTCGACCATGATCACGACACCGGCGGTGCCGCCGCCCCCGGGGACGAGCTGCTGCCGGCCGGTCGTGCCGCCGCCGGTCGACGTGACCGTGACGATCGCGCTGACGTCCCGGCCGCCCTCGGGCAGGAACTCGTTCTGGTAGACGTCCACCGAGAACTGCGGCACGGTCGACTTGGAGAAGTTCGCCATTCTTTACGGCTCCTCGGGCAACAACGGTCAATCGGTGGCGGGACAGGGGATCGGCGACCGCTCAGGCGGATCCTGCCCCTGGGGGAGCGACGGTGAACGGCACGAGCGCGACCGTGATGTTGTCGTGGCCTCCGCCGTCCAGGGCATGCCCGACGAGGACCTGCGCACTGTGCAGCGGCCGGTCGGACGCGTCGGGCGGGACCACTCTGGCCATGTCCTCGGCGCCCTCCGCGTAGTTCCACAGTCCGTCCGTGCAGACGACGACCACGCCGGACCGGTCGGGCTTGAACGCGGCCGTGTGCGGCTCCAGTTCGTACGCGTCGGCGCCCAGCCAGCCGGTGATCGCGTGGGCGCGCTCGTCCGCGTACGCCTCCGCCTCGTTCATCAGGCCCGTCGCGACCATCTGCGCGGCCCACGAGTCGTCCTCGGTGAGCCGCGCGGCCGGGGTGCCCCGGTCGTCGGGCACCCAGTAGACCCGGCTGTCGCCGACCCAGCCGACGACGAGCAGGCCGTCGGCGACGACGGAGCCCACGATCGTGCAGGCGGGGGCGTTGCGGTGGCGGTGGGGGTCGTGCTCGGCCCCTTCCTGGCCGGGCTCCTCCGCGAGGGAGTTGACGGCCTCGGCGGCGGCCACGATCGCCTCGTGCATCGCCTGCTGCGGGTGCGTGCCCCGGGGCAGCGCGGCGAGCAGCGAGGCACCGGCCGCCTCGGCGGCCGCGGCGGACGCCTCGTCGGGCCGGGTCGCCGAGGACACACCGTCGCAGACGATCGCGAGCGTGGCGGGGGAGCCGTCCGGGAGCGTGGTCGCCGACACGGCGAACGCGTCCTCGTTGCGGTGATGGCGCAGCCCCCGGTCGGAGACGGCGGCGACGCTGTCGAGCTCCCGCTCCATGTGGTCGCGCTCGCGGGGCTGCGCGTGCCCGCAGTTCTCGCAGTAGCCGTCGGTGTCCACCCGCCCGGCCCGGCAGGCCACGCACAGCGCGGAGCCGGGAGCGGCGGCGTTCGGTGCAGGAGCCTGCGCCGCCGGAGCGGGCGCGGCCGGAGCCTGCGCCGCCGGAGCGGGGGAGGGTGCGGGCGCGGCCTGCGCCGGGTCCACCCGTACCGCAGCACGCGGGTCCGGCGCGGCCAGCTCGAAGTCACCGCTGCCGGCCGTGGTCTCCCCGGCGGGGTCGGCGCCGGGCGGCACCGGCCCGTCCGTGCGGACCGCCAAGGTGGGCAGGTCGTGGCCACCCGAGTCGGTGCCCGGGAGGTCGCCCGGGTGCTGGGTGGCGGTCGACAGCGAACCGGGGTCCCGGGGCGGGGCGTCCGGCCAGGCCACGGGGGTGCCGATGGCCACGGTCGGGCGGTCCGGCTCGACCCCGGCGGCCGGCACGGCCGTCAGGTCGTGACCGCACGCCCCGCAGAACCGGTCACCCGACTCCAGCGGCTCCGCGCAGTCCGGGCAGACGGTGAGGCCGTGCGACGGCTTCGGCTTCTGGGACATCCTCACACCCACGTCCGGGGGCGGAAACGGTTGGCCCGCTCCACCAGTTCGATCCTCTCCTCGCCCCGCTGGGCGAGCCGGGCCAGCACCCGGTACGAGCGTTCGAGGCCGAAGCGCAGTCCGCGCTCGTCCAGTTCACTCCCGAGCAGCAGCGCGCCGCCGCCCGGTTCCGCACCGGGACTCCCGGAGAGTACCCAGTCGAGGGCGGTCCCGAGGACCTCCGTCGACAACTGCTCCCGGCGCACGGCGTCCAGACCGAAGCCCTGGAGTGCCGAGACCTGCGCGGCGGCCGCCGTCAGATCGGCGGCGAGCGGCTCCCACGCGGGGCGCCGACGCAGCCGCGCCCGCACGGTCGCGACCCGGGCCGCCGTGTAGTGGATCGAGGCCTCCGGCACGGACTCCAGCGTCTGTACGGCTCCGATCCGGTCCCCGGCCGCGAGCTGCACCCGGGCGAGTCCGAAGGCCGCGCTGACGAAGCTCGGGTCGGTGGCCCACACCAGGCGGTAGTACTCGGCGGCGTTGTCCAGCTGGCCCAGTACCTCGGCACAGATCCCGAGGGCCAGCTTCGGCGAGGGCTCGCCGGGGAAGGCGTCGTAGACCGCGTCGAAGGCGAGCGCCGCGTGCTGGTGGTCGCCGGTCACCAGGGAGGCGACGCCCCGGTACCAGACGACCCGCCAGTCGTCCGGGTCGCGCTCCTCCAGACCGGCCAGGGTCCGGACCGCGGACGGCAGGTCGCCCAGCTCCAGCTCGGCCCGCAGCGTCCGCAGCCGCAGCTCGGCGGAGGGCGCGGGCGCCGCCTGCAGCGCGGCGAGGAGTTCGCCGGGCGCGGCGGCGGCGAGACCGGCGAGGAAGCCGGCGTTGGGGTCGCCCGTGTCGACGCGCGGGACGGGCAGCGCGAGCGCGGTGGCGGGCGTGTCGAGCGGGGCGAGCAGCCCCGCGAGCCCAGGAGCGACGCCCGCGACCCCGGCCCCCGTCCCGGCGGGCACCCCGGCCGCGGTCCCGGCGGGCAGCGCGGGCTGCTTGCGCCCCCGGCGGGACCCGAGCTGCGACACGTCCTCCGTCAGTTCGGCGAACAGGGCCGTGTCCGTGACCCGTACCTCGGTGCCGAACAGCGTCGACAGCGCGGGCCGCGGCCGCCCCGACTGGAGCGCCACGACCTCCCGCAGCACACCCGTCAGCTGCTCCGCCATCTCCTGCGCGGAGGCGAACCGGCGTGCCGGGTCCGGGTCGGTGGCGCGGACCAGGAAGCGGTAGAACGACTCGTACGTGCGGAAGACCGCGATGTTGTCCGGGTCGGGCAGCGAGTCCACGAAGACGTTCGTGTAGCCCTGGAAGTCGAAGGTCATCACCGCGAGGGTGCGCGCCACCGTGTACAGGTCGCTCGCCACCGACGGCCCGACCTCGGCCACCTCCGGCGCCTGGTAGCCGACCGTGCCGTAGATCGCGGACTCGTCGTCGTCCATCCGCCGGACGGCGCCCATGTCGATGAGCTTGAGCTGGTCCTCGGACTGAATGGCGTTGTCGACCTTGAAGTCGCAGTAGAGCAGGTTGCGGCTGTGCAGATGGCCGAGTGCCTCCAGGGCCTCGATCCCGTACGCGCAGGCCTGTTCGACCGGCAGCGGGTCGCGGCGGCCGTCCGGGGTGCGCCGGTCGTTGGCGATCTCCTTGAGGGACTTGCCGCCGACGTACTCCATGACGATGTAGCCGTCCAGGGAGCCGGTCCGCTGGTCGAGGTGCTCGACGAAGTTGTAGATGCGGACGATGTTGGAGTGCTCGATCTCGGCGAGGAAGCGGCGCTCGGAGATCGCGGCGGCCATGGCGTCCTGGTCGCCGGTGTCGAGGAGGCCCTTGAGGACGACCCACCGGTCGGAGACGGCCCGGTCGACGGCGAGGTAGATCCAGCCCAGGCCGCCGTGCGCGAGACAGCCCGCGACCTCGTACTGGCCGTGGACGATGTCGCCGCCGCGCAGCTTCGGCACGAAGGAGTACGGGTGCCCGCACTTGGTGCAGAAGCCCTCCGTACGGCCCGGCCGCTCCCCGCGCGAACGGCCCACGGGAGCACCGCAGTCCGAACGGGAGCAGAAACGCTTCCGCTCGGGAACCTCGGGGTTCTCCATGACCGCACCCCGCGGGTCGGGACGCGGCACCTCGGGGATCGACACCAGACCGGCGCCCAGCCGGTTGCGCGCGGACTGGCCCGTCGACGTACCGGAACTGCGCACCGACACCGAGCGGGACGTGGAGGCCCCGGAGAGCGAGCGCGAGAGCCGCCCCGAGACCGAACGGCGCGAGGTCGAGGAGCGCGACGAGGCCCGTGAGGACGCCCGCGAACTGCTCCGCGAGGAGCTGGAGTCCGGTCCGCCCACGCCGGAGCCGACGCCCGTGCCTCGTCCCGGCACCGCCACGCCCGTGGGCGTCGAACCGATCAGCCCGCCGGCCGCGACCACCGGGGCGAGGCCGCAGGTGTCGCAGTACAGCTCGCCGCCTCCCATGTCCTCGTACGAACCCTCGCACGAAGGACGCTGACAGCTCCCCACGCCCGTCTCCCCGCCGCTCACCACTGTTCCCCGCTCACCACTGTCGTCCTCCCGCGTCTCTCGGGCCGGACAGTACGTCCGCCGCCGCCTGCTGGTAGCGCAGGACGGCCTGTTCCGCGACCCGCAGATCGCAGGGCGCGCTCCACAGCATCCGGCGGGCCGCGTCGTACCGCTCCACGAGCAGCGGGTCCTCCGCCGCGCCGAGCCGCGCCACCTTCGCCTTGTACGCGTCGAGCCTGCCGCGCAGCTCGGCCCGGACCGCGAGCGGGGCCGTGACCGCGGTCAGCGACTCCCGGGCCCGCAGCAGTTCGTCCTCCGCGTCCCGCTCCAGGGACTCCAGGAGCGGGGAGAGCCGGTGCCACTGGGCGTGCCTGCGGTACTCGGCGGCCACCACGAGCCGCTCCTGCAGCACGATCGGCGGCCCGCTCACGGCCGGCACCTCGGAGGCGGCGATCTTCGCCAGGACCTCGCCGCGCGCGGCCCGCGCCTCGGCGAGCGTACGGTCCGCCCGCGACAGCACGTCCCGCAGCCGGAGCAGCCGGTCCTCGGAGTCCTGCCGGACCGCGAGCACCGCCTCGATCTCCCGCCGGATGTCCTCCAGGGCCAGCGCCGCCCGGTCGTACCGCCCGGTGTCGGGGCGGCCGCCGCCGGGCGCCGAACTCCCCGCCGCCGGCCGCCAGAAGGCCAGCGGGTCGGTGACGACCTGGGAACGCAGCGCGGTCAGCTCGGTGGTGATGTCCTCCAGCTCGTCGCCCGCCGGGTGCTCCCCGGGCCGCACGCCGACCGAGTGGGCGAGCGAGCGCGTCCGCCCCAGCTCGGCGGCGAGGAGGTCTATCCGGGCGGGCAGCGCCGACCAGACCGCGTCGGCGGTCACCACCACGTCCAGCGAGGACGCGTAGAGCCCGTTCATCCGCCGGACCAGGCCCTCCAGGGTGAACCGCTCGGTGAGCAGACCCTGTTCACCCGCCCCGCCCGCCACATGGACGCTCTCGCCGCGCAGCCGGTCGGTCAGCTCGACGAGCTCCTCACGGCCGGGCCAGCGGCGCCGGTCGCGCACCTCACGGGCGTCCCGCAGGGCGCGGGTGTACACGTCGAAGCAGGTCCAGAGCAGGGTGATGGTCCGCTCGGTCGCCACCCAGCGGTCCCGGGTCGTGCCGGTCAGCTCCGCCCCTTCGAGCAGCCTGCGGCCCGCGTGGTCCTGGAGTGCGAGGAGCGAGTCCTCGACCGCCTTGTGCTCGGCTCCGAGGCGCGCCAGCGCACGGTCCACCTCGTCCCGGTCCATCACCGGACCGGGGGGTTCCGTGACGCCCATCGATCACCTCTTCCTCTCCGTGTACGGGGCTGGTCGTGCGGGGGCTGCCCGGCGCTACTTGTACAGGGGAGCGGGCGGCCCGGTTATCCCGGGCAGGTCCTTCTCCAGCCAGTGCTTGTACGCCTGCTGCCAGGGGCCCTGGCGGTAGCCCACGAGGACCTGGTTGACCCGGCGGACCAGGTCGTCGTTGCCGAGCTTGGCGGCCACGCCGTAGTACTCGGTGGTGAAGGGGGTGCCCTTGAGCTCGACCGCCGGGTCCTGGGCGGCCTGCCCGGCCGCCAAGGCGTTGTCGGTGACGACGGCGTCGACCTCGCCCATCTGGAGCCTGGCCAGGCAGTCCAGCTGGTTGGGCACGGTCAGCAGGTCCTTGTCGTCCTTGGTGCCGTCGGCCTCGTCCTTGAAGAGCGCGCCGAAGGACTTCTCCTCCAGGGCCTCGTAGGCGGTGGACCCCTCGGCGGTGCAGACCCGCTTGCCCTTGAGCGAGGTGTCGTAGCCGGTGATGTCCGTGGCCAGCTTGGGCGCGAGGACCTGCTGACCGGCCTGGAAGTAGGCGGTGGAGAAGGCGACCTGCTGGATCCGCTTGCAGTTGATCGTCATGGTGCGCACGACGAGGTCGACCTTGCCGCTGTCGAGGGCGGCGATCCGCTGGTTCGTGGGGATCGCCCGGAAGATGACGGCGTCCGGACTGCCCAGGATGTCCTTGGCGACGGCCCGCGCCAGATCGATGTCGAAGCCTTCGAGCGCGCGCGTCTCCGGGTTGCGGTAGCCCCAGCGGTAGCTGGACTGGTCGACGCCGACGACGAGCTTCCCGCGCTTCCTGATCGCCTCGATCGTCGGGCCGTCCTCCGTCGAGGGGGTGAGCGACGCCCAGGGCTTGTCGCAGGTGTCCGCCTTGATCTGGACCCCGGTGCCGATGCCGGGCCCCGGGCCCGCGATGCCGGGCACGGCCGCCGCGTCGCCGCTGTGGGCCAGCGGGAGCAGGGTGAGCGAGGCGGTGAGCCCGCAGGCCACGGCCATCGCGGCCACCCCGCCCCAGCCCCGGAAGCGCTGCGCCGTCCGCCGCGCCAGCGGGTACGTGCCGTTCGGCATCCCGCCCCCTCTCACCGGTACTCCGACAGTCTGCGGTTGATGCCGAGCACGGCGCCCGCCGCGCCCAGGATCCCGAGGGCCAGCGCGCCGAGCGGCAGCGCCGTCAGCGCGTCCCTGGCGTCCCCGGCGGAGCGGGTGAACTCGGTCTGTTCGTGCGCCAGGGCCCGGTCCAGGGCGGTGTCGACCTGGTCGAAGGACTGCCCCGTCGAGTCCGCGGGGCCGACGATGCGGCCGAGGGCGCCCTCGAAGTCGCCGGCGTCGTCCTTGGCGCGGGCGTCCTTGTGCCGCTGCTTCCAGTCGGCCGTGCGGGAGGCGGCCTCGTCGACGGGGACGCGGCCGGCGTCGTCGTCGGCCAGCTCCCGCGCTGTGGCGAGCGCGCCCGTCAGGGTGTCCGCGCTCGACGTGTACTCCGCCTCGTACTTGTCGTTCCTGCCGTCCTCGGTGAGGACGGCGCCCCGGGCGACCAGGGTCAGCAGCTCGTTGGCGCGGGCGGTGAGCGAGCCGATCCGGGCCGTGTTGAGGGCCTGGAGGGATTCCTGCCCGTGCGTACGCGCGGTGTCGAGGCCGCTGCGGGCGACGGTGTGTGCGGCGAGCAGCCAGAGCAGCACGGTCAGCGTGGCGGCGGTGGCGGCGAGCAGCCCGTGGTTGAAGACCCGGTTCGTCCGCGCGTAGGTGCGGCGCTGGGCCCAGCCCAGGGCGGCGAGGGTGAGCAGTCCGAGGCCGAGGGCGGGCAACGGCCAGGTGCGCGCCGACTCGTCGTCCTCGTGGAGCCGTACCGTCTCGGCCTCGTAGAGCCGCTCGGCGGCGGGCAGCAGGATGCTGGTCATCTGCTGGTTGGCGTACCGCAGATAGGCCCCGCCCAGCGGGAGGCCCTGCCGGTTGGCGGCGCGGGCGCGCTCGATCAGGCCCGTGTAGCGCGGGAGCTGTTCGTTGAGGGTGGCGATCTCGCGGGCCGATTCGCCCGAACCGTCGGTGCTCGCGGCGGCCTTGACGAGCAGTCGGGCGGCGGTGGCGATGTCCCGGTCGTACCGCGCGCGGGACTCCGCGGGCTCCAGGGTGCCCGCGAGGAAGCCACCGGCGGCGGTGGTGTCCGCGTCGGCGAGGGAGCGGTAGATCGCGGCGGCGTCGGCGGACAGCGGCTGGCTGCGGCTGACGACGTCGTCGGCGGCGGTCGTCCGGTCGTCGACCTGGAGGGCGGTGACCGCCCCGAACGCGACGACGAGCAGTGCGAGAACGGCCCCGAGGATCTGGAGCCGGCCCGGCTCGGTCGTCGTGGCGACCCGCAGCCGCTCGCGTCCCACGGCCCAGGCGCTCCGCCCCGCGGGCGGGGCGGCGCCGGGCGCGGGCGACGCCTGCGCGGGCACGCCGGCCGGGCGCGCGGGCGCCTGCGCCGCGCTCCGCGCCGCCGGGGCGGCGGGTGCGTTCGGCGGGTGTGTCACGTGACCTCCCCCTGGGTCGCCGACTTCGGCCGGTCCCGGCCTGCAGTATGGCCGCAGGGGGCCGTCCGCACACCGGGATTGACTGGATCTTGTTCTTATCGTGCCGCATGCCCCCGGCACATCCGCGGGCGAATCCCCTCACTCTGAATACGTCACGAAGCCGTGATCGGTTCCGTATCGGACATCGCTCGAACAGGTGAACATGCCTGCGGGGCGTCTCCTCCGGCAGAGGAGACGCCCCGCGACCACACCCCCACGGCCTTCTCAGGCCCCGTAGTGCTCTCGCAGCCCGGCCGCCGCCTCCGGGCCTGCCGCGACCTCGTCCAGGGCGAGCAGTCCCGCCCCCAGGACCGGCGGCGCCGTCACGAAGCCGATGACGGCCTTCGGCGCCCGCTCGGCGAGCAGTTCACGGATCCGCTCCTCCAGCTGCGGATGCCGTGCGGCGAGCACGCTGCCGCCCAGCATCACCGGCGCCTCCTCCTCCAGGAGGCCGAGCCGCCCGAGCGCGACCGCGGACAGCGCGACGACCTCCTCGGCGAGCCGGTGCACCAGCGACAGCGCGACCGGGTCGCCGTCCGCGCTCACCCGGAACAGGACCGGCGTCAGCTCGTGCCGCCGCTCGGAGGGCACGAGACCCAGATGCAGCGCCTCGATCAGGGCGTACATCGTCTCCAGGCCGAAGTGCGCGGGTAGCGCCCGCGCCAGCTCCGAGGGCTCGCCGCGGCCGTCCTCGGCGCGTGCCGCGAACCAGAGCGCCTCCTCGGCCATGCCGCTGCCGCCGCCCCAGTCCCCGGATATCTTCCCGATCGCGGGGAAGCGCGCGGTCCGGCCGTCCGGGGTCATCCCGACACAGTTGATGCCCGCCCCGCACACCACGGCGACACCGCGCGGCTCGTCGAGCCCGGCCCGCAGGATGGCGAAGGTGTCGTTGTGCACCCGCACCGACCGGCTCCAGCCCCTGCGGAGGAGTTCGGCCTGGAGGGCGGTCTCCTCGACGGGCAGGTCGGCGTTGGCGAGACAGGCCGTGACATGGGCGAACGCCGGGGGGAGCCCGGCGCCGCCGGCCTCCGCCCAGGCCCGCCCCACGATCTCCGCCAGGGTGTCGACGGCCGTCTCCACCCCCACCACCGGCGGCTGGAACCCGCCGCCGCGGGCCGCTCCGAGGACGGTGCCGCCCTGGGAGAGGACCGCGACGTCGGTCTTGCTGTTCCCCGCGTCGACCGCGAGGAGCACGGCGTTCAGGTTCACGCCCACGCGAGGTGCTCCCGGTTGTGCGCGATCAGCCGGTCGGTGAGCCCGTCGGCGTACGCGTACTGACCCACCAGCGGATGCGCGAGCAGCGCCTTGAACACCCGGTCCCGGCCGCCGCGCAGCGCCGCTTCGAGCGCCAGGTCCTCGTAGGCCGTGACGTTCGCGACGAGACCGGCGTACAGCGGGTCCAGCGGGGCGACCGGCAGCGGAGCGGCACCGTGGGCGCCGACCGCGGCCTGCGTCTCGATGACGGCGTCGTCCGGCAGGAACGGCAGCGTGCCGTTGTTGTAGGTGTTGACCACCTGGTACGGCGAACCGCCGCCGCCCAGGAGGGAGGCCGCCAGGTCCACGGCCGCCTCCGAGTAGAAGGCGCCGCCGCGCTTGGCGAGCAGGGCCGGCTTCTCGTCGAGCGCCGGGTCCCCGTACATCTCCAGGAGTTCCTTCTCCATCGCGGCGACCTCGGCGGCCCGCGAGGGCTTGCTGCCGAGCTCCCGGACGACCTCGTCGTGCGCGTAGAAGTAGCGCAGGTAGTACGAGGGGACGACGCCGAGCCGGTCCAGGACCGGGCGCGGCAGGCGCAGGTCGTCGGCGATCGTGTCGCCGTGCTCGGCGAGCAGCCGGGGCAGCACGTTCTCGCCCTCGGGGCCCCCGAGGCGTACGGCACGTTCCCAGGTCAGGTGGTTGAGCCCGACGTGGTCCAGATGGACCTCGGACGGGGCGACGCCGAGCAGCCCGGCGAACTTCCGCTGGAAGCCGATGGCCACGTTGCACAGGCCGACGGCCTTGTGGCCGGCCTGGAGCAGCGCGCGCGTGACGATGCCGACCGGGTTGGTGAAGTCGATGATCCAGGCGTCCGGGTTGGCGCGCCGGACCCGCTCCGCGATGTCCAGGACGACCGGGACCGTGCGCAGTGCCTTGGCGAGACCGCCGGCGCCGGTGGTCTCCTGGCCGACGCAGCCGCACTCCAGGGGCCAGGTCTCGTCCTGTTCGCGGGCCGCCTGCCCGCCGATCCGCAGCTGGAGCAGGACGGCGTCGGCGCCCTCGACCCCGGCGTCGAGGTCGGAGGTGGTGGTGATCCGACCCCCGTGGTCCTGCTTGGCGAAGATCCGCCGGGCGAGACCGCCGACCAGGTCGAGCCGGTCCGCGGCCGGGTCGACGAGGACGAGTTCGGTGATGGGCAGGGTGTCGCGCAGCCGCGCGAATCCGTCGATCAGTTCGGGGGTGTAGGTGGAACCGCCCCCCACGACAGTGAGCTTCATGGTGTGAGTCAGCCCTTCACTCCGGTCAGTGTGACTCCCTCGACGAACGCCTTCTGGGCGAAGAAGAAGACGAGGATCACAGGGGCCATGACCAGGACGGTCGCGGCCATGGTCAGATTCCAGTCGGTGTGGTGCGCGCCCTTGAAGGACTCCAGGCCGTAACTCAGCGTGTACGCCGCCGGGTTCTCGGAGGTGTAGATCTGAGGCCCGAAGTAGTCGTTCCAGCAGTAGAAGAACTGGAACAGGGCCACGGCGGCGATGCCGGGCTTGGCCATCGGGAGCACGACCTTGAGGAGGGTGCGCAGTTCGCCGCACCCGTCGATGCGCGCGGCCTCGATGTACTCGTTCGGGATCGTCAGCAGGAACTGCCGCAACAGGAAGATCGCGAAGGCGTCACCGAACGCCATCGGGATGATCAGGGGCCAGAGCGTGCCGGAGAGGTCCAGCTCCTTGGCCCAGAACAGGTACATCGGGATGATGATCACCTGCGGCGGCAGCATCATCATCGAGATGACGAGCAGCAGCGACAGATGGCGGCCGCGGAAGCGGAACTTGGCGAGCGCGTACGCCACCGGGACCGAGGACACCACGACGAGCGCGGTGCCGACTCCGGCGTACAGCAGCGAGTTCTTCCACCAGTCCAGGAAGCCCGGGGTCTCGAAGACCCGGACGTAGTTGTCCCAGTGCCAGGAGTTCGGCGTGAGGTCGCGCGTGAGTGCCTGCTGGTCGCTCATCAGGGACGTCAGGAAGACGAAGACGAACGGCAGCACGAAGAACAGGGCCGCGGCGATCCCGAGGGAGTGCACGGCGATCCAGTGCAGGAGCGCCTTGCGGCGGGCCGTCTTCTCGGCGGCTCCCGCGGACACCCGGCGGACGGGCCGGTCGAGGGTCGATGTGGAGGTCATGGATCAGTCACCCGAGCCGATCAGGCCGCCCCGCCGGCGCATGAGCAGCGCCGTGAAGGCCATGGAGAGGGCGAACAGGACGAGGGCCACGACGCTGGCCGCGCCGTAGTCGAAGCGGCCGAAGCCGAGGTCGTAGACCAGCTGCGGCAGCGTGAGCGTCGAGTCGTCGGGATAGCCCGGCTCGAAGGTCTGGCCGGAGCCGCCCATCACGCCCGAGGCGATCTTCGCCGCCACGATCGGCTGGGTGTAGTACTGCATCGCGCCGATGATCCCGGTGACCACCGCGAAGAGGATGATCGGCGAGATGTTCGGCAGGGTGACGTAGCGGAAGCGCTGCCAGGCCGAGGCGCCGTCCAGCTCCGCCGCCTCGTACTGGTCCTTCGGTACGTCGAGCAGCGCGGCCATGAAGATGACCATGAGGTCCCCGACGCCCCACACGGCGAGGACGGTCAGGGCCGGCTTGGCCCACGCGGTGTCGTTGAACCAGGAGGGCGCGGGGATCCCGACGGCCTCCAGGAGCGAGTTGACCGGTCCCGTGCCCGGGTTGAGCAGGAAGACGAAGGCCAGGGTCGCGGCCACCGGCGGGGCCAGGTACGGCAGGTAGAACAGGGTGCGGAAGACTCCGGCACCCGTCTTGATCTTCGTGATGAGCAGGCCGATGCCGAGTCCGAACGCGACCCGGCAGGTGACCATGACGACCGCGAGCCACAGGGTGTTCTGCATCGCCGGCCAGAACTTCGGCAGGTCGGAGAAGACGTAGTCCCAGTTCTCCAGGCCCCGCCAGGTCGGCGGGTTGAGCCCGTCGTACTTCATGAAGGAGAAGTAGACGGTCGAGACGAGCGGGTACGCGAAGAAGACGCTGAAGCCGATCAGCCAGGGCGACATGAACGCCGCGGTGCGAAGCGCGTTGCGCACGCGCTTCGACCGCAGTGCCGCCTGACGCCCGGCGAGGGTGTCGGACATGAGATACCGGTCCCGGGTCTTACTTCGCCTGGGCGATGTCGCGGTCGATCTGGGCGGCCGTGTCGGCGAGGCCCTTCTTCAGGTCCGGGACCTGGCCCTTCTCGTACTTCTGGGCGAAGTCCTGGAAGGTGTCCTGGTACGTGGTGCCGTTCACCGCGCCGTCGGAGGTGGTGGACTGGGGGTGCCGGGCGATGTCCAGGAAGGTCTTGAAGCGCGCGTCGAACTTCAGGTTCGGCGACTTCAGCGCCTCCAGGGTGGAGGGCACGTTGCCGATCTCGTTGGCGAAGTTCACCACGGCCTCGGTGTCCATCGTCATGTACTTGACGAGTTCCCAGGCCGCGTTCTGCTTCTTGCTCTGCGGCGCGATGCCGATGATCGTGCCGGAGAGGTAGCCCTTTCCGTACTCGGCGACCTCGTCGTCGGCGACGGGCAGCGGCGCGACGCCGACGTCGATCTTCACCCCGGCGTCCTTGATGAAGTTGAGCCGCCACTCGCCGTCCAGCTGCATGGCGACCTGGCCGGTGTGGAAGGGGTGCTTGGCGCCCCACTCGTCGCCGTAGGTGGTGCGGACCTTGTCCAGCTTCGCGAACCCGCCCAGACCGTCGACCAGCGACTTCTGGTAGGTCAGCATCTCGGCGAAGCCGGGGTCCGTACCGAGGAGCGACTTGCCGCTCTCGTCGAAGTACTTGTGGTCCCACTGCGACATGTAGTGGCTCGGGACGGTCTCGTAGCCGAGGTAGTTCGGCATGAAGCCGAGCTGCTCGTAGCCGTCGCCCTTGGCCTTGGTGAGCTTCTTGGCGACCTCGGCGAACTGGGACCAGGTCTTCGGCGGGGCCTCGGGGTCGAGGCCGGCCTTCCGGAAGGCGTCCTTGTTGTAGAAGAGGCCGTAGGCGTCGGAGAGCAGCGGCAGGGAGCAGCGCTTGCCCTCGAACTGGGTGTAGTTCTGGAGGACCTTCGAGAAGGTCTTGTCGAGGTCGACCTTGTCCTTGTCGAGGAAGGGCTTCAGGTCCGCGAGGGCGCCGGTGTGGCAGAACTTGCCGACGTTGGACGTGGTGAAGGAGGCGGCCACGTCCGGCCCGTTGGAACCGCCCGCGCGCAGGGCCTGGCCGAGCTTGGCGTCGTTGATGCCGCCGACGACCTTCACCTTGATGTTCGGGTGGGCCTTCGTGAAGCGGTCGATGTTGTTCTGGATCGCCTTGACCTCGGCGGGCGCCGACCAGCCGTGCCAGAAGGTGATCGTGGTCTCGGCCTTGGGGTCGTCGCCGGCCGTGTTGTTCGCGGAGCCCGTACAGGCCGAGGCGAAGAGTGCTATCGAGGCGGTGGCGGCGAGCGCTGCGGCTGCTCTGCGCGGACGTACGGGCATGACGGTGTCTCCCTGTGGCGGAGGACTTACGGGGGAAGGGGAACGAGTGGAGCGGTGAGACGGTCGGTGGGTCAGCGCGAGGTGTCGAACACCTCGGCGCGCGTGGTGGCGAGGGCGCTTTCGAGGGCGCCGCGCAGCACGGGGCGCCGGGGGACGGCGGCGAGGACGAGTCGTGGCCGGGAGGCGGCGAGGTCGGCGAGTTCGGACTGCACGCGCGCGCGGAGGGGTTCGCCGCCGGCGACGAGGACGTCACCGGACAGCACGATGAGTTCGGGGTCGAGGACCGAGACGATGGAGGAGAGCCCGATGGCGACGCGCTCGGCGTACCGGTCGAGCAGCTCCGCGTACCGAGGGTCCTCGCCGTGTGCCTCGGCGGCGTGCGCGAGCAGCGCGCTCGCGACCGCCACGTACGGCTGCTCGGGGGTGTCGATGCCGATGGCGCGGGCGATCCGGGGCACGGCCTGGACCCCGGCGAGCTCCTGGAAGCCGCCGGAGTTGGCCTTGGTGACCTGGCGTACGAGCGGGGTGCCGGGGACGGGCAGGAAGCCGACCTCGCCGGCGCCGCCGGTGAAGCCGCGGTGCAGCCGCCCCCCGAGGACGAGGGCGGCGCCGAGGCCCTCCTCGTTCCACAGCAGGGCGAAGTCCGTGTGACCGCGGGCCGCGCCGACGCGCTGTTCGGCGACGGCGACGAGGTTGACGTCGTTCTCGTACTCGAACGGCATCGGCAGGACGGCGGCCAGCTCCTCCAGGAGGGTGGGGGAGTGCCATCCGGGCAGGTGGGAGGCGTACCGCAGGCGTCCGGTCGCCGGGTCGAAGGCGCCGGGGGTGCCGATGACCAGGCGCCGGACGTCCTCGCGGGTGATGCCGGCCGCCTTGACGGCCCCGTCGAGGGCGTCGGTGACCTGGCGGACGACGCCGGACGCGGCGCGGCCGGGGGTGCGGAGCTCGTACTCGCCGACGATCTCGCCCGTGATGTCGGCGACGGCGGCGTGGATGCGGAACGGGTTGACGTCGAGTCCGGCGGCGTACGCGGCCCGCGCGTTCACCGCGTAGAGCTGGGCGTTCGGTCCGGGGCGGCCCGCGGTGGTGCCGGTGGCGACGACGAGACCCGCCGCTTCGAGACGGGCGAGCAGCTGGGAGGCGGTCGGCTTGGACAGGCCGGTGAGCGTGCCGATCCGGGTCCGCGAGAGCGGGCCGTGCTCCAGGAGCAGGTCCAGGGCGGCGCGGTCGTTCATGGCGCGCAGTACGCGCGGCGTGCCCGGGGTTCCCGGAGTCGTACCGGCCATGAGGTCGCACCTGCCCTTCGGTTGCTGGTCGGGCCATTCTGCTGCCTCGCGGCGGCGTGTCTCCCCGACTGTACTGTTAGGAAAGTTTCCTATTCGGTGGGAGGAAAATAAGGCGGCCGTCACGGGGGCGTCAATACCCGGGCACGCGAGACGCCCCCGAAGGCAACCAAAGCGTTACCTGCGGGGGCGCCGTCCACGATCGCGTCGCCGCGCGGTCCCTACGCGCGTGCCTGCGCCGTTCCTACTTGTTGAGGTCCGCCCTGGGCAGCGGGGTCGCCGCGGCCGACTGCGGCGAGGTCGCCGAGGCGAAGGCCGACGGCGCCGCCATGCCCGCGGTCGGATCCGCGGCCGACTCCTCCGCCAGCGCCGGAAGCCCGCCCACGATCCGGATGCCGGCCCGGTCCAGGCCCTGCTTGATCCGCCAGCGCAGCTCGCGCTCCACGCCCAGCGCCTTCCCCGGCATCGTCTTCGCCGAGACCCGGACGGTCATCGAGTCGAGCAGCACCTCGTTCAGACCGAGCACCTCCACCGGCCCCCAGAGACGCTCGTTCCACGGCTCCTCCTTGGCCATGGACTCCGCCGCCTCGACGATCACGGACCGCACCCGCTCCAGGTCCTCCGTCGGCCGGACGGTCACGTCCACGCCCGCCGTCGCCCAGCCCTGGCTGAGGTTCCCTATCCGCTTGATCTCGCCGTTGCGCACGTACCAGATCTCGCCGTCCACGCCCCGCAGCTTGGTCACCCGCAGACCGACCTCCACGACCTCGCCGGAGGCCACGCCCGCGTCGACCGAGTCGCCCACGCCGTACTGGTCCTCAAGGATCATGAAGACACCCGACAGGAAGTCCGTCACCAGGTTCCGCGCGCCGAAACCGATCGCCACACCGGCCACACCGGCCGAGGCGAGCAGCGGCGCCAGATCGATCTTGAAGGCGCCCAGGATCATCAGCCCGGCCGTGCCCAGGATCAGGAACGACGCCACCGACCGCAGGACCGAACCGATCGCCTCCGAGCGCTGCCGCCGGCGCTCGGTGTTCACGAGGAGACCGCCCAGGGCCGTCCCCTCCACCGCCTGCGCCGAACGGTTCATCCGCTCGATCAGCTTCGTCAGGGTCCTCCGGACCGCCATCCTCAGAAGCAGCGCGACGATGAGGATCAGCACGATGCGCAGGCCCGTGTTCAGCCAGGTGGACCAGTTCTCCTCCACCCAGCTCGCCGCGTTCGTGGCCTTCTCCGCCGCCTCGTCGAAGGTCACCGGAACGGGCTCGGGTTCGGTGGCGGCCGCAAGAGCGGACCAAAGCACGGGGGACCTCCAGGCATCGCGTACGCAGAGCTTCCACAGTAACGGGGCGTCGGACATGGTCCCGTAGCCCTGTTCGAGGGAGAGACGGACCTCACCCGGGCAAAGAGAAGAAGACATGCCGATGTGGTCGAGAACACGCCGGGCCCGTCACCCCGATCCCGGTACGTGGTGGCGTTCCGACCAGGCATGAGGAGAGACTGAGAGCAGTTCGTCCCGGCGCGAGCCACGCGCCGCCGGCGTCATAGGAGGCATCCGTGCCGCATGTCCTGGTCCTCAACGCGTCGTACGAGCCGCTCGGCGTCGTACCGCTCCGCCGCGCACTCGTCCTCGTCCTGGAGAACAAGGCTCTCTGCCTCGAGGAATCCGGCGCCTTCCTGCACAGCGAGACCCAAGTCGTCCCCGCGCCCAGCGTGGTGCGACTGAAGCGCTTCGTGCGGGTCCCCTACCGGGGGCCCGTTCCCTTGACCCGCAGAGCCCTCTTCGCACGCGACGGCGGGCGCTGCATGTACTGCGGGGGCGTCGCGACCAGCGTCGACCACGTCATCCCCCGCAGCCGCGGGGGCACGCACGCCTGGGAGAACGTGGTGGCGGCCTGCCGCCGCTGCAACCACGTCAAGGCCGACCGGCACCTGCGCGAGATCGGCTGGCGGCTGCGCCACCAACCGGCCCCGCCGACCGGCCTGGCCTGGCGGATCATCGGGACCGGACACCGGGACCCCCGCTGGCTGCCGTACCTCCAGCCGTTCGGTGCCGAGGATGTGATGGCCCGGATCGACTCCGTCGCCGACGCCCCCGTGAGGGCGCTGACGACGGGTTGAGCCGGGCCTTTCGCGTCCGTACGCGCCGTCACGCGCGCACGGACGCGGGGGCGGTCACGGCACGGGAGCGGTGCGCCCCTCAGGGGGCGGGCCGCTCGTCCGTCGTGCCCTCCGCCACGTCGTCCGGCGGCGTGCCCTCCGACGCGTGGTCCGCCGGCGTGCCCTCGGCGCCCGCAGGCGGCTCCGCCGGCTCCGCCGGCTTCCCGGCGGGCTGCCCGGGCCGCTCCGGCCCCTTCTGCGCGGCCACCGCGTAGGTCTCCACCGACCAGAGCGAATAGCCGTACCGCGTCGCCCGCGCGTCGCCCTGCACCCGCAGGAAGCGCGTGTCCGCCGCGTCCATCCGCACCGACTCCCGGCCGCCCCGGCCCTCCGCGACCGTGGCCGCCGTGCGCCATACGCGCCCGTCGGCCGAGACCTGGACCCGGTAGCGGGAGGCGTACGCGTCCTGCCAGTGCAGCACCACCTGCCCTATCCGGGCCGGCTCCGGCAGCTCCAGCTGCCACCAGGCGCCGTCCTCCGCGCGCGAGGACCAGCGGGTGGCCGGATCGCCGTCCACCGCCAGGGCGGCCGGGAAGTCCGGCGTCTCGTCGCCCGAGGACGAGGCCGTCGCCGTCCGGGCCAGATCCGGGCCCGCCGTACGGGGGAAGGCCCGCACCGTCAGCACCCGCTCCTCGCCCGCGAACGACACCGGCACCCGGTACGTGCCCGCGTGCGCGTCCGGCGCCACCGACACCTCCAGGGGCACGGTCGACCGGGCACCGCGCCCGACCACCGCCTGCTCGGGCAGTCTGACCGTGATCCCCTTCGGGGCCTTCGCCGTCAGCGGCCCCCGCACCTCGCCGGCGCGCAGGCCCGACAGCTCCACGTCCACCCGCTGGGCCGGGCCGCCGATCTCCGCGTCCGTCTCCGTCCGGGCCAGACCGAGCGTCGCGCGCGGCCCGTCCGCGAACCACGGCACGAGCGAGCGCACCGCGGGCGCCGGACCGTCGCCGCTCCACACCACCCGCAGCGCCTCCGCCCGCAGGCCCTTGAGGTCCGCCTGCGTCCAGCCGGACGCCGACAGCGGGCCGAGCGGCCGCCAGCCCTCGCCCTCGACGTACGCCTCCACGCGCGCGTCGCCCGGGTCCCCGGAGCCCGGCTCCGTCATCACGGTCAGGGCCTCCACGGGCCGCGCCCGGTCGAGCCGGACGGTGTACGAGCCGGTGCCCCGGTCGGGACGGACCCTCGGCGTCCGGTCGGCGCCGGTCCAGGCCTTCGCCCGCTCCACCGCGCGCGTGAGGAACGGGTCGAGCACCCCCGCGCCGACCGTCACCCGGCCCGCGGCGAGGTCTTTCCGCAGCGACTCCAGGCTCAACTGCGCCCGCCAGGCCGCCGCCCCGTCCCCCGACTCCTGGGCGACCAGCATGTCGACCGCCGTCTCGCCCGCCCGGCCGTACCCGGAGAGCTGCCGGAGCCAGGGGCCGGTCTCGTCGTCGAGGGCGCCGCCGGCGGCGCCCGCGAGCCGTCCGGGAGCCTCGCGCATCACGGTGAACGCGGCCCGCAGCTCCCGCGCCGACGTCTCCCGCCCTGGGTCCGCGTCGGCCCCCGCGCTCGTGCGCGCGGCCCAGAAGGCCGCCAGGAGGGGCTTCAGGTACGCCGATTCCGCCGCCGGGTCGAGCACCGACGAGGCGCCGTTGCCCGCGAGCGCCCGCAGCGCCTCGCGGGCGGCGGGCTCCGGGCCCGCGAGGTCGTCGACCGCCGCCCGCCAGGACTCCTCCGGCCGGTAGCCGCGCGGGTTCCAGGCGTAGTCGGCGGTGGTGAAGAGCGGGACGCGGGAGGCCGCGGGCTGCTCCATCGCCAGTGCGAGGAAGGCCGCGGAACCAGCGGCCACGGCCGGCTCCCGGCCCGTCGCGGGGCCGAGGAACAACCGGTCCTGCGCGTAGTCGTTGACCGGGTAGTTGTCCATGGTGACCAGCGGATGGCCCAGGGCCGCCCGCGTCCGCGCCAGCTCCCCGCCGGTGATCGCGCGCGGCACGACGCCGACGCCGGTCCACGCCACCCGCACGTCCGCGTCGAGCGTCTCGCCCAGCCGGGCGCGGTAGGCGGTCGCGCCGTCCTGGTAGTACTCCGTCGGCATCACCGTCAGCGGCTCGGCGTCCGGATACCTCTCGGCGAGGTGCCGGGCGACCGTGTTCGCCACGCGCGCGTGCGCGGCGGCCGCGGCCTCCGGCCCCCGCCCGAAGGTGTCGGCGTCCCGGTCGCAGTGCCACTCGTCGTACGAGGCGTCCTGGAACTGGAGCTGGAAGGAGCGCACCCCGAGCGCCCACATCGCGTCGAGCTTCCGCGTCAGCGCCGCCAGGTCGCCGCCCGAGGACAGGCACATGGACTGGGCGGGCGCCACGGCCCAGCCGAGCGTCACGTGGTTGGCGCGGGCCCGCTCCGCGAGCGCGCGGAACTCGGCCTGCCGCGCGGCCGGGTAGGGGTCGCGCCACTGCACGCCCCGGTACGGGTCGTCACCGGGCGCGTACAGATAGCGGTTCTGCTTGGTGCGGCCCAGGAAGTCGATCTGGGCGAGCCGCTGTTCGGCCGTCCAGGGCGTCCCGTAGAAGCCCTCGGTGATCCCGCGCTCGGCCGTGCCCGGCCAGTCGCGCACGACGACCCCCGGAACCTCCCGGCCGCCGCCGAGCAGCTGACGCAGCGTCTGAACGGCGTGGAAGAGTCCGTCGCCGCCCACTCCGTCCAGGACGACCGTGTCCCGGCCTCCGAGGCGGCCCGTGGCGAGCCGGTAGCCGCCGCGCGGCAGATCGAGCCGGTCCGGCACCCGCAGAGCGCTCAGCGCCTCCTCGGCGGCCTCGCCGGAGGGGCCGGCGACCCGGAGGACCGGCCCCCGGCCAGGGAGCCCGGTGTGGACGGTCCGCACCCCGGCGGCCCGCAGCAGCTCGCGCAGGGCGGCGAGGGCGTACGGATCGGCGTCGGCGTCCGCGAGCAGCGTCAGCTCGTCCCCGAGGGATACGGCCTGCCCGGCGGCGGTCAGCGACTGCGGGCGCGGCCAGACGGCGGGCACGCGCGCGGAGCCGGTGGCCGTGGAGCCGGGGGAGGGGGCCGTGGCCGGGGAAGCCCCGGGGGCGCCCGGGTCTGCCGGGGCGCCGGGTGCGTTCGGGACGAACGGCGTCGTCGGTGCGAACGGTGTGGCCGGGGCGAACGGCGTCGTCGGTGCGAACGGCGCCGCCTTCGGGCGCTCGTTCGGGGCCGCCCCCGGGACCGCCTGGGCCGAGCCCGGCACCGCGCCGCCGAGAAGGCCGCCGATGACGGCGGCGGCGACAGCCGTCGCGGTGCGCCTGCTGCGCCCGAGGTGCCCGAGGTGCACGGGTGTCTCCCTTCGGCCGGGGCCGCCGGCCGCTCGCCGGTTTGGTCACGAGTGGGTCACGAGCCCACCACCCGTCGCACTGAGGTGTCAATGCACGTGGCCGATGTGTCGGCTTTGCCCGGCGATCCGTCGGCGAGGTGACGTCACTTCGCCGCTTTCCGCCGGTAAAACGAGGTGCGGTGGGTAGGCCTCAGTCGTTACCCAGGTCCCACCAGTCGAGACGAATCGGGAGACCCCCGTGACCACGACCGCCCCGCACCTCGGACGGATACGGATTCCGGAGCAGCCGGCCAGGACGGACGAACCGCTGACCAGCGAGCCGCCGCTGCCCGACGCCGAGCCCCTCACCAGCGAGCCGCCCCTGACCGTGGCTGCCCCCCTCACCAGTGAACCCACCGCCCCAGGAAGTGCGGGCACGGAGTCCCCCGGAGTGTGAAGTGACCCTGGCCCGTCTCGCCGCCCGTCACGGCGTCGCCACCGCCTACAGCCCCTCCGCAGGGGTCACCGTGCCCGTGCCGGACACCACCGTGGTGGCCGTCCTCGGCGCCCTCGGCGTGGACGCGGCGACGCCGGAAGCGGTCGCCGCCGCCCTCGAAGCGGCCGAACGGGCCGACCGGGAGCTTCTGTTGCCCCCGACCCTGGTCCGATGGCACGGCGCGGAGCCCGTCGGCCCGCCGGCGGACCTGCCGCCCGGCACCCGGCTCCGGGTCACCACCGAGGACGGCGCCGTCGTCACCGGCGAGGACTGGGAGCACCTTCCCCCCGGCGTCCACACGGTCGAGGCGCAGGCCCCCGACGGGCGCGCCGCCACCGCCACCCTGATCGTCGCCCCCGCGCGCGTGCCCGCCCCCGAGCGGCGCGCGTACGGGCTGCTCGTACAGCTCTACTCGCTGCTCTCCACCCGCTCCTGGGGCATGGGCGACCTCGGCGACCTGCGCGAACTGGCGGACTGGGCCGGCCGCACGCACGGCGCCGGCTTCGTCCAGGTCAACCCGCTCCACGCGGGCGTGCCCGGGGCTCCGAGCGACCCCTCCCCGTACCGCCCGTCCTCGCGCCGCTTCCCCGACCCGGTCCATCTGCGGATCGAGGCGGTCCCCGAGTACGCCCTGATCGGCCCCGAGCGCCGCGAGGAGCTCGACCTGATCCTCGCCGACGCCGCCGACCTGCGCGAACGCGTCCTCGGCAAGGGCGCGGTGATCGACCGGGACGCCGTGTGGGAGGTCAAGAGACGCGCCCTCGAACTCGTCGTCGGCGGTGTCGAACTCGGCCCCGGCAGACGCGCCGACTTCCACGACTTCCTCGCCGCGCGCGGCCGCGCGCTGGAGGACCACGCCACCTACCAGGCGCTCGCCGAGCGCCACGGCCACCACTGGCGGACCTGGCCGGAGGAACTGCGCACGCCGCGCGAGGCGGAGGCCGTCGTCCGCGACGACCCCGCCCTCGCCGCCCGGGTCGACTTCCACTGCCGGCTGGCCTGGCTGACGGACCGGCAGCTCGCCGACGCCGCCGCGGCGGCCCGGGAGGCCGGGATGGAGATCGGGATCGTCCACGACCTGGCGGTCGGCGTCCACCCGGAGGGCTCCGACGCCTGGGCCCAGCAGGAAGCCTTCGCGGCCGGCATGTCGGTCGGCGCCCCGCCCGACGCCTTCAACTCCCGCGGCCAGGACTGGGGCCTGCCGCCCTGGCGGCCCGACGCCCTGGCCGCCACGGGCTACGCCCCGTACCGCGGACTCCTGCGCGAACTCCTGCGCCACGCGGGCGCGCTGCGCATCGACCATGTGATGGGCCTGTTCCGGCTCTGGTGGGTGCCGGAGGGTCGCGAGCCCACCGAAGGCACCTACGTCCGGTACGACGCCGGGGCCATGCTCGCCGTCCTCGTCCTGGAGGCCCACCGCGCCGGCGCCCTCGTCATCGGCGAGGACCTCGGCACGGTCGAGTCCGGTGTGCGGGAGGAGCTGGCCGCGCGTGGGGTGTTCGGCACCTCCGTGCTCTGGTTCGAGCGGGACTGGGCGGCCTCCGGCCGTCCGCTGGCCCCGGCCGAGTGGCGCGCGGAGTGCGTCGCCACCGCCACGACCCACGACCTGCCCCCGACGGCCGCCCGGCTCTCCGGCGACCATGTCGCCCTGCGGCACCGTCTCGGCCTGCTGCCCGGGGATCTGGCACGCGAGCGGGCGGCGGACGCGGCCGAGACCGCCGAGTGGCTGGGCCTGTTCCAGCGGCTCGGGCTGCTCCCGGAGGGCCCGGGGGCCGAGGAGGCCGAGATCAGGGCCGTCCACCGGTTCCTGCTCGACACCCCGGCCCGGATGGTGGGCGTCTGGCTGCCGGACGCGGTGGGCGACCGCCGACCGCAGAACCTGCCCGGCACCTGGGACGAGTACCCCAACTGGCGGCTGCCGCTCGCCGGCGCGGACGGGCAGCCGATGACCCTGGAGCGGCTCGCCGCCTCGCCCCGGGCGCACGCCCTGCTGCGCGAACTCCACGCGCGGACGGCGGTACCGGAGGCCCGCACCACCCCTTCCGACGCCCGTACGGCACCC
Organism: Streptomyces sp. NBC_00691; assembly: GCF_036226665.1. Lineage (NCBI taxonomy): Bacteria > Bacillati > Actinomycetota > Actinomycetes > Kitasatosporales > Streptomycetaceae > Streptomyces > Streptomyces sp. NBC_00691. The sequence goes on along the minus strand of NZ_CP109007.1, from coordinate 2,892,003 downwards.
CCGGGCGCGCGGTCCGATTAGCTGTTCGCTACGTTTGCACCGTGGACAAGAAGAACGCACTGCGCGCCGGCTCGCTCGCGGCCGGTACGACGCTGATGATGCTGCTCATGTCGTCCCCCGCGCTCGCGCTCACCCGCGACGACGGCGACGACCCGGCCCCCAAGCTGTCGGTCATCGAGACCATCGGCCTGTTCGTGGCCGCACCGCTGGTGCTGTTCCTGGTGATCACCGGGCTCGTGATGGTGCTCGACAAGTCCAAGAAGGCCTGACCGCCTCCTCCTCCGCTCCGCCGAGGGCGCCGCACGGTACGACGTACCGTGCGGCGCCCTCGCGTGCGTGGACGCGCGGGAGAGCCGCGCGTGACACCCCCTAGGCGGTCGTCGCCAGCAGCTTGCGCAGAAGCCCGGCCAGCTGCGCCGCCTCCTCCTCGTCGAGCGCGCCCTCCAGGGCCGCCCGCTGCTGCGCGAGACCGGCCGTGACGGACTGGTCCACCAGTTCCCGGCCGTGCTCGGTGAGCGTGACCCGCAGTCCGCGCCGGTCGTGCGGATCGGGGCTGCGGGTGACGAGCCCCGCCTTCTCCAGCTTGTCCAGCCGGCCGGTCATCCCGCCGGTGGTGATCATCAGCGTCGCCGTCAGCTCGCGCGGTGACAGCGTGTACGGCTCCCCGGAGCGGCGGAGGGTCGCGAGCACGTCGAACTCCCCGAGCGCCAGGCCGTAGGGCGCGTACGCCTTGTCCACCCGGCCGCGCATGGCGTTCGCGAGCCGGTAGATCCGCCCGAAGACGGCCATCGGCACGGTGTCCAGGTCGGGGCGGACCGCCGCCCACTGGTCGGTGATGGCGTCGACGGCGTCGTGGGCGGGGCCGGGGGTCTTCGTGTCCATGCGGGCAGTCTCCCCTTCCACGTGACTCGATGGCAAGAAAGTCACTTGCAAGTAAGTAGCTTAGTGGTAAGTTAATTACCGCCAAGCCAGTCCGGTCCACCCGGAACGGCATCCGCAGCGAGGGGGAGACCGTCATGTCCCGCAAGGCAGCCGTCGTCGCACTGACCGCCCTGGCCCCGATCTCCTGGGGCTCCACCTACTTCGTCACCACGGAGTTCCTGCCGCCCGACCGCCCGCTCTTCACCGGTCTGATGCGCGCCCTGCCCGCCGGACTCCTCATCCTGGCGCTCACCCGCAAGCTCCCGCAGGGGGCCTGGTGGTGGAAGTCCGCCGTCCTCGGGGCCCTCAACATCGGCGCCTTCTTCCCGCTGCTCTTCCTCGCCGCCTACCGGCTCCCCGGCGGCGTCGCCGCCGTCGTCGGCTCCGTCGGCCCGCTCTTCGTCGTCGGCCTCGCCGCCCTGTTCCTCGGCGAGAGGCCCACGGTGAAGACCCTGCTCACCGCCGTCGCCGCCGCCTTCGGCGTCAGCCTCGTGGTCCTGAAGGCCGGGGCCGCGTTCGACACCGTCGGCGTGCTCGCCGGACTGCTCTCGTCGCTGTCGATGTCGGCCGGCATCGTCTTCACCAAGCGCTGGGGCCGCCCCGAGGGCGTCGGCGCCCTCGCGCTCACCGGCTGGCAGCTCACCGCGGGCGGTCTGATCATCCTGCCGATCGCCTTCCTGATCGAGGGCGCCCCGCCGGCCCTGACCGGCACCAACCTGGCCGGGTACGCCTACCTCGCCTTCGGCAACACCGCGATCTCGTACTTCCTCTGGTTCCGCGGCATCGAGCGGCTCAGCGCCTCCTCCGCCACCCTCCTCGGCCCGCTCTCGCCCATCACCGCCGCGATCATCGGCTGGGTGGCGCTCGGTCAGGCACTCGGCGCGGTGCAGCTGCTCGGCATGGCGATCGCCTTCGGCGCCACCCTGGCCGGCCAGCTGAGCCCCCGGGCCCCGAAGGAGGCCGGGCCCGTCGTGGAGGCCGGGCCCGTCGTGGAGGCCGGGCCGGTCGTCGAGTCGGGCGCGGAAACATTCAGTTCAACTGAAAAGAATGGTCAGGAAGTTTCGATGGACCTGGAAGGTTCGGGAGTGCGACGGTAGGCCCCATGAGCCTGATCACCGCACGCCACCCGACCCCCGACGTCACCCGGAAGCCGGCGCCCGCCCGAGGCGCCGGCTTCGGCGTGCTCCTCGCCCTGCTCGCCACCGTCGTCTGGTCCGGCAGCTTCGTCGCCACCCGCGACATGGCCGACTCGGTGCCACCCGTGCAGGCCGTCTTCTGGCGCTGGATCATCGCCCTCGTCGCCGTCGCCCCGATCGCCGCCCGCCCGTTCTGGCGGCAGCGGAAGGCGATCCGCCGGCACTTCGGATTCGTCGCGCTCGCCTCGCTCTTCGGCGTCGCGCTCTACAACACCCTGGTGCACCAGGCCGGACTGACCACCTCCGCCACCAACATGGGCATGATCATGGCCGCCTCCCCGGTGATCATGGCGGTCTGGTCCCGGATCGGCGGCGAACGCCTCGGCACCCGCCGCGTCCTCGGCATGCTGGCGGCCGTCGTCGGCGTCCTGCTGCTCGTCGGAAAGGACTCCCTCGCCGTCGACCTCGGGGCGGGCGACCTGTGGATGTTCGCCGCGGCCCTGTCCTTCGCCTCGTACAGCGCCCTGCTCAAGCGCAGGCCCCCGGAGATCGGCGGACTCGCCTTCCTCTTCGTCACCTTCCTGCTCGGCGCGCTGATGCTCGCCCCCGCGTACGCCGTCTCCCTCGCCGTCCAGGGCGGGTTCACCGCGGGCGTCGCCACCGTCGGCCCCCTGCTCTATGTGGGCGTCGGCTCCTCCGCCGTCGCCTTCTTCGCCTGGAACAGGGCCGTCGCCCTCATCGGCGCCGCCCGCGCCGGGATCGTCTACTACCTCCAGCCGGTCTGCGTCGCCCTCCTCTCGTACGCCCTGCTCGGCGAACGGCTCGGCGCCCTCGGCGTGGCCTGCATGGCGCTCATCCTCGGCGGAGTGGCCCTCAGCTCCGCCCGGTAGGTTGCGCCCCATGACCGAGTGGGACATCAAGAAGCTCCAGATCCTCCGCACTCTCCGGGACCGCGGCACCGTCACCGCCACCGCGGAGGCGCTGCTCATGACCCCCTCGGCCGTGTCGCAGCAGCTCACCAACCTCGCCAAGCAGCTCGGCGTCCGGGTCCTCGAGGCCCAGGGCCGCCGTGTCCGGCTCACCGACGCCGCCCACCTGGTGCTGCGGCACGCGGAGGTGGTCTTCGCCCAGCTGGAGCGCGCCGACGCCGAACTCGACGGCTATCTGCGGGGCGAGGCCGGAGAGGTGCGGGTCGCGGCGTTCTCCACGGCCGTGCCCGCGCTCGTCGTGCCCGCGGTACGGCAACTGCGCGCCGCGCACCCCGGGCTCGACGTCCGGATCCGGGAGGCCGAGGCGGCGGAGGCGTACGAGCTGCTCTCGGCCGGAGAGGTGGATCTGGCGCTCTCGCTCGCCGCCCACGCGCCCTCCGCGCGCGATCCCAAGTTCAGCCGGGTCCCGCTGCTCGCCGACCCCCTCGACGTGGCCCTGCCCGCCGGGCACCCGCATGCCGACGCGCCCGGCCTGCGGCTCGCCGACCTCGCCGCCGAGCCCTGGATCTTCGGCGGCTCGGGCCCCTGGTCGGAGATCACCACCGCCGCCTGCGAGGCCGCCGGCTTCGTGCCCGAGCAGGCCCACAGCGCTTCCGGCTGGACCGCGATCCTCGCCATGGTCGAGGCCGGGATGGGGATCGCCCTGGTCCCCCGGATGGCCTCCGCGGAACGCCGGGGCGGTGCCGGGGTCGTGATGCGCGTCCTCGCCGCCGACCAGCCGCGCCGCCATGTCGTCGCGGCGGTACGACGCGGGGCGGAGGAGGGGCCGGCGGTGGCACGGGTGCTGGGGGCGCTCCGGCAGGCGGCCGCCCAACGGGAGACCGTCCAGCAGGGCTGACCCCTCGCGCCGTGCGGCGGGGCTGACCCCTCGCGCTGTGCAGGACGGGCCGACCCCTGTCGCCGCGCACCCGGTCGCACCGCTCCATCGTTCAGCAGAACTGAAGATGTCCATCGAAAACATTCGATGGACCCACCAGGTCCCGGGGCGCACAGTCGACGCATGACCTTCGAGACGAGCCAGGACCAGGACCCGCACGCCAACGACGCCGCCCCGTACTCCGGTGGCGACCCGTACGCCGACTACCGGACCGGTGACTTCTCCTTCACCGAGCTGGTCGACCTCGCCGACCGGCGTCTCGGCGCCGGCGTCGTCGCCGCGAACGACGAGTTCTTCGCCGAGCGGGAGAACCTCCTCGTCCGTGAGCGGGCCGTCTTCGACCCCGAGCACTTCGGTCACAAGGGCAAGATCATGGACGGCTGGGAGACACGTCGCCGCCGCGGCGCCGACGCCGAGAACGTCTTCCCCGCCCCGGGGGACCACGACTGGGCGATCGTCCGCCTCGGCGCCCCCGGCGTGATCCGCGGGATCATCGTCGACACCGCCCACTTCCGCGGCAACTACCCGCAGCGCGTGAGCATCCAGGCCACCTCGGTGGAGGGCACGCCGAGCCCCGCGGAGCTGCTGGAAGCCCCGTGGGAGGAGCTCGTGCCGCCGACCCCCGTCCGGGGCCACGCCGCGAACGGCTTCACCGTCACCGCCGAGCGCCGCTGGACCCATCTCCGCGTCTGCCAGCACCCCGACGGCGGCATCGCCCGCCTCCGCGTCCACGGCGAGGTCGTGCCCGACCCCGAGTGGCTGGAGCTCCTCGGCACCCTCGACCTGATCTCCGTACTCAACGGCGGTTCGTACGAGGACGCCTCGGACAGGTTCTACTCCTCGCCGACCCAGATCATCCTGCCCGGCACCTCCCGCAAGATGGACGACGGCTGGGAGAACCGCCGCCGCCGGGTGCGCGGCACCAACGACTGGGTGCGCTTCCGGCTCGCCGCGCAGGGCGCCGTCCGCGCCGTCGAGATCGACACCGCCTACCTCAAGGGCAACTCGGCCGGCTGGGTCGCCCTCCAGGGATGCAACGGCGATCCCTCCGGCGGCGCGGAGTGGTTCGAGATCATCCCCCGCACCAGGCTCCAGCCCGACACCCTGCACCGCTTCAAGCTGCCCGCCCAGGCCGTCGTCACCCATGTCCGCCTCGACGCCTTCCCCGACGGCGGCGTCGCCCGGATGCGGCTGCACGGGGCGCTGACCGAGCAGGGCGCGGCCGACCTGCGCGCCCGGTTCACGGCGCTCGGCGGCTGAGCGCGGCCCCGTCCCCGCACTTCCGCCCGGCGGAGCGGCAGCGCGCCGACGCCCGCCCGCCGGGCGGACCTCACGGCCGGTCCTCCGCCGGTCCGCGCGTGCCGGACCGGCGGAGCGCCGATACGCCGAAGGGGCCCCGGACCGGCACGGTCCGGGGCCCCCTGCTTCCGCGGGGTGCCTACTTCGCCGCCGCCGCGTCCGCCGCCCGCGCCCGGAGCGCACGCTCGACGCCCGCGCGGCTCTCCGTCACCAGACGGCGCAGCGCCGGGGCCGGGTCGTGCTCGGCGATCCAGGCGTCCGTCGCGTCCAGGGTCTCCTGCGACACCTGGAGGCTCGGGTAGAGACCGACCACGATCTGCTGGACGATCTCGTGGCTGCGCGTCTCCGAGACGCCCTTGACCGACGCGAAGTACTTCGCCGTGTACGGGGCGAGCAGCTCGCGCTGGTCGGCCTGCACGAAGCCGCCGATCACGGCCTCCTGCACGGCGTTCGTCAGCTTGTCGTCCTCGACGACCGAAGCCCAGGCCTCCGCCTTCGCCGCCTCCGTCGGGCGGGCCGCGCGCGCGGTGGCCGCGTGGCGCTCGCCCGCCGCGGTGCGGTCGCGCTCCAGCTCGCCCGCGATCTCCGACTCGTCGTAGACGCCGGTGGCCGCGAGCCGCTGGACGAACGCCCAGCGCAGCTCGGTGTCGACCGCCAGACCCTCGACGCTCTCGCGGCCCTCCAGGAGGGCCGCGAGCAGGTCCAGCTGCTGCGGGGTGCGGGCGGTCGCCGCGAAGGCGCGCGCCCACGCCAGCTGGTGGTCGCTCGCGGGCGCGGACGCCTGCAGGTGCGCGAGGGTGGCCTCGGTCCAGCGGGCCAGCCCGGCCTCGCGCCACTCCGGCGCCGCGTACATCTCCAGGGCGGCCTTGACCTGGCCCTGGAGCGACTGGACGACGCCGATGTCGGACTCCTTGGCGACACCGGAGAGCACGAGCTCCAGGTAGTCGCGGGTGGCCAGCTCGCCGTCGCGGGTCATGTCCCAGGCCGAGGCCCAGCACAGGGCGCGGGGCAGGGACTCGGCGAAGTCGCCGAGGTGCGCGGTGACGTTCTTCAGGGACACCTCGTCGAGGCGGACCTTGGCGTACGACAGGTCGTCGTCGTTGAGGAGGACGACCGCCGGACGGGCCTTGCCCACGAGCTGCGGGACGGCCGTCAGCCCGGCGGCCTCGATGTCGAGTTCGAGGCGCTCGGTGCGGACCAGCTTGCCCGCCGCGTCGAGGTCGTAGAAGCCGATCGCGATCCGGTGCGGGCGCAGCACGGCCTCGCCCTTGGCGCCGGCGGGGAGCGCGGGCGCCTCCTGCTTGACGGCGAAGGAGGTGATCGAGCCGCTCTCGTCGGTCTCGATCTCCGGGCGGAGGATGTTGATGCCGGCCGTCTCCAGCCACGCCTTCGACCAGGTCTTGAGGTCGCGCCCGGAGGTCTCCTCCAGCGCGCCGAGGAGGTCGGAGAGGCGGGTGTTGCCGAAGGCGTGGGCCTGGAAGTAGGCCTGGACGCCCTTGAAGAACTCGTCCTGGCCGACGTAGGCGACGAGCTGCTTCAGGACCGAGGCGCCCTTGGCGTACGTGATCCCGTCGAAGTTGACGAGCACGTCCTCCAGGTCGTTGATCTCGGCCATGATCGGGTGCGTGGAGGGCAGCTGGTCCTGGCGGTAGGCCCAGGTCTTCTCCGCGTTGGCGAAGGTCGTCCAGGCGTTGGGCCAGCGGGTGCCGGCCACCGAGGCCTGGCAGGCGACGGAGGTGTAGGTGGCGAACGACTCGTTCAGCCAGAGGTCGTTCCACCACTCCATCGTCACGAGGTCGCCGAACCACATGTGGGCGAGCTCGTGCAGGATCGTCTCGGCGCGCCGCTCGTACGCGGCGTCCGTCACCTTGGAGCGGAAGACGTACTGGTCGCGGATGGTGACCGCACCCGCGTTCTCCATGGCGCCCGCGTTGAACTCCGGCACGAAGAGCTGGTCGTACTTCGCGAACGGGTAGTCGTACGCGAACTTCTCCTGGAACCAGTCGAAGCCCTGGCGCGTGACGTCGAAGATGTGGTCCGCGTCGAGGAACTCGGCGAGCGACGGACGGCAGTAGATGCCGAGCGGGACGCTCTGCCCGTCCTTCTCGTACGAGGAGTGCACCGAGTGGTACGGGCCGACGATCAGCGCGGTGATGTACGTGGAGATCCGCGGCGTCGGCTCGAAGACCCAGAGGTCGTCCTTGGGCTCCGGGGTCGGCGAGTTGGAGATGACCTTCCAGCCCGTCGGCGCCTTCACGGTGAACTGGAAGGTCGCCTTGAGGTCGGGCTGCTCGAACGAGGCGAAGACGCGACGCGCGTCCGGCACCTCGAACTGGGTGTAGAGATACGCCTGGTCGTCGACAGGGTCGACGAAGCGGTGCAGACCCTCACCGGTGTTGGTGTACGCGCAGTCGGCGACGACCTTCAGCTCGTTGCGGCCCGCGACGAGGTGGGCCAGCGCGATCCGCGAGTCGCGGAAGACGGCGGCGACGTCCAGCGAGTGGCCGTTCAGCACGACCTCGTGGACGGCGGGGGCGACGAGGTCGATGAAGGTCGAGGCACCGGCCTCGGCGGAATCGAAGCGGACGGTGGTGACGGACCGGTAGGTGCCGCCCTCCTGCGCACCGGAGAGGTCGAGTTCGACCTCGTACGCGTCCACGGTGAGCAGCGCCGCCCGCTGCTGCGCCTCTTCACGGGTCAGGTTTGTGCCAGGCACCCGGTCAACTCCTCGGTTTTGTGATGTTTGGCCCATCCTTCCACGGGGTGTGTCGGCAGCGCACGAGACATTTCCCAGGGCGAACACGGGGCGTTTCCCGCGGCGAACGCACGAGGGCGGTCACCCGTCCCCGGATGACCGCCCTCGTACCGTTCCGGGGTGTCAGGCGCCCTTGAGCTCGGCCGCGACCAGCTCCGCGATCTGCACGGCGTTCAGCGCCGCGCCCTTGCGCAGGTTGTCGTTGGAGAGGAAGAGCGCGAGACCGTTCTCGACGGTCTCGTCCACGCGGATGCGGCCCACGTACGAGGCGTCCTTGCCGGCCGCCTGGAGCGGGGTCGGGATCTCGGAGAGCACGACGCCCTCGGCGTCCTTGAGCAGCTCGTAGGCGCGCTCGACGCTGATCGGGCGGTCGAAGCGGACGTTCACCTGGAGGGAGTGGCCGGAGAAGACCGGGACGCGCACGCAGGTGCCGGAGACCTTGAGGCCGGGGATCTCCAGGATCTTGCGGGACTCGTTGCGGAGCTTCTGCTCCTCGTCGGTCTCGAAGGAGCCGTCGTCGACGAGGGAGCCGGCCAGCGGGACCACGTTGAACGCGATCGGGCGCTTGTAGACGGTGGGCTCGGGGAACGCGACGGCCTCGCCGTCGAAGGCCAGCCGGTCGGCGGTCTCGGCCACGGCGCACGCCTGGTCGCGCAGCTCGGCGACACCGGCCACGCCCGAGCCGGACACGGCCTGGTAGGTGGTGGCGATCAGCGCGGTGAGGCCGGCCTCCTGGTGGAGCGGCTTGAGGACCGGCATCGCGGCCATCGTGGTGCAGTTCGGGTTGGCGATGATGCCCTTGGGGCGGTCCTTGATCGCGTGCGCGTTGACCTCGGAGACCACCAGCGGGACCTCGGGGTCGCCGCGCCAGGCGGAGGAGTTGTCGATCACGACGGCGCCCTGGGAGGCGACCTTCTCGGCGAGGGCGCGGGAGGTGGCGCCGCCGGCGGAGAAGAGGACGATGTCCAGGCCGGTGTAGTCGGCGGTGGAGGCGTCCTCGACCGTGACGCCGTCCACGACGGTGCCGGCGGAGCGGGCGGAGGCGAAGAGCCGCAGCTCGTCGAGGGGGAAGCTCCGCTCGGCCAGGATGCTGCGCATGACTGTGCCGACCTGACCGGTGGCTCCGACGATTCCGACCTTCACGGGGACTCCTCCGTACGTATGTGCAGGTTGCTGCCGGTCCATGATGCGTATGTCCCGGGTCGCCTTGTCCAATCCATTGTCCAAGGGACGGGACGAACGAGGGTCAGCTCTCCTTCGTGCGCGCGTAGTGGCGGGAGGCCTTGGCGCGGTTGCCGCAGATCGCCATCGAGCACCAGCGGCGGGTGCCGTTCCGCGAGGTGTCGAAGAAGTGCAGGATGCACGCCTCGTGGGCGCAGGCCCGGATCCGGTCGGGGGCGGTGCGCAGCAGGTCGAGGTAGTCGCGGGCGGCGGTCCAGCCGGGGCCCCAGGCGGGGTCGGCGAACTCGGGCCGCTCGCCGGGGCCCTCGGCGGTGAGGGTGGCCCGGATGCGGCCGTGGCCGAGGACGGCGTCGAGGCGGGCGGTGGCGGCGGGGTCGCCGGGGTGGTCGACGAGCGCGGCGAGCGCGTCCCGGGCGGTGAGGGTGTGGCGCAGGGTGGTGGCGTCGGCGGTGAACCGCTCGTCGAGCCCGTTGGCGGCGAGCCAGACGGTGAGCCCCTCGACCCCGGCGAGCAGGTCCTGCCGGACGCCGTCCTCGTTCCAGCGGGTGTTGAGCAGGTCGAGGGCGACGGGCTCGCCGACGAGCGGCCGTGGGTCGATCGCGGTCATGACGGGAACCCTTCTCGATTGAACTAACCCCTCAAGAGTACGTGAGCGGTTGACGCTCGTCGTGACTAACCACTAAAGTGGAATTGAGAGGTTAGCTCGAAGAGGTCGGTCGCACCAGGAACGGACCCGCACCCCAAGGAGGAACCGCCATGCGAGCCCATACCCCGCACCCCGTGCCGCCCGCCTACCACCGAGGCTCCCGGGCGGTCCAGGCCCGCGTCGGCGTGCGGGAGTCGGCCGAACACGTGGCCCGCTCCATCACCCCCGGCATCCGCCCCGTCGCCGCCGCCTTCCTGGAGGCCCAGCCGATGCTGATGATCGGCGCGGCGGACCACGGCGGCCGCGTCTGGGCGAGCCTGCTCACCGGCGCGCCCGGCTTCACCCGCGCCACCGGCCCGCACACCGTCTCCGTCGCCGGCGGCGTCCCCGCGTACGACCCGCTCGCCGACGCGATCACCCCCGACGGCACGCCCGTCGGCACCCTCGCCCTCGACCCCCGCACCCGCCGCCGCATGCGCCTCAACGGCACCGCCCGCCCCAGCGCGCGCGGCTTCACGATCGAGGCCGAGCAGGTGTTCTCCAACTGCCCGAAATACCTCCAGAAGAGAGAGTGGTACGGCTCCGATCCCACCCGTCCCGGAACCGGCACCGTCCGGCACGGCGAGGAGCTCACCCCCGCCCAGCTGCGCCACGTCCGGGCGGCGGACACCTTCTTCGTGGCCAGCGTCGCGTCCGACGGGGTCGACACCAGCCATCGCGGGGGCAACCCCGGGTTCGTCCGGGCCGACGGGCCCCGCGAGCTCAGCTGGCGCGACTACCCGGGCAACGCGATGTTCCTGACCCTGGGGAACCTGGAGTCCGACGGGCGCGCGGGGCTGCTCTTCCTCGACTGGGAGACCGGGGCGACCCTGCAGCTCAGCGGTCTCGCCCACACCGAGTACGGCCCCGGGGGACGCGTCGTCCGCTTCCGTGTCGAGCGCACCGCCGAGACCCCGGCCGGCAGCCCGCTGCGCTGGTCGCCCCCGGAGTACTCCCCGGCCAACCCGGCCGCGGCCTGACGGCACGCCCCACCGGCGCGGCCCTCGGACCCGCCCCGGCCCGCTGCCCCACGCTCCCGTCCACCCGCCGACCCGACCCCGAGGACCGCTCCGTGACCACCACCCCGGCCCCCGAGAACACCCTGCCCACCGAGACCGAGACCGAGACCGAGACCGGGACCGCCGCCGGAACCGCCCCCTCCGCGATTCCGGCGGCAGCCGCGGTCCCGCCCCGACGCCCCGGCCCGCCCCCGCGCCCCCGGCCCCGGATCCTCCTCGGCTCCACCGCGGGGAGCGTCGCCGCCCTGCTCCTCCTGGTCGCCGTCGGGACCGCGCTCGATCAGCCCCTGCTCGTCCCGCCGCTCGCCGCGAGCATGGCCCTGGTCGCCGGCGCCCCCGACCTGCCGCTGTCCCAGCCGCGCTCGGTCGTCGGCGGCCAGCTGCTCTCCGCCCTCACCGGCTTCGCCGTGCTGACCGTGGCCGGGCCCGGCCTCTGGGGCGCCGCCGTCGCCGGCGGTCTCGCCCTGGGCGTGATGACGCTGGCCCGGACCCCGCACTCGCCCGCCGCCGCCACCGCCGTGATCGTCGCCCTCACCGCGCCTCCCTTCTGGTCGTTTCTCGGCCTTCTCGCGCTCGCCTGCCTCCTGCTCGTCGCCGTCGGCCTCGGAGCCGCCCGTGTCACCGGCCGGACGTACCCCGCGTACTGGTTCTAACCTCTTTCCATGAAGCAGGAGTTGAGGGTGGCGGCCTACGCCGTGTGCGTACGGGACGGACAGCTGCTGCTGGCCCGATGGGTGGCGAAGGACGGCACCAAGCGGTGGACGCTGCCGGGCGGCGGCATGGACCACGGCGAGGAGCCCGTGGCCACCGTGGTCCGCGAGGTGGAGGAGGAGACGGGCTATCTCGCCGAGCCCACCGCCCTCCTCGGTATCGACTCCATCCGCCGCGGCTGGCTGCGCCGCCTCGGGGGCCCCGGAGACTTCCAGGGCCTCCGGATCGTCTACGAGGCCCGGATCACCGGCGGCGCGCTGCGCAACGAGACCGGCGGTTCCACCGACCTGGCCGCCTGGCACCCCCTCGACACCGTTCCCGGCCTGCCCCGCGTCGGCCTCGTCGACATCGGCCTCGACCTGTGGCGGGAGCGGCCCCCGGCCGGCCGCTCCCGGCTCGCGGATCCCTCGATGACCTGAGGACCGGAGGACCGTACGGCCGAGGACCGGACGTACGGCGGAAGATCGGCCGGAAACCGCTCAACCGGTGCGACCCCGCTCAACCCTCCCGCAGTGCCCCGCGGTCCTCACCGCCGACCGCAGTACACGCACCGCGGCAGAGTCTCAGGGGAGCCCGCATGTCAGCCGTACGCACGACCCGCACCGTCCTCGCAGCCGTCCTGGTCGCCGGACTCACCGCCACGGCGCTCGCCACCCCGGCCCTGGCGGCGTCCGCTCCGACGGCCCCGGCGCGTGACCACACCGCCACCCGCGCGGCGCTGCAGGCCGCCGTCGACGCGGGGGTGCCCGGTGCCGTCGCCCAGGCGCGGGACGGCCGCGGCGACTGGACCGGCACGGCCGGCGAGCGCGGCGGCGACGACCGCTTCCGCGTCGGATCCATCACCAAGACCTTCACCGCCACCGTCCTCCTCCAGCTCCAGGCCGAGGGCCGGCTCGACCTCGACGACCCGGTCGAGAAGTGGCTCCCCGGTGTCGTCCGGGGCAACGGCCACGACGGCCGCAGGATCACCGTCCGCCAGCTGCTCAACCACACCAGCGGGGTCTACAGCGTCACCTCCGACCCCGGCTTCCAGGAGAAGATCTTCGGCCCCGGCTTCCTGGAGCACCGCTACGACCGGTGGACCCCGCGCCGGCTCGTCGACATCGCCATGACCCATGCCCCGGACTTCGCCCCCGGCACCGACTGGAACTACTCCAACACCAACTACGTGCTCGCCGGGATGGTGATCGAGAAGGTCACCGGACGTCCCTACGGCAAGGCGGTCGAGAACCGCATCATCAAGCCGCTCAAGCTCCGCGCCACGAGCGTCCCCGGCACCGATGTGCGGATGCCGAGGCCGAGCTCCCCGGCCTGGTCCACGCTCTCCGCCGACCCGGGCGCGCCGGTCCACGACGTCAGCCGGCTGAGCCCCACCATCGCCTACGCGGCCGGCGAGATGATCTCCGACTCCAACGACCTCCAGACCTTCTACCGCGCCCTGCTCAAGGGCCGACTGCTTCCGAAGGCCGAACTGAAGGAGATGACCACCACCGTCCAGGTGTCGCCCGAACTCCCCGGGACCGGGTACGGGCTCGGGCTGATGAAGCAGAAGCTGAGCTGCGGAAAGGAGATCTGGGGTCACGGCGGCGGCATCCACGGTTCCTCCTCCGAGGCCCACGCCACCCGCGACGGCGGGCACTCCCTCGCCATGAACTTCAACGCCGACTGGACGGGTGACAGCACCGCCGTGCTGGAGGCCGAGTTCTGCGGCGTCACGCCGAAGAGCTGACCCCTCACCGCGGCAGGACGACGACATACGCGGCGGGCTGCCGGTCGGACGCGGCCATCAGGGCCGTCCGCACCACGGTGGCCTGCTGGTCCATCGCCTCGCGCAGCTTGCGCGGGGTGAGGTGGACGACCGTGATGCCGAGCCGCTCCAGATGCTCCCGCTTGCGGGTGTACTCGGACCAGAGCGCGTCCTCGTCCTGCCGCGGCGCCCGGGTGTCCAGCTCGACGGCGACTGCCTGGTCGGGCCAGTAGGCGTCCACCCCGCCCAGGTGCGGGCCGCCGGGCAGCCGCAGGTCCACGTTCCACACCGGGTCCGGCAGGGCGAACTCCCGCACCATCTCGTACAGCCGCTCCTCGGAGAGCGAGCGCCCCTCGGCGAGCAGCGTGTCCACCGCGTCCACCACGTGCGGCCGGGTGAGGAGCCGGGCGCGGCTCAACTCACGTACCACCGCACCCGGTTCGCAGTGTCCGCCGCGCACCGCCTCGGTGAGCAGGCCGCGTACCGTCTCCGCGTCCGGGAGCCCGGACACCGCGTCGGCGACGGCGCGGGCGACCGGGGCGACGGGCACACCCGTCAGCTGCACCGGCTCGGGGGACTCGGTGGCGCGCACCACCCGCACCCAGCCGGTGGAGCGCAGCCGCCGGGTGCGGGGGACGAGGACGTCGATCCGGTCCAGGGCGGTGAGCGGGGGAGCGGAGGCGAAGCGGTGCAGGGCCAGCGCGGCGAGTCCGGTGATCATCGCGTCGGGACCCTGCGGGGGGACGGCCCCGCTCCTGCGGGCGTAGAGAAGCGCGGCGTGGAGCCGGTCCTCGCTGGTGGGCGGCCCCGCCTGGAGCAGGAAGACACCGGGAAGGAGCTGCTGCCAGGCACCCGGCCGGCAGTGTGCGGCGACCTCGCCGGCGGGGATGCCCTGGGCCCTCAACTGGTCGGCGGAGGCGAGACGTTGTGCCCGGCCGGTGTGGGGGGAGAGGGGGAGGGGGCGGGGGGTGATGGGGGTGTTGTGGTTCATGCCGGGGGTCTTCCGCTCCCGAAGGCCGCCCTAACCCCTGTTACACGCTCGTCGACAATTGAGGACAAGCCCGTCCTAAAGTACGCGCGTTCGAGTGCCGATGAGGGGCGCGCCCGGACCCGGAAGGCCCGATGAGGACCGCGCCGTGGTCCGGACGGCCCCGTGGGGGCCGCGGACCGGAGTCCGCGGCCCCCACCGGGCCTTCCTGGGGCGTCAGCCCGCGAGGCGGTCGCGGTCCTGCGCCCGCAGCGCGCGTGCCAGGTCGTCCCGCGATTCGAGGACCAGCCGGCGCAGCGCCGGCGCGGCAGCCTCGTGCGCCGTCAGCCAGGCGTCCGTCGCGTCCAGCGTCGCCTCGTCGTCCTGGAGCCCCGGGAACAGGCCCCGGACGACGTCCATGCCGATCTGGATCGACCGCTCGGCCCACAGCCGCTCGATCACCGCGAAGTACTTCTCCGCGTAAGGGGCGATCAGTTCGCGCTGCGAGGGCTGCGTGAAGCCCGCGATCGTCGCCTCGACGAGCGCGTTCGACAGGGTGTCCGACTCGACGACCTGCGCCCAGGCCTGCGCCTTGACGGCCGCCGACGGCCGCGAGGCCAGCAGCCGGACCTGGTGGCGCTTGCCCGTCGCCGTGTCGTCCCGGCTCAGCTCCTCGCCGATCCGCGTCTCGTCCGCGTCGCCGTGCGCGGCGAGCGGCGAGAGCAGCGACCAGCGCAGCTCCTGGTCGACGTCGAGACCGTCGATCTTCGCCGTGCCGTCGAGCAGCCCCTCCAGGAGCTGGAAGTCGGCGTCGGACGAGGCCGTCGCGGCGAAGAACCGCGCCCAGGTCAGCTGGTGCTCGCTGCCCGGCTCGGCCACCCGCAGCTCGCGCAGGGCGCCCTCGGCCAGCAGCCGCCCGCCCTCCTCGCGCCACGCGGGGGCCGCGTAGTGGGTGACCGCCGCCTTGCCCCAGGCGTGCACCATCTGCAGGACGCCGATGTCGGTCTCGCGGCCCGCGAAGGCGAGGACGACGGAGACGAAGTCCCGGGCGGGCATCAGGGCGTCGCGGGTGAGGTTCCACAGCGCCGACCAGCACAGGGCACGGGCCAGCGGGTCGGTGATGTCGCCGAGGTGCGCGCGCAGCGTGGCGAGCGAGCCCTCGTCGAACCGGACCTTGCAGTACGTGAGGTCGTCGTCGTTGACGAGGACCAGGTCGGGCCTCTCCGCGCCGGCCAGGTCGGCGACGACGGTCCGGGCGCCGGTGATGTCGGCCTCGGCACGCGCGTACCGGACGAGCTGCCCGTCGGAGAGCCGGTAGAGGCCGACGGCTGCGCGGTGCGGGCGCAGCTCGTCGCCCTCCTGGAGGACCGCGAGCTCGGTGATCCGGCCCTCGGCGTCGTAGGTGACGGCCGGCGTCAGGGTGTTCACGCCGGAGGTCTGGAGCCAGGACTTCGCCCAGGCCCTCATGTCACGGCCGGAGGTCTCCTCCAGGATCGTGAGGAGGTCGGCGAGCCGCGTGTTCCCGTAGGCGTGGCGCTTGAAGTAGCGGCGCGCGCCCTCCAGGAACGCGTCCCGGCCGGCGTACGCGACGAGCTGCTTGAGCACCGACGCGCCCTTGGCGTAGGTGATGCCGTCGAAGTTGAGCTTGGCGTCCTCCAGGTCACGGATGTCGGCCGTGATCGGGTGCGTGGACGGCAGCTGGTCGGCGCGGTACGCCCAGGCCTTGCGGTTGTTGGCGAAGGTCACCCAGCTGTTGGTGAAGCGGGTCGCCTCGGCGAGCGAGAAGGAGCCCATGAAGTCCGCGAAGGACTCCTTCAGCCACAGGTCGTCCCACCACACCATGGTGACGAGGTCGCCGAACCACATGTGCGCCATCTCGTGCAGGATGACGTTCGCCCGGCGCTCGTACGCCGCCTGCGTCACCTTGCCCCGGTAGATGTACTCCTCGCGGAAGGTCACCATGCCCGGGTTCTCCATCGCGCCGAGGTTGTACTCGGGGACGAAGGCCTGGTCGTACTTCCCGAAGGGGTACGGGTAGTCGAAGTTGTCGTGGAAGAAGTCGAAGCCCTGCTTGGTGACCAGGAAGACGTCGTCCGCGTCGAAGTGCTTGGCGAGCCCCTTGCGGCACATCGCGCCGAGCGGGATCTCCAGCTCGGTGCCGTCGGCCAGCGTCCGCGTGTACGAGTCCGTGACGTAGTGGTACGGGCCCGCCACGACACAGGTGATGTACGTGGAGACCGGCGCCGTCTCGGCGAACCGCCACACGCCCTCGGCGTCCCGTTCGCCCGCGCCGTTCGACCAGACCGTCCAGCCCTCGGGCGCGGTCACCGCGAAGCGGTACGGGGCCTTGAGGTCGGGCTGCTCGAAGGTGGCGTACACCCGGCGGGCGTCGGCCGGCTCGTACTGCGTGTAGAGGTAGACCTCGCCGTCCTCCGGGTCGACGAAGCGGTGCATGCCCTCGCCGGTCCGGCTGTAGGCGCACTGCGCGTCCACCACGAGGGTGTTCTCGTCGGCCAGACCGTCGAGCGCGATCCGCGAGCCGTCGAACACGACCGCCGGGTCGAGGGAGCGCCCGTTGAGGGTGACGGCGGACACGGACGGGGCGATCAGATCCACGAACGTGCTCGTGCCCTCGCCGGTGCGGCGGAAGCGGACCGTCGTCTCCGAGCGGAAGGTGCGCACGGCCTCGGCCGAGTCGCCGACCGCCGAGCGCAGGTCGAGGACGACCTCGTACCCGTCGACGGACAGCAGCTCCGCCCGCTCGTGGGCCTCGTCGCGGGACAGGTTCTCACCGGGCACGGTCACTCCTTCGTGGCACGTTCGAAACAGCACCGATCTTCCCATGTGCGGCTGTCACCCGGGACACGGGAATGCCGTCGGGCGTTCGGGGGTTCCCTCCTTTCGGCGCACCACCGTCGTCTTTCCGCCTTTCTTTTCGCCACGGCGTACCGAGGAGTGACATGTCCGAGAGCAGGACCACCGCCGACTTCTACTTCGACCCGCTGTGCCCGTGGGCCTGGATGACCTCCCGCTGGATGCTGGAGGTGGAGCAGGTCCGCCCGGTCGACGTGCGGTGGAAGGTCATGAGCCTGGCCGTGCTCAACGAGAACCGCCTCGACGAGGTCCCCGCCGAGTACCGGGAGATGCTGGAGACCCAGGCCTGGGGCCCCGTCCGGGTCGTCGTCGCCGCCCAGCAGCTGCACGGCGACGAGGTCGTCGGCAAGCTCTACACCGCGCTCGGCACCCGCTTCCACAACAACGGCGAGGGCCCGACCCGCGAGGCGATCGCCGGCGCCCTGAGCGACGTCGGCCTGCCGGAGGACCTGGTCGAGTACGCGGACAAGGACACCTACGACGCCGAGCTGCGCGCCTCCCACACGGAGGGCATAGAGAAGGTCGGCCAGGACGTCGGCACCCCGGTCATCGCGGTGCCGGGCGCCGACGGCGACGAGGTGGCCTTCTTCGGGCCCGTCGTCACCCCGACCCCGCGCGGCGAGGCGGCGGCCCGGCTGTGGGACGGCACCCTGCTCGTGGCCTCGACGCCGGGCTTCTACGAGATCAAGCGCACGCGGACGGCGGACCCCAGCTTCACGTAGTCCGCGCGGCCGCTCCGGCCCATGGAAGAACCCCCGTGATTCACGTCATCACGGGGGTTCTTCTTTCATCCGCCCGCACGTGAAGGTTGAGAAGACGATCACGAGTGGGACGTCGGAGGGAGCCGGCCGGGCTCAGGCCCTCAGAAGGAGATCAGCGGTACGGAGGCCTTGGCGGCGTGGTAGCGCCTGCTCACGTCCTGCCAGTTGACGACCTGCCACATGGCCTCGATGAAGTCCACCTTCTGGTTCTTGTACTGCAGGTAGAAGGCGTGCTCCCAGGCGTCGAAGACCAGAACCGGGACCGAGCCCTGGCCGACGTTGCCCTGGTGGTCGTAGACCTGCTCGACGATGAGCCGGCCGCTGATCGGCTCGTACGCGAGGACGCCCCAGCCGGAGCCCTGGGTGGTCGCGGCGGCCTTGGTCAGCTGGGCCTTGAACTTCGCGAAGGAGCCGAAGGACTCGGTGATCGCGTCCGCGAGGTCACCGACGCCATCGGCGGCCAGCGGCTCGCCGCCGCCCCCGTCCTTCGGGCTGTCCATGTTGTTCCAGTAGATGGAGTGGAGGATGTGGCCGGAGAGGTGGAAGGCCAGGTTCTTCTCCAGGCCGTTGATCGCGCCCCACTGGTCCTTGTCGCGCGCCTCCTCGAGCTGCTCCAGGGTGTCGTTCGCGCCCTTGACGTACGCGGCGTGGTGCTTGTCGTGGTGCAGCTCGATGATCTGCGGATTGATCACCGGCTCCAGCGCCGCGTAGTCGTACGGCAGCTCCGGAAGTGTGTAGATCGCCATTGCCGAGCCCCTCACCTGACGTCTTATTGCAACCTGTATGCAAGTGCAGGCTAACAGCAGGTGCGTGTCGTAGTTGATCAGCCCTTGGTCCTAGGCCGGTCCGGGGCCGGTCGTTCACACCTACGGAGGTGCGCGGCGCGGAGCCCGCCCGCAAGCGGCGCGGCACAGCAAGGCGCCCCGTGGAGCGTCGGCTCCACGGGGCGCGGTGTCAGGTCGGGCGGTACGGGCTCAGGACTCCTCGGCCACCGGCCCGCGCAGCCTCTGCCGCACGAAGCCGACGGCGGCGAGCAGCAGCGTGAGGCCACCGGTCCAGTACAGCTGCACCCGCGTGCCCTCCTCGCGGGCCATCAGGACGAAGATCGCCGCCATGCCGGCGAGCGCCACCCAGGTGAGCACCGGGAAGGCCCACATCCGCACGACCAGCTTCTCGGGCGCCTCGCGCTCGGTACGGCGGCGCAGCACCAGCTGGGAGGCGGCGATGAAGAACCAGACGACCAGGATGATCGCGCCGATCGTGTTGAGCAGCCAGACGAAGATGTCGTCCGGACGCCAGTAGCTGAGCAGCACGCAGGCGAAGCCGAAGACGGAGGAGACGAGCACCGCAGGGCGGGGGACCCCGCCGAAGGTGCGGCCGAGCGCCTTCGGGCCCTGGCCGCGCGAGACGAGCGAACCGGCCATGCGGGAGGCGCCGTAGATGTTGGCGTTCATCGCCGACAGCAGGGCGACGAGCACGACGACGTTCATGATCTGGCCGGCCGCAGGGATGCCCAGGTGGTCGAGGGTCGCGACGTACGGGCCCTTCTCGACGACCGCCTTGTCGCCCCACGGGACGAGGGTGACGATGACCGCCATCGAACCGATGTAGAAGAGCGCGATCCGCCACATCGCCGTACGGACCGCCTTGGCGACGCCCTGCACCGGGTGCTCCGACTCGGCCGCGGCGATGGTGACCGTCTCCAGACCGCCGTACGCGAAGACGGAGGCCAGCAGACCCACGATCAGGCCCTCGGAGCCGTGCGGGAAGAAGCCGCCGTCGCCGGTGAGGTTGGTGGTGCCGGGGGCGTCCGTGCCGGGCAGGACGCCGACGATCGCGAGGACGCCGATGCCGAGGAAGAGGACGATCGCGCCGACCTTGAGCGCGGCGAACCAGAACTCGAACTCGCCGAAGTTCTTCACGGCCGCGAGGTTGGTCACGCAGAAGACCAGCATGAAGAGCGCGACCCAGGCCCACTCGGGGCTGTCCGGGAACCAGCCGGTCATGATCTTCGCGGCGCCGATGCCCTCCAGACCGACGGCGACGCAGAGCAGGAACCAGAAGGCCCAGCCGGCGGTGAAGCCGGCCCAGGGGCCGAGAGCCCGCTCGGCGTGGACGGAGAACGAGCCGGAGGCCGGGTTCGCCGCGGACATCTCGCCGAGCATGCGCATCACCAGCATCACGAGGATGCCGGAGATCGCGTAAGCGATCACGATCGAGGGCCCCGCGGCGGCGATACCGGCGCCGGAGCCGACGAAGAGCCCGGCGCCGATGACGCCGCCGAGGGCGATCATCGAGAGATGGCGCTGCTTGAGGCCGTGGGTGAGGCCTTCGGCGGTCGCGGTCGCGCCGTCCTTGCGGTCGGCCGGCGCGGGCGCGGTGGTCCGAGACATGGGCGAGCCCTGTTCACTAGCTGAGACGGGGGAGGGAGCCCACAGTCTGTGGGCCACCACCGCTCACAGGGAACGGATGTCCGCTATACGGGCACGACCTTCACACAAGGTGAAGATCTAACCTCGCTTCGTGCGCAGCTCCCGTGCCCAGGCCACCAGCAGCACCGCCCCGGTCGCCGCACCCGACCACAGCACCTGCGGCCGGGCCGCGTCGTCGGAGAGCATCAGGACCAGGACCGCGCCCATCGCGGCGAGCGCCACCCAGGTCAGCCACGGGAAGCCCCACATCCGCAGCGTCAGCGTCTCCGGGGCCTCGCGCTCGATCCTGCGACGCAGTCGCAGCTGCGAGACCGCGATCAGCGCCCAGACGAAGAGCAGCACCGCGCCGACGGCGTTGAGCATGTAGAGGAACACCGAATCCGGCCACTTCAGATTCAGGAGTACGGAGACGAAGCCGAAGGCCACCGAGGCGAGCACCGCCCGGCGCGGCACCCCTCCGCCGGAGACCCGCAGCAGCCCCTTCGGCGCCTCACCGCGCTCGGCCAGCGAGAACACCATCCGCGAGGAGCCGTACAGATTGGCGTTGAGCGCCGAGAGCAGCGCCACGAACACCACCACGTTCATGATCTGGCCCGCCGCGGGCACCCCGATCGCGTCCAGGACGGCGACGTACGGCGACTCGCCGGGCTCCATCGACGTCCAGGGCAGCAGCGTCACGATGACCAGCATCGAGCCCACGTAGAAGAGGAGGATCCGCCAGACCGCGCTCCGCACCGCCCGGGCCACGTTCCGCGCCGGGTCGTCGGACTCGGCCGCCGCGATCGTGACGACCTCCAGACCGCCGAAGGCGAAGACGACGGCGAGAACCCCGGAGATCACGCCCGACCAGCCGTTCGGCAGGAACCCGCCCTGCCCGGTCAGGTTCGCGAGCCCCACCGGGTCGGTGTCCGGCAGCCAGCCCACGATCGCCAGCGTGCCGAGCACCAGGAAGAGGACGATCGCGCCGACCTTGAGCGCCGCGAACCAGAACTCGAACTCGCCGAAGTTCTTCACGGCGGCGAGGTTGGCCAGGGTGAACACGACCATGAAGATCAGCACCCAGCCCCACTGCGGGACGCCGGGCACCCAGCCGCTCGCGATCCGCGCCGCGCCCGTCGCCTCCACGGCGAGGACGACGACGAGCAGGAACCAGTACAGCCAGCCCACCGAGAAACCGGCCCACCGGCCGAGCGCGCGCTCGGCGTGCACCGAGAACGCCCCCGAGGCGGGCATCGCCGCCGACATCTCACCCAGCATCCGCATGACCAGCATCGCGAGGGCGCCGGCGATCAGATACGAGACCACGATGCCGGGCCCGGCGACGGCGATGCCCGCGCCGGAGCCGACGAAGAGCCCGGCGCCGATCACCCCGCCGAGCCCCAGCATCGTCAGGTGACGCTGCTTCAGACCGTGGGAGAGGGGCTCCGGTTCGGAGGCGGGGGAGTCGTGCATGTGGGGGCTCGTGCTCTCTGACGGTTTATGGAGACCCCACAGTCTCTCCAGTGAACGACCCCTGGCGCAAAAGGGACCTCAACGCACGAGTTCCCAGTGACAAGCGTCACGTGGCGAGAGGCGCGATCGGCAGGGTTTGTTCGATCTCAACGAATCAGCCGGCCGTCGCTTTGTCGGCGGCTGACGGTGATCGAGCGTTCACTCCTGGCATACCGTCAAGGCGTCCCACCCACCCTCACCCCCGCGGAGTACCGATGAGCACCGCCGCCGCCCCCGTCCGTTCCCTCCGTGCGGGCACCGTCCTCGCCGACCTGCTCCCGGCGAGCCGCACCCGCGACATCGCCCTGGTCCTCGGCGGCGCCGCCCTCACCGGCCTCGCCGCACAGCTCTCCGTCCCGGTCCCCGGCTCGCCGGTCCCGGTCTCCGGCCAGACCTTCGCCGCCCTGCTCGTCGGCACGGTGCTCGGCGCCCGCCGCGGCTTCCTCGCCCTGGCCCTGTACGCGGTGGCGGGCATGGCGGGCGTGCCGTGGTTCGCGCAGGCCTCCTCGGGCTACGGCATGCCGTCGTTCGGCTACGTCCTCGGCATGCTGCTCGCCTCGACCGTCGTCGGCGCCCTCGCCAGCCGCGGCGCGGACCGCTCGGTGCTCCGCACGGCCGGCGCGATGGTGCTGGGCTCCGCGATCATCTACGCGGTCGGCGTGCCGTACCTGGCGCTCGCGACCGGCATGACCTTCGGCCAGGCCGTCGCGGCGGGCCTCACCCCGTTCCTCATCGGCGACGCCCTCAAGGCGGCGCTCGCGATGGGCGTCCTGCCGACCGCGTGGAAGTTCCTCGGCCGCAAGGGCTGAGCCCTCGTCCCGTACGCACGGGACGAGGCGCGGACGAAGAGGGCCCGCCGTTCCCCGGGGAACGGCGGGCCCTCTCGTGCGGGTGCCCCGGTGCTAGACGCGCTCGGAGACCTCCGTGGCGGCCTCCGTCGAGGCCTTCGTGAACCGCTCCTTGACCAGCGCGATCACGATCACGAGCGCGGCCACGAGCAGCGAGAGGACGACCTGCTCACGGGCGCTGCCGCCGTCGTAGAGCATGTAGCCGAGGACGAAGACGATCATGCCGATCGTCGCCCAGGTCAGGTACGGGAAGAGCCACATCTTCACGACGAGCTTCTCCGGCGTCTCGCGCAGGATGATGCCGCGCATCCGGAGCTGGGTCACACAGATGACCAGCCAGACGAAGAGCGCGACCGCGCCGGAGGAGTTCAGCAGGAACGCGAAGACGGTGTCCGG
This sequence comes from Streptomyces sp. NBC_00691, assembly GCF_036226665.1. NCBI lineage: Bacteria > Bacillati > Actinomycetota > Actinomycetes > Kitasatosporales > Streptomycetaceae > Streptomyces > Streptomyces sp. NBC_00691. The sequence continues at coordinate 2,868,913 of NZ_CP109007.1, read as the reverse complement.
CCACTTGTAGTTGAAGAAGACCGCGACGAAGCCGAAGACGACCGAGCCGAGGATCGCCGCGACCGGCACGCCCCGCTTGTTGACCTTGGCGAAGGCCTTGGGCGCGTCGCCGCGCCGGCCGAGCGAGAAGGCCATGCGGGAGGCGGTGTAGAGGCCCGAGTTCAGGCAGGAGAGCACGGCGGTGAGGACGATCACGTTCATGATCTGACCGGCGTGCGCGATGCCGATGGAGTCGAGGGCGGCGACGTACGAGCCCTTCTCGACGATCGACTTGTCGTTCCACGGCAGCAGGGTCAGGACGATGAAGATCGAGCCCAGGTAGAAGACGCCGATGCGCCAGATGACGCTGTTGGTGGCCTTGGTGACGGCCTTCTGCGGGTTCTCCGACTCGCCGGCGGCCAGGGTGACGATCTCGCTGCCCATGAAGGAGAAGACGACCATCAGCACACCGGTGAGGATCGCTCCCGCACCCATCGGGAAGAAGCCCCCGCTGTCGGTGAGGTGCGCGAATCCGGCGCCCGGGTTGTCCGAGCCGGGCAGCACGCCGAAGACGGCGAGCATGCCGATGACGACGAAGGCGCCGATGGCGACGACCTTGATGCCGGCGAACCAGAACTCGAACTCGCCGTAGGAGGCGACCGAGCCGAGGTTGGTGGCGGTGAGCACCACCATCACGATGAGCGCCCAGCCCCACTGCGGGACGGCCGGGATCCAGCTCTCCAGGATCTTGGCGCCCGCGGTCGCCTCGACGGCGAGCACGACGACCCAGAAGAACCAGTAGAGCCAGCCGATGCTGAATCCGGCCCAGCGGCCGAGCGCGCGGTCGGCGTAGGCGGAGAAGGAGCCGGAGGACGGCCGGGCGGCGGCCATCTCGCCGAGCATCCGCATCACGAAGACGACCATGGCGCCGACGAGAGCGTACGAGAGCAGGATCGCGGGGCCGGCGGCGGCGATGCCGGAGCCGGAGCCGACGAAGAGACCGGCACCGATGACGCCGCCGATGGCGATCATCGACAGGTGGCGGTTCTTGAGACCGGCCTTGAGACCGTCGGAGGAGTGCGGTGCCCCGGGGGTACCGGTCTCCTCGCCGTCCTTCGTCAGGGTCGGTTGCGTGTTCATGAACGCTTCCTTGCGTGTGGGGGGCGCTCGGATCGCGAGCCCGAGCATTGAACACCGGGAACGGGTGTGATCGGAAGACCTCATTCCGGATCGTTGCGCGGACCACTTCGCGAGAGTCGAAGGTCCGTACCAGGCCGGATGAAGGTCCCGACCCCGCTGCCGCCTACCCGGCCCCCGACATGCCACACTCGGTTTCATGCGCGTCTACATCGGTTCCGACCACGCCGGCTTTGAACTCAAGAACCACCTCGTCGAGTGGCTCACGGCACACGGCCACGAGCCCGTCGACTGCGGTCCCCACATCTACGACGCCCTGGACGACTACCCGCCGTTCTGCCTGCGCGCCGCCGAGAAGACGGCCGCGGACGCGGACAGCCTGGGCATCGTCATCGGCGGTTCGGGCAACGGCGAGCAGATCGCCGCGAACAAGGTGAAGGGGGTGCGCGCCGCCCTCGCCTGGAGCGAGCAGACCGCCGCCCTCGGCCGCGAGCACAACAACGCCAACGTGATCTCCGTCGGCGGCCGGATGCACACCCGGGAAGAGGCGACCAAGTTCGTCGAGATCTTCCTCAGCACCCCGTACACCGGTGACGAGCGTCACACCCGCCGGATCGACATGCTCACCGCGTACGAGAACACCGGCGAGCTCCCCCCGATCCCGGCGCACCACCCGCAGGAGCCGACCGCCTGATGCCCGAGGGGCACACGATCCACCGACTGGCCGCCGACCACCGGGAACGGTTCGGCGGCCGGTCCGTGCGGGTGACCAGCCCGCAGGGCAGGTTCACGGACTCCGCGGCACTGCTCGACGGCACCGTCCTCGACACCACCGAGGCCCACGGCAAGCACCTCTTCCTCGGCTTCGCCGGCATGGGCTGGGTGCACATCCACCTCGGCCTCTTCGGCAAGGTGACCTTCGGGGACACCACCGACGCGCCGGCCCCGCCGCCCACCGACACGGTCCGGCTGCGCCTCGCGAACCCTCTGTCGTACGTCGACCTCCGCGGCCCCACCACGTGCGCGCTGATCACGGACGCCGAGAAGCGGGCGATACACGACCGCCTCGGCCCGGACCCGCTCCGCGACGGCGACGACCCCGACCGGGCCTGGCACCGCGTCTCGAAGTCCCGCACCACGATCGCCGCCCTGCTCATGGACCAGAAGGTCATCGCCGGCGTCGGCAACGTCTACCGCGCCGAGGTCCTCTTCCGGCACGGCATCGACCCCTACCGCGCGGGCAAGGACCTGACGCGCCGGGAATGGGACGCGATCTGGACGGACCTGGTGGAGCTCATGCGCGAGGGCGTCCGCCTCAACCGCATCGACACGGTCCGCCCCGAGCACACGCCCGAGGCGATGAACCGCCCGCCGCGCCTGGACGACCACGGCGGAGAGGTGTACGTCTACCGCCGCGCCCACCTGCCGTGCCACCTCTGCGGAGGCGAGATCCGCACCGCCGACCTCGCCGCCCGCAACCTCTTCTGGTGCCCGGGCTGTCAGCCGAGCTAGCGGGCGCGCCCCCGCCGGAAGCCGCGCGGCAGCGCTAGAACCCGTGCGGGAGCGCTAGAACCCGTGCGGCAGCCACGGCGCGACCGGCGACCCGAACGCCACCGAGGCTTCCACCAGGGCCCCCTCCCGCAGCTCCCGCACCCGACCGGCTCCCGCCAGCGACGCCAGCGAGATCCCGCCCAGATACGCGGCGCCCAACTCCCGTACGGACAACGCCAGATCCGCAGGATCCGAGGTCCGGACGCAGGTCGCGCCCTTCTGGTCGCCGGCCAGCCGCCACCGCCCCTCGTTCCACGGGCAGAACGCGTCCTCGACCTCGAACACCACGTCGACCGGCGCCTGGTACGTCCGCGCCTCCAGGGCCGCCCCGACCTCCACCAGCCGCAGATGCAGCGCGTCCCGCAGATGCGGCGCGCAGCGCCGGATGTCGCTCACCAGGTGCTGCCAGCCGTCGTCCACCGGCCGGCCGAGGATCCGCACCTCCGACGTCAGGTCCACCGAGCAGAGGAACCGCCACAGCGCCGCCTCCGCCACCGGGTCGAGACCGAACAGCCGGTGCACGGTCACCACGCCCGCGGAGCCCGTGAACGACCAGTCGGGCTTGATCGTGTAGTGCGCGTACCCCACGACCTCCCCGTCCCGCTCGGCCAGCACGCAGAGCCGCGCCGACGCCCCCTCCCGGTCGGCCGCCGGGTCGAGCAGCGCGAGACGCTCCCAGCCGGGCATCGTGGCGAGCATGCCCGGCCGCGTCGGCACGAGGCGCGCGTACACGTCCTCGCACACCGCCGAGGACCCGGTGAGATCGGCCTGCCGGATCCGCACCCCGTCCGTACCCTCCGGCACCGTGAGCCGTACCCGCGTCGTGTCGATCGTCGCCCGCGCCGTGTACGCGGTGACGCCGTACCCGAACCTCCCGTAGATCTCCGGCTCCGACGCCGTCAGCACCGCGATCGACTCCCCGGCGGCCCGCAGGTCGTCGAGCTGGCGCCGCATCATCGAGGTGAGGATCCCGCGCCGGCGGTGCGTCCCCGCCACGCTCACCATCGTCACCCCGCCCGCCGGCACCGACGCCCCGCCCGGCACCGTGACCCGGAACGAGAAGGCGCCCGCCGTACCGACGCACAGGTCACCGTCCCAAACCCCCAGGGAACGGTCGAACTCGGTCAGGTCGCGCCACAACTGCCGTTCCTCCGGCGCCTCGGGCACACCCCCGAAGGCGAGTTCGAGGACCCCGTACCAGCGGTCCCACTCGGTCGGGTCGAGAACCCGCAGTTCAGTAGTCATATGCCATCGATATCAGCGGCGCCCGCCCGGGGCGACCCGATTTCACGCACATTGTCACAGGGGTACCCCTGCGCGATGTCGGACGGGATGGATAGGGTCCAGGCCAATGGGACACCGCGGCGGAGTGAAGACGTACGCGGCCCGGCTGCGCCGACGCGCCCGCCGGGCCCGCATCGCGCTGCGCAGATCCGGCGTCGACTACTTCCGCGGGGACGGCTCCGACTGGCTCGCCTTCGCCGGACTCCTGCTGATGATTCCGGCCATCGCCTTCGGAACGATCCTCGACCCCGTCTGGTGCGCACCCGCCGCCCTCGTGCTGCCGATCGTGGCCGGCGGACTGCTGCTGCGCCCCGCGAGCCTGCTCGGTCTGTACGCGGCCGCCGCCGGCGCCCTCATCGTCGAGTCCATCGTCCTCGGCCCTTACAACCAGGGCCCCGCGCGCGTGACCCCCGGCACCGTCCTGGTCGTCGCCGCCTGCGGACTCTTCGGACTGCTCATCGCCCAGTTCCGGGCCCGGGTCGGAGTGCCCTGGCGGCGCGGCGGCACCATGCTCTTCGACCTCCGCGAGCGCATCCGCGTCCAGAGCGCCCTGCCCCGCCTCCCGCAGGGCTGGCACCGCGAGATGGCCCTGCGCCCGGCCGGCGGCCAGTCGTTCTCCGGCGACTTCGTCGTCGCCGCCCGCACCCACGGCGGCCGCACCCTGGAGGTCGTCCTCACCGATGTCTCCGGCAAGGGCATGGACGCGGCCTCCCGCTCCCTGCTGCTCTCCGGCGCCTTCGGCGGACTCCTCGGCTCGCTCCCGCCGCACGGCTTCCTGCCCGCGGCCAACGGCTATCTCCTCCGCCAGAACTGGGACGAGGGCTTCGCCACCTCCATCCACCTCGTCCTGGACCTGGAGTCCGGCGACTACGAACTCTTCTCCGCCGGCCACCTGCCCGCCCTCCAGCTGCACGCGGGCAGCGGGCGCTGGGAGGAGAAGGCGGCCGACGGGCCGCTGCTCGGTGTCTACGACGGAGCCGAGTTCCATCCGGACAAGGGCTCCCTGCGCCCCGGTGACGTCCTCATGCTCTTCACCGACGGCCTCGTCGAGGCCGCCGACCGGGACATCGCCGAGGGCATCGACCGCCTCACCGGCGAGGCCGACCGCTGCGTCGTGGAGGGCTTCGACGGCGTCGCCTGGGACCTGATCGAGGCCGTCGCCAAGGACGTCAACGACGACCGGGCCCTGCTGCTCATCTCCCGCCGCTCCTGACCCGCGCCCCCGAGGCGACGTGATCCTGTTCACGACGATTCGTCACCAGGCAGCGGGGGCAGGGGGGTTGGTGGCACCATGGAGGCAGCGGGGGGTGTTCCGGGACACGGGCTCCCTGGTGGGCAAGGCGGGACCGACCAAGGGTGTGATCAGTTGTGGCCATTTCACTGTCTGTGGTGTTGCTGTTGGCAATCATCCTGGTAGTGCTGATCCGAGGGGGGAACCTCAAGGGCGGCCCGGCCGTGGTCGCCGTCCTCTTCGGCTTCTTCCTCGCCTCCACCGGCATGGCGGACGACATCCAGCGCTTCCTGGACTCGATAACGCAGACGGTCGCCTCGATAAAGTTCTGAGCCGAGGTCCCGAACCGACTTCGGGGAGCCGCCGGGACCTGCCTCAGGCCTCTGCGGTCGCGGTGGTCCTCGCCGCCGCCCGCTTCGTCCGCCGGCCGCCACCGGAGGCCGACGCGGGACCGGCCGCCGCCTTGCGCGACGCCCGCTTCGCCGGCGCGGCCGCCTCGGCGGTCTTCGCCGTCCTCGCCGCCGTGGTCTTCTTCGACGCCCGCGCGGGCGTGCTCTTCGACGCCGCGGTCTCCGCCGACTCTTCGTCCTCGGGGTCCGCGGCCTTCGCAGGTGCGCTCCTCGCCGACTCGGCCGGCTTCGAGGGCGCGCTCCTCCGGGCGCGGCCCGTCGGCCACGTGAACTCGATCTCCAGCTCGATCTCCCCGTCCGACACCTCGAATTCCAGCTCGCAGCGGAGCTCGTCGGGGATGCGCATGGTCAGCGTGGTTCCCGCCCCCAGCTCCAGGTCGGCCTCCCCGCCCTTGCGCAGGGCGTCGGCCAGGGCGGTCAGCTGATCCGCCGCCTCGGCACGGGACAACGAGCGCTTCTGCTCGAACTTCAGGTCCTTCATGGACGGCCTCCGGTGCGGAGAAGGACGGGGCGTGATCTCAGCCCAGTCTGCGGCCGTCCGCCCGACCCGGCATCTCGCGCGGTCCCGGGGGTGTCCCGGGCGGCCCGTGGAACGCCTTCGGGGCCGGTCAGGAGAAGACTTCTCCTGACCGGCCCCGAAGGTATGGAGCGGGTGACGGGAATCGAACCCGCGTAGCTAGTTTGGAAGACTAGTGCTCTACCATTGAGCTACACCCGCACAGCATCGCGCCGCAGGTCACGAGGACCGCGGCACGAAGAGCATGGTAGCGGTTCGGGGGCCCTTCGTGCACACCCCGAAATCAGGGGGCGCCGGACAGTCCCCGTCCATGTACCCTACGTGTCGCACCGACGGGGTGTGGCGCAGCTTGGTAGCGCGTCCGCTTTGGGAGCGGAAGGCCGTGGGTTCAAATCCCGCCACCCCGACCATGACGATCACGCGCACAGCTGGCGCGCTCTTGATCACGTTGTGGGCGTCATCCCGCTTGCGGTTACTATGCAAGCTGCGTGCCCGTGTGTCTTTCTGACCGGGCCGACCCGCCGGAACCGCTACACGCGGCGACGGTGGATTCCAGGAATCAGCCACAAGGAGACCGAACCGTGAAGAGCGCCGTGGAGACCCTGAACCCGACCCGGGTTCGGCTCACTGTCGAGGTGCCCTTCGAGGAGCTCAAGGACAGCCTCGACGCGGCGTACAAGAAGATCAACCAGCAGGTCACGGTCAAGGGCTTCCGTAAGGGCAAGATCCCGGCTCGCGTGATCGACCAGCGGTTCGGCCGCGGCGCCGTGCTGGAAGAGGCCGTCAACGACGCGCTCCCGAAGTTCTACACCGAGGCCGTCAACGAGGCCGAGGTCAACCCGCTCGGCCAGCCCGAGGTCGACATCACCGAGCTGAAGGACGGCGAACTGCTGGCCTTCACCGCCGAGGTCGACATCCGCCCGACGCTCGAGATCCCGGACTACTCCGGCATCGAGGTCACCGTCGACGCGGTCGAGGTCACCGACGAGGACGTCGAGAAGTCCGTGGAGCAGCTCCGTGAGCGCTTCGCCTCGACCTCCGCCGTCGAGCGCGCCGCCCAGGACGGCGACGTCGTCACCATCGACCTCGAGGCCAAGGTCGACGGCGAGGTCCTGCCCGACGGTGTCGCGAGCGACGTCTCGTACACCATCGGCTCGGGCGAGCTGCTCGACGGCATCGACGAGGCCCTCAAGGGCCTGGAGGCCGGCGGCGAGGCCACCTTCACCTCGCAGCTGAAGGGCGGCTCCGCCGAGGGCAAGGACGCGGAGGTCACCGTCAAGGTCACCACCGTCTCCGCCCGTGAGCTCCCCGAGCTCGACGACGAGTTCGCGCAGATGGCGTCGGAGTTCGACACCCTCGACGAGCTCAAGGCCGACAGCCGCAAGCGCCTCGAGAACATGAAGCAGTTCGACCAGGCCACCCAGGCCCAGGAGCGCGTCCTCGACGAGCTCCTCAAGCTGGTCGAGGTCCCGATGCCCGAGAAGCTTCTCGAGGACGAGATCAACACCCGCAAGCACAACCTGGAGCACCACCAGCTCGGCCAGATGGGCCTCGACCTCGCCAAGTACCTGGAGATCCAGGGCAAGACCGAGGAAGAGTTCCTGGCCGAGACCAAGGAGCAGGCCGAGAAGGGCATCAAGACGCAGTTCATCCTCGATGAGCTCGTCAACAAGGAGAAGCTCGACGTCTCCCGCGAGGAGCTCACCGAGCACCTGTTCCGCCGTGCCGCCTCCTCCGGCATGAGCCCGGACCAGTTCGCCCAGGCCGTGGCCGAGGGCGGCCAGGTTCCGATGCTCGTCGGCGAGGTCGCCCGCGGCAAGGCCCTCGCGGTCGTCGTCGAGGCCGCCAAGGTCCTCGACAGCAACGGTGAGGTCGTCGACCTCTCCGACGACGAGGACGAGGTCGAGGCCGCCGCGGAGGCCGTCGAGGCCGTCACCGGCGAGGCCGAGGTCTCCGAGGACAAGTAAGGGGCCCTCCGCCCCGCGCGGACCCCGCTCCACGGGCCCGTACGCACTCCAGTGCGTACGGGCCCGTGGACGTACGAGGACCCGGCCACGCGCCCCCAACTACCTTGCGCTCCCAGCGAACAGTTCGGGAACCGGGATGGCGTTGTCCTACCTGCGCGTTAGGGTCCATGAAGAGAGGGCAGTGCCCTCGGTACGAGACGCTGAGACGGCCTTGGCCGTCGGAGACGAGCAGGTGGATACGTGACGAATCTGAAGCCTTACGCCGCGGGTGAGCCGTCCATCGGTGGCGGCCTCGGCGACCATGTCTACAACCGGCTGCTCGGCGAGCGGATCGTCTTCCTCGGCCAGCAGGTCGACGACGAGATCGCCAACAAGATCACCGCTCAGATGCTCCTCCTGGCCGCCGAGCCGGACAAGGACATCTTCCTGTACATCAACAGCCCCGGCGGCTCGGTGACGGCCGGCATGGCGGTCTACGACACCATGCAGTTCATCCCGAACGACGTCGTCACCATCGGTATGGGCATGGCGGCCTCCATGGGCCAGTTCCTGCTCACCGCCGGTGCCCCCGGCAAGCGCTTCGCGCTGCCGAACACCGACATCCTGATGCACCAGGGCTCCGCCGGCATCGGCGGCACCGCATCCGACATCAAGATCCAGGCCGAGTACCTGCTCCGCACGAAGAAGCGGATGGCCGAGATCACCGCGCAGCACTCCGGTCAGACCGTCGAGGCGATCATCCGCGACGGTGACCGCGACCGCTGGTTCACCGCGGACGAGGCCAAGGAGTACGGCCTCATCGACGACATCATCACGCACGCCGCAGGTGTTCCGGGCGGCGGCGGCACGGGCGCCTGAGCCCGTCCGCCCGCCCAAGATCCCCAGCCCACCGAACGCCACCAGGACGGTGAACACCCAGATGCAGAACAACCTCTCCGCGAGCGGCCTCTACACCGGCGCGCCGATGGACAACCGCTACGTCGTGCCGCGCTTCGTCGAGCGCACCTCGCAGGGCATCCGCGAGTACGACCCGTACGCCAAGCTCTTCGAAGAGCGCGTGATCTTCCTCGGCGTGCAGATCGACGACGCCTCGGCCAACGACGTCATGGCGCAGCTCCTGTGCCTGGAGTCGATGGACCCGGACCGCGACATCTCCATCTACATCAACAGCCCCGGTGGCTCCTTCACCGCGCTGACGGCGATCTACGACACGATGCAGTTCGTGAAGCCGGACATCCAGACGGTCTGCATGGGCCAGGCGGCCTCCGCCGCGGCCGTGCTGCTCGCGGCCGGCACCCCCGGCAAGCGGATGGCCCTGCCGAACGCCCGCGTGCTGATCCACCAGCCGTCCGGCGGCACCGGCCGTGAGCAGCTCTCCGACCTGGAGATCGCCGCCCGCGAGATCCTGCGCATGCGCACCCAGCTCGAGGAGATGCTGGCCAAGCACTCCTCGACGCCGATCGAGAAGATCCGCGACGACATCGAGCGTGACAAGATCCTCACGGCCGAGGACGCCCTGGCGTACGGCCTCGTGGACCAGATCGTCTCGACCCGTAAGAGCACGGCAGCCGCGGCACACTGACGCCCGACCTTCCCGTGGCACGGTACGCGTGGCCGAATCCCGACCATGTGAACCGTGCCAAGGGGGGCCCGAACGGGGGGCCCGGCAAGGTACCGTCGAATATGAGGCACCAGGAGTCGCTGAACCAAGCGCTCCCAGGCGAAGGGGAAGCACCTCGTGGCACGCATCGGTGATGGCGGCGACCTGCTCAAGTGCTCGTTCTGCGGAAAGAGCCAGAAGCAGGTGAAGAAGCTCATCGCGGGACCCGGTGTGTACATCTGCGACGAGTGCATCGACCTCTGCAACGAGATCATCGAGGAAGAACTCGCGGAGACGAGCGAGGTGCGCTGGGAGGAACTCCCCAAGCCCCGCGAGATCTACGAGTTCCTCGAGGGGTACGTCGTCGGGCAGGAGCCCGCGAAGAAGGCCCTCTCGGTCGCGGTGTACAACCACTACAAGCGCGTCCAGGCCGGCGAGAACGGCGGCGGCGCGGGTCGGGACGACGCCATCGAGCTGGCGAAGTCCAACATTCTGCTGCTGGGCCCCACGGGCTCCGGCAAGACGCTCCTGGCCCAGACGCTGGCGCGCATGCTCAACGTTCCGTTCGCCATCGCCGACGCGACGGCGCTGACGGAGGCCGGCTATGTCGGCGAGGACGTCGAGAACATCCTGCTCAAGCTGATCCAGGCGGCCGACTACGACGTCAAGAAGGCCGAGACCGGGATCATCTACATCGACGAGATCGACAAGGTCGCCCGTAAGAGCGAAAACCCGTCGATCACCCGCGATGTCTCCGGCGAGGGCGTGCAGCAGGCCCTTCTGAAGATCCTGGAAGGGACGACGGCCTCGGTTCCCCCGCAAGGCGGCCGAAAGCACCCCCACCAGGAGTTCATCCAGATCGACACGACGAACGTGCTCTTCATCGTGGGCGGCGCCTTTGCCGGCCTGGAGAAGATCATCGAGTCGCGGGCGGGCGCCAAGGGCATCGGCTTCGGGGCGACCATCCGCTCCAAGCGCGAGATCGAGGCGAGCGACCAGTTCCAGGAGGTCATGCCGGAGGACCTGGTGAAGTTCGGGATGATCCCCGAGTTCATCGGCCGCCTCCCCGTCCTCACCTCCGTCCACAACCTGGACCGCGAGGCGCTCCTCCAGATCCTGGTGGAGCCGCGGAACGCCCTGGTGAAGCAGTACCAGCGCCTCTTCGAACTCGACGGCGTGGAGCTGGACTTCGACCGCCCGGCCCTGGAGGCCATCGCCGACCAGGCGATCCTCCGCGGCACCGGCGCGCGAGGCCTGCGGGCGATCATGGAGGAGGTCCTCCAGTCGGTGATGTACGAGGTCCCGTCCCGCAAGGACGTGGCCCGGGTGGTCATCACGGCGGACGTCGTCCGCAACAACGTGAACCCGACGCTGGTCCCACGGATCGTGAAGAACGACGGCAGGCACGAGAAGTCGGCCTGACGCCGAGAACGACCGAAGGGGGTCCCGCCCGAGGCGGGACCCCCTTCGTCATGTGCGGCGAACCGGTCAGAGCTTGACGCGGATCTCCTTGCGGAGCTTGGCGGAGGTGGCGGCGGCGTCCTCGGTCGAGGTGCTCTTGCCGGCCATCAGATCGGCGAGGTTCATGGGCATGACGTACCCCAGCGTGCTGTGGTCGCTCCAGATGCAGACCGGGATGACGATCTCCTTGGGGCCGAGCCCGCCGGTCTCGGCTCCGGTGTCCGTCTTCTGCTTGATCTCCTGGCACTTCAGGAGCGCTCCGTCGAGCCCCTCGGGCGTGAACTCCTTCGGGTCGCCGACCAGCTGGGTCTTGCCGTCCTTCTCCTTCGCGGCCTCGGCCCGCATGTTCGCGAAGATGGCGTCGAGGGTCTTCTCCGGGTCGTCGATCTGGCCGTACGCGCCGCCGAACTGCAGGAGCTTGGCGCCCAGCGGGTTGGCGTCGTTCTTGACCTCCCACGAAGCGGAGACGCGCTGCGGGTTCTTCATGCCGAACTTCTCGGCGTCCTTGACGAAGTCGTCGTCGTCGCTCTGGGAGCCCTTGCCGGCGGACTTCTTGTACTCGCCCAGCACCGTCTCCGGCGTCGTCAGCTTGTGCGGGCCGTCGTCCGCGACCGAGGCGCCGCCGCCCCCGCCCAGGACGAAGTACGCGCCCACGCCGATCGCCGCCACCACCGCGACGGCGCCGATGATCCAGCCCGTCTTCGACTTCTTCGGGGCCGGGGGGTGGGGGACGTAGCCGCCGGGGCCCTGGGGGGCGCCGTACGGGGGCTGCTGGCCGTAGGGGCCGGGCTGCTGGGGCTGCTGCGGGTAGCCGTACGGCGGCTGCTGCGGCGGAACGCCCTGCGGGGCCTGCTGGGGGTAGCCGTAACCGGGCTGCGCGCCGTACGGTCCCGGCTGCTGCGGCTGCTGCCCGTACGGGCCCGGCTGCTGGCCGTAGGGCCCGGGCTGCTGCGGCTGCTGGCCGTACGGGCCCGGCTGGTTGTAGCTCATCGACAGGTTCCCCTCACAGGATGTTTATGCCTACCGAACATCCTGGCGGAACCGCCGGCGCGGAAGTGCGGCGGGGCCCACACCGTTACCGAACCAAAGCGTTTCGGGACAGGGCGAGGACACCCCTAAACTGGGCCCGTGACCGAGAACACTCAGCAGCAGACAGCGCCCACCACCGAACTGCCGACCACGTACGCGCCGGCCGAGGTAGAGGGGCCGCTGTACGAGCGCTGGGTAGAGCGCGGCTACTTCGAGGCGGACGCGAAGAGCGAGAAGCCCGCGTACACGATCGTCATCCCGCCGCCGAACGTCACGGGCTCGCTCCACCTGGGCCACGCCTTCGAGCACACGCTGATCGACGCCCTCACCCGCCGCAAGCGCATGCAGGGCTTCGAGACGCTGTGGCAGCCCGGCATGGACCACGCCGGCATCGCCACCCAGAACGTCGTCGAGCGCGAGCTCGCCAAGGAGGGCAAGTCCCGCCACGACCTGGGCCGCGAGGCCTTCGTCGAGCGCGTCTGGGAGTGGAAGGCCGAGTCCGGCGGGCAGATCGCCGGCCAGATGCGGCGCCTCGGCGAGGGCCTGGCGTGGAGCCGGGACCGCTTCACCATGGACGAGGGTCTCTCCCGCGCCGTCCAGACCGTCTTCAAGAAGATGTTCGACGACGGCCTGATCTACCGCGCCGAGCGCATCATCAACTGGTGCCCGCGCTGTCTGACGGCCATCTCCGACATCGAGGTCGACTACCAGGACGACGACGGCGAGCTCGTCTCCATGAAGTACGGCGAGGGCGACGACACCATCGTCGTCGCGACGACCCGCGCGGAGACGATGCTCGGTGACACCGCCGTCGCCGTCCACCCCGACGACGAGCGCTACGCCCATCTGATCGGCAAGCAGATCAAGCTGCCGTTGACGGACCGGACCATCCCGGTCGTCGCCGACACGCACGTCGACCCGGAGTTCGGCACCGGCGCCGTCAAGGTGACCCCGGCGCACGACCCGAACGACTTCGCCATCGGCCAGCGCCACGACCTCGAGTCCATCGAGGTCCTCGACGAGCGCGGTGTCATCACCGTCCACGGCCCCTTCCAGGGCCTGGACCGCTTCGAGGCGCGCTCCGCGATCGTCGCCGCCCTGAGGGCCGAAGGCCGGATCGTGGCGGAGAAGCGCCCGTACGTCCACTCCGTCGGCCACTGCTCGCGCTGCAAGACGACGCTGGAGCCGCGTCTGTCGCTGCAGTGGTGGGTCAAGGTCGAGACCCTCGCCAAGGCCGCGGGTGACGCGGTCCGTGACGGCCGGGTCGACATCCACCCGGCCGACATGTCGCAGCGGTACTTCGACTGGGTCGACAACCTCAACGACTGGTGCATCTCGCGCCAGCTGTGGTGGGGCCACCGCATCCCCGTCTGGCACGGTCCCGACGGCGAGCTGGTCTGCGTCGGTCCCGACGAGGAGCCGCCCACGGGCGAGGGCTGGACGCAGGACACCGACGTCCTCGACACGTGGTTCTCGTCCGGCCTGTGGCCGTTCTCCACGCTCGGCTGGCCGGAGAAGACCCCGGACCTGGACAAGTTCTATCCGAACTCCGTCCTGGTCACCGGCTACGACCTGATGTTCTTCTGGGTCGCCCGGATGATGATGTTCGGTCTGTACGCGATGGACGGCCAGCCGCCGTTCCGCACCATCGCGTTCCACGGAATGGTCCGTGACGAGTTCGGCAAGAAGATGTCGAAGTCCTTCGGGAACACGGTCAACCCGCTGGACTGGATGGACAAGTACGGCTCCGACGCCCTGCGTTTCACCCTGGCCAAGGGCGCCAACCCGGGCGTCGACGTCCCGATCGGCGAGGACTGGGTCCAGGCGTCCCGGAACTTCGCCAACAAGATCTGGAACGCGACCCGTTTCGCGATGATGAACGGCGCCACGATCGAGGGCCCGCTGCCGGACCCGTCCGCCATGTCGGCGACCGACCGCTGGATCCTGTCCCGGCTCAACGAGACCGTCGCGCAGGCCGACGCGTACTACGAGGACTACCAGTTCGCGAAGCTCGCCGACACCCTCTACCACTTCGCGTGGGACGAGGTCTTCGCCTGGTACGTCGAGCTGTCGAAGACCACGTTCTTCGCCGGCGGCGAGGGCGCCAAGGTCTCCGGACGGGTCCTCGGCGAGGTCCTGGACGTCATGCTGCGGCTGCTGCACCCGATCGTCCCCTTCGTCACCGACACCCTGTGGACCACCCTCACCGGCGGTGAGTCCCTGGTGATCGCCGACTGGCCGAAGGACAGCGGCTTCCGCGACAAGGCCGCCGAGCAGGAGATCGAGCTCGTCCAGCGGGTCGTCACCGAGGTCCGCCGCTTCCGCAAGGAGCAGGGCCTCCAGGACGCCCAGAAGGTGCCGGCCCGCCTCACCGTCGACGGCACCGCGCTCGTCGCGCACGAGGCCGCCATCCGCCAGATCCTGCGCCTCCAGCCGGAGGGCGAGGGCTTCGCCGCCACCGCCTCCCTGCCGGTCGCCGGCGCCACGGTCGCGCTCGACCTGTCGGGCACGATCGACGTGGCCGCCGAGCGCAAGCGTCTCGCGAAGGACCTCGCGGCCGCCGAGAAGGAGAAGGCCCAGGCGAACGGGAAGCTCGGCAACGAGGCGTTCCTCGCCAAGGCCCCGGACAACGTGGTCGACAAGATCCGCGGCCGCCTCGCCAAGGCGGACGAGGACATCGCCCGCATCGAGGCCCAGCTGGCGAGCCTGCCGCAGGCCTAGCACGGCATGACGAAGGGGCCCGGAACCGTGACACGGTTCCGGGCCCCTTCGTCATGCGCCGTCCCGTACGCCTCGGGGCCCTGTGGCCACCGGGCCCACGCCCGCCGTCCCCACAGACAGGAAAAGGGACGAAGTGCCCGATCTCACATCAGACGGGACTTCAGGTCCACGTCGTCGGGACGAAAGACCTTGGATGATGGAAGGCATGCTCCGCCTCCCCACCGTCCCCGCGCTCCGCCGACGCGTGGACCGGTGTGCGGTCTCGTCCCGCGCCCTCGACGTCGTCGCCGCGCTCAGCGCCTTCGGCCTCATGTGCCTGGACGTGCCGGGGCTCGCCCGCGCCGACAACTCCCTGACCGGCGTCACCGCCACCCTGGTCCTCGCGGCCGGCGCCGCCACCCTGGTGCTCCGCCGCCGGCTGCCCTGGGTGCCGTACCTGGTGGCGCTGGGGCTGATGCGCTGGCTGCACGAACTGACCATGATCCAGTTCGCGCTGTACTCGATCGGCCGGTACCGGGGCCGGCGCGCCGCCGTCCTCGCCACCCTGCTGTACGTCGCCGTCGCCTACGGCCTCTTCCTGACGCCCGGCTGGCCGGCCCGGCACGGCGACACCCTCAGCGACTTCCTGAGCCTGGTGGTCCCGATCGGGGTCCTCGCCGCGGGCGTCGGCATCGCCGCGTACCGGCAGGACCTGGTCCGGGCTCTGGAGGCCCAGCGGCGCGAGGCGGCCGCCCGGCAGGCGGTCCAGGAGGAGCGGATCTCCGTCGGCCGGGACGTCCACGACCTGGTCGGCCGTGAGCTGACCGTGCTCGCGGTGCGGGCCGAGGTCCTCGCCGTACGGGCCAGGGGAGAGGCCCACCGGAAGGACTTCGAGGAGCTCGCGGACACCGCCCGGCGCGCCCACCTCATGCTCAACGAGACGATCGTGCGCCGCGCCGACCGGGACGCCGCCACCCCCGGCCTCGAAGGGCTCGCCGAACTCGCCCGGGAGAGCGAGCGGATGGGCAGCGCCGTCGAGCTGACCGTGGCCGCGGAGGCCAAGGCCCTCTCGCCGCTGCGGCAGGCGGCCGTCCACCGGGTCGTACGGGAGTGCCTGACGAACGCGGCGAAGCACGCCCCCGGGCTGCCCGTGACGGTCGCGATCACGGTGGAGGGCCCCGATCTGCGCATCGAGGTCCGCAACCCGCTGCCGAGGACCCCGCCGGACCCGGCCCCGGTCTCCACCGGCACGGGGCTCTTCTCGATGGAGGAGCGGGTCACCAGCATGGGCGGCACCCTGAAGGCCCGCCGACAGGGCGGCGGATACGCGGTGACGGCCCTCCTCCCGACAGGCCTCACCACCCGCTGACGCACCGAGGCCCGCCGCCCGCCGGGCTGACGCGCCGAGGCCCCGGGCTGACGCACCGAGGCCCGCCGCCCGCCCCGCCCGCCCCCGTGCTCAGCGGACCGTCTCCGCCTTCCCCAGCACCCGCTGCAGCCCGTCGAAGTCGTCCACGCACCGCCCCGACCCCAGCACCACGCATTCCAGCGGACGGTCCGCGACGAAGACCGGGATGCCCGTCGCCGAGGCCATCCGCAGGTCCAGGCCCGGCAGCAGCGCCCCGCCGCCGGTCAGCACGATGCCGTGCTCCATGACGTCGCCGGAGAGCTCAGGCGGGCACTCCTCCAGGGTGACCCGCACAGCCGAGATGATCGCCTCGACCGGCTCGTCGAGCGCCGCCCGCACCTCGGGCACGGTCAGCTCCACCGTCCGGGGCAGTCCGCCGACCCGCTCCCGGCCGCGCACGGTGAACGTCCGCCCCTCCCGTTCCTCCTCGCCCGGCACCGGCCAGGCCGAGCCGATGGCGACCTTGACGTCCTCGGCGGTCCGCTCGCCGATCAGCAGCGAGTGCTCCTTGCGGACGAATTCGGTGACGGCACCGTCGAGCCGGTCGCCGCCCACCCGCAGCGACCGGGCCGTGACGATCCCGCCGAGCGAGATCACGGCCACCTCCGTCGTACCGCCGCCGATGTCGACGACCATCGAGCCGCGCGGGTCGGAGACCGGCAGTCCGGCTCCGATCGCCGCCGCCATCGGCTCCTCGATCAGATGGACCGCCCGAGCCCCCGCCGACAGCGAGGCGTGCACGATCGCCCTCCGCTCGACCTGGGTGCACCCGCTCGGCACACAGACCACCATGCGGGTGCGGGGCCGGCGGCGGCCCGGAACGGCCTTGCGCACGAAGTGCCGGATCATCTCCTCGGCCGCCTCGTAGTCGCTGATCACACCGTCCCGCAAGGGCCGGATCGCGGTGATCGAACCCGGTGTCCGCCCGATGGTCTCCTTCGCCTCCGCACCGACCGCGAGCGCCTGCCGTGAGTCCTCCCGCACCGCCACCACGGACGGTTCGTCGAGCACGATGCCCTCGCCCCGTGCGTAGAGGAGCGTGTTGGCCGTGCCGAGGTCGATCCCTATGTCCATGATCGCCAAGTTTGCCCGGCCGGTACGGCGGACGGCGGACCGAAAGTCCCGAAAGGGCCGGGTCCATGGTCCTGTCGCTCGTGGTGTCGGAACCCGTCCGTAGACTGGCCCCGTGAGTGAGCCGAGCGACCAGAGCGACGACCAGTTCGACGACATCGTCGACACCGAGACCCAGCGCGACCCCGACCTGGCGGTGATCGAGGCCGGCAGCCGCACCCTGCGCACCCAGGGCGGCCGGCCCCAGGGCGACCCGGTGCCGGGCCGCCCGGAGGACCCGGAGCTCGACAAGGCGCTCCGCGAGGTCGAGACCGAGCTGTCCACCCGCTGGGGCGAGACCAAGCTGGAGCCCTCGGTCACCCGGATCGCGGCCCTGATGGACGTCCTCGGCGAGCCGCAGCGCGCGTACCCCTCGATCCACATCACCGGCACCAACGGCAAGACGTCGACGGCCCGCATGATCGAGGCCCTGCTCGGCGCCTTCGAGCTGCGCACCGGGCGGTACACGTCGCCGCACGTGCAGACCATCACCGAGCGCATCAGCCTGGACGGCGCCCCGATCTCCGCCGAGCGGTTCGTCGAGACGTACCAGGACATCAAGCCGTACGTGGAGCTGGTCGACTCCCGTGAGGAGTTCCGGCTCTCCTTCTTCGAGGTCCTCACCGGAATGGCGTACGCGGCCTTCGCCGACGCCCCGGTCGACGTGGCCGTCGTCGAGGTCGGCATGGGCGGCACCTGGGACGCGACGAACGTCATCGACGGCTCCGTCGCCGTCGTCACCCCCATCGACCTGGACCACACCGACCGGCTCGGCGGGACGACCGCCGAGATCGCCGGTGAGAAGTCCGGGATCATCAAGCAGGGCGCGACCGTGATCCTGGCCCAGCAGCCGGTGGACGCGGCGCAGGTCCTGCTGAAGAAGGCCGTCGAGGCGGACGCCACGGTGGCCCGTGAGGGCATGGAGTTCGGCATCGTCGCCCGCGAGGTCGCGGTCGGCGGGCAGCTCCTCACCCTGCGCGGCCTGGGCGGCGAGTACGACAACATCTTCCTGCCGCTGCACGGCGCCTACCAGGCGCACAACGCGGCGGTGGCACTGGCGGCGGTCGAGGCCTTCTTCGGCATCGGCTCGGAGCACGCGCGGACCCTGGACCTCGACACGGTCCGGCAGGCCTTCGCCCAGGTGGCCTCGCCCGGCCGTCTGGAGATCGTCCGCTCGTCCCCGACGGTCATCCTGGACGCCGCGCACAACCCGCACGGCGCGCGGGCGACGGCGGAGGGCGTGGCCGAGGCCTTCGGCTTCTCGCGGCTCGTCGGCGTCGTCTCCACGAGCGGAGACAAGGACGCCAAGGGCCTCCTGGAGGCCTTCGAGCCGATCTTCGCCGAGGTCGTCGTCACGGCGAACTCCCATCCCCGGGCCACGGACGTGGACGCGCTCGCCGCCATCGCGGTCGAGGTCTTCGGCGAGGACCGGGTCGTCGTGGAGCCGCGGCTGCCCGACGCCCTGGAGGCGGCCGTCACCCTCGCGGAGGAAGAGGCCGAGTACGGCGGCGCGGGTGTCCTCGTGACCGGTTCGATCTTCACGGTCGGGGACGCCCGGCTGCTGCTGCGAAGGGGCTGAACCCGATGCGTACGCTCTGTTCCTCGACGCTCATCGGCGAGTTCTTCGTGATCGGCTTCGCCGGTCTCGTCGCGATGAAGGACGACAGTCTCGCCATGTCCACCGTCTGGTGGGTCTGCGGTGTCGCGATGGTCATCTCGGTGCTGCTCTGTGGGATGGTCACCCGCCCCGGCGGTGTGCAGCTCGGCTGGGCCCTGCAGATCGGCCTGATCCTCAGCGGCTTCGTCGTGCCGACGATGTTCTTCCTCGGGGCGGTTTTCGCCGGTCTGTGGTGGGCCTCCGTTCACTATGGGCGACGGATCGACGACATCAAGGCACGGTGGGCCGAGGCCCAGGCCGCAGGGGCCTCGGCAGGGCCTGACGCTGCGTAATCGAGGGGCGCGCGGGGCCTGTAGCCTCGGAGGTCCCGCACACGCTTTTCCGAAGGAGTTCCCCCGTGAGCCAGCGCACGCTCGTCCTGCTCAAGCCCGACGCCGTCCGCCGTGGCCTGGTCGGCGAGATCATCGGCCGCATCGAGCGCAAGGCCGGCTGGACCCTGGCGGCCCTGGAGCTGCGCGAGCTGGACCAGGAGACCCTGGAGCAGCACTACGGCGAGCACAAGGGCAAGCCCTTCTACGAGCCGCTGATGGGCTTCATGGCCTCCGGCCCCGTCGTCGCGCTCGTCGTCGAGGGTGAGCGGGTCATCGAGGGCGTCCGCCAGCTGGCCGGTCCGACCGACCCGATCGCCGCCGCGCCCGGTTCGATCCGCGGCGACTTCGGCACCATCGTCCGGGAGAACCTGATCCACGCCTCCGACTCGGAGGAGTCGGCCCTGCGCGAGCTGAAGATCTTCTTCCCCGGTCTGGTCTGAGCCGACCCGATTCCGCTGACTCGGCGTCAGCCGAACGCAGCAGCCTGTGGGGCGACCGAAGGAATTCGGTCGCCCCCAGGCATATGAACGCCGATCCCGGGAACGGATCGCCGCGTCCTACCGTCACCTGTACAGAGGTGGACCACCGCGCGGTATCCGGGCGGGCGGCACTACGATGGAAAACTCCACGCCGCACCACCTTCAGCCACCCATTTCAGCCACCGTTTCGCCTGCCTGAGAAGCCGTCAACGCTCGCTGGGGAAGGCCCGAAGCATCCTCATGGGAAACAAGGGGAACTCAATGTCGTTCATCGGCCGTGACATGGCTATCGACCTCGGGACTGCCAACACGCTGGTGTACGTCAGGGGGCGTGGCATCGTCCTCAACGAGCCGTCCGTCGTCGCGATCAACACCAACACCGGTGGCATCCTCGCCGTGGGCGCCGAGGCGAAGAAGATGATCGGCCGGACCCCCGGCAACATCGTCGCCGTCCGGCCCCTGAAGGACGGCGTGATCGCCGACTTCGAGATCACCGAGCGGATGCTCCGCTACTTCATCCTCAAGATCCACAAGCGCCGCTACCTGGCCCGCCCCCGGGTGGTCGTCTGCGTGCCCTCCGGCATCACGGGAGTGGAGCGCCGCGCCGTCATCGAGGCCTCGACGCAGGCCGGTGCCCGCCAGGTGCACATCATCGAGGAGCCGATGGCGGCGGCCATCGGCTCGGGCCTCCCGGTCCACGAGGCCACCGGCAACATGGTCGTGGACATCGGCGGCGGCACCACCGAGGTCGCCGTCATCTCCCTCGGCGGAATCGTCACGGCACAGTCGATCCGGGTCGCCGGCGACGAGCTGGACAACGCGATCATCCAGCACATCAAGAAGGAGTACTCGCTCCTCCTCGGTGAGCGCACCGCCGAGCAGATCAAGATCACCATCGGCTCCGCGTACGACCTCGACAAGGACGAGCACACCGAGATCCGCGGCCGCGACCTCGTCTCCGGTCTGCCCAAGACCGTGGTCATCTCGGCCGCCGAGGTCCGCAAGGCCATCGAGGAGCCGGTGAACGCCATCGTCGACGCGGTGAAGACCACCCTCGACAAGTGCCCGCCGGAGCTCTCCGGTGACGTGATGGACCGCGGCATCGTTCTCACGGGTGGCGGCGCCCTGCTCCGCGGCCTCGACGAGCGCCTCCGCCGCGAGACCGGAATGCCGATCCACATCGCCGAGGACCCGCTGGACTCGGTGGCGCTCGGCTCCGGAAAGTGCGTGGAGGAGTTCGAGGCCCTCCAGCAGGTCCTGGACGCCCAGCCGCGCCGCTAGCACCACCCGTACGGCCCACGCGGGCACCATCGCACGGCCGTACGACCGCACAGTCGAACAACCGAACCACGAGGAAAGGCACGGCCGCCGCACGTGAGGGACACACGAGAGAGCCGGCTGCTCCTGGTGCTGCTGATCGCCATCGCGTTCGCACTGATCACGGTGGACATCCGCGGCGGTCAGGAGTCACCCGTCGACGGTGCCCGGCAGGCCGCAGCGGCGGTCTTCGGGCCGGTCGAGAACGGTGTGGCGGCCGCCGTCGATCCCATCGGCAACGCCATAGGCGCGGTCCGGGACTCCGGCGAGCGCCACACCCGGATCGCCGCCCTGGAGAAGGAGAACGCCGAGCTCAAGGCGGAGCTCGGCAGCGACGACCGCAACCGCAACCGGCTGCGCGAGCTCGACTCCATCCTGAAGACCGCCGGAGCCGGGCAGTACGGCATCAAGGGCGCGCAGGTCATCGCCATAGGAGCGGCCCAGGGCTTCTCCTGGACCGTCACCCTCGACGTGGGCGCGCGCGACGGCATCAAGCGGGACATGACCGTGCTGAACGGCTCCGGGCTCGTCGGCCGCATCACCACCGTCGGCCCCTCGACCTCCACGGTCCTGCTCGCCAACGATCCCGACTTCACCGTCGGTACGCGCATGGAGAAGTCCGACGAGCTCGGCTTCGCCACCGGCCAGGGCGACCGCCCGCTGCTCGTGCAGCTCCTCAACGGCAAGGCCAAGGTGAAGCCCGGCGACCGGCTCGTCACCTTCGGCTCGCGCGCCGACAAGCCCTTCGTGCCGGGCGTCCCGGTCGGCGAGGTCGTCCGCGTCGACCCCGCGGGCGGCGGACTGACCCGCAACATCTACGTCCGCCCGTACGTCGGCTTCACCAAGCTCGACATCGTCGGCGTCGTCGTCCAGGCCCCCCGCGCCGACCCGCGCGACATGGTCCTGCCGCAGAAGCCCAAGCCCGCGCCGACCGTCACGGTCACCGTGACACCGACGCCACCGGACGGGCGGCAGGCCGCCGACGGACAGCGGAACCAGCAGGGCCAGAACCAGCAGCAGGGCCAGGACCAGGGGGACGTGACACCGTGAAGTTCAACCGGATCCTCCTCTCCGCCACCCTGATCGTGGTGGCCCTGGTCGTGCAGGTCTCCGTGCTCGCCCGCCTCCAGCTCCCCGGCGCCGTCCCCGACCTGGTCCTGCTCACCGTGGTCGGCCTGGCCCTGGTGTACGGGCCGGTCAGCGGCTCGCTCATCGGATTCAGCGCCGGCCTGCTCGCCGACCTGGCCCCGCCCGCCGACCACGCCGCCGGCCGCTACGCCCTCGTGCTCTGCGTCATCGGCTACCTCGTCGGTCTGGCCCGCCCGGAGAACGGCCGGCTGACCTCCGCCGCCGGCCCGATGGCCGTCGTCGTCGCGGCCGCCGTCGGCTCCACCCTGCTGTACGCGGGAGTGGGCGCCCTCGTCGGCGACACCGCCGCCCGCCATGTCGGCCTGGGGTTCCTGCTGTTCACCGCGGCCGTGTACGACCTGCTCCTCGCGCCCTTCACGGTGCCGCTCATCATGGCGCTGGCCCGCCGCGCGGAGAACGATCCGCTCGCGGACGCCGGCGGGGGCAACGGCGCCGACGTCGCCTCCGGCTGGCTCTCCTCCGGCACCGGCCTGCGGATCGGGAACCAGCGCGGCGGCCTGCGGATGAAGACCGCCCATAGCCGGGCCTCACGGGCCGGACGCATCAAGGGAGTCAAGCGACTGTGACCGAGGGGGCCCCGGCAGTATGAGCAACATTCCCGAGACAGGGCGGACCCCCCGGGTCCAGATCCGTCTCGTCGTCATCCAGATCCTCGTCTTCTCGCTGCTGCTGACCCTGGGGGGCCGGCTCTGGTACCTCCAGATCCGCAACGGCAAGGAGTACACGGACGAGGCCAAGAACAACCACGTCCAGCAGGTCGTGCAGCCCGCCGTGCGCGGCTCCGTCCTGGACGCCCGCGGCGTCCCGCTCGCCGACAACGAGACCCGGCTCGTGGTCTCCGCGTCCCGCACCGAGCTGATGAAGATGAAGGACGACGGCAAGGCCGTCCTGACCCGGCTCGCCGACGTCCTCGACATGAAGCCCGACGAGGTCATCAACAAGATCCGGCTCTGCGACTCCCAGACCCCGAAGCCCTGCTGGAACGGTTCGCCCTACCAGCCGATCCCGGTCACGGACGAGGCCACCACCCAGCAGGCCCTCCAGATCCGCGAGCGCGCCGAGGACTTCCCCGGCATCACCGCCGAACCCACCGCCGTACGCCGCTACCCGGCCCCCGGCAAGTCCCGCACCTCGCAGGTCCTCGGCTACCTCTCGCCCGTCACCGACTCGGAGATCGAGAAGGCCAAGGACACCGACTCGCCGTTCCTCCGCTCCGACCAGGTCGGCCGCTCAGGCCTGGAGCGCACCTACGACAAGGAACTGCGCGGCAAGGCCGGCGTCACCCGCTACGAGGTCGACAACCTCGGCCGCGTCATCGGCCAGGCCAAGAGCGACCCCGCCGTGCCCGGCTCCAACGTCGTGACCTCCATCGACGCCCGCGTCCAGGCGGTCGCCGAGTGGGAGCTCCACAACGCGATGGTGGAGGCCCGCAAGACGTACGACAAGAACACCAGCGAGAACTACAAGGCCGACGCCGGCGCCGTCGTCGTCATGGAGAACAAGACCGGCCGGATCGTCGCCATGGCCTCGCAGCCCGACTACGACCCCAACGCCTGGGTCGGCGGCATCTCCGCCAAGGACTACGCGGCCCTCACCGGCAAGGGCTCCAACTTCCCGCTGCTCAACCGGGCCATCCAGGGCCAGGCGGCGCCCGGCTCGATCTTCAAGGTCATCCCGACGACCGCCGCGGTCAACGCCGGCTACGACTTCAACGGGCGCTACCCCTGCCCGTCCTCGTACTCCATCGGCAACCAGGTCTTCAAGAACTTCGAGTCCCAGGGCCACGGCTCCATCACCCTCGGCCAGGCCCTCGAGGTCTCCTGCGACACCGTCTACTACGCCCTCTCCCACCAGCAGTGGCAGAAGGACGGCGGGATGAAGCCGAAGAAGAACGCCAACGACTGGTTCTACAAGACGGCCCACCAGTTCGGTCTCGGCGCCGAGACCGGCATCGACCTCCCCAACGAGGTCACCGGCCGCGTCCCCGACCGGAAGTGGAAGCAGGACTTCTGGAAGGACAACAAGGACTACTGGTGCCGCATCGGCAAGAAGGGCGGCACGTACGTCCAGCAGCTCTCGTACGAGAACTGCCTCGAAGGCAACCTGATGCGCGCCGGTGACTCCGTCAACTACTCCATCGGGCAGGGCGACACCCTCGTCACCCCCATCCAGATGGCCACCATCTACGCCGCCATCGCCAACGGCGGCACCCTCTGGAACCCGACCGTCGGCAAGGCGATCATCAGCCCCGACGGCAAGAAGGTCACCGAGATCAAGCCCAAGGCCCACGGCAAGCTCCCCATGGACACCAAGACGCAGGCCTTGATAGAGGAGGCCCTCGCGGGAGTCGCCACCCGCGGTACGGCCGCCTGGCGATTCGGCGGCTGGCCGCAGGACAAGATCCCGATGCACGCCAAGACGGGTACCGCGGAGGTCTACGGCAAGCAGACGACCTCCTGGTTCGCCACGTACACCAAGGACTACGCGATCGTCATGACGATCGCCCAGGGTGGTACGGGATCCGGCGCGTCCGGCCCCGCCGTCCGCAACATCTACGACGCGCTCTACGGGCTCGACGACGCCGGCAAGCAGGACCTCAGGCGGGCCCTGCTGCCGCAGCCGCAGAAGACCCTCCCGAAGATCGAGGCCGACGGCTCCATCGACGCCCCGAAGGTCAAGCCGTACGACCCGGAGGTCGGGAAGATCGACCCCGACGCGCCCCAGAACCCGCCGGCCGACACCGACCCGGCCGACCCGGCGGATCCGGGCCAGGCCGACCCCGACAAGCCCGACCAGCAGGAACTCGCGGGCCCGCCCGCCACCTGGCGGAGGGACTGAACCGATGACCGCACCCCACGGCTTCTCCGTCTCCCGGTACGCCCCCGAGCGCGGCACGCTCGCCAAGCTGGCCGCCCGCGACTCGGTGGTCCGCCGGCTCGACTGGCCGATCCTGCTCTCCGCGCTCGCGCTCTCCTTCATCGGGTCGCTGCTCGTCTGGTCCGCCACCCGCGGCCGCACCGAGCTCAACAACGGCGACCCGTACTACTTCCTCTTCCGCCACCTGCTCAACACCGGCATCGGCGTCGCGCTGATGATCGGCACGATCTGGCTCGGCCACCGCACCCTGCGCGGCGCGGTCCCGGTCCTCTACGGCCTCTCGATCGTGCTGATCCTCGCCGTCCTCACCCCGCTGGGCGCCACCATCAACGGTGCCCACGCGTGGATCGTCGTCGGCGGCGGCTTCTCGCTCCAGCCCAGTGAGTTCGTGAAGATCACGATCATCCTGGTGATGGCGATGCTGCTGGCCGCGAAGGTCGACGCCGGCGACCAGATCCACCCCGACCACCGCACCGTCGCCAAGGCCCTCACCCTGGCCGCGCTCCCCATGGGCATCGTCATGCTGATGCCGGACCTCGGCTCGGTCATGGTCATGGCGGTCATCGTGCTCGGCGTGCTGCTCGCCTCCGGCGCCTCCAACCGGTGGGTCCTCGGACTGATCGGCGCCGGCGTCGGCGGCGCGGTCCTCGTCACCGCGCTCGGCATGCTCGACGAGTACCAGATCAACCGCTTCGCGGCCTTCGCCAACCCCGACCTCGACCCGGCCGGCGTCGGCTACAACACCAACCAGGCCCGGATCGCGATCGGCTCCGGCGGCCTCCTCGGCTCCGGACTCTTCAAGGGCTCCCAGACCACCGGCCAGTTCGTGCCCGAACAGCAGACCGACTTCGTCTTCACGGTGGCGGGGGAGGAGCTGGGCTTCGTCGGCGCCGGCCTGATCCTGCTGCTGCTCGGCGTCATCCTCTGGCGGGCGTGCCGGATCGCCCGCGAGACCACCGAGCTCTACGGCACGATCGTCGCCGCCGGCATCATCGCCTGGTTCGCCTTCCAGTCCTTCGAGAACATCGGCATGACCCTCGGCATCATGCCGGTCGCCGGCCTGCCCCTGCCGTTCGTCTCCTACGGCGGCTCGTCGATGTTCGCGGTGTGGGTGGCGATCGGACTCCTCCAGTCCATCAGGGTCCAGCGGCCCATGACGGCCTAGAGGACGTCCGGCCCGCCGGGATTTCCGGACAGGCTGATGGGCGTACTCCCGCCGTGTTCACTTCCCGTCTAGATTCGATTCATGGCGGACACGAAGCGAGAGATCGAGCGGAAGTACGAAGCCACCTCCCGGACCGGCCTCCCGGACCTGACCCGGGCGGCCGGGGTGGCCTCGGTCACCGACGAGGGCGTCACCGAACTCGACGCCGTCTACTACGACACACCCGATCTGAGGCTCGCCGCCGACGCGCTCACCCTGCGCCGCCGCACCGGAGGCGCGGACGCCGGCTGGCACCTCAAGTTCCCCGTCGCCTCCGGCATCCGCGACGAGATCAGAGCCCCGCTCTCGGACACGCTCCCGCGGTCCCTGGCGGGGCTCCTGCGGTCCCGCGTCCGGGACACCGAGGTCGTCCCCGTCGTCCGCCTCCGCTCCTCCCGCGACGTCCGCCACCTCCGCGACGGCGACGGCGTCCTCCTCGCCGAACTCTCCGTGGACACCGTCCACGCCGAGGGCCTCACGAGCGGGGGAGAGGCCGCCTGGACCGAGATCGAGGTCGAACTCGCCGACGACACCGACCCCGCCGTCCTCGACGCCGTCGAGAAACGCCTCAGGAAGGCCGGCATCCGGCCCTCCGACTCCCCGTCGAAACTGTCCCGCGCGCTCGCCGAGACGGGCGTGGAACCCGAGGCGCCCGCGGCCGCGCCGCAGCCGCCCGCCGCCCCCGGCACCGCCGGGGCCGCCGTCCTGGCCTACGTCCGCGAACAGGTCGAGGCGATCGTCACCTACGACCCCGCCGTGCGGCGCGACCTGCCCGACGCCGTCCACCAGCTGCGCGTCGCCTGCCGCCGGCTGCGCAGCGCCTTCAAGACGTACCGGAAGGTCCTCGACCGGGAGGCCACCGACCCGATCGGCGAGGAGCTGAAATGGCTCGCCGGGGAACTCGGCGTCGCCCGCGACCAGGAGGTCCTCGACGAACGGCTGCGCGCCCGCCTCGACGAGCTGCCCCGCACCCTGATCCTCGGCCCGGTCCGGGCCCGGCTGCGCCGCCGTGACGCCGCCCTCGGCAGGAACGCCCGCCGGCAGGCCCTCGCCGCCCTCGACTCCGCCCGCCACCTCGCCCTCCTCGGAGCGCTCGACGCCCTCCTCGCCGACCCGCCGCTGCGCGCGGACGCCGCCGGAGACGCCCGGACGGTCCTCGCCCACGCCGTCCGCAAGGACCACGAACGCCTCGCCCGACGGATCGCGCACGCCCTCTCCCTCGAACCCCAGGACGCCCGCGACCTCGCCCTCCACGAGGCCCGCAAGGCCGCCAAACGCGCCCGCTACGCGGCCGAGGCCTCCCGTCCCACCCTCGGGAAGCCCGCGAAGCGGCTGGCGAAACGGGTGAAGGCCGTCCAGAGCCTGCTCGGTGAGCACCAGGACGCCGTCGTCGCCCGGGGCGCCCTGCGCGAGCTCGCGATCGTGGCCCACGGGGCCGGCGAATCGGCCTTCACCTGGGGACTTCTGTACGGACACGAGGAAGCCGCCGCGGCGGCCGCCGAGCGGGCGCTCCCCGGGGTCTGGGCCAGGGCCTCGGCCCCGGAACTCACGGCGTCCTTGGCCCGCTGAGCACCGGGGTACGCTTGAGAGTCGCCCCCCTGCCAGCTCACGAAGGTTCGAGATGTCTGCTGCCGAGTCTGTCTTCCCGCAGCTCGAAGCTCTGCTCCCGCACGTGCAGAAGCCGATTCAGTACGTCGGTGGAGAGCTGAACTCCACGGTCAAGCCGTGGGAGTCCGCCGATGTCCGCTGGGCGCTGATGTACCCGGACGCGTACGAGGTCGGTCTGCCCAACCAGGGCGTCATGATCCTCTACGAGGTACTCAACGAGCGCGAGGGCGTCCTCGCCGAGCGCACCTACAGCGTCTGGCCGGACCTGGAAGAGCTGATGCGGGAGCACGAGGTCCCGCAGTTCACGGTCGACAGCCACCGCCCCGTCGGCGCGTTCGACGTCTTCGGCCTGAGCTTCTCCACCGAGCTCGGCTACACGAACATGCTCACCGCCCTCGACCTGGCCGGCATCCCGCTGGAGTCGAAGGACCGGACGGTCGACCACCCGATCGTGCTCGCGGGCGGCCACGCGGCCTTCAACCCCGAGCCGATCGCGGACTTCATCGACGCGGCGATCATCGGCGACGGCGAGCAGGCCGTCCTCGACATGACCGAGATCATCCGCGCCTGGAAGGCCGAGGGCCGGCCGGGCGGCCGCGAGGAGGTCCTCTTCCGCCTCGCGAGGACCGGCTCGGTGTACATCCCGCGGTTCTACGACGTGGAGTACCTGCCGGACGGCCGCATCGGCCGTGTCGTGCCCAACAGGTCCGGTGTGCCGTGGCGCGTCTCGAAGCACACCGTCATGGACCTCGACGAGTGGCCCTACCCCAAGCAGCCCCTCGTGCCGCTCGCGGAGACCGTCCACGAGCGCATGTCCGTCGAGATCTTCCGCGGCTGCACCCGCGGCTGCCGCTTCTGCCAGGCCGGCATGATCACGCGCCCCGTGCGGGAGCGAAGCATCACCGGCATCGGCGAGATGGTCGAGAAGGGCCTCAAGGCGACGGGCTTCGAGGAGGTAGGCCTCCTCTCGCTGTCCTCCGCGGACCACTCCGAGATCGGTGAGATCGCCAAGGGCCTCGCCGACCGGTACACGGAGGACAAGGTGGGCCTGTCCCTCCCGTCCACCCGTGTCGACGCCTTCAACGTGGACCTGGCCAACGAGCTGACCAGGAACGGGCGTCGCTCCGGCCTCACCTTCGCCCCCGAGGGCGGCTCCGAGCGCATGCGCAAGGTCATCAACAAGATGGTCTCGGAGGAGGACCTCATCCGGACCGTCTCCACCGCGTACGGCAACGGCTGGCGCCAGGTGAAGCTGTACTTCATGTGCGGCCTGCCGACGGAGACCGACGAGGACGTCCTCCAGATCGCCGACATGGCGATGAACGTGATCGCCGAGGGCCGCAAGGTCTCCGGCCAGAACGACATCCGCTGCACCGTCTCCATCGGTGGCTTCGTCCCCAAGCCGCACACCCCGTTCCAGTGGGCCCCGCAGCTGTCGGCGGAGGAGACGGACGAGCGGCTGCGCAAGCTCCGTGACAAGATCCGCGGCGACAAGAAGTACGGCCGCTCGATCGGCTTCCGCTACCACGACGGCAAGCCCGGCATCGTCGAGGGTCTCCTCTCCCGCGGCGACCGCCGCATCGGCGCGGTCATCCGCGCGGTGTACGAGGACGGCGGCCGCTTCGACGGCTGGCGCGAGCACTTCTCGTACGACCGCTGGATGGCCTGCGCCGAGAAGACGCTGCCGGAGAGGGGCGTCGACGTCGCCTGGTACACGACCCGCGAGCGCACCTACGAGGAGGTCCTGCCCTGGGACCACCTGGACTCCGGTCTCGACAAGGACTGGCTCTGGGAGGACTGGCAGGACTCGCTCGACGAGACCGAGGTCGAGGACTGCCGCTGGACCCCGTGCTTCGACTGCGGCGTCTGCCCGCAGATGGACACCCACATCCAGATCGGCCCGACCGGCAAGAAGCTGCTGCCGCTGTCGGTCGTGAAGTAGGCCCGTTCGGGTAACACTCCGGCGACGGCCCGGCAGAAGGGGAAACCCTTCGCCGGGCCGTCGCGTCATGTTCGGCATGAGCATGGAGAACCCGCCTCCGCCGGCGCTGATCCGCATCCCGGTGCGGATCGTCGTCCTGGTCGTCGTCCTCCCGGTCCGGATGGCCTGGGACGCCCTCGCGGCCGCGGCCCGCTTCGTCCACCGCGCGGTCCTCCGCCCGACGGGCCGGGGCCTCGCGTGGGCGCTGACGGGCGTGAACCGGGGACTCGGCCTGGTGTTCACCGGGGTGGGGCGAGGCGTCGCGTGGGTGTTCCGTCACACGGTGACCCGACCGGCCCGGTGGCTGTACGGAGCGGCGCTCGCGCCGGTGGGGCGGGGCGTCGCGCGGGTCCTCACCGGGATGGGGCAAGGCCTCGGGTGGCTGTTCACCCGGGTCGGCCGGGGCCTTGCTTGGTTGTTCACCGGAGTCGGCCGCGGGCTGGCGTGGTTCTTCGGCGGCATCGGCCGGGGGCTCGCCCGGTTCCTCGGAGGGGCGTGGCGGGGCATCGCCGTCGGGGCCGACCTGCTGTGGCGGGGTCTCTCGGTCGCCGCGGCGTGGCTGGCCAGGGCCCTGTTCGTATGGCCGTGGGTGGGGCTCTGGAGGTATCTGGTCGTGCCCGTCTGCCGCTACGGGATCGCCGTACCCGCCGTCTGGCTGTACCGGCAGGTCGTCGCACCGCTCGGCACCGGGATCCTGTTCCTGCTGGAGAACGCGGTGTTCGTACCGGTCGCCGCGCTCTTCCGGTACGTCCTGGTCCCGCTGCTCCGGTACGGCGTCGTCGTGCCGGTCCTGTGGTTCGACCGGTATGTGCTCACCCCGGTGGGCCAGGGGCTCGGCTGGTTCTTCCCCCGGCTGGGCCGCGGCCTCGCCGCCGCCGCGGCGGGGACGGCCAGGGCCGTGTTCGTGTGGCCCTGGGTGGGGCTCTGGCGCTTCGTGCTCGTGCCGGTCGTCCGGTACGGGATCGCCGGACCCCTCGTCTGGCTCTGGACCCGGGTCCTGGTGCCCGTCGCCCGCGAGGTCCGGGACGCGCTCGCCGTCTGCTGGCGGGTCGCCGGATATGTGTCGCTGGCCGTCGGCCGCGCGCTCCGACGGGCGTTCCTGACCCTGGTCGGACGACCCGTGACCTGGTTCTGGCGGAGCGTCTGCACCCCCGTCGGCCACTGGGTCCGCGACAGCGTCTGGACCCCCGCCCGCCGGGCCGCCGTCCAGGCGGGCCTGGTCGCGAAGGCGGTCCTCGCCTCGACCCGCGCCGCCGTGCGGGAGTCCCTCGCCTCGGCCCGCGCCGCCGTGCGGGAGGCCCGCCGGGACGCCTGGCGTGCCCTGGTCGGCTCAGTCCGGTCGTCCGGGTCCGGGGAACCGGAGGCGGCCCGGGCGCGTACTCTGGGTAGTACAACGAACGTGCCCGGCGCGGCGCCCGCCCCCGAGATCTCCCTGCGAAAGCGGGGGTGAACCGGGCGGGACCCCCAGGGCCACCCGTACATCTCGTGGTCGGCGCCCCCCGCGCCCGCCCCGCACCGAGGAGAAGAACCACTGGGCAAGCGACAGCCCGAAGGCCCGCCGCCCGCACCGGCGGTGCAGCGCATCCGACTGCGCTACACCAAGCGCGGCCGCCTCCGGTTCACCAGCCACCGTGACTTCCAGCGCGCTTTCGAGCGTGCGCTGCGCCGTGCCGAGGTGCCCATGGCGTACTCGGCCGGCTTCACCCCGCACCCCAAGGTGTCGTACGCCAACGCCGCCCCCACGGGCACGGGCTCCGAGGCCGAATACCTGGAGATCGCCCTCACCGAGGCACGCGACCCGGAGTCCCTGCGGATCCTGCTCGACGAGTCCCTCCCGGCCGGCCTCGACATCACCGACGCCGTCGAGGCCCGGACCTCGGGCCTCGCCGACCGGCTCACCGCCTCCATCTGGGAGCTGCGCCTCGAAGGCGTCACTGTCGAGGACGTGGCGAAGGCCGTCGAGGCGTTTCTCGCGGCCGAGACCGTGGAAGTACAGCGCAAGACCAAGAACGGCGTCCGCACCTTCGACGCGCGCTCCGCGGTCACCGAGCTGACGGCAGCCGCTCCCCAGGGCGATCCCCAGGGTGATAGGCCGCTGGACAGCGCCTGTGCGATACTGCGGCTGGTTGTTCGGCACGTGACACCTGCCGTACGACCCGACGACGTCCTGTCCGGTCTCCGAGCTGTGGCCGACCTGGCGCCGCCGGTCCCCGCTGCGGTGACCAGGCTGGCGCAGGGGCTCTTCGACGAGGAGTCCGGCACGGTGACCGACCCGCTCGCGCCCGACCGCGAGGCAGTCACGGCCGCATCTACCACGGCCGCCGAGACCGCCTCTGCGACGGCGCCGGGTGCCGGCATCGCGTAGGGAGCGGTCGTTGTAGCGCCGCCCTGGTACTCGGGAGCCACCTGGGTCGGGCAGCGCACTGACCAGGAGACTTTCGCCAGGCCGTCCGCACAGTGCGGACGGAACCGGCGAGCCAGACATAGAGCTCCCGTGCGGCGCCCGCGCCCCGGACGGCGGCACCGCGCCCCAGGCGCGACCGTGCCGCCGGACCGGACCAAGACGCGGCGCCCGGGAGCGTGACGGGAGAACCCCGCATGCTCGAGTCCAACGAAGACACCAACGCCCCCGGTGACAAGCTGCCGCCGCGCCGCAGGCGCCGCGCCGCTTCCCGCCCCGCCGGTCCGCCGGTGACGGGCGCGAACCCCGAGACCGCGGAGACCACGGCGGCCGCGCCGGCCACCGAGACCGCGGCCGTGGAGGCCGCCCCGGCCGAGACCGAGGCCGCACCCGCGCCGCGTGCCCGCCGCCGGGCCACCCGGAAGGCCACCGCACCGGCCGCGGAGACCGCGGCACCCGCCGTGGAGACCCCGGAGCCGGTCGTGGAGACCCCCGCCGCCGAGGCCGTCGCCCCCGAGGCCGTCGAGGAGGCCGCCCCGGCCCGCACGCGCCGCCGCGCCACCCGTAAGGCCACCTCGCCGGTGACCTCCCCGGTCGCCGCCGAGGCCCCCGAAGAGCCCGCCGCGGTCGCGCCGGCCGAGCCGGTCGTCGAGGAGGCCCCCGAGGCCGCCCCCGCCCGTACCCGCCGCCGTGCCACCCGTAAGGCCACCGCCCCGGCCGGTGCGGCGGGTGTCGCCTCCGAGGCCGCGGAGACCGTGGTCGCCGCCGCTCCGGCCGCCGAACCCGCGGTCGCCGCCGCGCCCGCCCCGGCCGCCGAGATCGCGGAGGAGGCCGCCGCGCCCGCGCCGCGTGCCCGCCGCCGGGCCACCCGTAAGGTCACCTCGCCCGAGGCGGCCACCGAGGCCCCCGCCGCCACCGAGGTCCCCGCCACCGGCGAGTCCCTCCCGACTGCCGCCGTCGCGCAGATCACCGCCGACGAGGCCGAGGTCGCCGCCGCCGAGACCGCCGCCACCCGTGGCCGCGGCCGCCGCCGCGCGACCTCCCCGCAGTTCACCTCCGAGCCCGCCCCGGCCCGCGAGTCGCGCCGCGCCGCGCGCCCCTCCGTCGCCGTCTTCCAGGCGCCGGTCTTCACCGAGCCGATGTTCCAGACCCCGGAGACCGCCGCCGCGGCCGCTGCCGCCGCCCCGGTGGAGCCGGACGAGGACGAGACGGTCGAGGAGGTCGAGCTCGTCGAGGCCGAGGCCGAGACCGAGGTCGAGGAGACCCCCGAGCCGGCCGAGCGCCCCGAGGGCTCCCGCCGTCGCCGTCGCCGCCGTGGCGAGCCCGTCGCCGTCGAGCCCGTCCCGGCCACCGTCGCCGACGAGCCCGAGGTCGAGGCCGTCGCCGACGACGTCGAGGAGGCCGACGAGGCCGAGGAGACCGACGAGTACGAGGACCGCCCGTCCCGTCGCCGCCGCCGTGGCGGCCGTCGCCGTCGTCGCGGCGAGCTCACCGAGGTCGAGGACTCCGAGGAGGGCGAGGAGCCGCGCTCCGACGACTCCGACGAGACCGAGGAGTCCGAGGACGGCGAGGAGGAGCACGACGAGGCCGAGTCCTTCGCCGGCGGCTCCAGCAGCTCCCGCCGCCGTCGTCGCCGCCGCCGTCGCAGCGGCGACGCCTCCGCCGACGCCGAGGGCGCCGACGAGGAAGGCGTCCGTACGGTCGTCAAGGTCCGCGAGCCCCGCCCGGCCCGTGAGAAGGCCGAGCCCGGCACCGGCGCCGACGAGGTCCAGTCCATCAAGGGCTCGACCCGCCTGGAGGCCAAGAAGCAGCGCCGCCGCGAGGGCCGCGAGCAGGGCCGCCGCCGCGTCCCGATCATCACCGAGGCCGAGTTCCTGGCCCGCCGCGAGGCCGTCGAGCGCGTCATGGTCGTCCGCCAGAGCGGCGAGCGCACCCAGATCGGCGTCCTCGAGGACAACGTGCTCGTCGAGCACTACGTCAACAAGGAGCAGGCCACCTCGTACGTCGGCAACGTCTACCTGGGCAAGGTCCAGAACGTCCTGCCGTCGATGGAGGCCGCCTTCGTCGACATCGGCAAGGGCCGCAACGCCGTCCTGTACGCCGGTGAGGTCAACTTCGAGGCCCTCGGCATGGGCCACGGCCCGCGCCGCATCGAGTCCGCCCTCAAGTCCGGCCAGTCGGTCCTCGTCCAGGTGACGAAGGACCCGATCGGCCACAAGGGCGCCCGTCTGACCAGCCAGGTCTCGCTGCCCGGCCGCTACCTCGTGTACGTGCCCGAAGGCTCGATGACCGGCATCAGCCGCAAGCTCCCGGACACCGAGCGCGCCCGCCTCAAGACCATCCTCAAGAAGATCGTCCCCGAGGACGCGGGCGTCATCGTGCGCACCGCCGCCGAGGGCGCGAGCGAGGACGAGCTGCGCCGCGACGTCGAGCGACTGCAGGCGCAGTGGGAGGACATCCAGAAGAAGGCGAAGAGCGGCAACGCGCCGACGCTGCTCTACGGCGAGCCGGACATGACCGTCCGCGTCGTCCGCGACATCTTCAACGAGGACTTCTCCAAGGTCATCGTCAGCGGTGACGAGGCCTGGGAGACCATCCACGGCTACGTGCACCACGTCGCCCCGGACCTGACCGACCGCCTGTCCAGGTGGACGAGCGAGGTCGACGTCTTCGCGACGTACCGGATCGACGAGCAGCTCATGAAGGCGCTCGACCGCAAGGTCTGGCTGCCGAGCGGCGGCTCGCTGGTGATCGACAAGACCGAGGCGATGATCGTCGTCGACGTCAACACCGGCAAGTTCACCGGCCAGGGCGGCAACCTCGAAGAGACCGTGACGAGGAACAACCTGGAAGCGGCCGAGGAGATCGTGCGTCAGCTCCGGCTGCGCGACCTCGGCGGCATCGTCGTCATCGACTTCATCGACATGGTCCTGGAGTCCAACCGCGACCTGGTGCTGCGCCGTCTGCTGGAGTGCCTGGGCCGGGACCGGACCAAGCACCAGGTGGCCGAGGTCACCTCGCTGGGCCTGGTGCAGATGACCCGTAAGCGGGTCGGCCAGGGCCTTCTGGAGTCCTTCTCCGAGACCTGCGTCCACTGCAACGGCCGCGGCGTCATCGTGCACATGGAGCAGCCGACCACCGCCGGTGGCGGTGGCGGCGGCAAGCGCTCGAAGAAGCGCGGCCGCGGCGGCGCCGAGCACGCCCACGAGCACGAGCACGCCGAGGTCACCGAGTCCACCGAGACGGACGACGAGGCCGAGACCGAGACCGAGGTCGCCGCCGAGCTGGCCGCTCCGGTGGCCCTGCCCGAGCCGATCGCCGCGGACGAGGAGCTGTACGGCTCCATCGCCGAGGCGGAGGCCGCCGCGACGCGCGGTCGTGGCCGCCGCCGGGCGACCCGCCGGGTGTCCGCGCCGGCCGCCGCGCGGTCCGTCGTGGAGACCGAGGCCGTCGAGTTCGAGGCGAAGCCGAAGGCCGAGCCCAAGCCGGAGCCCGTGGCGGCGCCGGAGCCGGTCGTCGAGCCGGAGCCCGTCGTGGCCCCGGTCGCCGAGGCCGTCGCCGAGCCGGTGGCCGAGGAGGCCGCCGCCCCGGCCCCGCGTGCCCGTCGCCGTGCCACCCGCCGGGTGACCTCCCCGGTCGTCTCGACCACGGAGCCGGCCGCCGCGCCGACCGTCGTCGAGCCGGTCGTCGCGGCCGCCCCGGAGCCCGTCGTGGCGCCGGTCGCCGAAGCCGTGGTGGAGCCGGTCGCCGAGCCCGTCGTCGAGGAGGCCCCCGTGGCCGCCCCGCCGCGTGCCCGCCGCCGGGTGGTCCGCAAGGCCACCGCTCCCGCCGGTTCGCCCTCGGGCGCCGAGGACGCGGCCGTCGTCGTGGTGACCGCGGCTCCGGCCGAGGCCGCCGAGACGGCTCCGCAGGCCGCCGAGGCCGAGCCCGCCCCCGTCAAGAAGACGGCGGCGCGCAAGACCGCGGCGAAGAAGACCACGGCCAAGAAGGCCGCCACCAAGAAGACGGCGGCGACCAAGAAGACCGCGGCGAAGAAGACCACCACCAAGAAGGCCCCGGCCAAGAAGGCGGCGGAGAAGACCGCCGCCCCGGCCCAGGACTGACCGGTGGGTACGGGCCGCCCCTCACCGGGGCGGCCCGTACCGAACGGGCGAATTTGACCCTCCGAGGCAGCCGCCCGTAACCTAGACCGTCGGCGTGTCTATCGACGCGTCGCGCCTCTGAGCACTTCCCTCCCGCTCGTCGGGAGAGGCCGCTCGTCCGATTCCGGAACGCCGCGGGCCCTCGGGTCCGTGTGAGCGGCTGGCTTCAGAGGTTTTCGATTCCGAGTGAGAGAGAGATCCGCGTGTACGCCATCGTGCGCAGCGGTGGTCGCCAGCACAAGGTTGCTGTCGGCGACATCGTTGAGGTTGACAAGATTCCCACTGCCAAGGTTGGCGACACGGTCGAGCTCTCGACCCTGCTCGTTGTCGACGGCGACGCCGTGACCAGCGACCCGTGGGTCCTGGCCGGGATCAAGGTCCAGGCCGAGATCGTGGACCACCACAAGGGCGCCAAGATCGACATCCTGCGCTACAAGAACAAGACCGGCTACCGCCGTCGCCAGGGTCACCGCCAGCAGTACACGGCGATCAAGGTCACCGGTATCCCCGCGGCTGCGAAGTAAGAGGGACTGAGACATGGCACACAAGAAGGGCGCATCGTCCACCCGGAACGGGCGCGACTCGAATGCCCAGCGGCTCGGCGTGAAGCGCTTCGGCGGTCAGGTCGTCAACGCGGGTGAGATCCTGATCCGCCAGCGTGGCACCCACTTCCACCCGGGCTCGGGCGTCGGCCGTGGCGGCGACGACACGCTGTTCGCGCTGCAGGCCGGTTCGGTGCAGTTCGGCACCCACCGTGGCCGCAAGGTCGTGAACATCGTTCCGGTCGCCTGATCGGTTCATTCTGCGGAGGCGGACCTCACTTCCCGGCCGGGAAGCGGGTCCGCCTTTCGCGTGTTACTAGATAGACATTCCGCACGTATTCAGATGGAGGCACAACCATGACCACCTTCGTGGACCGCGTCGAGCTGCATGTCGCCGCGGGTAACGGAGGCCACGGCTGCGCCTCCGTTCACCGGGAGAAGTTCAAGCCGCTCGGCGGACCCGACGGCGGCAACGGCGGCCGTGGCGGCGATGTGATCCTGGTCGTCGACCAGGCGATCACCACGCTCCTCGACTACCACCACTCGCCGCACCGCAAGGCGACCAACGGTCAGCCCGGCGCCGGCGACAACCGCTCCGGCAAGGACGGCCAGGACCTCGTCCTGAACGTGCCCGACGGCACCGTCGTCCTCGACAAGGACGGCAACGTGCTCGCCGACCTCGTCGGCCAGGGCACCACCTTCGTCGCGGGCCAGGGCGGCCGCGGCGGCCTCGGCAACGCGGCGCTGTCCTCCGCGCGCCGCAAGGCCCCCGGCTTCGCGCTCCTCGGCGAGCCCGGCGAGGCCCGGGACGTCGTCCTGGAGCTGAAGACCGTCGCCGACGTGGCGCTCGTCGGCTACCCGAGCGCCGGCAAGTCCTCGCTCATCTCGGTCCTCTCGGCCGCCAAGCCGAAGATCGCGGACTACCCCTTCACCACCCTCGTCCCGAACCTGGGCGTCGTCACGGCCGGCTCGACCGTCTACACGATCGCCGACGTGCCGGGTCTGATCCCGGGCGCCAGCCAGGGCCGTGGCCTGGGCCTGGAGTTCCTGCGCCACGTCGAGCGCTGCTCGGTCCTGGTGCACGTGCTGGACACCGCCACCCTCGAATCGGACCGCGACCCGGTCAGCGACCTCGACATCATCGAGGAGGAGCTGCGGCAGTACGGCGGCCTCGAGGACCGGCCCCGCATCGTCGTCCTCAACAAGGTCGACATCCCCGACGGCCAGGACCTCGCGGACATGATCCGCCCGGACCTGGAGGCCCGCGGGTACCAGGTGTTCGAGGCCTCCGCCGTGGCCCGCCTCGGCCTCAAGGAGCTCTCCTTCGCCCTCGCCGGCATCGTCGGCGAGGCGCGCGCGGCGAAGCCGAAGGAGGAGGCGACCCGTATCGTCATCCGTCCGAAGGCCGTCGACGACGCGGGCTTCACGGTCACGTACGACGAGTCCGAGGACGTGTACCGGGTGCGCGGCGAGAAGCCGGAGCGCTGGGTCCGCCAGACCGACTTCAACAACGACGAGGCCGTGGGCTACCTGGCCGACCGCCTCAACCGCCTCGGCGTCGAGGACCAGCTGATGAAGGCCGGAGCCCGCGCCGGCGACGGCGTCGCGATCGGCTCCCTGGAGAACGCGGTCGTCTTCGACTGGGAGCCCACGATGATGGCCGGCGCCGAGATGCTCGGCCGCCGAGGCGAGGACCACCGTCTCGAAGCCCCGCGTCCGGCCGCCCAGCGCCGCCGCGACCGCGAGGCGGAGCGCGACGACCCGCAGCGCGAGTTCGACGAGTTCGACCCGTTCTAGCGGGACCGGCCCGTCGCGGCGGCCCCCGTACCCCGTCGCCGGGGGTACGGGGGCCGTCGTACGTCCCGGCCGGTGGCACGAGGGCCTCCCGTAGGATCCTGGTGTGAGTACAGCGCCCCCGCCCGAGACCGCCGGTCGGCTCAGTGTCGTCGTCATCGCCTACAACGACGAGGAGCTGGTGGGAGAGGCGATCAGGTCCGCGCTCGACCAGGGGCCCGTCGTGGCGGAGGTCGTGGCGGTCGACGACTGTTCCCGGGACGGCACGGCCCGCGTCCTCGACGAGCTCGCCGCCCGGCACCCCCGGCTGCGCGTGGTGCACCGCACGGAGAACAGCGGCGGCTGCGGCTCCCCCCGCAACGACGGCATCAGGGCCGCCACGGCCCCGTACGTCATGTTCCTGGACAGCGACGACATCCTGCCGGACGGCGCCGCCGAGGCCCTGGTCTCCGCCGCCGAACGGAACGGCACCGAGATGGCCGTGGGCGTCTGCGTCCGGCGTGAGCTGCCCGAAGGCCGTGACGTCCGCTGGCAGCCCGCGCTCTACCGGGAGCCCGCCGTCCTGGAGACCCCCGACCAGCTCCGCCCCCTGGTCCACGACACCCTCTGCGTCAACAAGGTCTACGACCGGGCCTTCCTCACCGAGCACGGCATCCTCTTCCCCGAGGGCCGCTTCGTCTACGAGGACTTCCTCTTCACCGCCCGGGTGTACGCCGCCGCTCCGCGCGTCGCCGTGATCCCCGAGACCGTGTACGTCTGGCACGTCCGCCGCGCCGCCGCCCAGCTGTCGATCTCGCTGGACCGGGAGGGCGTCTCCAACTGGGAGGCCAGGATCGCCGCCCACCGCGCGGCCGTCGAGACCTTCGTCCGGGCCGGTCGCGCCGAACTCGCGGCGGCCTGCCGCACCAAGTTCCTCGAACACGACCTGCGCATGTACGCACGGGATCTGCGGCTGCGCGACGCCGCCCACCGGGCCGAGTGGTGGCAGCTGACCCGGGCGTACCTGGCCGCGTTCGCCGAGCCGGAGATCGCCGCCGCGGTCGCCCCCGCCCGCTGGGCCGCCCGGTTCCTGCTGGCCGCGAAGGAGCCGCGCGATCTGCTCCGGCTGTCCCGGCTGGCCGCGAACCCGGCCCGCCTGCTCCCTCCGTACGCGGGCGACCGCTCCGCCGCCCTCTGGGCCGACGACCTGCCGGAGGCACGGCTGGACGGCGTCGACGAGCTGCCGCTGGACGAGCTGCCGCTCGTCGTGGACGCGCGGCTGCGCACCGGGGGCGGCGGCGAGCTGCTGTTCACGGTCAGAGACCTGTACGGACGGCTGGCCGAGGCCGGCCCCCGTACGGCCGAACTCGCCTTCCTGCCACGCGGCGACACCGCGCCGGCGCGCACGGAACGCGTCGAGCTGCGCGCCGTCCCCGCGACGGACGGCTCGGACGGTTCCGACGGCTCGGACGGCTTCGTCGGGGCGGAGGGCGGGTGGTCCGCCCGCGTCCCGGTCCGCTTCACCGGGCTCGCCGGCAGCGGCCGGTCCCGCGGCCGTGAGGGCGTCCAGCTGTGGGACATCGGGGTCACGGTGACATGCGCGAACGGAGAGACGTTCGCCACCTCGCTGCGCCCGCGGGACGGCTCCCAGCGGCGCTCGGTGCTTCCGAGCAGCCGGTACGGTGTACTTCTGGTGCAGCCGTACGCCACGGCGAACGGATCGCTGGCGGTACGGATCGCACCCGGAGCCCGGGATGGTTTTCGGGCGGTCAGGGCCCGGCTCCGTCGGCTTGCCCGCAGTTCACAGTGAAAGGGTTTGGGGCACCATGACTTATCTGATCACCGGTGGCGCCGGATACATCGGCTCTCACGTGGTCCGCGCCATGACGCTGGCGGGCGAGCGGGTCGTCGTCCTGGACGACCTGTCCACGGGGTACGAGGACCGGATCCCGGCGGGTGTTCCCCTGGTGGTCGGCTCCACGCTCGACCGTGAGGTCCTGGACCGGACGATCGCCGAGCACGGCGTGACCGGCGTCGTGCACCTCGCCGCGAAGAAGCAGGTCGGCGAGTCCGTCGAGCTGCCGCTGCACTACTACCGCGAGAACGTCATCGGTCTCACGGTCCTCCTGGAGGCCATCGCCGCCGCCGGCGTGCGCAACTTCCTCTTCTCCTCCTCCGCCGCCGTCTACGGCATGCCGGACGTCGACCTCGTCACCGAGAAGACCCCGTGCCTGCCGCTGAGCCCGTACGGCGAGACCAAGCTGGCCGGCGAGTGGCTGGTGCGCGCCGCCGGCGCGGCGCACGGCATCTCCACGGCCTGCCTGCGCTACTTCAACGTGGCCGGCGCGGCGACCCCCGAGCTGGCCGACACCGGGGTCTTCAACCTGGTCCCGATGGTCTTCGAGCGCCTGGACGCGGGGGAGGCCCCGAGGATCTTCGGCGACGACTACGCGACGCCCGACGGCACCTGCATCCGTGACTACATCCACGTCGAGGACCTGGCCGACGCGCACCTCGTCGCCGCGCGCAAGCTCGCGGAGTGGGCCGAGGCCGGCGAGCCGCGCGACCTGACGGTCAACATCGGCCGCGGCGAGGGCGTCTCCGTCACGGAGATGGTCGAGCTGATCAACGAGATCACCGGCCACACCACCGAGCCGCTCGTCACCCCGCGCCGTCCCGGCGACCCCGCCCGGGTCGTCGCCGCCGCCGACCGCATCGAGTCGGAGCTGGGCTGGAAGGCCCGTCACGACGTGCGCGACATGATCTCCTCGGCCTGGGCCGGCTGGGTCGCGCGCCGCGGCGCGGCGGTCTGACCCTCACGATCGGGCGAAAACAGCGGAAGGGCCGGGGAGTTCGACTCCCCGGCCCTTCCGTCTGTCTGTCTTCCCGCCCGCAGTGGAACGGTCAGCGCTCCAGGAAGGCGAAGAGCGCCTCCCAGCGGTCGGTGATCTCGTCGGCGGCGTACCGCTTCACGTTCTCGAAGGCCGCGTCGCCCATGCGGTCGCGGAGTTCCTTGTCGGTGATCAGCGTGTTGATGTGACCGCCGAGCTCCATCGTGTTGCCCAGGCGGGCCAGCAGACCGTCCTCGCCGTCACGGATGATCTCCCGGACACCCGGCGCGCAGTCGAACGCGGCACAGGGCACGCCCGCCGCCATCGCCTCCAGCAGGGTGATCGGGAAACCTTCGGCCCGGGAGGCCTGGGCGAACACCGAAGCCTGCGAGAGCGCCCCGAGGACGTCGTTGGTGCGCCCCATCCACTCCACGGACCCGTCGAGCCCGAGGAGCGTGGTCCGCTCCCGCAGCGCGTCCTCCTCGTCACCGGCGCCGTAGATCCGCAGCTTCCAGTCGGGGTGGTGGGACGCGATCTCGGCCCAGCTGTCGAGCAGCATGTCCACCCCCTTCTCGTGCGAGAGGCGACCGATGCAGGCGACGACCTTCTCGGTGCGCGGAGCAGGGGTGTCGGGCATGAAGGGCAGCGCGTTGGCCATGTGGCCGACGTTGTCCATGCCGGCCCGGATCCACTGGTCCGCGTCGCCCGGGGTGAGCACGAGGAGCCGGTCGACGTCCTTGTAGTACCGCTTCACCCGGCCGAGCCGGGAGGAGCCGGCGCTGGCGGCGTACGACTCGTGGCTCATGCCGATGACGACGAGGTTCTTCGTGTCGGCGAGCGCCACCCACTCCATGGCCCAGACCTGGGTCACGATCACGACGGCCCCGGGCCCGGCGGCGGCGAAGAGCGCCGTCATCCGGTCGGCGCGCTCGCGCATGCCGGCGGCGCGCGCCGCGTGGCGCCGGCGCTCGGCCGCGTTGAGCTTGCCCTTGAGTCCGCGCAGCGGGCGGACCTGCGGCGGATGCCCGTCGTACAGCGTGGTGGTGTCGTACGGCAGCGCGTCGGGGAACTCGTGCCGACGTCCCTCGGGTGCCGGGGTGATGCCGATGACGTGGACCCGGTTGCCCCGGGCGGTGAACTCCCTGGCCATCTGGTGGGTCCAGGTCGTGACACCGCCCATCTCGTCCACGCTGTTGGAGACGATGAAGATGTCGCGGCCCGACACGGTGGTCTGCTGGGTCACTTCCCGCTCCTGGTGAAGAACTTGGCGACGATCTGACGGGCCGCGTCGCCCCGGTCGTACTCGCTGAACTCCGTGTTGAACCGCTGACGGGCCGCCGCGTACTTGGTGTCGGCCTCGTCCTTGAAGTTGGCGATCACTCCGAAGAGCTCCTCCGCCGTGTCCACGACGGGACCCGGAGCGCGCTTCTTCAGGTCGAAGTACGTGCCGCGGTTCTCCTTGGCGTACTCGTCGTAGTCGTACGTGAAGAAGATCATCGGGCGGTCGAGCAGCCCGTAGTCGAACATCACCGACGAGTAGTCGGTGATCAGCCCGTCCGCGAGAGCGAGCAGCGGGGTGATGTCGTGGTGGCCGGAGACGTCGATGACCCGTCCCCGGACCGACGGCGGCAGCGTCACGCTGTTCAGGTAGTGCGTCCTGATCAGCAGCTGATGGGTGTCGCCGAAGCGCTCCGCGAACTCCTCGACGTCGAAGGGCGCCTGGAAGGCGCGCACCTTGCCACCGGGAGCGGCACGGAAGGTCGGCGCGTAGAGCAGGACCTTCTTCTCCGGGTCGATGCCCAGTTCGGCGGCGAGCGGACCACGGTCCCGGTGACCCGTCTCGGTCTCCCGGCGGCGCGCCTCGGCGAGGTCGTCGTTGCGCGGGTAGCCGACCGGCAGCAGCACCTCGTCGCGGAGGCGGAAGCCCCGGGCGAGGGTGCGCCGGTCGTGCTCGCCACGGATCAGGAAGTGGTCGAAGCGGTCCAGGGCCTGCTGGAACGAGGCCGCCGAGGCCAGTCCGCGCGCCTTCGTGGTGGGCTCGTCGAAGCCCATCCGCTTGAGGGCGGTGCCGTGCCACGTCTGGATGTACGTGGTCCCCGGGCGCTTGGTGAGGCGCAGCGGGAAGCCCTGGTTGTCGATCCAGAACTCGGCCTGGGCGAGCGCGCGCAGGTACTGCCAGCTCCAGCGCTGCACCAGGGTGGCGTCCTCGGGGAAGCCGGTCGGCTTGGCCCCGGCGTACGACCAGACGGCCTCGAAGGGGACGCCCTGGCGGCGCATCTCCTCGTAGATCGCCTTGGGGCTGTCGCTGTACTGCTTGCCGAGGTGGCTCTCGAAGACGACCAGACCCTTGCGGATCGGCAGCTTGCTGTAGAACTCGTGGTACACCCGGAGCTTGGTCTC
Source organism: Streptomyces sp. NBC_00691 (assembly GCF_036226665.1). Classification (NCBI taxonomy): domain Bacteria; kingdom Bacillati; phylum Actinomycetota; class Actinomycetes; order Kitasatosporales; family Streptomycetaceae; genus Streptomyces; species Streptomyces sp. NBC_00691. Next base: position 2,824,836 of record NZ_CP109007.1, on the reverse strand, counting down.
GCCCGAACGCAGGTCCTTCTTCGCCTTCAGCAGGCGCTTCAGGCTGGTCTTCGCGAGTCCGGCCGCGCGCCCGTGCATGGCGCCCTCGATCATCGCCGAGGTGTGCACGGCCGCCTTGCCCTCGGCACCGAGGACGTACGACAGGTTGCCCTTCTTGGTGACCTCGGGCACGAAGCGGTCGGAGACCAGCTGGGTGAGCCGCGGGCGGATCCGCAGGGTGTCGGCCTCGTCGATGGGCGTCCCGCCGACGGAGACCCGGGTCCTGAGCCGCTGGCCGTCGACCGTGAGGATCAGACGGACGTCCCAGACGGCGTCGATGATGCCGAGCGGACGGACGGTGCGGGCGACGTCGGCCCGGCCCTCCCACTCGATGCGGTCGCCGGCGTGGCGGATCGTCGTGACGGGGACCTGGACGGTCTTGCCGCCGACGCTCCGGCGGGCCGAGAACTCGAGCACCGCGCTGATCTCCGCGTCGGGGCTGATCCGGCCCAGCGGGTTGACCACGCGGCCGGCGAGGGTGACGACACCGTCGGCACTGGCGTACGAGGTCAGCCGGTTGCCCAGGACGATCGAGGTCAGCGGCCTGGAGTGGAAGTTGGACGCGGTGACGTCCAGGATCTGCCGGCCCTGCTCGGTGTCCAGGTGCTGGGCGCACCAGTAGACCTGCCCGTCCTTCTCGGCGAGCGGGGAGGTGAGGCGGCCGGAGTTGGTCAGCGCGTCGGTGGCCGGGAGGAGGTTGTCCCAGTCCTCCTTGCTCAGCAGGTACGCGCAGATGGCGTGCATGCGCTGCACCTCGTCGTACGCCTGCGGGTCTATCTCGGCGAGGTAGCCGTTGGCGACCGCGGCGAACTCGCGCCGGTAGTCCTCGTCGAGCAGCGCCAGGTCCCGGAAGTGGAGGACCAGGTCGTGCTTGAGGAACTTGATGTCCTTGCGGTACTTGAGCTCGTCGTAGCCCTTGCTCTCCAGCAGGGCGTCCACGCGCCGGTGGATCTCCATGCGGTGCACGAAGTTGGCGATCTCGTGGCGCCTGTTGCTGATCGACTTGGCGGCGGCGCTCTCCTGCACGTTCCAGTAGTAGACCGTGTTCGGGATGAGCGTGATCCGGCTCGCGGCGACGTAGGCCTGGGCCGAGAAGAGCAGGTCCTCGTAGTGGATGCCGACCGGGAACTCCAGCCCGGACTCGAGGAGGAACTCGCGGCGGTAGCACTTGTTCGTCGACAGGGTGTCGAAGGTCAGCAGGTCCGGCAGCTCGGTGATCGACTCGATGGTGCGGGTCGTCGCGTAGAGCCAGGGGTACCAGGAGGTCCGCTTCTGGTTCCGGCTGTCGAGGTGCACACGGACGCAGAGGCCGGAGACGATGTCGGAGCCGGTGCTCTCGGCGGCCTCCAGCATGTTGCGGCAGGCGTTGCGCTCGAGCACGTCGTCACTGTCGAGGAACATGACGTAATCGCCGGCGCACCGCTGGACGCCGAAGTTTCGTGGCGCGCCGCAGCCGCCACTGTTCTTCGGCAGCTGGAACGCTCTGACGCGGTCAGGGTTCCGGGCGGCGAGCGCCTGGGCCACGGCGAAGGTGTCGTCCTTGCTGCAGTCGTCGACGATCACGACCTCGACGCTGTGCAGGGTCTGTTCCAGCACCGACTGTACGGCCGTCGGCAGACGCTCTGCGTCGTTGTATGCGATGACGACCACGGAGACGTCAGGCACTTCCACCTCGATCCACTTGTCTTTCCTCCAGACACACCCAAGCTACCTGGTGTTCCCCACCCGGCTTGTCGCGCCTTCCGGCGGTTACTGCATGTGCCGTGTCCTGATCGTGATGGGCGGGCCGCGCGCGTGGGGCAACCATTCTCACGCGCCGGGAGTCGCCCGTACGGGCGTTGACTGATCAGCGGCGTCCACACGGGGCAGTGAGTGCCGGGACGGTACCTCATGTCCTCCCCCGGCCGCCTCTCCGGAGTGACGGGGAACACACCTCTCCCCCGCTTCCGGCCTCCGGAAGCGGGGGAGAGGGGGTTCGGCGTGGCGGCCGGATGTGTCCGACGCGACACGCCGGGAGGGGCCGTCGTGCGGTGTCCGCCGGACGCCGGGAGCGTCCGCCGGGCGTCAGGGGCGCTTGAGGCGGTCCACCTCGTAGTAGCGGGCCGCGCACTGGGACACCCAGTCACGCGCGTACGACCGGGTGTAGAAGGGCTCCGCGAGCCAGCCGATCTCCAGGGGTCGGTACGTCACCTCCGTGGCGCCGTTCGCGATGTCCGCGCGGATCCGTGTGTTCTGCCGGTCCCAGTCGACGCTCCGCGCCACCGTGCCGGTGGTCATCGAGTACACCGGATGCACCAGGGCGATCACGCTCGCCACGGCGAGCCCGCCCACCGCGAGCAGCGTGACCGTACGGGCGGCGCGGACGGCGGGCCGGGGGGCCACGAGCCGCCGGCCGAGCCGGTGGCCGACCCACGTGCCGTACGCGCAGAGGATGAGCAGCATCGGGACGAGGAAGTTCGTCCAGGTGCGGGCGTACGTCCAGCCGGTGATGCCGTATCCGCTGCGCAGGCCGTACGCGACGCCCAGGCTCGCGAGGGCGAGCAGCGGCAGCGGCAGGAGCGCCGCCACGATCATCACGCCCCGCGGGCGGCGCCCGGCGGGGGCGGCTGCACGGTCACGCGACGGGCCGGCGAAGACGAGGCCCAGACCCAGCAGGACGCCGACGGCGAGTGCTCCCGCGTACGCCCACTGGTCGGTGATCGTCTGCCACATGCGCCACCAGTCGTCGACGATCTCGCCCACCTCCGTGAGCGTCAGCGGCTCCTTCGGGACCTGCGCGCGGCGCCACTGCGCACCGGGAGAGGTGTAGAGGAGGGCGAGGCCGCCCGCGAGGCCGGCACAGGCGGCGGCGCACCAGACGGAGGCGTACCAGTCCTTCGCCCAGCCCAGGCGGGGCAGGCAGAGGACGCCGACGGCGGCCGCGGAGATGCCGGCCACCATGGTGAACGGCTCGCTGAGCGTCCCTATCGCCATGCCGACGAGGACCGCCGTCACCACGCCGACGACCCGGGCGCGCGGGCTGCGGGCCGCGAAGACGGCGACGACCACGGCCCAGAGGCCGATCACGCTCGGCAGCGTGTGGGAAATGGTGGCCGGGGCCCACAGCAGCACCTGGTAGGAGCGCGTACCGGCGAAGAACAGCAGCGCCTCAAGGAGCCCCACGGCGGCCACGAGCAACACTGCGGGGGGCTGCGGACGGCCGAGGGCGCGCAGCGTGGCGCGGGTGAGCAGGAAGAGCGCGAGGCCGAGTGCCACCACCAGGAAGGCGGGCAGCAGCTTCGGGCCCACCATGTCGTCGGTGTAGATCACGCCGCTGAGGAAGGCGTTGGTGACACGGCCGTTCTGGGTGTTGTAGAAGTCCGAGACCAGCCCGAACGGGCCCATGTCCCGGGCCTTCCAGAGGACGCACCAGTCGTCCGACGTGGGCCGTACGTAGAGGCCGAGGAAGGCGCCGACCGCGAGGAGCGCGCCCGATCCGACGGCGACGAGCAGCCCGACGCCGCTCAGTGCCTGCCGGAACCTGTTCCCACCTGGGGCGATGGTCTCCGCTTCGTCCTCCCGAAGCGGTACGTCGCCGTGCTCTGAGGTGGTGATTCTGCTCACCGGTGGTAGCTCCCCTGGCCATCGGCCGCTCTCAAGGTGGCGATTATGTGGAAATGCCACGCAGATTCAAGGTCTTCCGTGATGCTTTATTGTAAGGACGGCATGCCGACCGAGTCGGTTGCTCGGGACATGCCCCCCGCGGCCTTCACCCGCCTTGGACCGCAGCCCGCAGTTCGAGGAAGGGCCTGCTGGTCGTCGACTCAGGGCGCGCCCTCGCTCATCCCGATGGAGTGAACGTTCCATGACCAAACTTTCCGTCGTCGTCCCCTGCTTCAACGAAGAGGACGTCGTCGAACTGTTCGACGCACGGATGCGGCAGGTGCTCGACGCCCTCCCGGTCGACTACGAGATCTGCTACGTGGACGACGGAAGCTCGGACGGAACACTGGGCAAGCTGCGCGAAATAGCGGCACTGCACCCGATTCGCACCCAGTATGCCTCCTTCAGCCGAAACTTCGGCAAGGAGGCCGCCATGCTGGCCGGCCTGCGCAAGTCCACCGGTGACGCCGTCGTCATCATGGACGCCGACCTCCAGCACCCGCCGGAGCTCCTCGCGCGCATGCTGGACCTGCACCACCAGGGCCACGACCAGGTCATCGCGCGCCGGACCCGCGAAGGCGACAAGAAGCTCCGCTCCGCGTTGAGCCGTATGTACTACCGGGCCGTCAACCGCTGGGTCGACGTCGAACTCACCGACGGCGTCGGCGACTTCCGTCTCCTCTCCCGCCCCGCCGTCGACGCGCTGCTCTCGCTCCCCGAGTACAACCGCTTCTCCAAGGGCCTGTTCTCCTGGATCGGCTTCGACACCGTCACGTTCGACTACCAGAACGCCGCGCGCGAGGGCGGCGAGACCAAGTGGAAGTTCAGCTCCCTGGTCAACTACGGCATGGACGGGCTGATCTCCTTCAACAACCGTCCGCTGCGCATCGCCCTCTGGCTCGGGATGATGCTGAGCGGCTTCGCGGCCCTCTACGTGGTCTGGGTGGCCGTCGCCGCCATCGCCCACGGTGTCACCGCCCCCGGATACGTCACCCTGGTCGCGATCATCGTGGGCCTCGGCGGCGTGCAGATGGTGATGCTGGGTCTGATCGGTGAGTACATCGGCCGCATCTACTACGAGACCAAGCGCCGCCCGCACTTCCTCGTGAAGGAGACCCACCGCTCCTTCGGTCGCGGTACCGCCGCGCACGCCGTCGCCGAGCGCGTCCACGTCGCGGCCGTCGACGGAGAGCGCTGATGGCGGACGTGGCTCCCTCGGCGAAGCGCGCGCGGCTCGCCGAGATCTTCCGCTTCGGACTTGTCGGCGGCGTCAACACCGGTACCTTCTTCGGCTGTTACCTGCTGCTCCACCCGTGGATGCCGTACTTCGCCGCGTACTCGCTCGCCTTCGTGCTCAGCATGATCGGCTCCTTCTTCCTCAACACGTACTTCACCTACCGCACCCGGCCGACCTGGAAGAAGTTCGCCCTCTTCCCGCTCACCAACGTCACCAACTACCTGGTGCAGAGCGTCGGTCTGTACGCGCTCGTCACCTGGGCCGGAATGGACGACAGGATCGCGCCACTCGTCGCGGCGGTCGTCGCCATCCCCTTCACCTACCTCATCTCCCAGCGGATCCTCGTCCCCCGGGACAAGGGACAGGACGCCGACGGCTCCGGTCCAGGGAGCGAAACGGAGGAGCGGCAGCCCTCCCGGCTCGCGTAGATTGCCTGGCAGTCGCGGCCGGGAACACGCGGCGCGGAGGACAGCCGAGTGAGGACGACGCAGGTGGCGGCACAGGTGACGACGCAGATGACCGGAGAGCCGGGCGAGGCGAGGCGCTCTGTGACGGAGGCCCGCAGGATCGTCGTCAAGGTCGGCTCCTCCTCCCTCACCACCGCCTCCGGAGGCCTGGACGCCGACCGCGTCGACGCCCTCGTCGACGTGCTCGCCAAGGTCCGCAGCGGTGGCGAGAAGGAGGTCGTCCTCGTCTCCTCCGGTGCCATCGCCGCCGGCCTCGCACCGCTCGGCCTCACCCGCCGGCCCAAGGACCTCGCCCGGCAGCAGGCCGCCGCCAGCGTCGGCCAGGGCCTCCTCGTCGCCCGGTACACCGCCTCCTTCGCCCGTTACGGCGTCCGCGTCGGCCAGGTCCTCCTCACCACCGACGACACCAGCCGGCGCGCGCACTACCGGAACGCCTACCGGACCCTCGACCAGCTCCTCGCGATGGGCGCGCTGCCCGTCGTCAACGAGAACGACACCGTCGCCACCGACGAGATCCGCTTCGGCGACAACGACCGGCTCGCCGCCCTGGTCGCCCATCTCGTCCGCGCCGACCTGCTCGTCCTGCTCTCCGACGTCGACGGCCTCTACGACGGCGACCCGTCCAAGCCCGGCACGTCGAGGATCGCCCAGGTCGCCGGCCCCGACGACATCGCCCATGTGGAGATCGGCTCCGCCGGGAAGGCGGGCGTCGGCACCGGCGGCATGGTCACCAAGGTCGAGGCCGCCCGGATCGCCGCCGCCGCCGGCATCCCCGTGGTCCTCACCTCCGCGAGCCGTGCCGCCGACGCCCTCGCCGGGCGCGACACCGGTACGTACTTCCACCGCACCGGCCGCCGCTCCGCCGACCGGCTCCTGTGGCTGGCGCACGCCTCCACCCCGCAGGGCTCCCTCACCCTGGACGAGGGAGCCGTACGCGCCGTCGTCGAGGGCAAGAAGTCCCTGCTCGCGGCCGGTGTCGCGGGCGTCGAGGGCGACTTCGTGGCGGGCGACCCGGTCGAACTGCGCGACACCGCGGGCCGGGCCGTCGCCCGCGGTCTCGTCAACTTCGACGCCAAGGAGATGCCCCGGATGCTCGGGCGCTCCACCCCCGAGCTCGCCAAGGAGCTCGGCCCCGAGTACGAGCGCGAGGTCGTCCACCGCGACGACCTGGTCGTCATCCGCTGACCCTCGAGCCCCTCCCGAAACGGCTGAAAGTGCGGCCATCCGGAAGGGACGTTTACCAAAACCGCCCCAAGTGCCGCCTCGGGCTGGTCAACTTTGTCTCGGGGGTAAGAGAGCAGGGCGGGGTACAGCACCACACGCATCACACAGGAGGCCGCCGGTGAGACGAGCGCGCCCAGGGGCACCGCCCCGAGGGACTGCCGAACGCGCCCTGACCAGTGTCGAGGCCGGAGCCGACTTCGACGAGGCACGGGACAGGTCCACGGACACCAAGACCGAGACCACCACCGAGACACGCGAGGTTCCCGAGGCACGTGAGGCACGCGCCAAGGAACAGCCCGTGTCCAAGCTCTGGCACATCACGCTCAGCGTGTCCGGTGCGGAGTCACCGCTGAAGGAGGTGCGCCGGGGGCTCGAACAGCTGGCCCACGACCACCCCTTCCTGCTGACCAGCCGGTATGCCAACGACCACGCCGAGATCCGGTACTGGGAGGAGGCCCGCGACCTGCACGACGCCGCGGCCGTCGCCCTGCGCCTGTGGGGCGAACACCGGCAGACCGCCAAGCTTCCGCCGTGGGAGATCGTCGGTCTCGAGGTCATCGACCGCGAGACCTACCACCAGCGGATCGCGGAGGGCTACGGCCCGCCGCCGGCCGCCCCGGTCGGCGTCCACCCGTACTGACCGGGGTGTGCTCCCGGACGGGGGTCGTGTTCAGGACGCCTTCCCGTGCGAGGCGTCCCGGAACGACCGGGCCACGTCTCGGAGTGCGGGATACGTGAGGGATGTCCGCAGGGGTGCCAGTACCCTGCGGGCATGACCTCGCTCACGCCCCTCGACAACCTGTCCCCGGTCACCCGGGCCGCCTACCGGGCCCGTGGCGCCGCCGCCGAAATCGCGCCACTCCCGCGCGCGGCCAAGGACGACGCCCTGCTGGCGATCGCGGACGCCCTCGAAGTGCGCACCGCCGAGATCGTCGAGGCCAACGCCGAGGACATCGCCAAGGCCCGCGAAGCCGGGACCAGTGAGGCGATCATCGACCGTCTCACCCTCAACCCCGAGCGCATCCGGGCCATCGCCGCCGACGTCCGCGACGTGGCCGCGCTGCCCGACCCCGTCGGCGAGGTCGTCCGCGGCTCGACCCTGCCCAACGGCATCGACCTGCGCCAGGTCCGCGTCCCGCTCGGCGTCGTCGGCATCATCTACGAGGCCCGGCCCAACGTCACCGTCGACGCCGCCGCCCTCTGCCTCAAGTCCGGCAACGCCGTCCTGCTCCGCGGCTCCTCCTCCGCCTACGCCTCCAACAGCGCCCTGGTGAAGGTCCTGCGCGACGCCGTCGGCGGCGCCGGACTGCCCGCGGACGCCATCCAGCTCGTCCCCGGCGAGTCCCGCGACTCGGTCCGTGAGCTGATGCGCGCCCGCGGCCTCGTCGACGTCCTCATCCCGCGCGGCGGAGCCTCCCTGATCCGGACGGTCGTCGAGGAGTCCACCGTCCCGGTCATCGAGACCGGCACCGGCAACTGCCACGTCTACGTCGACGCGCAGACCGACCTCGACATGGCCGTCGACATCCTGATCAACTCCAAGGCCCACCGGGTCAGCGTCTGCAACGCCGCCGAGACCCTCCTCGTCCACCAGGACATCGCCGCCGCCTTCCTGCCCCGGGCCCTCGACGCGCTCGCCGAGGCCGGCGTCACCGTCCACGCCGACGAGCGGGTCACCGCCTTCGCCGAGGGCTCCAAGGCCACCGTCGTACCGGCCACGCCGGAGGACTGGGAGACCGAGTACCTCTCGTACGACATCGCCGCCGCCGTCGTCGACTCCCTCGACAAGGCCGTCGAGCACATCCGTACCTGGTCCTCCGGCCACACCGAGGCGATCGTGACCACCTCGCAGGCCGCGGCGCGCCGCTTCACCCAGCTGGTCGACTCCACCACGGTCGCCGTGAACGCCTCCACACGGTTCACGGACGGCGGACAGTTCGGCTTCGGCGCGGAGATCGGCATCTCCACCCAGAAGCTGCACGCCCGGGGCCCCATGGGCCTCCCGGAGCTCACCTCGACCAAGTACATCGTCACCGGTGACGGTCACGTGCGGTAACCACTCCTTTCGGTACGGGCGGGGAGGGTTCGCACTCTCCCTGCCCAAAACCACCTCGCGGGTCTACTCTGAATCCGTGCCGGACGACGTGGGGGGCATGCCGTTCCAGGACGGCGGGGACCCTGAGGACTCTGTCGACCGCGGAGGCGCCGACGAGGTCTACGCCGACGTGGTCTTCGACGAGGACTTCGTCCGGGCCGCGACCGTCCACGAACCCAGCGCCGTCGAACGGCTCCTCGCCGCCGCCCAGGCCCGCGCGGAGGCCGAGTCGGCCCGCGCCCTCACCGGCGGCGGATCGGGCGACGACGACCTCTACGAGGACTTCCACGACTCCTCCGGCCTCACCTACGAGCCGGACGACATCGGCGACGACGCCAGCCCCTACGGCCGCCACGGCGGCGCCCTGCGCCCCTACCGGGGCAGCGCCCGCTGGCACCGGCCCGTCGCCTGGCTCCTCGCCCTCGTCATGGGCATCGGCATGGTCGCCCTGGCGTTCAGCGCCGTCTACCGGGGTGCGGCCGCCAACCGCCAGGACCAGGTCCCGCCGCCGGCCACGACCGGCGTCGACACGCCCAACCCGAACCCGGCCCCGCCCGCCGCCTACGCGCCCGCCGCCCGCTCCGCGTCCCCCAAGTAGGCACGCTCCGCGTCCCCCGCGACGCGGTCCGCAGCCGCCCCGGCGCGGTCCCTTTCCCCCAGGTGGCCGATCCGCACGGTTCCACGTCGCCGCGCACTCACCCTGACGGCGGAATTCTTCCGAACTTGTCGTGTACCTGGGCGTTTATCGAAGCCCCCGCAGACCTACCCTGAAGGTATGGCAGGGCGTGGCGACCCGCCTGAGGGGACACCCGAGGGTCTCCCCGGTGGTGAGGACGAGTACAGGTCCGTCGTCTTCGACGAGGCGTTCGTCCGCGCTGCCCACCTCCAGGAATTCTCGGCCCGCGAGCGGATGGGCGGCGAGCACGCCGAGGCCGTCCGCAGCCGCCCCTCGTCCTGGGAGGGCCGGAGCGGCTCCCGCCAGGCCCTCATGCTGGTGCTGCTGATCCTCCTCGCCTTCGGTACAGCCATCTATCTGGGCGTCCGCAACCCCTACCAGCCGCCCGTCGACCTGCGGGCCGAGCCACTGCGGACCACGGTGGTCCCGCTCGCCCCGCAGGGCCCCGTCGTCGGCGGTCTGCCCGACCGGCTCTTCGACCACAGCCCGGTCGCCGAGTACCGCAAGGGGGCCGCCGGCATCAACTTCCCCGTCGCCGGGCGCACCACCCATTTCGCCGAGAGCCAGGTCGTCGCCGCCCTGAGCATCGCCAAGGAGTATCTGGTGGCCTCGTCCCTGGAACCCGACGTCCTGTCCGGGGTCACCGTGCGGCCCGCGCGCCTGCTGCTCGACCCCGACCAGCTGGAACAGTTCGACCGGAGCGTGGAGGCACCGGCCGACGACGGCCGGCACGCCCTCGCCGCCTGGCTGGTCCGCTTCGACCCGCGCCAGGCCGTCCTGGCGGACCCTGCCGTCCGTGTCCAGGGCACTCTCCGCTTCGAGGAGACCGGACCCGACACCCTGGACGTCACCGCGGACCACACGTACACCTACGCCCTCCGCCCGGCGGCCCGGGGCGCGGGACCGGTCGGCCAGGCCTCGCTCTTCACCGTCCACCGCGAGGTGCACTTCCGCTTCGACCCGGAGGACCTGCGCATGCACCGGGCCGAGCTGGTGACCAGCACCGTCGAGGCGGGCCCCCAGGCCTGCGGCGCGGACACCACCGGCTCCCTGAAGCCGCTCCTCGCCGGAGCGCGGGCCCCCGAGGCGGGCGGCGGACCCCTGGTCACCGACCCGTACGCCACGGGCCGACCCGCCGCCCCCTCCCTGTGCGGAGCCCTGGCGCCGGGCGCTCAGCCCTCGCTGTGATCCCGCCACCGGGCGCGGGCGCTCGCGAACCCGCCGCGCTACCGGGGGCGCTCGCGAACCCGCCGCGCTACCGGGCGCCCCCGGCAGTGCCTTCCGGGCCACTCTTGCCGTCCTCGGCGGTCCCGGTGGATCCGTCCGTCCCCGAGGCGTCCGGCTTCTTCGGGTCCTGGCCGCCGCCGAAGGCGTTACGCAGCTTCCCGCCCAGGTCGCCCGCCAGGTCGCCGGCGCCGCCGGCTATGTCGCCGACGAGCTTCATCAGCGGATCCTTGCTGGTCCGCACGGTGTCGGCATAGTGCCCGGCAGACTCGCGGAAGGAGTCCGTGACCGAGGTGTCCTTGTCCTCCGAGCGCTTCGGGTAGTGGCCGTCCATGATCCGCTGGAAGTCGCGGCTCTCCGACCACTTCTTCAGCTCCGCCGCCCGGACCGTGGTGAAGGGGTGCGTGCGCGGCAGCACGTTGAGGATCTTGAGGACCGAGTCCCGCAGGTCCCCGGCCTTCTCGTACTCGTCGGCCTGGGCGAGGAACGCGTCCACGTTCATCTCGTGGAGGTGGTTGCCGCCGGCGATCTTCATCAGACCGCGCATCGAGGCCCGCACGTCCTGCCCGACGAGGAGCCCGGCCCGGTCGGCGGAGAGCTCCGACTTGCGGAACCACTCGCGCAGGGCCGTGACGATGGCCATGATCGCGACGTTCCCCAGCGGGATCCAGGCGATCTTGAGGGCCAGGCCGGTGAGGAAGAGCAGCACCGTGCGGTACACGGAGTGCCCGGACAGGGCGTGGCCGACCTCGTGGCCGACGACCGCACGCATCTCCTCCTCGTCGAGGAGCTCCACCAGGCCGGTGGTGACGACGATGATCGGCTCGTCCAGGCCGATGCACATCGCGTTGGGCTTCGGGTCCTGCGTCACGTACATCGGCGGGACCTTCTCCAGGTCCAGGATGTAACAGGCGTCCCGCAGCATGTCGTTGAGATGGCTGAACTGCGCGTCGCTCACCCGGACGGAGTCCGAGAGGAAGAGCAGTCGCAGACTGCGCTCCGGCAGCAGTCCGCTGAGCGCCTTGAAGACCGTGTCGAACCCGCTGAGCTTGCGCACCGCCACCAGCGCCGAGCGGTCGGCCGGATGCTCGTAGGCCCGCGAGGAGATGCCGGGGAACCGCTTCCGCTGCCTGCTCGGCACGTTCCCCTGGTCGTTCTCGGTCATGGATGCCCCCTGTTCGTACGAGTCGGTGCTCGTCCCCCTGACGAACCCCAGCCTAGGTGCTGGCGCTACCGTGTGCCGGGGCCTGTGGATAACTCGGGCACCGAGGACGACCGAGGAGCACGACCGACATGCCGGACACCGTCGACACCGCCACCGCCCTGCTCGCCGCCGCCGCGCAGCAGGGGCCGGGTGACACGCTCCGCATCGTCCTGCTGGTCTCGATCGTGGGCGGCGCGCTGCTCGCCTGGTTCCTGCTGCGCGGCTACCGCACCGACGACTCGGGCGACGCCGGCACCGGCGGCGGCGCCGATGGCGGTCCGAGCGGCAACACGGACCGTGACGCGAGTGCCTGAGTCGGCGTGAGCCCGCCGGGACCGCCCGCATACGATGTGCGCGAAGTCTCCGCTCCCATCCCCGATCGTTAGGTCTGCCGAAGATGAGCCTCCACAGCACCGCCGCCAACCTGGTCACTCTCGCCGAGGGCGCCGAGCACGGCGGCAACCACGACAGCCTCAGCCCCTACCTCACCGGCTTCGGCGCCTTCGGTGCCCTGCTCCTGCTGCTGTGGATCACCACCCGCTTCAACCGCGACCGCTGAACCGGCGACCCTGATCAGGCGTCCGCTGCCGTGCCAGTAGGCTCTGCACGCATGGGAGAGCAGGAAATGCCTACTGGCGGGCGCGGGAAGCGCCGACTCGGGGTGATGGGCGGAACCTTCGACCCGATCCACCACGGACACCTGGTGGCGGCCAGCGAGGTCGCCGCCCTGTTCCACCTGGACGAGGTCGTGTTCGTGCCGACCGGGCAGCCGTGGCAGAAGAGCGACCGGGCCGTGTCGGCGGCCGAGGACCGTTATCTGATGACGGTCATCGCGACGGCCTCCAACCCGCAGTTCTCGGTCAGCCGGATCGACATCGACCGCGGCGGGGCGACCTACACCATCGACACCCTGCGGGACCTGCGCTCCCTCAACAGTGACTCGGACCTCTTCTTCATCACCGGGGCCGACGCGCTGTCGCAGATCCTCACCTGGCGCGACGCCGAGGAACTCTTCTCGCTCGCGCACTTCATCGGCGTCACCCGGCCGGGCCACGACCTCACCGACGACGGACTGCCCAAGGGCGGTGTCTCGCTGGTCGAGGTGCCCGCGCTCGCCATCTCCTCCACCGACTGCCGGGCGAGGGTCGCACAGGGCGATCCCGTCTGGTATCTGGTCCCGGACGGCGTGGTGCGCTACATCGACAAGCGCCAGCTGTACCGCGGCGAGTGAGCTTCGGGGAGGGCCACCGGTGAACGACCAGCAGCAGCCGTACGACCCGTACTATCCGCAGCCGCAGATCATCGGCTACGACGAGTACGGGCAGCCGGTGTACCAGCAGCACCAGCAGCAGGCACAGCAGCAGCCGCAGCAGGGCTACGGCTACGACCCGTACGCCCAGCAGCAGCATCCGGAGCAGCAGCAGTACCAGGGGCAGCCGCAGCAACCGCAGCACGCTCAGCAGCCCCAGCAGTATCAAGGACAGCCCCAGCAGGCTCAGCAGCCCCAGCCGTCCCACGAGCCGCAGTACGACCCGTACGGACAGCAGGGCTACAGCTACCCCTCCTACGACACGGGGCAGCAGTGGGCCGCCCAGCCCGAAGCCGCCGCTCCCGTCGCCCCCGCCGCACACCCCGTGGCGCCGGCCGCGTCCGTCGCGGCGCCCGCCGGGGTCCCCGGCCAGCGCCCCGCCTCCGAGCGCCCCGCACAGGCCCGGCCCGCCGCCGACGACCGTGAGTACCGCACCGAGCAGTTCTCGTTCATCGAGGAGCCGGACGAGGACTCCGAGGACGTCATCGACTGGCTGAAGTTCACCGAGAGCCGTTCCGAGCGGCGTGAGGAGGCCAGGCGCCGGGGCCGCAACCGGATCATCGCCCTCGTCGTCGTGCTCGTCCTCGCCGTCGTGGGCGGCGTCGGCTACCTCTGGTCCGCGGGCATGCTCCCCGGAGGGTCCGAGGAGGAGGCGAAGGGGAACACCGCGACCGGTCCGCAGAAGCGCGACACGATCGTCGTCCACCTCCACAACACCACGGGAGGCGGCACCTCCACCGTCCTGCTCGTCAACAACACCACCACCCGCCAGGGCACCTCGGTCCTGATCCCCAACTCCGTCGTCGTCGCCGACGGAGAGGGCGCCGCCACCACCCTCGGCAAGTCGGTCGAGGACGACGGCTCCAGCGGGACCCGCGAGGCGATCGGCAACCTGCTCGGCGCCCCGATCGCCGGCACCTGGCGCCTGGACACGCCGTACCTGGACACCCTCGTCGACCTTGTCAGCGGAATCGAGACGGACACCGACACCGACGTGCCGGATTCGAAGAAGGGCGCCGATCCGCTGGTCAGGAAGGGCGAGAAGCAGTCCCTGAACGGCCGCGCCGCCGTCGCCTACGCGACCTACCGCGCCCCCGGCGAGGCCGAGACCAAGCAGCTCCAGCGCTTCGGCCAGGTCATGTTCGCGGTGCTGCGCAAGATCTCGGACAATCCCGAGTCCGCCACGATGACCGTCGAGAGCCTCACCCAGATCTTCGACCCCTCGCTCTCCGAGAAGGACCTGGGCGCCGCCCTGGCCAAGCTCGCCGAGCACGCCAAGGTCGGCGACTACAAGACCGCCCTGCTCCCGGTGGGCCAGGACGGCGCGCTCACCGAGGGCGCGAGCGACAGTGTGGTGAAGGACATCCTGGGCGGAAAGGTCACCGCCCCCGAGGCGGGCGACGTCCCCCGGGTCTCGCTCCGGGACGGTTCCGGCAAGAAGGCGAGCGAGGCGGCCCGGATCGTCCTGATCAACGGCGGCTTCGCCCTCGTGGGCGGCGGCGACGCGGACACCCAGGCGAAGTCGCAGGTCGTCTACGGTGACGACCTCCAGAAGGCGACGGCGGCCGAGGTGGCCAAGACGCTGGGTCTGCCGGCCGGCTCGGTCACCAAGGGCAAGCCCTCGGGAGCGGCCGCCGTGACCGTGATTCTGGGCCAGGACTACAAGGTCCCGGGGGCCCGGTAACGGCGCTCCGGAAAACTTTGGCGGGGCCGTCGGCGGTCCGTGAGACCCTGGAGGGGTACTGGACCGCCGACGAAAGCCTGCTTGTGACCGCCACGGATCGTTCCATCGAGCTCGTCAACGCCGCCGCTCAGGCGGCCGCCGACCGGCTCGCGCACGACATCATCGCGTACGACGTCAGCGATGTGCTGTCGATCACCGACGCCTTCCTGCTCGCCTCCGCGCCCAACGACCGCCAGGTCAAGTCGATCGTCGACGAGATCGAGGAGCGCCTCAACAAGGACCTCGGCGCCAAGCCGGTCCGCCGTGAGGGCGACCGCGACGCGCGCTGGATCCTCCTGGACTACGTCGACATCGTCGTCCACGTCCAGCACAGCGAGGAGCGTGTCTTCTACGCGCTCGAGCGCCTGTGGAAGGACTGCCCCGAGCTCGAGCTCCCCGAGGACGCGGCGAAGACCCGCGGCAAGGGTGCCGAGCACGCCGAACTGACCGGCGTCGACCTCTCCGAGCACGCCGCCGGGCTGCCCGACGGACCGGACGGTGAGCTGAGCTGAGCACCACCAAGAGCGGCACTGGGCGCCGCATCGTCCTCTGGCGTCACGGCCAGACCTCCTGGAACCTGGAGCGCCGTTTCCAGGGCTCGACCGACATCGAGCTCACGGAGACCGGCGTCTCCCAGGCGCGCCGGGCCGCCCGGCTGCTCGCCGCGCTGAAGCCGGACGCCATCGTGGCCTCCGACCTGAAGCGGGCGGCGGCCACCGCCGCCGAGCTGGCCGTGCTCACCGGCCACGCCGTCGCTCACGACTCCGCGCTGCGCGAGACGTACGCGGGGGAGTGGCAGGGACTGACCCACGACGAGATCGTGGCGCGGTACGGCGAGCAGTACGCCGCGTGGAAGCGCGGCGAGCCCGTGCGCCGGGGCGGCGGCGAACTGGAGACCGAGGTGGCCGACCGGGCCGCCCCGGTGGTCCTGGAGCACGCCGACAAACTTCCCGAGGACGGCACGCTCGTCGTGGTCAGCCACGGCGGCACCATCCGCACCACCATCGGCCGGCTCCTCGGTCTGGAGTCCCAGCACTGGGAGAGCCTCGGTGGCCTCTCGAACTGCTGCTGGTCGGTGCTCGGCGAGGGCGCGCGCGGCTGGCGTCTGATGGAGCACAACGCGGGCACGCTGCCCGAGCCGGTCCTCGGCGACGACGACTGAGCCCCACGACCGGCCTGCCGGACCCGGATTTCACTTTCCGGCAGGTCACAGGCTAAAGTTCTTCTTGTTCGCAGCGCAGAGCGCGAAGAACACGAGGGGCTATAGCTCAGTTGGTAGAGCGCCTGCATGGCATGCAGGAGGTCAGGAGTTCAATTCTCCTTAGCTCCACAATCACCGGATCCCGTCCCCAGCAGGGGGCGGGATTCGTCGTTCCAGGGGCCCGTCGTTTCGAGGGTCGGTTCCCTCGTTCCAGGGTGCGTCGGCCGACTGGTCGGGGCGGTCGGGGCGGTCGGGTCGGTCCGTTTCGGCCGTCCTACGAGGTCGGTCGTTCCGTCAGCTCCCGCAGGGACGCGAGTCCGTGGCGGCTCTCCTCGTCGTTCGGCGTGTAGGCCACGATCCGGCACTCCGGCATCCCGTTCACCGAGAGGGAGACCGAGGTCATCCGGACCTCCCCGGTCCGCTCGTGGCGGAAGATCTTCACCCGTGTCCCCGGCGGGACCACGTCGCCGCTGCGCCACAGCCGGGCGAATTCCGGGCTGGCCTCCGCCAGGGCCCGTACGAACTCCTCCCAGGCCGGCTCCCCGACATGGCGGCCGTACGCGCCCCGCAGCTGGGCCACCATCAGCGGCAGCTCCCGCTTCCGGTCCACCACCGGGCAGGTGGGCCCGGGCACGCTGAACAGCGCCCACAGCACGTTGCGTATGCCGAACGGGCCCGTGTCCAGATCGTCCCGGCCCTCCTGGAAGAAGAGCAGCTCGTACATGGCGTTGGTCGCGAGCACGTCGTACCGCGCGTTGTAGAGCACCGCGGGGTGCGGGTCCAGGGCGTCCAGGATGCCCTGGATCTCCGGGCTGACCACCGCCACGTCCGATGCCGACCGTTCGGGCGCGTACGGCACCTCGGCCAGGTGGTAGAGGTGCTCGCGCTCGGGCCGGTCCAGCCGGAGTGTCCTGGCCACCGCGTCGAGCACCTGCGCCGAGGCGTTGATCGGGCGCCCCTGCTCCAGCCACGTGTACCAGGTGACGCCGACGCCGGAGAGCTGGGCGACCTCCTCGCGGCGCAGCCCCGGCGTGCGGCGGCGGAGCCCCGGAGGCATCCCGACGTCCTCCGGTGTCACCCTGGCCCGGCGGCTGCGCAGGAACGCGGCCAGCTCCGGTCGTCGGCGTCGCTGTGTCGGTACCGCTGCCACGATCGTCACACCCCCATGGTCGAGTCCCCGTGCCGCCGCTGCCAGGTGGTGTCAGTACCAGCATCGGCGGGCTCTCGTTACCCGTATCCGATCGACGTCACGCTCGGCGTATGACCTCGACCACAACACGTCCCGTACTCAGTAAAGACGGTGGCACCGACAACCGGCCCGGGCTGTTGCTCGGCGTGGTCCTCGCCGCCCAGTTCATGGCGCTCCTCGACGTCTTCATCGTCAACGTCGCCGCGCCCACGATCCGTGTCGAGCTCTCCGCGTCCGGAGCCGCGCTCCAGCTCGTCGTCGCCGGATACACCGTCGCCTACGCGGTGTTGCTCATCACCGGGGCCCGTCTCGGCGCCCTCGTCGGGCACCGTCGGATGTACCTCGGCGGTCTCGCCCTCTTCACCGCGGCTTCTCTCGCCTGCGGACTCGCCGCGGGCACCGACCAGTTGATCGCCTTCCGGATCGCGCAGGGCGCGGGCTCCGCCCTGATGATCCCTCAGGTGCTGAGCCTCATCCAGCGCGAGTTCACCGGCGAGCGCCGCGTGAAGGCGCTCAGCGCGTACTCCGCGGTCCTGGCCACCGGCGCCGCCGCCGGGCAGGTCGTGGGCGGGCTCCTGGTGAGCGCCGACCTCTTCGGCACCGGCTGGCGGCCCGTCTTCCTCGTCAACGTCCCCATCGGCATCGCCCTGCTCGCCCTCGGCGCCCGCGTCCTGCCCCAGGACGCGCCGACCCGGGCCACGCGTGCGCGTGCCCTGGATCTCCCCGGCCTCGTCCTGCTCGCCGGCGCCGTGTCCCTGCTGACCGTCCCCCTGGTCCTCGGCCAGGAAGAGGACTGGCCTCTGTGGTCCTGGCTCTCGCTCGGCGGCTCCCTGGTGGTCCTCGCCCTCTTCGGCGCGTACGAGTCCCGCCTCGCCCGGCGCGGCGGCGCGCCGCTCATCGCCCCGCGTGTGCTGCGGCTCCCCGGCATGGGACGGGCCGTCCTGTGGATCGCGGTGTCGATGGGAGTCAACGCCGGATTCCTGTTCACCCTCACCCTGCATCTGCAGGGCGGACTCGGCCACAGCGCGCTGCGCGCCGGGCTCACCTTCGGTCCCGCCGCCGTCGTCTTCGGCGCCGTAGGACTGACCTGGCGGCGCTGGCCGGCCCGGTTCCACCGCGCGCTGATCCCCGGCGGATTCCTGCTCGCCGCCGCGGGGGCCCTCGGCGTGGGCGGGGTGCTCGCGGACGGCGGCGCCGGTGGCTGGGGGCTCTATCCGGCCCTGGGTGCGCTCGGCGCCGGGATCTCGCTGGCCTTCAGCCCCGCCCTGACCGGTGCGCTGGCCACCGTACGACCGGAGGACGCGGCCGACGCGAGCGGCCTGCTCGCCACCGTCACCCAGCTCGGTCAGCTCATCGGGGTCGCCGCGTTCGGGACCCTGTTCCTCGCCGCGGCGGAGGGGTCCGGAGCACAGAACTCCGCCGACGCGCTGTGGACGACCATGATCGCCCTGGCAGTCGCGGCCCTCGCCGGCGCGGCGGCCGGACCGTGGCGTCGAGCACGCTGACCCCCTTGCGGGGCCATGGCAGAATCGGACGGCCGGAGGGGGACGAGGATCCGGACGGGAGGGTGACCCAAGTGCTCGGCGACAACGGCGGGGTGTCCTATGGGTGCACGGCCTGCGGCCACAGCTGGAGCTGACTGATGGGTGCACACAGGCGGAAGTGCGACTGGTGCGGCAGCGGCACGCCCATCGTGCGCGACATGGACCCCGTCAACACGGGGTTCCAGTACTGGTGCGAGGAGTGCGCGCGGGCGCTGATCATAAAAGGCGACCCCATCGAGACGTACCGCGAACTCGAGGGGGAGCCGATCTACGGCCGCCTCCTCGACGAGCACTGCACCCTCAAGCGGTTCTACTCCTTCGCCACGGCCTGACGCCGCAGCGTCAGCGCGTACCCCACGAGCAGGGCCGTGGTCGTCAGCGGATAGATCGCGGACAGCACCATCTGGCCCGCGTTCTGGTCGAGTTCCGGCCGACCCGGGTCGTGCGGAACCCACCACAGCGCGAACGAGGCGAAGGCCAGAGCCACCGCTCCCGTCACCGGCCACGTGCGCGTGGCGCGGTCCGCGAGCAGGATCAGCAGGGGCACGCACCAGACCCAGTGGTGGGACCAGGAGATCGGGCTGATCATCAGTGCCGTGAACGCGCAGACGATCACCGCCACCGCCTTGTCCCCCCGCACCGCCGCCCGTACGGCGAGGACCATCGCCACACCGCCCAGGACGGCCGCGGTCACGGCCCACCACATGCCCGGGTCGTCGGTGTGCATCAGCCGGGCCAGGACCCCGCGGATCGACTGGTTCGCGGTCTCCTCGGCGAAGCCCACCCGGCCGGTCTCGAAGAGCGTCTCCGTCCAGAACCGCTTCGAGTCCGCAGGCAGCACGAGAGCCACCGCCAGCGTCGTCCCCAGGAACACCCCGGTCGCCGTCGCCGCCGTGCGCAGCCAGGTGTTCCAGCTCCGGTCCCGGCGCCACAGCAGCACGCCCGCGACGAGCAGCAGGACCACGAAGAGCCCCGGTGTGAGCTTCACCGCGGTCGCCAGGCCGATGCCCAGACCGGCCCAGCGGCTGTCCCGGCGCCGGGTGAGGTCCCAGAGCACCGCCACCGCTATGAGCAGGTTGATCTGGCCGTACCGCAGGGTCGTCCACACCGGCTCGCACCAGACCACCACCGCGGCGACCCACAGTGTCGTACGCCACAGGTCCGTACGCGACAGCGAAGGGCGCACCAGCTGGAGCGACAGCTGCACCAGCGCGACCACCAGGAGCAGGTTCCCCGCGGTGGCGAGCGTCCGCATCACGGGCACGCTCACCAGCGTCAGCGGGACGAACAGCAGCGCCGCGAAGGGCGGGTAGGTCATCCCGAGGTTCGCCGAGGTCGCGCGCATCGCGTACAGATCACCGCCCGCCCGGACCGTCTCGCCCTCGGCCCGGTAGACCATCACGTCGAGCATGTTCACGTGGGCGAGGCGTTGCGCCACCCAGAAGGCCACGAACGAGAGCAGGCAGATCGCCGCGGCGGTGGCCAGGGGCCAGGGCCGGGCGCGGGTCTTGGAGAGCACGGAGACGGACACAGTCGGCGACCCTACCCGGCAGGTCAGGAGGGCCCGGAGAATCGATTTGGAGATCTGCCGGGAAGCCGGTTAATGTTCTGTCTGTCGCCGCGAGGGAAACCGAAACGGAGACGGAAAGCAAGGGGCTATAGCTCAGTTGGTAGAGCGCCTGCATGGCATGCAGGAGGTCAGGAGTTCAATTCTCCTTAGCTCCACAGAAAAGAAGCGGATCACCCGGATCGGGTGGCCCGCTTCTTCGTCGTCCGGCGCCACTCGCTTCGACGCCACCGGCTTCTCGCTCGCCGTCCTCGGCCCCGCCGGCCACGGCTCCGCTCCGTGGAACGTCGGTGCGGCCCGCTCAGGCCCTGCGGTACCCTGGCGCCATGCGTGCCGTACGCCTTCTGCTTACCGAGCCGCGCTGATCAGTCCCGGCGGATGACAGACATCCGCCGGAGTCGGCGCGGCGTCCCCTCCTGTGCGAGGGGTTTTTTCATTTCACGGCAGTCCGTGGCAGTGGGCAGAGACGATCGATGGAGCTTCAAGGACCATGACCGAGATCAATACGGCCGCCGAGACGGCGGCCCCGCATCGCTACACGGCTGCCATGGCCGCCGACATCGAGGCACGCTGGCAGGACTTCTGGGACGCCGAGGGCACGTACGAGGCCCCCAACCCCACCGGTGACCTGGCGGGCGACCCCGCGATCGCCGCCCGGCCCAAGAAGTTCATCATGGACATGTTCCCGTACCCCTCGGGTGCGGGCCTGCACGTCGGCCACCCGCTCGGCTACATCGCCACGGACGTCTTCGCCCGCCACGCGCGCATGACCGGCCACAACGTGCTGCACACCTTGGGCTTCGACGCCTTCGGCCTGCCCGCCGAGCAGTACGCCGTGCAGACGGGCACGCACCCGCGGGTGTCCACCGAGGCCAACATGGAGAACATGAAGGTCCAGCTGCGCCGGCTGGGCCTGGGCCACGACAAGCGCCGGTCGTTCGCCACGATCGACCCGGAGTACTACAAGTGGACCCAGTGGATCTTCCTGCAGATCTTCAACTCCTGGTACGACGACGAGGCCGGCAAGGCCCGTCCGATCGCCGAGCTGATCGCGCAGTTCGAGAACGGCACGCGTGAGGTCCCCGGCTCCCCGCGCGCGTGGAACGAGCTGACCGCCGCCGAGCGCTCCGACGTCCTGGGCGAGTACCGCCTGGCGTACGCCTCCGACGCGCCCGTCAACTGGTGCCCCGGCCTGGGCACGGTCCTGGCCAACGAGGAGGTCACCGCCGACGGTCGCTCCGAGCGCGGCAACTTCCCCGTCTTCAAGTCCAAGCTGCGCCAGTGGAACATGCGGATCACCGCCTACGCGGACCGCCTGCTCGACGACCTGGACGCGCTGGACTGGCCCGAGGCCATCAAGCTGCAGCAGCGGAACTGGATCGGCCGATCCGAGGGCGCCCGCGTCGACTTCCAGGTCGGCGACACCGGCGCCATCACCGTCTTCACCACCCGCCAGGACACCCTGTTCGGCGCCACCTACATGGTCCTGGCGCCCGAGCACGACCTGGTCGAGAAGATCGTCCCGGCCGCCTGGCCCGACGGCACCCACGACGTGTGGACCGGCGGACACGCCACCCCGTCCGAGGCCGTCGACGCCTACCGCAAGCAGGCCGCCTCCAAGTCCGACGTCGAGCGGCAGGCCGACGCCAAGGAGAAGACCGGCGTCTTCACCGGCGCGTACGCGACCAACCCGGTCAGCGGCGAGCAGGTCCCGGTCTTCATCGCCGACTACGTCCTGATGGGCTACGGCACCGGCGCCATCATGGCCGTCCCCGCGCACGACAGCCGCGACTTCGCCTTCGCGCGCGCCTTCGAGCTGCCGATGCGCTGCGTCGTCGAGCCGAGCGACGACCGCGGCACCGACCCGTCGACCTGGGACGAGGCCTTCTCCTCGTACGAGGCCAAGCTGGTCAACTCCTCCAACGAGGACGTGGCGCTCGACGGCCTGGGCGTCGTCGACGCCAAGGCGAGGATCACCGACTGGCTGGCCGAGCGCGGCATCGGCGAAGGCACGGTCAACTTCCGTCTGCGCGACTGGCTGTTCAGCCGCCAGCGCTACTGGGGCGAGCCCTTCCCGATCGTCTACGACGAGGACGGCGTCGCCCACTCGCTGCCCGAGTCGATGCTGCCGCTGGAGCTGCCGGAGGTCGAGGACTACTCGCCGCGCACCTTCGACCCGAACGACGCGGACACCCAGCCGGAGACCCCGCTGTCCCGCAACGAGGACTGGGTCCACGTCACCCTGGACCTCGGCGACGGCGCCGGTCCGCGCCCGTACCGCCGCGAGACCAACACCATGCCCAACTGGGCCGGTTCCTGCTGGTACGAGCTGCGCTACCTGGACCCGAACAACTCCGAGCAGCTGGTCGACCCCGCCGTCGAGCAGTACTGGATGGGCCCGCGCGAGGGCATGCCCACCGGCGGCGTCGACCTGTACGTCGGCGGCGCCGAGCACGCCGTGCTGCACCTGCTGTACGCGCGTTTCTGGTCCAAGATGCTGTTCGACCTGGGCCACATCTCCTCGGCCGAGCCGTTCCACAAGCTCTACAACCAGGGCATGATCCAGGCCTTCGTCTACCGCGACGCGCGCGGCATCGCCGTTCCGGCGGCCGAGGTCGAGGAGCGCGACGGCGGCTTCTGGTACGAGGGCGAGAAGGTCAGCCGCGTCCTGGGCAAGATGGGCAAGTCCCTGAAGAACGCCGTGACGCCGGACGAGATCTGCTCCGAGTACGGCGCCGACACCCTGCGCCTGTACGAGATGGCGATGGGTCCGCTGGACGTGTCGCGCCCCTGGGACACGCGCGCGGTGATCGGCCAGTACCGGCTGCTGCAGCGGCTGTGGCGCAACATCGTCGACGAGTCGACCGGCGAGGTCACCGTCGTCGACACGGCGGCCGACGAGGACACGCTGCGCGCCCTGCACAAGGCGATCGACGGCGTCGCGCAGGACATGGTCGCGATGCGCTTCAACACGGCCATCGCCAAGATCACCGAGCTGAACAACCACCTGACGAAGTCCGGTGGCGCGCTCTCCCGGTCGGTCGCCGAGCAGCTGGTCCTGCTGGTCGCCCCGCTGGCCCCGCACATCGCGGAGGAGCTGTGGCGCAGGCTGGGCCACAGCGACTCGGTGGTCCACCAGGGCTTCCCGGTCGCCGACCCGGCGTACGTCGTCGACGAGACCGTGACCTGCGTCGTGCAGATCAAGGGCAAGGTCAAGGCCCGCCTGGAGGTCTCCCCGTCGATCACCGACGCGGAGCTCGAGACGCTGGCCCTGGCCGACGCGCACGTCGTCGCCGCGCTGGGCAGCGCCGAGATCCGCAAGGTGATCGTGCGGGCGCCCAAGCTGGTCAACATCGTTGCCGGCTGACGCACATAGGGATGTCCCCTACGGGCAGGTTGGGGGTTCCGATGGAACCCCTGGCCTGCCCGTTCCGTTTACCGTGGAGGAACCACAACCGTGGGGACCGGACGGACGCCGGAGGGGCGCACATGGAAGCCACGATTATCACGATCATGGCGCTGCTCTTCTTGTCCTTCGTGGCGCTGGGGGTCTACGCCACGGTGAAGGCGGCCAAGGCCGCCAAGCGCGGCGTGGATCGCACGATCGACCAGGCCCGGCGCACCGTGGAGGACACCACGCTGCGGGCGAAGAGCTTCGGCCAGACCGGGGCGGCGGGCGAGCTGGCCCGGCTCAGGCTCTCGCTGCGCACCTCGATGCGGGCCACGCAGGAGGCCCTGCAGGCCGGGGTCGGCGAGGACGCCTCGCTGAAGGAGTCGCTGGACCTGTTCCACCGGCTCAGCGCGCACGGACTCGAACTGGACGAGGACCTCAAGCGAATCGAGCGCGAGCCCGACCGGGCCTGGGTGTCCGGGCAGCTCCCCGAACTCGCCGCGCGGACCGAGCGGATCACCAGCTCGGCCGACGCGCTGAGGCGCGCCGCCCGGGAGCGGGCCCTCAGGTTCGCCGAGGACGACCTGTCGTCGCTCAGCGCCCAGATCGACGTCGAGGCGGGTGCGCTGCGGCACTGGACCACGACGGGTCCGGAGACCACCTCCGGGACGGCCGGGCCGGGGACCTCGGGGACGGTGCCGGGAGCGACTTCCGGGAGCCGGGCGACGGGCGACCACGGTGCCGCCTCCGGGAGTTCGCGGCCGGGAGCCGGCGGCGGGCCGTCCGAGATCACCGCGCCCGACCCCCGCGTGACCTCCTATCCGTGGGAGAAGTCGGCCCGCCCGGAGACCACCACCTGACCTGACCGCGGAAGCGGAAGCCCCGCCGGGCTCCCGGCGGGGCGCGCGCTCGCCGGCGTCGAAGCGCCCACGACGGGGGCCGGGCTGCCACGCGCCGGTCTCGGCGGGTAACCTCCCGCTCATGTCCCGGCATGTCGCGATCGTCACCGATTCCACGGCCTACCTGCCACGCCACACCAGGGAGCGGCACGCCATCACCACGGTCCCGCTGACCGTCGTCATCGGCGACCGCGCCCTCGAGGAGGGCACCGAGGTCTCGGCCAAGGCGCTCGTCGAGGCCCTGCAGAAGAAGCGGGCCGTCACCACCTCGCGGCCCAGCCCGGAGATCTTCGCCGAGGCCTACCGCGAGGCCGCGGAGGCCGGTGCGAAGGGCATCGTCTCCCTCCATCTCTCCGCCGAGGTCTCCGGGACCTACGACGCGGCCGTGCTCGCCGCGAAGGACGCTCCCGTGCCTGTACGGGTCGTGGACACCCGCATGATGGGCATGGCCCTGGGCTTCTGCTCCCTCGCGGCGGCGCAGGTCGCCGAGACGGGCGGATCGCTCGACGAGGCCGTGGCCGCCGCCGAGAAGCGCGCCGCGGGGACCTGCGCCTACTTCTACGTCGACACCCTGGACTATCTGCGCCGCGGCGGACGCATCGGGGCGGCGCAGGCGCTGCTCGGCTCCGCGCTCGCGGTGAAGCCGCTCCTCGAACTCGACGGCGGGCGGATCGAGCTGCGGGAGAAGGTGCGCACGGCTTCGAAGGCCATCGCCCGGCTCGAGGAGATCGCCGTGGAGCGTGCCGGCTCCGGCCCCGTCGACATCGCCGTCCACCATCTCTCCGCGCCCGAGCGGGCCGCCGCGCTCGCCGACCGGCTCGGGGAGCGGGTGCCGGGGGTGGCGGAGCTGCACGTCAGCGAGGTGGGAGCGGTCATCGGCGCCCACACCGGACCCGGGCTGCTCGCGGTCGTCGTCTCGCCGCGCTGAGGCCGTACTCGGGTCCATCACCCGGGGGAGTGACGGAGTTGTCCACAGCGGGGGCCCTGTCCACGGAACGTGGCTGAGTCCCGCGCGGCACGGCGGTGACTCCTACCGTCACCCGCATGACTCTTCGTACACGTATCTCATCGACGACCTCCGGCGCACTCGACGCGGCGGGCGCTCCGACCAGCGGTCCCGGCCGGACGCCGGGCTCGGACGGGAGGAGCCGCCCCGGAGCGCGTGGCGCGGCTTCTGGGCGGGCCAGGAGGCGGACGCGGGTGAGGAGGGCCGGGGCGGTTCCCGAGGCTGTCGTACGGCGACGAGGGGACGACCTGTTCCCGGCCGCGGCGGCCGGGGAGGATGCGGCTGCGGCGGCCGAGGGCGTGGTCGCGGATCCGGCGGCGCCGGAGCGGGGATCTCCTTCGGGGGTACGGGACCCTAATGCACCGCCCGGGGCGCGGGCCCGGCTCGCGGCGCTGCTGCGTGACCGGACCCCGGTGTGGGTCCAGACGCGGATCGGGCTCGAACCGAGGGCGCTGGCCGCGCTGACGGTGGTGCTGGTCGTGGCTGCGGGTCTCGCGGGCGGCTATTTCTGGACGGGGCGGCCGGAGCCGGTGCGGGCTCCGGAGCTGGTGCGCGCCGCGCGGGTCGCCGCGGTACCCCCCGCACCCCTCGCGCCCGCGTCGCCCGCCACCCGGACCGGGCCGGGGCCGGCGCAGGGGCTTGGCGCGGGTGGGGCGCGGGTGATCGTGGACGTCGGGGGCAAGGTGCGCAGGCCCGGGGTGCTGACACTGCCGGCGGGCTCGCGGGTGGCGGACGCCCTGCGCGCCGCGGGTGGGGCGAGGCCCGACGCCGATCTCACCGGACTCAACCGGGCCCGTGTGCTCTTCGACGGCGAGCATGTGCTCGTCGGGCTGCCGGGGATGCCGGCCGGGGGTCCGGGCTTGGGCTCCGGCGGCGGACCGGGGCCCGGAGGTGGCGCGGGTGGGGGCGGGCCCGGAGTGCCGTTGAGCCTCAACACGGCCACGGTCGAGCAGCTCGACACCTTGCCGGGCGTCGGTCCGGTTCTCGCCCGGCACATCGTCGACCATCGTGCGGAGCACGGCGGTTTCCGGTCGGTCGGGGAGCTGCGCGAGGTCAACGGCATCGGCGAGCGACGGTTCGCCGAACTCGAACGGCTGGTGCGGCCGTGAAGCCGGACGGGACGAGGGTGGCCGATGTTCCGGCGGACGAGGCGACGAGGGGGGCGGCGGAGGAGGACGGGCGCGGAGCCGGGGCGCCCTCATGGGAGGAGGGGCCGGCCGATCTCAGGCTCGTCCCGCTCGCGGTGGCCGCGTGGGTGGCGGCGGCGATCGCGGTGGGGGTCGCCGGGTGGTGGACGGTGGCGGGAGTCGTCGTCTGCCTGGTGGGAGGCTGTCTCCTCCTGACGCCTGGGGCGGCACGCCGGTTCGGCGGGACCGCCCGGCCCGGCGAGCGGATCGTGGCGGAGGGCGGGCCGACGCGGCGGGGCGCACCCGGGTGGCGGTTACGGGCGACGGCGTTCGCCGGGGTCCTGCTCTGCGCCGCCGCCGGGGCCGCGTCGGCGGGGCTGCACACGGCGGATCTGCGGCGCGGGCCCGTTCCGGTCCTGGCACGGGAGTACGCGCGAGCGCAGCTGGAGGTGACGGTGACCTCCGATGCCCGGCTCACCCGGCCCCGGGTGCGGGGCAGCGAGACGGTGCCGGTCTCCGTCGTCCTGGACGGCGAGGTGACCCGCGTCGAGCGCTCGGACGGGACGGTCCACCGGACGAGGGCCCCGGTGCTGCTGATCGTGCCGCCCGGGGAGGGGCGGGCGGAGTGGCTGCGCCTGCTGCCGTCCACGCGGCTGCGGGTAGGGGCCCGGCTCGCGCCGCCCTCGCGTTCCGGTGATCTCTTCGCGGCGGTGCTCAAGGTCGGCGGTGGGGGACCGCCTCGGGTCGTCGGCCCGCCGAGCGCGCTGCAGCGGACGGCGGGGGACCTGCGCGCCGGCCTGCGGCGGGCGACCGACGGCCTCGACCCGGACGCGCGGGCCCTGTTGCCCGGTCTGGTCGTCGGGGACACCTCGCGGATCGGGTCGGAGCTGCGGGACGCCTTCGTGGCGACCGATCTCACTCACCTGCTCGCCGTCTCCGGGAGCAATCTCTCCGTGGTCCTGCTCCTGCTGGTGGGGCGTCCCGGGCGGGCGCATCAGGTGGAGCGCGGTGGGCTCGCGCCCAGGTTGGGGATGTCGCTGCGGGTCACGGCGGTGGCCGGGGGAGCCCTGACGCTCGCGTTCGTGGTGGTCTGCCGGCCCGATCCGAGTGTGCTGCGCGCCGCGGCGTGCGGGCTGGTCGTGCTGCTCGCGATCGGCACCGGCCGGCGGAGGTCGCTGATCCCCGCGCTGGCCGCCGCCGTCCTGCTGCTGGTGCTCTACGACCCGTGGCTCGCGCGGAGTTACGGATTCCTGCTCTCGGTCCTCGCCACCGGGGCCCTCCTGACGGTGGCTCCGCGCTGGAGCGACGCGTTGCGTCGGCGTGGGGTGCCCGACCGTCTGGCGGAGGCGTTGGCGGCGTCCCTGGCGGCGCAGGCGGTGTGTGCTCCGGTCGTGGTGGTCTTCGCCGCCCGGGTGAGTCTGGTAGCGATCCCGGCGAATCTGTTCGCGGAGCTCGCGGTGGCGCCCGCGACGGTGCTGGGCTTCGCCACGCTCGCCGTGGCGGCGGTCTGGATGCCGGCCGCGGAAGGGCTGGCGTGGGTGGCGGGGTGGCCGGCGGGGTGGATCGCGCGGGTGGCCCGGACGGGCGCCGCGCTGCCGGGGGCGGAGCTGAGCTGGCCCGGTGGGTGGTGGGGCGGGCTCGCCCTGGCCCTGGTGACGGTGGTGGCGGTTCTCGGTGCGCGCAGGCTGCCGTACCGGGGGCCGGTCGCCGGGCTGGTCGTCGTCCTGCTGCTGCTCGTGGTGGTACGGCCGGTGCCGCTGACGCGGTGGGCCACCGGGTGGCCGCCGCGGGGCTGGGTGTTCGCGATGTGCCAGGTGGGGCAGGGGGATGCGACGGTCCTCGCGGCGGGCGGGGACACGGCCGTGGTGGTGGACGCGGGCCCCGACCCCGTGTCGGTGGACCGGTGTCTGCGGCGACTCGGGGTGCGCAGGGTGCCGTTGTTGGTGCTGACCCACTTCCACGCGGACCATGTGGCCGGGTTGCCGGGGGTGTTGCGGGGGCGGTCGGTGGGGGCGATCCAGACGACGGGTCTCGACGAGCCGCAGGCGCAGGCGGCGTTCGTACGGCGGACGGCCTCGGCCGCGCGGGTGCCGCTGATCCGTGCGGGGCCGGGGGAGCGGCGCAGGATCGGCGGGCTGCAGTGGACCGTGCTGTGGCCGCTGACGGCCGGGCGCGGGGCAGCAGGGGGAGGACGGGCGGCGGGGGGCTCCGGCGGGGCGAACGACGCCAGTGTCGCGCTGCTCGTCAGGGCCGTGGGTGGGCTGACGCTGCTGCTGCTCGGTGATCTGGAGCCGCCGGCGCAGCGGGGACTGCTGCGGGCTCATCCGGGGCTCGCGCCGGTGGACGTGCTCAAGGTCGCCCACCATGGCTCGGCCCATCAGGACCCGGGGCTGATAAGGGCTGTGCGGCCGAGGATCGCGCTGGTGTCGACGGGGAGCGACAACCCGTACGGGCATCCCTCGCCGCGGACGGTGGAGTCCTTGCGGGCCGGTGGGGCGAAGGTCCTGCGGACGGACCGCGACGGGGCGATCGCGGTCGTCGGGGCGGGGCCGGGGCTGGTGGCCGTACCGGAGGGAGGGTGACGCGCGGAGGAAGAGAACCTTGTAAAGAAGTCTTTCTAAAGATACCTTTTCATCATGCCGGAGGAGATCATCGACCCGCAGCCCGAGGGCCAGCGGCCCCGCAGCATCCGACTCACCGACCCACGGGCCCTGCGCGCCTACGCCCACCCCCTGCGGATGACGCTGGTGGGGCTGCTGCGCAGCAGCGGCCCCTTCACCGCCACCAGGGCCGCCGAGCTGACCGGCGAGTCCGTGGCCAGCTGCTCCTACCACCTGCGGATACTCGCCAAGTACGGCCTCGTGGAGGAGGCGCCGGGCGGCCGGGGGCGTGAGAAGCCCTGGCAGGCGACGGCCCAGTACACGGAGTGGCCGGAGTACAGCGAGGACCCGTCGATCGCCCAGGCGGCCGACGCGCTGAGCGCCGCCGTCGCCGAGCAGTACTTCGAGCGGGTCACCCGGGCCATGGCGAACCGGCACCGGCTGCCGAGGGAGTGGCAGGAGGCCGAGCAGTTCGGCGACTCGCTGCTCCACCTGACCCATGAGGAGCTGGCGGACCTCGGATCACGCATCGACGCGCTGGTCCGGCCCTACGAGGCACGGACCTCCGACCCGTCCCTCCGCCCGGAGGGCGCCAGGCCCGTCAGCGTCCTGCGGATCGCCTACCTGGATCTGGACGTCCCCGACAGAGAGCAGGAGTGAGCGGGATGACTCTCGTGGAACGCGTACCGGAGCTGCTGCGCGAGCGGACCTTCCGGCGCTACTGGACCGGCCAGACCATCTCCCTCGCCGGGGACCAGATATCCCTCATGGCGATCCCGCTCGCCGCCGTCCTCGTCCTCGGTGCCGACGCCGCCGCGATGGGCTGGCTCAAGGCCGCCGAGCTCCTGCCCGCGCTCCTGCTCAACCTGCCGTTCGGCGCCTGGGCCGACCGGCAGACCAGTCGCAGACGGGCGATGATCGCGGCCGACATCGGGCGCGCGGTGCTGGTCCTGACCCTCCCCGTCGCCTATCTGCTCGACGTGCTGACGCTCACCCAGCTGTACGTGGTGGCCTTCGGGATCGGCGCGCTCACCGTGCTCTTCGAGGTCTGCAACACCACGCTCTTCGTGGCGCTCGTGCCCACCGAGCGCTATGTGCAGGCCAACTCGCTGGTGAACGGGAGCCGTTCGACGGCCTGGCTGGCGGGGCCGGGGGTCGGCGGACTGCTCGTGCAGTTCCTCACCGCCCCGTTCGCCCTGGTCGCGGACGCCCTGACCTATCTCGTGTCGGCCGGGTACCTGGCCCGGATCGACCCCGTCGAGCCCCTGCCTGCACCCGTGACCAAGGGCCACTTCACCGAGGGGCTGCGCTGGGTGGTCCGGGAACGCTCGATGCGGGCGCTGTTCGCCGCCTCAGGCACGGTCCAGTTCTTCAACTACATGTTCCACACCCTCTTCGTGCTCTACGTGACCACCGAACTCGGTCTCGGTGCCGGGCTGCTCGGCCTGATCCTCGGAGCGGGAGCCGTGGGCGGTCTCCTCGGGGCGGTGGTCAGCGGGACGGTCGTCCGGCGGATCGGCATCGGGGGCTCGCTCGTCGCCGGCTTCCTGGGATTCACCCTGCCCCTGGTCCTGATACCCCTGGCCGACGGGCCGCTGCCACTCGTGGTGTTCGTGCTGTTCCTGGCCGAGTTCCTCTCCTGCGTCGGCGTGATGATCGTCGACATCGCCGCGGGATCGTTCCAGATGGCACTGATACCCGACGCCGTCCGGGCCCGGGTCATGGGCGCCTTCCGGACGCTCAACCACGGCTTCCGTCCGCTCGGCGCGCTCGTCGGCGGATTCCTCGGCACCGCGCTCGGACTGCGCCCGACGCTGTGGATCGCCACCGTCGGGGCCGTCTTCGCCGTGCTGTGGGTGCTGCCCTCGCCGTTGCCGCGGATGCGGGAACTGCCCTCTCCGAAAGAGGAGTCGGAGCCGGTCGGACAGCCGGGGGGAGGGCAGGGCTGACCGGGCAGACTGGCGGCATGACCACGCGACCGACAGCTTCCGTCCCCTCCGAGTCCCCCGTACCTTCCGGGGCTCCCGTCCCGTCCGACCCCTTCGTCCCCACAGCGGGGGACGTCCGGGCCTACCTGCGGCGCATCGACGCGGAACGGCCGGACCGCGCGGACGCCGAAGGGCTGCGCGAGCTGCATCTGCGCCATCTGCGGACCGTGCCGTTCGAGAACCTCTCGATCCACCTCGGAGAGGACATCGTCCTGGAGGAGAAGGCGCTGCTCGACAAGGTGATCGGCGCGCACAGGGGAGGGTTCTGCTATGAGATCAACACGGCCTTCGCCGTGCTGCTCCGGGGGCTCGGCTACCGGGTGTCGCTGCTCCAGGCGCGGGTGTTCGGGCCGGAGGGGAGGGTGGGCATCCCGTACGACCACATGGCGCTGCTCGTGGAGACGGTGGACGGGGAGCGGTGGCTCGCCGACGTCGGCTTCGGCGACCACAGTCACTTCCCGCTCCGTTACGAGGACCGAAGTGACCAGGCGGACCCGGGTGGTGTCTTCCGGCTCGTGGACACCGCCGAGGGTGACGTGGACGTGCTGCGGGACGGGAAGCCGCAGTACCGCGTGGAGCTCCGGCCGCGTGGGCTCGCCGACTTCACGGCCGGCGCCTGGTACCACCGGACCTCACCCGACTCGCACTTCCCGCGGAGCCTCGTCTGCTCCCTGCTCACCGAGGAGGGCCGGATCACCCTCAGCGACCGGAAGCTGATCACGCGGGCCGGGAGCGAGCGCGACGAGCGGATCCTCGACGGCGAGGACGAGGTGCGGGGCGCGTACCGGGAGCTGTTCGGGATCGAGCTCGACGCCCTGCCGGTCGTCCGTGGCGGAATTTCCGATTCGAACCCTCGGTAACGCTTGTTCACCTTGTGACCGGTTTGCGCCGAACGCCCCCGCGGTGATCGAATGCGACTTCGTTGCATGGTGAACGAGTCGCACGGGGGTGCGTGAAGAATGTTCGATCGTCTCTTCGGGAAGCGTGCGGCGGGCGCCGTGCGAGGCGGCCCGCTCGCCGGCCTCATCGTCCCCGCCTCGGCGGGGATGCTGAGCTGCCGGGTGCTCGACCCCGTGCACGAACCGGTCCGGCAGGCCGAGTTCGTCCTCAGCGACGCGGTCGGGCGCAAGGTGATCGCCGGCGAGACCGACCCGTACGGCACGGCGCTCGCGACCGTACCGGCGGGCGAGTACCGGCTCGCGATCACCGCCGAGGGGTACACGCCGCACCACGGCAGGGCCGTCGTCACCGAGGGCGGTCACACCGGCCTCGACGACGTGCTGCTCCAGATCGCCCCGCAGCCCCCGCTCCCCGAGCCCGGCGACTGGGAGATCGACCCGACGCACTCCCAGATCGGCTTCACCGCACGCCACATCGGGCTCGCACGGATCCACGGCCGGTTCAACAGCTTCGCCGGCGTGGTCCGGATCGGTGACCGCGTGGAGCGCTCCGCGATGCGCGTCGTCATCGACGCCGCCTCCATCGACACCGGGGTGCGGATGCGCGACGACCACCTGCGGTCCGGTGACTTCCTCGATGTCGGGGCGTATCCGACGCTGGAGTTCTCCAGCGAGCGCTTCACGCACAAGGGCGGCAGCCGGTGGGCCGTCACCGGGGCGCTCACCCTCCACGGGGTGAGCCGCACGGTCACCCTCGACACCCGGTACCTGGGCCTCGGGAGCGGTCTGGAGGGCGAGACCCGGTGCGCCTGCCGGGCCACCACCGAACTGCACCGGGAGGACTTCACGCTCACCTGGCAGGCGTTGCCGGCACGGGGGATCGCGGCGGTGGGGTCGAGCATCAGCATCGATCTGGACGTGCAGATCGTGCCCAAGGCCGGGCGGGGCTGAGGGATCCTCCCGCAACCCGGGAGGGGCGTGGCGCTACGGGGCTTCCAGCCAGCCCTCGTACTCCGCCGCGAGGGAGTCCAGTGCCGTCGGGTCGAGCCGGCCGTCAGGGTCCTCGACGACCACCAGCCACTGGGCGTCCTCGGCGTCGTCCTCCCCGGCCAGGGAGTCCCGGACGAGCTGCGGTTCCTCGGCGACGCCGAAACGGTCGGGGAGTTCTCCGGCCACCTCCTCGGCGGCGTCGCGGTCGGGGAGTACCAGTACGTGTCGTTCACTCACCCCGTCATTCTCGGGCATCGCCCTGCTGTCGGTGGTCCGTGGGATGCTGGATCGCGATGGCCACCAGAAAGACTTCCCCCGACGACCTCCTCGGCCCCGTGACGCTCGCCGTGGGGCAGGAGGACCTGCTCCTCGACCGTGCCGTCCAGGCGGTGGTGGCGGCCGCGCGGGCCGCCGACGCCGACACGGACGTTCGCGACCTCACGCCCGACCAGCTCCAGCCCGGTTCGCTGGCTGAGCTCACCAGCCCGTCGCTCTTCGCCGAGCGCAAGGTGCTGGTCGTGCGCAACGCCCACGACCTGTCCGCCGACACGGTCAAGGACGTCAAGGCGTACCTCGACGACCCGATCGAGGACATCTCGCTCGTCCTGCTCCACGCCGGGGGCGCGAAGGGCAAGGGACTGCTCGACGCGGCGCGCAAGGCGGGGGCGCGGGAGGTGGCCTGCCCGAAGACGACGAAGCCGGCGGAACGGCTGACGTTCGTGCGGCAGGAGTTCCGGACGCTGGGGCGTTCGGCGACGCCCGAGGCCTGCCAGGCGCTCGTCGACTCCATCGGCAGCGATCTGCGGGAGCTCGCGTCCGCGGTCGCGCAGCTCACGTCCGACGTGGACGGGACGATCGACGAGGCCGTCGTCGGGCGCTACTACACCGGCCGCGCCGAGGCCTCCTCCTTCAACATCGCGGACCGCGCGGTGGAGGGGCGTGCGGCGGAGGCCCTCGAGGCCCTGCGGTGGTCGCTCTCGACCGGGGTCGCACCGGTGCTCGTCACGAGTGCGTTGGCGCAGGGCGTACGGGCGATCGGCAAGCTGTCGTCGGCGCGGGGCGGGCGGCCGGCGGATCTGGCGCGGGAGCTGGGCATGCCGCCGTGGAAGATCGACCGCGTACGACAGCAGATGCGGGGCTGGACCCCGGACGGGGTGTCGGTGGCGCTGCGGGCGATCGCGGAGGCGGACGCGGGGGTGAAGGGCGGCGGGGACGACCCGGAGTACGCCCTGGAGAAGGCGGTGGTCGCGGTGGCTCGGGCGGCGAGGATGCGGCGGGGCGGGTAGGGATTGGGTCGGGCCTCGGGCTGCGCCCGCGCGCTCGGTGAAGGCGCTTGCCGCCGTGGTTGCGCCCGCGTCGGGCGGGCCCGGGCCGTGCGGGTGGCCGGGGTGGGCCTGGTGCCGGTTGTGTGGAACTCGCCTGAGGTTGCGCCTCGGCCCTACGCGCCCCCGGGTACGACGAAGGCCCCGCCGCTCCTGGGGAAGGAGGTGGTGGGGCCTTCGGTGTTGAGCTGGTGGGCTCGCACCCGCGTGGCGAACGCGTCCGCGTGCGAGTCCTGGGTGGCCGGGTGGGAGCGGGAGAGAGGGCCCGCTGGGTCCCGTGCGGCCGGTTACATCAGAGCTCAGCCCTGGAGAGCGGCAACCTTGGTGGCCAGCGCCGACTTCTTGTTGGCGGCGGCGTTCTTGTGGATGACGCCCTTCGAGACAGCCTTGTCGAGCGCGCGGGCGGCGGCGCGGGAAGCCACGGTGGCCTTCTCGACGTCACCCGCGGCGACGGCCTCGCGGGCCTTGCGGATCGCGGTCTTGAGCGAGGACTTGACGGCCTTGTTGCGCAGGCGCGCCTTCTCGTTCGTCTTGTTCCGCTTGATCTGGGACTTGATGTTCGCCACGAAAAGAGCCTTTACAGGTTCGATGTTCCTTCTGGATGCGTCTCGCAGGCTGAGAGGGCACACGAGACACAGCTGTCCACAGTATCAGCCACTCTCCTGACCGCCCAAACCGGGCGCAGGGCGACGGGCATGGGACCATGGAGCCTACGTATCGATCCGACATCGCCCCGAGACGAGACCCTGCGTGCCCGCGACTCCTACCAACGTGCCCGAGCCGAGCCGTACCGACCCGGCTCTGATCCGCAACTTCTGCATCATCGCGCACATCGACCACGGCAAGTCCACGCTCGCCGACCGGATGCTCCAGCTGACCGGTGTGGTCGACCAGCGGCAGATGCGTGCCCAGTACCTCGACCGCATGGACATCGAGCGGGAGCGCGGCATCACGATCAAGTCCCAGGCGGTCCGGCTGCCGTGGGCGCCGACCGAGGGGCCGGGTCAGGGCGACACGCACATCCTGAACATGATCGACACTCCTGGGCACGTCGACTTCACCTATGAGGTGTCCCGGTCGCTGGCCGCCTGTGAGGGCACGGTCCTGCTGGTCGACGCGGCCCAGGGCATCGAGGCGCAGACGCTGGCCAACCTCTACCTGGCCATGGAGAACGACCTCACGATCGTTCCCGTGCTGAACAAGATCGACCTGCCGGCCGCCCAGCCGGAGAAGTTCTCCGAGGAGCTGGCCAACCTCATCGGCTGCCAGCCGGAGGACGTCCTCAAGGTCTCCGCGAAGACCGGCGTCGGGGTCGACGCGCTGCTGGACCGGGTCGTCCGGGACGTTCCCGCCCCGGTCGGTGTCGCCGACGCGCCCGCCCGCGCGATGATCTTCGACTCGGTGTACGACTCGTACCGCGGTGTCGTGACCTATGTGCGTGTGGTCGACGGGCAGCTCAACAAGCGCGAGCGCATCAAGATGATGTCGACCGGCGCCACCCACGAGCTGCTCGAGATCGGTGTCTCCTCTCCCGAGATGACGCCGTCCGACGGTCTCGGCGTCGGTGAGGTGGGCTACCTCATCACCGGTGTGAAGGACGTCCGCCAGTCCAAGGTCGGTGACACGATCACCTCCCTGAACAAGGGCGCCACCGAGGCCCTCGGCGGTTACAAGGACCCGAAGCCGATGGTCTTCTCGGGGCTGTACCCGCTGGACGGCTCCGAGTACCCGGACCTCCGCGAGGCCCTCGACAAGCTGCAGCTCAACGACGCCGCGCTGGTCTACGAGCCGGAGACCTCCGCCGCGCTCGGCTTCGGCTTCCGCGTCGGCTTCCTCGGTCTGCTCCACCTCGACGTGATCCGTGAGCGGCTGGAGCGCGAGTTCGGGCTCGACCTCATCGCCACCGCCCCCAACGTGGTCTACCGCGTGGTCATGGAGGACGGCAGCGAGCACACGGTCACCAACCCGAGCGAGTTCCCCGAGGGCAAGATCGACGATGTGTACGAGCCCGTCGTACGCGCCACGATCCTCGCTCCGAGCGAGTTCATCGGCGCGATCATGGAGCTGTGCCAGACCCGTCGCGGCACCCTGATCGGCATGGACTACCTCTCCGAGGACCGGGTCGAGATCCGCTACACCCTGCCCCTCGCCGAGATCGTCTTCGACTTCTTCGACCAGCTGAAGTCCAAGACGCGCGGGTACGCCTCCCTCGACTACGAGCCCACCGGCGAGCAGGCCTCCAGCCTGGTCAAGGTCGACATCCTGCTGCACGGCGACAAGGTCGACGCCTTCTCGGCCGTCACCCACAAGGACGCCGCGTACGCCTACGGTGTGCGGCTCGTCGCCAAGCTGCGCGAGCTCATCCCGCGGCAGGCCTTCGAGGTGCCGATCCAGGCCGCGATCGGCTCCCGGGTGATCGCCCGCGAGACCATCCGCGCCATCCGCAAGGACGTCCTCGCCAAGTGCTACGGCGGTGACATCTCCCGTAAGCGGAAGCTGCTCGAGAAGCAGAAGGAAGGCAAGAAGCGCATGAAGATGGTCGGCTCGGTGGAGGTGCCCCAGGAGGCCTTCATCGCCGTTCTGTCGAGCGACGAGTCCTCCGGCAAGAAGAAGTAGACCAGGGCGTCCCACGTAGCTGTCCTGTGCATGCAACGGGTCCACGCGCCAGGTGCGCGTGGGCCCGTTCGTTATGAAGCGGCGCCCTGTAGGCCCTTACGCGCCGGACCTCGGGCCTTTACTCTGATCCCGGCTCGAAGGTTACTCGCCAGTTAGTTACGAACCGCCAGAAGGCACCGCCGCCGCCCGGAGGACGTCGTGAGCGACACACAGACCCAGATCGAGAACCGGCCGCCCTCCGTGGCGTCCCTCTTCCTTGAGCGCGTCGAGCGGACTCCGGATGCGGAGGCGTACCGCTACCCGGTGCCCGCCGCCTCCGGTGCCGGTCCCGACGACTGGAAGTCGCTCAGCTGGGGGCAGGCCGCCGAACGGGTCTACGCGATCGCCGCCGGCCTCGTCGACCTCGGTGTCGAGTCCGAGGAGCGGGTCGCCCTCGCCTCCTCCACCCGGGTCGAGTGGATCCTCGCCGACCTCGGCGTCATGTGCGCGGGCGCCGCGACCACCACGGTCTACCCGCAGACCAACGCCGAGGAGTCGGCGTTCATCCTCTCCGACTCCGAGTCGCGGGTCCTCATCGCCGAGGACGCGGCCCAGCTGGCGAAGGCCGTCGAGCGCCGCGCCGAACTGCCGAACCTCCGCCACGTCGTCGTCATCGACGCCACCGGGGTGGAGAGCGACGGCGAGTTCGTCCTCACGCTCGCCGAGCTGGAGGCGCGCGGCAAGGGCTACCTGGTGGAGCACCCCGAGGCGGTCAAGGAGCGGGTCGCGGCGATCACCGCCACGCAGCTCGCCACCCTCATCTACACCTCGGGCACCACGGGCCGCCCCAAGGGCGTCCGTCTCCCGCACGACAACTGGTCGTACATGGCCAAGGCCATCGCCGCCACCGGTCTCGTCACCCAGGCCGACGTCCAGTACCTGTGGCTGCCGCTCGCCCACGTCTTCGGCAAGGTCCTCACCTCCGGCCAGATCGAGGTCGGGCACGTCACCGCCGTCGACGGCCGCGTCGACAAGATCATCGAGAACCTGCCGGTCGTCCAGCCGACCTACATGGCGGCCGTGCCCCGCATCTTCGAGAAGGTCTACAACGGCGTCGCCGCCAAGGCCCGTGCCGCCGGCGGAGCCAAGTACAAGATCTTCCAGTGGGCGGCCGGCGTCTCCCGCGAGTACGCCAAGGCCACCCAGGACAACTTCCGCCGCACCGGGACCGCCTCCGCGCCCTTCGGCCTCACCGCCAAGCACAAGGTCGCCGACGCCCTCGTCTACGCCAAGATCCGCGAGGCCTTCGGCGGGAACCTGCGCGCGTGCATCTCCGGCTCCGCCGCGCTCGCTCCCGAGATCGGCTACTTCTTCGCCGGCGCCGGCATCCACATCCTGGAGGGCTACGGACTCACCGAGACGTCCGCCGCCTCCTTCGTCAACCCGGGAGAGGCCTACCGCACCGGCACCGTCGGCAAGCCGCTCCCCGGCACCGAGGTCCGGATCGCCGACGACGGCGAGATCCTGCTGCGCGGCCCCGGCGTCATGGAGGGCTACCACGGCCTGCCGGAGAAGACGAACGAGGTCCTGGAGTCCGACGGCTGGTTCCACACCGGTGACATCGGCGAGCTGTCCGCCGACGGCTACCTGCGGATCACCGACCGCAAGAAGGACCTGATCAAGACGTCCGGCGGCAAGTACATCGCGCCCGCCGAGGTCGAGGGCCAGTTCAAGGCCGTCTGCCCGTTCGTCTCGAACATCCTCGTCCACGGCGCCGACCGGAACTTCTGCACCGCGCTGATCGCCCTCGACGAGCCCACCCTCCTCGGCTGGGCCGCCGACCGCGGACTCGCGGGCGCGTCGTACGCCGAGGTCGTCGCCGACCCGAAGACCGTCGCGATGGTCCAGGGCTACGTCGACCGCCTCAACGAGGGCCTCCAGCGCTGGCAGACGATCAAGAAGTTCCGCCTGCTGCCCCGTGACCTCGACATCGAGCACGGCGAGCTGACCCCGTCCCTGAAGCTGAAGCGGCCGGTGGTGGAGCGCGAGTACAAGGCGCTCATCGAGGAGATGTACGCGGGGTCGCGGGAGTCCTGACCGCACCCTGTGGAGAGGTTGTCCACAGGCCGGGCGTTCACCTCGGGCAGTACGGGACAATGGGGCTCATGCCTTCCGTACTGCCCGATGGTGAGTCCGTTCCCGACGACGGGGCGCTGCCCCCGCACGCCCTCGAAGGGGCGGGGGAGCGGCCGCTCGGGTTCTATCTGCACGTGCCGTACTGCGCGACGCGCTGCGGATACTGCGACTTCAACACCTACACGGCCAGCGAGCTGCGGGGGACCGGCGGCGTGCTCGCCTCCCGGGACAACTACGCCGAGCAGGTCGTCGAGGAGATCCGGCTCGCCCGCAAGGTCCTCGGGGACGACCCGCGGCCGGTGCGGACCGTCTTCGTGGGCGGCGGCACGCCCACGCTGCTCGCCGCCGGTGATCTCGTACGGATGCTGGCCGCCGTCCGCGAGGAGTTCGGGCTCGCCGACGACGCCGAGGTGACGACCGAGGCCAACCCGGACTCCGTGAACCCGGCCTATCTGGCGGAGCTGCGGGCCGGCGGGTTCAACCGGATCTCCTTCGGCATGCAGAGCGCCAGACAGCACGTCCTGAAGATCCTCGACCGGACGCACACCCCGGGCCGCCCCGAGGCCTGCGTCGGTGAGGCGCGGGCCGCCGGGTTCGAGCACGTCAACCTCGACCTGATCTACGGCACCCCCGGCGAGACCGACGACGACTGGCGGGCCTCGCTCGACGCGGCCATCGGCGCCGGACCCGACCACGTCAGCGCCTACGCGCTGATCGTCGAGGAGGGGACGCAGCTCGCGCGGCGCATCCGGCGCGGCGAGGTCCCCATGACCGACGACGACGTCCACGCCGACCGGTACCTGATCGCCGAGGACGTTCTCTCCGGCGCCGGCTTCGAGTGGTACGAGGTCTCCAACTGGGCCACCTCCGAGGCCGGGCGCTGTCTCCACAACGAGCTGTACTGGCGCGGGGCCGACTGGTGGGGCGCGGGCCCCGGCGCCCACAGCCACGTCGGCGGCGTCCGCTGGTGGAACGTGAAGCATCCGGGGGCGTACGCGGCGGCGCTGGCCGGCGGGAAGACCCCGGGCGCCGGCCGGGAGCTGCTGTCCGACGAGGACCGGCGGGTGGAGCGGATCCTCCTGGAGCTGCGGCTCAAGGAGGGCGTCGAACTGTC
This sequence comes from Streptomyces sp. NBC_00691, assembly GCF_036226665.1. Lineage (NCBI taxonomy): Bacteria > Bacillati > Actinomycetota > Actinomycetes > Kitasatosporales > Streptomycetaceae > Streptomyces > Streptomyces sp. NBC_00691. The sequence goes on along the minus strand of NZ_CP109007.1, from coordinate 2,784,428 downwards.
CCTCCTCAAGCCGGCGGGCCTCGCGTCGGCCGCCAAGGCCCTGACCGACGGGCTCCTCGCCCCGGAGCCCTACGAGACGGGCCGCGCCGTGCTGACCCTGCGGGGCCGACTGCTCGCCGACGCGGTGGTGCGGGACCTGGTGGACTAGGGCCTGTCCGGCAGACGCACACCTAGTACTCCAGCAGGACTTTACTGTCTGACCTGCGGGTTTCGCTGGGCGGCTGGAGTGTAGCGGGACTTCGGTCGTGTGGGGGCGGTCTCAGGGAGACCGCCCCTCGATCGTGCGACAACGCCGCAGGTAATGGCAGCGGCGGGCGACTGCTTGGCGTCGGCGGCGCCAGTTCGACCAGCTCAGCGCGTGATGTAGTCCTCGGTGTCCGCTCAGGTGCGGGGGCCGGGCACGACAAGCTGCCAGGAGTCGCCGAACCTCCGCCACTGTGAGTTCGATGGCCTCGGCTGTCCCATCTGTCCCGCCCCTTTTTCCCGGGGCTGGCATGCCGTGGCGGTCAGGAAGGCGTGGGCGAGCATGGCCAGAGTGATGTGCCGATACCAGCCCACGTAGCGGCGGACTTCGTACTGGTCCAGGCCGCATTCGTTCTTCGCGGCCTGGAAGCACTCCTCGATCGCCCAGCGGGTCCCGGCGACCCGCACCAGTTCCTGGACGGTGACCTGAAGGGGTGCGTAGGCGAGGTAGTAGGCGATCTCGTCGGGCTTGCTGACGCTGCGCCGGGCCAGTGCCCAGCGCATCCGGTGAGGGACCTCGCCCTGATAGTCGAACTCCGCGACGGCCGGCAGCCGCACCGCTGCCCAGTGGTAGACGCGGGGTCCCTTCGCGCCGTCGCCGCACGAGGTCTTCTCCCACGCTTCGTCCGGAGCCTGCGCGAACAGAACCTCGATCCGTGAACAGCCCACACTAAACTGGGACTTGGGGACGGCCAGCACGTAGCCGACACCCGACTGTTCCAGCAGCCGGCGGAATCGGTTGTCCTGACCGTAGGCGGAATCCGCGGTGACCCAGGCGATGGGCAGCGGCGAGGCGAGGGCCCGCAGCACCAGGTGCCGGGCCAGTTCACCCTTGGTGGCGAACTCCCGCTCGTCGGGGACCCTTGCGATGCGGCAGCGTTCCCGGTCCTCGGTCCAGGACTTCGGGAGGTAGAGCTCGCGGTCGACCAGGGCCCTGCCGCGGGTGGTGGCGTAGGCGGCGAAGACGCCGATCTGGCAGTTCTCGGTCCGGCCGGCGGTGCCGGAGTACTGGCGCTGGACCCCGGCGGAGGTGGTGCCCTTCTTGATGAACCCGGTGTCGTCAATGATCAGGACGCCGTCGGCCTCGCCGAGCTTGTCGGCAACGTATTCCTGCAGGTCGTCGCGGATGTCGTCGGGCTCCCACTTCGATCCGGCGAGGAGGTGCTGCAGGCCGTCGGGCGTGCGGTGGCCGGCCTGTTCCGCCAGCTGCCAGCTGTTCTTGCGGGCCACCGGGGCGAGCAGCCCGCGCACATAGTCACGCATCCGGCGGCGGAGCTCGACTCGGCCGAAGCGGTGCCCGATGGTCAGGAAGAGATCGTCCAGTTCGACGTCCCACTGCGCGGCGGCATACTCGGTGATCACCCTCGGAGGCTGCCCCGCTGCTGTCACTATCTGCGGCGTTGTCGCACGATCGAGGGGCGGTCTCCCTGAGACCGCCCCCACACGACCGAAGTCCCGCTACACTCCAGCCGCCCAGCGAAACCCGCAGGTCAGACAGCAAAGTCCTGCTGGAGTACTAGGGCCTGTCGTCAAACTCCCGTCTGCCCCGCGACGCCTGGCACGCACTCTCGCCGCACCGGGCGAAAGCCCGAGTACGTCCAGTACGAGGGCTTCCTCCCGGCACACCGAGAGCACGCACCAGACGCCGCGGGGCCGCCCTCCGGGCGACGACGGGAGTTTGACGACAGGCCCTAGGCGGCCGAGAGCACCCTGCGGGAGGGCAGGGCGATCAGCAGGGCGCCCAGGACGAGCAGGCCGCTCGCCCACAGCGGGCCGAGCGTCCCCGCTCCGGCCCGGAGGGTGACGGCGGCGACGAGCGGTCCGGTGGCGGCTCCGACGTTGAGGGCGGCGGTCGCGTAGGAGCCGGCCATCGTGGGGGCTCCCGCGGCCTCGTAGAGGACCCGCGCGATCAGCGTCCCGCCCAGCGCGAAGGACGCCATGCCCTGCAGGAACACCAGGGTGAGCAGCGCGACCGGCTCCTCGGCCAGCACGGCCAGGGCCGGCCAGCCGACGAGCAGCAGTGGACCGCCGACCGCGACGACCAGGCCCGGACAGCGGTCGGACCACCGCCCCGCGAGAGTGATCCCGGCGAAGGACCCGGCCCCGAAGAGGACGAGGGCGACCGGGACCCACAGCTCGCCCAGCCCGGCCGAACCGGTGACGACGGGCGCCAGGAAGGTGAAGCCCGCGAAGGTCGCCGCGTTCACCAGGGCGCCGAGCAGCATCACCACGAGCAGCCGCGGATGCCTGAGCCGCGCCAGTTCCGCGCGTAGGTCCGGCCCTTCGGCCGAACCCTCCCGCGCGGGACGTGCCGGGACGCCCCGGAGGACGCCGAGGGCCGCGGGCAGGCAGAGAGCGGCGACGGCCCAGAACGTGGCCCGCCAGTCGAGCAGGGTGCCGAGCAGCGATCCCGCGGGGACCCCGGCGACGGTGGCCAGCGTCGTGCCCGACAGCAGAACGGCCAGCGCGCGCCCCTTGCGGTCCGGCGGTACGAGCCGGGTGGCGGTGGTCAGGGCCACGGCGAGGAAGCCGGCGTTCGCGAAGGCCGCGACCAGCCTGGTGGCGAACAGGACGGCGAAACCGTCCGTGACGGCGCCCAGGACGTGGGCCGCCGAGAAGACGAGGACGAAGGCGAGCAGGCTCGCCCGTACCGGCCAGGCGCGGGCGAGCGCGGCCAGGAGCGGCGCACCGACGATCATGCCGACGGCGAAGGCCGAGGTGAGCAGGCCCGCGCTGCCGACCGTGACGCCGAGGTCGGAGGCGATGTCCGGCAGCAGGCCGGCGAGCATGAATTCCGAGGTGCCCATGGCGAAGACCGCCAGGGCGAGAAGGAAGAGCGGGAGGGGCATCGAGTGGCTCCGGGGTGAGGAAGAGACGACAGAGGCATCTCGTCACCGCGGTCGGCACCCACGGGTACCCGCGTGGTCCGCACGACCGGGGCCTGCGGAGCGGACTCAGTGGTCCGCGAGAACTCGGGGGTCCAGGGGGCCGACGGCGTGACCGAAAGCCCCCGACGTGTCCGACTCGGGGCTCGACATGCCGCGCACGCTACCCGACCGCGCCCCGCCCGGGCACCCCTGTCGGCACGGGAGCGAGGGGTGACCCCCGGCGGTCACCGGGGGTCGCCCCTCGCCCGGAAGGGAGCGGTGTGACGGCCTCCTACGGCGCCGTCACGAAGTCGATCAGTTCCTCCACCCGGCCCAGCAGCTCCGGTTCCAGGTCCTTGTACGTCGTCACCTTCGACAGGATGTGCTGCCAGGCCGCGCCCGTGTTCGGCGGCCAGCCCAGGGCCTCGCACACGCCCGTCTTCCAGTCCTGCCCCCTGGGGACCCGCGGCCAGGCCCGGATGCCCACCGAGGCGGGTTTCACCGCCTCCCAGATGTCGATGTACGGGTGGCCGACGACCAGCACGTCCGGTGATGTCACCTGAGCGGCGATCCTCGACTCCTTCGAACCCGGGACCAGGTGGTCCACCAGGACGCCGAGCCGGGCGTCCGGGGCGGGGTCGAACTCCGCGACGATCGCAGGGAGGTCGTCGACGCCCTCCAGGTACTCCACGACCACGCCCTCGATGCGGAGGTCGTCGCCCCAGACCCGCTCCACCAGTTCGGCGTCGTGGCGGCCCTCCACGTAGATCCGGCCCGCGCGGGCCACCCGGGCCCGCGCCCCCGGGACCGCCACCGAGCCCGACGCCGTACGGGTGGGGCGGGCGGGAGCGGCCGACGGGCGGACCAGGGTCACCACCCGGCCCTCCAGGAGGAACCCGCGCGGGTCCAGCGGGAACACACGGTGCTTGCCGAAGCGGTCCTCCAGGGTCACCGTGCCCGCCTCGCAGCGGATCACCGCCCCGCAGAAGCCCGTCGTGACCTCCTCGACGACCAGATCACGGTCGGCCGGAACCTCGGGAACGGGCGCCGAGCGCTTCCAGGGGGGCGTCAAGTCCGGGTTGTAGCTGCGCATTCGGGCGACGTTATGCGACGGAGAAGCGCGTTGCCAGTTCCTCCCGCTGGAGTCGTACGAACGTGGCGTCCACCACCGACCCGTGCCCCGGCACGTACACCGCGTCCTCGCCGCCGAGCCGCAGCAGCCGGTCCAGAGCGTCCGGCCAGCGGGAGGGGATCGCGTCCGGGCCGGCCTGCGGCTCGCCCGACTCCTCGACCAGATCGCCGCAGAAGACGACCTCGCGCTCGCCCGGCACCAGCAGCACCAGGTCGTGGCCCGTGTGGCCGGGGCCGACGTTCGCCAGCAGGACCTGCCGGCCGCCCAGGTCGAGCGTCCACTCGCCGGAGACCACGTGCCGCGGGGCCACCAGGACGTCGACCGCCTCCGTCGCCTCCGTCTCGTCGAGCCCGTGCCGTACGGCGTCCGCGCGCAGCGCCTCCCGGTCCCGCGCCCGGCCGAGGAGCTCGTCCGAGCCCACCGCGCCGAAGACCTCCGCGCCGGAGAACGCCGCCGTGCCGAGAACGTGGTCGAAATGGGGGTGGCTCAGTGCGATGTGCGTCACTCTGCGGCCGCCCGTGAGCTCCGCGATCCGGGTCCGCAGCTCGGCGCCCTCCGCGAGCGAGGAGCCCGTGTCGTACAGCAGCACCGCCCGTTCACCCAGTACCAGTCCGACCGTGGCGTCCCACCCGGGCAGCCGTCGCCGGCCCACCCCGTCCGCGAGCCGCTCCCATCCGTACGCTTCCCAATGCACGTCCATGCGGCGACGCTAGCCGGTGGAGGCGTCGCCACCTTGCCAGGAGCGACGCCCGCCGCCGTACACTGGCCGGGGGGTCGCTGGCACTCGGACAGGGCGAGTGCCAAAAGCGGAGCAACCGGAACGACGACGACAGCTGGAGGTGCGCACGATGCTCAGCGAACGCAGACTCGAGGTCCTGCGCGCCATCGTCCAGGACTACGTCGGGACGGAGGAGCCCGTCGGCTCCAAGGCGCTCACCGAGCGTCACAAGCTCGGAGTCTCGCCCGCCACCGTGCGCAACGACATGGCCGTCCTGGAGGAGGAGGGCTTCATCGCCCAGCCTCACACCAGCGCCGGCCGCATTCCGACCGACAAGGGCTACCGCCTCTTCGTCGACCGGCTCGCCGGCGTCAAGCCGCTGTCGACGCCCGAGCGCCGGGCCATCCACAACTTCCTCGACGGCGCGGTCGACCTGGACGACGTCGTCGGCCGTACGGTCCGGCTGCTCGCCCAGCTGACCCGTCAGGTCGCCGTCGTCCAGTACCCCTCGCTGACCCGCTCGACCGTCCGGCACGTGGAACTGCTCTCGCTGGCCCCGGCCCGCCTGATGCTGGTGCTCATCACGGACACCGGCCGCGTCGAGCAGCGTGTCATCGACTGCCCCGCGCCCTTCGGCGAGTCCTCGCTCGCCGACCTGCGGGCCCGGCTCAACAGCCGGGTCGTCGGCCGCCGGTTCGCCGACGTGCCACAGCTGGTGCAGGACCTCCCCGAGTCCTTCGAGGAGCTTGAGGACCGGGCCACGGTCTCGACCGTGCTCGCGACCCTCCTCGAAACCCTCGTCGAGGAGCACGAGGAGCGGCTGATGATCGGCGGAACCGCCAATCTGACCCGCTTCGGACCCGACTTTCCCCTGATGATCAGGCCCGTCCTCGAGGCTCTGGAGGAGCAGGTCGTGCTCCTCAAGCTGCTCGGCGAGGCCAAGGAATCGGGCATGACCGTACGTATCGGGCACGAGAACGCCCACGAGGGGCTGAGCTCCACGTCCGTCGTCTCGGTCGGCTACGGTTCGGGCGGCGAGGCAGTCGCCAAACTCGGCGTGGTCGGACCGACCCGCATGGACTACCCCGGAACGATGGGAGCGGTACGCGCAGTGGCACGTTACGTCGGACAGATCCTGGCGGAGTCGTAAGTGGCCACGGACTACTACGCCGTACTCGGCGTGCGCCGCGACGCCTCCCAGGACGAGATCAAGAAGGCCTTCCGGAGGCTCGCGCGCGAGCTGCACCCGGATGTGAATCCCGATCCGAAGACGCAGGAACGCTTCAAGGAGATCAACGCCGCCTACGAGGTCCTCTCGGACCCGCAGAAGAAGCAGGTCTACGACCTGGGCGGCGACCCCCTCTCGGCCTCCGGCGGAGGCGGCGCGGGCGGCTTCGGGGCCGGTGGCTTCGGCAACTTCTCCGACATCATGGACGCCTTCTTCGGCACGGCCTCGCAGCGCGGCCCGCGCTCGCGGACCCGCCGCGGCCAGGACGCCATGATCCGTCTGGAGATCGACCTCAACGAGGCGGCCTTCGGCACCACCAAGGACATCCAGGTCGACACGGCGGTCGTGTGTACGACCTGCTCGGGTGAGGGCGCCGCACCCGGCACCTCCGCGCAGACCTGTGACATGTGCCGCGGCCGCGGTGAGGTCTCGCAGGTCACCCGGTCCTTCCTGGGCCAGGTCATGACCTCGCGCCCCTGCCCGCAGTGCCAGGGCTTCGGCACCGTCGTCCCGACCCCGTGCCCCGAGTGCGCGGGCGACGGCCGGGTCCGGTCCCGTCGCACCCTCACGGTCAAGATCCCGGCCGGTGTCGACAACGGCACCCGGATCCAGCTCGCGGGTGAGGGCGAGGTCGGCCCCGGCGGCGGCCCCGCCGGCGACCTCTACGTCGAGATCCACGAGACCCCGCACGAGACCTTCCAGCGGCGCGGCGACGACCTGCACTGCACGGTCACCATCCCGATGACCGCGGGCGCGCTCGGCACGAAGGTGCCGTTGCAGACCCTCGACGGCGTCGAGGAGATCGACATCCGTCCGGGCACCCAGTCCGGCCAGTCGATCCCGCTGCACGGCCGGGGCGTGACCCATCTGCGCGGCAACGGCCGGGGCGACCTGATCGTGCACGTCGAGGTGCAGACCCCGTCGAAGCTCGACGCGGAGCAGGAGCGCCTGCTGCGCGAACTGGCCGTGCTGCGTGGCGAGGAGCGGCCCACGGGGCAGTTCCAGCCGGGGCAGCAGGGACTGTTCTCGCGCCTGAAGGACGCCTTCAACGGGCGGTAGGCAGGATTCCCGTACGGAAGGGGCGACGACCGCGGACCGCGGTCGTCGCCCCTTTCCGTGACCTGACGTACGGATTCGGTCCGGAAGCAGGGGCATGACACGATGCCCATATGTCCACCACCGCACTGAACGATCTCTCTCGGTTTCCGATCGTGCAGGCCCCCATGGCGGGTGGCGCCTCCTCTCCCGAGCTGGTCGGAGCCGTGTGCGCGGCCGGGGCGCTCGGCTTCCTGGCGGGCGGGTACAAGACGGCCGGAGGCCTCTACCAGGAGATCAAGCAGGTGCGCGGGCTCACCGCACGTCCTTTCGGCGTCAACCTCTTCCTGCCGGAGTCCGGGCGGCCCGCCGACCCCGCCGCCGTCGAGGTCTACCGGCATCAGCTCGCGGGCGAGGCCACCTGGTACGAGACCCCGCTGGGCGAGACCGACGACCACCGCGACGACGCCTACGACGCCAAGCTGGCGATCCTCCTGGAGGACCCGGTCCGTGTCGTCTCCTTCACCTTCGGCTGCCCCGCGCCCGAGGTCCTCGCCTCCTTCGCGCGTGTGGGAACGTTCACGATCGTGACCGTCACCTCCGCCGAGGAGGCCCTCGCCGCCCAGCAGGCCGGGGCGGACGCCGTCTGCGTGCAGGGCGCCGAGGCGGGCGGACACCAGGGCACGTTCCGCGACGACCCCGCCGACGACGTCCCGGGCACCGGACTGATCGCCCTGCTCGGCCTGGTCCGCGAGAGCGTGACCCTGCCGGTCGTCGCGACCGGCGGCATCATGCGCGGCGCGCAGATCGCCGCCGTCCTGGCCGCCGGGGCGGACGCCGCCCAGCTCGGCACGGCCTTCCTCTGCTGCCCCGAGTCGGGCGCCCACCCGCTGCACAAGCGGGCCCTGACCGATCCGCTGTACACCCGGACCGCCTTCACCCGGGCCTTCACCGGGCGTCCGGCGCGCGGCCTCGTCAACCGCTTCATGCGTGAGCACGGGCCGTACGCCCCCGCCGCCTACCCCGAGATCCACCACCTGACCGCCCCGGTCCGCAAGGCCGCCGCCACCGCGGGCGACGCCCAGGGCATGGCCCTGTGGGCCGGTCAGGGCCACCGGCTCGCCCGCGAACTCCCCGCCGGGCAGCTGGTCGAGGTGCTGGCCGCCGAACTCGACACCGCTCTCTCCGAGCTGCCCCACAGGAGCGCCTCATGACCGCACCCGTCTTCGTCGTCGACGCCGTTCCCGGCCCCGGGAGCTTCCTCCTGGACGGCCCCGAGGGCCGCCACGCCGTCTCCGTGAAGCGGCTGCGGGAGGGCGAGGAACTCGTCCTCGCCGACGGCCGGGGCCGCTGGGCCGCGTGCGTGGTGCTGGCCGCCGAGGGCAAGGACCAGCTCACCGTGCGGGTCGACGAGGTCCACGAGGACCCCGAGGAGGAGCCCCGCATCACCGTCGTCCAGGCGCTGCCCAAGGGCGACCGGGGCGAGCTCGCCGTCGAGACGATGACGGAGACCGGGGTGGACGCGATCGTGCCGTGGGCCGCCTCCCGCTGCATCACGCAGTGGAAGGGCGATCGGGGCCTCAAGGCGCTCGCCAAGTGGCGGTCCACCGCGCGCGAGGCCGGGAAGCAGTCGCGCCGCTCGCGGTTCCCCGAGGTCGCGGAGCCGATGACGACCAAGCAGCTCGCCGCGCTGCTCGCCACCGCCGACTTCGCGGCCGTGCTGCACGAGGACCGCGACCACCCGAGCGGGGCGCTCGCGACCGCCGAACTCCCGGAGAAGGGCTCGATCGTGCTGGTCGTCGGCCCCGAGGGCGGGGTCTCCCCGGAGGAGCTCGCGGCGTTCGAGACGGCCGGGGCGAAGCCGTACCGGCTGGGCCGGAGCGTGCTGCGGACGTCGACGGCGGGCACGGCGGCGACGGCGCTCGTCCTGGGCCGCACGGGCCGCTGGAGTTAGACGCCGACGTCGGCCTGCGGGGCGCGGTCCCGTGGCGTCCGGCGGAGTGTCCGGAGTCCGCAACGGATCGAACCCGGTGGACGGCGGCCCCCGCGCGCTCCTTAGGCTGACCGCATGGCCGACGAGTCCCCCCTGATCCGCAGTCTGCGCGCCGCCGTGGCCGCCGCCCCCGGTGACGTACCCCTGCGTCTCCACTTCGCCGAACTCCTCCTCTCCGAGGAACGGAACGACGAGGCCGTCGCGGAGGCGGCCGTCGCGCTCCAGCACGCGCCGGGCGACGCGGACGCGCGTGCGCTGATGATGCGGGCCATGGGGATGCCGACGGCCCCCGCCGCACCTCCCGCGGAGCCCGCGCCGGGGCCGGCCGCGACCTCGGCCGCCACGGAGAACGGCCCCGCGCCGGCCGAGCGGCCCGAGCGGCCCGAGCGGCCCGAGCCGACCGAGCGGCCCGAGCGGCCCGAGCGGCCCGAGCCGACCGAGCCGCCCGCGCCGCCCGTCGGCGGCGCCCCCGCCTTCGACTGGGAAGCGGCCGAGCAGCAGGTGCAGGACGTCGTCGGCCCCCGCTTCCTGGAGGCCCCGCAGACCGCCGAGGGCCAGGGCCCCGCCGGGGACGCCGACGCCTGGGACGTCGACGCGCCCGGCGCCGTACGCCTCGCGGACGTCGGCGGCATGGACGAGGTCAAGGAGCGCCTGGAGGCCGCCTTCCTCGCCCCCATGCGCAACCCCGAACTGCGCAGGCTGTACGGCAAGTCGCTGCGCGGCGGTCTGCTCCTCTACGGACCTCCCGGCTGCGGCAAGACCTTCATCGCGCGGGCCGTCGCCGGCGAGCTGGGCGCGAACTTCCTCACCGTCTCGCTCTCCGACGTCCTCGACATGTGGATCGGGGCCTCCGAGAAGAACATCCACGACATCTTCGAGACCGCCCGCCGCCAGGCCCCCTGCGTCGTCTTCCTCGACGAGCTGGACGCCCTCGGCGCCAAGCGCTCCCGCACCCACCACAGCGGACTGCGCAACGTCGTCAACCAGCTCCTCACCGAGCTCGACGGCATCGCCAGCGGCGCGGGCAACGAGGGCGTCTTCGTGCTCGCCGCCACCAACGTGCCCTGGGACGTGGACATCGCGCTGCGCCGCCCCGGCCGCCTCGACCGCACGCTCCTCGTGCTGCCGCCGGACGCCACCGCGCGCGAGGCGATCCTCCGCTACCACCTGCGCGAGCGCCCCATCGAGGCCGTCGACCTCGGCAAGCTCGTCAAGGTCACCGAGGACTTCTCCGGCGCCGACCTCGCCCATGTCTGCGAGTCGGCCGCCGAGGCCGCGCTCCTCGACTCCGCCCGCACCGGCTCCGTACGGCTGATCACCACCAAGGACCTGCTCGGCGCGGCCAAGCAGATCAAGCCGTCCACCGAGCCGTGGTTCGCGGCCGCCCGGAACGTCGCCATGTTCGCCAACGAGGGCGGGCTGTACGACGACCTCCTCGCCCACCTCAAGCGGAAGCGCAAGCTGTGACCACGCCTACCACCCTCCTGCGCGCCGAAGCCCTGTACGACACCGGGCGGTTCGCGCAGGCCGGACAGCTGGTCGCCCAGCACCTGGCGAGCGAACCGGAGGACACCGAGGCGCTCGTGCTGCTGGCCCGCTGCCACCATCGCGCCGAGGAGCACCAGGCAGCCCTGGAGGCCGTGGACGCGGCCCTGCGCGCCGAGCCCGAGCTGCTCATGGCCTGGTTGATGCGCGTCCAGATCCTGCTCGAACTGCGGCGGTTCCCGGAGGCCGAGACCGCCGCCCGGTACTCCGTCAGCCTCGCCCCGCAGTACTGGGGCACCCACTACGCCCTCGGCACCGCCCTCGCGCAGTTCGCGGAGCAGGCGCGGACGCCCGCGCGGACCGTCGAGGCGTACGAGGCGGCGCGGGCCGCCGTGAGTCTCGCCCCCGAGGAGGACGCGGCCCACTTCCTGGTGGGGCTCACCGCCCAGCGCCGGGGCGACCACGCCACCGCGCAGCGGGCGTACGAGGCGACGCTGCGGCTCAACCCGCAGAGCAGCGAGGCCCACAACAACCTGTCGCTGCTGCGGCTGCGGCGCCGCTGGTTCCGGCGCGGGGCCTGGACCCAGGCCGCCGAGGGCTTCGTCGCCTCCGCCGCGCTCGACCTCCAGGACCGCAAGGCCCGCTACAACCTGGAGGCCATGGCCTGGAACACCGTGGCGGGGGCGCGCTGGGTGGCCTTGCTCGGCTTCGTCGCCTCGACGTTCGGCGCCGCTCCGGTCCGCAACGGTGAGACCGGCGCCGCGGCGCTCGTGCCGTTCGTGATCGGCGCGGCCGTGATCGTCGGCGCCTGGGGCGCCTGGGTGCTGTGGATGAGCCGCCGGGTGCCGCCCCGGCTGCGCCGCCCGATGCTCCTGGTGGCGCGCTCCTGCCGGCCGGTGATCGCGATGGCCGCCGCCGTCGGGCTGCTCGGGCTCTACTCGGTGGTGTCGATGGCCCTCTGGTCCTTCGACGCCGGGGTGGTCGGCGGGCTCGGGTCACCGCTGTTCTGGGCCGTGATCATCACGTACTGGGTGAGCCGCTCGGCCCTCAACCGCCGCGCGCCCAAGGACTGACCTGGGACACGGCGGCGGACGAGGCGGCGGATAGCATGCGCGTGTAGCGACCGACGAGGCGAGGAGGCCCGGGCCATGGCCGGAGAGCCGCAGAGCGACTGCCTGTTCTGCAAGATCGTGGCGGGGGAAGTGCCCGCGACGATCGTGCGCGAGACGGAGACCACGGTCGCGTTCCGCGACATCAACCCGCAGGCGCCCAGCCACGTCCTCGTGATCCCGCGCCTCCACTACCCGGACGCCGCGTCCCTGGCCGCCGCCGTCCCGGGGGTCGCCGCCGACATACTGCGCGAGGCGGGAGAGGTCGCCGCGCAGGAGAAGGTCGAGGGCAGCGGTTTCAGGATCGTCTTCAACACCGGCGCCGGCGCCGGCCAGACCGTCTTCCACGCCCACGCGCACGTGCTCGGCGGTCGCGGCCTCAACTGGCCCCCCGGCTAGACCGGCGGCCGCCATGTCCGTACGGGAACTCGTCGTGCTCGGGACCGCAAGCCAGGTCCCGACGCGGCACCGCAACCACAACGGCTATCTGCTGCGCTGGGACGGACAGGGCATCCTCTTCGACCCCGGTGAGGGCACGCAGCGGCAGATGCTGCGGGCCGGGGTCGCCGCGCACGACATCGACCGGATCTGCGTCACGCACTTCCACGGGGACCACTCGCTCGGCCTCGCCGGGGTGATCCAGCGGATCAACCTCGACCAGGTCCCGCACCCCGTCACCGCGCACTACCCGGCGAGCGGGCAGCACTTCTTCGAGCGGCTGCGGTACGCCACGGCCTACCGCGAGACCGTGCGGCTGGCCGAGGCGCCGGTGACCGCCGACGGGCCGCTCGCCGTCACCGAGGCGTACACCCTCGACGCGTGCGTGCTCTCGCACCCGGTCGAGTCGTACGGCTACCGGCTCACCGAGCCCGACGGGCGCCGCATCCTGCCCGAACGGCTCGCCGCGCACGGCGTCAAGGGCCCCGACGTGGGCCGCCTCCAGCGCGAAGGCGTCCTCGACGGCGTGACCCTCGACGACGTCAGCGAGGTCCGGCGCGGTCAGCGGTTCGCCTTCGTGATGGACACCCGGCTCTGCGACGGCGTGTACGCGCTCGCCGACGGCGCCGACATGCTGGTCATCGAATCGACCTTCCTCGACGAGGACGTCCGCCTCGCCACCGACCACGGCCATCTGACGGCCGGACAGGCCGCGTCGGTCGCCCGGGACGCGGGTGTGCGACACCTCGTCCTGACCCACTTCTCGCAGCGCTACTCCGACCCGGCCGAGTTCGGGCGGCAGGCACGGGCGGCCGGGTTCGACGGCGAACTGAGCATTGCCCAGGACCTCATGAGGGTCCCCGTACCGAAGAGATAGAGCACCACCCATGCCCCTCCCCACGGCTCTCCCCAAGGCCGAACTGCACCTCCACATCGAAGGCACCCTCGAACCCGAGCTCGCCTTCGCGCTCGCCGCGCGCAACGGCGTCACCCTGCCGTACGCGGACACCGCAGCCCTGCGCGAGGCGTACCGCTTCAGCGACCTCCAGTCCTTCCTGGACCTCTACTACGGCCTGATGGCGGTGCTGCGCACCGCCGAGGACTTCACCGATCTCACCGACGCCTATCTGGAGCGGGCCGCCGCCCAGGGCGTCCGGCACGCCGAGATCTTCTTCGACCCGCAGGCGCACACCGCCCGCGGCGTCCCCCTCGGCACGGTCGTCGAGGGCCTGAGCGCCTCCCTCGAACGCTCCGAGGAGCGGTACGGGATCTCCACCCGGCTCATCATGTGCTTCCTGCGCGACGAGTCGGCGGAGTCGGCGCTGGCCACCCTCGACGCCGCGAAGCCCTACCTGGACCGGATCACCGGTGTCGGCCTGGACTCGGCGGAGGTCGGCCACCCGCCGGCCAAGTTCCGCGAGGTGTACGAGGCCGCCGCGGCGCTCGGGCTGCGCCGGGTCGCCCACGCGGGCGAGGAGGGCCCGGCGGAGTTTGTCCGCGAGGCGCTCGACGTCCTCGGCGTGGAGCGGATCGACCACGGGCTGCGGTGCATGGAGGACCCGGAGCTCGTCGACCGGCTCGTGCGGGAGCGGGTGCCGCTCACGCTCTGCCCGCTGTCGAACGTGCGGCTGCGGGCGATCGACGTGCTGGGTGATCACCCGCTGCGGGAGATGATGGCGGCGGGTCTGCTCGTCACCGTGAACTCCGACGACCCGGCGTACTTCGGGGGGTATGTGGGGGACAACTTCGACGGGGTGCGGGAGGCTCTGGGGCTGTCGTCGGAGCAGCTGCGGGAGTTGGCGCGGAACTCGTTCGAGGCGTCGTTCCTGGAGGACGACGAGCCTCGTCGGGCGCGGTACCTGGCCGAGGTCGAGGCGTACGGGTTCGACGGGGAGTAGGCGGGCGGGATGGGGGCGGGGGGCGCCTGCGGCGGGGCCCCTTCCCCACCCGCCGCTTCCCGAACGGGGGCTCCGCCCCGGCCCCCGCGCCGCAGGCGCCCCCTCAGCCCCGGTCGCTCGGTCTCGCCAGTCTGTAGGCCGACTTCACGAGACGCCGGCGGCCCGTCGGGACCCGTACCGGGGCGATCTCCTGTTCCGGTGCGCCCATCTGCGGGACTGTCGGCGGGGTCGCCGCCGCCGTGCCCGCCAGGACCGCGCCCGCCGCACCGCCCCTGCGCCGCACGGAGCCCGGGACCAGGGGGCGGCCCGAGACATGGCGGGCCACCGCGGTCATCGGGACGGCGACCAGCGTCAGCAGGGCGCACAGGACCAGGCCCATGCCCGGGTATCCGGCGCTCTCCGACAGCAGGCTTCCCGCCAGGGGGCCGCAGGCCACGCCCAGGGAGGACGCCGCGCCGACCAGGACCGCCCAGCGGCCCCGGGGGTCGAGGGAGGCGGCCAGGCCCAGGAGGTAGGAGAGGACCACCGGGTAGCAGGCGTTCCACAGGATCTCTCCGGTCGCGAAGGACGCGAGGTCCCCGGCCGCCGAGCTGAGCAGGACGCAGCCGGCGATGAGGAGCGTGCCCACACCGATCGGCACCGCCCGGCCCAGGCGGGAGCCGAGTGCGCCGGCCGCCGTGACGCCCAGGAGTCCCGCGCCGAGGGCCGCCGCGAACACCGCGCCCACGGTGACCTCGGAGAGACCGGCCTGGGTGAGGCCGATGCGGCCGCTCACGCCCCACAGGGCGTTCTGGGAGAGCGACCAGAGCAGGATGCCGCCTGCCAGGACCGCTCCCGCCGGGCGGTGGGGGAGCGGGCCGGTCGGGGCCGCCTCGCGGGGCTCCCGGACGGCGCCCGGGAGCCTGGACGTCAGCGGCCACACCAGGGCCGCCGCGCAGGCGATCGCGAGCAGGGGCGGCGCGTGGCCGCCGGAGAGGTGCGGGAGGGTGAGGTAGAGCGCACCCGCCGTGGCCGAGACCGAGAGCAGGCCGAGCGTGGAGGCCCGGTGCGGGTCCCGCTGCCCGGCGATACCGGCCGCCGCCACCGCCGTCGCCGTACCGGAGCCGAAGCCGCCGAGGACCGCGCCCGCGACCACCAGGGGCACGATGCCGGTCGCGGCGGCGGAGCCGTATCCCACCGCCATCGCGAGCAGGCCCGCGCGGGCCGCCCGGCGGGGGCCGATCCGTTCCCCGCGGGCGGCGAGCGTGAAGCCTGCGGTGGAGGAGCCGAGGAGCAGGACGGAGCCCACGAGGCCCGCCTGT
Organism: Streptomyces sp. NBC_00691; assembly: GCF_036226665.1. Classification (NCBI taxonomy): domain Bacteria; kingdom Bacillati; phylum Actinomycetota; class Actinomycetes; order Kitasatosporales; family Streptomycetaceae; genus Streptomyces; species Streptomyces sp. NBC_00691. The sequence continues at coordinate 2,768,981 of NZ_CP109007.1, read as the reverse complement.
GCCGGAGTGAGGCCGAGCCCGGCGGAGAGCCGGCCGACGACGGTCGGCAGCAGGTACGGGGCGAGGTAACCGGCGGTGAAGAGGGAGACGAGGGCGACGAGGGCCCCCGGGACGCGCGGGCGCGACGACATGGGCGTTCCAGGAACTGAACAGGGATGTGAGACGGCGCCCGGTGGACCACGGGGTCGCGGCACCATGTGTATCAAGCATCCGAGTGAGCGGAGAAGGTGGAATCCCCCGATTCGGTCCGTGATACGGGTCACAATTGGTTTGGAGTCGATTGGGATGGGTATCGCGCGAGCGTCGTGTCGTGTCACCCCGTCTCTCAAGACCCATCGGGCACACTGTCCAGATCCGCACCACGGTGCCGATCCACGCACCACGACCGGGGAGTCCGCCGTGACCACAGCAAGGGGAGACCAACCGCAACAGGACGCCGGGGTCGACCCGTTGGTGTGCCTGCGCGAGCCCACCGACCCCGCCTGCGACGTCTTCCTGACCGGCACTGTCTTCCTCGACATCATCTTCACCGGCCTCGACTCCGCACCCGTCCGCGGCACCGAGTCCTGGGCCCGCGGCATGGGCTCCAGCCCAGGCGGCGTCGCCAACATGGCCACCGCCCTCGCCCGGCTGGGGCTCCGCACCTCCCTCGCCGCCGCCTTCGGCGACGACCACTACGGCGAGTACTGCTGGGACGCGCTCGAACAGGGCGAGGGGATCGATCTGTCGCTCTCCCGCACCGTCCCCGGCTGGCACTCCCCGGTCACGGTCTCCATGGCCTACGAGGGCGAGCGCACGATGGTCTCCCACGGCCACGAGGCCCCGCCGTCGGACGGCGCCCTGCCCGCCTATCCGCCGCACGCGCGTGCGGCCGTCGCCTCCCTCGTCCCCGGCCGCGCCGAGGACTGGGTCGCCCAGGCCGCACGCGGCGGCGCCAAGGTCTTCGCCGACGTCGGCTGGGACGACACCGGCCGCTGGGACCTGGCCGGCCTCACCGACCTCGCGCACTGCGAGGCCTTCCTGCCGAACGCCGCCGAGGCGATGCGCTACACCCGGACCGACTGCCCCCGGGCCGCCGCCCGCGCCCTCGCCGACAAGGTCCGCTACGCCGTCGTCACCCTCGGTTCCGAGGGCGCCTACGCCGTCGACGGCGGCACCGGCGAGACCGCCGAGGTGCCCGCCATCCAGGTCTCCGCCCTCGACCCGACCGGCGCCGGGGACGTCTTCGTCGCCGGCTTCGTCACCGGCACCCTCGCCGACTGGCCGCTCGCCGACCGCCTCGCCTTCGCCGGGCTCACCGCCGCCCTCTCCGTCCAGGAGTTCGGCGGCTCCCTGTCAGCCCCCACCTGGGGCGAGATCGCCGCGTGGTGGCAGCACGTCCAGGTCCACGAGAGCCAGGACCCCGAGGCCCTGCGCGACCGCTACGCCTTCCTGGAGCGGCTCCTCCCCGCTCCCGCCCGCCCCTGGCCGCTGCGCAGGGCGGTGCCGACGATCGGGTTCCGCGCGGCACACACGTAGAACACGCGGGGTGCCCGCCGCCCACGGCGGCACCGTAAACCGCTACGGGCTTGTCGGCACCGAGTCGTAGGCTTGGTAGCCCAGAGGCGGTCGAGCGGCGACGGCCCTGCATCGGGAGGTGTGTGCAGGCCACAGTGCCGGCCCATGACTCAGACGCCCACATCCCACAACGGCGCGCCCGGCGAAGCCCGCGCACAGTTCACCGTCCCCGCCAAGCACCCGATGGTGACCATCCTCGGCTCGGGTGACTCACTGCTCCGCGTGATCGAGCGGTCGTTCCCGCAGGCCGACATCCATGTCCGGGGCAACCAGGTCAGCGCGGTCGGCGACGCGGCGGAAGTCGCGCTGATCCAGCGCCTGTTCGACGAGATGATGCTGGTGCTCCGCACCGGTCAGCCGATGACGGAGGACGCAGTGGAACGCTCGATCGCCATGCTCAGGGCGAGCGGGAACGGTTCGGAGGGCGGCGAGGAGACCCCCGCCGAGGTGCTCACGCAGAACATCCTCTCCAACCGCGGTCGCACGATCCGTCCCAAGACCCTCAACCAGAAGCGGTACGTCGACGCGATCGACAAGCACACGATCGTCTTCGGCATCGGTCCGGCCGGTACGGGAAAGACCTATCTGGCCATGGCCAAGGCGGTCCAGGCCCTGCAGTCCAAGCAGGTCACCCGGATCATCCTGACCCGCCCGGCCGTCGAGGCCGGCGAGCGCCTCGGCTTCCTGCCCGGCACGCTCTACGAGAAGATCGACCCCTACCTGCGCCCGCTCTACGACGCGCTGCACGACATGCTCGACCCGGACTCGATCCCCAAGCTGATGGCCGCGGGCACGATCGAGGTCGCGCCGCTGGCCTACATGAGGGGCAGGACGTTGAACGACGCGTTCATCATCCTGGACGAGGCGCAGAACACGAACCCCGAGCAGATGAAGATGTTCCTCACCCGCCTCGGCTTCGACTCGAAGATCGTCATCACCGGTGACGTCACCCAGGTCGACCTGCCGAACGGGACGAAGAGCGGTCTGCGGCAGGTCCGGGACATCCTGGAAGGCGTCCAGGACGTCCACTTCTCGACGCTCACGTCGCAGGATGTCGTCCGGCACAGGCTCGTCGGCCGTATCGTCGACGCGTACGAGCAGTACGACCTCCGCAACGAGGGCCGCGAGGACAACCGCGGCGAGCATCGGCGCGGCCGCAACGGGAAGTAGAACGCAGAACACATGTCGATCGACGTCAACAACGAGTCCGGTACCGAGGTCGACGAGCAGGCGATCCTCGACATCGCCCGCTACGCGCTCGCGCGCATGCGCATCCACCCGCTCTCCGAGCTCTCGGTGATCGTCGTGGACGCGGAGGCGATGGAGCAGCTCCACATCCAGTGGATGGACCTGCCGGGTCCGACGGACGTCATGTCCTTCCCGATGGACGAGCTCCGCCCGCCGGCGAAGGACGACCAGGAGCCCCCGCAGGGGCTCCTGGGCGACATCGTGCTCTGCCCCGAGGTCGCCACCCAGCAGGGCAAGGACGCGCCGACGGAGCACTCCATGGACGAGGAGCTCCAGCTGCTCACCGTCCACGGTGTGCTCCACCTGCTCGGGTACGACCACGAGGAGCCCGACGAGAAGGCCGAGATGTTCGGCCTCCAGGCGGCGATCGTCGACGGCTGGCGCGAGGAGAAGGGCCTCACCGGCCCGTCCCCGGCGCCGACCGTCTCCTGACCCCGATGGACGTTTCGCTGATCCTCGGTGCCGTGGCCCTGGTCATCGTGGCCTGGCTCGCCGCCTGCGCCGAGGCCGGTCTCGCGCGCGTCTCCACCTTCCGCGCCGCCGAGGCCGTACGATCCGGCCGGCGCGGGGCCGAGAAGCTCGCCCAGGTCGCCTCCGACCCCACCCGCTACCTCAACGTGGCCCTGCTGGTGCGGGTCGCCTGCGAGATGGGGGCCGGCGTCCTCGTCACGTACGCCTGCATCGAAGCCTTCCCGGAGACCTGGGAGGCGCTGCTCGTCGCCATCGTCGTGATGGTCCTCGTGTCGTACGTGGCCGTGGGCGTCTCGCCGCGCACCATCGGCCGCCAGCACCCGCTGAACACGGCGACGGCCGCCGCGTACGTGCTGCTGCCGCTGGCCCGGATCATGGGGCCGATCCCGCAGCTGCTGATCCTCATCGGCAACGCGCTGACCCCCGGCAAGGGCTTCCGCAAGGGGCCCTTCGCCTCCGAGGCCGAGCTGCGGGCCATGGTGGACCTCGCCGAGCAGGAGTCGCTGATCGAGGACGAGGAGCGCCGCATGGTGCACTCCGTCTTCGAGCTGGGCGACACGCTCGTACGGGAGGTGATGGTGCCTCGTACCGACCTCATCTGCATCGAGCGGTACAAGACGATCCGTCAGGCCCTCACCCTCGCGCTGCGTTCCGGCTTCTCGCGTATCCCCGTCACCGGGGAGAACGAGGACGACATCGTCGGCATCGTGTATCTGAAGGACCTGGTCCGCAAGACGCACATCAACCGGGACTCCGAGTCCGACGTGCTGTCGACGGCGATGCGGCCCGCCACCTTCGTGCCCGACACCAAGAACGCCGGTGACCTGCTGCGCGAGATGCAGCAGGAGCGCAACCACGTCGCGGTCGTGATCGACGAGTACGGCGGCACGGCCGGGATCGTCACCATCGAGGACATCCTGGAGGAGATCGTCGGCGAGATCACCGACGAGTACGACCGGGAGCTGCCGCCGGTCCAGGACCTCGGCGGGGGCAGTCACCGGGTCACCGCGCGCCTCGACATCGGCGACCTGGGCGAGCTGTACGGCCTGGGGCCCGACGAGTACGACGACGAGGATGTGGAGACCGTCGGCGGACTGCTCGCGAAGGCGCTCGGCCGGGTGCCGATCTCGGGCGCCAAGGCGGTCGTGGAGCTGCCGGACGGGCGTTCGCTGCGGCTGACGGCCGAGTCCCCGGCCGGCCGCCGGAACAAGATCGTCACCGTTCTGGTGGAACCCCTGGAACCGGAGGAGAAGCAGGCATGACCCCCGACGAGCTGCGCGCCCTCTGCCTGGACTTCAACGACGCGGCGGAGGAGTTCCCGTTCGGGCCCGACGTCTCCGTCTTCAAGGTCGCCGGGAAGCTGTTCGCGCTCTCGTGGCTCGAGGCCGAGCCGCTGCGGGTCAACCTCAAGTGCGATCCGGACGACGCCGTACGGCTCCGTGAGGAGCATCCGGCGATCACCCCGGGCTATCACATGAACAAGCGGCACTGGAACACGGTGAGCGTCGGAGAGCTCCCGGACCGCATGGTCCGGGAGCTCGTCGAGGACTCGTACGACCTGGTGGTCGCGGGTCTGCCGAAGGCCGTACGGCTCCGTCTCGACAGGCCGTAGCTCTCCCGCCGGCGTGGTTCAGGACCGGCGCCGCAGGCCGAGGCCGACCAGGACCGCCGTGCCGAGGACGATCGCCGCGTCCAGGACGAGGACCGTGCGCACGCCTCCGAACAGGTCGCCGCCCGTGGTGGCGAGCACGCCCAGCAGTGGGATGCCGATCGTGAGGCCGACCTGCTGGGTGGTCGTCACCAGACCGGTCGCCAGGCCCTGCTCCGCGTCCGGGACGCCCGAGGTGACGGTCAGTCCGTACGAGATGATCGCGCCGAGGTGGCACATCGAGGCCAGCGAGACGGCGACGGTCGCCAGCACCACGCCCGAGTCCTCGCCCAGGCCGAGCAGTGCGGCCGTCAGCACGCCCTGACCGGCCAGCGAGCCGACCAGGGTGGCGCGGGTGCCGATCCGGCCGATCACCCTCGGCGCGAGCATGCCGGCCACGACCGACATCACGCCCTGCACGCCGAAGACCAGTCCGGTCGCGAAGGCCGACAGGCCGAGCGTCTCCTGCAGGTACAGGGTGAGGACGAAGACGACGGTCGACATCATCGAGAAGGTGATCAGACCGCCCAGGTTGCCGAAGGCGACCGTGCGGCGCCGCAGCATCGGCAGCGACACCAGCGGGGCCGCGTGCCGGGACTCGACCCGCACGAACACCGCGAGCAGCACGATCCCCGCCGCCAGGGTGACCAGCACGTCCGTGCCGCCGAAGCCCCGCTCGGCGGCCGTGGACAGGGCGTAGATCAGGGCGAGCAGACCACCGGTGACGGTCACCGCGCCGGGCACGTCGAGACGGGGGCGCTCGGGGGTGCGGGACTCGGGGAGCAGTCCGGGGGCCAGCGGCAGCACGATCACGGCGAAGAGGGCGAGCAGACCCATGGTGGAGCGCCAGCCGAGGGTGTCCGTCATGACGCCGCCGAGGACCATGCCGACGGTGAAGCCGAGCGAGAGCAGGGTGCCGGAGATGCCGAGCGCCTTGTCGCGCAGCGGCCCCTCGGGGAAGGTCGTGGTCAGCAGGGACATGCCGGTGGGCACGATCGCGGCGGCGCCGATGCCCTGGAGGGCGCGTGCGGTGAGGAAGGCGGCCGGGTTCCAGGCGAAGGTGGCGAGCAGCGAGGCGAGGCCGAAGAGGGCGAGTCCGGCGAGGAACAGCTTCTTGCGTCCGTAGAGGTCGCCGACGCGGCCGAAGAGGAGCAGGAAGCCTCCGGAGGGCAGCGCGAAGGCGGTGACCGCCCACTGGAGGGCGGACTGGCCGAGGCCGAGGTCGGCGCCGAGGACGGGCAGCGCCACGTTCAGCACGGAGAAGTCGAGCGCGACCATGAACTGGGCGGCGCACAGCACGAAGAGGATGAGCCGGGTGCGGCCGGTGAGGACGGGGGGAGCGGCCTGAGGGGCGGTCTCGGTGCCGGTGTCCGCGGGGGGAGAGGTCAGGGTTGCCATGACCCCTACCTTCGGCGTCCGGGAACAAGGCTGGGGAGCGGGAACTTATCCTGTTGGTCGTACCACCAGGCATCCAGGGGGAGGAAGCACACGTGGCCACCGCGCTCGAGAGCACCACGACGAAGCAGCACCGACTCGGCGAACTGCGCGAGTTCCTGATGAGCCGTCGGGCCCGGGTGAGCCCCGCGGAGGCGGGTCTCCCCGACGGCGGCGCGCGCCGCCGCACGCCGGGGCTGCGCCGGGAGGAGGTCGCGGTCCTCGCGGGCGTCGGCGTCTCCTGGTACCAGTGGCTGGAGCAGGGCCGGGACATCACGGTCTCGCCGCAGGTGCTCGACTCGGTGGCGCGGGTGCTGCGGCTGAGCCCGGCGGAGCGGCGCCATCTGTACGTCCTGGCGGCGCTGAACCCGCCGGCGCCGGAGACGGCCCCGGAGGACCGGGACATGTGCGACGGGCTGCGGCGGCTCATCGACGCGTGGATGCCGTTCCCCGCGCACATCATGGACGCGTACTGGAACACCGTCCTCTACAACGACGCGGCGGCGATCGTGCTCGGGATGGGTCCCGACAGCGCGCAGAACTGCCTGGTCACCTTCTTCACCGACCCTCTGTACCGCACCCGCATGGGCCACTGGGAGGAGATCGCCCCCCGGGTCGTCGCCCAGTTCCGTTCGGCGTGCTCGGAGCGCCCCGAGGACGAGGGTTTCCGGCAGGTCGTCGAGGAGGTCAAGGAGCTGAGCCCGGAGTTCGCGGAGCTGTGGGAGCGGCGGGACATCCTCCCCGGCGGGCAGAACCGCAAGGAGCTGGAGCACCCGCTGGTCGGCACGCTGTACGTCGAGGCGACCCAGTTGAGGGTCCCGGCCCGCCCGGATCTGGTGATCGTGCTCCACACCCCGCTGCCGGAGGCCGGCACGGCGGAGAAACTGGAGTGGCTGGTGTCGCCGGAGGGGCGCCGCGGGGCGATGTACCCGGTCGCGGGCTGAGAGCCCGGCCCGGGCGCCCGCCGGCACCGGGGGTGTCGCCGGTCGGGCCTCGGGGCCGTCGCGGCCGCGTTCCGCGGCGGACCTATGCTCAGGGCATGACACTCAGCAGCGAGCACGGCGACCTCGGCGCCGAGGACCTCAAGATCATCACGCTGGCGCGCAGCGCCCGCGCCCGCAACGGTGTGCCCGAGGGGGCCGCCGTACGGGACGAGACCGGTCGTACGTACGTGGCGGGGACGGTGGAGCTGGAGTCGCTCAAGCTGAGCGCCCTGCGCACCGCGGTCGCGATGGCGGTGGCGAGCGGCGCCCGGTCCCTGGAGGCGGCGGCCGTCGTGTCCGGCGCCGAGTCCGCTTCGGACGAGGACCGCGCGGCGGTACGGGACCTGGGCGGCCCGGAGACCCCGGTCCTGCTGGCCGGCCCGGACGGACAGCTGCGCGTGGCGGTCACCGCGGGCTGAGCGGCCCGGTCGCCCCGCGGGCGGGCGACGAGAACCGGACAGGAGGGCCTGGCGTGCGCGCCGGGTCCTCCTGGCTTTTGTGTGTTTGTGAAGGATCACCGCATCTTCTCTTGCCTTCCCATGCCGTCTGCGTCTCAATGAACACCGGTCCGCCCGACGGACCGTCAGATCTTCACCGTCCACGCAGTGTCCGCACCCCCTGCGTTCGTCATCGGAAGGGGTTCGAACTCGCCATGAGAAGCAGAAGCACCTTAGGGACCGTCGCGGTCGTCGCCGGAGGAATCGCCGCCGCCTCGCTCGCCTTCGCGCCGACGGCCGCCGCCGTCTCGCCGGGGTCGGCCACGGCGACGTACGACTGCGGTTCGTGGGGTGGCGGCAGCGCCACCCTCGTCGCGACGCAGAGCGGCACCGCCGCCACCATCACCCTCACCTCGTCCGTGACGACCCCGATCCCGGTCGGCGCCGACCAGATCAACGCCACGCTGACGCTGGCCAAGGCCGGCGGCGGTACACGGGTCTTCAGCGGCAAGAAGAACCCGGCGCTCCCCGTGGGGCCCGTGACCATCGGACCTCTCAGCGGGACCGTGGCCTCCGGCGACAGCCTCAACTCGTACTTCGCGGGTGTCGCCCTCAAGATGGTGATCTTCGGGGTCACGGTGAACTGTGACGCGCTGACCTCGCAGTCGCCGGGACCGTTCGTCTTCAGCTGAGCCCCGCACCCCACGGACCGGTGTCGCCCTGGGCGGCACCGGTCTCCGTCGTGTTCCGGCATCCCTGAAAGGATGTCTGACCTGCGGAAACGTCTTCGGTTCGAGGATCTTGACAGTATCTGATGGGTCATCAGTCGATGTCTCTCGCTTGCATTGACTTCTCTCCGCCCGCAGCCGTCAATGGCGCCCACTCATCCCTCAGGAGGGGGCACACCCATGGCACTCACCCGATCCCGGGCGGCGGCCCGAAGACGGCGCTGGACCGCCGTCCTCGGCGCCACCGCGCTCGCGGTCGCAGGAGGCGCGCTCGCGGCCCCGGCCGGCGCGACGACCACCTCCCAGCCGGTGGAATTCCAGACCCGCTGCGTCCCGCCGCCGATCGCCGGCATCCCGCCCATCACGGGCACCACCACCGCCGAGATCACCGTCGACAAGGCCAGTCCCAAGGTCGGCGAGACGGTCACCGTGACGTACACGATCACCAAGCCCGCCGCGTCCAACCCGGTCGACCTCGCGCTGCCGGCCGACATCATGACGCCCAGCGGCAAGGTCACCCTCGGCGGCGCCCAGAGCGGCGCGGTCACCGTCAACGGCCCCAAGAAGAACCCGCCGGTCCCCGGCAAGGGCTCCTTCCCGGCCTTCTCGATGACCGGCACGTTCACCGTCACCCAGGCCGGGTCGATCACCCTCTCGCCCGGCGACTACAACATCCACACCAGCTACCTCATGGAGCTGGACACCCCCTGCACGGTGCTCAACCCGCCCGCCCCCGTCTCGGAGACGGTCGTCGCCAGCCCCGTGACCAGCCCCAACACCCGCGCGCTGGCCCTCGACACCGCGTCCGGCGACCCGGGCGTCCGGGTGACCGTCAACGGGTCGAAGTTCACCCCGCTCACCGACGTCACCGTCGTCGGCCGCGCCGGGGCGGCGGAGACCGCGGACAGGATGACCGTCACGACCGACAGCGAGGGCTCCTTCGCCGCGCGCCTCAAGGTCAACGACGTGACGACCACCGGGATCGTGGCCTACGAGGGGGCGGCCTGGGACCCCGGCAAGGGCGCCGGCCCGGCCGCGTACAAGGTCGTCGTACCGGCGCCGCCGAACAGCCAGACCATCACCGCGGCCGTCACCGCCGGTGAGCTGTCCATGACCCAGGCGGGGGACGCCGTCGAGCTGTCGTCCGTCGACTTCGGTCAGGGCGGCGCGGCGACCGGCGACCTCAAGACGGTGACCGTGAAGGACTTCCGCGGCGGCCCCGCGGGCTGGTCCCTCACCGGCAAGGTCACCGACTTCACCGGCACCGGCGGCTCCATCGGCGCCGGCGGCCTCAGCTGGACCCCGGCCTGCACCGCCAAGGCCGGCAGCCCCAGCGCCTGCGCGGCCGGCTCGTCCGGTCCGGTCGGCAGCGGCGGCGCGACCCTCGCCTCCACGCCGAACGGCGCCCTCACGGGCGGCGAGTTCACGATCGACGCGGGGCTCTCCCTCGACGTCCCGGCCTTCACCGCGCCGGGCTCGTACGCGGGCGTGCTGACGCTCACCCTGTCCTGACCACCGTGCGGGCCGGGCGCGCACCCGGCCGGCCCGCTCCGCACCCCGGGGGTTTTCGACTCGTGCGCACGCTGTACGTACTCCTCCTGAGCGTCCTGCTCCTCCTCCTGGGCCCCGCCCCGCACGCACGGGCCGCCGAGAACGGCGAGTGGGCCGTCTATCCGGCCGCCGCCCGGCTCGGCAGCCGCCCCTACTTCTTCCTCACCGCCGATCCGGGCTCCACGCTCACCGACAAGGTCACCGTCGCCAACAAGACGGCCGCCCCGCTGACCTTCCGGCTCTACGGCGCCGACGCCTACAACACCGACCGGGACGGCGGCTTCGCCGTCCGCACCCAGCGGGAGAGGCAGACCGGCGCCGGTGCCTGGATCACGCCCGAGCGGACCCGGATCACCGTCCCGCCCGGCTCCGCCGTCACCGTCCGGTACACGCTGACCGTCCCCGCCGACGCCGACCCCGGCGACCACCCGGGGGCGCTCGTCGCCCTCGACGAGCGGATCAGCCCCGGCGGGAAGGGCGCCGTCGCCGTCGGCGTCCAGCGCGCCGTCGCCGCCCGCCTCTACCTGCGGGTCAACGGACCGACCGTGCCCGCCCTCGGCGTCGAGGACGTGACCGTCGACCAGGACCGGCCGCTGGTCCCCGGCGCCGGCACCAGCAGCGCGGTCGTCTCGTACACGCTGCACAACCGGGGCAACGTCACCCTCAACCCCAAGGTCGCCCTCAGGGCGGAGGGCCTCTTCGGACGCACCCTCCTCGCCCGCGACCTCGCCACGGTGCCGTCCGAGCTGCTGCCCCGGCAGAAGATCCGGCTCACCGAGCGGTGGACCGGCTCCCCGCAGCTCGACTGGGGCGACATCACCCTCACCGCCACCGCGAAGGACGTGCGGGAAACCGGCACGGTGTCCTTCCTCGCCCTGCCCTGGCTCGCCGCCGCGACCCTGCTCGTCGGGGGCGCCGCGGGCCTCCTGGGCCTGCGGATCCGGCGCCACCGGGCGGCCCGCACGGAGCCGAGTGCGCACGTGAGTACGTGAGGCGGGCGCTCATCGGGGACAATGGCCCCCATGAGCGCTCGCAACCAAGAAACCGAAGCCGTCCACCGGGCCGGCTTCGCCTGCTTCGTCGGCCGCCCCAACGCGGGCAAGTCCACTCTCACGAACGCTCTGGTCGGCCAGAAGGTGGCCATCACCTCGAACCGGCCGCAGACCACCCGGCACACCGTCCGCGGCATCGTGCACCGCCCCGAGGCGCAGCTGATCCTGGTGGACACCCCCGGCCTCCACAAGCCGCGCACCCTCCTGGGCGAGCGGCTCAACGACGTCGTGCGCACCACCTGGGCCGAGGTCGACGTGATCGGCTTCTGCCTGCCCGCCGACCAGAAGCTCGGCCCCGGCGACAAGTTCATCGCCAAGGAACTCGCCGGGATCAAGAAGACCCCCAAGGTCGCGATCATCACCAAGACCGACCTGGTCGACTCCAAGACCCTCGCCGAGCAGCTGATCGCCGTCGACCAGCTCGGCAAGGAGCTGGGCTTCGAGTGGGCGCAGATCGTGCCGGTCTCCGCCGTCGGCAACAAGCAGGTCCAGCTCGTCGCCGACCTGCTGATCCCGCTGCTTCCCGAGTCCCCGCCGCTCTACCCGGAGGGCGACCTCACGGACGAGCCGGAGCAGGTCATGGTCGCGGAGCTGATCCGCGAGGCCGCGCTCGAAGGCGTACGGGACGAGCTGCCGCACTCGATCGCGGTGGTCGTCGAGGAGATGATCCCGCGCGAGAACCGCCCGGCGGACCGGCCGCTGCTCGACATCCACGCCAACGTGTACATCGAGCGCCCCAGCCAGAAGGGCATCATCATCGGCCCGAAGGGCAGTCGCCTCAAGGAGGTCGGCATGAAGTCCCGCAAGCACATCGAGGCCCTCCTCGGCACCCCGGTCTTCCTCGACCTCCACGTCAAGGTCGCGAAGGACTGGCAGCGCGACCCGAAGCAGCTCCGCAAGCTCGGTTTCTGAGCCCGGCCCCCACCGTCCGCCGGCCCCCACCGTCCGGCCGGAGGCCGGCGGACGGTCTAGGCGCCTTCCTTGAGGACCCTCGTGACGAGGGTCCTCTGTGCTTCCGTCAGACGCGGGTCGAGGCAGCGGACCGTGCGGGCGTCGACGGTGATCTCGTACCGGAAGCCGTCCGGCACGCCCTGGTGCTCGTCGTCGCCGTCGGCGAGCACGGCGCCGGCGAGGGACTCCCACTCGGGGCCCGAGACCTCCACCTCCGCCGACCGCTCGATGCCCGCGAAACCGCCCGTGCGCCGCACTCGAATCCGCATGGGACCTGTGTACCAGCCGAATCAGTCGGTCGGAACGCCCACCGCCGACCAGGCCTTCAGGACGGCCTGGATCTCCTCCCCGTCGCCGTACCGCGCCCGTGCCGCCACCACCGTGGCCGCCGCGAACTCGGAGAACCGGGCCTCGGGGGTGAGGGTCCCGCCGGTCATCACGTCGTACCAGATCTGCCCGGCCCGCTCCCAGGCGTTGCCGCCCAGCTCGGTCGCCGCCAGGTAGAAGGCGTGGTTGGGGATGCCCGAGTTGATGTGGACACCGCCGTTGTCGCGGCCGGTGCGGACGTAGTCGTCCATGTGGCCGGGCTGCGGGTCCTTGCCGAGGACGTCGTCGTCGTACGCGGTGCCCGGGGCCTTCATGGAGCGCAGCGCCGCGCCCTCCACGTTCGGGTGGAAGAGGCCCTCGCCGATGAGCCAGTCGGCGGTGTCGGCGGTCTGGCCGAGGGCGTACTGCTTCACGAGGGAGCCGAAGACGTCGGAGACCGACTCGTTGAGGGCGCCGGACTGGCTGAAGTACTCCAGGTTCGCCGAGTACTGGGTGAAGCCGTGGGCGAGCTCGTGGCCGATGACGTCCACGGGAAGGGTGAAGTCGAGGAAGATCTCGTCGTCGCCGTCGCCGAACACCATCTGCTCGCCGTTCCAGAAGGCGTTGCCGTACTTCTCGTCGTAGTGGACGGAGGCGAGCAGCGGCAGCCCGGAGCCGTCGATGGAGTTGTGCCCGAAGGCGTTCAGGAAGAGGTCGAAGGTGGCACCGAGGCCGGCGTACGCCCGGTTGACGGTGGCGTCCCCGGTCGCGGCGTCGCCCTCGCCGCGGACCTTCGTCCCGGGAAGGTCGGTGCCGCGCTCGCAGTCGTAGATCGTGCGGTGCGGCTTCCCGGCCTCGGCGGGGCTGAGCGTGGGCGCGGTGCCGGGCAGCGGCAGGATCCGGAACGTACGGGCCGAGGCGTCCGCGATGAGCGTGCGGCGCGCGGCCGCGGCGACGGCCGGGTTCGCGGAGTGCGCCAGGTGCTCCAGGAGGTGCGGAGGGACGATCGAGCAGAAGACGGGCGTCTGGGGAGTCATGCTCGCAATGTGGCACTGAGTGAGCCCACTGTCACGGGATGAGACGAGGATTGGCGAAATGGAGTGATGCGTCACTGTTCGCCCTTGACGCCGACGCCGTCCCGCATACTGATACGGGACGTCCGTCTCCGACGTCCCTGGGCTAGGCTGCGGCACATCATGCGTTTCGGGCTGCTTCTCCTTAGCTGCCGCGGCGAGGGCCTGTAGTCGTAGGCCGACCCCCTCCCCGCGGGACCTGGTGTTGCGTTCGACAGTCGGCCGTCCTTCTTGCTGGACCCGAGGAGCCCAACGCACATGACCCAGTCCCCGTTCGTCAGCCGTCCCACGCCGATCACCAACGCGACGCAGCTGCAGAAGCCGTCCGGGATGCCGATCCACAAGTACGGCCAGTACGAGCAGGTCCGGATCCCCGACCGCACCTGGCCCGAGCAGCGGATCACCAAGGCCCCGCGCTGGCTGTCCACCGACCTGCGCGACGGCAACCAGGCCCTGATCGACCCGATGTCCCCGGCCCGCAAGCGCGAGATGTTCGACCTGCTCGTGCGCATGGGCTACAAGGAGATCGAGGTCGGCTTCCCGTCCTCCGGCGAGACCGACTTCGCGTTCGTGCGCTCCATCATCGAAGAGGGCGCGATCCCGGACGACGTCACCATCTCCGTACTGACCCAGGCCCGCGAGGACCTGATCGAACGGACCGTGGAGTCCCTGGTCGGCGCCAGGCGCGCCACCGTCCACCTGTACAACGCCACCGCGCCCACCTTCCGCCGGGTCGTCTTCCGCGGTTCCAAGGAGCAGATCAAGCAGATCGCCGTGGACGGCACCCGCCTGGTCATGGAGTACGCGGAGAAGCTGCTCGACGAGCGCACGACCTTCGGCTACCAGTACAGCCCCGAGATCTTCACCGACACCGAGCTGGACTTCGCCCTGGAGGTCTGCGAGGCGGTCTGTGACGTCTGGCAGCCGGGTCCGGGCCGCGAGATCATCCTGAACCTGCCCGCCACCGTGGAGCGCTCGACGCCCTCCACGCACGCGGACCGCTTCGAGTGGATGTCCCGGAACCTGACCCGCCGCGAGCACATCTGCGTGTCGGTCCACCCGCACAACGACCGCGGTACGGCCGTGGCTGCCGCCGAGCTGGCCATCATGGCCGGTGCCGACCGCATCGAGGGCTGCCTGTTCGGACAGGGCGAGCGCACCGGCAACGTCGACCTGGTGACCCTGGGCATGAACCTGTTCAGCCAGGGCGTCGACCCGCAGATCGACTTCTCGCAGATCGACGAGATCCGTCGCACCTCCGAGTACTGCAACCAGATGGAGGTCCACCCGCGCCACCCCTACGCGGGCGACCTGGTCTACACCGCCTTCTCCGGCTCCCACCAGGACGCCATCAAGAAGGGCTTCGACGCCATGGAGGCCGACGCGGCCGCCCAGGGCAAGACCGTCGACGACATCGAGTGGGCGGTGCCGTACCTGCCCATCGACCCGAAGGACGTCGGCCGCTCCTACGAGGCCGTCATCCGGGTCAACTCGCAGTCCGGCAAGGGCGGCATCGCGTACGTCCTGAAGAACGACCACAAGCTGGACCTGCCCCGCCGGATGCAGATCGAGTTCTCGAAGATCATCCAGCAGAAGACGGACACCGAGGGCGGCGAGGTCACCCCGGCCGCGATCTGGTCCGTCTTCCAGGACGAGTACCTGCCCAACCCGGACAACGCCTGGGGGCGCATCCAGCTGCGCTCCGGCCAGACCACCTCCGACACGGACGGCACGGACACGCTGACCGTCGAGGCGGTCGTCGACGGCGCCGAGACCGTCCTGTCCGGCTCCGGCAACGGTCCGATCTCCGCCTTCTTCGCCGCCCTGCAGGCGATCGGCGTGGACGCCCGCCTGCTGGACTACCAGGAGCACACCATGAGCGAGGGCGCCTCCGCGCAGGCCGCCTCGTACATCGAGTGCGCCATCGACGGTCAGGTCCTGTGGGGCATCGGCATCGACGCCAACACCACCCGCGCCTCCCTGAAGGCGGTCATCTCGGCGGTCAACCGGTCCGCCCGCTGACCCGGTCCTCAGGAGACGGCCCCGCACCCTTCCGAGGGGGGCGGGGCCGTCCCGTCTCCGGCCCGGGTGATGTTTCCGGGCTCCGGGCCACCCCGGAGAGTGATCTCGCGACGACCGCTTCGGCCATCGAATCCGGTGCGATCGGCCCGGTGGAGGCGGCAGGCCTGGCCGGCGGAGGCTTCCTGGCCTTCGGAAAGCGCCGCCGCCGCGCTCCGCGGTCAATGACGTGTCTCGGCCAACTCCGCTGTGAAGTCCTGACGGGGTGCTGACGCCACATCAAGGATGTGGCTAACATCACGCCAACGCCGGCAGTGCAGCCGGGCCGTTGAGGAGGTGCGTGTGCGGTCTGCCCGGAATTCACGTGGTGGGAAAGTGGGCGTCTGCGGAATCCGCACCTCCTGGAACACGGTCGGGGACGGCGAGTTCTTCTGCGAGGAGTGCGGCGGCGACCGCAACTACCGGCGCCGCACCGGCCGCCGCCGTTTCGCCGTCCTGGGCGTCCCGGTCCTGCCCCGGGGCTGTACGGGCCCCGTCGTCGAGTGCGCGGCCTGTCACACGCACTTCGGTACGGAGGTGCTCGACCACCCCACGACCAGCCGCTTCTCCGCGATGCTGCGGGACGCCGTGCACACCGTCGCCCTCGCCGTGCTCGCGGCCGGCGGCACCGACTCGCGAGCGGTCCTGGACCGGGCCGTGAGCGCCGTCAGGTCCGCCGGATTCGCCGAGTGCACCGCCGTCCAGCTCGTCGACCTCGTCGAGGCCCTGGAGGCCGACACCGGGCGCTTCATGCCCGAGGTGAACCCCGAGGGCGCGCTCCTCGCGATCGAGCTGCACGAGGCCCTGGAGCCCCTCACCCCGCACCTGGCGCCCTCGGGCCGGGAGTCGATCCTGCTCCAGGCCGCCCGGATCGCCCTCGCCGACGGGGCCTACCGCCCGGCCGAGCAGGAGGTCCTGGGAACGGTCGGCAACGCGCTCGCGCTCGCCCCGGACGACGTCGTGCGGCTGCTCGCCTCGGCCCGGACGGTCGCGTAGGACCCGCTCAGGGCGCGATGTTCCGGTTCAGCCGGAACACGTTGTCGGGGTCGTACCGGCGCTTGACCGTCCTCAGGCGCGCGTAGTTCTGGCGGTAGTTGACCCGTACGCGGTCCTGGTCGTCGGTGTCCATGAAGTTGACGTAGCCGCCCTCCTGGGTGTGCGGGCGCAGGGCCGCGTCGTAGGCGCGGGTCCAGGCGATGTTGCGCGCCGAGTCCGCCGGGTCGGTCCAGGTGCCGCCGAAGGAGTGCGAGAAGGCGGCGTCCCGGTACGCGAACGCGGTCTCCTCCGGGCCCACCCGCCGGCAGGCGCCGTCGATCGGGAAGATCGCCGTGTCCGATTCGAGGGACGGCATCGTCGCGCCGTACTCCATGTGCGCCGCGATCGCCCCGTCCGACAGCTCGCGGCTGAAGTTGCCCTTCCAGTAGTGGTACAGCCCGGCCGGCAGTTGCTCGTCGAAGAGCGTGTTGATCACCGGGTACGGCATCCGCTCCATGAAGCGGCCGACGACCGGGCCGAGCCCGTCCAGGCGGGCGAGGACCTTCCCGTCCTCCGCCTCCGGGCCGCTGAAACAGGTGAACGCGGCGCAGATCGGGCGGCCGTGCCAGCGCTCCGGGAGGAACGGTTCCTCCGGGCCGAGCGCGAGGACCAGGATCGAGTTCAGCTCCTCCGGGGAGTCCGCGATCAGCTCCCGCCATGCGCGGGCCACGTCCCCGTCCAGGGGGTAGCAGGTCAGGCCGCCGAAGACGTCCGCGACCGGGTGCAGCCGGTACGCGAGGGAGACGGCGACGCCGAAGTTGCCGCCGCCGCCGCGCAGCGCCCAGAACAGGTCCGCGTTCCGCTCGGTGTCGCAGGAGACCAGGGTGCCCTCGGCGGTCACCACGTCCGCCGCGATCAGGTTGTCGCAGCTCAGGCCGTGGCGGCGGGCCAGGTGACCCATGCCGCCGCCGAGCGTGAGGCCGCCGATGCCGGTCGTGGAGATCACCCCGCCGGTGGTCGCGAGCCCGAAGGCGTGGGTGGCGTGGTCGAAGTCGCCCCAGGTGGCGCCGCCCTCGGCACGCGCCGTACGGGCGGCCGGGTCGACCCGGACGCCCCGCATCCGGGACAGGTCGACGACGAGGCCGTCGTCCACGGTGCCGAAGCCGGCGACCGAGTGGGAGCCGCCGCGCACGGCCAGCGGGAGCTCGTGCTCCCGGGCGTGGAGCACCGCCGCGATCACGTCGCCGGCGTCCACGGCGTGGACGACGACGGCCGGGCGGCGGTCGTGCAGGGCGTTGTAGACCCGGCGGGCCTCGTCGTACGAGGGGTCGCCGCGGGTCACGACGGTGCCGCGCACGGCACCGCGGAGCGAGTCGACAGGGGGCTGGGGGCCGGTCGTGGTGGTCATGCCTCCGGTGTAGCCCGGTGGGCTCCGGGCCCGCATCGCCCGAACCGCCCATGCGTGGACCCCGGCCCGGATGGGCCGTTCAGACCAGGTCGTGCGCGTAGGCGTAGGCCGTGGCGGAGGCGCGGGAGCCGACGCCCAGCTTGGCGAAGATGTTGTTCAGATGCCGGGCGACGGTGTGCTCGCTGATCACCAGCGACCGGGCGATGTCCTTGTTGGTGCCGCCCGAGGCGACCAGCCGCAGGACCTCCGCCTCCCGCGCGGTGAGCCCGCCCGGCAGCCGCCGCCGCGACCCGCCGCCGAGCAGCGCGGCCGCTCGCCGGGCGTCCGGCACGGCCCCGAGCCGCTCGAAGACCGCGCGGGCGGTGCCGAGCTCCAGGCGGGCCGCCTCCTCGTCGCCCGCCGCCCGGCAGGCGGCCGCGAGCAGCATCCGTACCTGCGCGGCCTCGTACGGCACCCGCAGCTCCAGCCATCCGGCGAGCGCCCGGCGCAGGGGCAGCAGCGCCCCGGGCCGCTTCCCGGCGAGGGCCACCGAGCCGAGGGCCGTGTCGGCCAGGGCACGCAGCAGGGGTACGTCCCCGTCGGCGGCGCCCGCGAGGGCGTCGAGGCCCGCCGCCGCCTTCGCCGCCCCGGACAGGTCCCGGACGGCGAGCGCCACCTCCGTGCGGGCGGCGAGCAGCCGGGCCCGGCCCAGGACGTCGTGGTCGGGGTCGCTCCGGCAGGCCAGGGCCAGGTCGACGCCCGCCACCGCCGCGTCGGCCCGGCCCTGTGCCAGGCGCAGCAGCGCGAGGCCCGGCTGCGGGATCCGGCCCAGCTCGTGGGAGTGCCCGTACGAGACGGCGGCGGCTTCGAGGCGGCCCTGGCGCCGCTGCACGTCCCCGGCGGCGTAGTACGCGGCGGCGGCCGACTCCAGACAGTCCACCGGCACCTCCCGGCAGGCCTGCCGGGCCTCGGCCTCGGCGAGCGCCCAGGCCCCGAGGAGGTCGAGGACCTCGACCCGGTGGGCCCGGCAGACGCCCCGGAAGGGGTTCTCGCCGGAGGGGACGGACATGGGGAGCGGGGCGGCACCCGCGGGGGCGCCCTCCGGGGCCCTGGCGGTGTCCTCGTCCGGCGGGCGGCCGGTCCACGGCGGGGCGCACCACTCCATCGCCGCGTTCGTCCACTCCACCGCCCGTGCGAAGTCGGCGGCCTCCATGCACTGGGTCAGGGCGAGGCAGTACAGCCAGCCGGTGACCATGCCGCTGAGTTCGCCGGCCGACACCGCGCACATCGCGTCGTCGAGGAGGGCGAGGCCCTCGGTCCTGCGGCCGGCCGCGAGGAGCGCACGGGACCCGGCCTGGCGGCTGAGGGCGAGGAGATCGGGGCTGCCGCAGGCGAGGGCGAGGGCGGTCATGCGGCGGGTCGCGGCGAGGGCGGCCTCGTGGTCGCCGCGTGCCGACGCCTCCTCGGCCGCCGTCATCGCCAGGAAGCACTGCTCCGGGCAGTCCGGCAGATCCTCCAGGTGGTGCCGGGCCCGGTGGAGCCAGCCGGCGGCCGCCGCGGGCCGCCCGAGGCCGGCGTACTCGTAGTACAGCCACCAGGAGGCGAGCCCCGCGCCCCGGTGGTCGTCGGCGGCGAGGTAGGCGGCGTGCGCCCGGAGCCGGGCGGTCACGGACTCGTCGACGTGCCCGGACCACCAGGCGGCGTCGGCGAGCACGGAGAGGTCGTCGGCGGTCAGGCCGCGCGAGGGGTGCCGGTCGTGGGCGCGGAGCAGCTGGTACGCCTCGGCCCAGGACTCACGGGCGGCGGCGTCCCTGGCGCGTCCGACCGGGTCGGTCGTGGTGGGTACGGACATGGCTCTCGCCCCTTCCCGGTCCTTTCAGGGTAGGCCGGGGAAGGGGCGGGAGCCTGGGAGGTCCTACTCGATCGCGCCGCTCGCGCGCAGCATGTCCTCGCGCTCGACGATCTTGATGCGCTCGCGGCCCTGCGGCTCGCCGAGCGCCTTCTCGGCGGCGTCCAGGGCGTACCAGCCCTCCCACGTGGTGTACGTGAGGCCCTTGCCCTCCAGGAAGGACACGACGGCGTCCGCCTCCGGGGTGTCGGGGGTGAGCAGCCGGCCGTTCGCGAAGTCGTCCAGGAGGTTCGCCACGGTCTCGTTGGCGTCACCCTTGGTGTGGCCGATGAGGCCGACGGGGCCGCGACGGATCCAGCCGGTGCAGTACGTGGAGGCCATGTGCTCGCCGGTCTCCTCGACGACCCGGCCGCCCTCGTCCGGGACGGTGCCGCTGACGGCGTCCCAGGGGAGCTTGGGCAGCTCGTCGGAGAGGTAGCCGACGGCACGGTAGACGGCCTGGACGTCCCAGTCCGTGGTCGTGCCGGTGCCCTTCACGTTGCCCGTGCCGTCCAGCTCGGTCCGCTCGGTGCGCAGGCCGACGACCTGGCCGTCCTCGCCGAGGATCTCGACGGGCGACTCGAAGAAGTGCAGGAAGAGCTTGTGCGGGCGGTCGCCGACGTCGCGGATCGCCCAGTTCTCCAGGGTCTTGGCGACCATGTCGGTCTGCTTGTTCTTGCGCCGCTCGGCGATCGAGCCGTCGTCGTAGTCGATGTCCTCGGGGTTGACGATGACCTCGATGGTGGGGGAGTGGTCCAGCTCGCGCAGCTCCATGGGGCTGAACTTGGCCTGGGCCGGCCCGCGGCGTCCGAAGACGTGGATCTCGACGGCCTTGTTGGCCTTGAGACCGTCGTAGACGTTGGCCGGGATCTCGGTCGGCAGCAGCTCGTCGCCGGTCTTGGCGAGGATGCGGGCGATGTCGAGGGCCACGTTGCCGACGCCGAGGACGGCGACCTTCTCCGCCTCGAGCGGCCAGGTGCGCGGGACGTCCGGGTGGCCGTCGTACCAGGAGGCGAAGTCGGCGGCGCCGTACGAGCCGTCCAGCTCGACGCCCGGGATGCTCAGCGGGCGGTCGGCCATGGCGCCGGTCGAGAAGATCACGGCGTCGTAGAAGGCGCGCAGGTCGTCGAGGTGGATGTCGGTGCCGTAGTCGATGTTGCCGAAGAGGCGGACCTGCGGCTTGTCGAGGACCTGGTGGAGGGCGTTGACGATGCCCTTGATGCGCGGGTGGTCGGGGGCGACGCCGTAGCGGATGAGGCCGAAGGGTGCGGGCATCCGCTCGAAGAGGTCGATGGACACACCCGGCTCGGCGGCGGCCTCGGACTTCAGCAGCGCATCGGCGGCGTAGATTCCGGCGGGGCCGGCGCCGACGATCGCGACCCGGAGGGGGCGGGGCATGACTGGGTTCCCTTCGCAAGCGACGTGGCGGCGAAGCCGCCGACACTTAGGTCACCCTAAATAATGCGGCACGCGAACCGGTACCCGCCCCCGGTCTATGGACTCATAAGGCGAACTTATGACTTCCATAAGTGAAGGTGTCGATCTCAGAGTCCGTCGACGCCGAGCAGCGCGAGGACCGTGCCGGTGACCGCCCCGGCGGCGCCGACCAGGCCGATGAGGAGGCCGCTCCCCGTCAGGGTGAGGTCCAGCGCGCGCATGCCCCGGCTCCGGAGGACGACCACGTGTCCGGGGTCCTGCGGATCGTAGGCGACGTCGATGGTCCACGTGTCCGCGAACCTCTGCACGGTGCGGCTCAGCCCCTCGGGGTCCGTGTAGACGTACGTGGACTGCTCGCCCGGGGCCCGCTCGGCCGCGACCGTGACACCGTGCTTGCGCAGCCGGCGCTCCTCCCGCGAGGGGGACGAGGCCGCCCAGCCGAGCACGAGGAAGAACAGCCCGAGGAGGCCGCTCGGAACGACGATGATGATCGCGGCGGCGTGCCCGGTGGCGATCACCAGCACGCACAGCGCGACGATCGCGAGGCTCCCGTAGAGCGCCCCCCGCTTGATCGCGCGGAAGACCTTCCCCGCGGACGGGTCGCCCAGGCGGGTGCCCGATATGTACCCGGCGCCGTCGACCGTCTCCGGCTCCTCCGGCAGGGCCGCGTTGACCGCGTCGGCGAACGCCCCGGCGGCCGCCTCGTCCACGCCCGCGAACCGCTGGACGTGCGGAGCGGCGCCTGGCGCCGCCGTGAGCTCGACGGCCACGGCCCGGCCCTCGACGCGCACGCGCGCCACGGCCTTCAGCGGGATGTGCAGCTCCTCGCGGGCGCGGCGGAGCAGCAGCGCCTGCCCTTCGGCGCGCAGCCCGGTGCCGTCGGGCCCCCTGAGGGCGGGAATGGGTGACGTGATCGACATGGCGCGATCGTAGAGGCGCGCTGACTGCGGGTGAAGGGCCTGTCCACGGCGCGTGCGCGAATCCGCCGGACGCGGCGCCCACGAAGGCGACGGGACCGGCGAACGTCAGGGCCCAGCCGTACGCGCCGTGGTCGTCCGACCGCCGCAGGTCGCGGCAGAGCAGGCCCAGGAGCGCGTCGTCGGCGCGAACTCGCAGATCTTCGTCGCCACCGCCTCCGGATCCGCCACCGCGTGGAAAGAGGGGCGTACGGCGACTTGTCGATGAGCTTGCGAACCGTGCGTTCGAGAATACCGCCGGTTTGTAGGACCACATCGATTCAGCGTCACGTCCCACTACTGCTTTCGAATTCCCTGCTCGAACAGGCCTATGCACGCCCCCGAAACGAACACCCGTCCGCCCAGTTCCTCCCGGGTAAGGCCCGCAGCCTCCCTGTGCTCCTTGGGCTCTTCCCCCGAAGAACACCCGGGCATCCTGCTGCCTGCCTTTGGCCAGGGACTAACTCCCGAACGCTACGCCCTAGTTGTACGACCTGCGCAGCTGTCGATTCTACGGATACCGCCCCACCCTGGTGAGGCGAAGCAGGAAATGGATTCGGAAAGGCATACGTTGGTGAAGGAAGACATCATGAAGACGACCACAGGGGCGATCGAAGTCGCACAAGAGGCAGTGACCGAATTGCGCGAGGCGCTCGCGAGGGCCGGAATCCGGCTTCCCTCGCCCGGGCTCGACGTCGTCACCCTCGCCGCCGATCCTCCGAGGCCGCACGTCGAATTGGGATGCTGCACGGTGGAAACGGCTCGGCTCCTCGCCGCCGTCCTGCCGGGGGAGGAGAACCGGTCATGACACTGCCCATCGGGTCGTACGTCGTCGAGATCCGCACCGGGCGGGTCGGGAGGGTCATGGGGCACGAGGGGCCCTATGTCCAGATCCGGCCGCTCGGCGGCGGACGGGAATGGGACGTGGCGCCCGACGAGGTACGGGAGGCCACCTCGGCCGAGCGGCTGAGCGCGGCCACGGCGCACGTGAACGCGCGGAGCCGCGGCGAGGTGCCCTGACTCCGTCGGGCTCCCTCACGACTCGGGCCCGGGGAGCCTCCTCCGTACGCGAGAATGGGCCCATGAGTCTGTTCCGCGACGACGGCATCGTGCTGCGCACCCAGAAGCTGGGCGAAGCGGACCGCATCATCACCCTCCTCACCCGCGGGCACGGGCGCGTACGCGCCGTCGCGCGCGGGGTACGGCGGACCAAGTCGAAGTTCGGGGCGCGGCTCGAACCGTTCTCCCACGTGGACGTGCAGTTCTTCGCCCGGGGGAGCGAGCTGGTCGGACGCGGCCTGCCGCTCTGCACGCAGAGCGAGACCATCGCCGCGTACGGCAGCGGCATCGTCACCGACTACGCCCGCTACACCGCCGGCACCGCCATGCTGGAGACGGCGGAACGGTTCACGGACCACGAGGGCGAGCCCGCCGTGCAGCAGTACCTGCTGCTCGTCGGCGGCCTGCGGACCCTCGCCCGGGGCGAGCACGCCCCCCATCTGATCCTCGACGCCTTCCTCCTCCGCTCGCTGGCCGTGAACGGCTACGCGCCGAGCTTCGTGGACTGTGCCAAGTGCGGCATGCACGGGCCCAACCGGTTCTTCTCGGTCGCGGCGGGCGGTGTCATATGCGGCGACTGCCGCGTACCCGGAAGCGTCGTACCCTCTCCGGAGGCCATCGGCCTGCTCAGCGCGCTGCTCACCGGCGACTGGGCGACGGCGGACGCGTGCGAGCCGCGTCACGTCAGGGAGGGCAGCGGACTCGTGTCCGCCTATCTGCACTGGCACCTGGAGCGCGGCCTGCGCTCCCTGCGGTACGTAGAGAAAAGCTAGGTAGGAGAGACCACGTCATGGCCATCGCACGACTGCTCGGTCGCCAGCGCCGGGAGTACAGCACCCCCGAGCCGCATCCCTCCGGTGCCCGCCCGCCGAAGCTCCAGTCCGAGCTCGTCCCGGAGCACGTCGCGATCGTCATGGACGGCAACGGCCGCTGGGCCAAGGAGCGCGGCCTGCCCCGCACCGAGGGCCACAAGGTCGGCGCCGAGCAGGTGCTCGACGTGCTCCAGGGCGCGATCGAGATGGGTGTCGGGTCGATCTCGCTGTACGCCTTCTCCACCGAGAACTGGAAGCGCTCCCCCGAGGAGGTGCGCTTCCTGATGAACTTCAACCGCGACTTCATCCGCAAGTCCCGCGACCAGCTCGACTCCCTCGGCGTCCGGGTGCGCTGGGTCGGCCGGATGCCCAAGCTGTGGAAGTCGGTGGCCAAGGAGCTCCAGGTCGCGCAGGAGCAGACCAAGGACAACACCAGGCTGACGCTGTACTTCTGCATGAACTACGGCGGCCGCGCGGAACTCACGGACGCGGCGCAGGCGCTCGCCGAGGACGTGAAGGCCGGTCGCCTCGACCCGGCGAAGATCACCGAGAAGACCATCCAGAAGTACCTCTACTACCCGGACATGCCGGACGTGGACCTGTTCCTGCGCCCCAGCGGCGAGCAGCGCACGTCCAACTACCTGATCTGGCAGAGCGCGTACGCCGAGATGGTCTTCCAGGACGTGCTGTGGCCCGACTTCGACCGCCGCGACCTGTGGCGGGCCTGTGTCGAGTTCGCCCAGCGCGACCGGCGCTTCGGCGGTGTCGACCCGGCCGACATGGCCGTCCTCGACAAGGGCTGAGCCACCGCGCGAAAAGGCCCGTACCTCTCGGTACGGGCCTCTCGTATGTCAGGTCACGGCGCGACGGTCACTTCCCGGCGCAGTCCGCACAGGTGCCGAAGATCTCCACCGTGTGCGCCACGTTCACGAAACCGTGCTCCGAGGCGATCGTCTCGGCCCACTGCTCCACCATCGGACCCTCCACCTCCACGGCCTTGCCGCAGAGGCGGCACACCAGATGGTGGTGGTGGTCGCCCGTCGAACAGCGGCGGTACACCGTCTCGCCCTCGCTCGTCCGCAGCGCGTCGACCTCGCCCGCGTCCGCCAGGGACTGCAGCGTGCGGTAGACGGTGGTGAGGCCGACCGAGTCGCCGCGGTGCTTGAGCATGTCGTGCAGCTCCTGGGCGCTGCGGAACTCGTCCACCTCGTTCAGCGCCGCGGAGACGGCGGCACGCTGCTTGGTCGAGCGGCCTCGTACGGGGGGTCCTGCCGTCACCACGGGGGCCTCCTTGAATGCTTGTCTGCCCCCGCCATTCTGCCAGCCCCCCACGGCCCTGAGTCCGGGCCGGATCAGACCTTCACGTCGTCCGTGGGACGCCGGGTCGCCGGAACCGGTGCGTCACAGCTCTCCGCGCCCGCCTCGGCCGCCCGCGCCCGCCGTTTCGCGAGCGGCGTGGCGAGCAGGGTGAGCAGGACGAAGACACCGATCGCGTACAGGACGATCGTCGCACCGGGCGGCACGTCCTGGTAGTAGGAGGTGACCGTGCCCGCCAGGGTGACCGTGACGCCCGTCACCACCGCGAGGACGAAGGTCGCGCGGAACGACTTCGACAGCTGCTGGGCCGCCGCGACCGGCACCACCATGAGGGCGCTGACCAGCAGCAGGCCGACGACCCGCATGGCGACCGTGACGGTGACCGCGGCGGTCACCGCGATCAGCAGGTTCAGGGCGCGTACCGGGAGGCCGGTGACCCGGGCGAACTCCTCGTCCTGGCTGACCGCGAAGAGCTGCCGCCGCAGGCCGACGGTGACCAGGACGACGAAGGCCGCCAGGATGCCGATCGCGGTGATGTCCTCCGAGGAGACCGTGGAGAGCGAGCCGAAGAGGTAGGAGCTGAGGTTGGCGTTGGAGCCGGTCGGCGAGAGGTTGATCAGCAGGACACCGCCGGCCATGCCGCCGTAGAAGAGCAGCGCGAGCGCGAGGTCGCCGCGGGTCTTGCCGTACGCCCGGATCAGCTCCATCCCGACCGAGCCGACGACGGCGACCAGGGTCGCCATCCAGACCGGGCTGGAGTTCAGGAGGAAGCCGAGGCCGACGCCGGTCATGGCGACATGGCCGATGCCGTCGCCCATCAGCGCCTGCCGGCGCTGAACCAGGTAGATGCCCACGGCGGGCGCGGTGATGCCGACGAGCACGGCCGCGAGCAGTGCGCGCCGCATGAAGTCGAACTGGAGGAATTCCATGATCAGGTCAGCTTCCTCAGGTCAGCAGACCCGTACGGAGCGGCTCCCCGGCCGCGTGCGGATGGACGTGGTCGTGGCCCGGCAGCGCGTGCTGGCCGAGTGCCTCCGGCGGCGGGCCGTCGTGGACGACACAGCCGTCGCGGAGCACGACCGCACGGTCGATCAGCGGCTCCAGGGGGCCCAGCTCGTGCAGGACGAGGAGGACGGAGGTGCCGTCTGCGACCTGCTCGCGCAGGGTCGAGGCGAGGATCTCCTGGCTCGCGAGGTCGACGCCGGCCATCGGCTCGTCCATGATCAGGAGCTCGGGCTCGGCGGCGAGCGCGCGGGCGATCAGGACCCGCTGGTGCTGGCCGCCGGAGAGCGCGGAGACGGAGTCCCCGGCGCGGTCGGCGAGCCCGACCAGGTCGATGGCCCGCGCGACGGCGGCCTTGTCGGCCTTGGTCAGCCAGCCGAACCTGCGGCGGGACAGCCGACCGGAGGAGACGACCTCGCGGATGGTGGCGGGGACACCGCTCGCGGCGGTGGTCCGCTGCGGTACGTAGCCGACCCGCGCCCATTCGCGGAAGCGCTTCCGGTCCGTGCCGAACAGCTCGATCGTGCCGCCCGTCAGCGGCACCTGGCCGATGACGGAGCGGACCGCGGTGGACTTGCCGGAGCCGTTGGCGCCGAGCAGCGCGACGACCTCACCGCGACGGACGGTGAGGTCGACGCCCCGGAGGACGGGCCGGGCGCCGAGGGCCGCGGTGGCTCCGCGGACGGAGATGACGGGTTCCCGTTCCGGTGTCGGGGCTGCCATGGCGCGTACCTCCTGCTGTGCGGTGATCACTTGGCTCCGAGGGCCTTCTGCAGCGCGGCGAGGTTGGAGCGCATGACCTCGATGTAGTCATCGCCCTTGGACGTGTCCGTGATTCCCTCCAGCGGGTCGAGCACGTCGGTCTTCAGACCGGTGTCGCCGGCGAGGGTCCTGGCGGTCTTGTCGCTCGCGAGGGTCTCGAAGAAGACGGTGGTGACCTTGTCCTTCTTCGCGACGTCCTGGAGTTCCTTGATCCGGGCGGGGCTCGGCTCGGACTCGGGGTCGATGCCGGAGATGCTCTCCTGGTCCAGGCCGTACCGCTCGGCGAGGTAGCCGAAGGCGGAGTGGGTGGTGATGAAGGTCTTCGTCTCGGTGTTCTTCAGACCGTTCGCGAAGTCGGTGTTCAGGCCGCCGAGCTTCTCGACGAGCGCGTCGGTGTTCTTCCGGTAGTCGGCGGCGTTCGCCGGGTCGGCCTTCTCCAGGGCGGTGCCGACACCCTTGGCGACCTCGGCGTACTTCACGGGGTCGAGCCAGATGTGGGGGTCGGCGCCGGACTCGGAGCCGTGGTCGTGCCCGGCCTCCTCCTCCGCGTGCTCGCCCTCGGCGTGGTCGTGGCCTTCGTGGCCGACCTCGGTGCCGTGCTTCTCGAGCGTGGTGAGGGTGGCGGCGTCGACGGTGTTCTTCACCCCGGCCTGGGCGATCGCGTCGTCCACGGCCGGCTGGATGCCCTTGAGGTAGAGGACGACGTCGGCCTTGCCGAGCTCGCCGATCTGCCGCGGCTTGAGCTCCAGGTCGTGGGGTTCGACGCCGGGCTTGGTGAGTGTGTCGACGGCGACGTGGCCGCCGCCTATCTGCTCGGCCAGGTACTGCATGGGGTAGAACGACGCCACCACGTCCAGCTTGCCGTCGCTGCCCTTGTCGGCCGCGTCGGAGGTCCCGGCGCAGGCGGAGAGGGTGACGACGCCGAGCGTGACGGCTCCGGCGAGGGCGGCGGTGGGTATCAGGCGGCGACGTACGTTCATGACACTCATTTTCAACAAAACTGGAAACGATTGTCAATTGTCGTACGCGTGGTCCTGCCCACGCTGCCCGCGCACGGCCCCCTCGCCGAACCGATTTGATACGGGGGGTGCGGGCGCCGGTAACCTGTGGCATTCGCACTTCGTCGTCGTAATGAAGAGAGCACCGTGGCCGCCGACAAGATCGACACCATCGTCAGCCTGAGCAAGCGCCGTGGCTTCGTCTACCCGTGCAGTGAGATCTACGGCGGCCAGCGGGCCGCCTGGGACTACGGACCGCTGGGCGTCGAACTCAAGGAGAACCTGAAGCGTCAGTGGTGGCGTTACATGGTCACCGCGCGCGAGGACGTCGTCGGCATCGACTCGTCGGTCATCCTGGCCACCGAGGTCTGGGAGGCCTCCGGCCACGTCGCGACCTTCACGGACCCGCTGACCGAGTGCACCTCCTGCCACAAGCGCTTCCGGGCGGACCACCTGGAGGAGGCGTACGAGGAGAAGCACGGCCGTCTCCCCGAGAACGGCTTCGCCGACCTCAACTGCCCCAACTGTGGCAACAAGGGCACCTTCACCGAGCCCAAGCAGTTCTCCGGCCTGCTCTCCACGCACCTCGGCCCGACCCAGGACACCGGCTCCGTCGCGTACCTGCGTCCCGAGACCGCGCAGGGCATCTTCACCAACTTCGGTCAGGTGCTGCAGACCTCGCGCAAGAAGCCGCCGTTCGGCATCGCGCAGATGGGCAAGTCCTTCCGGAACGAGATCACTCCGGGCAACTTCATCTTCCGCACCCGCGAGTTCGAGCAGATGGAGATGGAGTTCTTCGTCAAGCCGGGCGAGGACGAGCAGTGGCAGGAATACTGGATGGAGCAGCGCTGGAACTGGTACACGGGCCTGGGTCTCCGTGAGGAGAACATGCGCTGGTTCGAGCACCCGAAGGAGAAGCTCTCCCACTACTCGAAGCGCACCGCCGACATCGAGTACCGCTTCTCGTTCGGTGGCAGCGAGTGGGGCGAGCTGGAGGGTGTCGCCAACCGCACCGACTACGACCTGACCGCGCACTCCAAGGCCTCGGGCGCCAACCTCACGTACCTGGACCAGGAGTCGGGCGAGCGCTGGACGCCGTTCGTCATCGAGCCGGCCGCCGGTGTCGGCCGCGCGATGCTGGCCTTCCTGCTCGACGCGTACAACGAGGACGAGGCCCCGAACGCCAAGGGCGTCATGGAGAAGCGCGTCGTCCTGCGTCTGGACCCGCGTCTGGCCCCCATCAAGGTCGCCGTCCTGCCGCTGTCCCGCAACCCGCAGCTCTCCCCGAAGGCCAAGGGCCTGGCGGCGGACCTGCGCCAGAACTGGAACATCGAGTTCGACGACGCCGGCGCCATCGGCCGCCGCTACCGTCGCCAGGACGAGATCGGTACCCCGTTCTGCGTGACCGTCGACTTCGACACCCTCGAGGACAACGCGGTGACCGTGCGCGAGCGCGACACCATGAAGCAGGAGCGCGTCTCCCTCGACCAGATCCAGAGCTACCTGGGCAGCCGCCTGCTCGGCTGCTGACGTCCGGTCGCCGATCTCTGATCGCTGACCTTCGATCGTCCGCGGGAAAGCCCCCGGTTCCTTTCGGAACCGGGGGCTTTCCCGTCGCCGGCGTCAGGCAGCCTGGGCGGCCGCCGCCTGCGCCTCGGCCTGCCGCCTCGCCCCCTCGGCGGCGCGGCGCTTGCCGAACCACGCCGTCCACGCGCCGAGGACACCGAGGACGCCGTAGATCATCAGCGGGCTGAGCGTGACCATGGTCGAGGTGTCCAGGGTGTAGGCGAGTCCGATCCGGATCAGCGCCTCGATCACATAGGCCACGCCCCACACCAGCGTCATCGTGCGCATGGTGGAGCGGAAGCCGTCGTACTGCCACATGCCGTTCCACCAGGCGGTGCTCGCCGGGGTGCCGTCGGTGGCGAACTTGCGCCCGAAGTAGAACATCAGCGGCCGCGGCGCGAGCAGGGTGGCCAGGCAGAGGAGCCCGAACAGGCCTGTCACTCCCGAGTCCTTGACGAGCAGCGCGCGGGCGGTGTGCGCGCCGATCAGCGAGACCAGGGCCGTGATCACC
Source organism: Streptomyces sp. NBC_00691 (assembly GCF_036226665.1). Taxonomy (NCBI): domain Bacteria; kingdom Bacillati; phylum Actinomycetota; class Actinomycetes; order Kitasatosporales; family Streptomycetaceae; genus Streptomyces; species Streptomyces sp. NBC_00691. The sequence continues at coordinate 2,738,814 of NZ_CP109007.1, read as the reverse complement.
AGGAACACCATGGAGACGACGGCGAACTCGTCGATCTTGCGGCGCCAGGCGACCATGATCGCGCTGTCCAGGACGGGCCAGGCGCTGCCGGCGAGCAGGGCGGCGAACTCGGACCAACCGTGGTCCTTGGTCAGGGTGTTGTACGTGAGGATCGGTGCGATGATGTTGAGGCCGATGGTCAGGGCCCAGCCGATCGCGGAAGCGGCTCCCGAACGGGCCGGCGGCCCCGGTCGTCCGTCGGTCGTGGTGGCCGGTACGGCCGATGGCCGCTCGTGCGCGGACATGGTTCCCCCTGGAGGCGTGGTGGTCGCGGTGCGGGGGAACGCTAGTCAGGTTTCGGACAGGGAACGGGCAAGTCCGAGGCAAATGATCTTCAAACCTCCGCGGGTCAGGCGCGCAGCGCCCGCTGTGTCAGGGAGATGACCGCCGCGAACGCGTCCTCGATGTCCGTGGTCGACCAGTCTGCGGCGTGCGCAGGGTCGTGGAAGCGGTCGGTGGCGTCGAAGACCGCCCTGGCCGTCGTCGCGTAGTCCCGATCCGGCGCGGCGAACACCCCTTCGCGGTGACCGTCCTCCACGATGCGGGCGATCTGCTCCACCAGATGCTCCTCGTGCCGGTGGACCACCGCGCTGTTCTCGCCGATCAGCACCTGGAAGGTGGCCATCAGCTCCGGGTCGCCGCCCGCCTTGCGGCGCTTGAGGGCGAACAGGGCGGTCAGCCAGCTGGTCAGCCGCTCGTCGGCGGAGCCCGGCGCCGCCACGTACGGCTCCAGGGCGCCGATCGTCCGCTGCAGCCACCGCTCGGTCACCGCCTCGCGCAGCGCCGCCTTCGTGCGGAAGTGGCGGTAGACGCTGCCGTGGCTGACGCCGAGGACCCGGGCCACGTCCACGACGGTCGCCTTCGCCGGCCCGTAGCGGCGCAGCACCTCCTCGGTGGCTTCGAGGATGCGCTCGGCGGTCAGGGTCTCGGTGGCGGCCATGGAATGACAGTACCTGTCAGTCGCGGAGGTCCGGAGGCGCCGGTCAGTGCTCGCTGTCCAGGTGCGCCATCTGCGCCGCCGGGTAGCGGTCGCCGGCCGCCGAGCCCGCCGGGACGGCCTCCTCGATCGCCGCGAGGTCGGCTGCGTCGAGCGCGACGTCCAGCGCGCCGAGCGCCTCCGCGAGCCGGTCCCGGCGCCGGGCGCCGACCAGCGGGACGATGTCCGCGCCCTGCCGCTCGGCCTGCGCGAGGACCCAGGCGATCGCGGTCTGCGCGACCGTCACGCCCTTTGCCTCGGCGAGTGCCCGCAGCCGGTCCACGAGGTCCAGGTTCCGCCGGAGGTTGTCGCCCTGGAAGCGCGGGCTCATGCCCCGGAAGTCGTTCGCCGCGAGCTGCCGGTCGCGGGTGAAGTGGCCGCTGATCAGGCCGCGCGACAGCACCCCGTACGCCGTGACGCCTATGCCCAGCTCCCGGGCGGTCGGCAGGATCTTCTCCTCGATCGACCGCGAGATCAGCGAGTACTCGATCTGGAGGTCGGCGATCGGGGCGACGGCCGCCGCCCGGCGCAAGGTGTCCGCGCCGACCTCGGAGAGCCCGATGTGCCGCACGTGCCCCGCCTCGACCAGCTCGGCGATGGCGCCGACGGTCTCCTCGATCGGCACGTCCGGGTCGACGCGGGCGATCCGGTAGATGTCGATGTGGTCCGTGCCGAGGCGCTGGAGCGAGTAGGCCGCGAAGTTCTTCACGGCGGCCGGCCGGCCGTCGTACCCGGTGAAGCCGCCCTCGACCGTGCGCAGGGCACCGAACTTCACGCTGGTCAGCGCCTGCTCACGAGCGGCCGCGGGGGCCGTGCGCAGCGCCTCGTGGATCAAGAGCTCGTTGTGCCCCATCCCGTAGAAGTCGCCCGTGTCGAGCAGGGTCACCCCCGCGTCCAGGGCGGCGTGGATCGTCGCGATCGACTCGGCGCGGTCGCTCTCGCCGTACAGCGCGGACATGCCCATGCAGCCGAGGCCGAGGGCGGAGACCTCGGGCCCGGTGGTGCCGAGCCGGCGGGTGGGGACGGGGTGCCTGGGGGTGGTCATGGCTGTCTCCTCGGATACGGGAAGCGGTGGATCGGTGTGACGCATCAACCATGGCATGACCGATGACAGATTTCAATATCTGTCATTCCTTCGAGTGGTGCGGCGAAAATCGAGTGCCCCCGCCCAGGGCCCCGGGTAGCGTCACCGGCATGTATTCGTTCTTCCAGATCTACGAGTGAGCGCCGGCTCCGGCAGCCCGAGTCAGACCACCGACCACCTCACTGACGGGAGAACACCGTGGCGAAGAGCCGCAACAACCTCCTCGGCGTCGGAGGACAGCGCAAGAAGCTGTCCCGCGCCGACCAGCACGGCAACGGCCAGAGCCGCACGGCGGCCCAGCGCTCCGCCGACGACCGCAAGCAGGACCTCCTGAAGAAGATGCGCGAGCGCACCCAGGGAGCCGACACCTCCGACACCTCCGAGGCGGCCGAGGCGGCCGAGACCCCGGCGGACGCCGCCGGCGCCCCCACGGCCGGCACCACGGCCGCCCCCGGCCAGGAGCAGTCACCGGCGCAGTAGTCACCACCGCACGGCGAAGGGCCCGGGGCGTCTCCACGCCCCGGGCCCGTCCCCGCCTAGCCCACCTTCCTCGGCAGCCGCACGGAGAGCGCGACCGTCGCGGCCACCATGGCCAGTTGCACCAGAAGCGTCGCCGTCAGGGCCGTACCCGCGTCCGGGGCCGAGGACGCGAGGCCCAGGTAGAGGGAGCCCAGGGTGGCGACGCCCAGGGCGAGCGCCGACTGCTGGGTCGTCACCATCACGCCGCTGCCCACGCCCGCGCGTTCCCCCGGGACCTCCGAGAGGATCACGCGGAAGAGCACCGGGAGCTGGAGGCCCTGGCCCAGGCCCGCGAGGGCCATGCCCGGGAGCAGGACCCCCACCGACAGGTCCGGCCAGGTGCGCGGGACCGTCACCGCGAGCAGTCCGATGCCGAGCCCCTGGACAAGGCCGCCCGCCGTCACCACGCGCGTGCCCCAGCGCCGTACCAGCCGGGGACCCGCCAGCGAGGCCCCGAAGAAGGCCACCGCCATCGGGACCAGGGCCAGGCCGGAGGCGATCGCGCCCAGGCCGAGGCCCTGCTGGAGGGCGACCGCGATCACGAACATGAAGCCGCCGAAGCCCATGCAGAGCGGCAGCAGCAGCACGAGCCCGCGCCGCAGCGACACCAGGCCGAGCAGGCTCGGCGGGACCAGCGGCGTGCCGCCCCGGCGGTCCGTCCGCCGCTCCACCCGCCAGAACGCCACCGCCGCGAACGGGAACACGGCCAGCGACACCCACGTCCACGCCGGCCAGCCCGCCGCCCGGCCCTCCGTCAGCGGCGCGAGCAGGGTGGTCAGCGTGAGGGCGAGCAGCAGCGTGCCCGGTACGTCCACCGGCGCAGGGCGGTCCGAGCGGGTCTCCGGGACCGTGCGGAAGGCCAGGACCAGGCCCACCACCGCCACCGGTACGTTCACCAGGAAGACCGCGCGCCAGCCCGAGCCCGCGAGGTCGGCGGCCACCAGCACCCCGCCCAGGATCTGCCCGGCCACCATGGAGAGCCCGGCGGTCGCGCCGTACAGGCTCAGCGCCCTCGCCCGCCGCGGGCCCTCCGTCGAGGAATGGATGGTCGCGAGGACCTGCGGCAGCATCAGCGCCGCGGCCGCGCCCTGCGCCACCCGCGCCCCGACCAGCGTCCAGGCGTCCGGGGCGAGACCGCAGGCGAGCGAGGTCAGCCCGAAGGCCACCATGCCCGCGAGGAAGAGCCGGCGGCGCCCGAAGAGGTCGCCGAGCCGTCCGCCGAGGACGAGCAGGACGGCGTACGACAGGCCGTACCCGGCGACGACCAGCTCCAGGAGCGCCGGGCCCGCGGCCAGGTCGTGGTCGATCGACGGCAGGGCGACGTTGACGATGAAGAAGTCGATCAGGGGCAGGGCCGCGCCCAGCAGCACGGTGAACAGACCGAGCGAACCCAGCGCCGGTCGGTCGTGGACGACGGGACCGGTCCCGGGCGTGGTGCCGCCCGGGGGAGAGGCCGGGGAACGGGGAGAAGCGGAGGTCGTAGTCACGGCATCGACGATCCGCCGCCTCTCAGCCTGGTACCAGAGTGTCTTTATCCTGGTAGAAGGAGTACCTGGCACAGGGCTGAGCGGCCCGGCACCCTGGGAGCGTGACGACCATGACGACGGCCGAACCCGGTACGCGGCGGCACGAGCTCGCCGCCTTCCTGCGCAGCCGGCGCGAGCGCATCACCCCCGAGCAGGTCGGCCTGCCCCGGGGGCGCCGCCGCCGCACCCCCGGACTGCGCCGCGAGGAGGTCGCCCACCTCTCCGCCGTCGGCGTCACCTGGTACACCTGGCTGGAACAGGCGCGGGACATCCAGGTCTCCCCGCAGGTCCTGGACGCCCTCGCCGGAGCGCTGCTGCTCGACCCGACCGAACGCAGCCACCTCTTCGCCCTCGCCGCCCAGAGCGACCCGCACCCCGGGACGGCCTGCCCGGCCGTCACCCCGGCGCTGCGCGAACTGCTCCACCAGCTGGAGCCCGTGCCCGCCTGCGTGCAGAACAGCCGGTACGACTTCCTCGCCTACAACCGCACCTTCGGGCGGCTCTACTGCGACCTGGACGCGCTGCCCCGAGAGGACCGCAACACCCTCTGGCTCGCCTTCACGAACGAGGACTTCCGCGCCGCCTTCGGCGACCTCCCGGAGGCCCTGCGCGCGATGGTCGGCAAGCTCCGTGCGTCCATGGCCGAGCACCTGGCCGAACCCGCCTGGAAGGCACTCGTCCAGCGGCTCCAGGACGCCTCCCCGGAGTTCCGCGAGCTCTGGGAGCGGCGTGACGTCGCCGACCTCGCCGGCCGCGCCAAGGTCATCCGCAACGCCCAGGTCGGTGTGCTGCGCCTGGAGCACACCAACCTCTGGCTCGGGCCCGCCGCCGGACCGCGCCTCGGCACGTACGTACCCCTCGACGAGGAGTCCCGGGCGGGGCTCGACCGGCTCCTGGAGCTGGCCGTACGCGAGGAGGAGCAGGCGGCCCGGCGGACGACGCGGGCGGCCCCGGTGGCCAGGGAGGTCCGGACAGGCCGGGCGGCCGAGGGGGCCCCGACCGACCGGCCGGCCCGGGAGGCCCGGGAGCCGCAGGCCCTCACGGCCGCCTGAGCGGCCGGCCGGCCCCGCCCGCCGTCTTCCGCTCGTCGTCCGCCTCCAGGCACCGTGCCGTCCGCTCCGCCGTGCGACGGGCCCACTTCCCGCTGGTCAGCGCACCGACCACGAGGACGGCGAGACCGCAGGCCGTCACCACCCAGTAGCCCGGCCGGGCCGCCGCCGCGAAGTCGTCCGGGGACATCCCGGCGCCCACGCCCGTCGCGAGCACCGTGCCGACGACCGCCACCCCGAGCGTCTGCCCGACCTGACGGCTCGTCGAGGCCACCGCCGCCGCCACCCCGGCCTGCGCGCGGGGCATCCCCGAGACGGCCGTGTTGGTGATCGGCGCGTTCACCAGCCCGAAGCCGATACCGAAGGCCACGTACCCGGTGAAGAGCAGCGGATCGTGGGTCTCCGCCTCGAAGGCCGCGAAGAGCAGCGCCCCCGTCGCCATCGCCGTGCCCGCGAGCAGCAGCGGGAGACGAGGTCCACGCGCGCCCGTGAGCCGCCCCGACAGCGGCGCGAAGACGAAGGTCATCCCCGCCATCGGCAGCACGTACAGGCCGGCGTCCAGCGGGGAGAGTCCGCGCACCTCCTGGAGGTACAGGGTGTTCAGGAACAGGAAGCCGGCGAAGCCCGAGAAGGCGCAGATCGCGACGACGGTGGCGCCGCTGAACGGCGCGCTGCGGAAGAACCGCAGGTCGATCAGGGGTTCGCGGCGCCTCGGCTCGTACACGAGGACCCCGGCGAGCGCCACGGCCGCGATGCCGCCGAAGAGCGGGTCCGTCTCGATGATCGCGTACGTGAGGGAGCCCAGGAGCGTCGCCACCAGGAGCTGTCCGACCGGGTCGGGGCGCCGGGGCCGGGGCGCGCGGGACTCGGGGACGTACCGCAGGGTGAGGAGCAGGGCGACGAGGGCGACCGGCAGGTTGACCCAGAAGATCGCCCGCCAGCCGACCGACTCGACGAGCACACCGCCCACCAACGGCCCCAGGGCCAGCGAGATGCCGACGACCGCGCCCCAGACGCCGATGGCACGCGCGCGTGCGGCGGGTTCGGTGAAGGTGTTGGTGATGATCGACATGGCGACCGGGTTGAGCATCGAGCCGCCCACGGCCTGCACCGCGCGGAAGGCGATCAGCGCCTCCAGGCCGGGGGCGAGGGAGCAGAGCAGTGAGCCGAGAGCGAAGACGACGAGGCCGGTCACGAAGACCTTGCGGCGGCCGATCCGGTCGGCGGTGGAGCCGGCCAGCATGAGCAGCGAGGCCAGGACCAGGGTGTATGCGTCGATGACCCACTGCAGGCCGGAGACGGAGGCGTCGAGGTCGGTCCGCAGCGAGGGCAGGGCCACGTTCAGCGCGGTGTTGTCCAGGCTGACGATCAGCAGACTCGTGCAGCAGATCGCCAGGACGACGAGCTGCCGGCGCCTGGGGAGCTGCGCGCGTGTGAGCTCTGGCATGTTCGGATAGTACGGCTAACTAATGACCGGCGCAGTGCGCGACAATGGTCCAATGACCGCGTTCTCCCCCCTTGCCATCGGGCCGCACATCGTGCAGCCGCCGGTGGTGCTCGCCCCCATGGCCGGCATCACCAACGCCCCCTTCCGCACCCTCTGCCGCGAGTTCAGTGGCGGCAAGGGGCTGTTCGTGAGCGAGATGATCACGACGCGCGCCCTGGTCGAGCGCAACGAGAAGACGATGCAGCTCATCCGCTTCGACGCGACCGAGCAGCCGCGCTCGATCCAGCTGTACGGGGTGGACCCCGTGACGGTCGGCAAGGCCGTGCGGATGATCGTCGACGAGGACCTCGCCGACCACATCGACCTGAACTTCGGCTGCCCGGTCCCCAAGGTGACCCGGAAGGGCGGCGGCTCGGCCCTGCCCTACAAGCGGCCGCTGCTGCGCGCGATCCTCAACGAGGCCGTGGCCAACGCGGGCGACCTGCCGGTCACGATGAAGATGCGCAAGGGCATCGACGACGACCACATCACGTTCCTGGACGCGGGCCGCATCGCGGTGGAGGAGGGCGTCACCGCGATCGCCCTGCACGGGCGGACGGCGGCGCAGCACTACGGCGGTACGGCGGACTGGGACGCGATCGCGCGTCTCAAGGAGCATGTGCCGGAGATCCCGGTCCTCGGCAACGGTGACATCTGGTCCGCGGACGACGCCCTGCGGATGATGCGGGAGACGGGCTGCGACGGCGTGGTCGTCGGCCGCGGCTGTCTGGGGCGGCCGTGGCTCTTCGCGGACCTGGTGGCGGGCTTCGAGGGCACGGGGGCCTACGCGGCGCCGGGCCTTCGGGTGGTCGCGGACGCGATGGTGCGGCACGCGCGGCTGCTCGGGGAGTGGCTCGGTGACGAGGCACGCGGTGTCATCGACTTCCGCAAGCATGTGGCCTGGTACCTGAAGGGCTTCTCGGTGGGCTCCGAGATGCGCAAGAGCCTGGCGATCACCTCGTCCCTCGACGAACTGAGCGCTCAGTTGAGCGAGCTGGACCTTGACCAGCCGTGGCCGGTGGGTGCCGACGGTCCTCGGGGCCGTACGTCCGGAAACAACCGAGTTGTCCTGCCTGACGGCTGGTTGAAGGACCCCTATGACTGCTCCGGCGTGAGCGAGGACGCGGAGCTGGATACGTCCGGGGGCTGAGATCCGGCCTCGATTCGGCCTTTCCGGGGGAGTGATCCTCGCCACCCTTGAGGGGGGTGGTGCTCAGATGAGCAGGTTACGGGCGGCTGCATCGCCTGAAGGGTGGCACGGGGTGCCACCCTTTTTGCGTTCAAGACTTGAACTCAAGTGCTCGAATGCGCGCTCACGTGAGCGAATTGGCCCTGGTTTGGGTCATGACGCCTTCGGGGTCTGAAAGCGGAGGCTACTTCTCGGTTACTTTCGAAGTGCTGGCGGACGGGTGGTTAAGGCCACGTGACCGCTAGGCGTACCTCCCCAGAAGCCTTCGATCTGGGTATGTTCCTCGCCGTCAGGGCAGCCAACCGAGTCATCGAGGAGTCGGGACCCGTGTCGGAAAACAATGATCAGAAGTTCGTGTACGACTTCACCGAGGGCAACAGGGACCTGAAGGACCTGCTCGGTGGCAAGGGCGCGAACCTGGCCGAGATGACCAACCTCGGTCTGCCGGTCCCTCCCGGGTTCACGATCACCACCGAGGCGTGCAAGGTCTACCTCGAGAGTGGCTCGGAGCCGGTCGAGCTCCGCGACGAGGTGAGTGCCCACCTCGACGCCCTTGAGCAGCAGATGGGCAAGAAGCTCGGCCAGGCCGACGACCCGCTGCTCGTCTCGGTGCGTTCCGGGGCGAAGTTCTCCATGCCGGGCATGATGGACACCGTCCTCAACATCGGCCTCTCCGACGCGTCCGTCGTCGGTCTCGCCGCCCAGGCGGACAACGAGCGCTTCGCGTGGGACTCGTACCGCCGGCTCATCCAGATGTTCGGCAAGACCGTCCTCGGCGTCGAGGGCGAGCTCTTCGAGGACGCGCTGGACGAGGCGAAGACCGCGAAGAAGGTCGCGAGCGACACCGATCTCGACGCCGCCGACCTCAAGAAGGTCGTCGAGCACTTCAAGAAGATCGTGAAGACCGAGACCGGCCGCGACTTCCCCCAGGATCCGCGTGAGCAGATGGACCTCGCCATCGAGGCCGTCTTCAACTCCTGGAACACCGACCGCGCGAAGCTGTACCGCCGCCAGGAGCGCATCCCGGGCGACCTCGGCACCGCCGTCAACGTCTGCTCGATGGTCTTCGGCAACCTCGGCCCGGACTCCGGCACCGGCGTCGCCTTCACCCGCGACCCCGCCTCCGGCCACGCCGGCGTCTACGGCGACTACCTGCAGAACGCGCAGGGCGAGGACGTCGTCGCCGGTATCCGCAACACCGTGCCGCTGGCCGACCTCGAGTCGATCGACAAGACGTCGTACGACCAGCTCATGCACATCATGAACACGCTGGAGACCCACTACAAGGATCTCTGCGACATCGAGTTCACCATCGAGCGCGGCCAGCTCTGGATGCTCCAGACGCGCGTCGGCAAGCGCACCGCCGGTGCCGCCTTCCGCATCGCCACGCAGCTCGTGGACCAGGGCCTGATCGACGAGGCCGAGGCGCTCCAGCGCGTCACCGGCGCGCAGCTCGCCCAGCTGATGTTCCCCAAGTTCGACGAGGACGCGAAGGTCGAGCAGATCGGGCGCGGCATCGCCGCCTCCCCGGGCGCGGCCGTCGGCAAGGCCGTCTTCGACTCGTACACCGCGGTCAAGTGGTCCCGCTCGGGCGAGAAGGTCATCCTGATCCGCCGTGAGACCAACCCGGACGACCTGGACGGCATGATCGCCGCCGAGGGCATCCTGACCTCCCGCGGCGGCAAGACCTCGCACGCCGCCGTCGTCGCCCGCGGCATGGGCAAGACCTGTGTCTGCGGTGCCGAGGAGCTCGAGGTCGACACCAAGCGCCGCCGGATGACCACGGCCGACGGCCAGGTCGTCGAGGAGGGCGACGTCGTCTCGATCGACGGCTCCACCGGCAAGGTCTACCTCGGTGAGGTACCCGTCGTGCCGTCCCCGGTCGTCGAGTACTTCGAGGGCCGTATGCACGCCGGCGCCGACGACGCCGACGAGCTGGTCCAGGCCGTCCACCGGATCATGGCCTACGCGGACCGCGTCCGCCGGCTGCGCGTCCGCGCCAACGCCGACAACGCCGAGGACGCCAACCGCGCCCGTCGCTTCGGCGCCCAGGGCATCGGCCTCTGCCGCACCGAGCACATGTTCCTCGGCGAGCGCCGCCAGTTCGTCGAGCGGCTGATCCTGGCCGACACCGACGTCGAGCGCGACGACGCCCTGGAAGCCCTGCTGCCGCTGCAGAAGACGGACTTCGTCGAGCTCTTCGAGGCCATGGACGGGCTGCCCGTCACGGTCCGGCTGCTCGACCCGCCGCTGCACGAGTTCCTGCCCGACATCACCGAGCTGTCGGTGCGCGTCGCCCTCGCCGAGTCCCGCAAGGAGCCGCACGAGAACGACCTGCGCCTCCTCCAGGCCGTGCACCGGCTGCACGAGCAGAACCCGATGCTGGGTCTGCGCGGTGTCCGCCTCGGTCTGGTCATCCCCGGCCTGTTCACTATGCAGGTCCGTGCGATCGCCGAGGCCGCGGCCCAGCGCATCGACGCCAAGGGCGACCCGCGCGTCGAGATCATGATCCCGCTCGTCGGCACCGTCCAGGAGCTGGAGATCGTCCGCGAGGAGGCCGAGCAGGTCATCGCCGAGGTCCAGGCCCGCACCGGTGTCGAGCTCAAGCTCGCGCTCGGCACCATGATCGAGCTGCCGCGCGCCGCCGTGACCGCCGGTCAGATCGCCGAGGCCGCGGAGTTCTTCTCCTTCGGCACCAACGACCTGACGCAGACGGTCTGGGGCTTCTCCCGCGACGACGTGGAGGCCTCGTTCTTCACCGCGTACCTGGAGAAGGGCATCTTCGGCGTCAGCCCCTTCGAGACGATCGACAAGGACGGTGTCGGCGCCCTCGTGCGCAGCGCCGTCGAGGCCGGCCGTGCCACCCGCCCCGACATCAAGCTCGGTGTCTGCGGCGAGCACGGCGGCGACCCGGAGTCGGTGCACTTCTTCCACGAGGTCGGTCTGGACTACGTGTCCTGCTCGCCCTTCCGGATCCCGGTGGCGCGTCTGGAGGCCGGCCGCGCGGCGGCCGAGTCCAAGGGCAGCGACAGCCGCTGAGTCCTGCTGAACGGGGGGTCAGGAGCGGCGGTCGGGCCCTCCTGAACCCCCGTTCAGCAGCGGAAATCACCGAACCACTCCGGTACCACCGGGGGCGACGCCGGTCACCTCACCACCCTCACCGGCGGGCGGCGGCCCCGGATTCACGGCGACGGGACGGACACCTTTGTGCGGAGGTGTCCGTCCCGTCGTTTGTTTGTTGAGCGGATGTGAGTAGTTGTTCAATTGCCCCTGATTGAATTATTGGCCATTGAACTTCCTCGTTCCGCCGCAAACGATCCAGCGCAAAGAATGGAGCGGGCGCGACCCCCGGATCCCCACCCGGAGGCCGCGCCCTTTACCGATGCCGGGCAGGTGAGCCGCAACCTCGCCGACCGCCGCCGGACGGGCAAAGCCCCCCACGGTCTTCACCACGTCACCTCGGTCCTGAAGGTTTCCTGCCCGACCCGTACAGCTTTTCGGTTCCGCCCCCATTGCCGCGATGCTTTTCAACTGTGGCTGAAACACCCTGGTAACGTGCAGTGATGCTGTGCATACTCGTCGTCGGGGGTGGTTGCGAGTGCACAGGTGGGGACGTCATGCTGCGGATTCATTTCACCGGAAACGACCTGGCGGGGGTGCGGACCGCCGCCCGGCCCGATGTTCTGTGGGAAACGATTCTCAGCTTTCACCGTTTAAGGGACCGGCGCGGCCCCGTCGTCTTCGGAGAATGGCGCTCCGAAACCCGGATGCGGCTCGGTGGTGAGACCCGGCTCCTCGCGGCGCTCGTTCCCAGCCGAGGCTATTTCCCCGACTTCCTGACGCCCGCGGAGGGCGTCCACGGGCTCGACGAAGGCCTTCAGGCGGTCCGCGCGACCACACCGGGCCGGCTGCGCGGCGAACTCTCCCTGCTCGCCGCGCACCGCTCCGGCGGGCGGACCGTACCCCATTCGCTGCGTGCCCTCGCCGACGGCGGCGCGGAGCCCTTCGACCGGCTCATGGGGGCGCTGCGGAGCTATCACCGGGCCGCCGTGGAGCCGTACTGGCCGCACATCAGGGCCCGTGTCGAGGCCGACCGGGCCCGGCGCGGCCGCGCGCTCCTGGACGGCGGCGCCGACGAACTCCTCGCCTCGCTGCCGCCGATGCTGCGCTGGCGCGCGCCCGTCCTGGAGGCCGACTACCCGGTCGACCGGGACGTCCACCTCGACGGGCGGGGGCTGCTGCTCCAGCCCTCGTACTTCTGCCGGGGGACCCCCGTGGTGCTGCGCGATCCCGCGCTGCCGCCGGTCCTCGTCTACCCCGTCACCCACGGCGAGGCGCCGACCGTGCGCGCGCCGGGCGGCTCCTCGCTCGCCAAGCTGGTCGGCCAGACCCGCTCGGCGGTCCTGCACGCCATCGGCGACGGAGGGACGACGAGCGAGCTCGCCCGCCGGGCCGGGGTGTCGCTGGCCTCGGCGAGCCAGCACGCGGGCGTGCTGCGCGAGGCGGGGCTCATCGCGACCCTGCGGAACGGGAACGCGGTCCTGCACACGCTGACGCCGCTGGGCGCCGCCCTGCTCGGCGGCGCCCAACGGACGGTCGATCTGCGGTGCTACGCACGGAACGGGCCGGTCACCTCGTAGGCGTCACGGGGCGACGGGGCCCGTCACCGCGCGGCCGTCAGGCGCGGAACGGGCCCGTCACCTCGTACGTGATGCCGCCGGAGGAGCTGCCGCTCGTGCCGCGCTGGCTGGAGAAGTACAGCCGCTTGCCGTCGGGGGAGAAGGCGGGGCCGGTGATCTCCGAGGAGGACTGGCCGCTGATCCGCAGGAAGGGGGCGACGACGTCGTCCGGGGTGATGACGCAGATCTCCATGTTGCCGCCGTCCTCGGCGATGAACAGATCGCCCGAGGAGGAGCCGGTGACGTTGTCGACACCGGTGAGCGGGGCGGCGCCGCTGGGCACGAGCGAGTCGTCGTACGCCAGCTCGTAGGTGTTGCTGGTGAGGTTGAGCTGCCAGAGGCGGTTGTCGCCCTTGGTGGTGAACCAGACGGTGTCGTTGGCGTAGTGGCAGCCCTCGCCGCCGTTGAACTTCTTCGCGCCCGAGACCTGGCTGCGGGTCACGGTCGGGGAGCCGTCCGGGTCCGGCACGTTCTGCCAGGTGAACGAGCCGGAGGCGGCGCTGCCCGCGACCATCACCTGGAGGGTGCCGGCGGAGAGGTTGCCCCAGGTGGTGGGGATGAAGCGGTAGAAGCAGCCGCTCGTCTCGTCCTCGGTCAGGTAGACGACCTTGCGGACCGGGTCGGCCGCGGCGGCCTCGTGCTTGAACCGGCCCATCGCGTCCCGGCGGACGGCCGCGTTCACGCCGTACGGGTCGGTCTCGTAGACGTACCCGAGGCTGACCTCCTCGCAGGAGAGCCAGGTGTTCCACGAGGTCCTGCCGCCCGCGCAGTTCTGCCGGGTGCCGGACAGGATGCGGTACGCGCCGGTGACCGCGCCGGTCGAGCCGAAGCGCACCGCGCTCGCGCCGCCGCTCGGGTTGATCTCCGAGTTGGACACGTAGATCCAGCCGGTGCCGTCGGCGAAGCAGGCGCCGCCGTCGGGGGCGCTGTGCCAGGTGTACGAGGTGCCGGGCACGCTCTGGCCCGACCGTGCGATGACCCGGCTGGTGAAACCGGCGGGCAGCAGGATGCCGTTGGCGTCCGCCGCGCCGAGGGCTCCGTAGGGGCCGGCGCCGGGCTGCGCGGGGGCCGCGTAGGCGGCGCCGTGCATCAGGGTGCCGCCGAAGGCCGCCGCCGACGTACCGATGACCGCTCCGCGCAGAAAACTGCGTCGCTCCACGTCTCACTCCTGAGAAGGGTGGTGAACCGCCCCGTCAGTCCGGTCGGCGACGGGGTCGCGCGCTTCCGGAAACTAGGAGTACGGAATTGACGGTGCATCAACAAGCGATGAAGAGGAAGAGGCGGGTGGCTGGCGGCCTGGTCGGGCGGCACGGGAGCCCCCGCGGCGCGGGACCTCGACCCGCCCGCGGGACCTTCGGCACTACGGGTCCGGCCGGGGCGGCGGGCACACTGGGGGTATGAGTGCCAGCCGGGATGTCAGTGGTCGGGGCGACCTCGACGTGTTGTTGCGGCGGTTCTACACCGCCGCCTTCGCCGATCCGCTCATCGGGCCGTTCTTCACCGAGATCGCCGGGACCGATCTCGAGGCCCATCTGCCGCGCATCACCGACTTCTGGGAGCGCGCCCTCTTCCGTACCGCCGACTACGGGCGCGACGCCTTCGCCCCGCACGCCGCACTCCACTCCGCCCGCCCCCTCACCGCCGCCCACTTCGGGCGCTGGGTGCAGCTCTGGCACGCCGCCGTCGACGGCCTCCACACCGGGCCGCTGGCCGAGCGGGCCAAGGCGCAGGGCGAGCGCATCGCCCTCGCGATGCTGCGCCGGCTCGCCGGCCCCCGGGCCGGTACGGAGGGCGCGGGCGGTGGATTCGTGCCGTTGGCCGCCCTTGAGCTGCGGTCCGCCGCCTGAACGTGAAAGATCTTCGGGAGAGCGATGAGTTACGGGCGGGACGCCCGTCCTACCTCTTGAAAGCGCCGGAGCGACCGAAGCGACCGGAGCGACCGCAAGGGAAGAGAGCGCGTCATGGCCCCGCAGATGATCTTCGTGAACCTGCCCGTGAAGAATGTCGACGCCAGCAAGGCCTTCTTCGAGAAGCTCGGCTTCTCCCACAACCCGCAGTTCAGCGACGAGACCACCGCCTGTGTGGTCTTCAGCGACACGATCTTCGCGATGCTCCTCGAAGAGGACAAGTTCAAGTCGTTCATGGCCCCCGGCAAGGAGATCTCCGACGCCACCAGGGCCACCGAGGTCCTGGTCACCCTCAGCGCCGAGAGCCGTGAGAAGTGCGACGCGCTCGCCGACGCCGCCCTCGCCGCCGGCGGCAGCCCCGCGAAGGAGGCGTTGGACATGGGCTTCATGTACGGCCGCTCCTTCACGGACCTGGACGGCCACCACTGGGAGGTCTTCTGGATGGACCCGGCGGCCACCCAGGGCTGAGCCCCGCGCGTGTCAGGCGGAGACGCCGCCGTCGATCACCAGGTCCGTGCCGACGGCGGAGCCGGCCGCGTCCGACGCGAGGTACAGCACGGCCGCCGCCACCTCGGCGGCGGAGGAGATCCGGCCCAGCGGGGACTCCTGCTTCATCCGGACCTCCCGCTCGGCCTCCGTCTCGCCGGGCCGCAGCGACATCGTGGACTCCGAGGCGCCGGGGCTGACCGCGTTGATGCGGACCCCGTCGGCGATGTGGTCCAGGGCGGCCGCCCTGGTCAGCGCCGACACGGCGGCCTTCGAGACCTGGTAGCCGAAGACTCCGGGGATCCGGACGTGCGGGCCCAGGTTCGACGCGATGTTCACGATCGCCCCGCCCCCGTGCGCCCGCATGTGCGCGACCTCGGCCTGCAGGGCGTGCAGCACCCCCGTGACGTTGATGTCGAGGAGCGTCCGCCAGTCGTCCAGGGGGAAGTCGGCGGCGCTGTGGCCGCCCCGGAAGATCCCGGCGTTGTTCACGGCCACGTCGAGACCGCCGTAGACCTCGACCGTGCGCCGGACCAGCTCCCGTACGGACCCGGCGTCGGCCACATCGGCCGTGACGGCCGCGGCGGTGCCCCCGGCGGCCTCGATCAGACCGACGGTCCCGTCCAGGGGCTCGGCGGTACGGCCTGCGACGACGACCTTCGCGCCCTCGGCGGCGAAGGCGAGCGCGATGGCGCGGCCGAGACCGGAGCCGGCCCCGGTGACGAGGACGACGCGGTCGGTGAAGCGTGCGTTCATGTGAGTCGACTCCCGTGTGAGTGCTTGCTACTTGACGCGGATCGTGAGGACGGCGAGTGCGGCGAAGAGGGCGGCGGCAGCCGCCAGGGACACCGCGTCCCCGCCGAGGGTGAGCAGGGCGGCGAAGAGCACGGTCGGGCCGAGCTCCATCGCCGTGTTCAGGACGCCGCCCGCGAGGCCCGCCCGGTGGGCGGGGACGTCGTCGGTGGCCAGGACGGCGGCGGCGGAGAAGGACAGGGCGCCGCCGGCCGGCAGCAGGAGCAGACCGGGGAGCAGCCCGTACGCGTACGGCACCGTGGTGTCGGAACCGGTCGCGGCGAGCAGCCCGAGTCCGGCGGCCGCCGTTCCGAGCCCGGTCGCGGTCACGCGTCCGGGGCCGCACCGCCCGATCAGCGGGCCCGCCAGCCGTCCCGAGCCGAGCAGGGCGACCGCGAAGGGCACGAAGGCGGCGGAGGTGCGCAGTTCGTCCCAGCCGCGCTGCTGCTGGAAGGAGAGGGAGAGCAGGACGAAGACGGTGGCCGTGCCGGCCGCCGTGAGACCGATCGCCGCGAGGCCCAGGGACCGGCGGCCGTCGCGCAGGAAGTCCGGGGGCAGCAGCGGGTCGGCGGTGCGCCGCTCGACGGCCCCGAAGGCGGCGAGGAGGAGCATCCCGGACAGGAGGGGGACCAGGACCGGGGCGGAGCCCCAGGCGTGGGCGTCGGTGAGGACGAGACCGAAGCTGCCGAGGGTGATCCCGGCGGTGGCGAGCAGGGCGCCGGGGAGGTCGAGGGACCGGCCGTCCGGCGCGCGGCCGGGTCCGGGCACGGCCGGCGGCAGGACGCGCGGCGCCAGGAGCAGGGCGACGACGGTCACCGCGACCGGCACCGCGAACGTGCCGCGCCAGGACGTGGCCCCCGCGATCACCCCCGAGAGCAGGTTCCCCGCGGTCGCGCCCAGTACGGAGAGGCCGCCCCAGGTGGCCATCGCCCTGCCGTAGGCGGCCGGTCCGGGGAACAGGGACCGGAGGAGCGCCATCGCCGCCGGGGCGACGAGCGCGGCGCCGACGCCCTGCCCGAACCGGGTGGCGAGCAGCGCCTCGTACCCGGGGGCGAGCGGCGCGAGGGCGGAGGCGGCGCCGAAGAGCAGCAGCCCCGCGGTGAGGGTCCGGCGCCCGCCGTAGCGGTCGGCGAGCCGTCCGCCGAAGAGGAGCAGCCCGGCGAAGGCCAGTCCGTACGCGGCGCTCAGCAGGATCAACTGGGACCGGTCGAGCCGGAATTCGGTCCCGATGCGGGGGAGGGGCACGGCCAGCGAGGCGAGCGTGAAGATGAGGGTCATCTGCACGGCCGCGAGAAGGGCGAAGCCGCGCCGGGGCGGTCGTCCCGCCTCGGTCGGACGCTCGGTGACCGTTGTCGTCGTGTGCTGTGTCCGCATGGTCCATCCCCCCTTGAACTTGACCGTACATTCCAGAATGGGCCCCGAAGAAAGGGCGCCCCCCGTGGGCGCCCTTTCCGCTCTCCGCGGGCCTCAGTCCAGCAGGCCCAGTGCCTGTTCCGCCGCGTCCCGGACCCTGGCCGGGTCGCTTGACGCCTTGCCGACCACCCGGATCCCCTGGAGCAGGACCAGGAGCATGCGCGCCAGGGCCCGCGGGTCCCGGTCGGCCGGCAGCTCGCCCCCGGCGCGGGCCCGGGTGAGCGCCGCGTACAGGAGTGTCTCGATCTGCTCCCAGCTGAGCTCGACCCGGCGGGCCACCACCGTGTCGTGCGGGCCCAGTTCCGCCGCCGAGTTGGTGACGAAACAGCCGTTCAGCCGCTCGTCGTCGGCCGAGGCCTCGGCGGCGAAGCGGCGGACGACCGCGCGGACGGCCGGCAGGGCCGGGCCCGGCGCGGACAGCTCCTCGACGATCCGCGGGTCGCGGGTCTCCAGGTAGCGGTCCATCGCCGCCAGGTACAGCGCGTGCTTGTTCCCGAAGGTCGCGTAGATGCTGGCCCGGCCGATGCCGAGACGCTCCACGAGGTCCGACATCGTCGTCGCCTCGTAGCCGCGCGCCCAGAACAGGTCGAGGGCGGCCTGGAGCGCGGCGTCGGGATCGAATTCCTTGGTCCTGGCCACGAGAAGACCGTACGGCTATCTGGAACGACCAGTCAAGTTACTTCGCTCGTACCGGATACACCGCCACCGCGACCCCGTCGTCGTCCAGGCACCGCCCGGTCTCCAGGTCGAAGCGCTGCTTCAGGAGCGGGGAGGCCACGAACGGCCGCCCCTCCGCCGAACCGACGAGCCCCCGGGAGAGCACCTGCGCCCCCGTGAACGGGTCGCGGTTGTCGATCGCGTACGTCCGCCCCGAGCGGTCCCGGAAGACCGCCACCTGTCGGCCGTCCGGCAGCAGTGCGGCCACGCCCCGGCCCGGGGTCAGCCGGGCCTCCTCGCAGACCGTCACCCAGGAGCCGGGGTCGGGGGAGATCTCGAGCGTCGTCGTGGTGGGAGTCGTGAGCGTCGTGAGGGTCGTCATCGGGAGGAAGCCCCTTCCAGCGTGCTGTTCGTCCTGCCGAGCGTCAGGAACGTGAGATCCGGCTTGATCTGGTCGCGCTCCGGAACGAAGCGGACCGAGGGGTCCGGTGCCTCCGGGTCGTTCACGAAGGAGACGAAGCGCCGCAGCCGCTCCGGGTCGTCCAGGGTCTGCGCCCACTCGTCCTGGTAGTCGGCGACGTGCGCCGCCATCAGCGCCTCCAGCTCGTCGCAGAGCCCGAGCGAGTCGTGCACCACCACGTCCTTGAGGTGGTCGAGCCCGCCCTCCAGGCGCTCCAGCCAGGTCGACGTCCGCTCCAGGCGGTCCGCCGTCCGGATGTAGAACATCAGGAACCGGTCGATCAGGCGCACCAGTTCGGCGTCGGAGAGATCCTGGGCGAGCAGGTCCGCGTGGCGCGGGGTCGCGCCGCCGTTCCCGCCGACGTACAGGTTCCAGCCGTTGGCCGTCGCGATGATGCCGAAGTCCTTCGACTGCGCCTCCGCGCATTCGCGGGCGCAGCCGGAGACAGCCGACTTGAGCTTGTGCGGGGCGCGCAGGCCCCGGTAGCGCAGCTCCAGCTGGATCGCCATCTTCACCGAGTCCTGGACGCCGTACCGGCACCAGGTCTGCCCCACGCAGGACTTGATGGTGCGCAGCGCCTTGCCGTAGGCGTGCCCCGACTCGAAGCCCGCGTCGACCAGTCGGGTCCAGATCGACGGGAGCTGGTCCACCCGGGCGCCGAAGAGGTCGATCCGCTGGCCGCCGGTGATCTTCGTGTAGAGGCCGAAGTCGCGGGCCACCTCGCCGATCACGATCAGCTTGTCCGGGGTGATCTCGCCGCCGGGGATGCGCGGGACCACCGAGTACGAGCCGTTGCGCTGCATGTTGGCGAGGAAGTGGTCGTTGGTGTCCTGGAGGGAGGCCTGCTCGCCGTCCAGGATGTAGCCGTTGTTGAGGGAGGCGAGGATCGAGCCGACGGTCGGCTTGCAGACCTCGCAGCCCTCGCCGCCGCGCGCCTCCTCCCGGCCGTGCGAGTCGAGGAGCGCGGCGAAAGAGGTCACCCGCAGGGCGCGGGCGATCTCGTACAGCTCGCTCCGGGTGTACGAGAAGCAGCCGCACAGGCCCTTGTCGGTCGGCGCCGGCAGCAGCTTCTCGATGACCTTCACGCAGCTGCCGCAGCCCGTACCGGCCTTGGTGCACTTCTTCACCTCGGCGAGCGAGGAGCACTCGCCGATCGCGTGCTTCGTCACGTTGTGGCAGGAGCAGATCACCGCGTCGTCCGGCAGAGCCGAGGGTCCCAGCGCCACCGGTGCGCCCGCGCCCGCCGGAAGGACCAGCTGCTCGGGGGAGACCGGAGGCACGGTGCCGGTGAGCGGACGCAGCAGGCCGTACTGCTCGGCGTCGCCGACCAGGACACCGCCGAGCAGGACGCCCTCGCCGCTCACGACCAGCTTCTTGTAGACGCCCGAGCGGGAGTCGGAGTACACGACGTCGAGGCAGCCCTCCGTCGTGCCGTGCGCGTCGCCGAAGGACGCGACGTCCACGCCGAGCAGCTTCAGCTTCGTCGACATGTCGGCGCCGGTGAAGCCGTCGCCCTCGCCGGCCTCCTCCGCCAGGGTCGCGGCGACCGTCTGCGCCATCTCGTAACCCGGCGCCACCAGGCCGTAGACCCGCCCGTCCGAGGCGAGCGCGCACTCGCCGATCGCGAAGACCGCCGGGTCGGAGGTACGGCACCGCTCGTCGACCGCGATGCCGCCGCGCTCCCCGACGGTCAGGCCGCAGTCGCGGGCCAGCTGGTCCCGGGGCCGTACGCCGGCCGAGAACACGACCATGTCCGTGGCCAGTTCGGAGCCGTCCGACAGCTTCATGCCCGTGACCGAGCCGTCCGCCGTCAGGACCTCCTGCGTGCCCGTCCCCGTGTGGACGGTCAGCCCCATCCGCTCGATCGTCCGCAGCAGCGCGGCGCCACCACCGTCGTCGACCTGCACCGGCATCAGCCGCGGTGCGAACTCCACGACGTGGGTGTCGAGTCCGAGACCCTTGAGCGCGCCGGCCGCCTCCAGGCCGAGCAGACCGCCGCCGACGACCGCGCCGGTCGTCGCCGTCTTCGCGTACTCCTCGATGGCGAGGAGGTCCTCGATCGTCCGGTAGACGAAACAGCCGCGGGCGTCCTTGCCGGGGACGGGGGGCACGAACGGGTACGAGCCGGTGGCGAGGACGAGCGCGTCGTACGCGAAGACCCGCCCGGACCGGGCGGTGACCGTACGGGCCTCCCGGTCCACCGACTCCGCCGCGTCGCCCACGTACAGCTCGATGCCGTGCTTCTCCATGAAGCCGGCCTCGACCATCGACAGGTCGTCCGGGGTCCTGCCGGAGAAGTACGAGGTCAGCTGGACGCGGTCGTAGGCGGGGCGCGGCTCCTCGCAGAGGACGACGATCCTGGCCCGCTCGGTGACACCGCGGTCGGCGAGCGACTCCAGGAACCGCTGGCCGACCATTCCGTGGCCGACCAGGACGATGGTGGGGGTGGTCATGAGGAGCCTCCGTCGTGGGTGAGCAGGTGCAGCAGGGGGGCCTCGTCGGGGAGGGCTTCGTCGCCCTCCCAGGCCCGGGCGAGCGTGCCGACGGCGGCCAGGTCGCCGAGGAGGACGCCACCGACGAGGCGGTCTCCGCGGACGACGACCTTGCGGTAGGCGCGGCGGGTGGCGTCGGTGAGCTGGACGACGTCGTCACCGGGTCGCGGGGTGGCGTCGCCGAAGGCGGCGAGGTCGAAGGGCTCGGCGCCGCCGAGGGTGAGGCGGGTGAGGGCGCGGGTGCCGGCGTACCCCGTCGTGGAGGTACGGCCCGCTCCCTCCGCCGTCGTGCGCGGTCGTTCCGCCGGGGCGGGACGACCGGCCACGCGGAGGTGGGCCGGGATCGCGGAGCCGGCCGGTTCCGCCGACAGCAGGTCCGCCAGCGCGTCCGCCTGCTCCAGGGCCGGGCCCGCCAGGCCGTAGACCCGGCCGCCGTGTTCGGCACAGTCGCCGACCGCGTGGATGTACGGGTCCGACGTCCGGAGTCCGTCGTCGACCACGATCCCCGTCGCCACCGCGAGACCGGCCTCCCTCGCCAGGGCCACCCTCGGGCGGACCCCGCACGCCAGGACCACGACCTGCGCGTCGAGGACGAAGCCGTCGGCCAGTTCGACCGCCGTCACCTCGCCGTCCCGCTGCCGCAGACCGCTGACCCGGCACTCGGTGTGCACCTCGACCCCGAGGGACTCGACGTGTTCACGGAGCAGGCCGGAGGCGGCGGCGTCCAGCTGGCGCTCCATCAGGCGCTCACCCTGCTGGGTGAGCACCACCTCCGCGCCCAGTGCGGCCAGTGCCCGCGCCGCCGAGACCCCGAGGAGCCCGCCGCCGATGACCACCGCCCGCACCCCCGGCCGTACCCGGTCGCGCAGCGCCAGGCAGTCGTCGAGCGTGCGGAAGGCGTGGACGCCCTCCGGCAGCGCCGCCCCGCCCGCACCGCGCAGTCCGCGCAGCGGAGGGAGCACCGGGTTGGAGCCGGTGGCCAGGACCAGCCGGTCGTAGCCGACGAGCGAGCCGTCCGCGCACTCCACCGTCCGCGCCGCCCGGTCGATCCGCACCGCCCGCACCCCGAGGCGCCCCGGCTCGCGGGTCCCGGGCAGGGCGATGACCTCGGGGGCGTACCGCCCGGCGAGGACGTCGGCGAGCAGCACCCTGTTGTACGGGGCGTGCGGCTCCTCGCCGAGGAGGGTGACGGGCAGGCGCTGGGCGAGCCGGGCGCCCGCCGTTCCGCCCCCGACCACCACGATCCGTGTACTCATACCGGGAAGCGTGCGCGGCCGGTGTTACCCGACGGCATCCCGACTGTTTCCCGTACGGAACGCTGATCTCCGTCCCCGGCCCCGGCCGCTGTGAGGCCGGTCCGGTCCGGGCGGCGCGCCCGTCAGGGTTAACCCGTGGTCAGGCTCGGCTCAAGCCAGGCTTAAGGATCGGTGAGAGGGGGCTGAGCTGCGGATTCCCGTATACGGGCGGACCTACTGTGCCGGATGTGACCACCGAGGCCAGCCATCCTCTCTACGTATCCCTCCGTGCCGAACCGGCCCCCGCACCGGCCCGCGCGGCGGCCCCCGGACCGGCCCCGGCGCCGCCCACGCCCGCCGCACCACCCCGTCCCGCCCCGCCCCTTCCCGTCCTGCGGCTCGCCCCCGACCGCCTGCGGAGCGCGATCCTCGGCGGCGCCGGGGCCGTCGCCCTGCTCTGGGGTGTGCAGGCCCGGCCCTCCGCCCGCCTCGACGCCTTCTTCGCGTCCGGCGCGCACCTCACCGGTCTGCTCGCCGGGTACGGCGTCCTCGTCCTGCTGCTGCTCATGGCCCGCGTCCCGGCCGTCGAGCACGGCGTCGGCGCCGACCGGCTCGCCCGCTGGCACGCCCTCGGCGGCCGGTACGTCCTGGGTCTGATCGGCGCGCACGCCCTCCTTGCGCTCTGCGGGTACGCCGTGCACACCCGTACCGACCTCGTCACCGCCACCGGGGGCCTGCTGGGGTACGGGGCGATCGCCGCCGCCGCGGCGGGCACCGTCCTCTTCGTCGCCGTCGGCGTCACCTCCGCCCGGGCCGTACGGAACCGGGTCCGGCACGAGGTCTGGCGGGCCGTCCACCTCGGCGGGCTGCTCGCCGCCGCCCTCGGCTTCGTCCACCAGCTCGCCGGACCCGACATCGCCGGCAGCCTCCTCGTCCGCTGGCTCTGGTCGATGGCCCACGGCACCGTCGCCGTCCTCCTGCTCTGGTACCGGCTCGTCGTACCCGTCCGCGCCGCCCTCCGCCACGAGCTGCGGGTCGTCGAGGTCCGCGACGAGGGCCCGGGCGTCGTCTCGGTGCTCGTCCGGGGCAGGGGAGTGGCCCGGCTGTGTGCCGAACCCGGCCAGTTCTTCCGCTGGCGCTTCCTGCGGCGCGGGCTCTGGGCGACGGCCCTGCCCTTCTCCCTCTCCGCGCCCGTCCGCGACGACACCCTGCGGATCACCGTCAAGGCGCTCGGCGACCACACCCGCCGCATCCGCCGGCTCCGCCCCGGCGTCCGGGTCCTCGCCTCCGGCCCCTTCGGCGCGCTCACCGCCCACCGCCGCACCCGCCGCAAGGTGCTGCTGCTCGCCGGAGGCGTCGGCATCACCCCGCTGCGGGCCCTGTTCGAGACGCTGCCCGGCGGGCCCGGCGACGTGACCCTCCTCTACCGGGCCTCGGACGCCGCCGGGCTCGTCCTGCGCGAGGAGCTCGAGGTCATCGCCCACGAGCGGCAGGCCGCCCTCCACTTCCTCCTCGGCCGCTCCGACGACTCCTTCGACCCGCTCGCGCCCCAAGCCCTGCGCCACCTGGTGCCGGATCTCGTCGCCCATGACGTCTACCTCTGCGGGCCGCCCGCCATGGCCCGCGCCGCCACCGCCAACCTGATCCGGGCCGGAGTGCCGGCCTCCCGCATCCACAGCGAGGACTTCGACCATGGCTAGACACGGTGCTCCGCGCGTCCCCGCCGTCGACCAGGCCCGGCGCCGGCTCGCCGCCGCCCTGCTCGGGGCCGGCGCGCTCGCCGCGACCCTGCTCACGGCCTCCGTCTCCCCGGCCGCGCCGCCGGCCCCCGACCGCGGTCCGGGCGCCGCAAGCTCAGACGTAGCTCAACTCTCCCGGGATTGATGGACGGGGCAACGATCGTCTCCCTAGGCTCACGGGCATGCCCGAGATATCGCTGACCACCCTTGTCCTGCTGTGTCTCGCCGCGCTCGTGGCGGGCTGGATCGACGCGGTGGTCGGCGGCGGCGGTCTGCTCCTGCTGCCCGCCCTGCTGCTCGGGCTGCCGAACGTCCAGGCCGCGCACATCCTCGGCACCAACAAGGCCGTCGCGATCGTCGGCACCACCGGGGCCGCGATCACCTACGTCCGCAAGGCACCCGTGCAGGTCTGGACGGCGGTACGCATCGGGCTGGCCGCCCTCACCGGCTCCATGGCCGGCGCCTTCTTCGCTGCGGGCATCAGCAGCGACGTCCTGCGTCCGGTGATCATGGTCGTGCTGCTCGCCGTTGCGGCCTTCGTGATGCTGCGGCCGACGTTCGGCGCGAAGGCGGAGGGGGAGGAGCGGGCGCCGCTGACCCGGGCCCGGATCGTCACCGCGATCGTCGTGGTCGGCGGCGGGATCGGCTTCTACGACGGCCTGTTCGGTCCCGGCACCGGCACCTTCCTGGTGCTCGCCCTGACCGCGGTCCTCCACCTCGACCTGGTGACCGCCTCGGCGACCGCGAAGATCGTCAACGTCTGCACCAACGCGGGCGCGCTCGCGATGTTCGCGTACCAGGGCAGCGTGTACTGGCAGCTCGCCGCCGTCATGGCGGTCTTCAACCTGATCGGCGGGACGGTCGGGGCGCGGATGGCGCTCAGCAAGGGCGCCGAGTTCGTGCGCGGGGTGCTGCTCGTGGTGGTGCTCTCGCTGGTCGCGAAGCTCGCCTTCGACCAGTGGGCCTGACGCGGGCGGGGGCCGGGCCGTCCCTTCCGGACCTCGCCCGACCCGCTCCCGGAGGGACGCCCCAGGGGGCCTGTCGATCAGGCCGGGCTCGATCGACCAGACCCCCTAGGGCCTGTCGTCACACTCCCGTCTGCCCCGCGACGCCTGGCACGCACTCTCGCCGCACCGGGCGAAAGCCCGAGTACGTCCAGTACGAGGGCTTCCTCCCGGCACACCGAGAGCACGCACCAGACGCCGCGGGGCCGCCCTCCGGGCGACGACGGGAGTTTGACGACAGGCCCTAGCGCACTCCGATGAGGTGGCCGAAGGCGACCACGTTCCCCTGGTAGCCGTTCTTCTTCGAGAAGCCGCCGCCGCAGGTGATCACCCGGATCTCCGCGCGGTCCGCCTCGTCGTACACCTTCCGGTCCGGGAAGTCCTTGATCTCGTAGACCTCGACCGCGTCGACCGTGAAGACCGCGGTCCGCCCGTCCTGCCGGTCGACCTCGATCCGGTGGCCCTTCCTCAGGGCGCCGAGCGTGTAGAAGACGGCGGGTCCGTCGGCGTTGTCGACATGGCCCGCGACGATCGCCGTGCCCTTGGCGCCGGGCGCGGTGCCGTTCCCGTACCAGCCGGCCATGTTCCGGTTCCCGGCCGGCGGTACGTCGAGCGAACCGTCCGAGGCCAGGCCGAGCCGCATCATCGGGGCGTCCACATCGGTCTCGGGGATGCGCAGCCTGACCGGCGCCGACGGCGGCAGCGGGTCGGCCGCGGCGTCGGTGTGCACGCTCGGGCCGGCGGCGAAGGCCTGGGCGGCCGACGGCACGGGAGGGGTGACCTGCTCAGAGCCGTTCTGGACGAGCCAGAGCCCGACGCAGGCGGCCGCGGCTATGCCCCAGCCCTTGCTCCTGTTGCTCACCTGGGTTCCCTAGGGTGTGGCCCTGCCCCCGCCGGGGCCGTGTTCGGGCGCTCCGGCGGGGGCAGGACAGGCGGATGGTCTCAGTGGCCCTGCGCGCCGCTCGCCCGGCGGCGCAGGAGCCAGACCCCGCCCACGGCAGCTGCGGCCAGCACCGCCGCGCCTGCCGTGACCTGGGCGGTGTCGGGGCCGACGCTGCCCCCGACACCGGTCTGGACGTGGCCGCTGGGACGCCGGTGCTTGACGGTCAGGTCGCCCCGGGCCGTCTTGCCGTTGTCGCAGGCCACGCTGATGCCGTACGTGCCGGCCTTGGCGTGCTCCGGTACGTGGAACTGACCGACCACGACGTCCTTGTGCGTGCTCGGATTCAGCTGGAACTCGCCCGCGCCGAGCGAGTTCGCGTCCCCGACGCCGTGGCCGTGCTTGCCGCAGGCGAGCGTGTTCACGGTGACGCTGGTGCCGGGCTCGGCCTCGGAGGGGAAGATCTCGAGCCACTCGGAGTTGTTGGCGAACGCCGAGGGGGCGGCGACGGCTCCGATCGCGGCGACCGTCAGCGCGGTACCGGTGAACAGGCGGGCAATGGTGCGCATGGGGGGCCTCCGGGGCGCGCGAGCGGTCGAGCGGGGCGGTCCTCCCGGGAGGGACTTCCCGGAACGGCCTTCTGTGACCGAGATAAGTGCCGCCGCGCGCGCCGCGCCTCCTGATGAGGCATCAGGATTGGGCCGTCCGATACGGTGTGTCGCCTGGATTTTCTGCGTTTATGCAGGTCAGGGCTGTCTTCGTCGTGTCGGCGGACGCCCCGTGCCGAACGGGTGATCAGATCACCCCGCAGGTCTCCGCGCCCGGGCCTCCGCGCCCGGCCTCCGCGCCCGCCTCCGCTCCCAGCCTCCGCCACCGGACCTCGTCAGCCCCCCGTCAGCCCGCCGATCGCCGCCAGCGCCCATTCCTGCGCGCCCACCGTCGCGCCGGCCGCGATCCCCGTGGCCACCGGGGCGAGCGCGCCCCGGAGCCGGGTGAGCGCCCGGCGCACCCTGCCCTCCTCGACCGGCTCCTCCTGTCCGATCACCGCCAGGACCTCCTCGGCCGCCTCCCGGGTGTCCTGCCGGTCCTGCTCGGCGAGTCCGGCCTCGGGGAGCTGCCGGAGGAGCTCGTTGATCCGCTCGGCGAGGGCCTCGTACCCCGGTGCGACCGCGCCGGCCGTGCCGTTGTTCTGCTGGTTCTGGGTCACGGTCCCGTTGTCCCAGGCGAACTGGCCCTGCGAGACGGAGCCGTTGAACACCGGCCCGTTGTAGTGGTTCACCTGGGGTGCGTCGCCCCCCGGTGCCTCGTTCCCCTGTGCGTCGTTCTGTTCCGGCCGGTCGCTCATGAGAGGGATCCGTCCCCTTCCGTCGTCTGCTGGTCCTGGTGGACGTTCTCGTTGCCCCAGGCCACCTGGATGTCCCGGACCGGCCCGTTGAAGACCGGCCCGTTGAAGATGTTGATGATCTGCTGCGGCGGCCCGGCCGGCTTCTCCGCGTGCCGGACGATCCTGAGCGAGGTCCGCAGCCCGGCCGTGTCGACCCGGCCGTTGCCGATGACGGCCACCCCGCGGGTGCCGGTCACCGCGCAGTCCAGCAGCTGTCCTCCGGCCTCCTCGTCGACGCGCGCGCCGGCCTTCGCGCAGTCGCCGAACTCGCTCCTGGCGATGTCGAGGTACGCGGAGCCCGTCCCGTAGACGCCCAACGCCCCCGACCCGTTCACGGTGAGGTTCCGCGCGATGAGCCGACCACTGCCGAGGGCTCCGGCGCCGGCGCTGCCCACCGCCGTGACGACGCTGTCGGTCACACGCAGCTGGGCCTCCTCGGAGACGCCGAAGCCGAGCACGCAGTGTTCCGCGGTCACGTTCCTGAGCGTGACGCGGGACTGGCCGGCGATGGCCACGGCGGCCGTCTCGCAGTCGCGGAACGCCGAGTCCGTCACCTCGGCCGTCGTGCCGCCATTGCCACGGACCTCCAGACCGGCCTGGCAGCGGTCCACCCGGACCTGCTCGAACGTGGCCCCGGAGTCGTCGAGGACCCGCAGCGCGGCGTTCGTCAGGTCCTCGATCACGACGCCGGTGAAACGGCCCCGGGAGCTCTCGGTGACCGCGATCCCGACGTTGCCCCCGGAGACGCGTCCGCCGTGCACCTCCGGGGCGCCGCCCTTCGTCGCGAACACGGCGACATTGCCGGAGCGGAGCACCTGGCAGTCCTCGAACCGGCCCCGGGCGGCCGTCTGCACGTTGATTCCGGTGTCGTGGCAGTCGTCGAGGACGCAGCCGCGCACCACCGGGTCGGCGCCGCTCGCCGCGCCGATGCCGTGCCGCGCGCCGATGACCCGGGTGGTGTCGACGGAGCCCCGGGACTGCTCGGTGAACATGATCCCCTCGCCGTGCACGGCGGTGATCACGCAGTCCGCCACGACGAGCCGCGCCCGGGCGTCCGCCGTGAGGGCCGCCTGCCCGGTGCCGGTCAGTTCGCAGCCGACGACCTCGGCGTGCGCGTCGCTGACCCGCAGCCCGTGGATCCTGCTGCCCTCGATCCGGCTGCCCCGGACGGAGACCCGGGCCCCTTCGAGGACGGCGATCGCGTTGTCGGCGGCGTCGGTGAACCGGCACCGCTCGACCAGCCCCGCGCCCCCGGAGAAGAGCATCCGGCCGTGGGCGAGCAGGCTGTCCCGCAGGGTGACCGTGGAGTGCGGCCGGGCGTGCACGGCGACGCCGCTGTGCGCCCAGATCTCGGTGTGTTCGAGGGTGAGCGAGCCCGCGTGGCAGGCGACGACGTCCGCCTCGCGGCCGACGAGCGTGAGGCCGTGCACTCCTACCGTCCCGGAGGCGTCCAGGACGGTGCGCCGGGGCAGCTCGACCACGACGGAGCCGGGTCCCTCGGCGGCCACCAGCCGTACGTCGCCCCGGACGGTGAGGGCCTCCTCGTACCGGCCGGGTGCGATCTCGATCAGGGCCGGCCGGCCCCGCGCGCCCGCCGCCCGGAGGGCCGACGTGATGTCGGGGTGGGCGCGGCGGCCGCCGCGCGGCGAGACGACGTACCTCGCGACCATTCCGGTGACTCCCCCCGTACGGCTCGTGCGGCCCGCACGTCGTGCGCGGCCCCCTACGCCTTACTACCGCTCTGCAGTGCGTCCCACTCCACCGCGTCGTACGCCGAGTACACCCGCCCCATGAGCTCCTCGTCCACCGCGAACGTCACCTCGTCGATCGCCGTCACGGGGGCGATGGAGCGGGAGTTGGTGACGAACGCGGCCCGGTAGCCCGCCAGGTCGGCCAGCGTGACCGGTCGGCGGACCGACTCCAGGCGCGGCTCCAGCAGGGCCATGGCGATTCCGTGGAGGCAGGGTGCCGACGGCCAGATCACCGAAGTCCCGTCCCAGAAGGCGATGTTGGTGATCGCGCCCTCGGCGATCTCGCCGTGGGGGGAGGTCAGGACGGCCTCGTCGAAGCCGGCCCGCCGGGCGGCCTCGCGGTGGTAGCCCTGGCCGAAGCCGCCCAGGTGCTTGATGTGCGGCGCGGGCCGCCAGTACTCGACGGCCGTCAGGCGCTGCGGGGCGCCGGGCCCGTCCGGGGCGGGCGCGGCGACGGTCACCGCGACGCGGACGTCCGGGTACACGTACACGCGTACCGAGGCGTCCTGCTGCCCGGAGGCCTCCAGGGCGCCGGTGATCAGGGCGCGGACGTGCTGTCCGTCCAGTGCGCGGCCGAAGAGCTCGCGGGTCGCGTGGTCGAGCCGGTCGAGGTGCAGGTCGAGGCCCTTCGCGCGGCCGTCCCGCACCTGCATCGCCGTGAAGTGTCCGTAGCCGGTCATGAGGGCGGCGAGCAGTCCGGGGTCGGTCGCGGGGATGCTGTCGATCTCGATGTGCGGGGTCGGAGTCGTCATGCGCTCACCGTACGTGCGGGGAAACGGCCTTGGGGAAGAGCCTCGGGCCGGCGCTTGACCTCAACCAAACTTGAGGTACCACGATCACCGACATGGACATCACGAACGCCACCACGGCCACCGTCTCCGCCCCCCTCACCCTCGCCCTCGTCGTCGCCAGCGACCGCGAAGGCCGCTTCGCCCCCGTCGTCACCGACTGGTTCCGCTCCCGGCTCGCCGAGCGCGAGGACTTCACCGTCACCGTCGTCGACCTCGCCGAGACCGACCTCCCCACCTCCCTCTCGTACGACCCCTCCCCGGCCGTCCGCGCCGAACTCGCCAAGGTCACGCCGGTGTTGGAGGGCGCCGACGCCTACGTCGTCATCACCCCCGAGTACAACCACTCCTTCCCCGCCGCCCTCAAGAACCTGATCGACCGGCACTACACCGAATGGCAGGCCAAGCCCGTCGGCTTCGTCTCCTACGGCGGCATCTCCGGAGGCCTGCGCGCCGTCGAGCAGCTCCGCCAGGTGTACGCCGAGATGCACGCGGTCACCGTCCGCGACACCGTCTCCTTCCACCACGCCCACGCCCTGTTCGACGAGGACGGACGGCACAAGGACCCCTCCGCCGCGGAGGGCGCCGCCAAGGCGCTCCTGGACCAGCTCGGCTGGTGGGGCCGCGCCCTCAAGGACGCCAAGTCCGTCCGCCCGTACGGCGCGTGAGGGAACGTCGTCATGCTGCTGCGACTCCTCGCTCCCCGCCTCAGGCCGTACCGGGCCCTCCTCGCCCTCCTCGTCGCCCTCCAGCTCGTCCAGTCCCTCGCCTCCCTCGCCCTGCCCACCCTCAACGCCGGCGTCATCGACCAGGGCGTCCTGCGCGGCGACACCGACCGTGTCCTCGGCGGCGGCGCCACGATGGTCGCCGTCACCCTCCTCCAGGCGGCGGCCGCGGCCGCCGCCACCTACACCGGGGCACGGATCGCCATGGGCGTCGCCCGAGACCTGCGCTCCGAAGTCTTCCGCCGCGTCCAGGAGTTCTCCGCCCGGGAACGGGGCCGCTTCGGGGCCGCCTCCCTCATCACCCGTACGACCAACGACATCCAGCAGATCCAGACGTTCACCGTCCTCGTCCTGACCATGCTGGTAGCCGCGCCGCTCCTCTGCTTCGGCGGCATCGCCATGGCCCTGCGCCAGGACGTGCCGCTCGCCCTGGTGCTGTTCCTCTTCGTGCCGGTGATGGCCGGCGCCGTCGGCAGCGTCGTCCTGCGGATGCGGCCGCTCTTCAAAGGCATGCAGGACCGCATCGACCGCGCCAACCGCGTCCTGCGCGAGCAGATCACCGGAGTCCGGGTGGTCCGCGCCTTCGTCCGCGACCGGCACGAGCGGGAACGGTTCGCCACCGCCAACGACGAACTCCGCTCCGTCGGCCTCCGGGCCGGCCGGCTCCAGGCCCTGATGTTCCCCACCGTGCTCATCGTCTGGGAGCTGACGACCGTCGCGCTCGTCTACGTCGGGGCCCACCGCATCGAATCCGGCGCGCTCCAGCCGGGCGGGCTCGTCGCCTTCCTCGGCTACCTGCTCCAGACCTCGATGTCCGTGATGATGGTCCTCTTCCTCCTCATGAACATGCCCCGGGCCGAGGCGGGCGCCGAGCGCGTCCGCGAGGTGCTCGACACCCGCTCGTCGGTCGTCCCGCCGGTCCATCCGGTCAGGACCACGGCCGGCCGGGGCCATCTGGAGGTCAAGGGCGCCGACTTCCGCTACCCGGGCGCGGAGGAGTCCGTCCTCAGGGACGTCTGGCTCGAAGCCCGGCCCGGTGAGACGACCGCGGTCATCGGCTCCACCGGCAGCGGCAAGTCGACCCTGCTCGGACTCGTGCCGCGGCTCTTCGACGCCACCGGCGGCGAGGTCCTCGTCGACGGCGTCGACGTCCGGAAGCTCGACCCCGAACTGACGGCGAGGACCGTGGGACTCGTCGCGCAGAAGCCCTACCTCTTCTCCGGGACCGTCGCCACCAACCTCCGCTACGGCAGGCCCGACGCGAGCGACGAAGAACTCTGGCACGCGCTGGAGGTCGCCCAGGCCGCCGACTTCGTCCGCGGACTCGACGAAGGCCTCGACGCCCCCGTCTCCCAGGGCGGCACCAACCTCTCCGGCGGCCAGCGGCAGCGGCTCGCCATCGCCCGGGTCCTCGTCGCCCGCCCCCGCCTCTACCTCTTCGACGACTCCTTCTCCGCCCTCGACCCCCGGACCGACGCCCGGCTCCGCGCCGCCCTCAGGGAGGAGACCGCCGACGCGACCGTCGTCGTCGTCGCCCAGCGGGTCTCCACCATCCGGCAGGCCGACCGGATCGTCGTCCTCGACCGGGGACGGAACGTCGGCACCGGCACCCACTCGTCCCTGATGCGGGACAACCCCACCTACCGGGAGATCGTCCTCTCCCAGCTCACCGAGGAGGAAGCCGCATGAGCACAGCCACGGCGAGCCGCGCCGTGAAGGACGCGCCCACCGGAGCCGTCCCGGCCCGCACCGCTCCCTCCTCCGCGCAGCGCGGCCCCGGCCTCCCCACCCCCGCCCTCGAACGCTCCCTCTCCTTCCGCGCCTCCGGCCTCCGGCTGCTCCGCACCCTCGCCCCCGACCGGGCCCGGCTCCTCGGCGTGCTCGCCGCCGGCGCCACGGCGGTCTCCCTCTCCGTCCTCGGCCCGCTCTTCCTCGGCCGTGCCACCGACCTCGTCGTCACCGGAGCCACCGGCCCGGCCGGCGTCGACTTCGCGGCCGTCGGCCGGGTCCTCGCCCTCTCCGCCGCGGTCGTCGCCGGCGCGTCCCTCTTCACCTGGATCCAGCTGCGGATCGCCACCACCGTCGTCCAGCGGGCCGGCCACCGCCTCCGCGAACAGGCCCAGCACAAACTGGCGAAGCTGCCCCTCGGCTACCTCGACCGGCAGCCGCGCGGCGAGGTCCTCTCCCGCACCACCAACGACATCGACAACATCACCCAGACCCTCCAGCAGGCCTTCAGTCAGATGACCCGCGCCCTGCTCACCCTGGTCGGCGTCCTCGCGATGATGTTCTGGATCTCCCCGGTGCTCGCCCTCGTCGCCCTCGCCACCGTGCCCGTCTCGGTCGCCGTCGCCGCCTTCGTCGGCCGCCGCGCCCAGCCGCAGTTCGTGAAGCAGTGGGCGGTCACCGGCAGGCTCGGCAGCCATGTCGAGGAGATGATCACCGGCCACACCGAGGTCGTCGCCTTCGGCCGCCGCGCCGAGGCCGTCCGGCGCTTCGACGAACTGGGCGACGAGCTGCACCGGGCGAGCTTCCGCGCCCAGTTCGTCTCCGGGTTCATCCAGCCCGCCCTGACCTTCGTCGGCAATCTGAACTACGTCGCCATCGCCGTGGTCGGCGGACTGCGGGTGGCCAGCGGCACGCTCTCCGTCGGCGACGTCCAGGCCTTCATCCAGTACTCGTACGAGTTCAACGGCCCCATCACCCAGGTCGCCGCCATGGCCAACCTCCTCCAGTCCGGAGTGGCCTCCGCCGAGCGGGTCTTCGACCTCCTCGACGCCGGGGAGGAGGACCCGGACCCGGCAGATCCGAAGAGGCCGGAATCGCTCCGCGGCCGGGTCTCCTTCGAGAACGTCGCCTTCCGCTACGAGCCCGGCAGGCCGCTCATCGAGGACCTGTCCCTCACCGTGGAACCGGGCAGGACCGTCGCCATCGTCGGCCCCACCGGCGCGGGCAAGACGACCCTGGTCAACCTGCTCCTCCGCTTCCACGAGGTGACCGGCGGCCGGATCACCCTGGACGGCGTCGACACGGCGGCGATGACCCGGGAGGAACTGCGCTCCGGCATCGGCATGGTCCTCCAGGACACCTGGCTCTTCGGCGGCACCATCGCCGACAACATCGCGTACGGGGTGCCCGGCGAGGTCTCGCGCGAGCGGATCGTCGAAGCGGCCAGGGCCGCGCACGCCGACCGGTTCGTCCGCACTCTGCCCGCCGGGTACGACACCGTCCTCGACGAGGACGGCGGCGGTCTCAGCGCCGGTGAGCGGCAGCTGATCACCCTCGCCCGCGCCTTCCTCTCGGATCCCGTGATCCTCGTCCTCGACGAGGCCACCAGCTCCGTCGACACCCGGACCGAACTCCTCGTCCAGGAGGCGATGGCCTCCCTCCGGGCGGGCCGCACCAGCTTCGTCGTCGCCCACCGGCTCTCCACGATCCGGGACGCGGACACCATCCTGGTGATGGACGGCGGCTCGATCGCCGAACAGGGCGGCCACGAGGAACTCCTCGCCGCCGGGGGCGCGTACGCCCGGCTGCACGCCGCCCAGTTCGCCCGTACGGTGGAGACGTGATCGTCACCGTCCGTACCACCACCGACGCGCGCGCCAAGGCCGACGCCCTGGCGCGCGGCGCCGTCGAGGCCCGGCTGGCCGCCTGCGCGCAGATCTCGGGACCCGTCACCTCCGTCTACCACTGGCGGGGCGCGATCGAGACGACGGAGGAGTGGGAGGTGGTCTTCAAGACCACCGAGGCCCGCTACCCGGCTTTGGAGGCCCACCTCCTCGCCGCGCACGACTACGAGACGCCCGAGATCCTCGCCACCCGGGTGACCCGGGCCGGCGAGGCGTACGCCCGCTGGGTCGAGCGGGAGACCGAGGCCGCGCAGGAGACCGGGGCCCCGGCCCTCGAAGAGCGGCCGTTCTTCGTCTACGGGACGCTGCGCCCGGGCGCGTACAACCACGACCGGTTCCTCGCCGGCCGGATCGGCACCGAGGCGGACGCCGTGCTGCACGGGGCGGTCCTGCACGACGGACCCGGCTATCCCTACGTCGTCCCGGCGCACGGCGGCCAGGTGGTCGGCACCCTGCTCACCCCCGCCCCCGGCGCCTACGGCGAGCTGTTCGGCCTGCTCGACCGGCTGGAGCTGCCCGCCGGGTACGAGCGGGTGGCGATGGACGTCGTCCGGGTACGGGACAGCGCGCGGGTGTCCGCGTGGGTGTTCCTGGCGGCGCCCGACGCGCCCCTCGGCGATGTCATCGAGAGCGGCGACTGGTTCAGCCGGCCGTAGCGTCCCCGGCGGACAGCGGCTCCAGACGGACCGCGCACACCTTGAACTCGGGCATCCGGGAGACCGGGTCGAGCGCCGGGTTCACCAGGGTGTTGGCGCGGCCCTCGCCCGCCCAGTGGAACGGCATGAAGACGGTGTCCGGCCGGACGGCCGTGGTGATCCGGGCCGGTGCGACGGCCCGGCCGCGCCGCGAGACCACCGCGACCCGCTCGCCCTCCGCCACCCCGAGCCGCTCGGCGACCCGGGGGTGGAGCTCCACGAAGGGGCCGGGGGCCGCCTCGTTCAGCTCGTCGACCCGCCGGGTCTGCGCGCCCGACTGGTACTGGGACACGACCCGGCCGGTGGTGAGGACGACGGGGTACTCGGCGTCGGTCTCCTCGGCCGCGGCCCGGTGCACCACGGGCACGAACCGGGCCCTCCCGTCGGGCGTCGCGAACCGGTCCAGGAAGAGCCGCGGGGTGCCCGCGTGGTCGGGCTCGCCCTCGCCGGTCTCCGGGCAGGGCCAGAACACGCCCTGCTCCTCCTCGATGCGTCGGTAGCTGATGCCCGAGTAGTCGGCCGGACCGCCGGCCGAGGCGCGGCGCAGCTCGTCGAAGACCTCCTCCGGCTCGGCGGGAAAGCCCTTCTCCCAGCCGAGGAGCCCGGCGAGCGCGTGCAGCACCTCCAGGTCGCTCCGTACCCCCGCGGGCGGGGTGAGGGCGCGCCGGCGGAGCAGCACCCGCCCCTCCAGGTTGGTCATGGTGCCGGTCTCCTCCGCCCACTGGGTGACGGGCAGCACGACATCGGCGAGGGCGGCGGTCTCGGAGAGCACCACGTCGGCGACGGCGAGGAAGTCGAGCGAGCGCAGCCGCCCCTCGATGTGCGCGGCGTGGGGCGCTGAGACGACCGGGTTGGAGCCCATGAGGAGCAGGGACTTCACCTCGCCGCCGAGCGCGTCGAGGAGTTCGTAGGCGCTCCGTCCGGGGCCCGG
Organism: Streptomyces sp. NBC_00691; assembly: GCF_036226665.1. Taxonomy (NCBI): domain Bacteria; kingdom Bacillati; phylum Actinomycetota; class Actinomycetes; order Kitasatosporales; family Streptomycetaceae; genus Streptomyces; species Streptomyces sp. NBC_00691. The sequence continues at coordinate 2,703,296 of NZ_CP109007.1, read as the reverse complement.
CAGCGACTCGGGGGGCACGCCCCAGACCCCGGCCACGTGCGCGCGTGCGGCCGGGTCGTCGAGCTTGCGGTAGCCGGGGAGCTGGTCGGCCTTCTGGCCGTGCTCGCGGCCGCCCTGGCCGTTGCCCTGGCCGGTGAGGCAGCCGTAGCCGCTGAGGGGCCGGCCCGCCTTCCCGGTGGCCAGGCAGAGGTTGATCCAGGCGCCGACGGTGTCGGTGCCCTTGGACTGCTGCTCGGGGCCGCGCGCGGTGAGGACCATGCCGGTGGCGGCGTCGCCGAACAGGGCGACGGCCTCCCGGAGCAGCGGCAGCGGCACGCCCGTGATGCGCTCGACCTGCTCGGGCCAGTGGGACATCGCCCCGGCGCGGGCGGCCTCCCAGCCGGAGGTGCGCGCGTGCACGAACTCCTCGTCCACCCGCCCCTCGGCGACCACGAGGTGGAGCATGCCGAGGGCGAGCGCGAGGTCGGTGCCGGGGCGCGGCGCGAGGTGGAGGTCGGCCTGCTCGGCGGTACGGGTGCGGCGCGGATCGATGACGATCAGCTTCCCGCCGTTCTCCTTCAGCTCGGTGAGGTAGCGCAGCGCGGGCGGCATGGTCTCGGCGAGGTTGGAGCCGACGAGGATCACACAGCCGGTCCTCGGGATGTCCTCCAGGGGGAACGGCAGCCCGCGGTCGAGCCCGAAGGCCCTGCCGTGGGCGGCGGCCGCCGAGGACATGCAGAAGCGCCCGTTGTAGTCGATCTGCGAGGTGCCGAGCACCAGCCGGGCGAACTTCCCCAGCGTGTACGCCTTCTCGTTGGTGAGGCCGCCGCCGCCGAAGACCCCCACGGCATCGGGGCCGTGGTCGGCGCGGGTCCGGCGCAGCCCGTCGGCGACGGCGGCGAGGGCCTCCTCCCAGGACGCGGGCACGAGGGCCCCCGTGTCAGGGCATCGGATCAGGGGACCGGTGAGCCGGACCCGGGAGGAGAGCACGGCGGGGGCGGTGCGGCCCTTGCCGCAGAGCGCGCCCCGGTTGACGGGGAAGTCGGTCCGGTCGACCACCTCTGCGGGCAGCTCCGGGGTGCCGGTGGGGCGGAGCGACATGCCGCACTGCAGGGCGCAGTAGGGGCAGTGGGTGGGTACGGCGGTGGCCTCGGACATGCGGCCAGCGTGGGTCAGGCGTGTTACGCGGGGCGGCACCGCTGATTACGGGCGCGGTGCCATGCTCTCCGTCCGCCGCGGCACCCGGGGTGAGGCCGGCGCCGCCACGGCTTCCGGCGGGTTCCCGCGTCGCCACGGCTTCCGGCGGACTCCGGGCGCCGCTACGGCTTCCGGGGTGAGGCCAGCGCCTCGGTGACGCCCTTCTCCGCCGGGCCGAGGAAGTGCGGGTCGGGGCGGACGGCGGCGTCGAGGGAGGCCTTGCCCGCGGCGAGGATCTCCCGGGTGGTGCCGTAGTACCAGGTGCGGTCGTGGGGTTCGGGGACCCCGACGCCGTACGCGTCGACGCCGGCCCGCCCGCACAGGGCGACGGCCCGCTTGATGTGGAAGTCCTGGGTGACGAGCACGGCCCGGTCGACGCCGAAGACCTTCCGGGCCCGGACGCAGGAGTCCCAGGTGTCGAAGCCCGCGTAGTCGCTGACGATCCGGCCGTCCGGCACCCCGCGCTCGGTGAGGTACGCGCGCATGGCGCTGGGCTCGTCGTACGCGGTCCTGCTGTTGTCGCCGGTGACGAGCAGGACCCGGACCTTCCCCGTCCGGTACAGCTCGGCGGCGGCGTCGAGCCGGTGCGCGAGGTACGGGGTGGGGCGCCCCTTCCACAGTCCGGCGCCGAAGACGACGGCGACGTCCCGGGCGGGCACGTCCGCGGTGGTACGGAGCTTTCCGGCGGCGGCGGTGTGCATCCAGGTGACCGGGGTGAGCGCCAGGACGGCGCCCAGCATCACGGCCTGCACGGTGCGGCGACGGGCCCGGGTGGTGCGCGGGATCAACCGGGTGAGCCGTGCCGGCATGCGGGAACCTCCGTGGCGGGTGGACGCGGTGTCGTCCTGTCACCCCGTCCGACGCGCGTCGGCGGGATTCGGTTCGGCCGAGGCGTCACGTGTTCCGTACAACACACCGGCCAGGACCATCCCGAGCAGCATGCCGAGCAGTTGGGCGGCGGCGAAGGCGGGCACCGAGCCGGGGGCGATCCCGGTGAAGGAGTCGGAGAACGCGCGGCCGACGGTGGCGGCCGGGTTGGCGAAGGACCCGGAGGAGGTGAACCAGATCGCCGCGCCGATGTAGCCGGCGACCGCGACCGGGGCGAGCCCGGGGCGGCCGATGTGGCGCAGGCCCCGGACGACGAGGACGAGCCCGGCGGTGGCGACGGCCTCGCCGAGCAGCAGGTGGAGCGCGGTGCGCGGCTCGGTGGCCCAGGCGCCGGGTACCCGCCCGAACATCGCCTCGGCGAGCAGCGCGCCCGTGACGGCCCCGGCGAGCTGGGCGCCGATGTAGGCGAGGACCTCGCGCGAGTCGCCCGTACGGCGCGTGGACCACCACTCGGAGAGGGTGACGACGGGGTTGAAGTGGGCGCCGGAGAGCGGCCCGATGAGGGCGATGAGCAGCCCGAGACCGATGGCGGAGGCGGCGGCGTTGGCGAGCAGCCGGACGCCGATGTCCTGGCTCAGGGTGTCGGCGCGGATTCCGGAGCCGACGATGACGGCGACGAGGGCGCCGGTTCCGATGAACTCGGCGGCGACGCGTCGGGGGAGAGCGGGCGGGGACATTCTCATGGTGGAAAAGATATTCCGTGATTCGGAATCGGGAAAGGGGGCAGGGGAGGGGTGGGGCCTGTGCGGTCCAGGGGCCGGCCGAGGGCGCCTGACACCCGCCGGGGCACACGCGTGAGATCGCGGAAAACAGTCGTGACCCCCGCGCAACGGGCAGGCAACGTGCGCCCCGCAGGATCGGTGCATGACGGAGCCGGACAGCACCTTCGCCCACGCCGCCGGGCTGCTCGGCAGCATCACCGAGCAGCTCGGAATCCAGCTCGGCCACGTGCGTCCGTACGGCCACCGCCCGTGGAAGGAAGAGCAGGAGGTACACCCGCCCATGAACACCCCATGCCGTGCCACGCCCGCCCTCGCGGGGACCGCCCCGCTCCGCCCCGCCCTCGCCGGAACGGCCCCGGCCGTCCCCACCCTCGTCGCCGTCGGCCACGGCAGCCGCGACCCCCGCGCCCGCGCCACCCTCGCCCGCCTCCTGGAACGGGTCAGGGAACTGCGCCCCGGCCTCGACGTACGGCTCGCGCACATCGAGCTGAACACCCCGCTCCTCGACACCACCCTCGCGGAACTCGCCGCCGAAGGCCGCGACGCCGTCCTCGTCCCCCTGCTCCTCGCCCCCGGATACCACGTCACCCACGACCTGCCCGCCGCCCTCGCCGCCGTGCCCGGACTCCGCGCCCGCGTGGCCGAGCCGCTCGGCGCGCACCCGCTGCTCGTCGAGGCCCTCGCCGACCGGCTCGCGCACGCCGGCTGGACCCCCGAGGACGGCGCCTCACAGGCCGCCGGGGTCGTCCTCGCCTCCGCCGGATCCCGGGACCCCCGATCCGGCGCCGAGCTCCGCCGGATCGCCGCCCTGCTCGGCGAGCGACTCGGCGGCGTCCCCGTTCTCCCCGCGTACGCCTCCGCCGCCGCGCCCACCGTGCCCGAGGCCGTCCGCGCCCTCGCCGCCCGGGGCCGCCACCGGGTGGCCGTCGCCTCCTGCTTCACCGCACCCGGCCTCTTCGCCACCCGCGCCGCCGCCCACGCCCCCTGGATCGCCTCCGCCCCCCTCGGTGCCCACCCGGCCCTCGCCCGCCTGGTCCTGCACCGCTACGACGGATCCCCGCGCGCCACCACCCGGGAGCGGGAACTCGCCGCCGTCTGAGCGCTTCTGTCGGTCCCTCCGGTTACCTTCGATGCATGGAAGGCATCGCAAACGGCACAGACGGCACAGTCGGCACAGACGGCACGCACACCGACGGCACCCCGGACGTCACCGGCACCGCCGGCCTCGCCGGCGTCACCGACACCCCCGGCTACGACACCGACGCGACCGACCGCTGGGCCGCCGAGCCCGACAAACGCCCCGGGCGCACCGCCTTCCAGCGCGACCGCGCCCGCGTGCTGCACTCCGCCGCGCTCCGCAGGCTCGCCGGCAAGACCCAGGTCGTCACCCCCGGTACCCGGGGCCACGCCTGGGACGCCAGCCCCCGCACCCGGCTCACCCACTCCCTGGAATGCGCCCAGGTCGGCCGGGAGCTCGGCGCCGCCCTCGGCTGCGACCCCGACCTCGTCGAGGCCGCCTGCCTCTCCCACGACATGGGCCACCCGCCCTTCGGGCACAACGGCGAGCAGGCGCTCAACGACGTCGCCAAGGACTGCGGCGGCTTCGAGGGGAACGCCCAGTCGCTCCGCCTCCTCACCCGGATCGAGCCCAAGCGCTTCGTGAAGGACGCCGACGGGGAACCCGTCAGCGTCGGCCTCAACCTCACCCGCGCCGCCCTCGACGCCGCCACCAAGTACCCGTGGCCGCGCGGCGGCCACCCCGACGACCCCGGCTCGGCCAAGTTCGGCGTGTACGAGGACGACCTGCCGGTCTTCGCCTGGATCCGGCAGGGCGCCCCCGGCCACCGCAAGTGCTTCGAGGCCCAGGTCATGGACTGGTCCGACGACGTGGCCTACTCGGTCCACGACTTCGAGGACGGCCTGCACGCCGGACACATCGACCCGAACCTCCTCCTCGCCGATCCCGAGCGCGCCGACATCGCCGCCGTCGCCATCGGCCGCTACGTCCCCGAGGACACCGACCCGCAGGAGCTCGCCGAGGCCCTCGATCGGCTCGTCGACCAGGACTGGTGGCCGCACGGCTACGACGGCTCGGCCGTCGCCCAGGCCCGGCTCAAGGACGCCACCAGCCAGCTCATCGGCCGGTTCGCCCTCGCCGCCGAGGGCGCCACCCGCAGCGCGTACGGCTCCGGCCGCCTCACCCGCTACGGCGCCGAACTGGTCGTCCCCCGGGAGACCCGTCACGAGTGCGCGGTCCTCAAGGCCGTCGCCGACCGCTACGTCATGCAGCGCCCCCAGCAGGAGGCCCTCCGCGCCGACCAGCGCATCGTCGTCGCCGAGCTCGCCGAGGCACTCGTCGCCCGCGCCCCCGACGGACTCGAACCGCAGTTCCGGTCGCTGTTCGACCAGGCACGCGACGACCGCGCCCGCAAGCGCGTCATCGTCGACCAGATCGCCTCCCTCACCGACGCCTCCGCCCGCGCCCTCCACACCCGTCTCCGTCCGCACCACGGCTGAGCCCCCGCCGGGCCCCCTCGGGGTCGGCCCTCTTCCGTCACCACCGTCCGTGCGGGACGCTCGCATGCACGGCCCGAGGCGGTACGGCCCGACGAACGCCCGGGGGCGTAGGTTGGAAGCGGTCGCAAAGAGGAGGAAACGACGTGGTCGACGCAGATCAGACCTTTGTCATCGTCGGCGGGGGCCTGGCAGGGGCCAAAGCGGCGGAGACCCTGCGTGCCGAGGGGTTCAACGGCCGGGTGATCCTCATCGGCGACGAACGCGACCACCCCTACGAGCGCCCACCCCTGTCCAAGGGGTACCTGACCGGCTCGAAGGAACGCGACAGCGTCTTCGTCCACGAGGCCGCCTGGTACGCGGGCCACGACATCGAGCTGCACCTCGGGCAGTCCGTCACCGCCGTCGACCGCGACGCCCGCACCGTCCGCCTCGGCGACGGCACCGTGATCCGCTACGACAAGCTGCTCCTCGCCACCGGCGCCGAGCCCCGCCGTCTCGACGTCCCCGGCACCGAACTCGCCGGCGTCCACCATCTGCGCCGGCTCGCCCACGCCGACCGTCTCCGCCAGGTCCTCGCCTCCCTCGGCCGCGACAACGGCCACCTGGTGATCGCCGGCGCCGGCTGGATCGGCCTCGAGGTCGCCGCCGCCGCCCGCGGCTACGGCGCCGAGGTCACCGTCGTCGAGTCCGACCCCACCCCGCTGCACCGGGTCCTCGGCCCCGAACTCGGCCAGCTCTTCGCCGACCTGCACGCCGACCACGGAGTCCGCTTCCACTTCGGCGCCCGGCTCACCGAGATCGTCGGCCAGGACGGCATGGTCCTCGCCGTCCGCACCGACGACGACGAGGAGCACCCGGCGCACGCCGTGCTCGCCGCGATCGGCGCCGCACCCCGCACCGTCCTCGCCGAGAACTCCGGGCTCGCCCTCGTCGACCGCGCCGACGGCGGCGGCATCGCCGTCGACGAGTCGCTGCGCACCTCCGACCCCGACATCTACGCCGCGGGCGACGTCGCCGCCGCCCACCACCCGCTGCTCCACACCCGGCTCCGCGTCGAGCACTGGGCCAACGCCCTCAACGGCGGCCCGGCCGCCGCCCGCGCCATGCTCGGGCAGCGCGTCTCCTACGACCGCGTCCCCTACTTCTTCTCCGACCAGTACGACCTGGGCATGGAGTACTCCGGCTGGGCGCCCCCCGGCTCGTACGACCAGGTCGTGGTCCGCGGCGACACCGGCAAGCGCGAGTTCATCGCCTTCTGGCTCAAGGAGGGCCGGGTCCTCGCCGGGATGAACGTGAATGTGTGGGACGTCACAGACCCCGTCCAGCAGCTCATCCGCGCCCGTACGGCCGTGGACCCCGACGCCCTCGCCGACGCCTCCGTGCCCCTGGAGAGCCTGATCTGATCACCTCCGCCCACACGTAGACTTCATGCGTGGCAGGCAGGATCAACGATGACGACGTGAAGGCGGTCCGGGACGCGGTCCCGATCGACGCCGTCGTGTCCGAGTACCTCCAGCTCCGCAACGCGGGCGGCGGAAACCTCAAGGGTCTCTGCCCCTTCCACGACGAGAAGTCGCCCTCCTTCCAGGTCAGCCCCAGCAAGGGACTCTTCCACTGCTTCGGCTGCCAGGAGGGCGGCGACACCATCGCCTTCGTGATGAAGATCGACCACCTCTCCTTCTCGGAGACGGTCGAGCGCCTCGCCGCCAAGGCGGGCATCACCCTGCGGTACGAGGAGGGCGGCTACAACCCCGGCCACCAGCGCGGGGAACGCATCCGCCTGGTCGAGGCGCACAAGGCCGCCGCCCAGTTCTACATCGAGCAACTCGATTCGCCCGAGGCCGAGATCGGCCGGAAGTTCCTCGCCGAGCGCGGCTTCGACCAGGCCGCGGCCGCCCACTTCGGCGTCGGATACTCCCCGGCCGGATGGGACCACCTCACCCGCTACCTGCGCGGCAAGGGCTTCTCCGACAAGGAGCTCACCCTCTCCGGCCTGTCCCAGGAAGGCCGCCGCGGCCCCATCGACCGCTTCCGCGGCCGCCTCATGTGGCCGATCAAGGACGTCGGCGGCGAGATCGTCGGCTTCGGCGCCCGCAAGCTCCGTGACGACGACAACGGGCCCAAGTACCTCAACACGCCCGAGACCCCGATCTACAAGAAGTCCCAGGTGCTCTACGGCATCGACCTGGCCAAGAAGGACATCGCCAAGGTCAGCCGCGCCGTCGTCGTCGAGGGCTACACCGACGTCATGGCCTGCCACCTCGCCGGGGTCACCACCGCCATCGCCACCTGCGGCACCGCCTTCGGCGGCGACCACATCAAGATCCTCCGCCGGCTCCTCATGGACAACGGCTCGGCCCGCGTCATCTTCACCTTCGACGGCGACGCCGCCGGCCAGAAGGCCGCCCTGCGCGCCTTCGAGGACGACCAGAAGTTCGCCGCCGAGACCTACATCGCCATCGCACCCGACGGCATGGACCCCTGCGACCTGCGGCTCGCCAAGGGCGACGAGGCCGTCGCCGACCTCGTCCAGCCCCGCACCCCGCTCTTCGAGTTCGCCCTCCGCCAGATCGTGAAGCGGTACGACCTGGAGACCCCGGCCGGCCGCGCCGCCGCCCTCGACGAGGCCGCGCCCGTCGTCGCCCGGATCAAGAACATCGGCGCGCAGCACGAGGTCGCCGTCCAGCTCGCCGGCATGCTCGGCATCCTCGACACCCAGTTCGTCGTCAAGCGGGTCGCCCAGCTCGCCCGCTGGGCCCGCGACCGCGGCGGCAAGGGCCCCGCACAGCAGCAGACCCCGCAGCGCGGCTACGACACCGCCGCACCGGCCGCGGCCGTCGCCTCCGGGCCCGCGCTCAACCTGCGCAGCCCCGCCCACCGCACCGAGCGCGAACTCCTCAAGCTCGCCCTCCAGCGCCCCGAACTCGTCTCCCCGGCCTTCGACGCCTACGGGACCGACGAGTTCACCGCCCCGCCCTACGCGGCCGTCCGCCAGTGCGTCCAGGACGCCGGAGGCGCCACCGGAGCCCCCTCCGACTACCTCGACACCGTCCGCGAGGCCGCGCCCAACGACACCGTGCGCGCCCTCGTCACCGAACTCGCCGTCGAGACGATCTTCGCCAAGACCGTCGACGAGGCCTACGCCGGAGACCAGCTCGTCACCGTCCGGCTCCGTGCCGTCGACCGCCGCATCCGCGACGTCCAGGGCACCCTGGCCCGCCTCGGCGCCCAGGGCGACCCCGAACAGGTCGCCGCCGTCCAGAACGAGCTCTGGGTCCTCACCCAGTACGGCCAGTCCCTGCGGAACAACGGCGCCGCCGCCCTCTGACGCACGGTCAGTCACGCCCCGGTCTCAAAAAGTCACCGCACGCCCCTCGTGGGCTCACTGTGTCGTACCCCACACTGGGTAACGGTGTCGTCCCGCTGCCCTACGCCCCCGGACCGGCAGCGATCACCCCCCTGGAGGTCGCCCGCCGTGCAGACCCGGATCGTGTCCCAGGAACCGCCCGCCGCCGCACCGGACGAGCAGCCGGAGACACCACCCCAGCGCCGCCGCCCCGACCCGGGCGGCAACGGGCCCTCCTCCGACCTCTTCCGCCAGTACCTCCGCGAGATCGGCCGCATCCCGCTGCTCACCGCCGAGGACGAGGTCGACCTCGCCCGCCGCGTCGAGGCGGGACTGTTCGCCGAGGAGAAACTCGCCAACACCCCCGACCTGGACTCCCGGTTGGCGAGCGACCTGGACCAGCTCGTCGTCCTCGGCAGGATCGCCAAACGCAAGCTCATCGAGGCCAACCTCCGCCTCGTCGTCTCCGTCGCCAAACGGTACGTGGGCCGCGGCCTGACCATGCTGGACCTCGTCCAGGAGGGCAACCTCGGCCTCATCAGGGCCGTCGAGAAGTTCGACTACGCGCGCGGCTACAAGTTCTCCACGTACGCCACCTGGTGGATCCGCCAGGCGATGTCCCGGGCCCTCGCCGACCAGGCCCGGACCATCCGCGTCCCCGTGCACGTCGTCGAACTCATCAACCGCGTCATCCGCGTCCAGCGCCGCATGCTCCAGGAACGCGGCTACGAACCCACCGCCGAGGAGGTCGCCGCCCAGCTGGACGTGGCCCCCGAGCGGGTCGGCGAGGTGCTCCGCCTCGCCCAGGAACCCGTCTCCCTGCACGCCCCCGTCGGCGAGGAGGACGACGTCGCCCTCGGCGACCTCATCGAGGACGGCGACGCCGCCTCACCCGTCGAGTCCGCCGCCTTCCTGCTGCTCCGCCGCCACCTGGAGGACGTGCTCTCCACCCTCGGCGAGCGCGAACGGAAGGTCGTCCAGCTCCGCTACGGCCTCGACGACGGCAGGCCCCGCACCCTGGAGGAGATCGGCCGGATCTTCGGCGTGACCCGCGAACGCATCCGCCAGATCGAGTCCAAGACCCTCAACAAACTGAGGGACCACGCGTACGCGGACCAGCTGCGGGGCTATCTCGACTGAGCGGGCGCCCAGCCCGCCGTCTCGCGGAGGGTGAGGGTCCAGGGACCGTCCGCCCGCAGGAGCAGCAGCAGAGGGCCCGGGGGGACCGGGACGGTGTGCCGGCCCCTGCCGTCGGCCGAGTTCAGGAGCAGGGTGTGCGGCCCGGTCAGGTCGGCCCGGCCGGCGACCTCGTGGCCGTTGATCCCGACGTAGCCGCCGCCGTTCGCCGTCGGGTCGCCCTCGAACTCCACCTGGAGGTCGGCCGGTCCGCCCGTGTGCAGCAGGGCCTCGTCGCAGTACCCCCGCAGCGTTCCCGCCAGCCGGCGGGCCGCGGCGACCGGCTTCACGCGCAGGACCCAGTCGCCGTCCGCCTGGAGGCGCATGCGCAGAGGGCGGCCCTCGGGGGACGGGACCACCCGGCTGCCCCGGAAGTCGGGCAGGGTCGAGTTGAAGAGGTAGCGCAGGCTCTTGTTCTGCTCGTCGAGCGGATTGAGGCCGACGTAGCCGCCGCCCCGGTGCGCGAGCTCGACGAGGACGAGGCCCGGGGGGACCCGGGACGGCGTGCTGACGACGTCGTTCGCGCGCCCCTCGACGGTGAACGGCTCGAAGACCGGACCGAAGTCCCAGCCGTCGAGCAGCCGGTACTCCCGCTCGACCGGCGGGAAGACCGAGGTGTCGGGGCCGCCGGTCGGCCCCGGGGCCGCGCCGGACGTCCTCGCGGGCTCCGCCGCACCCGAAGCTCCTGGCGCACCCGGCCCGGCCGTTCCGTGCGGCGCTCCCCGGTGCCATCCCGCGGTCGGCGGTGCGTGCACCGGCACCTTCGCGACACCCGTCAGCGCGACGGGACCGGCGACCGGAGCCGCCGTCGGGGCAGCGGCGGCGGCCTCCGCGACCGGCTTCTGCCACGAGCCGGGGGCGGGCCGGCCGGTGACCTCCGCGACCGGCTTCTCCCACGGACCGGGGGCGGGCCCGTCGGTGACCTCCGCGACCGGCGGCTCCTCCGCGACGTCGACGCCGTACTCCGTGACCAGGCCGGCGAGCCCGGAGACGTACCCCTTCCCGAGCCCACCGAACTTCCAGCCGCCCGACTCGCGGAAGAACTCGCCGAACACGACGGCGCTCGCGTCGTCCGCGCCCGTCACCATCAACGTGGCGACCACCGCCCGGTCCGGGGCCAGCGCCGCCAGCGAGCCGCCGCCCGCCGAACCGGCGACCACGATCCGCTCGACCTCCGCCTCCACCTCGGGCAGCACGAGGACCAGCGACCCGTTCTCGTGGCGGGCCGCGCCGGAAGGGTGGACCGGCTGCCCGTCGAAGACCATGTCCGCGTCTCCGCGGACGCGGCCGTCCGCGCCGAGCAGCAGCGCCGCCACCCGCACGCGTCCGGCGCCGACCCGCAGCGCGACCGACGGCACCCAGGAACCCTTGGAGTCGTGACCCATGCCGCACATCATGCGGCACGGGTCACCTCCCCGTCAGTCGACCTCGGCCACCGCCTGCGCGAACTGCGCCGCGTACAGCCGGGCGTAGGCCCCGCCCGACGACAACAGCTGTTCGTGCGTGCCCTGTTCGACGATGGAACCGTTCTCCATCACCAGGATCACGTCCGCGTCCCGGATCGTGGAGAGCCGGTGCGCGATCACGAACGACGTGCGTCCGTGGGCCAGTCGGGCCATCGCCTTCTGGATGAGGACCTCGGTCCGGGTGTCGACCGAGCTGGTGGCCTCGTCGAGGACGAGGATCACCGGGTCGGACAGGAACGCCCGCGCGATGGTGATCAGCTGCTTCTCGCCCGCGCTGACCCCCGCCCCGTCGTCGTCGATGACCGTGTCGTACCCCTCGGGCAGGGTGCGGACGAAGCGGTCGGCGTGCGCGGCCCGCGCCGCCTCCTCGATCTCCGCCCGGGTCACCGCGCGCGTGGCGCCGTACGCGATGTTGTCCGCGATGGTGCCGCCGAACAGCCAGGTGTCCTGGAGGACCATGCCGATCCCGGCCCGCAGCCGCTCCCGGGGCATCTTGGCGATGTCGGCCCCGTCGAGGGTGATCCGGCCGCCCGTCACCTCGTAGAACCGCATGAGCAGGTTCACCAGGGTCGTCTTGCCCGCGCCGGTCGGGCCGACGATCGCGACCGTCTGGCCCGGCTCCACCGTGAGCGACAGGTTCTCGATGAGCGGCTTGTCGGCCTCGTAGCGGAAGGAGACCCCCTCCAGGGCCACCTTGCCCTTGAGGTCCGCGGGCGTCTCGCTCTCGCTCCTCGGCGCGTCCGGCTCCTGCTCCTCCGCGTCGAGCAGCTCGAAGATCCGCTCGGCCGAGGCCACGCCCGACTGCACCAGGTTCGCCATCGACGCGACCTGCGTCAGCGGCATCGAGAACTGGCGCGAGTACTGGATGAAGGCCTGCACGTCGCCGATGGAGAGCGTGCCGCTCGCCACCCGCAGACCGCCGACCACGGCCACCAGGACGTAGTTGATGTTCGAGATGAAGAACATCACCGGCTGCATCACACCGCTGTTGAACTGCGCCTTGAACCCGGCCTCGTACAGCGCCTCGTTCTGCTCGCGGAAGTCCTCCGCGGACTCCGCCTGCCGGCCGAAGACCTTCACCAGGGTGTGCCCGCTGTACATCTCCTCCACGTGCGCGTTGAGCGTGCCCGTGGACTTCCACTGCTGAACGAAGTGCGGCTGCGAGCGCTTGCCGATCTTCGCCGCGACGAAGACCGAGACCGGCACCGTGACCAGCGCCACGAGCGCCAGCAGCGGCGAGATCCAGAACATCATCGCGAGCACGCCGACGATCGTGAGCAGCGAGTTGATCAGCTGGCCCATCGACTGCTGGAGGGTCTGCGAGATGTTGTCGATGTCGTTGGTCGCCCGCGACAGCACCTCGCCGCGCTTGGCCTTGTCGAAGTACGACAGGGGAAGCCGCGCCAGCTTCGTCTGGACGTCCTCCCGCATCCGGTAGACCGTCCGGTTGATCACCTTGATCGACATCCGGGTGGAGACCAGCATCAGCAGGCCCGCCGCCACGTACACACCGAGGACGACGAGGAGCACCTCGCCGACGGCGGAGAAGTCGATCCCCTGCCCCGGCGTGAAGTCGACACCGCTCAGCATGTCCGCCATGCCGGAGTCGCCCGAGGCGCGCAGCCTCTCGATCGCCTCCGCCTTCGTGCCGCCCTCGATCTGCCGCCCGACGACACCCGCGAAGACGAGGTCGGTCGCCTTGCCGAGGATCTTCGGGCCGACCACCGAGGCCGCCACCGACAGCACACCGGCGATCAGCATCACCCAGAGCGTGCCGCGCTCGGGCGCCAGCTGCTTGAGCAGCCGCTTGCCCGAGCCCTTGAAGTCCATCGACCGCTGGTCGGGGCCGCCACCGGCCATCATGCGTCCGCCAGGACCGGCCATCAGGCTGCCTCCGCCTCGGTGAGCTGGGAGAGCACGATCTCCCGGTACGTCTCGTTGTCCGCCATCAGCTCCTGGTGCCGTCCGGTGCCGACGACCCGGCCCTCGTCGAGGACGACGATCCGGTCGGCGTCCCGGATGGTGGAGACCCGCTGGGCGACGATCACGACGGTCGAGTCGGCCGTCTCCCGGGCGAGCGCGGCCCGCAGCAGGGCGTCCGTCTCGTAGTCGAGCGCGGAGAACGAGTCGTCGAAGAGATAGATCTCCGGCCGCTGCACCAGCGTCCGCGCGATGGCGAGCCGCTGCCGCTGCCCGCCGGAGACGTTGGTGCCGCCCTGTGCGATGGGCGCGTTCAGACCGGCTTCGAGGTTCCGTACGAAGTCGGCGGCCTGGGCGACCTCCAGCGCGTGCCAGAGCTCCTCGTCGCTCGCGTCGGGCTTGCCGTAGCGGAGGTTGGTGGCGACGGTCCCGGAGAAGAGGTAGGGCTTCTGGGGGACGAGTCCCACGGTCCTCGCCATGAGATCGGGGTGTAGCTTCCGGACGTCGACGCCGTCGACGAGGACCTCGCCGCCGGTGGCGTCGAAGAGCCGCGGCACGAGTCCGAGCAGGGTCGACTTGCCGCTGCCGGTGGAGCCGATGATCGCGGTCGTCTCACCGGGCCGGGCTTCGAGCCCGACCTCCTTGAGGACGGACTCCTCCGCGCCCGGGTAGCGGAAGTCGGCGCCCTTGACCTCCAGATGCCCCCGCCGGTCCAGCTCGGTCACCGGCTTCACCGGCGGGACCACGCTGGACTCGGTCGCGAGGACCTCCTCGATGCGCTCGGCGCAGACCTCGGCCCGGGGCACCATCATGAACATGAAGGTGGCCATCATGACCGCCATCACGATCTGCATCAGATAGGCGAGGAACGCGGTCAGCGCACCGATCTGCATGCCGCCGCTGTCGATGCGGTGCGCGCCGAACCAGACGACCGCCACGCTGGAGATGTTCACGACGGTCATGACCACCGGGAACATCAGGGCCATCAGCCGGCCGGTCGCCATCGAGACATCGGTCAGCTCCGCGTTGGCGCCGCGGAACCGCTCCTCCTCGTAGTCGTCCTTCACGAACGCCCGGATCACACGGTTGCCGGTGATCTGCTCGCGCAGCACCCGGTTCACCGTGTCGAGACGCTCCTGCATCGTCCGGAAGAGCGGCCGCATCCTCCGCACGATCAGGGAGACCGAGACCGCGAGGACCGGCACCACGGCGAGCAGCACGCCCGAGAGCGGCACGTCCTGGCCGAGGGCCATCACGATGCCGCCGACGCACATGATGGGCGCGGAGACCATCAGCGTGAACGCCATCAGGACCAGCATCTGGATCTGCTGCACGTCGTTGGTCGTACGGGTGATCAGCGAGGGCGCGCCGAAGTGCCCCAGCTCCCGCGCGGAGAACGACTGCACCCGGTCGAAGACCGCGGCACGCACGTCCCGGCCCAGCGCGGACGCGGTGCGGGCGCCGTAGAACACGGCCCCGATGTTGCAGACGACCTGGACGACGGAGACGCCGACCATCAGGGCGCCGAAGCGCAGGATGTATCCGGTGTCCCCGTCGACGACACCGTTGTCGATGATGTCCGCGTTCAGGGTCGGCAGGTAGAGGCTCGCGCAGGTCTGCAGGAACTGCAGCAGCACGAGCAGTGCGATGGGTTTTCGATAGGGCCCGAGGTGGGTTCGGAGAAGTCTTATGAGCACGGCTCCACTATCGCCCGCACGCCCGGGACGTTACGACTCGGTTCCGGGGTGCGGGACGAGGCCTGGCAAAGACTTTACGAACGAACGCCCGAGGTACGGGACCGGGCCCGGGGCCGGTCCCGTCGCGGGGTCACGAGCCGAACGCGCCCGGGTGCAGCTGGTCACGGGTCGCCACGTACTGCTGCCGCACCGCCCGGCCCGCGGACAGGTCCTCGCCCGGCTCCAGGATCTGCGCGGCCGCGCCCTGCCAGGCCGGGGGAGTGGACGGCGACAGCGTGCCCCGCGCCACCCCGAGCGCCCAGGCGGCCTGCCGGGCCGCCCCGAGTGCCGCGTAGTCGGCCGGCTGGGGGACGACGACCTGCGCGCCGAACAGCGCGGGCGCGAGCGCCTGCACCGCCGGAAGCGCGGCCGCGGCGCCCAGCAGGAACACCCGGCGGACCTCGACCCCGCGCCCGCGCAGCACGTCCATGGCGTCGGTGAGCGCGCAGAGCATGCCCTCGAACGCGGCGCGCGCCAGGTGCTCGGGCTTCATCGACTCGCGCCGCAGCCCGCTCAGCGTGCCCGCCGTGTGCGGCAGGTTCGGGGTCCGCTCGCCCTCCAGATAGGGCAGCAGGACGAGCCCGGAGGCGCCCGGCGTCGACTTCAGGGCCAGCGCGGACAGCTCTTCGAGGGAGTCGAGGCCCAGCATTTCGGCGGTGCCGCGCAGCGCCCGTACCGCGTTGGAGGTGTGGACGACGGGCAGGTGCATGCCGGTGGCGTCGGCGAAGGAGGTGATCATGCCGCTGGGGTCGGCGAGGGCCTCGTGGTGGACGGCCATCACGGAGCCGGAGGCGCCGAGCGAGACCACCGCGTCGCCGGGGCCGAGTCCCAGGCCCAGCGCGGCGGCCATCGTCTCGCCCGTGCCGGCGGAGATGAGCAGCCCTTCGGGGGTGGTGCCGGCCGCGTCGGCAGGGCCGAGCACCTCGGGCAGCACGGCTTGGTGGCCGAGGGCCAGCTCGACGAGGTCGGGGCGGTACGTGCCGGTGCGGGCCGACCAGTAGCCGGTGCCGGAGGCGGCGCCGCGGTCGGTGGTGCGCCGGGCGGGGCGGCCGAGGAGCTGCCAGACCAGCCAGTCGTGCGGCTGGAGGACCATCGCGACCCGCCGGGCGTGGTCAGGCTCGGTACGGGCCAGCCAGCGCAGCTTGGCCACCGGCTGCCCGGCGCCGGGTACGGAGCCGACGGCCTCGGCCCAGGCCTGACGGCCGCCGAGCGACTCGACGAGGTCGGCGGCGGCGATCTGGGCCCGCTTGTCGTTGCGGACGAGCGCGGGCCGCACCAGGCCGCCCTGGGCGTCGAGCGGTACGAGTCCGTGCTGCTGCGCGGACACGCCGATGGCCTGCACGCCCTCGAGGAGCCCGCCGGTGGCGGCCTCCCCGAGCGAGAGCAGCCAGGTCTGCGGGTCGACGTCGACGGCCTTGGGTTCGCCCGGGTGAGGGGCGTATCCCTGCCGCAGTACGGCACCCGTGTCCGTGTCACAGACGACGATGCGTGTGAACTCCGCTGAGCTGTCGAGTCCGGCGACTATCCCCATGACACTTGATTCTGCCGCATGCGGGGCGATTCAGGTGTTGCTGGTTCCCCAGTCGTCTTCCTCGACCTTTCCGTTGGCTCCGCCGCGCCCTGCCAGCGCGTGGAACCGGTCGGTCACCGAGGACGGCAGCCGGTCGCCCACCTTGTCGCCCACGACGTGCGCGGCCTTGCCCGCGACCTGCCGCCCGGTCTGGGCGGCGGACTCGGCGGCGTTGCGCACGGCCGGGTTCCGCGTGAACTCCTTCGCGGACTTCTTCATCTGCTCGTAGCGCTCGCGTCCGGCCCGCGTGCCGACCACGTAACCGAGGGCGAGTCCTACGACGAACGTCAGCTTGTATCGCATGGCCACCACCTTCCCTGGAGAGGTTCTCTGATGCGTCCGCGACGCATCCCCGACGCATCGTCGGTGCCCAGGTGGTGCCCACGGCGATACCGATTGGCGGAGCACCCCCCTGCTTGCGCTAATGTATGTGTCGCAGCGAGCAACCGCCCGCCCGGAGCATCCGGAGTGGGTACGTTCGGTGCAACGCAGCAATCCCCTGTAGCTCAATTGGCAGAGCAGCCGGCTGTTAACCGGCAGGTTACTGGTTCGAGTCCAGTCGGGGGAGCGCGATCCCCTGTAGCTCAATTGGCAGAGCATTCGGCTGTTAACCGGAGGGTTACTGGTTCGAGTCCAGTCGGGGGAGCGGAACGGAAAAGGACCCTTCGGGGTCCTTTTTCGCGTCCGGGGGAACCATGCGCGGCGCGGTGCGGTCTTCATGGTCGAGCAGGGCCGATCTTCCGGAGCAGGAGATCGTATGAGCGGCTATGCTACGGCAGACGGCGCGCACACATGTACGCGCCTCACCGTACGGGGCGGTAGCTCAGCCGGTTAGAGCAGCGGACTCATAATCCGTCGGCCGTGGGTTCGAGTCCCACCCGCCCCACCACCGCCCGTGGCCGCAGGAAGGATTTTCCTGCCGGTCGCGGGCTTCTTCTTGTCCCACGGTGCGCCCCCGGCGCTCCGGCGTGCCGTAGCGACACGCCGGGATCACCCGGATGCCCCGCGGGCCGGGGTCCCCGGGGAGCGGGATGGCCCGTCCACCCGGTCAGGTCCCTTCCTCGGCGGGCAGCCGGCCCGCGCGTACGGCGTCGACCAAGGCCTGGTGGTCGCGCTCGTTCTGGTCGGCGTAGCGCTCCGCGAAGATCGCCAGCGCGCGGTCGAACGAGGAGCTCCGGCCCAGGTACGCGGCGATCGCGATCCGGTCGCCGGACCGGGCGTGCGCGCGCGCCAGCGTCAGCCCGCACAGGTCGCCGAAGGCCCTCATGTCCTTCGGGCGCATCCGCTCCGGGACGACGATGCCCTTCCAGTCGCGAAGCTGGCGTACGTAGAAGTCACGCTTCCTGCCGTCGATCCCGTCCACGCGCTGCCAGCCGAGGAAGATGTCGCTGGTGGCCTGCATCAGGCGTTGGCCGGAGACGACGCGCTCGCCCTGGTTGCGGTAGGCGCTCGCGCCGACGAACGGGGCGAGCACGGAGGTGTCCGCCTCCTTGGCCTGGAGGAAGAGCGGGTCCCGGTCGTCCCGGCCGAGGAGCAGGAAGATCCAGCAGCGGGTTCCGACACTGCCGACTCCGACCACCTTGCGGGCGATGTCCGTCAGCCGGTAGTCCGCCAGGAGCGCGCGCCGGTCGGACGACAGGGTGGTGCCGTACTCCCCGATCAGGTGGTGGAACCGGTTCTCGAGGGCGGCGCGCTGGAGGTCCGGCAGCAGGTCGTCCATCGGAACGAGCAGCGGGGGGT
The DNA here is from genome assembly GCF_036226665.1 of Streptomyces sp. NBC_00691. Classification (NCBI taxonomy): domain Bacteria; kingdom Bacillati; phylum Actinomycetota; class Actinomycetes; order Kitasatosporales; family Streptomycetaceae; genus Streptomyces; species Streptomyces sp. NBC_00691. Next base: position 2,685,039 of record NZ_CP109007.1, on the reverse strand, counting down.
CCGCCGCGATCACGGGGTGCCCGTCCACGATCTCGGTGAGCCGGTCGAAGGCCTGGAGGCTGTCCCGGGTACGGGCCTTCGCCATGGCGCGGGCCAGGTTCCTCCGCCCGTGCCGGTGGAGCAGGGTCGACCCCAGGGCTTCGAGGCGGGCCGCGTCGATCTTCGAGTACCAGACGTCGAGGGTGCGCATGCCCGCGAAGCGGATCATCGCCTCGCGGTAGGAACGGACGGTGTCCTCGACGATGCGGGCGCGCTCGGCGTCGTCGAAGTCGTTCGCCCGGGCGGCGATGACGAGACTCGTCGCCAGCCGTTTGACGTCCCACTCCCACGGGCCCGGGAGCGTCTCGTCGAAGTCGTTGATGTCGAACATCAACTGCCGTTCCGGCGAGGCGAGAAGCCGGAAGTTCAGCATGTGCGCGTCCCCGCACAGCTGGGCCGTCAGCCCGGAGCGGGGCGTTCCGGACAGGTCGGACGCCATGATCGCGGCGGCGCCGCGGTAGAAGCGGAACGGGGACTCCGTCATCCGGCCGTAGCGGATCGGGACGAGCTCGGGGACCCGCGTCGCCGACTGCGCCTCCAGGATCGTCAGCGGGTCGGGCCGGTCGGCGGGCGGCCGGTAGACGGCGTGCCCCGACCGCGGTGAGCCGCGCCGGGCCTTCCTGCCGAGCGCCGCACGCTCCTCCGGTGTGGCGTGGGGCGCCGAGCGCAGCGCCGTGATGGCTTTCGGGGGCATGGGAACCCCTTCCTGCTCGGTCCTTCCGGACATGCCGGGACCGCCTGGTGCGGCCCGTGGGGCCGGTTAGCGGTGTGCGACCGCCTGCCGGGCGAGCCCCGGTCCGTCGGCCCGCTCGGGCCTCCCGCCCGCCGGGCCCGGGCACTTATCCGATTATCACGGCCGCCGGGCCGGGACGCTCGGCGACGGGCCGCCGCCCCGCTTCCGCCCCCGTCACCGAAGCCCGGGGGCCCGTACGCGCGGGGTGCGGGCGTACGGGCCCTCGGGATGTTCCGGGGTGGTCAGTAGGTGAGGATGGCCGGGTCCGAGACGCTCGCCGCGCCGGTCTCCACGTGGCCCGCGAGGCGGCGGACGTAGTCCGTGCTCACGGAGGACGTGAGGGTCACGTCGTACCAGTGGTGGGCGGCGGAGACGTCGACGCTGTGGGTGACGGTGGCGCCCTTCGCGACGGAGAGCGTCTTCGGGGTGCCGCCGTAGGCGTCGGTGAGGGTCACCGTCGCGGTCGTGCCCGCGTTGGTGAGGGTGAGGTCCAGCCGGCCCGTGGTGGCGTTGTGGCGGGCCGCCACCTCGGGGACGGCCGTCTTGCCGGGGGAGCGGAAGCGGCGGACGAAGCCGTTGGGGCCGTGGACGGTGAGGTCGGTGACGCCCTTCGAGTACTGGGTGTTCCAGGTGTCCGCGATCGTCTTGCCGGACTCCGTGGTGTACGTCCACGGGGCGTCCGTGCGGTTGGCCGAGGTCACGTAGAACTGAGCGCCCGCCGAGGGCCCGCCGCCGAAGGTGAGGCGGAACCTGCCCCCCGCGGTGTCGGCGGCGCCGTCCACGAACGGGGCGTACTTCAGCGGGCGGGTGGGCTTGGCGCCGCGCTCCTGGCGGGGCATCGTGCCGGTCGCCGGGGCGGTGGCGAGGAAGTCGGGGTGGCGGTTCCTGTCCGGCGGGAAGTAGCCGCCGGTCGGCGGCAGCGGGGCCGCCGAGGTGTTCGTACGGGAGAAGTCGAAGGCGGAGGTCAGGTCGCCGCAGACGGCCCGCCGCCACGGCGAGATCTGGGGCTCGGTGACGCCGAAGCGCTGCTCCATGAAGCGGATGACCGAGGTGTGGTCGAAGGTCTCGGAGCAGGTGTAACCGCCGGTGGACCAGGGGGAGACGACGAGCATCGGGACGCGCGGGCCGAGACCGTAGGGACCGGCCACGTAGCCGGTCTTGCCGCCGAAGTAGTCCAGGGTGGTGGAGGCCGTCGACAGTCCCTGCGCCGCCGAGCCCGGGGCGTACGGCGGGACGACGTGGTCGAAGAAGCCGTCGTTCTCGTCGTACGTGATGAGCAGGGCGGTACGGGCCCACACGTCCGGGTTCGAGGTCAGTGCGTCCAGGACCTGCGCGATGTACCAGGCGCCATAGTTGGACGGCCAGTTGGCGTGCTCGGAGAAGGCCTCCGGGGCCGCGATCCAGGAGACCTGCGGCAGCCGCCCGCCCTGCACGTCGGCGCGGAGGATGTCGAAGAATCCCTCGCCGGCCTTGGCGTTCGTGCCCGTGCGGGCCTTGTCGTAGAGCGGGTTGCCGGGCTGGGCGTTGCGGTAGTTGTTGAAGTAGAGCAGCGAGTTGTCGCCGTAGTTGCCGCGGAAGGCGTCGTCGATCCAGCCCCACGATCCGCCGGCGTTCAGGCCGTCGCCGATGTCCTGGTAGACCTTCCAGGAGACGCCCGCCGCCTCCAGGCGCTCGGGGTAGGTGGTCCAGCCGTAGCCGGCCTCGGCGTTGTTCAGGACGGGGCCGCCGCCCTTGCCGTCGTTGCCGACGTAACCGGTCCACATGTAGTAGCGGTTGGGGTCGGTCGCTCCGATGAACGAGCAGTGGTACGCGTCGCAGATGGTGAAGGCGTCGGCGAGCGCGTAGTGGAACGGGATGTCCTCGCGGGTGAGGTGGGCCATGGTGGCCTTGGTCTTCGCGGGCACCCAGTTGTCGTACCTGCCCTTGTTGAAGGCGCTCTGGCCGCCCGCCCAGTCGTGGTTGAGGCCCTGGAGGTACTCCATGCCCAGCTTGTCGCTGGTCGGCCGGAAGGGGAGCGTGACCTTGCCGCCGTCCGACTGGTTCCAGACGGACTTTCCGCTGGGGAGGGTCACGGGGCGCGGGTCGCCGAAGCCCCGTACGCCCTTCATCGCCCCGAAATAGTGGTCGAAGGAACGATTCTCCTGCATCAGGACGACAATGTGCTCGATGTCCTGGATGGTGCCGGTGGAGCCCTGCGCCGGTATCGCGGCGGCCCGCGCGACGCTCTCCGAGAGCATCGTGAACGCGGCTGCGCCGCCTGCGAGTTGAAGGAACCGGCGACGGTCGAGGTCGGCCATGGGGGAGTTCTCCTCCGGGTGGGGACGGGCACGGGTGGGGGTGCGCGTGCGGTGGCCGGGTGGGCCGGCCGAGGGCGCCCCAAGGAGAGCGCCCGTGAACCACCGGCCGGGGGCCGTTCCATGACTGCCCGTCGTACGGCAGACGAATCCCCCGTGCCCGAACGGAAAAACCCACAAGCGAACACCCCCGGTGGTCGATGACCGCCGGGGGCGTAAGTGAAGCGACAGAAAACTACTCGACGACGAGGTCGACCGTGATGTTGCCGCGGGTCGCCTTGGAGTACGGGCAGAACGCGTGGGTCTTCTCCAGGAGGGACGTGCCCGCCTCGCCCTGGAGGTGGTCCGGGAACTCGGCGCGCATCACGACCGCGAGGCCGAAGCCGCCGTCCGCGGCGTCCTTGCCGATGGAGACCTCGGCGGTGATCGAGGCCTCGGAGATGTCGATCTTCTCCTGGCGGGCCACCAGGTTCATCGCGCTGGCGAAGCAGGCCGCGTACCCGGCGGCGAAGAGCTGCTCCGGGTTGGTGCCCTGACCGTTGCCGCCGAGGGCCTGGGGGTGGGCGAGGGGGAGGTCGATGTGGCCGTCGGAGCTGACGGCGCGGCCCTCGCGGCCGTTGGCGGTGGCGACGGCGGTGTAGATCGCGTCCATGGTTTCCGTTCCTGTCCTCGGGAGGTGCGCTGCGGTGGCTCTCTATTAGTAGCGCACGATTCAGTTGTGCACAACTTAATCGCGTGTGAGGTGTCCTCGCGTATCCTGGAGCCATGGAGACGCTCGACACCGTCCCGGACGAGGACTTCCTCCGGCTCGACCACCAGATCTGCTTCTCGCTGCACGCGGCGACCCGTGCGTTCAACGGCGTCTACCGTGAGGCGCTCAAGGAGCTGGGGCTCACCTACCCCCAGTACCTCGCCATGCTGGTGCTCTGGGAGCACGGCGAGCTGCCCGTGAAGGGCATCGGGGAGCGCCTTCGGCTCGACTCCGGAACCCTGTCCCCGCTGCTCAAGCGGCTGGAGACGGCCGGATACGTCGAGCGGCGCCGCAGCCCCGAGGACGAGCGGTCCGTCACCGTACGGCCTACCGCCGAAGGGGCCGCGCTGAAGGAGAAGGCCCGCGTCGTGCCGCGCCGGATCGCCGCCGCGACGGGCCTCGACCTCGCCGACATCCGCGATCTGCGGGAACGCCTCGACGCCCTGGCCGTCCGGCTCGACAGTGTCGACCCGGACGACCTGAACGCCTGCCGCTAGGGCCGCCCTCCTGCTCGGCGCGGCGTCGGCCCTCCGCGCCCCGACGGGCCCGGAGGCCCCGGGTGCGACGCTTGAACCCTTGACCAAAACGTAAGGATCAACTGCCCCACCCACCCCTATACTCGCCCCATGTCCGAGTTCACTGTCCGGCGTGCCGTCGCCGATGATTCCAAGCGGCTGACCCGGCTGGTCAGGAGCTCCCGGGCCTATCGGGGGGACTACGCCACCATGGTCGAGGGGTACCAGGTCGGGGGCGCGTACATCGAGCACCATCCCGTCTTCGTCGCCGTCGACGCGAGCGACCGGGTGCTCGGGTTCTACGCACTGCTCCTCGACGACGCCGAGCTCGACCTCGCGTTCGTCGCCGACAGCGCGCAGGGGCGCGGCATCGGGCGGCTGCTCATGGAGCACATGGCCGGGCAGGCCGGGGCCGCCGGGTTGAAGGCCGTGCGGGTCGTCGCGCATCCGCCCGCCGAGGAGTTCTACCTCCGCACCGGCGCCGTGCGCAGCGGAACCGTCCCGCCCACCGGCCACATCCACTGGGAGCGTCCCGAGCTCCGGTACGACATCGCGTGACCGCCACCCAGCCGCGATCGCAGCCGCAGCCCCCCGAGTCCCAGGTCCCCGGCCCCGAGCGCCGGCGGCTCTTCGCCGATCTCACCCCGCTGCGGACCTCCGCCCACTACCGCCGCCTCTGGTTCGGCAGCGCGGTCTCCTGGGTGGGGCAGGGGATGACCTCGCTCGCCGTCTCCCTCCAGGTGTACGACATCACCCGGTCGCCGTTCTCCGTCGGTCTCGTCGGGCTGTTCTCGCTCGTCCCGCTCGTCGTCTTCGGGCTGTACGGCGGTGCCATCGCCGACACCGTCGACCGCCGCAAGCTCGGGCTCTACAGCGCCTGCGGTTCCGCCGTGCTGTCGGTCGGGCTCGCCTCCGCCGCGTTCGCCGGGTTCCACCGGGTCTGGTTCCTCTACGGGATCGTCGCCCTGCAGGCCGTCTGCGCCGCGCTCAACTCGCCCGCGCGCAGCTCGATGATCCCCCGGCTGCTCCCGCCCGAGCAGCTGCGGGCCGCCAACGCCCTGAACTCGATGGTCACGACCTTCGGGATGCTCGTCGGGCCGAGCCTCGGCGGGCTGATCGTCGGGTTCGCCGGGTACCAGACCGCGTACCTCGTCGACGCCGTCGCCTTCGCCGCGGGCCTGTACGCGATGTGGCGGCTGCCGTCGATGCTCCCGGACCGCAAGGGCGGCGGAAAGCGGGCCTCCGTCCTCGACGGGCTGCGGTTCCTCGCGACCCGGCCCAACCTCCGCATGACCTTCTTCTCGGACTTCTGCGCGATGATCCTCGCCCACCCCCGCGCCCTGTTCCCCGCCATCGCCGTGCTCTGGTTCGGCGGCGACGCGAGGACGGCCGGACTCCTCGTCGCCGCGCCCGCGTTCGGGGCGCTGCTCGGCGGCGTGCTCTCCGGCTGGCAGGGACGTGTCCGGCACCACGGGCAGGCGATCCTGATCGCCGTCGCCTGCTGGGGGACCGCCATCGCCGTCTTCGGGCTCACCCGGAACCTCTGGCTGGGGCTTCTCCTGCTCGCGGTCGCCGGGTACTCCGACACCGTCTCGATGATCTTCCGCAACACGATGATGCAGGTCGCGGCCCCGGACGAGATGCGCGGCCGACTGCAGGGCGTGTTCATCGTGGTGGTCGCCGGCGGGCCGCGCCTCGGGGACTTCCTCGCGGGCTCCGTGGCCGATCTGACCTCGCCCGCGGTCGCCGTCACGGGCGGGGGAATCGCCTGTGTCCTCGCGGTCGGCGCCCTCGCCCTGTACGGGCGCGGTTTCCGCCGGTACGACGCCCTCGACCCGACTCCGTGAGCAATTCTCCCCGAACGGTACGTCCTGTTCTGGCGGTTGGCCGCCACGGCGCATAACCGCCAGGACTGGACGGAGTCAACTCCCGTCCACCTGGCCAAGACTCCTCGCGGCACCCGGAAACACCCCCGACCCCGGGTCCACGAGGAGTTCGAACGATGACGTCGAGGACCACCCCCTTCGACAGAGGAAGGGCCGCGCTGATCGCCGCGGGCGTCTCCCTCGTGATGCTCTCGGCCGGGCAGACCGCCGCCGCCGGGAACACCACCTCCGCCGTACCGGACACCTTCAAGGGGGCGGCGGCGACCGCCACCGTCACCCTCGTCACCGGCGATCGTGTCACCCTCACCGACCTCGGAGGCGGCAAGCAGACCGTCACCGTCGACCGGGCCGAGGGCGCCACCGGCGCGGTGCGCAGCCGGATCTCGGGCGGCCGGGTCACGGTCGTCCCCGACGAGGCCCGGCCCTACCTGGCCTCCGGCGTGCTCGACCCGCGACTCTTCGACGTCACCGGTCTCGTCGAGCAGGGCATCACCGACGACCTGCCGCTGATCGTCACCTACGGCGGCAAGGGCGCCCGTACCGCCGCGGCGACCCCGCGCGGCGCCGAGACCGTCCGCCCGCTGCCCAGCATCGGCGGCGCCGCCGTCACCGCCACGGACCCCGCCGCCTTCTGGCGGGGCTTCACCGCCGCCCCGAACGCGCGGACCGCCGCCCCCGGCAAGGTCTGGCTCGACGGCCGGGTCAAGGCCGCGATGGCCGAGTCCAACGCGCAGATCGGCACCCCGAAGGCCTGGGAGGCCGGGCTCAGCGGCAAGGGAGTGAAGGTCGCCGTCCTCGACACCGGCGCCGACCTCGCCCACCCCGACCTCGCGGGCCGGGTCACCGAGTCCAAGTCGTTCATCGCCGGCCAGGAGGTCGCCGACCGCAACGGCCACGGCACCCACGTCGCCTCCACCGTCGGCGGCAGCGGCGCCGGCTCCGAAGGCAAGGAGAAGGGCGTCGCCCCCGGCGCCACCCTCGCCGTCGGCAAGGTCCTCTCCGACCAGGGCTCCGGATCCGAGTCGGAGATCATCGCCGGCATGGAGTGGGCCGCCAAGGACATCGACGCGAAGATCGTCTCGATGAGCCTCGGCTCCAGCGAACCCAGCGACGGCACCGACCCGATGGCCGTGGCCGTCAACACCCTCACCGCCGAGACCGGCGCCCTCTTCGTCATCGCCGCCGGAAACTCCGGCTACCCCGGCTCCATCGGCTCGCCCGGCGCCGCCGACTCCGCCCTCACCATCGGCGCCGTCGACTCCGCCGACGAGGCCGCCTACTTCACGAGCCAGGGCCCCCGCTTCGGTGACCAGGCCCTCAAGCCCGACCTCTCGGCGCCCGGCGTGGACATCCTCGCCGCCCGCTCCCAGCTCGTCTCCGGCAGTGGTCTCTACACCTCCATGAGCGGTACGTCGATGGCGACCCCGCACGTCGCCGGTGTCGCCGCCCTGCTCGCCGAGCGGCACCCCGACTGGACCGGCGCCCAGCTCAAGAGCGCCCTGATGTCCTCGTCGAAGACGCTCGACGCCTCCTCGTACGCGCTGGGCTCCGGACGGGTCGACGTGGCCGCCGCGATCGCCGCGAACGTCACCGCGACCGGCTCCGCCGACCTCGGCTTCGTCGGCTGGCCGTACGAGTCGAACAAGCCGGTCACCAGGACCGTCACCTACACCAACTCCTCCGACGCCCCGGTCGAGCTGGACCTGGCCGTCGAAGGCATGCCGGCCGGCGTCGCCGCCCTCGCCGACACCACCCTCACCGTCCCCGCCCACGGGACCGCGAGCACCACCGTCACCGGTGACGGCACCAAGGCCCCCGTCGGCCAGTCCTCCGGCCGGATCACCGCCACCGCCGCCGGCACCGCCGTCGCGCACACCGCGCTCGGCCTGGTGAAGGAGGAGGAGCGCTACACCCTCACCGTCCACGTCAAGGACCGGGACGGCGCCCCGGCCCCCGCCTACCTGGGCGTGCAGCAGCTCACGCAGGGCGTGGACCCGTTCCCGGCCACGGTCGGAGAGTCCGGCACCCTCGAACTCCGCCTCAAGCCCGGCATGTACACCGTCGACACCTTCCTCGACGTCCGCGGCTCCCACGGCAAGGACTCCCTCGGTCTCGGTTTCCTCACCGCGCCGGAGATCACCCTCGACCGCGACCGCGAGATCACCCTCGACGGGCGGCAGCTCCGCGAGATCCGCGCGGAGGTCGAGAAGCGCACCGAGACCCGGCAGCTTCTGATGGAGTTCGACCGGGAGGCCAACGGCGCCTCCTACGGCGGAGCCGTCCAGGTACCGCCGACGTACGACTCGATCTTCGCGGCGCCCACCACCAGGCCGGCCACCGGCACCTTCGAATACCGGACGGTCTGGCGCCTCGGCAAGCCGATGCTGGAGGCGAGCGTCGACGGCTCCCGCCTCTCCGGCGCGACCCCGCAGGCCGGTGCCACCCTCCTGGAGGGCGGCCACCGTCTCGGCCTCGTCGACGCAGGCACCGGAACCGCCGCCGAGTACCAGGGGAAGAACGCCACCGGCAAGGCCGTCCTCGTCCGGCTGGCAGAGGGCGCCGACCCGGCGCAGATCGCGCAGAACGCCCAGGACGCGGGCGCCAAGGCCCTGTTCGTCACCGACGACCGGCCCGGCCGTCTGATGAAGTGGTTCGGTACCGCCGACTACCAGGACCGGCCGCTCGCCGTCGCCACCGTCAACACCGCCGACGCCCGGCGCCTCGCCGCCGGCGCGGCCCGCGGCAAGCGCGTCGACCTGACCGGCACCCGCTTCACCCCGTTCACGTACGACCTCTCCGAGGGCCACCCCGGCGCCATCGGCAAGGACCTCGTCTTCCGGCCCGGCAAGCACGAACTCGCCACCATCGACTCCACCTTCTACGCGCCCACCAGGCGCGAGGAGCTGGGCGGCGAGTTCCGCTACTCGATCACCGACACCTTCCCGATCGGCTTCGGCTTCAAGGAGCGGATCTCCTTCCCGGCCGAGCGCACCGAGTACGTCTCCACCGGCACCGGCCAGCGCTGGCACGAGTCCGTGGACCTCGGCGAATCCCTGGAGCAGCGCGGCGGCACACCGTCCTACCGGGGCGGCAGCCGGGTGGACCTGGACTGGTTCGGCCCCGTCTGGCACCCCTGGCTGGGCACCGGACTCGGCTGGGGCCAGCAGCGCACCGGCAACGACCTGCGCTTCAACACCCCCGGCTGGGGCGACTCGGGCACCGACCACACCGGCTTCGGCAACGTGTGGAACGACGACTCGATGACCCAGTACACCGAGGTGTACGTCAACGGCGCCCGCGTCGACCGCAAGATGAGCTCCGGTGCCTACGCCTGGGACGCCCCCGCGGAGGAGGCGGCCTACAAGGTCGTCACCGACACCACCCTCGACCCGGCGCGCTGGCGGCTCGCCGGCAAGGGCCACAGCGAGTGGACCTTCCGCTCCGCCGAGACCCCCCACGACAAGGTCACGTACCTGCCGATGCTCAACCTCGGCTTCGACGTGGACACCGACCTCGACGGTGACGTCCGCGCCGGACGCAAGCTGCCCGTCGGGATCTCCGCCGAGTACGTGAAGGGCGCCACCGGCACCGGCACCATCACCGGCGGCACCCTGGAGGTCTCCTACGACGAGGGCAGGACCTGGACGAAGGTCGCCCTCAGGAAGTCGCGGCACGGCGCCGCCTGGGACGGCGAGCTGCGCGTCCCGTCCGGCGCGGGCTCCGTCTCGCTGCGGGCCGGGGCGAGCGACGACCGGGGCGGCTCGGTCACGCAGGAACTGATCCGCGCGGTGGGCGTGAAGAAGTAGCCACCGCCGGCCGACGACCGGGCCCCCTCCTGCGCCGCAGGAGGGGGCCCGGCTCGATCTCCCCTCAACGACCTTCCTGCAAGGCCTTCTTGAGGATCTTGCCCATGTCGTTGCGGGGGAGGGCGTCGAGAAGGCGCACCACCCGGGGCCGCTTGTGCGGGGCGAGCAGGCGCGCGACGTGGTCGGCCAGCTCCGAGGCCGCCGGGGGAGTCGACGGGTCCTCCGGCACCACCCAGGCCACGATCCGCTCGCCGAGGTCCGGGTCGGGCTCGCCGGTGACGGCCGCCTCGCGCACCCCGGGGTGGTCGAGGAGCGCGTTCTCGATCTCGCCCGCCCCGATCTTGTAGCCACCGCTCTTGATCAGGTCGGTCGCCTTGCGGCCGACCAGCCGCACCGTGCCGTCCGCCTCGCGGACCGCCATGTCGCCGGTGCGGAACCAGTCGCCGTCGAAGGCCGCGGCCGTCGCGTCGGGCCGGTTGAGGTAGCCGGAGAACAGGTTCGGGCCGCGCACCTGCACCTCGCCGACCGAGTCCCCGTCCGGCTCCTCGAGGACGGAGCCGTCCTCGTCGACGAGCCGCAGGTCCACGCCCGTGAGGGGGAGACCGACGGTCCCGGCGCGCGGAGCGCCGCCCGGCAGGACGCTCGTGTTCATGAGCGTCTCCGTCATCCCGTACCGCTCCACGACCGTCCGGCCCGTCGCCGCCGCGATCCGCTCGTGGTCGTGGACCGGGAGCGCGGCGGACCCGGAGACGAGGAGCCGGGCCCCGGCCAGCGCCCGGACCAGCGCGGTGTCCTCGGCGAGCGCGTCCGCGAGCCGGTGGTACATGGTCGGTACGCCGAACAGCATCGTGCCGCCGCCGCCCAGCTCCCGGGTCACGCCCTCCACCGAGAACGCGCCCAGATGCCGGACCTCGCCGCCCCGGCGCAGCGGCCCCAGGATCCCGAGGACCAGCCCGTGCACATGGAACAGCGGCAGAGCGTGCACGAGGACGTCCTCGGCCGTCCAGGACCAGGCCCCGGCGAGCGCGTCGAGCGAGGCGGCGATCGCGCGCCGGGACAGCAGGACACCCTTCGGCGGTCCGGTGGTGCCCGAGGTGTAGACGATCAGGGCGGCGGACTCGGCGTCGGCCGTCTCCGTCCCCCGCGGGCCGCTCGCGGTCGGATCCACGACGATCCGGGGGAGCCCGGCGAGCCCGGCGGGCAGCACGTCGTCCGCCCCCGTGAGCACGGCCGTGGGCTTGCTGTCGTCGAGGATGTGCGCCAGCTCGCGTTCACCCGTCCGCGGATTGAGCGGTACGGCGGGCACGCCGGCGAGCAGGGCCCCGACGACCGCGACGGCCGTGTGCGCGGACGGCGTGGCCCAGACGGCGACCCGCCCGGCCCCTCCGATCCGGGCCGCCAGCGCCCCGGCGGCCCGCGCCAGTTCCTCGTACGTCAGGGTGACCGGGCCGCAGCGCAGCGCGGGCCGGCCGGAAGGGGCCGTCAGGGCGGGGAAGAGCGCACTCACCGGTCGTACTCCTCGGGTCGCTGTCGAGTTCGAGGGTTCCGGGAGGCATTCTGCCGTCCGTCACGGACGGCCCGCCGTGATCTTCGTCGCCTCCGGCTTCGGGTCCTCGCCCTCCGGGCGGATTCCGCGCATGCGGCCCCAGGCGTACACACACCCCGCCAGCGCCAGGTCCGACAGCAGCATGAAGCCGATCGAGTACGAGCCCTTCGCGCTGTAGATCGCCCCCATCACCAGCGGCGGCAGGAACCCGCCCAGGCCGCCCATCGCCCCGACGATGCCCGTCACGCTGCCGACCTTCGCCTGCGGAGTCACCTGCGAGACCAGCGCGAACACCGAGCCGCTCGCCGTGCCCAGACCTGCCGCCATGATCAGCAGGGCGATGGTGCCGCCCGGGTCCAGCGGTGGGTCGAAGGCCTGGACGATGGCGAGGAGCGCCACCACGGCGAGCGCGGCGGCCGTGACGAGCGCCGGATGGATCCGGTCCGAGAGCCAGCCGCCGATCGGCCGGAAGACGACGGTCACCAGCGCGAATCCGGCCGCCTTGGTGCCCGCGTCCGTCGGGTCCAGCTCGTACCAGGTCTTCAGATACGTCGGCAGGTAGACGCCGAACGCCACGATGCCGCCGAAGCCGATCGCGTACAGCGCCGACAGCTCCCAGGTCACCCGCAGCCGCCCCGCCGCGCGGAGCCTGGTCGCCAGGGAGGCGGTGGGCACGGGCCGGTCGGGCCGGTCGGTGATGAGGAACGCCGCGAGCACCGCGTACGCCGCGAGCGCGACCGCCACCACGATGAACGGCAGGTTCTCGCCGTGCTTCGCGATGCGCGGCGTGAAGTAGCCGGAGAGCGCCACGCCGCCCATGCCCATGCCGAACACACCGAGCGCGAGACCGCGTTTCTCGGGCGGGAACCAGGAGTTGACCAGCGGGATGCCGATCGCGAACGTCGTACCGCCGAGGCCGAGGAGGAAGCCGACGACCAGGAGCAGGCCGTAGCTGTCCTTGACGACGATGAGCAGCAGGACGGGGATGATCGTCAGCGCCGAGACCAGCGGGAACATCAGCTTCGCCCCGTACCGGTCGGTCAGCGCGCCGGCCGGGATCCGGCCGAGCGAGCCGACGAGGACGGGGACCGCGACGAGCAGCGACTGCTCGAAGGAGCTGAGTTCGAGCCGGTCGCCGTACCAGCTGGCGAGGGGCGCGATCAGGTCCCACGCCCAGAAGGTGAGCGTGAAGCCGATGGTGGCCGTCACCAGGTTGCGGTAGGCCGCCGCGTTCGGGGGCTTGGTCTCGGTGTCCACGCCTCCAGTCAAGATCGGGGCGGGGTGCGCGGCGCGCGGGACTGCTCCGTCCGAGTGGGTGCCCCGACGGGCGTCGCGTACGAGGACCAACGGGGTGTCCTGCCGGTCGGGCCGGGCTCGCGGCGCCGGATCCGGCCCGGCCGACAAGAGACCCCTACGGCCAGGTCACCGTCGTCGGCGGGGCGCCGTCGTCCGTGACCCGCAGTCCGGCGCCCTCGTTCCCGACCGACACCTCCACGGTCATCGCGCCGATCCCCGGCCGCCGGTGGGCCGCCGCCAGCGCCCCGCGCAGCGTGGCCAGGAGCCGGCCGGCCGTCTCCTCGTCGATGAGGGTGTCGACGGCCCCGGAGAAGTGCACGGACGGCTGGAAGCCGAGCAGGACCGCGGCCCCGCCCGTCTCCCGCAGCACCTTGCCCCGGAAGGACGTCGGGGCGTCCGCCGGTGGCTGCTGGAGCGCGAAGATGGTCGTACGGACCTCCTGGATCGTGGAGTCCAGCTCGTCCACCGCCCGTCCCAGGAGCTCGTTGTCCTCGGAGGAGTCGACCGCCCGCCGCCGGGTGGACTCCAGCATCATCTCCGTGGCGAACAGGCGCTGGACGACCAGGTCGTGCAGGTCACGGGCGATCCGGTCCCGGTCCTCGTACACCGCGAGCCGCTCCCGGTCGTGCCGGGCGTCGGCGAGGACCAGCGCGAGCGCCGCCTGCGAGGCGAACTGCGAGGCGAGGAGCCGGTCGACGGCCGAGTACGGCCGGTCGCCGCGCCGCCGGGGCAGGGCGAGCGTGCCGATGAGCCTTCCTCCGCTCTGCAGCGGCAGCATCATCGACGGCCCGAAGCGGGAGCGGACGTGCGTGGTCATCCGGGGATCCGTCGCCGAGTCCTCGATGAACACGGGCTCCCCGCCGAGGAGCTGGACGAGCACGGGCGAGCCGGGTGCGATCGCCGTCCCCACCAGATCGCCCGGGTCGTCCGTCGTCGAGGCGGCGACGATCTCCATCCCGCCTTCGCGGGTGGGCTGGAGGACGACCCCGGCCGAGGCGCCGGAGAGGATGCGGGCCTGCTCGGCGACGGTCATCAGCGCGTTCTCCGCGGACGCGCCGGTCAGCAGGGCCGTGGTCACCGCCGCCGCGCCCTCGATCCAGCGCTCCCGCTGCCGGGCGGTCTCGTAGAGCCGGGCGTTGCCGATGGCGATCCCGGCCTGCGAGGCGAGGACCCGGAGCAGGGAGAGGTCCTCCTCGGAGAAGCCGCCGCGCTTCTCGGTGAGGTACAGATTGCCGAAGACCTCGGTGTGGACCCGGATGGGGACGCCGAGGAAGCCGCGCATCTCCGGGTGTCCCGAGGGCACCCCGGAGGAGCGCGGGTCCGCCGTCAGATCGTCGACGCGCAGCGGTCGCCGGTCCTGCACGAGGACGCCGAGCAGTCCGGTGTGGCCGTCGGGGAGGCCCCCGACGCGCTGCCGCTCCTCGTCCGTCATGCCGGCGGTGAACAGTTCGGTGACGCGGTGGCGCTCGGGGTCGACGACCCCGAGCGCGCCGTAGCGGGCCCCGATGAGTTCGGTGGCCGAGTCCACGATGTGCTGGAGGGTGACGCGGAGTTCGAGGTCCGTGCCGACACTGAGGACGGCTTCGAGCAGCATGGGCAGGCGGGGCGCGTCCTCGTCCGTGTGCCCGTCCCTGTCCTCGTCCATGATCGTCATGGTCTCATTGTCGTACGAATCGTTCGGTTTCGCGTGATTGTGTCCGACCGGACATCCGGGTCGCGCTCCGTGCGGAGTCCCGGAAGGGGGCCGGGCCCGGACGTCCGACTCCGCCCCCCCGGCCGGGGTGCGACCGGACCCCGGCCGGGACTCCGACGGGTCCTCAGTCCTCGTCCGCCAGCGGGTCCCGCTCGGCCAGCGGGTCGAGGACCATCGGCTGGACCTTGCCCTCCAGCATCGCGCCGAGGCCCAGGACCGCGCAGACGTCGGGCCGTTCGGCGATGTGCACCGGCATGCCGGTCGCCTCGCGCAGCATCTGGTCGAGCCCCGGCAGCAGGGCGCTGCCGCCGACCATCATGATCCCGCGGTCCGCGAGGTCGGCCACCAGGTCCGGCGGGCAGTCCCGCAGCACCTTCCCGATGCCGTCGAGGACCGCCGTCAGCGGGGTGTGGATGGCCTCGCGCACGGCGGCGGTGTCGACGGTCACCGAGCGGGCCAGGCCCGTGGCGACGTCACGGCCGTGGATCTCGGTCGAGGCCGGACCGTGGGGCGTCAGGCCGTTTCCGCTGAGGGCGAGTTGGAGCGGGCGGACCGACTGGCTCGGCAGCATCAGCTCGTGGTGGTGGCGCAGGTGCTGGATGACGGCGTGGTCGATGGCGTCACCGCCGACCGGCATCCGCTCCGCCGTGACGATCGAGCCCAGCGAGAGCACCGCGACCTGCGTGGTGGCCGCCCCGCACACCAGGATCATCGTCGCGGTCGGCTGCTCGACGGGCAGTCCGCAGCCGACCGCGGCCGCGATCAGCGTGTCGACCAGCTCGACGCGGCGGGCCCCGAGACCGACGAGGGTCTCCACGGCGGCGCGCTGGGCGAGCGGGTCGCTGTCGTGGGGGGTGCAGGCGGCGGCGCGGAGCCTGGGCTTGCGGCGGAGCTGACGGCGCAGCTTCTCGCCGAGGAGGTGACGGAGCATGCGCTGCGCCATCTCGATGTCGACGACCGTGCCGCCCGAGACGGGGCGGACGACCCGGATGTAGTCGGGGGTGCGGCCGGTCATCTTCTCGGCCAGCGCGCCGACGGCGATCAGCGCTCCGGTGCGGGTGTTGACGGCGGCGACGCTCGGCTCGTCGACGACGAGTCCGGCGCCCTTGACGAAGACCCGGGTGCGGGCGGCACCCAGGTCGACGGCGACATGGCAACGACGCAGCTGCTCAAGGCTGACGGTCACGGCGGATCCTCCGGAGTGCGGTGCTGGCACGGGCGAGGTGGGTTCGCGTTACGCGTTCCTCCTGGAATCGTCCGGCTGTCCGGGGCGCGGCGCGCGTTGGGCTGCGCCGCCCGGGGCCCGTTCCGGCGCGCCCGGCAGCACGTACCGAAGCGGGAGAATCACGACGCACCGCCGACGACCTGCGGTTTCCTCACAGAATCCTCACTTCCGCGCCTACCTGTGGCGGTACCCGGCCGCATAGCCTGCGGGCCCCATGGACTACTGCCACGCGTGCCGGCGGCATCTCAACGGGGCCCTCGCCTGTGCCGGGTGCGGGACTCCCGTAGAGGAACTGCGGTACGAGACCCCCCACATACCCGGCCGGCCGGCCGAGCCCGTCCAGGCGTTCCCGTCGGCCCGGCCGGGGCAGCCCGCAGGTCCCGGTCCAGGTCCCGCGTACGGCTCCGGTCCGGCGTACGGCGCGGGTCAGGCGTATGGCTCAGCTCCTGAGTACGGGGCGGGTCAGGCGTACGGCTCGGCTCCCGAGTACGGCGCGGGTCAGGCGTACGGCGGCGGACCCGTGGACGGCGCGGACACCGACCGCCGCGAAGGTCCCGACCGCCGCGAAGGTCCCGAGCCCGGCGAAGGCCCCGGGTACGCGTCGGCGCCCGAGCACGTCTATGAACTCGACGTCCTCGAACCGCCCCGGGCGACCCCCGGCGGCCGCCGCGCCGCCCGCGGTGCCGCGCGGGGCCGGTCCGCCGACCGGGCCGCCGTGCGCAAGGGCCGCCGCGGGCGGAGCCGCCGGGGCCGTACGGTCCTGGTGGGAACCCTCGGGCTGGTCATCGCGGCGGGTTCGCTGAGCCTGGCCCGGCTCGCCGTGGAGGAACCGGACAGGAACGGCGCCGCCACGGCCGTGGAGGAACTCGACGTCACCCCGTCCCCGCTGGCCCCGGAGCCCGTCGAGACCACCGCCGCCCCGGACGGCGGCGACCCCGGGCCGGTCACGTCCGCACCGGCCCGCCCCCGTCAGGTGAGCGCGGACACGAGCAGGGGTACGGGCACAGGAGCGGGTACGGGCTCGGGTACGGGCTCCGGCACGGGTACGGGTACGGGCCCCGGCACGGGGATCGGGAGCACCCCGCAGCACCCGTCGACGCCCACCGACCCGGTGACCCGGCCCGCGGCGACCCCCACCGCGACCCCGTCGGCCACGAAGGCCCACACGCCTCCGTCGGGCACGCCCACCGCCACGGACCCGACCCCGTCGGCCACGGCCACGACCGCCTCTCCCAGCCCCACGCCGACCCCGAGCCCGACGAGGACGTGCACCCCCTTCCTCTGGTGGTGCGTCTGAGCGGTGGCCGCCCGTCACGGGTCCGCCGGCCGGCGTGATTCGGCGTCAGTCCGCCGCGGGCCTGCCGAACTCCTCGATCAGGACCGGGTACTGCTCGCCGCCGTGCCCGGCGGCGATCGCGCGGTCGGCCATGGCCTTGAAGAGCTTGGGGAGTTCGGCGTTGACGCCGAGCGCCTCGCTCTCCCCGATCAGGTGCTCCATCGCCCGCGCGTCGGTCTCCAGGGCCGACACCTCTGCGGGGAAGGAGCCGGCGTCGATCTGCTCGGCGTACCCCGGGAGCCAGTCGGCGACCCCGGCGGCGATCCGCCGGGCGAACGGCGCATACGTCGCCGCGTCGACGCCCGCCCTCCCCAGCATGGCCGTGCCCTGGAGCCAGGCGTTGAGGACGCTCCACATCATGGCCAGTCCGGCCACGTCGTAGAGGGACGCAAGCCCGTGGTCCTCGCCGAGATGGGTGACGGTGCCGAGCGCCGCGAGGGTGGCTCCGTGGGCGTCGAAGTCGGCCTTCGGGCCGCTGTGCAGGATCACCGCCTCGGCGGTGCCGATGGCCGGCGGTACGGCCATGACGGCGCCGTCCAGGTAGCGGGCGCCGCGCCGTCCGGCCCAGCGGGCGGTGTCCCGGGCCTGCGCGGCGTCGCCCGAGGTCAGATTGACCAGGGTCGCGCCGTCGAGCTTCACGTCGTCCGTGTCGAGGAGTTCCCGCACGGCCGCGTAGTCGGTGAGGCAGACGATCGTCAGGGGGCTCGCGTCGAGCGCGGCGCCGACGGAGGGCGCCGGGTGCGCGCCCTCGGCCACCAGCGCGGCGGCCTTGGAGCTCGTACGGTTCCAGACCGTGGTGGGGTGTCCGGCCCTGAGGAAGGCGCCGGCGAGTGCCCGGCCCATCAGACCGAGTCCGATGGCGGTCACGGGTGCGGACGGTTTCACGGATGCGTTCACGGATGCGGCTGTTCTGTCGGTCATGGCAGCATCGTGAACGTTGATACCGGTGTGAAGGTCAAGCGAGCGCGTGAGCGAGTGAGGTCGAGGCTGCTGTGCGGATCGGGGAGTTGAGCCGCCGGACGGGTGTCCACGCCCATCAGTTGCGCTACTACGAGGCTCAGGGCCTCCTGGAGGCCGGCCGCGGTTCCAACGGCTACCGCGAGTTCGACGAGAGCGCCGTGCTGCGGGTGCGGCAGATCCGTCATCTGCTGGGCGCGGGGCTGTCCTCGGAGGACATCGCGTACCTGCTGCCGTGCGCGGTCGGCGAGGCCCCCGAGCTGGCCGGCTGTCCCGAGCTGGTGGCCGCGATGCGGTCCCGGATGGGGCGGATCGAGGACCAGATGGAGCGGCTGGCCCGGTCCCGCGACGCGCTCGCCGTCTACATCGACGCGGCCGAGCGCATGGGCGCCGAGAACTACCCGCCCTTCGACGGATCCGGCCAGGAGTCCGTCCCCGCCTGACGACACCCCCTAGACGTCCGGCTGGACGCCGAGCATCCGCTTGAGCAGGTCCCGCAGCAGCGTCCGCTCGGCCTCGGTCAGCTCGCCGAGCGGCTCGCGCGCGAAGTCCAGGGACTCCCGCAGCCGGTGTGCCGTCGCGCGGCCCTCCTCCGTGGGGACGGCCAGTTTGACGCGGCGGTCCGCCGGGTCGGGCCGGCGCTCGACCATGCCACGGGCCTCCAGGCGGTCCACGATCCCGGTGATGTTGGACGGCTCGCACTTCAGCTTCTGGGCGATCCGGCGCATCGGCAGCGGATCCAGCGAGAGCAGACCGAGGACACGGGCCTGCGCGCCGGTCAGCGCGTGCTGCGCGGCGGCCTGCTCGTACTCCTCGTAGTAGCGCGCGACGACCGTGCCGATCAGCTCGACGACTTCGAGGGTCAGGGGGTCCGTGCGGGGAGTGGCCATGTCGTCCATCCTACCCAGATGCTTGACAACATAAAATATCTAGGTGCATGGTTGTTTCAGGTAGTGAATCTTTTGTGATCTGAAGCTTTTCGTACGTTCTCTGGAGGCCGTGCTCATGTCCGTTCTTCCCGCGTCCAGCCGTGAGTGGCACCTCGTCGCCCGTCCGCACGGCTGGCCGACCCCCGCGGACTTCGCGCTCCGCGAGACCCCCGTCACCGAGCCCGCCGAGGGCCGGATCCTGGTCAGGAACCTGCACTTCTCGGTCGACCCGTACATGCGCGGCCGCATGAACGACGTGAAGTCGTACATCCCGCCGTTCAAGCTCGACCACCCCATGGACGGCGGCGCGGTCGGCGAGGTCATCGCCTCCGGCGCCGAGGGCTTCGCCGTCGGCGACCACGTCCTGCACGGCCTCGGCTGGCGCGAGTACGCCGACGTCCCGGCCCAGCACGCCACCAAGGTCGACCCGGCGCTCGCCCCCCTCTCCGCCTACCTCGGCGTCCTCGGCATGACGGGCCTCACCGCCTACGCCGGCCTCTTCGACGTGGCCTCCTTCAAGGAGGGCGACGCGGTCTTCGTCTCCGGCGCCGCCGGTGCCGTCGGCAGCCAGGTCGGCCAGATGGCGCGCCTCAAGGGCGCCTCCCGGGTGATCGGCTCGGCCGGCTCCGACGAGAAGGTCAAGTTCCTCGTCGAGGAGCTCGGCTTCGACGCCGCCTTCAACTACAGGAACGGCCCGGTCAAGGACCAGCTCCGCGAGGCCGCCCCGGACGGCATCGACGTCTACTTCGACAACGTCGGCGGCGACCACCTCGAAGCCGCGATCTCCTCGCTCAACGTGCACGGCCGCGCCACCATCTGCGGCATGATCGCCCAGTACAACGACACCGAGCCGGTCCCGGGTCCGCGCAACATGGCGATGATCATCGGCAAGCGGCTCCGTCTCCAGGGCGTCCTCGTCGGCGACCACTACGGCCTCCAGCAGCAGTTCGTCCAGGAGGTCGGCGGCTGGCTCGCCGCCGGCGAGCTCAAGCACCGCGAGACCTTCGTCGAGGGCATCGAGAACGGCGTGGACGCCTTCCTCGGACTGCTCCGCGGCGACAACACCGGAAAGATGATCGTCTCGGTGACCCGTTAGTCTTCCCTCAGCCGCCGCGATCGTGGGCGCGAGTCGCGGCGAACCCATGAAGGAAGTACCTCGCATGTCGATCCAGCACTCCGACGTTCTCTACACCGCCGTCGCCACCGCCGAGAACGGGCGTGACGGCCGTGTCGCCACCGACGACGGCCAGCTCGACGTCGTCGTCAACCCGCCGAAGGCCATGGGCGGCTCCGGCGCGGGCACCAACCCCGAGCAGCTCTTCGCGGCGGGCTACAGCGCCTGCTTCCAGGGCGCGCTCGGCGTCGTCGCCCGTAACGAGAAGGCCGACGTCTCCGGCTCGACGGTCACCGCCGAGGTCGGCATCGGCAAGAACGACGACGGCTTCGGCATCATCGTCAAGATCTCGGCGACCATCCCGAACGTGGACGCCGAGACCGCCAAGAGCCTGCTCGAGAAGGCCCACCAGGTCTGCCCGTACTCCAAGGCGACCCGCGGCAACATCACGGTCGAGCTCGCCGTCTGAGTCCGGCCCCGGCCGGCGGCTCTGCCCGAGGACCGCACCCCCGTTCCGGGGGTGCGGTCCTCGCCGCGTTCGGGGCCGCTGCGGCATCATGGCCCTGTCCGGCGGACAGGGGGAGTCGCGTGGCGTCGTACAACGGGTCGGAGCGTGCCGACCACGGACTGATCGGCGGGCGTTACCGCCTGGGCGAGCGGCTCGGCCAGGGGGGCACCGGCGTCGTCCGGCGGGCCACCGACGAGCTCCTCGGGCGGCCGGTCGCGGTCAAGACCCTCACCCTCGACACCGACGCCGACCCGGCCGGAGCCCTCCGCGAGGCCCGTGTCGTCGCCCGGATCCGCCACCCCCATGTGATCGTCGTCCACGACGTCGTCGAGCACGACGGCCGTCCCGCCCTCGTCATGGAGCTGGTCGACGGCGGCTCGCTCGCCGACCGTCTCGCCGCTCCCGAGGGGACGCTGACCGTACGGGAGACCGCCCGCCTCGGCCTCGCCCTGCTCGACGCGCTGTCCGCCGCCCATGCCCACGACGTGCTGCACCGGGACGTGAAGCCCGCCAACGTCCTCCTGGAGAAGGGCACCGGCCGGGCGGTCCTCACCGACTTCGGCATCGCCAGCCTCCCCGGCGCCACCACGCTCAGCGGCACCGGAGTCTTCGTCGGCACCCCCGAGTACACCGCGCCGGAGCGCATGGTCGGCGGCGAGGCGGGACCCGCCGCCGACCTCTGGTCCCTCGGCGCGCTGCTCTGCGCGGCGGCGACGGGCACGTCGCCGTTCCGCCGGGACTCGATCGGGGCCGTGCTCCACGCGGTCGTGTACGGGGAGATCCGGCCGCCCGAGCGTCTCGGCCCCCTCCTGCCGGTCGTCCACGGACTGCTCGACCGCGACCCGGAGCGGCGCCTGACCGCCGAGGAGGCCCGCCGTCACCTCACGGCCTGCCTGGCCGACGACACCCGGTCGCGGGACACCCCCGTGCTCGACACCCCGGCGCAGGCCTCCCCGGCACAGGCCTCCCCGGCCGTCCGGGACCGGGACGGTGCCCCGGGTGAGGTCGCGCGGCCCCGGGGGCCCCTCGTGCTGCCGGTCGTGGCGGCCGTCGTCGCCGCCTGCGTCGCCGCCGTCACGGTCGCCGTGCTGCTCGCCGTCCGCGACGGCCGCGGACCGGACGCGGGGCCCGCCACCCGGACGGGCACGCCGTCCACGGCCCCCGCCCCCGGGCCGCCGCCCGCCGGGTACACCGC
This sequence comes from Streptomyces sp. NBC_00691, assembly GCF_036226665.1. Classification (NCBI taxonomy): domain Bacteria; kingdom Bacillati; phylum Actinomycetota; class Actinomycetes; order Kitasatosporales; family Streptomycetaceae; genus Streptomyces; species Streptomyces sp. NBC_00691. Next base: position 2,663,216 of record NZ_CP109007.1, on the reverse strand, counting down.
CGTCGCCGACGAACGCGGCTTCACGCTGGCCGTGCCGGCCGGGGCCACCCGCTCGACCGACGGCGAGCGGATCTTCTACACGACGGGCGACGGTGCCGTCTGGGTCGGTGTCCGGATCCGGCCGGTGCCCGTCGGCGGGGCCGTAGGGGCGATGCGGACCGCCGACGCGAGCGGCCCGCGCACCAACCCCGGATACCGCGACGGCGTCGTGGGGGAGACCCGGCACAGGGGACTGCCCGCCGCCCGCTGGGAGTTCACCTGGGACGGCTTCACCGCCGCCGAGGGACCCCGGCACACCGTCGACCTCTGCTGGGAGCAGGCCGGGACCCTGTACGACGTGTGGGCGTCGGCCCCGGTGGACCGCGCGGCGGAGGGCCGCGCCCATCTCACCGCGGCGCTGGACTCCTTCCACACCTCGGGTCGGGCGCCGGGCGGCTGAGCCGTACCCCACCGATAAGGTGAACCTCATGCGCGATCTCGGGGTGGGTTTCGGTTACCTGGTAAAGGGCCAGAAGTGGGTGGGCCGGCACGGACGGTGGTTCGGCTTCGGGCTGCTGCCCGGACTCGTGACCCTCGTCCTCTACGCGGGCGCGCTCGTCGGCCTGGGCTACGGGGCCGACGACCTGGCCGCCTGGGCGACCCCCTTCGCCGACGACTGGAGCTCCCCCTGGCAGGGGATGTTCCGCGGCACCCTGACCGCCCTGGTCGTCGCCCTCGGCCTCTTCCTCGCGGTCATCACCTTCACCGCCGTGACCCTGCTGGTCGGCCAGCCCTTCTACGAGTCGCTCTCCGAGGAGGTCGACCGCAGCGAGGGCGGCGAGGTGCCCGAATCAGGGCTGCCGCTCTGGCGCGAGCTGTGGATCTCGGCCCGCGACAGCCTGCGGATCCTGGTGCGGGTCGCGTTCTACGGCATCCTGCTCTTCGCCTGCGGTTTCATCCCGGTGATCGGCCAGACCGTCGTTCCCGTCCTCGGTTTCTGCGTCTCCGGCTTCTTCCTCGCCGAGGAGCTGACCGCCGTCGCGTTCCAGCGCCGGGGCGTCGAGCTCAAGGAGCGGCTCCAGCTGCTGCGCGGGCGCCGGATGGCGGTCCTCGGCTTCGGCGTTCCGCTGACCCTCGCCTTCATCGTGCCCTTCGTCGCCGTCTTCCTGATGCCGGGTGCGGTCGCCGGGGCCACGCTGATGGCCCGCGAGCTGGGCGGCGAGACCGGCGGCGACGACCGGGACGAGAACTCCCGGGAAAACGATCACTCACGCGGCAACCTTCCTTCCTCCGGCGGCGACCAGGGGGTGCACCACCTCCCCCACTGAAGGAAGAAGCATCATGACCTCAGCGTCACACAAGCGGAAGACGGGCCGTCGGCGGGCGATCATCGGCGGTCTGAGCGCCCTCGGGGTCACCGGGGCGGCGATCGTCACCACCACCCTGCTCGCCCCGGCGGGCGCCGCGAGCGCCCTGCCCGCCTGGCCGCAGGCCAAGGGCAGCAAGCCGGTCCCCGCGTCCCTCCCGGTCTCCGGCACCTACGACGGCGGGCTCCGGCGCTTCTACGGCACCGGTGAACTCGGCTCGGACGGCCAGGACGAGAGCCAGCAGCCGCTCTTCGTCCTCGCGGACGGCGCCGTCCTCAAGAACGTGATCATCGGCTCCCCGGCTGCCGACGGGGTCCACTGCCTCGGCAGCTGCACCCTGCAGAACGTCTGGTGGGAGAACGTCGGCGAGGACGCCGCCACCTTCAAGGGCACCTCGGCGTCCTCGGTGTACGCGGTCCAGGGCGGCGGCGCGAAGAGCGCGTCCGACAAGGTCTTCCAGTTCAACGGCGCCGGCAAGCTGGTCGTGAACAAGTTCCAGGTCTCCGACTTCGGCAAGCTCGTCCGCTCCTGCGGCAACTGCAGGAAGCAGTACACGCGGACGATCCTGGTCAACGACGTCGACATCACCACGCCCGGCAAGTCGATCGTCGGTGTCAACGCCAACTACGGCGACACCGCGTCCCTGCGGAACGTCCGGATCCACGGCGACACCAAGAAGAAGATCAAGCCGTGCACCCGCTTCACCGGCAACGACACCGGCAAGGAGCCCAAGGAGATCGGCTCCGGCCCGGACGGCACCACGTGCCGCTACTCCGCCGGGGACCTCTCGTACGACTAGGCCGTGTCTGAGAACCGGGTCCGGGTCTTGCCCTGTACCGGGATGATCTCGGTGCGGGGCGATTCGTCGCGCACCGAACCGTGCGTACCTGCGTGGGCGCGGGATCCTCTGCACGATCCCGGAACCCGCCGATCGAGCACGGTGACGGGCGCCACCTCGCTCGGCAACTGACAGGCCGGGCGAGGTGAGCCTGTCGGTGCGACGCACCACCTGCTCTCCGGGCTGGTCTCGCGGGACAGCCCGGAAAGCAGTCAGCTGAGCCGGGTTGTGGCATAGACCTCGATGGCGTCGCGCTGGTACGCGGCCAGGCCCGGTGCGATCGCCTCGTACGCAGCGCGCCAGGCGCTGTTGTCCACGCAGGAGCGTCCGACGGCGCGGTACTCCTCGGCGGAGACGGGCCGCAGTTCGGTCATGGCCTGGTACTGGGAGTCGATCTGGGCCTGCACGGGCGCGGCGTCGGCCGGGTGGCCGGCGGCCATCAGGTCGGCCAGCAGGATCATCTGTGTCGTGCGCTCGCGCTGTCCGGCCTCGATGTCCTGCGGGGTCATCGCGGCGACCGTGCGGGCGACTTCCTCGGCGTGCTCGGGGAAGTCGTGCAGGCTCTCCTGGTACTGGGAGGGCTGGATGCCCTCGAACAGGTTCTCCGGTCGGTTGATGGTCATGGGGTTGCCGTCCTTTCTGGAGTGTTCCAGTTCGGCGATCGTGCGGGAGACGGTGCTGGCCAGGGCGTCGAGCCGGTCCCGCTCGGCGAGCAGCCGCCGGTGGTGCCCGCGCAGGGCGTCCACCTCGTCGACCTGCTCGGCGAGGATCCGGCCGACCTCGGGAAGCCCTACACCCAGTGCCCGCAGTACGAGAATCTGCTGCAGCCGCAGCAGCTGATGCTCCTCGTAGTAGCGGTGGCCGTTGGCCCCGATCCGGGCGGGCGGCAGCAGGCCGACCTCGTCGTAGTGCCGCAAGGTCCGGGCGGTCACGCCCGACATCCGAGCGACCTCCGCGATAGGCCAGTCCATCGCCCTCTCCCTCACGATCCCGTCGCCGGACCGGTTTCTCCGGCCCTGTGAAAGACGGTAGAAGCTGCCGCAGCGGCAACCGCAAGGCCGCACCCCCACGATCTGGATGGCGGCCCACGACCTTTGTCCCGGCGTCGTCTCAGACGTCGAGGACCGGGTGCAGTTCCGGTCTGGCCTCCCACCACTCCCGGTAGAAGGCGTTGTTGTCGATGTTCGCCAGATAGGCGTGGACCGCCGCCCGGTACAGCAGCTCCGCCTGCCGGGCGGGGACCGCCGCCCTGTTCCAGGCCAGCCGGATCCGGCCCAGGACCGGGTCGCCCTCCAAGGGGCGCAGGACCGTGCCCTCCGCGTGCGGGGCCGTCGGCTGGCTCATGGAGATCGCCCGGCCCGAGGCGATCAGGTCGTAGTGCATCTTCCGGTCGGCGACCCGGTGCCGCAGCGAGGGGGTGAACCCGGCCCTCGCGCAGGCGGCGACCAGGGCCTCGGGCCCGCCGTCGTCGTCCTCCACCAGGGTCATCCAGGACTCGCCGGCCAGCTCGGCCAGCGCGATCCGTTCCTTCCCGGCCAGCGGGTGCGCGGCCGAGAGACGCACGCAGAACGGCTCCCTGGGGACCAGGGTCCGGGCCGTGGTGCCCTCGGGCAGGGCGACCTCGTGCTCGTTGACCTCCCCGTACAGGACGGCGTCGTACCGGCCCGCGCCGAGCTGCCGGGTCAGGGTGGTCGCCGAGTGCTCCACGGTCACCGCGATGTCCTGCCCGGCCATCACCCGCTCCAGCTGTCCGAGCAGCCCGTCGACCAGGACGAGCAGGATGCAGCCGAGCCGCAGCGGGGTGCCGGGGGCGACGGCCCGCGCCCCGGCGGCGAGCGCGTCCATCTCGCCGAGGACGAGCCGCGCCTTGGAGAGCACGAACTCGCCCAGCGGGGTGGGCTCCACGCCGTTGCGGCCGCGCAGGAAGAGCTCCCCTCCCGCGACCCGCTCGATGCGCCGGAGCTGCGCGGAGAGCGCCGGCTGGGAGACCCCGAGCCGCCCGGCCGCACGCCCCAGACTGCCCGCTTCCGCTATCCGGCAGACGGCTTCGAGATGCCTCAACTCCAGCTGCATTTCAGCAGCGTACGCAGCACCGCGCGGCCGCACCATAACCCGCGTCTTATGCCGGATGAGATGTCCCTATCCAGTCATGTCCACGCCCATACTCGGCGCGACGATCCGTCTCCCCCACCACGATCCCACCCTGATCGGAGCAGACGTTGCACCCCAGCAGAATCACGGCGGCCGTGGCCGCCCTGGCGCTCTCGGCGAGCCTCGCGACCGCCCTCGCCGGCACCGCCACCGCGGCACCGCAGGCGCAGCCCGTACCCCCGGGCCACGGCAAGTCCCTCGCGCTCGCCGCCGCCGACGGTGCCGCGGCCAGCGGCCTCGACGAGCTCCGGCACGGCGCCGACGAGGACCTCGTCCGGACGTCCGTCACCCCCTGGGCGAACGGCCTGTACTTCGCCTCGTACGAGCGCACCTACCGCGGTCTGCCGGTCGTCGGCGGCGACGCGGTCGTCGTCTCCGACAGCTCCGGCAAGGTCCGCGAGGTCACCGGCGCCCCGGCGCCCGCCATCAAGGTCTCCACGCGGGCGAAGGTGACCGCCGCCGCGGCCCTCGCCACCGCCCGCGGGCAGCTGGTCTCGGTGGAGAGCGCGAGCGCCCCCGAGCTGACCGTGCTCCTCAAGGGCGGCAAGGCCGTGCTGACCTGGCACACCCTGGTCATCGGCCGGACCGCGCAGGACGCCCCGAGCTCCCTCGACACCTACGTCGACGCCGTCACCGGCTCCGTCGCCCGGGCCACCGACAAGATCCTGCACGCCGACGGCCGCGGCTACCACAACGGCAACGTCACCATCGACACCGCCGCGAGCTCGATGACGGACACCAGCCGCGGCGCCTTCAAGTGCGGCGGGCAGAACGGCAGCGCGTACACCGGCTCCTCGCCCTGGGGCAACAACGGCGCCAACGACCTGGTGACCGCCTGCGTCGACATCATGTACGCGGCGCAGAAGGAACACTCCATGCTCAAGGAGTGGTTCGGCTACAACGGCCAGAACGGTCAGGGCGGCATGGTCCCGGCCCGCGCCGGACTCTCCGAGGTCAACGCGTACTACGACGGCACGAAGACGACCTACGGGCGGGCCCAGACCGGCTCGAACCAGCTGACCGGCATCGACGTCGTGGCCCACGAGTACGGCCACGAGATCTTCGACCGGACCCCGGGCAGCGCCGGCTCGTCGAACGAGAACGGCGGGCTCAACGAGTCCACCGGCGACATCTTCGGCGCGCTCACCGAGCACTACGCCAACAACCCGAACGACACCCCGGACTACACGGTCGGCGAGAAGGTCAACTTCTTCGGCGACGGCAAGCCGATCCGGAACATGTACAACCCCTCGCTCGTCGGCAACGACCCCAACTGCTACCCCCAGTTGAGCTCGGGCACCGAGGTGCACGCGGCGGCCGGACCGCAGAACCACTGGTTCTACCTGCTCGCCGAGGGCTCCAACCCGGGCGGTGGCAAGCCCAACAGCCCCATATGTTCCGGCGGTCCGTCCTCCGTGACCGGCGTCGGCATCCAGAAGGCCGGCAAGATCTTCATGGGTGCCCTGCTCATGAAGACCTCCTCCTGGAACCACCTGGCCGCCCGCAAGGCGACCCTGACCAGCGCCAAGAACACCTACGGCAGCGTCGAGTGCAACGCCGTGAAGGCGGCCTGGAACGCGATCGGCGTCCCCGCCCAGTCCGGTGAGACCGACTGCGGCGGCACCACCACCCCGGACTTCTCGCTCGCCCTGAACCCGTCCTCGGGCTCGGTCCAGGCCGGTGCCTCCGTCACCTCCACGGTGAACACCAGCACCACCGGCGGCAGCGCGCAGACCGTCCAGCTCTCCGCGAGCGGCGCCCCGAGCGGTGTCACGGTCTCCTTCAGCCCCAGCTCGGTGACCTCCGGCAACGCGTCCACGATGACCGTGCAGGTCGCGGCGGGCACGGCCAACGGCACCTACCCGATCACCGTCACCGGTACGGGCTCCGCCACCCACACCGTCACCTACCAGCTGTCGGTCGGCACCACGACCCCGCCCACCGGCTGCGACAACACCGAGCACAGCTACCAGGGCAGCCTGACCTCCGGTCAGACCGCGATCCAGCCCGACGGCTCGTACTACTACTCGGCGACCTCCGGCACCCACGTGGGCTGCCTGCGCGGCCCGGCCGGCAAGGACTACGACCTCTACCTGCAGAAGTGGAACGGCGCGGGCTGGGTGGACGTCGCCGTCGGCGGCACCGCGACGGCCGATGAGGACACCAGCTACTACGGCACGGCCGGCTACTACCGGTACATCGTCCACGCGTACAGCGGCTCCGGCGCGTACACGCTGGGCCTGAGCGCCCCGTAACGGGGACGGGGCGCCGTCATGGACCGGGGGTTCCGTGACGGCGGTCCGGGGCCGGGCGGCCGTATGTCCCACGGCCGCCCGGCTCCTTCTCGCGAGCCGGTTCCGCCGGTCAGCCGATCTCGGCGAGCACGAAGCCGGGCTCCGTCCCGCCGGCGTCCGCGATCCGCCCGCCGTCCGGGCCCCAGACCCCGGCCGAGCCGCCGCCCACGCCGTCCTCGTTGGCCCCGAGGACGTTGCCGAGCACCACGTACAGGCCGAAGTCCCGGGCCCGCACCGGATACACCGTCTCGAACGAGTCGTTGTCGGCGGAGAGCACCGAGCTCGCCAGGTACACCGCGCACGCCTCGGCGGCGGCGCGCTCGGCCAGTCCGGGGAAGCGGTTGTCGTAGCAGGTGGCCGTCGCGAACCGGACCCCGTCGAGGGTGAACCGCCCGTCGGAGGTCCCCGGCGCGAAGACCTCGCGCTCGATTCCGTACAGGTGCTGCTTGTCGTAGCGGGCGAGGAGCCCGCCCTCCGGGCCGACGACCAGCGTCGTCACCGCGGGCCGGCCGTCCGCCGTCCGTACCGGCCCGTTGACGACGGCGGCCGCCGACACCGCGCGGCAGGCCTCCCGCACGGGTTCGAGCCGGGGATCGTCCTCGGTGAGGACCAGACCGGGGGAGTCCCGGATCAGGGTCGGCTCGTACCCGCTGAGGCAGAGCTCGGCGAAGACGACGACCCGGGCTCCCGCGGCACCGGCGTCCCGGATCAGCCCGGCGACGGTCCGCACATTGGCGGCGATGTCCCCGGCGACCGGGGCGAACTGGGTGGCTGCGACGATCATGCCCCCATCATCCCGCCCGCCCGCCGCGCGGGAACCCCGGGGAGCCCCGCAGCGCCTCCGCCGTCTCCCGCAGCACCTCCAGGAACGCGGCCGCCGCAGCCGACGGGACCGGCGGGGTCGCCGCGTGGATCCGGCGGTACGGGACGTCGTCCGGATGGATCCGGACGAGCGTGACGTCCCGGCGCACGCCCGCGGCCGCGAGCGCCGGGACGAGCGTGACGCCCAGCCCGGCGGCCACCGCGCCCAGCTTGGCGATCCAGTCGTGCGCGATCAGCCCCGTGCGCGGCCGGAACCCGGCGGCGACCGCCGGACGGAACAGGGTGTCCTCCAGGCGCTCGTTGCCGACGATCCACTCCTCCCCGGCGAGTTCGGCGAGCCGCACCGCCCGCCGCCCCGCGCGCGCGTGCCCCCGAGCCAGGGCCACCAGCATCGGCTCGTCGAGCAGGTGGTGCAGGACCACGCCCTCCGGCGGGGGAGCGGTGACGGCCGGACTGACCACCGCGAGGTCCAGCTCCCCGGCGGCGAGCAGCCCCAGGTGCTTCACGGACGGCCCCTCGGTACGGGTGACCGCCACCCCCGGACGGCGCGCCCGGAACGCGGCCTGCGCGCCGGGGACGAGCGCCGCGTTGGCGCTGGAGAACGAGCCGAGCCGGAGCAGCCCGCCGTCCAGGGTGCGCAGCGCCTCCAGTTCGGCCCGCGCCGCGACCAGCCTGTCCCGTACGGCCTCGGCGTGCGGCAGCAGCACCCGGCCGGCCTCGGTCGGCCGCACCCCTCGCGGCAGGCGCTCGAAGAGCACCGCGGCCGTCTCGTCCTCCAGGGCCTGGATCTGGCGGGAGACCGCGGACTGGGTGTAGCCGAGGACGCGGGCGGCGGCGGTGAAGGACCCCTCGCGGGCGACGGCGAGGAACGCTTCGTACAGGCCATGCGAGACGGGCATGATCACCATGCTAGACATTCGCTGGTCGCATGTGAGGCTCGGCCCTAGCGTCGACGGCATGGAGAACACACAGCAGCACATCGCCTTCCTCGGCCTCGGATCCATGGGGCTCCCCATGGCTCGCAGACTCCTCGACGCCGGACACCCGTTGACCGTCTGGAACCGCACGCCCGCCAAGGCCGACGCCCTCGTCGCCGACGGTGCCGTCCGCGCCGCGAGCCCCGCGGAGGCCGTCCGGGACGCCGACGTCGTCGTCACGATGCTCGCGGACCCGGCCGCCGCGCTCGCCGTCGCGGACGAGCTGATCCCGGCGCTGCGTCCCGGCACGCACTGGATCGACACCTCGACGGTCGGCCCGGACACCGTCCGCGCCCTGGCCGACCGGCTCCCCACCGGGGTCACCCTGATCGACGCGCCCGTCATGGGCAGCGTCGACCGGGCCGCCTCCGGCGACCTGCTGATCCTCGCGGGCGGCGACACCGCGCCCGTCGCCGCCGTCCTCGAACGGCTCGGCGCGACCACCCCGTGCGGAGGGCCCGGGACCGGCGCCGCCCTCAAGCTCGTCCTCATCAACGCGGCCATCGGCGGGGTCGCCCTGGTCGCCGAGGCCCTCGCGCTCGCGGGCGCCCTCGGCCTGCCCCGGGGCCTCGCGCTCCGCAGCCTCGGCGCCGGCCCCCTCGCGGGCGCCGTCGGCCGCGCCACCGCGACCGGCTCGCACTTCCCCGTCGCCCTCGCCGCGAAGGACGTCGCCCTGGCGACGGCGGTCGCGAAGCTGCCCGTCCTGGAGGCCGTCCACGCCGCCCTGACGGAGGATCCGGCGCTGCTCGGCGAGGACCTGGCGGCCGTGGCCCGTTAGGGGGTGTCGTCGCCCCCGGACAGCAGGCGCAGGAAGTCCCGGAAGGCGCCGGGCATGTCGACCGCGCCGGGGTCGAGGAGCCACTGGTACTGGAGTCCGTCCATGACCGCCGTCAGGAGCGGGGCGGCGCGCTCCGGGCTCAGCCCGCTCGGCAGCCGGTCGCCGAACTCCAGGCGCAGCACCTGCGCCATGTTCGCCCGCACCAGTGCGTACCGCTCGGTGAAGAACTCCCGCGCCGGGTGCTCGTCCGTCACGCTCTCGCCGAGCAGCGCGGAGAAGGTCTGCACGATCCCGGGCCGCATCGCGTTGTACTCGACGAGTGATTCGAGCAGGTCGAGCCGCCAGCCCTCGCGGTCCCGGCCGCCGCTCGTGTCCCAGCGGTCCCGCTCCTCCAGGACGGCGACGAGCAGCGCCTCCTTCGTCGGGAAGTAGTGCAGGAGTCCCTGCTGGGTGAGGCCGACGCGCTCGGCGACCGAGCCGAGGGTGGCGCCCCGGTAGCCGCGCTCGGCGATCACTTCGAGGGCCGCGCGCAGGATGTCCGCCCGCCGCTCCTCGCTCCTGGCCCGCACCATCGCCGTGGCCCCTCTCAGGTCGTCGCTTCCGACAGGACCGTACCCCGTCCTTAAGATAACGAAAAGATAACATCACCTACCGATCTACAGGTAAGTGGGTGCACGATGGCGTCATCGGGGTCATCGGTACGTCAACGAGGAGGTACGGCCATGACGGAGACCAGCGCGGACCCGGCAGCCGGCACGACGGGCACGGCGCGGGACGGCGCGGCCGACACGGCGCGCGAAGAGGCCGTCGAGGCGGCGCTCGCCAAGCTCGGCCTGGACGCCAAGACCCGGCTGCTCGCCGGCCAGGACATGTGGTCCCTGCCCGCCCTGCCGGAGATCGGCCTGCAGTCCCTGGTCATGTCCGACGGCCCCATCGGCGTCCGCGGCGTCCGCTGGACTGCCGACGACCCGTCCGTCGCCCTGCCGTCCCCGACCGCGCTCGCCGCCGCCTGGGACACCACCCTCGCCCGCCGCGCCGGCCGCCTCCTCGCCCAGGAGGCCCGCCGCAAGGGCGTCCACGTCCTGCTCGCCCCCACGGTCAACCTGCACCGCACCCCGCTCGGCGGCCGCCACTTCGAGGCCTACAGCGAGGACCCGTTCCTCACCGGCGCCGTCGGCACGGGCTACGTCCAGGGCGTCCAGGACGGCGGAGTCGGCACCACCGTCAAGCACTTCGTCGCCAACGACGCCGAGACCGACCGCTTCACCGTCGACTGCAGGATCGCCCCACGCCCCCTCCGCGAGCTCTACCTCTCCCCCTTCGAGGCCATCGTCAAGAACGCCCACCCCTGGGGCATCATGACCGCCTACAACCGGGTCAACGGCGTGACCATGACCGAGAACCGCCACCTCGTGAACGGGGTCCTGCGCGGCGAGTGGGGCTTCGACGGCTACAACGTCTCCGACTGGATGGCCGCCCGCTCCACCACCGGCGACATCGAGGGCGGCCTCGACGTCGCCATGCCCGGCCCGCAGACCGTCTACGGCGAGGCGCTCGCCGCCGCCGTCCGCGCCGGCGAGGTCGAGGAGTCCACGGTCGACGCCGCCGTACGCAACGTCCTGCGGCTCGCCGCCCGTGTCGGAGCCCTCGAGGGCGCCCCGCCGGTCGTCGCCGAACCCCCGCTCCCCCTCGACGGCGACGCGCTCGCCCGTGAGATCGCCCGCCGCGGCTTCGTCCTCGTCCGCAACGAGAACGGCGCGCTGCCCCTCGCGCCCGGAGCGACCGTCGCCCTCTCCGGCGCCGCCGCCCGCGATGCCCGCATCCTCGGCGGCGGCTCCGCCCAGGTCTTCCCCGAGCACGTCGTCTCCCCGCTGGCCGGCCTCACCGCCGCCCTCGGCGCCGGTTCCGAAGGAGGCGCGCTCACCTTCACCGTCGGCGCCGACCCCAGCGAGGAACTCACCCCCGCCGGCTCCACCTCGACCGGGTTCACCCTCCGCGCCCGCTGCCGCGACGCCTCCGGCGCCGTGCTCGGCGAGGGCTCCCTGCCCAACGGCCAGGTCCAGTGGATCGGCGACGACCTCCCGGCCGGCGTCACCCACGAGGCCCTCGCCTCCATCGAGGTCGTCGGCACCTTCACCCCGCGCGAGTCCGGCCGGCACTCCTTCGGCACCCGTGGCCTCGGCTCCTTCGCCCTCGCCGTCGGCGGCGAGACCGTCTACGAGGGCGTGCAGGCCATGGGCCCCGAGACCGACCCCTTCGAGGCCTTCTTCGGTTCCCCGGTCGAGCGCGCCAAGGTCTCCCTCACCGCGGGCGAGACCGTCGAGGTGTCGCTGCTCCACACCCTCGACAAGGAGTTCGCGGCCCCGCTGCCGGCGGTCATGTTCTCCTTCGTCCACCTCGGTCCGCGCCGTGACCCCGACGAACTGATCGCCGAGGCCGTCGAGGCGGCCCGCGCCGCCGACACCGCCGTCGTGGTCGTCGCCACCACCGAACGCGTCGAGTCCGAGGGCTTCGACCGCAAGGACCTCACCCTCCCGGGCCGCCAGGACGACCTCGTACGGGCCGTCGCCGCCGCCAACCCGAACACCGTCGTCGTGGTCAACGCCGGCTCCCCGGTCGAACTGCCCTGGCGCGAGGACGTGGCCGCGATCCTGCTCAGCTGGTTCCCCGGCCAGGAGGGCGGCGCCGCCCTCGCCGACGTCCTCACCGGCGCCGAGGAGCCCGGCGGCCGTCTCCCCACCACCTGGCCCGTCGCCCTCGCCGACGTCCCCGTCACCGAGACCACCCCCACCGAGGGCGAACTCGACTACGCGGAGGGCGTGTTCATCGGCTACCGCGCCTGGGACAAGGCCGGCGCCGTCCCCGCGTACGCCTTCGGCCACGGCCTCGGCTACACGACCTGGTCGTACGACTCCCTGACGGCCGGCCCCGACACCGTGACCGTCCGGCTCACCAACACCGGTGACCGCGCCGGCCGCGAGGTCGTCCAGGTCTACCTGGCCCCCGTGGACGACTCCGTGGAGCGCCCCGCCCGCTGGCTGGCCGGCTTCGCGAGCGTCGAGGCGGGCCCCGGCGAGACCGTCGAGACCCGGATCGAACTGCCCCGCCGCGCCTTCGAGATCTGGGACGAGGAGAAGAACGGCTGGACCCTCGTCGCCGGAACCTACGAGGTCCTGGCGGCGCACTCCCTCACGGACGCCCGCCTGACCGCCACGGTCGAGATCTGACGGCGAGGTCCCCCATGACCGGCCCCGGGGCGGCACCTGACAACCGCCCCGGGGTCCTCACTCCTTCGTGATCCGCCGGTACGCGAGCTCCGCGAGCCGCGCCTGCCCGTCCCTGCTCGGGTGGAAGAAGTCCCAAGGGCTCAACTGCCCGGCGTCGAAACGGAAGTCGAAGACCGCCCCGTCGTCGTACCGGCAGCGCTCGTCCTTCGCGCACACCTCCGAGAGCACCCGGTTGTACGCCACCACCCGGTCCTGCACCTCGGCGCGCCGCCGTTCCGCCGCGGCGCTCAGGTTCTCCGCGTCCGCCAGCATCGCGCCGCAGACGCCCAGTTTCCACACCTCCAGCCCCATCGGGCTGACCCGCCCCGTCGACCACAGGTGCATCAGGGACGGCACGCTCGCCACGTACACCTGCGCCTTCGGCGCGCCCTTCCGCAGCCGGGCGAGGGCGGTCTCGAAGTGCGTCCGGAAGTCGGCGACCGGTGTCATCAGCCCGGGGGTGGGCCGGCAGGCGTCGTTCGCGCCCATCATCACCGTGACCAGCTCGGGCCGTTCGGCGGCCGCCCCGGCCATCTGCTCGGGAAGCTCCGCCATCCGCGCCCCGGTCCGTGCCAGGTTCCAGCTGCGGGTGGCGGCCTTCTCCGGTCCGAGCAGGCGCAGCGCGAGGCTGTTCACGGCCGCGTCCGTGCCCGTGGCCCAGGACGACTCGGGGCAGTCCGCGAGGATCGCGCAGGCGTCGAAGGCCCGGGTGACGGAGTCGCCGACGGCGGCGACGGAGGCGGGGGAGACGTCCCAGAGCGAGGTCGGCTCCGGGGCCGGCCTCGTGGTCCGCTCCGGGGCCCCCTTCGGGGTGGTTCTCGCCTCGGCGGGCTTCGCCCCGGGCTCCCCGGCGGTGCAGCCCGACAGCGCCCCCGCGCACAGCAGAGCCGCCGTCGCGGTGGCGACAGCGGTACGAATTCTGCGTCGGCCGCGCATCCCCGGCCCCTCCTTCGGCGTCCTGGCGGGTGAAAGCTTCGTGTTCACCCGCCCCCGGACCGACGGTACGTCACACCGATGACGGTGCGGCACGGTAGCTTTTCCCCCGTCGAACCAGAGGCACCTTTGCCGACCGGCTCCGGTAAATTACATCACGTCACATCCTGTCCCCTTTTTAAAGGTTTGTGACGTTTTGCTCCTGATGCTGTTTACTGAGGCCGCTGGGAAAGGCGAACCTCGTCCCACACTGGAGGTCCCGGTGACGACACGTGGAGTCCTGTACGTTCACTCCGCACCGCGCGCGCTGTGCCCGCACGTCGAATGGGCGGTCGCGGGTGTCCTCGGTGCGAGGGTCCAGCTCGACTGGATCCGCCAGCCGGCTTCCCCCGGCACCTGGAGAGCAGAGTTGTCCTGGCAGGGCCGTACCGGCACCGCCTCCGAACTCGCCTCCGCGCTGCGCGGCTGGCAGATGCTCCGCTTCGAGGTCACTGCGGAGCCCTGTCCCACCGCCGAGGGCGAGCGCTACAGCGCCACCCCCGACCTGGGCATCTTCCATGCCGTCACCGGAATGCACGGGGACATCCTGGTCCCCGAGGACCGGCTGAGGGCGGCGCTCGCGCGCTCCGCGCAGGGCGAGACGCAGCTGGAGGCCGAGATCGCCCGGCTGCTCGGCAAGCCCTGGGACGACGAACTGGAGCCCTTCCGGTACGCGGGTGAGGGAGCCCCCGTGCGCTGGCTGCACCAGGTCGTCTGACCTGCCGTCACCCGCGGGCGTACACCCCGCCCCGGTGCGCGGGGGCGCGCCGGGTGGGAGAGCGGCGACGCCTCCTGATGGAGGCGGAACCATCGGCCTTCGCCCTGCGCCGACGAGGAGGCACACGGCGGAGGCCCACCCCCGGGAAGGGGGTGGGCCTCCGTCATGCGTCAGGCGCGAGGTCAGACCGTGCGGAACGCCAGCACCACGTTGTGGCCGCCGAAGCCGAACGAGTTGTTGATCGCGGCGATCGTGCCCTGCGGGAGCTCGCGGGGCTCGTCGCGGACGATGTCCGCGTCGACCTCCGGGTCCAGCTCGTCGACGTTGATCGTCGGCGGGGCCAGGCGGTGGTGGAGGGCCAGGACCGTCGCGACGGTCTCGATGCCGCCCGCACCGCCGAGGAGGTGGCCGGTCATCGACTTCGTCGCGGAGATCGCGACGTGGTCCAGGTCGTCGCCCAGGACCTTCCGCAGCGCCTTGATCTCGGCGACGTCACCCTGCGGCGTCGACGTGGCGTGCGCGTTGAGGTGGACGACCTCGGACGGCTTGAGGTCCGTCGCGTCGAGCAGGTTCTGCATCGCGGCGGCGATGCCCCGGCCGGTCGGCTCGGGCTGCGCGATGTGGTGGCTGTCGGCCGACAGGCCCTGGCCGAGGACCTCGCAGTAGACGCGCGCGCCGCGCGCCTTCGCGTGCTCCTCGGACTCCAGGATCACGACGCCCGCGCCCTCGCCGAGCACGAAGCCGTCACGGCCGGTGTCGTAGGGACGCGAGGCCTTCGTCGGCTCGTCGTTGCTCTTGGACATCGCCATCATGTTGGCGAAGGCGGCGATCGGCAGCGGGTGGATCGCGGCCTCGGTACCACCGGCGACGACCACGTCGGCACGGCCGGTACGGATCATCTCGACGGCGTAGCCGATCGCCTCGGCACCCGACGCGCACGCGGAGACCGGGGTGTGGACGCCCGCCCGGGCGTTCACCTCCAGGCCCACGTTCGCGGAGGGGCTGTTCGGCATGAGCATGGGCACGGTGTGCGGGGAGACGCGGCGAACGCCCTTCTCCTTGAGCACGTCGTACTGGTCGAGCAGAGTCGTTACGCCACCGATGCCGGAGGCGATGACCGACCCGAGCCGCTCGGGCGTGACGGACGCGTCCTCGCCGGCGGGGGCGGTGTAGCCCGCGTCGGCCCAGGCCTCACGGGCCGCGATCAGCGCGAACTGCGCCGAGCGGTCCAGCTTGCGGGCGAGCGGGCGGGGCAGGACGTCACCGGGGTCGACGGCGGCGGTCGCGGCGATCTGCACGGGCAGTTCGGCGAAGCGCTCGCCCTCCAGGGGCCTGACGCCGGAGCGCCCCGCGAGAAGACCTTCCCAGGTCGACGCGGAGTCGCCACCCAGCGGTGTGGTTGCGCCGATACCGGTGACGACCACGGTGCGATTGGTCGAGCTCACAGGAATTCGTTCTCCATGTGTGTGATGGTCGGAATACGGCGCCACCGCCGGGTGGCGGACCGAGTCAGCGAGGGCCGAATCAGGCCTGGTTCTTCAGGATGTAGTCGGCAGCGTCGCCGACCGTCTTGAGGTTCTTGACGTCCTCGTCCGGGATCTTGACGTCGAAGCGCTCTTCGGCGGCGACGACGACCTCGACCATGGAGAGCGAGTCGACGTCCAGGTCGTCGGTGAAGGACTTGTCCAGCTGGACGTCCTCGACCGGGATGCCGGCGATCTCGTTGACGATCTCGGCGAGGCCTTCGACGATCTGGTCCTGGGTGGCGGCCATGGTGGCGCTCCTTCTTGTGATTACTTGTGAAAAGGCTTCCGGGAGAACCGGAGTGCCTAGGGGAGGGTAACGACCGTCGCGGCGAAGACGAGACCCGCCCCGAAGCCGATGATGAGCGCGGTGTCGCCGCTCTTCGCCTTGCCGGTCGCCAGGAGTCGTTCCATGGCGAGCGGAATCGAGGCCGCGGACGTGTTGCCGGTGGTCTCGACGTCACGGGCGACCGTGACGTGCTCCGGGAGCTTCAGCGTCTTCACCATCGAGTCGATGATCCGCATGTTCGCCTGGTGCGGGATGAAGACGTCCAGATCGTCCGCCGAGATGCCGGCGGCGTCCAGGGCCTGCTGGGCGACCTTCGCCATCTCGAAGACGGCCCAGCGGAAGACCGCCTGACCCTCCTGCGTGATGGCGGGGAACTTGATGTCGCCGCTGCTGTCGAGCGGAAGCTTGGTGACGTCGCCCATGGGGGTCCCCCCTGCTCGAGCGGAGCCGAGAGCTTGGGGGAGGAACTCGTTCCACGGGACCGTCTGCTTGATCGTCTCGGACTTGTCGCCCTCGGAACCCCAGACGGTGGGGCCGATGTGCGGCTCGTCCGAGGGGCCGACGACCACGGCGCCGGCGCCGTCGCCGAACAGGAAGGCCGTCGCGCGGTCCTCCAGGTCCGTCAGGTCGCTGAGCCGCTCGACGCCGATGACGAGCACGTACTCCGCGGAACCCTCGACGATCATGCCCTTGGCGAGCGTCAGGCCGTAGCCGAAGCCCGCGCAGCCGGCGGAGATGTCGAACGCGGCCGGCTTGCCGGCGCCGATCTTGTCGGCGATCTCGGTGGCGACGGCCGGGGTCTGCTTGAAGTGCGAGACCGTGGAGACGATCACGCCGCCGATCTGCTCGGGGCTGATCCCGGCGTCGGCGATGGCCTTGCCCGAGGCCTCCACCGACATGGCGGCGACGGTCTCCTCGGGGGAGGCCCAGTGACGGGTGGAGATGCCGGAGCGCGAGCGGATCCACTCGTCGGACGAGTCGATCTTCTCGAGGATCACCTCGTTCGGCACGACCCGGGTGGGGCGGTAGCCGCCGACACCGAGGATCCGCGCGTACGGGGCGCCCTTGCTGGGCTTGATCTTCGACATGCTTCTCGACACTCCTTGTCAGACGGCCGCGTGCTCAGCGATGAGCGTACGGGCCGCGTCGAGGTCGTCGGGAGTCTTGAGCGCGACCGTGGACACACCCGGCAGGGCGCGCTTGGCGATACCGGTCAGGGTGCCGCCGGGGCACACCTCGATCAGGGCGGTCGCGCCGAGCGCCTGGAAGGTCTCCATGCACAGGTCCCAGCGGACCGGGTTCGCGACCTGGCCGACCAGGCGGGCCACGATCTCGGCGCCGTCGGTGACGACCTGCCCGTCCTTGTTCGAGACGTAGCGGACGGCGGGGACGGCCGGGGACAGCTCCTTGGCCGCCGCCTCCAGCTTCGCCACGGCCGGGGCCATGTGGTGCGTGTGGAAGGCGCCGGCGACCTTGAGCGCGACGACCCGGCGGACACCCTCGGGCTTGTCCGCCTCCAGGGCGGCCAGCTGCTCCATGGTGCCGGCGGCCACGATCTGGCCCGCGCCGTTCACGTTGGCCGCGGTCAGACCGAGCTTCTCCAGGTGCGGGACGGTGACCTCGGGGTCGCCGCCGAGCAGCGCGGACATGCCGGTCTCGGTGATCGCGGCGGCATCGGCCATCGCGAGTCCGCGGGTCCGGACGAGGCGCAGCGCGGCGGTGTCGTCGAGGACGCCCGCGAACGCGGCGGCGGTGAACTCGCCGACGCTGTGACCGGCGACGACGCCGGCGGCGCCGGCGGCCTTCGCGGCGGAGGTCCCGTCACCGAGGGCGGCGGCGGACAGCAGGCCGGCGGCGACGAGGAGCGGCTGGGCCACGGCGGTGTCACGGATCTCGTCCGCGTCCGCCTTCGTGCCGTAGTGGGCGAGGTCGAGCCCGATGGCGTCCGACCAGGCCGCGATGCGGTCGGCGGCGCCGGGGAGTTCGAGCCAGGGAGTCAGGAAGCCGGGCGTCTGGGCGCCTTGGCCGGGAGCGACGAGTACGAGCACCCTCACACTCTCTCTTGCGGACGGCTTCGAGCGCCCGTGGGGACAGGGACGAAGAACCGTCGGGGGAATTGTTGGTGTTCGACAAAAGTCTAGGACTGCGGATCTGCGTCGGCCAAGCGTCCGAGAATCAGCGCGATCCGCAGCGTGAACGCGGAACGGACATCAGAGGGTGACCAGCCGGTGACGTCGGTCACACGTCGAAGCCGGTAGCGCACGGTGTTGGGGTGTACGAACAACATGCGGGCCGCGCCTTCCAGGCTGCTGGCCTGCTCCAGATAGACACTGAGAGTTTCGAGCAGCGCCGAACCCGCTTCCTCCAGCGGTCTGTAGATCTCCTCCACCAGCTGCTCGCGCGCCGAAGGGTCGGAGGCGATGGCGCGCTCCGGCAGGAGATCGTCCGCGAGGACCGGCCGGGGGGCGTCCTGCCAGGCCGAGCAGGCCTTGAGGCCCGCCGCGGCGGCCTGCGCGGAGCGCGTGGCGGCCAGCAGGTCGGGGACGACGGGGCCCGCGACGACCGGGCCCGCCGCGTACGGGCCGATCAGGGCCTTGGCCACGGCCAGTGGATTGTCGTTGCCGCCGGCGATGACGACCAGACGGTTGCCGAGGACGCCCGTGAGGACCTGGAGCTTGGCGTGCCGGGCCGCGCGGCGGATCGCCTCCACGGTCAGCTCGCTGTCGCCGTCGGGAGCCGTGCCGAGGATCACGCAGACATGGTCCGGGGAGTTCCAGCCGAGCGCCGCGGCACGCGAGACCGCGCCCTCGTCGGCCTCGCCGGAGAGGACCGCGTTGACCACGAGCGATTCCAGGCGCGCGTCCCAGGCGCCCCGGGCCTCGGCGGCCTGCGCGTACACCTGGGCGGTCGCGAAGGCGATCTCCCGGGCGTAGACGAGGAGCGCCTCGCGGAGGATGGACTCGTCGCCGGGGGCGGCGACCTCCTCGATCGCGGTCTCCATGACCTCGATGGTGGTGCGCACCATCTCGACGGTCTGGCGCAGGGTGATCGCGCGGGTCAGCTCGCGGGGCGCGGTGCCGAAGACGTCCGTCGAGATGGCCTGCGGGGTCTCCGGGTGCCGGAACCACTCGGTGAACGCGGCGATACCGGCCTGGGCGACCAGACCGATCCACGACCGGTTCTCGGGCGGCATCGCCCGGTACCACGGCAGCGTCTCGTCCATGCGGGCAATGGCGTTGGCGGCGAGCCGCCCGGAGGACTGTTCGAGGCGCTTCAGGGTCGCGGCGTGCGGGTGAGGGGCGTTCGTGGGTTCTGGCACGGGGACAAGACTGCCTTATCGGGACGGCAGTGTGCGGGGTCGGGGCGGGTTCGGTTCCGGCGGGGCGGGCCCGCCGGACGGGCCGGGGCCCGCGGCGGGCGTCCCGGGCGGGGCGGGCCCGCGCTCCGGTCCGTGGCCCGCGGCCGGACTGCCGTAGGACCCGTGACGGCCGGACTACCGTAGGACCCGTGATTCGTATCCAGCGCTCGGGGGAGCGGTATCCCGGTGGGGATCCCGCCGCCGGGATCGAGACCCGGCACGCCCTGTCCTTCGGGCCGCACTACGACCCCGACAACCTCCGCTTCGGCGCCGTGCTCGCCTGCAACGAGGAGCGGCTCGCCCCCGGCGCGGGCTTCGACGAGCATCCGCACAGCCACACCGAGATCGTCACCTGGGTCGTCGAGGGGGAGCTCACCCACCACGACACGGCGGGGCACACCACGGTGGTCCGCCCCGGCGACCTCCAGCGGCTGAGCGCAGCCGGAGGAGTCCGGCACGTCGAACGCAACGACGCCGGCGCGCCGCTCGTCTTCGTGCAGATGTGGCTCGCGCCGCTGTCTCCGGGCGGGGAGCCCGGGTACGAGGTGGTGCGAGGGCTCGCGGAGCCGTACGACCTCCCGGAGGCGGACGCGCGACTGCACGTCCGCCGTCCCGTGGCGGGCGAGCGGGTCCCCGTGCCGTCCGCCGACTTCGTGTACGTCCATGTCGTACGGGGCACGGTCGGGCTCGACGGGGAGCCGCTGCACCCCGGCGACGCCGCCCGTGTCACCGACGCCCGGGGGCACACCCTCGACGCCATGACCGATGCGGAGGTCCTGATCTGGGAGATGCGGGACTGGCGCAAGGCCCTCGGCTGAACGCCCCGGGGCCGGCCCTTCAGGCGAGGGCGCTCTTCTTCTTCCACTGCTCCCAGCTCACGTTCCACGCCCCGTAGCCGTTGCCCTCGTCGACCGTTCCCTTGGTGTCCTTGCCGGTGATCTCGAAGGGGTCGCCGACGTTCACCGCGCCGTAGAAGGACGCGGCGTCCTCGTCGCTCATGCCGATGCAGCCCGAGCTCTTGTTGGCGTTGCCGAAGTACGCCGCGTTCCACGGGGCCGCGTGCGCGTACATGCCCGACCAGGTCAGCCGCATCGAGTAGTCGACGTCCTTGTCGTACGCGTCCCCGAGCCCGACCGTCTCCGAGTTCATGTTGATGGTCCCCTCCTTCGCCATCAGCACGGCGGTGCCCCGCCAGGACCGCTTGTCGCCGCCCGGGGTGCCGCCGGAGACCGGGATCGTACGGACCGTCCGCCCGTCCTTGTCCAGGGTCAGCCGATGACGGTCCAGGTCGACCTTGACGATCTGCGCGGAGCCGACCGTGAAGCCGGTGCGGTAGTCCCGTACGAACCAACCGCCGCCCGAGTCCGTGCCGTTCAGGTCCGCTTCCAGGGTGACCTTCGTGCCGGGCTTCCAGTACGTACGGGGGCGCCAGTCCGCCCTGTCGCGGCCGGAGTAGTCCTTGACCCAGCCCCAGGACCCCTCGGTCGCGTTCGAGGTGGTCACCTTGAGCTGCTTCTCGACGTCCGCCTTCTTCGTCACCGGCAGGTCGAAGACGATCGAGACGGGGTGGCCGATGCCGACGGTCGTGTTCTTGCCGGGCGCGAGGGTCAGCTTGTTGACCTTGTCCGCCGCGGCCGTACGGAAGGAGGACCTGGTCGTCGACTCCTTGCCGTCGGCCGTACGCGAGGTGACCTCCACGGTGTACTGCGTGCCCGGCGCCGCCTTGCGGTCCGAGACCCAGCGGGCGCCGCCCGCCGCCGCGCGCCCCGCGAGCGAACCGCCGTCCGCGTCCACGACCTTCACCTCGGAGATCGTGCCGCCCGTCGCGGTCACCGTCACCGGGACACCGGCCGCCGGGTCCACGACCGTCACCTTCGCCGGCCGAGACTTCGCAGGGTCCCCGGCGTCCGTCCCCGCCGGTCCGCTCGCCGCCTGAGCCGTACAGGCCGTCAGGGAGACGCTCAGCGCGACTGCCGCGAGAACGGGACGGGGAGTGCGTATGCGCAGCACGGGAGACCTCCGCTGGGACGAGGAGCGAGTGGGATGTTTCGGACTGTAGGTCGCTCCCCGCGCCGCGCGGAGGGCCCGGGGTCCGTATGACAAGGGCTGAGGCAGAACGGTCATCGTCCGGTCACATATGGCGCGCGACTCCGTCGAATTCGGCTGTGAGCCTGCTGTGCGCCCCACCACCGAGGGGCGGAACAAGGAGGCTTCCGTTGTGTCAGCCCTGCTCGTGACGGCCGCACCCACCGAGCGCCGCGCCCTGCGGCTCGGCCAGGTGACCCCCGAGGTCTACCGCGCCTTCCTCGCGTCCCGCTCCGGTGCGGACGGGCCCAGCTTCCTCCAGGTCCCTGCCTGGGCCCAGGTGAAGGACGGCTGGCAGCACCAACTGGTCGGCTGGGGAACGGAGTCCGGTGAACTGACCGGCGTCGCCCTCGTCCTCCTGCGGCCGTTCCCCGGCACCCGCAAGTACTTCGCCTACCTGCCCGAAGGCCCCGTCGCCGACTGGGCCGACCCCGACATCGACAGCTGGCTCTCCCCGCTCCTCGGCCACCTCCGCTCCTGCGGCGCCTTCGCCGTACGCATCGGCCCAGGGCCCGCCTACCGGCGGTGGAACGCCGCCACCGTCAAGGCCGCCGCCGGCCCCGGCCGCCGGCTCTCCGACGTCCTCGCCGACGAGGTCGACCCGCTGGGGACCGCCGTCTCCGAACGCCTCCGCGCACGGGGCTGGCGCCGCTGCGGCGGGGAGTCGGAGGACGGCGCCGACGCCCAGCCCCGGCACGTCTTCCAGGTGCCGCTCACCGGCCGCACCCCCGACGACCTGTGGACCGGCCTCAACCAGGAATGGCGGCGCAACGTCCGCAAGGCCCGCAAGTCCGGGGTCGAGATCACCGTCGGATCCGCCGCCGACCTCCCCGAGTTCTACCGGCTGCTCCGCATCACCGAGGAGCGCGACGGCTTCCGGCTCGGCCGCTCCCTCGCCTACTACGAGCGCCAGTACGCCGTCCTCAACGCCGAGCACCCCGGCCGGATGAAGCTCTACCTGGCCCGCCACGAGGGCGAGATCCTCGCCGCCCACACCATGGTCGCCGTGGGCGGACGCGTCTGGTACCAGACCGGGGCCTCCGCCGACCACCGTCGCGAGGTCCGCCCCTCCAACGCCCTCCAGTGGCGCATGATGCTCGACGCCCACGCCCTCGGCGCCGCCGTCTACGACCTGCGCGGGGTACCCTCCACCCTCGACCCGGGCGACCGTGCCCACGGACTGCTCCGCTGGAAGCTCGGCACGGGCGGACAGGTCGTCGAGACGCTGGGGGAGTGGGAGACACCGATGCAGGGCACGACCAACCACGCGCTGTTCCGCGCCTTCCAGGCGTACATGGCCCGCCGATGACGGCCACGCTCACCGCGGAGAGGCCCGGCAGGGGCCGGGCGAAGGCCAAGCCGTCCGCGCTGCGCAGCGGCGCGGTCATGGCCGCCGGCTCGCTCGTCTCCCGGGCCACCGGCTTCGTCCGCGCCGCCGTCGTCGCCGCGGCGCTCGGTGCGGCCGCCGTCGCCGACGGCTACGCGGTCGGCAACACCGTCCCCACCATCATCTACACGCTCCTGCTCGGCGGCGCCCTCAACGCCGTCTTCGTCCCCGAGCTGGTCAAGGCCGCCAAGGAGCACGAGGACGGCGGAGTCGCCTACACGGACCGGCTGCTCACCCTCTGCGCGCTCGCCCTCGTCGCCCTCACGGCCGGCGCGGTCCTCGCCGCGCCCCTGATCGTCGACACGTACACCGACTACACCGGCGAGCAGCGGGAGACGACCCTCGCCTTCGCGCGCGCGTGCCTGCCGCAGATCTTCTTCCTCGGCCTGTTCACCCTGCTCGGGCAGGTCCTCAACGCGCGGGGCCGCTTCGGCGCCATGATGTGGACGCCCGTCCTCAACAACGTGGTCGTCGTCTCCGTCTTCGCCCTGTTCCTCGTGGTCGGCGACGGTGGCTCCCTCACCCCCGGGGAGACCGCGCTGCTCGGCTGGGGCACCACCGCCGGCATCGTGCTCCAGGCCCTCGCCCTCGTGCCCTCGCTGCGCGCCGCCCGCTTCCGCTGGCGGCCCCGCTTCGACTGGCGCGGCAGCGGCCTCGCCACCCCGCTGCGCTCGGCGGGCTGGCTGGTCCTGCTGGTCCTCACCAACCAAGGCGCGTACTGGGTGACCACCCTGCTCGCCACCTCGGCCGGCGGCACCGTCAGCGGCGGCGGTCTCGCCGCGTACAACAACGCCTATCTGCTGTGGTCCGTCCCGCACGGCATCATCACGGTCTCCCTCGTCACCGCGCTGCTGCCCCGGATGAGCGCCGCTGCCGCCGACGGCGACCTCGCGGGGGTCCGCCGGGACGTCTCGTACGCCCTGCGGACCAGCCAGGCCGCGGTCGTCCCGGCGGCCTGCGCCCTCCTCGCGCTCGCCGTCCCGCTGATGACGGTCGTCTTCCGGTACGGGGCGACCAGCGACGACGACATCCGCGCGATGTCCTGGATCCTGATGGCCTTCGCGCCCGGACTCGTCGCCCTCTCCGGGCAGTACGTCTGCAACCGCGCCTTCTACGCGCTGCGGGACACCCGCACCCCGTTCCTGCTCAACCTGGTGATCGCCGGGCTCAACGCGGGGCTGTCGTTCGCCGCGTACCACCACCTGCCCACCCGGTGGGCCGTCACCGGCATGGCCGCCGGCTACTCGCTCGCACTCTGGGCGGGCTGGGGCCTCACGGCGTACGTGCTGAGGAGGCGGCTCAAGGGGAGCGCCCCGGCGTCGGGGGGAGCGGGCGGTCCCGCCTCCGGCGGCTCCGTCCCCGCGCTCGCGCGGCTGCTGGCCGCCGCCGTGCCCGCCGCGGGCTACGGACTCCTGATCGCCGACCTCACCGGGCCGGCCGGCGCCCTGCCCTCGGGGATCGCCGGGGCGCTGACCGTCCTCACGGTCTTCGCCGTCCTCGCCGGGCCCCTGCGGCTCACCGAGGTCCAGGCCCTCGTGTCGGCCGCCGGCGGCCGGCTGCGCGGCCTCGCCCACCGCACCTGAGCCATCCCCCTCCGGCTGGAGGGACCCTTCGACCTTGGATACTTCACAGATGCCCCGCGTGCTCCTGATAGAAGACGACCCCTCCGTCCGTGAAGGCGTCGAGCTCGGGCTCCGCCGCCGCGGGCACGAGGTGCGCACCGCCGCCACCGGGGAGGCCGGGCTCGACGCGCTCGCGGAGTTCCGGCCGGATCTGCTGCTGCTCGACCTCATGCTGCCGGGCATCAACGGCGTCCAGGTCTGCCGCCGGGTCCGCGAGAGCAGCCAGCTGCCGATCATCATGCTGACCGCCCGCGGGGACGACTTCGACGTCGTCATCGGTCTGGAGGCCGGCGCCGACGACTACATCGTCAAGCCCGCCCGTACCGAGGTCATCGAGGCGCGGATCCGGGCCGTCCTGCGCCGTATCGAGGAGCCGGCCGGCGGCCGGGCCGCCGTCGAGTTCCACGGGGACCTGGCCGTCGACCGGGCCGGTCTCACCGTCGCCAAGGCCGGCGAGCGGATCGCCCTCGCACCCTCCGAGCTGAAACTGCTGCTCCATCTCACGGCCGCGCCCGAGCAGGTGTTCAGCCGGCAGCAGCTCCTCGAACACGTCTGGGAGCACAGCTACCACGGGGACGCCCGGCTGGTCGACGCCTGCGTCCGCCGACTGCGGAACAAGATCGAGGACACCCCGGGGGAACCCCGCTACATCCAGACCCTGCGCGGCTTCGGCTACCGCTTCGGTCCGCTCGGGCCGTTGTGAAGGCCTGCGTCACCCCGGACGAGGACACCGGGCACGAGGGACACGGAGGGTACGGGGGACACGGGGGGCACGACGGTCAGGGTGGACACGGGGGACGCGCCGACCACGACGGTCACGGGACGTCCCGGCGGGGGCGCGCGTCCCGGAGCGGGGGCCGGAGCCCCCGCCTGCGGCCGCACCCCTTCGGGCTCCGCACCCGGCTCGTCCTCGCCTTCCTGCTCGTCGCCATGGTCGGCTGCGGCACCACCGCCGCCCTCACCTACCGCGCCGCCCGCAACGCCATCCTGGAACAGACCCAGGACACCGCCGTCTCCGCCTTCCGCGAGCAGGTCGAAGGCCTCGGCGTCAGCCTGCCCGTCGAACCCGCCATGCTGCGGGACTCGCTCATGCAGATCGCCCGCCAGGGCAAGCCCCGCACCTGGCGGGTCTACGCCGAGTACGGCACCCTCCGGGTCTCCTCCACCGACCGGCCCTCCTCGTCCGTCATCACGCCGGAGCTGCGGGCCCGCGCCGCCGACGACGAGGCCGTCCCGCACGGCAGCTTCCAGCGGGTGGTCAAGAACGGCACGCCGTACCTGACGATCGCCGTTCCCGCCGTCTTCCTGGCCCGTTCGGCCGAGGGCCCGCCGCAGCGCACCGGTCTCGTGTTCTATGCCGTCATGGAACTCGACGAGGAGGAGGCGAACATCGAGGCGATGGTCACGGCCGCGCGCGACGGCGCCCTGCCCGCGCTCGCCATCGCCCTGATCCCCGCCCTGATCGCCGCGCGCGGCGTGCTGCGGCCCGTACGGGAGCTCCGCCACGCGGCCCACAGCATGGGCCGAGGCCGGCTCGACACCCGTATCCACGCCGAGGGCAGCGACGAACTCGCCGACCTCGCGCGGACGTTCAACGAGTCCGCCGCCGAGCTGGAACGTTCCGTCGCGGAACTCCGCAACGCCGAGGCCCGCGCCCGCCGCTTCGCCTCCGACGTCTCGCACGAACTCCGTACCCCGCTCGCCGGGATGCTCGCCGTCACCGAGGTCCTCGACGAGGACGCCGGGAGCCTCGACAGCGACACCGCCCGCGCCGTCCGCCTGATCAGTGCCGAAACCGGCAAGCTCGCCGTGCTCGTCGAAGACCTCATGGAGATCTCCCGCTTCGACGCCCGCGCCGCCGAGCTGCACACCGACGAGGTGGACGCCGCCGACTGCGTCCGCAAGACCCTCCAGCACCGGCACTGGACCGATCCGGCGCAGGTGGTCCCGTACCTCGCGGAGGGGATCAGGGCCCGGCTCGACCCGCGCCGCTTCGACGTCGTCGTCGCCAACCTCGTGGGGAACGCTCTGCGGCACGGCGGGGCGCCGGTGACGGTCCGGCTGTGGGCGGAGGAGGACCGGCTGGTGACGGAGGTCGCCGACCGGGGTCCCGGCATCCACCCGGACGTCCTGCCGCATGTGTTCGACCGCTTCTACAAGGCGGACCAGGCCCGTACCCGTTCGGCGGGCAGCGGCCTCGGGCTCGCGATCACCCTGGAGAACGTACGGCTCCACGGAGGCACCGTCACGGCCGCCAACGACCCCGACGGCGGGGCGGTCTTCACGGTGCGGATGCCGCTGTGAACGGCGGCCGGGCCACCGTCACATCCCGTCGCCGGACGGGCGGAGCCGCGCGGCGCCGTACCGCGGCCGCCGCCCTGCTCGCCCTGCTGGCGCCGGTCGCGCTGGCCGGCTGCGGCATACGGAAGAGCGACGTCGTCGAGGCGGGCGGGGCGGCGACGGTCCATGTCCAGCCGATCCCCGTCGACCGGATCGTGCTCTACTTCGTCGGCCCCGACGGCCGGTCGATGCCGGTGGCCCGCGATCTCGGCCGGTCGTACCCGGGGACCTCCTCGGAGGGCTCGGGAGAGGGCACCCCCTCGGAGGTGTTCGGTCCGGACTACGAGATGTCCCGGGAGGACCTGAGCCGCGGCGGGATCGTCACCGACAAGATCCTCGCCATGCTCCTCGCCGGACCCAGGCCGAACGAGGCCGCGGCCGGCATCACCACCGCCCTGCCCGGCAGTCTGCGGAAGACCCCGACCATGCTGCAGGCCTCGGAGGGGAACGCCTCGTCGGGGACCCCGGCGCGCCGGCTGATCTGGATCCGGACGCCCTTCCCCGTCAAACGGCTGTCGGAGACGGGCGTCCGCCAGCTGGTCTGCACGACCGCCTACGCGGAACACCCCGCCGGCCTGGTCGACGTGTCGCTCAGCGGCCCGGACGGCACCCTGCCCACCGCCCGCTGCGACATGTAGCCGCGGCTCAGGCGGAACGCAGATCGGCGAGGACCGCGTCGGTGAACGGCGGCCACGCCTCCACCGCCCACGCCCCGAAGGGGCGGTCGGTCAGCGCCACGCACGCGGCACGCGCGTCCGGGTCGATCCACAGGAACGTGCCGGACTGCCCGAAGTGCCCGAAGGTACGCGGCGAGGACTGGGCGCCCGTCCAGTGCGGGGACTTGCCGTCGCGGATCTCGAAGCCGAGCCCCCAGTCGTTGGGCCGCTGATGCCCGTAGCCGGGCAGGATGCCGGTCAGACCGGGATACGCGACGGTCATCGCGTCCAGGACCGTGCGCGGGTCGAGCAGCCGCGGCGCCTGCACCTCGGCGGCGAACCGCACCAGGTCGTCCACGGTCGACACGCCGTCCTTCGCGGGTGAGCCCTCGAGGGTCGTCGACGTCATGCCCAGCGGCTCCAGGACCGCCTGGTGCAGATACTCGGCGAAGGGGATGTCCGTCGCCTTGGCGAGATGGTCGCCGAGGGCCTCGAAACCGGTGTTGGAGTAGATCCGGCGGGTGCCCGGCGCGGCCATGACCCGGTTCTCGTCGAAGGCGAGCCCCGAGGTGTGGGCGAGGAGATGCCGTACGGTCGCGCCCTCCGGCCCGGCCGGCTCGTCGAGGTCGATCGCCCCCTCCTCGTACGCGACGAGGACGGCGTACGCCGCGAGCGGCTTGGTGACGGAGGCGAGCGGGAATCGCTGCCCGGTGGGGCCGTACGACCCGGCCAGGGTGCCGTCCGCGCGGACCACGGCGGCCGCCGCGGTGGGGACGGGCCAGTTCTCGATCGACGCCAGGCTCGGCACGCTGCTCTCCATGGGGCCGAGCCTACTTGCTTGGAGTGCACTCAAACGTTTTAGCGTGGGGGTCATGAGCGTGATGGCGAGCACGAGCACGACCACGAGCACGACCACCGGCACGAGTACGAGCACCGGCACGAGCGGCACCCGGATCCCCCGGGCCCACTACACGATCAGCGAGGTCGCGGCCCTGACCGGACTCTCGGCCCACACCCTGCGCTGGTACGAGCGGATCGGCCTCATGTCGCACGTGGACCGCTCGCACACCGGACAGCGCCGATTCACCGAGCGGGACCTGGGCTGGCTCGCCTTCGTCGGCAAGCTGCGGCTGACCGGAATGCCGGTCGCCGACATGGTCCGGTACGCGGAGCTCGTCCGCGAGGGGGACCACACCCGCGACGAGCGCCGGGAGCTCCTGGAGACCACCAGGCGCGACGTGCTCTCCCGGATCACCGAACTCCAGGACACGCTCGCCGTGCTCGACATCAAGATCAGCCATTACGGGACCGCATGCGGAGGCACACCTTCATGACCAGCGTGACCAGGATCGACACCGTACGGCTCGGCGGCCAGGACGGACCCGGGATCGGCGTCCAGGGCTTCGGCGCCATGGGCATCAGCGAGTTCTACGGCGACACCGACGAGGCGGCCGCCCGCGACACCCTCGACGCGGCCCTGGAGGCCGGCGTCACCCTGATCGACACCGCCGACGCCTACGGCAACGGCGCCAACGAGCGGTTCCTCGCCCCGTTCCTCGCCGCCCACCGCGACGAGGTCACCCTCGCCACCAAGTTCGCACTCGAGCGCCGCGCCGACGACCCCGCCTACCGGGGCATCCGCAACGACCCCGCGTACATCAGGACCGCCGTCGAGGGCAGCCTGAGCCGCCTCGGCATCGAGACCATCGACCTCTACTACATGCACCGCCGCGACCCGGAGGTCCCGCTCGCCGAGTCCGTCGGCACGATGGCCGAACTCGTCCGGGAGGGCAAGGTCAAGCACCTCGGCCTCAGCGAGGTCACCGGGCCCGAACTGCGCGAGGCCCACGCCGTCCACCCGATCGCCGCCCTCCAGTCCGAGTGGTCGCTCTTCTCCCGGGACGTGGAGCGCAGCGCCGTCGCCGTCGCCGCCGAACTCGGCGTCACCGTCGTGCCCTACTCCCCGCTCGGCCGCGGCTTCCTCACCGGATCCTTCGCCGACGCCACCAAGGACCTGACGGGCGGCGACTTCCGCCGGAACCAGCCCCGGTTCACCGGCGAGAACGCGGAGCGGAACGCCGCCCTGCTCGACCCGGTCCGCAAGATCGCCGCCGCACACGGCGCGACCCCGGCGCAGATCGCCCTCGCCTGGGTCCAGCAGCGGGCCTCCGTGCACGGCCTGACGGTCGTCCCGATCCCCGGCACCCGCAAGCGCTCCCGCCTGCAGGAGAACGCCGCCGCCACCCGCATCACCCTCACCGCGCCCGAACTCGCCGAACTGGAGCCGATCGCAGGCCTGGTGGCGGGCGACCGCTACACGGACATGCGCTTCACGGCGGTGTCGCGCGAGGCGTGAGGGACTCGGCGTGACGCGCGCCCCTGGGGCGCGCGTCACGCCAGCCCCAGCGCGAAGACCGCGAAGCCTGCCGCGAGGAGGCCCGCGAGGGCGCGGCGGGTCGGGCCGGTGGTCGTCCACGGGGACTCGAAGGACCGGGTGTACCGGCCGATCAGGACGAGCAGTCCGGCGAAGACCGGCATCCACGCCAGCCGGGCGAGGATCCAGCCGACCGAGTCCGGCGCGCCGACCAGGCCCGGGACCTCGCCGAGGTACGAGGCGGGGACCGCCGCCGTGAGCATCGCCGTCTGGTGCCAGCAGAGGATCGTCATCGCCGAGAGGTTGACGACCACGACCGGCGCCCACAGCGCGGGCCGCCTCAGGAGCTTGCCGAGCCGGTCCCTGAGCAGGATCGCGGCGCCGCTCTGCGCGGCGGCCAGGGCGAGGACGAGCAGCGACGGCGGGTGGGAGTTGGTGCGGGCCTCGCCGGGGACGCCGACCATCGAGGCCGGGTAGCCGAAGGCGAGCAGCAGGGCGGCGAAGAGCGCGGCCCCGCCGAGCAGCAGCCACCAGGCGTGCCGCCGGGTGACCCGGCCCTCGCCCCAGGAGACCCCCAGCTGATACGCGAAGAGCCAGCCCGGCAGGATGTTGAGGAGGCTGAGCCAGGACGGCACGGCGTCGGCGTACGGGCCGTACCGCAGGAAGTCGACGACGGCCACCGAGCCGAGCAGCGGGGCCGCGGCCCACACCCCGAGGCGGCGGGCCGCCCGCACGCACAGCGGGGTGAGCGCGGTGACCACCGTGTACACGCCGACGAACCACAGCGGCTGGATCACCAGCGTGGACGCGGTCCGCAGGGTGTCCACGGGCACCTCGAACCCGAAGTGCAGGACGGGCAGCAGCGCCGCCCAGACGGCGGTGACACCGAGGACCGGGCGGCCGAGCCGCGCGAGCCGGCCACCGAGCCACGCGCGCGTGGAGCCCTTCCCGCGCCGGTACGAGAGGACGGAGGCGTAGCCGCCGACCAGGAAGAAGATCCCCAGCATCTGGAGGACCCAGCTGACGGGCGCGAGCCCCGCGAAAGTGCCCAGCGGGCTGGCGTTGTGAAGGGCACCGTCGGAGGAGAGCGTGAAGCCGCCGAGCAGCCAGTGCCCGGTGGGCACGGCCAGCAGGGCCAGGGCGCGCAGCCCGTCGATCGCCCGGTCGCGGTGGGCGGGGGTGCCCGACTCGATCTTCCGGGCCGTGCGGCGGGCCATGGTCGCGAGGGCGCTCATCGGACGTCTCCCTCGGCGCCGGCGGCGGCACGGACGGAGGCGTCCGTGGTGCGGAGGTCGTCGGCGGTGCGGACGGTGCCGTCGGCGATCGCGGCGAAGGTACGCAGCGAGGAGGTGCCCGGCGCGAAGTAGCCGCCGTGGCCGCGCGCGTCGTCGGCCGCGATCCGGCGGGCCCCGAACGCCGGGTCGGCGGGGTCGGTGCCGTGTCCGAGGTCCCCGACCTCGACGTTCGGGATCCGGTCGATCCAGTCGGTGGGATCCTTCGCCGCCCAGACGCGTGCGGAGGTGCCGAGTTCGTTCACGTTCCCGGCACGCATCCCGGGGGAGCCGAAGACCACCAGGTCCTTGGCCTTCAGACCGTGGGCGGCGAGTCCGCAGACCACGGAGCCGTAGCTGTGACAGAACAGGGTCGGCGCGGGCGTCCCCACGGCCGCGAGACCGTCCACGAAGCGGGTGAGGCGGTCCGCCCCGGCCTCGGCGAGCCGTCCGGTGGCCGCGTCCAGACCGACGCCGACCGGGGTGGTGTACCCGGCCCAGGCGACGACCGCCGTCCGCCCGCCGGTGGCCCGCCGCAGCGAGGCCGCCATGTCGGTGAGCGGCCGCACGTGGTCCGCGTCGATGTCGGAGCCGGGCACGATCACGGCGACGTGCTCGGCCCGCGCCAGATCCCCGTACACCAGGGCCACCTGGCCCCGGCCGCGCGTGTCGTGGGCGAGGACCCGCGCCCCGCCGAACGCCCCTCGCGTGGTGCGGGAGTTGGCCTCGTACCGCAGTTCCAGAGGCGCTCCGTCGAGGTTCCCGACGACCGTGGGATGCGTCCGGGCCAGCTCCCGCTGCCGTACGGGGCTCAGGCCGGCGAAGAACCGGGCCACTCCGGCCGGGTCCATCCGCTCCGGGTCCGGCAGCCCGGCGGCCCGCCACTCCGCCGTCCCGACCGGCGCCCCCGTGACGGCCTCCTGGCTGTCACCGGACGCCCAGCCGGCCGTGCCGCCGACCACGGCGGTCACCAGGGCCGCGGTGATCAGGGTCCTCGAAATACGGCGCATGGGGTCGCCCTCCCTCTCCGGTACTCGCTCGTTCGCTGGCGAGAGGAAGGTAGGAAGACGACGGGTGACGGCACGTCACACCGGAGAGCCAACTCCCCTTTGATACCGGGGTAGGGGGTGGAGGAGCAGGCAACACCAGGTAGGGGGTGGGGTTTTCCCCCGGGGGGCGGCTACCGGGACGTCAGGAGGCGCCCGGGGTCACGAGCCCCGACTCGTACGCGAAGACCACGGCCTGCGCCCGGTCGCGCAGGTCCAGTTTGGCGAGGACCCGGCCGATGTGGGTCTTCACCGTCTGTTCGGCGAGGACCAGATGATCCGCGATCTCCTGGTTGGACAGGCCGCGGGCGATGAGTTCGAGGACCTCGGTCTCGCGCGGGGTGAGCCCGTTCAGACGCAGCGCCGTGGTGTCCTTGCGCGGCGCGGGCCGGGAGGCGGCGAAGTCGGCGATGAGCCGTCGCGTCACGGACGGGGCGAGCAGGGCCTCGCCCGCCGCCACCACCCGTACCGCCGCGATCAGGTCCGCCGGGGGCGCGTCCTTCAGGAGGAAGCCGGACGCGCCGGCGCGCAGCGCCTCGTACACGTAGTCGTCCACGTCGAAGGTGGTCAGCATGAGGACCTTCGGCCGGTGGGTGACCCCCGTCGGCGGATGGAGGATCTCCCGGGCGGCGGCGAGCCCGTCCAGCTCCGGCATCCGGACGTCCATCAGGACCACGTCCGGGTGGGTCGAGCGCGCCACGTCGATGCCCTGCCGCCCGTCCGGGGCCTCGCCCACCACGTCGATGTCGGGCTGCGCGGCGAGCAGCGCGGCGAATCCGGCCCGCACCATGGCCTGGTCGTCGACGATGATCACGCGGATGGTCACTCGGAGTCCTTGACGGTCGGGGGCGGAGTCGGAGACGTGGCCGGGGCCCCGGCCGGCGGTGCCACCGCGGCGGGCGCCGGGTCCGGGGTCAGCGGCAGCCGCGCGGCGACCCGGAAGCCGCCGTCCGGCAGCGGCCCGGTGTCGAGCGAGCCACCCGTCAACCGTACGCGTTCCCGCATGCCGACGAGTCCGTGCCCGGTGCCGGACGCGCCGCGTTCCACCGCGGAATCCGCCTCCGTCGAGGGCCCGTTGACGACGAGGACCGTCAGCCAGCCGCCGCCGGCCCGGATCGACACCCGGGTCGACGCCCCCGGTGCGTGCCGGACGATGTTCGCGAGGGCCTCCTGCACGATCCGGTACGCGGACAGGTCCACCGCCTGCGGGACGTCGCCGAGGTCCGCGGCGAGCCGCAGCTCGGCCGGCACCCCGGCCCGGACGGTGGCCTCGACGAGCTGCTGGACCCGGTCGAGGCCCGGCTGCGGGGCCCGTTCGCCCTCGCTGCCGTCACTGCGCAGCACCGACAGCAGCCGTCGCATCTCGGCCAGCGACTCGCGCGCGCTCGACGCGATCGAGGTGAACTCCTCGCGTGCCGCATCCGGGAGACCGGGGATGCGGTACGGGGCCGAGTCGGCCTGCACGGTGATCACGGACATGTGGTGGGCCACCACGTCGTGCAGCTCGCGCGCGATCCTGGCCCGCTCCTCCAGGAGCGTGCGACGGGACCGCTCGGCCTCGCTGATGGTCTCCTGCTCGACGAGCCGCCGCTGGGCGTCGCCCCGCGCGCGTACCGCCGATGTGAGGAGGAGCAGCACTCCGCTGAGGACGACGAGGAGGGTGTGGACGCTGGTGTACCCGGCCGGCCGGAAGATCTCCAGGACGTACCCGGCGACGCCCGTCGCCAGCCACACCCCGAACAGGGCCCGGCGGGACTCGCGCAGCCCCAGCGCGATCATCAGCGCGCAGTAGCCGACGACGATCGGCGGGGTCCAGGGCCAGAGCTCGGCGCGCGGTCCGTCGGCGGCGAGCAGCGCGACCGCGCCGAGCACGTCGGCGGCGAAGATGATCCACCAGGCCTGGAGCGGACGGGAGACGGCGAGCAGCAGCGGCGCGGTCTGGGCGGTGCCGATGGCCCCGGCGAGCGCGCCGTTGACGCCGTAGTCCCCGGCGAGGAGCTGGACCGTGGAGGGGAGCAGCGACGCGACGAACGCGAGTGCGACGGCGTACGGCAGCAGGCGCACCCACCGCGATGCGGCGTCGGCGAAAAGCGGCGCTCCCGGGGTGGTGGGTGTGGTGAGCGCGGTCCCGAGCCCCTGGAACATCTCGCGTGTCCGGGTGCTGAGCTGCCGCAGGGTGGGGGTGGGCGGCTCGTGCCGCGGTTCGGTAGCCATGACCAGCTCAGGGTAGGCAGCGGGCCCGGCCCCCGACGTCATACCGGGGACCGGGCTCTGCCCTGATACCTGGGTATGACGTGGGGTCTCGTGGGGTTCCTTGGGTCCGCGGGGTTCCGTGGGTCCCGCGGGGTTCTGCTCCGGCTACAGCTCCGCGAGGAGTTCCGCCTTCTTCGCCGAGAACTCCTCGTCCGTCACCAGCCCCGCCTGGTGCAGTTCACCCAGGTGCCGAATCCTTTCAGCGACCGCGCCGGGAGCGGCGGCCGTGCGGGCCGGGACGCGGTCCGAGGTCCTGATCGCCGCGAGGACCGCCGCCGCGAAGGGGAGGGACAGGTGCACCGGCCCGTAGCCGAGGCCGAACACGACGGAGGCGGGATCATGGTCCGGCTGGGTCGCGCGGGGTTCGCCGCCCCGGGGAACCAGCCGCAGATGCCCGTCCAGGACGTCGGGCGAGCGCCACTCGACCCCGCAGAGATCCCGTACGTGGAAGAACTGGTCACCCGCCTTCCACTTCTCGGAGGACGCTCCCGTCCAGGACCAGCGGAACGAGACCTCCGACTGCCCGTCGAAGCTCGCCTTCCCGTCGTACGCCTTGAAGGACTGCGGACCCTGCGGCGGCGCCACGAGGAAGCGGTCGGCGGGCGTCACGTCGCCCCCGTCCGCGGGGTCGTCTGCGTACGCCCCCGCCGTCCCGGGCCCGAGGACGGCCCGCAGCTCGTCCCGGTAGTACTCGGCGAGCGTCTCCCGGTCCGCAGGCAGCACCAGGCGATACGGATCGCAGGCCTCCGACAGCTGCCCCGCGGCCGCCTCCATCAGCGGATCGGCGCCCGGTCTCGGCACGGCGTGCAGCACGACGGTGCCCCGCTTGCCGGGCGAGAGCGTCACGGACGCCAGCGCCTCGTGCGGTACACGTCGTTCGCGCAGCACACCGAAGAGTCTCGGCGCACGGTTCCCCCGGTCGAAGCGGATGACGAGGGCGTCACTCTCGAACTCCCAGGTGGCATGAATTCCGGCCAGCACATCACCCATACGCCTCATCGTAAGCGGCGTGTGCCCGTGCGTCGCCCCCGTGAAAGGTCCCGAAATTACGTGATCTACGCGCGTCAGGGCCCTTCCGTACCGGATATTCCCCCGTGGCAGGCGTTGTCGGCAGGTGCGCAGACCAGCTGCCCGTAGGAGCCGACCCCTATCGCGGCGAAGTTGCCGAGACTCTCGGTGCCCGGCTCGAAATAGCCACTGTGGCCGATGGCACCGCGCGCCGAGAGCAGCCGGGCGCCGAACTCCGGGGCCACCGGATCGGCTCCGTGCCCGACCCCGCCCACCTCCAGGTGCGGCACGTCGGCGATCCAGTCGTCGGCGTCCCGCATCGCCCACACGCGCGCGGGGGTACGGAGTTCCGTCGCCCGCTCGACCCGCATCCCGGGGCTTCCGGCCACCGCCAGGTCCGTCACCCGGGCGGGCAGCCGGGGCGCGGCGACCCCGCAGAGCACGGAGCCGTAGCTGTGGCAGAACAGCGCCACGCGCGCGTCGCCCGGCAGCGCCTCGGTCAGCCGGACGAGCCGCGCGGCGCCTGCCTCGGCGAGCCGGCCGGTCATGGCGTCGACTCCGACCCCGGCGGGCGCGGTGTAGTCCGCCCAGGCGATCACGGCGACCCGGGCACCGGGAGAGGCCTGCCGCTCGGCGCGGTAGAGGGATTCCGCCATGCCGGCGGGAGCCCCGTACCGGCGGTGGGTCTTCTGGAAGGTGAGGAGGTTGGTGTCGACACCGGGCACGATCACCGAGACGTGCCGGGCCCGCGTCAGGTCCCCGAGGACCTCGGCGGTGCGCCCCGTACCGGTCGGGTCGAAGGCGAGGATCTGCCGGCCCGGCCGCATCAGCGAGACGAAGCGGTCGAGGCGGCGCTGTGCCTCGTGCAGCCCTTCGGGGGAGAGCCGGGTGTCGTGGACCCTGTCCCGTTCGACGGTGAGCGCGCGGCCGAGGGTGATCCGGTTGGCGCGGTAGCGCAGGGCGGTGGGGGCACCGTCGAGGTTGCCGACGACGAGCGGATGTCGTTCCGCGAGCCCGGCCGCGCGCGCGGGGCCGATCCGGGCGAAGAACGCGGCTATGCCCCCGGCGGGTGTGTTCGGCCCCGGCAGGGGGCGGTGGTCGATCCGGTCGCGCGCCCAGGCGGCGAGCGCGGCCGCGCGGGACGGACCGGGCACGGGGCGGTGGCTGATCGTCGTCCAGCCCGTGGTCGTGAGCAGCACGAACACGACGGCGAGCGCGAGCAGGGTGCGCAGGACGACGAGCAGGGGGGAGTCGGCTTCGACGGGTGTCACGGGCGGCCACCCTACGGGGCGCGGGTGAACGATCCCGCCGCCGCCGGCGGCGCAGCGCTACGTCCGGTCGCGCCAGCGGGGGGCGAGAGCCGGTCCCAGGTGGTCCAGATACCGCTCTGTCAGGGCGCGGATGGCCTCCAGGCTCTGATCCGCACCCCGGCCCCACATCTGTCCTGTCACACGCATCACACCGCTGAACGCCGCCACCGCGATCCGCGGGCGCGGGTCCGCGTCGACGTCGAGGCCCTCCCGCTCGGCGATGATCCGGGCGAGGGTCTCCTCCATCTCGGTCGAGCGGCGCAGATGGACGGCGAGCAGCGCGGGCGTCGACTCGATCATCTGGAAGGTGCGCAGGTACAGGTCCAGCGGTACGACCTCGGTGATGGCGTCGCCGATGGTGTCCCAGCCGGAGAGCACGGCGTTGCGCATCGCGTCGAAGGGGGGCTCGCCGGGGGGCCGTCGCCGCAGGGCCTCGACGAAACGCTCCTCCACCATCTGCTGGACGGCGAAGGCGACCTCCTCCTTGGAGGAGAAGTAGCGGAAGAACGTGCGCTGGGAGACCTCGACCGTGTCGACGATCTCGTCGACGGTCGTCCGCTCGTAGCCGTGCGTGGTGAAGAGCTCGAGCGCCACCTTGACCAGCGCCTCGCGCGTACGTTGCT
The DNA here is from genome assembly GCF_036226665.1 of Streptomyces sp. NBC_00691. Classification (NCBI taxonomy): domain Bacteria; kingdom Bacillati; phylum Actinomycetota; class Actinomycetes; order Kitasatosporales; family Streptomycetaceae; genus Streptomyces; species Streptomyces sp. NBC_00691. Next base: position 2,625,909 of record NZ_CP109007.1, on the reverse strand, counting down.
TCTTCCGCTCGCGCAGACCGGGCAGGGTCACGTCTGGGTCCTCTTTTCAGGCATTTCGTCCAGCTCAGCGTACCTGTGAGCTACGTGACAGTTACCGGCGCCTGAATCGCTTTGTCAATTGTCAGTGACTGTCACTAGCCTCGTTCGCATGACTAGTCAGATCACCGTGGAAAAGGCCCCGCAGGGTCAGGGGGACGCCCGGGAACCCGCACCGGCCCCGGCGAAGGGACTGCGTGGCCATCCGTGGTTGACGCTGTTCGGAGTCGCGGTCGGCGTGATGATGGTCGCGCTCGACGGCACGATCGTCGCCATCGCCAACCCCGCCATCAAGACCGACCTCGGCGCCTCCCTCGCCCAGGTCCAGTGGATCACCAACGGCTATCTGCTCGCGCTCGCCGTCGCCCTGATCACCGCCGGCAAGCTCGGTGACCGCTTCGGCCACCGGCAGACCTTCCTCATCGGCATCGCCGGCTTCGCCCTCGCCTCCGGTGCCATCGGCCTCTCCGACTCCATCGGGGCCGTGATCGCCTTCCGCGTCCTCCAGGGCCTCTTCGGCGCCCTGCTCATGCCGGCCGCGCTCGGCCTGCTGCGCGCCACCTTCCCCGCCGAGAAGCTGAACATGGCCATCGGCATCTGGGGCATGGTCATCGGCGCGTCCACCGCGGGCGGCCCGATCGTCGGCGGCCTGCTCGTCGAGCACGTCAGCTGGCAGTCCGTCTTCTTCATCAACGTGCCGGTCGGCATCGTCGCGCTCGTCCTCGGCCTGGTCATCCTCAAGGACCACCGCGCGGAGAACGCGCCGCGCTCCTTCGACATCCTCGGCATCCTGCTGCTCTCCGGCGCCATGGCCTCCCTCGTCTGGAGCCTCATCAAGGCCGGCGAGTCCTGGGGCTGGTCGAGCGGCAAGACGTGGGGCGGCCTGCTCGGCGCCGTGCTGCTCTTCGCGGTCTTCGCCTTCTGGGAGACCAAGGTCAAGGAGCCGCTCATCCCGCTGGCCATGTTCCGCTCCGTGCCGCTCTCGGCCGGTGTGGTGCTGATGGTCCTGATGGCCTTCGCCTTCATGGGCGGCCTGTTCTTCGTGACCTTCTACCTCCAGGGCGTGAAGGGGCTCAGCCCGGTCGACAGCGGTCTGCACCTCCTGCCGCTGACCGCGATGATGATCGTCTCCTCGCCGCTCGCGGGCGCGCTGATCACCAAGTTCGGCCCGCGGGTGCCGCTGGTCGGCGGCATGGTCTGCACCGCCGTCGCGATGTTCGGCATGATCACGCTCTCGGCCGGCACCGGCACCTTCGTGATGTCCCTCTGGTTCGCCCTGCTCGGCCTCGGGCTCGCCCCGGTCATGGTCGGCGCCACCGAGGTCATCGTCGGCAACGCGCCGCTGGAGCTCTCCGGCGTGGCCGGCGGCCTCCAGCAGGCCGCGATGCAGGTCGGCGGTGCGCTCGGGACGGCGGTGCTCGGCGCCGTCATGTCCTCCAAGGTCTCCGGCGCGTTCGAGGGCAACTGGAAGGACGCCGGCATCCCGGTCCCGGTCAACCCGCAGCTGGAGCAGGCCGCCGAGTTCGGCATGGCCCCGCCGGAGCTCGCCCAGGCGCCGGGGATGACCCCCGATCTCTTCCAGAAGATCTCCGGCGTCATCCACGACACCTTCCTCGACGGCATGGGCCTGGCCTTCACCGTCGCCGGTGTCGTCGCCGTGGTCGCGGCCCTCGTCGCCACGCTCACCAAGCGCGGCGAGAACGCGGAGGCGGGCGGCATGGGCGGTCACATCTGACGTCCGCGGGGTTCCCGTCCGCGGGGTTCCCGTAGGGGGCCGTCACCCGTTCGCGTGAACGGGGGCGGCCCCTCTTCCGTCTCGGGGTGACCTCGGCCATGCTTTTGATTACGGAGAGTGACCAAACGGGGGTTCATCAGCATGTACGTGTATCCGAAGACCGCGCTCGTCGTCGCGGCCGTCCTGACCGCCTTCCTCGCCGTCCCGGCGACAGCCGCACCGTCAGGGGCCGCACCGTCCGTGGCCACATCATCGGCGGCCACATCTTCGGCGGCCACATCTTCGGCGGCCACATCATCAGCGGCCACATCTTCGGCGGCCACATCACCGGCGGCCGCGCCGTCGGGGGCGAGCCCCGCGGCAGGCGCACCGGCGGGAGCCGCACCGCACGGGGCGTCCCCAGCGGCGGCCGTAGCGGCGGGGACCGCGCTCGGGGCCTGTGGGCCGGGGCGGCTCTGCCTCTGGTCCAAGCCCGACTTCAAGGGCCGGGCGCAGAGCCACGAGCTGGCCACGACCGACATCGAGAGCTGCGTCGCGCTGCCACCGGGCACCTCGGCCCAGTCCCTCGCCAACCGCACGGGACGACCGGTCACCACGTACCAGTCCGCCGAGTGCGCGGAGACCGGGGAGTTCGAGACCTATCCGGGGCGGGGGACCTGGGTGCCGCAGACGCCCTACGAGGTCAGGGCGTTCAAGATCTGGGAGCGGTAGGCGCGGGGACGTCCTGGGGCTCCGGCCCGGGAGCCCCCGTCGGCACCGACAGCCGGGCGACCTCCGCCCGCAGTTCGCGGACCTCCCGGGTCAGCGCCTCCAGCAGCTCGGTCTGGCGGCGCTCCACCGCGTCGTCGCGGTCGAAGCGGGAGATGAACCAGGCCGCGATGTTGGCGGTGACGACACCGAGCAGGGCGATGCCCGAGAGCATCAGACCCACCGCGAGGACCCGGCCGAGACCCGTCGTGGGGGCGTGGTCGCCGTAGCCGACCGTGGTCATCGTGGTGAACGACCACCAGACGGCGTCCCCGAGCGTCTTGATGTTCCCGTGGGGGGCGTCCCGTTCGACATGCAGCACGGCCAGCGAGCCGAACATCATCAGCCCGACGACCGCGCCCGCCACATAGGTGGTGAGCGTTATCTGCGGGGCCATCCGGGCCCGTCGGCCCACCAGGAGGAGGGTGGAGACGACCCGCAGCAGCCGCAGCGGCTGCACCATCGGCAGCAGGACCGCGAGCAGATCGAGGGGGTGGGAGCGGACGAAGGCCCAGCGGGCCGGGGCGAGGGCCAGCCGGACCAGATAGTCGAGGGCGAAGGCCGCCCAGACGGTCCACTCGACATGGGTGCACAGCCGGTGCACCCAGGGCGCGGCGCCGGGAGCCACGATCGGCACGGCGTAGGCGGCGCCGAACGCCACGGCCAGCACCAGCAGCGGTACCTGCGTGCGTTCTTCCCAGCGATCCCTCATGCGGGGAATCGTAGAGAACGCCGAAGGGCGGCGAGACCGAGGTCCCACCGCCCCTCACCAGGTGCGCCGTGCTACCGGAGAGCCGCCCGGGGGCTACCGGATCAGGCGTCGCCGCCCGCGGCGCCCGGGTCGGCGGCCGCCACGTCGAGCAGCTGGTAGCGGTCCACCGCCTGCTTCAGTGCCGAGCGCTCGATCTTGCCCTCCCGGGCCAGCTCGGTCAGCACGGCCAGCACGATCGACGGGGCGTCGATGTGGAAGAAGCGACGGGCCGCGCCCCGGGTGTCCGCGAAGCCGAAGCCGTCCGCGCCCAGCGAGCCGTAGGTGCCCGGCACCCAGCGGGAGATCTGGTCCGGCACCGCCCGCATCCAGTCCGAGACCGCCACGAACGGGCCCTCGGAGCCCTGGAGCTTGCGCGTCACGTACGGGACGCGCTGCTCCTCGTCCGGGTGGAGCAGATTGTGCTCCTCGACGGCCACGGCCTCGCGGCGCAGCTCGGTCCAGGAGGTCGCGGACCAGACGTCGGCCCGGACGTTCCACTCCTCGGCGAGGATCCGCTGAGCCTCGATCGCCCACGGCACGGCGACACCGGAGGCCATGATCTGCGCGGGGACGGTGCCCGCCTCGGCCGGCTTGAAGCGGTGGATGCCCTGGAGGATGCCCTCGACGTCCACGTCCTCCGGCTCGGCCGGGTGCTGGATCGGCTCGTTGTAGACGGTCAGGTAGTAGAAGACGTCCTCGGCCTCGGAGCCGTACATGCGGCGCAGGCCGTCCTTGACGATGTGCGCGATCTCGAAGCCGTACGCCGGGTCGTAGGCGATACAGGCCGGGTTGGTCGAGGCCAGCAGGTGGGAGTGGCCGTCCGCGTGCTGGAGCCCCTCGCCGGTGAGGGTCGTCCGGCCGGCGGTGGCACCGAGCACGAAGCCGCGGGCCAGCTGGTCGGCCATCTGCCAGAACTGGTCGCCGGTCCGCTGGAAACCGAACATCGAGTAGAAGACGTACACCGGGATCAGCGGCTCGCCGTGCGTGGCGTACGCCGAACCGGCGGCGATCAGCGAGGCCGTGCAGCCGGCCTCGGAGATGCCGTCGTGCAGCATCTGCCCGGTCGGCGACTCCTTGTAGGCGAGAAGGAGTTCGCGGTCCACCGCCTCGTACTGCTGGCCCAGGGGGTTGTAGATCTTGGCGCTCGGGAAGAACGCGTCCATGCCGAACGTGCGGTACTCGTCGGGGGCGATCAGCACGAAGCGCTTGCCGATCTCCTTGTCCCGCATGAGGTCCTTCAGGATGCGGACGAAGGCCATCGTGGTGGCGATCGACTGCTGCCCGGAGCCCTTCCTGGCGGCCGCGTAGGTCTTGTCGTCGGGGAGGGTCAGCGGCTTCGACCGCACGACCCGGGTGGGGACGTACCCGCCCAGCGCCTTGCGGCGGTCGTGCATGTACTGGATCTCCTCGGAGTTCCGGCCCGGGTGGTAGTACGGCGGCAGGCCGTCCTCCAACTGCCGGTCGGTCACCGGGATGTGCAGCCGGTCGCGGAAGCGCTTCAGGTCGTCGACCGTCAGCTTCTTCATCTGGTGGGTCGCGTTGCGGCCCTCGAAGTTCGGGCCCAGCGTCCAGCCCTTGACGGTCTGGGCGAGGATCACCGTCGGCTGGCCGGCGTGCGCCTTCGCCGCCGCGTAGGCCGCGTAGATCTTCTTGTGGTCGTGACCGCCGCGGCCCAGGTGCAGCACCTGCTGGTCGCTCATGCCCTCGACCATCGCCCGCAGCCGGTGGTCGTCGCCGAAGAAGTGGTCGCGGATGTAGCCGCCGGTCTCCGTGGCGTACGTCTGGAACTGGCCGTCCGGGGTGGTGTTCAGCTTGTTGACCAGGATGCCGTCGCGGTCCTGCGCGAGCAGCGGGTCCCAGGAGCGGTCCCAGATCAGCTTGATGACGTTCCAGCCGTTGCCCCGGAAGATCGACTCCAGCTCCTGGATGATCTTGCCGTTGCCGCGCACCGGGCCGTCGAGGCGCTGCAGGTTGCAGTTGACGACGAAGGTGAGGTTGTCGAGGCCCTCGCGGGCGGCGATGGACAGCTGGCCGAGGGACTCGACCTCGTCCATCTCGCCGTCGCCGAGGAACGCCCAGACGTGGGACTTCGAGGTGTCGGCGATCCCGCGCGCCTCCATGTACCGGTTCATCCGGGCCTGGTAGATCGCGCCGAGCGGGCCGAGGCCCATCGACACCGTGGGGAACTCCCAGAAGTCCGGCATCAGCCGCGGGTGCGGGTACGACGAGAGCCCGTTGGGGAACTTCGACCTCTCCTGGCGGAAGCCGTCGAGCTGGGTGTCGTTCAGCCGGTCGAGGAGGTACGCGCGGGCGTAGATGCCGGGCGAGGCGTGGCCCTGGAAGAAGATCTGGTCGCCGCCGTCGCCCTCGTCCTTGCCGCGGAAGAAGTGGTTGAAGCCGACGTCGTACAGCGAGGCGGAGGACGCGAAGGTCGCGATGTGGCCGCCGACGCCGATCCCCGGGCGCTGGGCGCGCGAGACCATGACGGCCGCGTTCCACCGGGTGGCGTTGAGGACCTTGCGCTCGATCTCCTCGTTGCCGGGGAAGAAGGGCTCGTCCCTGGTCGCGATCGTGTTGACGTAGTCCGAGCTGCGCATCTCGGGCACGGCCACGCGCTTCTCGCGGGCCCGCTCGATCAGCCGGAGCATGAGGTAGCGGGCCCGTTCACGGCCCCGCTCGTCCACGGCCGCGTCGAGGGAGTCGAGCCATTCCTGGGTCTCTTCCGGGTCGAAATCCGGGACCTGGCTGGGAAGGCCGCCAATGATGATCGGGTTGCGATCGGATCCGGGAGCCACGCTCTTCCTTCGCTTTCGGTGGTGCCCACGAGGCCACGAAGTGGTCGGGATGTCCATCGTGTACCCCGTGTGCGCCAGACGTCACATTTACCGAGGGGTAACCCCCAGCGGTGTCCTCCACGTGTCTGGGTGCGGTCAAATCGCAACCTTACGCTCAACCCGCGCATGCGTTTCGTCCGGGCGTTCGGCAGACTGAAACCTCAGAAGCCCTTAAACCAGGATGAATCGTGTGTGCCTGATCACGGAGCGGGGTCCCTGCAGTGCCGGAAGTTGCGGCGAGACGGCCCCAAACGTCACCGTTTCGGCGGTCTCCGCGGCCGGGTACTTGCGCGATCCACCCCGGCACGTGTGGACTACGGCCAGCGCCGCGCGCCCACGTGCGGCCCAAGCATTTACCGAATGAGCAGGAGGCAAGCCGTGAGCGCGACCGCGGACCACGCGGAGGAGCGGACCAACCCGGCCGGCAGGCTGGGGTTCGAGCCCGGACAGGTGGTCCAGGAGATCGGCTACGACGACGACGTCGACCAGGATCTCCGTGAAGGCATCGAGTCCATCATCGGGGCAGAGCTCGTGGACGAGGAGTACGACGACGTCGCTGACGCCGTGGTGCTCTGGTTCCGCGACGACGACGGCGATCTCACCGACGCCCTGGTGGACGCCATCGGTCTTCTGGAGGACGGCGGCACCATCTGGCTGCTGACGCCGAAGACCGGCCGCGACGGCTACATCGAGCCGAGCGACATCAACGATGCCGCGCAGACAGCTGGTCTCTCCCAGACCAAGAGCATCAGCATCGCCAAGGACTGGACGGGCACCCGCCTGACCGCCCCCAAGCGCTGATCACCACGCTGAAAGAAGCCCCCGCCGGTCCTCCGGCGGGGGCTTTCGCGCGCCCGCGCCCGCCCGGCCGCCGGGCCTCGCGGAGGCTCGGGCGGACAGGCCGTAGGGTGGGGTTCACCGATTCGGCCCAAGGTCAGGGCTTTGCCGAAGGGATGCGTACGCGATGGCGATCGAGGTCGGCACCGAGGCCCCGGATTTCGCGCTCAAGGACAACCACGGGCGCACCGTCCGGCTCTCCGACTTCCGCGGCGAGAAGAACGTGGTGCTGCTCTTCTACCCCTTCGCCTTCACCGGCGTCTGCGCGGGTGAGCTCGGCGAGCTCCGCGACCACCTGGCGACGTTCGTCAACGACGACACCCAGCTCCTCGCCGTCTCCAACGACTCCATCCACACCCTGCGCGTCTTCGCCGAGCAGGAATCCCTGGAGTACCCGCTGCTCTCCGACTTCTGGAAGCACGGCGAGGCCTCCCGTGCCTACGGTGTGTTCGACGAGGAGAAGGGCTGCGCGGTGCGCGGCACCTTCATCATCGACAAGGAGGGCGTCGTCCGCTGGACCGTGGTGAACGCCCTGCCGGACGCGCGCGACCTCGGGGAGTACGTCAAGGCCCTCGACGCGATCTGACCTCGCCGGGAGCCGTCCGCGACGCGACCGGGTGCCCTTTGGGCACCTTCCGGGCGTCGCCCGGCACCCGACACCTGGATTCACCGGGCGAATCGACTGTTTCGAGCGGGAACCCGTCACTAGGATCCACTCGTTGATCCGATGCCAACGCACGACTGGGGGCGCTGCCCCTGGAAACCACATGGAGGGACTCGTGGGAGTCAGCCTCAGCAAGGGCGGCAACGTCTCGCTGACCAAGGAGGCCCCTGGCCTCACCGCCGTGACCGTCGGTCTGGGCTGGGACGTCCGCACCACCACCGGTACGGACTTCGACCTCGACGCCAGCGCCATCCTGGTGAGCGCGGAGGGCAAGGTCCGCAACGACCAGGACTTCGTGTTCTTCAACAACCTGAAGAGCGCCGACGGCTCCGTCGAGCACACCGGTGACAACCTCACCGGTGAGGGCGAGGGCGACGACGAGCAGGTCAAGGTCAGCCTGGCCACCGTGCCGGCCGATGTCGCCAAGATCGTCTTCCCGGTGTCGATCTACGACGCCGAGAACCGCCAGCAGTCCTTCGGCCAGGTGCGCAACGCGTTCATCCGCGTCGTGAACCAGGCCGGCGGTGCCGAGATCGCCCGGTACGACCTCTCCGAGGACGCCTCGACCGAGACCGCCATGGTCTTCGGCGAGCTGTACCGCAACGGCGACGAGTGGAAGTTCCGCGCCGTCGGCCAGGGCTACGCCTCGGGCCTGCGCGGTATCGCGCAGGACTTCGGCGTCAACGTCTGAGCCGAACCGTTCCAACCGTCCGGCGCCGCACATCCCGTGCGGCGCCGGACGTGCCTCATCACCACCGGGGAGGAAAAGAATCATGGGCGTCACGCTCGCCAAGGGAGGCAATGTCTCCCTCTCCAAGGCCGCACCCAACCTCACCCAGGTCCTCGTAGGGCTCGGCTGGGACGCGCGCTCCACCACCGGAGCCCCCTTCGACCTCGATGCCAGCGCGCTGCTGTGCCAGGCCGGACGGGTGCTCGGGGACGAGTACTTCGTGTTCTACAACCAGCTGCGCAGCCCCGAGGGCTCGGTCGAGCACACCGGCGACAACCTGACCGGAGAGGGCGACGGGGACGACGAGTCCCTGATCGTGGACCTCTCCAAGGTGCCGGCCCACTGCGACAAGATCGTCTTCCCGGTGTCGATCCATGACGCCGACAACCGCAGCCAGAGCTTCGGCCAGGTCAGCAACGCGTTCATCCGCGTCGTGAACCAGATGGACGGCCAGGAACTCGCGCGGTACGACCTCTCCGAGGACGCCTCCACCGAGACCGCGATGATCTTCGGCGAGCTCTACCGGTACAACGGCGAATGGAAGTTCCGCGCGGTCGGTCAGGGGTACGCGTCGGGGCTGAGGGGCATCGCTCTAGACTTCGGGGTCAACGTTTCGTAAAGCCGTGTAATTCACGATGGGGCAAACAGTGGTTCTGAAAACCTTCGGCTGGTCGTTCGCCATCACGGCGCTCGGCCTGGTCGCGGCGGTGCTCTACGGGGGGTGGGAGGCGTTCGGGATCGTCGCGATCCTGTGTGTCCTCGAGATCTCGCTGTCCTTCGACAATGCAGTGGTCAACGCCGGAATCCTGAAGAAGATGAATGCCTTCTGGCAGAAGATCTTCCTCACCGTCGGTGTGCTCATCGCCGTCTTCGGCATGCGGCTGGTCTTCCCCGTCGTGATCGTGGCGATCAGTGCCAAGATCGGCCCCATCGAGGCCGTCGATCTCGCACTCAACGACGCCGAGCGCTACGAGCAGCTCGTCACCGACGCCCACCCGTCCATCGCCGCCTTCGGCGGGATGTTCCTGCTGATGATCTTCCTCGACTTCATCTTCGAGGACCGCGACATCAAGTGGCTCGGCTGGCTGGAGCGCCCGCTGGCCAAGCTCGGCAAGGTCGACATGCTGTCGGTCTGCATCGCCCTGGTCGTCCTGGCCGTCAGCGCCATGACCTTCGCGGCCCAGGCCCACCAGCACGGCGGCGCGCACGTCGACAAGACCTCGACCGTCCTGCTCTCCGGCGTCTTCGGCCTCATCACGTACCTCGTCGTCGGCGGTCTCTCCGGGTACTTCGAGAACAAGCTGGAGGAAGAGGAGGAGCGCGAGCACGAGGCCGAGGAGGAGGCCAAGCGCAGCGGCAAGAAGGTCGGCGTCGTCCAGCTGGCCGGCAAGGCCGCCTTCTTCATGTTCCTCTACCTGGAGGTCCTGGACGCCTCCTTCTCGTTCGACGGTGTCATCGGCGCCTTCGCCATCACCAACGACATCGTCCTGATGGCGCTCGGCCTCGGCGTCGGCGCCATGTACGTCCGTTCGCTGACGGTCTACCTGGTCCGCCAGGGCACCCTCGACGACTACGTCTACCTGGAGCACGGCGCGCACTACGCGATCGGCGCGCTGGCCATGATCCTCATGGTCTCCATCCGCTACCAGATCCCCGAGGTCGTCACCGGACTGATCGGTGTCGCCCTGATCGCCTGGTCCTTCTGGTCCTCCGTACGGCGCAACAAGGCGCTCGCGGCGGCCGAGGGCGGGTCGGGTCCCGCCGGGGACAAGACAGAGGTGTCCACCGGGGTGTGACACCCCCGGCAATGAGGAACGCTTCTCTGCGGGGCGGCCGGTGCACCCGGCCGCCCCGCAGGCATGTGCGGTGCCGGTGATCAGCGGAGTCGGTGATCAGCGGTTCCGGTGGACAGCGGTTCGGCGATCAGTGGGGGGTGAAGGCGTCATGGCCTTCTGGGACAACCTTTTTCCGGGGAGGACGGCGACGCAGTTCGACTCGGGCAGCGCCGCGTCGAACACGATCGATCTGACGAAACGGCGCCCGTCCGTCTCGCTCACGAAACAGGGCGCCGCCACCGGCAACCTCCGGGTGAACCTCTCCTGGCGGATGCGGACCTCCGACCTCGAAGGACGTTCCCGGCAGAGCGGCCGGCTGCTCCGCAACCCGGCGCAGCTCTTCAAGCCCGAGGTCGTCCAGGCGCACACCCAGGGCATGGTCAACGTCGACCTGGACCTGGGCTGCCTCTACGAGCTGGCCGACGGCAGCAAGGGCGTGGTGCAGCCGCTCGGCGGCTTCTTCGGGGACCTGAACGGCGCGCCGTACGTGAAGCTCAGCGGTGACGACCGCTTCGGCGGCTCCTCCGGGGAGACGATCTTCGTCAATCTGGACCACAAGGACGAGATCAAGCGTCTGCTCTTCTTCGTGTACATCTACGACCAGACGCCGGCCTTCGACCGCACGCACGCCAAGATCACGCTCTATCCGAGCAACGGCCCCCGCATCGAGATCGAGCTCGACGAGCGCGCCCCGCAGGCCCGCTCCTGCGCGGTCTTCTCCGTGGAGAACGCCAAGGGCGAGCTGACGGTCCGCCGGGAGGTGCGCTTCGTGTACGGCTTCCAGGCCGAACTGGACCGGCTGTACGGCTGGGGTCTCCAGTGGGGGCGCGGCTACAAGACCAAGGCGTAGCCGTTGCCGGCGTCCGCGGGGCCGCCCCCGAGCCGCCAGGGGCCCCCGGGCCCCTCAGGGCCGGACGAACTGGGGACCCATCGGCGGCATCCGGAACTCGGGCGCCGGGTTCTGCTCGGGGGCGGTGACCGGCTGCGGATAGCCGTACGCGGGTGCCGGGGCCGGGTTCGCGGGCTGCTGGGGGTAGCCGTAGGCGGGCGCCCGGTCGGGCATGGGCGGCGGCATGGTCGGCTGCGGAGGCACGGGTACGGGGGTGTGGGCGACGGTCAGGTCGAGATCAGGGTCGCCGGCGGAGGCGACGGTGGCCGCCGTGGCCTCCTGGGCGCCGCCGGGGGAGCCCGGACCGCCCGGGACCTCGCGGAAGCCGCCCTGGGCCTCCTGAGGGCCGTCCTGGGCGCTCTGGGCCGCCTCCGCCGCCGCGTCCTGCGCGTCCTCGTCGACCGAGATGCCGAAGTCGGTGGCGAGGCCGATCAGGCCCGTCGGATAGCCCTGACCCACGGCACGGAACTTCCAGCCGTCCCCGCGGCGGTACAGCTCGCCGCAGATGACGGCCGTCTCCTCGCCCGTCTCCGCCGTCACGGAGAACAGGGCCAGCGCCTCGGCATCGGGCCCCGCCGTCGCGTCGTACAGCAGGATCCGCAGGTCGGAGACGGAGCGGAAGGTGCCGCCGTCGGAGGAGGCCGCGATCACCACCCGGTCGACGGAGGGGTCGAGGCTTCCGAGGTCGGCTTCCACGGTGTCCGTGAGACCCTTGGAGTCACGCTTCTTCGGCAGCCGTCGCACCAGGCCCGAAGGGTGGCGCGGCTGGTTGTAGAAGACGAAGTCCTCGTCGGACCGCACCCGGCCGGAGGGCCCCAGGAGCAGGGCCGAGGCATCCACGTCGGGGACCCCGGAGCCCGGGGTCCAGCGGAGCACGGCCCGTACGGCCGCGGTGTCGAGAGGGACGTTGGAGCCCTTCAGCATCGCGTGCGTCATGACCGTCATCCTGCCCTCCCGGCAGACCCGCGGACAACGCGGGGGCGTCACCTGTCGCGGGACGGCGTGAACGACGCTGACGAGTTACCTGGATTTCATGCTCGAAGGGAACTGCGGACACCCGCACCTACGTACTATTACCGGCCACATGTCGTCAGGTTCCAGAGAGGTAGACGAGGGGCTTATATGCGTCATTTCGGGCACATCCCGTCCGCGGCGCGGGCTGGTCTCTTCCATCGGGAACCGGCCGCGTTCACGGCAGATTCGCCCGCGCGCTCGCTCGCCGTGGCCTTGGGGGCCACGCTCTACAGCCCGGCCACCCGGCCCCGGCTCGCCGACGACGTGCGCAAGCAGGCGGCCCGTGGAGTGGTCTCCATGGTGCTCTGCCTGGAGGACTCCATCAGCGACGCCGATGTCGAGGCGGGCGAGGACAACCTCGTACGCCAGTTCGCCGACCTCGCCGCCGGTTCCGTGACGGACGCCGACACCGCCACGGGCACCTCCGCGGATCTGCCGCTGCTCTTCATCCGGGTCCGCGATCCGCACCAGATCACCGAGCTCGTCGACCGCCTTGGAGAAACGGTCCGCCTGCTGTCCGGATTCGTACTGCCCAAATTCACCGAGGCACGCGGCCGCGCCTTCCTCGAAGCGCTCACCCAGGCCGAGCGGACGAGCGGACGACGTCTTTTCGCCATGCCCGTCCTGGAGTCCCCCGAGCTCCTCCACCTGGAGACCCGGGCCGAGACCCTCGCCGGCATCGCCTCGATCACCGAGAAGTACCGCGACCGGGTCCTCGCCCTGCGCCTCGGCGTCACCGACTTCTGCTCCGCCTACGGGCTGCGCCGCTCGCCCGACATGACCGCCTACGACGTCAAGATCGTCGCGAACGTCATCGCCGACGTCGTCAACGTCCTCGGCCGCTCCGACGGCACCGGCTTCACCGTCACCGGACCCGTCTGGGAGTACTTCCGGCCCGGCGAGCGCATGTTCAAGCCCCAGTTGCGCCGCAGCCCCTTCCTCGAAGGCAGCGCCGAGGACCTGCGCACGGCCCTCATCGAGCACGACCTCGACGGCCTGCTGCGCGAGATCGAACTCGACCGCGCCAACGGCCTGCTCGGCAAGACCTGCATCCACCCCACCCATGTGGTGCCGGTGCACGCGCTCTCCGTGGTCAGCCACGAGGAGTGGAGCGACGCCCAGGACATCCTGCGGCCCGACCAGGGCGGCGGCGGAGTCCTCCGTTCCGCCTACACGAACAAGATGAACGAAGTGAAGCCGCATCGCGCGTGGGCCGAACGCACACTCCTGCGCGCCGAGCTCTTCGGCGTCGCCAAGGAGGACGTCGGCTTCGTGGATCTGCTCACCGCCGGACTGGCCGGCTGACGAAGGGACGTCGACGACGTGGTGTGGACCGGAACGTGGGTCGCGGAGCGACTGGGCGTCGAACTGATCGGCGACGAGGCGCTGCCGGCCCTGTTGGGCCTCGCACTGCGTCGCAACCCCAAGCGCGCGCATCTGCTGGTCTCCAGCGTGCTCGGCAAGCACGTGCCGCAGCGGCCGTCCGTGGTCTACGGCTCCGGCCTCGACCTCGGCCGCCGCGTCCGGGCGCTCCTCGGTGACGAGGAGGCCGCGCGCTCGGTCGTCCTCGGGTACGCCGAGACGGCCACCGCCCTGGGCCACGCCGTCGCCGACGGCCTCGGCCTCGCCCCGTACCTCCACTCCACCCGGCGGCCGGTGGCCGGCGTCGCCCGCGCGGGCGGCTTCGAGGAGTCCCACTCGCACGCGACCTCGCACCTCCTCCTCCCCGAGGACCCGAAACTGCTGGCGGGCGACGGCCCGCTGGTCCTCGTCGACGACGAGTTCTCCACCGGCAACACCGTCCTCAACACCGTGCGCGCCCTGCACGAGCGCTACCCGCGCGACCGGTACGTGGTGGTCGCCCTGGTCGACATGCGCTCGGCCGCCGACCTCGGCCGTCTGGACGCCTTCGCGGCGGAGATAGGCGCCCGCGTCGACCTGATATCCGGCGCCGCGGGCACCGTACGCCTCCCGGAGGGGGTCCTGCAGAAGGGCCAGGCGCTGGTGGCGGAACACGAGAGGGCCTACGAGCGGACGGGGGCGGGGGCCTCCGCCCCGACCGCCGACGCCGCGGCCGGCCCCGCGGCCGACTCGGTGGCCCCTCGCACGCACGGGCGCGTGGCGCTGGACTGGCCGGAGGGGCTGCCCGACGGCGGACGGCACGGCTTCACGCCCGACCACCGGGAGCGCCTGGAGGCGGCGCTGCCCGCGATGGCGGCCCGGATCACGGAGGCACTGCGGGTCCCGGCGACCGACGGACGACCGCTCACCGGCAATTCCACGGTCACCGGCACCGGCACTGCCCCCGCCACCTCGACGGTCGCCGGCACAGGCACTGCCCCCGCCACCTCCACGTCCGCCGTCACGGCCACCTCCGCCGTCACGGCCACCTCCACCCCGAGCCCGCCGCCCGCCGGGCCCCGCGTCCTCGTCCTCGGATTCGAGGAGCTGATGTACGCGCCCCTGCGCCTCGGCACCGCCCTGGAGGAGACCGGCCACGACGTCCGGTACTCCACCACCACCCGCTCGCCCGTCCTCGCCGTCGACGACCCCGGCTACGCGATACGCACGCGACTCGTCTTCCCCGCCCACGACGACCCCGCAGACGGCCCCGGCGAGCGCTACGCCTACAACGTGGCCGGCGCGGGCTTCGACGCCGTCGTCCTCGTCGTCGACTCCACCGCCGACACCCCGGCCCTGCACGCCCCGGACGGCCTGCTCGCCCAGCTCGCCGCGCACATCCCGCGCGTCGTGCTCGCCGTCGTCCCCTCGTACACGCCCACGGCCTCGCCGTACGTTCCGTACGACGCCACGACCGAGGCCACCGAAGCCACCGAAGCTCCCGAAAGGAGCTCCATGCTGCCCGAGCCCCTCCGCGGCCCCGCCTTCTCCTCGTACGCACCCGAGGAGGTCGGCTGGCTGCTCCAGGACCTCTCGGACGTCGAGCTCGAGGCGCCCACCGAGGAACGCGAGGAGGCCATCCAGAGCGGCGGCGCGCACTACGCGGAGTCGCTCCCCGTCGAGTACCAGCCGAGCGACCGCTACCAGGAGCTGTTCCACGCCGCGCTGGAGACCTCGGCCGCCCGCATCGCCCGCGCCGTCGGCACCGTCACCGAGACCGTCCTCGCCGAGCGCGAACGGCCCGGCCACCGCCCCGTCCTCGTCTCGCTCGCCCGCGCCGGCACCCCCGTGGGCGTCCTCATGCGCCGCTGGGCTCAGGCCCGTCACGGCCTGGACCTGCCCCACTATGCCGTCTCCATCGTGCGCGGCCGCGGCATCGACGCCAACGCGCTGCGCTGGCTCGCCGCCCATCACGACCCGGCCGACGTCGTGTTCGTCGACGGCTGGACCGGCAAGGGCGCCATCACCCGCGAACTCGCGGACGCGATCGTGGAGTTCGAGAGGGCCGAAGGTGTCACCGGCTTCGACCCGGAGATCGCGGTCCTCGCCGACCCCGGCTCCTGCGTCCGTACGTACGGCACCCGCGAGGACTTCCTGATCCCCTCGGCCTGCCTCAACTCCACGGTCTCCGGCCTGATCTCCCGTACGGTGCTCCGCGCCGACCTGGTCGGACCGAACGACTTCCACGGCGGAAAGTTCTACCGCGAGCTGGCCGGTGTGGACGTGTCCAACGCCTTCCTCGACGCCGTCGCCGCCCGCTTCGACGAGGTCGGCGCGTCCGTCGACGCCGACGTCAAGGAACTCCTGGCCGCCGACCGCACTCCGACCTGGGAGGGCTGGGCCGCCGTGGAGCGGATCAGCGAGGAGTACGGGATCCACGACGTCAACCTGGTCAAGCCGGGCGTCGGCGAGACCACCCGCGTCCTGCTCCGCCGCGTCCCCTGGAAGATCCTCGCCAAGCGGGGCGCCGACGCCGACCTCGCGCACGTCCGGCTCCTCGCCGAGCAGCGCGGCGTACCGGTCGAGGAGGTCGACGACCTCCCGTACAGCTGCGTGGGCCTGATACACCCTCAGTACACGAGGGGCGCGACAGGCGCCGACGGCAAGGCGGTGGTGTCCCAGTGAGTACGAGGAGTACGAAGAGGGGGAAGAGCTCGCCGAGCACGGCGACGGCGACGAGTGCGAAGATCGCGACCGGTAGTCCGACCGATACGACGGGTACGACCACGAGCGTGACGACGACGACGAAGGCCCCGATTCCGGCCCAGGCCCCGACCCCGGTCCAGGCTCCCGACCCGGTCCCGGCACCCGACCCGGTCCAGGCTCCGACCCCGGTCCCGACCGGGGGTCCCGCCCCCGTCCTGGTCGCGAGCGACCTCGACCGCACCCTCATCTACTCGTCCGCGGCCCTCGCCCTCGGCATGCCCGACGCCCAGGCGCCCCGGCTGCTCTGCGTCGAGGTCCACGAGTCCAAGCCGCTCTCCTACATGACGGAGGAGGCGGCCGGGCTCCTGGAGCGACTGACCGGCGAGACCGTCTTCGTCCCCACCACCACCCGGACGCGCAAGCAGTACCAGCGCATCCAACTCCCCGGCAGCGCGCCGAAGTACGCGATCTGCGCCAACGGCGGGCACATCCTCGTCGACGGCGTCACCGACGCCGACTGGCACGCCTCCGTGCTGCGCAGGCTCGCCGAGGAGTGCGCGCCGCTCTCCGAGGTCCGCGCCTACCTCACGGCGACCACGGACCTGTCCTGGGTACGCAAGCACCGCGTCGCCGAGGACCTGTTCGCCTACCTCGTCGTCGAGCGGGAACGGCTGCCCGAGGACTGGCTGGAGCGCTTCGGCGCCTGGGCGGGGGAACGCGGCTGGACGGTCTCGCTCCAGGGCCGCAAGGTGTACGCCGTACCGAAGCCGCTCACCAAGAGCGCGGCCGTCCGCGAGGTCGCCCGCCGCACCGGCGCCTCGCTCACCCTCGCCGCGGGCGACTCGCTCCTCGACGCCGACCTGCTGCTCGCCGCGGACCGGGCGTGGCGCCCGGGCCACGGCGAGCTGGCCGAGAGCGACTGGACGGCCCCCCACCTCGACGTCCTCGCGGAACGCGGAGTCGCGGCGGGGGAGGAGATCCTGCGCCGCTTCCGGGCGGCGGCCGCCGTCTGACCGGCAGGGATCAGCTGCAGCAACCGCCTCCGCAGCAGCCTCCGCCACCCCCGCCACCGCTCGGCGCGGGGGCGGCGGAGGCGGAGCCGCCGACGGCCACGGCCGAGAGCAGCTTCACGGTGTCGTCGTGCCCGGCGGGGCAGGAGGCCGGGTCGGAGGACTCGGCCATGGGCCGGCTGAGTTCAAAGGTGTCGCCGCAGGTCCGGCAGCGGAATTCGTAACGAGGCATGGGAACAGGCTAGAGCCTGCGAGCGGCCACGGGCAGGGGACCCGACCCGCACGCGGCACGCGACAGGGCGAGGCCCGGCCACACGGGGGCGGACGGACGGACACCGATCACGGCCCAACCGGCCCGGCACCCACTCCCAGGCCCGGTCCAGCCTCCTGCCTCCGCCCCCTCCAACCCTTCCCACCCCTCCCACCCCTCCTGCCTCGGGGTCAGTGCCCGGTGGCGGCGCCCCGTTCCTCCCTGATCTGGCCGACGACGTGGGCGGCGGTGGCCCGTACGGCCTCCAGTTCGGTCAGGAAGTGCCAGTAGTCCGGGTGGCGCCCCTCCAGGCCGTCGACCGCCCGGTCGATCCGGGCGACGGCCTCGTCGAGGGGGCGGGCGTGGCGCGGGTCGGGTGTGCTGCGTCCGGCCATCGCGAGGCGCTGGGCGTCCCGTACCGCGAACCGGGCGCGGTCGATCTCCGCCTTGGGGTCCTTGGCGACGGCGTCGAGGCGGCGCAGCCGGTCCCCGGCGGCGGAGACGGCCTCGTCGGTGGAGTCGAGCAGCGCGCGGACGGTGGAGAGCAGCGAGGCCGCGTCCGGCCAGCGCTGCTCGGCGCGTGCCCTTCCGGCCTCGGCGAGTCGCTCCTCGGCCTGCCGGAGCGTGGTGGTGGCCTGCTCGGGCACGTGCTGGAGGTCCTGCCAGCAGGGTGCGGTGAAGCGCCGCCGCAGCTCGGAGAGGATCGGTTCGACGCCACCGGTGCGGGTGGTGAGGGCCTCGGTTCGGGTACGGAGGGAGACGAGGCGCCGGTCGATCTCGGCGGCGCGCTCGGGAAGCCGCTCGGCCTCGGTCCGTACGGCTTCGGCGTCGCGCAGTACCTTGTCGGCGCGCTGGAGGGTCTCGGGGACGCCGTGGCGGCCGGCACCCTCGTTGAGCCGGGTGAGTTCGGGCCCGAGGGCGGCGAGGCGGGCGGCGAGGTCGTCGGCGCGCAGCCCGCTCTCCCGTACGGAGTCGAGGGCGCCGCTCGCGCCGCGCAGGGCCTGCCGGGCCCGCTCGACGGCGGGGGCGAGACGGGCGAGCTGGGTCTCGGCCTGTCCGAGCAGCGGGGCGAGGCCGGCCTCGAACCGGTCGAGCTCGCCCTTCACCCGCTCCAGCTCGTCCTTGGCGCGGGTCAGTTCGGCGCGGGCCCGGTCGGCGGTCGCGGCGTCGAGCTCGTCGCGGTCGAGGTCGTGGGCGTCGACGGCGCTGATGTAGGTGTGGCTGACCTCGTCGATACGGCGGCCGAGGGTCTCGAAGCCCTCGACGGCGCGGCGCGTCTCGGGGGAGCTGTCGACGGCGGTGATGGTCTCGATGGAGATGCGGAGCCCGCGCTGGGCGGTGTCGAGCTCGTAGAAGGCCGCGGCGGCGGCGTCCTTGGCGGCCTGGGCCTCGGCGCGCCGGCCCTCCCCGCGTCCGCCGAACCAGCGGCGGGTGCCGCCGCCGGCGAAGGCGTGCGGCAGCATCGCTCCGACGAGCAGCGGAAGGGCGAGGGCGAGCCGGAGCCCGGAGATCCCTGGCCTCGGGTGGTCCTCGGATCGGGTCTGCCCCCGGCTTGGCGCGTCACGACGCCGGACGCCGCTCGCCCCCCTCGCGTCGCTCGCCGCCACGTACCTCTCCCGTGCTGTGTCCGCCGTGCCCGGTCCGGTTCATTCTCCCACCCGGTAGGGACGAACACACGGGCCGGTCAGTTCGCCGTGAGGACGGATACGTCACCGTTGTCGCTGCGGACGCTCACGGAGTGCTCGCTCGTGTCGCGGCGGGGAACGTCGACCCGGACGTCGCCGTTGTCGCTGGCGCTCGTCACCTTGTACTCGGCGGTGGGGACGGAGACGTGGACGTCGCCGTTGTCGGTGACGACGTCGACGCGGCGGGGGACGGAGCCGAGGGTGATGCGCACGTCGCCGTTGTCGGACCGGGCGACGACCTCGGGCGCGGTGGCGCCGGGCTCGACGGCGACGTCGCCGTTGTCGGTGCCGATGTCCAGCGCCCCGCCGGCCTTGCGCACGCGGACGTCCCCGTTGTCGGAGCGCACCTTCATGGGGGTGGCGAAGCCGTCGGCGGTGACGCGCCCGTTGTCGTTCTCGACGGTGACGGCGACGTCGCGGGGGACCTGGATCCGGTGGATGGCGTCGCAGTTCGAGGAGACGCCGTCGCAGTTGACCCGCAGGGTCAGCTTCCCGTCGACGAGCTTCCACTCGGGCTTGGGGCCCGACCCCATGAACACCCACCCGTCGACCTGCCGCTCGACGCGCACGTCGTCGATGTCGGCGGGGGTGATCACGAGTTCGGAGTCGTCGGAGTCGACGGTGAGCGCGTCGCCGCCGAGGGCGAACGTCTTCCGCTCCACGGGCGCCCCCTCGACATCGGTCGACCCGCACCCGGTGAGCGCGAGAGAGGCGACGAGCACTCCACCGGAGGCGAGCAGCATCCGGAACGGACGACGTACAACAGCCATGACGCCGAGACCCCCACAAGAAAACCGGTAACGCGGACAGTCCCTCGACCGTAGAACCCCACCACCCGCCGTCACGATCCGGCGACCCACCGTCCCGGGGGTGGGGCTACCCCCCGGGGGAGGTATCGGTTTGCGGCACCCACCCATGCGCCATGTAGGCTGTTGCCTCTTCCACGGGTGCGTAGCTCAGGGGTAGAGCGCTGCTCTTACAAAGCAGATGTCGGCGGTTCGAAACCGTCCGCGCCCACCAGGGAAAAGGCCCCCAGCCGATCATGGCTGGGGGCCTTTGACATCCACATCTGACATCAACGGGGACGTTCGATCACGACCGGGGACGGCTCCTGAGCAGCCGGTCGATGTGACTCACGGCCTCGCGCTGCGTGTCCTGGACGACGTGGGTGTAGACGTTCATCGTGACGGCGATCTGGCTGTGTCCGAGGATTTCCATCACCACGCGGGGCGGGACGCCGGCGGCGGTGAGGAGCGTCGCCGTACCGTGCCGGGCGTCGTGGAGTCGGACGACACGGAGACCGGCGTTCTTCGCGACGCGGGTGAACGATCGGTAGAGGTTCCGGGGCTCGATGGGCTGGCCGGTGCGGGTGGTGAAGACGTACCCGGTCTCCGTCCACCTCTCCCCGGCACGCTCGCGGGCGGTGGCCTGCTTGAGGCGCTGCCATCGCAGGGGCGCGACGCAGATCGCGGGGAGCGGAAGCGTCTGCTTGCGTCGCCGCCCCTTGGGGTCGTCCTCGTACACCTCACCGGCCACCCGCTGCCGTTGCGTCCTGACCCGGATCTCCCGCTTGTCGAGGTCGACGTTCTCCCAGCGGAGGCCGACGACCTCCCCGCGGCGGAAGCCGAGGGCGATGGCGAGCACGAAGGCGGCGTACAGCGGGTCCTTCCGTGCTGCGGCGAGGAAATCGAGCGTCTCGTCCAGGGACCAGGGGGAGAGCTCCCGGGCGGCGACGGTCGGCGGCTCGACGAGCGTCGCGACGTTCCGGCTCACCAGCTCCTCACGGCAGGCGGCGGTGAGGGCGGTGCGCAGGACGCGGTGCGACTCCTTGGCGGTGGCGGCGCTGGTCTTCTTCTCCAACTGGACGAGGAAGCGCCGGACGTCGGCGACGGCGAGGGATTCCAGCCGCTTGGAACCGAGCATCGGGACGAGGTAGAGCCGGACGTGCACCTCGTACTTGGCCGCGGTGGTCTTTTTGCGGCGCGGCTTGACGATGTTGTCCAGCCAGTACGGCAGCCACTCGGAGAGCTTCATCGAACGGGTCGGGACGGGAACGCCGTTGTCGACCTTGTCGAGGAGCGCGCGGCGCTTGGTGTCGCACTCGGCCCAGGTCTTGCCGTAGACGAACTTCCGGGCACGGGTGCCGTCGGGCTGGAGGACGTAGACGGCGGCCTGGAAACGGCCGTCCTTCCGCTGGGTGATGGTGCCGGCCCCGTTGGGATTGCGCTTGCGCTGGGCGGCCATCAGGCAGCCTCCTCTATCTGGTTGTCGATGAAGTCCCGGACGGCGTCGGCGGGAACGCGGCGCGACCGGCCGATGGTCAGGGAGACCAGGCGGCGGGAGCGGATGAGGTCGTAGACGGTGGAACGACCGAGCTTGAGCCGCGCCATGACCTCCGGCACGGTGAGCAGCTCAGCGGTGGCGGTCGTCATGCTGCGGCTCCTTCCAGGGCGAGTTGATCGCGTAGGGCTTCACGGGCGGTCTCACGGTTGAGCTGGATGTCCCGGGCGATGGAGGCGGCGAGGGCGGCCTCACCGGGGGAGTGGCCCTGGCCGGCGTAGGCCCAGGAGGTGAGGACGAGGACGGTGTCCGGCTCGATGTCGTCGAGGCCGCGGGCGGCGCGCTCCTGGGCGGCGCGGTAGTCGGCGCGGGTCTGCCGGAGTTCGCCGAGGGTGGTGGAGTACTGCCGGGACTTGGTGGAGAAGTGGCCCCGGAAGCCGAGCATGTGGGCCCAGGCGAGAAGTCGGCGCTCCGGGTACAGCGGGTCGAGGTCGAAGCAGGCTTCGACGAGGCGGCGGGTGTGGTCGGGGACGCCGAGGAGGACCAGGGCCTCACGGTTGCCGATGCGGCGGTCGAGGCTGCCGGTCGTCTCCGCAGCTTTGGTGGAGTACTTGGCGATGTAGGAGGCCACCGCCTGCTCGGTGATGTCGGAGCCGTCGCCGAAGGCTTTGACGGGCCGGATGTCGAGCTGGGTGCCCCAGCGGAGGCGGCGTAACGGCTGATCGCCGACGGCGGTGACGGCGATGGTCGTGTACGTGTGGGCAGCGGCCGCCTGGATGGCTCGGGTGAGGAGTTCGGCCGTGGCCCAGGACGGGGGAGGTGCGTCGGGCCCGTCGGGTCCGTCGAGGCGGATCACCGCGTGGAAGTGGACGGCGCCCCGCTTCTGGAACTCGGCCACCTTCCCGTAGGAGAGTCGGACGACCTCTTTCAACTCCCGCTGGGAGAGACCGGCAGAGGCGGCGATCTCACGACGGAGTCGGGTGGTGAAGCGCTGCCACAGCTGTCCGGCGTGGTTGTTGAAGAGCACGGCGGTGGCGTAGTCGTACGAGTCAGGGTTGAGCGGGGTGCCCAGTTCGGCAGCGTCTTCGGGGTGACGGGTGCCGCAGCGGCAGGGCCGGTTGTGGACGGGCCCGAACGACGGCGCCGTGAGGGTCAGGAACACGCGGGGGTGATCGCGCACGGTGCCGGGGATGTCGCGCCGGTCGTCCCCGGCGAGGCCGGCGCGGATCAGGTGGTACGTGTCGCCCGCGTACGTCCAGGCGCAGGCGGGGCAACGGGAGGCACGACGATTGCCGCAGGCTATCCGGAGCCGGCCGCCGGGCTCACCGTCGGTGGAGTAACGGTGCAAGGTTTCGCCGGTGGCCTTGTCCCGCGTGAGGGTCCAGCCCTGGAGGTGGATGGGCTGGGAGCAGCCACCGGTGCGGTGGATCTGCTCCGTCCAGCGGTCGAAGCCGGGGGAAGCGGCGGTCCGGAGTGCGTCGGCGAGGGTGGCCGGGTCCAGGTTGCCGAGGGGCGGGGGAGAGGTGGAGCGGGTGGCGTTGACCGGGCCCGTTTCGGGGCGGTCGTCGGTCATCATGGGTGGTGCCTTCCGGTTCTCTTGGGCTGGAATGGGAGGGCGCCCGGGCGGCGGAGACTTGGCGGTTGAGTCGCCCGGGTGCCCGGCTAGCGGTGCTTGTGCCGGCCGTTGAGGAGCGAGCGCAGGACGACGGCGCAGACGGAGACCGAGGCGGCGCTGACGGCGACGGCCAGGAGCATGGAGACGAGGACCGTCCCGACGATCAGGACGAGCCCGGCGCCGCCGGCGACGACGGTGACGAGCCCGGCCGGGGTGAGGCGGACAGCCGGGGTCTGTGGCTGCGGCACGACCGGCGTCACCGGAACGTGGTGATGGGTGCAGGTGGACGGCTCGACGTCCTTCGTGGACGTGGCCTGGAGGAGCGGGACGACGGTGCCGGTTGGGAGCGGGTTGACGGGGATACGAGGCCGGAGCATGGCGTTTCTCCCTACTTGGCGATCGGGTCGATGAGCGGGGCGAGGACGCTGTCGGCGAGGAGGTAGCCGCCGAGGAGGATCACGGCGACGAGCCACCAGGGTGGGCGGATGAGCTTGATGCCGAGGCCGCCGACGACGATCAGGGCGAGCCAGAGCGGGACGTCCATGGGCGGGTCCGTTCAGTCGGTGAGGCGGCAGCGGTGGGTACGGGCCGCGAGCTGGGCGGCGGAGGAGCTGGAGTAGTCGGAGGACCAGCCGCAGCGGTCGGCGGTGCACACGGCGGCGTACTTGGTGCGACCGCGGCGGTCGCGGTAGGTGCCGATCTGCACGGGGCCGATCCGCATCACGGAGTGGAAGTGGTCACGAGCGGCCATGGCTCAGGCCTCCCGGGTGAAGTCGTTGGCGTGGTCCGTGAGCCACTGCCGGATATCGGCCGACTCGTGCTCGTCGGCGGCGAGGATCACCGGTTCGGCGGTGGCCATGGCTTCCACGAGGTGGTTGTTCCGGGTGAGTTCGGCAGCGCGTTCCAGGGCACGCATGATCTGAACTCCTTCTCAGGCGAGTTGGGCGGCGATGGCATCAGCCATCGGGGGCGGGACACCGAGGCGGGCACGCAGGGTGTCGGTGTCGATCGGGTGGCCGGTGCGGGCGCGGTGGTCGTCGGCGACCTTCCGGGCATGGGCGACGAGCGCCGGAGGAACCGCGACGGCAGCGGGTACGGGCTCAGGCTCCGGATCGACGGCAGGCAACGCCGGCGCCGGTGCGGGAGCGGCTGCGGGACTGGCATCCGGCTCATACGAATCGCTCGGCTCGATGACCGCTTGCACGGCCGTGGACTGCGTGGAGTGGTCCTTCGGCGCGGGCACGGCCGGGGTGTGGACGAGGAGAGTGCCGCCGAGGAAGGCGAGGGCGGGCCACCCGGCGACGAGGATGCGCAGCCAGTCGGGCACGTCGGCGAGGTCGAGCAGACCGGCCGTGGCGACGTTCGCGCCGAGGGACGCGACCAAGGCGACGGCGAATCACGTCCAGGCCGAACGGGCGGCCTTGCCGATGGCCCGCAGCGCACGCAGCCGACGCCAGGCGGCGACGAGCAGGAGATCGACCGATACGGGGTAGGCCCATGCCTTCCATCCGCTCTGGCCGGCTGCTTCGGCCAGGTCGTGCAGGTGGGCGAAGGACAGGGCACCGGCGATCACGGCCTGCACGAGGACAGCGTCCGGCCGCAGCGTCGTGCGGTTCATGAGGGACCTCCTTTCGGGTTCAGGCATGGGAGGGGTAGGGACTTGGCGCGAGACGGTCGCACGGGCCGTGAGACGGGGTGTGTCAGGCGGTGACGGGAACCGTGCTGGTCGCGGCCGCTGGCGTCTTGGCCAGGCTCGGCAGGACGGGACGGAAGGCATCCAGCGCGGGGATCTCAGGGGTGCGGGAGGCGTGGGCGTTGCAGAGGTTCACGGCTCGCCGCAGGGTGAGGTGCGGGGTACGGATGCGGACCCAGCCGCCGGAGGAGTCGCCGACGACGGCGGTGCCGGGTCGGTCGGTGGGGATCTGGACGGTGGCGAGCACGGCGTCCGGCGCGATGTCGCCGAAGGCCATGTTGGCGCTGGTCTCGTCGTTCACGCGGTGGGCGGTGCGGCCGGTGAGCTGGGCGCGGAGCATCGTGATCCCCTTGCCGAGTTCGGAGCCGAAGCGCTGTCCGCAGATCTCCAGGTAGACGCCGGCGGCGCGGCCGAGCTGGGCGAGGCGGACGAGGGCGGTGATGATCCGGTCCCGCCGCTTCTCCTCGTCCTTCGTTGCGAACAGGGCGAGTTCGGCGACTTCGTCGACCATGAGAACGATCGGCGTCGGCCGGAGACCGTCAGGGAGGTCCCAGATGTCGGCGGTGATCTCCGCATCCGGGGTGTCGGCGCTCAGCCGCTGTTCGCGCCGGATGAGCTGGTAGACGTCCTGCATGTGCTCGACGAGCGAGTCGAGCAGGTCGGCAGCGCTGTCGGGATTGTCGGCGAGCGCGCTGAACCGCCGGGCGAGCGGAGCGAGTTCAACTCCCTGCTTGCAGTCGATCCCTACCAAGGCCACGTCGAGCCTGGCGAGGGCGGTGACGAGGTTGCGCTGATAGACAGACTTGCCGGACTGCGTGGCGCCGACGTTCAGTGCGTGCGGGACCTGCCGGTAGTCGCGGTAGTAGACCTCTCCGTCCTCCCGTATGGCGACCGGCACCCGCATCACTCCGCCATCAGGCCGAGCGGGCATCTGAACCCGCTTGAGCACGTCGTATCCGGTCATCCGAAGCTCGACGACACCGGAGCGGATCTCGCGGGTGGTGACGTTCCGCATGACGAAGGAGTGGCGGAGCCGGTCCGACGCGGCCGAGAAGTCGAAGGCGTCCTGACCGGGACGGAGCTTCACCCGAAGCACCAGGCCGGTGCGCGTCGGCCGCAGTCTCAGGATCCGCGGTACCCGTGAGTCGGGGACGGGACGCCCGGCCATACGGGCCAGAGCGAGCCGCCAGCGCGGGGGAGGGACGGTCAGTCCGCACGCGTCCATGACGGACGAGTACCGGACCAGGACCCGCACGACGGCGAAGAGGATGCCGAAGGACATCCAGTACCAGGCAGGCCGCTGCCACCGAAGCAGCAGCGCGACCGTGGCGACCAGGGCGAGCGTGACCCATAAGGCGGTCATGGTCAGGCCGCCTGCGCGGCGGAGGCCGCGAGCGAGGTGACGGCGACGGCGCGGAAGCTGATGCCGTGGCGCTTCTGGCCGTTGAACTCGTTCTCCCAGGGCCGGGCGACGACGCCGGTCAGGGCGACCGGGGTACCCATGGCCAGTTCGCCGGAGACGCCGGTCTGCGGGACGGTCAGGTTCAGGATCTCGGCGTTGCCGTCCATCACGAACATGACGTCGACGGTCATCAGCGTCGCGCCGGTCTCGCGGTCGGTGGCGATCTCGCCGGTCTGGCGGTTCGCGATCTTGGGGGTCGGGGGCTGGGCCACCATCACGAGGGCGGCGGAGGTGTCGTCGGGGATCTGGCGCACAGCAGGACACTCCTCTAGAGATGTTGAACTCCTTCACTCATGTACATGAGTGACATTAAGAAGAGTGCCCGACTCCTGTATATGAGTCAACCCGCTACGGAGGACAAACCGCAGCGGGCTGTAAGGAGTTGAGCGGGCGTCAGTCGGTCGCGGGGATCCGGTACTGGAAGACGAACTGGTCAGCGGCCATGAGGGTGTCGCACACCTCCACGACTCGGCCCTCCTCGGATACCGCGTCGCGCAGCAGGTGAATCACCGGGGCACTGGGACTCAAGGCCAGCTCGGATGCCTCCGCCTTCGAGGCCGGCCGGGCCTGGAGCGTCTCGACGAACTCGGTGAAGGCATGGCCGTGGTCTTCGAGGCGGGCGTAGATGCCACCGGGCCCAGGGTTCTCGGCGAACAACTCGGGGATGTCCTTCACCACGTCCCACGGCAGGTACGACGAAGCGGTCTCGACGGGAGTCCCGTTCCGGAAGTACAACCGTCGCCGCGCGAGCACCTGCGTACCCGCATCGATGCCAAGCCGCTCGGCGATGTCTGCCGGCGCCTCCATGGGCCCGATGTAGAGGACGCTCACCTTCGCGGTTGCGCCAGACTGCTCGGACTCGGCGAGGTAGGCAGCCTTACCGCCCCGCCGATGCGAAGCACGGAACCGATCCGAAGAGCGCAGCCGCACAGGCGGCCGATCCTTCACGATCGACCCCTTGCCGTGCCGAGTCTCAACGAGCCCACTGGCCCGCACCTCGACCATGGCCTTACGGATCGTCCCCCCAGCAACCCTGTATCGCTCGACGAGCTCCGACTCACTCGGAACCATGTCGCCGGCCTTGAGGACGCCCGCCCGGATCTGCTGGACGATCTCGTCCGCGATCTGCACGTACCGAGGTACGGCTCTGCCAGCTCCTGCTGGAGTTCCCACAGTCCTACCCACTCTCATATGCTCCTGTACATGAGTAATGGGAGCGCCGGAGCAAAGTCAACGCCACTCCACTCGGTGTCGGTGGCGGGAGCCGTCGTGCGCGACGACGGCCGACTCCTGGCAATCCGCCGAGCGGACAACGGCACTTGGGAACTCCCGGGCGGCGTCCTTGAACTCACAGAGGCCCCGGAGGCAGGCGTAGCCCGCGAGGTCCTGGAGGAGACGGGCATCCAGGTCGAGGTCGACGAACTGACGGGCGTCTACAAGAACACGACCCGAGGCATCGTCGCCCTGGTCTTCCGCTGCAAGCCCTCAGGCGGCACCGAGCGCACCTCGGACGAGTCCACCGCGGTCGACTGGCTCACGCCGGCCGAGGTTGAGGAGCGCATGGCCGAGGTCTACGCCATCCGCCTCCTGGACGCCCTGGACGAGAACGGCCCCCACGTCCGCAGCCACGACGGCCGCCGCCTCCTGGAGACGTCCGCATGACCGCCCTGAAGCCCGTCAGCGAATGGCGCGATGTCTATGACTTCCTGGACCAAGTCCGCATGCGTCCCGGGATGTTCGTACGAGGCGGTTCCCTCCTGGAGCTCCAGGCGATGCTGTACGGCTATCGAGTCGCAACCGAGGTCCACGGTCCCAAGGCCATGACGGATTTTGATCACCAGGGTCCGTTCGCTGAATGGTTGTGGCCGCGACTTGGCCACAACTACGCCAGTTCCCTGGGATGGGCCGTCGAGATCACGAAGGCTGCGGAAGCGAGCGGCAGGGCAGGCATCGACCTGTTCTTCGACTTGCTGAGCGAGTTCAAGGCCGAGCGAAGCCCAGAAGCGCGGTAAGACTTTCTCTACTTCATCAAGGCACCCGCCGCGCACGGCGCGGCGCGCGCGGCCCGCCGTCCGGGCCTGCGCTCCTGTCTGCGCCCCGCTCCAGCCCGGCCGCCGTCCGCACGCCTGACGGCTCAGGTTGATGGGTGACGAACCCACGAGGTGGCCGAGGCAGTACGCGAGTGCGGCTCAAGACGATGCCTCCGGCGGGGGCGCTCAGGCTCCGGGATGGAGGAGGTCCGTGCGCGGGTGCCGGCCGGTGGGGTGTGGCGGTGGTGGGCTCCCATCCCGTCTGCCGTCGACCCAGGCAGAGCCGAGCAGACACGGCACCGGGCGTCCAGGTCGTTCGTACAGTGGCGCGCTCCACCTGGACGCCCGGCACCGCGCCTGCTCCACGGTGTGTGGGTCGACGGCAGACGGGATGCGAGCTGCGATGAGGCATGTGTGCGGGTCCTGGCTACCGCCACACCACAGGCGAACCACGGCGGCGCGAGTCTGGCCTGCACGATGTGTGCCACCACTTTGGTTGAAAACAGCAGCACTGACACTTTCCCATCTCGCATTCGCGAGAACTCGCAGTACCTAGCCCATTCCCTTTCCCGCACTGACGCCTGCGCGCCCCATAGAAATAAGAGCAGAGCCGGCAGGGCCTGAGAGGAGGACCGCTGGAGAAGCGTTCTCCCCAGCCTGCACTGGCGCAACCGCCACTACTGGAGCACGCGCAACTACCTCTTCAAGTTCCTGACCAGACCATAGGTCGATTAGGTGCACAACGTGATCCCAGCCGACAGTCACAAGAAACTCGCGACCGTGCCCTGAAGGGACTGTGCACATTGAACGCACAGGCCCAACGTCAATCGAGCGAATCTGGATGCCAGATTCAATATCCCAGATATTAATGCCGCTTTTCCCGTATGGACTCGCTTCCGTCGCAACCAGAGACCGCCCGTCACTATTCCTCACAGGCATCATCGTTCCCACAGGGCCGACACGGAATGAACCTTCAATCGCACCCGTCCGCGCGCTCCAGGCATGCATCATCGAATTCTTATGCGGTGTGTCCGCAACGAGAATTTGAACATCTGAAGGACTTTTTGAGCCGTCCATAATGCAATATGAGCCAGCCCTGATGCCATTAATCTGAAATAGCACTTCTCGGGTCAAAACATCCCAGGCCACAACCTCTTCGCCACAGTCGCGGCTAATGCCTACGACCGCGGGAGACTCACCCACCAAGCCCGCCAGTTGACGGACTCGACCCACCCCAATCCGCCCCAATTCTTGCTTACTGAAAGGATCCCAAAATCGGATACTCCTATGCGGACTGCCCAGATAGCCGGCAGAAGAGGTAGCGATGACAGGGCACCCAGATCGACCGGTTACGCACATCTCTGTGACACGCCCAGCGGGCACGGAACCTGCAACCTTGCCGGTACTCAAGGACCGTACCTCAACTTCATTTCCTGCTGCCACAAATGCGAAGCTGTCAAATGAAGATGCATATCGCCCTCGAGTACTGCCAGTCCCGGCGCTTACGCTCTCGACTTCCCACTGGGACCATTGCGGGTGAAGCCATCCCGCCAGAGGGGGTGGGGTCCCCCCCAATGCGGTCAAGTGGAATGCGTGACTGGCTCGCTGCGAGGCTAGTTCCACGCCATTCAAATGACGCTCAATCCGAGCCCATGCACGCAAGTTTGCATTTCCCTCAATAGGGAAATTCAATAGACTCCCGACCCTTCGACTTGTCTCCCATTCGAGAAACGCGAGAGGTACGTGACGATCGTCCAGAACCCCACCCGAAGCGGCATGCTGCACCAGATAGCGCCTGATGTACGGGTGAGGGGGATATGGGAGAGTGGATCTCGTAATACTTGACAGTGCGGCAGTGATCTTCGCATGAATAGACGTCTCGTGGACTTGCAGATCGGATTCTCTGACCACTCGATTCTCGCCGACCATGAGGCTTCTAAGATTCTCCGCGATGCGCTCATGGCTAGGACGATAGACAACCCTATTGTCTGAAATATCTGTGGCGAGATAGCCATTTAGGCGACTGGATTGAATTTCCTTGATTGCTTCGTCTGCTTCTAGCGTCACGTTTTCACGGATGGCGTTGAAAACTGCAGGCCATACGTCTGCCCAGGGCAATCCAGGGCCGAATGAATATGCCGTGGCCTGCAGAGCCGCAAGCAAATCACCTGGCTCGATTCCGGAATTCTCTGCCACCTCTTCAACATCCGAATGGAGAAGCGCAACAGTACCGTCCTGCAGTGATTTAATCCACTCAGGATCTTCTACATCTTGCACGGTCGATCGACTGCGTGCCCTGTCTGCGGCAAGGCGAGCATTGAGAAATGATGGCGCCGTTCGGCGAGAAATTGCCTCGGCGACCTTAAGTGCTGCAGCAGGTGCCATCCGATATGGGGATTCTGGATGGTTTCTGTCGATCAGCAAAGAATGGGCGTAGTCTGCAATTTCCGTGTGGCTCCCATCTTCGTCGGTCCTCAGGACGATAATGGGGGTGATTTCTATCTCAGATGACGGGGCAGAACCGTCGGGCGGCACACTCGTTTCCGTATCTTGGAGTTGGGTATTTATTACCCTCACTATCTCGTCGATCAAGAGATCTCTTCTCGTCGCCTCTCCAGCGGGCGTCGCGTTCCTTGGGCTGCGCACACCGAGAAGCACTCTAACTTCAGTCCTGGGTCGACTCGCATCACGAACAATCGGGTGCAATAGGTCACCTATTAGAGACTCGGGATCAGTGGCCTCATCGACACCATCGATAGCGATAACCACAGGCCGGCCAAGGGTGGATCTGGCGGACTCAATTTCCTCACCCAACGAGGTGTTATTCGCCGTCCCTAGGCCGCTGATACGCAGTAGTTCGGTTCGAATCTCTTCCTCAATGGAAGCAGTGGGCTTGTTTCTCGCTAGCACTGCGATATCTACACAGGGAGAAGAGTCCACTTCCAGGCTATTCAGAACGTCTTGGGGCACGTCCTTCCTGATCCGAGCATTTCCGTGCACTACCAGGTGTCCGATAATTGCCGACTTGCCCGACCCGGCTTCTCCGGTTATAAGGCATACACCTTCTCCCGAACTGAGAAACTCCTGGATTTCCCCAACGATCTTGTGTCGACCTGTGAAATGCCAGGCCAGATCGCTCTCTGATGACGTTCCTGAAGCTCGCGTTATCCAGTAGTTGGACGGAGTGGGAGGGCCAGTAGAGGTAATCGATTCGGCCTCAGGCGCATCAAATTGTGATTTGTCTTTGATCCAGTACCTTGGGTTAGGCAGACATGGGCTGGGATCATCATTGCGGCTGCGAGGCCACACCCACCGTACCGGAATTAGGTCGCGCCTCTCCATGGCAACCTCGCGTAGCACGGCCTCCCAATCTTGGTACGAGATAGTGGATCCCGCGAAACCTTTAGTTTCATCACAAATTTTCTGGACAGCAAGGTCGAGTACCTCAGTGAACTCACCAACCCGTGGTTGTTCAGTGAAGTCCCCACTGGTGACAACAACCAAGGTGTCCATTCCGAAACGATCAGACGAAAGATCTTGGAGTCGACTCGCCAGTTCAGCGTCCAATGAGCCTGCATAGCATGAATCGACAAGAACGAGTACATGCTGTGCTTCAGAGTCCAGAATGGCCCCCACTAGATCAGCGGTGGGGAATGCCGTTGACATGAGCTTGGAGTCGTCGGACTGAGGTAGCAGGAGGAAGTGACGGTTCGCGTTTGATCGCACACCGTGTCCGGTTATATAAACAACCAGAATATCCTCTTGTTCGGACTCGAATAGCTTCTCTTGGTGTGCGAAGTCTGTGACGTCGCGAACGGTCTCGAGTGCTTCTGGTGCAGTAGGAATGAACCTTTCCTCGTGTGATATTGCATCATGGGCGAACCAGTTCTGCACAGAAGAGACCTGTTTCCGGATGGACTCTCCAAACTCCTCGCTCTCGTAGTCGTACTCAGTCACCGCAATCGTCACGAGTCTCCGACGATTCGAGCTCACACGATTTCTCCTGTGTCAGATCAGAGAAGTAGGTCCCCGATAGACGATTGTCGCAAATAGTTCACGGCAGCATGAGGGTCGCGCAGCCCATTCGTGACGCTAATATTCACCGTGCGAGGTCCATTCAATGCCATCCCCCCAGTGATGGCATCCTTAGGGTCGAAAACATTTCTCCAGTCGCAACCGACGTCCTGGATATGTGAACCATGTCCAAGCATTCGCCTAACAGTTGGCCAGGCCAGTGGAGATCCAAAAGTAACGATAGTTAGCCCTTTCGAGTCGCCCCCTTTCACGGCAAAGTCTCCTCGAAGGAGCATGTCGTATAGCACTACGCTACCCAAGGAGTGGCCCAAGATTACGTTCGTGACAGTAGAGGCGGACTCCGCGACTTTCTGTCGAATGGCACTCGAAAGATCTTCATCCGTGAGGTACCGGTAGACCTGCCGAAGGAAATATAGGAGACGCTTCCCTGCGCCGCGCCCAAACTTTCGATCAGTCGCCACCAGGAAGCGTGCAACGCTACTCGGAACCGCAATTAGACCCAGCGTTTGAGCTTGAACGTTCCGAACGTCCGTGTCGGAAATTAGATTATCCTCAAGGATTTCATCGAGGAATCTTTGCTCGCCGACCGAGAGTGGTGTGTCGACATCGATCGCGTCTTCTTGATGCCCTAGTCGTCCATTACCCTTTCGGAAAAGCATCGCATAATAGGCGACTTCCATGCTCCGGAGCCGAGCGCTTCCGTTTGACGCGATGATTCCTTGTCGGGCTGCGACTTTCCAGCTCTCTTGCAAGGCCTTCGGGCTCTGCCTCTGCTGGCCGATGCCATGAATACCCAAGATTTCCGCGCCCATAATGCTCTTTCCCCTCTGTGGCTGACTTGGAAATGATGCCGTGATGGCGGGCAGTCCGTCCAGCAGATGCGAGTTCTGACGGGTTCCGCTCCCGGCGGCGGCCGAACCGCAACACCGTCGACGGCTGGGAGTCGTCGGAGGGCGCGGACCTGCACTCGTTGGAGGCATGGATGACGCAGGCAGTTGGTGCCGCAGCACCAGCTGATGGCACCGGCCAACGGTGACGGAGGCTTCTTCGCCCGAACACGAGGGGGCGTGACCTACCGAGGTCACGGTACTGACCAAGCAGAGCAGCCCCGGATGTGATCCGAGGCTGCTCCGTCGTTCGACGTGCATCAGGCTAGCCGAAGGCCACACCTATAGCCCCGGTAGCGCGTCATCTCCCTCGCGGACCGTGAGGTGCAGTGCTGGCAGCCGCCGGCCGCGGCTTGCTGCTACGCGAAGCACGTCCCTGAGAGCATCCATCAGGTCCGCAGACACGCATCGAAGTTCTTCTGTCTGAGTCCCCTCGTAGCTGAGGGCCTCTTGTGCGTGTGTCACCAGGTCGGCTGCAAGGCCGAGTTGGACTTCCTCGGTACGGTCGGCTAGGCGTGACAGGTAGCTGTTGTCGTTGTCGGTGCTCAGGTAGCAGGGCTTTCCATCAGGGCCCGACCAGGGGAGGAGGCGGAGCTCGCTGTGGGCTTTCATCCTTCCGCCCTCATCTCTTCGATCGTGTGGTGAGTGGTGAAGAGCGCTTCGGCGCGGTCGCCGGGGAGGATCAGGCGAGCCGCCTCGATCACGCGGCCTGTGATGTCGACAGACACTCGCGTGACCGCGAGCACGGCCAGAGAGGTGCTGAGCCGGAGGGTGGAGGCCTCTTCTGGGGTGGGGAGTCGGGCGGTGACCACTTCTCGGGTCTCCGCCCGTTCGGGGCGAGGCCACGGCAGTTCGGCCGGCTCCAGGTCGCGCGGGACGTAGATGCGGGCCAGGCTGTGCGGTCTCTCTCCCTGGTGGGTGAGGCAGAGGAACTCCGTCAGTGGGGTGCGCGAGGGGACCTTGAGCAGGGGGATGAGGTCTCCGCGTGCTCGGAGGTTGGTGGTGCGGATCGTGAGGTGGAGGTCTGTGTCCGGGGTGAGGCGGCCTTCCGTGTACGTGAGTCTGTGAAGAGGGCGGCGGACGAAGTTGCCCTTGCCATGGATCTTCTCGATCAGGCCCTCGGCCTGGAGGAGCGCGAGGGCGTTGCGCAGGGTCGGGGTGCTGACCTTGTAGTCCGCGGCGAGCCGGGGCTCCGAGGGGAGGCGGGCGCCAGCCTTCAGTCGGCCGGTGGTGATTTGAGCCCGGAGGTCGGCGGCGATGGTGTGGCGGAGGGACGGCATGAGGGTGATCACCACCTTCTGAGCACTCGTACGGCGATGAGGCGCGTACGGGTGTGCATCGTCAGGAGTTCGCCCGTTTCGAAGAGGAGGCGCTTGGCGCCGCCGGGCAGTTGGCGAACGTCAGCCACTCGGCATGGCTGGCCGCCGATCTGGATCACGTCGCCGCGCTGTACGGTCGTCGCGGTGATCTCAACTGGGGACGCGAGAGCACCGCGGGAGGGAATGCCGTTCACGAGGCCGCCTCGGGTGACGTTGTCGCGGAGTGGCAGGAGCAGGCGCACGTCTCATAGATGACCGGGATGTCGATTGGCGCCGTTGTTGGGGAGGAGTGCGCGCACTGGTGATGGATGCCGATCTGGCATGCGCTGGACCGGTAGGGCGTGGTCGCCGCCGGGGGGACGCGGCTCATCCGTGGACCTCCGCCGGCACGAAGCAGGCGTGGGCGAGGAGGTGGTACGGGATCGGCCCCGAGCTCTGCCGGGTGCACTGCTTGCCGACCAGAACGTACGGGCGGACGAGGGCCGTCTCTTCGCCCAGGAGGAAGTTCGTGTGGTCTCCGAGCTGCCGGAGGAACAGCGTCAGCTCGTCGGACGGCTTGGGGTGGATGAGCGTCGGGCGCGTTGGCGTTAAGACCTTGTGGTGTAGAGCCCTTGGGGCGCGCTGCTCCCTAGTGCGCCTGATGGCGTGACGGATACGGTTGAACACGCTGATCAGCTCCTATTGCTGATGGCCAGGTCCCTGGACATCGCCCGTCGCGGGGACTGCTTTGTTTATGGCGGCCCAGAGGGTGCGGCCGCCCAGGCTGGTGGCGAGGAGACCGAAGCGGTCTGCCTGTGCCACGACTTCCAGGACCTCCCGCCATGTCTCGGCGGGGAGGGTTTCCGGTACCTCCGCTTCGATTGACGTGTGTCTGGTGTGGTCGAGCACGCGTGTGGTGAGTCCGATGGCGGACAGCCGGGCGGCGAGGGCCTCCGCGCTTACTTCTGGAGCAGGCACAGGGCAGCCTCCGTCACCGGCGATCACTTTAAGTGAAGCTAGTTAACTAGATTAGAGCTAGTGGACTAGATTTTCCATATGCCTGAGCAGCCGCCATACCTCCGCATCGCCGACGAACTGCGGCGGCGGATCGCGGAGCACGAGTGGACCCCTGGTGACCGGCTGCCCTCTCGGGCCCAGATTGGCCAGGAGTGCGGGGTGGGCGAGAACGTCGTTCGCCGGGCCCAGGAGCTGTTGATCTCCCAGGGTGTGTTGGAGGGGCGGGCCGGGTCCGGGACCTATGTGGCTGAGCCTCGACAGCGGGTGCGGATGGTTCGGTCCGCGGCGCGTGAGCAGCCTGACAGGTCGCCGTTCCAGGCCGATATGAAGGCCGTGGGGCGGAACGGTGGCTGGGAGAGCCGGACCGATGCGAAGGTGCCAGCGCCGGCGGAGATTGCGGCGCGGCTCGGGATCGGTGAGGGCGAGCTGTGCGTCCAGACCGTGTACGAGTTCCTTGCCGACGGGCGGCCCGTGCAGTTGTCGACGAGTTGGGAGCCGTACGACCTCACAGGCGGGACCCTCGTCGTCCTTCCCGAGGGCGGACCCCACGCCGGGGCTGGCGTTGTGAACCGTATGGCCGAGATCGGCGTCACGGTCAGCCATGCCGTCGAGCAGCCGGAGCCGCGGCAGGCCACCGCCGAGGAGGCCTCACTGCTCGGCATCCAGAAGGCCGCACTCGTCACGCACATCCGGCGGACGTACTACAGCGACCAGGGCCGGCCCGTGGAGACGGCAGACATCGTCGTCCCCGCTGCACTCTGCGAGATCGTTTACGAGATCCCGATCAACCGCTGACGGGGCACCGTACAAGGGGGAGTCATGGAGTCGCTCGGTTACGCCATCGGTGCTTTGGTCTGGGGCGCACCTGTCGCCGCTCTCGTGATGCTGGTGGTCGTGTCCGTCATGGTCAGCCGATGGCGGCGAAAGGCCATTGCGGCCCTGGAGAACGGTGAGCTGGAGGCTGACGGACAGCGCGCATCCGGGCGGCCTGTCGGCACGTCGGAAGATGTCTGAGCGCGGCCCCCGGGGCGCGTGCTGTCGGCGTGCTGCCGTCCGCCGCGGTTGCGCCTCCCCCTCTGCGGCTGGCGCTGGAAGCATTCCAGCGTCCGACGACGAAGGGGACAGGATGGTTCAGCCGAAGTGCGGTGCTCCTACCCAGAGCGGAGGCCGCTGCCAGAGCAAGGCGATCACGGGTAGCTCGCGGTGCTCCAAGCACCAGGGACCGTGGTCCGCGTACGGGGTGGAGCAGCGGAAGAAGAAGGAAGCCGAAGCCAAGATGCGGAAGCTCCGGAAGAAGCGATAGCGGGCCGCCAGGCGGGGTCGGCTGACATCCAAAACTGACATCAACGACGGTGGATGACAGCAGTCCTGTACGGCCCGTCGTGGTGTCCGCGAGCTGGGGTGGGCCCTCGCTGACCGTGATCCGCACGAGCTTACAAAGCAGATGTCGGCGGTTCGAAACCGTCCGCGCCCACCGTGTTGACCTTGTCAAAGGTCGAAGAAGGCCTAGGTCAGAGCATTGCTCGGCCTGGGTCTTCTTGGTTCGGCGGCACTCTGGATGCACCTTCATCGCCCTTCTGAGCGCTCTCTATACAGCGTCCCCAAGGGAACCGGGCGCGAGCGCAGGTGGGAGGGCGTGTGCGGCGACCTCCTTCTCCTCCTGCCCCGTGGGGGAGCATCCGTGAGGTGTTCGTCGGCTGTCAGTGGAGGGGCGTGATCGGTCGGGTGTCCGTCCGCACCCCACGGGGCGGGCGCCCCCTTCGGCGTTCCGTTGACATCAGGTCTTGAACATGTTCAAGATGGCGTTCGTCGCTTCCTTGGGTCGTCGCGACCGGGGTGCGAGACACGAGAGGCGGGGCGTATGGCTGCCGGCCGGTTCCAGTGGGTGCGGCGTGTGTGCAGGGGGGTCGCGTCGGGGGGTGTGGTGGCCATCCTGTCGGCTTGTTCCGGGTACTACCCCGTCCAGGTCGACACCGCCGACCAGCTGACGGGTGTGTGGTCCGAATGGAGCGGGGCGACCGTCGAGTTCGAGGACGACGGCACCTTCACTGCCACGGGCCTGGACCAGGGCGACGTCGTCGGCTGGGGGTGCACCGGGTTCGCCGAACGGCAGCGTGGAACCTGGTCTCCCGCCGGGACGTACGGCGACGTCACCTTCGACGGTGTGGACTGCGAGGGCATGGAGCTGGCGTTCTACGGTTCTCCGGGCTCCTTCGTCGCCTGTTTCACCCAGGACGAGACGTCCGGGGGATGCACCCATGAGTTCCGCCGGGAGAACGGCTGATCCCGGTCCGGCCCCGCGCCCGAGGTGCTTCCTCCGGTCTTGCATCATGACCGGCATGAACACCGAAGCCTGTGACCCGGCCGAGCTGGCCGCACTCCGCGAGATCTTCGCGACCCGTCCCGAGGCGGCGCCGCCGGCCGGTTGGGGGGCGGTGCGGGCCTTCGAGGCGGAGCACGGCGTCGTGCTCCCGGAGCCGTACCGCACGTTCGTGGCGGAGGTCTGCGACGGGCTGCGCGCCGGACCGCCCTACTACGGTCTGCTCCCCCTCGCGCAGGCTCCCTCGGACTGGGGTTCCGACCGCCCCGTACGCCTGCTCGCCGAGCCCTTTCCGCTCGTCGAGGCGTGGCTCTGGGAGGAGGAGGAAGAGGCGATGTCGGTGGAGGAGTTCGACGCCCGGACGGACCCCGTGTTCGACCACGGCTCGCTCTTGCTGGGCACCGACGGCTGCGGCATGTACTGGCATCTGATCGTCGCCGGCCCGCAGCGCGGTCACGTCTGGCAGATCGCCGGGGAAGGGGCCATGCCCTTCGGTCCCGAGTCGCCCGACGCCGTGATGCCCGGCGTCCCCGGCTTCGCGGGCTGGGCGACCCACTGGGCACAGGGGCGATCGTGGTTCGAGGACGCCTGAGGTGAGGGGTCGTCCGTGAGTGTGTTGGTGACGCGCGTTCGCGGGGCCAGGTCCGTCGCCCGGGTGGGGAGTTGACGCGCGCCTGCCAGGGCCGGTGTACTCGCCGCATGGCTGAGGTGGGGGACGCGCCCGAACCCGGGGTGCAGAGTGGCGAGATGACGCCGCAGCGGTACATCGAGACGCGGCTCGTGCAGTACCAGGGCTGGTACGACACCAAGGCGACCCGGATGAAGGCGATGCATCTGCGGATGCGGACCGTCTCCGTCGTCGGTGGCGCGCTCGTGCCCGTGTTCGTGAATCTGGATCTGGCCTTCGCGCGGGTCACCGCCACCGTGCTGAGCGTCGTGGTCGTCGCCGCCGTGTCGCTGGAGAGCGTCTACCGGTACCGCGAGCAGTGGAAGAACTACCGTTCCACCGAGCAGCTCCTCGGGCACGAGCGGGTGTACTTCGAGACCAAGGTCGGGCCTTACCACAACCTGCCGAAGCGGGACGCGTTCTCGACGCTCGTCGCCCGGGTCGAGAAGGCCATCGCCAACGAGAACTCCGCGACCCTGAACGTCATGACCCTCGGCGGGCAGGTCAACTCCGACGTCCAGCAGCGCGGGATCCCTGCCGCCCGGGAGCCGGAGGCCGGGGCCGGGGAGAAGTAGGGGAGGGGTGGCATGGTGCGGCAGGTGTGCGGACGGACCCCGGCGGTCAGCCGGGGGCCGTCCGTCTCCGGGCCGTCAGGCCTCGGCGTGCGTCAGCACCACTTGTAGTCGACCCGCGTCGAGTTGTACGCGCACGTGTCGACCCGCGCGCCGTTCGACTTCTTCAGCGTCGCCGTGTCGCGGTCGTTGTTCCAGACGTACCAACCGCGGTTCTGGTAGACGTTCGCGGACGTGTTCGTGCCGCGGCCCGTGCGGACCGTCACGATCTTGCCCTTGCCGAGGACGAAGTTGCCGAACGTGTACTTGTGGTTCGACGCGTCCGTGAGCGTCCAGCCGCGCAGGTTGACCGCCGCGCCGGTCGTGTTGCGTATCTGCACCCACTCGCCGTTGAGGCTCGTGCTGCCGCCGCGGTCCGAGCCGGGGCTGTCGTAGTAGATCTTGTACAGGTGGACCGAGCCGGCGGCCTGTGCCTGTGTGGGCAGCAACAGGATGCCGGAGGCCGCGGCCGCGGTCACTGCCGCGAAGGTGCGTGCGCGAAGCATGAATGTCCCTCAGTTTCTGCCGGGAGCCCGCCGATGGGACCCGGCGAGCACACAGAATACGCACGCTCTTCACCATCTCCGCACAACTTCGCTTGAGTTGGCGTGGAGGTAATTTAATCTTGGCTCATGTTCGACGCGCCCCTGCGGATCACCGTGCTCGGCTCCGCCACGCCCTACCCCCGGCCGGGCAACGCCTGCTCCGGCTATCTCGTCGAGGGCGGCGGGGCGCGCGTCTGGGTCGACGCCGGCAGCGGCACCCTCGCCGAGCTCCAGCGGCACGTGGCCCTCGGGGACGTCGACGCGGTGTGGATCTCCCATCTGCACGCCGATCACTCCGCCGACCTGCTCACCTTCTTCTACGCCCTGCTCTACGCCGGGCTGGGGACGGCTCTGCCCGTCCCCCTCTTCGGGCCCGCCGGGATCGCCGGTCGGCTCGCCGGGTTCCTCACCAGCGGTCCCGAGCGGAGCCCCGTCGAAAAGGCGTTCAGAGTCGAGGAGTTGCACGACGCGCATGTCGTCCGCGTCGGCGGCCTCACCCTGACCTCCCGCGCCGTCGAGCACGGACCGCCCGCCTTCGCGCTGCGCGTGGAGGACGAGGACGGGCACTCCCTCGTCTACTCAGGGGACTGCGAGCCCTGCCCCTCCCTCGTCGAACTCGCCCGCGACTGCGACCTGTTCGTGTGCGAGGCGGACGGAGACGCCCCCGGACACCACTCCGCCGCCCAGGCCGGCCGGACCGCGGCCGAGGCGGGCGTCGGACGGCTCGTCCTGACCCATGTGGGTTCGGCCCTGGCGCCCGGGGAGGCCGTCGCCCTGGCTGCGGGGACGTACGCGGGCGGCATCGCCCACGCCGACCCCGGGCTCCGGTTCTCCGTCACGCGTCGAAGTCGTACTCCAGGACGTACGACGACGAGTCCAGCGTCATCTCGTTCAGCTCCACCGCCGTCCCCGGCCCCGTGAACGCCGTACGCCCGATGAGGACCACCGGCGTCCCCCACTCCAGCGCCAGCCGGTCCGATTCGTCCGCCGTCGGCATACGGCAGCGGATCTCCTCGCGGAACCGCACCGGCCGGTGGCCCAGCTCCGCCAGCCGGGCATAGGTCCCGCCCGGCCCGGTGTCCGGCTCGGCGATCGGCGTCCCGCGCACCAGCTCCGCGGACAGGTACGAGACCGACAGCAGCACCGGCTTGGCGTCGAGGACGAAACGCCGGCTGCGGACGCACACGGGCGCGCCCGGCGTCAGGTTCAGCGCCCCCGCGACCCGCGCCCCCGCCTCCGTCTCGCCCACCTCGATCTGGTCGACGACCAGATCACGGTCCGCCACGTCCGCCGACCAGACCGAACGCCCGCTGCCCCACTGCTCGCCGGACAGGCGCGGGATGCCCCGGCGGCGCAGCGGACGGAAGGCGCGGACGAAGACCCCGGCGCCCTTGCGTGCCTCGGCGAGCCCCTCGGTGCGCAGCACGGAGAGGGCCTGGCGGGCCGTCATCCGGGCCACCGCGTAGGTCGTCATGAGGTCGTTCTCGCCGGGGAGCCGGTCACCCGGGGCGAACGCGCCCGACTGGATCGCGGTTCTCAACTCGTCGGCGATGCGCTGGTACTTGGGCCGACGAGCGCTGTCCTGGTCAGTCACGGGTGGACCACTCCCTTCATCTGCGGACACCCTACGGCGCACCCCGAGGCCAGGGTGCACACGTGTACGCCGCCCCGCCCGGCCGATCCATCCATCGGGGGACATCTCTAGAGATACGTTGACAGGGAGGGGGCGGAGGGCTTCTCTGGTTCTCCCCAGGCTTCAGGAACCGGGACGGAGGGGATGCGTGCAGCCACTGCCCGAGGTCGGTGACCTCGTCCGTGACACCGCCATCGGGCGGGTCGGCTTCTACGTCGGGAGTGTCTCCGGGCGCTGTCTGATCCGCCCCGTCCACGGTGGCGCCGAGTGGGAGGCCGAGCCCGCCGACGTGCAGCCCGCCACGCCGCTGCGCGAGCTGCGCGCCCGGGCCGCCGAGATCAACGCGCGGAGCCGGCGGGGGCTGTCCTGAGGCCTGCGGGCCGCCCCCGGGAGTGCCCGGTGACTCCGTTCCCGGCGATTGTCAGTGCGGCGCGCCACACTGGAGGCATGTGCCGCAGCATCAAGACGCTCCGACCGCCCGCGCTGCCCGAGGAGGCGACCGTGGAGGACATCCGCGCCGCCGCCCTGCAGTACGTCCGCAAGGTCTCCGGGTTCCGCGCCCCCGCCGCCCACAACCGTGAGGTCTTCGAGCGGGCCGTGGACGAGATCGCCGACGCGACCGCGAGACTCCTCGACGGCCTGGAGGTACGGGGTGCGCATCACGCGCATCACGCACACCCGGCGCAGCCCGAGGTCAGGAGGCAGGCGCGGGAGCCCCAGCCGGACGCCGTATGAGGTAGGCGGCGAGCCCGCCGGCGAGGAAGAGCGCGAGGGTCGACACTCCCGCGCTGAACCACGTCGCGCCCAGCCACTGCCCGCCCAGCCAGCCGAGCCCCACGCTGTACGAGGCCCAGGTCACGCCCGCCAGGGCCGACCACGGCAGGAACTCCTCCGCGCGCCGCTTCGCCGCGCCCGCGCCCAGCGAGACCACCGAGCGGCCCGCCGGTGCGAAGCGCGCGAGGACGACGAGCAGCCCGCCGCCCCGGGCCAGTGCGGTGCCGAGACGTTCCTGCGCCATGGACAGGCGCCGGGACCGGGCGATCGTCCGGTCGAGCCTGGCGCCACCCCGTAGGGCCAGCCGGTAGGCGAGGAAGTCGCCGAGCACCGAGGCGCCGGCCGCGCAGAGCAGCAGGGGGAGGAGGGACGGTACGTCGGGGGTGGCTGCGGTGGCCGACGCCGCAGCCGTGGCGGCGGTGATCACGAGGAAGCCGCTCGGCAGCACGGGCAGGAAGACGTCGAGCAGGATCGACGTCGCCACCACCGGGTAGATCCATGGCCCGGCGGTGAGGGACCGCAGCGAGCCGAGGCTGTCGAGCAGATTCACAGGGGCAGAGCCTACGCGGAGGCGGGGAGCCGCCCGCCGGGCGGGTGCCGGGCGTGGCCGGACCCGCGCGAACGTGTGCGACTCTGCGCGAAAGTGCCGGGGCTGAGGGGCCGGTTCCGGGTGAAGAGGACAGAGGAAAGGGCCGGAACGCGTGCTGCGTGGTCCGGCCCTTTCCTGTATGCGACTCCGGGAGCGAGGCGCGTCGGGCGCGAGGCTCTGCCGGGCCGCTCCGGTGCGCGGGCTCCGGTGCGTGGGCTCCGGAGTGCGGCCGCGGTGCCTGGGGGCCGCCGCGGCGGGTCCGCTCAGGCCTTCGCGCCGAGCGGGCTCACCTCGCCGGTGGCGGCATGGCTCAGGCCGTCACCGGGGTGGCCTGCTCCTCGCGCTCCTGGGCCGTCCCGCGCGCCGTGGCGCCCGCGCCGACCCGGCCGCGGAACAGGCCGTCGAGGGCGAGCGCGCCCGGCCCGGTGAACACGAGGAGCGCGAAGGCCCAGCAGAACAGGGCCGCGGTCTCGCCGCCGTTCTGCAGCGGGAAGAGGGACTCCGGCTGGTGGACCTTGAAGTACGCGTACGCCATCGAGCCCGAGGCGAGGAACGCGGCGCTCCGGGTGCCCAGGCCGAACAGGACCAGGCCGCCGGCGCCGAGCTGGATGACGGCGGCGTACCAGCTCGGCCAGGTGCCGGCCGGGACCGTCCCGCCGCCCATCGCGCCGCCGAGGACGCCGAAGAGCGAGGCGGCGCCGTGGCAGGCGAAGAGCAGGCCGACGACGATGCGGAAGAGGCCCAGTGCGTACGGCTGTGACTGGTCGAGGCGGCCCGCGAGCGTGCTCACGCCTCCGGGACGTACAGAATTCCGCTGACTTCTCGGGCTGTTCGAGGTATTCGAGGTTTTCGGGGTGTTCGGGGTGTTCGGGGTGTTCATGGGGGGACTCCTTCGGCCTGGCCCCGTCCGTGGGGTGGACGGGGAGTGGGG
Organism: Streptomyces sp. NBC_00691; assembly: GCF_036226665.1. Taxonomy (NCBI): domain Bacteria; kingdom Bacillati; phylum Actinomycetota; class Actinomycetes; order Kitasatosporales; family Streptomycetaceae; genus Streptomyces; species Streptomyces sp. NBC_00691. Next base: position 2,582,458 of record NZ_CP109007.1, on the reverse strand, counting down.
ACGGAAACCGATGAGGCCGTCAGGTTAGGCACCCCTCACTAGTGCTTGCAAGTTCAACATCAGGCCACCGGGAAGTGTGTGGTGGGGTTCACTTCCCGGTGGCCCTTGTCGGCGAGCGGTCAGCGGCGGTGTTCTCAGCAGCCGTTGAGCACGGACTGGAGGGCGCTCTTCTCGGCGGAGTCGACGCTGAGGTTCCAGTAGTACTTCACGTGCACCCACGCGCGCGCGTACGTGCAGCGGTACGCGGTCCGCGAAGGCAGCCACTCCGCCGGGTCCTGGTCGCCCTTCGACTGGTTGACGTTGTCGGTCACGGCTATCAGCTGCGGCCGGGTCAGGTCGTTCGCGAAGGACTGGCGCTGCGAGGTGGTCCACGCGTTGGCGCCCGAGCGCCAGGCCTCGGCGAGCGGGACCATGTGGTCGATGTCGAGGTCGGCGGCGGCGGTCCAGGTGGCGCCGTCGTACTGCGAGTACCAACTGCCGCTGGTCGCGGCGCAGCTGGAGTCCGTGACGACGTTCACGCCGTCGCGCTTGAGGACGGTCTCGCGGGTGTTGCAGGCGCCGGACTGGGTGATCCAGTGGGGGAAGAGATCCCTGCTGTAGCCGGAGGAGGAACCTTCCGCCTTCACGGTGAGGGCGGCCAGGTAGGTGCGGGCGGTGGCGGCGCTGACAGGGGTGGGCATGGCGGCCTGGGCGGCCGGGGCCGTGGCGAGGAAGCCGGTGGCGGTGAGCGCGGCCGAGGTGGCGAGCACGGCGAGTCGACGCGCGTAGACAGTGCCGACGGGCATGGGAACTCCCTTGATGTGGGGGGACCTTGGCGGGTGCCGTCCCCGTGAGTGCCGGGCGGCGGCCCGGTCATCGTGGCGGCGCGAGGTTTCGGTGGGGGGTGCGCCAGGTAACAGGGTGGCGACATGGGCACGTCACATCAAGGGGTGTGACGTGTCCTGATGGAGCGCCAGGTTCCGCCGGGCGTCACGGAAGTGGGGCGGGAGCGGCCGTCAGCGGGTGCGCGCGTGGAGATGCGACGAGACCCCGGGCCTGTGCGGCCCGGGGTCTCGTCCGGTCGTGAAGTCCTGTGTGGAGTCCCGTCGTGGAGTCCTGTGTGGAGTCCCGTCGTGAAGTCCTGCGTGGAGTCCTGTGTGAAACCCTGTGTGCGGTCCAGGTCGTGCGGGAGGCGCCCGTGCTCTGTGCTGCCGGAACCGCTCGACGTCCTACGGAAGCACGGTCAGCGTGATCGAGCCGTCGGCCGCGGGCTCGACCCGCAGACGGGTGAGGTCGGCGACGTGCACGTCCGGCGCGAAGGCCGCCGCGCGCGGGCCCACGCCCACGATCCGCATGCCGGCCGCGCGGCCCGCCAGGATGCCGGCCTCCGAGTCCTCGAAGACGATGCAGTCCGCCGGGTCGAAGCCCAGCTCGGCCGCGCCCTTCAGGAAGCCCTCGGGGTCCGGCTTGCTGGCCCCGACGCGCTCGGCGGTGACCCGGGTCTCCGGCATCGGGAGCGCAGCGGCGCCCATCCGTGCCTGCGCGAGGGCCTCGTCCGCCGAGGTCACCAGGGCGTGCGGCAGTCGTGTGAGCGCGGCCATGAAGGCGGGGGCGCCGGGGACGGGCACGACCCCGTCGAGGTCGGCGGTCTCCTCGGCGAGCATGACCCGGTTGTCGGCGTGGTTGTCCGCCATCGGGCGGTCCGGGAGCAGGACGGCCATGGTCGCGTACCCCTGGCGGCCGTGGACCACCTTGAGCACGGCGTCCCCGTCGAGGCCCTGCCGCTCCGCCCAGCGTCGCCAGCAGCGCTCGACGACGGCATCGGAGTTGACGAGGGTGCCGTCCATGTCGAGGAGGAGGGCGCGGGCGGTGAGCGTTGCCGGGGTGGTGGCGGGCATCGGGTCTCCAGAGGGGTGGTACGGAGAACGAAGCGGACCCGCCCACCGGTCAGGGAATGCGGGCGGGGCCACTTTGTTTTCCCACGATACAAAACCGGGGGGCGTCTTGGCCAACCGGTCCGCATGCCGGGACCCGGAGTGGACGCGCGGGCGTCAGATGTGGGGGGTGTAGCGCTCCAGGACCTCGCGGGTGTTCGGTCCGTACACGCCCTCGGGGTCGCCCTGGATGTACATGTACGACTGGTAGACCGCCACGGCCTCCCACACGTCGTCGTCGTACCTGCCGTCGACGCGGCCGCGGTAGACCCCGACGTCGGCGAGGCGCCGCTGGAGTTCCCGCACCTCGTGCCCGCTGGAGCCGACGCTCAGGGTCTCCTTCTGTTCCTCCCCCTCGCCCGGCACCCCGGCCGGGGGTGTCGTCGTGGCCGGCGGAGTCGTCGGGGCGAGGGCCGGCGCCGACGAGGAGGCCGACGGGGGCGCTCCGGCGCCGCCGGTGGTCACGGAGGCGCTCGGTGACGCGGTCGTGGGGGTCGGGGAGGACGAGGTGGCCGATGGGGACGCCGACGCGGACGTCTCGCGCGGAGTCGGGGACGAGGACGTCGGCTCGGGGCTCTGTGACGAGGGGGAGGGGGACGGTGCCTCCGAGACGCCGAGGTTCAGCGAAGCGCTCGTGGTCACGTCCGGAACGGCCGCCCGGTCGTCGGGCTCCTCCCCGCCGCCGAGGACGGCGGCCGCCAGGGCCGCGGTGCCCGCCACGGCGACGGCGGCCACCGCCGCGACCAGCGCGCCGCGCCGGCGCCCGCGTCCCCGGGAGTCCTCCCGTCCGTACGCCTGTCCGTGGCCGGGCGGTGGGGGTATGTCGCCGACGCCGCGCAGCAGCAGCGGCATGGTCTCGGAGGGGTCGCCCCCGGGGTGCGGCTCGGCCGGAAGGGCCGCGGTGCCGCCGTGCGGCGCGTACTCGCCGCCGACGCCTCCGCCGACGCCCCCGACGACAGCCCGGCCCCCGCCCCCGGCCCCGGCGGCACCCCGGCCGCTGCCCCCGCCGGCACCGAGACCGACGCCGACCTGCCCGTCCGGCCCCCCGTCCGGCCGGATCGCCGCCAGCGGTGCCGTCGGCGGGTCCTCCGCGCCCGGGCCGTAGGACCCGGGGCCGTAAGAAGCGGCGCCGTACGTGCCGGAGCCGTACGTGCCGGTGTCAGTGCCGTGCGCGCCGGAGCCGTACGTGCCGGAGCCGTACGGGTCCGGGCCGGCCCCCCGGCCGTTCTCCGCGTCACCCTCCGCCGCGTCCAGCGTCACGTACGGCCTGATCCGGAGCGGATCGAAGTCCTCAGCCGCCGCCAGTTCGGCCCGGGCGCAGGCGCAGCCAGGTCTCTGTACACCGCATTCAGGACAGACATGTCCGGTCATGATGGGTCCCCTCCCCGAGACAACTGCTGGCGATTATGCAGCCCGCACCCTCCCGAGCCGCGAACAGGAGGGCGAAGAGACGAACGGACGGGTGGGTGAACGGCCGTACTCTCCGCAGGCCATATCCGGACATTCGGACCAGGATGGAGGAGCCGCCCCCTGGGCCGTCCGGCGGGACGCCCGACGCGACGCCCCGAGGAGACGCCCATGGCCCAGGAAGTCAGCCCCTCCGAGCTCGGCGGCGCTCCCGTGCCCGGGGAGGGGCAGAGCCGCCGCACCGTCCTCGTCGCGATCGGTGCGCTGCTGCTCGGCATGCTGCTGGCCGCCCTCGACCAGACCATCGTCTCCACCGCCCTGCCGACCATCGTCAGCGAGCTCGGTGGCATGGAGCACCTGTCCTGGGTGGTCACCGCCTACATGCTGGCGTCCACCGCCGGGACCCCCCTCTGGGGCAAGCTCGGCGACCAGTACGGGCGGAAGAAGCTCTTCCAGACGGCGATCGTCCTCTTCCTCATCGGCTCGGCCCTCTGCGGGATCGCCCAGAACATGCCGCAGCTCATCGGCTTCCGCGCGCTCCAGGGCCTCGGCGGCGGCGGACTCATGGTGCTGTCGATGGCGATCGTCGGCGACCTGGTGTCGCCCCGGGAACGCGGCAGGTACCAGGGTCTCTTCGGCGCCGTCTTCGGCACGACCAGCGTCCTCGGCCCGTTGCTCGGCGGTCTCTTCACCCAGCACCTGTCCTGGCGCTGGGTCTTCTACATCAACCTGCCCATCGGGATCGTCGCCCTCTTCGTGATCGCCGCCGTGCTCCACATCCCGGTGCGCTCCACCCGGCACACCATCGACTACCTCGGCACCTTCCTCATCGCCTCGGTCGCCACCTGTCTGGTCCTCGTGGCCTCCCTCGGCGGCACCACCTGGGCCTGGGACTCGCCGCAGATCCTCGGCCTCGCCGTCCTCGGAGCCGTACTCCTCGTCTGGTTCGTCCGGGTCGAGCGGCGGGCGGCCGAGCCCGTGCTGCCGCTCAAGCTGTTCAGGATCAGGACCTTCACGCTGGTGTCGGTCATCAGCTTCGTCGTCGGCTTCGCGATGTTCGGCGCGATGACCTATCTGCCGACCTTCCTCCAGGTCGTGCAGGGCATCACCCCGACCATGTCCGGCGTGCACATGCTGCCGATGGTCGCGGGCATGCTGATCACCTCGACGGTCTCCGGCCAGATCGTCTCCCGGACGGGCCGCTGGAAGGTCTTCCCGATCCTCGGCACCGCCCTCACCGCCCTCGGCCTGCTCCTGCTCCACCGGCTGACGGAGAACAGCTCCACGGCGGAGATGAGCGTCTGCTTCTTCGTCTTCGGCGCCGGGCTCGGCCTCGTCATCCAGGTCCTCGTCCTGGTCGTGCAGAACGCCGTCGCGTACGAGGACCTCGGCGTCGCCACCTCCGGAGCCACCTTCTTCCGCTCGATCGGGGCCTCCTTCGGCGTCGCCGTCTTCGGCACGGTCTTCACCAGCCGGCTCACCGGCAAGCTCGACGACGTGTTCGCCGCCACCACCGCCGCCGGGGAGGAGCTCCCGCCCGGCGTCGGTGCCCAGCAGGTCGCCGCCGATCCGCGCACCGTCGACGCGCTGCCGGCCACCCTGCGCCCCGCCGTCCTCCACGCGTACGCGACCTCCATCACGGACGTCTTCCTGTACGCGGCCCCCGTCGTCCTGGTCGCCTTCGTCGTCGCCTGGTTCCTCAAGGAGGACAAGCTGCGGGCCTCGGTCACCGCGCCCGACACCAGTCAGACGCTCGCCTCCAACCCGGTCGAGCGCTCCTCGTACGACGAGTGCGCCCGCGCCCTGTCCGTCCTCGGCTCCCGTTCGGGCCGCAGGGAGATCTACGAGAAGATCACCGCCCGTGCGGGGTTCGACCTGCTGCCCGCCGCGAGCTGGCTGCTGCTCCGCATCCGCCGCCACGGCACCGTCGAACCCGTCCGGCTCGCCGAGCACGTGCCCGTGCCGCTGAGGGTGATCACGGAGGCCTCCCGGCAGGTGGAGGAACGGCACCTGGTCACCCGGGAGGGGCTCCAGCTGATGCTCACCGACGAGGGCGTCCAGGCCGCGACCCGGCTGGACGCGGCCCGCGAGGAGTCGCTGGCGGAGCTGCTCGGCGACTGGTGGGGACCGGAGCGGCCCACCGACCTGGTGAAACTCGTGGAGGAGCTGACGGCCGAGCTGAACGGATCGGACGCGGAGCGCCCCCACGACCCGGAGCCGCCGCGTGACCATCGCGCGTGAGTCCCCGGCCGCAAACCCTGTATGACAGTCACTCAGGACCCCTCAGTACGCTGTCCCCTCCAAGATCGCGTACACAGGGGGAGCGGGCAGGATGAACAGCGAAGAGCCACGTCAGGGCCAGGTCTGGCCGGCACCGCCGGGACACCCGCCGACGGGTCCGGCGCACGGCGGGCACGGTGGACCCGACGGGTACGCGGGCGGGTACGGCGGCGGGTACGGCGCTCCGGCGCCGATCGTCGTGACGCGTCCGTCCTCGCACCGGGGCGCCTGGATCGGCGCGGGGGCCACGCTGGTGGCGGCGGTGATCGGCGTCGTCGGTACGTATCTGGTGAGCACCGGCAACGACGCCGACCCCACGCCGCCGACGGCACGGACCCCGGTGACGGGTTCGGCCACCCCCTCCGGAACGGAGACCGGGAGCGACGACGCCCCGGCGGACTCCCCGCGGAGCCCCGAGTCCACGGCGAGTCAGGAGGCGTCGGCACCGCAGACCTCCACGGCCCCGCCCGCGAAGCCGTCCGGCACGGTCGACTGGCAGGGACCCCTGGTCATCGCGTTCGGCGAGGACAAGGACCTGGACTCCGCACCCCCCGCGGAGTCCGAGATCCGCGCGGAGAACGACTTCTCCGTCTATCCGTTCGGCGGCCACATGCTGCAGCCGGGGGACGACGTCAAGGCCCTGGTGTGGAAGGACGCCACGAACAGGACCCCCTCGTACGAGGACTGTGCGCGGGACATCGACACCCTGGGCACCTCGACGACGACGGAGCTGAAGACCGGCATGGTCGTCTGCGCCGCCACGAACGACGGCCGCCTCACCCGCCTGACCGTCAAGGAACTGGTCAGTCAGGGGTCCGACACGCGAGGCGTCTTCGACGTCGTCGTCTGGAGCCGCTGACCCGGGTGCCCGCAGACCCGGCCCGGGGCGCCCGGCCCGGAGCGGCCCGGAGCGGTCAGAGGTCCCTGCCGTACCAGATGTCCATGTACGGGCCCGAGCAGTAGGCCGGGATCTCCGTGTACCCGTGCCGGGTGTACAGGGCTCGGGCCTCCACCAGGTCCAGGCGGGTGTTCAGGACCATGCGGCGGGTGCCGAGGGCGCGCGCCGCGTCCTCCAGGTTCCCCAGGAGGGCGCCCGCGCCGCCCAGGCCGCGGAAGGCATGGCGCAGGAAGACGCGGGTCAGCTCCGCCCGGTCCTCGTCGAGGAGGAGCACCCCGCCGCACCCGGCCGCCTTGCCCTCGTACCGGGCGACCAGGAACTGTCCGGTCGGCGGGGTCAGCAGCTCGGCCCCGTCGTCGGTCAGGCCCTCGTCTATCTCCGCCCGCGTCGCCGGGCGCTTCCAGTAGCGGCTCGCGACGTCGTCGTAGTAGTCGCGGCGCAGGGCGGTGGCGTCCGGGGTGTCGACGCGCTCGGGGGAGAAGGTCCAGGTCATGCGCGTCATTGTGCGGCGCGCACGGCCCGGGGCGCAGCCGGGTTTCCGGGGGACGGCAGCGGTCCGGCCCGGTCTCCCGGGCCGGACCGGAGGGTCAGCTCTTCGGGGACGCCTGCTGGACGACCTCGAAGGACCAGAGGGTGGAGCCGGACGCGGCGGGCCTGGGGCGCTCGCCGCCCTCGGCGCCGCCCTCGGCGCCGGCCGCGCCGCCGCCCCCGTGCGCGGCCTTCATGGAACCGTTCATCCAGGCCTGGAAGTCCTCCTCGCTGCGCCAGCGCGTGTACACCAGGTACTGGTCGGTGCCCTCGACGGGGCGCAGCAGCTCGAACCACTCGAAGCCGTCGGAGCCCTCCACGGACCCGGCGCGGGAGGCGAAGCGCTGCTCCAGGACCTCACGCTGCTCGGCGGGGACGGTCAGGACGTTGATCTTCACGATGCTCATGAAAGGCAGGATATGACCCCCGGTCCCGCCGCCTTCGCGGCGGAAGGGGTAGGGGCCCGGGGCGGGCGCCGGCGGTGGGGGCGCGGAGGTCAGTCGAGGACGCGGGCGAGCAGCAGGCCGTCGTAGCCCTTGGTGCCGACGGTCTGGACGGCCGTCGCGTCCAGGCGGGGTTCGGCGGCGACGAGGTCGAAGAGTTCGCGGGTGCCGGTGATCGCCGGGTCGTCCGGGGCCGGGGTGGTGATCCGGCCGCCCCGCACCACGTTGTCGACGACGATCACGGTGCCGGGGCGGGAGAGTTTCAGGGCCCATTCCACGTAGCGCGGGTTGTTGACCTTGTCGGCGTCGATGAAGACCAGGTCGAACGGGCCCGCGCCCTCCGCCTCCAGGCGCGGCAGGCTGTCCAGGGCCGCCCCGGTGCGGACCTCGACGATCTTGTCCAGGCCGGCGTGGGCGAGGTTGGCGCGGGCGACCTCCGCGTGGGCCGGGTCGTACTCGAGGGTGATGAGCCGGCCGTCGGTGGGCAGGGCGCGGCCCAGCCAGATCGTGCTGTAGCCGCCGAGGGTGCCGATCTCCAGGATGTTCCGGGCGCCCTGCATCCGCGCGAGCAGGTGGAGGAGCTTGCCCTGGTTGGGGGCGACGGCGATCTCGGGCAGCCCGGCCGCGGCGGAGGCGCTGAGCGCGGCGGTCAGCGCCTCGTCGGCGGGGGCGATCGTCTCGGTGAAGTAGGCGTCGACTGCGTTCCACTGAGGGTTCGTCATGCGGCCGAACGTACACCGGCTCCGGCCTCCGGGCGGCGCCTTGCCGCCCGTACGGCCAGGAGCGCGGCGAGGGCGGCGAGGAGCGGGCCGCCGCCGACGGCCAGCAGCCACACGGGGATTCCGCCGCCCACCGTGAGGAGCCGGTCGGTGTACTCCACCCGGCGGTACGGGGTGTCGGCGACGGTCCGCAGGTGGTGGTCGTCGTCGATCCGCTCGGGGTGCGGGAACTCCTGGTCCAGGACGGTGAGGTGGACCGGGCCCTTCCCGGCGAGTTCGGCGACGGGCCCCTCGGGCGCGATCCGGCCGGCGAAGGTCACCTCGGGGGCGTCGCCGCCGATGGGGGAGCGGGGCTCCATCCGGTGCTCGGAGAGGATGGAGAGGCCGAGGCTCTGAGAGGTCTTCGCGAGCCGCGAGAGACGCATGGGGTAGACGAGTTCGGGGGAGGCGAAGGTGATGCGCAGCGGTGTCAGCTCGCCCTGGAGGACGGCGTCCTTCTGCCGCGGGGCGAGGCGGACGGCCACGTACTCCCACCGGCGTTCCACGTACGGCTCGAGGGCGCCGGTCAGGCGTTCGGGCAGCTCGAAGCCGTTGGTCCGCAGCCAGTCGCCGAGGGCGTCCGGGTCGGTGGCGGTCAGCCGGGCGACGTCGAAGGGGCCGAGCCGCTCGCGGCCGACGAGACCGGCCCCGCCCGCGCCGGGCGGCGGAGCCCCGGCGCCGTCTCCGTAGCTCCGGTCGAACGGCCAGTCGCCCTCGCGCGGCCAGAAGTAGGAGCGTTCGCGCTGCTCGGGCTCGGTGAGCCGGTCGAGCGCGTCGAAGAGTCCGGGGTCGCCGAGGGTGACTCCGGCCCGGCTGGGCACGGGCATGATCCAGGCGGCGTGCCGGGCGTCGCCGTGGACGTTGAAGCGCATGACGACGGTCTCGTTCCGGCCGTCCCAGTGGACGGCCGACTCCTCGCGGTCGACGCCGATGCGCTGGTCCTCGGTCGGGATCATGGCGCCGCAGCCGCAGGCGTACGCCGGTGCGACGAGCGAGCCGAGCTGGAGCGCGAGCAGCGCGACGATGGTGGCCAGAATTCTGTGCGTCCCCCGCATGCGGGGTGGGACGTGGCGGATGACCCTCCGGTTCCGCCCCGTCCCGCCCCGCGCGCTCAGGCCCCGGCGCGGACCCGGAGTTCCTTCACCCCGTTCAGCCAGGCGGCCCGCAGCCGGCGCGGCTCGCCGACGAGGGTCAGGTCGGGCAGGGCGTCCGCGACGGCGTTGAAGATCAGCTCGATCTCCTTGATGGCGAGGGACTTGCCCAGGCAGAAGTGGGGCCCGCCGCCGCCGAATCCGAGGTGCGGGTTCGGATCGCGGGTGATGTCGAAGCGTTCGGGGTCGGTGAAGACCTCGGGGTCGTTGTTGGCCGAGGAGTAGAAGAGGCCGACGCGGTCGCCCTTGGCGATCTTCTGCCCGCCGATCTCGGTGTCCTGGGTGGCGGTCCGCTGGAAGGAGACGACGGGGGTCGCCCAGCGGACGATCTCCTCGGCGGCGGTCGCCGGCCGTTCCCGTTTGAAGAGTTCCCACTCGTCGGGGTGGGTGAGGAAGGCGTGCATGCCGTGGCTGATGGCGTTGCGGGTGGTCTCGTTGCCGGCGACGGCGAGCAGCAGCACGAAGAAGCCGAACTCGTCGGAGGAGAGGTTCCCCTCGCCCTCGGCGGCGACCAGCTGGCTGACGATGTCGGCGGCGGGGCACTCCTTGCGCGCGGCGGCCATGTTCATCGAGTAGCCGATGAGTTCCATGGCGGCCTCGGCGCCGATCTCCTCGGTGATGGCGTACTCGGGGTCGTCGTAGGCGACCATCTTGTTCGACCAGTCGAAGATCCGGGAACGGTCCTCCTGGGGGACGCCGATGAGTTCGGCGATGGCCTGGAGGGGGAGTTCGACGGCGACCCGGGTGACGAAGTCGAAGGTGCCGTCGGCTTCCGCGGCGCGCCTGGCCTCGTCGACGATGGCGTGGGCGCGGTCGCGCAGCGCCGTCTCCAGGTTCCGGATCGCCCGCGGGGTGAAGCCGCGCTGGACGATCTGCCGGACCCGGGTGTGTTCGGGCGGGTCCATGTTGAGCATGATCAGCTTCTGGACCTCGATCTGGTCCCGGGTGATGTGCTCGTTGAAGCGGATGACGGCCGTGTTCTCGTTGGAGGAGAACAACTCGGGATGCGTGGAGACGTACTTGACGTCCGCGTGGCGCGTGACGGCCCAGTAACCGCCGTCCGCGAAGCCGGTGACTCCGGGCGGCTGGGGGCACCACCAGACGGGTGCGGTCTGCCGCAGCCGCGTGAACTCCGGGAAGGGGACGCGGTCGCGGAGCAGATCGGGGTCGGTGGCGTCGAACCCCTCGGGAAGATGGGGACAGGGCATCGGCAACACACTCCGCATCTGAGGGATTCTGATGAGGGGATCTGATGGGCCGTCAGGAGTTGCCGGGAAAGTTAGTAACGAGTTCTACAAGTAGCAAGGGTCAGAACGGGAAGTGTTGCCTCCCGGACCCTTGCGTACCCGCGGTAGCAGTCATAAGACTGCACTCAGAACTAGAACGCGTACTAGTTCCCCCGTGACGCCGACCGACGGGCTGCCGGGACGCCCCGTCCGGTCGAGGAGAGGACGAGCTCATGGCCGCGGAACCCGTCATCGTCGAAGCCGTACGCACCCCCATCGGCAAGCGCGGAGGCGCGCTCGCCAACCTCCATCCCGCCTACCTCCTCGGCGAGACCTACCGCGAACTCCTCGGGCGCACCGGCATCCACGCCGACTGCGTCGAGCAGATCGTCGGCGGTACGGTCACCCACGCCGGCGAGCAGTCCATGAACCCGGCCCGCACGGCCTGGCTCACCATGGGCCTCCCCTACGAGACGGCCGCGACCACCGTCGACTGTCAGTGCGGCTCCTCGCAGCAGGCGAGCCACATGGTCGCCAACATGGTCGCGGCCGGCGTCATCGACATCGGGATCAGCTGCGGTGTCGAGGCCATGTCCCGCGTTCCGCTCGGCTCCGGGTCCAAGCACGGCCCCGGCAAGCCCTTCCCCGACGAGTGGAACGTCGACCTGCCCAATCAGTTCGAGGCCGCCGAGCGCATCGCCCGCCACCGCGGCCTCACCCGCGAACGCGTCGACTCCCTCGGTCTGCTCTCCCAGGAGCGCGCCGCGAACGCCTGGTCCGAGGAGCGCTTCAAGCGCGAGACCTTCGCCGTCCAGGTCCCCACCACCGAGGAGGAGCAGGCCGCCGGACAGGGCATGTGGCGGCTCGTCGACCGCGACGAGGGCCTGCGCGACACCACCATGGAGGGCCTCGCCCGCCTCAAGCCCGTCATGCCGATCGCCGTCCACACCGCCGGGAACTCCTCCCAGATCTCCGACGGCGCCGCCGCGATCATGTGGGCGTCGAAGCGCATGGCCCGCGCCCTCAAGCTGAAGCCCCGCGCCCGGATCGTCGCCCAGGCCCTGGTCGGCGCCGACCCGCACTTCCACCTCGACGGACCGATCGACGCCACGCGCGCCGTCCTCGGCAAGGCCGGGATGTCGCTCCGGGACATCGACCTCGTCGAGATCAACGAGGCCTTCGCCTCGGTGGTGCTGAGCTGGGCGCAGGAATTCGAGGGGGACCTGGACGGTCTCGTGAAGGTCAACGTCAACGGCGGCGCCATCGCCCTCGGCCACCCCGTCGGGGCGACCGGGGCCCGGCTGATCACCACCGCGCTGCACGAGCTGGAACGCGCCGACAAGGAGTTCGCGCTGATCACGATGTGCGCGGGCGGGGCGGTGGCGACCGGGACGATCATTCAGCGGCTGTGACCGGGTGATCGTCCGCCGACGGCTGTAGGCCGCCGAAACGCCGCAGGCCCCGCCCTCCCTGACGGGAGGCGGGGCCTTGCGGGTGTGCGCGGTGCGGCGGTGACTCTTAGTACCAGCCGTTGGCCTGCCAGAACGCCCAGGCGGCGTTCGGGGAGCCGTAGCGCTCGTTCATGTAGTTGAGACCCCACTTGATCTGCGTGGCGGGGTTCGTCTTCCAGTCGGAACCGGCGGAGGACATCTTCGAGGCCGGGAGGGCCTGGACGAGGCCGTAGGCGCCGCTGGAGGAGTTGGTGGCCTTGTGGTTCCAGCCGGACTCGTGCGAGACGATCTTGCTGAAGGAGGAGTACTGCGAGGCGGGAACGATCTGCCGGGCGATGTCCTGCGGGCTGGCGGCCGAGGCGGCGCCCGTCGTGCCGAGCACCGCACCCGACGCGCTCAGCAGCACGGCCGCGGAGGCGGCGAAGGTCTTCTTGCGGGCGGCGACACGAGTGGTGATCGAGCGGATCAAGGTTTCTGCCTAACTTCGGGAACGGGGGCTGCGTCAGGCGATTTCGGCAAGCCGGAACCAGAGCCCGGGGAACCCGGGAACTGGGGGGAACCGGCCGTCCGAGGTGCTGCGGTGAGCACCGGCTGCCTGGCGACGTCCACCAGACAAGCAGGGCCGGAACGCCGACGCAACGACCCCCTGTACGAGGAAGGTTCGGACGTCGGGGGGAAGGCCCCGGGGCTGGGTGTGGGGTGTTTCCGCAGGTCATGCCCTGCTGTGGGCGGTTTGGGCGGGTACCGCCCGACTACTATTCCGAGTCGTACGTGACGTAGGTCCTGTGGGGCGCCTCACCCGCCGAGGGCCTCCCGGGACCCTCGAATGTGACCTGGGCCTCGAAGTTCGCCCGCCGCGTCGCCCGCCGCAGCGCCTTCAGGAGCGTCCGGCCGATGGTGAGGGTGAGGACGACGGTGAGAACGGCCCGTCCCAGGTCCCAGCCGAGGGACGTCGCGGTGACATAGGCGAGGAAACGGACCAGGTTCTCCTGCAGAGGGGCGCCCGGCTGGAACGAGATCCCGCTGCTCAGGCCCTGGAGCAGCACCCAGCCCTGCAAGTTCATGATCGTGCCGTACGCGAACGCCGCCACGAACCCGTACGCCGAGAGCATCAGCAGCTCACCGCGGCCCCGCAGCGTGCTCGGGCCCGGCAGCAGCCCCGCGCCCATCGTGAACCAGCCCATCGACAGCATCTGGAACGGCATCCAGGGCCCCACCCCGCCCGTGAGCAGGGCGGACGCGAACATCGTGACCGCGCCGAGCACGAAACCGAAGCCCGGCCCGAGGACCCGGCCGCTCAGCACCATCAGGAAGAACATCGGTTCCAGACCGGCCGTCCCCGCGCCCAGCGGCCGCAGGGCCGCGCCGACGGCGGCCAGCACGCCCAGCATCGCCACCGCCTTCGCGTCCATCCCGCAGTCCGCGATCGTCGCCACGACCACCGCGACGAGGAGCGGCAGCAGTGCCGCGAACAGCCATGGAGCGTCCCCGGCGTGCGAGGTCACGGCGGAGCCCGCGTCCGCGAAGAGGGGCCAGCAGAAGGCGAACAGTCCGATGAGGGAGACGAGGGCGAGGGCGGTGACGGAGCGTGGCCCCAGCCGGACCGGGCGTGCCGGGCGCGTGCTCACAGCGCCGCCTCCACCTGTTCGACCGTGAGCCACGGCTGGGGGGCCAGGATCTTCGCCACCTGCGGGGAGAACGCGGGGGAGGAGACGACCACCTCGGCCGTCGGCCCGTCCGCCACCACCTCGCCGTCGGCGATGATCACCACCCGGTGCGCCAGCTCGGCCGCCAGCTCCACGTCGTGCGTCGCGAGCACGATCGCGTGCCCCTCGGCGGCGAGCCCCCGGAGATGGGCGACCAGACGGGCCTTCGCCGCGTAGTCCAGACCGCGGGTCGGCTCGTCGAGGAGGAGCAGGGGAGGGCGGCCCGTCAGCACGACGGCCAGCGCGAGTGCCAGCCGCTGCCCCTCGGAAAGGTCGCGGGGATGGGTGTCGTCCGCGACGCCCGGCAGCAGCCCGGACACCAGGGCCCGGCAGGTGCCGGGCGCGGCGCCCGCGTCCCCGTCGGCCGCCGCGCACTCGGCGGCGACGGTGTCCGCGTACAGCAGGTCCCGCGGCTCCTGCGGAACCAGGCCGACCCGGCGGATCAGCTCGCGGGGGCTGGTGGTGTGCGGGGTCCGGCCGGCGACGTGGACGGTGCCGGAGGTCGGGGCGATCATGCCGACGAGGGTGGAGAGGAGGGTGGATTTGCCTGCGCCGTTGCGGCCCATGAGGGCGAGGGTCTCGCCCGCCCCGACCTGGAGGTCGACGCGCCGGAGGGCCTCGACCCGGCCGCGGCGGACGGCGAGGCGTTCGGTCAGGACGAGGGGGGTGGGTGCGAGGTCGGGTGCGGGTTCGGTGCGGCGTCGCGCGAAGAGGGCGATCCCGCCGGCCCGCCCCTTCCCGTGACCGGGGGCGCCGCCCCCGGACCGTCGTGCCTCGACGGCCGGCGGGGCCGGACGCGGCTCCGCGGGGACCCGTCCCTCCAGCCGCGCCTTCAGGTCCGTCGCCCGGCGCCGCGCGTCCCGCACCGTCAGCGGCAGCGGTTCCCAGCCGGCCAGGCGCCCCAGGCCCACCACCGGCGGATGCACCGGTGACACCGCCATGATCTCGGCGGGGGTGCCCATCACGCCCTCGGGCAGCATCAGCACCTGGTCCGCGTACTGCACCACCCGCTCCAGGCGGTGCTCCGCGAGCAGGACCGTCGTGCCCAGGTCGTGCACCAGGCGCTGGAGGACCGCCAGGACGTCCTCCGCCGCCGACGGGTCCAGCGCCGACGTCGGCTCGTCCAGGACCAGGACCTTCGGGTGAGGGGTCAGGACCGAGCCGATCGCGACCCGCTGGCGCTGGCCGCCGGAGAGCGTCGCGATCGGGCGGTCGCGGAGCTCCGCGAGGCCGAGCAGGTCCAGGGTCTCCTCGACCCGGCGCCGCATGACGCCCGGCGCGAGGCCCAGGGACTCCATGCCGTACGCCAGCTCGTCCTCGACCGTGTCGGTGACGAAGTGCGCGGACGGGTCCTGGCCGACCGTGCCCACCAGGTCCGCCAGCTCGCGCGGCGGATGCGTGCGGGTGTCCCGGCCGTCGACCGTGACCCGGCCGGTCAGGGTGCCGCCCGTGAAGTGGGGGACGAGGCCGGAGACCGCGCCGAGCAGGGTCGACTTCCCGACGCCCGAGGGGCCGACGAGCAGGACGAGCTCACCCTCGGGAACGGTCAGGCTGACGTCCCGCAGGGTCGGCTCGGCGTCCTTCTCGTAGGTCACCGAGACGTTCTCGAAGCGGATCACGCCTTCTCCTTCGGAGCGGGAGCTGTCGCGGGTACGGGGGCGACGAACTCCGGCACCAGGCCCACCAGGACCGACACCGCCGGCCAGAGCGGCAGCTCCGGCGCCTCCAGGGGTACGACCCCGGGGTGCAGGGCCTCCGGCGCGTACGTGTTCGCCCAGATCATCAGGACCGCCACCGCCACCCCCGACCCCGCGACCAGCCAGGCACGCACACCCCAGTGGTCCGGCCGGTAGCGGGTGCGGACCGTGCGGCGGCCGCCGAGCCGCAGCCCCGCCATGGCCGCGAACAGTCCGGCGCCGAGCAGCGGCAGCCCGTATCCCGCGCCCTCCGCCGCGAGGAGCCCGTACGAACCGGCGCAGATCCCGAGCAGTCCGCCCAGGGTCAGGACGTTCGTGGTGCGGCGCACCGAGGCCGGGACCCGGGCCGTCCGGCCGTACCCGCGCGCGTCCATCGACGCGGCGACCGCGATCGACCGCTCCAGGGCCCCCTCCAGGACCGGCAGCCCGATCTGGAGCACCGCCCGCACCCCGCCCGTGGGGCGGCCGCGCAGCCGGCGGGCGGTACGCAGCCGCACCACGTCCGCGACCATGTTCGGCGCGAAGGTCATCGCCACGACGACGGCGACCCCGGCCTCGTACAGCGCGCCCGGCAGCGACTTGAGCAGCCGCGCCGGGTTGGCGAGCGAGTTCGCCGCGCCCACGCAGATCAGCAGGGTCGCCAGCTTGGCGCCGTCGTACAGCGCGAACACCAGCTGTTCGGCCGTCACCCGGCCCCCGATCCGTACCCCCTGCGCCCACTCGGGCAGCGGCACCTCGGGCAGCGTGAACAGCGGGTGCGTCCCCGGGATCGGTGAGCCGAGCAGCAGCGAGAAGACGATCCGCAGGAAGACGACGAACAGGCCGAGCCTCACGAACGCGCCGTACGAGCGTGCCCAGGGGGCGTCCGTCCGCCGGGCCGCCACGACATAGCCGGCGACCCCGACGAGGAGGCCGAGGAGGAGCGGGTTCGTCGTACGGGAGGCGGCGACGGCCAGGCCGAGCGCCCACACCCACCAGGCTCCGGCGTGCAGGGCGTTGGACCGGCTCGCCTCCGGGGCGCGCAGGACGTGACTCACCTTCATGCCGGGCTCACCGACGTGCGTACCGGGCTCATCCGCGCCGGCGGGCCTTCCAGATCGCCGCCCCGCCCAGGGCCAGCACGGCCGCCCCGCCGGCGAGCACGCCGAACGACGGGCCCCCGCCGTCCTCGCCGGCGCTCGCCGACGCGCTCGGTGCCGCCGACGCCGGGGTCTTCGCGGCCCCGCCGGTCTCCCCGGTCTCCGCGACCGGCTCGCCGCAGCCCCGCGCCGGGTAGCCCGCGATCCCGCAGAGCATGGCCGCGCCGTCGTACCGCAGCGGCTTCGCCACCACGGCGAGCGCCTCCGCGCCCGTCGCGTCCTCACGGACCTGCGCGCAGCCGGCCTTGACCGGCTCCGGCGGGTTCTCGCCGGGAGGCGCGTCCGCCGGGCCGCCGAAGTCGACGACGACCGCGACCCGCTTCGTGCCGTCCTTCTTCTCCACCCCTCCGCAGATCCCCGTGAAGTCGGGGGCGACGGAGGGCCGGGAGGTGTCGTTCGTGCCGTTGCTGACCGCGAAGCGGAAGCCGATCGCGTCGCCGTCCGCGGGGCGGGCGGTCGCCGGGCCCTGCGTGGCGTACGCCCACGGCTTCCCGCCGTCGCTCTCCCAGAACGACCAGTAGCGGTAACCGGCGGCCTGCGCGGGAGCCGCCGCGGCCACGACCGCGGTGAGCGTGAGCAGTGCCCCGGCCGCGGCTCCCGCGGCCCGGGAGCCGCGCCCGCGCGGACCGGTTCCTCGCGCGGCGGTCACTTCTTGCGGCCGCTCACGAGGAAGCCGATGCCGACGCCGACGACCATGCCGATGCCGATGATCCACCAGATGTCGAAGCCGCCCTCGTCCTCGCTCGTGGAGGAGGCCGAGGTGTCCGGCGTCTTCGGTGCCGGGCCGGTGGCGTTGAGCTGCTCCACCAGGTCCGCCGAGCCGAACTCGCGCGGGTCCGTCTCCGTCGCCCGCGCGGCCAGGATCAGCTGCGCGTACGCGGCCGGGCCGCTCTCCTTCGCCCAGGCGGCGGAGTTCTTCTCCAGCCACTCCACGGCGGGCTTCGCCTCCTTCGTGGCGCCGGAGGCGGCGAGCGCGACGACGGCGTCCGCGGTGTTGCCGACGTCGGGCTGCTCGGTGGTGTCGGTGGCGCCCGGCATCGGCGGCAGGGTCAGGTGACCGGTCTTCGCGAGGGTCTTCGCCAGGTAGGAGGCGCCGTTGAGCGCGGCCCGCTCGACCGTCGGCTTCGACAGGTCGTTGCAGACCGGCGACTGGTCGGGCGAGGCCTTGGTGGCGACGACGCTCTTGCCGAGCCCCGCGAGGGTGGCGGCGGCGGTGGCGTCGGCGTTCGCGACGAGCTTGCCGGCCTTGTCGGGCTGGTAGGCGAAGGCCCCCGGGCCCTCCTTGTCCGAGCAGGGCAGCGCGAAGGTGAGGAGGGCGTCGTAGGGCGTGCGGCCCTCGGCGGAGGTGAACAGGGAGGGCCGCAGGCCCGAAGCGGCGAGCGCGCCGATGACGACCGAGGTGGAGTTGGCGTCACTGGGGCCGCCGGGGCTGTAGCCCCAGCCGCCGTCCTTGTTCTGCACGGTGCGCAGCCAGTCGGAGCTCGCCTTGACGGCCTTGTCGATCGTCTCGGGGGAGGCCGACTGCTTCCGGACCGCGCGGAGCCCCTGCACGGCGATCGCGGTGGCGTTGGTGTCGCGCAGGGTCTTCGCGTCGCAGGCGGTCGTGGTGTCCGCGCGGTACGAGCTGAACGAGCCGTCCGCGCACTGCTGGCCGAGCAGCCAGTCCACGGCCTTGTCGGCGGGCTGGAAGCCGGTGGTGCGCTGGGCGAGGAAGGCGAGCGACTGACGCCAGACGCCGTCGTACGTGGGGTCCTTCGTGCCGTACAGACCGTCCGGGACCGTGACGGCGGAGGGCGTGGGGGAGGGGGCGGTGGTGGCCGCTCCGGCCACCCCGGCCGCTCCGGTTCCGAGCAGGACGGTGGCGGCTGCGAGCGCGGTGGCGCCGCGGCGGACGGTGTTCATGGGGCCCTCTCCTGCGGCCGGGCACCGGCACGCCTCAGGGGCACCAGGCTCCGGCTCCGTATTCCTCGACGGTGCCGGCGGTCACGTCCCGGGCGGGGCATTCCGACTCACGACTCCCCGGAGGGGGCCGTTCACGGTTGCGGGTCAGTGCCGGAATTCCACCGGCTTCCCCCCGTACGGGCATGATGACGACCCGCCCACTGTACCGGCCCGTACGCCTGCGGCCCGGCGGGTGCGAGGCGGCTCACACCGCCACGTACTCCACGGGTTCCGTCCCCTGCACCGCCTCCGCGCGGCCGAGTTTCACCAGGCGGCGCAGATGCGCCTCGGCCTCGCTGACGGCGATGTTGCGGGAGCCGTAGGGGATCTGCTCCCAGGGGCGGTTCCACTCCATCCGCACGGCGAGCTGCCACGGGGTGAGCGGGGTGGCGAGCAGGCCGAGGAGTCCGGTGAGCCGTTCCTCGTGGTGGTCGAGGAGTTCGCGGACCCGGCCGGCGGCGTCGGTGAAGGCGTGCTGATGGGCGGGGAGGACCTCGGCGACGCCGAGGCGGCCGATGCGTTCGAGGGAGTCGAGGTAGTCGCCGAGGGGATCGGTCCCGGTGGCGTCGTCCGGGTCCTCGTACAGACCGATGTGCGGGGAGATCCCGGGCAGCAGATGGTCGCCGGAGAAGAGCCGGCCGTGGCCGGGCAGCCGGGAGGGGTGCTCCTCCTCCAGGTGGAGGCAGACGTGCCCGGGGGTGTGGCCGGGGGTCCAGATCGCGCGCAGCCGCCGTCCGGCGAGGTCGAGGAGTTCGCCGGGGACGATCTCCCGGTCGGGGAGGGCGGAGCGCAGTCCGGGCAGGGTCCGCATCCGGCCGGACGCGCGGGCGGCGCGCATCGGGGCGAGGTGGTCCTCGGGAGCGCCGACGGCGGCGAGCTTGCGGGCGAGGTAGTCGAGCCAGGTGCCCGGCTCGGCCTCGCGGGTGCGGCGGACGACCTCGGTGTCGGCGGCGTGCATGGCGATCCAGGCGCCGGACGCCTCACGGACCTTGCCGGAGAGACCGTGGTGGTCGGGATGGTGGTGGGTGACGACGACGCCGTGGATGTCCGCCACGTCGATGCCGAGCGCGGCGAGACCGCCGGTGAGTTCGGTCCAGGAGTCCGGGTCGTCCCAGCCGGTGTCGACGAGGACCGGGCCGCGGTCGGTGTCGAGGACGTGGACGAGGGTGTGGCCGAGCGGATTGTCGGGGATGGGCACCCGGAGCGACCAGACGCCTCCGCCGTGCTCGGTCACCTGGGGCATGGGTCCCTGCATGGATCCTCATCTCTCCACGGTGGTGCGGTGGTTCTCCACGGCGCACGGCGGAACTTCTCCGCGACGGCACGGAGCGTGCTCGGCCATTGCCCACTATAACTAGAACTGGTATCAGTTCTGAGGCATCGTCAGGGAATTCACCTCCTCATGAAGGCGGCGGTCATGACCGAGCTTGTGGAGCACGGAAAGCTGTTCATCGGCGGGGAGTTGACCGACCCGCTC
This sequence comes from Streptomyces sp. NBC_00691, assembly GCF_036226665.1. NCBI lineage: Bacteria > Bacillati > Actinomycetota > Actinomycetes > Kitasatosporales > Streptomycetaceae > Streptomyces > Streptomyces sp. NBC_00691. The sequence continues at coordinate 2,562,443 of NZ_CP109007.1, read as the reverse complement.
GGCGATGACGTCATCGAGGTCGTCTCCCCGCACACCGAGGAGGTCATCGGGCGGGTCCCGCACGCCTCCACCGCCGACGTCGACCGCGCCGTGGCCGCCGCCCGCCGGGCCTTCGACGAAGGGCCCTGGCCCCGGATGACGGTGGAGGAGCGGATCGCCGTCGTCAGCCGCATCAAGGACGCGATCGCCGTGCGCCACGAGGAGATCGCCCGTTCCATCAGCGCGCAGAACGGCTCCCCGTACTCCTGGTCCGTCCTCGCCCAGGCGCTCGGCGCGATGATGGTCTGGGACGCGGCGATCACCGTCGCCCGGGACTTCACGTACGAGGAGCGGCGCGGCGGCGTCCTCGGTCCGCTGCTCGTCCGGCGCGAGCCGGTGGGCGTGGTCGCGGCCGTCGTCCCGTGGAACGTGCCGCAGTTCACGGCCGCGGCCAAGCTGGGACCCGCGCTGCTGGCCGGCTGCACGGTGGTCCTCAAGCCCTCGCCGGAGTCGCCGCTCGACTCGTACATCCTCGCCGACATCGCCACCGAGGCCGGGCTGCCCGAGGGGGTGCTCAGCATCCTGCCCGCCGACCGCGAGGTCAGCGAGTACCTGGTCGGCCACCCCGGCGTCGACAAGGTCTCCTTCACCGGTTCGGTCGCCGCGGGCAAGCGGGTCATGGAGGTCGCCGCCCGCAACCTCACCCGCGTCACCCTCGAACTCGGCGGGAAGTCGGCCGCCGTGATCCTGCCCGACGCCGACCTCGCGACCGCCGTCGCCGGGATCGTCCCGGCGGCCTGGATGAACAACGGCCAGGCGTGCGTCGCCCAGACCCGGATCCTCGTCCCCCGCTCCCGGTACGAGGAGATCGCCGAGGCCTTCGCCGCGGCGGCCGGCGCGCTCGTCGTCGGCGACCCGCTCGACCCCGCCACCCAGGTCGGGCCGCTGGTCGCCCGGCGGCAGCAGCAGCGCTCCCTCGACTACATCCGCATCGGCCAGGAGGAGGGCGCCAAGGTCCTCTCCGGCGGCGGCCGCCCGGCCGGGCTCGACCGCGGCTGGTACGTCGAGCCGACGCTCTTCGGCGGCGTCGACAACTCCATGCGGATCGCCCGCGAGGAGATCTTCGGTCCGGTCATCTGCCTTCTGCCGTACGGGGACGAGGCCGAGGCCCTGCGCCTCGCGAACGACTCCGACTTCGGCCTCAGCGGCAGCGTCTGGACCGGGGACGTGGAACACGGCATCGACTTCGCCCGCGGCGTGCGCACCGGCACCTTCAACGTCAACACCTTCAGCCTGGACATGCTCGGCCCCTTCGGCGGCTACAAGAACTCCGGCCTGGGGCGGGAGTTCGGGCCCGAGGGCTTCGGCGAGTACCTGGAGCACAAGATGATCCACCTCCCGGCCGGCTACGAGGGCGGCGCGTGATGGGGGACCGCTGGCACGTCGAGGTCGACCGGAGCGTCTGCATCGGCTCCGGCATGTGCGTCAACCACGCCCCGGACGGCTTCCGCCTCGACACCGCCCGGCAGTCCCACGCCCGGGAACCGGAGTCGGACGCGGGCGAGAAGCTGCTCGCGGCGGCCGAGGGGTGCCCGGTGGAGGCCATCATGATCACCCTGGCGGACGGCGGGGAGCCGGTCTTCCCGCCTGAGGAGTAGCCGGTCTTCCCGCCCGAGCGGGAGCCGGGCGCGGCCCGCGGCCGCCGGAACCGCCGTGACCTGCGTGGACCGCGTGTGTGAGACTCCCTCGGCACGGATACGTAAGCGCAGGGAGCGGGGCAGTCATGCGGGGTCGGGGCAGAGGGTGGACGACGGTCGCGGGAGCGGCGGCGGTGGTGGTCCTCGGGGCGGGGTGCGGTACCGGCACGGGCGGCGGGGGTGGTGCCTCCGCCTTCGGCCGTGAGACGGCGCACGCCGAGATCGTCGCCGCCGTCGAGAAGGCGGGGCTGCCGAAGTCCGACCTTCCCGGGATCGGCGGGGCGACCCCCACGGGCTCCACCTCGCCGCGCCCCACCCCCTCCACGGAGCGGGACCGCCTCGCGGAGCGCGCCGCCGCCTGCACCGCGGCGTGGCAGTACATCGGCCCGCCCGTCGACGGATCGCGCGCCGGCCTCGAGAAGGCGGTCGCCACCCTGGTCGGCGAGGACTGGGTCCAGGGGGAGCGCCAGGTGGAGAAGCTCGACGACAAGGGCGGCACCATGCTCCAGTTCACGCTCAGGAAGCGCGGGTGGGTGATGTACGCCCGTCACGCCGGCGTGACGCAGTCGCTGAGCATGGAGATGGTCTCCCTGAACGCGACGGAGACCGCGTGCATGAACCGGTTCACCGAGCAGGAGAAGAAGGTCCTGTTCGGCGAGGACGCCGAACGGAGCTGACCCGAGGCGTGGTTGCGCACGCCGCCCGTTCCCACGTGCAAAACTGTGCCCTGGAAAACGGGGGCAAGAGGCCGTCGTACGTGCGTATTCGGGAGTGTTGTGCGCAAGGCGAAGATGGTGGCCGCGGCCGCCGGTGTGGTGCTGCTGGTCGCCGGTTGCGGAAGCGAGGGCGGTACGGACAAGGGCGGCTCCTCCTCGGCCGGTTCGGCCTCGGCCGGCTCGTCCTCGACGGGCGGCTCCGGCGGTTCGGGCGGCGGGCGGCTCACCGGGGCCGTGGTCACCAAGGAGCTGACCGACGCGGCGACCGGGGCCGGCTTCACGCAGGACGCCTCGGGTGAGCAGATTCCGGCCGAGGCCAAGGACTGCATGGTCAGCTGGACGGCCGACGCGGAGAAGGCGAAGGACCCGGCGAAGTCCTACGCGGACACGGTCGCGACCCTGAACAAGGGCGGCTGGGCCGAGGAGCGGAAGACCGAGCAGGGCGGCTCGGTGATCAAGTCCCTGAAGAAGAGCGGCTGGCAGCTCTCGGCCAGCAACCACTCCGCCGGCCCGCTGAAGCTGGTCATGTTCGTGGCCGTCGACAACAGCCCGGAGTGCGCGGCGATCCTCGCGGCGGCCAACGGCAAGGCCACGCCCTCGTCCTGACCCATCGGAACCACCGGAACCACGGCACCGCCCGCCCCCCGGCGCGTCTGTTTCGCCGGGGGCGCGGGTGGTGTCCGGTCAGCGGCGCGCCGCCTCCGGTGCCGTCAGGTCGATCAGCCGGCAGACCGTCTCGATGTCGATCTTCACCTGTGCGATCGAGGCGCGCCCCGACAGCCAGGTGATCAGGGCCGAGTGCCAGGTGTGCTCGATCACCCGGACCGCCGAGAGCTGCTCCGGGGTCGGGTGTTCCGTGCCCATGGCGTCCAGGATGATCGCCGTCGTCAGCCGCGAGACCGTGTCGACCTCGGGGCTCACCCCGCGGTCGGCGAAGGTCAGCGCCCGCACCATGGCGTCGGCGAGCTGCGGCTCCCGCTGGAGCGCGCGGAAGGCCCGCATCAGCGTCTCCGCCACCCGCTCCGCCGGGTCGGCGCCTGCGGGCGGCCGCTTCCGCAGGGTCGTGTGCATGTGCTGGAGCTGGTCCTGCATCGTCGCGACCAGCAGGTGGATCTTGGAGGGGAAGTAGCGGTACAGCGTGCCCAGGGCCACCCCGGCCGCCTCCGCGACCTCCCGCATCTGTACGGCGTCGAAGCCGCCCCGCGCCGCGAGCTGTGCGCTGGCGTTCAGGATGCGGCGGCGCCGTGCCTCCTGGCGCTCCGTGAGGGGCGGCGCCGCGGGTCTGTGGTCCGCTCTGATGTCTGCGGTCATGAGGTCCCGTTCCGTGCGGTGGGGAGCGACAGTATGGCGGTGCGGGCGCCGTGGCGCGAATCACCTGTTCCGGCTCTCACCACAGAGCTACCTGCCGGTAGATTCTGTCCTCCTTGAAGGATCAAGAAGATCAGGCCAGAAGATCAAGAACGATCAAGTCTGTAACTTGTTCTAGATTAGCGCGAGCGGTTACGCTCCGGCGAAACCACGCTCGAAGGGGGTCGCGCATGACCGCTGAGGCCATAGAGGCAAGCCCCCGGCAGGGCGTCACCGCAGCCGGTGACAGACCGTTGCGGATCGCTCTCCTCACGTACAAGGGGAACCCCTTCTGCGGTGGGCAGGGCGTCTACGTCCGGCACCTCTCCCGCGAGCTCGCCCGCCTCGGCCACAGCGTCGAGGTCATCGGTTCCCAGCCGTATCCCGTCCTCGACGAGGGCGAGGACCTGGCCGGCCTCACGCTCACCGAGCTCGCCAGCCTCGACCTCTACCGCTCGCCGGACCCGTTCCGTACGCCGAAGCGCGAGGAGTACCGGGACTGGATCGACGGTCTCGAGGTCGCCACCATGTGGACCGGCGGCTTCCCCGAGCCGCTCACCTTCTCCCTGCGGGCCCGGCGCATGCTCGCCGCCCGCCGCGGCGACTTCGACGTCGTCCACGACAACCAGACCCTCGGGTACGGGCTCCTCGGCGGTCCGCGCGCGATCGGCGCACCGCTGGTCACCACGATCCACCACCCCATCACCGTCGACCGGCAGCTGGAGATCGACGCCGCCGCCGACTGGAAGCGCCGCGCCTCCGTCCGCCGCTGGTACGCCTTCACCCGCATGCAGAAGCGGGTGGCCCGCCGGCTGCCGTCGGTGCTCACGGTCTCCGGCACCTCCCGGCAGGAGATCGTCGACCACCTCGGCGTGCGCGACGACCGCATCCGGGTCGTCCACATCGGCGCCGACACCGACCTGTGGTCGCCCGACCCGGCGGTCGCCGAGGTCCCCGGCCGGATCGTCACCACGTCCAGCGCCGACGTCCCCCTCAAGGGCCTCATCCATCTGATCGAGGCGCTCGCCAAGCTCCGCACCGAGAACCCGGACGCGCACCTCGTCGTCGTCGGCAAGCGCGCCGAGGACGGCCCGGTCGCCGCGGCCATCGAGCGGTACGGGCTGTCCGGCGCCGTCGAGTTCGTCAAGGGCATCAGCGACGCGGAGCTCGTCGACCTGGTGCGGTCCGCGCAGGTCTCCTGCGTGCCGTCGCTGTACGAGGGGTTCTCGCTGCCCGCGGCGGAGGCGATGGCGACGGGGACGGCCCTGGTCGCCACGACCGGGGGTGCGATCCCCGAGGTCGCGGGGACGGACGGGGAGACGTGTCTCGCGGTGCCGCCGGGGGACGCGGGGGCACTGGCCGCGGCGCTCGGGCGGGTGCTGGGCGACGCGGAGCTCCGGGCGCGGCTCGGCGCGGCCGGGCGGGAGCGGGTCCTGTCCCGGTTCACCTGGGCCCGCGCGGCCCAGGGCACGGCCGAGCTGTACCGCGAGGCGGTCGCCCGGCAGGGAGCCGGAGCCCGCCGGTGACATCGCAAGTACCCTCCAACCGCGAAAGCAGGACCTCGTGCTGACCGTCGACTTCACCCGCTTCCCGCTCGCCCCCGGCGACCGTGTGCTCGATCTGGGCTGCGGTGCGGGCCGGCACGCCTTCGAGTGCTACCGGCGCGGTGCGCAGGTCGTGGCCCTCGACCAGAACGCCGAGGAGATCCGCGAGGTCGCCAAGTGGTTCGCGGCGATGAAGGAGGCGGGCGAGGCCCCCGCGGGCGCGACGGCCACCGCGATGGAGGGTGACGCGCTCAACCTGCCGTTCCCCGACGAGTCCTTCGACGTCGTCATCATCTCCGAGGTGATGGAGCACATCCCCGACGACAAGGGGGTGCTCGCCGAGATGGTCCGCGTCCTCAAGCCCGGTGGGCGCATCGCGATCACCGTCCCGCGGTACGGCCCCGAGAAGGTCTGCTGGACGCTCTCCGACGCGTACCACGAGGTCGAGGGCGGGCACATCCGCATCTACAAGGCCGACGAACTCCTCGGCAAGATCCGGCAGGCCGGACTCAAGCCGTACGGCACCCACCACGCGCACGCCCTGCACTCGCCGTACTGGTGGCTGAAGTGCGCCTTCGGCGTGGACAACGACAAGGCGCTGCCGGTCCGCGCGTACCACAAGCTCCTGGTCTGGGACATCATGAAGAAGCCCGCCCTGACCCGGGTCGCCGAGCAGCTGCTCAACCCGGTCGTCGGCAAGAGCTTCGTGGCGTACGCGACCAAGCCCCACCAGCCCAAGGTCGACTCCCAGTGACCCTTCCCGAGCGGATCGCGGAGCACCTCGTCCTGCCCGGGGTGCTCACCGCCGAGCAGGCCGCCGAGACCGTCGCCGGGATACTCGCCGTCCAGCGCGAGGACGGTGCGCTGCCCTGGTTCCGGGGGCACCACCTCGACCCGTGGGACCACACCGAGGCCGCCATGGCCCTGGACGCCGCCGGTGAGCACGAGGCGGCCGCCCGGGCCTACGCGTGGCTCGCCCGGCACCAGAACAGCGACGGCTCCTGGTTCGCGGCGTACCACGACGGCGAGCCCGGCCAGGTCACCGACCGCAGCCGCGAGTCCAACTTCGTCGCGTACATAGCGGTCGGCGTCTGGCACCACTACCTCTCCACCGGCGACGACGCGTTCCTCGACCGGATGTGGCCCGCCGTCTACGCGGCCGTCGAGTTCGTCCTCGGCCTCCAGCGGCCCGGCGGCCAGATCGGCTGGAAGCGCGAGGCCGACGGCACACCGGTCGACGACGCGCTCCTCACCGGAAGTTCGTCGATCCACCAGGCGCTCCGCTGCGCCCTCGCCATCGCCGAGACCCGTGAGGAGCCGCAGCCCGACTGGGAGCTGGCGGCCGGGGCGCTCGGTCACGCGATCCGCCGCCACCCCGAGCGCTTCCTCGACAAGTCGCGCTACTCGATGGACTGGTACTACCCGGTCCTCGGCGGCGCGGTCACCGGCTCCCAGGCGAAGGAGCGGATCGAGGCCGGCTGGGACACGTTCGTCGTGCCCGGCCTCGGTGTGCGCTGCGTGATCCCCAACCCGTGGGTGACCGGCGGAGAGAGCTGTGAACTCGCCCTGGCCCTCTGGGCGATGGGGGAGTCGGACCGGGCCCTCACCATCCTCCAGGACATCCAGCACCTGCGCGCCGAGAACGGCATGTACTGGACGGGGTACGTCTTCGAGGGCGAGACGGAGAACGACAAGGCCATGTGGCCCGAGGAGCAGACGGCCTGGACGGCCGGCTCCCTGCTGCTCGCGGTGGCCGCCCTCGGCGGCGAGGAGGCGACCGTGGCCGTCTTCGGCGGCGAACGCCTCCCGGCCGGCCTCGAGCCGGACTGCTGCTGATCCCCCGGCCGCGGACCACCCCGCCCGGCGGTGAGGCGTGTTCTCGCGCGGCTGCCACGCGTCCAGGACCGCCGGGGGACGCCCCGGGGACCTGACCGGTACGGGTTCCCCGGCGGAGGGACGGGCGGGGGAGGGGCGGGGCGGGCCCCATTCGGAGTCGCTCGTGTGGCGACCCCCGGGGCCCCGGGTGAGGCTGGCGCCACTACCCCCAGGGAGGTCCTTGCCGTGCCCAGATCCCTACCCCGGTCCCTGTCCCGCGGTGTCGTGGCCCTGATGCTGTCCTGCACCCTGCTCCTGACGACCGCCGCCTGCGGCAGCGACGACGACGCGAGCGCGAGCGGGGCGGCGACCCCGACGGCTTCGAGCAGTTTCGAGCAGCAGAAGCTGGCCAAGACCCGGTTCGTGGCCAACGCGGGTCTGGCCGCGGGGGCCACGTACCAGTGGATCGTGAAGCCGTACCGCGCGGGCAAGTTCAAGAAGGGCGCGGACGGCCGGACGCTCGCCCTGGTGAAAGCCGGTCTCGCGGGCGCGTTCACGTACAACCGGCTCAAGGCGGCGACGAACAACGCCAAGGGCGACCCGCTGCTGTCGAAGGCGGTCGCACCGCTCACGGCCGGCATCGAGTCGCTCAAGGAACTCGGGACGAAGCTCCGCAAGGGCGAGGTCGGCGACGCTGACGTCGGCGCCTTCGAGAACGTCATCAACAGCGTCAAGGACGCGGGCAGGACCGCCGGCGCCGAGGTCGTCGAGAAGGTCCCCAGCGCCTCCCAGCTCAGCGGCGGCTGACGCCGTCCAGGACCTAGGAGTTGAGCTCCGCGAGCAGGCGGAGGGTCGCGGGGTCCGGTGACGTGACGAGGAGGTCCGTCACCGGGCCCCGCCGCCATGTGTCCAGCCGTTCGGCGATCCGCCGCCGGGGGCCGACGAGGGAGATCTCGTCGGCGAAGGCGTCCGGGACCGCGAGGACGGCGTCCTCGCGCCGCCCGGCGGCGAACAGTTCCTGGACGCGTCGCGCCTCCTTCTCGTATCCCATCCGCCCCATCAGGTCGGCGTGGAAGTTGCGGGCCGCGTGGCCCATGCCGCCGATGTAGAAGCCGAGCATCGCCTTGACCGGCAGGAGTCCGGCCGCCACGTCGTCGCAGAGCTGGGCGCGGACCATGGGGGCGACCAGGAAGCCCTCCGGGAGCCGCTCGGGCATGGCGTACACCTCGGACCAGCGCTCGGGGGACCAGTACAGCGGCAGCCAGCCGTCGGCGATCGTGAGCGTCTGGGCGATGTTCTTCGGTCCCTCGGCGCCCAGCAGGATGGGGAGGCCGGCCCGGAGCGGGTGGGTGATCGGCTTGAGGGCCTTGCCGAGGCCGGTGCCGTCGGGGCCGGTGTACGGGTGCGAGTGGTGGCGCCCGTCGAGCCGGACGGGGCCCTCGCGGCGCAGCACCTGCCGGACCACGTCCACGTACTCGCGGGTCGCGGTCAGCGGGGAGCGGGGGAAGGGGCGCCCGTACCAGCCCTCCACGACCTGCGGACCGGACAGGCCGAGGCCGAGCATGACCCGCCCGCCGGAGAGGTGGTCGAGCGTGAGCGCGTGCATCGCGGTGGTGGTGGGGGCGCGGGCGGCCATCTGCGCGACGGCGGTGCCCAGGGCGATCCGGTGGGTGTGGGCGGCGATCCAGGTGAGTGCGGTGAAGGCGTCGGAGCCCCAGGCCTCCGCCGTCCACACCGAGTCGTAGCCGAGCCGCTCGGCCTCGCGGGCGAGGTCGAGATGGGCGGGGGAGGGGCCGCGGCCCCAGTAGCCGAGGGCGAGTCCGAGTCGCATGCCCCGCATCCTTTCTGACGTACCGTCAGTTCAGGTGGATGCGGGGACTGTACGCCAACGGCCCCCCGCTCGGAAGGGATTCGCTTCCGGGTGGGGGGCCGTCGGTCCTGCGTGCGGGGCCGGATCAGCCGCGCTGGATGCCCGTGGTGTCCTGCAGGACACCACGGCGGCCGTCCTGCGTCTGGGCCACCAGGGTGTTGCCGCGCTGCTCGACCGCCAGGTACCAGGTACCCGGGGCCAGTTCGGCGATCGGCGCCTGCGAGCCGTCCTCCGCGTACAGCGGACGGGCGACCGGAACCGCGAACCAGAACGGCTCGAAGCCCCCGGCCGGCTGCGCCTGCGGGGCCTGGGCCTGCGGCTCGGGCTGCTGCGGGGCGTGCGGCTGCGGGGCGGCGGCCTGCGCGCCGAACGGCTGGCCCGCACCCTGCGACGGGTCCTGCGGACCGCCGTACGGCGGGTGCTGCGCGCCCGGGTAGCCGTAGCCGCCGGGGACGCCCTGCGGGCCGGGCTGGCCCGGCTGCATGCCGTACGGCTGCGGGGTCTGCGGCTTGGGGGCGCCGACGAGCGGGGCCTTGAGGGCCGGGACCATCGGTCCGGCGACGGCCGCGCCGGCGAGCACGAGGGCGGCGATCAGGCCGAGGATCAGGCCCGCGCCGGCGTTGTTCGCCTCGAAGACCCACATGAGCAGGGTCCACGCGGAGGCGATGGTGAACGCGGCACCGACCTGACCGAGCTCCAGGCCGGCCACCTTGCGCTGCTCCGGCAGGCTGCGGGAGAAGACGACGAGCGCGGCGCCCGCGATGCCCAGGAAGAAGGAGCCCCAGCCGAGGTACGAGACCTCCCAGGAGTTCGGGTTCTCGATCTGGTCGCAGATCGCCTCGGGTCCGTCACAGCCGGAGATGCCGAGGAACGAGGCGATGAACAGCACCACCGCTGCACCGATCAGCACGCCATCGCCTCGGGTGAGGGAGCGGATATTCACGTAAGAAGTCCTTCGTCGGGTCGTCGCGTCGGGGTGGCGCTCAGGTCATGGCACGGGGGATGGCACGGAGCTGCCCCATCGTACGGAGCGAATCTATCGCCCGCGGGTTCTACCCCCCGAGGTAGGTGGCGATGCCGTCCGCGATCCCCTGGGCGGCCTTCTGCCGCCATGTCGTCGACGTGAGCAGCTCTGCGTCCTTCGGATCACGCATATTGCCGCATTCGACGAAGACCTTGGGGACGGTTGAGAGATTGAGTCCGCCGAGATCGTCGCGGACGTCCAACCCCGTACCGGAACCGAGGTAGTTGGCGGGAGCCGTTCCGGTGGCGCGGGCGAACCGGTCGGCGATGCGCTCGCCGAGCTCGCGCGAGGGGCCGACGATCTTCGTGGTGTCGGCGGACCCTTCGCGTACGCGTGCGGGCAGGATCACATGGAAGCCGCGGTGGCCGACGGCCGAGCCGTCCGCGTGGACGGAGACGACGGCGTCGGCGCGGGCCGCGTTGCCGATCTTCGCCCGTTCGTCGATGCAGGGGCCCCAGGGGCGGTCGGCGTCGTGGGTGAGGACCACCTCGGCGCCGCGCGCCGTGAGCAGGTCCCGCAGCCGGTGGGTGACGTCGAGGGTGAAGGCGGCCTCGGTGTATCCCGCGTTCGTGGAGGTGCCGGTGGTGTCGCACTCCTTGCGGTTCGTCCCGATGTTCACCTTCTGGTTGATCTCCTGGGTGTGACGGAAGTTACCGGAATTGTGACCGGGGTCGAGGACGACGGTCCGCCCGGCGAGGGAGGCGGGGGTCGCCCGCGGGCTCGCGGTCCCCGACGGCCCGGAGGGCGCGGGGGTGGCGGGGACGGGCGACGTGGCCTGCCGGCTCTCCGTGGACTTCCCCTCCGACGGCGAGGCCTGCGAGGCCCCGCAGCCGGCGAGTGCGGCGCAGCAGCCCGTGGTGGCGAGGGCGAGCGCGAGGCTGCGGGTACGGGTGCGGGCGCGGCGGGCGGTCTTCCGGTGGTCGTACGGCACCTGGCGACTCTAGGCCCTGTACGGGGCGAAAACCCGCAGCGGGTACGTCGCAGGTTGGTCACCGCTTCACAGAACGGTGGACGCGTGTGGGCAGACCGTGAAGGGTAGGTGGATGAGGCGACGGTGGGGTGTCACCGCGCATGGACCCACGAGGGGGAACCGTGGTGGGGGAAGAACCGAACGACGCACGTCCCGAGCCGTCCGACCGGCCTGTGCGGGACGACGTACCGGACAGACCGAACCAGTCAGGCCGTACGGGCGGACCCGATCAGGCGGGCCCGCCCGATTCGTCGACGCAGATACTCCGGTCCTCGGCCGCCGACCGGGCCGCCGCCCCGGACCCCGGCGCTCCGGCCACGCCCGCGGCTCCGGCGCCCGTGGCGCCCGCGCCCTGGGAGGCACGCCCTGCGGCGGGCTTCGGACCACCGACCGACCCGCCGCCGGGCGCCGCGGCGGCCCGGCCCGGCCCCGAGGCCGCAGGACCCGCTCCCGGCCCCGCGTCCGGCACGGCGCCGGGCTCCGCTCCCGCCGCCGGTCCCGCGACCGCGCCCGGCTGGGCCGGCGCCGGTACGCCTCCTCCGCCGCCCGGCGCCCCGCCCGGCTACGGACCGCCGCCCGGGTACGGCCCGCCGCCCGGGTACGGCCCTCCCGGTTACGGACCGCCGCCCGGCGACGGCGGGCAGCCGCCCGCCCAGCCGCCCGGCGAGGCCAACGGGGCCCAGGCCGCCATGATCGGCCTGCTCAACCTCTCCTGCCTGGGCCTCGGTTACGTCCTCCTGCGCAACTGGATCGGCGCCGCGGTCTGCTGGATCGCCACCGCCGCCCTGCTCGTCCTGGCCCTGCCCGCCGACGTCGACGGAGTGCCCGCCGGGCTCCTCGTCGGCTACGGCGCCTTCCTCCTGGCCGTCGCGGCCGACGGCGCCCGCCGCGGCCTGCGCGCGAACCTGCGGATCGGCACGTCCTTCCGCCGCCTGGCGCTGCCGCTGGCCCTGGTCCTGCTCGCCGTGCCCGCGGGCGGCTCGCTCGCCTACGGCGCGGCCCGCGACGAGGCGAAGGAGCAGGCCCTGCTCGACCGCCTCGCCGCCGCCGACGAACTCGTGAAGTCCGCCGACGGCCTCGCCTTCGACAAGGCCGAGCCGACCTTCGGCAAGGCGCTCGGCGAGTACGAGAAGCTCGCCCGGGAGCACGCGGGATCACGGGCAGGGAAGCTCGTCCCCGCCCGCCTCGACACCTACTTCGAGACGGTCTCCGCCCCGTACGCCGACAAGGTCTACTGCGACGCGATCCCGCGCCTCACCTACCTGCGCGGGCTCCCGGCCACCGTCGACAAGGACCTGCTCGGCACCCGGCCCGCCAAGACCGACGAGCCCCTGGCCCACTCCCTCTACGAGTGCGGGGCGGCCGGCATCGGCAACACGACCTACGAGCCGGATCCCGGGAAGAGCTTCGGCGAACTCCTCAAGACCTTCCCGAAGTCGACGTACGCGCCCAAGGTCGCACCGGCCTTCGAGGCGTCGATCAAGACCCGGACGGACGCCCTCGCCGGGGGCACCACCGCGTGCAGCACCACCAGGGAGCTGCACGCCATCGCGGCCTCCCTCGACGGCATGACGGACCCGTCGGTCGAGAGCGCCGCGAACCAGGCCGACGCGGCCGTCCAGAAGGGCGACTTCGCCTGCGGGACCGACCAGTTCAAGCAGAAGGACTTCAAGGCCGCCCTCGACACGATGACGGCGTACGCGAAGGACTACCCGAGCAGCCCGCAGGCCGGACACGCCCGCTCCATCGCCATCGCCGCCGAGATCGCCGAGGAGGAGCCCGCGGCGGGCGGGAAACTCCCCCCGGCCGATGTGCCCGGCGGTACGCGGATGGTGATGGTGGTGAGCAACGACGGCCCGGGCGAGGTCGAGCTGCTCTACACCGGTCCGATGACCGGCAAGGTCACCCTCAAGGCGTGCGGGACCTGCACCAAGTATCCGAGCCCGATCTTCGCGGGCTCCAAGAAGATCAAGGCCTGCACGGGACCGTCCTCGAAGTACCCGAAGGCGACCCTGCTGCTGCCCGCCGGCGACTACCACCTCCTCCAGAAGCGGGTGTCCACCGGTACGTCCACGGCCGGTGACACCAAGTCGAGCAAGGCGAAGATCGAACCGGGCTACAGCTACACCAACTGCCTGTACGTGACCTCGGGGTTCTGACCCCGGGTCCGTCCCTCGGCACGCACCACCCGGCGGCCGTCCCCTTCCGAGGGGGCGGCCGCCGGTCTGCCGTCCCGAGGCTCAGCCCCGGCGGCGCAGGACCCGCAGCGAGTCCGTGACCGAGATCTCCTCGAAGTCGCCCGACTCCAGCGCGCGGAGGTAGATCCGGTACGGCGCCTGGCCGCCGTCCTCCGGGTCCGGGAAGACGTCGTGGATGACGAGCAGGCCCCCGGCGGCGACCTTCGGTGCCCAGCCCTCGTAGTCGTTCGTGGCGTGCTCGTCGGTGTGCCCGCCGTCGACGAACACGAACCCGAGCTGGCCGCCCCACACCTTCGCGACCTGCGGCGACCGCCCGACCACGGCGATCACGTGCTCTTCGAGGCCCGCCTTGCGGAGCGTCCGGCGGAACGTCGGGAGCGTGTCCATGAGCCCGACCTCCGGGTCGACCACGGTCTCGTCGTGGTACTCCCACCCCGGCTGCTGCTCCTCGCTGCCCCGGTGGTGGTCCACGGTCACCACGACCGTCCCCGCCCGCCGCGCCACGTCGGCCAGCAGGATCGTGGAGCGGCCGCAGTACGTGCCGACCTCCAGGAGCGGCAGCCCGAGCTTCGCGGCCTCGGTGGCCGCCGCGTACAGGGCGAGCCCCTCACCGACGGGCATGAAGCCCTTGGCCGCCTCGAAGGCGGCGAGGATCTCGGGCGCGGGCTCGGACATGGTGACTCCTACTGGCGGGTACGCGGGTACGGCGCCCATCGTGCCCTACGCGTCGCACTCGAACCACACCGTCTTCCCGTCGGCCCGCTCGTCGACCCCCCACCGCTCCGTCACCGCCTCCACCAGCACGAGCCCGCGCCCGCCGTCGTCCAGCGGACCGGCCGCCTTCGCGTGGACCGCTCCGGCCACGCCGTCGGCCACCTCGACCCGCAGTCCGTGCGGCTCGCACAGGATCAGCACCGCGCAGCGCCGGCCGGGCACGTGCCGTACGACATTGGCGACGAGCTCGGTGAGCGCGAGGCCGGCCGGGTCGGTGAGGTGGCCGAGCTCCCAGCGCGTGAGGAACATGCGGAGGATGCGGCGCATGTGACCGGCGGAGTGCTCACCGACGGTGAACCGCATGCGGTAGCTCGTCGCAAGTGCGGCGGGGTAGAGGTCCGTTGCCTGATTCATGCCACCAGACTGGCCGCGCTTCGTTACGCTCGGCTACGGCCTGAACACAACGCCTCACCGCGTGAGCTTGGGGGTGACCACGCCTTGGTCAACATCCGCAGCCTGGATCCGAGCGCTTCGCCGCTGGACTACTACGGGTCGGAACTCCGTCGGCTGAGAGAGGAGGCGGACCTCAGCCAGGCGGAGTTGGGTTCGATCCTCTACTGCACGGCCTCGCTCGTCGGGCAGATAGAGACGGCGAAGAAGGTCCCGACGCGCCAGTTCTCGGAGCGGGTCGACGCGGCGCTGCTGACAGGCGGGGTGTTCTCGCGGCTGGTGGGGCTGGTTCTGAAGAGTCAGCTGCCGACGTGGTTCCAGGCGTACGCGGAGATGGAGTCGAAGGCGACGTACATCTCGACGTACCAGTCGCAGCTTGTCTACGGCCTGCTCCAGGCGGAGCCGTACGCCCGCGCGGTTCTGAGCGTGGAGCACCCGGACAGGCTGGACGAGATGGTGGCGGCCCGGATGGAGCGTCAGCGGATCCTGGAACGGGAGCATCCGCCGGTGCTGTGCGTCGTTCTCGACGAGGCGGTGGTGTACCGGGAGATCGGCGGGGCGGAGGTCATGCGGAACCAACTCACGCACCTGTTGAGTTATCGCGACCATCCGTGGGTGCAGGTTCAGGTGCTTTCCTTTGCCGCGGGTCAGCATCCTGGTCTGCTGGGTTCGTTCAACCTCCTGCGCTTCGATGATGACCCCGACATCCTCTATTCCGAGAGCTACGAATCGGGCCGAATGACCGCCAATTCCCAAGTGATCAGGGAGCTGTCCGTCAGCTACGCTCGGCTGCAGGCCTCGGCCCTCTCCCGGGAGGCATCGGCTGCGCTGATCGAACGCGTGATGAAGGAGCGGTATGGGCACCAGCCAGGACCTCCGGTGGCGTAAGTCGTCCTACAGCGGCCCCAACGGCGGCGACTGCGTCGAGGTCGCCGACCTCGTCGCCCACGTCGCCGTCCGTGACTCCAAGAACCCCGAAGGCCCCGCCTTCCTCGCCAGCCCCGCCGCCTTCACGGCCTTCGTGAGCGCCGCGGCCGAGGGGCGGGTCGGCGGTCGCTGATCATGGCGACCCTCATAGGGATGATGATCCTCGCCGTCGGCCTGCCGGCCTGGGCGGGGATCACGTACATCGGGCTGGTCCGGGCCCGGCGGGGCGACGGACTGCCGGCGCCCCGGCCGCCCCGGCGCCCCCGCTCGCCCGCCGGGAAGGCCGCCTGGGTCGCCGGGCTCGCCTACCTCGCCGGCGGGGCGCTGCATGTGTACGGGCTGTCGTACATGCCGTTTCTCCAGCCGGAGGACGCGTGCTGGTTCAAGGCGGGGTACATGGCGGTGCCCGACTCCAGCAGCGCGCTGCCCGTGAGTCTGGTGTGCGCGGGTGAGGAGATCGTCCCGTGGTGGGTCAACCCAGGGCTCCTCGTCCTCGCGGTCACCGCCGTCGCCGCGACCGTGACCAGCATCGTTCTCGCCCTGCGGCGTGTGAGGGGGCTTCGGCCGTGACCGCCTCGGACGGCCTCGTGGCGAACCTGCGGCGGGCGGCGGAGCTGCGCGGCCTCGACATCGGCCTGCCGCCCTGGGCCGTGGACGCCGTCGGCATCGAGACGACGAGGGGCTACCTGTCGGTCGGGACCGCGACCGGGGAGGGCGTGCTCCGGCTCCGCGTCCACATCCCTGACTTCGGCTGGGACATCGGTGCCACGGACGACCTCGGAACGCTCGTCGAGGCGATCGCCGCGTGGCGCGAGGAGGTGCCCGTCGACGTGTTGAAGCGGCGGTTCGGCTTCCTGGAGCTCGACGAGTTCACCAGGGCGCTCGAAGCGGGGGAGCCCACCGCCGCGCAGTGGGCCGTACTCCTGTCCTCCGCGTACTACCGGGGGCAGCGGGACCTCCTGCGCCGTCTGCACGGGGACGAGGTGCTGCGGAACGCGTTCCCGACGATGACGCACCGCTCCGTCCGGCTGCAGGTGGACCCGATGTACTGGATGAGCCGTCAGGTCCTGGTGTGCGAGCCGGAGGAGGGGCGCTACGAGGTCAGGCGCGTCCGCGTACCCGCTCCGGACTGGGTCGAGGTGCCGGGTGAGGCCCTGATCGCCACTCTGCGGGCCGCGCTCTATGACGGGCAGGAGGAGTCCGCGGGTCGGTGACTCAGGAGCCCGCCCCCGTGTCCGCGCCGTCCAGGACGGCCCGCAGCTTCCGTACGACCGCCTTCCACTCCTCGCCGTCCGACTCCTCCCAGAGTTCAAGGAGTTCGGAGGGCTCGGTGAGGATCCTGTCCAGGGCCGTGACGGCCTGCGGGCGCAGGTCGGCCGGGAGGGGCGGCAGGGGGTCCTTCGGGGCGTACGAGGTGGTGACGGGGTCCCCGCCGGGGCACTGGGCCGCGAGCAGGGCCGCCGACGCGATGGCCTCGTCCGCCAGGTCCGCGTCCAGGTAGTCGTCGCCGGTCTCGATCACGTCGCGGAACGCCGTGCGCAGCACCTCCGCCTTCTTCTCCGCAGGGGCCTCGTCCACCCGGTACGAGAAGTCGGCGGCGGTGTCGTTGTCGAAGGGGCCGATGTCCCAGGTGCCCATGGCGTGCTCGCTCTCTCCGTGCTCGGTCGTTCCGCTGTACCGACAGAGTGGCAGGCGCCACTGACAACGCCGTTCCGGCGTCCGGCTCCTGCGCCGCGGGTCCCGGGCGACGGCCCGCTCAGTCCTCGACGCCCAGGTCCGCGCGCATGGCCTTCTTCATCGCCCCCACGTAGGGCCAGACGTCCTTGTGGAGGTCCGCTTTCATCGTCGTCAGTTCCTCCGCGTACGCCGCAGGGTCCTCCGCGTACTTCCGGAGCTTCCCGTAGGCCTCGTTCAAGCGCTGCTTGGCCGCGCTGGTGGAGCGCGACACCACGTCCGGGACGATCATCTGGGACTCGGCGTAGCTGTCCCGGTAGGCCAGCCTGGCCGCCTCCAGGTTCTCCAGGGACGCGGCGTCGTCCTCGCCGCGCCCCAGCGCGTGAAGGTGGTTGGTCATCTCCGTCAGGTACTGGCGCGCGGCGGTGTTCAGCCTGATGTAGCAGGTGCGCCGGCGCTCCAGGCTCTCGCGCTGCCCCTGCCGGGCCTGCTCCGCCCGGAGCAGTTCCTCGGCGTGACCGCGCTCCTCGCGCCGCTGCTCGGCGGCGGCCTGCAGCTCCATGCGCTTGGTGCGGTCCGCGCGGCTCTGCGTCAGAAGAGCGGCTCCCAGTGTCCCCGCCACGCCGACCATCGCGATCAGCAGTGCTGTCCAGCTCGCGCCCATGTTCCCCCCTGCGTACGGTCCTTCCCCGTGTCGATGCTGCCACAGGGGGCGACCCGCGGGCCGGGCTGTCCCTTCCCACTCGACGTTGCAGTGACGTCCGGCGGCCCCGAAGTGTGTCAGTCGGTCTTGCACTTTCCGGGCGTCGGTGCGGCAGGCCGGAGTCGTTCTCGTCGGCGAGTGCTTGTCAAGACCTGTGGATTGGCGACCCAGTGGGGTGGAATCACCAGCGGGGAGACTGGGCTTGAGTCTCCCGTAGGGGGAGGCATGAAGGTGCAGGCATGGACGGCGACACGCTCTTCACGATCGGGGCCCTGGCCCGGCGGACCGGGCTGACGGTCAAGACCATTCGGTTCTACTCCGACACCGGAATCGTGCCGCCGACGGACCGCAGCCCGGCTGGCTACCGTCTCTATGACATCGGCGCACTGGCGCGCCTGGATCTGGTGCGCACCCTGCGTGACCTGGGGCTCGACCTTGCTGTAATCCGGCAGGTGCTGGACCGCGAGATTTCGGTGCCCGAGGTCGCGGCTGCACACGCCGACGCCCTGGAGGTGCAGATCCGCACGCTCCGACTGCGGCGCGCGGTGCTGCGAGCGGTGGCCAAACGGGACTCCACCCCCGAGGAAATGGACCTCATGCACAAGCTTGCCAAGCTCTCCGATGACGAACGCCGGCGCCTCATCACCGACTTCATCGACGACACCTTCGGCGGGTTCGACGCCAACGCCGACTTCGTCGACATGATGCGCTCGGCCATGCCCGAACTGCCGGACGACCCCGAACCCCACCAGGTCGAGGCCTGGGTGGAACTCGCCGAACTCACCCAGGACCCCGACTTCCGCGCCGCCGTCCGCCGCATGGCGGAGTACCAGGCAGCCGAGCGCGCCCAAGGCGATGTCACCGGCTTGCACCACGACCTCACCGAGACCGTCCGCGACAGCGTCGGCCGCGCGCTCGATGACGGCATCGATCCGGCCTCGGCCGAGGCAGCACCCATCATCGACGCCCTCACCGCCCGTTACGCGCAGACCTTCAGCCGCGCCGACGACGCCGACTTGCGCCACTGGCTGCTGACACGCCTGGAGATCGCCGGCGACCCCCGCGCGGAACGCTACTGGCACCTGCTGGCCGTCATCAACGGATGGCCTGCCCCGCCCAGCCTGGCACCGGTGTTCACGTGGTTCACAGAAGCCCTGCGCTCTCACACCCCGCAGCAGTCCCGCGTGCAGTAGTCCCACGCCTGACGGTCGCTCCGATCCTCGCGGCTTCGATCACGCCGCGAGGGCTCGGAGCGATCGACAAGACCCCTTGACACAAGGTCACTTGGACCACTGCAAGATCAGATGCAGCTTTGAGCTGACATCTGCAAGGTCAAGCCGTACTGGACACGGGGTGTCGTCATGCGGGGGGCGGGATTCCGCTCCGTATCTGACCTTCCGTCAGAATGGAACGTGTTCTAGTCTTCCGCGCATGGGCATCGCCATCACGCACGAACAGCGGGAGCTCGCCCGATCCGTCCGGGGCTGGCTCCACCGCGCCGTACCGCCCGAGGAGGTCCGCAAGCACCTGGACGTCCCCGGCACCGCCACCGGACGGCCCGCCTACTGGGACGCCGCCGCCGGACAGGGACTCCTCGGGCCGCACCTTCCCGAGGAGTACGGGGGAGGCGGCGGCGACCTCGGGGACCTCGTCGTGGTCGTGGAGGAGGCCGCCCGGGCCCTCCTGCCAGGGCCCTATCTGCCCTCCGTCCTCGCCGCCGAGCTGCTCCGCCGCGCCGGGAACGGGGAACTCGCCGCCGCCCTCGCGCGGGGGGAGCGGATCGGGGCCGTGGCCTTCGGCGGGACCGGGGCCACCGCCGACACCGGTCCCGACAGCGGCGGCCCCGGCGGCGACGACCGCGGTCGTCCCGGCACCCTCACCGCCGTCCGCACCACCGACGGCCACCTCCTCGACGGCACCGCACCCCCCGTCCTCGGCGGCGCCCAGGCCGATCTCGTCATCCTGCGCGCCGCCACCGCCGACGGCTCCGTCTGGCTCGCCGTCGACACCGACGGCCTCGCCGTCCGGCCCCACGAGAGCGCCGACCCCACCCGCCCGACCGCCGAGCTCACCGCCCGCGACCTCCACGTCCCCGCCGCCCGCGAACTCGCCCTCGACACCGCCCTCGTCCACGACCTCGCCGCCGTCCTCCTCGCCGCCGACGCCTGCGGCACCGCCGCCCGAGCCGTCGACACCGCCGCCGAACACGCCCGTACCCGCGAACAGTTCGGCCGCCCCATCGGACAGTTCCAGGGCGTCAAACACCTCTGCGCCGACATGCTCGTCCGCCTCGAACAGGCCCGCGCCCTCACCTGGGACGCCGCCCGCGCCGGGGACGACGACGCCCGCCCCCTCACCGCCGCGCTCGCCGCCGCCACCGCCCTCGACACCGCCTTCACCTGCGCCAAGGACTGCATCCAGATCCTCGGCGGCACCGGCTTCACCTGGGAGCACGACGCCCATCTGCTGCTCCGCCGAGCCCTCGTCGCCCGCCAGCTCCTCGGCACCGGCGACCGGCACCGGCTCGCCGCCCTCCGGCACGCCGCCGCCGGCGTCCGGCGAGGCCTCCGGCTCGACCTGCCGCCCGAGGCCGACCCCTACCGCGCGGCGGCCCGCGCGGCCGTCGCCCCCGCCGCCGGACTCGACCCCGCCGCGGCACGCCGCGCCCTCGCCCCCACCGGCTACGCCGCCCCGCACCTCCCGGAGCCGTACGGACTCGGCGCCGGCCCCCTCCAGCAGCTCGCCGTCCAGCGGGAACTGGACGAGGCCGGGATCACCGTCGCCGGGCTCGGCATCGCCACCTGGGTCGTGCCGTCCCTCCTCGCCCACGGCACCCCCGCTCAGCAGGACGAGCACCTCGGCCCGACCCTGCGCGGCGAACGCCTCTGGTGCCAGCTCTTCTCCGAGCCCGGCGCCGGCTCCGACCTCGCGTCCCTCCGCACCCGGGCGGAGCGCACCGAGGACGGCCGCTGGCGGATCAACGGCCAGAAGGTGTGGACGAGCGCCGCCCAGTGGGCCCACCACGGCATCCTGCTCGCCCGCACCGACCCGGCCGCCCCCAAGCACAAGGGCCTCACCTACTTCCTCGTCGACATGCGGAACACCCCCGGGATCGACATCCGGCCGCTCAAGGAGATCACCGGGGAGTCCCTCTTCAACGAGGTCTGGTTCGACGACGCGATCCTGCCCGCCGACGCCGTCGTCGGCGAGGTCGACGACGGCTGGCGGGTCGCCCGCAACACCCTCGGCAACGAACGCGTCCACATGGCCGACCAGGTCGCCTTCGACACCGGCCTCGAAGCCGTCATCGCGCAGGCGGATCGGGTCGACAGCTCCGTACGGGTACGGATCGGCGCCCTGCTCGCCGAGGCCCACGCGCTCGCGTGCATCGGCCTGCGCACCACCCTGCTCCAGGTGTCGGGGCTCGAACCGGGCGCGGGCGCCAGCGTCCGCAAGCTCGTCCAGACCCTCCACCAGCAGAGACTCGCCGAACTCACCCTCGAACTCCTCGGCCCCGAAGGCGCCGTGCGCGAGGGCCCCGGCGAACGGGCCGTCCACGGACTGCTCATGTCCCGCTGTCTCACCATCGCGGGCGGCACCACCCAGGTACAGCTCAATGTCGTCGCCGAGCGGCTGCTCGGCCTGCCGCGAGACTGAGGGGGAACCGAGATGACCACCAAGGCGTACGTCGTCGGAGTCGGGACGACCAGGTTCGAGAAGCCCGAGACCCGGGACTGGCAGTACTGGGACATGGCCAAGGAGGCCGGAACCGCCGCCCTCGCCGACGCGGGCGTCCCCTACGCGCGCGTGGAGCAGGCCGCCGTCGGCTACTGCTTCCAGGCCTCCACCGCCGGACAGCGCGCCGTCTACGAACTCGGCCTCTCCGGCATCCCCGTCCACAACCTCAACAACAACTGCGCCACCGGCTCCACCGCCCTCATGGTGGCCCGCCAGTTCGTCGAGGGCGGCATCGCCGACTGCGTCCTCGCGCTCGGCTTCGAGAAGATGAGCCGCGGCGCGCTCGGCGGCGGGTCCGGTGCCGGGGACTTCAAGACGTCGCCCGTCGCCCGGCACTACGGGATCATGGCCGCCGGCCACGGCTTCGAGGCGAGCCCGCCCACCGCGCAGATCTTCGGCAACGCCGCCCGCGAGCACATGGAGCGGTACGGGACGACCGAGGTGCAGCTCGCGGCCGTCGGCGCCAAGAACCACCAGCACTCGGTGAACAACCCCAAAGCCCAGTTCCAGGACGTCTACACGGTCGACGAGATCCTCGCCGCGAAGACGGTCCACCGGCCGCTCACCAAGCTCCAGTGCTCGCCCACCTCGGACGGCGCGGCGGCCGCCCTCGTCGTCTCCGAGCGCTTCGTCGACGAGCACGGGCTGCGGGACCGGGCGGTGGAGATCGCCGGGCAGGCGATGACCACCGACACCGAGGAGTCCTTCGCCTCGGGCTCCTGCATCGACGCCGTCGGCCGTCCGATGTCCCGGGCCGCCGCCCGGCAGGCGTTCGAGCGCTCCGGGCTCGGCATCGAGGACGTCGACGTGATCGAGCTGCACGACTGCTTCTCCATCAACGAACTCCTCACCTACGAGGCGCTCGGCATGTGCGAGGAGGGCGCCTCCGGCAAACTCGTCGAGTCCGGCGCCACGACGTACGGCGGCCGCTGGGTCGTGAACCCCTCGGGCGGCCTCATCTCCAAGGGCCATCCGCTCGGCGCGACGGGACTGGCACAGGCGGCCGAACTCGTCTGGCAGCTCCGGGGCGAGGCGGGAGCCCGGCAGGTGGCGGGGGCGCGGATCGGGCTCGCGCACAACATCGGCCTCGGCGGGGCGGCGGTGGTCACCCTCCTGCGGAAGGCGTAGGACCTTCTCCCCATGTACGGGGCGGATGCGGTCTGCGACCATCACACTCATGCCGCAGACCGACTCCGCCTCCGACTCCGTACGGACGACCCCCGCCACCCCCGCGACGTCCCCCACCGGCTCCATACCCACCCCCCGCGCCTGGGCGGTCGTCCTGACCGCCTGCGCGGGCCAGTTCCTCGTCGTCCTCGACGTCTCCGTCGTGAACGTGGCGCTGCCGTCGATGCGGACCGACCTCGGACTCTCGGCGCTCGGTCTGCAATGGGTCCTCAACGCCTACGCCATCGCCTTCGCCGGCTTCATGCTGCTCGGCGGACGCGCCTCCGACCTCTACGGACGGAAGGCGATGTTCCTGCTCGGGCTCGGGCTCTTCACCGCCGCCTCGGTCGCGGGCGGGCTCGCCCAGGAGGGCTGGCAACTCGTCGCCGCCCGCGCCGCGCAGGGCCTCGGCGCGGCCGTCCTCTCGCCCGCCACCCTGACCCTGATCACCGCGGCCGTGCCCGCCGGAGCCGCCCGCACCAGGGCCATCGGCACCTGGACGGCGGTCGGCGCGGCCGGCGGCGCGGCGGGCGGCTTCGTCGGCGGCGTCCTCGTCGACCTGCTGTCCTGGCGCTGGGTCCTGCTCATCAACGTCCCCGTCGGGGTTCTCGTCCTCGCGGGCGCCCTGGTCTGGCTCCGCGAGTCACGCACCCGCGGGGTCCGGCGCCGCCTCGATCTGCCCGGCGCGGTCCTCGTCACCGCGGGGCTCGCCACCCTCGCGTACGGCATCGTCCAGACCGAGGAGGCGGGCTGGACAGCCCCGGCGACCCTGGTCACCCTCCTCGGCGGTCTGGCGCTCCTCGGCGTCTTCGTGGTGGTGGAGGCCCGTACGGCGGAGCCGCTGATGCGGCTGGACATCTTCCGTACGCGCGCGGTGTCGGCGGCCAACGTCGCGATCCTGCTGTGCGGTTCGAGCTCCTTCAGCATGTGGTTCTTCATGACCACCTACGCGCAGAGCGTCCTCGCGTACACCCCGCTCCAGGCCGGTCTCGCCCTGGTCCCCAGCTCCCTCGCCGTGGTCCTGGGCTCCAAGGCCGCCCCGCACCTGATGCCGGCCGTCGGCGCCCGGAACCTCGCCGTCATCGGCGCCCTCGTCGGGGCGGCGGGCTTCGCCTGGCAGTCGACACTCACGGCCGACGGCACCTTCCTCGGGACGATCCTGGGTCCCGGCATCCTGATGATGGCCGGCCTCGGTCTGGCGACCACCCCGCTGGCGGCCCTCGCCACCTCCAGCGCCGCCCCGTCCGACGCGGGCCTCGTCTCGGGGCTGGTCAACACCTCCCGCACGATGGGCGGCGCGCTGGGCCTCGCGGTCCTCTCGACGATCGCCGCGGCGGCCGCCCCCGCCGTCACCTCGGCGGCGGCGGACCCGTCGTCGCTGGTCCCGGGATACGCGATGGCCTTCCGCGTCGCGACGGGCGTCCTCGTCGGGGCGGCGGTGCTGATGCTCCTGTGGCTCCCGAAGCCGGCCAGGACGGTGGTCGGCCGCGGGTGACAATGCCCCGGTGATATCGATCAAGAACAAGCTCAGAACCGCCGTGACGGTGCTGGCCGTCGGCGCGTCCCTGCTCGTCGCGCCGTCGGCCTCGGCGGAACCGGTCCTGGCCGTGACCACCGGCGCCGTGTTCAACGACCCCAACAGCACCGACGCCGCCGCCAGGGGGCGGATCCTCTCCCATCTGGCGGGCCTCGTCGACGGCGCGGAGGCCGGGTCGTCCATCCGGATCTCCCTGTACCTGTTCCACTCCGTGTACCTGGCGAACAAGCTGGGCGACGCCCACAAGAGGGGCGTCACCGTCCAGGTCGTCGTCGACGCCGACAGCAGGTCCACCGGGCTGGAGACCCTGAAGACCCGGCTGGCGGACCCGGCGGGCAGCCCCGGCTCCTGGGTGCGGACCTGCAAGCCGGAGGAGGCCTGCCTGGCGCTGGACCCGGGCACCACGGAGGCGGACCCGGACGGCACCTACGACAACGTCAACCACAACAAGTTCTTCCTGTTCTCCCGCACCAGGGGCAAGGGCGACGTGTTCGTCGACGACGTCGTGGTGCAGGGCTCCGGCAACCTCACGAGCAACGACACCGACGACTGGTGGAACGACGCGCTGACCGTCGTCGGCAACACGGAACTGTCCGCCGCGTACCAGGGGTACTTCGACGACCTGGCGGCGGCCGCCGCCGGGCAGACGCCGCAGGTCGCGGAGTACGCGCACGACACCCAGGCGGGCAAGGCGAAGGTCTACTTCTTCCCGCGGTCCACCACCGACACGGTCGTCAACATCCTCGCGACGGTGGCGCCGGTCGCCACCCCGGACTCCTGCACGGGGAACTCCCCGGGCGTCGGCACCGCGGACGGCCGTACGAAGATCCGCATCGCCCAGGGCCACATCACCCGCACCGAGGTGGCCAGGAAGCTGTGGGAACTCGCGAACGCAGGCTGCGACATCGAGATCGTCTACCGGTCGCTCGACAACTGGACGGCCGACGACAAGCCCATGGGACAGGTGGCCAACTGGCTGACCAGGCCCGTGACGGGCACGGGCCGCATCACCCTGCACCAGCTCGACAACGACAAGCGCGGCGGCTCCGACTCCCACACCAAGTACCTGCTGGTCGAGGGCACGTACTACGGCGGCGTGAACAAGAAGATCGTCTTCACCGGCAGCCACACCTACACGACGACGGCGCTCAGGTACAACGACGAGACGCTGCTCAAGTACGAGGACGCCGCGGTCTTCGACGCGTACGTGAAGAACTTCGAGGACCAGCGGGCGGCGGCGCTCGCGGGCCTGTAGACGCCGGGCCGAGAGGCGGCCCCCGGGCCGTGGCGCCCTACAGCCACCCCTGCTGCCGCGCGGCCCGTACCGCCTCCATGCGGTTGCGCGTGCCCGTCTTGCCGATCGCCGACGACAGGTAGTTGCGGACCGTCGACTCCGACAGGTGGAGGGTCGCCGCGATGTCCGCGATCGTCGCACCGTCCACCGCGGCCGCCAGGGCTTCCCGTTCGCGGCCCGTCAGCGGGTTGGGCCCCGCGCCGAGCGCCGCCGCCGCGAGGGCCGGGTCGATCACCGTCTCGCCCCGCAGGGCCTGACGGATCGACTCGGCCAGCTCCTCCACCGGGCCGTCCTTCACCAGGAAGCCCGCCGCGCCCGCCTCCATCGCACGGCGCAGATACCCCGGGCGGCCGAAGGTCGTGAGGATCAGGACCCGGCAGTCCGGGGCCTCCGTGCGCAGGTCCGCCGCCGCGTCCAGACCCGAACGGCCCGGCAGTTCGATGTCGAGCAGGGCCACGTCGGGCCGCGCGAGCAGGGCCGCGTCCACGATCTCGTCACCCCGCCCGACCTGCGCGACGACCTCCATGTCGTGCTCCATCCCGAGCAGCAGGGCCAGCGCCCCGCGCATCATCCCCTGGTCCTCCGCCAGCAGCAGACGGATCATGTCGTCGGCTCCCCCTCGCAGTCGTGCGGGCCGGGGGTCTCCGCGGGGAGCTCCGCGGTGACCCGGAACCCGCCCCGCGGAGCCGGTCCCGACTCCAGAGTGCCGCCTGCCGCCGCGACCCGCTCGCGCAGGCCCCGCAGACCGCTGCCCGGGGTGCCGTCGGCGCCCGGTGCGCGGGCGGCCGGGCCCCGGCCGTCGTCGGTGACGGTGAGGCGGACGCGGTCGGCGGTGCCGTCCAGGGCGAACACGCAGCGGGACGCGCCGCTGTGCCGTACCGCGTTCGTCGTGGACTCCCGCACCACCCAGCTGAGCAGGGCCTCCGTCTGCGGTTCCAGGAGCGGGCCCGAGCGGCGCACCTCCGGCTCGATGCCGGCCGAGGACAGCGCGTCGCGCGCCCGGTCCAGCTCGGTGGCGAGGCTGCCCTCGCGGTAGCCGGTGACGGCCTCCCGGATCTCGGTGAGCGCCTGCCGGCCCACCGCCTCGATGTCCGCCACCTGGGCGAGGGCCGCGTCGAGGTCGCGCGGCGCGAGCCGGCGTACGACCTCCGACTTCACCACGATCACGGAGAGCGTGTGTCCGAGCAGGTCGTGCAGGTCGCGGGAGAACCGCAGCCGTTCCTTCTCGACGGCGGCCGTGGCCAGTTCCTCCCGGGTCGCCCGGAGCTGCCGCACCGACTCGTCGAGCGCGAGGATCGCCGCCGTCACCATCACGGACATGAACGTGCCGTACACGACGCCGATGGAGTCCCAGCCGTCCCGCCAGAACGTCACCACCCCCACCGCCACCACCAGCGGGGGGCTGACCCAGCGCAGCAGCGGCCCGTGCCGCACCACCGCCCCGACCGCGAGGCCAAGGAGCGGGAAGAGGAGCAGCCACTCCCTCCCGTAACCGATGGCGAGCGCGAAGGTCAGCACCCCGAGCGCGGCGAGGAGTCCCCAGGTCAGCGGCGTCTCCCGGCTGGGCGGGTGACAGGCGCGGAAGACGATCGCGATGTAGAGGGTGTTGAAGGTGAGCAGCCCGAGGCCGCCGATCCACGGGTTGGGGGCCTGGCCGCCGAGCAGATGGGACAGCGCGCCCAGGCCCATCAGCAGCCAGGGGAGGAGGCTGAGCCCGTTCGGGCCCCGCTCCCACTGCTGCTGGTCGCGCAGTGCCCTGATGCCGCGCCGGATGTTCCGCATCGCCGTCCCCCTCATACCGTCCTCGCCGAACGACGGTACGAGACCGCCGCGTACGTGCCGAAGAGCGCCGCCCACCCGAGCAGTACGGCCAGGGTCGCCGCCGCCGGCGCCGTGCCCTCCGTCACCGCCACGCCCAGCTCGGCGAATCGGTTCGTCGGCGTGAACTCCGAGACGGTGCGGAGCCAGTCGGGGAAGAGCACGACGGGGAACCACAGCCCGCCCACCACCGCGAGCCCCAGATTGCAGGCGACGTTCACGACCCCGGTCGTCTGCGCGGTGAGCCGGTAGCCGTTGCCGAGGCCGAGCAGGGTGAAGGGGAGCGAGCCCAGCCAGAGCGTGACGGCGACGGCGCCCCACTGCCAGGCCGCCATGCGCACGCCGTTGGCGAGCGCGCCCGCCAGGAGGACCGCGGCGATGGCGGGGAGGACGACCACCGCTCCGGTCAGGGCACGGCCGGTCACCACCTGGAGGGACGTCATGGGGGTGATGCGCAGCTGGCGCAACCAGCCCGTGGTCTTGTCCTCGGCGACCCCGTTGCCGACGGACAGCGCGGCACCGAGGGCTCCGTAGGCCGCCATCCCGACCATCGCGGCCTTCTTGTACGCGCCGTCGTCCCCGTCGCCGAGGTTGGTGAAGAGGAGGTACATCATCACGGGCACGCCGACGGTGGAGATGACGAATCCGGTCTCGCGCAGGGCGCGGCGGACTTCGAGACGTACGTAGGCGGTGATCATCGTGTGAGCTCCAGTCGTTCGCCGGTCCGGTGGGACAGGGTGAGGAAGGCGTCGTTCAGGGAGGCCTGGGTGACCTCCAGGGAGCGGATCGCGTCCCGCGCGGCGAGGGCGCGGACCGTGGCGTCGGAGTCCTCGGTACGCAGCCGGGCGCGGTCCTTCCGGACTTCGACGGAGGTGACCCCGGGCAGCGTCATGAGCCACTCCGTCGGGCTCCCCGCCAGATCGAAGGAGACGAGGCTGCCGCCGGCGGCCCGCTTGAGCTCCTCGCCGGTTCCGTCGGCGACGATCCGGCCGGAGTCGAGGACGACGATCCGGTCGGCGTACGCGTCGGCCTCCTCCAGGTAGTGGGTGGAGAACAGGACGGTGTTCCCCCGCCGTGCGTAGCCGTGCATGGCCTCCCAGAACTCCTGGCGGGCCTCGACGTCGAGGGCCGCGGTCGGCTCGTCCAGGACGACCAGCTCGGGGTTGCCGACGAGCGCGATCGCGAAGCGGACCCGCTGCGCCTGGCCCCCGGAGAGCCGGGCCACCCGGCGCTCGGCGAGGTCGGAGAGTCCGGCGAGGGCGAGGGCCTCGGCGACCGGCATCGGCGCCGGGTAGGTCCGGGCGACGAAGGACACGACCTCGCGGACGGTCACCCGGGGAGTGGCCTGGCCCTCCTGGAGCATCGCGCCGACCCGGCCGGCCCCGACGGCGAGGGCCGGGGCCCCGCCGAAGAGTTCGACGTGGCCGCTGTCGGGCTCGTCGAGGCCGAGGAGCAGGCTCACGGTGCTCGACTTCCCGGCGCCGTTGCGGCCGAGCAGGGCCACCGTCTCGCCGCGCCGGACGGTGAGGTCGAGCCCGTCGACGGCGCGGACGGCGCCGTACGTCTTCGTCGCGGCCCGGAAGGCGACCGCCGGTTCGTTCGTCAGGTCCTTCGTCATGTCCCGACGGTACGAATCCGGGGCGGTCGCCCGGCAGGCGTACCTGTACGGACCTGGCGGTGACAAATGTACCGGCGAGCACTCCTGACGTACCGTCAGGTGGCGTCTGTCGGGAGGGTTCCCAACTCCTTCCGCCTGGGCTATACATGGGGACCACCGACCTAGAACGCGTTCTAGAACGGCCGCGTACGGGACGGTCCCCGCACGGCCTCGGTGCGGCCGACGGTGCGGACGGCCGCACCGAGGTCTTCACCGCCACGAGGAGCAGCAGCCCGATGCCCATCGACCCCGCCAAGGCCGTCGCCGCCGAACCCCGCAGCGCCGAGATCTCCTGGGACCACAAGGACGTCCAGCTCTACCACCTGGGACTCGGCGCCGGAACCCCGGCCACCGACCCCGACGAGCTCCGCTACACCCTCGAATCAAGGCTCCACGTCCTGCCCAGCTTCGCGACCGTCGCGGGCGCCGGCATGGGCGTCGTCGGCGGGCTCTCCGCCCCCGGCATCGACATCGACCTCGCCGCCGTCCTGCACGGCGGCCAGACGGTCACCCTGCACCGCCCCGTCCCCGTCTCCGGCCGCGCCGTCTCCACCTCCCGCGTCGCCGCCGTCCACGACAAGGGCAAGGCCGCCGTCCTCGTCCTGCGCTCCGAGGCCTCCGACGCCGACGGCCCGCTCTGGACCAGCGACGCCCAGATCTTCGTCCGCGGAGAAGGCGGCTGGGGCGGCGACCGCGGCCCCTCCGAGCGCCTCGCGCTCCCCGAGCGCGCGCCCGACGCCACCGTCGAACGGCCGATCCGCGAGGAACAGGCCCTGCTCTACCGGCTCTCCGGAGACTGGAACCCGCTCCACGCCGACCCCGAGTTCGCCAAGCTCGCCGGCTTCGACCGGCCGATCCTGCACGGGCTCTGCTCGTACGGCATGACCCTCAAGGCGGTGGTGGACACGGTGCTCGGCGGGGACGTCGCCCGGGTCCGCTCGTACCGCACGCGCTTCGCCGGGATCGTCTTCCCGGGCGAGACCCTGCGCATCCGGATGTGGGCCGGGGACGGCCGCGTCCAGGTGGCGGTGACGGCCGTGGAGCGCGACGACGCCCCGGTCCTGGCCGACACCCTCGTCGAACACTCCTGACCGCCTGATTGGAGCCGCACCATGCGCGCAGCCGTACTGCACGAGATCGGCCAGGACAAGCTCGAAGTCGTCGACGACGTCGAGGCCGTGGGCTTCGGCCCCGGCAAGGTCAGGATCCGCGTCCGGGCCACCGGCCTCTGCCACTCCGACGTCTCCGCGATGAGCGGCGTCCTCCCGCAGCCCGCCCCCTTCATCCCCGGCCACGAGGGCGCGGGCGAGATCCTCGACGTCGGCGACGGCGTCACCGGACTCACCCCGGGCCAGCGGGTGCTGCTCTGCTGGCTGCCCGCCTGCGGCAGCTGTCCCGCCTGCAAGCGCGGCCAGACCCAGCTCTGCCTCGCCGGGTTCATGAACGCCGGCACGCCCAACTTCAAGCGCCCCGGTGGGGACGTCTTCGGCTTCGCCGGCACCGGCACCTTCACCGAGGAGGTCGTCGTCGACGCGGGCTGCGCCGTCCCGATCCCCGACGACGTGCCCTTCGACATCGCCGCCCTCATCGGCTGCGGCGTCACCACCGGACTCGGCGCCGCCATCAACACCGCCAAGGTGGAAGCCGGTTCGTCGGTCGCCGTCATCGGCTGTGGAGGCGTCGGCATCTCCGCGATCCAGGGCGCCAAGCTCCAGGGCGCCGCCCAGATCATCGCCGTCGACCCCGTCGCGTCACGCCGCGAGGCCGCGCTGCGCTTCGGCGCCACCGAGGCCGTCGCCCCGGACGCGCTCGCCGACGCCAAGCAGCGGATCACCGCGGGCGAGGGCTTCGACTACGTCTTCGAGGTCGTCGGCAAGTCCGCCACCGCCCGCACCGCGTACGAGAACACCCGGCGGGGCGGCACCCTCTGCGTCGTCGGCGCGGGTGCCATGGACGACAACCTCCAGCTCAACATGTTCGAGCTGTTCTTCGACGAGAAGCGGATCCTGCCCTCCATGTACGGCGGCGGCGACGTCCTCCGCTCCTACGAGCGGGCCATCGCGCTCTGGCGGGCCGGCCGCATCGACCTGGAGTCGCTCATCACCCACCGCGTACCGCTCGCGGGCATCAACGAGGCCCTGGAGCAGATGCGGACCGGTGCCGCGCTCCGCACCTGCATCGAGATCTGATCCGTACCCGCACCGAGATCTGAGAGGACCGCGACACATGGCACTCCCTCTTGAGGGACTGAGCGCGATCGTCACCGGCGCCGGCCGGGGCCTCGGCCGCGCCGAGGCCCTGGAACTGGCCCGGCTCGGCGCGGCCGTCGTCGTCAACGACTACGGACAGCCGGGGCGCGACGGCTCGGGCGCGGCCTCCGCCGCGCCCGCCGAGGAGGTCGCCGCGGAGATCCGCGCGACGGGCGGCAGGGCGGTCGCGCACCTCGGCGACATCGCCGACTTCGAGACGGCGCGGGCCCTGATCGACCTGGCCGTGGCCGAGTTCGGGAAGCTGGACGTCCTGGTCAACAACGCGGGCATCCTGCGCGACCGGATGATCTTCTCGATGAGCGAGGAGGAGTGGGACTCGGTCATACGGGTCCACCTCAAGGGCCACTTCAACACCACGCACTTCGCGGCGGTGCACTGGAGGACCCGGGCGAAGGCGGGGGAGGCCGGCGTCTACGGCCGGATCGTCAACACCTCCTCCGAGGCCTTCCTCGCCGGCTCGGCAGGCCAGCCGAACTACGCGGCCGCCAAGGGCGGGATCGTCGGCCTGACGACGTCGACGGCGCTCGCGCTCGCCCGGTACGGGGTGACGGCGAACGCCATCTGCCCCCGGGCGCGCACCCGGATGACGGAGGACGTGTTCGCGGGCTTCGCGGAGCCGACGGCCGAGGGGGACCTCGACCCGCTGTCCCCGGAGCACGTGGCGCCGCTCGTCGGCTACCTGGCCTCCCCGGCGGCGGCCGGGGTCAACGGCCAGCTGCTCGTCGTGCACGGCGGGATGGTCGCGATCGTCGAACGGCCGAGGGTGGCCGCCACGTTCGACACGGCCAAGGAGGCGTTCACGTACGAGGAGCTGGACGGCCTCCTGACCCCGCACTACGCCTCCCGCCCGGCGGGCGAGACCTTCGCCGCGTCGGAGGTCCTCGGCCTGAAGAAGGGCTGAGGCCGGGAGGGGACCACCGGCCGGGGTGCGGCTCGGCCGGGAGGGACGGTGGGGAGGACGAAGGGCCCCGGGGCGACCCGGGGCCCTTCGCTCAACCTGGTACCTCTGGTGACCCGGTCCTTCTCGTCACTGCGAGACGGGCTCGCGGCGGTGGCGGCCGTGCGGGGAGGACGCGGAGTCCTCCGTCGGCGCGGCGTCCCCGCGGTGCTTGCCGGAGCCGTTCGGCTCCTGACCGGTCGTGCTGTTTTCCGACATGGTCGAACTCACCCCGTTGACATCGGTCGTGCTGTGCAGCCCGAGAGTCTAGCCAGCGGGTTTCCCGTCCGTGAGGGGAGCCTGCTGCAACGGCACCGGACGGCACACCCGGGGCTCACCGGCCGCCGCGTCCGCCCCCGCCGGGACTCCGGGCGAAGCCCCCACCGAGGCCGCCGCGGCCGGCTCGGGCTCCGGGGGTGCCTCCACGTCCGCGAGCCCGCAGGGCGCCCCGGGCGTCACGTACGGCAGCCGGAGCACGCCCCCGGCCGTCCACAGGCCCGCCCCGGCCAGCCACCCCGCGGGTGCGGCCAGTTGGCCCATCCGGCGGGACAGGGGCTGCCACGTCCCGACCCAGCTGCCGCCCGCCGCGTCGATCCGCAGCGCGACCGCGCAGGTCTCGGGCATCAGGACCTGCCCCGGCTGGACGGCGAACGGCGTCACCGCCGCGTCGTCGAGCCGCAGGCACTCGGGGAAGCGCACCGGCAGCAGGCTGCCGAGCACCCCCCAGCCGAGCCGGTCGTGCCCCGGTGACGGCGCGTCGGAACGGATCAGGAGCAGCCCGCTGTCCGGATCCGCGAGCAGCAGCCGGTCGTTGCTGTCCTCCGTGATCTGGAGCAGCGGCGTCACCTCCCCGCCCCGCTCCAGGTCGACCGTGATCGCCTTCACCGGCCCGCCGTCGAGCCGCCGGTCGAGCGCCAGTATCCGGCCCGTACGGTCGAGCCACACCCCGCCCGCGCACCGGCCCTTGATCTCCGCGACCCGCTCGGGACCGAAGGCCCCGCCCGCGACCAGCCAGAGCGTGGTCGTGTCGGGCCCGACGCACAGGGCGTACGCGCAGATGCCGTCCGGCGAGGGCGGCAGCAGCACCAGGTGCTCGGAGCCCGGGGCCTCCACGGCGCCGAGCCGGAGCTCCCCGGTGGCCGGACCCGTGGGGTAGAGCAGCGAGAACGTGTTCCGCCGTCCGTCCACACGGCGGGCCACCAGGACCCGGCCGTCGGCCAGGGGCAGCGACTGGGTGCCGGGCTCCTCCGGCTGGTCGAGGGGGAGCGGGACGGCGTACGGCTCCGGGCCGTCGAGCGTCCACCTCTCCACGTACAGGGCGTCTCCGTCGCCCGCGAGCCTGGCCGCGTACGCGCCGTTCGCCGTGATCGTGAGACCCGTAGTGAACTCCGTCGGCCGGACGCCGCGGCCGGGGTGTTCCCCGTCGCGGTCGTCGTCCTCGGCCGTGGTCTCGATGGCACACGCTGTCATCGACTCGTCACCTCCGGCCATGAAGCTAGTTTTCGCACTTCCAGCCGAACAACACGAGCAGGGTCACTTCACACATAAGGGTGGCTGTGCGGCGGTTCGGCTGAGGGGTGGGGGGCGGGTGTGCTGGAGTTGCCCGTGATGAGTAAGGTAAGGCGAACCTAAACGGAGGCTGTGGCTCCGCCCGGCGTGCTCCGGACGGGACCCACGACTCCGTCCGGTCGCCCGGGACGGAGCTCCGCGACGTCCGGCGGATCGCCCGGACGGAGAGCCCCCACGCCCCCGGCACGGTCACGCCCGTCTCCCCGCCAGGACACGTACAGGAGCCTTCTCATGTCCCTCCGCCGCCGCGGCACCGCCGCCGTCGTCGCCCTCGCCGCCGCGCTCTCGCTCGCGGCCTGCGGAGGAGGCGACGGAGGATCCGACGCCTCCAAGAAGGAGGACACGACCAAGAAGAAGGACGTGGCCACCGGAGGCAAGGACTTCGGCGACGCCGCCGCGAAGACCGCGGCCATGGGCACGGACGCCAAGGCCGGCCAGTTCCCCCGCACCCTGACCCACGCCCTCGGCAGGACCGAGCTGCCCGCCGCCCCGAAGCGGGTCGTCGTCCTCGACGTCGGCGAGTTCGACAACGTCGTCTCCCTCGGCATCCAGCCCGTCGGCTACGCCCCCGCGGAAGGCGACGACGGCATCCCGGCCTACCTCGCCAAGGGCGCCGGCACCCCGAAGTCCGTCGGCACGATCAACAACCTCAACCTGGAGGCCATCGCCAACCTCCAGCCCGACCTGATCCTCGGCAGCCAGCTGCGCGCCGCGGACAAGTACGACGAGCTGTCGAAGATCGCGCCGACCGTGTTCTCCATCCGCCCGGGCTTCACCTGGAAGGAGAACTACCTCCTCAACGCCGCCGCGCTCGACAGGACCGCCCAGGCGAAGGAGAAGCTCGCCGCGTACGAGACCAAGGCGAGGCGGCTGGGCACGGACATCGGCCCGGACAAGCCCACCGTCTCGATGGTCCGCTACCTCCCCGGCAAGATCCGCCTGTACGCGAAGGCCTCCTTCATCGGCACGATCCTCGAGGACACCGGCCTGCCGCGGCCCGAGAACCAGCAGATCGACGAGCTCGCGGCGGAGATCAGCCCGGAGAAGATCGACGAGGCCGACGGCGACTGGATCTTCACCGGCGTGTACGGCGAGGCCAAGGCCACCAAGAAGGACACCGCCCAGGCCAACCCGCTCTGGAAGAACCTCAAGGCCGTCAAGGCCGGCCAGGCCGAGGACGTCCCGGACGAGACCTGGTACCTGGGCCTCGGCGTGACGGCGGCGGACCTGGTCCTCGACGACCTGCGCGGCTACCTCGTCAAGTAGCGGGGCCACCGCGCCGAGCGGACGGTGGACGAACGCCCCCCGATGCCCCCGACGCCCCCGACGCCGGCCGACGGTACGGACCGGGGGGCGCCCCCCGGTCCGTACCGTCACGGCTGCGGTATCAGCCGTGAAGGCGAGCCAGGTAGCCTTTCCTCGTGCCCCGCCTGTCTGAAGTCATCGCCGCGCTCGACGCCCTCTGGCCACCAGAGCGGGCCGAGTCGTGGGACGCCGTCGGCACCGTCTGCGGTGACCCCGACGCAGAGGTCGCACGCGTCCTCTTCGCCGTCGACCCGGTCCAGGAGATCGCCGACGAGGCGATCGCCCTCGGCGCCGACCTGATCGTCACCCACCACCCGCTCTATCTGCGCGGGACGACGACCGTCGCGGCCGGCCACTTCAAGGGCCGCGTCGTGCACCGCCTCATCAAGCACGACATCGCCCTCCACGTGGCGCACACCAACGCCGACACCGCCGACCCCGGCGTCTCCGACGCCCTCGCCGGCGCGCTCGACCTCCGGGTCACCGGCCCCCTCGTGCCCGAGAACAACCTCGGCCGGATCTGCGAGCTCGACCACCCCGAGACCCTCGCCGAGTTCGCCGCCCGCGCGGCGAAGCGGCTGCCCGCCACCGCGCAGGGCATCCGGGTCGCGGGCGACCCCGGCATGACCGTGCGCCGCGTCGCCGTCAGCGGCGGCTCCGGAGACAGCCTCTTCGACGCCGTACGGGCCGCCGGAGTGGACGCCTTCCTCACCGCGGACCTGCGCCACCACCCCGTCTCCGAGGCGACCCAGCAGACGCCTCTGGGCCTCGTCGACGCCGCCCACTGGGCCACCGAATGGCCCTGGTGCGAGCAGGCCGCCGCCCAGCTCGACGAGATTTCCGACCGCCATGGCTGGGACCTCCGCGTCCACGTCTCGAAGACGGTCACCGACCCCTGGTCCTCCCACCACACCTCCCCTGGAGCCCCCAACTGAACGCCGCGCCCGCCGACCAGATCCGCCTCCTCGACGTCCAGGCCCTGGACGTCCGCCTCCAGCAGCTCGCGCACAAGCGCCGGTCGCTGCCCGAGCACGCCGAGATCGAGTCGCTGACCAAGGACCTCACCCAGCTGCGTGACCTGCTCGTCGCCGCGCAGACCGAGGAGAGCGACTGCGGCCGTGAGCAGACCAAGGCCGAGCAGGACGTCGACCAGGTCCGCCAGCGGGCCACGCGCGACCAGCAGCGCCTCGACTCGGGCGCCGTGTCCTCCCCGAAGGACCTGGAGAACCTCCAGCGCGAGATCGTCTCGCTCGCCAAGCGACAGGGCGACCTGGAGGAGATCGTCCTCGAGGTCATGGAGCGCCGCGAGTCCGCGCAGGAGCGCCTCGCCGAGCTGAACGAGCGGGTCGCCTCCGTCCAGGCCAAGACCGACGACGCGACCGCCCGCCGCGACGCCGCCGAGGGCGAGCTCGCCGCCGAGGAGGCGTCCGTGGAGAAGGAGCGCGAGCTCGTCGCGGGCACCGTCCCGGCGGACCTCCTCAAGCTGTACGAGAAGCTGCGCGTCCAGCAGGGCGGCGTCGGCGCGGCCCGGCTGTACCAGCGCAAGTGCGAGGGCTGCCACATCGAGCTCAACATCACCGAGGTCAACGAGGTGCGGGCCGCCGCCAAGGACGAGGTCCTGCGCTGCGAGAACTGCCGCCGCATCCTCGTCCGCACGTCGGAGTCCGGCCTGTAATGACGTCGTCGTCCTCTCGTGAGGTGATCGTCGAGGCGGACGGCGGTTCCCGGGGCAACCCGGGGCCCGCCGGGTACGGCGCCGTGGTCCTGGACCCGGTGACGGGCGAGACACTCGCGGAGGCCGCCGAGTACATCGGCGTGGCGACGAACAACGTCGCCGAGTACAAGGGCCTGGTGGCGGGCCTCAAGGCGGCGCGGTCGCTGTTCCCCGACGCCACCGTCCACGTCCGGATGGACTCCAAGCTGGTCGTCGAGCAGATGTCCGGCCGCTGGAAGATCAAGCACCCGGACATGAAGCCGCTCGCGGCCGAGGCGGGCCGGGTCTTCCCGGCGGGCCGGGTCCGCTACGAGTGGATCCCGCGCGAACGCAACAAGCACGCGGACCGGCTCGCGAACGAGGCGATGGACGCGGGCAAGCGCGGCCGCCAGTGGGAGCCGTCCGACTCGACGGCCGCCCTGGACACCGCGGCCGCCCGCAACGCCGCGACGCTCCCCCCGGCGCCGTCGGGGCCGCCCGGCGACGCGACGGCGGGCGCGGCGCGCGCCCGCGCCGCGCTGGCGACGGGTGCGGGATCGACGACGGGCGCGGGCGCGGCAGGCGACCCCGTTCCGGGTCGTACGGGGACGGGTTCGGGCGCCTGGCCCGGCACGGTCGCGCACCCGGCGGCCGAGGACGACGGACTGTTCGCCGCCGATGAGGCCCTCGGAGCCCCGGCCTCGGGAGACTTCGAGGCGCAGGCGGGCTCCGCCGCGCCCGCCGCTCCCGGCCAAGGCTGGTCCGCCGGGCCCGACATGAGCGCGCCCGCCACCTTCGTGCTCCTCCGGCACGGCGAGACCGCGCTCACTCCCGAGAAGCGTTTCTCCGGCAGCGGGGGGACCGATCCCGAGCTCTCGGCGGCCGGTCTCCGGCAGGCCGAGGCCGTCGCGGAGGCCCTTGCCGCGCGCGGGACCATCCAGGAGATCGTCAGTTCGCCGCTGACCCGCTGCCGCCAGACCGCGGGTGCCGTCGCCGCCCGCCTCGGGCTGGACGTCCGCGTCGAGCAGGGGCTGCGCGAGACCGACTTCGGGGCCTGGGAGGGGCTGACGTTCGGCGAGGTGCGGGAACGTCACCCCGAGGACCTCGACGCCTGGCTCGCCTCGCCGAAGGCCGCGCCCACCGGCGGAGGCGAGAGCTTCGCGACGGTCGCCCGGCGCGTCGCCGCGACCCGGGACCGGCTCACCGCCGCCTACGCGGGCCGGACCGTCCTCCTGGTCACCCACGTCACGCCCATCAAGACCCTGATCCGGCTCGCGCTCGGCGCCCCGCCGGAGTCGCTGTTCCGGATGGAGCTGTCGGCGGCATCGATCTCGGCGGTCGCCTACTACGCCGACGGCAACGCGTCCGTACGGCTCCTCAACGACACCTCCCACCTCCGCTGAGCCCTCCCGTCATGACCTGGCACTTCACCGAGCACCCCGCCGCCTTCCGTGCCGCGGCCGGGACGCACCTCGCCGCCGAGCCGGCGCGCAACACCGCGGTGCTGACCCTCATGGACGGGGCGGACCGGCTCGGCTGGTGGGCGGAGCCCGACGGCCGGGTCACCGGGGTCCTCACGGTCTCCCCCTCCGGGGCCCTCCACCTCGGCGCGACGACGGAGGAGGCGGCCCTCGCGCTCGCCGTCCGGGCGGGGGAGGAGCCGACGGAGGTCCGTGGCGAGACGGCCGCGGTGGAGGCGTACGCGAAGGCCTCGGGCCGGCCCTGGAGGCCCGTCGTCCGGATGCGGCTCTTCCGGCTCGGCGAGCCGACCCCGCCCGACCCGGTCCCGGCCGGCCGGCACCGGGTGGCCGGCGAGGCCGACGTCCCGCTCGTCGCGGCCTGGACGAGGGAGTTCGCGACGGCCATCGGTGACGAGCCCGCCGAGGACTACACCGGCTTCGTCACGGAGCGGATCTCCGAGGGCCGCCTCGTCCTCTGGGAGACGCCCGAGGGCCGCGCGGTCTCGATGGCCGCCGTCTCCCGCACGATCCAGGGACAGGCCCGTGTCCACCTCGTCTACACCCCGCCCGCCGAGCGCGGCCACGGCTACGCGGCGGGCGCCACCGAGGCCGTCAGCCGGGTCGCCGCCGGTGCGGGCGCCTCTCAGGTCCTGCTCTTCACGGACCTCTCCAACCCCACCAGCAACGCTCTCTACCAGCGGCTCGGCTACCGCCCGGTGACCGACCACCTGGGCGTGGAGTTCACCGCGACCGGACGCTGACGGGTCCCCGCAGCGCCGCCGCCTCGCGCGCCAGCGTCTCCACCCGCGCCCAGTCACGGGCCGCGAGGGCGTCCGGCGGCAGCATCCAGGTACCGCCGACGCAGCCGACGTTGGGGAGGGCGAGGTAGGCGGGGGCCGAGGCGAGCGAGACGCCGCCCGTCGGGCAGAACCGGGCCCGGGGGAGCGGGCCCGCGAGCGACCTCAGGTACGGGACGCCGCCCGCCGCCTCGGCCGGGAAGAACTTCATGTCCTCCACGCCCTGTTCGAGCAGGGCCACGACCTCCGAGGTCGTCGACACACCGGGGAGGAAGGGAAGTCCCGAGTCGCGCATCGCGCCGAGCAGCCGCTCCGTCCACCCGGGGCTGACCAGGAAACGCGCCCCGGCGCCGACCGCGTCCGCGACCCCGGCCGCCGAGACGACCGTCCCCGCGCCGACGACCGCGCCCGGCACCTCGGCCGCGATCGCCCGGACGGCGTCGAGCGCGGCCGGGGTGCGCAGGGTGACCTCGACGAGCGGCAGCCCGCCGGCCACCAGGGCGCGGGCCAGTGGCACGGCGTCGGCGGCGTCCTCGATCACGACCACCGGGACGACCGGTACGGGAGAGGCTTCCGGGGCAAGGTCGAACACGCTCGTCATGGGTTTCATCCTGCCCACGGCGAGCGTCATGCGCAACGAGCGTTGCGTAGGGTGCAACGAGTGGTCGGTGGGGTCAGTGGATCTCGTCCACCAGCACGTCCAGCGCCCCCGGCTTCCCGGTCTCCTCCACCACGTACCGCAGGTCCCGCAGCGCCACCACCAGCTCCTCCGGCGAACGCGGAGTCGCCCCGGCCTCCAGCAGGCTCCGGACGATCCGGCCCTTCGTCGCCTTGTTGAAGTGGCTGACCACCTTCCGGGTCGGCGCGTGCAGCACCCGCACCGTCGCCGTCCGCGCCGCCACCTCGCCCTTCGGCTTCCACGCCGACGCGTACGCCGAGGAGCGCAGGTCCAGGACGAGCCCGTCCCCGGCCGCCTCGGGCAGTACGGAGGCCATCGCTCCCCGCCAGTGCCCGCCCAGCGCCCCGAGCCCCGGCAGCTTGACCCCCATCGAGCAGCGGTACGACGGGATCCGGTCGCCCACCCGCACCGCGCCCCACAGCCCGGAGAAGACCAGCAGGGACTTCCCGGCCCGTCGCCTCGCCGCCGCGTCCAGGGTCGCCAGACCCAGCGCGTCGTACAGCACACCCGTGTAGATCTCCCCGGCCGGCCGCGCGCCCGCCGTCCGCAGCTCCACGTTCTTCGCGACCTCGCCGCGCAGGCCCTCGCTCAGGCCCAGCACCTCACGCGCCTTCTCCTCGTCGGCCGCGCACAGCTCGACCAGCTCGTCCAGGACCGCCGCCCGCGCCTCCGCGAGCCCCGGCAGGGACAGCGACTCCGGCTTGAGCGGCGCCCCGCGCCCCGAGGAGGCCTTGCCCTCGGAGGGCGGCAACAGCACGAGCACGGTGGTTCTCCTTCGTCCGTACGGGGATGGGGGTGCGGCCCCAGGAACCCAGCGTACGAGGTGCGGCGCCCCGTCCCGTACGGACGGAGGACGCGTCCACGCACGGAGAAGGCACCGCCGGTCCTCCGCACGAGGTGCCGCACCCCTCCCCGCCCCATACGCTCGGTCCATGCCCCGCCGCCACATTCACGTGACCGGCGCAGCCGAGGCTCCGCTGCGGGCCGCCCTGCGCGCACTCCGTACCGAGCTCGCGATCCCCGAGGACTTCCCGCCCGCCGTCCTCGCCGAGGCGGAGGCCGCCGCGAAAGCCCCCCGGCTCCCCGCGTACGACGCCACCGACCTGCCCTTCTTCACCGTCGACCCGCCGACCTCCACCGACCTCGACCAGGCCATGCACCTGGCCCGCAGATCCGACGGCGGCTACCGCGTCCACTACGCCATCGCCGACGTCGCCGCCTTCGTCACCCCCGGCTCCGCCCTCGACGCCGAGGCCCACCGGCGCGTCCTCACCCTCTACTTCCCCGACGGCAAGGTCCCCCTCCACCCCACCGTCCTCTCCGAGGGCGCCGCCAGCCTCCTCCCCGGCGAACCCCGCCCCGCCCTCCTCTGGCGCATCGACCTCGACGCCGAAGGCCGCCGCGTCGCCACCGACGTCCGCCGCGCCCTCGTCCGCAGCCGCGCCAAGCTCGACTACGCGACCGTCCAGCGGCAGATCGACACCGGCACCGCCGAGGAACCGGTGGCCCTCCTCCGCGCCGTCGGCCGCCTCCGCGAGGCCCTCGAGGCCGAACGCGGCGGGATCTCCCTCAACGTCCCCGAGCAGGAGATCGTGGAGCAGGACCACACCTACTCCCTCGCCTACCGCGCCCCGTTCCCCGCCGACGGCTGGAACGCCCAGATCTCCCTGCTCACCGGCATGGCCGCCGCCGACCTCATGACCGCCGCCGGCACCGGCATCCTGCGCACCCTCCCCACGGCCCCCGACGGCGCCGTCGCCCGTCTGCGCCGCTCCGCACAGGCCCTCGGCGTCGACTGGCCGCACCACGTCTCGTACGCCGACGTCGTCCGCGCCGCCGACCCCGCCGACCCGCGCCAGGCCGCCTTCCTCCAGGAGTGCACCACCCTGCTCCGGGGAGCCGGGTACACCGTCTTCACCGACGGCCACATCCCCACCCCGGCCCTGCACGCCGCCGTCGCCGACGAGTACACCCACTGCACCGCGCCCCTGCGCCGCCTCGTCGACCGGTACGCGGGCGAGCTGTGCGTCGCGGCGGTGGCGGGCGACGAACCGCCCGAGTGGGTACGGGCCGCCCTGCCCGCCCTCCCCGACGAGATGGCCGACGGCTCGCGCCGCGCCAACACGGTGGAACGCGAGAGCGTCGACATCGTCGAGGCGGCCCTGCTGCGGGAACGGGTCGGCGAGATCTTCGACGCCTACGTGATCGACGTCAAGGAACGCGAACCCGCCGTCGGCACCGTCCACCTGGACGACCCGGCGGTCGTCGCCCGCATCGAGGGCGGCGCGTCCCGGCTGCCCCTGGGGGAATGGCTGCGGGTCAGGCTCGCGGAAGCGGATCCGGGGACGGCGAAGGTGCTGTTCGCGCCCGCGTGACGGCCGGGCCCAGCACGCGGTACAGGGCGCGCGCGTCGTCGGCGTGGAAGCGGATCAGCCGTACGGGCCGGGGCGCGCCGAAGAACCGGGGCGCGTCGACCGGTTCGGTCAGCTCGACGGTCAGGGAGGTCTGCGAGCCGACGGCGAGGTTCAGCTCGCCCTCGGTCCTCTCGTGCGAGAACACCAGCTCCTGCCGGACGGACGCGATCCGGCCGAGGGGCAGGGACACGTCCACGTGCGCGGCCCGGCGAAGCCGCAGAACACCCCCGGAGAGGGTGTGCGGGCGGGTCGCGGCGGCGGCGTGCAGACCGAGGACGAACAGCACGGTGTAGACGTCCAGGACGAGCACGACCGCGTGGACGACGGGCCACCCGGCGAGCAGGAACGACATGCCGACGCTCTCGACCACGCACACGAACGCGAAGCCGTACATGAGCGCCGCCTGGTCCCGCGCGTGCGGGAACACCGCGTCGGCACCCTCGACCCCGTGCGGGCGCCGCGCCACCCACCGCCCCAGACTCGCCATGATCCGCAGCTCGTGGCCCACGATCCGCAGCACCGCCTCGGGCACGAGCGCGGCGACGGCCTCCCGCCGGGAGAGCCCCCGCCGCCGCAGACGCAGGTACGAGAGCCCCTCGGCGAGGAGCAGCGCGACGACGATGAGCTCGGCGCCGGCCTATACGGCGGCAGGGATCCGGACCCCGCCGACGAGAAGGACGGCGAGGACGACCTCGGCGGGGAGAACGGCATACGCGACCAGCCGGAGAAGCCGCACGCCCCCACTCCTGCGACCCGTCATCGGCCCCGCTCCTGTCGTTCCCGGACCAGGCGCATCGCCAGGTGGACCGCCGCGGACTGCGCGGGGGCGAGGTCCGCGAAGAGGGCGTCCGCGAGGGAGGTGCCGAACGAGCCCACCCCGTCCGGCGCCCCGGACGGCATGTCCACCCCCAGCTCGTCCGGCAGACAGCCGGCGAGCACCCGCGCGGCCTCGGCGACCCGGGGATCGTCCGCCTCCGCCCCCGAGAGCGCGTCGAGCAACGGATACACCTCACGCGCGTGCTCGGCCGCGCCCTCCATCAGACCCATCAGCCGGGCCCGTTCCCCC
This sequence comes from Streptomyces sp. NBC_00691, assembly GCF_036226665.1. Lineage (NCBI taxonomy): Bacteria > Bacillati > Actinomycetota > Actinomycetes > Kitasatosporales > Streptomycetaceae > Streptomyces > Streptomyces sp. NBC_00691. The sequence goes on along the minus strand of NZ_CP109007.1, from coordinate 2,519,414 downwards.
TCGGGCACGACGACGTCCATCAGCGCCAGGATCTGCCGGTCCTTCGCCGCCATCGGGGACTCGGGCAGCTCGCCCAGGCCGGCGAGCAGCGAGGTGAGTTCCGGCGACAGGGGCCCGTCGGCGGGCAGCCGCCCGGCCCGTGCCTCGACGAGGAGCGCGGACAGACGCTCCCGGCGCGCCCGGATCTCCGCCTCCTGGCGGGCCAGGTCCTCGGCGAGCTCCCCCAGCACCTCGACGAGCCCGCGCCCCTCGTCGTCGGCGAGCACGCCCCGCACCTCGTCGAGCCCGAGCCCCAGCTCGGTGAGCCGCCGGATACGGGCGAGCAGCACGGCGTCCCGGACGCCGTACTCCCGGTACCCGTTGGCCCGCCGCACGGGCTCGGGCAGCAGACCCGACTGGTGGTAGTGCCGCACGGCACGGGGGGTGACCCCGACCAGGGCGGCGACCTCTCCGATACGCATGAGCCCAGTAGAAACCCTGACGCTGCGGCAAGGTCAAGCTGTCGCTCCGGGGACCGTCCCCGATCATGTGCAAGCGCCGCTGCCACGCCCGCGGCGGCCGACTTCCTCTGAGTCCGCCGGTCTCCTGATCGCCGGGTAGCATGGTCGGCACGGCAGACGAGCCGGGCGGGCGGCCGCGTGGGGACCTTCGGGTCCTCCCGAGGAACGTCCGGGCTCCACAGAGCAGGGTGGTGGCTAACGGCCACCCGGGGTGACCCGCGGGACAGTGCCACAGAAAACAGACCGCCGGGGACTTCGGTCCTCGGTAAGGGTGAAACGGTGGTGTAAGAGACCACCAGCGCCTGAGGTGACTCAGGCGGCTAGGTAAACCCCACTCGGAGCAAGGTCAAGAGGGGACACCTCGGTGTCTCTGCGCGGATGTTCGAGGGCTGCTCGCCCGAGTCCGCGGGTAGACCGCAGGAGGCCGGTGGCAACGCCGGTCCTAGATGGATGGCCGTCGCCCCGACGACCGTGAGGTCCCGGGGGACAGAACCCGGCGTACAGCCCGACTCGTCTGTCGGCCCACGTGGGAAGGGCCCCCGCCCGGGCAGCACGCCCGGGCGGGGGCCCTTCTCGTTCACCCTGAGCCGAGCTCCGGGGAGACCGGCCGTTCGAAGAAGGTCTCCAGGACGACCGTGGCCTGCGTCCCGCTGACCCCGTCGATCGCGTAGATGCGCCGCAGCACGTCCTGCAGCTGTTCCGTGGTCGCCGTCCTGACCTTCACCAGCACCGACGCGCTGCCGGCGATGACGTGCGCCTCCAGGATCTCGGGGAGCGCGGCGAAGTCCCGCCCCGAATCGCCCATCCACGCGACCGAGTCGACCATCACGTACGCCAGGACGGCACCGCCCACCGCCGCCGGGTCCACCTCGACGGTGGTGCGGCGGATCGCACCGCGCTCCCTCAGCTTCCGGACGCGCTCGTGCGCCGCTCCGGCCGAGAGGCCCACGGCCTCGCCCAGCGCGGCATAGGACCGGGTGGCGTCCTGCTGGAGCTGCGTCAGCAGGGCACGATCAATGTGATCCACAACTCTCCATTCGCCAAGATCTTGCGATGACCATATCTCATTCGGCTATCTTTCAGCTGAGCCGTACGTCATTCGGATCGGCGGCTCTGTGGAGGGGAAGGAACCCGTATGACCAGCGAGCGCCCCGCACTGTACGAGATGTTCGACGACCGGTTCCGTACCGGCCGCTGCATGAACGGCGACGACGCCCTGGAAGTCCTGTACACCGGCTGCCGCTGGGCCGAAGGGCCGATCTACCTCCCCGCCTGGAAGCAGCTGGTCTGGAGCGACATCCCCAACGACCGGATGCTGCGCTGGGACGAGGAGACCGGCGCCGTCTCCGTCTTCCGCCGCACCGCCGGGCACACCAACGGCAACACCCTCGACCGCGAGGGCCGTCTGATCACCTGTGAGCAGGGCAACCGCCGCGTCACCCGCACCGAACACGACGGCACGATCACCGTCCTCGCCGACCGCTGGCAGGGCAAGCGCCTGAACAGCCCGAACGACGCGACGGTCAGGTCCGACGGCTCCATCTGGTTCTCCGACCCCGACTTCGGCATCACCAGCGACTACGAGGGCTACCGCGCGGAGAGCGAGATCGGCGCCAACAACGTCTACCGCATCGACCCCGCCACGGGCGAAGTCCGCCTGGTCGCCGACAGCTTCGCCGCCCCCAACGGCCTCGTCTTCTCCACCGACGAACGGCAGCTCTTCGTCTCCGACACCCGGGCCGGCCTCATCCGGGTCTTCGACGTCCGCGAGGACGGCACGCTGTCGGACGGCGCCGTCTTCGCCGAGGCCGGGGCCCGCGGCGCCGCCCGCTTCGACAACCTCCGCTTCGACGACGGCGGCCGGCTCTGGGCGGCCGCGATGAACGACGGCGTGCACTGCTACGACCCCGACGGCACCCTGATCGGACGGCTGGACATCCCCGAGGCGGTCGCCAACATCACCTGGGGCGGGGCCAAGCGCAACCGTCTCTTCATCACCGCCGAGACCAGCCTCTACTCGCTCGTCATGGCCGTCACGGGCACCCACCCCACCGGACCGGGGCACAGGCCCTGGCCGGCACCGCGGTCCCGCTGAACCGGGCCGGCCGGGTGCCTGCGGATCAGGGTCGACGCACCTCGAAGTGGAAACAGCCGTACTCGACCGCCCGGACGTGGACCAGCGCCACGGCCGGGTCGGCGAAGGCCTCGTCGAAGGCCCGGTCGAAGCCCTCGGACGTCGCCTCGGGGATCTCCAGGAGCCGGCCCCCGACGATGCGGCCCGCCGCGTCGTAACGACGCACGGTCCGCAACGCCTCCGCACGGGCGAAGGGGTACGTCTCCGAGGGCACGGGACCGCCGCACTCCTCGGCGTGGACGAAGACGGGGCCCTGCTCGTCGTACGCACCCGGCTCGACCCCCGACCCGGCCGCCCAGCGCCGCAGCGGCGCGTACGAGACGAGCGCGATCCGCTCGCCCGGGACGGAGAGACGCAGACAGCAGCGCAGCGGATCGCCGCCCTCGCCGGCGGAGTACGGGACGCAGGCGCGGCCCGCGTCGTCGGTGACGCGCAGCTCGGCGAGGGCGGAGGGCGCGATGGCGCGGGCGTCGTAAGCGGTCGTGGCGGAGGTCTGGGTGCTCATACGGCCAGGATCGCGCGACGGGACACCGGGCCGCTGGCGGAATTCGGACGCGGCGATGGGAGCGGGATCCCGGCCGACCCGCGGCGCCGGCGACGTGTCCCACGGCATGACCGGCGCACCGGCTCGGACAACGAGTGGCCGGTGAGCCCGGGTAGGTCCGAGAGGGCTCAGAGCGGCTGGAGCCGGCGGTGCAGCAGACAGAACTCGTTGCCCTCCGGATCGAGCAGGACGTGCCAGTTCTCGGCGCCGGTCTGACCGATGTCCGCGGGCTTCGCTCCGAGTGCGAGCAGCCGCTCCAGCTCGGCGGCCTGGTCGCGGTCGGTGGGGTTGACGTCGATGTGGAGCGGGAGCTTCCCGGAGCGCGGGTCGCTGCTGGGGCTGAGGACGAGGGTCGGCTGCGGGCCGCCGAACCCGGCGTCGGGCGGCCCGATCTCGATGCTTCCGTCACCCTCGCGGCTGAGCTCCACGTAACCGAGGACCTCGCTCCAGAACGCGGCGAGTCGGTCGGGATCGGCGCAGTCGATGACCAGTTCACTGATGCGGCATGCCATGGCCGTCAGTCTAGGCAGGAGAGCCGAGCCAGGCGGCGTACCAGGCCCGGAAGCCGGGGTACGCGGGGACGAGACCGCCCCAGTCCGGGTCCAGCGACCAGATCCCGCCCGCGTACGGCCCCGTCCTCCGCCTCCGGGCGGGGAGTCGCCAACGGCAGCAACCCGTGGGCCGGTCCGGCGGGCCCGTCGCCGACCTCCGCCACGAAGGCACGGTAGTCCGGGGGGAGCCGGATGCCGTGCTCCTCCTCGAACGCGCCGATCTCCGCCTCGGGCAGCGCGGGACGCAGCTCGTACCGGTGTGTGCGGGACCCGAAGCGCGCACGCTCCGGGTCCAGCGCCGCCATCTCCCGTATCCGGGTCCGTACCTCGGTCGCGTCGAGCGGTTCGAACTCGTGCCCGAGGAGGGTGAGCACCCGCTCGGTCGTGCCCCGTTCGCCCATGTGGGTCAGCCTGCCAGAGACGGCGGACCGAATCTGTCCGCTTCGGGTGTCAGGGTGGATCCATGGGACCGCAGCACCGCGAGGAGAGGAGCAGCACGATGAGCCGCCGATTCCAGGTCACGTTCGACGCGCACGACCCGAAGGCGCTGTCGACCTTCTGGCGGGACGCACTGGGGTACGTCCACCCGGGCCCGCCGGGAGTCGAACTGCCGGAGGGAGCGGACCCGCTGGCAGCGTGGGACGAGTTCCTGGCGAAGCTGGGAGTGCCGGAGGAGGAGCGCAACTCACGATCGGCCCTGGAGGACCCGGAGGGGGAGGGGCCGAGGGTGTTCTTCCAGCGGGTGCCGGAGGACAAGGTGGCGAAGAACCGGGTGCACCTCGATGTGAGGGCGGCGCCGGGGCTGGTGGGGGAGGAGCGGATGGCGGCGCTGGAGGAGGAGTGCGAACGCCTGGTGGCACGGGGAGGGAAGCGGCTGCGCCGCTTCGAACCGGCGCCGCCGATGAGCGACGGGTGGATCGTGATGGCGGACCCGGAGGGGAACGAGTTCTGCCTGGACTGAGGGTGGGGTGGTGGTGCGGGTGTTGGGTTCTGGGGGTGGGCTGGGTGTGTGAGTGGCGGGTGGGACCGCCCTCTTTCCGAGAGTTGCTCCTTCCGGCGGTGCGTCAAGGGCGCTCCCTGCGGTCGCGTCGCTGCGCGATGGCCTTCGGCCACCCTTGACCCACCACCTCCAGGAGCGAAGACACTCTCGGAGGGCGGTCCGGGGGCGGGGTCCGCGCCGGGCTTCGGGCAGTGGCCGGGGTGGCGTGGGCGCCTTGCGGGCCGGTGGGGTGGGGCTGGGTTCGTGGCCGGGGCGAGTGGGCTTCCGGCCCGCTGGTCACTCCCGGTGGGTCGGGGCGCGAGTAACTCGACATTACTCCGAGTAACCCATCCGGGAGAGACGGGCGAAGGGGGTGAATCGCCCTTATCGGGCGATGGAAGTGCAGGAAACTCTCGCCCACCGCTCCCCCGACCCACGGACAGCGACCAGCGGGGCCTGAATCCCCACCCGACGACGACGGGCAGCCGCTAAGCGCCGCCGGGCCGCCCCATTCAACTACCGCGCACCCCGAAACAAGGGAAAGCGGCCCACCCCACCCCGGCCGCGAACCCAGCCCCACCCCACCGGCCCGCAAGGCGCCCACGGCGCGTGGCCACTGCCCGGGCCCCCGCGCGGCCCCGCCCCCGGCCGCCCTCCGAGTGTGAAAAGGCGGCCTGCGCCGCCGGGTCAAGGGTGGGCGCAGCCCATCGCGCAGCGACGCGACGAAGGAGCGCCCTTGACGCGGTGGTGCAGGACGCCACACTCGGAAAGAGGGCGGCCGCACCCGAGACCCACGAACCCGGCCCACCCCCAGCGCCTCGCCCCCGCCTCACCCTCACCCGCACAAAGCCGTGTCCACCACTCCCAGTACCCCCTTCACCGCCGGCTCCTCCGTCGGGATGCTCGTCACCGCCACGTTCGCCGCCCTGCCCGCGTCCGTGATCCCGCCCCTGGTCTCGTAGCCCGCGATGTCGCCCCCGTGGCCCCAGTAGGCCCCTCCGCACGTCAGCGGCCTCTTCATCAGCCCCAACCCGTAGTGGAACTCCGTCCCTTCGATCGGGACCGTCGTCCGCATCTGGTCCCGCTGCGCCTTGCCCAGCAGCCGATCCCCGCCCAGCAGCGCCCCGAAGAAGCGGTTCAGGTCCGAGTTCGTCGAGATCATCTGCCCCGCCGCCCAGCCCGCCGACGGGTCGAGCTCCGTGACGTCGCGCAGCGGCTCACCCTCCTTCATCCGGTGATAGCCCTGAGGGTGCGCCTCCCTGATGCCCCTGTCCCCCTGCGCGGGGAAGTACGTGTGCCGCAGCCCGATCCTCTTGACGATCCGCCGGTCGATCTCCTCTGCCAGCGGGCGCCCCGTCACCTTCTGGACGATCAGGCCCGCCAGTACGTAGTTCGTGTTGCTGTAGCTCCACTTCTTCCCCGGCTCGAACTCCGCCTCGTGCTCGAGCGCCACGTCGACGAGATCACGCGGCTCGTAATACCGGTGCAGTATCTCCTCGTCGCTGATGTACGCCCCGTAATCCGGGATCCCGCTCGTGTGCTGCAGCAGCTGACGGACCGTGATCCTTCCTCCGTCGAGGCCCTTCCCCCGCACCACCCCCGGCAGATACGTGTCGACCCACTCCTCCAGGCCGACCTTCCCCTCGCCGACCAGCTGCAGCACGACCACCGCCGTGAACGTCTTCGTGTTGCTCCCGATCCGCACCTGGCCGTCCCTCGGCACCTTCGCGCCCGTCGCCAGGTCTCCGACCCCCGCCGTGTACGTGCGGGCGTGGCCCCGGCCGTCCTCGACGCTCGCCAGCGCCGCCGGCTGCCCTTCGCGCACCAGCGCGTTCAGTCCCCGCTGTACGGCGTCCGGCCGTGTCGCCGCGGCCGCAGGCGGCGGCAGCGCGCCCGCCGTCATGACCGCGACGGCCATCGCCGCCGCGGCCGCCGTACCTCCGCGACGGAGGCCCGTCCACGGCCGGGCGAGGCCGCGCCTCGACGTCCGCTTCTCCGTACTCGTCCTCATCGCTCGCGTGTTCATCCGCTGTCCTTCCGTCGACCGGGCAGGACACGATCATGTTGTCCGGGGCCTCCTGGGCACATCGCGGAATCGCGGGAGAAAACGCTCCCCCGATCGGGGGAGGCCGGCCACGGGCCGCCCGTCCATACTGGCCGGTGATGATCAAGGCACTCCGGCCGCTGCTGCGCCGTTCCACGTACGCGGGCGCGCTGTTCGCCTATGCGGCGGCCCTCGCGAGTCTTCCCCTGCTGTCCTTCGCGCTGCTTCCGGCGCTGGCGTGGCGATCCGCCCCCGAGGGCGCCCTGTTCGTCGTGGTCCCGGCCGTCTGGGCCGTCCTGATCGCCCTGGTCGGTCTGGCCCGCACCACCCGCCGGGTGCTGATCACGGGCGCGCGTCGGCTGCTGCACGTGGTGCTGCCCGAGCCCTCCGCCGTACGCCCGTCCACGTCGTCGCCCGGGGCGGGATCCGGCGGTGCCGTCCCGGCCGTGCCCTCCGCACTCCCCGGCTCCGACCGCTGGCGGACCCCCCTCTGGCTGCTGCTGCACGTCACCCTCGGCTGGACGGGTGCGCTCGCGAGCGGGCTGCTGCTCTTCCTCGCCCTGGCCCTGCCGGGCGGTTGGCTCCGCGCCGAGCTGGCGCTGAGCCTGTTCGGCCGGTCCGCACGGGTGACGGGCGGCTGGCAGAGCTGGGCCGTGGCGTTCGTCTGTCTGCTGCTCGCCGCGGTCGTCTGCGTCCTCGTGACGCGGGCCCTGCGGTGGTCGGCGCCCCGGCTCCTCGGGCCGTCGACGGCCGAGCGGCTCGCCCTCGCGGCCGAGCGGGAGCTGAGGCTGGCCGAACGCAACCGGCTGGCCCACGAGTTGCACGACTCCATCGGGCACACGCTGACGACGACCACGATCCAGGCCGCGGTGGCGGGCGAGCTGATGGCCACCGAACCGGCGGCGGCGAGGGCCGCCCTCCGCAGCATCGAGGAGTCCGCCCGGGCCGCGCTGGAGGACCTGGACCACGTCCTCGGCGTCCTGCGCGAGCGGGACGCCGACGCGGCCGGGGCCGCCCCGGTCCGTACGCTGGCCGACCTGCCCGAGCTGCTCGAACGGGTGCGGCACACCGGCGCGGTGGTGGAGTGGGAGCGGTCGGGGGATCCGGCGCGGGTGCGGGGGACGCTCTCCCGGGCCGCGTACCGGATCGTCCAGGAGGGGCTGACCAATGCCGTCCGGCACGGCGCCGGCGGTCCGATCACGGTGCGGGTGGCGGCCGGACCGGACGCGCTGGAGCTCGAGGTGGTCAACGAGACCGGGAACGGCGCGCGTTCGGGGCGCCCGCGGGCCTTCCCGGCCTCCGGGCACGGGCTGCCGGGCCTCGCGGAGCGCGTACGGCTCCTGCACGGCGAGATCGACGCCGGGCCGGACGGGCCGAGGCGCTGGCGGCTGGCGGTCACCCTGCCCGTACGGTTGTCGCCATGACCGGCCCCGACACCGCCGAGACCGTCACGACGCTGCTGATCGCCGACGACGACGAGGTGACCCGCACCGGACTGCGTACCCTGCTCGCCGCACAGCCGGGGATCGAGGTGGTCGGGGAGGCCGCCGACGGCGTCGAGGCGGTCGAGCGGGCGCGGCTGCTGCGGCCGGACGTGGTCCTGATGGACGTACGGATGCCCCGCCGCGACGGGATCGAGGCGACCCGCCGGCTCCTCGCCGATCCGGACGAGCGGGCGGGGTCCGCGCGGCCGGGGGACGGGCCCCCCTCCCCGGTGCGGCCGAAGGTCGTCGTGATCACCACCTTCGAGAACGACGACCACGTCACCGCCGCGCTGAGCGCCGGTGCCAGCGGATTCGTGCTCAAGCGGCTTCCGGTCCGGCAGATCGCGGAGGCCGTACGGGTGGTCGCGGCGGGCGAGGCGATCCTCTTCCCCGCGGCCCTGCGCCGGATGGTCGCCGTGCGTCCGCTGGACTCCACGGAGGCGCTGCCGAAGGCGGCCCTGACGGGCCGTGAGGAGGAGGTGCTGCGGCTGATGGCCACCGGTCTGTCCAACCCGGAGATCGCGGAGTCCCTCACCGTGAGCCCGGAGACGGTCAAGACGCACGTCGGGAACGTCCTGACCAAGCTCGGTGCGCAGAACCGGACCCACGCGGTGGTCATCGCGTACGAGTCCGGCCTGGTGGTGCCGGGCTTCACCGGCTGACCGGCTGACCGGCAGGCCGGGCCCTCTCCGGGACCTCCGGGCGGAGCCCGGCCTGCCGCGTGGGTGGTCGCCTCAGGCGATGACCTCGATCCTCCACTGCGGGTCCCGGTCGTCCGTGCGGACGAAGATGCGCTTCGGGAGCAGGGTGCGGTCCTCGAACAGGTCGCGGCCGAGGACCAGACCGTTCTGGTCGATCACGTACGTGCCGTCCCGGAGGTCGGCGAGCGAGGTGATCGTGGTGAGCGTGACGGTGTCGCCGTCGCCGTCGACGTGCTGGAAGCGCCAGACGGAGGCGGGGGAGTCGTCGGGGCCCGCGACGACGGGCGCGCGCTCGGTGCCCTCCGAGGCGATGGTCTCCTCCGTCCCCTTGGCGGTGAGCCGGAAGCCCCCGTCGGCCCGGGTGATCAGCCACTCCCCGGCGCGGGTCGGGTCGGCGAGGAAGCCGACCACGGCTCCGTCCTGGACCCCGACCGGGGCCCCCTTCGCGTACAGCTTGACGACCTTGCCGGCGTTCGGCATCGCTCCTCCTGGGTTGCGTGGGTGCGTGCGGTGGTCATGCCGGACAGTGCCCGTACGGCCCTGCACGATGCCAGCGAACACGCAGGTCATAGGCTGTGTGGCGCTGAGAAGTCGTCAGGGAGGGGCAGGTTCCGCGCGCCGTGGAGCAGACTGGTCCTGACGCCGCGCTCGTCCGCGCCGGTGTCGGTCATCCGGGGCAGCCTGGCGGGTCCCTTCGGCGTGCGACACGCGCCCGGGGCCCTGCGCGGTGTACGGCTAGGGCATGACCATTCCCGTGGAGCGGCTCACCGAGCCGGCCGTGCGCGCGTTCGTCGCGGCCCTCAACGCCAATGACCAGACGGCTTTCCGGGAGGCTCTGGCCTCCGGTGCGACCATGTCCGACGACGGGTCCGAGCGGGACCTCGGGGAGTGGACCGAGCGGGAGATCTTCTCCTCGCGCGGGCACATGGAGATCGAGTCGGAGAAGGGCGGCGGGCTCGATCTCGTCGCGCGGTTCCGGAACGACACCTGGGGCGAGATGAAGACCCGGTGGCGCTTCACCGTGGAGGGCGGCAAGGTCGCCCGGTTCGAGACCGGACAGGCCTGACACCGCCCGCCGCCCCGGCGTCCGGCCGTGCGTCGGGCGGGGTCAGCCCCGTCCGACGTACGGCATCGCCGTCGCCATGACCGTCGCGAACTGCACGTTCGCCTCCAGCGGCAGGGCCGCCATGTGCACGACCGTCGCCGCCACGTCCGCCGCGTCCATCACCGGTTCCGCCGCCAGTTCGCCGTTGGCCTGGAGGATGCCGGTCTGCATGCGGGCCGTCATCTCCGTCGCCGCGTTGCCGATGTCGAGCTGACCGCAGGCGATCCGGTACGGGCGTCCGTCGAGCGACAGGGACTTCGTCAGGCCCGTCATCGCGTGCTTCGTCGCCGTGTAGGCGATCGAGTGCGGGCGCGGTACGTGGGCCGAGATCGAGCCGTTGTTGATGATCCGGCCGCCCTGCGGGGACTGCTCCTTCATGGTCCGGAAGGCCGCCTGGGCGCACAGGAACGCGCCCGTCAGGTTGACGTCGACGACCGCGCGCCAGGTGTCCGGGTCCAGGTCCTCGACGGGGACGCCGCCGCCCGCGAACGTACCGGCGTTGTTGAAGAGCAGGTCGACGCGGCCGTAGCGGTCGCGTACCGCCGTGAAGAGGGCCGCCACCTCGTCCGCCGAGGTGACGTCCGTGGGGACGACCAGGAAGTCCCCGGCCGGTGAGGCCGCCGCCGTCTCCTCCAGGGCGCCGGCCCGGCGCCCCGCCAGGGCCACCGACCAGCCTGCCGCCGCCAGGGCGAGGGCCACACTCCGGCCGATGCCCGATCCCGCTCCCGTCACCACTGCGATGCTCATGGGCGCGCAGCGTACGCGAGACGCGTGCCCCATGAACTCATCGTCCCGACACGTGGATGTTCTGTACCCGACAACGTGAGGTCGTCCCGCCCCCCTCGAATGGCGGACGGACAGCATCCGTCTGGGGAGGGGCACATGAACCGCGTACACGACGTTCACGAGCATTCCGAGGAACTCCGCGCCGCCGCACGCCACTTGGGACGCCGCCGGTTTCTCACCGTCACCGGGGCCGCCGCCGCGCTCGCCTTCGCCACCCAGCTGCCGGCCGCCGGTTCCGCGGCCGCGGCGGAGTTCGACGGGCGCCGTATGGCGGAGGACCCGTTCACCCTCGGCGTGGCGTCCGGCGACCCGCTGCCCGGCTCGGTCCTGCTCTGGACCCGGCTCGCGCCCCGCCCCTTCGAGCCCGGCGGCGGACTGCCCGCCGAGCGGGTGTCCGTCCACTGGGAACTCGCCCGGGACGAGCGCTTCACCCGGACCGTCCGCCGCGGCCGGGCCACCGCGCACCCGGAGTTCTCGCACACGGTGCACGTCGAGGTCGAGCACCTCGACGCCGACCGGGAGTTCTTCTACCGCTTCCGCGTCGGCGCCTGGACCAGCCCCGTCGGCCGTACGAGGACAGCGCCCGCACCCTGGGCCCGCAACGCCGGTCTGAAGCTGGCCGCCGTCTCCTGCCAGGCGTACCACGACGGGTACTTCACGGCCTACCGCCACCTCGCGCAGGAGGACGTCGACGTCGTCTTCCACCTCGGCGACTACCTCTACGAGTACGCCGTCAACGCCACCGGCGGCGCCCGCGCCTACACGGACCGGACCCTTCCGGCCGTCTTCAACCGCGAGACGCTCACCCTGGACGACTACCGGCTCCGGTACGGGCTCTACAAGTCGGACCCCGACCTGCGAGCCGCCCACGCCGCCCACCCCTTCGTCGTCACCTGGGACGACCACGAGACCGAGAACAACTACGCGGGCGGCACACCCGAGAACGACGTCCCGCCGGAGGAGTTCCTGCTCCGCCGCGCCGCCGCCTACCGCGCCTACTGGGAGCACCAGCCGCTCCGCACGCCCCAGCGGCCCCAGGGGGCCGACATGCGGCTCTACCGCCGGCTGCGCTTCGGCCGGCTCGCCCAGTTCGACATCCTCGACACCCGCCAGTACCGCTCCGACCAGGCGTACGGCGACGGCTGGCAGGTCCCGGGACCGGAGTCCGAGAACCCGGCGCGGACGATGACCGGCGCCACGCAGGAGCGGTGGCTGCTCGACGGCTGGCGCTGCTCCCGCTCCCGCTGGAACGTCCTGCCGCAGCAGGTCGTCCTCGCCGAGCGCCGCGACCGTGCCACCGCCGACTTCAAGCTCTCCATGGACTCCTGGGACGGCTACCCGGCGTCCCGGCAGCGGATCCTCGCGGGGGCGGCGACCGCCGGGGTGGAGAACCTGATGGTGCTCACCGGGGACGTCCACGTCGGCTACGGACTCGACATCAAGGCCGACTTCCGCGATCCGGCCTCGCGGACCGTCGGCACCGAGATCGTCGCCACCTCGATCAGCAGCGGCAAGGACGGCGCCGACCGTCCGTCGAACTACGACAAGCTCATGCAGGCCAACCCGCACCTGCGGTTCTTCAACGGGCGGCGCGGCTATGTGACGGTCGCGCTCGGTGAGGAGTCCGCCCGGGCCGACTTCCGTACGGTGCCGTACGTGACGACCCCGGGCGCTCCCGTCGCCACGGCCGGCTCCTTCGTCACGGAGGCGGGCGACCCGGGCCTCAAGCCCGCGTGAACCCCGGCCTCGGTACGGCGTGACCCGGGCCTCAGGCCCGGGCGACCGCCGCTTCCTGGGGGTAGCGGACGCCGATGCGGTCCCGTACCGCGTCGAGTGTCCGCATCACCGCGAGCGAGCCGCCGAGGGGGACGAGCGGGGACTCCGTCTCGCCCGCCCGCAGGCAGCGCATGACCTCGGCGGCCTCGTGCCGGAGGGGGTGGGGGTCGTCCGACGACGTGAACTCCTCCGGCTCGTGGCCGTTGCGGTGCAGGGTGAAGCGTTCCGGGAAGAAGAACCCGCGCGGGAGGTCGATCCGGCCCAGCGAGCCCGTCACCGAGGCGGTCAGCGGGGTGTCCGCGTCGAGCGAGCAGGACAGGAGTGCCGAGGCCCCGGAGTCCGACCAGCCGAGCAGCATGCCGGTGTTCAGGTCGACGCCCTCCGGGGAGAGCAGCGCGTGCGCCTGGACCGTGTCCGGCTCACCGAGGAGCAGCTGCGCGAACGACACCGGGTACACGCCGAGGTCGAGCAGCGCCCCGCCGCCCACCGCGGGGTCCCGCAGCCGGTGGTCCGCCGGGAACGGACCCGCGAGCCCGAAGTCCGCCTGTACGGTCCGGATCTCGCCGATCGCCCCGCCGCGGACCAGTTCCGTGAGGCGCCGGATCAGCGGATTGCAGTACATCCACATGGCCTCCATCAGGAAGAGGCCACGGTCCCGGGACAGGGTGACGAGTTCCTCTGCCTCGCGGGCGTTGAGCGTGAGAGCCTTTTCGCAGAGCACCGCCTTGCCCGCCTCCAGGGCGCGACCGGCCGCCTCCCGGTGCGCGTGGTGCGGGGTCGCCACGTACACCACGTCGACGTCCGCGTCGGCGAACAGCCCGGCCCACTCGCCGTACGCGCGCGGGATGCCGAACCGGTCCGCGAAGGCCTTCGCGGACGCCTCCGTGCGGGACGCCACCGCGACGACCTCCGCGCCGTCGAGCGTGAGCAGGTCCGTGGTGAACCGCTCCGCTATGCCGCCCGTCGCCAGGATTCCCCAGCGCACCGTCTCACCCATGTCCCCACCCATCCCCATCTGTCCCACTGGTCCCGCAGAGGTCTCGACCATGCCGGTCGAGCTGAGAGCATAGGCAAGAATTCAACGAAATGGAGCGGTCGATGCCGGAGAGCGGCCAGAAAACAACACAAGGGCACATAACCGAAAGAGCCCCCGCGTCGACAGGCAACGCGACCGCCCGGCGCACCGGGCTGCTCGTCACCCTCGTCCTCGGCGGGCTCACCGCGCTGCCCCCGCTCTCCATGGACATGTACCTCCCGGCCCTGCCCGAGGTCACCGGCGCGCTCCACGCCCCCGCCGCCACCGTCCAGCTCACCCTCACCGCCTGCCTCGCCGGCATGGCCCTCGGCCAGCTCGTCGTCGGCCCCATGAGCGACAAGTGGGGCCGCCGCCGCCCGCTGCTCATCGGCATGATCGTGTACGTCCTCGCCACCGCCGTCTGCGCCCTCGCCCCCACCGCCGAGCTGCTCATCGGCTTCCGGCTGCTCCAGGGCCTCGCCGGCGCCGCCGGCATCGTCATCGCCCGCGCGGTCGTCCGCGACCTGTACGACGGCGTGGAGATGGCCCGGTTCTTCTCCACCCTGATGCTGATCTCCGGCGTCGCCCCGATCATCGCGCCGCTCATCGGCGGCCAGATCCTGCGGATCACCGACTGGCGGGGCGTCTTCTACGTCCTCACCGTCATCGGCATCCTCCTCACCCTCGTCGTCTGGCGCTTCCTCGCCGAGACGCTGCCGCCCGAGCGTCGGCACGAGGGCGGGGTCGGCCAGGCCCTGCGCACCATGAAGGGGCTGCTCACCGACCGCGTCTTCACCGGGTACATGCTGACCGGCGGCCTCGCCTTCGCCGCCCTCTTCGCGTACATCTCCGCCTCGCCGTTCGTCGTCCAGGAGATCTACGGGGCCTCGCCGCAGACCTTCAGCCTGCTCTTCGGCCTCAACTCGATCGGCCTCGTCGCCGTCGGCCAGATCAACGGCAAGCTGCTCATCGGCCGCGTCAGCCTCGACAAGGCGCTCGGGTGGGGCCTCGGGACCATCCTCGTCTCCTCCCTCGCGCTGCTCCTCATGACCAGCGGCGTCTTCGGGAAGGTCGGGCTCGTACCGGTCGCGGCCGGACTCTTCGTCCTGATGTCCGCGATGGGCCTCGCCATGCCCAACACCAACGCCCAGGCCCTGATGCGCACCCCGCACGCCGCCGGCTCCGCGTCCGCGCTGCTCGGCACCACGTCGTTCCTCGTCGGCGCCGTCGCCTCCCCGCTCGTCGGCATCGCCGGTGAGCACACCGCCGTCCCGATGGCGGTCGTCCAGCTGACCTGCGCCGTCCTGGCCCTGGCCTGCTTCCTGGGCCTGTGCCGCCCGTGGCAGAAGGCCAAGGCCGCCCCCGGGGTCTAGCTCCGCCGGTGCGCCGCCGGTCGTTCCGCGCCCGGCGGTGTCACGATCTCCCGGACGGACGGGAGGGCCGGGGATGTGCCACTACTGCGGGTGCCGCGAGATCCCGCTGATCAAGGAGTTCATCGCCGAGCACGAGTCGGTCACCGACCTCGCCGGGGACGCCGTGCGCGCGCTCGACGGCGGCGACCGGGACCGCGCGCGGACCCTGGCCGCGCGGATGGCCGTCGAACTCCGGGCCCACTGGGCGGGGGAGGAGCGGGGGCTGTTCGCGGTCATGCGGGAGAACGAGGAGTACACGGCCTACGTCGACGCCCTCGCCCTGGAGCACCGGGAGCTCGCCGCCTTCCTGGACGGACTCGACCTCGACTCGGCCGAGGAGCGCGCGGCCTTCGTCCGCGCCGTCGACGAGCTCCACGCGCACATCGCCAAGGAGGAGGACGGCCTCTTCCCGGCCTCCCTGACCGAACTCACGGGTGAGCAGTGGGACCGGTCCATCGACGCCTGGCGGACGGTCCACTCCCGGGACCCGCTGCCGGGCTGACCCGAAGGCGCCCGGCCTACCGCGAGGTGCCGCCCTCCGGGCTTCCCGTGCCGCGCCCCGCGGTGCCGTACGGGAGGCGCGTGGCCCGCCGAGGCCACCGGTCCTGCCGCCTAGACTGTCTCGGTGAACGCCTCCGCTCCCTCCGCCGACTCCCTGCGCGCCGCCCTCGCCGGCCTCCTCGACGGGCTTCCGCCCAAGCAGGCCGCCCAGGCCGTCGACCGGCTGATCGCCAGCTACCGGGGGACCACCCCGACGGACGCCCCCGTGCTGCGCGACCGCTCCGATGTCGCCGCGTACGCCGCGTACCGGATGCCGGCGACCTTCGAGGCGGTACGGAGCGCCCTCGGCGCCCTGCGCGCGGCGGTGCCCGACTGGGAGCCGCGTACCCACACCGACGTCGGCGGCGGTACGGGCGCGGCCGCCTGGGCCGTCGCCGAGGCCTGGGAGGAGCAGCCGCCCCGCACCACCGTCCTGGACTGGGCCGAGCCGGCCCTCGCCCTCGGGCGTGAGCTCGCCGCGGGCGCCCTGGACGCCGAGTGGCGCACGGCCAGGATCGGCGGCGCGCTGCGGCTCGCCGACACGGACCTCGTCACCGTCTCGTACGTGCTCAAGGAGCTGACCGGGGCCGACCGGGCCGCACTCGTGGCCGAGGCGGCGCGTGCCGCGCGGATGGTCGTGATCGTCGAGCCCGGCACCCCCGACGGCTACGAGCGGATCATCGCGGCCCGCACCCTGCTGATCGAGGCCGGTTTCACGGTCGCCGCGCCCTGCCCGCACAGCGGGGCCTGTCCGATCGAGCCGGGCACGGACTGGTGCCACTTCTCGGCCCGGGTCAGCCGTTCCTCGCTGCACCGGAAGGTGAAGGGCGGCTCGCTGCCGTACGAGGACGAGAAGTTCAGCTACGTGGCGGCGACCCGGATCCCCCCGGTGCCGGCGGCCTCCCGCATCACCCGCAGGCCGCAGATCCGCAAGGGTCTGGTCCAGCTCGACCTGTGCGGCCCGGACGGCCTGGCCCGCGAGACGGTCACCAAGCGCCACGGCCCGCTCTACAAGAAGGCCCGCGACGCGGAGTGGGGCGACTCCTGGCCGCCGGAGGACGCGGACGGCGCGGGCCGCTCCTGACCCCGCGGACGCCCGCCGCGAGCGCCGGAGGAGGCACGCCTCCCGCCGCGAGCGCCCGAGCAGGTGCCCCTCCCGGCCGTGTGTCCGCGGACCGGGAGGGGCGTTTCTCGCGGAGCCGTCCGGCCGGCTAGGACCGCAGCTCCTGGGTGCAGCACTTCACGCTGCCACCGCCCTTGAGGAGTTCGCCGAGGTCCATGCCGACCGGCTCGAACCCCCGCTGCCGCAGCGGCTCGAAGAGACCCACCGCCGCCTGCGGGAGGAGGACGTTCCGGCCGTCGCTGACCGCGTTCAGACCGAGGGCCGCCGCGTCCTCGGCCGTCGCGATCAGGGCGTCGGGGAAGAGCCGGGCGAGCACCGCGCGACTGCCAGGAGAGAAGGCGTCCGGGTAGTACATGACCTCGTCGCCCGCGTCGTCCAGCACGGACAGGGCCGTGTCCAGGTGGTAGTACCGCGGGTCCACCAGTTCGAGGCCGATCACCGGGCGGCCGAAGAACTCCTGCGCCTCGTCGTGCGAGAGCGGGCTGGAGCGGAAGCCGCGGCCGGCGAGGATCCAGGAGGCGGTGACGGCGAAGTCCCCCTCGCCCTCGTTGATGTGCTCGGGGTCCCGTACGTCCTCGGCCGCCCAGCCGTTTCCCCGGAACCAGGCCAGGTGCGCCGCGGCCTCGGCCGTGCGCTCCGCGTGGGCGAACCTCGCTCCGAGGACCCGGCCGTCGACGACGGTGGCGCCGTTCGCCGCGAAGACCATGTCCGGCAGCGCCGGGTCGGGGACGAGCAGCTCGACCGTGTGGCCGAGGGCGAGGTAGCGGTCGCGCAGGTCCTCCCACTGGGTGAGGGCCAGCGGCAGGTCGACCGGTTTCGTGGGGTCCATCCAGGGGTTGATGGAGTACGTCACCGTGAAGTGCGTGGGTGGGCACATCAGGTAACGGCGGGGCGAGGACGCGCGCGGAGTGGTGCGCAATGAGGGCTCCTCACGGACGGGTGGTCAGAGGCACCGGCGGGGTGGGGATCCGCCGGATCGGTGACCCCATGGTCCGCCTTCCGGGCCCGCCGCGCTGTGGACCGTTCGGGTGGTTCGGCCCTGGCCACGACTGGCGAGACGTAGCGTCTCGTACGCTGCTAGATTGGGCCCATGTCCGACACCAAGGCCCCCGACGCCTCCCGCCGCAGCGAGCGCTCCCGCCGCGCCATCTTCGACGCCGCCCTCGCCCTCGTCTCCGAGACCGGCTACGCGAGGACCACCATCGAGGGCATCGCCGCCCGCGCCGGGGTCGGCAAGCAGACCATCTACCGCTGGTGGCCCTCCAAGGCGGCCGTCCTCCTCGACGCCTTCCTGGACCTGGCGGCCCGCGCCAACGAGGCCCTGGGCGGGGACGCCACGAGTGAGATCCCCGACACCGGCGACCTCGCCGCCGACCTCAGGTACGTCCTGCGCGCCACCGTCGACGAGATGAACGACCCCGCCTTCGACGCCCCCACCCGCGCTCTGGCCGCCGAGGGCATCGTCGACCCCGAGCTCGGCGCCCGCTTCACCGAGGCGCTCCTCGAACCGCAGCTCCAGTACTACGCCCGCCGCATCGAGGCGGCCCAGACGGCCGGGGACGTGGACCCCGGCGTCGACCCCCGGATCGCCCTCGAACTCCTCGTCGGACCGCTCCACCACCGCTGGCTCCACCGCACGCTGCCGCTCACCCACGCGTACGCCGACAGCCTCGTCGACCTCGCCCTCCGGGGCCTCGCGCCGAGGTCCTGAAACGGTCGTCGCACACCGGTTCCACACCCCGGTTCCGCACTCCGGTCACCCAGGGCGCAGGATGGTGGGACCATGGGCAGAGCCGAACGGGCGAGCACGAGGTGTGAGGGGATAGATGGGCGACGGGATCGGCCGCTACCGCGGCCCGGAGAGCAAACTCGCACAGTGGCTGCGCAGGCGCCCGAAACGCACCGCGGCCGACGACGAGAACGACCGCGAGAAGCTGCTCCTGGCCGTCGCCGCCGCCGGGCTGCCCCTCGCCCCCGCCGCGTACCCCGTCGGCTACAGCTGTTCCTGTGAGCGGATCGGCTGTCCCACCCCGGCCCGGCACCCGGTCTCCTTCGCCTGGCAGACGCAGTCGACCACCGACCGCGCCCAGATCGAGCGCTGGGCCCGCAACGAGCCCGAGGCGAACTTCATCACCGCCACCGGCATGGTCCACGACGTCCTCGACGTGCCCCTCGCAGCCGGCCGCGCCGCCCTGGAGCGCCTCCTCGCCGAGGGCGTCGAGGTCGGACCGGTCGCCGAGTCCGCCGAGGTCGACACGGTCGGCGGGCGGATGCTCTTCTTCACCGCCACCCGCGGCACCCCCGAGGACGAGGACGAGTGGTGGCCGTGTGAGCTCGACTGCCACCCCGAGACCATGGACGAGCACCCGGGGCTCCGCTGGCACTGCCGCGGCAGCTACGTCCTCGTACCGCCCGCCCGGCTCCCCGGGGACGAGAGCGCCCATCCGGTCGTCGCCTGGCTCCGCGGCCCCGAGCATCCGCTGCCCGACCCGCTGAACCTCCTGGAGACCCTCCAGGACGTCTGCGCCCGCCACGCGGCCGCGCGTGAGGCGGAGAGCGACGGCGAGCACACGGCCCACGAGATCGCCTGGCCGCTGACCCGCTGACCCGCCGACTCCGACCCGCCGACCGGGGCGCTACGAGCCCTGCGCGCCCACCACACCCTGGAGCCGGGCCTTGATCGTGATCCCGTCGCGGTCGGTGCCCGCCGGCTTCACCAGGACCGCCTGGTTGGACACCCACTCCTTGGTGACCGTGTTCTTGACCTCGCCGGTCAGCAGCGCCTTGATGTCGGGGTCGACCTTGGGCCGGTAGCCCGGCGCCGCCGTCTGCCGCTCGAAGAACCGCGTCGCGAAGAAGACGAACGCGCCGCCGTCCTTCGTCCGCAGCCCGAGCGGCGCGAAGTCGCCCTGGTCCGCGACCCGGTCCAGGTACTGGGTGGCGAGCCCCGGGCGCTTGGCGCCCTTCTGCCGCTGCTCCCGCAGATCCGTCGTGTGCGGCCCCGCCGCGTACGGTCCCGGCTGCCCGTCCTGCAGGTACGCGACGTACTCCTTGCCGAGGTCCGCCGGGGCGACCGCGAGCGTGTCGGTGTCCGCGGCGACCGGCACCGCGTACCCGTCCTCCTCGGCGAACTCGGGCATGTCGGACCGGCCGAGGATCACCAGGTGGGCGACCTCCCACAGCTGCTGGGGCCCGTTGCGTACGAAGACGAGGAGCCAGCGCTGGTCGCCGGCGTTCTTGTCGGGGTCGGTGTCCGCGAGGAACCAGCGCGGCCAGCCCGCCTTCCTGGGCAGCACGAAGCGCGCGTCCGACAGTTCGAGGGGGCGGTGGTTCGGGTTGCCGCCGGGGGACGTCACCGCCCGCGCGCGCAGACCTGCCTGGTTGATCTCGCCGAGCGGACCGGTGACCCGGCCCGCGTCCAGCGCCGGGTCGTGGGCCTTGTCTGCCCTGTTGTAGGCGGCGGTGAAGTCCGCGAGGGCCTGCGCGGCCTCGGCCTCGGTGGCCGGCGGCATCAGGGCGAGCTCACCGTGCACGGTGACGCAGCCGCTCGCCGTCAGGGCGAGGACGGTCGCGGCCGCCGTCGCCGCGAGGAGACGTACGCGGCGCGCGGGGCGCCCGGCTCTCGTGGGTCGCGTGGACCGTCCTGCCGACAGCCGCTCAAGCGGTGGTCTCGGCGCTCGCCTCAGCGTCAGCCTTCTCATCGGTCGCCTTCTGCTTCTTCACCCGCACGGACGGACCCGACCCTATCGGGGCCAGGAACAGCGCGAGCGTCGGGACCAGATACAGCGCCCACACCGTGACCTGAAGGACCGTCGGGTTCGGCTGGAAGTTGAACACGCCCTTGAGGAGCGTGCCGTACCAGCTGTCCGGCGGGATCGTCGCCGAGACGTCGAAGGCCTTGTCGGCGAGGCCGTCGAGGAAGCGGGCCTCCTGGAGGTCGTGCACGCCGTACGCGAGGACGCCCGCCGCGACCACGACCAGCATTCCGCCGGTCCAGGTGAAGAACGTGGCCAGGTTGATCCTCAGCGCGCCCCGGTAGAACAGCCAGCCGAGGAGCACCGCCGTGGCCAGTCCGAGGAGGACACCGACCAGCGGGGCGGACGTGCCGTCCGAGGAGGCCCGGACCGAGGCCCACACGAACAGCGCCGTCTCCAGGCCCTCGCGGCCCACGGCCAGGAAGGCGGTGGCGACCAGCGCGCCCGTGCCCATCCGCAGGGCCGCGTCCAGCTTGCCGTGCAGCTCGGCCTTGAGGTGCCGGGCGGTGCGCCGCATCCAGAAGACCATCCAGGTCACCAGGACGACCGCGACGATCGAGAGCGAGCCGCCGAGCAGTTCCTGCGCCTCGAAGGTCAGCTCCTGGGAGCCGAACTCGAGCCCGGCGCCGAAGGCCAGGGCCACACCGACGGCCACGCCGATGCCGATCCAGATCGGCTTCAGCGCGTCCCGCCGGCCGGTCTTCACCAGATAGGCGATGAGGATGCAGACGACGAGGCTGGCTTCGAGGCCCTCGCGCAGGCCGATCAGATAGTTACCGAACACGCGGGTTCCCTCCCGGGGTTGCGTGGAGTGTCACGAGAACAGCGCCCGGCCCCACCAGTCGCCCTTGTCTCGGACGCCCGGCGGGATCGCGAACAGCGCGGAACCCACGTGCTGGATGTACTCGTTGAGGGCGTCGGCCCGCGACAGGGAGGTCTGGACCGGGATGAAGCCGGTCCGGACGTCCTTCTGGTACGCCAGGAAGAACAGCCCGGCCTCCAGGCGGCCGAGGCCGTCGGTGCCGTCGGTGAAGGAGTAGCCGCGGCGCAGGATGGTCGCCCCGGCGTTGGTGTCGGGGTGGGCGAGCCGGACGTGGGATTCCGGCTTCATCGCCTTGAGGAACGGCTCGTCGTGCTCCTTGGCCTTGCCGACGGGCGCGCCCTCGCGCTTGTCGCGGCCGAAGATGTCCTCCTGCTCGGAGAGCGGGGTGCGGTCCCAGGTCTCGACGTTCATCCGGATGCGGCGGGCGACGAGGTAGGAGCCGCCGTCCATCCAGGCGGCCGGCCCCTCGGCGTCCTTGCCGGAGACCCAGACGTGCTTGGCGAGCCGGTCGGTCTCGGTGCCGGCGATGTTGCGGGTGCCGTCCTTGAAGCCGAAGAGGTTGCGGGGCGTCTGGGCGTCCGGCGTGGTCGAGGACGTCTTGCCGAAGCCCAGCTGGGACCAGCGCACCGCGACCTTGCCGAAGCCGATCCGCGCCAGGTTCCGGATGGCGTGCACGGCGACCTGCGGGTCGTCCGCGCACGCCTGGACGCAGAGGTCGCCGCCGCTGCGGGCCGGATCCAGGTTGTCGCCCGGGAACTTGGGCAGCTCCACCAGGGCCCCGGGCTGCTTGTCCTTCAGCCCGAAGCGCCCGTCGAACAGCGTGGGGCCGAAGCCGATGGTGAGGGTGAGCCGGGAGGGCTTGAGGCCGAGGGCCTCGCCGGTGTCGTCCGGCGGGGCCTCCGGGAGGCCGCCGTAGGCGCCGTCGCCGACCTCGGCGCCGGCCGTCATGCGCTCGGCCGCCCGGGTCCAGTCCTTGAGGAGCTGGACCAGCTCGGCGCGGTCGGTCGTCGTCACGTCGAAGGCCGCGAAGTGCAGCCGGTCCTGGACGGCGGTGGCGATACCGGCCTGGTGCGGGCCGTGGAAGGGAACGGCCGCTCCGCTGTCGGCGACCGGTACGGGGGTGTCCCCGTCCCGGGCCAGCAGGGCGGCGCCGCCGCCCGCCGCGACGGCACCGAGCGCGAGCCCGGCACCGCCCGCGGCGATGACCGTACGGCGGGAGGGCGCGGCGGCCCTTGCCGTCGGCACCGGCTCCCGGGTCTCCTGGGTGTTCTCGGACATGTCCGCGTCTCCCGTCTCTGCCCGCTCGCTACTTGGTGACGGCGGCGGAGAGCTTGGAGAGCGGCTCGGCCAGCGCGTTGACGCCGTCGGAGAGCTCCTTGCGCTCGGGCTTGCCGACCTTGTCGTAGGAGGTGAAGACGTAGCTGTTCTTGTCGGTGCGGTACTTGTCGAGGAGCGTGTTCAGGGCGGCGAACCGCTTCTCGAGGTCGGCGACGAGCTTCGGGTCGTTCTTCGTGGCGACCGGCTTGAGCAGCTCGAAGGACTTCTGCGCGCCCTCGACGTTGGCCTTGAAGTCGACGAGGTCGGTGCGGGAGTAGCGCTCCTCCTCGCCGGTGACCTTTCCGGTGGCGACCTCGTCCAGGAGTTCCTTGGCGCCGTTGGCCATGGAGGTCGGGGTGATCTCGGCCTTGCCGACGCGCTTGACCCAGTCGGCGAGGTCCTTGTCGAGAAGGCCGGCGAGCTCCTTCTCGCGGTCGCCGATCTTCTTGTCCTGCCAGAGCGCCTTCTCCAGGCGGTGCCAGCCGGTCCAGTCCTTCGCCGGGTCCTGGCCGGCCTCCAGGCCGTCCTCGCGGACGTCGACCTTGGGGTCGATGTCGCCGAAGGACTCGGCGACCGGCTCGGTGCGCTCCCAGCCGATGCGGGACTCGGCGTAGGCCTTCTTGGCGGCCTCGACGTCACCGGCGCGGACGGCGTCGGTGAAGACCTTCACCTTGGGCAGGGTCGCGTCGGCCTGTGCCTGGACGTACTGGCGGTAGGCGGCGACCGCCGCGTCCATCTCGGGGGAGCGCTTGACGCCGGCCGCGCCGCCGGTGGCCTTGACCTCCTGGCGGATGCCGTCGCCGACCATGCCGGGCTTGCAGGCGATGGCGTACTCGCCGGCCTTGATCTCGGCGGTCAGGCTCGCCTTGGTGCCGGGGCCGATGTTCTCGCGCTCGGTCACGATCCGGTCGTCCGGGTAGAGGACGTACACCTCGGTGACCTTGGAGCCGCGGTTCTCCACCGACAGCTGCACATGGCCCGCGGGGAACTCCTTCTTCGAGACCTCGCAGGAGTCGTCCTTGGCGACCACGGTGATCGTGCCGTCGTCCGCCTTCGCGTCGCTCTTCTCGGTGCAGCCCGTGACGGCGGCCAGGGCCGCAGCGGTCGCTGCGGCGGTGACGACGGAGAGGCGAACGGCTCGCATGGGAACTCCAGAAACGCGGGTACGGGGACTGAGGCGGACCTAACTTAACCGAGGCTTACCTCAGCCATACCCGGCCGTCCAGTGATTCAGCTCTCAGGTCCGTCGCATCGGACACGACGGGATCACAGGGGCTTCACGGGGTTCTCAAGCGAAGGTCAAGAGAAGGTCAAGGAGGGTGAATCGTCCCGATTTCCCGTTCCCCGTGGACGATGTCGGTCCGCTTCGGTGCGACGAGCGGGACGCCGGTCCGGGGATGCGGGAACACCTCCACCGGCTGCCGGCAGACCCGCAGGAGCAGTTCCTGATGGCGCAGGTCGAGGGCGGCCGTCGGTTCGTCGAGCAGCAGCAGGCCGGTCCGCTGCGCGAGGACCCGGGCCAGCGCGACCCGGGCCCGCTCACCGCCCGACAGCGCGGAGAACGGGCGCCCGGCGAAGGCCCCGACCTCGGTGGCCGCCATCGCCTCGGCGACCGCCGCCTCTTCCGCCCCCCACCAGGCAGGGCCGCACCCGACATCTCCGGGTGCGGCCCTGTCGTCTCCCCGTGAGTGGTTCAATTTCCGCCATGAACACGACCGTGCCCAGCACCGCCACCGACATCGACGTCCTCCGGGTCTTCTGCGCGGCCGACGGCCGGCACGGAAACGCCCTGGGAGTCGTGAGGGACGCCAGTACCCACCCCGACGAGGCCTCACGGCAGGCGCTCGCCAAGGAACTCGGGTTCAGCGAGACCGTGTTCGTGGACGACCCGGAGCGCGGGATCGTCGACATCTACACGCCCGGCCTGCGGCTGCCCTTCGCCGGACACCCGCTGGTCGGCGCCGCCTGGCTGCTCGACCTGGAGGTCGTCGTCCCGCCCGCGGGCGAGGTCTGGGTGCGCGGCGACGGGGAGTTCACCTGGATCGAGGCGCGCGCCGAGTGGGCGCCGCCGCGGACCCTGCGCCCGTACGGCTCCGCCGCCGAGGTGGATGCCCTCGACGTGCCCGAGCCGGGCGAGTGGATCTACGCCTGGGCCTGGGAGGAGGAGGCGGCCGGCCGGATCAGGGCGCGCGCCTTCCCGGGCCGGGGCGACGGCATCGACGAGGACGAGGCGACCGGCGCGGCGGCCCTGCTGCTCACGGCGGAGCTGGGACGGGCCCTGAACATCACGCAGGGCCGGGGTTCGCAGCTGCTCACTGCCCCCGGCCCTGACGGCATCGTGGAACTCGGCGGACGGGTCCGCCTGGAGGGGACCCTCACGCGCTGAGCGCGGGAAGGTCCCGGAGGCTCACGCGCTGAGCGGGAACTCCCCGCCCAGCTGGTGGAAGACCGCGCTGTTGAAGGCGAAGGCGCGCTTGCACTCGTCGACGATCCGCTGCTTCTCCAGGTCGTCGGCGTTCACCCCGTCGAGCAGCTCCCGGTAGGCCCGCTTGAACGCGGCCGGGTTGGCGATCGTGTCGAACACGTAGAAGCGGACGCCGTCGCCCTTGCGCGTGAAGCCCCAGGTGCGCTCCGCCTTGTCGCGGATGATCTGGCCGCCCGACAGGTCGCCCAGGTAGCGCGTGTAGTGGTGGGCCACGTACCCCGCGGGCCAGTCGCGGGCGCACTCGGCGACCCGCTCGGCGTACGCGACGGTGGCGGGCAGCGGGGAGACCCCGGCGCGCCAGTCGGGGCCCCGCAGATGGGCGAGGTCCTGCTCCAGGGCGGCCGTGCGGAACAGTTCGGGCTGTATGAAGGGCCCGGCGACGGGGTCCGAGCGCAGGGCCTCCGCGCCGTCCTCGAGGGCGCGGTACACGAACCAGAGCTGCTCGGTGTAGCGCGCGTAGGCGTCGACGGCCAGGCGTCCGCCCAGGAGGTCGCCCATGAAGGACGACGTCTCCGCTTCCGTGTGCTGCTCGTGCGAGGCGGTACGGATGAGCGTGGAGAAGGGCGTGTCCAAGGCGTGCCTCCGGGACCGATGGGACGGGAACCAGTGACGATCCTGCCGAGTTAGGCTTACCTAAGTCAACTGGTTCCCGACGTCCTGTCGGCAAAAGACCTACCCAGTCGGACGGCTAGGGCAACGTCAGGATCTCCGCCCCTGTCTCCGTCACGACGAGCGTGTGCTCGAACTGGGCCGTCCGCTTCCGGTCCTTGGTCACGACCGTCCAGCCGTCGTCCCACATGTCGTAGTCGTGGGTGCCGAGCGTCAGCATCGGCTCGATGGTGAAGGTCATGCCGGTCTTGATCTCGGTGGTGTGGTGGGGCGAGTCGTAGTGCGGGACGATCAGGCCGGAGTGGAAGGACGAGTTGATGCCGTGCCCGGTGAAGTCACGGACGACGCCGTAGCCGAAGCGCTTGGCGTACGACTCGATGACCCGGCCGATGATGTTGATCTGGCGGCCCGGCTTGACCGCCTTGATGGCCCGGTTCAGGGACTCCCGGGTCCGCTCCACGAGCAGCCGCGACTCCTCGTCGACGTCGCCGCAGAGGTAGGTGGCGTTGTTGTCCCCGTGGACGCCGTCGATGTACGCCGTGACGTCGAGGTTCACGATGTCGCCGTCCCGCAGGACGGTGGAGTCCGGGATGCCGTGACAGATGACCTCGTTGACCGAGGCGCACAGCGACTTCGGGAAGCCGCGGTAGCCGAGGGTGGACGGGTACGCGCCGTGGTCGCACATGAACTCGTGCGCGACCCGGTCGAGCTCGTCGGTGGTGACACCCGGGGCGATGTGCTTGGCGGCCTCCTCCATCGCCTGCGCGGCGATGCGGCCGGCGATCCGCATCCGCTCGACGGTGTCGGAGTCCTGTACCTCGGGCCCGGTGTACGGGGTCGGGGCGGGCTTCCCGACGTACTCGGGGCGGCGGATGGAGCCCGGAACGGAACGATGGGGGGAGAGCTCCCCCGGGACGAGAAGCGACTGGCCAGACATACCAGCGAGTCTAACGACCGGCTCTGGGGCAGCATGGTCTCGGAGGAAGGAGCCGACGACGATGGCTTTGTTCAAGAAGCGCACGGTGGGCAAACCGGGCGAGTGGTACTACTGCCTGGAGCACAAGAAGGTCGAAGAGGGCCCCGACTGCCCGGCGAAGAACCGCTTCGGCCCGTACGCCACGCGCGAGGAGGCCGCCCACGCGATGGAGACCGCCCGCGAGCGGAACCTGGAGTGGGAGACCGACCCGCGCTGGCACGACAAGACGGGGAAGCCGGAGGCGCAGGAGCCGCCGGACTAGGGCCTGTCCGACCCTCGGACAGGCCCTGGCCACGGGGGCCCGGCCGGGGCCGCTCACACGGCCCCGGCCGCCTCCCGCTGTGCCGACTCCCGCTGTGCCGACGCCCGCTGTGCCGCCTCCTGCTGGGCCTTGCGGCGCAGCGAGTCCTCGTCGGTCTCGGAGTCGTACGTGAGGAGCTTCGGCAGCGCGAGACACAGCAGGCCCACCGAGGCGACGCAGGCCACGCCGCCCGTCCAGACGGCCGACCGCGTGCCGGTCCAGCCCGCCATCGCGCCCGCCCTGACCTGGCCCAGCTGCGGGCCCACGCTGTACGAGAGCACCTCGATGCCCGCCAGCCTGCCGCGCAGCTCCTCCGGGATCGTCTGGTTCCAGATCGTCGCCCGGCCCAGGCCGCTCAGCATGTCGCCGGCGCCGGCGAAGGCCAGACAGAGCAGGACCAGCCAGATGTTCCCGAACCAGCCCGCCGCCGTGATCGCGAGGCCCCAGCCGGCGGCGCCCGCGACCACGAGCAGGCCGTGCCGGCGCACCTTCGACGTCCAGCCGCTGGTCAGCCCCAGCACCAGCGAGCCGACCGAACCCGCCGCGTACATCAGGCCGAGCGACCAGTCCGCGTCCAGCTCGTCCGCGAGGAACGGGAAGATCGTGTTCGGGAAGGCGAAGAACATCGCCGCGAGGTCGACCGCGTACGTGCCGAGCAGCACCGGCCTCGACCAGGCGTACCGCGCGCCCTCCGCGATGCCCCGCAGCGAGGGCTTCTCCGCGTCGTGGGCGGGCGGCGCGGGGGAGAGCCGACGGCACAGCAGCACCGATACGGCGAAACCGACGATCGTCACCCCGTACGCCGGTGCGTGACCCGCGTACGCCACGACCAGGCCCGCGAGCGCCGGGCCCGCGATCGAGCCCATCTGCCAGCGCAGCGAGTTCAGAGCGGCCGCCGCGGTCTGGTGCTCGTGCGGCACGATCCGCGCCAGGAGGGAGTCCAGGGCCGGCCGCTGGAGGCCGGCGAGCGCCGAGACGCCCGCCGCGACCACGTACAGCGGCCAGAGCACCGGGGTCGGAAGCAGCGCGTTGACCAGCAGGACCACGGCGAGCAGGCCGAGGCCCGCCTCGGTCAGGAGGATCACCTTCCGCCGGTCGACCGCGTCGGCGAGCGCCCCGCCGTACAGGCCGAAGACCACCAGCGGCACCAGCTCGACCGCGCCCATCGCGCCGACGGCGAGCGGCGAGCCCGTGAGCTCCTTGATCTGCAGCGGCAGGGCGATCATCGCCATGGCGCTGCTGAAGTACGTGACGAGCCCCTGCACCCAGAGCAGCCGGAAGTCCCGGGACGCGCGCCACGGCGCCAGATCGGGCAGGAGCGCGGAGAGCTTCGCGAAGGCAGGAGACACGAAAGGCCATGCTCCGGTGACGAACCGGACGAGGCAAACGGTTTTCCCGTCTCCCCTCCTGGCTGCGCCCCGCTCCTACCAGCGCGCCGGCGGCGGTGCCGTCAGCCGGTCCGCGAGGTCCGA
Organism: Streptomyces sp. NBC_00691; assembly: GCF_036226665.1. Lineage (NCBI taxonomy): Bacteria > Bacillati > Actinomycetota > Actinomycetes > Kitasatosporales > Streptomycetaceae > Streptomyces > Streptomyces sp. NBC_00691. The sequence continues at coordinate 2,490,982 of NZ_CP109007.1, read as the reverse complement.
GAGGCGGTCACGGAAACGGCGGTTCCCCCGCGGTGACGGCAGGCTGTTCTCACCGGCCGCCGCGCTCACCAGATGCTGCACCGTGTCCAGGTCGACCTCCGCCCCCTCCGCCACCGTGAGCGTCTCGTGCGCCAGCCCGCGCACCTCCTCGTCGCCCCCGCCGAGCGACAGCACCGTCGCCCCCGCCCGCCGGGCGTCGTGCACCCGCTGCAGCAGTCCCGCGTCCGGCCGCTCCGGCGCCACCATCAGCAGCGTCGCCCCGCGACCCGCCACCTCCAGACGACCGAGCCCCACCGCCAGATGCGCCGGATCCCCCGGCCGCACCCGGTGCCGCACCAGCGTCGGCGTCAGCTCGGGGATGCCCGACCAGGCCGACTCGTCGACCAGGTGCGCCGCCAGGTGCCAGGGCTCGTACTCCTCCGTGCCGACCAGGAGCAGCCCGCCCCGGTGCGGGACGACAGAGGACCGGAGCGCGCCCGCGAACCGGCGGGCCGCCCGCGGCCACTCCGTCCCGGCGAGCACTTCCCGCAGCAACGCGACCCGTACGGCATCCATGGCCCCGCATCCTGCCCCAGGCGCACGTTCCCGCGTGGCCCGTTGCCATGGTTCCACCCGGACGGGACCCGCGCCGGCGGGCCGACCGCTCGGTAATGTCGGGTCCATGACTTCCTCGACTCCCAGCACCCCGGCCGCCAAGGCCGCCCCCAAGGACCCGTGGGACCTCCCCGACGTCTCCGGCCTCGTCGTCGGCGTCCTCGGCGGCACCGGCGACCAGGGCCGCGGCCTCGCCTACCGGCTCGCCAAGGCCGGACAGAAGGTGATCATCGGCTCCCGCGCCGCCGACCGCGCCCAGGAGGCCGCGGGTGAGATCGGCCACGGCGTCGAGGGCGCCGACAACGCCGACTGCGCCCGCCGCAGCGACATCGTGATCGTCGCCGTGCCGTGGGACGGGCACGCCAAGACCCTGGAGTCCCTGCGCGAGGAGCTCGTGGGCAAGCTCGTCGTGGACTGCGTCAACCCGCTCGGATTCGACAAGAAGGGCGCCTACGCGCTCAAGCCCGAGGAGGGCTCCGCCGCCGAGCAGGCCGCCGCGCTCCTCCCGGACTCCCGCGTCGCCGCCGCCTTCCACCACCTCTCCGCCGTCCTCCTCCAGGACGCCTCCCTGGAGGAGATCGACACGGACGTGATGGTCCTCGGCGAGGAGCGCGCCGACGTCGAGATCGTCCAGGCCCTCGCCGGCCGCATCCCCGGCATGCGCGGTGTCTTCGCCGGCCGGCTGCGCAACGCCCACCAGGTCGAGTCCCTCGTCGCCAACCTGATCTCGGTCAACCGCCGCTACAAGGCCCACGCCGGTCTGCGCGTCACCGACATCTGAGCCGCTTCCGGGCAGGATGCCCGAGCCGGTCCTGGACGCGGGGAGGGCATGGGGGACACTGGACGGGCACAGCAGCCGTACCCGGACAGGAGCCGACCCCCATGCCCCGCCTCGCCCTCTTCGCCCTCGTGGTCTGCGCCCTGGCCGTCGCAGCGGCCGTCGTCTCCTTCGTCGAGGGCAGCTTCCTCGGCGTCGTCTGGGTCCTGATCGCCGGTCTGTCCTCCAACATGGCCTGGTACTACATCCGCCGCGCGAAGGTCGAGAAGGCCGCGAGCGCCGGGGCCTAGGACCCAGGCGACCGGCCCCGCCCCCGCGACTGCCTCGGCCCGCGCGACCGGCACCCGCGACCGGCCCCGGCCTCAGACCTGGCAGAACTCCGGCGAGTCCTGCCAGAACCGGAAGAGCTGCGAGCCGCAGTAGCGGGACAGCTCGGGCACCCCCAGCGAGCGCATCAGCGCGTCGATCGCGTCGAAGAAGCCGTCGTTGACCGCCGGCACGAACAGCAGCGCGATCACGATGAAGAAGCCGTACGGCGCGTACGGCTCGATCTGCCGTTTCACCTTGTACGACAGCCAGGGCTCGACGATCCCGTACCCGTCGAGACCCGGCACCGGCAGCAGGTTCAGGAGCGCCGCGGTCACCTGGAGGAACGCCAGGAAGGCCAGCGCGAACCGGAACGGGAGCGGGACGCCGTCGAGCGCGTCCAGCCAGAACGGGGCCGTGCAGACGAGCGCGAACAGCACGTTCGCCAGCGGGCCCGCCGCCGAGATCAGGCTGTGCTTCCAGCGGCCCTTGATCCGGCCCTGCTCGATGAAGACCGCGCCGCCCGGCAGACCGATCCCGCCCATGATCACGAACAGCACCGGCAGGACGACGCTGAGGACGGCGTGGGTGTACGCCAGCGGGTTCAGCGTCAGATAGCCCTTGGCGCCGACCGTGATGTCACCGCCGTGCAGGGCCGTCCGCGCGTGCGCGTACTCGTGGAGACAGAGCGACACCACCCACGCCGAGGTCACGAAGAGGAAGATCGCCAGACCGGGCAGGGCGGCGAAGTCCGTCCACACCGCCCAGCCCGTGACGGCCATGACGGCGAGGATCGCCAGGAAGACGGGGCTGATCCGCCGCTCGTGGCGCCGGGTGGTGGCCGTGGTCATCGCGGGAGCTCCCAGGGGACGGAGGTGGCGTCGTGCGGTTCCTGATGTGCGGGAAACGTATCGGGTGACGGGGCGAGTTCCGGAGTCGGGCACCCTCTCACGGAGAATGGGCCCGTGCACTATTCCGTCCTCGGCCCGACCCTCGCCCGCACGTCCGACGGCACCGACGTGGCCGTCGGCGGCCCCCGGGTCCGCGCACTCCTCACCGTCCTCGCCCTGCGGGCCGGCCGGACCGTGCCCGTACCGGACCTCGTCGACGAGGTGTGGCACGGAGACGAGCCGCCCGCCGACGCCGTCGCCGCGCTCCAGGCCCTCGTGGGACGGCTCCGCAAGGCCCTCGGCCGGGACCGGATCGTCTCCGCCGAGGGCGGCTACCGGCTCGACGCCCGGCCCGGGGACGTGGACGTCCGCCGCTTCGAGCACCTGGCCGTCGAGGGCGCGGCCGCGCTCGGGGCCGGGGACCCGGCCCGGGCCGCCGCCCTCCTCGACGAGGCCCTCGGCCTCTGGCGCGGCCCCGCCCTCGCCGATCTGCCCGACCGGGACGCGGAGGCCCCCCGCTGGGAGGCCCGCCGCCTCGACGTCCGCCGGGCCAGGCTCGACGCCGCCCTCGGGCTCGGCGAGGCGCCCGCGGCCCTTCCCGAACTGACCGCCCTCTGCGCCGCCCACCCCCTGGACGAGACCCTCCAGGCCCTGCGCATCCGGGCCCTGCGGGACACCGGACGCGCCGCCGAGGCTCTCGCCGCGTACGAGGCGGTCCGGCGGGCCCTCGCCACCCGCCTCGGTACGGACCCGTCGCCGGCCCTGCGTGCCCTCCACGCGGAGCTGCTGGCCCCGAGGCCCAAGGCGGAACCGAAGCGCGCGCCGGCGTCCGGACCGGACCGCGGCCCCGCCACCGCCGTCGGCAACCTGCGTGCCCGGCTCACCAGCTTCGTCGGCCGGGACGAGGAGATCGCCGCTCTCCGCAGGGACCTGGCGGACGCCCGGCTCGTGACCCTGCTCGGCCCCGGCGGCGCCGGGAAGACCCGGCTCTCGCAGGAGGCCGCCGAGCGGGCGGCCGAGGCGTGGCCGGACGGCGTCTGGGTCACCGAACTCGCGCCCGTCACCGACCCCGAGGCCGTCCCCGAGGCGGTGCTCGCGGCCGTCGGCGCCCGTGAGACCGTCCTGCGGGGCGCGGGAGCCGAGGAGCTCCGGGCCGGCGACGACCCGCTCGCCCGGCTCGTCGAGCACTGCTCCGGGCGCCGGATGCTGGTGCTGCTCGACAACTGCGAGCACGTCGTGACCGCCGCCGCCGAACTGGCCGAGACCCTGCTCGCCCGCTGCCCGGGACTCCGGGTCCTCGCGACGAGCCGGGAGCCGCTGGGGGTGCCGGGGGAACTGGTACGGCCCCTGGGCCCGCTGCCCACGGGCATGGCGTTGCGCCTGCTCGACGAGCGGGGCGCGGCGGCGCGGCCGGGGTTCACCGTGGGCGAGGACCCGGGAGCGGCGGAGGAGATCTGCCGCCGCCTCGACGGTCTGCCGCTGGCGATCGAGCTGGCCGCGGCCCGGCTGCGGATGATGACGTCGCGCCAGATCGCGGACCGGCTCGACGACCGGTTCCGGCTGCTGACGTCAGGGGCCCGGACGGTGCTGCCGAGACAGCAGACGCTGCGTGCGGTGGTGGACTGGTCGTGGGACCTGCTCGACGGGGTGGAGCGCGCGGTGCTGCGGCGCCTCGCGGTCTTCACGGGCGGCTGTGATCTGGCGGCGGCCGAGGCGGTCTGCACGGACGACGGGGCCGGCGAGGCGCTCGACGTGCTGGATCTGCTGGGGGCACTCGTCGACAAGTCGCTCGTGGTGGCCGCCCCGGGGGACGAGGGGATGCGCTTCCGTCTCCTGGAGACCGTGGCGGAGTACGCGGGGGAGCGCCTCGACGAGTCCGGGGAGCGGGCCGCGGTCGAGCGGCGTCATCTGACGTACTACCGGGAACTCGCCCGTACCACCGACCCCGAACTCCGCGGCTCCGGGCAGGTCGCCGCCATCGCCCGCTTCGGGCGCGAGTACGGCAACCTCCGGACCGCGCTGCGCCGGGCCGTCGACGCCCGCGAGGAGGACGAGGCCCTCGTCCTCGTCCACTCCCTGCTCTGGTACTGGCAGATGCGCGATCTGCGGACCGACGCCCTGCACTGGGCCCGGGCCGCCGCGGCCCTGGGGCCCGACCCGTTCACCCCGCCCGCCGCCCCCGTCGTCCCCCTGCACGAGCCGTGCACGGCCGCGCCGCCGCCGCTCTCCGAGGAGCAGCGCTGGGAGGCCCGGCGCGGGGTACGGCTCGTCGAACTCCTCAACATGGACCACGACACCGGACGGTGGACCCGCCCCGAGGGCGTGCACCGGCTCCGCGAGATGACCGGCGTCTACACCCCGGGCCTGCCCCAGACCTGCCGCCTGCCCGGCTCGTTCGCCGTCTTCGCGGTCCTCATGATCGGCGAGGCGGGACGGCTGCGCGAGCTCCTCGACGCGACCGTCGACGCCTGCCGCCGCCACGGCTACGCCTGGGAACTCGGCAACGCGCTCCAGATGCGCGCCAACATGTCCGCCAACCGCGCCGACATGGCCCGCGGCGCGAGCCGGGACGCCGACGAGAGCCTGGAGATCTTCGAGCGGCTCGGTGACGCCTGGGGCGCGGCCGAGGCGCTGTCCTCCCGCGCGGAGTCCCGTGAGCGCCGGCTCGAGTTCGAGGGCGCGGCCGCGGACTACGTCGCCGCCATCGGCTACGCGGAACGCATCGGCGCCCAGTCGCAGATGGCCCTGCTGCGGGCGAGGTACGCCAGTGTCCTCGTCGAGACGGGACGGGTGGAGGAGGGCGAGGCGATCCTCCGCGAGATCGTCGAGGCGGGTACCAGCCTGGGGCACGAACCGCTGCTCGGCGCCCGGCTGTTCCTCGGCCTCGCGCTGGGCCGCAGCGGGCGCTTCAAGGAGGCCCGGAAGCAGCTGAACCAGCTGCGGCAGGAGTTCAGCTCGGAGACGCTCTCGCTCTTCGAGGGCTTCGCCATCGGCAGCCTGGGCTGGCTCGACGTCGTCGAGGAGGAGTACGCGTCCGGGTTCGCCCTGGTCAAGGAGGCGTACGAGCGCTCCACGGGTGATCTCTCGCTGATGGTGGCTCCGCAGATGCCCGCGGTCCACCTGACGGTCGCGGCCTGGGCCCTCGCGGGTCTCGGCGGGCCGGTGGCGCGGATCGGCGGCGTGCTGCTCGGGGCGGCGGAGGGCCTGCTGCCGCCGGAGCACCTGGCGCTCACGCTCGAAGTGGACAACCTGCGGCGGGCGACGGAGCTGACCCGGTCCGTGCTCGGCGAGGACGCGTTCGAGGCGGCGCACGCGGAAGGCGGCGGCCTCTCCTTGGAAGAGGCCGCCGCCCTGCTCGGTCGCGCCGCCGACGCGATCAGTGAGCGCGCCGAGTCCTGAACCCCCGTGATGCGTGTCCGGCCGGTCGGGGCCGGACAGGCCCTGCGGGACTCAGGTCTTCTTACGGAACTTGGTCACCGCCAGGGGCGCCGTGACGACCGTGATCAGGAGCGCCCAGCCGAGCACCATCCACACGGAGTGGGCGACCGGACCGCCGTTGATCAGGTTCCGGGCGGCGTCGGCGAGGTTCGACAGCGGGTTGTAGTCGGTGAAGGTCTCCAGCCAGCCCGGCATCGTGGTCGTCGGGGCGAAGATCGAGGAACCGAACTGCAGCGGCATCAGGACCAGCATCGCCATGCCCTGGACCGCCTGGGCGGTCTTCAGGGTGAGACCGAGCAGGATGAAGATCCACATCAGCGAGGCCCCGAAGACCATCGAGAGACCGATGGCGGCGAGGAGGTGGAAGAACGAGGTGTGGATCTCCAGGCCGAGCAGGAAGCCCATGCCGAGCAGGATCGCGGTGGCGATCAGCATCCGGCCGACCTCGACGACGATCTTCGCGATCAGGACGGAGGACCGGGCGATCGGCATCGTCCGGAACCGGTCCATGACCCCCTTCTTGAAGTCGTCGTTGATGCCGACGCCGACGGCCATCGCGATGTTCATGCCCATCATCGCCATCAGGCCCGGCGTCACGTAGTTCACGTAGACGTCGTTGTTGCCCTTGCCGGAGATCGCGCCGCCGAAGACGTACACGAAGAGCAGGATGAAGATGATCGGCATCAGGACGGCGTCGAACATCGACTCCGGGTCCTGCTTGATCTGGAGCGCGTTGCGACGGGCGAGGGCGCCGATGTGCCGCAGGTTGGCGCGGAGCCCGATCCGGCCCTCGGCGACCGGCGCGCGGCGCGCGGCCGCCGGACCCGGGGTTCCGACGGGGGACTTGGTGACCGTGGTCGTGCTCATGCGGCGACCTCCTCGGGGATCTCGTCGGAAACGGTGGTCTTCTGGCCGGTGATCGCCAGGAACACCTCGTCCAGGCTGGGCAGATGGGTGCCGATGTGGGCGATGCCGAAGCCGCGGGCGCCGAACAGCGACACGACCGCGGTCAGCTGCTGGTCGGTGAGGATCGGCACGTACAGCGCGCCCTCGTCGGGCACGACGGTCGCGCCGGCGACCCCGTCGAGGCCGGTCTCGCGGAGCGCCGCGGCCATCTCCGGCAGCTGGTCCGGGTCCACCGGGCGGACCTTGAGGGTCCGGCCGCCGACCTTGGCCTTGAGCTCGTCGACGCCGCCCTGGGCGATGACCTTGCCCTTGTCGATGACGGTCAGCTCCTTCGCGAGCTGCTCCGCCTCCTCCATGTACTGGGTGGTGAGGAGGACGGTGACGCCCTCCGAGACCATCCGCTGGACCTCGTCCCACACCTCGTTGCGGGTGCGGGGGTCGAGGCCGGTGGTCGGCTCGTCCAGGTAGAGGACGGCCGGCCGGCCGATCATCGAGGCGGCGAGGTCGAGCCGGCGCCGCATGCCGCCCGAGTAGGTCATGGCGGGCCGCTTGGCGGCCTCGGTGAGGGAGAAGCGCTCCAGCATCTCGTCGGACCGGCGGCGGGCGTCGGCGCGGGAGAGGTCGAGCAGCCGCCCGATCATGTACAGGTTCTCCCAGCCGGACAGCTTCTCGTCGACCGAGGCGTACTGACCGGTGAGCCCTATGGTGCGGCGCAGCTGGCGGGGGTGCTTCACCACGTCGTACCCGGCGACGACGGCCGTCCCGGCGTCCGGGACGAGGAGGGTGGAGAGGCAGCGGACGAGGGTGGTCTTCCCGGCGCCGTTCGGGCCGAGCACGCCGAGGACGGTGCCCTCCCGTACGTCCAGGTCGACCCCGTCGAGGGCCTTGGTGGCGCCGAAGTGCTTCACGAGGCCCCGGACCTCGACGGCGTTGGTGTGTGATCGCGTCATGGCCCCCACTAGACCAGGAGCCACCGACAATCCTCCTACAGACGACCGACAGCCCGCCGATGGGGGATGTCGGCGGGCTGTCGGGTGGTGCCGCAGTGGCTGTGTGGGCCGGTCGCGACTAGTGGAAGGTGTGCTCCTCGGCGGGGAACGCCCCGCCGCTGACGTCCTCGGCGAAGGCGCGCGCGGCGTCACCGAGCGTCTCGCGGAGGTTGGCGTACTGCTTGGTGAAGCGCGGGACCTTGCCGCTCGTCAGACCGGCCATGTCGGTCCAGACGAGCACCTGGGCGTCGGTGCCGGCGCCCGCGCCGATCCCGATGGTCGGGATGTGCAGCGAGCGGGTGACCTCGGCGGCCAGCTCGGCCGGTACGAGCTCCAGGACGACCGCGAACGCGCCCGCGTCCTGCGCCGCCTTCGCGTCGCGGAGCAGCTTGTGCGCGGCCTCGTCGGAGCGGCCCTGCACCCGGTAGCCCATGGTGTTCACGGACTGCGGGGTGAGGCCCAGGTGGGACATGACGGGGATGCCGGCCTGGACGAGCAGCTCGGTCTGGGGCAGCGAGCGCTCGCCGCCCTCCAGCTTGATCGCACCGACGCCCGCGTCCTTGACCAGCCGGGTGGCGTTGCGCAGGGCCTGTACGGGCCCTTCCTGGTACGAACCGAAGGGGAGGTCGCCGACGACGAGGGCGCGCTTCGTGCCCCGGACGACGGCGGCGGAGAGCAGCGTCATCTCGTCCATCGTGACGGGCACGGTGGTGTCGTAGCCGAGGTGACAGTTGCCCATGGAGTCCCCGACGAGGATCACCGGGATGCCGGCCTCGTCGAACACGGACGCGGTCATCGCGTCGTAGGCGGTGAGCATGGGCCACTTCTCGCCGCGCGCCTTGGCGGCGGCGATGTCGTGGACGGTGATGCGGCGCGTGCCCTTGCCGCCGTACAGCGCCTTGCTGCTGTCGGCGGGCGGTTTCTGGGCAGCCTGAAGCGTCATGGTGCACGGCTCCTCTGTCATCTCGAGGCGCCCTGACGGCGTCCCCGGACCACATCCATGGTGGCACTTCGCCGGGCGGGCGGGGAAGTGGGCCGGAGTGGCGCTGTTCACACCGGCGCGCCGGAGGGGCGTTCACGGCCCCGCAACGTAAAGCCTCGGTCAGGAATTTCGATACGAGACGGTCTCGTATCGAAATGCCTCTAGGGTGGTGGGCATGTCACAGCCGTCCTCCGCCTCCGCCGCACCCGCCGTGCCCACCGGACCCCGGATCCCCGAGGCCGTCCACCGGCGCCGCTGGGCCGTCCTCGGCGTCCTCATGCTCAGCCTGCTGATCGTCGTCCTCGACAACTCGATCCTGAACGTCGCCGTCAAGACGATCTCGGCCCCCGCGCCCACCGGCATCGGCGCCACCCAGAGCGAGCTGGAGTGGGCGATCAACTCCTACACGCTCGTCTTCGCCGGCCTCCTCTTCACCTCCGGCCTGCTCGGCGACCGCCTCGGCCGCAAGAAGGTGCTGCTCTTCGGCATCACCGTCTTCGGCATAGGCTCCGCCCTCGCCGCGCTCTCCGGCTCCCCGGGCGAGCTCATCGCCTTCCGGGCCGTCATGGGCCTCGGCGCCGCCTTCGTCATGCCCGCGACGCTCGCCGTCCTGATGAACGTCTTCGAGCGCGAGGAGCAGCCCAAGGCCATCGGCATCTGGGCCGGCAGTGTCGGCCTCGCCATCGCGATCGGCCCGATCACCGGCGGCATCCTGCTCGAACACTTCTGGTGGGGATCGATCTTCCTCATCAACGTGCCCGTCGTGCTGATCGCCCTCGCCCTGATGATGTGGCTGGTCCCCGACTCCCGCGACCCCAGGCCCGGCCGGATCGACATCCCCGGCGTGCTGCTCTCCGTCGTCGGACTCGTCCTCCTCGTCTACGGGATCATCCGCGGCGGCGAACTGGCCGACTTCACCGACGCCACCGTCCTCGCCCCGGTCCTCGGCGGCCTCGCCGTCCTGGCCCTCTTCGTCCTCCACGAGCGGCGCAGCGACCACCCCGCGATCGACATGACGTACTTCAAGCGGCCCGCGTTCTCGGCGGCCGTCGCCGCGATCGCGCTCGTCTTCTTCGCGCTCATGGGCGTGACCTTCTTCTCCGCCTTCTACCTGCAGAGCGTCCGCGGCTACAGCGCCCTGCAGTCCGGGCTGCTCATCCTGCCGCTGGCCGTCGCGCAGATGCTGTTCGCGCCCCGCGCGCGGCTCGTCGTCGAACGCTTCGGAGCCAAGGCCGTCTGTACCGCCGGCATGCTGCTCGTCGCTCTCGGCCTCGCGGCCTTCGCCTTCTTCGACGCATCGACCCCGGTCTGGGTCATGGAGATCGTCTTCTTCGTCCAGGGCGCGGGAATGGCCCACATCATGCCGCCCGTCACGGTCGCGATCATGCAGGCGCTGCCCCGTGAGAAGGCGGGCTCCGGCTCGGCGATCAACAACACCTTCCGGCAGGTCGGCGGTGCGCTCGGCGTCGCCGTCCTCGGCTCGCTGCTCTCCTCCACCTACCGGGGCGAGATCGAGGGGCACCTCGGCGGGGTCCCGGCGGCCCTGCGCGCCACGGCGGGCGAGTCCGTCGAGGCGACGCTGGCGGTCGCGGAGAAGCTCGGCCCGGCCGGCCGGGACCTGGTGGCCCCGGCGTACGACGCCTTCCTGGACGCCATGCACGTGACGGCGCTCGCCTCGGCGGTGATCGGCCTGATCGGCGCGGTCGTGGTCGCGGTCTTCCTGCCGGGCCGTACGCCGGCGGGCGCCGCGGGACCGGGCGCGGCGGCTCCGGGCAGGGCGGGCAAGGGTGAGGCCGGCCCGGGTGCCGCGGCGCCCGGAACCGCACCGGACGCCGCCGGGCGGGGCTCGGTGCCGGGCCCGACGTCCGAGGCGGGAGAATCGGCCCGACGGTAGGACAGGGGCGCCGAAGGCGCCGCTGGTGTCCGAGGGCCCGAACGAGAGGTGGAGCGCACGTGTCGCGGCAGGACGGCGGGACCCCCGGAACCCCGGAAACCCACGACGACGGGGCCGCGATCGGTGCCGCGGCCGGCGCCGCGCCCGGCGCCCGGCGGGGCCGGCCCCGGAGCGAGGGCGTCGAGCGGGCCGTCTTCGACGCGGTCGTCGGGCTCCTGGACGAGGGCCTCCCGCTCGCCGAGCTGTCCATCGAGCGGATCGCCCGCACCGCCGGGGTCGGCAAGGCCACCATCTACCGCCGCTGGACCGGCAAGGAGGAGCTCTTCGTCGACCTCCTCCGCTCGGTGGAGCCCCCGGACCCGGTGCTCTCCGGCACCTCGGTCCGGGGCGACCTCGTCGTCCTCCTGGAGTCGCTGCGCGAACGCGGCGTCGCCAAGCGGACCTCCGGCCTGCTCCACAACGTGTTCGCGCAGATGCAGCTGTACCCCCGGCTGTGGGACGTCTACCACCTCACCGTCATCGAACCGCGCCGCCGCCTCAGCCTGGACACCGTGCGGCGCGGCATGGAACAGGGGGAGATCCGCGACGACCTCGACATCGAGTTCGTCACCGACCTCCTCACGGGCCCGCTGCTCCTGCGCACCGTCATCCGCCCCGGAGCCTCCCTCGAACCCGGTCTCGCCGAGCGGGTCGTCGACACCGTGATGGAGGGCCTCCGGCCCCGGGACTGAGTCCCGCCCGCACGGCAAGACCGGACCCGGCCAAATGTGCGCGTTCTGTCACAGCCCGCCCGAGGGCGCCACCTGCAGGAACCCGCCACGCCGTAGCTGTCGTCCCACCGGACGTACGACGGCCCCGTCATCCCCTAGTGTCGACGTCGGGTCACGGAGCGAGACAGCAAGACAGCACGGCAGCAAGGCAGTGAGGACGGGCGATGGCGCGGGTGGACATGACGGAGACCGAGCAGGGCGGCACGGGGAACGAGCCGAGGACCTCCTCCCGCTTCCGGACCGCCCTCGGCGGACTCCGCCGCGACCCCGGGATCTGGCGCCGCGGCATCGTGCTCGCCCTCTTCGCGGTGGCCCTCACCCTGCTGATGGTGCTGCACGCCGACATCCCCAACCGCGTCGGCAACCTGGGCAGCCTCACCGAGACCTTCCTGCCGTGGCTCGGCCTCTTCGTCCCGGTCCTCCTCGTCCTCGCGCTGCTGCGCCGCTCCGCCACCGCGCTGATCGCCCTGCTGCTGCCGGCCGTGGTGTGGCTGAACCTCTTCGGCGGGCTCGTCGCCGACAAGTCCGCGGCCGGCGGCGACCTGACCGTCGCGACCCACAACGTGAACGCGGACAACCCCGACCCCTCGGGCACCGCCGAACAGCTCGCCGCGTCCGGCGCCGACGTCCTCGCCCTGGAGGAACTGAAGGGCGACATGGTCCCGGCGTACGAGAAGGGCCTGGAGAAGGCCTACCCGTACCACTCCGTCCAGGGCACGGTCGGACTCTGGAGCAAGCTGCCCCTGCGCGACCCGCGGCCCGTCGACATCCGGATGGGCTGGACCCGCGCGATGCGCGCCGACGTCGTGACCCCCCGGGGCGAGATCGCCGTGTACGTCGCCCACCTGCCGTCCGTCCGGGTCAAGATGAACGCCGGCTTCACCGCCAACCAGCGCGACGCCAGCGCGAACGCCCTCGGCGAGGCCATCTCCGACGACCGCCACGAGCGGATCGTCCTCCTCGGCGACCTCAACGGCACCATGAACGACCGCGCGCTCAACGGCATCACCTCACAGCTCCGCTCCACCCAGGGCGCGGCGGGCGACGGCTTCGGCTTCAGCTGGCCGGCCTCGTTCCCGATGGCCCGCATCGACCAGATCCTGGTCAAGGGCGTCGAGCCGATGTCGTCCTGGGCGCTCCCGGAGACGAGGAGCGACCACCTGCCGGTCGCGGCCCGCGTGAAGTTCTGACGCCCGGCGCCCTGTAGCACACGGTCGAAATCTCCTCTTCACTCCCCGGAGGCCGCCGGGAAGAAAACATCTGAGAGCCTTTGTTCCGTTGAAGAACTATCTTCTGGAAAGGCCCTCCCCATGCCCCTGGCGCTGCTCGCGCTCGCCGTCTCCGCCTTCGGCATCGGCACCACCGAATTCGTGATGATGGGCCTGCTCCCGCAGGTCGCCGACGACCTCGGCACCTCCGTCCCCACCGCCGGGTACCTCGTCTCGGCGTACGCGATCGGCGTCGTCGTCGGGGCCCCGCTGCTCACCGCCCTCGGCTCCCGCGTCCCCCGCAAGCGGATGCTGCTCCTGCTCATGGCCCTCTTCACCGTCGGGAACCTCGCCTCCGCCCTCGCCCCCGGCTTCGGCTGGCTGGTGGCCGGCCGGGTGCTCGCCGGGCTCCCGCACGGCGCGTTCTTCGGGCTCGGCGCGGTCGTCGCCGCCCGGCTGGTGCGCGAGGGCCGCCAGGCGCGGGCGGTGGCCACGATGTTCCTTGGCCTCACCGTCGCCAACATCCTCGGCGTACCCGCCGCGACCCTGCTCGGGCAGCACCTCGGCTGGCGGGCCACCTTCCTCGTGGTCTCCGTCATCGGCCTGCTCGCCATGGCCGCGCTCGCCCGACTCGTGCCGCACGTCCCCGTGGACGAGCGGCAGAGCCTGGGCCGCGAGGTGCGCGCGCTGGGCCGCCCCCAGGTGCTGCTCGGCCTGCTCACCGCCGTCTTCGGCTTCGCGGGCGTCTTCGCCGTCTACTCGTACCTGGCCTCGATGACCACCGAGGTGATGGGCTTCGGCGACTCCACCGTCACCGTCGTCCTCGCCCTCTTCGGCCTCGGCATGACCGGCGGGGCGCTCGCCGCCGGCCCGCTGACCGACCGGGCGCTCCGCCCGACGCTGTACGGCTCGCTCGCCGCCCTCGTCCTCGCCCTGGTCGCCTTCCGCTTCACGGTCCACGTGCCCTGGCTGGCCCTGGTCACGGTCGTGGTGCTCGGCGCCGTCGGCTTCATGACCACCACCCCGCTGCAGATGCTGGTCATGAACAAGGCCAAGGACGCCCCGACGCTCGCCTCCGCCTCCAACCACTCCGCCTTCAACCTCGCCAACGCCGGCGGCGCCTGGGCGGGCGGTGCCGCCGTCGCCGCGGGCTGGGGCTGGACCTCGCCGGCCCTGGTCGGCGCGGTCCTCACGGTGGTCGGTCTGGCGGTCGCGGTGGTGGCGGGCCTCCTCGACCGCGACCGGGGGACGGGGGAAGGGGCCTCGCGCGTCGTCGCGCACGGCCCCCTCGGTGAGGATGCCCTCGCCGAAGGCCCCCTCGCGGCCGGGAAGCGGGTCAGCTCGGCGTCTCCCGCCAGCGGTTCGTGATCGGCAGTCGCCGGTCCTTGCCGAAGCCCTTCGCCGAGATCTTGGTGCCCGGCGGGTACTGGCGCCGCTTGTACTCCGCCGTGTCCACCATCCGCAGCGTCCGCGTGACCAGCTCGTCGTCGAACCCGGCGGCCACGATCTCGTCCTTGCCCCGGTCCTGGTCCACGTACAGGGCGAGGATCGCGTCCAGGGTGTCGTAGTCCGGCAGCGAGTCCGTGTCGACCTGTCCCGGGCGCAGCTCCGCGCTCGGCGGCTTGCTGATCGAGCTCTCCGGGATCGGCGGCGTCTGGCCGCGCTCCTCGGCCGCCCGGTTGCGCCAGCGCGCCAGCCGGAACACCGTCGACTTGTAGACGTCCTTGATGGGCCCGAACGCCCCGACGGAGTCGCCGTACAGCGTCGAATAGCCCACCGCCAGCTCGGACTTGTTGCCCGGCGCGAGGACGATGTGGCCCTCCTGGTTGGAGAGCGCCATCAGCGTCGTGCCCCGCAGCCGCGACTGGAGGTTCTCCTCGGCGAGACCGGTGAGGCCGAGCGCACCCATGTACGCGTCGAACATCGGCTCGATCGACACCGTGCGGTAGTGGAGACCGGTGCGGCGGGCCAGCTCGGCGGCGTCGCCGCGCGAGTGGTCGGAGGAGTACTTCGAGGGCATCGACACCCCGTACACGTTCTCCGAGCCGAGCGCGTCGCAGGCGATGGAGGCGACCAGCGCCGAGTCGATGCCCCCGGAGAGGCCGACGAGCACCGAGCGGAAACCGTTCTTCGCGACATAGGCCCGGACACCGATGACCAGCGCCGAGTACACCTCCTCCTCGTCGTCCAGCCGGTGCGCGTAACCGCCCGTCAGCTCCGGCTCGTACGCCGGCAGCGGCTCCTCCGACAGCACCACGCGGTCGATCGTCAGCCCGTCGTTCACCAGCCCCTCCGGCGCCTCGGGGTCGGCCGCGGGCAGCTCCAGGTCCAGGATCACGCTGCCCTCGACGAACTGCGGGGCCCGCGCGATCACTTCGCCGTCCGCGTCCACCACGATCGAGTCGCCGTCGAAGACCAGCTCGTCCTGGCCGCCTGTGCTCGCCAGGTACGCGGTCACGCACCCGGCCTCCCGGGCCCGCCTGCGGACCAGTTCGAGGCGGGTGTCGTCCTTGTCCCGCTCGTACGGCGAGGCGTTGACCGACAGCAGCAGGCCCGCCCCCGCGTGACGTGCCGCAGGGACCCGGCCGCCGTCCTGCCACAGGTCCTCGCAGATCGCCAGGGCCACGTCGACCCCGTGGATCCGGACGACCGGCAGGGTGTCGCCCTGGACGAAGTAGCGGTACTCGTCGAAGACGCCGTAGTTCGGCAGGTGGTGCTTGGCGAAGCGCAGCACCACCTCGCCCCGGTGCAGCACGGCGGCGGCGTTCTCCGGCGAACCGGCCGGCCGGCCGAGCTTCGGCTCCGCCCGCCCGGAGCGGTCCAGATAGCCGACGACGACCGCCACCTCCCCGAAGCCCTCGTCCGCGAGCCGGCGGGCGAGACCGCCCAGGGCCACCCGTGACGCCTCGACGAACGAGGAGCGCAGCGCGAGGTCCTCGACGGGGTATCCGGTCAGCGCCATCTCGGGGAACGCGACGAGATGCGCGCCCTGTCCGGCGGCATGGCGGGTCCAGTGCACGATCGCCTCGGCGTTCCCGGCGATGTCTCCGACGGTCGAGTCGATCTGATTCAGGGCGAGGCGTAGTTGAGGCACTCGGCCAGTGTAATCGTCAGACCGACGCGATGTCCTGGGAAAGGGCCCGGAAACCGTCCCGCGCGGCCCGCCGCACCCGCCTCGCGCCTGCCCGCGCACGTCCCCGCCGCCCGGCGTGCGCCCCCGTCCCGCCCGATCGATCATGGTCACCATGACGACCACTCACGAACCGGCGGAACCGCGCCGGATCCACCCCGGGCACCGGCAACCCTCCCGCACGCCGTAGCGTCAGACCCACTATGCCCGGAAACGTGACGCGAGCCTCGGCCGTCCTGCTGGCCCTCGGCGCGCTCGCCTACACCGCGTGGATCCTCGAGGTCCTCCTCCGCACCGGACTCGACCCGGTCCGGACGTACGTCTCCGAACTGGCGGCGTCGGACCAGCCGTTCGGCACCTTCTTCCGGGCGACCGACCTGCTGTCGGGGACGCTGATCCTGGCGGGGGCGGTACTGGGACGGGCGGGGACACCAGGTGCCGGTCCGACGGGGACACCGGGAGCCGGCCGCGCGGGGTGGGCCGTGCCCGGCCGAGCCCGCCTGCGGGAGGCCGGTCACCCGGGGACCCCGGCGGCCGGCCGGCCGCGCCGGATCCGTGAGCCCTGGGCGCTCCTCGGGTGGGGCGCGCTCGCCCTCTTCGGCGCCGCCACCGTCGCCGACTCGCGGCTCCCCCTCAGCTGCGCCGCCACCGCCGACCCCGGGTGCGCGGCGCGCGAGACCGCCGGGCTCGTGCCCGCCACCCATACGGCCCATGCCGTCAGTTCCGGTCTCGCCATGACCGGCGCCCTCGTCGCCCTCGTCGCCCTGACGGTCGCCGCCCACCGCTACGGCCGCTGGCGGCCCCTCGCCCGTACGGGCCCGGTCGTCGTCGCCCTGGAGCTCGCCGCCACCGTCTGGACCCTCGCCGCCGTCGCCGCCTTCGAGGGCGGCGAGGGCACCTGGGCGCTCGGCGCCGGCCAGCGGCTCCAGGTGCTCCTGGTCGCGGTGTGGCTCGCGGTCCTCGCATACTCCCTGGCGACGTCCCGGCCCGCCCCGGAGGAGGAGCGATGACCGGGGAACCCGCCTTCGTACGCATCGGAGGCGTCGCCCACCACGTCGTCGTCGCGGGCTCGGGACCCGTCTGCGTCCTGAGCGCGGGGCTCGGCATGAGCTGGTTCGACTGGGACCCGGTCGTCCCGCTCCTCGCCCCGCACCGCACGGTCGTCCGCTTCGACCGTCCCGGGCACGGCCTCTCCCAGCCCGCCGCCGTCCCGCCCACCGCCGCGGGCGAGGCCCACCGGATCGCCGCGCTCCTCGACGCGCTGCGGCTCCCCGGCCCCGCCACCGTCGTCGGGCACTCGATCGCCGGGTTCCACGCCGAGGCCTTCGGCCGGCTCCACCCGGACCGGACGGCCGCGCTCGTGCTCGTCGACCCGTCGGTCGAGGAGCACCCCCGCGTCGGTGCGCACCCGGAGGCCGTCGCCCGGGTGCTCGGCGCCGTGCTCTCCGCCGTCGGCGCCCCGGCCGCCCTCGGCCCCGCGGTGCGCCGTGCGGCCGTGCGCCACGACCAGGCCCCCGCCGCCCTCGTCCACCGCGTCTACCGCACCTCACGCGTCCTGCGCGGCGCCCTGGAGGAGAACGCCCGCTACGGGGCCGTCGCGGCCGAACTCCTCGCCCTGCGCACCACGCACCCGCTCCCGCCGGGCCTCCCCGTCACCGTCCTCGCCGCCCCCGACGGCTCGGCCCGCTGGGAACGGCGCCAACGCGCGCTGGCCCGGCGGCTCGGCGCCCGCTACGAGGCGGCCGTGCCGTCGGGCCATCTGGTCATGAAGGACCGCCCGGAGGCGGTGGCGACCGCGATCCTGGATCCCGGCCGCTCCGGTCAGGAAGGCGCGTAGACGCTCTCGCAGAACCCTTTGAGCTGCTCCTCCGAGAGGTGCTGGGCCAGATCGGCCTCACTGATCATGCCGACGAGCCGCTTCTCCTCGATGACGGGCAGCCGCCGGATCTGGTGGCCCTGCATCTCCTCCAGGACGGCACCCACGTCCGCGCCCGACTCGACCCAGCGGGGGGTGCCCTTCGACATCTCGCCGCAGGTGATCTTCGAGGGGTCGTGGCCCATGGCCACACAGCCGACCACGATGTCGCGGTCCGTGATGATGCCGCAGAGCCGTTCGTTCTCGTCGGCGATGGGCAGCGCGCCGACGTTCAGGTTGCGCATCATCTGCGCGGCGCGGTCGAGCGTCTCGTGAGCCGGGATCCACTGGGCCCCGGGGTGCATGATGTCCTTCGCCGTGGTCATGGGGTGCGTACCTTTCGTCGGACGTGGTCACACGTACGTCCCCGAGCCCCACCCATTGTCGGCGCACGGCCGGGCCGACGCGACTTGTCGGCGCGCGCCGGCCGCCGCCGGGAGGCGGCGTACGACACGGCCCCCGCGACCGCGGCGGGTCACGGGGGCCGGTGGCTCACCGACGCCGGGCGTCAGGCGCCACGCTTCTCCAGCATGTCCGCCATCAGCAGCATCTCCGACTTCTGGGCGTCGACCATGCCCTGCGCGAGACCGCGCTCGATCTCCACCGAGCACTTCTGGACACAGCCCTCGGCCATGTGGACCCCGCCCCTGTGGTGCTCGGTCATGAGCTTCAGGTACAGGACCTCGGCCTCCCGGCCACTGGCCGCCCGCAACTCGTCCAGCTGGGCGTTGGTCGCCATGCCGGGCATGAGCGCCCCGTCGAGCGGGCCGGTGTCGCCGGAGCCGCCCATGCCCATCCAGGTCATCGGCTCGACGCCGGACTCGATCTTGGGCAGCCCCCAGAGGTCGAGCCAGCCGAGCATCATGCCCCGCTGGTTGGCCTGGGTGTTGGCGATGTCGTACGCGAGACGGCGCACCTCCTCGTCCTGGGTGCGGTCCCGGACGATGAACGACATCTCGACGGCCTGCTGGTGGTGGACGGCCATGTCCCGGGCGAAGCCGGCGTCCGCGGAGAGCGAGGACGGCGTCCGCGGCGCCTCCTCGCGCTCCGCGGAGGCGACGGTGACGGCGCCCCCGGCGAAGAGCAGGGCGAGCGCGACGGCGGTGATCGCCGCCCACTGCGTCCGGTTCGGCCGCCGCGCCGCCGCCGTCGACATGTCGACGCCGGCGTCGTCGTCCTCGCCGATCCGGCTCACTGGCTGATCCCGCCGGTGCAGGCGGCGCCCGGCTCGGGGGTCTGCGGGCCCTGGACGTACTTGGTGAAGAAGGCGTCGATGCGGGGGTCGCTCGCATTGTCCACGGTGACCTGCTTGCCCCAGGCGGACAGCATGATGGCGCCGGCCTGGTCGTCCACGGGGCTCATCAGCGTGTACTTGGTCTTGCCGACCTTGTCTTCCAGCTTCTTCACGTCGTCGGCGGCGGCCTTCTTGTTGTACGTCACCCAGACGGCGCCGTGCTCGAGCGAGTGCACGGCGTTCACCTCGGCGACGGCCTTCTTGTAGACGACGCCGTCGCAGTTCATCCAGACCGGGTGGTGGTCACCGCCGACCGGCGGCTTCATCTCGTACTTCACGGCCGTCTCGACGTGGTTGCGGCCGAGCTTCTTGGCGTCCCAGGACTTCTCGGCGGCGATGGGGGCCTTCGCGGCCGCGTCCTTCTGGTCCTGCTCGTCGGACTTCTTCATCAGCACGAAGGTGCCGAAGCCGACGAGACCGAGGACGACGACGCCCGAGACGCCGATCGTGACGAGGCGGTTGCGGCGCTCACGGGCCTGCTCGGCGCGGCGCATCTCCTCTATTCGGGCGCGGCGGTCGGCGTTGGCGGAGCTCTTGGCGGCCATGGTGGTGTCGTCCTTCTTCAGGGAGGGGGAGGGAGTTCGGGGGTGGACGGAGCGGGGCGGGAGACCCGCCGCCGTCACGTCCGAAGAACTTGAAGGACGTGCAGATCCGGCGCGCGCGGCCGGACGCCGGAACGGCGCGCGGCGCTGTCACCGGACGGCGGCTCGAAGCGCGGGAGCCCGTCGGCCGCGTGCAGCGGCGGATCGAGCGGGGGCGCGCTGAGCACCGCCGGGGAGAGCGCGGGGAAGAGGGAGCAGCCACCGCGGTCGTACGGGCAGATGTACTCGACGACGGTGCGGGCGGCCGCGGGGGCGGCCGTGACGCCGGTGGCCGCGGGCCTGCCCGCCGCCGTCGCCCCGGTGCCCGCGTGATGGTCCTCGGGGCCGGGTCCGGCGCCCAGACAGAAGAAGAGCGCGGCGAGGAGCGTCGCCACGGCACTCATCAGTGCCATGGGACGCGCGTGCTGGGACGGGCGTACGAGCCGTGTGGCCCCCATGGGCGCAGATCGTAGTGTGCGCGGAGGCTCCGTGGGCCGAACGGGGTACCACTCGGTACCGACGGAGGGGCGGCCAGGGGGCGAACGGACACCCGGACGCCGCTCTTCCCGCGTTACCTGAGTCACACCCGAGCAGGCACTATGGGTGTGCAACGTGCGCGAAACCATGTGGTGGGATGCTCAGGTGCCCCCCGATGTGCTCTGAGGCGGTGGGAGCAGGCGGCCTGACCAGCGAGGATGGGTGTGGAAATGGACAAGCAGCAGGAATTTGTGCTCCGTACGCTCGAGGAGCGCGACATCCGCTTCGTACGTCTGTGGTTCACCGACGTGCTCGGCTTCCTCAAGTCGGTGGCCGTGGCGCCCGCCGAGCTTGAGCAGGCCTTCGACGAGGGCATCGGGTTCGACGGCTCCGCGATCGAGGGCTTCGCCCGCGTGTACGAGTCGGACATGATCGCCAAGCCGGACCCGGGGACGTTCCAGATCCTGCCGTGGCGGGCCGAGGCGCCGGGCACGGCCCGGATGTTCTGCGACATCCTGATGCCGGACGGCTCGCCGTCCTTCGCGGACCCGCGCTACGTCCTGAAGCGGGCCCTGGCCAAGACCTCGGACCTGGGCTTCACCTTCTACACCCACCCCGAGATCGAGTTCTTCCTCCTCAAGGACAAGCCGCTCGACGGCACCCGCCCGACCCCGGCGGACAACTCGGGGTACTTCGACCACACCCCTCAGAACGTGGGCATGGACTTCCGACGCCAGGCGATCACGATGCTCGAATCGATGGGCATCTCGGTGGAGTTCAGCCACCACGAGGGCGCGCCGGGCCAGCAGGAGATCGACCTCCGTTACGCGGACGCCCTCTCCACGGCGGACAACATCATGACCTTCCGCCTGGTGATGAAGCAGGTGGCGCTGGAGCAGGGCGTGCAGGCCACGTTCATGCCGAAGCCGTTCTCGGACTACCCGGGCTCGGGCATGCACACCCACCTGTCGCTCTTCGAGGGCGACCGCAACGCGTTCTACGAGTCGGGCGCCGAGTACCAACTGTCCAAGGTCGGCCGCTCGTTCATCGCGGGCCTGCTGAAGCACGCGGGCGAGATCTCCGCCGTGACGAACCAGTGGGTCAACTCGTACAAGCGCATCTGGGGCGGCTCGTCCCGCACGGCGGGCTCGGGCGGAGAGGCCCCCTCGTACATCTGCTGGGGCCACAACAACCGCTCGGCCCTGATCCGCGTCCCCATGTACAAGCCGGGCAAGACGGGCTCCTCGCGCGTCGAGGTCCGCTCCATCGACTCCGGCGCGAACCCCTACCTCACCTACGCGGTCCTCCTCGCCGCCGGCCTCAAGGGCATCGAAGAGGGCTACGAACTCCCGGCCGGCGCCGACGACGACGTCTGGGCCCTCTCGGACGCGGAACGACGGGCGATGGGCATCGAACCGCTCCCGCAGAACCTGGGAGAGGCGATCGCCCTGATGGAGAAGAGCGAACTGGTGGCGGAGACGCTGGGAGAGCACGTCTTCGACTTCTTCCTCCGCAACAAGAAGCAGGAGTGGGAGGAGTACCGCTCCGAGGTCACCGCCTTCGAACTGCGGAAGAACCTGCCGGTGCTGTAGGTGCAGGGCGCGGCGGGCAGAGTCCTCCGGGCGGGTGCCGGGTGTCGCCCGGTGCTCGCCCGTTCGTGTGCGGATAATGCGTTGCCCGGGGCCGGCGGTCCGTTCACACTGCCCCGGTGAAGATCGAATCCGTCGCCACCGAGCGGCTCCTGCTCCACCCGCTGACCGTCCCCGACGCCGAGCGCATCGTCGCCCGGGAGTCCGGCGCCGGGGATCTGTGGGGCGAGGGGTATCCCGGCGACGGTGACGTCCGCTCGGCCACCGGTTTTCTGCGGGGGGTCGCCGAGCGCGGTGACCCGGGGGTGTTCCGGCCGTACGCGATACAGCTCGCGGAGAGCGGCGTCACCGTCGGGGGGATCGGGTTCCACGGACCGCCCGACGAGATCGGGTTCGTCACCGTGGGGTACG
Organism: Streptomyces sp. NBC_00691; assembly: GCF_036226665.1. NCBI lineage: Bacteria > Bacillati > Actinomycetota > Actinomycetes > Kitasatosporales > Streptomycetaceae > Streptomyces > Streptomyces sp. NBC_00691. The sequence goes on along the minus strand of NZ_CP109007.1, from coordinate 2,468,830 downwards.
GGCTCGTGCCCGCCGCGCGGGGCAACCGGTACGCCGCCGAGGCGCTTCGCGCGCTCCTCGAGATCGCCCGGCGGGCCGGCGTCTCCGGCGTGAAGGGCGACGCCGACCTGGACAATCCGGCGTCCCACCGGGTGATGGAGGCCGCCGGGATGCCGTGCGTGGCGGAGGACGAGCGGCTCCGGCACTTCTCTCTGGGGTTCTAGGTGTGACGGACCGTCCGCGCTAGCGTCGGGTCCCATGACGGAACCCCGTCCCCGCGTCTGGTACGCCGCCTACGGCTCCAACATGCACGCCGAACGCCTCCGCCGGTATCTCGCCGGAGGCCGGCCGGACCCCGGTGCCCGGGAGTTGCCAGGGTGCCGGGACCCGCGTGGTCCCGACCGGTCCGTGCCCGTCGAGCTGGACGGCCAGGTGTACTTCGCGGCCGAGTCGGCCGTGTGGACCGGCGGCCTGGCGTTCTACGACCCGGACACGGACGGCACCGCGTGGGGAGTCGCGCACCTGCTGACCGCCGGGCAGTTCTCCGACATCGCCGCGCAGGAGATGTACCGGCGGCCCGGCACCGACCTCGACCTGGCCGAGGTCCTCGCCACCGGCCGCTGCGAGGTCGGCCCGGGACGGTACGAGACCCTCGTCTGCCCGGGGCACATCGACCGGATCCCCGTGCTCACCTTCACCGCGCCCTGGCCGATGCCGCCGGCGGACGGGCTCCGCCCGCCCTCCGCCGCCTATCTCCGGCACCTCGCGGCAGGGCTCCACGAGGCCGGGGCCTGGCGGCCCGCCGCGGTGGCCGACTATCTCGCCTCCCGGCCGGGCGCGGCGGGGCACTGGACGCCGGAGGACGTGGCCGCCGCCGGCGTCCCGTGAACTCCCGGCGCCGTCAGCGCTCGGTGAGTTCCGACGGGGCCTCCTGCACCATCCAGCCGTTGCCGTCCGGGTCCTCGAAGGTCATGAAGGCGTTCCACGTGCCGCCCCTGCCCGGCTCCCAGCCCTTCTCGCCCACGTGCCGGATCGCCGAGACCTCCACCCCGCGCCCGACGAGCTCCGCCCGGGCCGCCTCGATGTCCGTCACACAGAACTGGAGGCCCTGGAGGGTGCCCGGGGCCATCTCCTTCGTGCCCGGCATCGGCGGCATCCCGCTCAGCAGGGCGAGCGAACAGCGCGAGCCCGGCGGCGTCAGCTGCACGACGCGCACGCCCGGCGCCACCGCGTCGTCCAGGTCGACGGTGAAGCCGCACCTCTCGGCGTAGAACTCCTTCGCCCGGTCCATGTCGGTGACGGGGACCGGGACGACTTCCAGTGTCCAGTGCACAGGGGTTCTCCTCAGAAACGCCAGCGGGTCTGTCCGAAGGGGTCGCCCTTGGCGAAGCCGAAGGCCGTGCGGGGCGCGACGGCGAACACCAGGGCCGTACCACCGTCCCCCTGGAACGCCCCCTCACGCACCTCGAAACGCCAGTCCTCGCCGTACTTCTCCACCCACGCCCCGGCGAGCGCCGCCAGCCGGTCCCCGTCCGTCACCCGGGTCGCCTCGCCCTCGACCACGAGGTCGAAGCCCTCGCCGAGCGCGGGCGTGCCGGTCGTCAGGACCACCGACGTGTGGGACTCCAGATTGCGGGCCTTGCGCTCGTCCGGGCCCGTGCAGAAGTGGAGGGCTCCCTCCGACCAGACGGTGATCAGCGGGGTCACGTGCGGGCGGCCGTCGGGGCGTACGGTCGTCAGCCAGAAGACCTCGGCCGCCGCGAGCCGTGCCTGGGCCTCGGACCAGGGGACCGGTCCCGCCTTGTCGTCGCTGTACCGGGTGTCGAGGGCCGTCCGGGGGGTCTGCGGATTCATCGCCGTTCCCTTCGTCGCCTGCTCCGCCGCGCGTGCGGCGGCTGTTCACAGATGACGACCGGACCGGCGCGCGAAACTCATCGGCCCGCCACGACCCACCGCGCGCCACGACCCGCCGCCCGCCGCCGCCCGCCGGCTCGCAGGGACCTACCGCCCGCCGTGGCCCGCCGGCCCGCCGGTTCGCCGGGACTCACCGTCCGGCCGGCACTCCCGGCACTCCCGGCACCGCCGGCGTCCAGTGCAGTCGGCCGTCCAGACCGATCGCCGCGACCCCGTCCGCCCCCGCGTCCGGCGCGCCCGCGAACAGGAACCTCTCCAGCTTCCAGGCCGGCCCCGCCGCCCCCGTCCTGCCGTGCGGCGCCGTCGCCAGGAAACCGGTCCGGGACCGGACCGCGAGGAGTCCGCCGCCACCGCTCACCGGGCCGAAGCCCGCCACGCCGCCGGGCAGCTCCGTGAACGGGGAGACCGGGCCGACGCCCGAGAAGTCGGCGCTGCGCAGATCGCCGGAGGCCGGCTTGCGGAACCAGAGCCGTACGCCGTCGCCGTTCGGCGCCGGCGTCGCGCTCAGCGCCAGGGTCGTCGGCGGGAGCGCGGTCAGCGCCGGACCGGTGAGCGGCCCGCCGGGCACGTGCTGGGCCCAGAGGAGAACGGTCTTCGGGGTGCTCGCGAAGACGTACCCCCTGCCCTTCCCGTCGCTCACCGCGACCGGATCGCCGACGACGTCCGTGCCGCCGAGCACCCGCCACGGCCCCCAGCCGCCGTCCGCGTCCTGCGCGCGGGCGGTCAGCCGGCGCAGGCTGTCACGCAGGACCAGGGTCGCGCGGCCGTCGGTGTCCACCGTCACGGCGGGCGCGCTGATGTCCGAGGTGCCGGTCATGTCGTTCCGCTCGGGGGTCCCGAGCGAGCGCCACGGGCCGAAGGCGCCGCCGGGCGCCGTCTGCTCGGTGCTCACGACCTCGCGGCGGTAGCCGGCCGGGCCGCCCGAGAGGAGCGTCCGGGTGCCGTAGACCGCGATCCGGCCGTCGGGCAGCGACACCGATGTGATCCCGGTGTCCATGCCCGTGCCGGGCAGCAGGGTCGGGCCGTTCCACGCGCCGCCGCCGGCCGGCTTCCGCCAGGCCGCGAGCTGTCCGTCGAGGACGGAGAAGGCGTGCAGCCCGCCGTCACGGTCGTGCTGCACCCAGGAGGTGGAGGTGCCCCGGGCGTACCGCACGGTCGCGGTCCAGCCGCGTCCGGCGGGCCGCGCGGCCACCTTCAGGTCGCCGCAGCCCGCGGGCGTCCCGCAGTCGTTGACGCCGTCCAGCCAGGCGTAGGTCTTCAGGGTCTTCAGCTTGTCGCCCGCCGTCTCGGGGTCGAGCGTGTGCGGCAGGACGCTGGTGGGGTAGCCGAGGTAGTTCTGCACGCCGACCCGCGGATGTCCGGGCAGTTCCGCGTACCGGGCGAGCGCGGCCTGGGCGAACCTCGCCCCGTACAGGTGGTCCTGGTGGTCGCGGACCTTCCCGGTCTTGGGGTCGATGCCGGGGCTCGGGTCCTGCATCCGGACGAAGGTCGGGCGGAACCGGTCGAGCAGCCCGGCGATCGTCGCCACGACCTCGTCCTTCGTGTACCGGAAGTCGGCGGAGACCGGGGTGCCCGAGGAGCGCTGCGACTCCAGGGTGCCGATCAGTCCGTGCCAGAGGCCGTTCAGGCTGTGCGGGCGGTACTGGTTGGTCGAACCGGCCTCGCGTATCTGCAGCCACACCAGCTTGACCTTCGGGTCGGCGCGCAGGGTGTCGAGCTCGGCCAGGCCGCCGCCGGCCGTGGGTATCGCCACCCGGTCCCAGGGGCTGGTCCGGCTGCCGGTCGCCATCTCGGAGTACGCGGCACGGATGCCGTTCTGCCGGGCCTCGGCGTAGCCCGCCTTGTCGGCCGTGACGGCGGCGGCGTCGCGGGGCCGGGCGTTGACGCCGTCGGACTCACCGGCCGTCAGGTACACCGCGGCCAGCGGGGTGCCGGAGCGGATGGTCTGGGATATGTCCGGGTTCATGAAGAACAGGTCGTCGTCCGGGTGCGCCACGATCTGCATGACCGAGGTGACGGAGTCCGCCGCGGACGCCGGGGGCCGCGGGTCCGCGGCCGGGTCCCGGGAGTCCGGGCCGGTGGCCATGGGGACCGGCGACGGGGCCGAGGCCCGCGGCGGCGTGGCCGGGGCCGTCGGCGCCGTCCCGGGCGGAGTCGCCGTCTGTGCCGCGGCCGTCTTCGGGGCGCCGGTCACCGACAGGAGTCCGGCGAAGGTGCCGCCCACCAGGACGGCCGTGACCGCGGTGGAGACGGTTCTGCGGCGGGACAGGGGGAGACGGCGGCGGAGGCGTACGGGCATGGTCGGCGGCGCGCTTTCAAGGATCGGGCAGGCGGATCGGTCCCGCGCTGGCGGTCGGGGCGGCTTCAGGGGTCGCCTGGTCGGGCTCGGGCAGGCGGGGTGGTCCCGCGCATGCGGTCGGGTCCGCGTCAGGGTCGCTTCGGCGGGTTCGGGCAGGCGGGGGTGGTCCGCCACCAGCAAGACGGACTTTCAAGGAATACGGTTCATCGACCTCGAAAAGCCATTGATGTGCGGGACATCACGTGTGATCCGCTGCGAAGCGAAGGCCTGAAAGCCCCCGTCCCCCGCTCCGGATAGGCTCGATCCGCCCGGGTTCCGACCCGGGGTGAGTCCCGGGGCCGACCCCGGGGCGGACCTGCTCGGAGGGAGCGGCGGAATGACGGTGCCGGGACGCAGGAGCAGCACGTTCTCACGTCTGCTGCGGCACGGATTCACCGACCCGTCGGGGGCGGAGCGGCTCCTGGACGTGCCCGAGCTGTCCACGCTGCGCGGCGACTCCGTCCTCCTCGACGCCCTCGGGGCGACCGCCGACCCCGACCTCGCCCTGCGCGGTCTCGTGCGGCTCGTCGAGGCGCAGCCCGAGACCGAGCGGCAGACCTTCACGACCACCCTGCTCGCGGCCAAGCCGTTCCGGGACCGGCTCCTCGGGGTGCTCGGCGCCTCCGAGGCGCTCGCCGACCATCTGGCCCGGCACCCGCGCGACTGGGAGTCCCTCGTCACGTACGAGGCCACCGACCTGCACCCGGGGGTCGCCGAGTTCGAGCGGGGTCTCGCCGAGGCCACCGACACGGACTCGCTGAGGGTCGCCTACCGCCGGTGCCTGATGGCCATAGCGGCCCGTGACGTGTGCGGCACCATCGACGTCGCCGAGACCGCCGCCGAGCTGGCCGACCTGGCGACGGCGACCCTGCGCGCGGCGCTCGCCATCGCCCGCACGGCGGCGCCCGCCGACGCCGCGCTGTGCCGGCTGGCCGTGATCGCGATGGGCAAGTGCGGCGGGCACGAGCTGAACTACGTCTCCGACGTGGACGTGATCTTCGTGGGGGAGCCGGCCCATGAGGTCGGCGACCGGGAAGGAGGCGAGGCCAAGGCCATGCAGGCCGCGACCCGGCTCGCCTCGCACCTGATGCGGATCTGCTCGGAGACCACCGTCGAGGGCACGATCTGGCCGGTCGACGCCAATCTGCGCCCCGAGGGCCGCAACGGCCCCCTCGTCAGGACGCTCTCCTCCCACCTCGCGTACTACCAGCGCTGGGCGAAGACCTGGGAGTTCCAGGCGCTGCTCAAGGCGCGCGCGGTGGCCGGCGACCCGGAGCTCGGCGCCGACTACATCGACGCCGTGTCCCCGCTGGTCTGGCAGGCCGCCGAGCGGGAGAACTTCGTCCCCGACGTCCAGAAGATGCGCCGCCGGGTCGTCGACAACATTCCCGCCGCGCAGGTCGACCGCGAGCTCAAGCTCGGCCCCGGCGGTCTCCGCGACGTCGAGTTCGCCGTCCAGCTCCTCCAGCTCGTGCACGGCCGCAACGACGCCGGACTGCACAGCGGCACCACCCTCGACGCGCTCGCCGCCCTCGCCGCCGGCGGCTACGTCGGCCGGGCCGACGCCGCCCAGCTCGACGAGGCCTACCGCTTCCTGCGGGCCATGGAGCACCGCATCCAGCTCTACCGGCTGCGCCGTACCCACCTCGTCCCCGAGGACGAGGCCGACCTGCGCCGCCTCGGCCGCTCGCTCGGACTGCGCACCGACCCGGTCGCCGAGCTGAACAAGGAGTGGAAGCGGCATGCGGCCGTCGTCCGCCGCCTGCACGAGAAGATCTTCTACCGGCCGCTGCTCGACGCCGTCGCCCAGCTCGCCCCCGGCGAGATCCGGCTCAGTCCGAAGGCCGCGGGACAGCGGCTCGAAGCGCTGGGGTACGAGGACCCCGCCGCCGCCCTGCGCCACCTGGAGGCCCTGGCCTCCGGGGTCAGCCGCAAGGCCGCGATCCAGCGGACGCTGCTCCCGGTGCTGCTCGGCTGGTTCGCGGACTCGGCCGACCCGGACGCCGGCCTGCTCGGCTTCCGCAAGGTCTCGGACGCCCTCGGCAAGACCCCCTGGTACCTGCGGCTGCTCCGCGACGAGGGCGCCGCCGCCGAGAACCTCGCCCGGGTCCTCTCCGCCGGTCGCCTCGCGCCCGACCTGCTGCTGCGCGCCCCCGAGGCGGTCGCGCTGCTCGGCGACCCGGAGGGTCTGAAGCCGCGCGGCAGGGACCACCTGGAGCAGGAGGTCCTGGCCGCGGTGGGCCGCGCGTCCGACGCCGAGCAGGCCGTCGCGGCGGCCCGCGGGGTGCGCCGCCGGGAGCTGTTCCGGACCGCGGCGGCCGACCTCATCGGCTCGTACGGCACCGAGGACAGCCCCCGCGAGCCCGACCCGGGCGCCCTGGTCGACCGGGTGGGGGAGGCCGTCACCGATCTCAACGCGGCGACGATCGCGGGCGCCCTGCGGGCCGCCGTGCGCGCCGAGTGGGGCGACGAACTGCCCACCCGGTTCGCCGTCATCGGCATGGGCCGCTTCGGCGGTCACGAGCTGGGGTACGGCTCCGACGCCGACGTCCTGTTCGTGCACGAGCCGCGTCAGGGCGTCGACGAGCAGGAGGCGGCCAGGGCCGCGAACAAGGTGGTCGCCGAGATGCGGCGACTGCTCCAGCTCCCCACCGCCGACCCGCCGTTGCTGATCGACGCCGACCTCAGGCCGGAGGGCAAGAGCGGCCCCCTGGTCCGCACCCTGAAGTCGTACGCGGCCTACTACCACCGCTGGTCCCTCGTCTGGGAGAGCCAGGCGCTGCTGCGCGCCGAACCCATCGCGGGCGACCGTGAGTTGGGAGACCGGTTCATCGAACTCGTCGACCCGCTGCGCTATCCGGCCGAGGGTCTCGGCGAGGACGCCGTCCGTGAGATCCGCCGCCTCAAGGCCCGGATGGAGTCCGAGCGGCTGCCGCGCGGCGCCGACCCGACCCTCCACGCCAAGCTGGGGCGGGGCGGTCTGAGCGACGTCGAGTGGACGGTGCAGCTGCTCCAGATGCAGCACGGCTGGGTGGAGTCGGGGCTGCGGACGACCCGTACGCGCGAGGCGCTCGGGGCGGCCCACGCGGCCGGCCTCGTCCCGACGGAGGAGGCGCAGACCCTGGACGAGGCGTGGGTCCTCGCCACCCGCGTCCGCAACGCGGTGATGCTGGTCCGCGGCCGGCCCGGCGACACCTTCCCCTCGGATCCGCGTGAACTCGCGGCGGTCGGAAGGTACTTGGGATACGAGTCCGGTCATGTCGGCGAGATGGTCGACGACTACCGGCGGATCACCCGCCGGGCCCGCGCCGTCGTCGAGGAGCTGTTCTACGGGGCGTAGCCGCCCGGGCCGGCTGCGCGGAAGGAGCGCGCCGGCCCCGTCCGGAAGAGACGGCGCACCCTGGGGGCGCGCACCGGTGAGGTGGTGAGCAGCGGGATGGCCTTCGGGTGGGCGGCGAAGGCGGCCCGGTAGGAGCGCGCCCAGGCGGCGACGGCCGCGTCCCACGGCCGTCCGTCGAGAGTGCCGCTGTCGATGGCGGCGCAGATCCGCTCCCGCAGCAGCTCCACGATGCCGTCCCGGCCGTCCACATGGTGGTACACCGAAGCCGTCTGCACACCGAGTCGTCTGGCGATCTGGGGGACGCTGAAGTCGCCCTGCGCGACGCCGAGCGCCGCGACGGCTGGATCATCGGCTTCGGCCTCGACCATAACGTCTTCGGCGGCCGCCCCGTCCACCACGACCTGATCGAGGACGTCCTCGGCGGCGCCCCGCTCGGCGTACGGCTGGGCGGCCAGGACCGAGTGTCCGTCGTAGAGGCGGAGGTACGCGGGCACGGGCTCACGGGTCTGATGGCCCTGGAGGGGATGACCACGCACGCGGCCGTCGCGGCGGGGGAGGAGCGGATCGCCGGGCGGATCGCCCCGGGCCTCCGGGCCGACCTCACCGCCTTCGCCGTGGATCCGGTCCTGGCACCGGCGGACGAGACGGAGAACGCCCCGATCCGCCTCACCGTCGCCGGCGGCCGGATCACCTACGGGAACTGACCGGGCGCTCCGTGTCGGCGGCCGCGGTCTTCTCGGCCCCGTCCGTCCCGGCGGCCTGCCCGTTCGCCGGGACGACGTCGGCCTTCTCGTCCTCGCGGTCCGCCTCCGCCTTCGGAGGCGGGCCGCTCCGCGTCACCGCGCCCGGCATGGGCTCGACCAGCTTGGGCAGGCGGTGCGGGCGGGAGCCGTACCAGAAGTAGGAGACGGCGAAGCCGAAGCCGAGGCAGATCATGCCGCCCACCGCGTCCAGCCAGAAGTGGTTGGCGGTGGCGACGATGACGACGAGGGTCGCCATCGGGTAGAGCAGGCCCAGGATCTTCGCCCAGGGCGCCTTGGCCAGGAGGAAGATGGTCAGGCCGCACCAGAGGGACCAGCCGATGTGCATCGACGGCATCGCCGCGTACTGGTTCGACACGTGCTTGAGGTTGCCCGAGGCCATCGAGCCCCAGGTGTGGTGGACGAGCACCGTGTCGACGAAGTCCTGGCCGTTCATGAGCCGGGGCGGCGCGAGCGGGTACAGGTAGTAACCGACCAGGGCCACACCGGTGGTGGCGAACAGGACGGTCCGGAACGCCGCGTAACGGCCCGGGTGCCATCGGTACAGCCACACGAGCACACCGATGGTCACGATGAAGTGCAGCGTCGCGTAGTAGTAGTTCATCGACACGATCAGCCACGTCACCGAGTTCACGGCGTGGTTGACCGCGTGCTCGAAGGCCAGCCCGAGGGACTCCTCCGCCTGCCAGATCCAGTCGGCGTTCTTGAGCGCCTGGGTCTTCTGCTCCGGCACCGCGTTGCGGATGAGCGAGTACGTCCAGTAGCTCACGGCGATGAGCAGGACCTCGAACCAGATCGTGGGGCGTCTGGGCGCGCGCGCACGGAGGCGCGCGAACCTGCCGTCGGCCACGGTGGGTGACGACGGGGTCGTCCGGTTGTCCAAACTCTTCACGGTCGTTTCACCCATAGGGAGAGAGTCTGCCAGATCGCCGCCCCCCGACCGATCATCCCTCCGACGGGTTCGGGGCGCACCCGGTCCACCTCAGGAATGAGGTCGTGGGGAGGGTGCCGTAGGGGTCGGGAACAGGCAGGGGGGCAGGTCGGGCACGGGGCGGGGCAGGTCGGTGGGGGGTCGGGCGCCGGGCCGGCGCGCGGCGGTCAGGCGCGCGCGGCGGGCGGGGCCGAGGCCGTCGACCCGCGGACGACCAGCTCGGGCATGAAGACGAACTCGGAGTGCGGGGCGGGGGTGCCCCCGACCTCTTCGAGCAGTGCGCGGACCGCGGCCTGCCCCATCGCCTGCACGGGCTGCCGGATGGTGGTCAGCGGCGGATCGGTGAACGCTATGAGGGGAGAGTCGTCGAAGCCGACGACGGAGACGTCCCGGGGGACGTCGAGCCCTTGCTGGCGTGCGGCCCGGATCGCGCCGAGCGCCATCATGTCGCTCGCGCAGACCACCGCCGTGCAGCCGCGGGAGATCAGGGCCCCGGCCGCGGCCTGGCCGCCTTCGAGGGTGTAGAGGGAGTGCTGGATCAGCTCCTCGGACTCCTCGAACCCCAGGCCGAGCCGCTCCTGCATACCCTGCTGGAAGCCCTCTATCTTGCGGAGCACCGGCACGAACCGCTTCGGCCCGACGGCGAGCCCGATCCTGGTGTGCCCGAGCGCGGCCAGGTGCGTCACCGCGAGCCGCATCGCGGCCCGGTCGTCGGGGGAGACGAAGGGCGCCTGCACCTTGGGGGAGAAGCCGTTGAGGAGGACGTACGGGACACCCTTGCCGCGCAGCTGGTCGTAGCGCGTCATGTCGGCGGTGGTGTCGGCGTGCAGTCCGGAGACGAAGATGATGCCGGCGACGCCCCGCTCGACCAGCATGTCGGTGAGCTCGTCCTCGGTGGACCCGCCGGGGGTCTGGGTGGCGAGCACCGGGGTGTACCCCTGCCGGGTCAGGGCCTGCCCGATGACCTGCGCGAGCGCGGGGAAGATCGGGTTGTCCAGTTCGGGGGTGATGAGGCCGACGAGGCCCGCGCTGCGCTGGCGCAGTCGTACGGGCCGCTCGTAGCCGAGCACGTCGAGCGCGGCAAGGACGGATTCACGGGTGGCCCCGGCCACACCGGGCTTGCCGTTGAGCACGCGGCTGACTGTGGCCTCACTGACCCCCGCCTGGGCTGCGATGTCGGAGAGCCGCGCGGTCATGAGGATGGACTGTACCGGTCACGGGGCGTGTTGCACACCGCACGGGTGAGGTGCGGGTGATGCAAGCCACTCCGCAAGCTCTTGCAGGATTTGCGGGGCGTGCGTGGTGTGCCCGGGGCGTGCGCGCGGGGCCGTACGGCGCGCGAGGGGCGTGTGTCAGCTGGTGTCAAGCGATTCGACGGCAACCTTCGGGACACGCGGATGTAACGATCCCCGGTCCTTGCAGAAAGTTCTCGCAAGGTCTTTCGGCTCGTTTTCATCCCTGTTACGTTCCTGGCAACCCGGAGCGCCGCGAGGGAGCGGTCGCATGAGGAAGGTTCCAGCCCCTCGTCCCCCCGGGATCCATTGAAGGAGTTCACATGCGGCGTGGCATAGCGGCCACCGCGCTGGTCGCGGCCCTGGGCGTGACCCTGGCGGCGTGCGGGAGCGACGGCGGTTCGGACGGCGGCTCGAAGAGCTCGGGCGAGCTCTCCGGCACGGTGACCTGGTGGGACACCTCCACGGTCGGCTCCGAAGACAAGGTCTTCAAGAAGGTCGCCGAGGACTTCAAGAAGAAGCACCCGAAGGTCACCGTCAAGTACGTGAACGTGCCGTTCGGTGACGCGCAGAACAAGTTCAAGAACGCCGCGCAGTCCGGCTCCGGTGCCCCCGACGTCATCCGCTCCGAGGTCGCCTGGACCCCCGAGTTCGCGGACCTCGGCTACCTCGCGCCGCTCGACGGCACTGCGGCCCTCAAGGACGCGGACGACTTCCTGGAGCAGGCTGCCGCCTCCACGAAGTACAACGGCAAGACCTACGCCGTCCCGCAGGTCATCGACTCCATGGGCATCTTCTACAACAAGAAGATCTTCAAGGAGGCCGGCGTCGAGGTCCCCAAGACCATCGACGAGCTCAAGACCGTCTCCGCCAAGATCAAGCAGAAGACCGGCAACCCCGGCCTCTACCTGCGCGGCGACGACGCCTACTGGTTCCTCTCCTTCCTCTACGGCGAGGGCGGCGACCTCGTCGACGCCGAGAAGAAGCAGATCACCGTCGACAACCCGGCCGGCGTGAAGGGCTTCAAGGTCGTCAAGGACCTGGTGGACTCCGGTGCCGCCAAGACCGATGCCACCGACGGCTGGAACAACATGCAGACCGCCTTCAAGGAAGGCAAGGTCGCGATGATGATCAACGGCCCGTGGGCCGTCTCCGACACCTACGCGGGCAAGGAGTTCGCCGACAAGGCGAACCTGGGCATCGCCCCGGTCCCCGCCGGTTCGGCCGGCCAGGGCGCCCCGCAGGGCGGTCACAACCTCGCCGTCTACGCGGGCTCCAAGAACTTGGACGCCTCCTACGCCTTCGCCGAGTACATGACCTCGGCCGAGACCCAGGCGACGGTCGCCAAGGAGCTCAGCCTGCTCCCGACGCGAGAGTCCGTCTACATCAAGCCGGACGTCGCGACCAACGAGATGATCGGCTTCTTCAAGCCGGTCGTCGACAAGGCCGTCGAGCGCCCCTGGATCCCGGAGACCGGCAGCCTCTTCGCGCCGCTCGTCACCGAGTACACCAAGGTCCTCACCGGCCAGACCACCCCGGACGCGGGAGCGAAGGCGACGGGCGACGCCTACCGCAAGCTCCTGAAGGACTGGAAGTAACAGGAAGGGCAGGCCGGCTGATGGCTGTGGACACCCCCAGCCAGTCGGTGGTGAAGGCCGCGGGCGACAGCGTCGCCCGCGGCCGGAGCCGCGGAACTGGCAAGCGCAGGAGCGTCAGGAAGCGCTCCCTCGCCACCCACTGGTACGCCTGGGCGATGATCGCCCCGGTGACGATCGTGATCGCGGTGATCATCGGCTATCCGCTGGTCCGCGGCATCTACCTGTCGCTGACCGACGCCAATGAGCGGAACGTCGCGCGGTCGATCGGCGTCAACGAGATCCCGGCCACCTACGAGTTCGTCGGCCTCGACAACTACACCGACGCGCTCACCGGCGGCCAGTTCCTCTCCACCCTGGGCTGGACCCTGCTGTGGACGGTGTCCTGCGTCTCGGTCACCTTCGCGCTCGGCCTGACCCTGGCCAACGTCCTCAACCGCAAGATCGCCGGCCGCTCCTTCTACCGGCTGCTGCTGATCCTGCCCTGGGCCGTGCCCGGCTTCGTCTCCGTCTTCGCCTGGCGCTTCCTCTACAACCAGGACAACGGTCTCCTCAACAAGATCCTCGCGGGCGGCGGCATCGACGCCGTCCCGTGGCTGAACGACCCCACCTGGGCCAAGTTCTCGGTCATCCTCGTCAACGTCTGGCTCGGCGTGCCGTTCATGATGGTCGCCCTCCTCGGCGGGCTCCAGTCCATCCCCGGCGAGCTGTACGAGGCCGCGGAGATGGACGGCGCCAATGCCTGGCAGCGGTTCCGGCACATCACCATGCCCGGCCTCAGCTCGGTGTCGACGACGGTGATCCTGCTCTCCACCATCTGGACCTTCAACATGTTCCCGGTGATCTTCCTGCTCACCCGGGGCGGGCCCGGCGAGGCCACCCAGATCCTCGTCACCCAGGCGTACAAGTTCTCCTTCGAGGTCAGTCCGCGCGACTTCGCCCAGTCCTCCACCTGGGGCGTGCTCATCCTGGTCCTCCTGATGCTCTTCGCCGCGGTCTACCGGCGAGTCCTCCGCAAGCAGGGAGAAGTCTGGTGACGACCACGACCCCCACCCCCCAGGCCGTCGCCAACACGCCGCTCCGCGGACGCCGTTCGCCGCTCGCCTCGGTCGCCCTGCACGTCACCCTGATCGTGGCGTCCGTGATCGCCGTCTTCCCCGTGCTGTGGGTCCTGCTGACCTCGCTCAAGCCGGCCAAGTACGCGATCACCACGGACTTCTTCAAGGAGACGACGCTCGAGAACTACACGAACCTGCTGAACGACACCCCGTTCCTCACCTGGTTCGCCAACTCGCTGCTCGTCGCCGGTCTCACCACGGTCATCGGCGTCTTCATCTCCGCCACCACCGGCTACGCCGTCAGCCGCTTCCGTTTCCCCGGCAAGCGCGGCCTGATGTGGACGCTGCTCATCACCCAGATGTTCCCGGTCGCCGTCCTGATCGTGCCGATCTACAACATCATGGCGTCGATGGGCCTGCTCAATCAGCCGGCCGGCCTGGTCATCACCTACCTGACCATCGCCGTCCCGTTCTGCGCGTGGATGATGAAGGGCTTCTTCGACACCATCCCGCGCGAGATCGACGAGTCCGGCTACGTCGACGGCCTCACCCCGTTCGGCACGTTCTGGCGGCTGATCCTGCCGCTCGCCAAGCCGGGCATCGCGGTCACCGCGTTCTACTCGTTCATCACCGCCTGGGGCGAGGTCGCCTACGCCTCCGCCTTCATGGTCGGCGACGAGAACCTCACGCTGGCCGGCGGACTCCAGAAGTTCGTCAACCAGTACGGCGCCCAGTGGGGCCCCATGGCCGCGGCCTCCGTGCTCATCGCCATCCCCGCCGCCCTGGTGTTCCTCTTCGCCCAGCGCCACCTCGTCACCGGCATGTCCGCCGGTGCCGTCAAGGGCTGACGGCCCTGAGCCCGCCCTCTGCACGCACCTCTGTACGCGCCTCCTTACCTCCCAGGGAAGACATGACCCAGCATCTCGCCACCCCGGCCGACGCCCCGACCACCGGCACGCACACGGGCTGGTGGAGAGACGCGGTGATCTACCAGGTCTACCCGCGCAGCTTCGCCGACGGCAACGGCGACGGCATGGGCGACCTGGAGGGGATCCGCGGCCGGCTGCCGTACCTCAAGGACCTCGGCGTCGACGCCGTCTGGCTCTCCCCGTTCTACGCCTCGCCGCAGGCCGACGCCGGATACGACGTCGCCGACTACCGGGCCATCGACCCCATGTTCGGCTCGCTCCTCGACGCCGACGCCGTGATCCGCGACGCCCACGCCCTGGGCCTGCGCATCATCGTCGACCTGGTCCCCAACCACTCCTCCGACCAGCACGAGTGGTTCCAGCGCGCGCTGCGCGAGGGCCCCGGCTCGGTCCTGCGCGAGCGCTACCACTTCCGCCCCGGCAAGGGCGAGAACGGCGAACTGCCGCCCAACGACTGGGAGTCCATCTTCGGCGGCCCCGCCTGGACCCGCACGGACAACCCGGACGGCACCCCCGGCGACTGGTACCTCCACCTCTTCGCCCCGGAGCAGCCCGACTTCAACTGGGAACACCCCGCCGTCCGCGACGAGTTCCGCTCGATCCTGCGCTTCTGGCTCGACATGGGCGTCGACGGCTTCCGCGTCGACGTCGCCCACGGCCTCGTCAAGGCGGAGGGCCTGCCCGACCTCGGCGCCCACGACCAGCTGAAGCTGCTCGGCAACGACGTCATGCCCTTCTTCGACCAGGACGGCGTCCACGAGATCTACCGCTCCTGGCGGAACGTGCTCTCCGAGTACGACGGCGAGCGTGTCCTCGTCGCCGAGGCCTGGACCCCGACCGTCGACCGCACCGCGAACTACGTGCGCCCCGACGAGATGCACCAGGCCTTCAACTTCCAGTACCTGGGCACCCACTGGGACGCCGCCGAGCTGCGCCGCGTGATCGACGACTCCCTGGAGGCGATGCGCCCGGTCGGCGCGCCCACCACCTGGGTGCTCTCCAACCACGACGTCACCCGGCACGCCACCCGCTTCGCCAACCCGGCGGGCCTCGGTACCCAGCTCCGCGAGCCCGGCGACCGCGCACTCGGCCTGCGCCGGGCCCGCGCCGCCACCCTGCTGATGCTGGCGCTCCCCGGCTCGGCGTACGTCTACCAGGGCGAGGAGCTCGGCCTGCCCGACGTCACCGACCTGCCCGACGAGGTCCGCCAGGACCCGTCGTTCTGGCGGGCGTCCGGCCAGGACGGCTTCCGCGACGGCTGCCGGGTCCCGATCCCGTGGACCGTCGAGGGCGGCTCGTACGGCTTCGGCGCGGGCGGCTCCTGGCTGCCGCAGCCCCCCACGTGGGGCGGCCTGAGCGTCGAGGCGCAGACCGGCGACCCCGGCTCCACCCTGGAGCTGTACCGCAGCGCCCTCGCCGTGCGGCGGGCGCAGCCCGGACTCGGTGCGGGCGAGGCCGTCGAGTGGCTGGAGGCACCCGAGGGTGTGCTCTCCTTCCGTCGCGACGGCTTCGCCTGCATCGCCAACACCACCGGCCGGGCCATCTCCGTCCCGCTGCCCGGCCGGTTCCTTCTCTCCAACGAGGAGATCACCATCGTCGACGACGAGGCGGTCCTGCCCGCCGACTCGACCGCCTGGTGGGCGGTGTGACGATCCCCCTGCCGCGGGGCGCCGGGAACGGCGCCCCGCGGCTCGCGGACATCGCGGCCCAGTCCGGGGTCAGCGAGGCCACCGTCAGCCGGGTCCTCAACGGCAAGGCGGGGGTGGCCGGCGCGACCCGGCACAAGGTGCTCGCGGCGCTCGACGTGCTCGGGTACGAGCGTCCCGTGCGGCTGAAACGCCGCAGCGCGGGGCTCGTCGGGCTCGTCGTCCCCGAGCTGACCAACCCGATCTTCCCGGCGTTCGCGCAGGTCGTCGAGCAGGTCCTCGCCGGGCACGGCTACACCCCGGTGCTCTGCACCCAGATGCCCGGCGGCGCCACCGAGGACGAGCTCGTCGAGCAGCTCGTGGAGCGCGGGGTGGCCGGCATCGTCTTCCTCTCCGGGCTGCACGCGGACGCCTCCGCCGACCCGGCCCGCTACGCCCGGCTGACCGCCCGGGGCGTGCCGTACGTCCTCATCAACGGCTACAACGAGCACATCGACGCCAACTTCGTCTCCCCGGACGACCGGGCCGCGGCGCGGATGGCCGTGCGGCACCTGGTGGAGCTGGGGCACGAGCGCATCGGTCTCGCCATCGGCCCCACCCGCTACGTGCCCTCGCGCCGCAAGGCCGAGGGCTTCACCGCCGAGCTGTACGAGCTCCTCGGCGTGGAGCGCGCCGACGCGGAACGGTTCATCAGACCCACGCTCTTCGGAGTCGAGGGCGGGCACGCGGCCGCCGACATCCTGCTCGGCGAGGGCTGCACCGGCATCGTCTGCGGCTCCGACCTGATGGCGCTCGGCGTGATCCGTGCCGTCCGTGCCCGGGGCCTCGACGTGCCCGGGGACGTCTCCGTCGTCGGCTTCGACGACTCGCCGCTCATCGCCTTCACCAGCCCTCCGCTGTCCACCGTGCGCCAGCCCGTCCAGGCGATGGCGACGGCGGCCGTCGGCGCGCTCCTGGAGGAGATCGAGGGAAATCCCGTCCAGCGCACGGAGTTCGTCTTCCAGCCGGAGCTGGTGGTCCGCGGCTCCACGGCGCAGCCGCCCGCCCGCGCCGGGCTGCCGCAAGTCCTTGCGTAACAACTTGCGTTGTGGTGTCCGGAGGGTTGACCGGGCGTCGGGGCACTCGTACGGTCACGGCTGAAAACAGTTGCTGAAATTTTCGGCAGCTTCTTGCGACAGTGAAGTCAGCAGGAGGAATCATGGCCAGAAGAACCGTGGCCGCTGCACTCGCCCTCGTGGCGGGAGCCGCCGCTGTGGCCGTCACGGGAAACGCCCCGGCGCAGGCCGCCCCGCCCGGCGAGAAGGACGTCACCGCGGTGATGTTCGAGTGGAACTTCGCCTCGATAGCCCGGGAATGCACCGACCGCCTCGGCCCCGCCGGATACGGATACGTCCAGGTCTCCCCGCCCCAGGAACACCTCCAGGGCGGCCAGTGGTGGACCTCGTACCAGCCCGTCAGCTACAAGATCGCCGGACGTCTCGGCGACCGCACCGCCTTCAAGAACATGATCGACACCTGCCACGCGGCCGGCGTCAAGGTCGTCGCCGACTCCGTCGTCAACCACATGGCGAACGGCTCCGGCACGGGAACGGGCGGGACCCCGTTCTCCAAGTACGACTACCCGGGCCTGTACTCCGGCTCCGACATGGACGACTGCCGCTCCTCGATCTCCAACTACCAGGACCGCGGCAACGTCCAGAACTGCGAACTCGTCCAGCTCCCCGACCTCGACACCGGCGAGGACCACGTCCGCGGGAAGATAGCCGGCTACCTCAACGACCTGCTCTCCCTCGGCGTCGACGGCTTCCGCATCGACGCCGCCAAGCACATGCCGGCCGCCGACCTCGCCAACATCAAGTCGCGGCTCACCAACCCCGGCGTGTACTGGAAGCAGGAGGCCATCCACGGCGCCGGCGAGGCCGTCTCCCCGAGCGAGTACCTCGGCAGCGGAGACGTCCAGGAGTTCCGCTACGCCCGCGACCTCAAGCGCGTCCTGCAGAACGAGAAGCTCGCCTACCTCAAGAACTTCGGCGAGGCCTGGGGCTACATGCCCTCCGGCCAGGCCGGCGTCTTCGTCGACAACCACGACACCGAGCGCGGCGGCGACACCCTCTCCTACAAGGACGGCGCGAACTACACCCTCGCCTCCGTCTTCGCGCTCGCCTGGCCCTACGGCTCCCCGGACGTCCACTCCGGCTACGAGTGGACCGACAAGGACGCCGGACCGCCCAACGGCGGCCAGGTCAACGCCTGTTACACCGACGGCTGGAAGTGCCAGCACGCCTGGCGCGAGATCTCCTCCATGGTCGCCTTCCGCAACACCGCGCGCGGACAGGCCGTCACCGGCTGGTGGGACAACGGCGGCAACGCGATCGCGTTCGGCCGCGGCACCAAGGCGTACGTGGCCATCAACCACGAGACCTCGGCGCTCACCCGCACCTTCCAGACCTCGCTGCCCGCCGGCACCTACTGCGACGTTCAGTCGAACACGCCCGTGACGGTGAACGGATCGGGCCAGTTCACGGCCACCCTCGGCGCCAACACCGCCCTGGCCCTGCACGCGAACGCGATGAACTGCGGCTCCGGCACGACCACGCCACCGACGACACCGCCGCCGATGACCCCGCCCGCCACCCCGGGCGCGTCCTTCAACGCCACCGCCACCACCGTGGTCGGCCAGGACATCTACGTCACCGGCAACCGCGCCGAGCTCGGCGGCTGGTCCCCGGCCGCCGCCCGCAAGCTCGACCCGGCCACGTACCCCGTCTGGAAGCTGACCGTCGGCCTGCCCGCCGGAACGGCCTTCGAGTACAAGTACCTCCGCAAGGACGCCGCCGGAAACGTCACCTGGGAGTCCGGCGCCAACCGCACCGCGACCGTCCCCGCCTCCGGCCTGATCACGCTGAACGACACCTTCCGCAGCTGACCTCGTCTCCTCCCCAGGGCCGCCCCACCGGGGCGGCCCTCCCACCCGTACCCGTACCCCGTCCCTCCTCCAGGGAGCACCCCCGTGACACGCAAGCGAACGGCGGTCGCACTGGCCGCCGCCCTGTGCGCCGCCCTCGTGCCGGCCGTCCCCGCGGCCGCCGCGCCCAGGCCCCCGGCCCCGCCCTCCGACCGGGCGCTCGCGGCCGAGCCCGCCCGCCAGGACCTCACCCGCGAGCAGTTCTACTTCGTCCTGCCCGACCGGTTCGCCAACGGCGACACCTCCAACGACCGGGGCGGCCTCACCGGCAGCCGGACGCAGACCGGCTTCGACCCCACCGACAAGGGCTTCTACCAGGGCGGCGACCTCAAGGGCCTCACGGAGCGGCTCGACTACATCAAGGGCCTCGGCACCACCGCCATCTGGATGGCGCCGATCTTCAAGAACCGGCCCGTGCAGGGGGAGGGAAAGGACGCCTCCGCCGGCTACCACGGCTACTGGATCACCGACTTCACCCAGGTCGACCCGCACTTCGGGACCAACGAGGACCTGGAGAAGCTGATCGCGGCCGCCCACCGCAAGGGCATGAAGGTCTTCTTCGACGTCATCACCAACCACACCGCGGACACCGTCGACTACGCCGAGCAGAAGTACGGCTACCGCCCCAAGGGTGCCTACCCGTACCTCGACAAGGACGGCCGCCCCTTCGACGACCGGGACGCCGTCGGCAAGGTCGACCGGGACTCCTTCCCGTACACCCCCGCGGTCTCCACCGAGAAGGCGGACACCAAGGTCCCGGCCTGGCTCAACGACCCCACGATGTACCACAACAGGGGCGACTCCACCTGGGCCGGCGAGTCCGCCGAGTACGGCGACTTCGTCGGCCTCGACGACCTGTGGACCGAGCGCCCCGAGGTCGTCGACGGCATGCGGAGGATCTACGAGAAGTGGGTCCGCGACTTCAAGATCGACGGCTTCCGCATCGACACCGTCAAGCACGTCGACCTCGACTTCTGGACCCAGTGGGCCACCGCCCTCGACGCCTACGCCGAGAAGCAGGGCCGCGAGGACTTCTTCATGTTCGGCGAGGTCTACTCCGCCGACACCACCGTCACCTCCCCGTACGTCACCCGGGGCCGGCTCGACGCCACCCTCGACTTCCCCTTCCAGGACGCCGCCCGCGCCTTCGCCTCCCAGGGCGCCGGAGCCGACCGGCTCGCCAAGGTCTTCGCCGAGGACTACCGGTACACCACCGACAAGGCCAACGCCTACGAGCAGGTGACCTTCCTCGGCAACCACGACATGGGCCGCATCGGCACCTTCCTCAAGCAGGACAACCCGAACGCCTCCGACACCGAACTCGTCCGCCGGGCCACCCTCGCCAACGAGCTGATGTTCCTGTCCCGCGGCAACCCGGTGATCTACTACGGCGACGAGCAGGGCTTCACCGGCCCCGGCGGCGACAAGGACGCCCGCCAGACCCTCTTCGCCTCCAGGACCGCCGACTACCTCGACGACGACCAGATCGGCACCGACCGCACCCACGCCACCGACGCGTACGACCCCACGCACCCGGTGTACAGGTCCGTCGCCGCCCTGTCGAAGCTGACCCGCGACAACCCGGCGCTCCGCGACGGCGTCCAGCAGGAACGGTACGCCGAGGGCTCCGTCTACGCCTTCTCCCGTACGGACACCAGGACCCGCACCGAGTACCTCGTCGCCGGCAACAGCGCCACCACCGCGAAGACGGTCACCGTCCCCGTCGACTCGGCGAACCTCCGTGCCCTGTACGGCGGCCAGGGAGCCGTGACCGCCGCGCACGGCAAGGTCACCGTCACCGTCCCGGCCCTCTCCTTCCTCGTCCTCAAGGCCGACAAGCCGCTCCCGGCCCCCGCCGTGAAGCCGTCCGTCAGCCTCAAGGCCCCCGAAGCCGGAGCCACCGGCACCGTCGAGCTCACCGCCGACGTCAGCGGCGGCGGCCTCAACCGCGTCGTCTTCGCCGCCCAGACCGGCAACGGCCGCTGGCAGACCCTCGGCACCGCCGACCACGCCCCCTACAAGGTCACCCAGCACGTCACCGCCCCCGCCGGCACCGCCCTGCGCTACAAGGCCGTCGTCGTCGACAGCGCCGGCCGCACCGCGAGCGCCACCGCCGCGAGCACCGCGGGACAGGCCCCCGCGCCCGCGAAGCCGGTCGCCGTCGAGCGCGCCCACGCCGTCGTCCACTACCGGCGCGAGGACGGGAACTACGACGGCTGGACCCTCAAGGGCGCCGGCCAGGAAGCCGCCTTCACCGGCCGCGACGCCCACGGCGCCTTCGCCTGGGTCAAGGTCCCCGAAGGCGCGTCCACCGTCACGTACACCGTCGAGAAGAACGGCACCGCCGACGGCCCGCAGCGCACCGTCGACCTCGGCCGCACCGGCGAGGTCTGGATCACCCAGGGCCAGGACGGCCAGTCCGACACCGCCCCGGCCCCCGCCACCCCGGACCGGACCAAGGCCGTCCTCCACTACCAGCGCGCCGACGGGAACTACGACGGCTGGGGCCTCCACACCTGGACCGGCGCCGCCCAGCCCACCGACTGGTCCAAGCCCCTCCTGCCGGTCCGCTTCGACGCCTACGGCGCCGTCTACGAGGTCCCCCTCACCGACGGCGCGAGCTCCCTCTCGTACATCCTCCACAAGGGCGACGAGAAGGACCTGCCCACCGACCAGTCCCTCGACCTGGCGAGCCTCGGCCACGAGGTCTGGATGCTCTCCGGACAGCCCAAGTACCTCCTCCCGACCGTCGGCGGCGCCCCGAACCTCGACCTCGGCAAGGCCGAGGCCCAGTGGATCGACCGGAACACCGTCGTCTGGAAGGTCAAGGCCACCGAGGCCACCAGCCAGCAGCTGGTGTACGCCGAGGACGGCGGGATCACCGTCACCGACGGCGCCCTGAACACCGAGGGCCGGTGGCTCCGGCTCAACCAGACCGCCCTCACCGACGCCCAGAAGGCGAAGTACCCGCACCTCGAGGAGTACCCCGCCTTCACCGTCGACCCGCGCGACACCGACCGCGTCCGCGACTCCCTGCGCGGCCAGCTCGTCGCCACCCAGCGCGCCGCCAACGGCGCCCTGCTCGCCGCCACCGGCGTGCAGACCGCCGGAGTCCTCGACGACCTGTACGCGAGGAAGGCCACCGGCGCCGCACTCGGCCCCGTCTTCCGCGGCGGCACGGTCGGCCTCTCCGTATGGGCCCCCACCGCGCGGTCCGTCGCCCTCGAACTCGACGGCCGCACCGTGCCCATGCGGCGCGACGACACCTCCGGGGTCTGGTCCGCCACCGGCCCCAAGTCCTGGACGGGCAAGCCGTACCGCTACGTCGTGAAGGTCTGGGCCCCCACCGTCCAGAAGGTCGTCACCAACAAGGTCACCGACCCCTACTCGACCGCCCTCACCACCGACTCCACCCGCAGCCTCGCCGTCGACCTCACCGACCCGAAGCTCGCCCCCGCCGGCTGGCGCGGCCTGAAGAAGCCGGCCGCGGTCCCGCTGCGCGACGCCCAGATCCAGGAACTCCACATCCGCGACTTCTCCGTCGCGGACCCGACGGCGAAGGCCGACCACCGGGGCACCTACCTCGCCTTCACGGACAAGGCGAGCAAGGGCTCGCAGCACCTGCGCGACCTCGCCGCCTCCGGCACCTCCTACGTCCACCTCCTCCCGGCCTTCGACATCGGCACCATCCCCGAGAAGAAGTCCGACCGGACCGAGCCCGCCTGCGACCTCAAGGTCTACGCCCCCGACTCCGAGGAGCAGCAGGCCTGCGTGGCCGCCGCCGCGGCCGAGGACGCCTACAACTGGGGCTACGACCCGCTGCACTACACCGTCCCCGAGGGCTCCTACGCCACCGACCCCGAAGGCACCCGCCGCACGGTCGAGTTCCGGCAGATGGTCCAGGCCCTCAACGGCGACGGCCTGCGCACCGTCATGGACGTCGTCTACAACCACACCGTCGCCGCCGGACAGTCCGACAAGTCCGTCCTCGACCGGATCGTCCCCGGCTACTACCAGCGCCTCCAGGCCGACGGCACCGTCGCCAACTCCACCTGCTGCGCCAACACCGCGCCCGAGAACGCGATGATGGGCAAGCTCGTCGTCGACTCGATCGTCACCTGGGCCAAGGACTACAAGGTCGACGGCTTCCGCTTCGACCTCATGGGCCACCACCCCAAGGACAACATCCTCGCCGTCCGCAAGGCTCTCGACGAGCTGACCCTCGCCGAGGACGGCGTCGACGGCAAGGCGATCATCCTCTACGGCGAGGGCTGGAACTTCGGCGAGATCGCCGACGACGCCCGCTTCGTCCAGGCCACCCAGAAGAACATGGCCGGCACCGGCGTCGCGACCTTCTCCGACCGGGCCCGCGACGCCGTGCGCGGCGGCGGCCCCTTCGACGAGGACCCCGGTGTCCAGGGCTTCGCCAGCGGCCTCTTCACCGACCCCAACACCTCCACCGCCAACGGCACCCCGGAGCAGCAGAAGGCCCGCCTCCTCCACTACCAGGACCTCATCAAGGTCGGCCTGACCGGCAACCTCGCCGACTACTCCTTCACCGACACCTCCGGCCGTACGGTCAAGGGCAGCCAGGTCGACTACAACGGCGCCCCCGCCGGGTACGCCGCCGCACCCGGCGAGGCCCTCGCCTACGCCGACGCCCACGACAACGAGACCCTCTACGACGCGCTCGCCTTCAAGCTCCCGGCGGGCACGCCGGCCGCCGACCGGGCCCGGATGCAGGTCCTCGCCCTGGCCACCGCGACCCTGTCGCAGGGCCCGGCGCTCTCCCAGGCCGGCTCGGACCTGCTGCGCTCCAAGTCCCTGGACCGCAACTCCTACGACAGCGGCGACTGGTTCAACGCCATCCACTGGGACTGCCGCGACGGCAACGGCTTCGGCCGCGGCCTCCCGCCGGCCCCCGACAACAAGGCCAAGTGGGGCTACGGCAAGCCGCTCCTGGCGAACCCGGCTCTGAACGCCGGCTGCGGACAGATCGACGGCGCCTCCGCCGCGTACCGCGACCTCCAGAAGATCCGCACCACCGAGCCGGCCTTCTCCCTCGCGACCGCGGGCCGGGTGCAGGACGCCCTGTCGTTCCCGCTCTCGGGCCCCGAGGAGACCCCGGGCGTCATCACGATGCGCCTGGGCGACCTGGTGGTGGTCTTCAACGCGAGCCCGCGGGAGCAGACGCAGCGGGTCTCCGGCCCGGCCGGGACGGCGTACGCCCTGCACCCGGTGCAGGCGAACGGTTCCGACACGGTCGTGAAGGCGTCGTCCTACGAGCCGGGTTCGGGCACCTTCACGGTCCCGGCGCGGACGGTGGCGGTCTTCAAGGCGAAGTGACGGCCCCCGGGGTGAGCGACCGCTCCATCAGGGTCACCCCGTAGCGCGTGCCGTCGGCGGCGAGCTTCCCCGGCTCCTCGCCGACGGCACGGTACCCCGCGGCCTCGTAGTACGTGCGGAGCCGCGGGTTGTCCGACAGACAGTCCAGCCGGGCCACCCGCCTCCCGCCCGCCGCGACACGGCCCTCCGCGTGCGCGAGCAGCGCCCGGCCGGTCCCGGCGGGCGCGGATCCCCGGTCCGTCATCAGCCGGTGGACGTACCCGGCGACCGGCGGCTGCGGGCCCCAGGCCTGCTCGTCCTCCCACCACAGTTCGTAGGCGCCGACGGCGAGGCCGTCGTGGTACGCCAGCCACACCTCACCGGCGGCGACGCGCGCACGGAAGTGGGCGGCGCTCTTCCCGCCGGGCTTCCACTGGTCGATCCCGTTCCGCAGCATCCAGCGGGCCGCGCCGTCGTACATTCCCGCCAGCAGGTCCACGTCGCGGGTGTCCGCCTGCCGGAAGGTCACTTGTGCCGTCATGGCGATCACCGTAAGGGTGTGGCCACACCATCCGACAGTCGTATCCCTCTGGCCGGGAGTACCCCATGCCGCAGATCACCGTCGAACACTCCGCGTCCCTCGACCGGCGCGGCTTCGCGCGCGCCCTGCACCCGCTCGTCGTCGAGACGGTCGACACGACGCTCGGCGCCTGCAAGACCCGCTTCCGCGAGGTCGACGAGACGGTCGTCGGGGACGGCGCCGCCGAGGAGGTCCTCGTCCACGTCGAGATCGCCCTGCTGACGGGCCGTACGGACGCGCTCAAGGGGCGCCTCGCGGAGGCCGTCCTCGCCCTCCTGCCGGAGTACGTGAAGGCGCCCGACGGGGTGCGTCTCTCGGTCGAGGTCCGCGACCTGGAGGCGTCCTACCGCAGTCGCTGACCGGGTACGGAGGGCGCCTCGGGCGTGACCGCGGGCACCAGTGCGACGAGCCGGGCCACCAGCTCCCCGAAGGGGCCGTCGGCCGGCTCGTCCGCGAGGATGCCGACCAGGATCGCCGCCATGTCCTCGTCGTACGCGGCACTCACCGCGGCGAGAGCCCCGAAGTCGTGCACGAGCTGCAACTCCAGCTCGGCGCGCGGGACCCGGCGGCCGTCCAGCCAGATCAGCGCCGTCGACTCGGCGAGCGACACCCAGGAACGCACGACCAACTCGATTCTGGCCGAGGGCTTCTCGACCTCGAGGTGGGCGAGGATCTGCACGTAGGCGGCGTGCCGCACCTCGTCGATCATCGCGTTCGTCGTGGAGGAACCCACCGCGGGCCCGCCGCGCATCAGCGCCGCGAATCCCGGACCGTGGTCGTCGACGAAGTCGAAGAACCGGCCCATCACCCGCAACAGCCGGGCCCCCAGCGGCCCCTGCGGAGGCTCCACGAACCGGGCCGCCAGCTCGTCGGCCGCGCGCCGCAGCGCCGCCTCGTAGAGGCTCTGCTTGCCGGGGAAGTAGTGGTAGACCAGCGGCCGCGAGATCCCCGCGGCAGCGGCGATCTCGTCGATGGACACCTCGTCGGGAGAGCGGTGGCTGAAGAGTTCGAGGGCCACCCCGATCAGCTGCTGCTTGCGCTCCTCGACGCCCATCCTGCGGCGTACCCCGGTCGTCATACGAACAGCCTAACGTCGTCCGATACGCTCCTGCCCCATGAGCGCTTCCGACCAGGACACCCCGGCCGTCAAGGCCACCGAGGCCCCGGAGGCCCCCGAGGCCGAAGAGGCCGACACCGTACGCGAGAAGCCCTCCGCCGGGGGGCCGAGGACGGCCGCGGCGAAGGTTCCCGACGAGGCCGCCGCGGACGAAGAGCTCGACGAGGCGGACGACGACGCCGACGGCCGCGGGGACGACGACGCCCTCGACGGCGAACGCGACGAGGACGACGCCGCCGTCGAGGACGACGATCCAGCGGCCGACGGCCTCACGCCCAAGCAGGCGCGGCGCATCCGCGTCGCCGTCGCCTCCGTGCTGCTCGTCGCGATGGCCGTCGTCCTGGTGATCCGCCTCGCGAGCCGGACGTCCGTCCTGGTCGTCGGGGTGTACGGACTCGCGATGATCCTCTGCGGGATCGTGATCGAGCTCTCCCGCAACGGCCGCACCCGGCTGGGCACCTGGCTCCTGGTGGGAGGCCTCCTCGCCGCGCTCGCCCTCGACTGGCTGGTCCTGCCGTAAGGCCTGTCGATCAGGCCGGGCTCGCGGCGTGACCGACAGGACACCACACGGACCTCAGAGGTCGAGGACGAGCCGCTCTCCCGCGCAGCGCGAGACGCAGATCAGCATCGAGGCGTCCCGTTCGGCCTCGGTGAGCAGATCGTCCCGGTGGTCGACATCGCCCTCCAGGACGACCTGCCGGCAGGTTCCGCAGAAGCCCTGCCGGCAGGAGTACATGAGGCCGGGGACCTCCTCGCGGACCGCCGCGAGGACCGACTGGTCCGCCGCCACCCGCACCGTGCGTCCGGAGCGGCGCAGTTCGACCTCGAAGGCCGTGCCACCGGTCGTCGCGACGGCCGAGAAGCGCTCCAGGCGCGGGGTCAGGCCCTCCGGCATCGCCGCCGCGACGGCCTCCATGAGCCCGTCGGGACCGCAGCAGTAGACCGGGGTCCCGGCCGGTACGCCGGCGAGGAAGCCCAGGTCGGGGTGGCCGGACTCGTCCTCCGCGACGACGGTCACCCGCTTGCCGGCCCGGCCGAGGGACTCGATCTCCGCCAGGTACGGCATGGTGGCGCGGCTGCGCCCGCAGTACACGAGCCGCCAGTCCGCCCCGGCCGCCTCGGCGGCGCGCAGCATCGGCAGGACCGGCGTGATGCCGATGCCGCCGGCGACGAAGACGTACGCGGGGGAGCCGACGAGCGGGAAGCGGTTGCGCGGGCCCCGGATCTCGATCTCCACGCCCTCGTGGAGCTGCTCGTGGACCTCGCGCGAGCCGCCCTGCCCGCTCTCGATCAGCCGGGTCGCGACGGTGTACGCGGTGGGGTCGGCAGGGTCGCCGCAGAGCGAGTACTGCCGGACGAGCCCGGAGGGCAGGACGAGGTCGACGTGCGCGCCGGGCTGCCAGGCGGGCAGTCCGCGTCCCTCCAGGCGCAGTTCGACGACCCCGTCGGCCGGCGTCGCGCGCGCGGTGACGAGGACCTTGCGGGGGACGGTGCTGCCGCGGCCGTATCCGGAGACGGGCTCGTCGAGGGCCGGCATCGGCCACAGCGGGGCCGTCGTCATCCGGCCGCGGACGGCGCGGCGGACCAGCAGCGCGGCCCCGGCGACGAGGGCGACGGTGGTGAACCGGGGCATCAGCGGCCTCCGTTGGCGCCGGGGGAGGAGGCCAGGTAGGCCATCGCCTGCGCGGTGTCGCCCTCCTGGGAGGGGTGGTAGGCGCGGCTGAGGTAGCGGGGGATCGAGCGCAGCATGTCGGGGGTGGAGGGCAGCACGCCCTGCCGGCCCTTGCGGACGAACTGGCCGATGGAGGCCTTGCCGTCGAGGAGGGTGGGGTCGTTCTCCATGAAGAAGCGGACGCCCCGCTGCCACAGGAAGACGAGCGCGGAGAAGGCGAGCGCCCAGGTGCGGGCGCGGCGCCGGTAGCCGCCGTCGAGGTGCATGAACAGCTCGAAGGCGACCGAGCGGTGCTCGACCTCCTCCGCGCCGTGCCAGCGCAGCAGGTCGAGCATGGTGGGGTCGGCGCCGACCCGGTCGAGCGCGTCGGCGTTGAGCACCCAGTTGCCGAGGAACGCGGTGTAGTGCTCGATCGCGGCGATCATCGCGACCCGCTCCATCAGCCACCAGCGGCGCGGCCGGCCCGGCGGCAGGGTCCGGTCCCCGAGGAGCTTCTCGAAGAACCAGTCGACCTGCGCGGTGTACGGGGTCGGGTCGAGGCCCTGCTCGCGGAGGTGGGGCAGGACGTCGTCGTGGGCCTGGGAGTGGATGGCCTCCTGGCCGATGAAGCCGATGACGTCCGCGCGCAGCCGGTCGTCGGTGATGTACGGCAGCGCCTGCTGGTAGACGTGCACGAACCAGCGCTCGCCGGCCGGGAGCAGCAGGTGCAGCACGTTGATGGTGTGCGTGGTGAAGGGATCGCCGGGTACCCAGTGGAGCGGAGTCTCCTCCCAGTCGAAGGAGACCTTGCGGGCCTTGAGCTCGACGTGCTCCGACGCCACCGGTGCAGGCTGCGTATTAGACATGGCGTCAATGTACTGAGGGGTAGCGCGGTGGAACAGAGGGGTGCACCGTCTTTCTGACCGGCGGCCTCACCTCAGGGCACGCATCCGGCTCCCGTCCTGCAGCGTGCCGTCGAGGTCGGCCCGGGCCCCCGCCGCCGCCTTCACGGCCAGCAGCGGTCCGTCGGACCGGCCCCTCACCCCGCCGGAGGTCTCCAGGGCGGTGACGTCCGGACTCCCGGCCGCCAGCACGTACCAGCCACCGCTCGGGGCCTGCCAGAGCACCCCCGCCAGGACCCGGGGGTCCCGCACACCGCAGGCGGGCGACCCTTCGGAACGGGCCGCGAGCGCGGCGGGCACGGCGGGCGACGGCACCAGGAACTGGGCGAGGACCCGGCTGCCCGTGCCGCGCCAGGTCTCCGCGCGGGTGCACAGCCAGGTGCCGCGCCCGGCTCCCTCGGGCAGGGGCTGGCGGGCGAACCGCCAGGCGTTCACGGACCGGACGCCGTGCGCCCGTACCGCCGTCAGCTGGCACGCGGTCCGCGCCCAGGCCTGGCGCGCCTCCGGGCCCGTGGCGTCGGCGGGGGCGGCGGGCGGCCCCCAGAGGAGCCGGGCGGGCGCCAGCTCCCCGAGGTCGGCGAGCATCCGGAGTCCGGAACCGTCCCGCACCTGGAGCGTGTTCCAGCGCGTGCAGCCCGTCGCGAGCGCGGGACTCGTCATCGGCTCGGTCACCCCACCGGCGTCCCGCCCCAGCGGCCTCGCCTCCTCACCGGGCGTCAGGAGATCCCGTACCGACGTCTCCCTCACCCAGGGCGCCGTCAGATAACGGACGTTGCCGGCCGCGCGGGACAGGACGAGCGCGGCCGAGCCGACGGCGTCGGCTCCGTCGGTCCGCGCGAAGTCGAGCGCGGCACCGGCCGTGCCCGCGACGGGCTCCGCGTACCGCACGGCCCGCAGCCCGTCGTGGAGTAGGACCACCCGCGCCCCGTCGACCACCCCGGCGAAGAGCAGCTGGGGCGGTCCCATGGGCGGGCCCACGGGCGTCCCGGGCGTGGCGGAGGACCGCACCGACGGGCCGGGCCGCGCCCAGACGGCGAGCGCCCGCCGCAGCAGCGCGCGGTCCCCGGTCAGCGCCCCGCGCGCGGGCCACACGGAGAAGTCCTGCCGGGTGGAGCCGGGCCAGACGGCCGCCCCGACCCGCTTGAGGGCCCCGGGGTCGAGCGCGGCCTCGGCGGCGGGGTTACGGGCGTACGAGGGAGCGGCAGCACCGTTTCTGCCCCACCCGTCCCCCGGCAGCCCGAGCAGCGCCCCACAGACGAGCAAAGCGGCGACGGCCACGGCCCCGGCCCGCCCGTGCTGCCGGCGCCGCAGCAGGTCGGTGGGGCGCGCCTGGAGCGCGCAGGGGTCGAACTCGTCCGATTCGAGGAGGGAGACGCCACTGCGCCGGCCGCCGGGGGCGAAGGGAGCGCGACCGCCGGAGGCGGTGCCGGGGCGGGCACCGTCACCGGCGGCCGCGGTCCGGGGTGCGCCGTCGGTGCCGTCGGCGACCCGCTCCGTACGGCCGTCCCCCGGCCGCCCGGCCGACGGGAGGTCCGGAGCGGCGGGGGCCCCGTCCGGCGTGCCCCCGGACGTGCCCTCCGGCGAGCACCCCGCCCCGGTTTCCGGCCCGTCCTCCAGCGCGTCCGCCTCCGCCAGCGCCGACGCCGGATCCTCCACCCCCGCCGCCCTCAGCACCCGCAGGACCTCCGCGTCGCCCTGGCGCTCCAGGCCCCGCAGGACGTACGCCGCACGGCCGGGCCCGGAGAGCCGGGACAGCCGCTGGTCCAGGGCGAGTTCGTCCGCGCCCCCCACCCGGGGGAAGAGCCGCAGCCCCCACACGTGCGGCAGCAACGGCGGGAACTGCGCCCGGCGCGGCAGCGCGAGGCGCCGCAACGGCAGCCCCGCGACCAGCGCCTGCCGCAGCACCTCACCCCGTACGTACGCGTATCCGGGATCGACCGCGTCCTCCGACAGCCGCGGCTCCGGCACGGCCGGACCCACTACCCGGCGGCGGGGCAGCGCACGCTGGACGAGCGCGTGCGCGGTCAGCACCCGGCGGTTGCGGCCGAGCGACGGCGGCAGCACGAGGTAGGCGATGCGGACGAGACGCGGATAGCGCTCGACGAGCGCGGCCTCGGCCTGCTCGACGTCGACGGGGCCCACGGGCGAGGGAACGGGATCCTTGGTGCTCACGTTCAGCAGAACGAGCGATTCTTCCGATGGTCACCCCGGCGCCCGCACGGGGCCGCCGCGTCCCACGGGCCCGGCCGGCTCACCCCGCGCGTACCGTCAGCCGCTCACGGATCCGCGCCGTCACCTCGTCCGGGACCCCGAGCCCCTCCCGCACGTACCGCTCCATCGACCCGTGCCGGACCGCCACTTCGTCGAGCGCCGCGTCCAGGTACTCCGGCAGGACGCCGATCAGGTCGAGCGCGAGGTCGGGGTCGCCGCCCTGGGCCGTGAAACCCTCGATCATCGGTGCGAACGCCTGCCGCACAGCCGTGTTGACCGACAGGTACTCCTCCCGCGCGGTCCCCTCGTCGGCGCCGAGCAGCGACAGGACGACCGTCGCCGCCCACCCCGTCCGGTCCTTCCCCGCAGAACAGTGGAAGAGCAGCGGACCGGCGTCCGGAGCGCCCAGTTCGGACAGGAGGGTGCCGTAGGCGGCGCGGGCCGAATCGCCGGAGACGAAGGCCCGGTACGTCCGGGCGAAGGCCTTCCGGACCTGGCCCCCGCCGAGGTGCTCCTCGGCGAGTGCCGGGTCGGTGAGCAGCGCCTTGAGACGGGCGGCGGGCGGCAGTCCGCTGGTGGCCAGGTGGTCGGCGAGCACGTCCGCGACGATGCCCCGGGCCCCGGAGGGCAGCCGGTCGGGCCGGTCGGCGCGCTCGGTCTCCGTGCGGAGGTCGACGACGGTACGGATCCCCAGCGCGGCCACGGCCGGCTCGGCCGGGTCGAGCCGGTCGAGGTGGGCGGAACGCAGGACGAGTCCGGGGCGGACGGAACGCCCGGCTGCGAGCGGCAGACCGCCCAGGTCACGGAGGTTGGCGACGGAGGCGGCGGGGATGGCGGGCATGACGTCGACTCCTCCGGTACGTACACGTTCGTGTCGACCGTAATGGATCGACCGGAAACAGGCAGTACCAGACACTTGATCCGGTACTGCACTGCTCTGCCGGACATCGACAGGTACCGCCTGGTGCCGTCATCCCCGCCCGAGCGCCGCCAGCACCTCCGCCTCGCGCTCGGGGGAGAGACCGACCTGCGGTCGGTCCGGGCGCTGCGGCGCCGTGCCGCCGACCGATTCCAGCCATGCCCAGGTGTCCGCGACCGTCTCCGCCGCCGACCGGCAGCGCAGCCCCGCCGCGAGGGCGCGGGAGACGTCGGCGGCGTGCATCGCGTCGTACATCTCGCCCGGCGGCAGCCACACGGGCAGTTCCGACCACGGCGCCACCCCGGCCTCGACCAGCGCCTCCGGCTCGGTCCAGCGGAGTTCGGCACCGGATCCGGTGGCCCGCACGCACGCGTCGAGCAGATCGCCCATGGTCACGTGCCCGGGCGGCGACACGAGGTTGTACGGCCCCGAGAGTCCCGCGGCCACCGCGTCGAGCGTCCACTCGGCGAGGTCGCGGACGTCGACGTACTGGACCGACAGCGCGGCCGGACCGGGGGCCAGGACGGAGCCGCCGCGGGCGATCCGGCCCAGCCACCAGGGCAGCCGGCCCACGTTCTCGTACGGGCCGAGGATGAGGCCCGCGCGGACGAGCAGCGTCCGGTCCGCGCCGAACGCGGCGGTCGCGGCCAGCTCGCCGCCCCGCTTGGCCTCCGCGTACGGCACGTCCCCGTCGTCGGCCGAACCCTCCACCAGCGGGCCGTCCTCGTCGAGTCCGGCCGGCGCCGGCCACGCGTACACCGAACGGCTCGACACGTACGCGAACCGTCCGACGCGGTCGGCGAGCAGCCGCGCCACGTCCCGCACCGCGGACGGCGCGGCGGACCAGGTGTCCACGACGGCGTCCCAGGAACCCGTGGCGAGCGCGGCGAGACCGTCGGGGCCGGTCGTGCGGTCGCCGATGAGCGAGGTGACCCCCGCCGGTGCCGCGTGCCGGCCGCGATGGAAGACGGTCACCTCCCAGCCCCGGGCGAGCGCCGCCTCGACGACCGCGCGGCCGACGAATTCCGTACCTCCGAGCATCAGCAGTTTCATGATCGCAGCGTGCCCGGTGGTGTCCCGCGGGGCCAGGGTTTTTCGCTGCCGGAGGATTCCGCCACGGGAGGAAGGTCATCGGTCCGGGAGGAACGTCACCGGTTCGGGAGGGGGTCTCGTGTGCCGTGGGGACGGGTGACACCATGACGGGGATGACGGATGCCCGGTCGCCCCTGCGCGCGGTGAGAGCCGCCCTGTTCGCGGTGGTGTGCGTGACACTGGCCGCCGTGGGGCATTCGTCCATGTCTGCGCATCAGCTTCCGGTGTTCGCTCTGCTCGGCGCCTTCGCCGTGACGGCCGCCGCCGCGTGGGCCGCCGCGGGCCGGCGCCGGGGCGCCCCGACGATCGCGGGAGCCCTGTTCGTCCTCCAGGGCGCCCTGCACCTCCTCTTCTCGCTCGCCGGTTCCCGGGCGGGGGACACGGGCCATCCGGCGGCGACGGTGCCGCACGGGACGGCCGGTACGCGGATGCCGGCCGGCGCGCACGCGATGCACGGGACGACGGGCGCCGACGGCATGGCCGGGACGCACGGCACGGCCGGCGCGCACGACATGAGCGCCGGCGGCGCCATGTCCATGGACATGACCACGGGCATGCTCGCCGCCCACCTCCTCGCCGCGCTCCTCTGCGGCCTCTGGCTGGCGCACGGCGAGGCGGCGTTCCTCGCGCTCGCCCGAGCGGCCCTCGCGTACGCCTTCACCCCCCTGCGGCCGCTCCTCGCGCGCGTGCGGGTCCCCGACGCGCCGCGCCGCCCCGCCCGGCGGGCCCGGCGGAGCGCCCACCGCCCGCACACCGTCGTCCTCGCCCACGCCCTGTCCCGGCGCGGCCCGCCCCGGCTGTCCGTACCCCGCGCCACGACCCTCGGAGCACACGTCTGACCCGGGGGTCCCTTCCCCCTGTCTGCAACGACTCCAAGGACAGTCACCACGATGACCATCGACGATCCCGCACGCCCGGAAATTCCCGAGGCGCCACCGTCGCAACGCACCCCGGCCACACCCGCCACCCCGTCCACCCCGCAGAAGGCGGGAATCTGGAGCGCCCTCCGCCCCCTCGTCCTCCGCCTCCACTTCTACGCGGGCGTGCTCGTCGCCCCGTTCCTCCTCGTGGCCGCGGCGAGCGGTCTGCTCTACGCGCTCTCCTACCAGGCCGAGAAGGTCGTGTACGCGCACGAGCTCGAGGTCCCCGTCGGCGAGACGACCCTGCCGCTCTCCCAGCAGGTGGACATCGCCCGCGAGGCCAACCCGAACGGCACCGTCACCGCCGTCTGGCCCGGCGCAGAGCCCGGCGCCACCACCCGCGTCCTGATGGCCGACCCGGACGTTCCCGAGGGCACCTCACTGGCCGTCTTCGTGGACCCGTACACCGGGGACGTACGCGGTCGGCTGCCCAGCTACGGAAGCTCCGGCGCCCTCCCGCTGCGCACCTGGATCGACGGTCTCCACCGTGATCTGCACCTCGGCGACATCGGCCGCAACTACAGCGAGCTGGCGGCCAGCTGGCTCTGGGTGATCGCCCTCGGCGGACTGCTGCTGTGGCTCGGCCGGCGCCGGAGGGACCGCCGTGCCCTGTTCGTGCCGGAGGGCGGCCCGGCCTCGCGCCGCCGCACGCTGTCCTGGCACGGCTCGGTCGGTCTGTGGGCGGTGACCGGACTCGTCCTGCTGTCGGCGACGGGCCTGACCTGGTCGCGGTACGCGGGCGAGAACATCGGCGTCGTCCAGGACGGTCTCGGCGGCGCGACGCCCACGCTCACCGCGACCGTCGGCGGCGCGGCCGGCGGCTCCTCGGAACACGAGGGCCACGGCGGCGGCCACACCGGCGGCACCACCGCGCAGGGCCCGGACATCGGCCTCGACAAGGCCCTGGAGACGGCCCGCGCGGCCGGCATCGACAGCCCCAGGATCTCGGTGATCCTGCCGGGCGAGGGCAAGGGGTACGTGATCAGGGAGACGGACGCGCAGTTCCCGCTCCAGCTGGACTCGGTGGCGCTGGACCCGGCGGACGGCGAGGTCCTCGACCGGCTCCGCTTCGCCGACTACCCGCTCCTCGCGAAGCTCACCCGGATAGGCATCGACGCGCACATGGGCGTGTTCCTGGGCCTGTTCAACCAGCTGGCCCTCGCGGTCCTGGCGCTCGCCCTGATCCTGCTGATCCTGTGGGGCTACCGCATGTGGTGGCTGCGCCGCCCCGGCCGCCCGGCGCCCCGCGGAGCCTGGCGGAAGGTCCCGGTGACGATGCTGCTCCCGCTCGCCGCGGTGACGGCCGTCGTGGGGTGGTTCGTCCCGCTGCTCGGCATCAGCCTGCTGCTGTTCCTGGCCGCGGACCTCGCCCTGGGACTGGTGTCCAGGGCGAGGGGCACGGTGCGGGCGGGCTGACCGAGCCCGCCGAACCGCCCGGTCAGGGCGTGTACTTGTAGCCGACCCGCCGCACGGTCTGGATCGTGTGGCGGTGCTCGGCGCCCAGCTTGCGCCGCAGCCGGGCCACGTGCACGTCGACGGTCCGCCCGTCGCCGACGTGGCCGTACCCCCACACGGTGGTGACCAACTGGTCGCGGGTGTGGACCCGGTGGGGGTGCGCCACCAGATGGGCCAGCAACTCGAACTCGAGATATGTCAGGTCGAGCGCCTGCCCGTCCACGACGGCGATCCGCTGGACGCCGTCGATGGCCACGGGCCCCTGGTCCTCCACCGCGGCGGGGACGGGCGAGGGGGCGGCGACGGGCAGCCGAGGCTGCTGGTCGGCCGGCACGAGCACGAGGTACCCGACCATCGGCGGCCGGCCCGGCAGCGTCGGCAGGGTGTGCGGGGGAGCGGGCAGCAGGGTGGCGCCGGGCGGCAGGAAGTCGGCGACCTGCGCGAAGTCGACGACCTCGTCGGGATCGACGGCACGCAGCCGATGACGGCCGGGACGAACGGCGGTGGGGGTGCTGTGAGCGGTCTGCGCCATGGGAAGTCAGCTCTTTCGCGCGGAGGAACGGACGGACAGGAGTCGTACGTCGAACGTCGTGCGCGTCGGCCGAAGGCCGTGGACCGGACGGAGCCGATCGGGGCTTTAGAGGGCCGACGCGTTCCTCGCGCGGCAACACACCCGGTCGAAGTCGTGGTGCTGCCGGGAAGGCCAGAACGGCTCGAGGTCGTGACGACCCGTCGCGGTGTCGTTCTGTGTGATGGCCATATCCCTATTGAACCAGAAGGGAATGCCCCCGACGACCCCTTCACCGGCCAAACCCCGTGTCGTGCTTCCCACATGCCGGGAGGGCCACCCGGATCAGGACCCCGGGAGGAGCCCCGTTCCGCGCCGCGGGGAGTCCGCCGCGAACGCCGAGAGGCGCCCACCGCGAACGGTGGGCGCCTCTCGGCGTGACGACGTGCGGATCAGACCTGGCCGGCCTTCTCGAGGGCCTCGCAGCAGGTGTCCACGATGAGGCGGGTCACCGTGTACGGGTCCACGTTCGCGTTCGGGCGACGGTCCTCGATGTAGCCCTTCTGGTCCTGCTCGACCTGCCACGGGATGCGGACCGAGGCGCCGCGGTCCGAGACGCCGTAGGAGTACTGGTCCCACGGGGCGGTCTCGTGCAGACCCGTCAGACGGTCGTCGATGCCGGCGCCGTAGTTCTTGACGTGGTCGAGCGGCTTCGAGCCCTCGCCGAGGGACTCGGCGGCGGTGATGATCGCGTCGTAGCCCTCGCGCATCGCCTTCGTCGAGAAGTTGGTGTGCGCGCCCGCGCCGTTCCAGTCGCCCTTCACCGGCTTCGGGTCCAGCGTCGCGGAGACGTTGAAGTCCTCGGCCGTGCGGTACAGCAGCCAGCGGGCGATCCACAGCTGGTCCGAGACCTCCAGCGGCGCCAGCGGGCCGACCTGGAACTCCCACTGGCCCGGCATGACCTCGGCGTTGATGCCGGAGATGCCGAGACCGGCCTTGAGGCAGTTCTCCAGGTGCGCCTCGACGATCGGGCGGCCGAAGATCTCGTCCGCGCCGACGCCGCAGTAGTAGCCGCCCTGCGCGGCCGGGAAGCCGTTGACCGGGAAGCCGAGCGGGCGGGTGCCCTCGAAGAAGGTGTACTCCTGCTCGATGCCGAAGATCGGCTCCTGAGCGGCGTACTTCGTGGCGACCTCGGCCAGCGCGGCACGCGTGTTGGAGTCGTGCGGCGTCATGTCCGTGTTGAGGACCTCGCACAGCACCAGGACGTCGTCGCCGCCGCGGATCGGGTCCGGGCAGACGAAGACCGGCTTGAGGACACGGTCCGAGGCGTGGCCCTTGGCCTGGTTCGTGCTGGAACCGTCGAAGCCCCAGATCGGCAGCTCGCCGAGCGTGGCGCCCCCGCTCACGATGATCTTCGTCTTCGAGCGGAGCTTCGCGGTCGGCTCGGTGCCGTCGATCCAGATGTACTCAGCCTTGAAGGTCACGGGCCTCATCCTTTGGGCGTGCTGCTGCGGGTGTCGCGGCGGCTCGCGGCGCTGCGAGAAGCTGCGGTGTCTGTGTCCGGTCGCAGCTTCGCAACACGGGATTTCCCGTCGGTTGCCCGAATGTGAACCCCGTGTTACTCAGCTTTCCCGATCTTCGCGGAGCCGCTGTGCGACCACGTGGGCGTTCAGGAGGGAGTCGAGACCCGCGCTCCGGACACGCCGTACGACCTCCGTGTACGAGGTCCCCAGGGCCTCCGCCGTCCGCCCCAGGTGCCAGTCGCAGTCGGCCAGCCGCCGCAGCAGGTACCCCTTCCGGATCTGGTTCTCCGAGAGCCGGAACGTCTTCAGATAGGCCGTCCGCCCCTTGCGGTCGGTGATCAGCTCCCCGATGTGCTGCTCCCGCCCGCCCCGTTCGAACGGCGGCAGGAACCGGTGCAGATCGAACGGCCCGGCCCGGTAGGCCCGCTCGAAGGCGTACGAGGTCTCCAGGAGGTCCCGCGCCATGATCCCGTCGTGCGCCACGGCCCAGGCCCGCTCCTGCTCCCGCGCCGCCGCCCGCAGGTCCGCGAGGGTACGGATGCCACCGGCCCCGTCCC
Organism: Streptomyces sp. NBC_00691; assembly: GCF_036226665.1. Taxonomy (NCBI): domain Bacteria; kingdom Bacillati; phylum Actinomycetota; class Actinomycetes; order Kitasatosporales; family Streptomycetaceae; genus Streptomyces; species Streptomyces sp. NBC_00691. Next base: position 2,431,382 of record NZ_CP109007.1, on the reverse strand, counting down.
GGATCCGCGCCGTGAACTCGGGCACCGGCCCGCCGTAGTACGCGTACTGGTGGACCAGCTCCCCGTACAGGTCCTCGACGAGCGTCGGGTGCAGCAGGCGGTAGTCGTCCGGGTGCGGCACCACGAAGGCCGCGGCCAGCGCGTCGGCCACGTACAGGAGCAGCCCGCACTGGCCCGGGTGGACCTCGAAGATCCGCAGCGCCTCCGTGAGCCCGGGCACGCTCCACCCCGCGTACGCCGCCTCGGCGCGCGGCGAGAGGCCGTGTCGGACCGCCTCGTGCGACCACTCGTCCCAGACGATCGGAGGACCGCCGAAGTGCAGGGCGAGATAGCCCTCCAGGGCGAGGTGCAGCGGCAGGAACCGGAGCCGTGACGCGGCGCGCCCGTCCCTGTCGCGCCGACGCCTGGCCATCCGGTGGATCCGGCGCACGGGCACGCAGTCCGCCGTCTCGGCGCGGTCACGGGCGCCGCGCCCGGCGCCTCCGCCACCGAGCCGGGTCCCGTACGCGGCGGACTCCCGGACCGCCCCCGGCGCCGGTTCCGCCTCCGACCCCGCCCCCGTCCAGTCGGCGACGAACCCGTGCGGGACGTACGAGGTGTAGGTCGTGCGGTCGGGCAGGTCCACCGCGCAGAGAGCGCCGTAGACCTCCCGGTGCAGCCGCAGCCCGGGAACCGGCTCGGACCGCACCAGCGGCACCAGCCGTACCCCGCCCCACACCTGCGCGGGCCGGACGTCGAGCCCGGTCAGATCGATCCGGGTCATGCCCGTCCCCCTTCCTCCGCCGCCCTCAGGAACAGCTCCACCCGGCGGTCCAGATAGGCCCGCAGTTCCGCGAACCCGGTCCGCCCCTCGGCGAACTGCGCGATCTCCACCAGCGCCGCCAGATCCTCCGCGTCCCGGATGCCGGCGGCCGGCACGCCCGGGGCGAGCCGGCGCACGTCGAAACCCTGCGCGTCGTATACGGGGTTCAGGTGCACCACGCTCGTCCGGCGCTCCGGATCCAGCCGCGACCGCCACACCCGCAGCACCTCGCCCGCGAGCCCCGGCGGGGCGTTGTCCCAGCCGTCCGAGACGATCACCAGACGGTCGGGACCGGTCTCCAGGCCGTCCAGGACGCGCATGCCCAGCGGGGTCGGCCCGTACGGCCGGACGAGCAGCGGGTCGTCGCCGCCCGAGGTCCAGAGCGGGGTGTACGCCCCCGGCGCCGCCAGGGCCTCCAGGAGGTGGTGGCAGCCCAGCGCGACGGCCAGCGGGCGGCGCCGCTTCACCGCCGAACCCGAGGAGGAGAAGCTGTCGTCGAGCACGGCCGTGACCCGCCCCCAGCTCCCCGCGTACGGCCCCGCCGCGCGCCGGGCGGCGGCCCGCAGCGCACCCGTCAGCTCGGCCCGCCGCTCCACCCGCTCGCCGAACGGCAGCGAGAGGACGTACAGGGCGAGCCGGGTCAGCGGCATCACGGACAGATCGGCGGCCCGCTCGGTCCTGAGCTGTTCGAGCCGGGTCATCCGGGGCGCGATCCGCTCCAGGAACACCGCGCGCGGTACGCCGTGCCGGGCGGCGAACCCCTCGGCGACGGTGAACGGCAGCTCGTACAGCGCGCCCTGCTCGTAGCGGGCGCGGCGGAACGCGTCGAGCGTCGCGTTCTCGTACCGGACCCGGCGCCCCGGCGCGAAGAGGAAGTCCCCGGTCTCGGGGTCGGGCAGCCGCCCGTGGACGTGCCGCAGGGTGGCCTTCAGACCGCTGCGGTACTTCACGGCGTCCAGGGCGGGATCGGGGCGGGCGGCGAGCCACGCGCGCACGATCGCGCGCGTACGCCGGTTGTTGACCCCGGCGGCGCGCAGCGTGCGGAACAGCCGGTAGACCCGCTGCGGCGGCAGCAGCGCGAGCCGTGCCCCGATCAGCCGCCCCTCGGCACGCTTCTCCTCGGGCCCGCCCGCCTCGTCGGCCGTGCGCAGGAGCCGCTCGACGATGAGGGCGGCGTTGTGGTGGTTGATGTCGAGCGCGAGGGCCGCGGCGTACACCGGCCGGTAGTTGACCCGTACGTACTCGTGGACGAAGCGCAGCGAGAACCGCTGCTCGGCGGCGGAGGAACGGAACTCGCGCTGGCCGGTGGCGGTCACGGCGGCGTTGACGAAGAGGAGCACGTCCTCGGCGGCGACGAGCTCGGACACGGTTCTCTCCTTCTCGTACCGCGTGGGTGCCGGCCGGGGAATGAGGGCACGAACAGCGAAGACGTTGCTTCAGAGGCAGGTTCCGGAAGTCGCGCCGAAGTCCCGCGGCCGGCCCCGAAACGCTAACACCGGGCGGGGGGAGGGACGCGAGCGGATTTCGGGGAGGGCCGCGGGTGCCTCCGCGGCGGGCACGGGCGGATCCGCCGAGTCCCGTTGTCGGAGTCACCCGGCAGACTGGGGGCATGGCGAAGCAGCTGGGCGCGAAGCCCCGTATCGGACTCCTCGGCACCGGCCCCTGGGCCGGTCACACGCACGCCCCCGCGCTGGCGGGCCATCCGGGGGTCGAGTTCAGCGGCGTGTGGGGCAGACGCCCCGAGGCCGCGGCCGCGCTCGCCGCCGCGTCGGGCACGCGCGCGTACGACGACGTGGACGCGCTGTTCGCGGCCAGCGACGCCGTCGCACTCGCGCTTCCGCCGGACGTCCAGGCCCCGCTGGCGGTCCGGGCCGCGGAGGCCGGCTGCCATGTCCTCCTCGACAAGCCGGTCGCGACGACGGTCGCCGGGGCGCGGGAGGTGGCCGACGCCGTGGACGCCGCGGGCGTGGCCTCGGTGGTCTTCTGCACGCTCCGCTTCGCGGAGCCGACGGCCCGCTGGATCGAGCAACAGACGGCGGCCGGCGGCTGGTTCCTGGGCGAGGCCCACTGGCTGGGCTCGCTCTACGGGACCGGTTCGAGCAGCGAGTACGCGGCCTCCCCCTGGCGCCGGGAGAAGGGGGGCCTGTGGGACGTGGGCCCGCACGTCCTGTCGGTCCTCCTCCCGGTCCTCGGCGACGTCACGGAGATCACCGCCGTGCGGGGCCCGGCGGACACCCATCACCTGGTGCTCCGCCACGCCTCGGGCGCGAGCAGCACCGCCACCCTCACCCTCAGCGCACCGCCGGAGGCGTCGGAGGCCGCCCTCACCCTGTACGGCACCGGGGGCCGGGCCGAACTGCCCCGCTGGGACGGGGCGGTGGGGGCCTTCGGCGCGGCGGTGGACGCCCTGACCGGCGCGGCCCGCACGGGCGAACCCGACGCCTGCGACGTCCGCTTCGGTCTCCGCCTCACGGAGATCCTGACGACGGCGGAGGCGAAAGCGGCCGAGGCGGCGGAGAGGTCGGCGGCGGCCCTCAGGACCTGACCGCCTCGGCCAGCCCGTCGCACAGCGCCTCCAGCGCCTGCCCGTACAACCGCTCCGGCGGCGTGGCGTAGCCGACGACCAGGCCGTCCGGACGTTCCGCGTCCGTGGCGTCGGGATGGCGGTAAGGGGCCAGGCCCTCCACCGCGACCCCGCGCCGGGCCGTCGCGGCGAGGGCCGCCCGTTCCGTGCCGGCGGGCAGTTCCAGGACGGCGTGCAGTCCGGCGGCGATGCCCGTCACCCGAACCGCCGGGACCCGGTCGGCGAGCAGCGCCGTCAGCCGGTCGCGCCGCCCGCGGTGCCGCTGCCGCATCCGCCGGACGTGCCGGTCGTAGGCGCCGGAGGCGAGGAGGTCCGCGAGGGTCAGCTGGTCCGTCGCGGAGGCGTACGGCTCGCGTTGGCCCTTCGCCGCGACCACCGGGTCCACCAGCGCGGACGGCAGGCACATCCAGCCGATCCGCAGGGCGGGGGAGAGGCTCTTGCTGACGGAGCCGACGAGGACGGTCCGCTCGGGGTCCAGGCCCTGGACGGCGCCCACCGGCCGCCGGTCGTAGCGGAACTCCCCGTCGTAGTCGTCCTCGATCACCACACCGCCGCGGGCCCGTGCCCACTCCAGGACCCCGGCCCGGCGCCCGGGGTGCAGCGGCCCGCCCGTGGGGAACTGGTGGGCGGGGGTGAGCAGCACCGCGCGCGCGTGGTCCGGGATGTCGGCGACCCGCGCCCCGTCCTCGTCGACGCCCACCGGCAGGGTGGTGACCCCCGCCTCGGCGAGCAGGCCGCGGTGGAAGGGCAGCCCGTACGCCTCGACCGCCCACGGGCCCCCGGGGCCGAGCACGCGCGCGAGGAGCCGTAGCGCGTGCGCGGCGCCGGAGCAGACCACGATCCGGTCCGGGGTGGTGCGGACGCCCCGCACGCGCGCGAGGTACTCGGCGAGCGCCAGGCGCAGTTCGGTCCGGCCGTGCGGGTCGCCGATCCCGAAGGCCTCGTGCGGCGCGGCCGTCAGGGCCCGCCGGGCCGCCGCCAGCCAGGAGGTGCGGGGGAAGGCGCCGGGGTCGGGCCTGCCCTGGACGAGGTCGTACGGGAGCGGGGGCGGCGCGGCCGTCCGCGCGGGCCCGGGGGCGGGGGCGGCGACCCGGTCGGCGACCCGGGTGCCGGAGCCCTGGCGGGAGGTGAGCCAGCCCTCGGCGACGAGTTCGGCGTAGGCGTCGGCGACCGTGTTCCGGGCGATGCCGAGGTCGGCGGCGAGCGAGCGGTAGGGCGGCAGCCGGGTCCCCGGGGCCAGCCGCCCGCCGCGGACGGCCTCGCGCAGGGCGGCGATGAGCACGGCCCGCCGCCCGCCGGCGGCACTCAGCTCCAGGTGCAGATCGACCCCGAGCCCGCCGTGGTCCGCGGCGGTCACGCCTTCTCACCGCCGCTCATGAGGTCCCGTACGCCGGTCAGGAACCGCCGTACGGCCTCCCTATCGCCCTCCTCGAACCCGCCGAGCAGAGCGACGGCCCCTTCGACGAGGGGCCCGAAGTGGGCGCGCCCCAGTTCCTTGGCCCGGTCCTCCACGGTGAGGAGCACGCGTCGCCGGTCGCGGGTGTCCCGGACGCGGGCGACGTGGCCGAGGCGTTCGAGCCGGTCGACGACGGCGGTCGTACCGGCCGAGTTGAGGCCGAGCCGCTCGCCCAGCCATCCGGCGGTGGCGTCGGTGCCGGCGCGCTCGGCGTCGAGGAGGCAGATCAGGGCCCGTACGTCGGTGGGGTGCATACCGTTGCGCGCGGCGAACTCGCCCTGCCGGAGGCCGTATTCGACGGTGACCTCGCGCAGCAGATGAAAGATGAGCATCTCGGGTGACTCGGCCACCGCGTCCTCCTATTATCTCGCTGAGCGAGAGTATCGCCGAACGAGAGGACCAGGCCATGCCCACGCCCCGAACCTCCGACACCGCCCACGTCTCCGCCTTCGGCTCCGCCTACGACGACCTGCTCGCGACCTGGCCGCACCCCACGACGACCTCGGAACTCCCCACCCCCTACGGCACCACGCACCTCCTGCACCACGGCGCCGAGGACGGCCCGCCGCTCCTCCTCCTGCCGGGCGGCGGGTCGACCGCCGCTCCTGGCGCACCACGGCTGCCACGCTCGGCGCCACGCACCGGGTGCACGCGGTGGATCTGGTCGGCGGCCCGGGCCGCAGCAGGACCGACGGCCGCCCGATCCGCACGGCCGTCGATCTGACGGCCTGGCTGGACGCCGTGCTCGACGGCCTCGGACTGCCGTCGGCGGCCTTCTGCGGCCACTCGTACGGCGGGTGGATCGCGCTCCGGTACGCCCTGGCGGCCCCGGACCGGACCGACCGTCTCGTGCTGCTCGACCCGACCGGCTGCTTCGCCGGCTTCCGCCCCGGCTACCTGCTGCGGGCGCTGCCCACGCTGCTGCGCCCGACGGCCGCGCGGACGGCGGCGTTCCTGGCGTGGGAGACGGGCGGCGCGGACCACGACCCCCGGGTGCGCCGCCTGGACACCCTGGCGGCGGGACTCCCGCGCCTCCGCCCGGTCACGGGACCCCGCCCGACCGCCGCGGCGCTCGCGGCCCTCCGCCCGCCGGCCCTGGTCCTCCTGGCGGAGGGCAGCCGGACGCACGACGCCCGCGAGGCGGCGAGGACGGCGACGGCGCTGGGCCTGCGGACGGAACTCGTCCCGGGGGCCACCCACCACACCCTCCCGGCGACCCTGCCACCGAAGGCCCTGACCGCCCTCACGGACTTCCTGGAGCCCTGGGGTCCGGGCGAGAGGGCGCCCCGGCAGGAGAACGCCGACTCCGGCGGGACACCCCCTAGCGGGAGAGCGCGTCCCGTACGGCCTCGTCGGACCGGCCGACGACGGCCGTGCCGTCCTCCGCGGTGATGATCGGCCGCTGGATGAGCTTGGGATGAGCCGAGAGGGCCTCGATCCACCGCTCCCGGCTCCCGGCGTCGCGGGCCCAGTCCTTCACCCCGAGCTCCTTGGCGACGGCCTCCTGCGTCCGCGTGATGTCCCACGGCTCGAGACCGAGCCGGTCCAGCACCTGCCGGATCTCGTCGGGGGAGGGCACGTCCTCCAGGTAGCGGCGCACGGTGTAGTCGGCGCCCTCGGCGTCGAGGAGGGTGAGGGCGCTGCGACACTTGGAACAGGCGGGATTGATCCAGATCTCCATGCCCCCACGGTACCCCCCAGAGCCCTCTCCACCACCCCCCAAATCCCCTCTGGCCAGGGGCGATTGTCAGTGGGGGCCACTAAAATGGGGGGTGAAGGTGAGGGTCCCGGGGAGGGCCCGCGCCCCGCCGTTCGCCAGGAGGTAGCCCATGGCTCTCGCCGTGATCCGGACACCGTCCCTCGAACCCTGGAAGCCGCTCCGGAAGAAGCCGCTCCCCGCGGGCCGCCCCCGCGAGTGGTACGTGACGCACAACCGCCGACTGAAGGCCATGCGCCTCGCGATCGCCCTCCTCGACGCCGGCGTCTACGTCCCGTCGAAGGCCACGAACGCGACGATACGCACCACGGCCCACCACCTCGGCATCCACCCGCCGTCGGACACCACCTGCCGCATGGTCCGCGCCATGATCCGCTACGGCCGCTGACGCCGGAGGGCGCTGCCCGGCCACGGCCGGGCAGCGCCGCCACGGGATCCCGCCGGTTACCAGGCCACGGGCAGCCGCTCGGGGAGCCGCTTCATGAAGTTGGTGCGCCACACCAGCTGTTCGACCGGTACCGCGAGCCGCAGTTCCGGCAGCCGGTCGAGGAGCGTCTCCAGGGCGATCTCGGCGTGCCGCTTGCCGAGCGCCGTCGCGGGGCAGTAGTGCCGCCCGCCGCCGAAGGAGAGGTGATCGGCGGCGTTCTCCCGGCCCGGCCGGAAGACCAGCGGGTCCGGGAAGTGCCGCGGATCGTGGTTCGCGGCCTCCACCAGCACCAGGACCAGTTCACCGGCCCGCACCTCGACCTCGCCGAGCCGTACGTCCTCCAGGGCCAGCCTCGGCAGCCCGTCACCGATCGACAGGTTGACCCGCAGCAGTTCGTCCATCGCCCCGGCGACCCCGTGCGTGCCGGAGGTCAGCGCCTCCCGCACGTCCGGCCGGGTCAGCACCGACACGAGCGCCATCGCCAGGAACCCGGCGGTGGAGATCACCCCGGCGCCGAAGAGCGTCACGCCCACCGTCGCCAGCATCTCGTCCGTCAGATGGGCGTAGTCGGGATCCTCGCGCAGCGCCGCGAGCTCCGCCATCAGCCCACCCGTCGCCGGATCGTCGAGGCGCTCGGTCATGTACGCGATGTCCCGGTCCCAGTGGAGCCGGGCCGCCTCGATCTCGCGCGGGGCGTTCATGAAGGCCACGTCCAGACTGCGCAGCAGCCGCGGCCCGTCCTCCTCCGGGATGCCCAGCATCCGGCAGTGCAGTCCCGCCGAGTACGGATCGGCGTAGGCGCCCCGCAGCTCCCCGGGCGCCCCCTCGGCGACCATGGCGTCCACCAGCGCCCCGGCCCTCGCCCGCAGCCACTCCTCCAGACCGGGCGCCTTCGGGTTGATCGCCCTCATGACGGCCTTGCGCAGACCGGCCCCGGTGATGTTGCCCATGTTGTTCACCACGTGTGGCGGGATCGTCAGCGCGTACTGCCGCGGCGCTCCCGGCGCCGAGGTGTCCTTGAGGCTGAACCTCGGGTCCTCCAGGACCTGCCGGCACAGCTCGTACGAGGACACCAGCCAGGCCTCGGCCCCCGCGATCGTCCGGACCTTGCGGACCGGCGCGGTGCGCAGCTCCTCGATCTCGGCGGGCAGCCGGGTCCCGTCCCAGTCGAAGGGGAAGGCCGGCAGGGTCTCGACGGCGACGCTCATCGCGTGGCTCCCGGGTCAGTGGTTCCGGTGGGGGTGAGGATGCCGTGGCCCTGGTTGCGCGAGGCCCGGAGCCCGGACCCCCGGCCGTACAGGAGATCGGCCAGCGGCAGGGCCTGGTGGTAGCAGTTGAGCGAGGACGGGACCCCGAGGATCGCGGGGGTGTCCAGGAACAGCGGCACCTCGGCGCAGATGTACGCCCGGCACACCTCCCGCTGCCGCTCGTCGGTCCGCTGACCCGGCGCGAGCTTCCCGGCCAGGAAGATCCCGGTCAGCGCGTCACAGGTCGCGCGCACCACCGGGTCCGCCGCCACCGCGTCGAGCACCGTGCGGTGCAGCTCGCGGTAGGCCGGGACGTCGCCGAACTCCGACATCCCGCGGGCCCGTACCCGTACGCCCGTGGGATCCGCCTCGGCCGCGGCCGCGCCGACCTTCGCCCGCACCCCCCGCAGGTTCTTGACGGCCTTCCGTCGTGCCTCGTCGACCCCGTACCCCAGCGCCTCGTACATGTCGGAGACATGGAGATCGGTGTAGACGAGATCGACCTGGTCGAAGTGGTCCAAGCCCCAGCGCGTCAGCTCGCGCAGTCGCTGGGCGGTGAAATAACTGTTTCCCGGGGAGACGCCGATGACCACGTGCGCGCCCTCGTCGGCGATGACGCGGCAGTGATCGGTGTACGGCTGGAGTCGGAGCGTCTCTGCAGGGGCGAAAGCCGCCTGGGTCACGTCGGCAGTCCTCATCGCGCCAGCTAGTCCCAGCGGAGCCCAGTGCTCCGGGTGTGGCGGCGGCGACGACGACAAGCTATCGGCCGGTCGCGGAGCGTGAACCCCCTACTCGTAGGTACGCACGAGAGTTCGTCACCTGTTCGCACTTCTGTGATCTTGGCCGGAAACGGCGAGGCCCGCCGCCCCCCGAAGGGGACGACGGGCCTCGACAGGACCTCGCTCGCGCGGTACGGCCTAGAGGTCGAAGTAGAGCTCGAACTCGTGCGGGTGCGGGCGCAGCTGGATCGGGGCGATCTCGTGCGTGCGCTTGTAGTCGATCCAGGTCTCGATCAGGTCCGAGGTGAAGACGCCACCGGCCTGGAGGTACTCGTTGTCCTCCTCCAGGGCGGTGAGGACGGCCTCGAGGTTGGTCGGGACCTGGGGGACGTTGGCGTGCTCCTCGGGAGCCAGCTCGTAGAGGTCCTTGTCGATCGGCTCCATGGGCTCGATCTTGTTCTTGATGCCGTCGAGGCCCGCGAGGAGCAGCGCCGAGAAGGCGAGGTACGGGTTCGAGGACGGGTCCGGCGCGCGGAACTCGACGCGCTTGGCCTTCGGGTTCGAGCCCGTGATCGGGATGCGCATGGCGGCGGAGCGGTTGCGCTGCGAGTACACCATGTTGACCGGCGCCTCGAAGCCCGGGACCAGGCGGTGGTACGAGTTCACCGTCGGGTTGGTGAAGGCGAGCAGCGACGGGGCGTGCTTGAGGATGCCGCCGATGTAGTAGCGGGCGGTGTCCGAGAGGCCCGCGTAGCCGGTCTCGTCGTAGAACAGCGGCTGGCCGCCGGTCCACAGCGACTGGTGGACGTGCATGCCCGAGCCGTTGTCACCGAAGATCGGCTTCGGCATGAAGGTCGCGGTCTTGCCGTTGCGCCAGGCGACGTTCTTCACGATGTACTTGAAGAGCATCAGGTCGTCCGCCGCGGCGAGCAGCGTGTTGAACTTGTAGTTGATCTCGGCCTGGCCGGCGGTGCCGACCTCGTGGTGCTGGCGCTCGACCTGCAGGCCGACGTTCTCCAGCTCCAGGGAGATCTCCGAGCGCAGGTCGGCGAAGTGGTCGACCGGCGGGGCCGGGAAGTAGCCGCCCTTGTAGCGGACCTTGTAGCCGCGGTTGTTCTCCTCCGCACCGGTGTTCCAGGCGCCGGCCTCGGAGTCGATGTGGTAGAAGCCCTGGTTCGCCGAGGTCTCGAAGCGCACCGAGTCGAACACGTAGAACTCGGCCTCGGGGCCGAAGTACGCGGTGTCGGCGATGCCCGTGGAGGCGAGGTACGCCTCGGCCTTCTTCGCGATGTTCCGCGGGTCACGGCTGTACTGCTCGCCCGTGATCGGGTCGTGGATGAAGAAGTTGATGTTCAGCGTCTTGTCGCGGCGGAAGGGGTCCACGCGGGCCGTCGACAGGTCGGCGCGGAGCGACATGTCGGACTCGTGGATCGCCTGGAAGCCGCGGATCGACGAACCGTCGAAGGCGAGCTCCTCCGACGGGTCGAACGCCGTCGCCGGGATCGTGAAGTGCTGCATCACGCCCGGAAGGTCGCAGAAGCGGACGTCGACCATCTTGACGTCGTTGTCCTGGATGAACTTCTTGACCTCGTCGGCGTTCTGGAACCCGTGCGTCTCGGACATCCCACTCCTCCTACTCCCGGCCCGGGGAGGGGCGGGGTTTGCAGCTGGTTCGTGCGGCCAGTGCGGTGGCACACGCTGGACCCGACCATAGGCAGACGGGATTTCTCAAGCATGACCCAATTGTTTCGTCGAAGTTAACCGAGGTGGGTGTCGCCGCGCTTCCCGACACCCTTCGACGACCCGGGCCGAAGTGATCAAAAACGGGCGCAGTACCGTGGTCGGGTGGACAACAGGCAAGCACTCGGATCTTGGCTCTCCGGCCCCCGCGCGGCGGCCGAGGACGCAGGCGTCGACTTCGGTTACCGCGGTCAGCAGCTGGGGCTGCCCGAGGAGGGCCCCGGTTCGATCGCCCGCCCCGGGCGCCGTCTCGGCGCCCTCGCCGTCGACTGGGCCCTCTGCACCCTGATCGCATACGGCCTGATCACCGACGGCTACAACCAGGCCACCGGCAACTGGGCCCTCGTCATCCTGCTCGTCCTGAGCGTGCTGACCGTCGGCACCGTCGGCTCGACCCCCGGAAAGCGCCTCTTCGGCCTCGGGGTCGTCTCCGTGAACGGCGGCCGCCTCGCCCTCCCGCGCGTGGCGCTCCGCTCCCTGCTCGTCTGTCTGGCGATCCCGGCCCTCATCTGGGACCGCGACGGCCGCGGCCTCCACGACCGTCTCTCCGGCGCCGTACAGGTCCGTATCTGACCGCCTGGACCCCTTCATGAGGAAGGCCCCGGACCGTCACACGGTCCGGGGCCTTCCTCATGAAGCAGTTCTGGAGGCGATCGCCTCCGGTCGGGCGCGTCAGCGCATCTTTCCGCCCCGCGGCATCCGCATGCCCTTCGGCATCGGACCCTTCGGCAGCGGCATGTTGCTCATCAGGTCACCCATCGCCCGCAGCCGGTCGTTGGCCACCGTCACCTGCGGGCCGGTGAGCACCCGAGGCAGCTTGAGCATGGTCGTACGGACCTTCTTGAGCGGCACCTGGCCCTCGCCGTCGCCGACGATGATGTCGGTGACCGGCACGTCCACCACGACGCGGTTCATCCGCTTCTTCTCGGCCGCGAGCAGCGGCTTCACCCGGTTCGGGTTGCCCTCCGCCACCAGCACGATGCCGGCCCGGCCGACCGCCCGGTGCACGACGTCCTGGCTGCGGTTCATCGCGACCGCGGGGGTCGTCGTCCAGCCGCGCCCGACGTTCTGCAGGACCGCCGCGGCAGCGCCCGGCTGGCCCTCCATCTGCCCGAAGGCCGCGCGCTCGGCGCGCCGCCCGAACACGATGGCCGCCGCCAGGAGCCCCAGGACCAGGCCCAGGATGCCCAGGTAGACCGGGTGACCGATCAGGAAGCCGATCGCGAGGAGGACACCGAGTACGACGATGCCCACGCCTGCGACGACAAGTCCGACCTTCGGGTCAGCCTTTCGGGTCATCTTGTACGTGAGGGCGATCTGCTTGAGCCGCCCCTGGTTCGCAGCGTCAGCGCTGCCCGTGTTTGCCTTCCTCGCCATGTCCTGAAGTTTACGTGGCCCGGGAAGTCCGGCCCGACGCGACCTCCATCACGTGCTGGGCCTCGACCCGGTCCTTGGCGCGGCGGCGGTCCTCCAGGACGGAGTTCCAGGCGTTGCGCCGGGCGGTGCGCTGCCCGGCGCCGAGGAGCAGTGCCTCCACGGCCTTCAGGGCGTCGGTGACGGACGGGATCGCGGTGACGCGGACGTGCGTCGATGCGGCCGGCATGTCGGGGTCCTCCCTCGATTGCGGATGAGACGAGGCGGGGGGTACGGGCGGGATGTGAGCGAGTCGTGGCGGTGAGTGAAACCAGGCTCACAGACTGGTGTTACCAGGGCGTGACCCGGTGGTCAAACACTGATGAAACGTTGATGCGGCCATGTGGAGGGACCGGGAGACACCGACGCGGCCCGTACATCCCCGCTGAGCTGCGGGGCCGTACGAGCCGCGTCCGATCCGGTCAATACTGGCCGGTAACCACTTGTGATCCGATTCACACAGCCTGCGTGGCGTTGTCGACGGCGCCACGTCGCTTCTCGATCGCCTGCTGGAAGAGGCGACCCGCGCGGTACGACGAACGAACCAGCGGGCCCGACATGACACCGGAGAAGCCGATCGCGTCGGCCTCGTCCTTGAGCTCCACGAACTCCTGCGGCTTCACCCAGCGCTCCACGGGGTGGTGCCGGACGGAGGGCCGCAGGTACTGCGTGATCGTGATCAGCTCGCAGCCCGCGTCGTGCAGCTGCTGGAGCGCCTCGCTGACCTCCTCGCGGGTCTCACCCATGCCGAGGATCAGGTTCGACTTCGTGACCAGACCGTAGTCACGGGCCTGCGTGATCACGTCCAGCGAACGCTCGTAGCGGAAGCCCGGACGGATCCGCTTGAAGATCCGCGGCACCGTCTCCACGTTGTGCGCGAAGACCTCGGGGCGGGAGGCGAAGACCTCCGCCAGGAGCTCCGGCACCGCGTTGAAGTCGGGCGCGAGCAGCTCGACCTTGGTGCGGCCCTCGGCGCGCTCCGCCGTCTGCTGGTGGATCTGGCGCACGGTCTCCGCGTACAGCCAGGCGCCGCCGTCCTCCAGGTCGTCGCGCGCGACGCCCGTGATGGTGGCGTAGTTCAGGTCCATCGTGACGACGGACTCGCCCACGCGGCGCGGCTCGTCCCGGTCCAGCGCCTCGGGCTTGCCCGTGTCGATCTGGCAGAAGTCGCAGCGCCGGGTGCACTGGTCACCGCCGATGAGGAAGGTCGCCTCGCGGTCCTCCCAGCACTCGAAGATGTTGGGACAGCCCGCCTCCTGGCAGACCGTGTGCAGCCCCTCGCTCTTCACGAGGCTCTGCATCTTCGTGTACTCGGGCCCCATCTTCGCCCGCGTCTTGATCCACTCGGGCTTGCGCTCGATGGGGGTCTGGGCGTTCCGGACCTCCAGGCGCAGCATCTTGCGTCCGTCGGGTGCGACTGCGGACACATCGGCTCCTGTAGCTTCGATTCTTCGGCGCACACCAGGGTACGCCGTTGCTTCCCATGCCTTACTACGTCTGGCCAACCTCTGGCCAGCGCCCTGCATTCCTGCGGGTGCTCCCGGGCGGTCCTCAGACCGAGGCGGTCTCCACCGGACGCTCGATCTCGCGCGGCCTCAGCTCCGCCTGCTCCAGGACCGCCCGCAGATGCTTCTCCACCACTGGCAGCACCTCCTCGATCGTGACGTCGCGGCCCAGCTCGTTGGCGAGCGAGGTGACGCCCGCGTCGCGGATGCCGCAGGGGATGATCCGGTCGAACCAGGCGTTGTCCGGGTTCACGTTCAGGGCGAAGCCGTGCATCGTGACGCCCTTGGCGACCCGGATGCCGATCGCGGCGAGCTTGCGGTCCTCGCGGCGCTGGCCGGCGTTGGACGGGGCGTACTCGGGGCCGTTCAGGCGGGGGTCGAACTCCTCGTCGTTCAGACGCGGGTCGAAGTCCAGGGACAGGCCGCCGAGCGACGGCCGCCGCTCGACGGGATCGCCGAGCACCCACACCCCGCTGCGGCCCTCGACCCGGCTCGTCTCCACGCCGAACTCGGCGGCGGTGAGGATCAGCGCCTCCTCCAGCCGGCGCACGTGCGCGACGACGTCCACCGGGCGGGGCAGCTTCATGATCGGGTAGCCGACGAGCTGGCCGGGGCCGTGCCAGGTGATCTTTCCGCCGCGGTCGACGTCCACCACGGGCGTCCCGTCGAGCGGGCGCTCGTTCTCCGCCGTACGCCGGCCGGCCGTGTAGACCGGCGGGTGCTCGAGGAGCAGACAGGTGTCGTCGGTCTCGTCGGCGAACCGCGCGGCGTGCACTTCGCGCTGCTTGTCCCAGGCCACCTGGTAGTCGACGGCTTCCTCGCCGAACCCAAGGCGGACGAATCGCAGCTCACTCACGGCCATGCCTCCTCCTGGGTGCCGGGGGCCGGAATCCGGGGATCATCCCGGGCCGTTGCGGCACCATGCGTCATTCGCGCCCATGCCACTGTACGGCGGTGCCGGGGGCGGACCTCCGGCAGGTGGACGGGGACCGCGTCCGGCGGGCGTCCGGGGCGTCCTCCGGCAGATGGCCGGGGACGCCTACGTCAGCGATGCCGTCAATCCTCACACGATCGGATGAATGTGGGGCGAAGGTGGCGGTACGGGCCGTGAGGACCGCTAAATTCACGCCGTTCCATGAGGGTCCGACGGGGCTGCCGCCGGGACCCGGAAGGCAGGAGACCGCACAGCTGATGACGGAACGACCACCGCAGCGCATCCCGAACCGCCAGCTCGCCGCGCTCATCGCCGAAGCCGGGTTCTCCCACGCGGGCCTGGCGAGACGGGTGGACCAGCTCGGTCTGGAACACGGACTCGACCTGCGGTACGACAAGACCTCGGTGACCCGCTGGCTCCGCGGCCAGCAGCCGCGCGGCACCACGCCCGCGCTGATCGCCGAGGTCTTCACCCGTCGCCTCGGCCGCCGGCTCTCCGCCCAGGATCTCGGCCTCGACGCCTGCGCGCCCGTCTACGCGGGCCTGGAGTTCGCGGCGACCCCCGAGGAAGCGGTCGACATCGTCAGCGGACTCTGGCGGAAGGACTCAGGCAGCCACGCCGAACTCCGCAAGATCGCCTTCACCCCGGCGGGTCTGGTCGTGCCCAGCCGCGACTGGCTGATCGGCCGCGCCGACGACCGGGTGGCGCGGGGGGACGCGCCGCAGGGCCCCCGGTCCGCGACGGCGGCCGCGGCCGCCGGCATGGCCGAGGGCCGCACGGCCCACGACCCCCGGCTCGTCCACGACCCCCGGGTGCCGCCCCAGGGCCGCTTCTCCGTGCCCCGGCAGCGCGGTACGGACCGGGGGCCCGGCCAGCGGGTCTCCAGCGGGGACATCGCCGCCCTGCGGTCCGTCGGCGAACTCTTCCGCGCGCTCGACCACGCCTACGGCGGCGGGCACGCCCGGCAGGCCCTCGTCCGCTACCTGGAGCACGAGGCCGAGCCGATGCTGCGCGGCACGTACGGCGAGTCCGTGGGGCGGCGCCTCTTCGCCGCGGCCGCCGACCTCACCCGGCTCGCCGGCTGGACGTCGTACGACATCGCCGCGCACGGCCTCGCCCAGCGCTACTTCGTCCAGGCGCTCCGGCTCGCCCAGGCCGCGGGTGACCGGGCGTACGGCTCGTACGTGCTCCTCACCATGAGCTGCCAGGCCGTGTACCTCGGCCACGGACGGGAGGCCGTACAGCTCGCCCGGGTCGCCCAGCAGGGCGTCGGTCCGGCCGCGCCGCCGGTCGTCCAGGCGATGCTGCACGCGGTCGAGGCGCGGGGGCACGCGGTGCTCGGCGAGGCGCGGGCGTGCAGCGCCTCGCTCGTACGGGCCGAGCGGGCCCTGGAGGCGGCGCGGCCGGGCGACGAGGTGCCGTACTGGGCCCGGATGTTCGACGAGGCGCAGCTGGCCGACGAGCTGGGGCACTGCCACCGCGACCTCCAGCAGTACCGGCCGGCCGCCCAGCACGCCGAACGCGCCCTCCAGCTCCGGGCCCCCGGGTTCGCCCGCAGCCGCCTCTTCTGCCGGGTGGTCCTGGCGACCTCACGACTGGCCCTGGGGGAACTGGACCAGGCGTGCGCGCTGGGGGCGGAGGCGGCGCAGCAGGCGTCGGAGATGCGGTCGGCGAGGGCGGTGGAGTACGTCCGCGACTTCGAACGCCGCCTGGAGCCGTACCGCGACGCGGCGGCGGCCCGCACGTACAGGGACCGAGTGGCCGCCATCGGCTGACCCCACGGGGCCCCACCCCGGGGCCCTGCCCCGCCCTCACTCGGCGCAGCCCGCGGCCGACAGCCCCTCCGTGTGGCAATCGTCCCGCGGGGCGGGACGGGTGGGCACATGGGACGGCGCGCTTGGCGGCGCCTCCGCCCCTTGTACCCGGCCCGCACCCTTGCGCGTCGCACCCGGGGTGCGGGTCCAGGCCCGGAAGCCTAGGCCCGGCACGGGGCACCGTCCGTTGTGCCCACCCGTTCCGCCCCAGCGGAACAGTTGCCCACAATGAGGGGGCGGCGGCCCCTACGCCGCCTCCACCCCGCCTTCCTCCGTCCCCCGGCGCAGGCCCAGGTCCGTCAGGAGGGACGTGGCCGCCCGGTGGCCCGAGGTGAGGGCGCCGTGGGGGGTGCCCGTCGCGCGGTGGTCGCCGCAGACGTACAGGCCGGCCAGCAGGCGGACCGGGCGGTGCGCGTCGTGCGGCGGGGGCATCGACGGGACCGCGTCCGGTGTGTGGCGCATGGCCAGCAGCTCCCACTCGTCCGTCGACGTGCCGTACAGCGTCGCGAGGTGCTTGCGGACCCGCCGTTCCGTGTCGTCCGGCGGCGTCCCGATCAGCGTCGAGGTGATCAGCGTCCGGCCCTCCGGCGCCCGCCCCGGGTCCACCGCGCTCATCACCGCCGTGTGGGCCACCGGCCCGCCCGGGTCGGCCTCCAGGAGCAGGGTCGGGTCCGCCGTCGGGGCCACCGGCGCCGTGTGGTGCAGCACCGTCACGGAGTGGAAGGCGGGCCGGCGCAGACCGGGCAGCAGCTCGGCGGCCGTCCGCGCCCCCGTCGCGAGGACGACCGACCGGCACCGGAACACCCCGTGCTCCGCCGTCGTCACCCGCGAGATCGACGCCTCCGTGACCCGGACCCCCGTCCGGACCGTGCCCGGCGGCAGCGCCGCCGCGAGCCGCTCGGGGAGCGCGGCCGCTCCGCCCTCGGGCACCGCGAGCCGGCCCCGGGCGAAGGCGCGCAGTGCCAGGTCCGCGCGACGGCTCGACATGCCGAGGTCCGGGTCGCCGAGGAGCGCCGCGAGCAGCGGCCGCAGTACGCCCTGGACGGTGCGGACGGGCAGCCGCGCGGTCAGCGCCTCGCGCGCGGTCCGCTCGGGACGGGCCAGGATCCGCTGCGTCGGGGTCGCCGCGAGCCGGACGAGGGACGCGCCGAGCCGCGCCTGGTCGAGCGAGGCGGCCGGATGCCGGGGGGCGCTCGCGAGGGCGCGCGCCACGCTGAACGCTCCCCCCACGCTCCGGTGCCCCGCGTTCCGGGGCCCGGCGGCCGTCCGGCGCGGGTGCGGGGCGCCCCACCGCGCGTACCGGCCGTCGCTGTGCACGAGCACCCCCGGTGCGAACGGCCGCAGCACCAGGCCGTCGAGCCCCGGGACGGCCCGGAGTTCCTCGTACGACAGGGTGAGCAGCGGCCCGACCCGGTCGAGCAGGAAGCCGTCGACGGCCTCGGTCGCCATCCGGCCCCCGACGCGGGGTTCCGCCTCCAGGACGGCCACGGAGAGCCCGGCGTCGGTCAGCCGGCGGGCCGCGGCGAGTCCCGCGACCCCGGCTCCGACGATGACGACATCGACGGTGTGCGCGATGCCGAGGTCGACGTCGGCATCCACGTCGACGTCCGTACGCTGTGCGGTCCTTGCGCTGTCTGCGCTGTTGAGCACGTGCCCCTCCCCAGGTCGGCGCGGCCGGTGGGAGGCCTATGCCCCCAACGAGCCTCCGGAATGCCCGAGTTCGCCGTTCTCGTCGAGCCTAGGCAGCGCTCCCACGGGTGCCAGCCGCGCGCACCGGGGTGCGTGCGGCACGGGGGAGCACGGAGGGGGAGCGCAGGAGGAGGAGCGGCGCGGAGTTCAGCGCGCGGCCGCCCGGATCGCGTCGTCGATCGTCGGGAAGGCGAAGTCGAATCCCGTCTCCAACAGCCTCCCCGGCAGCACCCGCTGACTCCCCAGCACATCCTCGGCGAAGTCCCCGAGCACCGTCCTCAGGGCGGACGCGGGCACCGTGAAGAGGGTCGGCCGGCGCAGTACCCGTCCCATCGCCGCCGTCACCTCGCGGTTGGTGACCGGCTCGGGGGCGGTCAGGTTCACCGGGCCCGAGAGCGCCGGGGTGTCGACGAGATGGCGCAGGGCGGCCACCTCGTCGTGGAGGGAGATGAACGACCAGTACTGGCGGCCGTCGCCCATCCGTCCGCCGAGGCCGGCCCGGAAGAGGGGGAACAGCCGTCCCCACGCCCCTCCTTCCCGTGCCACCACCAGGCCGGTACGGGCGTAGGCGACCCGGATGCCGGCCTCCTCGGCGGGGGCCGCGGCGGCCTCCCACTCCACACAGACCTCGGGCAGGAAGCCCGTGCCCGCCGGGGCGCTCTCGTCGACCGCGCGGCTGCCGGTGTCCCCGTACCAGCCGAGCGCCGTGCCGCACACCAGGCTCTCCGGCGGCTCCGCGAGGGAGGCGAGGGCCTGGGCGATCGCCGTCGTGCCGAGGACGCGGCTGTCGCGGATCTCCTTCTTGTACGCCTCGGTCCAGCGGCGCTCGCCGACCCCGGCGCCGGCCAGGTGCACGACGGAGTCCACGCCGACGAGCCCGGCGGCGTCCACGTACAGCCGCTTCGGGTCCCATTCGACCTCGTCGGCGGTCCGGGCGGGTCGGCGGACGAGCCGGACCACGTCATGGCCGTCGGCGCGCAGGGAGTGGACGAGGGCGGAGCCGATGAGCCCGGAGGCACCGGTGACGGCGACGCGCTTGCGAGAGGCGGAACGCTGCATGGACACCATCCTGCCCTCCCGGGCGGGGTGCGTGGCACAGTGGCGGTCATGATCGTGCCGGAGACGCTGATACGTACCGCCGAACGCGCGGACGACGCCGCACTCGCGGCACTCGACCGGTCCGCCTGGTCAACGCTGCACGCGGTGCTGCCCGCCCCGGTCCCGCCGTACGAGCCCTTCTTCGACGAGCGCCACCTGCCCGGCGACTACCTCCTCGCCGTGCGCGAGGGTGTGATCGTCGGGTACATCCGGGTGGTGCCGCCGACCCCGCTCGCCGCCACCGCCCACGTGCGGCAGATCCAGGGCCTCGTGGTCGCCGAGGCGGCGCGGGGACACGGCGTGGCGCGGGCGCTGCTGCGGGCCGCGATGGACAGGGCCCGGGCGGACGGCGCCGTCCGCATGACCCTCCGGGTGCTCGGCCACAACGCCCCGGCCCGCGCGCTCTACGCCTCCGAGGGCTTCGCGGTGGAGGGCGTGCTGCCGGGGGAGATGTTCCTGGCCGGGGAGTACGTGGACGACGTCCTCATGGGCCGGTCGCTGACCCTTCGCTGACGTCCGGGTTCAGCAGCCGCATCCCGCCCATCAGTTCACGCAGGCACCGGACCGCGAGCTCCGCCGGGGCGCCTCCGCCCCGAACCGGCGCGTCCGTCTCCGCCCAGCTCTCCAGGGCGATCCGGATGGCGTCCGTGGCGGCCGCCGCCGCGAGCCGTACCTCCAGCGGGTCCGCGCCGGGCCCGGCGAGGCCGGCGACGACCTCGCGCAGGCGTTCCTCCGACTCCTGGTTGACCCGGTACCAGACGGCCCGCAGGGCCGGGTCCTCGGCGGCGGCGCGCAGCAGTCCGCGCGTCCAGCGCAGGCCCTCCTCGGCCGCCGCGTCCGCCGGGGTCAGGGAGGCGGCGATCGAGCGCTCCAGGGCCTCGGGCAGTCCCGCGCCCGGCTCGGCGGCACCCGTGACCGGCGCGGCCGTCGCGGCGAGGTGTTCCCGCCAGCGGTCGCCGCCGCCCGCGAGGAGCGGGGCCACGGCGTCCTGCTTGGAGCGGAAGTACCGGTAGAAGGTGCGCAGCGCGACCCCGGCCCGCAGGGCGATGTCCTCGGCCGTGGTGCCGTCCGGGCCGTGCTCGGTGAAGAGCTCGGCGGCGGCGCGCGCGATGTCCAGCTGGGTGGCGGCCTTGCGGCGCTCCGTCAGCGTCCGGGTGGGGGGCGTGGCGCCCTCGGGCTTGGTGCTCACCGTACGAAGCGTACGCCTGCGACTGCCGATGATGCACATTGTGCAGGTGTGGCAAAGCGTGCCACCTGGGCGTACGGTGGCAGCATCCCGGGACCCTCAGACGTCCCGGAAGCAGGATTCCCGGAAGCTCGACATCGAGAGGTTGCCACCATGAACCAGCTGACCCGTTACGAAGGACGCCGCGCGCTCATCACCGGCGGTGGCTCCGGCATCGGCCAGGCCACCGTCCTGCGCGTGCTCGCCGAAGGCGGCCGGGTCGTCGCCGCCGACATCAGCGAGGACGGACTCCAGGACACCGTCGCCAAGGCCGGCGACGCCGCCGACCGCCTCACCACCGTCGTCCTGAACGTCGCCGACGAGGCCTCCGTGCGTGCCGGCGTCGCCACCGCCGTCGAGGCGCTCGGAGGCCTGGACGTCCTGGTCAACGCGGCCGGCATCCTGCGCTCCTCGCACACCCGTGAGACGAGCCTCGACTCCTTCGAGCAGGTGATACGGATCAACCTCACCGGCACGTTCCTGATGATCCGCGAGTCGGTCCCCGCGCTCCTGGAGGGCGACGGCGCCGCCGTCGTGAACTTCTCCTCCACCTCCGCCATGTTCGCGCACCCCTACATGGCGGCCTACGCGGCCAGCAAGGGCGGCATCCAGTCCATGACCCACGCGCTCGCCGCCGAGTACGCCAAGCAGGGCATCCGCTTCACCGCCGTCCAGCCCGGCTCCATCTCCTCCGGCATGACCGACGGCACCGGCGCCAGCCGCCAGAGTGTCGGCCCCGGCATCCCCGAGGACGCCGACTGGTCCCTCTTCGGGAAGCTCGCCCCCGCCCTCGGCCAGGGCTTCGCCGGCCCCGAGACCGTCGCGGGCGTCGTCGCGATGCTGGCGTCCGAGGACGGCCGGTTCATCACCGGCACCGAGGTCCGCATCGACGGCGGCACGCACTTCTGACGGACGACGGTCTCCCCGGTCGGCGGCGGGGCTGCCGACCGGGACCGGGCCCGCGCTACACGCTCCCGAAGCGCTCCCACAGCCGGGGGAAGCGGGCCGCGAGGACCTTGTCGTCCTCCAGGTCGAACGGGGCCCCCAGCGGCTCCCCGCCCGGCATCGGAATGCCCAGGTCCGGGGTCTCCGCGCCGGTCAGCTGCTCGTACGCCTCGTCCGCCGCGAAACCGATCTCCTCGCCGTCCCCGTCGATCTCCACGTCGAAGTCGCCGAGCAGTTCCGCGAGCCCGTCGGGATCGTGCACCGCGCCCTCGTACACCTCCCGGCCCTGGCCGATCAGCCAGCAGCGGAACGAGTCGAAGGTCTCGTCGCCCGCCCCGTCGAAGAGCACCGCCGCCGCACCCCACAGATCCCAGAGGTACGCGCGGTTGTAGCGGGCCTCGAAGTGGCGCGCGTAGTCGAGCACGGAGTCGGGGTCCAGCCGGGTCAGCCGTTCCACGAGCAGGTCGGCCTGTTCCTCGGGGTCGCCCTCGGCGTCCTCGCGGCTGGCGTCGATGATCTCCCAGAACTCCGTCTCGTCCATCACGGGACCAGCATCCTGGTTCGGGGAGTGCGACGCACCCGGAAAGCCCGAAATGAATCCAGACAGAAGATGTCGTACTTGCCTGCGAATCTGATGTGCATGACGACGGAGACGAACGAGACGAACCCGACGAACGAGACGAACGAAGCCGGCGGGGCGAGCGCGGCGCACCCGGAGAAGAGCCTGCGCGGACGGATCTGCCTGGTCGCCGGGGCCACCCGGGGCGCGGGCCGGGGCATCGCCGTCCAGCTCGGCGCGGCCGGGGCGACGGTGTACGTCACCGGGCGGACCACCCGGGAGAGGCTCAGCGAGGTGGGCCGGGCCACCGAGACCATCGAGGAGACCGCCGAACTGGTGACGGCCGCCGGCGGCGTGGGCATCGCCGTCCCCACCGACCACCTGGAGGTCGAGCAGGTGAAGGCGCTGGTCGACCGGATCGACCGGGAGCACGGGCGGCTCGACGTCCTCGTGAACGACGTGTGGGGCGGCGAGCACCTGCTCGTCTTCGGCAGGAAGACCTGGGAGAGCGACCTCACCGGCGGTCTGCGGATGCTGGAACTCGGGGTGAAGACCCACGCCATCACCTCCCACACGGCGATCCCGCTGCTCATCCGGAACCGGGGCGGACTCGTCGTCGAGATCACCGACGGCACCTCCGAGTACAACGGCACCCGCTACCGCGAGAACCTCTTCTACGACCTCGCCAAGAACGCCCCGATCCGGATGGCCTTCGGCCTCGGGGAGGAGCTCGCGGAGTACGGCGGCACGGCGGTCTGCGTCACCCCCGGATGGCTCAGGTCCGAGCAGATGCTCGCCACGTTCGGCGTCACCGAGGAGAACTGGCGCGAGGCCGCCGAGAAGATCCCCGGCTTCGCGGTCGCCGAGTCCCCGGTGTACGTGGGGAGGGCGATCGCCGCACTCGCCGCCGACCCGGGCCGGCACCGCTGGAACGGCCGGTCGCTGTCGAGCGGTCAGCTCGCGGGGGAGTACGGCTTCACCGACGCGGACGGCTCACGGCCGGACGCCTGGGGCTTCATGCTCGCCGACGAGAAGGGCAGCCCGGACGTGAACGACTACCGGTGACCCTCACGCGTACCGCGCGGCCATCGCACGGGCGGCCGCGCCGAAGCGCTCGCGCAAGGAGGCCGGGGCGAGCACCTCGGCCTCCGGCCCGAGGGTGAGGAGCTGGGAGAAGGCGACCTCCTCGCTCTCCACCGGAAGCACCACCCGGAGCCCGCCCTCCTCGGTCACCGCCGCCGCCAGGGCCTTCTCGGCGGCCGCGCGGTCCGTCACGTACGGCAGCCGGCGGGCGCCCTCCTCCGTGAGCCGGACGACGGTCTCGGCGCGCAGGATCGACCGGGCGAACTCCGCCGCGCGCTCGGCCCAGAAGGCGGACAGGTCGAAGGCCCCGTCCCGGTCGAAGCGCTCCACGGAGAGGGCGACGGAGGCGAAGCGGTCCACCCGGTAGGTGCGGAACGCCGTACCGGACCGCGCGCACAGGTACCAGACGCCCGCCTTCAGGACGAGGCCGTACGGGGCGAGCTCGCGCTCCACCTCACGGTCACCGCGCCGGTAGCGGGCCGAGACCATCCGGTCGTCCCAGACCGCCTCCGCGATCGGCGGCAGCAGCTCCGGGGTCTCCGGCTCCTGGTACCAGCCCGGCGCGTCGAGCAGAAAGCGCTGCGCCACCGAGTCCGGGGCGTCCCGCAGCGAGGGCAGCAGCGCCGCGGACACCTTGAGGCGGGCCGCCGAGGCCGCGTCGTCCAGGCCCATGTCCCGCAGCGCGCCGGGCAGTCCGGACAGGAACAGCGCCTCGGCCTCGCCCCGCGCCAGGCCCGTCAGCCGGGTGCGGTAGCCGCCGACGAGCCGGTACCCACCGGCCCTGCCCCGGTCCGCATACACCGGAACCCCCGCCTCGGAGAGGGCGAGGGCATCGCGGGTGATGGTGCGCTCCGACACCTCCAGCTCGGTGGCGAGCTCGGCCGCCGTCATCGAAGGACGGGACTGGAGGAGAAGGACCATCTTGATCAGCCGGGCGGCGCGCATGAACCCATCATGCGCGCCCGCACCGACAACCGGGCAGGGCCTACAGGCCGTAGCGCTCGCGCGCCTCCTTCACGGCCGAGGCCGGGACCTCGCCGCGGCGGGCGAGCTGAGCGAGGGCGGCGACGACGATCGACTGGGCGTCGACGCCGAAGTGGCGGCGGGCCGCGTCACGGGTGTCCGAGAGACCGAAGCCGTCCGCGCCGAGCGAGGACCAGTCCTGCTCGACCCACTGCGCGATCTGGTCGGGGACCTGGCGCATGTAGTCGGAGACCGCGAGGACCGGGGACTCGACGCCCTCCAGGGCCCGGCGGATGTACGGCACCTGCTCCTCGCCGCGCAGCAGCGCCGCGTCGGACTCCAGCGCGTCGCGCCGCAGCTCCGTCCAGGAGGTCGCGGACCACACGTCGGCGCCCACGCCCCACTCGGCGGCGAGCAGCTTCTGCGCCTCCAGGGCCCAGTGGATGGCCGTACCGGAGGAGAGGAGCTGGATGCGAGAGGCGTTCGCGGGCAGGTCGAGGCCCGCGGACTCCGCCGTGTTGAAGCGGTAGAGGCCCTTGACGATGCCCTCGTCGATGCCGGCCGGCTTCGCGGGCTGCGGCATCGGCTCGTTGTAGACGGTGAGGTAGTAGAAGACGTTCTGGTCCTCGCCCTCGGCGGCCTCGCCGTACATCCGGCGCAGACCCTCCTTGACGATGGCCGCGACCTCGTAGGCGAACGCCGGGTCGTACGTCAGCGCCGCCGGGTTGGTCGCCGCGATCACCGGCGAGTGGCCGTCGGCGTGCTGCAGGCCCTCACCCGTCAGGGTCGTACGGCCCGCGGTGGCACCGATGAGGAAGCCGCGGCCGAGCTGGTCGCCGAGCTGCCACATCTGGTCGGCGGTCCGCTGCCAGCCGAACATCGAGTAGAAGATGTAGAACGGGATCATCGCCTCGCCGTGCGTGGAGTACGCGGTGGAAGCGGCGATGAAGTCGGCCATCGAACCGGCCTCGGTGATCCCCTCGTTGAGGATCTGGCCGTTGACGGCCTCCTTGTAGTACATCAGCTGGTCGCGGTCGACCGGCTCGTACGTCTGGCCCTTCGGCGAGTAGATGCCGAGCGACGGGAACAGCGATTCCATACCGAAGGTACGGGCCTCGTCCGGGACGATGGGGACCCAGCGCTTGCCGGTCTCCTTGTCGCGGATGAGGTCCTTGACCAGGCGGACGAAGGCCATCGTGGTCGCCATCGACTGCGCGCCGGAGCCCTTGTCGAAGGCGGTGAAGGCCTTCTCGGCCGGGGCCGGCAGCGGGGCGATCGCGTGGGTACGACGGGCCGGGGCCGGACCGCCGAGCGCCGCGCGGCGCTCCTGCAGGTAGCGGACCTCGGGGGAGTCGGCGCCGGGGTGGCCGTAGGGCACCTGACCGTCGGCGAACTGCGCGTCCGAGATGGGCAGTTCGAGAAGGTCACGCATGTTCTTGAACTCGTCGTTCGAGAGCTTCTTCATCTGGTGGTTCGCGTTCTTCGACGCGAAGCCCTCACCGAGGGTGAAGCCCTTGACGGTCTGCGCGAGGATGACCGTCGGCGCGCCCTTGAACTCCACGGCGGCCTTGTACGCGGCGTACACCTTGCGCGGCTCGTGGCCACCGCGCGAGAGGTGGAAGCACTCCAGGATCTTGTCGTCGCTCAGCAGCTGCGCCATCGCGACGAGCGCCGGGTCCTTGCCGAAGAAGTCCTGGCGGATGTAGGCGGCGTCGCGGGTCTGGTACGTCTGGACCTGCGCGTCCGGCACTTCGCGGAGGCGGCGGACGAGGGCACCGGTGGTGTCGAGCGCGAACAGCTCGTCCCAGGCGTTGCCCCACAGCGACTTCACGACGTTCCAGCCGGCACCGCGGAACTGGGCCTCCAGCTCCTGCACGATCTTGAAGTTGGCGCGGACCGGGCCGTCGAGGCGCTGCAGGTTGCAGTTGATGACGAAGGTCAGGTTGTCCAGACCCTCGCGGGCGGCCAGGGCGAGGGCCGCGGTCGACTCGGGCTCGTCCATCTCGCCGTCACCGAGGAACGCCCACACGTGCGAGGCGGAGACGTCCTTGATCGCGCGGTTGGTCAGGTAACGGTTGGAGCGCGCCTGGTAGATGGCGGAGAGCGGGCCCAGACCCATGGAGACGGTCGGGAACTCCCACAGCCAGGGCAGGCGGCGCGGGTGCGGGTAGGAGGGCAGACCGTTGCCGCCGGACTCCTGCCGGAAGTTGTCGAGGTGGGCCTCGTCGAGGCGCCCGTCCAGGAACGCGCGGGCGTAGATGCCGGGCGCGGCGTGACCCTGGATGTAGAGCTGGTCGCCGGAACCGTCGGCTTCCTTGCCCTTGAAGAAGTGGTTGAAGCCGGTCTCGTACAGCCAGGCGGCCGACGCGAAGGTGGCGATGTGACCGCCGACGCCGTACTTCGAGCCGCGGGTGACCATCGCGGCCGCGTTCCAGCGGTTCCAGGCGGTGATCCGGCGCTCCATGTCCTCGTCGCCGTCGAACGCGGCGCCCGTCGGCTCTGCGGAGGTCGGGATGGTGTTGACGTAGTCCGTCTCCAGCAGCTTGGGCAGGGCGAGGCCCGCGCCCTCGGCGTGCTGGAGCGTGCGGCGCATCAGGTAGGCGGCCCGGTGGGGGCCGGCGGCCTTGGTGACGGCGTCCAGGGAGGCCGCCCACTCGGCGGTCTCCTCGGTGTCACGGTCCGGGAGCTGGTCGAGCTCGCTCGGAATCTTGCCTACGGGATCGGTCATGATCGCCGCCTTCCGGACAGGTGGGGGTGGAGAAGGGGTGCCTTGTCTGGCAGGACAGGGCGAAGGGCCGGGTAGCGGCCCGCCGAAGACTGTAAACCGGCGATCGATGATCGATCAAAGGGTTGAAGGGGAAAACCTCTTCAGATCGAGAAAGTCGGCACAGGGTGCCGCGAAACAGGGCACCCGGTGCCTTGTTTTCGCAGGTGAGAGCCCGGAAGGGCGGCTTTCTGAGGGGATGCGCGCACGAATGAGCGGGCCCACCCGAAGGGTGGACCCGCTCACTGTCCGTGACGAGAAAAGAGGTCAGGCGCGCGGCGCGCAACCCAGCACGTGCGCCTTCACCAGCGCGCCGATGTTCGGATCACCCCGCCGGAAGGCCTCCACCAGCTCCTGGTGCTCCTCCGCGTACGACTTCTGGACCGTGCCCAGCCAGCGGATCGACAGGGCCGTGAAGACCTCGATGCCGAGCGTCTCCCAGGTGTGCAGCAGGACGGCGTTCCCCGCCGCCTTCACCAGCTCCCGGTGGAAGGCCACCGTGTGCCGCACCTGGGCCGTGCCGTCGGAGGTCGCGTCCGCCTCGTACAGGGCCGCCACATGGGGCTCCAGGGCCGAGCAGTCGGCCGCGAGCCGGCCGGCCGCCAGCTCGGCCGCGATCTGCTCGAGACCGGCCCGTACGGGATAGCTCTCCTCCAGGTCGGCGGCGGTCAGGTTGCGGACCCGGACGCCCTTGTTCGGCGCCGACTCGATCAGCCGCAGCGACTCCAGCTCGCGCAGCGCCTCGCGCACGGGCGTCTGGCTGACCTCTAGCTCGGTCGCGATCCGGCGCTCCACGATCCGCTCGCCCGGCTTCCAGCGGCCGCTGACGATCCCCTCCACGATGTGCTCGCGGATCTGCTCGCGCAGCGAGTGGACGACGGGGACGGTCATGAAGCGGCTCCTCCGGGAGTGTTGACTCTCAAGACAATACGGCGGCGCCCCCGTCCGGAAACACATCCGGGCGGGGGCGCCGCAGGTGAGGCTCGTTACGTTGCCTCGGCGTATGCCTTTCGGCGTAGGCCTACAGACCGAGGTCGACCTCGAACTCGCCGGCCTCGAGGATCGCCTTGACCGAGGTCAGGTAGCGGGCGGCGTCGGCGCCGTCCACCAGACGGTGGTCGTAGGACAGCGCGACGTACGTCATGTCGCGGATCGCGATCGTCTCACCCAGGTCCGGGTGGTTGATGACGACCGGACGGCGCACGGTGGCGCCGATGCCCAGGATGGCGACCTGGTTCGGGGGCACGATGATCGTGTCGAAGAGCGCGCCGCGCGAACCGGTGTTGGAGATGGTGAAGGTCGCGCCGGCCAGGTCGTCCGGGGTGATCTTGCTGGCGCGCACGGCGCCGGCCAGCTCCGCGGTCTTCTTGGAGATACCGGCGATGTTGAGGTCGCCCGCACCCTTGATGACCGGGGTCATCAGACCCTTCTCGGAGTCCACCGCGATACCGATGTTCTCGGTGTCGAAGTAGGTGATCGTGCCCTCGTCCTCGTTGATCCGGGCGTTGATGACCGGGTGGGCCTTCAGCGCCTGGGCCGCCGCCTTCACGAAGAACGGCATCGGGGAGAGCTTGACGCCCTCGCGGGCGGCGAAGGCGTCCTTCGCGCGGCCGCGCAGCTTCATCAGCTTGGTGATGTCGACCTCGACGACCGAGGTCAGCTGGGCCTGGCCGTGCAGCGCCTTCATCATGTTGTCGCCGATGACCTTGCGCATGCGGGTCATCTTGACGGTCTGACCGCGCAGCGGGGAGGCCTCCAGGGCCGGAGCCTTGGCGGCGGCCGGAGCGGCCGCGGCCGGGGCAGCGGCGGCGGCCTTCTTGGCCTCCGCGGCCGCGAGGACGTCCTGCTTGCGGATCCGGCCACCGACGCCCGAACCCTTGACGGCCGCGAGGTCGACACCGTTCTCGGTGGCGAGCTTGCGGACCAGCGGGGTCACGTACGCGCCGTCCTCCGCGGGGGCGGCCGCGGGGGTCGCCGGAACCGGGGTGACGACGGCCGGGGCGATCGACGGGGCCTGGGCGGCCGGAGCCGGAGCGGCGACCGGGGCGGCCGGCGCGGGAGCCGGAGCCGGGGCGGCCGGAGCCGGAGCGGCGGCGGGGGCCGGGGCGGCGGCGGGGGCCGGCGCGGGGGCCGGGGCCTCGGCGGCCGGAGCCGGGGCGGACGGGGCCGGGGCGGCGGCCGGAGCCGCACCCGCGGCACCGATGACGGCGAGCTTGGCGCCGACCTCGGCGGTCTCGTCCTCGGCGACGACGATCTCCAGGAGAACGCCGGAGGCCGGGGCGGGGATCTCGGTGTCGACCTTGTCCGTGGAGACCTCGAGCAGCGGCTCGTCGGCCTCGACGGTCTCGCCGACCGACTTCAGCCAGCGGGTCACGGTGCCCTCGGTGACGGACTCGCCGAGCGCGGGCAGCACGACGTCGGTGCCGGTGGCACCGCCGGCCGGGGCGGCGGGAGCCTCGGCCGCGGGGGCCGGAGCGGCCGGGGCCTCGGCGGCCGGCGCCGGGGCGGCCGGGGCCTCGGCGGCCGGCGCCGGGGCGGCCGGGGCCTCGGCGGCCGGGGCCTCGGCGGCCGGCGCCTCGGCGGCCGGAGCCTCGGCAGCGGCCGGGGCGTCCGTGCCGTCGTCGATGATGGCCAGCTCGGCGCCGACCTCGACCGTCTCGTCCTCGGCGACCTTGATGGAGGCCAGGATGCCCGAGGCGGGGGCGGGGATCTCGGTGTCGACCTTGTCGGTCGAGACCTCGAGCAGCGGCTCGTCGGCCTCGACACGCTCACCCTCGGCCTTGAGCCAGCGGGTGACGGTGCCCTCGGTGACGCTCTCGCCGAGCGCCGGCAGGGTTACGGAAACCGACATGGTTTCAGTTGCTCCTAACGAATTGCGGGAAGTGGTCGTCGCGCCCTGTGATGACGTGAGCGTCAGTCGTGGGAGTGCAGAGGCTTGCCGGCCAGGGCCAGGTGGGCCTCGCCGAGCGCCTCGTTCTGCGTCGGGTGGGCGTGGATGAGCTGCGCGACCTCGGCCGGCAGCGCCTCCCAGTTGTAGATCAGCTGCGCTTCGCCGACCTGCTCGCCCATGCGGTCACCGACCATGTGGACGCCGACCACGGCACCGTCCTTGACCTGGACGAGCTTGATCTCGCCCGCGGTCTTGAGGATCTTGCTCTTGCCGTTGCCCGCCAGGTTGTACTTGAGGGCGACGACCTTGTCCGCGCCGTAGATCTCCTTGGCCTTGGCCTCGGTGATGCCGACGGAGGCGACCTCGGGGTGGCAGTACGTCACCCGGGGCACGCCGTCGTAGTCGATCGGGACGGCCTTGAGGCCGGCCAGGCGCTCCGCGACGAGGATGCCCTCGGCGAAGCCGACGTGCGCGAGCTGGAGCGTCGGGACGAGGTCGCCCACGGCCGAGATCGTCGGCACGTTGGTACGCATGTACTCGTCGGCCAGGACGTAGCCGCGGTCCATCGCGACGCCCTGCTCCTCGTAACCGAGACCGGCGGAGACCGGGCCGCGGCCGATGGCGACCAGGAGGACCTCGGCCTCGAAGGTCTTGCCGTCGGCCAGGGTGACCTTGACGCCGTTGTCGGTGTACTCGGCGGACTGGAAGAACGTGCCGAGGTTGAACTTGATGCCGCGCTTGCGGAACGCGCGCTCAAGAAGCTTCGAGCTGTTCTCGTCCTCCACGGGGACGAGGTGCTTCATGCCCTCGATCACCGTGACGTCGGTGCCGAAGGACTTCCACGCGGAGGCGAACTCGACGCCGATGACACCGCCGCCGAGGATGATCGCGGACTCCGGGACCCGGTCCAGGGTCAGCGCGTGGTCCGAGGTGATGATCCGGTTGCCGTCGATCTCCAGGCCGGGGAGGGACTTCGGCACGGAACCGGTCGCCAGGAGGATGTGACGGCCCTCGACACGACGACCGTCGACATCGACGGAGGTCGGGGAGGACAGGTGGCCGGTGCCCTCGATGTAGGTCACCTTGCGGGAGGCGACGAGACCCTGCAGACCCTTGTACAGGCCCGAGATCACGTCGTCCTTGTACTTGTGCACGGCCTTGATGTCGATGCCCTCGAAGGAGGCCTTGACACCGAACTGCTCCGCCTCGCGGGTCTGGTCGGCGACCTCGCCGGCGTGGAGCAGGGCCTTCGTCGGGATGCAGCCGTTGTGCAGGCAGGTGCCGCCGAGCTTGTTCTTCTCGATCAGTGCGACGTCCAGGCCCAGCTGCGCTCCGCGCAGCGCCGCGGCGTAACCGCCGCTACCGCCGCCGAGGATCACTAGGTCGAAAACGGTGCTGGCGTCGTTCGCCACGTCACGTCCTCCATGCATGTGCGCTCGTCGCCGGTCCCCTCGTTCCCCTTTCGGGTGAGGACCGGTCGGTCGGCTGGTGTTCGGCCGCTTATTTTCGGCCCTGTGGTGGGGGCCCTGTCCTGCCGAGAACCCATCTTCGCACTTGTTGACGGATGGCGGGACGCGGGGCCGTGCTCTGAGACGGCCGATCGTCCGTACGGGGGGCGGACCAGAGCGTACGAACCTACGGATTTCGTCGCGGGCGAACAGGAGACGGCCCCGGGCGCGCAGCCCGGGGCCGTCTCGGTCACACCGCTGCTCAGACCTCGCCGGCCGCCGTCAGCTCGGCCAGCCGCACCAGGGTGCGGACCGAGGAGCCGGTGCCGCCCTTGGGGGTGTAGCCGTACGGGGCCCCTTCGTGGAAGGCCGGGCCCGCGATGTCCAGGTGGGCCCAGGTGATGCCCTCGCCCACGAACTCCTGGAGGAAGAGACCGGCGACCAGGCCGCCGCCCATCCGCTCGCCCATGTTGGCGATGTCGGCGGTGGGGGAGTCCATGCCCTTGCGCAGGTCCGCGGGGAGCGGCATCGGCCAGGACGCCTCGCCGACCTCCTCCGCGATCTCGTGGATCGTGGAGCGGAAGTCGTCGTCGTTGGCCATGATCCCGAAGGTGCGGTTGCCCAGCGCCAGGACCATCGCGCCGGTCAGGGTCGCCACGTCGACGATCGCGTCCGGGTGCTCCTCGGACGCCTTGGTCAGCGCGTCGGCGAGGACGAGCCGGCCCTCGGCGTCCGTGTTCAGGACCTCGACGGTCTTGCCGCTGTACATGCGCAGCACGTCACCCGGGCGGGTGGCGGAGCCGGACGGCATGTTCTCGGCGAGGGCGAGCCAGCCCGTGACGTTGACCTCGAGGCCGAGGCGGGCCGCGGCGACGACGGTGGAGAACACGGCGGCGGCGCCGCTCATGTCGCACTTCATCGTCTCGTTGTGGCCGGCCGGCTTCAGGGAGATGCCGCCCGAGTCGTAGGTGATGCCCTTGCCGACCAGGGCGAGGGTCTTCTCCGCCTTCGGGTGGGTGTAGCCGATCCGGACCAGGCGCGGCGGGTTCTGCGAACCGACGCCGACGCCGAGGATGCCGCCGAAGCCGCCCTTGGCGAGCGCCTTCTCGTCGAGGACCAGGACCTTGAGGCCGTGCTCCTTGCCGGCGGCCTGGGCGGCGGTGGCGAAGGCGGCCGGCGTCAGGTCGTTCGGCGGCATGTTGATCAGGTCGCGGGCGCGGTTGATCTCCTCGGCGACGGCCTGGGCGCGCTCGGCGGCGGCCTTGTGGGCCTTGTCGCGCGGCTTGGCACCGAGGAGGGCGACCTCGCCCAGCGGCTTCCTGGCGTCCTTGGCGTCCCCCGACGTCCGGTACTGGTCGAAGGCGTACGCGCCGAGCAGGGCGCCCTCCGCGATGGCGGCGGCGTCCTCGGCGTCGTCGATCGGCAGCGCGAACGCGGCCTTCTTCGAGCCGGTCAGGACGCGGGCGGCGACACCGGCGGCGCGGCGGAGGGTCTCCGCGGCGTAGGACTCGCCGTCCTCGGGCGCGGAGCCCAGGCCGACGGCCAGGACGACGGGGGCCTTGATGCCGGCGGGGGCGGGCAGCTTGGTCGCCTCACCCTCGGCACCCGAGGCACCCAGCGTCTCCAGGACGGCGGCGAGCCGACCGTCGAAGGCCTTGTCGACGGCCTCGGCGCCCGGCGCGACGACGAGCGCCTTCCCGGACTTCGCGACGCCGATGACGAGGGCGTCGGCGCGGAGCGTCGCCGCGCCGGCAGTGCTGAGAGTGAGAGCAGTCACGGTGGTGAAATCTCGCTTCCATTGAGTTCTGTGGCGGTCGAGGGATGGGCCGACCGTGCCCGCCGCATCGTATTTCGGCCCGGAGAGCGCCGAGAACGAGCCTACGCTCGCTCACCCTGTTCGCTCACGGCGGCGTTGATTCACTCATCCGTGGTGTCTCTTTCATGTTTACCGTTCAGGCTCGGAGCGCTCGTCCACACTCGCCTCAGTCACGCAAGGACGACCCACTCGTCTTCGCATCATCTGCATCATCTCCACAGGTTCGCCGCCCCGGCCCCCCGGTGCGCGGGGGCCTGCCGAGGGGGGACACCACCTGATGGACTCCGGCCGAATCCGTACGCCCAGAAGCACTCCGCGCACCCGTGGCGGCGCCCGCACCGCGCCCCGTACCGCCCGCGTCGCGGCCCTCGCCGCCGCCGCGCTGCTCGCCACCGTCGTCCCGTCCGCGCAGGCCCTCGCGGCCCCCGCGCCCCGGGTCGACCTCACCGTCCTGGTCGTGGACGACGGCGGCAGCGCGGTCGGGGCGATCACCGCCGAGCTGAAGGGCTCCGGCGTCCCGTACCGCAGGATCGACCTGAACGACCCGAACCGGCCGGTGCTCGACACGGCCTTCCTCAGCGACACGCTCGACGGCCGCCCCCGGGCCAAGTACCAGGGCGTCGTCCTGCCCCACGAGAGCGCCTTCGGCACCGACTCCGCCGAGCGCACCGCCCTCCAGACGTACGAGCGGACCTTCGGGATCCCGCAGGTCGACGCCTACACCTGGTCGCACCCCGGCGTCGGGCTCGACTACACCAACGAGGGCGGCTGGTCCGGCGTCCTCGACGGGACCACCGCCGGGATCACCGCCGCCGGGAAGGCGGGCCCCTTCCAGTACCTGGCCGGGTCGCTCACCTTCGAGGACAACGACCCCTCGATCGCCGAGAGTTACGGCTACGCCGGCCGCCCCCGGGCCGGCTACACCAGCTACGTGGACGTACCCGTCGACGGAACGCCCGGCGGCGGCCGGGCCAGCCTCGTCGGCGAGTACACCGCCGACGGGCGCCGCGAACTGGTCGTCACCTTCGCCTACAACCAGTACCAGCGGCAGTTCCGGGCCCTCGCCCGCGGCATCGTCGAATGGCTCACCCAGGGCGTCCACCTCGGCCAGAGCCGCAACTACCTCTCCGTGCACGTCGACGACGTCTTCGCCCCCGACGCCCGCTGGGACACGGGACTCGACTGCACGCCCGGCGACTTCGACTGCGTCGGCGACGACGGCGAGGGCGCCGACCCCATCCGGATGACGGTCGCCGACGCCCAGTACGCCGCCGCCTGGCAGAAGTCCTCCGGCTTCACCCTCGACATGGTCTACAACGGCGGCCAGGGCGAGCAGTGGAAGACCGAGCACGCCGGCTCCGACCCGCTCACCGACCGGCTCGTCGCCGACCGCGCCCAGTACCGGTGGATCAACCACACGTACACCCATCCCTTCCTCGGCTGCGTCCAGGACAACGCCGTCGTCCCCTGGCAGTGCGCCAAGGACACCAAGGGCAACACCCTCTGGGTCAGCCGCGCCGAGCTGTCCGCCCAGATCCGCGACAACCACGACTGGGCCGTCCGCAAGGGCATCTCCGTCGACCGCTCCGAACTCGTCACCGGCGAGCACTCCGGCCTCAGGACCCTGCCCCAGCAGCCCGTCGACAACCCGAACCTGGCCGGCGCCCTCGCCGACAACGGCGTCAAGTGGACCGGCAGCGACAACTCCCGCGAGCCGCAGCAGCGCGCGGTCGGCACCACGTCCGGCGCCGCGAAGACCGTGCCCCGCCACCCCATGAACGTGTACTACAACGTGGGCACCGCCGCCGAGATGGCCGACGAGTACAACTGGATCTACACCTCCCGCGCCGACGGCGGCAGCGGCATCTGCGAGTCCAACCCGGCCTCCACCTGCCTGCCCGCCCCGCTCCCCACGGCCACCGGCTACGCCGACCACATCGTGCCGCAGGAAGCCCGCACCGCCCTCTCCCACGTCCTCGGCAACGACCCCCGGCCGCACTACGTGCACCAGTCGAACCTCGCCGAGGAACGCCTGCTCTACCCCGTCCTCGACCGGGTGCTCGCCGACTACCGTGGCCTGTTCGCGCCCAGCGCGCCCCTGGTCAACCCGGCCCAGCGGGACGTCGGCACCGAACTGACCCGCCGCGCCGCCTGGGACCAGGCCCTCGCCACCGGGAAGGTCACCGCCTACCGCATCGGCACCGCGGTCACCGTGAAGGCCCCCGCCGGCCTTACCGCGCCCGTCACCGTGCCCGAGGGCACCCGCAAGCGCCTCCTCCTCGGCACCGCGGTCTTCGGCACGCCGTACGCCGGGACCCGCTCCGCCTGGACCGCGCCCGAGCCGCTCCAGACCAGCGTCACACTCACGCTCCCGACCGCCTGACCAGCACGTTCTGGGGGGAACCGCACATGCCGAGCAGTGGCCGTCATGTCACCATGCTCACCGAAGGCACCTACCCGCATGTCCACGGCGGCGTCAGCACCTGGTGCGACCAGCTCGTCCGCGGCATGCCCGAGGTCGACTTCGAGATCCTCGCCCTCACCGGCAGCGGCCGCGAACCCGTCACCTGGGAGCTGCCGCCCAACGTCACCCGGCACACCGCCTATCCCCTCTGGGGACTCCCGCAGGGGCCGACCGCTCCGGGCCTGTTCGCCGGAGCGCGCCGGCCCCTGCGGGGGCGTGAGCGACGCCGCTTCCTCGACACCTACGAGCGCCTGCTGCTCGCCCTCCTCGACCCGGAGGCGGGCTGCGACTTCGGCACCAGCCTGTACGAACTCGCCGAACTCGCCCGGCAGGGCCGCCTCACCAACGCCCTGCGCTCCGAGACCGCGCTGCGCTCCCTGATGTGGATCTGGACCATGCCGCATCTGCCGACGCTCGCGGCCCGGCCCACGGTCCACGACGCGCTCACCGCCACCGACCTGCTCGAACACGCCCTGCGGCCGCTGGCCGCCCGGATATCCACCGACGGCGTCGCCCACGCCGTCTCCAGCGGCCTCGCCACCCTTCCGGCACTCGCCGCGCAGCACTTCGAAGGGGTGCCCTTCCTGCTCACCGAACACGGCATCTACCTCCGCGAGCGCTACCTCGGCTACCGCACCGAGGCGCAACGCTGGCCCGTCAAGGCCCTCATGCTCGGCTTCTACCGTGAGCTCAACACCCTCGGCTACCGCAAGGCCGACCTCATCACCCCCTGCAACCAGTACAACCGGCGCTGGGAGGAGCGCGGCGGCGCCCCCGCCGACCGCATCCGCACCGTGTACAACGGCGTCGACCCGGCCCTCTTCCCCGAGGCCGGGCCCGAACCCGAGACCCCGACGCTCAGCTGGTGCGGCCGCGTCGACCCCATCAAGGACCTCGAGACCCTGATCAGGGCGTACGCCATCTGCCGCGCCGAACTTCCCGAACTGCGGCTCCGGTTGTTCGGCCCGGTGCCCGCCGGGAACGAGGACTACCTCACCCGGCTGGAGAAGCTCGCCGCCGAACTCGGCGTCGCCGACGGGATCACCTTCGAGGGCCGGATCTCCGACGTGCCCAGCGCCTACGCGGCCGGCAGCGTGGTGATGCTCTCCTCCATCAGCGAGGGCTTCCCGTTCTCCCTCATCGAGGCCATGTCGTGCGGCCGCGCCACCGTCTCCACCGACGTCGGCGGGGTACGGGAGGCCGTCGGCGACGCCGGGATCGTCGTCCCGCCCCGTGAACCGGCCGTGATGGCCGCCGCCGTCACCGCCCTCCTCCTCGACGGGGCCCGTCGCGCCGAACTCGGCCGCCAGGCCCGGCAGCGGGTCGTCGACCGGTTCACCCTGCACCGCTCGGTGGACGGCTTCCGCCAGATCTACCGCGAACTCGCCGGTGAACGGGCCCGCCCCGCGCCGCGCGTCCAGGTCCGGCCCAAGCCCTGGCCGGCCCGGCTTCCGGCTCCGCACCGCATCACCCCGACCCTGGTAGCGGGAGGCACCCCGGTATGAGCGGCTCCCTGTGGCTGAAACCCCCGAGCACCGAGACCCCGCTGCCGGGGATCCCGCGCCCGCGGCGGGAGAGCGCGCCGGGCCGGCCCCCCGGCGTCCAGGCCGCGGCCGCCGCGCCGGCCGCCCCCGGCACCCCGCCGCACACCGCCGCGGACGGACTCGCCGACGATCCGCTCGGCGAACTCGCCGAGCGGCTCGGGGGGTTCGTCGCCGTCGCCGTGCACCCCGACGAGATCGCCGCCGTCCTGGAGTCCGACGGCATGACCGACGACCACATCCGGCTCACCTACGGCCGGGCCGACTCCTTCGCGCTCGCCGAGGACCTCTACGCGCGCGTGGAGCGGCGTCACCCCGCTCCGGAGGCGCCGCCCGGCGGTTCCTGGCACACCGGGCTCGCGGGCTGTCTCCTGCGCGGACTCGTCTTCGCCCTGCCCGGCCTCGCGTACGTCCTCGCCGCGCCCCTGCTCGCCGGGGAACAGGGCCGTTTCGGGCTCCCGGGCGGAACGGTTCCGCTGCTCGCGGGCGCCGTCACCGGCTGGGTCTGGAACCAGGCCCTCGCCCACCGCGCGTACACCTGGCTGGGTCTCGGCGACCGGCCCGCCGCCGCCCGCGCCCTGCTCCTCGGGGCCCCGGCGGGCGCCCTCGCCGGTGCGCTCGTCGCCCTCGTGGCGGCCGCACCCGGCGAGACCCCGGCGGCCCTGTTCGCCGCCGGCCAGTCGGTCTACCTCGCCGCCGCGACCGTGCTCCTGGTCCTCGGCCGGGAACGGGCCCTGCTCTGCGCCCTGGCACCGCTCGCCGGAGCCGTCCCCGCCTTCCGCTGGGACCTGCCCGACCTCCTGCGCGCCGGCCTCCTGCTCGCCGCGCTCACCGCGAGCGTCGCCTTCGCCGGGCTCGTCCTCCGGCCGGGCGCGCGCCGGGGCGCGGCGGGACGCGGCGGACCCCCGCGCGCGGCCTCCCTCCCGTACGGCCTCTTCGGCCTCGGCAGCGGTCTGCTCGTGCTCCACGCGGGCATCGGCGACACCCTGGTCAGCGCTGCGGGCGCCGTCATCGCCCTCACCCTCTCCATGGGGCCCGCCGAGTGGCTGCTGCACCGCTTCCGGGGGGAGAGCCTGACCCGGCTGCGGACCCTGGCCACCGCGCGCGAGTTCCGCCGCGCGGTCACCGGCACCCTCGTGCTCTGCCTCGGCGGATACCTCGCCGTCCTCGTCGCACTCACCGTCGCCGTGACCCTGGCCTGGCCCGGGGCGCCCTGGCCGACGCCGGCGCGGCTCGTCACCCTGCTCCTGATCGGGACCGTGCTCTGGCTGGGGCTGCTGCTCCAGGCCTTCGGGGCGGTGCTCAGCGCGGCCGCGGTCTGTCTGCTCGCGGCGGCGACGCAGTCGCTGGAACCGGCGGCGGGCCCGGTGGCGGCCGGGGCGGCGGCGGCCGTGCTCGCCGTCCTGACCTGTGTCCTCCTGGTACGACCGACCGCCCACCGCGTCTAGGGAACCCGTCCCGTGAATCGTCTCCTCATCGTGCCGTTCTACGAGCACCCGGCCGAACGGCCCGCGGCCTGGTCGGCCCTCGTCGACGCGGCGCCCTCCCTGTACGGCGTCGTCGTCAACCCGGCGAGCGGCGCGGGGGAGGCTCCCGACCCGGCGTTCGCGGCGGCCGCGGACCGGCTACGGGCGGCCGGGGTACGGCTCCTCGGCTACGCGGACACCGACTACGCGCGGCGTCCGCACGCCGAGGTCGTCACCGATCTGCTCCGCCACCGCGACTGGTACGGCACCGACGGAGCCTTCCTCGACCAGGTGTCCACCGCGCCCGCCGCCCTCGCCCACTACCGCCGGCTCGCGGTCGCGGCCCGGTCCGCCGGGGCGGTGACGCTGGTGCTCAACCACGGGGCCCATCCGGACCCGGGCTACGAGGAGTTCGCCGACCTCCTCGTCACCTTCGAGGGCCCCTGGGACACGTACCGGACGCTCGACCTGCCGGTCGCCGCCCACTACTGCCATCTCGTGTACGCGGCGCCGCCCGGCTTCCGGCCGGCCACCCCGGTGCACTGCGCCGTGCCCGGCACGGGCGCGCACCCCTGGGGCACCCTCCCGCACCTGCCGGAGCCCGCCCGCTGAGCCGCCCTAGGGCCTGTCGTTCGACGACAGGCCCAAGGGCCGCGCGGCACGGTCACCCGAGGGCGAGTGCCACGAGCGCCGTCGTCGCCGCCGTCTCCTCCACCGCGCCGAAGACGTCTCCCGTCACGCCGCCGAACCGCCGAACGCAGCGGCGCAGAAGGGCCGCCGCGGCGCCCAGGGCGGCCCCCGCCGCCAGGACGTTGTGGAGCGCGTCGTAGGGCGAGAACAGCAGACCGGAAGCGGCGCAGAGGACCAGGACGACCGCCGTCGAGAGGGTCGCGGACCGGACCGGGACGGTCGCGGCGACGATCGCGCCGAGGCCCTCGGGGCGGGCCGCGGGGACGCCGTGCCGGGAGGCGTGGGTGAGGGCGAGGCGGGCGACGGTCGCGGCGAGGGCGGTGCCGACGGCGCCGTGCGCCCAGCTCTCCCCGTACAGCTCGAAGAGCGCGGCGACCTGGGCGAGCAGGACGAGGAGCAGCACGACGACACCGAACGGGCCGACGTCCGACTGCTTCATGATGCGCAGCGCGTCCTCGGCGGGCTTGGCGCTGCCGAGGCCGTCGGCGGTGTCGGCGAGGCCGTCGAGGTGGAGGCCCCGGGTGAGGGCGGCGGGGACGGCGGTGGAGACGACCGCGGCGAGCAGCGGGCCGGAGTCGAGCGCGAGGAACGCCCCGCCGAGCCCGGCGGCGAAGAGTCCGACGACCAGACCGGCCAGCGGGGCGCAGAGCATGCCGGCGCGCGCCGCGTCCCGGTCCCAGCGGGTGATGCGGGCGGGGAACACGGTGAGGGTGCCGAAGGCGAAACGCAGGCCGTCCATCCGGGCAGGGTAATCGCCGCCTCCGGACGGTAGATTGCGCATACCGCGCATATCGGAACGGGGTGGCATGGGTCACTGGTTCTCCCGCAACATCGTCGAGCCGGGCAAGCTGCCGATGCTTCTCGCGCTGACCTCGTTCATCGTGACGTTCCTGGTCACCCGCACCATCGTCCGGCTCATCCGGGCGGGGAAGGGGCCCTTCGGGAACGTCTCCTCCGGCGGGCTCCACATCCATCACGTCGTCCCCGGTGTGGTGCTCACGGTCATCGGCGGGTTCGGCGCGGTGGGCAGCGACCGGCACGGTTTCGGCGCCGGCCTCTTCGCCGTGGTCTTCGGGATCGGCGCGGGGCTCGTCCTGGACGAGTTCGCCCTGATCCTCCATCTCGATGACGTGTACTGGTCCGACGAGGGCCGCAAGAGCGTCGAGGTGGTCGTCCTCACCGCCGCTTTGGTCGGGCTCGCCCTGAGCGGCTTCTCGCCGCTCGGCGTCGACGACATGACCGCCGACGAACGCCAGGACCGGGTCACCTTCCTCCTGACCCTCGCGCTGAACTTCCTCCTCATCCTGATCACCCTGGTGAAGGGGAAGTTCCGGATGGCGGTGATCGGGACCCTGGTCCCGTTCGTGGCGATCGTCGGCGCCGTCCGCCTCGCCCGCCCCGGCTCCTGGTGGGCCCGCCGGTTCTACGGGCGCCGCCACCGGGCCAGGGCACGCTCCCGGATCCGTACGTACCGCCACGACAAGCGCTGGACCAAGATCCGGCGCCGCGCTCAGGACTTGATCGGCGGTTTCCAGGAGCGGGTCCCCGGACGGGGCTCCACGCCCTCCTGACCGCGCTCGCGCCAGGCCTGGATCCCCATCAGGACGAGAACGCCGGCGATGGCCGCGAGATGCTCCTTGCCCGCCAGGTTCGGCTTGACGATCACCTCGACGACCATCGCCACGACGACGAGCGTGCCGGTCCACCGCGCCCCGTACCGCCAGCAGACGTACACCGCGAGACCGACCACGGCCGCCGAGGGCCCGGTGTCGTGGACCTGCGCGTCCGTGGCGGGCAGCCCGAAGGGGTTGTCAGGGCCGAGCGCGATGCCCACCCGCGCGTACAGCGTCCCGCAGAGGGTCGCCAGATAGGCGACGGCGAGGGTGCGCCACCGCCCGAGGCAGATCTCGGCGATCCCGAACACCAGCAGGACCTGTGCGAGGGCGCCCCACACGGGCAGGTCGAGGGCGGGAACGAACAGCGAGAGCGGTGTCCGGAGCAGCGCCAGCCAGAACGGGTCCTCGGCCCGTACGGAGCCGATGTCCTGGACCGGCTGATAGCCCCAGTCCTGGTTCTGCACCAGCTGGAAGAGGGCGGTGAGACAGACGGCGGCGAGCGTCATGGGGGCCGCCCGCCACTTCCTCGTGACGAGCGCCGTCCGTACGGTGAGGAACAGCGGGCCCCACTCGCGGCGGGCGAACTCCCGGAGCGAGCGGGTCAACGGCCGCTCTCCAGATGCCGGCGGTGCATCCACTTCGGCAGCCCGGGGGCCTCCAGGAACCCCTCCGCGCGACCGGCGGCGAGGCCGATGCGCAGCAGGTCCGCACTCTTCTCGAAGAGCATGAATCGGGGCTCCCAGATCGGTCGGTACTTGGCGTTGGCGCGGTACAACGACTCGATCTGCCACCAGCGGGAGAAGAAGCTGAGCAGCGAACGCCACATGCGCAGCAC
This sequence comes from Streptomyces sp. NBC_00691, assembly GCF_036226665.1. Taxonomy (NCBI): domain Bacteria; kingdom Bacillati; phylum Actinomycetota; class Actinomycetes; order Kitasatosporales; family Streptomycetaceae; genus Streptomyces; species Streptomyces sp. NBC_00691. The sequence continues at coordinate 2,389,932 of NZ_CP109007.1, read as the reverse complement.
GGGTCCCGCCCCGAGCTTCGAGCCACGTTCGAAGACGGACCGGAACATCGCGAAGTTCAGTGAGACCTGCGTGATCCCGATCTCCTCGGCGCGCTGCAGGAGTTCGATGACCATGAACTCCATCAGGCCGTTCTCGGACTCGCGGTCCCGGCGCATGAGGTCGAGCGACAGTCCCTTCGGCCCCCACGGGACGAAGGACAGCACCGCCCGCAGCTCGCCCTCCCCTTCCCCGTCGCCGCCGTCCCTGCACTCCAGCATCACGCACCGACCGTCCCGCGGGTCGCCGAGCCGGCCGAGCGCCATCGAGAAGCCGCGCTCGGTCGCCCCGTCCCGCCAGTCGTCGGCCTTCCGCAGCAGCTCCGCCATCTCCTCGGCGGGGATGTCCTCGTGGCGCCGGATCCGGACCTCGTACCCGGCCCGCTTCACCCGGTTGAAGGCCTGCCTGACCGTCCGCATGGCCCGCCCGTCCAGGGTGAACTCGTCGGTCTCCACGATCGCCTCGTCGCCCAGCTCCAGGGCGTCCAGACCGTGCCGGGCGTAGATGACCCCGGCCTCCTCGCTCGCGCCCATCACCGCCGGGATCCAGCCGTGCTCGCGCGCCTCGGCCAGCCACGGCTCGATCGCCCCGGGCCAGGCCTCGGGGTCTCCGATCGGGTCGCCGGAGGCCAGCGAGACCCCGCCCACCACCCGGTAGGTGACGGCGGCCTTCTCGCTCGGCGACCAGACGACGCTCTTCTCACGGCGCAGCGCGAAGTAGCCGAGCGAGTCGCGGTCCCCCTGCTTGTCGAGCAGGGCCCGCAGCCGCTCCTCGTCCTCCTCGGTCAGCGGGTCGGTGGCCCGACGGGAGCGGAAGGCGGCGAAGAGCACCGCGAACAGCAGCAGCGTGGACAGGACGTTGATGGTGACGTCGACCCAGCCGGGGGTGGTGATCCCGGCGAACCGGGAGTCGTCCGAGGCCAGTGTGATCAGCCGCATCACGCCGTAGCGCCAGCGCTCCAGGAAGGTGGAGTGGGCGGTGGAGGTGTTGGTGACGGTGACCAGGACCGCCGCCAGCAGTGAGGTGACGAGCAGTCCGCCGACCGCGACGATCGCGGCGAGCCACGGGTTGGAGCGGTCGCCCTTCGCGTAGAACTCCTTGCGGCCCAGCAGCAGCGCGAGGACGAACGCGGCGGTCAGGGCCAGCGAGATCCAGTTCTGGGCGTGCTGCCGGATCTCCGGGAAGAACATCACCAGCGCGAAGAGCAGCAGGAAGAGCCCGCCGAGCACCATGTTGAGGATCCACGCGGCCCTCTTGCGCCGCCGCATGGTGATCGCCAGGAAGAGGGTGAAGACCCCCGAGGCGAAGCCCGCCGTGAGCATGTACGGGGTGAAGTAGTTGTCCTCGTTGTGGCGGCGCAGGTCCTGCCCGAAGGAGACCCAGACGGCACTCAGGAAGTTGATGAACGTGACGACGCGCAGGTACCAGACGGCGAACGCGGCGCTGCGCCGTGATCGGGCGGTCGTGCCCCGGGGTGCTGCTTCGGCAGACAAGCGGACTTCTCCCATGAAAAGCGATCATATGGGGCAGTACTTGCTGCGCGGAGACGCCGGAGACGGCCACGCGCGCGTCGCGCGTGACCGCCTCGGAGTCGATCGTTCCCGCCCCCCGCTCTCAGGCCTCCGCAGCGCCCTCGTCGTCCGGAGTGGTCGGATCCGGACGCTCGGGCAGCTCCGCGGCGAACGCCGCCGCGGCCTTGACGAGGGGGAGTGCGAGCAAGGCCCCGGTTCCCTCACCCACATGGACGCCGTGGTCGAGCAGAGGGTTGAGCGCCATCCGGTCCAGCGCCTTTGCCTGCGCCGGCTCCCCGCTCACCTGGCCCGCGAGCCACCAGTCCGGCGCCCGGAACGCCGCCCGCTGCGCCACCAGCGCGCACGCCGCGCCCACCACACCGTCCAGGATCACCGGCATCCGCCGCACCGACGCCTGCAGCAGGAAGCCGGTCATCGCCGCCAGATCCGCCCCGCCGACCGCGGCGAGCAGCTCCAGCTGGTCACCCAGGACCGGCCGGGCACGCCGCAGCGAGTCCCGGATCGCCGCGCACTTCCGCATCCACGCCAGATCGTCGATCCCGGCGCCGCCGCGGCCCGTCACCACCGAGGCGTCCGTCCCGCAGAGCGCCGCGATCAGCGTGGCCGCCGGCGTCGTCCCGCCGACGCTCAGATCCCCGAGCACCACCAGATCGGTACCCGAGTCCGCCTCCTCGTCGGCCAACGCGATCCCGAGCCGGACCGCCGCCTCGGTCTCCTCGACCGTCAGCGCGTTCTCGACGTCGATCCGGCCACTGCCGCGCCGCACCCGGTGACGCACCACCTCGGCGGGCAGCAGCTCCGGGTCGCAGTCCAGACCCGCGTCCACGACCCGGACCGGCACGCCCGTCGACCGGGCCAGCACCGCGATCGGGCTCGCCCCCTCCAGGACCGCGCGCACCAGCTCGTGCGCGGTGCCCGCGGGGCGCCCCGACACATCCAGCGAGGCCACCCCGTGGTCGCCCGCGAAGAGCACCACCTTCGGCTGCTCGATCGCCCGCACCTTGACCGAGGCCTGCGCGGCCGACAGCCACTCACCGAGCTCGTCGAGCCGACCGAGCGCCCCCGGCGGCACTGCCAGCCGCTCACGGCGCTCCTCGGCGTCACGCCGGATCCCCCCGTCGGGGCGCTCGATCAGATCGGAGAAGTCGTCCAGGTTCACGGATTTCCGCCTTGTGAATCAGCGAGGGCCATCGGTGCTCGCACCCTACCCGCGCAGCACCAACGCCTGACCGGCGACCACGAGGAGGACCTCCTCGCACTCGTCCGCGAAGGCCGCGTTCAGCCGCCCCAGCTCGTCACGGAAACGGCGCCCCGCCGCCGTCGCCGGCACCACGCCCGAGCCGACCTCGTTCGTCACGGCGACGACCGTACGACGGGTCGCCCGCACCGCCGCCACCAGCTCGGCGGTCCGCTCGCGCAGCGCGCCCTGCCCGCCGGCCGCCCACGTCGCGTCGTCCCAGGCGCCCACCCGGTCCATCGCGTCCGTCAGCCACAACGACAGACAGTCCACGAGCAGCGCCGGCCCGTCCCCTTCGAGCAGCGGTACGAGATCACAGGTCTCGGCGGTACGCCAGGACCCCGGCCGCCGATCCCGGTGCAGGCCCACCCGCTCCGCCCACTCCGGATCGCCCTCCCGGCTCCCGCCCGTCGCCACGTACAGCACCTCGGGGAAGGTCTCCAGACGCCGCTCGGCCTCCACGGACTTCCCCGACCGCGCCCCGCCGGTCACCAGCGTCCGCCGGGGCACGTCCGGCACCTCGTGGTACTCGCCCACGTACAGCGTCGTCCCGTCCGGCACCGCCCGCGCACCCGCTGCCGCGAGTCGCCGGTCCAGCTCGGCACCGGTCGGTGCGTCGTGGTCCAGGTGGACCGCGACCACATCGGTCGCGGGCCCGACGGCCCCCGTCGCCCGCAACCGGGCCAGCGCGTCCGGCCGCCCGGTCACATCGGCGACCACCATGTCGTACGGCACCCGGTGATCCTCCGGAAGCCCCGCCGGGGACCCGCCCGGCGGCAGATACAGCAGCGTCTCGCCCTCGGCCGAGGTCACCTCGTACCCCGTGCCGGGTGAGTCCATCGGCACCGCCCGCACCCGGTGCCCGGAGATCAGCGTCAACTCCCGTCCGTCCGGCACCCTCCCGGCGGTCGGCAGCCCCGCGGGCACCTCCACCGCGGGCCCGTCGTGCGGATGGGTCAGCAGCACCTGCCGCACACCCACCAGCGAATGCCCGGACCGCGCGGCGGCCAGAGCGGCCCCCGGGGTCAGATCGAGCAGCAGGGCCCCGTCCACGAGCAGCGCCGTCGCGGCGCGCACCCGTGGCCCGCGGGAGAGCGCGCACACGGCGCAGGAGCAGTCGGGACGGGGCAGTCCGAGCGGGGCGCCGGTGCCGAGCAGAGTCAGTTCCACCCTCAGATCCTCCCGCGCCACCGCGAGCCGTGCGCGCCCGGCTACTCTGCGGGCAGGAAACCGATCATCCGGTGAGCGCCAGGAGGCGGACATGGCATGGACGTGGCGGTTCGAGAAGTCCGACGGCACGGAGGTCGAGCCGGTGGTGACGCCTGAGGAGTTCACGACCCAGGGCGACGCGGAAAGCTGGATCGGCGAGAACTGGCGGGACCTGCTGGGCGGCGGCGCGGACCAGGTGACGCTGTCGGAGGACGGGGCGAAGATCTACGGCCCGATGCCCCTGAACGCGGAGGGCTAGGACACCGCGGGGGCCCGGACCGGGGTCCGGGGCCGGCCGCTCCGGGCCCCCGCTCCGGGCCCCGTCCCGAGCCCCCGCCCCGGGCGCCGCTCCGGGGGACCGGGGGCTACATCTCGCCCAGCGTGACCTCGGTCTTCTGTGTCGCCGTCCCCCGGACGTACGTCACGGTCACCACGTCCCCCGGCCCCAGCGAGGCCAACGCCTCCGACAGCGACGTGATCGTCGTGATCTCCGTGTCGCCCAGCCGCGTGATCACATCCCCAGGTCTCAGCCCCGCCTTCCCCGCCGCCCCGTCCGCCGGAGCATCGACCACCGCCACGCCCGCCGGTTCGTAGGCGTCGTTCAGGACCGTGCGCCCGGTGATGTTCAGGGCCGCCCGGCCCGAGTCGGTGACCTTGCCGTCCTCGACGATCTGGTCGGCGATCGTGCGCACCGTCGACGCGGGGATCGCGAAGCCGATGCCGGCGGCCGACCCTCCGCCCATCTCCGGGTCGATCGCCGCGAGGGTCGGGATGCCGATCACCTCGCCGTCCAGGTTCACCAGCGCGCCCCCGCTGTTCCCGGGGTTGATCGCGGCCGACGTCTGGACCATGTTCGCGATGGTCGCGCCCGTGCCGCCGCCCGTCTGCCCCTCGCTGACCGTGCGGCCGGTCGCCGAGACGATGCCCTGGGTCACGCTGCCGGACAGGCCCAGCGGCGAGCCCATCGCGAGCACGATCTGTCCCATGTCGACGACCGTCGAATCGCCGAACCTCGCCGGTTTCAGCCCCTGCGGCAGCGTATCCATCTTGATCACCGCGAGGTCCTGCTCGGGGTACGAGGAGACGAGCCGGGCGGTGACCGGCTGCCCGCCCGTCGCGGCGGTGACCTGGAAGGACTTCTCCCGGCCCACGACATGCGCGTTGGTGACGACGTGACCCTTGTCGCCGTAGACGACCCCGGACCCGAGGCTCTCGGACGCGTCGATCTGCACGACCGACGGCAGCACGTTCTTGATGACGGCCTTGTAGTCGTCCTCGAGGTCGTTGGCGGCGAGCGGCGCCGCCGCCTGCGTGGACCGCTCCGGCGCGGGCGTGGCTCCGCCGCCGGAGCAGCCGCCGACGAGCGCGACGGCGCACACGGCGGCGGTCAGCGGCAGCAGGGGAGGGAGAACGCGGGCACGGGATACGTCCATGTCCGGAGTATCCGTTTCGGCCCTGACCCGGGCCCGGCGAGCGCACCCGATCAGGGGTGCCCGGCCGCCGCTCCCGCCGGTCGGCCGGCCGTCAGCCCCGTACGCCGCAGAGGTGCAGCAGTGCCGCGACCCGTCGGTACGGCTCCGTCCGCCCCGCCCGGTCCTCGGCGGCGAGCAGCCGCTCCAGTTCCCCGGCGGCCGGCAGGCCCGCCTCGGCGGGGACGCTGTCGGTGAAGACCCGTACCCCGTACCAGGCGTGCAGCGGCGCCGCGATCCCGGCGAGCGTCGAGGTCAGCGCGTCGAGGCGGTCGGCCCGTACCTTCACGCCGTTGTCGTCGGTGTACACGTCGGAGTCGAAGCCGGAGAGCGCGCCCGACCAGTCCCCGGCGAGCCCCGGGCGCATGGAGAGGGCCTCCGCGTTCCGTACGACCAGGGAGAGGAGACCACCGGGGGCGAGCATCCGGGCCAGGCCCGCGAGCAGGGCGTCGGGCTCGTCCGCGTACATGAGGACGCCGTGGCAGAGGACCACGTCGAAGCTGCCGGGAAGGAAGTGCACCCCGGTCTCGCGGCCGTCGCCCTCGATCAGCCGGACCCGCTCACGGATCCCGGCGGGCTCGGTCGCCAGCGACTCACGGGCGGCCTTCAGGAGATCGGGATCGGCTTCGAGGCCGGTCACCGTGTGGCCCGCACGGGCGAGGCGCAGCGCCTGCGTGCCCTGGCCCATGCCGGCGTCGAGGATCCGGAGTCGCTGTCCCACGGGATAGCGGCCGGATATCTGCTCGTCGAGCTGGCGGGCGACGATCTCCTGACGGATGGTGTCGCGGAGCCCGCCGGAACCGGCGGGCCAGTGCACGACCGCGGGCAGCACGGGGCCACCCGATTCCGACGTCGCGGCGCCGAAGGCGCGCTCGACGGGCTCCGAACTGTCGGCGCTCAGGGCCGCTCTCCGCGCTTGACCTGCGGCTTCGGCAGTCGCAGTCGGCGCATCTGGAGCGTACGCATCAGACCGTAGGCGATGGCGCCGCGCTTCGGCTCGTTCGGGAAGCGCTCGTTGAGCTGCTTCCGGAGCCGGATCCAGATGCCGACCGAGTCGATGACGATCAGGATGATCACACCGAGCCAGAGGAGCAGCGAGATGTTCTGCAGCGACCGGTTGGCGTTGCCGAACAGCGACAGCACGAGGATCACCACGGCCATCGGCAGGAAGAACTCGGCGATCGCGAACCGCGAGTCGACGAAGTCGCGCACGAAGCGCCGGACCGGACCCTTGTCGCGGGCCGGCAGGTAACGCTCGTCGCCACTGGCCAGCGCCTCGCGCTGGCGGGCCAGGTCCGAGCGGCGGGCCTCGCGCTGGCGCTTGGCGGCCTCCTTGCGGTCGGTCGGCACCGTCGCGGCGCGACGGCGCTGGGTCTGCGCCTCACTCCGCTTCGGCGTCGGGCGGCCCTTGGGGGCCTCGGGGTCGCGGGGCTGCTTGGAAAGGTCCGCCGTCACCTTGTCGGTGGGGGCCTTCTCGTCCTTCGAACGGCTACGGAACACAAAACCCAAGGGTACGGGGTGGCGGGCATGAACCCCATGCCGGGCGGGAACGATCCGCTAACAGAGTGCGTCTACGGCGGTACGTACGCGGGACAGCCGTGGTTTCCCCTAGATCCATCTACTCCCTGCGCGGGAGGGGACGCCGGGCGTAGTCGTCCTTTGGGAGGAGCGCATCCGGCTCCGAACAGTGCGGTAATGGAGACAGGGCCCGTACTGTGGATCCTGTCGAAAAGCTGGAGCCGAAGTCCGTCAGAAGGGGGCGCGCGAAGCCCATGAGCGGTGTCATGAAGCGTATGGGGATGATCTTCCGCGCGAAGGCGAACAAGGCCCTTGACCGGGCCGAGGATCCGCGCGAGACGCTCGATTACTCCTACCAGAAGCAACTGGAGCTGCTGCAGAAGGTGCGACGGGGCGTCGCCGACGTCGCCACCTCGCGCAAGCGGCTCGAACTCCAGCTGAACCAGCTGCAGGGCCAGTCGGCCAAGCTGGAGGACCAGGGCCGCAAGGCGCTGGCACTCGGCCGCGAGGACCTGGCGCGCGAGGCGCTGTCCCGCCGCGCCGCGCTCCAGCAGCAGGTCAGCGACCTGGAGGTGCAGCACCAGACGCTGCAGGGCGAGGAGGAGAAGCTCACCCTCGCCGCCCAGCGTCTGCAGGCCAAGGTGGACGCCTTCCGCACCAAGAAGGAGACCATCAAGGCGACCTACACGGCGGCCCAGGCGCAGACCCGGATCGCCGAGTCCTTCTCCGGCATCTCGGAGGAGATGAGCGACGTCGGTCTCGCGATCCAGCGGGCCGAGGACAAGACCGCCCAGCTCCAGGCGCGCGCCGGCGCCATCGACGAGCTGCTCGCCTCGGGCGCCCTGGACGACCAGTCCGGGCTCGCGAAGGACGACATCCAGGCGGAGCTCGACCGGCTCTCGGGCGGTACGGACGTCGAGCTGGAGCTCCAGCGGATGAAGGCGGAGCTGGCCGGCGGCCCGTCGGCGCAGCAGCAGGCGCTCGAGGGCGGCGGCACGGCCGCACCGCAGGACGCCGCGCAGCAGCAGTCCCACCCGCGCTTCGAGAAGTAGGCGGCACCACCCGTCGGCGACGGCAGATCGGCGACGTCACGTAGGCGAGAGCCCGCGAACAGACAGGACGCGTCATGATCGTACGGATCATGGGGGAGGGCCAGTGGAAGCTGGCCGACAGCCACCTCGTCGAGCTGAACAGACTCGACGACGAGCTGCTCGAAGAGATGGAGTCGGGGGACGAGGACGGTTTTCGGCGCACGCTGAACGCCCTCCTGAACGCTGTCCGGCGGATCGGTTCGCCCCTGCCGGACGACGCGCTCGAACCCTCGGAGCTGATCCTCCCCGCCCCGGACGCGGGCCTGGACGAGGTCAGGGAGATGCTCTCCGACGACGGCCTCATCCCCGGCTGACGACCCCGAACGACGGTCCCGCCACCCCTAGGGGTGGCGGGACCGGGTGTTTCCCGCCGGGGCCGGGTCGCGGCGGGTACGGCCGTCCCGTCCCGCCCCGTACCGTTGTTCCCCGTGACGCCCACCGGACCAGCCCCCGGCACCCTCTTCGCCCGCCTCCGCGACGGATTCCGCGCGCACCCGCTCGCCTTCGACGCGACGCTCGCGTTCGGCGTGCTCGTCGCGATGATCGCCGGGTCCTTCACCGACCCGCACGGCAGTCCGACCGGGCCGACCTTCGGCGACCGTGTGCCCAGCGTGACGAGCGTGCTGCTCATGGTGCTGGCGGCCAGCGCCCTGGTGCTGCGCCGGCGCCACCCCTTCCACGTGCTCTGCTTCACCGTGGCGGTCAGCCTCCTGGAGCTGGTCAACGACACCCGGCCCGCCACCGTCTCCATGAGCGCCGTCATCGCGCTCTACACGGTCGCCTCCCGCACCGACCGGCCCACCACCTGGCGCGTCGGCCTCGTCACCATGGCCCTGCTGACGGCCGCGGCCATGGCCTTCGGCCCCACTCCCTGGTACGCCCAGGAGAACGTCGGCCTCTTCGCCTGGACCGGCATGGCGGCGGCCGCCGGAGACGCCGTCCGCAGCCGCCGGGCCTTCGTCGACGCCATCAGGGAGCGCGCCGAGCGGGCCGAGCGCACCCGCGAGGAGGAGGCGGGCCGCCGGGTCGCGGAGGAGCGGCTGCGGATCGCCCGCGACCTCCATGACGTCGTCGCCCACCACATCGCCCTGGTGAACGTCCAGGCCGGGGTCGCCGCGCACGTCATGGACAAGCGTCCCGACCAGGCCAAGGAGGCCCTCGCGCACGTCCGGGACGCGAGCCGGTCCGCGCTCGACGAGCTGCGCGCCACCGTCGGTCTGCTGCGGCAGTCCGGCGACCCGGAGGCCCCCACCGAGCCCGCCCCCGGCCTCGCCGTCCTCGATGGGCTGCTCGAGAGCTTCCGCAACGCCGGGCTGCCGGTCGCCCTGGCCCGTACCGACGGGGAGCGGCCGCTGCCCGCGGCCGTCGACCTGGCCGCGTACCGGATCGTGCAGGAGGCGCTGACCAATGTGCGCAAGCACGCGGGTCCGGACGCCGAGGCGGAGGTGAGCGTCGTCCGCGTGGGCCGCACGGTCGAGATCACCGTCCTCGACAACGGCACCTCCTCCTCCGCCCCCGAGCCCGTGCCCAACGGCGGCCACGGTCTGCTCGGCATGCGCGAGCGGGTCGGCGCGCTCGGCGGCACCCTGACCGCCGCCCCCCGGTACGGCGGCGGGTTCCGTGTCCAGGCGATACTGCCGGTGACGTCCCGTACGGGGGAGGACACATGACGATCCGGGTACTGCTGGCCGACGATCAGGCCCTGCTTCGCAGCGCCTTCAAGGTCCTGGTGAACTCCGAACCGGACATGGAGGTCGTCGGCGAGGCCGCCGACGGCGCGCAGGCCGTGGCCCTGGCCCGGTCCGAGCGGGCCGACGTGGTCCTGATGGACATCCGGATGCCGGGCACCGACGGCCTCGCGGCCACCCGCATGATCACCGCGGATCCGGAGCTCGCCGACGTACGGATCGTCATGCTGACCACCTTCGAGGTCGACGAGTACGTCGTGCAGTCGCTGCGCGCCGGCGCCTCCGGCTTCCTCGGCAAAGGCGCCGAACCCGAGGAGCTGCTCGGCGCGATCCGGATCGCCCACGCCGGAGAGGCGCTGCTCTCCCCGGCCGCCACCAAGGGCCTGATCGCCACGTTCCTCGCCCAGGGCCCCGGCGCCGACATGGTGGGCGAGGGCGGCCGTGGCCGCACCGAGCGACTCGCCGCCCTCACCGCCCGTGAGCGCGAGGTCCTCGTCCTCGTGGCCGGCGGTCTCTCCAACGACGAGATCGCCGAGCGGCTCGACGTCAGCCCGCTCACCGTCAAGACCCACGTCAACCGGGCCATGGCCAAACTCGGCGCCCGCGACCGGGCCCAGCTGGTCGTCACCGCCTACGAATCGGGACTGGTACGTCCACGGGTGGAGTGACCTGAGGTTCCCGCGTACTCCAGACGCGGTATGCGCGGGATAAGGATGTGGACCCGGGGGGCGAGGACTTCCGGCCCTCGATGGCAGATCGTAGAGAACGGTGGGGCACCCCCGGCGGATCCAGCGGATCCGGGCCGGGGTCTTGGCTGCTCCCGCCTGTCGACGAGTACGCCAAAGAAGAGAGACCCCATGTCCTGGCTGTCCAGGTTCAGCCTCGCGCAAAGGGCCCTGATCGGGCTGATCTCCATCGTCGCCCTGCTGTTCGGGGCGATCGCGATACCTCAGCTGAAGCAGCAGCTGTTCCCCTCGATCGAGCTGCCCATGGTCTCGGTCCTCGCCCCCTACCAGGGTGCCTCTCCCGATGTGGTCGAGAAGCAGGTCGTCGAGCCCCTGGAGAACAACCTCAAGGCCGTCGACGGCCTGAAGTCGGTCACCTCCACGGCCTCCGAGGGCATGGCGCTCATCATGGCCTCCTTCGACTACGGCGACGAGTCGACGAAGCAGCTGGTCGCCGACGTCCAGCAGGCCGTCAACCGGGCCCGCGCCGAACTGCCCGACACGGTCGACCCGCAGGTCGTGGCCGGCTCCACGGACGACATCCCGACCGTCGTCCTCGCCGCCGCCTCCGACCAGGACCCGCAGGCGCTCGCCGACCTGCTGGACCGCACCGTCGTGCCCGCCCTCGAAGGCATCGAGGGCGTCGGCCAGGTCTCCGTCACCGGCGTCCAGGACCTCCAGGTCTCCGTCACCCCGGACGAGCGCAAGCTCGCCGCGGCCGGTCTCACGACCATGAAGCTCGGTGAGGCCCTCCGCTCCGGCGGCGGCACCCTCCCGGCCGGCTCCTTCTCCGAGACGGGCAAGAGCCGCACCATCCAGGTCGGCGGCGGCTTCACCTCGCTGCGGCAGATCGAGGACCTCCGGATCCCGGCGGCCACCCCCGGCAAGGGCAAGGCGGTCCGCCTCGGGGACGTCGCCACCGTCCGGCAGGAGGAGTCGCCGCGCGTCTCCCTCACCCGGACCAACGGCAAGGCCAGCCTCGCCGTCATGGCCACCATGGACAAGGACGGCAGCGCCGTCGCGATCTCCGACGCCGTCGCGGAGAAGCTGCCCGAGCTGCGCGCCGACCTCGGCGCGGGCGCCGAGCTGACCGTCGTCTCCGACCAGGGCCCGGCCGTCGCCAAGGCCGTCTCCGGCCTGACCACCGAGGGTGCCCTCGGCCTCGTCATGGCCGTCCTGGTGATCCTGGTCTTCCTCGCGTCGATCCGGTCCACCCTGGTCACCGCGGTCTCCATCCCGCTCTCGGTCGTCCTCGCGCTCATCGTGCTGTGGACCCGGGACCTCTCGCTCAACATGCTGACCCTAGGCGCGCTCACCATCGCCATCGGCCGGGTCGTCGACGACTCGATCGTGGTCCTGGAGAACATCAAGCGTCACCTCGGCTACGGCGAGGAGCGGCAGGCCGCCATCCTCACCGCGGTCCGCGAGGTGGCGGGCGCCGTCACCTCCTCGACGCTCACGACCGTCGCCGTCTTCCTGCCGATCGGTCTGACCGGCGGCATGATCGGCGAGCTGTTCGGCTCGTTCTCGCTGACGGTCACGGCGGCCCTGCTGGCCTCGCTGCTCGTCTCCCTGACGGTCGTCCCGGTCCTGTCGTTCTGGTTCCTGCGCGCCCCCAAGGGCACCCCGGAGGACCTGGCGGAGGCCCGCAGGCTGGCCGAGGAGAAGGAGGAGAAGAGCCGTCTCCAGCGTCTGTACGTGCCGGTCCTGAAGTTCGCGACCCGGCGCCGGCTCACCAGCCTCGCCATCGCGTTCGCCGTCCTGATCGTCACCTTCGGCATGGCTCCGCTCCTGAAGACGAACTTCTTCGACCAGGGGGAGCAGGAGGTGCTCAGCATCCAGCAGGAGCTGGCGCCCGGCACCGCCCTCGACGCCTCCGACGCGGCCGCGAAGAAGGTCGAGAAGCTCCTCGCGGACACCGACGGCGTGAAGGACTACCAGGTCAACGTCGGCTCGTCCGGCTTCATGGCGGCCTTCGGCGGCGGCACCGGCACCAACCAGGCCACCTACCAGGTCAGCCTGGAGGAGTCCGCCTCCTTCGAGAAGACCCGTGACGCCATCGAGAAGGGCCTCGCCGCCCTCGACGGCATCGGCGACACCAAGCTCTCCGCCGGTGACGGCTTCGGCAGCCAGGACCTGAGCGTGGTCGTCAAGGCCGCCGACGCCGAGGTCCTCCAGAAGGCCTCGGAGCAGGTCCGGGCCGCCATCGCGGGCATCAAGGACGTCACCGACGTCCAGAGCGACCTCTCGCAGTCCGTGCCGCGCATCTCGGTCAAGGCGAAGCCCGAGGCGGCCGACGCCGGCTTCGACTCCGCCTCGCTCGGCATGATCGTCGGCCAGGCGGTCCGGGGCGCCCCGACCGCCAAGGCGATCCTCGACGACAGCGAGCGGGACGTCCTCATCACCTCGGCGAAGCCGGTCACCACCCTGGCCGGGCTCAAGGCGCTGCCCCTCGGCCCGGTGAAGCTGGGCGACATCGCCACCGTCGAGCTCGTCCCCGGCCCGGTGTCCATGACCCGGATCGACGGCGCCCGCGCCGCGACGATCACGGCCAAGCCGGTCGGCGACAACACCGGCGCGGTGAGCGCCACCCTGCAGCAGAAGATCGACGCGCTCGACCTGCCCGAGGGCGCCACCGCCAGCATCGGCGGTGTCTCCGAGGACCAGTCCGAGGCCTTCCTCAACCTGTTCCTGGCGATGCTCGCGGCCGTCGCGATCGTCTTCATGCTGCTCGTCGCGACCTTCCGGTCGCTGATCCAGCCGCTGATCCTGCTGGTCTCGATCCCGTTCGCCGCGACCGGCGCGATCGGTCTCCTGGTGGTCACCGACACCGCGATGGGCGTCCCGGCGATGATCGGCATGCTGATGCTCATCGGCATCGTCGTCACGAACGCGATCGTCCTGATCGACCTGATCAACCAGTACCGGGCACAGGGTCTCGGCGTCGTCGAAGCGGTGATCGAGGGTGGCCGGCACCGGCTCCGCCCGATCCTGATGACCGCCCTGGCGACGATCTTCGCCCTGCTGCCGATGGCGCTCGGCATCACCGGTGAGGGCGGCTTCATCGCCCAGCCGCTGGCCGTGGTGGTGATCGGCGGTCTGATCACGTCGACGCTGCTGACGCTGCTCCTCGTCCCGACGCTCTACGCGATGGTGGAGCTCCGCAAGGAGCGCCGCGCGAAGAAGAAGGCGGCGAAGAGGGACGCCACGGCGGGCGACGCGTCCGTCCCGCCGCAGGCGAAGGAGCCGGCCGCGGTCTGACCCGTACGGCACGAGGAAGGGGCGCCCCGCGATCACGCGGGGCGCCCCTTCGGCGTACGGACCGGAGGACCGTTACGGCAGAGCGAGCATCCGCTCCAGCGCGAGCTTCGCGAAGCTCTCCGTCTCCTTGTCGACCTGGATCTGGTTGACGAGGTTGCCCTCGGCCAGCGACTCCAGGGTCCACACCAGGTGCGGCAGGTCGATGCGGTTCATCGTCGAGCAGAAGCAGACCGTCTTGTCGAGGAAGACGATCTCCTTGTCCTGATCGGCGAATCGGTTCGCCAGACGGCGGACCAGGTTCAGCTCCGTGCCGATCGCCCACTTGGAACCGGCCGGGGCCGCCTCCAGGGTGTTGATGATGTACTCGGTCGAGCCCACGTAGTCGGCGGCGGCGACGACCTCGTGCCGGCACTCGGGGTGGACGAGCACGTTCACGCCCGGGACGCGCTCGCGGACGTCGTTGACCGAGTCCAGCGAGAAGCGGCCGTGCACCGAGCAGTGACCCCGCCACAGGATCATCTTGGCGGCGCGCAGCTCCTCGACGGTCAGCCCGCCGTTCGGCTTGTGCGGGTTGTACAGGACGCAGTCGTCGAGGGACATGCCCATGTCGCGGACGGCCGTGTTGCGGCCCAGGTGCTGGTCCGGCAGGAACAGCACCTTGGTCGTGCCGGGCTCCCCCTGCTCGAAGGCCCAGTCCAGGGCGCGCTCGGCGTTGGACGAGGTGCAGATCGTGCCCCCGTGCTTGCCGGTGAAGGCCTTGATGTCGGCCGAGGAGTTCATGTACGAGACGGGCACGACCTGGTCGGCGATGCCGGCCTCGGTCAGCACGTCCCAGCACTCGGCGACCTGCTCGGCGGTGGCCATGTCGGCCATCGAGCAGCCGGCCGCGAGGTCGGGCAGGACGACCTTCTGCTCGTCGCCGGTCAGGATGTCGGCCGACTCGGCCATGAAGTGCACGCCGCAGAAGACGATGTACTCGGCCTCGGGCTTGGCCGCCGCGTCACGCGCGAGCTTGAACGAGTCGCCGGTGACATCGGCGAACTGGATGACCTCGTCGCGCTGGTAGTGGTGGCCGAGCACGAAGACCTTGTCCCCGAGCTTCTCCTTGGCAGCGCGGGCGCGCGCCACCAGGTCCGGGTCGGAGGGCGACGGCAGATCGCCGGGACACTCCACGCCGCGCTCGCTCTTCGGGTCGGCCTCGCGACCGAGCAGAAGCAGGGCGAGCGGCGACGGCTGGACGTCGAGATCATGACGGGCTTGGGCCGTGGTCACGTCACGCACCCTTTCTTCGGAGAACCTTTTCGTCGAAATGACGCTATCTATCATAACCGCTTCACGTCACGTTGACGATGTCCATAGTGTCGATGTGACGAATTCGCGGTCGCCGACGCCGGGCTCCGTCGCCCCCACCGGTGACCTCGGCCGTCCCCGCTTCGGGACAGGGTGTGCGAGCATGAAGAGAGAAAGACCCCACACGGCCCGGAATGAATCCGGGGCACCGTCGGTTGCAACCGTCGGCAAGCAGTCTCCGTACACACCGGGAGAGAAGCAGATGTCCGTATCGGACGAGAAGACCACTGTCAGCGACGGCATCCTCCTGTCCGACGCCGCCGCGGCCAAGGTCAAGGCCCTCCTCGACCAGGAAGGCCGCGAGGACCTGGCCCTGCGCGTCGCCGTTCAGCCCGGCGGCTGCTCCGGCCTGCGTTACCAGCTGTTCTTCGACGAGCGTTCGCTCGACGGCGATGTCGTGAAGGACTTCGACGGCGTCAAGGTCGTCACCGACCGCATGAGCGCCCCGTACCTGGGCGGCGCCTCGATCGACTTCGTCGACACCATCGAGAAGCAGGGCTTCACCATCGACAACCCGAACGCCACGGGTTCCTGCGCCTGCGGCGACTCGTTCAGCTAAGCCGCGCACGGCTGTACATGTCCGAGGGCGGCGGCCCGGGAGAGATCCCGGGCCGCCGCCCTCGGTCGTACCCGCCCGCCCGTTCTCAGCGGCGCGGCACCGCCTCGCCGCTCGCCGCGTCGACCACCGGCCGGTCGCCCAGCGGGCTCCCCAGCGTCACCGTCGTCGTGAAGTCCTTGGCGATCATGATGCAGACCCGGTCGGGATCGGTCTTCTCCACGATCCGCACCGTCACCCGGTCCGGCTGCTCGTCGGCCTTCACGGTGTACGTGCTGCACACCCCGCCCCAGAAGGTGACGGCCAGCTCCTTGCCGCCCCCCTGGACTCGGACGGACTCGACGACCCGCGCGGCCTGCGCACCGTCACCGGGAGGGGGCGTGGGCGCCGGCGTCGGTTCCTGGGAGGGCTTCTCGGGGGGTACCAGGTACTCCGGAGCCACCGCCGTCCGCACCACCGTGTACGGCGCGCCCTCGGCCGGGTCCGCGGTGAACAGCCACGACGGTACGAGCACCCGCTCACCCGCCACGTCCCGCGCCGCCAGCCCGAAGACCGCGGCGGTCACCGGCACCTGGTCGGGCGCGGCCCTGTCCACGATCGTCTGGCAGGGCGGAGTGGGCTCGACGTGCCCCGGCGCGGGCTTCCCGCCGGTCCGGGCGTCCTCCGTCCTCCCGTTCCCGTCCACGCCGGGCGGGGCCGTGGGGCAGCGCCCCACACCGATCGGGCCGGTGCCCTTCGAGTCCTCGTTCAGCGCGGCGAGCGCCTTCGCCGCCCCGATCACCGGGTACGTGGCGCCCTCGGCCGGATCCTTGAGCGTCCCGCTCCCGGAGACCGCGCGGCCGTCCCGGGCGATGTGCAGCCCCGTCGACCAGCCGTACGTCGGCAGCCCGCCCACCACCGGATCGGCGTTGACCACCCGCACCGAACCGTTCACCACACCGGTCGCGGTGACCTTGGCATCGTCCTGGCCCAGCGCCTTCAGGATCGGCGCGGCCGCCGCCTTCGCCGCCGCCTCGCTGAGCGGTGTGCCGCCCGGCGCGGGCTTCGACTCGCCCGGCGGCGGGCAGGCCTTGCCCTTGAGGCAGGCGTCGCCGGCCGGACCGCCGTCGTACCAGGAGTACGTCCAGTTCCCGGGCGCCTTCCGTGCCACGTCGAGGCGGGCTCCCGAACCGTCCTTCTCGGGCCGGATCGTCCAGACCTCACCCACCAGTGAGGGACTCCCGGAGATGCCCAGCGCTTCGGCCAGCCTGGTCACCTCCGCCGAGGTGACCAGGCCCTCGGGCCGGTGGACCGCGGCCGAGGAGGGCCCTTGGGGGAGTGGGCCCTTGGCTGTGTAGACGGTCCCGTTCGGGCCGCCTCCGGGGTCGGGCTCGCCGGGCGCGATGCCCGGACCGCCCCGTGTGTCGCCACCGGTGGTGGCATCGCCGCTGTCGCCCTCCAGGCGCAGCGGGGGCGGCGGACCGGTCGCCTCGGCGGCCCTGGCGGCCGCGCCGGTTCCGTCACCGGATGCCGTGGTGGCGAGGTAGACGCCACCGCCCCCGGCGAGCAGCACACCCGCCGCCACCGAGGCCGCGATGACGCTCCGCCGCCTCTGTACGTTCTCCGTTCCGCTCACCGCAACGCTCCCTCGTCTCGACCGGACGCCGATGGGACGGAGCGGGTGCGCGGACGGTTCCGTCCCTCAGCCGCCGTATTCGGCGGTCGCGTCGATGAGCCGTGCCGAGGCCGCCGGGACGACGACCCCGTGGATCAGCGCGGGGGAGACCGGAGCGGGCGCCGGAGCGGCGGGAGTCACCCAGTGCGGAGCCATCCGCGCGCCGTCGCCCCGCAGGTCGGCGAGGCTCGGCTCGGACTCGTGTCGCTCACGTGAAGCGGGGTAGATGGTCATGGGCGCACCGTATGCACCGCACGCCCCCGGGGAAAAGACCTACTCTGGGGTAGTTTCCACTGTTCGGCAGTGAGGCCACCAGCCGGTAGCGTGAAAGTCCGTCATTGCCGCCTTCCCGCAGGAGCACCCCGCCGTGCGTATCGCAGTCACCGGCTCCATCGCCACCGACCACCTCATGACCTTCCCCGGCCGGTTCGCCGACCAGCTGGTGGCCGACCAGCTGCACACGGTGTCCCTCTCGTTCCTCGTCGACAACCTCGACGTCCGGCGCGGCGGCGTCGGCCCCAACATCTGCTTCGGCATGGGCCAGCTCGGCGGCACCCCGATCCTGGTGGGCGCGGCCGGCTACGACTTCGACGAGTACCGCGGCTGGCTCGACCGCCACGGCGTCGACACCGGCTCGGTCCGCATCTCCGAGGTCCTGCACACGGCCCGCTTCGTCTGCACCACGGACAAGGACCACAACCAGATCGGCTCCTTCTACACGGGCGCGATGAGCGAGGCCCGGCTGATCGAGCTGAAGGCCGTCGCCGACCGGGTGGGCGGGCTCGACCTCGTCCTCATCGGCGCCGACGACCCCGAGGCGATGCTCCGCCACACGGAGGAGTGCAAGACGCGCGGCATCCCCTTCGCCGCGGACTTCTCGCAGCAGATCGCGCGGATGGACGGCGACGAGATCCGCACGCTCCTGGACGGCGCCACGTACCTCTTCTCCAACGAGTACGAGAAGGGCCTCATCGAGTCCAAGACGGGCTGGACCGACGCCGAGATCCTCGCCCGCGTCGGCCACCGCGTCACCACGCTCGGCTCGCGCGGCGTGCGCATCGAGCGCGTCGGCGACACGCCGATCGAGGTCGCGTGCGCGGAGGAGACGGCGAAGGTCGACCCGACCGGCGTCGGCGACGCGTTCCGCGCGGGCTTCCTGACGGGCCTGTCCTGGGGTGTGGGCCACGAGCGTGCGGCGCAGGTCGGGTGCATGCTCGCGACGCTGGTGATCGAGACGCTGGGAACGCAGGAGTACACGCTGCGGCGGACGAACTTCATGGACCGCTTCAAGAAGGCGTACGGCGAAGAAGCGGCGACAGAGGTCCAGTCCCACCTGTCCTGACCCTCGCCGCCCTCGCCGCCCTCGCCGCCCTCGCCGCCGTCGTCGTGGGCGGTCGTCCCGCCCTGGGGGCACCCCCGGACGAAGTCTGGGGGAGGGACGACGGTCCACACGGCGGTCGGCGACGGGAGCGCGGCCCCGGCAGGCGTGAGGGTGGCGCGGGCGGCACCCCCACGAGGCGTGCGCGCGCGGCAGGCGGACGGGCCGCGCGACCGGGGACTGCGCGACGCGGCTCCGCGAGCCCCGCGGTCGCGGACCGGCACGGCGCCGGAGCGTCAGCTCACCCGGCGTACCACGTACGCCACCCCGCCCCCCGCCGCAGGCGACTCGCCCAGGTACTCCTGCCCCCGCATCTCGCACCAGGCCGGAATGTCCAGCCGCGCCGCCGCGTCGTCCGCCAGGACCGTCACCGTCCCGCCCACCGGCACGTCCCCGATGACCTTCGCCAGTTCGATCACCGGGATCGGGCAGCGCCGGCCGAGCGCGTCCACCACGAGGGAGTCCGGTCCCGGCGCGACCGCCGGTGACGTCACCGGCGCGCCGAGCCGCTCCCGTACCCCCGCCACCACCCCCGGCAGCACCTCCAGGAAGCGGTCCACGTCCTCCTCCGCCGTGCCGGCGGGCAGCGACACCCGGACGTTCCCCTCGCTCAGCACCCCCATCGCGCGCAGCACATGGCTGGGCGTCAGCGTCGAGCTCGTGCACGAGGAACCGGACGAGACGGAGAACCCCTCCCGGTCCAGCTCGTGCAGCAACGTCTCCCCGTCGACGTACAGACAGGAGAACGTCACCAGATGGGGCAGTCGCCGCACCGGGTCTCCCACCACCTCCACGTCCGGGACGAGCTCCGGCACCCTCGCCCGGATCCGGTCCACCAGGGCCCGCAGCCGGGCCCCCTCGGCCGCCGCCTCCGCTCGTACCGCCCGCAGCGAGGCCGCCGCCGCCACGATCGCCGGCAGGTTCTCGAAACCGGGCGCCCGGCCCGACTCCCGCTCGTCCGAAGGGCCTTGCGGCGCGAACCGCACGCCCTTCCGCACCGCGAGCAGCCCCACACCGGCCGGCCCGCCCCACTTGTGCGCGCTCGCCGCGAGCAGCGACCAGCCGCCCTCCACCGGTCCCCAGCCCAGCGACTGGGCCGCGTCCACGAGCAGCGGCACGCCCGCCGCCCGGCAGGCCTCGGCCACCTCCGCCACCGGCTGCTCGGTCCCCACCTCGTGGTTGGCCGACTGGAGGCACGCCAGGGCGGCCGGGCCCGCGTCCCCGGAGTCGAGCGCGGCCGCGAACCCGTCCGCGTCCACCGCTCCCGTCCGCCCCACAGGGACCTCCGTCACCGCTCCGCCCGCCGCCGCGTGGCTCTCGGCCGCGTGCAGTACGGAGGAGTGTTCGACCGCGGAGACCACGACCCGGCTTCCGACACGCCGACGCCCCGCGAGAGATCCCGAGATTCCCGCGTGAACCGCGCGCGTCCCCGAAGGAGTGAATACGAGCTCGTCGGGTCGGCACCCCACGGAGTCCGCCGCCGCCTCCCGCGCGGCGTCGAGCAGCAGCCTGGCACGCCGCCCCTCCCGGTACAGCCGGGCCGGATCGGCCCAGCCCTCGTCGAGGGAGGCGAGCAGCGCCTGGCGGGCGACGGGGTGCAGCGGGGCGGCGGACGCGGCGTCGAAGTACGGCATCCGCCCACGGTAGGGCCTGGCCCCGGACGGCCTTCGCCCACCCGGCGCGACGCCACGCCGCACCCGGGCCACACCGCGCCGCACCCGCGCCACGCCAGGCCGCCCGGGCCATGCCGGCCGCCCGCCCGGGCCACGCCGCACGGACCGGCTGGGGCCATGCCACCCCCCTGACCAGCGGCCCCCGGGCCATGACACGCCGCTCACCCCACGCCGCTCACCCCGAGCCGCCCACCCGACCGCCCGCCCCAGGCCGCGCCCCCCGCCCGAGCCCCTCGCACGCGCCGCCCGCACCAGACCAGGACCGACCGCCCCCGGGCACCCCCGCGCCGCGCCCGGACCGAAGCCCCGGTCCATCCGGCCCCGCGCCCGCACCGGCCCCCGCCGAGCCCGCCGCCGCGCCCGTCCGCCCCACCCCCGTGAGCCCTCGTCAGAACCGCCTCGCCGTACACCGGCAGACCGCCGAACGGACGCGTCCGACCCCCCTGCGGAACCCCGGAGTCCACCCCTTCGGGGACTCGGACGGCGCGTTGGGCACCCTCCCCGCGCGACCCCAAATAGCGTCCAGTAGGGTTTGGTCCGCATAAACATCCAAACCCCTGCCCGCGGCCGGGGCGGCGACCGACCAGCGAGACGGACGGCCGTGGCCGACCAACGCGGGCCGAGACTCTCGGGAAGGCGCTACGTGAGTCCCAACGGCTCCGACCGCTCGTCGCGGCGCCCGATGCGGCGGAAGCTGCCGCAGGTGCTGACTGCGGGCCTGATCCTGGCGACAGCCACGGGCTGCTCGTACAACTGGGAAGACTTCCCCCGCCTTGGTATGCCCACCCCCGTCACGGAAGAGGCGCCTCGGATCCTCTCCCTGTGGCAGGGCTCGTGGGCTGCCGCGCTCATCACCGGAATCCTGGTGTGGGGCCTGATCATCTGGTCCGTCATCTTCCACCGGCGGAGCAGGACCAAGGTCGAGGTACCTCCGCAGACCCGTTACAACATGCCCATCGAGGCGCTGTACACGGTCACCCCCCTCATCATCGTCTCGGTGCTCTTCTACTTCACCGCGCGCGACGAGTCGAAGCTCCTCGAGCTCACCCCGAAGCCGCCCCACACGGTCAATGTGGTCGGCTACCAGTGGAGCTGGGGCTTCAACTACGTCGAGAACGTGCCCGGTGTGAAGGGCGACGCCAAGACGGACAAGAACCTCGCGGCCATCCCGGACAAGTTCCAGGACGACTTCCCGGACAACGCCGGCGGCGTCTACGACGCCGGTGTCCCGGGTGACCGCAACCCGCAGACCGGCAACCCGGGTCCGACCCTGTGGCTGCCGAAGGGCGAGAAGGTCCGGTTCGTCCTGACCTCCCGTGACGTCATCCACTCCTTCTGGGTGGTCCCCTTCCTCATGAAGCAGGACGTCATCCCGGGTCACACGAACTCCTTCGAGGTCACCCCGACGCAGGAAGGCACCTTCCTCGGCAAGTGCGCCGAGCTGTGCGGTGTCGACCACTCCCGGATGCTCTTCAACGTCAAGGTGGTCTCCCCGGAGCGCTACCAGCAGCACCTGAAGGAGCTGGCCGAGAAGGGGCAGACCGGCTACATCCCGTCTGGCATCGAGCAGACGGACCCGGCCAGGAATGCGGAGAAGAACCAACTGTGAGCATCCACAACGAAACCCAGGGTGCCGCCGCAGCTGAGGACTCGTACGAGAACGAGCTGCCCGTACGGCGCAAGCAGCCCGGCAACGTCGTGATCAAGTGGCTGACCACCACCGATCACAAGACGATCGGGACGATGTACCTGGTCACGTCGTTCGTCTTCTTCTGCATCGGCGGACTCATGGCGCTCTTCATGCGCGCCGAGCTGGCCCGTCCGGGTACGCAGATCATGTCGAACGAGCAGTTCAACCAGGCGTTCACGATGCACGGCACGATCATGCTGCTGATGTTCGCGACGCCGCTGTTCGCCGGTTTCGCGAACTGGATCATGCCGCTGCAGATCGGCGCGCCCGACGTGGCGTTCCCGCGGCTGAACATGTTCGCGTACTGGCTGTACCTCTTCGGCTCGATCATCGCGGTGGCCGGCTTCCTCACCCCGCAGGGTGCGGCCGACTTCGGCTGGTTCGCCTACTCCCCGCTGTCGGACGCCGTCCGCTCGCCGGGTGTCGGCGCCGACATGTGGATCATGGGTCTGGCCTTCTCCGGCTTCGGCACGATCCTCGGTTCGGTCAACTTCATCACCACGATCATCTGCATGCGCGCTCCGGGCATGACGATGTTCCGCATGCCGATCTTCACCTGGAACGTGCTGCTGACCGGTGTTCTGGTCCTGCTCGCCTTCCCGGTCCTGGCGGCCGCGCTGTTCGCCCTGGAGGCGGACCGCAAGTTCGGTGCCCATGTCTTCGACGCGGCCAACGGCGGCGCCTTGCTGTGGCAACACCTCTTCTGGTTCTTCGGACACCCAGAGGTGTACATCATCGCCTTGCCCTTCTTCGGCATCATCTCCGAGGTCATCCCGGTCTTCAGCCGCAAGCCGATGTTCGGCTACATCGGTCTGGTGGCCGCGACCATCGCGATCGCCGGCCTGTCCGTGACCGTGTGGGCCCACCACATGTACGTCACCGGTGGCGTGCTCCTCCCGTTCTTCTCCTTCATGACGTTCCTCATCGCCGTGCCGACGGGCGTGAAGTTCTTCAACTGGATCGGAACGATGTGGAAGGGCTCGTTGTCCTTCGAGACACCGATGCTCTGGACGATCGGCTTCCTGATCACCTTCACCTTCGGTGGTCTGACCGGCGTCATCCTGGCCTCGCCGCCGATGGACTTCCACGTCTCCGACTCGTACTTCGTCGTCGCGCACTTCCACTACGTCGTCTTCGGCACCGTGGTCTTCGCGATGTTCGCCGGCTTCCACTTCTGGTGGCCGAAGTTCACGGGCAAGATGCTGGACGAGCGGCTCGGCAAGATGACGTTCTGGACGCTGTTCATCGGCTTCCACGGCACCTTCCTCGTGCAGCACTGGCTCGGTGCCGAGGGCATGCCGCGTCGTTACGCGGACTACCTCGACGCCGACGGCTTCACGGCCCTGAACACGATCTCGACGATCTCTTCCTTCCTGCTCGGTCTGTCGATCCTGCCGTTCCTCTACAACGTCTGGAAGACCGCCAAGTACGGCAAGAAGATCGAGGTCGACGACCCGTGGGGCTACGGCCGTTCGCTCGAATGGGCGACGTCCTGCCCGCCGCCGCGGCACAACTTCCTCACCCTGCCGCGGATCCGTTCGGAATCCCCGGCGTTCGATCTGCACCACCCTGAGATCGCGGCTCTCGACCAGCTCGAGAACAAGGGTCACGTGGCCGAGGCCCTCACGGGCGGCAAGGAGGCCGGCAAGTGAAGATCCAGGGCAAGATGTTCATCTGGCTGAGCGTCTTCATCCTCGCCATGGCCGTCCTGTACGGCGTGTGGTCGAAGGAGCCGGTCGGCACGACGGCGCTGTTCCTGGCGTTCGGCCTCTCCATCATGATCGGCTACTACCTGGCCTTCACGGCCAGGCGTGTCGACGCGATGGCGCAGGACGACAAGGAGGCCGACGTCGCGGACGAGGCCGGTGAAGTGGGCTTCTTCGCCCCGCACAGCTGGCAGCCGCTGTCGCTGGCCGTCGGTGGCGCGCTCGCCTTCCTCGCCATCGCGATGGGCTGGTGGATCCTGTACTTCTCCGCCCCGCTGATCCTCGTCGGCCTGTTCGGCTGGGTCTTCGAGTTCTACCGCGGTGAGAACCAGAACCAGTAGCGGTACCCCGCTCCACCGGAGCGCCCGAGGGGCCCGGACACTTCGTCATCGAAGTGTCCGGGCCCCTCTTTTGCCGCACTCGACGCGCTGGTGCGGAGGACAGTCCTTAGCGTGAGGTCATGAACGACACGCCGCGCATTCGGACTGTTCTGAGCTGCACTCTTCTGGCCGTCAGCGTCACCGCGGCCGCCACGTCGTGTGCCGGTTCCGACGGCCATCCGCTGTCGGCGAGGGCGTACGACGCGGCGGATCAGCTCGCGGTCAGCGCTCCCGCGGACGGCGCCAAGGCGGACCCCGAGAAGCCTCTGGAAGTCACCGCCAAGGGTGACGACGGCAGGATCACCGACGTCACCGCCATAGACGCCTCCGGCCACCATCTGGCGGGCGAACTCACCGCCGACGGACGGCGCTGGCGCTCCACGGCCGCCCTGGCGGCCGGCGCCCGCTACACGGTCCGCGTCGCCACCGAGGACGAGGACGGCGCTCCAGGCGCCCGTACGTTCACGTTCGAGACGGCACCGGCCAAACGGGCGCTCACCGTGGCATTCGGCCCCGAGGCGGGCACATACGGCGTCGGACAGCCCATCACGGCCGAGCTCAGCCTCCCCGTCAAGGACCGCACGGCCCGTGCCGTCGTCGAACGGGCCCTCAAGGTCCGCTCCACGCCGTCCGTCGAGGGCACCTGGTACTGGGTGGACGACAAGAAGCTGCACTTCCGCCCGAAGGAGTACTGGCCGGCCGGCGCACAGGTCACGGTCACCGGGAACCTGGACGGACTCAAGGTCGGCGACAAGCTCTACGGCGGCGCGTCCAAGTCGCTGAAGCTCACGATCGGCGACCGGATCGAGGCCGTCGCGGACGCCGGGTCGCACTACATGACCGTGCGGCGCAACGGAGAAGTGATCAATACCATTCCGGTGACCACCGGCAAACCGGGCTTCTCCACCCGAAACGGCATCAAAGTGGTGCTCGGCAAGGAGTACTACGTCAGGATGCGCGGCACCAGCATCGGCATCGCCGAAGGCAGCTCCGAGTCGTACGACCTGCCCGTCTACTACGCCACCCGGGTCACCTGGAGCGGCGAGTACGTCCACGCCGCGCCCTGGTCGGTCGGCTCGCAGGGCGTGGCGAACGTCAGCCACGGCTGTGTCGGCATGTCGACCGGGAACGCGGCCTGGTTCTACGAGACCGTCCGCCCCGGCGACATCGTCCGCGTCGTCAACAGCTACGGCGACACGATGGACACCTTCGGCAACGGCTTCGGCGACTGGAACCTGCCGTGGGCCAAGTGGCGGGAGGGCAGCGCCCTGGTGGAGGCCGCCGGAAACCCGGTGGCCCCCACGGAGAAGGCCCGCCTCAGGCCCTCGATCTGATCAGCTCACGCGTCGATCGACAGGCGCGAGCGGATCAGGGAGGCCAGGGACGCCGCGAACTCGACCGGTTCCACCGGAAGGGTGACCGCGGCGTCCGCGCGGCTCCAGGTGGCCAGCCAGGCGTCCTGAGGCCGCCCGATGAGCAGCAGCACCGGCGGGCAGTGGAAGATCTCGTCCTTGATCTGCCTGCAGACGCCCATCCCGCCCGCGGGCACCGCCTCGCCGTCCAGGACGCAGACGTCGATGCCGCCCTCGTCCAGGCGCTTCAGCACCGCCGGCAGGGTCGCGCACTCCACGAACTCGACCGGGGGAACGTCCGACGCGGGCCTGCGCCCCGCCGCCAGCCGTACCTGCTCGCGGGTGTTCGCGTCGTCGCTGTAGACCAGGACCGTGGCACTCGACTGCATCGTTCCTCCGGCTGGGAAGGCGGGTGGGTCGTCGTCGACCGATGCGCGGATGCTACTCCGGTCCACACCCCGTCAACACCCGTTCAACACCTGTTCGAAGGGTGCCGGGGAGCCCTCGCACTGGGCCGTTCGGGCTGGACACACCCCTCTGACACTCCGAACGGCACCCCCCGGAGTGAGGGCGGGATAAGCGACCGACATAATGTCGGTCGTGGCGACAGTAACGACAGTAGAAACAGGGCACGCGCACCCGTCGGTCAATCGACCGAACCTCACCAGCGTCGGAACCATCATCTGGTTGAGCTCCGAGCTGATGTTCTTCGCGGCCCTCTTCGCGATGTACTTCACCCTGCGATCCGTGATGGGGGCCGAGTTCTGGGCGGAAAAGGCAGATGCCTTGAACTTCCCGTTCTCGGCTACCAACACCACGATCCTGGTGCTCTCCTCACTCACCTGCCAGCTCGGCGTCTTCGCCGCTGAGCGGGGCGACGTGAAGAAGCTCAGGTCGTGGTTCATCATCACGTTCGTGATGGGTTCGATCTTCATCGGCGGACAGGTCTTCGAGTACACGGAGCTGGTGAAGCACGAGGGCCTCTCGCTCTCGTCGGACCCGTACGGCTCCGTGTTCTACCTGACCACCGGCTTCCACGGCCTGCACGTGACGGGCGGTCTCATCGCCTTCCTGCTGGTCCTCGGCCGGACGTACGCCGCCAAGAGGTTCACTCACGAGCAGGCAACCGCCGCCATCGTCGTGTCCTACTACTGGCACTTCGTCGATGTCGTCTGGATCGGCCTCTTCGCCACGATCTACATGATCAAGTAGTCGGCACCGCCGCACACGGCGGACCGAGACATCCAGCAAGCATCGACGCAGAAGATCCTGACACCGGGGTAATCCGTGAAAAAGCTCTCCGCACGACGACGCCATCCGCTGGCGGCGGTCGTCGTCCTACTTCTCGCGCTGGCGGCCACTGGGGGGCTGTACGCCGCGTTCGCGCCCGCGGGCACGGCGAAGGCCGATGAAACCGCCCAGTCCCTCGCCATCGAGGAGGGGAAGAAGCTCTACTCCGTCGGCTGCGCCAGCTGCCACGGAACCGGCGGTCAGGGCACCACTGACGGCCCCTCCCTCGTCGGCGTCGGTTCGGCCGCCGTCGACTTCCAGGTCGGCACGGGTCGCATGCCGGCCCAGCAGCCGGGCGCCCAGGTCCCGAAGAAGAAGACCATCTACTCGCAGGCTGAGATCGATCAGCTCGCGGCGTACGTCGCTTCTCTCGGCGCCGGTCCGATCACGCCGACCGAGAGCCAGTACAGCCCTGACGGTGCCGACATCGCCAAGGGTGGCGAGCTGTTCCGCACCAACTGTGCCCAGTGCCACAACTTCACCGGTGAGGGCGGCGCGCTGACCTACGGCAAGTACGCCCCGAACCTCGAAGGCGTGAGCCCGAAGCACCTCTACGAGGCCATGCAGACCGGCCCGCAGAACATGCCCTCCTTCCCGGACACGACGATGCCCGAGAAGGAGAAGAAGGACATCATCGCGTACGTCCAGGCCGTCAACGGCGACAAGGCCGACAGCCCGGGCGGTCTCTCGCTCGGTGGCCTCGGCCCCGTCTCCGAGGGCCTGTTCGCCTGGGTCTTCGGCCTGGGTGCGCTGATCGCAGTTGCCATCTGGGTCGCGGCCCACACCGCTAAGGCCAAGAAGTCATGAGTAGCCAAGAGATTCCAGAAGAGAACCTGCCGGCAGGGCAGGACACCGCGCACGGCGCGGTGAAGGTCGCCGACGACCCGTTCGCCGACCCGGGCCTCCCGCCCCACAAGCCCCGCATCCAGGACATCGACGAGCGGGCCGCGCGTCGGTCCGAGCGCGCGGTGGCGTTCATGTTCACGCTGTCGATGCTGGCCACGATCGGCTTCATCGCCTCGTACGTGATCTTCCCGGTCGACAAGATCGTGTACATCTGGCCCTTCGGCCGGGTGTCCGCGCTCAACTTCGCCCTGGGCTGGACCCTGGGTCTCGCGCTCTTCTTCATCGGAGCGGGCGCGGTCCACTGGGCCCGCACCCTGATGTCCGACGTCGAGATCGCGGACGAGCGTCACCCGATCGCGGCCGACGCCGAGACCAAGGCGAAGGTCATGTCGGACTTCGCGGCCGGTGCCGCCGAGTCGGGCATGGGCCGCCGCAAGCTCATCCGCAACACGATGTTCGGTGCGCTGTCGCTCGTTCCGCTTTCCGGCATCGTGCTGCTGCGTGACATGGGCCCGCTGCCCGAGAAGAAGCTCCGGTCCACGATGTGGGCCAAGGGTCTTCAGCTCATCAACATGAACACGCACGAGCCGCTGCGTCCCGAGGACGTCGCGGTCGGTTCGCTGACCTTCGCGATGCCCGAGGGCCTCTCGGAGCACGACCACCACTTCCAGACCGAGATCGCCAAGGCCGCCCTGATGATCGTCCGGATCCAGCCGGAGGACATCAAGGACAAGCGCGAGCTCGAGTGGTCGCACGAGGGCATCGTCGCCTTCTCGAAGATCTGCACCCACGTGGGCTGCCCGATCTCCCTGTACGAGCAGCAGACGCACCACGTCCTCTGCCCGTGCCACCAGTCCACCTTCGACCTCTCCGACGGCGCCCGCGTCATCTTCGGCCCGGCCGGTCACGCCCTCCCGCAGCTGCGGATCGGCGTGAACGACAAGGGCTTCCTGGAGGCGCTCGGCGACTTCGACGAGCCCGTCGGTCCGTCCTTCTGGGAGCGCGGATGAGCACCGTGACCGATACGAAGAAGGCCCCCGCCGGTGAGCGGGTCGCCGACTGGGCCGATGGACGCCTGGGCATCTACACGCTGGCCAAGTCCAACATGCGGAAGATCTTCCCGGACCACTGGTCCTTCATGCTGGGCGAGATCTGCCTCTACAGCTTCCTCATCATCATCCTGACGGGCGTCTATCTGACGATGTTCTTCCACCCGTCGATGAACGAGGTGGAGTACGTCGGACCGTACGTCCCGCTCCAGGGGCAGCTGATGTCCGAGGCGTTCAACTCGACGATGCACATCTCGTTCGAGGTCCGCGGTGGTCTGCTCATCCGGCAGATCCACCACTGGGCGGCGCTGATCTTCCTGGCCGGCATGTTCGTGCACATGATGCGCGTGTTCTTCACGGGCGCGTTCCGCAAGCCGCGTGAGATCAACTGGCTGTTCGGCTTCCTGCTGTTCTTCCTGGGCATGTTCACCGGCTTCACCGGTTACTCGCTCCCGGACGACCTGCTCTCCGGCACCGGTGTCCGCTTCATGCAGGGCGCGATCCTGTCCGTCCCGGTCATCGGCACCTACCTGTCGATGTTCCTGTTCGGCGGGGAGTTCCCCGGCGGCGACTTCGTGGCCCGGTTCTACTCGGCCCACGTCCTGCTGCTGCCCGGCATCATGCTCGGCCTCGTGGTGGCCCACCTCATCCTGGTGTTCTTCCACAAGCACACGCAGTTCGCCGGCCCCGGCCGTACGAACAAGAACGTCGTGGGCATGCCGTTGCTGCCGGTCTACATGGCCAAGGCCGGAGGCTTCTTCTTCCTGGTCTTCGGTGTCATCGCCATCGTCGCGGCGATCGCCTCGATCAACCCGATCTGGGCCATCGGCCCGTACCGCCCGGACCAGGTGTCCACCGGCGCCCAGCCCGACTGGTACATGGGCTTCGCCGAGGGTCTGATCCGTGTCATGCCGGGCTGGGAGATCAACCTCTGGGGCCACACGCTGGTTCTCGGCGTGATGATCCCGCTGGCGATCTTCCCGGCGGTCCTCGCGGCGATCGCGGTCTACCCGTTCATCGAGTCGTGGATCACCGGCGACAAGCGCGAGCACCACATCGCGCAGCGCCCGCGCAACGCTCCGACGCGCACCGGCTTCGGTGTCGCCTGGATCACCGCGTACATGATCATGCTCGTGGGTGGTGGAAACGACCTCTGGGCGACCCACTTCCACCTGTCGCTCAACTCGATCACCTGGTTCGTGCGGATCTTCTTCTTCGTCGGCCCGGTCATCGCGTTCGTCGTCACCAAGCGGATCTGCCTCGGCCTCCAGCGCCGCGACAAGGACAAGGTGCTGCACGGCCGCGAGTCCGGCATCATCAAGCGCCTGCCGCACGGTGAGTTCGTCGAGATCCACGAGCCGCTCAGCCAGGGCGAGCTGCACCGCCTCACCGCGCACGAGCAGTACGACGCCGCGGCGCTGCCGCCGGCCGTCGACGAGAACGGTGTGGAGCGCAAGGTCGGCCGCATCGAGAAGCTCCGGGTCAAGCTCAACAAGGGCTACTACGGCGACGACAGCCAGATCGCCAAGCCCACGGTCGAGGAGTACAAGGAGATCCAGAGCGGCCACGGCCACCACTGATCGCCTGAACTCCTGACTTTCGACAAGTCGCCACGGTGAGAGCCCCGTCCATTCGATGGACGGGGCTCTTTGCCGTCCCCGGGGGTCGATAGGGTGGAGTCCTAGCCGTCACGTGACCGACCAGGAGCTGCCATGAGCGCTGCGACCCCCGCTGGAGGACCTACGTCGGCGGGCCGCTCCTGGCCCGTCGTCCTGGACGGTCTGCTGTCCGGCCGCGACCAGAGCGCGGAGGACACCGCCTGGGCCATGGACCGGATCCTGCGCGGCGAGGCCACCGACGCCCAGATCGCCGGCTTCGTCGTGGCCCTGCGGGCCAAGGGCGAGACCGTGGAGGAGATCACCGGCCTCGTCCGCACCATGTACGAGCACGCGAACACGATCGAGGTGCCCGGCGCCACCGTCGACATCGTCGGCACCGGCGGCGACGGCGCCAAGACCGTCAACATCTCCACGATGTCGGCGATCGTCGTGGCCGGCACCGGAGCCAAGGTCGTCAAGCACGGCAACCGGGCCGCCTCCTCCGCCTCCGGCGCCTCCGACGTCCTGGAGAAGCTCGGCGTCAACCTGGACCTGACCCCGAAGCGGGTCGTCGAGGTCGCCGAGGAGGCCGGGATCACCTTCTGCTTCGCCGTGAAGTTCCACCCGGCGCTGCGCCATGTGGCGATGGCCCGCAAGGAGCTGGGCATCCGGACCGTCTTCAACTTCCTCGGTCCGCTCACCAACCCGGCCCGCGTCCGGTCCCAGGCGACCGGTGTCGCCGACGCCCGGGTCGCTCCCATCGTCGCCGGGGTGCTCGCCGAGCGCGGTTCCTCCGCGCTCGTCTTCCGCGGTGACGACGGCCTCGACGAGCTGACCACCACCGCCACCTCGCGGGTCTGGGTGGTCCGCGACGGCGCGGTGCGGGAGGAGGCCTTCGACCCCCGGGACGTCGGCATCGACCTCGTGCCCGTGGAGGCGCTGCGGGGCGCCGACGCCTCGTACAACGCCGACGTGGCCCGCCGGCTGCTCGCGGGGGAGACCGGTCCGGTACGGGACGCGGTGCTGCTCAACTCGGCGGCGGCGCTGACCGCGCTCACACCGGGGGACAGCACCCTGGTGGAGCAGATCCGCGCCGGCATCGAGAAGGCCGCGGAGTCGATCGACTCCGGCGAGGCCCGCCGGGCCCTGGAGCGCTGGGTGGCCGCCAGCAACGCCTGACCCCCGCACCTCGTACGCCCACGACCCCGGTCCAGTATGCGGACCGGGGTCTTGCGCTTCGGCGATCATGTGGCAGGATGCTCTACAGGTCACGAGTGACAGCGTTTTGGCCCCGGCTTGCTGTCCGGCAACCCTCCGTCCGTGGCGGGGTGCCCCGGGTGATGACCAGGCCGTAGGCAGCGAGGTCTACGGCAAGCGCGGACCCCTCGAACACCAGGGGTCCTGGTCTCTCGAGGAGCGTTTTCCGTGAGCAAGCGAATGCGATAGGGCGAGTACGCCCCTTCTTCACCCTCGGATCACCGGATCAGGGTCACTTCCGCGTACCCCGTGTACCCCTGAGTGCCCCTGCACCCTCTGCGCACCCGTGTCTTCCGAGGCATCACCCCGTACCCCGGCGCGTCCGGCCGTGTGCGGGTTCACCGAAGCCATTCCGCACCGCCCGCCGGGAGATACCGCCATGTCCGCACGCCCTGACGCCGCCGTCGCCACCGTCGAGACCGCCGCCGTCCCCCTCGCCGAGACCGCCGCCGAATCGGCCGACCCCTGCTGCGCCGCCCCGCTCCCCGTGCTCGGCCGGGACGTCACCGTCCCGCTCGTCACCGGCGGCGAGGTGACCTACGCGGCGCTCGACTACGCGGCCAGCGCACCGGCCCTCCAGCGGGTCTGGGACGACGTCGCTGCGTACGCCCCCTACTACGGCAGCGTCCACCGCGGCGCCGGGTACCTCTCCCAGCTCTCCACCGACCTCTTCGAGAACAGCCGCGTCACCGTCGCCGAGTTCCTCGACTGCCGCCCCGACGACCAGGTCGTCTTCACCCGCTCCACCACCGACTCGCTCAACCTGCTCGCCGCCACGCTGCCGGCCGACTGCCAGGTCTTCGTCTTCGAGACCGAGCACCACGCCTCGCTGCTGCCCTGGCGCGACGCCCGCGTGACCTACCTCAATGCGCCGCGCACCCCGGAGCAGGCCGTCGCCACCCTGGAGCGGGCCCTCGCCGACCGCGCCCCCTACGGCCCCGCCCTGGTCTGCGTCACCGGCGCCTCCAACGTCACCGGTGAGCTGTGGCCGGTGAGGGAACTCGCCGCCGCCGCGCACGCGCACGGCGCCCGGATCGTGCTCGACGCCGCCCAGCTCGCGCCCCACCACCCGGTCTCCGTCCAGGAACTCGACGTGGACTGGATCGCCTTCTCCGGGCACAAGCTGTACGCGCCCTTCGGCTCCGGCGTCCTCGCGGGCCGCGCCGACTGGCTGCGGGACTCCGAGCCCTACCTCGCGGGCGGCGGCGCCTCCCGCAAGGTGGCCCGTCGGGCCGACGGTGGTGTGGACGTGGAGTGGCACACCACCGCGGCCCGGCACGAGGCCGGTTCGCCGAACGTCATCGGCGTCTACTCCATCGCCTCCGCCTGCAAGGCGCTCACCGAGGCCGGCTTCGACTCGCTCGTCGAGCGCGAGCGGCACCTCATCGCCACGGTCCGGGCGGGACTCGCCGAGGTTCCCGAGGTCAAGGTGCTCTCGCTGTTCGGCGACGACGCGCCCCGCGTCGGCGTCATCTCCTTCGTCGTGGACGGCTGGAACAGCTCCCACTTCGCCGCCGCGCTCTCCGCCGAGTACGGCATCGGCGTCCGGGACGGTCTCTTCTGCGCCCACCCGCTGGTCCGTACCCTGCTCGGCAGCGACCCGCAGGACCCCGGCGAGTGCGGCGCCCCCGAGGCGGCCCCGGGGGAGCGGTCGCTCAACGCCATCCGGGTGAGCTTCGGCGCCGGCACGCCGGACGAGCACGTGGAGCGGTTCGTCGGCGCCGTGAAGGAGCTCGTCCGCGACGGCGCGCAGTGGAAGTACCGTACCGAGGACGGCCGCTGCGTCCCGGACCGCGGCTGATCACTCACTCGTACGGGTGAAGGGGGCCTCCCGTTCGGGAGGCCCCCTTCACCCGTGCCGTGAACGAGGTTCAGGACTCCAGGCCGATGGCGAAGGCCGCCTCCAGATCGTGCTGGGAGTACGTACGGAAGGCGACATGCGTGTCCGTGGCCTCGACGCCCGGGATCTTGCTGATGCTGCCGGGGATGACGTCCGCCAGGTCGTCGTGGCGGGGCACGCGGACCATGGCGATGAGGTCGTAGGTGCCGGTCACCGAGAAGACCTCGCTGACGCTGTCGAGCCCGGCGATCGACTCGGCGATCTCGGGGATGCGGTCCACGCTGGTCTTGATGAGCACGATCGCGGTGATCACGGCTGGCTTTCTCCCTCGGTCGCCGCGGCTTGGGCTTTCACTCTATCCCCACCCCGGTAGCGCCCCCAGGCGTAGAGGAAGCCGACGGAGAAGCCCACCACATGGGCCAGATAGGCGACGCCGGGACCGGCGCCCGCCGCCTGCGCGGCCAGCCACTGGAGCGCGAACCAGAAGATCAGCACGATCCAGGCCGGAAAGCGCAGCGGCAGGAAGAAGAGGAACGGGAAGAGACTGGTGACCCGGGAGCGCGGGAAGAGGAAGAGAAAGGCCCCGAGCACACCGGAGATCGCCCCGGACGCCCCGACCAGGGTCTGCTCGCTGTTCGCGTGCGCCACCGCGTAGCCGAGCAGCGCGAGGTAGCCCGTGCCCAGGTAGAAGAGGGCGAACTCGACGGGACCCATGCGCTCCTCGGCCATCGCCCCGAAGACGTACAGGAACAGCATGTTTCCCAGCAGGTGGAGCCAGCTGCCGTGGACGAAGAGCGCGGTGAGCGGGGTGAGCAGGGCTCCGGGCTCGCCGCTCATCAGCTCGGCGGGGACGACACCCCAGCGCCGGAAGTACGCGCCCTGGGCCGCGAGGAGCTCGTCCCCCGTCCCGTACACCGGGTTGAGCCCGGAGACCGGGCCGATCACGAAGAGCACGCAGCAGGCGGCGATCAGTCCGTACGTCACGGTGGGGCCACCGCGGGTGCCGCGCCGGGACCCCAGGACAGCACGGACCGCACCTCGCCAGTCGATCATGGACAGATCATGGCGTACCGGGGTCGAACTGGACAGAGTGCCTCGCCGTGCCCCCGCGTACCGGCGAGGCCGTAGGGTAACGGGCAGTACGACCGCAGTTCGACGGCGCACCGCGGCTCCCGCACCTGGTACCAGCAACAGGAAGAAGGACGGCACGATGACGACGGTTCCCCTGCCGACCGCCGACACCCGGTGGCGCTGCACGCTCTGCGGCAACCTGACCCGCTTCGACGTGACGCGCTCCTCCAAGGTCGTGGAGTACGTCCATCTGGACCTCGCGGGAGACCCGACGGTCGAGGAGCGGCAGGTGGTCAGTGAGACCATCGAGTCGGTCCGCTGCCGCTGGTGCAACGCGGTGGATCAGATCGAACTGGTGGACAGGCCGGGCGCCGCCTCCTGAGGGACGGCGCGGACGACATAGGGGTGACGGATCGTGGAGCAGCCCGCGCACGGTGGAGAGCCGGCCGGCGCGGCAGGTGACGCTGCCGAGACGCTCGACCACCCACTGCCGGAAGGCGTACGGCGGCGGGTGGTCGCGCTGGTCGCCGACGCCTTCGGCGGGCTGACCGTCGCGGAGCTGCCCGCACCCCTGAGGCAGTACGCCCGGTTCACCGCGAGCCGGCGCGCCAAGTTCGCCGGGAACGCCATGGCGGCGGCCCTGGAGAGCGACCCGCTGTTCCGGCAGCGGATCGGCGAGCGTTTCAAGCAGGGCCAGCCCGAGCTGGCCGGAGCCGTCGAGACCGGCACCCCGCCCGCCGCGGCCGACCCCGTCGACGTGGCGGCCGCGGCCTATGTGCTGCGTCCGCCGGGCTGGGTCAAGCTGGTGGCCGCCGCGGGCGAGGAGGCCCAGCGCGTCGACGCCGAGCGGGCCGACGAGGCGGGCCGGCGTGAACTGGAGCGGCTGCGCGAGGAACTCGTCGCCGCCCGGGACCGCTCGCGCGGTGAGACGGAGCAGTTGCGCCACGATCTGGAGGCGGCCCGGAAGGAAACGGAATCGCTTCACCGCAAGCTGCGCAGCGCCCAGAGCGACGTGAAGCGCGGCGAGGCCGCGCTGCGCCGGGTCCAGGGCGAGATCGACGCCGCGAAGGCGGAGGCGGCCGCCCAGGTGTCGTCCGCCGAGAGCGAGAGCAGACGGCTCAAGGCCCGGCTCGGCGAGGTCGAGGCCGCTCTGGAGGCGAGCCGCAGGACCGCCCGCGAGGGGCGCTCGGTGGAGGACATGCGGCTGCGGCTGCTGCTCGACACCGTGCTCGACGCCGCCCAGGGGCTGCGCCGCGAACTCGCGCTGCCCCCCGTGTCGGTGCACCCGGCGGACACCGTGGACGCGGTGGAGCCGGGGCGGATGTCGCCGAAGGACATCGCCGCCCGGGCGCTCTCCGAGACCGACCCGGCGCTGCTCGACCAGCTCCTCGCGCTGCCGCAGGCCCATCTGGTCGTCGACGGCTACAACGTCACCAAGACCGGCTATCCCACGATGCCGTTGGAGAAGCAGAGGCTGCGGCTCCTCGGCAGCCTGTCGGCCCTCGCGGCCCGTTCGGGCGCGGAGGTCACCTGTGTCTTCGACGGGGCGGAGCTGGCGGCCCCGGTGCTCCTCGCGCCGCCGCGCGGGGTGCGGGTGCTGTTCTCCAAGCCCGGTGTGACCGCCGACGAGTTGATCCGTCAGCTGGTGCGGGCCGAGCCGCCGGGCCGGCCGGTCGTGGTGGTCTCCACGGACCGCGAGGTGGCCGACGGAGTGGCGAAGGCAGGAGCGCGCCCCGTGGCGTCCGCCTTGTTGCTGAAGCGGCTTTCGCGGCTCTCCTGAGGCATCGGTACACATCGCAACTCTTGTGTCGTATGCCCGAATTCTGGAGGGCGGACCGTCAAGTGCCCATCACTGCCTGTGCGGTCTGTGTAAATTAAGTGGTCCGTGAGCGATATTTTTGCCAGTGGGATTTGAACTGATCACAAGTTGGTCACTAGGGTCGGGGCTCGAACCTTCGCGCGGTTGATCACCCATCCGGGGTGGCGGCGGAGGAACCGCCTGCCCCTTACCGGTTGGGCGGCTCTGAGGAAGAAGGAGCTCGCCTTCGTGGCGTCCCACCGTCGACCCAAGCAGCCGAGCCGCATGCGCGTGACCGTACTCACCGCGACCGCGGCCGCCGCCGTAGCGCTCACCGCCCAGACGGGCGCCCAGGCGGCCCCCGCCAAGCCCAAGATCGACGAGGTCAAGTCGAAGGTCGACAAGCTGCACCACGAGGCCGAGGAGGCCACGGAGCAGTACAACCTCGCCGAGGAGCGCCGCGGCAAGCTGCAGCAGGAGATCGGCAACCTCCAGGACAAGGTGGCTCGCGGCCAGCAGGAGCTCAACACCCTGCGCGACCAGATCGGTTCGGTCGCCAGCGCCCAGTACCGCTCGGGCGGCATCGACCCGGCCCTCCAGCTCTTCCTCTCCGCCGACCCGGACACCTACCTCGACAAGGCGTCCGCGATCGACCAGCTGAGCGCCCAGCAGGCCGACGTCCTCACCTCGATCCAGGCCAAGCAGCGCAGCCTCGCGCAGCAGCGCGCCGAGGCCACCACGAAGCTCGGCGACCTCGAGGACGTCCGCAAGACGCTCGGCGAGAAGAAGAAGATGTACCAGGGCAAGCTGGCCGACGCCCGCAAGCTGCTCAACACGCTGACCCAGGCCGAGCGCGCCAAGATGGAGCAGGAGGAGCGCGCGAAGGAGCAGCGCGCGAGCCGCGACGCCGGCGAGCGCATCGACCTCGGCAACGAGGCCGCCGCGTCCGGCTTCGGTGCCGCCGCGCTCAGCGCCGCCGCCACCCGCATCGGCATGCCGTACCAGTCCGGTCACGAGGGCCCCTCGTCGTTCGACTGCTCCGGTCTGACCCAGTGGGCCTACGGCCAGGCCGGCGTCGACCTCAGCCGCGTCACGTACACCCAGCAGAACGACGGCACGAAGATCGGCCGCAGCCAGCTCAAGCCGGGCGACCTGGTCTTCTTCAACAACCTGTCGCACGTGGGTCTCTACGCGGGCAACAACACGATCCTCCACGCACCCAAGCCGGGCGCCAACGTCCGCTACGAGTCCATGAGCTACATGGGCACGTTCCAGTTCGGTGTCCGCATCGGCGGCTGACCCGCCCGACGCGACCCGCGCAGCCGTACCGCCCAATCGGGTGGTTCGCAGCGACGCGAGCTGACCTGACGCCCCGCCGGTGACCTGTGATCTCCGGCGGGGCGTCACTTTGTGTGCCCGGCGCCTTCGTTGGACGCGGACTGATCAACGGCTACTGTCTGCCGCGCCAGTCAGCGTCGAGCCGAACGGAGCGCGATCCGTGGCGTCCCACCGCCGACCCGCCAGGGTCACCGTCCTCACCGCCGCCGCGGCCACCGCCGCCGCGACCCTCGGGGCCGTCCCCGCGAGCGCCGAGCCCGGTGCCGGGTCCGAGGCCACCCGTGCCACGGTGGACCGCCTCTTCGAGGAGGCCGAGAAGGCCACCGAGGGCTACAACCGGGCGGACGAGAAGGCGGACGCGCTGCGCCGGACGGTCTCCCAGGCCCAGGACAGCCTCGCCAGGGGCCAGGAGCGCATCAACCACATGCGGGGCGCGCTCGGTTCGGTCGCCGGCGCCCAGTACCGCTCCGGCGGCATCGACCCCGCCCTCGCCCTGCTGCTCTCCTCCGACCCGGACACCTACCTCGACCGGGCCTCCGCGCTCGACCGGATCACCGCCCGCCAGGGGGTCGCTCTCGGCGAACTCCGGCGGGAGCAGCGCCGGCTGGGCCAGAAGCGGTCCGAGGCCCGGACCGCCCTGGTCGAGCTGGAGCGCAGCCGGGCCGAGGTCGCCCGCCACAAGCGCGTCGTCGAGGGCAAGCTCGCCGAGGCCCGCCGGGTCCTGGCCACCCTCACCGTCGAGGAGCGCGCCGACTTCGACCGGGCCTCGCGCTCCGGCGGCCGCGCGGAGGAGCTGCCTCCGATGCCCGAGGCCGCCCCCGGCTCCTCACGGGCTGCCGCCGCGGTGATCGCCGCCCGCAGCGCGGTCGGGAAGCCGTACGTGTGGGGGGCGACCGGCCCCTCCGCCTTCGACTGCTCGGGCCTGATGGTCTGGTCGTACGGGAGGGCCGGGATCAGCCTGCCGCGGACCTCCTCCGCGCAGCGGTACGCGGGCCGGCAGGTGCCGCTCTCGCAGGCGCAGCCCGGTGACCTCGTCACGTACCGCGGCGACGCCAGCCATGTGGGGATCTACGCCGGAAACGGCCAGGTCATCCATGCCCCGTATCCGGGCGCGCGGGTCCGCTACGACCCGGTGAACATGATGTCGCACGTGACGGTGACCCGGGTCTGAGCCCGCCCGCGGCAGAGCCCCGCACCGGGGTCAGGACCGTACCGGACGCGGTTCCCGCCGATCGGACCGTACGATCGGAGGCGTGGCGGGTCAGGGGTGTGGAGCGCGGAGGCCGGCTACGGCCTGCCTGGCGGTCCTGCTGCTCCTGCTCGCGGGGCTCGTCGGCTGCGGTGGGCGCGCCGACCGACCCGCCGACACGGCCGCCCGGGAGATACAGGCGCTCCTCGACCGGCACGCCAGGGCGCTCCTCGACCGCGACCAGCCCGGCTACCTCGCCGCGGTCGATCCCTCGTACGCCCCGGCCGCCCTCACCGTCTTCCGGCGGCTCGCAACGGTTCCCGTCGATGGCTGGAGCTACCGGCTCAACGGGGTCGACCGCACGGCCGCCGACCGCGTCACCGTCCGCGCCGACCTCGGCCACCGGCTGGCGGGCCACGACCGCCGGCCCGTCACCGGCGCCCGGGTCCTCGATCTGACGGAGCGGGACGGGCGCTGGTACGTGACCGGTGACCGCCCGGCGCCGGGGGCGCCCCGGCAGCTCTGGGAGCAGGGCGACGTGGCGACCGTCCGGGGCGCCCGCTCGCTCGTCCTCGGCGTCGGACAGAAGCCCGAGCGGCTGCGGGAGATCGCCGCGGCGGCGGACCGGGCCGTTCCCGTCGTCTCCGCCGCGTGGCCCGTCGAGTGGGCCCGTGACGTGGTGGTCCTCGTCCCCGGGTCGCTGGCGGGGATGGGCGAGCTCCTCGGGGCGCCGGGGACCTCCTACCGGGGCATCGCCGCCGTCACCACGGGGGAGACGCGGGCCGGCGCGGACGCCCCCGCGGACCGGGTGATCGTGAACCCGGAGGCGTACGGGGTTCTCGGCGAGTTCGGCCGGCAGCTCGTCCTCACCCACGAGACCGTCCATGTCGCCACCCGCGCCGCCACCACCCCGTCGACCCCGGTCTGGCTCTCCGAGGGATTCGCCGACCGGGTCGCCTACCGGGACACCGACCGCACCGCCGCCCAGGCCGCCCCCGAGCTGCGCCGCGCGGTCCGCGCGGGCCGGTTGCCCGCCCGGCTCCCGGAGGATCCCGACTTCGCCTTCGGCGCGGACGCGGAGGCGCTGGCCAGGGCGTACGAGGGCGGCTGGCTTGCCTGTGAGCTGATCGCGGACCGCTGGGGCGAGACCAGGCTGACCGACTTCTATCGCGCGGTGGGCGCGCACCCGGGCCGGGAGGGCGCCGTGGAGACGGCCCTCCACGAGGTGCTCGACACCACCCCCGAGGAGTTCACCGCCGACTGGCGGGAGTACCTGGGGAGACGGCTGGCATAGGCCGGGCCCGCGGCAGTCCGTACCGCGCCCGGATCTCACGCTCGCGGGCGTCCTCGTCCGGCTGCCGCTCACCCACCCGGCACCCGCCGTCCCGGGGGAGGCCTACCGGGAACTCCGCGCGTCGT
The DNA here is from genome assembly GCF_036226665.1 of Streptomyces sp. NBC_00691. Taxonomy (NCBI): domain Bacteria; kingdom Bacillati; phylum Actinomycetota; class Actinomycetes; order Kitasatosporales; family Streptomycetaceae; genus Streptomyces; species Streptomyces sp. NBC_00691. Next base: position 2,349,731 of record NZ_CP109007.1, on the reverse strand, counting down.
CCGCACGCCTGAGCAGGGTGATGCCGTCCCGCGTCTCGACGACCCGGTATCCGGGGACCTCCGGGTCGGCGGCTTCCAGCGCCTTGCCGGTCGCGCACTCCGGGTCGGAGGTGTCGGCGGCGTCGTAGATCATCCACTCGGGGCGCTCCTTCGGAGGGAAGGAGCGGGGGAACAGACATACCTCGCTGACGGCGGCCCGGTCGGCGAGCTGGGCGGCCAGGCGGTTCGACGCGGCCACGGTGGCGCCGTCGGGGATCTTCCCGAGCAGCGCGTCCGACGTCCTGACGTAGGCGGAGTCGCTCCAGGTCCGTGGCAGCACGACCTCGTGCAGAGGGTGGGTGAAGAGGGTGACGCTCGTGGCCACCGCGCCGATGACGCAGGCGGGCACGACCCGCCGCGGGGTCACGCCGTTCGCGACCGCGTGAACGGCGGCCGCGAAGGCGATGGGCATGAGGACCGCGCTGTAGTGGAACTCCATCCCCCAGTAGAAGGGGTTCGATCCCGTGAAGCGCCAGGCCAGCGTCGGCAGCGCGACGAGCAGGATCGGAGACCGGAGGGCCAGGAAGCCGGTCGGCGCGACGATCATGAAGAGCGTCAGCCACTTGACCGGAGGCCACAGGGCTCCGGCGGCCTGCGCCAGCATGCCGACCTCTTCGGCGGTCTCGGGCGGCAGATAGGCGAACTGCCCGAGGGGGTTGAAGTGTGGAAGGACGACGAGCATCTGCAGCGCCGTCGCGCCGGCCCCGAAGGCGGCGACGGCGAGCCCCGTCACCCGCGGCCCCTTCCAGGCCACATAGGCCCCGATCGCGGCGACCGTGAGCCCCAGGTCCTCCTTGACCAGCACCAGCGGCAGGGCCCAGAGAGCGGCCGCGCGCCAGTTCTTCCGACCGGCGGCGCAGAGGGAGAGGGACAGGAGCGGCACCGCGAAGGAGACTTCGTGGAAGTCGAAATAGATGAGTGCGGCGATTCCCCACGAGGCGCCGTAGGAAATTCCGACCCAATAGGCGAATTTCTGTCCCCTCGCTTTGTGTGCCCACTTCATCAGGGGAATTATGGAGAACGCCACCAGAGCTGCCTGGCAGACCAGCAGCGTATAGCTCGAAGGGAATACCTTGTAGACGGGTGCGAGGAGCGCGAGTATCGGGTGGAAATGGTCCCCGAGTGTGTTGTACGCGGGCCCCTTGAGATTCGAGTAGGGGGCCGAGAACTCGGAGTAGGATCTGACGATCTGGGTGAAGATGCCCAGGTCGTACCCTGTCGTGAGGTTCGCTGCGTGACGTCGCGTCGACAGCAGGAGATACAGCAGGAAGAAACCGCCGGAAACCATGAGGAGTGACTTCCCGGATATACCTGCCGGGGCTTTCGGCGCATCCTCTGCGGTGGTCGCCCCGCCGCCCGTCCCGTGCCGCTGAAGCGTGTCGACCGAGAGAATCGAGTTGTTCATGTCAGCAGAAGAACCTAACGGGAAGGCAAAGGTGCCCCAGGGTAGCACCAGTGCGTATCGGTGTTCGGGCCACTCCTGATCAGGCCGAACCGGCCAGGGCCTTTTCGCGCTCGGGCCGACGCGTCTGCCCGGGGATGCGCACGACGCCGGCCTCGGTCACCGTGTGCCGCCACAGGGCGCGGCAGGCGGAGAGGGCGGCGACCACCAGGAGGCCGTTGCGCAGGAACAGCACCCCGATGCCCAGCGGATCGCTCTGCGTCACATGGAAGAACCAGACGGGGAACTCGAACTGCGTCACGGCCGTCGCCCACAGCACCAGATGGGCGGGCCGCCGCATGCTGCTCGAACGGTAGGCGAGACAGACCGCGGCGAGGCCGAACAGCCAGATCATGTACTGCGGTGAGATCACCCGGCTCGTCACGGTGAAGAGCAGTACGGCGACGAAGGCCGCGTCCGCCGTCGTCGACGAGGAGAACCGGCGCGCCTTGAACCGCCACCATGCCAGCCATCCGAACGCGAGGAACGTCAGCACCATCGCACCGGACGACACCCACGAGACGTAGGGGCCGAGGAACTCCATCGAGCCGTAGTTCATCCGGGCCTCGCCCTCCCAGCCGAAGTGCCGGGCCACGTGGAACACCATCGCCCCCATCGACTCGACCTCCGTGCCCCGCTCGCTCTGGTACGAGAGGAAAGCCAGCGACCCCGGCATCCAGGCCGCGCACAGCAGCAGCACCGCGGCCGCCGCCCCCGCCGCCACCGGCCAGGAACGCCAGGTCGCCCCGCCCTTCCGGGTGCCCACGAGCAGCAGCGCCGGCCACACCTTGAGGACGGCGCCGAAACCGGCGAGCACACCGAGGACGCGCGGATCGCGGCCGACGGCCAGCAGGGCGGCCACGGCGACGGCGGTCACCATGACGTCGTAACGGGCGTACGCGGTCGGACCGAGCAGGGGCACCGCCGCCAGCCAGAGCCAGGCACCCCGCGTCGACCGGCCGGCGCGGCGGCCGGTGTAGAGGAGGAGGCCCATGACGAAGGCGTCACAGAGGAACGCCAGGACGAAGAAGGCCGCCGCGTAGCCGAGGAAGGGCAGCAGCACGGGAGAGAGGATCGCGAGGGCGGCAGCCGGCGGGTACTGCCAGGTCACGTCGGACCGGGGGTACTCACCGGTCCGCAGGACGTCGTACCAGCCCTGGTATATCTGCTCGACCTCGAGCGTCGCGTCCGGACCGGGGACCACCACGACCTTGAACACACACAACAGGAGGATGATCCGGGTCAGGCCCCAGAGGCCGATCGGGAGGCGGAGACGCGTGCGTGATCCGATGCCCACTGCGCCCGTCATACCTGTCCTGTTCCTTGTCCTGTCGGCCCGCTGCCGCGGGGGATGGTGGTGCTGGGCGGTGGGTGCGCGCGCGGTACTGTCGGCCACGATGCACAAGACCCTGATCGTAACCAACGACTTCCCGCCGCGTCCGGGCGGAATCCAGGCCTTCCTGCACAACATGGCCCTCCGCCTGGATCCCGAGCAGATCGTGGTGTACGCCTCCACCTGGAAGCGCAGCCGCGAAGGGATCGAGGCGACGGCCGCGTTCGACGCCGAACAGCCTTTCACGGTCGTCCGGGATCGCACCACCATGCTGTTGCCCACACCTCGGGTCACGGCCCGTGCCACCGCGCTGCTGCGCGAGCACGGCTGCGAGTCCGTGTGGTTCGGCGCGGCCGCGCCCCTCGGCCTGATGGCCCCCGCGCTGCGCGGGGCCGGCGCGCGGCGACTCGTCGCCACCACGCACGGGCACGAGGCCGGCTGGGCCCAGCTGCCCGGCTCCCGGCGACTGCTCCGGCGGATCGGCGAGGGCACGGACACGATCACCTACCTCGGCGAGTACACCCGCTCCCGGATCGCGGCCGCCCTCACGCCCGCCGCCGCGGACCGCATGAGGCAGCTGCCGCCGGGCGTCGACGAGAAGACCTTCCACCCCGACTCGGGCGGCGCCGAGGTCCGCGCCCGTCTCGGGCTGACCGACCGCCCCGTCGTCGTCTGCGTCTCCCGGCTCGTCCCGCGCAAGGGCCAGGACACCCTGATCAGGGCCATGCCGCAGATCCTGCGCCGCGTGCCGGACGCGGTCCTCCTGATCGTCGGTGGCGGCCCGTACGAGAAGGATCTGCGCCGGCTCGCCGCCGAGACCGGGGTGGACGGGTCCGTACGCTTCACCGGCGCCGTCCCCTGGTCGGAGCTGCCCGCCCACTACGGGGCCGGCGACGTCTTCGCCATGCCCTGCCGCACCCGGCGCGGCGGCCTCGACGTCGAGGGCCTCGGCATCGTCTACCTGGAGGCCTCCGCGACCGGCCTCCCCGTCGTCGCGGGAGACTCGGGCGGCGCCCCCGACGCGGTCCTCGACGGCGAGACCGGCTGGGTCGTCCGCGGCGAGTCCGCCGAGGACGCCGCCGACCGCGTCAGCACCCTCCTCCTCGACCCCGAGCTCCGTGCCCGCATGGGCGAGCGGGGCCGTGCCTGGGTCGAGGAGAAGTGGCGCTGGGACCTCCTCGCGGAGCGCCTCAAGGAGCTGCTGTAGCGAGCGCGGTGCGGAAAGGGAACGGCCGGAGGCCCGGGGCGACACCGCCCCGGGCCTCCGGCCGTACGCACGCCGGACCGGATCAGGCCCGGTAGATCGCCTCGATCTCGTCCGCGAAGTCCTTCGCCACCACGTTCCGCTTCAGCTTCAGGGACGGGGTGATGTGGCCCGCCTCCTCCGTGAACTGCGCCGGGAGGATGCGGAACTTGCGCACCGACTCCGCCTTGGAGACCGCCGCGTTGCCGTCGTCGATCGCGCGCTGGACCTCCGCCATCAGGTCCGTGTCGTCGCGGAGGGTGGCCGCCGTCGAGCCCGCCGGCTTGCCGTTCTCCGAGGCCCAGCGGCCCAGGAACTCCTCGTCGATCGTGACCAGCGCGCCCACGAACGGGCGCCCGTCGCCGACCACCATGCACTCCGCGACCAGCGCGTGCGCCCGGATCCGGTCCTCGATGACCGCCGGGGCGACGTTCTTGCCGCCCGCCGTCACCAGGATCTCCTTCTTCCGGCCGGTGATCGCGAGGTAACCGTCCTCGTCGAGGGTGCCGATGTCGCCCGTGTGGAACCAGCCGTCCGCCAGCGCCTCGGCCGTCGCCGTCGGGTTGTTCCAGTACTCCGTGAAGATGTGCTCGCCGTGCAGCAGCACCTCGCCGTCGTCGGCGATCCGCACCACCGACCCGGGCAGCGGCTGACCGACCGTGCCGATCTTCTGCCGGTCCCAGGGGTTGAACGCGGTCGCCGCGCACGACTCCGTCAGGCCGTAGCCCTCCAGGACCGTGAAGCCGATGCCCCGGAAGAAGTGGCCCAGCCGCTCGCCCAGCGGCGCGCCGCCCGAGATCGCGTACTCGCCACGGCCGCCGAGCACCGCCCGCAGCTTGCTGAAGACCAGCCTGTCGAAGATCTTGTGCTTCAGCCTGAGTCCGAAGGACGGGCCCTGCGGGGTGCTGAGCGCCCTGCTGTACGCGATGGCCGTGTGCGCGGCCTTGTCGAAGATCTTGCCCTTGCCGTCGGCCTGCGCCTTGGCCCGTGCCGAGTTGTAGACCTTCTCGAAGACCCGGGGCACGCCCAGGATCAGCGTCGGCCGGAACGAGGCCAGCTCGTCCGTGAGGTTCTTGATGTCGGGGACGCAGCCGAGACGGATCGGCGCCATCACGGAGGCGACCTCGACGAGTCGTCCGAAGACGTGCGCGGCCGGCAGGAACAGCAGCACCGAGCACTCGCCCGTGCGGAAGAGCGGCTTCAGCCGCGCCACCACGTTGCCGCACTCGGCGAAGAAGGCCCGGTGGGTCAGGACACAGCCCTTGGGGCGGCCCGTGGTGCCCGAGGTGTAGACGATCGTCGCCGGGTCGTCCGCGTTCGCCGCCGACATGCGCGCGTCGAGCAGCTCGTCGGAGACGTCCGCGCCGGCGGTGGTGAGGCCCGCGACCGCGTCGTCCTCGATCTGCCAGACGCCCTTCAGCTCCGGCAGGTCAGCCCGTACGGACTCCACCGACTCCTGGTGCGCGCCGCTCTCGACGAGCACCAGCTTCGCGCCCGAGTCGCCGAGGATCCACTGGATCTGCTCCGGCGAGCTGGTCTCGTACACGGGGACGGTCACGCCGCCCGCGCTCCAGATCGCGAAGTCGAGGAGCACCCACTCGTAGCGCGTGCGGGAGAGCAGCGCGACCCGGTCGCCCGGCTCGACACCGGCCGCGATCAGGCCCTTGGCGGCCCCGCGGACCTCCGCGAGGAACTGCGTCGCGGTCACATCCGTCCACACGCCGTCGACCTTGCGGCCCATGACGGCGACGTCTGGGTGCTGGGAGGCGTTGCGGCGGATGAGATCCGTCAGGTTGCCGTCCGCGGGGACCTCGTACAGGGCCGGAAGGCTGAACTCGCGCAAGACTGCTGCTCCTCATCGGGCGCCGGCGCCACGGCTCTGTGTGATGCACCGGTGAAGTCCAAGAACTGGCGGGTGCTCCGTGGGGGAGAGCACGACTGGACTGCCCGGACGTTACCCATCAGTACACGGTTCCGGATAGGGGGTTCCGGCCAGATGTTCCGTGCGTCACACATGTGTGGCGGTGCTCTCCGCACAGTAATCCACAGGATTCCCGACTCGGAAGTAACCGCAGGTGACACCCCCTAAGGTGGGGCCCATGCGAGTCCATGTGGTCAGTGACGTGCACGGCAACGCCGGAGACCTCGCCAGGGCGGGGGACGGGGCCGACGCCCTGATATGCCTGGGGGACCTGGTCCTCTTCCTCGACTACGCCGACCACAGCCGCGGGATCTTCCCCGACCTCTTCGGCGTCGAGAACGCCGACCGGCTGGTCGAGCTGCGCACCGCCCGCCGCTTCGACGAGGCCCGTGACCTGGGGCGCCGTCTCTGGGCCGAGCTCGACGTCGACCGCGAGACCGCGATCGAGGGCGCGGTCCGCCGCCAGTACGCCGAACTCTTCGCCGCCTTCCCGACCCCCACGTACGCCACCTACGGCAACGTCGACATCCCCCGCTTCTGGCCCGAGTTCGCCCAGCCGGGGACGACCGTCCTCGACGGCGAGCGGGTCGAGGTCGGCGGTCTCGTCTTCGGCTTCGTCGGCGGCGGTCTGCGCACCCCGATGCGCACGCCGTACGAGATCTCCGACGAGGAGTACGCGGCGAAGGTCGAGGCGCTCGGCGACGTCGACGTCCTCTGCTCCCACATCCCGCCCGACGTGCCGGACCTGACGTACGACACCGTCGCCCGCCGCTTCGAGCGCGGCAGCCGGGCCCTGCTCGACGCCATCCGGCGCACCCGGCCCCGCTACGCCCTCTTCGGCCACGTCCACCAGCCGCTCGTCCGGCGGATGCGGATCGCGTCGACCGAGTGCGTGAACGTCGGCCACTTCGCCTCGACGGGCAGGCCCTTCGCCCTGGAGTGGTGACGGGCGCCGCGTCGCAGCGCGATAGCCTGCCGTCGGCACGTCTGTGCCCTTTGACTTCCGCCGGACCGCACAGTGGAGGAGCCACCACGATGGCCGAACACACCAGCTCGAGCATCACCATCGAGGCGGCGCCGGCCGACGTCATGGGCGTGATCGCCGACTTCGCCCGCTACCCCGAGTGGACGGGCGAGGTGAAGGAGGCCGAGGTCCTGGAGACCGACGCCGCAGGCCGCGCCGAGAAGGTGCGCCTTCTTCTCGACGCCGGAGCGATCAAGGACGACCACACCCTGGCGTACACCTGGACCGGGGGCGACGAGGTCAGCTGGACGCTGGTCAAGTCGCAGATGCTGCGATCGCTCGACGGGTCGTACCGGCTGGCGGCCGTGGGCGGCGGCGACCGCACGGAGGTCACCTACCAGCTGACCGTCGACGTCAAGATCCCGATGCTCGGCATGATCAAGCGCAAGGCGGAGAAGGTCATCATCGACCGTGCCCTCGCCGGCCTGAAGAAGCGCGTCGAATCCGGCGCGTGAGCCCCCGGAGGGCGCGGGTAACGTCCTCCGCATGCGGATCATCCTTGTCACCGGCCTCGGCGGCGCCGGGCGCACGACCGTCGCCGCCGCGACCGCCCTCGCCGAGGCGCGGGCGGGCCGCCGGGTCCTGCTCGTCTCCGCGGACGCCGACCCGCTCCTGAGCGGCGACGGCCTCCGGGTCCTGCGCCCCGACCCGGCCGGTGACTTCCGCCGTGAGTTCCTCGCCCTCCAGGCCCGCTCCTCCACCGCCCTCGACCTGCTGGGCGCCGCGCCCTTCGAGGACGCCGAACTCACCGCACTCCCCGGCAGCGGCCACTTCGCCCTGCTCCGCGCCCTGCGCGACGCCGCCGAGGGCGACCACGAGCTCGCCGTCGTCGACCTGCCGCCGCTCACCGAGGCCCTCGCCCTCCTCGCCCTGCCCGAGCAGCTCCGCCGCTATCTGCGCCGCCTCCTGCCGCCGGAACGGCAGGCCGCCCGCGCCCTGCGCCCCATGCTCGCCCAGCTCGCCGGGGTCCCGATGCCCGCGCAGTGGCTGTACGAGACCACCGGGCGCTGGGAGACCGAGCTGGCCGCCGTCCAGGCCGTCGTCGAGGCCCCCACCACCAGCGTCCGGCTGGTCCTCGAACCCGGCCCCGCCGCCGCCCGCGCCCTGCGCACCGCCCGGCTCGGCCTCGCCCTCCAGCGACTCGCCCTCGACTCCGTGGTCGCCAACCGGCTGCTGCCCGCCGGCTCCGAGGACCCCTGGCTCGCCGGACTGACCGCCCAGCAGCACCGGCACCTCGCGGAACTCCGTACCGCCTCCGGCGCCGCGGGCGTCGACGAGCTGCCGCACCTCGGCCGGGACCCCCGCGGCCCCGACGACCTCGTGCCGCTCGCGCCCGCCCGCCGCCCGGCGGCCGTCCCCGACCCCGTACCGGCGTGGTCCGTCGAGGACCGCCGGGAGGAGGACGGCGTCCTCGTCTGGCACATCGCCCTCCCCGGGGCCGTCAAGGAGGATCTGTCCCTCGTCCGCAGGGGTGACGAACTGCTCCTGACCGTCGGCGCCTTCCGCCGCAACGTGCCCCTGCCGGCCGCCCTGCGCCGCTGCACCGTCACCGGCGCGGGACTCGTCGAGGGAGACCTCCGGGTGCGCTTCACCCCCGACCCCGGACTCTGGCCCCGTACCCCCTGAGGGGGCGTGTACCGTCGAAGTACCAGCCAGTGAGGAGTACGCCATGAGCGATTCGGACGCCTGGGCCAAGGCGTGCGCCGAGGACCTGGAGGCGGAGAAGGCCCGTCGTCGGGCAGAGCGCGGGGCGGAGACAGGCTCCGCCGCCGACGAGTTCCGCAAGCTCTTCGAGGCCGTCGCCGGCAAGGTCTCCGGAGGCCTCGGGAACCCGCTGCTCGCAGGCCAGGCCGCACAGACCGTGCAGCAGCTCGTCAGCCAGGCGAAGGCCGTCGTCGAGCCCGTCATCGAGCGCAACCCGCAGGTCTTCGACCACCTCGCCGCCGCCGGGAACGAGCTGCTCGCCGCCTACCGCTCCGCCGTCGAGTCCCACGAGAGCCGCTGGACGCGTGACGAGAAGGTGACCCCCGACGACCCGCGCGATCCGCGCCGGGACGCGGACCACCCGGGCGGGAACACCGCCGGGAGCGCAGGCGGGGACGCCACGAAGGGCACCGGCGGGGACGCCGGCGCGGACGACCGCAAGGACGACGAGGGGCCCGGAACCGGCCAGCACATCGACCTCGACTGATCGGGACGCCCGTCCCCCTCGGGTACGGTGGGCCTTAGCGGGGCTCGACCGAAAACTGAGGGACACATGGGACTCACCATCGGCGTCGACATCGGCGGCACGAAGATCGCGGCCGGCGTGGTCGACGAGGAGGGCAACATCCTCGACACGCACAAGGTGCCCACCCCGCCGACCCCCGAAGGCATCGTCGACGCGATCTGCGCCGCCGTGTCCGAGGCCGGCAAGGGCCACACGATCGAGGCCGTCGGCATCGGTGCCGCGGGCTACGTCGACGACAAGCGCGCCACCGTCCTCTTCGCGCCGAACATCGACTGGCGGCACGAGCCGCTCAAGGACAAGGTCGAGCAGCGGGTCGGCCTGCCCGTCGTCGTCGAGAACGACGCCAACGCGGCAGCCTGGGGCGAGTACAGGTTCGGCGCCGGCCAGGGCCACGAGGACGTCATCTGCATCACCCTCGGCACCGGCCTCGGCGGCGGCATCATCATCGGCAACAAGCTGCGCCGCGGACGCTTCGGCGTGGCCGCCGAATTCGGCCACATCCGGGTCGTCCCGGACGGTCTGCTCTGCGGCTGCGGCAGCCAGGGCTGCTGGGAGCAGTACGCCTCCGGCCGCGCGCTCGTCCGCTACGCCAAGCAGCGCGCCAACGCCACCCCCGAGCGGGCCGAGGTCCTCCTCGGACTCGGCGACGGCACCCCCGAGGGCATCGAGGGCCGGCACGTCAGCCAGGCCGCCCGCGCCGGCGACCCGGTCGCCGTCGACTCCTTCCGCGAACTGGCCCGCTGGGCCGGTGCCGGCCTCGCGGACCTGGCCTCGCTGTTCGACCCCTCGGCGTTCATCGTCGGCGGCGGCGTCTCGGACGAGGGCGATCTGGTCCTCGACCCGATCCGGAAGTCCTTCCGACGCTGGCTGATCGGCGGCCAGTGGCGCCCGCACGCGCAGGTCCTCGCGGCCCAGCTCGGCAACAAGGCCGGTCTGGTCGGCGCGGCGGACCTCGCCCGCCAGGGCTGAGCCGACCCTCCTACGACGACCGCCCGTCGCGTCCCTGTGGACGCGGCGGGCGGTTGTCGTACGTTACGTGTCATGGCGATCAGTGAGCTGCCCAACTCCCGCACCGAGGAGGACGGTTCGGCCGTCCTCCGGGTCCTCAGCTACAACGTGCGCTCGATGCGCGACGACGAGGACGCCCTCGCCCGGGTCATCCGGGCCTGCGACCCGGACCTCGTCTTCGTCCAGGAGGCCCCGCGCTTCTTCCGCTGGCGCAAACACGCCGCCCGGCTCGCCGCCAAGAGCGAGCTCGTCATGCTGAGCGGTGGCGCCACCGCGGCCGGACCGATGCTGCTCTGCTCCCTGCGGGCCACCGTGGAACGCACCGAGGACGTCCTGCTGCCGCTCACCCCCGGCCTGCACCGGCGCGGTCTCGCGACCGCCGTCGTCCGCTTCGCCGGGGCCCGGGTCGGCCTCGTCAGCTGCCATCTGAGCCTGCGGAAGGACGAGCGGTACGCCCAGGCCGGACTGGTCCTCGACCGGGTCGCCGCCCTGGGGACCCCGTACACCCTGGTGGCGGGGGACCTCAACGAACAGCCCGACGGGCCCGCCTTCCGGCGGCTCGCGAAGGAACTCCAGGACGGCTGGGAGGTCAGTCCCTGGGGAGGCGCGTACACCTCGACCCCCGCCGATCCGCACCAGCGGATCGACGCGATCCTCGCCACCCCCGGGGTCGAGTTCCTCGGCTGCGGGGTGCCGGACGACCTCGACCCGGCGGATCTGCGGGCCGCCACCGACCACCTTCCGGTGCTGGCCGCCGTGCGGGTGCCCGCCGCGACCTGAGGCCCCCACCGCCGTCGGCCGGGCGGCGAGCCACCGGCCGACGGACGGAGTCAGGCGTCAGGGCGATCAGACGACCGCGCCGCGGCCCGGGTCGTCGAAGCCGTCGTCCTCGTCGTCGTGCTTCATCCGGCCCACCAGGGTCGCGAAGCCGCCCAGGAAGCCGCCGATGCACAGCGTCGTCAGCCACCAGGTCATGTCCCAGCTGAGCAGCACGGCGACCAGCATCAGCACCGGGCCGCCGACCACGGCCAGCCAGGCGAATCTGGTCGTCACGTCCGCCTCGGGCAGCGGGGGCGGCTCCGGCGGCACGAAGTGGCCCTCGTCGGAGCCGCCCGGCGCGTCCTCCGGGTCGGCCGGGGAGTAGTCACGGGGACCGGCGGGGCGCACGCCGGGCGCGAAGACGACAGAGCTGCCGAGCGCGGGCCGCTCGGGACCCGACTCCGGCTCCTCCTCCGCATCCGTCCCGGGCTCCTCCGAGGCCGCCGGCGGTGCCCCGCCGGTCTCCGGCCTCGGCTTCCAGGGCGTGCCCTTCCCCGGCGCCGGCTTCACCGGCCGGACCTCCCTGCCGTCCTCGTCGCCGTCGGCCTCCGGCTCCGGCAGCGACAGGTTCTCGACGGTCCGGTACGGCTTCGCACCCGGCGGGTCCGCCGGCTCCTCGCCGTATCCCGCGACGATCGCGGCCCAGGCCGCCTCCTCGTCGATGGGCTGCGGCTCCAACCCGCCGCCGTCCTGCTCCTCAGCCACCGCTCCTGCTCCCCTGTTCGTCGACCAGACCCGGCGCGAGACGCTCGACGAAGGCCAGGCTCTCGTCGAAGATCCGCTCCGCGTCATGGTCCAACGTCGCCACGTGGTAGCTCTGTTCCAGCAGGATCTCCCGGACGTCCGTCGAGGAGATCCGGGAGAGGATCCGGGCCGAGTCGACGGGCGGCACGACATGGTCCTGCGGGCTGTGGAGCAGCACCACCGGCTGCGTGACCTGCGGAAGCTCCGCGTCAACCGTCTGGAAGAAGCGGCGCAGGGAGTGCGCCGCGTGCAGCGGCACCCGGTCGTAGCCGACCTCGGTCACGCCCTCCTTGGCGATGTCGCTGGCGATGCCCTTGGTCGAGGGGACCAGATGACGGGCGACCGGCAGCGCGTACGCCGCCAGTCCGTGCACCTTGTTGCCCGGGTTGACCAGGACGATGCCCTTCACGGCGTCCCCGTGCCGCGCCGCGAGCCGCAGGGTCAGCGCCCCGCCCATGGAGAGGCCGAAGACGAAGACGGTCGCGCACCGCTCCAGGAGCTCGCCCAGCGCCCGGTCGACCTCGGCGTACCAGTCCTGCCAGGTGGTCAGCTGCATGTCCTGCCAGCGGGTGCCGTGGCCGGGCAGCAGCGGCAGCGACACCGTCAGACCGCGCGCGGCCAGATACTCGGCCCACGGACGCAGCGACTGCGGGGAACCGGTGAATCCGTGACAGAGAAGGACGCCGACCTCTCCGCCGTCATGGCGGTACGGCTCGGCTCCGGGAAGGACCGGCACCGGGGTCTCCTGTTCGCTCGACTTCGCGTTCGCCTTCGGGTGCGCCCTGGGTGCGCCGAAGCGACGGAAAATGGGGAAGGACCTTCACGGTACGCGACCGGACCGACACCGACCAGGGCCGTAGCGGGGGGCGTACGCCGGTACGGGATAAAGTCGTCGCCACGGCACACGGAAGGCATGGCGAGTTGATCTACGGCGCAATGAAGTTCTCCCTCGGAGGGTCCCTGAAGCTTGCCTTCCGGCCCTGGGTGGAGGGTCTGGAGAACATTCCCGCCGAGGGGCCCGCGATCCTGGCGAGCAATCACCTGTCGTTCTCCGACTCCTTCTTCCTGCCCGCCGTGCTCGACCGCAAGGTCACCTTCATCGCCAAGGCGGAGTACTTCACCTCGCCGGGTGTGAAGGGCAAGCTCACGGCCGCCTTCTTCAAGGGCGTCGGTCAGCTTCCGGTGGACCGTTCGGGTGCGCGCGGCGCGGGCGAGGCGGCGATCAAGGCCGGTATCCAGGTCATCGAGAACGGCGGGCTCTTCGGCATCTACCCCGAGGGCACCCGCTCGCCCGACGGCCGTCTCTACCGCGGCAAGCCCGGCGGCCTCGCGCGCGTGGCCCTGGCCACCGGTGCGCCGGTGATCCCGGTCGCCATGATCGACACCGAGAAGATCCAGCCGCCCGGCAAGGTCGTCCCCAAGCTGATGCGCCCGGGGATCCGGATCGGAAAGCCGCTGGACTTCACCCGCTACCAGGGCATGGAGGGGGACCGCTTCATCCTCCGCTCGGTGACCGACGAGGTCATGTACGAGATCATGAAGCTGTCCGGCCAGGAGTACGTCGACATCTACGCGACCGCCGCCAAGCGGCAGATCGCGGACGCGGAGAAGGCGGCCAAGGAGGCCGTGAAGGCCGAGATCGCCGCTCGGGAAGAGTCCGGCGCGTAGGCGTCCGGCGGTAGACGTCCCGTTCGGGACGTCCGGGGGTGGGGGAGATGGCCAAGCGCGAGCGGGTCGTGCGCATGTCGGTCGAGCAGCCGTTGTGGCGGGCGCTGACCGGCTACCGCGTCCTGACCATGATCTACGCGGTCCTGCTGTTCGCCTTCGGCCGTGACCGGTACGAGCGGCCCTGGATCGCCGTCGCCTTCCTGGCGGTGATGTGCGTCTGGACCCTCGCGACCCTGCCCAAGGTGGCGAACGCGGCCAGCTGCACCAAGCGCTTCCTCGGCGCCGACCTCGCCGTCGCCCTCGTCGGCATCCTCCTCACCCCGCTCGCCGACGCCCACGCCCAGTCCATCGAGGGCCCCACCCTGCCCTCGATATGGACCGCCGGATCCGTCCTCGCGTACGCGATCAAGGGCGGCTGGCGCTGGGCCGGCGCCGCCTCCTCCCTCGTCGCCGTCGCCAACATCGTCGAACGCGGCCACCCCAGCCGGGACACCCTCCACAACGTCCTCCTCGTCTGGGTGGCCTCCATCGCCATCGGATACGTCGTCGAGGTCGCCCGCGCCTCCGAACGCACCCTCGCCCGTGCCCTGGAGATCGAGGCCGCGACCCGCGAGCGGGAGCGGCTCGCCCGCGACATCCACGACAGCGTCCTCCAGGTCCTCGCGATGGTGCAGCGGCGCGGTACCGCCCTCGGCGGCGAGGCCGCCGACCTCGGGCGGATGGCGGGGGAGCAGGAGGTGGCCCTCCGGACCCTCGTGGCCGGCGGTCTCATCCGCCCCAGCCTGGTCTCCGAGGACGAGTCCGAGGGCGCCGTCGTCCGGGTCGTCGAGGTGGAGGAGGACCACGACGGCGGCTCGTCCGTGGACCTGAGGCTGCTGCTCGCCCCGCGCGCCGGGGCGAAGGTCACCCTCTCCGAGCCGGGCGCGCCGGTGCTCCTCGAACCGCCCGCCGCCCGTGAGCTGGCCGCCGCCGTCGGCGCCGCCCTGGACAATGTGCGGGTGCACGCGGGGGACGAGGCTCAGGCCTGGATCCTCGTCGAGGACTGGCCCGACGAGGTGATCGTCACCGTCCGGGACGACGGCCCCGGCATCCCGGAGGGCCGCCTCGCGCAGGCGGAGGGCGAGGGCCGGATGGGCGTCGCCCTCTCCATCAGGGGGAGACTGCGGGATCTGGGCGGCACGGCCGAGCTGATCTCGGTCCCCGGCCAGGGCACGGAAGTCGAGTTGAAGGTTCCACGGGGGAAGGCGGGACAAGGAAGATGAGCGAGCAGCAGCGGATCAAGGTGATGGTCGTCGACGACCATCCGATGTGGCGGGACGCGGTCGCCCGCGATCTGGCCGAAGCGGGCCTGGACGTGGTCGCCACGGCCGGCGACGGCGAGCAGGCGGTGCGCCGTGCCCTCGCGGTCCTGCCCGACGTCCTCGTCCTGGACCTGAACCTGCCGGTGAAGCCGGGCGTCCAGGTCTGCAAGGAGCTCGTCGGCGGCCGGCCGGGGCTGCGGGTCCTGGTCCTCTCGGCCAGCGGCGAGCACGCCGACGTCCTGGAGGCGGTCAAGTCCGGCGCCACCGGCTATCTCCTCAAGTCGGCGAGCACGGAGGAGCTGATCGACGCCGTGCGGCGGACGGCGGTCGGCGACCCCGTCTTCACCCCCGGCCTCGCCGGGCTGGTCCTCGGCGAGTACCGCAGGCTCGCGACCGAGCCCGCCCCGGCGGCCGGCGCCGACGAGCCGAAGGCCCCGCAGCTGACCGAGCGCGAGACGGAGGTCCTGCGGCTCGTCGCCAAGGGCCTCAGCTACAAGCAGATCGCCGAGCGTCTGGTGATCTCGCACCGCACGGTCCAGAACCACGTCCAGAACACCCTCGGCAAGCTCCAGCTGCACAACCGGGTGGAACTCGTCCGGTACGCCATCGAGCGCGGCCTCGACGACGCCTGACGCGCCGGGGCGGTGCGCCCGGGTGCCGGGCGCGGTGACACGAAGGGCCGTATATTCGCCGATATCGCGCGGAGCGCGCATCGCGGATGTATGGCCCATTCATCGTGCTGAGGGGAATCCCGTGGAAATCCTGGCATTCGGCGTGCAGGCGGACGAGAAGCCCCTCATCGAGAAGGCTTTCGCGGGGCACCACGACGTCCGCTGTCTCGGCGTCTTCCTCACCGAGGACACCGCGCCCATCGCCGCCGGCTACGAGATCATCTCCACCAGCGTCAACGCCAGCCTGGACCACCGCGTCCTGCAGACCCTCGCCGCCGGCGGGACGCAGATGATCGCCCAGCGGTCCACGGGCTTCAACAACATCGACCTGGAGGTCGCGGAGCGCCTCGGCCTCACCGTCGCCCGTGTCTCGTACTACTCGCCGTACTCCGTCGCCGAGTTCGCCTGGACCCTCGCCATGGCCGTGAACCGCCGGATCGTCCGCGCCTCCAACCGGACCCGCGACTTCGACTTCCGGCTCGACGGACTGATGGGCCGTGACCTGCGGGGCCGTACCGTCGGCGTCCTCGGCACCGGCAAGATCGGCGAGGCCTTCACCCGGATCGCGCACGGCTTCGGCATGAACCTCCTCGGCTGGGACGTCGCCGAGAACGCCGCCTGTACCGACCTCGGCATGAGGTACGTCGAGAAGGAACGCCTCCTCGCCGAGGCCGACCTCATCAGCCTCCACGTGCCGCTGCTCCCGTCCACCCAGCACCTCATCGACGCCGCCGCCCTCCGGTCGATGAAGGACGACGCCATCCTGGTGAACTCCAGCCGCGGCGGACTCGTCGACACCGAGGCGCTCGTCGCGGAACTCCGGGCCGGCCGTTTCGCGGGCGTGGGCCTCGACGTGTACGAGGCGGAGGCCGGGCTCTTCTTCCTCGACAAGTCCCTGGAGGTCGTCGAGGACGACACCCTGGCCCGTCTGGTGACCTTCCCGAACGTGGTGGTCACCTCGCACCAGGCGTACTACACCGAGGACGCCGTCGGCCAGATCATCGACACCACCGTCCAGAACGTCCTCGACTACACCGCCGGCCGGCGCGGCGTGAACGTCCTCGTCCCCCGCACCCCGACGCCGGCCGTGTGACCGAATCGCTGGAGCCCGGCCCGCCGGGCGACCTCGTCCGATGCCCTGCCCCCCCTGTGACGTGATCGGGCAGCGCGGCCGTCCGCGGCCGCGCGCCGACCTCTGGTGGGGACCACAGGTGTTATGGGGGGGATCGGGCGGGCCGGGTCTCTCAGACCAGCACACCGGCGAGGAGCGAGGCCGTCAGGGCCGCCCCGTCCGTCGTCAGCACCGACTCGGGGTGGAACTGGACCCCGGCGAAGCCCGGCCCGCGCAGGGCGTGCACCTCGCCCGTCTCCGCGTCCCGGCTCACCTCGATCCGGTGCAGGGCCAGCTCCGTCGCCGTCCGGTCGTCGCAGCGGGCGGTGAAGCTGTTGTAGAAGCCCACCCTCCGCTGCTGCCCGAAGAGGTCGATCCGCATCTGGGCCCCCTGGAACGGGGTCCGCTTGCGGACGATCTCCAGGCCCAGCTCGGCGGCGATCAGCTCGTGCCCGAGGCAGACGCCGAGCAGCCCGTGCCGGTGCTCCCGGACCAGCTCGGCGGTCAGCGTGCGCAGGAAGCGCATCTTGGGGTCGGCGGCGTCCGAGGGGTTTCCGGGACCCGGGCCGAGGACCACCGGACCCTCGTGGGCGAGCGCGAGCCCGCGCAGTCCCGGCTCGTCGTAGCGGAGCACCGACACGTCGAGGCCCGAGGAGCGCAGGACGTGCGCGAGCATCGCCGTGAAGGTGTCCTCGGCGTCGATCACCAGGGCGTGGCCCGCCAGTTCGGCGGACCGGACCTGCATCTTGAGCCAGAACGGCGCGAGATCGGCCCGGCGGGCGTCCAGGGCGGCCCGTACCCGGGGATCGTCGGCGAGCGGCGCGGAGGCCGGGGCCGCGCCGGCCGGCCTGCCCTCCCGTACCCCGAGCGCGGTGAGCACCCCGGCCGCCTTGGCGTGGGTCTCGGCGACCTCGCCCGCGGGGTCCGAGTGCCGGACGAGCGTGGCGCCGACCGGCACCCTGACGTGTCCGTCCGCCGCGATGTCGGCCGTACGGATCAGGATGGGGGAGTCGAGGGTCTGGGCGCCGCTCGCGTCCGTACCGAGGAGGGCGAGGGCCCCCGCGTAGTAGCCGCGGCCGACGCCGTCCCGCCCGAGGGGCTCGTATCGCTCGATCACCCGGCAGGCGTTCTGCACCGGCGAGCCGGTCACCGTCGCCGCGAACATCGTCTCGCGGAGCACCTCCCGCACGTCCAGGCTGGACCGGCCCCGCAACTCGTACTCGGTGTGCGCGAGATGGGCCATCTCCTTGAGCCGCGGACCGATCACCACCCCGCCCATGTCGCCGACCGTGCACATCATCTTGAGCTCCTCGTCGACCACCATCGACAGCTCCTCGGTCTCCTTGCGGTCGGCGAGGAAGGCGAGCAGGCCCTCGGTGGTGGGGGCGGCTCCGGCCGGGTAGCGGTAGGTGCCGCTGATCGGGTTCATGACGACCGTGCCGCCCGACATCCGCACATGCACCTCGGGGCTCGCCCCGACCAGGGTCCGGTCGCCGGTGTGCACGACGAAGGTCCAGTACGCGCCCCGCTCCGCGGCGAGCAGCCGCCGGAACAGGGCGAGCGCGTCGGCCCGCCCGAAGCCCGGGATCTCGCCGGTGTACGTCCGCCGGATGACGAAGTTCGCGCCCTCGCCGGAGCCGATCTCCTCGTCGATGACCCGCCGCACGATCCCGGCGTACTCGTCGTCGGAGACGTCGAACCCGCCGTTCTCGACGGCCACGTCGTGTGCGGGCAGCTGCTCCAGGGCCTCGGCGAGCGGCAGTTCGTGGGACTCCTCGGCGACCAGCACGGAGAGCGGGGTGCCGTCGTCGTGGACGTCGAAGCCGCGCTCCCGGATCTGCCGGAAGGGGACCAGGGCGAGGGTCGGCCGCGGTCCCACGGGCAGCTCCGCCAGGCGCTCGGCCTCGTGGACCGCGCCGATCAGGACCTCGACGGTGTCGTGGTCACGGCCGGGGGTACGGCGGCGCAGCAGGGCGAAGGGCGGGCAGGAGGGGTCGAGCAGACGGGAGAGGTCCATGAGGTGTGTCGTTCCTTCCGAGTGGAGTGCGGAGAGGAACGGCCCCGGGTACGAGAAAGGCCGCCCCTCGGGCGGCCTTCGCGTGTCTTTCGGTGTACGCGCGATCAGTGGGCCGCCGGATGAGCGGTCCACCACCAGTTCTGGATCTGGGAGGCGTACACGCGAGCACTGTAGCCCAGCCGGACACGGAAGCGGGGCCCGGTCCGCACCGTGGACGGTGCGAGCCGGACCCCAGGAGCCGTGGGACGACCCTCTACCCGATCAGAAGATCAGGTTGTATATCTGCCAGCCCGAGCCGACCGTGGCGCGCGTGGCGAACGGCGCCGTCAGGCTGCCGGTGCCCTTGTACGACCACAGGGTCCCGGTTCCGTCGCGGCCGATCAGGTCGACCTTGCCGTCACCGTCCAGATCGCTCGGACCCACGATGGAGTTGTAGGCCTGCCATCCGGCGCCGACCTTGGCGCGGGTGGCGAACGGCTGCGTCACGCTGCCGGTGCCCTTGTACGACCACAGGGTCCCGGAGGCGTCGCGGGCGACGAGGTCGGCCTTGCCGTCGCCGGACAGGTCACCGGTGCTGACGATGGCGTTGTAGGCCTGCCATCCGGCACCGACCTTGGAACGGGTGGCGAACGGGGCGGACGGGACGCCGGTCCCCTTGTAGAGCCACAGCACACCCGACTTCTCGCGGGCGATCAGGTCGGGCCTGCCGTCGTTGGTGACGTCCCGGACGCCGATGATCTGGTCGTAGGCCTGCCACCCGGTGCCGATCCGAAGGCGGCCCTTGAACGGCGAGGACGGGTTCGCGCTGCCCTGGTAGTACCAGAGCACGCCGGAGGCATCGCGGGCGACGGCGTCACCGGTGCCGTCGGCGCGGAGCGCGGTCATCGGGGTGACGGCGTTGTACGCGTTCCACCCGGTGCCCGCCTGGTACCGGGTGAGGAAGGCGCCGCCGCCCTTGCCCTGGTACTGCCAGAGGACACCGGAGGCGTCCCGGGCGAGCAGGTTGTAGCGGTTGTTCGTGGCGACGGGGGCGGCGCCGGGCGCCTCCACGATGTCGGACTGCTTCACCCAGACGATCTTGTGGTGGAAGCGGATCGGCACGAACAGGGTGCTGCCGACGACGTTCTTCTGGGCGGAGCCGAACCAGTCGTCGCCCTTCACCGCCGGACCGGCCTTGACGTACGACTGGCCCGTCGCGAACGTGAACTTCGACAGCGGGGCGTTCTCGTCACCCGGCGCCTCGAGCCCGGCCGCGGTGTAGGCGGCGGTCTCCGGGAAGGACCGGCCGAAGACCTTGGTCGAGGTCAGCGGCGACTTGAGCTTCACCGTCGTGGCACCGGCCACCGGCGCCGTGTACTGACCGCCGGGGTTGTAGAACCAGGCCTTCACGCCCGCGTACCAGATGGCCGTCCAGTCCGTCTGGACGTCGGCGACGACGTACGTGCCGCCGGCGCGGACCTTGTTGCCGTAGTTCGAGCCCTCGTTCGCCCCCGAGGTGAAGTACGGGTCCTTCAGCGTCGTGCCACTGGCCGACGGCGTCGTGTACAGGTAGCCGAAGTTGGCCGGACGAGCGGACACGGCGGTGCCGCCGGTGGTCAGCTTCGGCTGGTTGGCCGTGGTGAACGGCGGCACGACACGGACCACCTGGCCGGCCCGGAGCAGGCCGCCCGCGCCCTTGTCGCCCTGCGGGGCGCCCAGGAGGGACATGTAGTAGTTCCAGTCCCAGTACGGGCCGGCGTCCCAGTGGAGGTTGGCGACGCCGGTGTCCGTCTGGAGCGCCACCTCGTCGTGACCGATGATGTGCTCACGGTCGATCGGCACGCCGTACTGGTTCGCCAGGAACTTCACCAGTTCGGCGGAGGAACGGTACTGCTGCTCGGTGTACCAGCTCCCCTCCTTGATGGCGTAGCCCTCGTGCTCCACGCCGATGGCGTGCATGTTGTGGGTCCAGTTGCCCGCGTGCCACGCGAGATGCTTGTTCTCGAGCATCTGGGTGACCTGGCCGTCCTGGGCCCTGATCAGGTAGTGGGCGCTGCCCACGCCGTTCGGATCGGTCAGCACGCTGAGTGAGCCCTCGTAGGGGCCCTCGGTGTCGTGGATCACGATCTGGCGGATGTCCGTGCCCTGATTGGGGCGGTCGCCCGCGGTGTAGTTCTTCTTCGCCGTGGACGGGGGGACGGCGAGCTTGGCGTCGCAGTTCAGACTGGCGGGGCACTCGGGGACCGCGGCGGCCGCCCTGGTGCTCGCGAAGGTCGCCGCCAGCGGCACGTTCGACGGCTTGACCGGCTCGACGGAGGGGTCGGCCGGCAGGGCGACCCGCTCGCCGTCGAGGGTGACCGCCCGCTCGCCCTCCTGGATGGAGTCGAAGACGCGCTTCGCGAAGAGGTCGGCGCCCTTCTTCTCGGGGGACTGGCTGTAGCGGGCCACGGCCGGGTACCAGTCGCCCGCGTCGTCGGACAGTTCGGCGCCGGCCTGCTTCTGGTAGTCGGCGAGCAGCGCCGCACCGGCCCGGATGGAGGCGGCGGTGTCGTTCTGGACGGCCTCGCTGGAGCTGTCGATCAGCTCGGCGGCCTTGTCCAGGGTGTGGAGCCGGGGGTCGTCGGTGTCGACGAGCGCCTTCTCCAGGATCTGCCGGACCTTCGCGCGGTCGAAGGTCTTCTCGATCTCCGCCCGGCCGGAGCCGTTGAAGTGATCGATCTGCTCGTCGGTGACCTTCTGCGGCACATCCTCCGGGTCGACCTTCGTCAGACCCATGACGTTGTACGCGCCCGTCGTGCTCGGCTCGCCGTCGTGCGACTCCCAGCGGGTCTGTTGGTACGACACCGCCATCAGCACGTTCTGCGGCACATCGAACTCGCGCGCCGCGTTTGCGAACTGCGACTGGAGGGAAGCTTCACCAGCAGTCTTCTCGTCGCCCGCCGTGCCGAGGAGGCCGGGCGAGGCGATCGCGATGCTGCCGATCGTGGCCGTGGCCACGACAGCGGCCGCCGCGCCGTACAAGAGTCTCTTCTTCTTACGGTCCCTGCGGTGCCTCTGGGTCACACCCACCCCTGTGATTCGACTGTTTAAAGTGAAACGGGGCAGAGGGTAACACCACCCGATGGTATGAAGATCGACGGCGGACATTACGGGCGCGCGTCTCAGTCACTGGGCAGGGGGACAGGACAGGACGAAGAACCCCGTAATGTGGTGCGTGTGACCGTGAACGCTGATTCCCACGCCGTCGCCAAGGCGACCTGGCGAGACCTGCCCGCGGCGCAGCAGCCCGAGTACCCCGATGCCGAGGCTCTGCGCGATGTGATCGCGGACCTCGAGTCGTATCCTCCGCTCGTCTTCGCCGGCGAGTGCGACCAGCTGCGTGCCCGGATGGGAGCCGTCGCCCGTGGCGAGGCGTTCCTGCTCCAGGGCGGCGACTGCGCCGAGGCCTTCGACGCCGTGTCCGCCGACCACATCAGGGCCAAGCTCAAGACGCTGCTCCAGATGAGTGCCGTCCTCACCTACGCGGCCTCCGTGCCCGTCGTGAAGGTCGGCCGTATCGCCGGCCAGTACTCGAAGCCGCGCTCCAAGGGCACCGAGACCCGCGACGGGGTGACCCTGCCGACCTACCGCGGCGACTCCGTCAACGGCTTCGGCTTCGACGAGAAGTCCCGTGTCCCGGACCCCGAGCGCCTCAAGCGGATGTACAACGCCTCCGCCTCGACGCTCAACCTGGTCCGCGCCTTCACCACCGGTGGCTACGCCGACCTGCGCCAGGTGCACGCCTGGAACCAGGACTTCGTGAAGTCGTCCCCCTCGGGCCAGCGCTACGAGCAGCTGGCGCGGGAGATCGACAACGCTCTCAACTTCATGAAGGCCTGCGGCACCGACCCCGCCGAGTTCAAGGCCGTCGAGTTCTACGCCTCCCACGAGGCGCTGCTGCTCGACTACGAGGGCGCTCTGACCCGTACGGACTCGCGCACCGGCAAGCTCTACGACACCTCCGGCCACATGGTCTGGATCGGCGAGCGCACCCGCCAGCTCGACCACGCCCACATCGAGTTCGCCTCGCGGATCGCGAACCCGATCGGCATCAAGCTGGGCCCGACCACCTCGGTGGACGACGCGCTGACGTACATCGACCGTCTCGACCCCGAGCGCGAGGCCGGCCGGCTGACCTTCATCGTCCGCATGGGCGCCGACAAGGTCCGTGACAAGCTCCCCGAGCTGGTCGAGAAGGTCACCGCCTCCGGTGCGGTCGTCGCCTGGGTCACCGACCCGATGCACGGCAACACCTTCGAGGCCGCCTCCGGCCACAAGACCCGCCGCTTCGATGACGTCCTCGACGAGGTCAAGGGCTTCTTCGAGGTCCACAAGGCTCTGGGCACCCACCCGGGCGGCATCCACGTCGAGCTCACCGGTGACGACGTCACCGAGTGCGTGGGCGGCGGCGACGAGATCTTCGTCGACGACCTGCACCAGCGCTACGAGACGGCCTGCGACCCGCGTCTCAACCGCAGCCAGTCCCTGGACCTGGCCTTCCTGGTGGCGGAGATGTACCGCGATCAGTAAGTAGGTACCTACGACGATGGGGCGCGGATCCATGTGATCCGCGCCCCATCGTCGCATCCAGGGCTTTTGCGGTCCCCCGGCGCCGGGTAAGGTTAGGTTAGCCTTATCGATCACGGCGGGAGGTGAACCGCGATGTACGTCTGCTCATGCTTCGGCGTGACGGAGAAGCAGGTCAGGGCGCACGCCGACGCGGGCGCCTGTACGCCCCGCCAGATCGCCTCGGCCTGCAAGGCCGGCACGGACTGCGGTTCCTGCGTCCGCCGCATCCAGGCCATCCTCGGCCGGGGCAACTGCCCGCGGCGCGACCTCCTGGACCAGGGGATGCCCGCGCTGGCGGCGGAGACCGTCACTGAACTCGGGGAAGCCGCTTAAGGGGGGAGCCTCAGCTCGGCTGCTCGATGAGCGTCGAGATGTAGAGGGCCTCACCCAGGGACTCGATCAGTTCGAGCTGCGTGTCCAGGTAGTCGATGTGGTGCTCCTCGTCGGCCAGGATCTCCTCGAAGAGGTTGGCGGACGTGATGTCCCCCTTGGCCCGCATGACCTCGATCCCGCGCCTCAGGCGGTCGATGGCCTCGACCTCGACCTGGCGGTCCGCCTGGAACATCTCGGTGAGGGTCTGGCCGACCCGAACGTGGAAGAGGCGCTGGTAATTGGGCAGGCCGTCGAGCATCAGGATGCGCTCGGTCAGCTTGTCCGCGTGCTTCATCTCATCGATGGACTCTTCGCGCGTGTACTTGGCGAGCTTCGTCCACCCCTTGTTGTCCTGGATGCGGTAGTGCAGCCAGTACTGGTTGATGGCCGTCAGCTCGCCGGTCAGCTGCTCGTTGAGGAACTCGAGGACCTCGGGGTCGCCCTGCATTGCAGAGGCTCCTTCCACGTTGCGTGTCTACGCCGTCACTGGGCAGGATGGCCGCATCCTCGCACCCCGAATGGGGGGCGTCCAGTAAGTGCAGGCTTAGTGGGAGTTGCCCGAATCGGGCCAGGCCGGAGGTCTCCTGGTCATGACCACCCCTCGCCGTCTGTCACCATGGATGGCATGGGTCGGACGGAGAGCGGAGTACACCGGGAAGCGGGGCAGCCCGATCGTTCGCCGGACCTTCCGCCGGGTCAGCGGCTCCAGCGCGGCTGGCCGGTCACCCACTACGGGCCCGTCCCCAAGTTCAAGCCGGACCGCTGGGAGTTCCGCGTCTTCGGCGCGACGGCCGACGGCGACAAGCGGTGCTGGAACCACGAGGAGTTCTCGGCCCTGCCGTTCTCCTCGGTCGTGGCCGATCTGCACTGCGTCACGAAATTCAGCATGCTCGGGGCCGAATGGGGTGGCGTCCCGGCCCGCACGGTCCTGGAGCTCGCCCCGCCCGCGCCGCAGGTCACCCATGTGATGGTCTGGGCCGAGTACGGCTACAGCGCCAACATGCGGATCGCCGACTTCGCCGACGACCGTTCGATCTTCGCCACCCACATGGACGGCGAGCTGCTCACCGCCGAGCACGGATTCCCGCTGCGCCTGGTCGTCCCGCACCTGTACGCCTGGAAGGGCCCGAAGTGGGTCCGCGGCGTGGAGTACATGGCCGCCGACCGGCGGGGCTTCTGGGAGGAGCGCGGGTACCACAACCTCGGCGACCCCTGGACGGAGCAGCGGTACTCGTACCAGGAGGAACCCGGGGACGGCCCGGAGCTGTAGCGCCCCGGACCGCCTTTCGGTGTGGTGCCGCGAGTCAGTGGTGGTACTGGTGGACCACCGCGTGCCCCTTGCCGCGGCCGATCATCCACTTGTTGACCGGTGTGGTGACCACGAAGGCGGCGGCGAGCGCGATGGCGAGCACGATCCAGAAGACCGGGTCGGACAGATGGGCGTCCATGGCTCCGGGCCAGAGGGCGATGACGCCGTTGTCGATGATCTCCATGACCGCGATGGACAGGGTGTCGGCGGCCAGCGCGACCTTGAAAGCTGTCTTGAAATCGACTCCGGAAGCCAGGATTCCGCGCAGGGTCAGCGCATAGCCGAAGAAGAAGGCCAGGATGATCGCGAGGATCATCGTCTGCGTGTTGCCCCAGCCGAGCGCGGTGCCGATGATCATGCCGAGGACCTCGCCGATGGCGCAGCCGGTGAGGCAGTGCAGCGTGGCCTTGGCGGCCATGGACCAGGAGGCCTTGCCGGGGGCGTGGTGAGCGGCGTGACCCTCGTGGTGCCCGCCGCCGTGCTGCTCCTGGTGCCCGTGGTGTCCCTCGTGGCCGGTGTGGGTGCCGTGATCGCCGTGGTCGTGCTGGGTGTGCGCGTCGTGCTGCATGGGTGCCCCCAGGGTCGGGTAGCGGGTCCTGCCATTACAGGAACCGTATACCCCCCAGGGGTATTCCTCAACGGGGAATCGTCTCAGGGCCTCAGCTTCTTGAGCAGCTCCACGTCCGCGAGGTGCCCCGCCGTGCCGCCGGGCGTCTCGATGATCAGGGGCACGCCCTCGGTCGCCGGGTGACGGAGGAGGCTGCGGAACGCGTCCTCGCCGATGTGGCCCACGCCGATGTTCGCGTGCCGGTCCTTGCGGGCGCCGACGACGTCCTGGGAGTCGTTGGCGTGGATCAGCTTCAACCGTCCCTCGCCCACGGTCGCCACCAGCTGGTCGAGCGTCCGCGCCGCGCCGTCCGGACCGGTCAGGTCGTGGCCGGCGGCGAAGATGTGGCAGGTGTCGAGGCAGATCCCCAGCTTCGGATGCCGGTCCAGCGCGTCGAAGTACGGGCCGAAGTCCTCCGCGCGCGAGCAGAGCGAGAAGCCCTGGCCGGCCGTCGACTCCAGAAGCAGATCCGGGTCGTCGTCGTGCGTCAGCTCGTCGAGGAGCGGCAGCAGCAGTTCCCGGACCTGGGCGAGCGCCTCCGCGCGCGGGCGGCCGCCGGTCGCCGAGCCGGTGTGCACCACCACGCCCTTGGCGCCGATCTCCCGGCCCCGCCGCAGCGAGTGCCGCATCGACTCCACCGACTTCTCCGCGGTGGCCTCGGTGTGGGAACCGAAATTGATCAGGTACGGGGCGTGGACCCAGGCGGAGATCGACTCGGCGGCGCACTCGGCGCGGAACCGCTCGTCCTCGGCGGGGTTGCCGGGCGGGGTGGCCCAGCCGCGCGGGTTGGCGACGAAGACCTGGACGGTCTCGGCACCGAGCTCACGGGCGTAGCCGAGGCCGACCTTGGCGAGGCCACCGGCCACCGGGACATGGCCGCCGACGGGGTTGCGCATCAGTTTCTACAGTCCCTTGATCGTGATCGTGACGGTGGAGCCCTCGGGCGCGGTCGAGCCGCCCTTCACGGACTGGCCCGTGACCTCGTTGCCCAGGTAGGGGAAGGACTTCTTGACCTCCACCGTGAAGCCCTCGTCCTCCAGGGCCGTACGGGCGTCGTCGACCGTCTCGCCGACGACGTCAGGTACCCCGACGAGCCGGGGGCCCTTGGAGACGGTGAGCGTGACGGTGTCGCCCTCGGCGGCCCGGCTGCCCTCGGCGAGCGACTGGGCGGCGACGGATCCGGCGGCCTCGGGGGAGTTGATCCGCTCCGGGGCGAGGACCACCTTGAGCCCCTCGCCCTGGAGCAGGGCCGTGGCGTCGGCGACGGTCTCGCCGGTGACGTCGGGGACGTCGATCGGGGCGCCCTTGCTGACGACCAGGGCGACGGCCGAGTCGGGAGCCCGCTCGGTGCCGGGCTCGGGGTCGGAGCCGATGACGGCCCCCTGGGCGACGGTGTCACTGAACTTCCGCGTGATCACCCCGGCGACCAGGCCCTCGTCCGCGAGGACGCGCTTCGCCTCGGCGAGCGGCTTGTTCTTGAGGTTGGGCACCTTCACGATCTCGGGACCGCGGGAGAGGGTCAGGGTGACCGTGCCGTTGCCCCGGAGGCGCTCGCCGGGGGCCGGGTCGACGGCCATGACGCTGCCGCGCTCGTACACGTCGCTGAACGCGCGCTTCGTCGTGCCGACCTCGAGACCCGCGTCGGTGATCCGCCGGGTCGCCTCGGTCTCCGTCTGGCCGAGCACGGCGGGGACCCGGGTGAACTGGCCGGAGTTGATGTACCAGACACCGGCGCCCAGACCGAGGGCGAGCAGAACGCCCACGACGAGGAGCAGGGGGCCGCGCGGGGGCCGCGGGCGGCGGCGGCCGGGTGCGGGCGGCTCGGGGGCCGGCAGCCGGTTCGTGTGCAGGACCTGGTGCGCGTCGGGCTCGTCCCCGGTGCCGGCCGGTACCGCCCGGGCGATCACGCTGGTCCGGTCGTCCGTGGTGTCCCGGGCCCCGGACCTGGCCTGTGGGGGCACGGCGTCCAGCTGCTCCTCGCGGAGCGCGGCGCGGGCCTCCCGCAGCAGGGCGAGCAGGGCGACGGCGTCGTACGGGCGGACCTCGGGGTTACGGGCGGTGGCCGCCGCGACCAGCTCGTCCAGCTCCACCGCGAGCCCGGGAACGTTCGCCGAAGGGGCGGGCACGTCGGTGCTGAGGTGCTGGTAGAGCACCTGGGCCGGCGTGTCGCCGGAGTGCGGCTTGCCGCCGGTCAGCATCTCGTAGAGGACGACGCCGCAGGCGTACACATCGGCACGGGTGTCGGCGGTGCCGTGCTCGATCTGCTCCGGCGCCAGGTACGAGACGGTCCCGAGGACCGATCCGGTGGTGGCGGTCGCCGAGCCCACGGCCCGGACGAGACCGAAGTCGGCGACCTTGACCCGGCCGTCGTCCCCTATCAGGACGTTCTCCGGCTTCATGTCCCGGTGCACGAACCCGGCCCGGTGCGCGGCGCCGAGCGCGGCGAGCACCGGCTCCAGGATGTCCAGGGCGGCCCGGGGCGGGAGTGCGCCTCGCTCGCGCAGGACGTCACGGAGGGTGCAGCCGGCGACGTACTCCATCGCCAGATAGACGTACGCGCCCTCGGCGCCCTGGTCGAACACGCCGACGACGTTGGGATGCGAGAGGCGGGCGACGGACTTCGCCTCGCGGATGAAACGCTCGACGAACGCGGCGTCGGTGGCGAGGGCGGGGTGCATCACCTTGAGCGCGAGAACGCGGTCGAGGCGGGTGTCCACGGCCCGGTAGACCGTGGCCATCCCGCCGACGGCGATGCGCGCGTCGACGCGGTAGCGGCCGTCGAGCAGCCGCCCGACGAGGGGGTCCTGAAGGGTCGTGTCCACGGCGTCGAGTCTACGAGGGGGCAGGTGGGGGTCGGTCCGTACGCCCCCGACTGCGACCCACCTGTGACGAGCCCCGCACGAACCCGCCCGCCTCCGGTGCGGCCCCTCGGTCAGAAGGCGGGGCGTTCCGGGTCCAGGGCCGGGCGGCCTTCCCGCGGGGACGACGCCTCCGCGAAGTGGCGGCGGGGGATCCGCCCCGCCCGCCACGCCAGCCGCCCGGCCTCCACCGCGTGCCGCATCGCCGAAGCCATCAGGACCGGCTCCTGCGCCCGCGTCACCGCCGAGGCCAGCATCACCGCCGCGCACCCCAGCTCCATGGCGAGCGCCGCGTCCGACGCCGTGCCGGCCCCCGCGTCGAGGATCACCGGCACCCCGGCCCGTTCCGTGATCAGCTGGAAGTTGTGCGGGTTGCGGATGCCGAGCCCGGAGCCGATCGGGGAGCCGAGCGGCATGATCGCCGCACAGCCCACGTCCTCCAGCTTCCGCGCGAGGACCGGGTCGTCGTTGGTGTAGGGGAGGACGGTGAAGCCGTCGTCGACCAGCGTCTCGGCCGCGACGAGGAGCTCCTCCCCGTCCGGCAGCAGCGTCCGCTCGTCGGCGACGACCTCCAGCTTGATCCAGTCCGTGCCGAGGGCCTCGCGGGCCAGACGGGCGGTCAGGACCGCCTCGCCCGCCGTGAAGCAGCCCGCCGTGTTGGGCAGGACCCGGATGCCGAGCCGCTCCAGGACGGAGAGGACCGAGCCCTGGACGGTCGGGTCCAGCCGCCGCATCGCGACCGTCGTGAGTTCCGTGCCGCTGGCGACCAGCGAGCGTTCCAGGACGTCGAGGCTGGGCGCCCCGCCGGTGCCCATGATGAGCCGCGAGGAGAATTCCGTACCGCCGAGGGTGAACACGTCGTCGGACATCGCGCTCAGCCTCCCTGGACCGCGGTGAGGACTTCCACCCGGTCGCCTTCGCCGAGGAGCGTCGTCTCCCATTCGCCGCGCGGTACGACCGTCTCGTTGAGGGCGGCGGCGACCCCGGAGCGGGCCGTGGTCAGGGTCGCCACGAGAGCGTCGAGGGAGAGGGGGCCGGAGAGCACGCGGGCCTCACCGTTCACGGACACGTTCATGCGGGCTGCTCCTGACGTACGGGGGAGAAACGGCGGGGGGTGAAGGGGCGGGCCTCGTCGGGGAGGGCCCCGGTGGTGAGCACCTCGGCCATGACGTCGCCGGTGACCGGGGTGAGCAGGACCCCGTTGCGGTAGTGGCCGGTGGCCAGGTGCAGGCCGGGCAGGGCGGTGGGGCCGAGCAGCGGCGCGTTGTCGGGCGACGCGGGGCGCAGGCCCGCCAGGGTCTCGGTCAGCGGCAGCTCGGTGAGCCCGGGGACGAGCTCATGGGCGTCGCGCAGCAGCTCGTACACCCCGCCGGCCGTCACCGTGGTGTCCCAGCCGAGTTCCTCGCTGGTGGCGCCGACGACGAGTTCGCCGTTCTCGCGGGGCACCAGGTAGACGTGACTGCCGCGGACGACGGCCCGGACCGTCCGGGAGAGGAAGGGGGCGTACGGGGCCGGTACGCGCAGCCGCAGCACCTGCCCCTTCACCGGGCGCACCGGCGGAAGCACCTCGTCCGGCACGCCCGCGAGTCGGCCGCTCAGGCTGCCGGCGGCGAGGACGACCTGGTCGGCCCGCAGTTCCCCGCCGCCCGCGAGCACGACACCGCGTGCCCGGTCCCGTGCCACCGTCAGGCGCTGCGCGAGGTCGCGGTGGAAGACCACGCCGGCCCGTTCGCAGGCGACGAGGAGCGCGGCGGCGAGCCGGCGCGGATCGACCTGGTGGTCGCCGTCCACCCGGAGCCCGCCGCGCACTCCCGGGGCGAGCATCGGTTCGAGGCGGCGGCACTCGCGGCCGCTGAGCCACTCCGAGGTGAGCCCGCAGCGGGACTGCAGGGCGTGCAGTTCGCGCAGATGCGCCCGGTCGTCGGCGTCGAGGGCGACGGCGAGGGTGCCGCAGGCGCGGTAGCCGACGTCGTGGCCGGTGGCCTCCTCCAGCTCGGCGACGAACGCGGGATAGCGGGCGGCGGAGGCGAGGTTGAGCCCGAGGAGGGTCTCCTCGCCGTAGTGGAGTTCGGTGACCGCGGCGAGCATCCCGGCCGCGACGTGTGCGGCGCCGCCGCCCGGTGCCGGGTCGATGACGGCGGTGCGCAGGCCGCGGCGCGCGGCCCGCCAGGCCGTGACCAGGCCGATGATGCCGCCGCCGACGACGAGGACGTCGGCGGTGTGACCGCCTGCCCCGCGGACGTCGGCGGCGTGGGCACCGTCCCCGCGGACGTCGGACGAGCCGGGCTCCGGCACGTCCGCCCCGGACGCGTGGCCCTCGGACACATGGACTTCGGAAGAACGCATGGGCGTCCAGCCCCTCCCTTCGCCGGCATGACCCGGATCAGGTTCGTACGGTCGGAGGCCGTCCCAGCCTCCCTCTCAGCCCGGTGCGTCCGGGCTCCCGCGAGTGCTTTACGCCCGACACCCTAGCTTCCGCCTCCGGTGGGCCGCAGACCCCTCCCTTCCTGACGGTTCGTCAGATGCGTAAGCTGGCCGGGTGAGCGAGCAGAAGCAGGCACAGCACCACGTCGTGATCGTCGGCGCCGGGATGGCGGGCGTCCAGACCGCCGTCGCCCTGCGTGAACGGGGCTTCGGCGGCCCGGTGACCCTCATCGGGGCCGAGCCCCACCAGCCGTACGACCGGCCCCCGCTCTCCAAGGCCGTCCTCCTCGGCAAGGCCGAGGGCTCCGCCTTCGACATCGACTTCGAGGAACTCGGCATCGAGCTCCGCCTCGGCCTCGACGTCACCGGGCTGCGCGCCGGCGACCACGAGATCGACACCGAGGCCGGGCCCGTCGCGTACGACACCCTGGTCATCGCCACCGGCGCCCACCCGATCACCCTGCCCGGCACCGAAGGCGTCCCCGGGGTCCATCTGCTGCGGACCCTCGACGACGCCGTCCGCCTCGGCCCCGTCCTGGAGCGCCGGCACAGCGTCGTGGTCGTCGGCGCCGGCTGGATCGGCGCGGAGTTCGCCACCGCCGCCCGCGAGGCCGGCTGCGCCGTCACCGTCGTCGAGGCCGCCGACCGCCCCCTCGCCGGAGCCCTGCCCGCCGAGGTCGCCACCCCCATGGCCGAGTGGTACGGCGAGAACGGCGCCGAACTCCTCACCCACGCGCGCGTGGACACCGTCGAAGCGGGCAGGGTCGTCCTCGCCGACGGCCGCGAGCTGCCCGCCGACGCCGTCGTCGTCGGCATCGGCGCCCTCCCCTCCACCGGATGGCTCACCGGCTCCGGGATCGCCCTCGACCCGAGCGGCGCCGTCACCGCCGACGAGCGGCTGCGCACCGATCTGCCCGATGTGTACGCCGTCGGGGACTGCGCCTCCTTCCCCTCCGCCCGCTACGGGCGACGCCTCCTCGTCCACCACTGGGACAACGCCCTCCAGGGCCCCCGCACGGTCGCCGCGGCGATCACCGGCACCGGCGCGGAGGAGGAGTCCGGGCCGTACGACCCCGTCCCGTACTTCTGGTCCGAGCAGTTCGGCCGCTTCGTCCAGTACGCCGGACACCACGCGGACGCGGACGAGCTCCTCTGGCGCGGCGACCCGGCGGAGAAGACCTGGTCCGTGCTGTGGCTGCGCGCCGGCGTCCCGGTGGCGCTGCTCGCGGTCGGCCGCCCGCGCGACCTGGCCCAGGGCCGCAAGCTCATCGAGACGGCCACCGCCGTCGACCCCGTGCGCGCGGCGGACCCTTCCGTCCCCCTGAAGACGGCCGTCCTCTAGGGCCCGACTACCGGCTGTCAGTCCGGGATGGCAGGCTTGTCCTGTGACCGAGATTGACGTAAAGATCGATGCGCTCGTCCCCGCCTGGCTCTATGTGCCCGACATCGCGGAGATGCTCGATGTCGAGGTGACGCGCGTGCGGCAGCTGATCAAGGACGGTCAGCTCATCGCCGTGCGCCGTGGAGAGAACAACGCCCTGCAGATCCCCGCCGCCTTCATCCAGGGCGACAAGATCGTCAAGGGCCTCGTCGGGCTCCTGACCGTGCTGCGGGACGACGGCTTCACCGACGAGGAGATGCTGGAGTGGCTCTTCACTCCGGACGAGAGCCTGCCGGGCACGCCCGCGCAGGCGCTCAACGAGAACCGCGGCACGGAGGTGAAGCGCCGCGCCCAGGCGCTCGCCCTCTGACGCGGCACCGAAGGACACCATGAGCGGGTGTCGCGGCGACCGGCCCCACGGCCGGTCCGCCGCGGCCCCGTGCCACCGGCGCGGGGAACCCCGCGCCACCCACGGGGAACGCCCCCGTGCCACCGACGGGGGGAACCACCCATGCCCACGCCTCGTGAGCTGCTCGCCGACGCCCGGCTCTACCTGTGCACCGACGCCCGGAAGCGCCAGGGCGACCTGCCCGCCTTCCTCGACGCCGTGCTCTCCTCCGGCGTGGACATCGTGCAGCTCCGCGACAAGGGCATGGAGGCCGGTGAGGAGCTGGAGCACCTCGCCGTCTTCGCCGAGGCCGCCCGCCGGCACGGCAAGCTCCTCGCGGTGAACGACCGGGCCGACGTCGCCCACGCCATCCGCTCCGACGTGCTGCACCTGGGCCAGGGCGACCTGCCCGTGCCGGCCGCCCGGGCGATCCTCGGCGGCTCCGACGAGGTCCTGATCGGCCGCTCCTGCCACGCCGAGACCGAGGCGGCCGCGGCCGCCGTCGAGCCCGGCGTCGACTACTTCTGCACCGGACCCTGCTGGCCCACCCCCACCAAGCCCGGCCGGTACGCGCCGGGCCTCGGCCTCGTGCGGTACACGGCGGGCCTGGCCCAGGACCGCCCCTGGTTCGCGATCGGCGGCATCGACGAGACGAATCTGGACGAAGTCCTGGACGCGGGCGCGCGCCGGATCGTCGTCGTCCGGGCGATCACCGAGGCCGACGACCCGGCCGCCGCGACGGCCGCCCTCGCCAAGCGGGTGCGGGAGCGCGCGGGGGAGTAGGGCCTCCGCCCGGCGGCTCGGGGCTTCCCGCGCGACCCGTTCGGCCGTCGGAGGTTCGTCCAGCGATCCGCCCCGCCGGCTGTCCAAAACTGTGTCCACCACTCGGACGCCGTTCACGCACCTCCGCGCAGCCCGTCTAACCTGCCCGTATGGCCCTTGGTACCGCTTCCGTCCGTTCGGACCGCGCCCGCACGGTCCGCGAGATCCTCGCCTCCGGCGGCACGTCGTACTCCTTCGAGTTCTTCGCGCCCCGGACCGAGAAGGGCGAGCAGGTCCTCTGGAACGCGATGCGACGCGTCGAGGCGGTCGGCCCCAGCTTCGTCTCCGTGACCTACGGCGCCGGCGGCTCCACCCGCGGCGGCACCGTCAAGGCCACCCAGAAGATCGCCTCAGACACCACGCTCACCCCGGTCGCCCACCTCACGGCCGTCGACCACTCGGTCGCCGAGCTGCGCAACGTCCTCGGCCAGTACGCCGACGCCGGCATCCGCAACATGCTCGCCGTCCGCGGCGACCCGCCGGGCGACCCGCTGGGGGACTGGGTCGAGCACCCGGAGGGCGTGAAGTACGCCGCCGACCTCGTCCGGCTGATCAAGGAATCGGGCGACTTCTGCGTGGGCGTCGCCGCCTTCCCCGAGATGCACCCCCGCTCCCTCGACTGGGACACGGACATCCGGCACTTCGTGGACAAGTGCCGCGCGGGCGCCGACTACGCCATCACCCAGATGTTCTTCGACCCCGAGAACTATCTGCGGCTGCGGGACAGCGTCGCCAAGACGGGCTGCGAGACCCCGATCATCCCCGAAGTCATGCCCGTTGTGAACGTGAAGACGCTCGGCCGGCTGCCCCAGCTGAGCAACGCCCACTTCCCCGCGGATGTGAAAGAGCGCATCCTCGCCGTCAAGGACGATCCCGCCGCTGTACGCTCCATCGGTATCGAGTTCGCGACGGAGTTCTGCGCGCGGCTGCTCTCCGAGGGTGTCCCCGGACTGCACTTCATCACGCTGAACAGCTCCACCGCGATCGAGATCTACGAGAATCTCGGACTGCACCAGCAGTCGTGACCGGTCGTACCCGCCCCGACCCGCGGCGGTGACCGTGGAGAGGGGCGGCGGGGCATGGGGTGGACGGTCCTCTACATCGCATTCGGCGTGGTCGCGCTGTGGCTGCTGGGGGAGGTGCTCCTGCAGTACAAGGCGCGACTCCGCTGGCGTGTGCTCGCCTTCTGCGGCTTCCTCGGCGTGGTCCTCGGCGTCCTGACGTCCATGGTGGCGGTCATCATCGTCGGCGCGGTCGCCTTCGCCGTCGGCCAGACCTATGTGACGCTCTCCTTCCGCCGCGGCTTCTCCACCGGCTGGGCGCTCGGCGGCAGCCCGGGCGCGAGCCGTCGCCGCAGGTCCGCCGCCCCCGCGCAGGCCGGCCCCACTCTTGAGGTCACCGAGCTCTCCTACGAGTCCGAGGAGACCCCGTACGCCGGACCGGAGGAGGCCGAGGCTCCGTCCGCCGCCGGGAGCACCGCGGTCTACGAGCCCCTGCCGATGCCCGAGGACACCGGCCAGTACGGCGTCTACGACCTGGGCCAGGGCCAGACCCCCCACGGCGACGCCTCCCCGACCCCCGGCACCGGCTACGAGACGGGCTACGCGACCGGCGGGTACGACCCCTACGCGCCCGGGTACGACCAGCAGCAGCCCGCCTACGACTACGGCCAGCCCGCCGGGCAGCAGCAGTACGCCGCCTACTCCGACCCGTACATCGGCCCCGGTACGGACGGCCAGCAGTACGGCTCGTACTACGGCGACCCGTACGCCCCCTCGTACAGCTACGACACCCCGCCCGGCGGGGTCTGGGTCCCGCAGCAGCGCGACACCGACCAGCCGCAGCAGCAGCCGCAGGGACCCGGCCAGTACGGCTACGAGCCCTACCCGGACGACCAGCAGCAGTACCGCTACTGACCGACCGTGGGGCCCGGCGCACGCGCCGGGCCCCACGTCCGTCTACCGGGAGCCGCGGAAGTCCGCGCCCTCCACGATGAAGCCCGCAACCAGGGCGCCCGACATGCCCGCGTGGGCGAGCCCGCCGCCCGGGTGCGACCAGCCGCCCGCGAACCAGAGGCCCGGCAGCGGCGAGCGGTTGCCGGCCGGAAGCAGCCGCCCATCCGCCCCGGCGAGCGCGGGCCCCGGCACCTCGGCGACGCCCGTGTCCCGCCGCACGTCCTCCGGGGTGCGCACGTGCTGCCACAACAGCCGCTCCCGCAGCCCCGGAACCGCGTGTCCCGCCGCCTCGACCATCCGTCCCGCGAAGGCCTCCCCCGCGGCCGCGTCCCACTCCGGGGACGTACGGACGGTCGCCGTGACCGTCACCGACTCGTGGTCCGCGTCCGGGCGCAGCGCCGGGTCGTCCGGGCGGAGCACCGTCACCGTCGGCCGCTCGCCCGCCGCGTGGACGACGGTGCGGTGGACCGCCTCCGCCTCCCGGGCGCCGCGCAGCGCCAGACAGACCGTCACCCGGCCGGTCCCGGTGACCTGGTGGTGCGGCCACTCGTCGCCGTGGCCCCACGCGACGACGTGATCGCGGTAGAGCGCCGGCACCGGGGCCCCGGAGACGACATGGTCGGCCTCGACGCTGTCGCCGCCCGCCAGGCGCACCCCGACCGCCCGGCCGTCCTTCTCCAGGACGTCCTCCACGGGCGTGTCGAAGACGAACTCGACACGCCGCTTCCGGCAGCGCTCGTACACCGCGTCGGCGAGCGCCCGCAGGCCCCCGCCCACGTACCAGCTGCCGAAGGTCTGCTCCATGTAGGGCAGGACGGCGGCCGAGGCCGGGGCCGTCGCCGGGTCGAAGCCGTACGACCACGCGTACGCGTCGAGGAGGGCGGCGAGCCGGGGGTCGCGCAGCTCGCGGGCCCCGACCTGCGCGAGCGTCGTCGTCGGGCGGCGCAACAGGCCCGCCTTCAGGGCCGGGTACGGCTCGCGGCCCAGGGGCGCGGGGTCGGCCGGCTGCGGCTCCTCCAGGAGCGGGCGGCGGGTGCGGTCCCAGGCCTCGCGGGCGCGGACCAGGAAGTCGCCCCAGCGCTCGCCCGCGCCCGCGCCGAGCGCGGCGTCCAGGGCGGCGAGCGTGCCGGCCCGGGAAGCGTTCGGCAGGTCCACGCGGGTGGCGTCGGCGAAGACATGACGGCTCGCCGGGTCGACCTGCGTCAGCGTGACGCACTCCTCCAGCGGTTCCTTGCCGGTCTTCACGAACAGGTCCCGGTAGACCGCCGGCAGATGCAGCAGCCCCGGGCCCGTGTCGAACGCGAAGCCGTCGCGCGCGAAGCGGCCGACCGCCCCGCCGTACGTCGCCCCCCGCTCGTACACCGTCACCCGGTGGCCCGCCACGGCCAGCCGGGCCGCCGCCGCCATGGCGCCGAGTCCCGCGCCGATCACCACAATCCGTGCCATGCCAGCGACCTTATCCGGCGCGTCGGACCGTCCCGAACGGGCTCAGAAGTGTTCCGAACCGTCGCCGGACGGCGGCCGGGCGCGGGCCCGGGCCTCCCCGTCGGCGAGCCGTCGCTCCTCGCGCCGCTGCGACCGGCGGCGCAGGAAGCGGCGGATCCGCCGGGCGAGGAAGATCAGTATCACCAGGCCGCCGATGAGCAGCACGCCCGCGATGCTCGCCGCCGCCACCGGATGGAAGAGCGCGAAGGTGACGATGGCCGCCACCCCGAGGTCCTCCGCCAGGCTCAGCGCGACATTGGAGAACGGCTCGGGCGTGGTGTTGACCGCCATTCTCGTCCCGGCCTTGACGAAGTGGCTCAGCAGGGCCGTCGAACCGCCGACCGCGCCCGCCGCCAGCTCCGGCAGCGAGCCGTTCTGCCCGGCGAGCAGCGCGCCGACCACGGCCCCCGCGATCGGCCGGATCACCGTGTGGACGGAATCCCATATCGAGTCGACGTACGGGATCTTGTCCGCCACCGCCTCGCACAGGAAGAGCACGCCGGCCGCGACGAGGACATCGGTGCGCTGCAAGGACTCGGGCACCTCGTCGGTGAGCCCGGTCGCGCCGAATACGCCGAACAGCAGAACCACCGCGTACGCGTTGATCCCGCTCGCCCAGCCGCTGGTGAACACCAGGGGGAGTACGGACACGCCCGCGATCGTAACCAGTCTGAGTATCCGTACCTAGGGGGCGAGATGAGTAGGTACGCGGATGAGCGGAGGCCGCCGAGACGGAAGAGTGGAGTCCACGGAAGGGGCGCGGCCCCGGGAACCGCCGACACGGGGCGGCGGAACCGGGGTCGCGTGCCTGCCGCAACGGGGCACGGGGGTGTCACGGGGGACGTACGGCGAAGGCCGGTCCGGCGAGGCTCGGGGGGATCGAGCCTCGACGGACCGGCCTTTCGCCGTACGCGGTGCGGGGGCTAACGCCCGCCCACCCGGCCGTGCAGCAGCCGTGACAGCGCCGCGTGCACGTCGTCGAGGGAACGCTCGCTCTGGAAGGCCTGCCAGTCGAGGGCCGCCACGAGCACCATCCCGACCAGTGCCGCCGCCGTCAGCTGGACGTCGATCTCCTCGCTCAGCTCACCGCCCGCGACCGCCTCCCGCAGCACCCCCTCGACCACCGCGACCGCCTCCTGGCGGACGACCAGGAGGGTGGAGTTCCAGGCGCGGTTGGTGCGCCAGAGCTCGGCCACGTAGAGCTGGGTGAAGGCCGGGTAGCGGTCGATGAAGACGAGGCCCGCCCGGATCATCGCGTCCAGAGCGTCGACCCGGCTCCCGCCGCGCCCGGCGGTCTCCTCGGCCGCCGTCCGCAGCGAGGCGGTGAGCAGCGACACCCCGTGGCGCAGCAGCTCCTCGAAGAGCTCGGTCTTGCTCTTGAAGTTGTAGTAGACCGTGCCCTTGGCCACGCCGGCCCGCTCGGCGATCTCGTCCACCGTCGTCGCGGAGAAACCCTGCTCCGCGATGAGGGTGACGGCCGCCTCGTAGAGCTTCGCGCGCGTGGCCTGGCGTCGGGTGCTGCTGCTGTCCATGGGGTCGATTCTCACAGGTGTCGCGGGTCTCACAGGCCCCGTCTCACAGGGTCAGTTCGGGGTGGAGCCGGTCGAGCGTCCAGACCTGCTTCCTGCGGGCCGACACCGCGGTCAGCGCCAGGGCGCCCACGGTGAACGCGGCGAGCACCGCGCAGGCCTGCCAGACGGGCCCGATCCCGCCGCCGGAGATCAGCCGGCGCAGTGCCTCGACCACGTAGCTCATCGGCAGGAAGGGGTGGACGGCGTTGAAGAAGCCCGGACTGGTCTGGACGGGGTACGTGCCGCCCGCCGAGGTCAGCTGGAGCATCAGGACCGCGAGGACGAGGATCCGGCCGGCCGCGCCGAAGCGGGCGTTGAGCCACTGGATGATCGCGGAGAAGCAGCAGGTGACCAGGGCGAGGAAGCCGACGGTACCCGCGGCGCGGTCCATCTGGAGTCCGAGGCCCCAGTGCAGGACCGACATGAGGGCCGCGACCTGGAGGACGCCGATCGCCGCCACCGGGAGCCAGCCCGCGAGGGCGATCCGCCAGGCGGAGCCGCCGGCGGCCAGCGCACGCCGGTTGAGCGGCTGGATGATCATGTACGCGACCATCGCGCCGACCCAGAGGGAGAGCGGGATGAAGTACGGGGCGAAACCGGTGCCGTAGTTCGGTGCCTTGTGCAGCGACTGGGAGGCCAGCTGCA
The DNA here is from genome assembly GCF_036226665.1 of Streptomyces sp. NBC_00691. Classification (NCBI taxonomy): domain Bacteria; kingdom Bacillati; phylum Actinomycetota; class Actinomycetes; order Kitasatosporales; family Streptomycetaceae; genus Streptomyces; species Streptomyces sp. NBC_00691. The sequence continues at coordinate 2,310,757 of NZ_CP109007.1, read as the reverse complement.
CGGGGTCTGCCATGACCTCCGTACGCCGGTCGCGGTCCTGCTCGTCGTAGTCGGGGATCCGGTCGACCCCGTCCTTGAGGCCGGAGGCCAGGGTGCCCGAACCGTCGGCCAGCTTGAACAGGCCGCCGTCGAGGTCGCCCGCGCCCTTCTTGAGCTTTCCGACGCCGGTGTCGAGGTTCACGGAGCCGGTCCTGGCGCCGCTGATGCCGGTGTGCAGCTTCTCCGCGCCGGCGGAGACCTTCTTCGCGCCCGCGTTGAGCTCGTTGATCTTCCGGATGGCGTCCTCGACGTCCTCGTCGAGGTGCGGGGCGCGGCGGGCCAGCTCGTCGGCCTGCCGTGTGAGCTTCGCGAGCCGCGCGTCGAGGGTCTTGAGGTCGCCGTCGCCGCCCTTGGTCAGCTCGTGGACGTCGTCCGCGATGGTGGCGACGTCGCCGGCCGTGACCGAGGCGTCCTTGAGCGCGGCGCAGAGGGCGGGGAACTCGGTGGCGGCCTCCGGCTTCGCCACGCACTCCTCCTGGAGGGCCTTGGCCAGCTTGTCGTCGGCCACGTGCGCCGCGCTGCGGATCACCGGGGCGCGCTTCACCAGGTCGTCGAGGTTGTGGCGGACCGCGGTGGCGGAGTCCGAGACGAGTCGCGCGGTGTCGCGGATCGACCGGCCGTTGTTCGCCAGATAGGGGCGGACCTTGTCGGCGTTGCCGTTCACCTTGTCGGCGAGCCGCTGCGTGCCGTCCGCGACCTTGCGGGAGCCGCTCTGCAGGTCCTTGGCGCCCTTGTCGAGCTTCTTCATTCCCGCGGCCAGGTCACCGCTGCCGGCCTTGGCGTCCTTGAGGCCGTTCGCCAGGTCCTTCGAGCCCTTCTTCGCCTTGTCCACGCCCTGCTTGAGGTCGCCCGCGCCCTTGGCGGCCTTCGCGGTGGCGTCGTGGATGTCGGAGAAGGAGATGAAGATCTTGTCGAGGAAGGTGCGGGAGGACTTGGTGGAGGCCGCGGTGCGGACCTCGGAGAACACCGTCCGGGAGATCTGCCCGACGATGTAGTTGTTGGCGTCGTTCGTCCGCACCCGCAGGGCGCCGGTCTCGGGGGAGTCGCCCGAGCTGGAGGCGATGCGCGAGCTGAAGTCGCCCGGCATGGTCAGGGACAGGTAGTACGTGCCGTCCTCGACGCCCTTGCGCGCCTCGGCGTCGCTCACCCGGTGCCAGGCGAAGGTCTTGCTGTCCAGCAGCCCCTTGGTGATGTCGTCACCGGCGTTGATCTTCTTGCCGTCGGTGGTGGCGCCCCGGTCCTCGTTGACGAGCGCGACGGGGATCTTGTCGAGCCTGCTGTACGGATCCCAGAACGAGTACAGGTACAGGGCGCCGTACAGCAGGGGCAGCAGCAGGATCGCGACGAGCGCGGCGCGCGGCAGCTTTCCCCTGCCGAAGCGCTTCAGCTCAAGCGCGGCCAGTTTCGGCGAGCGCATCGGCCGCCCCCTCCTCGGTCGTGTCTTCGGTGGAGTGCCCGGCGAGGCCGCCGTCGGCCTCGCCGGCGGCATCGGCGCTGTCGGCCTCGCCGTGCTTGCCGTGCTTGCCGGGTGCCTGGGCCCCGGGCGCCTTGCGGTCGGCGTCTGCGTCTGCGTCTGCGTCGGCGGTGTCGGTGCCAGCGGCGGTGTCGGTGTCGGCGGTCCCGGCCGCGGTGCCGTCCGGGCGCGCCTCGGTGCCGGGCGCGGTGTCCGCCGTCGGCTCGGCGGAGACGGCGGCCGTGGCGGCGTCGAGCGTGGTGATCCGCAGGGCGTCCTCGGGGGCCTCGCTGCAGACCGCCAGGACGGTCGTCCCCGAGTCGGCCACCGAGCGCAGCAGCGCCCAGGCCTCGGCGCGGTCGGCGTCCGAGAGCTTCAGGTCCGTGTCGTCCACGGCGAGCAGCCGGGGCCGGCCGATCAGGGCCAGGGCGATCGAGAGCCGGAGGGCTTCGAGCCGTTCCAGATCCCGTACGGAGGTCCGCTCGCCCTTCGGCAGTGCGGACAGGTCGAGCCCCGCGGCCGTCACGGCCTCGTCGATCCGGACCCGGGCTGACGCGCGCCGCTCGGACGGGCGCCGCAGGAACGTCCGGACGGAGCCGTCGAAACGGCGCTGGAGCAGGGCCCGCTCGCCCAGGTGCTCGGCCACCGTGAAGGCGGGATCGAGCTCGCTGACCCCGGGGACGTGCGCCAGGGCGCTGATCCGGCGGACCGCGGCCATCCTCTTGGGCAGCGGCAGGCCGCCGACCTCGGCGGTGCCCTCTTTGACCTTCATCCGGCCGGTGAGCGCGAGCAGCAGGCAGGTGCGGCCCGAGCCCGAGGGCCCCTCGATCGCCACCAGCGTGCCCGGCTCGGCCCGGAACGAGACCTCCCGGAATGCCCAGCCGCGCGGCCCTTTCAGCCCGAATCCGTCCGCGACGACGGCGGCGCCGTGCGGTCGCTCCTCGGCTTCCGCTCCCACGGATCCACCCCCCGATTCCCCTTTTTGAACTGACTGGTCAGTGCAAAAGCTACCCCCGAGTGGGGTTTTCAGGCAAAATCCCAGGTCAGGTGGATTGTCAGTGGGGGCGGGCACGATGGACACATACGGCCACGAAGCCGTCACGCGACGACAGGAGGACTCGTCATGGCAAGCCCTTCCGCAGCAGCCGCGCCCCGCCGACGCCCCACCCCCGCGCAGGCGGGACCCGCCTCCGACATCCACCCCGTCCGGCGCGCCGCCGCCGCCCCGCCGGCCGCACTCGACCTCCTCGCCAAGGCGCGCGCCGGACTCGCCGAGGCCGCCGCGCTCGACCGCCCCCACGAGCGGTACGCGGCGGCCCACCTCGCCGCCCTGCGCGCCGCCGCCGCCGTGCTGGCCGCCCGGGCCAGGCCCGAGCCCGGATCCCGCCGCAGACAGCGGATACGGAGCGCCTGGGAGCTCCTGGCCGAGCTGGCGCCCGAGCTGACGGAGTGGAGCGCCCTCTTCGCCTCCGGCGCCGAGCGCAGGGCACGCGCCGAGGCGGGGATCGCCGGCGCGGCGACCCGGCGCGAGGCCGACGACCTGCTGCGGGACGCCGCGTACTTCCTGCGCCTGGTCGAGCGGCTGCTCGTCCTCCAGCCGGTGCTGCCCCGGCAGCCGGGCGCGGAGGAGGCGGGCGGCTGACCGCGGCGGGGGCCGGGGGCGTCGTGATGGGGCCGGGTTCGCGGCGTGATCGGCAAGGCACCCCCCAGGCCATAGGGTGGGGGCGTCCGTACCCGTCACCGAGGAGTCAACAGCCGTGCCGGACCCTTCCCCTGTCTTCGGTCGAGAGGCGACCTCGCGCCCGTCGCGCGCCTCCCTGCGTACCGCCGTCGTCTGGGACGTCCTCAAGGACGCCCTCGACCGCCGGGTCGAGGCCACCGGGAAGGACAGCCTCGACGTCCTCGACACCGGCGGCGGCTCCGGGAACTTCGCGGTGCCGGTCGCCCGCCTCGGCCACCGCGTCACCGTCGTCGACCCCAGCCCCAACGCGCTCTTCGCGCTGGAGCGCAGGGCCGCCGAGGCCGGGGTCGCCGACCTCGTCACCGGCGTCCAGGGCGACATCAGCGGCCTCTTCGACGTGGCCGGACGCGAGAGCTACGACGCGGTGCTCTGCCACGGGGTCCTGGAGTACGTCGACGACCCCGCCGAGGGCGTACGGAACGCGGTCGCCGCGCTCCGGCCCGCCGGCAGCCTCAGCCTGCTCGCCGCCGGGCTCGGCGGCGCGGTCCTGGCCCGCGCCCTCGCCGGACACTTCACCGAGGCGCGGAACGCGCTCTCCGACCCGGCGGGCCGCTGGGGAGCGGGCGACCCCGTCCCCCGGCGCTTCACCGCCGAGCAGCTCACCGAACTGGCCGACGGGGCCGGTCTGGACGTCGGAGCGGTCCACGGTGTCCGGGTCTTCGCCGACCTCGTTCCGGGCGTTCTCGTCGACACCGAACCCGGCGCGGCCGAGGCCCTGCTCAAGCTGGAGGCGGCCGCCGCCGAGCTGCCCTCCTTCCACGCCATCGCCACCCAGCTGCACGTACTGGGCGAGAAGCGGGCCTGAGCTGGACGGCCACCCGTTCGGCGGTGCGGGGCGCGGCACTCCATGGAGTACGCCACAGCCCGCCCGATAACGGGCTCTGCCCCGTATGATCGGGGGACAGCATCCGGCATGACGGAGGAGGGCCTGGGGAATCAACGCCTCAGCAACCGATCCGCATGGCGGCCCGGATTGGCTATTCGGCATTGAGGGCGGGTTTCACGGGGGCGATTCCCTGCCTATCCTGAAAGGGCCGCAAACCGGTCGCCCCCGCGACCGACGACTAGGAGGACTCCGTGCCGCTCTCGGAGCACGAGCAGCGAATGCTCGAGCAGATGGAGCGAGCGCTGTACGCCGAAGATCCCAAGTTCGCGACAGCGCTCGAGGGAAGCGGACTGCGTACGTACACCCGGCGACGGGTCTACCAGGCAGTCGCCGGCTTCCTGGTGGGTATCGCGCTCCTCATGGCCGGAATGGTCGCACAGCAGATCTGGATCAGCGTGGTGGGATTCCTCGTCATGCTGGGCTGCGCGGTCCTGGCGGTCACCGGATGGCGCAAGGCGCCGAAGCCGGGTGAGCAGCAGCAGGCCACCAGGGGTGGGACGACGGCCGGTGGCCGTCAGACCCGGCAGCGACGCTCCATGATGAACCGGATGGAAGAGCGGTGGCAGCGCCGCCGCGACGAGCAGCAGGGTGGCGGCCACTGACGGCCCCCTGAGCGGAGGCCCCGCGCAACGCCTGAGACGAAGCCCTGCGGAACCCGAGCGCAAGCCGGCCCGCGGGCCTTCGCCATGCCCCCGCCGCGCCCGTCGTGGTCGCTCGCCCCGGATCACGTGGCGGGCCCGCGCCCGGCCGGTCCGGAACCACCACCGCCGCCCTGGCCATGCGTCGCCCCCTGGCGGAGCCCATCCCCCGGTGCCTCCGCCCGCCTCGTGGGGGGCAGTCGTTCCTCCCCCCCCCGGACGGAACCAGGGGGAGGGGCGACTGCCCCCACGGGCGGGGGCGGCGGGCGCGTCGCCGTGCCCCGAGGGGCCGGGTGGGTTACGGGGATTCGCGGGGGGTCCGGCGGAGAGCCGTCAGAGCGCGGGTCGTCGTCGCGTGCCGCTGGACCGACCACTTCGTGGTCGTCTCCGACCAGCGCCCCGCCACCGACCACCGCAGCCGCGCCACCGACCGCGGCGCCAGCAGCGCGCGGAGGCGCGTCCGGCGGTCCGCCGCCGTGTGGAAGCCCGCCCGGATCCGGGCCGCCTCCTCCGCCAGACCCGAAGCCGGCTGCGGGTTCGGCGCGTAGAGCGCCTCCTCCACCGCCCGGGCCACCCGGTGCACCGCGTCCGCGGCCTCATCGCCCAGCTCGCCCAGGCGGACGATCCGGGCAGCCGTGCGCCGCGGGGTCTGCGACTCGTCCGGTTCGACCCCGTGGTCCCAGGCCGTGTCGACGATCTCCTGCCAGACCGCGAGCGTCCGCACCGCCGTCCCGTCCGGGCCGCGGGCCCCGGCCGGACCCAGCCGACGGGCCCGTACCCGCGTCCGCCACAGGAGGGGGAGCAGGGGGACGGAGAGGACCGCCAGGACTCCGACGACGATCAGGATCACCGTCAGGGGGTCCGGGCCGCCGCCGGACGCGTCCGCGCCGGCCACCGCCTCCTCCGGGCCGCAGTCGCCGAGCCGCCGCTCCTGAGGCGTGCAGCTCGCCGAGGCGCTGGGCGCGGCGGACGGCTGCGCCGAGGCGCTCTGCTCGGGCTGGGCGGGGCCGGTGGCCGTACCCGAGGGCGTGTTGTCCTGGGTGTACGAGGGGGTGGAGCCCCGCGAGGGGGTCGGCTCGAACCGCGTCCAGCCGACACCCTCGAAGTACAGCTCGGGCCACGCGTGCGCGTCCCGGATGCCGACCGAGATCGAGCCGTCGGTCTGCGTCGTGCCGGGTGTGAAGCCCACGGCCACCCGGGCCGGGATGCCGAGGGAGCGGGCCATCGCCGCCATCGAGAAGGAGAAGTGGACGCAGAAGCCCTCCTTGTCCTTCAGGAAGCGGGAGATCGCCTGCACGCCGGTGCCGGACTCGACCTCCACGTCGTAGCGGAAGCCGCCGTCCCGGGCGAACCACTCCTGGAGCCTCACCGCCCGCTCGTAGTCGTTGCGCGCGCCCTTGGTGACCTGGAGCGCGGTCGCCTTCACATCGGCCGGCAGCGAGGCCGGGACCTTGGTGTACTCCTGACGGAGCTTCCGCGGCGCGTCCCCGGCCGCGGCCAGTTGCGCGGGCGTCGGCCGCACCTCCAGGCTGGCGACGGTGTAGCGGGCGCCCCTGGTGGTCTGCTTGTCGTCGCCGACGAGCATCCGGCCGGCCGGCTCGTACCGCCAGCGGCCGTCGATGTCGACGCGGCCCGCCGGGTACGGCATCGGCAGCCACTTCTGCTCGTACCCCTCGGAGGCGACGAAGTTGCTGGTCACCTCGGTGATCCGGACGCTCTGGGAGAGCCCGTCCGGCCAGGGCAGCTGCTTGGGCACGGCCTCGATCGGGCGGACCGAGGACTTCCACGAGGTGCCGTCGAACTGGTCGAGCGCGACGAGCCGCAGATACAGGTCGGAGGTGTCGCGGGAGTTGGTCCGGTAGCGCAGCACCTCCCGGTCCTCCGGCTGGCGGAGGTTGTCCTGGAGGGAGACCAGCGGGTTCACGGCCGAGATCGTGCCGCCCCGGCCCTCGCCGCCGGTTCCCTCCCCGTCGCCGTTGCCGATGAGGCCGCCGGTGAAGCCGGGCAGCGCGAACGGGACGACCATGGCGACGCCCATGGCCACCGCGCCGATACGACGCCCGGTGCGGGCCGGGGCGAAGGTGGGACCGCCGCCGGCCGCGACCGACGAGCCGGCCCGGGCGGAGCGCTGAGCACCGCCGAAGACCCGGCCCCACTGCGAGAGCCGGTCGCGGCCCTCGGCGAGGAGGAGCAGCAGGTACCCGGAGGCGGCGAGCAGGAACCAGAGCCAGCCGGCGCCGCCACCGGAGAGACCGGCCGCCACCGAGTACAGGGCGAGCAGCGGCAGGCCGGCCGGGGCCGCCTTGCGGAAGGTGACCGCGAGGGTGTCCACCATGAGGCCGATGGCGACCACGCCGCCGACCAGCATGAGCCGGATGCCCTCGGTGTCCGGGGCGGGGATCGCGTACCGGCCGACGTCCTCGGCTCCCGCCGCGAACAGGTCGGCGGCGTGCGTGAAGACCTGCGGGCCCGGCAGGAACAGGAGGATCGCCTGCTCGCGGGCGAAGATCACGGTCAGCGCGAGGAGCGCGACGGCCAGCTGGGCGAGCAGGGTCAGCGGCCGGGCCAGCGGTGCCCGCCGGGCCAGCGTGCCCGCCGCGCTGACCAGGGCGAGGACGAAGGCGGCCGTGAAGATCCAGGTGGCCGGCTTCACCAGGGGAAGCAGCGCTCCGGATGCCATCAGGGTGGCGCCCCAGGCGGCCAGGGTCAGCCGTGCGCGCCCGCTCATGACCATCCTCCGTAAGTGTCGGCGGCGGACTCCGCGCGGACTCCGGCCGCCTGCTGCCACAGCTCGGCGAGCTTGGCCGCGGGCGGGACGGCCAGCGCCGTCCAGCCCGCCTCGCGCAGCTGCCGTACCCGGTCCTCGACGGCCCCGGCGACCGCGCCGCCGGTCAGCCAGGTCCCGGAGTCCAGGACGAAGGCCACGGCCGCGCCGGTGCGGTTCCGCATCCGGGCGGTGAGGGCGGCCTGCTCCTCGTCGAGATCGCCGACGAAGGCGACGAGCAGTCCTTCGTCGCCGCCGCGCAGGACGTCGGAGGCGCGGGAGAGCCCGCCGCCGTCGGAGTGGTCGACGACCGCGAGGGTGTCCATCATCAGACCGGCCGACTCCGCCGAGTCATGGGCCGAGCCGGCGAATCCCTCGGTGCCCTCGCCGGGCACCGAGCTGCCGGTGTCGGTGACGAGCCGGACCGCGTAGCCGCGCTCCAGCATGTGGACGAGGGCGGAGGCGGCCCCGGAGACCGCCCACTCGAACGCCGAGTCGGGGCCGGAGCCCTGGTAGGCGATCCGGCGGGTGTCGAGGAGGACGGTGCAGCGGGCCCGCTGCGGCTGCTCCTCGCGGCGGACCATCAGCTCGCCGTAGCGGGCGGTGGAGCGCCAGTGCACCCGGCGCAGGTCGTCACCGTGGCGGTAGGCGCGCGGAATGATGTCGTCGTCACCGGCGAGGGCGAGCGAGCGCTGCCGTCCGTCGCCGAACCCCGAGGCCTCGCCGGCGAGCTTGACCGGCGGCAGCGCCTCGGTCCGCGGGACGACGGTGAGCGTGTCGTACGCGCTGAAGGAGCGGGTCAGCTCGCACATGCCGAAGGGGTCGTTGAGCCGCAGCTGGAGGGGGCCCAGCGGGAAGCGGCCGCGCAGGTCGGAACGGACCCGGTAGGACACCTCGCGCCGGCCGCCCGCCTCGACACGGTCGAGGACGAAGCGGGGGCGGGGCCCCAGCATGTACGGCACGTGGTCCTGGAGCATCAGCAGCCCGGTGGGGAGCTTGGAGACGTTCTCCATCCGCAGCTGGACCCGGGCCTCGGAGCCCGCCTCCACCCGCTGTGGGGTGAGCCGGCGGGAGGCCGCGACCCGGTAGCGGGTGCGGTGCAGCACGAGGACGCAGATCAGCGGCAGCGCGGCGAGCAGCAACCCGACGCGCAGCAGATCGGCCTGGCCGAGGACGTACGCGCAGGCGGCGGCGGCCACTCCGGCGGCCAGGAAGGAACGGCCACGGGTGGTGAGACCGCCGAGGGCGGCCCGCAGACCGCCCCGGTCGTCCTCGTCGCCCCGCTGTCCGTCCGGCACGGCAGCGGTGGTCATCACAGCCGCCGGGCGCCGGGCTGCTGGCCGTAGAGCGGTCCGGCGGGCGGGGCCGCGGCCGGGACGGGGGTGCGCTGCAGGATGTCCTGGACGACCTGCTCGGCGGTGCGCCGGTTCAGCTGGGCCTGCGCCGTCGGGAGCAGCCGGTGGGCGAGGACGGGCGCGGCGAGTGCCTGGAGGTCGTCGGGCAGCACGTACTCGCGGCCGCTGAGCGCGGCGGAGGCCTTGGCGGCCCGCAGCAGGTGCAGGGTGGCCCGCGGGGAGGCGCCGAGCCGCAGGTCGGTGTGGGTGCGGGTGGCGGAGACGATGTCGACCGCGTAGCGGCGTACGGCGTCGGCGACGTGGACCGCGCGGACCGCCTCGATCAGCTTGAGGATGTCGTGCGCGTGGGCGACCGGCTGGAGGTCGTCCAGCGGGGAGGCCGCGCCGTGCACGTCGAGCATCTGGAGCTCGGCCTCGGCGCTCGGGTAGCCGATGGAGACCCGGGCCATGAAACGGTCGCGCTGGGCCTCGGGCAGCGGGTAGGTGCCCTCCATCTCGACCGGGTTCTGCGTGGCGACCACCATGAACGGGCTGGGCAGCTCGTACGTCTGGCCGTCGACGGTGACCTGGCGCTCCTCCATGGACTCCAGGAGCGCGGACTGGGTCTTCGGCGACGCGCGGTTGATCTCGTCGCCGATCACGATCTGCGCGAAGATCGCGCCCGGCTTGAACTCGAAGTCCCGGCGCTGCTGGTCGAAGATCGACACGCCCGTGACGTCCGAGGGCAGCAGGTCCGGGGTGAACTGGATGCGGCGCACCGAGCAGTCGATGGACCGCGCCAGGGTCTTGGCCAGCATGGTCTTGCCGACGCCGGGGACATCCTCGATGAGGAGGTGTCCCTCGGCGAGCAGCACGGTCAGCGAAAGCCGTACGACCTCGGGCTTGCCCTCGATCACACTCTCCACCGATCTGCGCACCCGCTCCACAGTGGTGGTCAGATCTGTGAGGCTCGCTCGATCGTCATAGGTCGTCACCCGGCCCTCCTCGGCCTTCCGGAACACGGACACCTGCCCCCGTGGAAACGTCGGAGGGTGTCGCACCCCAGCATTCTTGTTCGCATGGCCGGGTTGTGTCACTTGCCCGCGGACAAGTGCGAGGGAAATGCCGGGCTTTGGGTGTTTAAGCCGGGTCGGTCTCGGCCTCGGACCGGGGGTCGATCTCCCTCAGGAGGCCGGTGGTCACGTCGAAGACGAAGCCGCGGACGTCGTCGGAGTGCGGCAGGAACGGGGAGGTCCGCACCCGCTGCATCGACTGCCGTACGTCCTGGTCGACGTCACGGAAGGCCTCGACCGCCCAGGCCGGGCGCTGGCCGACCTCGTCCTCCAGCTCGTGCCGGAAGTCCTCGGTCAGCGCTTCCAGGCCACAGCCGGTGTGGTGCACCAGCATCACGCTGCGGGTGCCCAGGGCGCGCTGGCTGATGGTGAGCGACCGGATCACATCGTCCGTGACGACGCCGCCCGCGTTGCGGATGGTGTGGCAGTCGCCGAGCTCGAGGCCGAGCGCGGCGTGCAGGTCCAGACGGGCGTCCATGCAGGCGACGACGGCGACGCGCAGCACGGGACGCGCGTCCATTCCGGGGTCGGTGAACTCGGCGGCGTAACGGGCGTTCGCGTCGACGAGACGGTCGGTGACCGTGCCGCCGGTGCGTATGGCGTCGGCAGGGGGCTGCGCGGAGGTCGACATGGTTCCGACGTTAATGGTCACGGGCCTTCCGGGCCTGCTGTGAGAGGGGACAAAGAACCTCAAGGAGCCCTGTTGTGAGCTAACCCACAGGCCTGGACGGTCCGGCCCCGAACGGGTGAGGCGTCCGGAATGTCCCGCCGGCTCTCCGGCGCCGTGCGACGCGCCAGCCGGTTGATTGACCGGCGGGTCCCGTGGACTAAAGTGACGCGAAGTTCACGGAGACAACGAGCGACTTCCGCGGTTTCTCCCCCCGTGTGTGCGGCGGTACCTACGGCTCGGCCTTCTTACCCGCTCGCCCGTACCTCCGCGCCGGATCTGAGAGGGCGCATTGAGCAACGACCGACACGTCCCGGTCATGCTCCAGCGGTGCCTGGACATGTTGGCCCCCGCCCTGCGGCGCCCCGGCGCGGTCGTCGTCGACTGCACCCTGGGCCTCGGCGGCCACAGTGAGGCACTCCTGCAGCAGTTCCCCGAGGTGCGTCTCGTCGCCCTCGACCGGGACAAGGAGGCCCTGCGGCTCTCCGGCGAGCGGCTCGCCCCGTACGGGGACCGCGCCACCCTCGTCCACGCCGTGTACGACGAGCTGCCCGAGGTCCTCGACAGGCTCGGCCTCCCCACCGTCGACGGGGTCCTCTTCGACCTGGGCGTCTCCTCCATGCAGCTCGACGAGGCCGACCGCGGCTTCGCCTACGCGCAGGACGCCCCGCTCGACATGCGCATGGACCAGACGACCGGCATCAGCGCGGCCGAGGTCCTCAACACCTACGCACCCGGCGAGCTGGTCCGCATCCTTCGCGCGTACGGCGAGGAGAAGCAGGCCAAGCGGATCGTCTCGGCGATCGTGCGCGAGCGCGACAAGGAGCCGTTCAGCAACAGCGCCCGGCTCGTCGAGCTCATCCGCGACTCCCTGCCGCAGGCCGCCAAGCGCACCGGTGGCAACCCGGCCAAGCGCACCTTCCAGGCCCTGCGCATCGAGGTCAACCGCGAACTCGACAGCGTCGAGAAGGCCGTGCCGGCGGCCGTGAAGGCCATCGGCGTCGGCGGCCGGGTCGTCGTCCTCTCGTACCAGTCCCTGGAGGACCGGATCGTCAAGCAGGTCTTCGCGGCCGGCGCGGCCACCACCGCCCCGCCCGGCCTGCCGGTCGTCCCCGAGAAGTACCAGCCGCGGCTGAAGCTGCTCACCCGTGGCGCCGAGCTGCCCACCGAGGAGGAGGTCGCCGAGAACCGGCGCGCCGCCCCGGCCCGGCTCCGGGGCGCCGAGCGGATCCGGGAAGACGTCCTGTGAGCACGGCGAAGGGGCCGCTCAAAGGGCGGGCCGCGCGGCTCGGACGGCTCATGCCGTCGGGGCCGAGTTCGGCCGCCCGCACCCCCTTCGTCCTGCTCGTCGTCGTGCTGCTCGGCGGCGGTCTGATCAGCCTGCTCCTGCTCAACTCGGCCCTCAACCAGGGCTCCTTCCAGCTCAACGAGCTCAAGGACAGGACCACCGAGCTGACCGACGAGGAGCAGGCGCTCCAGCGCGACGTCGACGACTACGCGGCCCCCGACGCCCTGGAGCGGCGGGCCCGCGAGCTCGGCATGGTCCCGGGCGGCAGCCCGGCCTTCCTGCACCCGGACGGCAAGGTGCTCGGCGAGCCCACGGAGGCCGTCGCCCCGAAGCCGACCCCGACCCCGAGCCGGAAGCCGGCGCCGGGTGAGAAGCCCGTGCCGCCCGCCGGCTCCACCGCCGACACGGCCGGCTTCCCGAAGCCGGGGACGACCACCGGCGCCACCCCCGCGCAGAACGCGCCCGCACGCGCCCCCGCACCGCCACCCACCCCGACGAACTCCGGCAGGTGACCCGCAAGTGCCCCCCAAGGAGCCCCCGCGCCGCCGCGTCCCCGGACCCGCCCGGCCCGCGCGCCCCCGGCCCGCCTCCGCCGGGGCCCGCACGTCCCGCCCCGCCCCGCGCCCGGCCGCGAAGCGGCCCGCGCCCCGGCCGCCGGCCCGCCGGCCGCGCACCATCCGGCTCGGCAGCCCCCGGCCCCGGCTGCGGCTGGTCTCCCTCGGTCTGACCCTGGTGATGACGGCCTTCGTGGTGCGGCTGCTCCAGGTGCAGGCCGTCGACGCCAGCGCGTACGCGGCCAAGGCCGACAAGTACCGCTTCCAGGAGTACACGCTCTCCGCCGAGCGGGGCGAGATCACCGACCGCAACGGCATCGCGCTCGCCGCCAGCGTCGACGCGTACGACATCACCGCCGACCCGCAGCTCTTCACGCCCGAGGTGGCCAAGATCCCGGACGCGCCCGAGCAGGCCGCGGCCCTCCTCGCCCCCCTCCTCGGCAAGGAGCCCGCGGAGCTCGTGAAGAAGCTCCGTACCCCCAAGTCCCGGTACACGCTGCTCGCCCGCAAGCAGACCCCGCAGGTCTGGAACCAGATCAAGGACCTGCGGCGCGCCTACGGGCAGAAGGCGCAGCGCTCCGCCGGCGGCACCGGCGTCAACCTCCTCGGCGGCGTCCTCAGCGAGCCCAGCACCAAGCGCGTGTACCCGAACGGCGAGCTCGCCGCCGGGATACTGGGTTACGTCAACGCCGAGGGCAAGGGCGCCGGCGGCGTGGAGTCGATGCTCGACCCGGAGCTCGCCGGGCAGGACGGCAAGATCCGCTTCACCCAGTCCGGCGGCCGTCAGGTGCCCACCGCGGGCTCCCAGGGCAGCCCCGCCGTCCCCGGCTCCGACATCGAGCTGACCATCGACCGGGACATCCAGTGGGCCGCCCAGCAGGCCATCACCGAGCAGGTGACGAAGTCCAAGGCCGACCGCGGCTACGTCGTCGTGCAGAACACGAGGACCGGTGAGGTCCTCGCCATGGCCAACGCCCCCGGCTTCGACCCCAACGACCTCTCCGCCGCCAACGCCGCCTCCATGGGCAACGCGGCCCTCCAGGACGCCTACGAGCCCGGCTCCACCAGCAAGATCATGTCCATGGCCGCGGTCCTGGAGGAGGGCAAGGCGGCCCCCGACACCCATGTCACCGTCCCCAACCGGCTCCACCGCGGCGACCGGCTCTTCAAGGACGACATCGACCACCCGACCTGGTATCTGACGCTCAACGGCGTCCTCGCCAAGTCCAGCAACATCGGCACCATCCTCGCCACCGGCCGGCTCGGCGCGACGCAGGCCGACTCGAACAAGGTGCTCCACTCCTACCTGCGCAAGTTCGGCATGGGCAGCCCCACCGGCCTGGACTACCCCGGCGAGACCCCCGGCATCCTGGCCAAGCCGGAGGACTGGTCGACCTCGCAGCAGTACACGATCCCCTTCGGCCAGGGCCTCTCGGTGAGCGCCATGCAGGCCGCGTCCGTGTACTCGACCATCGCCAACGGCGGAGTACGCGTCGAGCCGACCCTGGTCCGCGGCACCAAGGGACCCGACGGACGCTTCACCCCGGCGCCCAAGCCCGAGGAGTCCCGGGTCGTCAGCGAGAAGACCGCCAAGACCCTCGCCCAGATGCTCGAGTCCGTCGTCGACGACCGGGAGGGCACCGGCAACAAGGCCGCCATCCCCGGCTACCGCGTCGCCGGCAAGACCGGCACCGCCAACCGGGTCGACCCCGAACTCGGCCGCTACAAGGGCTACACCGCCTCCTTCGCCGGCTTCGCACCCGCCGACGACCCGCAGATCACCGTCTACTGCGCCATCCAGAACCCCACCAAGGGCAGCTACTTCGGCGGCCAGATCTGTGGCCCCATCTACAAGAAGGTCATGGAGTTCGCCCTCAAGACCCTCCACGTCGCCCCCACGGGCAGCGAACCCGCCCGACTGCCGGTCATCTTCGAACCCACCCCGTGACACTCCGGGAGCACCAGTGACAACGATCACCCCCCATTCCGGGAACCGGAAATCGAACTCCGGCGAGGCCCCGGGCTCTTTTGGCCCCCCGCAGGGTGCGCCCGGTACGCTCACCGCCGTGCCACACGCTGATCAGTACCGAACCGCCCCGCCCCGGCCGGAGCAGGCCCGCCCGACACCCCTGGGCGACCTGGCCGCGCAGCTCGGGGTCGACGCCCCCGGAACCGCCGAGATCTCGGGCATCACCCACGACTCCCGGGCCGTGCGACCCGGCGACGTGTACGCGGCCCTGCCCGGCGCCCGCGCCCACGGCGCCGACTTCGTCGCCCAGGCCGCCGGACTCGGAGCCGCCGCGATCCTCACCGACCCGACGGGCGCCGAGCGCGCCGCCGCCACCGGCCTGCCGGTCCTGGTCGTGGAGAACCCGCGCGGCCGGATGGGCGAACTCGCCGCCGAGATCTACGGACGACCCGGCGCCGACCTCCTGCAGATCGGCATCACCGGCACCTCCGGCAAGACCACCACCGCCTACCTCGTCGAGGGCGGCCTGCGCGGCTCCGGACACCACACCGGGCTCGTCGGCACCGTCGAGATGCGGATCGGCGACGAACGCATCAAGTCGGAGCGCACCACGCCGGAGGCCACCGACCTCCAGGCGCTCTTCGCCGTCATGCGGGAGCGGGGCGTCGACGCGGTCGCCATGGAGGTCTCCAGCCACGCCCTCGTGCTCGGCCGGGTCGACGGCTGCGTCTTCGACGTCGCCGTCTTCAACAACCTCAGCCCGGAGCACATGGAGTTCCACTCCGACATGGACGACTACTACCGGGCGAAGGCCGGGCTCTTCACGCCCGAACGCAGCCGCCTCGGTGTGGTCAACCTCGACGACGCCTACGGCCGCAGGCTCACCGGTGAGGCGACCGTACCGGTCGTCACCTTCTCCGCCGAGGGCCGCGCCGACGCCGACTGGCGCGCCGAGGACCTCGTCCTCGGCTCCCACGACTCGACGTTCACCGCCGTCGGCCCCGCGGGGGAACGGATCTCCGCCACGGCCCCGCTGCCCGGCCCGTTCAACGTCGCCAACACCCTCGCCGCGATCGCCACCCTCGCCACCGCGGGCATCGACCCGAAGAGCGCCGCCGAGGGCGTCGCCGCCGTCCCCGGCGTACCGGGGCGCCTGGAGCGGGTCGACGCGGGCCAGCCGTACCTCGCCGTCGTCGACTACGCGCACAAGACGGACGCCGTCGAATCGGTCCTGCGCTCCCTGCGCGAGGTCACCGAGGGCAAGCTGCACGTGGTCATCGGCTGCGGCGGCGACCGGGACACCACCAAGCGCGGCCCGATGGGCGCCGCCGCGGCCCGGCTCGCCGACACCGCCGTCCTGACCTCCGACAACCCCCGCTCCGAGGACCCGCTCAAGATCCTCGCCGCCATGCTCGCGGGCGCCGCCGAGGTGCCCGCGGAGGAACGCGGCGAGGTGCTCCTCCTCGCCGACCGTGCCGCGGCCGTCGCCGCCGCCGTCGCCCGCGCACAGCCGGGCGACACCGTCCTCGTCGCGGGCAAGGGCCACGAGCAGGGCCAGGAGATCGCCGGGGTCGTACGCCCCTTCGACGACCGCCAGGTCCTGCGCGAGGCCATCGCCGACCGCTCGCACACCCGGGATTCCGCGCCGAGCGGAACAGCCGGCCACCAGAACAGTCAGGGATGAAGCAGTGATCGCCCTCTCCCTCGCCGAGATCGCCGAAATCGTCGGCGGGCAGGCGCACGACATACCGGATCCGGCCGCCCGGATCACCGGGCCCGTCGTCATCGACTCCCGCGAGGTGCGGGCCGGCAGCCTGTTCGCGGCCTTCGCCGGTGAGCACGTCGACGGCCACGACTACGCGGAACGCGCCGTCGCGGCGGGCGCGACGGCCGTCCTCGCCGTCCGCCCCGTCGGCGTCCCCGCCCTCGTCGTCGACGACGTCCAGGCGGCGCTCGGGGCCCTCGCCCGAGCCGTCGTCGAACGGCTCGGCACCGATGTCGTCGCCCTCACCGGCTCCGCGGGCAAGACCTCCACCAAGGACCTGATCGCCCAGGTCCTCGACCGGCACGCGCCCACCGTCTGGACGCCCGGCTCGCTCAACAACGAGATCGGCCTGCCGCTCACGGCGCTCCGCGCGAGCGACGAGACCCGGCACCTGGTCCTGGAGATGGGCGCCCGCGGCATCGGGCACATCCGCTACCTGACGGGCCTCACCCCGCCCCGTATCGGCCTCGTCCTCAACGTGGGCACCGCCCACATCGGCGAGTTCGGCGGCCGGGAGCAGATCGCCCAGGCCAAGGGCGAGCTCGTCGAAGCGCTTCCGTCGGCCGAGGAGGGCGGTGTCGCGGTCCTCAACATCGACGATCCGCTGGTCCGCGCGATGGCGAGCCGCACCAAGGCCCGCGTGACCTTCTTCGGCGAAGCGGACGAAGCGGCCGTACGGGCCGAGAACGTCCGCCTCACAGAGTCCGGACAGCCTTCTTTCAGGCTTCACACACCCACCGGGTGCAGTGACGTGACCTTGCGCCTGTACGGTGAGCACCACGTGTCGAACGCGCTCGCAGCGGCCGCCGTCGCGCACGAGCTGGGCATGCCTGTCGAAGAGATCGCCACCGCGCTCTCCGAGGCGGGCACCCTGTCGCGCTGGCGCATGGAGGTCACCGAGCGTCCGGACGGCGTGACGATCGTCAACGACGCCTACAACGCGAACCCCGAGTCCATGCGAGCCGCCCTGCGCGCGCTCGCGGCCATGGGCAGGGCCGCACAGGCCCGAGGGGCTCGTACGTGGGCGGTGCTCGGCAAGATGGCCGAGCTCGGTGACGCATCGCTCGTCGAGCACGACGCGGTCGGACGGCTCGCCGTCCGGCTCAACGTCAGCAAGCTCGTGGCGGTCGGGGACAGGGAAGCGTCCTGGCTGCAACTGGGCGCATATAACGAGGGTTCGTGGGGTGAGGAGTCGGTGCACGTGTCCGACGCGCAGGCGGCTGTCGATCTGTTGCGCAGTGAGCTGCGCCCGGGGGATGTCGTCCTTGTGAAGGCGTCCAGGTCGGTCGGCCTCGAGAAGGTCGCCCTGGCGCTCCTCGACACCGAGGGCGAGGTCGCCGTCCGATGAGGCAGATCCTCTTCGCGGGGGCCATCGGGCTCTTCCTGACCCTGATCGGCACCCCGCTGCTGATCAAGCTCCTCGCCCGCAAGGGGTACGGGCAGTTCATCCGCGACGACGGCCCGCGCGGCCACGCCGGGAAGAAGGGCACGCCCACCATGGGCGGCATCTCCTTCATCCTGGCCACGCTCATCGCGTACGCCCTGGCGAAGGTCATCACCGGTGAGGACCCGACGTACTCGGGCGCCCTGGTGCTGTTCCTGATGGCCGGCATGGGCCTCGTCGGCTTCCTCGACGACTACATCAAGATCGTCAAGCAGCGTTCGCTGGGCCTGCGGGCCAAGGCGAAGATGGCCGGCCAGCTCATCGTCGGCATCGCCTTCGCCGTGCTCTCGCTGCAGTTCGCGGATCTGCGCGGACTCACCCCGGCCTCCACGAAGCTCTCCTTCATCACGGACTTCGGCTGGGCCATCGGACCGGTGCTGTTCGTGGTCTGGGCGCTCTTCATGATCCTGGCCATGTCCAACGGCGTGAACCTGACGGACGGTCTGGACGGCCTCGCCACCGGCGCCTCGGTGATGGTCTTCGGCGCGTACACCTTCATCGGGCTCTGGCAGTTCCAGGAGTCCTGTGCGAACGCCATGACCCTGACCAACCCCAACGCCTGCTTCGAGGTGCGCGACCCGCTCGACCTCGCCGTCGTCGCCTCCGCGCTCATGGGCTCCTGCTTCGGCTTCCTGTGGTGGAACACCTCACCCGCCAAGATCTTCATGGGCGACACCGGCTCGCTCGCCCTCGGCGGCGCCCTCGCCGGTCTCGCCATCTGCTCCCGTACGGAGCTGCTGCTCGCCCTGCTCGGCGGCCTGTTCGTACTGATCACGATGTCCGTGGTCATCCAGGTCGGCTCGTTCAAGATGACCGGCAAGCGCGTCTTCCGGATGGCGCCACTCCAGCACCACTTCGAACTCAAGGGATGGTCCGAGGTCCTGGTCGTCGTCCGGTTCTGGATCATCCAGGGCATGTGCGTGATCGTGGGCCTGGGTCTCTTCTACGCGGGATGGGCAGCGGACAAGTGACGGAACAGCTCGACTGGAACGGCAAGAGGGTCACCGTCGCGGGACTGGGGGTGTCCGGCATCCCGGCAGCCCGCGTCCTGCACGGTCTCGGCGCGCTCGTGACCGTCGTCAACGACGGCGACGACGAGCGCTCCCGGGCGCAGGCCGCCGAGCTGGAGGCGGACGGCATCACCGTCCGCCTCGGCGACGGGGCCACCCTGCCGTCCGGCACCGAGCTGATCGTCACCACCCCCGGCTGGCGGCCCGACAAGCCGCTCTTCACGGCCGCCGCCGAGGCGGGCGTGGAGATCTGGGGCGACGTCGAACTCGCCTGGCGGCTCCGGGGGCCCGGAGCGGCCCCCTGGCTGGCCGTCACCGGCACCAACGGCAAGACCACGACCGTCCGGATGCTCGCCTCGATCCTGGAGGCGGCCGGCCTGCGGACCGCCGCCGTCGGCAACATCGGGGTCTCGCTCCTCGACGCCGTCCTCGGCGAGGAGCCGTACGACGTGCTCGCCGTCGAGCTCTCCAGCTACCAGCTCCACTGGGCGCCGTCCGTCCGCGTCCACTCGGGCGCCGTGCTCAACCTGGCGCCCGACCACCTCGACTGGCACGGCTCCATGGAGGCGTACGCCGCCGACAAGGGCCGGATCTACGAGGGCAACCAGGTCGCCTGCGTCTACAACGTCGCCGACAGGGCGACCGAGGACCTGGTCCGCGAGGCCGACGTCGAGGAGGGCTGCCGCGCGATCGGCTTCACCCTCGGCACCCCCGGCCCGTCCGAACTCGGTGTCGTCGAGGACATCCTCGTCGACCGGGCCTTCGTCGGGAACCGGCAGAAGAACGCCCAGGAGCTCGCCGAGGTCTCCGACGTCCAGCCGCCGGCCCCGCACAACATCGCCAACGCCCTGGCGGCGGCCGCCCTGGCCCGCGCCTTCGGCGTCGACGCCAAGGCCGTACGCGACGGCCTGAAGGCCTTCCGGCCCGACCCGCACCGCATCGAACTGGTCGAGGAGGTCCAGGGGATCGCGTACGTCGACGACTCCAAGGCCACCAACACCCACGCCGCGGAAGCCTCGTTGGCGGCATACGACCCGATCGTCTGGATCGCCGGCGGCCTCGCCAAGGGCGCGGCCTTCGACGAGCTGGTCCAGAAGTCGGCGAAGCGCTTGCGCGGTGCCGTCCTGATCGGCGCGGACCGGGCCCTGATCCGCGAAGCCCTGGCGCGACACGCCCCGGAGGTACCGGTGGTGGACCTCGACCGGACCGACACTGGGGCGATGTCCGAGGCGGTCCGCGAGGCGACCCGGCTCGCCCACGCGGGGGACACGGTGCTCCTCGCCCCGGCCTGTGCCTCGATGGACATGTTCACCAACTACAACAAGCGCGGCGAGGCCTTCGCGGACGCGGTCCGCGCCCTCGCCGCCACCGGGGACGCCTGACCCGACCCGTGGGAGGGTCCGGCAGGACCGGGCACGACCGGAGGGGGCAGCGACCATGCCGAGCAAGATCGCAGGGACACGCGGGCCCTCCGCCGTACGGGGCGGAGGGCGGGCCCCCGCGTCCCCGCGGCGACCCCGCGGCGGCGGTCTGCGAGGGCTCCACGAGCGGGCGCGGAAGGCCTGGGACCGGCCGCTCACGGCGTATTACGTGATCATCGGCGCGGGCATGCTCATCACCGCGCTGGGCCTCGTGATGGTCTACTCCGCCTCCATGATCACGGCACTCCGCTACGAGCTGGTGCCGTCCTACTTCTTCCGGAAGCAGTTCTTCGCCGCGCTCCTGGGCACCGGACTGCTTCTGGTCGCCTCACGGATGCCCGTGAAGCTGCACCGGGCCCTCGCCTACCCCATCCTGGTCGGCGCGGTCTTCCTGATGGTGCTCGTGCAGATCCCGGGGATAGGGCACTCCGTCGGCGGCAACCAGAACTGGATCTCGCTGGGCGGCCCGTTCATGCTCCAGCCCAGCGAGTTCGGCAAGCTGGCGCTGATCCTCTGGGGCGCGGACCTGCTCGCCCGCAAGAACGACATGCGGCTGCTCACCCAGTGGAAGCACATGCTGGTGCCGCTGGTCCCGGGCGCCTTCATGCTGCTCGGACTGATCATGCTCGGCGGCGACATGGGCACCGCGATCATCCTCACGGCGATCCTCTTCGGCCTGCTGTGGACCGCCGGAGCGCCCACCCGGCTCTTCGTCGGGGTGCTCGCGGTGGCCGGCGCCCTCGGTGTGCTGCTCATCAGGACGAGCCCGCACCGCATGGACCGGTTCCAGTGCATCGGAGCCTCGGACCCGGGCGGCGAGGGAGCCCCCTGTCTGCAGGCCGCGCACGGAATCTATGCTCTGGCGTCGGGTGGATGGTTCGGTTCCGGACTCGGTGCGAGCGTCGAGAAATGGGGCCAACTGCCCGAGGCGCACACCGACTTCATCTTCGCGGTCACCGGTGAGGAACTGGGTCTCGCGGGGACGCTGTCGGTACTCGCCCTGTTCGCGGCTCTAGGCTATGCGGGTATCCGCGTGGCCGGAGGCACGGAGGACCCCTTCGTGAGGTTCGCCGCGGGAGGTGTGACCACCTGGATCACGGCTCAGGCCGTGATCAACATCGGTGCGGTGCTCGGTCTGCTGCCGATCGCCGGTGTCCCGCTCCCGTTGTTCTCCTACGGTGGGTCGGCCCTGCTGCCGACCATGTTCGCCGTCGGGCTCCTCATCGCCTTCGCGCGACAGGAACCCGCCGCGAAAGCGGCCCTGGCCATGCGTCGCCCCGGATGGGGCAAGCGGGCCGGTGTGAGATGGAAGTCGATGCGACGGCGCGTCAAGAAGCGCCCGTCCGGAGAGCGGTGAATTTCGGTGCATGTCGTACTCGCCGGCGGGGGGACCGCCGGCCACATCGAGCCCGCGCTGGCCCTCGCGGACGCCCTGCGCAGGCAGGACCCCAGCGTGGGAATCACGGCGCTCGGCACGGAGAAGGGTCTGGAGACCCGGCTCGTGCCCGAGCGGGGCTACGAGTTGGCCCTCATCCCCGCCGTACCGCTGCCCCGCAAGCCCACCCCCGAGCTGATCACCGTTCCCGGGCGGCTGCGCGGCACCATCAAGGCGGCCGAGCAGATCCTGGAGCGCACCAAGGCGGACTGCGTGGTGGGCTTCGGCGGTTATGTGGCGCTGCCCGGCTATCTGGCGGCCAAGCGCCTCGGAGTGCCGATCGTGGTCCACGAGGCCAACGCCCGGCCCGGCCTGGCCAACAAGATCGGTTCGCGGTACGCGGCCGGGGTCGCCGTCGCGACTCCGGACAGCAAGCTCCGCAACGCCCGCTACATCGGCATTCCGCTGCGGCACACCATCGCGACCCTCGACCGGGCGCGGGTGCGCCCCGAGGCGCGCGCCGCGTTCGGGCTCGACCCGAACCTGCCGACGCTCCTCGTCTCCGGCGGCTCCCAGGGCGCCCGGCGGCTCAACGAGGTGGTCCAGCAGATCGCCCCGGTGCTCCAGCGCTCCGGCATCCAGATCCTGCACGCGGTCGGCCCGAAGAACGAAATGCCGCGCGTCGACAACATGCCCGGAATGCCGCCCTACGTGCCGGTACCGTACGTGGACCGGATGGATCTCGCGTACGCCGCCGCGGACATGATGCTCTGCCGCGCGGGCGCGATGACCGTCGCCGAGCTCTCCGCCGTCGGGCTGCCCGCCGCGTACGTGCCGCTGCCGATCGGCAACGGCGAACAGCGGCTCAACGCCCAGCCGGTGGTCAAGGCGGGCGGTGGCCTCCTCGTCGACGACGCGGAGCTGTCGCCGCAGTGGGTGCAGGGCAACGTCCTGCCCGTACTGGCCGATCCGCACCGGTTGTACGAGATGTCCCGCGCGGCGGCCGAGTTCGGCCGCCGGGACGCCGACGATCTGCTCGTCGGCATGGTGTACGAGGCGATCGCCGCGCGCCGACAGGCGTAGCGCGGCGGCTGAGGGCAGGAGACGCCACGTGGCAGCCGGACCGACGACCGCGGAGAAGAGCGGCGCGAGCGAATCGAAGAGGTCGTCGAAGGGCTCGCCGGACGGTCCGTCCCGCGCGGGCACCCGGAATCGCAGGTTCCGGGTGCCCGGCACCCGTGTGCTCCTCGCCGTCCTCGCCGTTCTCCTGCTCGTGTCCGGCGGGATCTGGGCGTTCTACGGCTCGAACTGGTTCCGTGTAGAACGTGTGAAGACTTCCGGCACCTCGGTCCTGACCCCGCGTGAGGTCGAGGCCGTCGCCGCCGTCCCGATGGGCGCCCCGCTCGTCACGGTCGACACCGATGCCATCGCGGCGCGGCTGCGGGAGGGATTCCCGCGGATCGAGTCGGTGGAGGTCGTACGGTCCTGGCCGCACGGAATCGGGCTGAAAGTGACGGAACGGAAGCCTGTTCTCCTGATGGAAAAGGGCGGAAAGTTCACCGAAGTGGACGGAACCGGAATGCGGTTCGCCACCGTGGACACCGCTCCCCGCGGCGTACCCCGGCTCGTCCTCGACAGCGCCTCCTCGCCGAGCCTGCGCCGCTTCGACGCGGACCGCCTGCTCCTGGAGGCGGTGCGCGTCCGGGGTGAACTCCCGGCGGAAATCGCCCGGAGCACTCGTGTCGTACGCGTCACCTCGTACGACTCCGTCACTCTGGAGCTGACCAGGGGGCGGACCGTCTTCTGGGGCAGCGGCGAACACGGTCCCGTCAAGGCCCGCGTCCTCACCGCGCTCCTGAAAGCCACTCCCAAAGCGGGGCACTTCGATGTAAGTGCCCCCACGGCGCCCGCCTCGTCCGGGAGTTGACGGGAATCACCCCTGGCCAGCCCCCTGGTTGGCCAGCGCTACGGGTGATCACATAGGGTGAAAAGAAAAACGGGAGGTTCGGCGTGTTCGTTGAACGTGCGCCACTTGTCGACTTAGTGTCCTGTTCGGAAGAGTCCAGCGAACAGAGACACTGGTAACCCTAAACTTCAACGTTAGGGTTTGGGTCGGCGTTTCGGACCGTCCCAATCGGCATCCGTCGGAGCCGCGCGAACAACCGCGCAGCGACGACACGTAACTCGAGGCGAGAGGCCTTCGACGTGGCAGCACCGCAGAACTACCTCGCAGTCATCAAGGTCATCGGTGTCGGCGGCGGTGGTGTCAATGCCATCAACCGAATGATCGAGGTCGGTCTCAAGGGCGTCGAGTTCATCGCCATCAACACCGACGCGCAAGCGCTGTTGATGAGCGACGCCGACGTCAAGCTCGACGTCGGCCGTGAACTCACCCGCGGCCTCGGCGCCGGGGCGAACCCGGCCGTCGGTCGCAAGGCGGCAGAGGACCACCGTGAGGAGATCGAGGAGGTCCTCAAGGGGGCCGACATGGTCTTCGTCACCGCCGGAGAAGGCGGCGGCACCGGCACCGGCGGCGCACCCGTCGTCGCCAACATCGCGCGTTCGCTCGGCGCCCTCACGATCGGTGTGGTCACCCGGCCGTTCACCTTCGAGGGCCGCCGTCGCGCCAACCAGGCGGAGGACGGCATCGCCGAGCTCCGCGAAGAGGTCGACACCCTCATCGTCATCCCCAACGACCGGCTCCTGTCGATCTCGGACCGCCAGGTCTCCGTGCTCGACGCCTTCAAGTCGGCCGACCAGGTGCTGCTGAGCGGTGTGCAGGGCATCACCGACCTCATCACCACCCCGGGTCTGATCAACCTCGACTTCGCCGACGTCAAGTCGGTCATGTCCGAGGCCGGTTCGGCCCTGATGGGCATCGGCTCCGCCCGCGGCGACGACCGCGCGGTGGCGGCGGCGGAGATGGCGATCTCCTCGCCGCTCCTCGAGGCCTCCATCGACGGCGCCCGTGGCGTGCTGCTCTCCATCTCCGGCGGCAGCGACCTCGGTCTCTTCGAGATCAACGAGGCCGCGCAGCTGGTCAGCGAGGCCGCCCACCCCGAGGCCAACATCATCTTCGGTGCCGTCATCGACGACGCCCTCGGCGACGAGGTCCGGGTCACCGTCATCGCGGCCGGCTTCGACGGCGGCCAGCCGCCGGCCCGCCGGGACAACATCATCGGCTCGGTCTCGGCCAAGCGCGAGGAGCCGGCCCCGGCCCCCCGCCACGTCGAGACCTCCCGCCCGCTGGGCGGCCTCGGCACGGTCGCCCCGCGCGAGGAGCAGGCCCAGCCTCCGGCCGAGCCGGCGCCGGCGGTCAACGAGACCCCGCTGTCGCCGGCACCTCCGGTCGTCCCGCCGGCCCGTCCGTACGCGGACAGCCAGGCCGAAGAGCTGGACGTCCCGGACTTCCTGAAGTGATAGGACAGCGCTTCGACGCGAACGGCGCGCACTTCGCCTTCACCGACCGGTGGGGCGGAGTGAGCGCCGTTCCGTACGAGGAGCTCAACCTCGGCGGCGCGGTGGGGGACACCTCCGAGGCGGTGCTGGCCAACCGGGCGCTCGCGGCCGGCGCCCTCGGGCTCGACCCCGCGTCGGTGGTCTGGATGAACCAGGTGCACGGCGCCGACGTCGCCGAGGTCGAGGGGCCGTGGGGCACCGACGGGATTCCGTCGGTGGACGCCCTCGTCACCGCCCGACCCGGACTCGCCCTCGCCGTCCTCACCGCGGACTGCGTCCCCGTCCTCCTCGCCGATCCGGTCGCCCGGGTCGCGGCCGCCGCCCACGCCGGGCGGCCCGGGATGGTGGCCGGCATCGTTCCCGCCGCGGTCGCGGCCATGATCGATCTCGGCGCCGACCCCGCCCGTATCGTCGCCCGCACCGGCCCCGCCGTCTGCGGGCGTTGCTACGAGGTGCCCGAGGCCATGCGGGCCGAGGTCGCCGCGACCGAGCCGGCCGCCTGGGCCGAGACCAGCTGGGGCACCCCGGCCGTCGACGTCGCGGCCGGAGTCCTCGCCCAGCTCGACCGGCTCGGCGTCACGGACCGGCAGGCCAGTACGGTCTGCACCCGGGAATCCGGTGACCACTACTCGTACCGCCGCGATCGCACCACGGGGCGACTCGCGGGATATGTCTGGTTGGACTGAGAAGAGACATGACGGACCGCACGTCGGAACTCGCCGAGAATCTGGCCCGGGTGGAGGCGCGTATCGCCGCCGCCTGTGCCGCCGCCGGGCGCCCGCGGGAAGAGGTGACGCTCATCGTGGTCACCAAGACCTACCCCGCGAGCGATGTGAGAATCCTCCACGGCCTCGGCGTACGGCACGTCGCCGAGAACCGGGACCAGGACGCCGCCCCGAAGGCGGCCGCCTGTGCCGACCTTGATCTGACCTGGCACTTCGTGGGTCAGTTGCAGACCAACAAGGTCAGGTCCGTGGTGGGTTATGCCGATGTGGTGCAGTCTGTCGACCGCTTGAGGCTCGTTTCCTCGCTCTCCGCGGCGGCGGAGAAGGAGGGTCGCGAGCTCGGCTGCCTCCTCCAGGTCGCACTCGACGCCGAGTCGGGCGAGCGGGGCGACCGCGGTGGCGTCGCGCCCGACGGGATCGAGGAGTTGGCGGCCGCGGTGGACGCGGCCCCGGGACTCCGGCTCGACGGGCTCATGACCGTCGCCCCGCTCTCCGGTCCGTACGCGGGGCGGCAACGCGCCGCCTTCGACCGGCTGATGGATTTGTCGACTGCCCTGCGCGCGACCCGTCCGGCTGCGAACATGGTGTCAGCAGGGATGAGTGCGGACCTCGAGGAGGCCGTCGCTGCCGGGGCGACACACGTACGCGTCGGTACGGCGGTACTCGGAGTCCGCCCGAAGCTCGGGTAACGTCGCGAAGCAAGTCGGACCACAGCAGAAAATATGGTCATTCCGCAGAACGGCGGGACGACCCGTGGATCGCGGGCACTTGGTGACGCTGCGACATTCGGCCAGTATGGCGATCCACCACAGAGCGGAGGACTCAGAGAATGGCCGGCGCGATGCGCAAGATGGCGGTCTACCTCGGCCTCGTGGAGGACGATGGGTACGACGGCCGGGGCTTCGACCCCGACGACGACTTCGAACCCGAGCTGGAGCCGGAGCCCGAGCGCGACCGGCGCCACATCGCCCCCCCGCGACAGGCTGAGCGTGAGGAACCGGTACGAGTGGTGCAGCCTCCGGCGCCCCGTGAGCCGATGTCCCATTCTGTTCCGGTACTCGCCGAAAGTGGACGTCCGGCCCGAATTGCCCCCGTGGCATCCATCACACCCGAACGTCCCAGCATGGAGAAGAACGCACCCGTGATCATGCCCAAGGTCGTGTCCGAGCGGGAGCCCTACCGCATCACCACGCTGCACCCCCGGACCTACAACGAGGCCCGTACCATCGGGGAACACTTCCGTGAGGGCACCCCGGTGATCATGAACCTCACGGAGATGGACGACACGGACGCGAAGCGACTTGTCGACTTTGCCGCCGGACTCGTCTTCGGGCTCCATGGCAGCATTGAGCGCGTGACGCAGAAGGTGTTCCTGTTGTCGCCTGCTAACGTCGATGTCACGGCGGAGGACAAGGCCCGGATCGCAGAGGGCGGATTCTTCAACCAGAGCTGAGAACACAAGAACCGGACGGACTGGTCGCGAAGCGGCCGGAACAAGTGAGAGCACGTAAGTCAGGGGAGAGGGAAACGCGGGATGGGCGTCGCACTACAGGTGGTCTACATCGTGCTGATGTGCTTCCTCGTCCTCCTGATCGTCCGACTTGTCATGGACTACGTCTTCCAGTTCGCCCGTTCATGGCAACCCGGTAAGGCGATGGTGGTCGTCCTTGAGGCCACCTACACTGTCACCGATCCACCGCTCAAGCTTCTGCGGCGACTCATCCCGCCGCTGCGTCTCGGGGGCGTGGCACTCGACCTGTCCTTCTTCGTTCTGATGATCATCGTCTACATCCTGATCTCCATCGTGAGCAGCTTCGCGAGGTGAATGTGGACGATACGGTCTTGCCGACTGCCGACGACTACGTAGAGGTGAAGAAGAGATGCCGCTGACCCCCGAGGACGTGCGGAACAAGCAGTTCACGACCGTCCGCCTCCGAGAAGGCTATGACGAGGACGAGGTCGATGCCTTCCTCGACGAGGTCGAGGCCGAGCTGACCCGCCTGCTCCGCGAGAACGAGGACCTGCGCGCCAAGCTGGCCGCCGCGACGCGTGCCGCCGCGCAGAACCAGCAGCAGCAGGGGATGCGCAAGCCCCCGGAGCAGCAGGATCGTCCCGTCGGTCCCGGCGCGCCCGTGCCCGCCGCCATATCCGGACCGCCGGTCCAGCAGCAGCCGCCGCAGATGGGCCCGCCGCAGCTTCCGTCCGGAGCCCCGCAGCTTCCCGCCGGCCCGATGCAGGGCGGCCCCATGCAGGGTGGTCCGATGCAGGGCGGCCCCATGCAGGGTGGTCCGATGCAGGGCGGCCCCATGCAGGGCGGCCCCATGGGTCACCCGCAGCAGCAGATGCAGCAGCAGATGCAGCAGCAGATGCCGCCGCAGATGCAGCAGCCGCAGCAGGGCCCCGGTGGCGACAGTGCCGCGCGTGTCCTCTCGCTGGCCCAGCAGACCGCCGACCAGGCGATCGCCGAGGCCCGCTCCGAGGCCAACAAGATCGTCGGCGAGGCGCGCTCGCGCGCCGAGGGCCTGGAGCGGGACGCCCGCGCCAAGGCGGACGCTCTCGAGCGGGACGCGCAGGAGAAGCACCGCGTCGCCATGGGCTCCCTGGAGTCCGCCCGCGCGACGCTGGAGCGCAAGGTCGAGGACCTGCGCGGCTTCGAGCGCGAGTACCGCACGCGTCTGAAGTCGTACCTGGAGTCGCAGCTGCGTCAGCTGGAGACCCAGGCCGACGACTCGCTCGCCCCGCCGCGCACCCCGGCCACGGCCTCGCTGCCGCCGGCCCCGTCGATGGCCTCGGCCGGCGCCGGTGCGCCGTCCTACGGCGGCAACGGCGGGATGGGTGGCGGCCCGTCCATGGGCGGTGCCCCGTCCTACGGCGGCCAGCAGCAGATGTCCCCGGCGATGACCCAGCCGATGGCTCCGGTCCGTCCGCAGCCTCCGCAGCCGATGCAGCAGGCGCCGGCGCCGATGCGCGGCTTCCTGATCGACGAGGACGACAACTGACGGCGCGTGGTCGCGCGATGAGCGCGTAGCCGTCGGCAGGCTGAAGGGCCGGGCCCCGGGAAACCGGGGCCCGGCCCTTTGCCGTGCCCGCGCCTTCCGCCGTCCGGGCCGTGGCGCCCGCATCGCGGAACAGCCGCCCACAACGGCGAAGGGCCCGACACCCTGGTGGTGTCGGGCCCTTCGGCGGGGGTTATGCCTTGCGGAGGCGGAACGTCAGGGCGAGGGACTCGTCCGTGAACGGGTTTCCGTACGAGGCGTCCGCCTCGCCCTGCGCGTGGTCCGTGGCCAGGACCTCGTCCGCGATCAGGCCCGCGTGGGCCGTCAGCGCCTCCGCCGTCTCCGGCGAGTCCGTCACCCAGCGCAGCGCGATCCGGTCCGCCACGTCCAGGCCGCTGTTCTTGCGGGCCTCCTGGATCAGGCGGATGGCGTCACGGGCCAGGCCCGCCTTGCGGAGCTCGGGGGTGATCTCCAGGTCCAGGGCGACCGTCGCGCCCGCGTCGGAGGCCACCGACCAGCCCTCGCGGGGGGTCTCCGTGATGATGACCTCCTCGGGTGTGACGGTGATGTCCTCGCCGTTCACCGAGAGGGTCGCCTCCCCGGACCGGAGCGCCAGGGACAGCGCCGCCGCGTCCGCCGCCGCCACCGCCTTCGCCACGTCCTGGACGCCCTTGCCGAAGCGCTTGCCCAGGGAGCGGAAGTTCGCCTTGGCGGTGGTGTCCACCAGCGAGCCGCCGACCTCCGAGAGGGAGGCGAGGGACGAGACGTTCAGCTCCTCCGTGATCTGGGCCTGGAGGTCGGCGGAGAGGGCCGCGAAGCCCGTCGCCGCCACCAGGGCCCGGGAGAGCGGCTGGCGGGTCTTCACGCCCGACTCCGCGCGCGTCGCCCGGCCCAGCTCCACCAGACGCCGGACCAGCAGCATCTGCTCCGAGAGCGTCTTGTCGATCGCCGTCGTGTCCGCCTCCGGCCAGGTCGACAGGTGGACCGACTCGGGGGCGTCCGGCGTCACCGGCACCACGAGGTCCTGCCAGACCCGCTCGGTGATGAACGGGGTCAGCGGGGCCATCAGCCGCGTGACCGTCTCCACCACGTCGTGGAGGGTGCGCAGGGCCGCCTTGTCGCCCTGCCAGAAGCGGCGGCGCGAGCGGCGTACGTACCAGTTGGAGAGGTCGTCGACGAAGGCCGAGATCAGCTTGCCGGTGCGCTGGGTGTCGTAGGACTCCATCGCCTCGGTCGCCTCGGCGACCAGCGTGTTCAGCTCGGAGAGGAGCCACTTGTCGAGGACGGTGCGGTCGGCCGGGGCCGGGTCCGCGGCCGAGGGGGCCCAGCCGGACGTACGGGCGTACAGCGCCTGGAAGGCCACCGTGTTCCAGTACGTCAGGAGGGTCTTGCGGACGACCTCCTGGATCGTGCCGTGGCCCACGCGGCGGGCCGCCCACGGCGAGCCGCCGGCCGCCATGAACCAGCGGACCGCGTCGGCGCCGTGCTGGTCCATCAGAGGGATCGGCTGGAGGGTGTTCCCCAGGTGCTTGGACATCTTGCGGCCGTCCTCGGCGAGGATGTGGCCCAGGCAGACCACGTTCTCGTAGGACGACTTGTCGAAGACCAGCGTGCCGACGGCCATCAGCGTGTAGAACCAGCCTCGCGTCTGGTCGATGGCCTCGGAGATGAACTGGGCGGGGTACCGGGACTCGAAGAGTTCCTTGTTCTCGTGCGGGTAGCCGTACTGCGCGAACGGCATCGAGCCCGAGTCGTACCAGGCGTCGATGACCTCCGGGACGCGGACGGCCTCGAGCGAGCAGCCCTCGGCGGTGCACGCGAACGTCACCGCGTCGATGTACGGGCGGTGCGGGTCGAGCTGCGACTGGTCCGTGCCCGTCAGCTCGGACAGCTCGGCGCGCGAGCCCACACAGGTCAGGTGGTCGTCCTCGCAGCGCCAGATCGGCAGCGGGGTGCCCCAGTAGCGGTTGCGGGAGAGCGCCCAGTCGACGTTGTTGGTCAGCCAGTCGCCGAAGCGGCCGTGCTTGACCGAGTCCGGGAACCAGTTCGTCCGCTCGTTCTCCGCGAGCATGCGGTCCTTGACCGCGGTCGTGCGGATGTACCAGGACGGCTGCGCGTAGTACAGCAGCGCCGTGTGGCAGCGCCAGCAGTGCGGGTAGCTGTGCTCGTACGCGATGTGCCTGAAGAGCAGCCCGCGGGCGTCCAGGTCGGCGGTGAGCGCCTCGTCGGCCTTCTTGAAGAAGACGCCGCCGACCAGCGGCACGTCCTCCTCGAAGGTGCCGTCGGGGCGGACCGGGTTCACGACCGGCAGGCCGTACGCCTTGCAGACCTTGAGGTCGTCCTCACCGAAGGCGGGGGACTGGTGGACCAGACCCGTACCGTCCTCGGTCGTCACGTACTCGGCGTTGACGACGTAGTGCGCCTCGGCCGGGAACTCGACGAGCTCGAAGGGGCGCTGGTAGGTCCAGCGCTCCATCTCGGCGCCCGTGAAGGACTCGCCGGTGGTGACCCAGCCCTCGCCCAGCGCCTTCTCGACCAGCGGCTGCGCGACGACGACCCGCTCGTCGCCGTCGGTGGCGACCACGTAGGTGACCTCGGGGTGGGCGGCGACGGCCGTGTTGGACACCAGGGTCCACGGGGTCGTCGTCCAGACCAGGAGGGCGGCCTTGCCGGCCAGCGGGCCGGAGGTCAGCGGGAAGCGGACGTACACCGAGGGGTCGACGACCGTCTCGTAGCCCTGGGCCAGCTCGTGGTCGGAGAGGCCGGTGCCGCAGCGCGGGCACCAGGGGGCGACCCGGTGGTCCTGGACGAGCAGGTCCTTGTCGAAGATCTGCTTCAGCGACCACCAGACCGACTCGATGTACGAGGGGTCCATCGTCCGGTACGCGTCGTCCAGGTCGACCCAGTAGCCCATGCGGGTCGTGAGCTCGGCGAACGCGTCGGTGTGCCGGGTCACGGACTCACGGCACTTGTCGTTGAACGCGGCGATGCCGTAGTCCTCGATGTCCTTCTTGCCGGAGAAGCCGAGCTCCTTCTCGACGGCGAGCTCCACCGGGAGGCCGTGGCAGTCCCAGCCGGCCTTGCGGGCCACGTGGTAGCCGCGCATGGTCCGGAAGCGGGGGAAGACGTCCTTGAAGACGCGGGCCTCGATGTGGTGCGCGCCCGGCATGCCGTTGGCGGTCGGCGGGCCCTCGTAGAAGACCCACTCGGGGCGCCCTTCGGACTGTTCGAGGGTCTTGGCGAAGATCTTGTTCTCGTGCCAGAGATCGAGCACGGCGTGCTCCATAGCGGGCAGGTCTACCTGGGCGGGCACCTGGCGGTACTGCGGCGGTGTCATCGAGTTCCTCCGGCGGACTGTCGTGTTCCGTCGGAGGGACGAGAGCGCTGCTCCCGCGGTACCACCCTCCTTGGCCCGGGGCGCGGACGCCCTGAGCCCCCTCATTGGGGTCGCGACGCCGGGTCTAGTCACCGCAGTGCCCTGCGGCTTTCTTCCGACGGCTCCGGGGTGATGCTTCACATCGGGCTCGCCCCCGGGCTCTCACCGTCCCCGGGTCGCTCATGGCTGCGTACGACGCTACTCGTCCCCATCCAAGCCTTTCGCCAGGACCAGTGTACGGGCCCCGGGGTGGGGCGGCAGACCGGTTTTCCGTGACCCGAATGGCCATACGGGGCGGTGCGGACTTGGGGTGCGGCCATGTGGGGGAAGGGCGGGACGGATTACCCGGCGGGGAGCTGGGCACAACGGAGGCAGGCCTGCCCCGAGGGGTGCGGGGGCGGGTGGGAACGGCGGCGTGCCCCGTTGCCGCGGGCCTTGGGCCGATTTATCGTCCCAGCACGATTCGCGAGCAAGATCACAAAATGTGAAGGGGCCGCGACATGGTGGCGAAGAAGACCGCCGCGAAGAAGCCCTCGGCCGCCGGTTCCACCGGTTCGGCGGAGGGCGCCAAGGACGTGGCCGGGAAGAAGACGACGGTCGCGGAGCCGCCGACGGTCGCGAAGAGCACCCCCACGAGGAAGACCACCGCGAAGAAGGCCGCCGGGCAGAAGACCGCCGGGAAGAAGAGCGCGGAGGACGCGGTCGACGAGGAGACGGCTGCCCCGAAGGCCGCCGCCAGGAAGACGCCCGCCAAGAAGGCCGCGGCGAAGAAGGCGGCCGCCAAGGCGCCCGCGAAGAAGCAGACAGGAGCCAGAACGGTGGCAGCGAAGAAGACGGCGGGTGGCGTCACGACCGCCGGGGACGAGGCCGCCGTGCCTCCCGCCCGGACCGGTGAGCTCGCGGTGCGTCCCGGGGAGGACCCATGGACCCCGGCCGAGGTCACCGAGGCCCGCAACGAGCTGCAGTCCGAGGTGCTGCGGCTCCGCAGCGAGCTCGCGCACTCCCAGGAGGAGCTCACCGGCCTCATGCGGGACTCGGGCGACGGCGCCGGGGACGACCAGGCCGACACCGGCACCAAGAACATCACGCGTGAGCACGAGCTCGCCCTGGCCGCCAACGCCAGGGAGATGCTGGAACAGTCCGAGCACGCCCTGGAACGGCTCGACGCGGGCACGTACGGCCTCTGCGAGGTGTGCGGGAAGCCGATCGGCAAGGCGCGGATGCAGGCCTTCCCCCGGGCCACGCTCTGCGTCGAGGACAAACAGCGCCAGGAGCGGCGCGGCTGACGGCCGGCCGGGCGCGGCGCGGCCCCGCGGCCGAGGAGCGGAGCGCGTGACGAACCGGTGCCGCGCGGCCGCCGGCCGGGCGCCGCGCGGCCGGTGATCTCGGCTGCCGGTCTCGCACGCCTGTGCCGTACCCTCGGTGCACGGTCAGGCATCGAGGTCGAGGGACTCACTCACGTGGCAGAGGCGGAGCGCATCATCGGTACGCCGGATTCAGCAGGGGCCGAGGAGCCGGCCGCCTCCGACGAGACGGTGGCCGCCGACGCTTCGGCCACGCCCGACGACGGGTCGGCCGCTCCCGAGGAGCGGCCGAGGGGCAGGCGCAGGATCCTCGCCCTGTTCGTCGTGGCCGTCCTCGCCTACCTGCTCGACCTGGGCAGCAAGATGCTCGTGGTCGCCAAGCTGGAGGGCCACGAGCCGATCGAGGTCGTCGGCGATCTGCTGCGCTTCGACGCCATCCGGAACCCCGGTGCCGCCTTCGGCATGGGCGAGGCCTTCACGATCATCTTCACCGTCATCGCGGCCGCCGTGATCGTCGTGATCATCCGACTGGCGCGGAAGCTCTACAGCCTGCCCTGGGCGATCGCGCTCGGTCTGCTGCTCGGCGGCGCGCTGGGCAACCTCACGGACCGGATCTTCCGCTCCCCGGGCGTCTTCGAGGGCGCGGTCGTCGACTTCATCGCCCCCGCGCACTTCGCCGTCTTCAACCTCGCCGACTCGGCGATCGTGTGCGGCGGCATCCTCATCGTGATCCTGTCGTTCCGGGGTCTGGACCCCGACGGCACCGTCCACAAGGACTGAGCCGATCCGGCCGCGAGACCCGAGCACCCCGGGGCAAGGCATACTCGACGAGTGAGTACGAGTCCCGAGATCCGCACGCTGCCCGTTCCCGATGGCCTGGAGGGCGAGCGCGTCGACGCCGCCATCGCCCGTATGTTCGGGTTCTCCCGTACGAAGGCGGCCGAACTGGCCGCCGCAGGGAAGGTCCAGGTCGACGGCTCCGTCGTCGGCAAGTCCGAGCGGGTGAGCGGCGGCGCGTGGCTCGAGGTCGAGATGCCGGGCGCGGCCGCGGCCGTGCAGATCGTCGCCGAGCCCGTCGAGGGCATGGAGATCGTCCACGACGACGACGACATCGTCGTGATCATGAAGCCGGTCGGCGTGGCCGCGCACCCCAGCCCCGGCTGGACCGGCACCACGGTCATCGGCGGCCTCGCCGCCGCCGGGTACCGCATCTCCACCTCCGGCGCCGCCGAGCGCCAGGGCATCGTGCACCGCCTCGACGTCGGAACCTCCGGTCTGATGGTGGTCGCCAAGTCGGAGTACGCGTACACCTCGCTGAAGCGCCAGTTCAA
The DNA here is from genome assembly GCF_036226665.1 of Streptomyces sp. NBC_00691. NCBI lineage: Bacteria > Bacillati > Actinomycetota > Actinomycetes > Kitasatosporales > Streptomycetaceae > Streptomyces > Streptomyces sp. NBC_00691. The sequence goes on along the minus strand of NZ_CP109007.1, from coordinate 2,276,145 downwards.
GGAGCGCGTGGTCGACAAGCGCTACCACGCGCTGGTGCAGGGCCACCCCGACCCGATGAGCGGCACCATCGACGCCCCCATCGGCCGGCACCCGAACCACGACTACAAGTGGGCGGTCACCGCCGACGGCAAGGCGTCCGTCACGCACTACGACCTCATCGAGGCGTACCGCTCGGCGTCGCTGCTCGACATCAAGCTGGAGACGGGCCGCACCCACCAGATCCGGGTGCACATGTCCGCCCACCGCCACCCCTGTGTCGGTGACCTGACCTACGGAGCCGACCCGACGATCGCCAAGCGCCTCGGTCTGACCCGGCAGTGGCTGCACGCCGTCCGGCTGGGCTTCGAGCACCCGGGCGACGGCTCGTGGGTCGAGTTCGCCAGCACGTACCCCGAGGACCTCCAGACGGCCCTGGACCGGATCGCGTCGGAGAGCCGGTGAGCAGCGCGTACAGCGTCCGTGAGGCGCTCGGCACCGAGGACCGGGAGGCCTGCTTCACGGTCCGCCGTGAGGTCTTCGTGGGGGAGCAGGGCGTTCCGCAGGAGCTGGAGTACGACACGTACGACGCCACCGCGGTGCACGTGCTCGCCGTGCGCGCGGACGGGCTGCCGCTGGGCACCGGCCGGCTGCTCTTCGGGGCGGACGCGGTCGGCAGGACCGGCGCCGACGCCTCGGTGGGCTCGCTCGGCCGGCTCGCGGTCTCCCAGTCGGCGCGCGGTCTCGGCGTCGGCGCGGCGCTCGTGCGCGGCATCGAGGACGTGGCGCGCGAGCGCGGCCTGACCGCCGTCGACCTGCACGCGCAGACCCACGCGCTGGGCTTCTACGAGCGGCTCGGCTACGAGGCGTACGGCCCCGAGTTCCCGGACGCGGACATGCCGCACCGGGCCATGCGAAGGGCTCTGTAGGCCCGCGCGGCACCGGAAGCGCTCGGCTGCCCCCTGTCACTCCCGCCGTGAGCGGGCGTACACAGGGGGCAGTCGCTTTTAAAACGGACATACGTGACAGGGTGTGCCCGTGGATCAATTGGCCCTGTTGTTCTTGCTGCTGCTCGGCGCGCTGCTCACGGTCCCGCTCGGTGAGCGGCTCGGGCTGCCCGCGCCCGTCCTGATGACCCTCATCGGGATCGGGCTGGCAGTCCTGCCCTTCGTGCCGAACGTCGAGGTCCCGCCGGAACTCATCCTTCCGCTGGTGCTGCCGCCACTGCTCTACGCCTCGGTGCAGCGGACCTCCTGGCGTCAGTTCGCGGCCAACAGGCGGCCGATCTTCCTGCTCGCGGTCGCCCTCGTGTTCGTCACCACGGCCGCCGTCGGTGCCGTCGCCAACGCCCTCGTGCCCGGTCTTCCGCTGGCCGCCGCGATCGCGCTCGGCGCCCTCGTCGCCCCGCCCGACCCGGTCGCGGCGACCGCCGTCGCCGGCTCGCTCGGGCTGCCGCGGCGGCTGGTGTCGATCCTGGAGGGCGAAGGGCTCTTCAACGACGTCACCGCGATCGTGCTCTACCACGTGGCCATCGCCGCCGCGGTCAGCGGCTCCTTCTCCTGGCCGGACGCGCTCGGCGAGTTCGTCCTCTCCGCGGTGGTCGCGGTGGCCGTGGGCCTGGCGCTCGGCTGGCTCTCCAACAAGCTCATCGGGCTGCTCGGCGACGCCACCCTCCAGACCGGCCTCACCCTTCTCGTGCCCTTCGTGAGCTACGTCCTCGCCGAGGAGCTGCACGGCTCCGGTGTCCTCGCCGTCCTGGTCACCGCCCTCTTCCTCGCCGAGCACGCGGCCGACGCCGACGACGTGATGGGCCGGCTCGCCGGGCAGACCTTCTGGCAGGTCGTCGACACCCTCGTCACCGGCATCGCCTTCGGCCTCATCGGCCTCGAACTCGTGCACGTCTTCGGGGTGGCCGAGGGGCGCGGCCTGCAGATGCTCGGCTGGGGCGCCGCCGTCGTCGCGGTCGTCGTCGGCGTCCGGCTGCTGTGGCTGCTGCCGGCGACCTGGCTGGCGAAGCGGCTGCACACCCGCCGGGACGTCGACGAGGAGATCCCGACCAGCTGGCGGGAGACCATCGTCATGTGGTGGGCGGGGATGCGGGGTGTGGCCTCGGTGGCGCTCGCGCTGGCCATCCCGCTCCGTACCGACGACGGCGAGCCGTTCCCCGGGCGGGACGAGATCGTCTTCATCGCCTTCTGCGTGATCATCGCCACGCTCGTCGTCCAGGGGCTCACCCTGCCCTGGCTGGTGAAGCGGCTCGGCGTGCGGGCGGACGCGGACGCGGAGCGGGTCCTGGAGCGCGATCTCGCCATCCGGGCCGCGAAGGCCGCCAGGCGCAGGCTCAAGGAGATCGAGGAGGTCGAGGAGCTGCCCGAGGAGGTCCAGGAGCGGCTGCTGCGCGGGGCGTACGACATCGGGGCGCGGATCAGTCCGGACATGGTCGACGAGGAGCGGCGGGCCGCGTTCGTCGAGCGGACGAAGCGCTTCAAGGCGGTGCAGCGGATCCAGCGGGAGCTGATGTCGGCCGCGCGGCACGAGGTGCTCTCGGCCCGCAGCGAGCCGGGCGCCGATCCGGAGGTGGTGGACCGGGTGCTGCGGCAGCTGGACGTGCGCAGCATGCGGTGAGGGGGCCTGCGGCGGCGGACGGGAAGACGGCCGCGCCGGCGGGCGGTGGGCCGGCGGATCGCCCGGTGGACCGGCGGGCGGTGGGTCGGCGGACCGGCCGGTGGACCGGCGGGCGGTGGGGCCGGGGTCGTGCGGGCCGGGTGGCAGGATGGGACGCATGGACATCATGCTCTTCCACTCGGCCTACGGGCTGACCCCTTCCGTCGAGACCGCTGCCGAGCGGCTCCGCGCCGCCGGGCACCGGGTCTGGACCCCGGACCTCTACGGGGGCCGGACGGTCGGGACCGTGGAGGAGGGCGTGGAGCTCAGGGACGAGATCGGCAAGGACGAGCTGTTGAAGCGGGCGGTCCTCGCCGCCGCCCCGTACTCCGAGCGCGGTCTGGTCTACATGGGCCTCTCGCTCGGGGCCTCCATCGCGCAGACCCTGGCGCTCGGCGACGAGAAGGCGCGCGGGCTGCTGCTCTTCCACGGCACCTCCGACCTCGCGGAGTCGGCCGTGGTGGACGAGCTGCCGGTGCAGCTGCACGTGGCCGATCCCGACCCGTTCGAGACGCACGACTGGCTGTCCTCCTGGTACCTGCAGATGCGCAAGGCCGGGGCGGACGTCGAGATCTACCGCTACCCGGGCGCGGGGCACGTGTACACCGACCGGGAGCTGCCCGACTGGGACCAGGAGTCGGCCGAGCGGACGTGGTCGGTGGCGCTGGCCTTCCTGGACAGCCTGTAGGACCACGGTGAACGGGTGTGGCCCCCGGGGGAGTTCCCCCGGGGGCCACACCCGTGTCCGGCCGGATCAGGCGCGGTACGCCGTCCAGTAGTCGTTCATCCGGGTCACCTGGCCCGAGGTGAACTGGTACATGCAGGCGTCGTACGTGTAGTCCATGAAGTTGTGGATCGGGTCCACGCCGGCCTTGTTGGTGCAGGTGTCACGGCCGGTCGGGCACTCGTAGGCGGGGCTCTTCTCGGCCGGGGTGTCGGCGACGCCGTCACCGCTGCCGCTGCAGCCGCCCTGGAAGGTGTGGTAGAGGCCCATCCAGTGGCCGACCTCGTGGGTGGCGGTGTCGCCCTGGTTGTAGTTGGCCGCGGAGCCGCCCGGGAGCGAGGCGTCGAGGACGACGACACCGTCCATGGACGGCTGCGAGGCGTACGAGGACGGGAAGGTCGCCCAGCCGAGGAGGCCGCCGCCCAGGTTGGCGGTGTAGAAGTTCAGCGCGCCCGCGCCGCCCTTGCGGAGGGTCTGCTTCATCTGCTTCTCGGCGGTGGAGCCCGAGGACAGGTTGTACCAGGACGCGTTGTCCGTGTAGTCGGTACCGGCCAGGGTGAACTGGAAGTTGGTGTTCACGTTGCCGGTGCCCTGGCCCGCGTAGGCCGCGTTCAGGACGTTCATCTGGCCGGTGATCGCGCTCGCGGAGAGCTTGCCCGTCGTTCCGGAGTGGATGACGTGGAAGTAGACGGGGATGTTCACCGCCGCGGCGGCTCTGCCGGCGGAGGCGCCGAGGCGGGCCTCGGAACGGGCCGCGGACAGCTTCTTCTTGAAATCGGCGTCCATGGCCGCGGCCTTGGCGGCCGTGACCTCGTTCGGCTCCGCGGCGTGGCCGCCGGCGCCGCGCGCCTTGCGGGCGCCGGAGAGGGCGCCGGCGTCGTCCGCGCACTTCTCGGCGGAGGCGCCGGCCAGGGTCGCGGTGGTGCCGCTCGCGACCGGGGCGGAGAGCGGGGCAAGGGCCAGGGTTCCGGCCATGACGGCCGTACCGAGCATCCGACGTGACATACGCGGGGATATGCGGACAAGAGCACGCATGGTGACTCCTCGTGGGGGGTGGGGGGAGGAACTTCCTCCGCCACGCCGGGGAGATTACGCGTCCATGTCAGACACTGTTGAGGAGTGATCAAGCCCAATCATTCAGGGGGCAATTCAGGGCATCGGGAAGAAAATCTTGCGCTGCTTCCGGAGTTTGAGATCTCGACGTAACAGCCGGGGTGACGGAGGCGGGTGGTGTGTCCGGATTCGATCTCCGAAATCAGCCACCCGCCGTAGCGATGTGATCTCCCGTTAACAGAAGGGATCATGGCTGAAAAGCATCGCTAATGAGGTGTCAGGGGAACCTCAGCGCACCGGCTGGTACACCCGCTCGACACGCTGCGTTCCGCTCAGCGTCCGGTAGGAGCGTGCCCAGGACGTCGTCGCGTCCGGGTCCGCCTTGTCGGAGACCGTGTAGTAGTCCATCTGCGAGCGCTCGGCGGTCACGTCGAGCACGCCGTATCCGTGGTGGTCCATGTCCACCCACTTCACGTGCCGGTTGGCGGCCTTCACGGCGCCGGCGGCCACCACCGAGAGCGTCCCCGGGGCCACGTGCAGCAGGTCGTCCAGGTTGTCCGAGGTCACCGATGTGACCACGAACTCCGTCGCGGCGGAGGCCGAGAAGGGGTACGTCGCCGCCTTCACCGGGACGTCGTTGGCCCAGGCCATGTGGATGTCGCCGGTCAGGAAGACCGTGTTGCGGATCCCCCGGGAGGTGAGGTGCCCGAGCAGCTCCTTGCGGTCGTCCGTGTAGCCGTCCCACTGGTCGGCGTTGACCGCGAGCCCCTCCTTCGGCAGGCCCATCAGCTCGGCGAGCGGCTCCAGGAGATGGGCGGGCAGGGCGCCGAAGGCGACCGGCGAGATCATCACCGAGGTGCCGACCAGCTGCCAGGTCGCGTCCGAGCCCGCGAGGCCGGACTTCAGCCAGTCCAGCTGGGCGCGGCCGGTGATGCTGCGCTCCGGGTCGTCGACCGAACCGCTGCCGGCCTTCGCCGGGGCGGAGCGGAACGAACGCAGGTCGAGCAGGTGCAGATCGGCCAGCTTGCCGAAGCGCAGCCGCCGGAAGACCGTGCCCTCGGTCGACGTACGGACCGGCATCCACTCGAAGTAGGCCCGCTTGGCCGCCGCGACCCGGGCCGCCCAGTCGCCCTCGGCGCCGGGGGTGTGGTTCTCGGCCCCGCCCGACCAGGCGTCGTTGGCGAACTCGTGGTCGTCCCAGATGGCGACGACCGGGTGGGCCGCGTGCAGCGCCTGGAGGTCGGCGTCCGTCTTGTAGTGGCCGTGCCGGGTGCGGTAGTCGGCCAGCGAGACGGTCTCGTGACGCGGCTCGTGCTGCCGGACGGTGTACTTCGCCTCCGGGTAGGTGCCGCTGCCGTACTCGTACACGTAGTCGCCGAGGTGGAGGATCGCGTCCAGGTCCGCGCGGGCGGCGAGATGGCGGTACGCGGAGAAGTGGCCGGCCTCCCAGTTGGCGCAGGAGACCACGCCGAACCGGACGCCGGGCGCGGTGGCGTCGACGGCCGGCGTGGTGCGGGTGCGAGCGGTGGGGGAGACGGTGGATCCCGCGGTGAAGCGGAACCAGTAGGAGGTGGCCGGGCGCAGGCCCCGGACGTCCGCCTTCACCGTGTGGTCGGAGCCCGCGCTCGCCGTGGTCGTGCCGGAGGCCACGATCCGCGCGAAGCCGCGGTCCTCGGCGAGCTCCCAGCCGACCGGGACGTCGGGGCCGAGGCCGGAGCCGGGCACGGCTTCGGGGGTGGGGGTGACGCGCGTCCAGAGCAGGACGCCGTCGGGCAGCGGGTCGCCGGAGGCGACGCCGTGGAGGAACGCGGGGGCCCCGGGGGCCGCGTGGGCCGCGCCTGCCGCGCCGAGGAGGGCGGGCGCCGTGACGGCGGTGACGGCGGCGGCCTTGACGACCGTGCGCCGCGTGGGGGCGGAGGATATGAATCGACTGGTCACGGGCAGTCAGATTACTGGCGGGTACGGTGGGTGGGGAGGGGCTTGCGGGAATGTTCGCCGGATCGTCGTCCCCAGGTCGCATCCGGCCCCGCGGCGGTGGCGCCTCCCGGGACGCGCCGGCCTGACCCGGGATCAGGAGGGGGCTCTCCTGCGGGCGGTTCCGGAGGGTGGCCGTCCGCCGTGACGGCGGGGACCGGGTCTCGCGGTCGAGCGGGCCCGACGCGGAGCACCCCCGAGGACGGCCTTCGCCCCCTGATCCGCCGGGCGGGCGGGGATCAGGGGGCGGGGGAGGTCGTGCGGCCCGGTCGCGGTCAGCCCTTGAGGGCCGTGGCGATCGCCGTCTCGAACTCCGGCACGGTCATCGGCGGGTTGTCGCTGCCCGCCACCGTCACGGCCTTGCCGTCCATCTTGAGCGTCGGGGTGCCGGTGACCCCGCTGTCGTCGAAGGCCTTCGACATCTTCATCGCCCAGGCGTCGAAGGTGCCGTCCTCGACGTTCTTCTTGAACGCGGCGTTGCCCTTCAGGGCCGGCACCGAGTCCGCCACCTCCAGGAGGTAGGAGTCCTTGGCGAACTTGTCGTCGTTCTCCTCCGGGTGGAACTTCGCCGAGTAGAGCGCCGCCTTGTACTTCAGGAAGGCCTCGGGGCTCACGTCGAGGGCCGCGCCCAGCGCCGAGAGGGCGTTCTTCGAGCCCTCGCCCGTGGCCGCGTCGTCGATGAACGTGGCACCGACGTACCTGATCTTGTACTTGCCGGCCTCGACGTCCTTCTCCACCGTGGAGCCCACGGACTGCTCGAAGGTCGAGCAGACCGGGCAGCGCGAGTCCTCGTACAGCTCCAGGGTCTTCTTCGCGGCCGGCTTCCCGACCACGACGGTCGTGCCGTTCGTGCCCGAGGTGTTCTTCGGGGCGGTCACCGTGGTCGCCTTCGCCGCCGACTCCCACGCCGAGGGCTGGTTCGACTGGACCACCGCGTAGCCGATGCCGCCTGCGGCGGCGAGGACGGCCACGGCCGAGACGCCGACGACGAGCCGGCGGCGGGCCCGGTCCTTCTTCTCCTGGCGCTCGCGCTCGACGCGCAGACGCTCGCGGGCGGCAGCCTTGTTGGCCTGGTTGTTGCGTGCACTCATGATCGTGGTCTCCGTGACGGTGAGGAAATGAGGGGTACCGCGTGCCGGGGTGCGCGTCGCTCAGACGAGAGCGAGGCGCGGGCACGGCGGTCCCCGCCGTCCCACGGAGTGGGTGAGGAGCCGGGTGCGGGAGGGCCGGGGTCGCCCCGCGGGCCGTCCGGCGCGGCGCGGCGCCGGGCCACCGGTACGGAAGAGGGCCGCCACCAGGAGCAGCGGCCGGAACGCGAACGCCGCCACCGCGCCGAGCAGCCGGGCCAGCGCCCGCTCCCCGCCGCGCAGCCAGACCGCCGCGAAGAGCCCGACGCCCACATGGGCCAGGAGCAGCAGCCAGGGCAGCGCCGGGGCGGGGGAGTCGAGGAGCGCGGCGGCCGTGCCGCTCTCGGGCGCGGCCACGCCGGGCAGCGGGGTGCCGACGGCGCCGCCGCAGAACATCTCCACGCCGACCGCGCGCAGCGATCCGGCGACGGGGCCTCCCGCGGCGCCGTAACAGACCGCCTGACCGCTGGTGAAGAGCGTGTCGGCCGCCAGTTCCAGCGGGACGAGGAGCCCGGCGATCGGGCCGAGGCCCCGCTCGCGGCCCGCCAGGGCGTACGCCACGGCGAAGACGCCGACCGCGACCGGGACGACCGTCCCGAGCGGCAGCGGCACGCGTGAGAGCAGCACGTGGGACGCCACGGACAGCGTCACGACCAGTGCCGTGAAGAACGCCGCCCGCAGCGTCCTCAGCTGCGTCCCTGCCATGTCCATCGTCGTGGAGTGTGCCATGCCGGTCCGTAAAACGCCCTTAAAGACAGTCTGTGAACGGCCCCGGCGGCCCCGGGAACCCCCGGCGTCACGAGGGAGTCCCCGGCCGCCCCGGGAATCCGCTACAGCCCGGGGATCCGGCCGTTGCGGAAGAGGTCCACGAAGATCTGGTGGTCGGCCCGCGCGCGTGCCCCGTACGTGTGGGCGAAGTCCACCAGGAGCTGCGCGAAGCCGTCCTCGTCGGCGGCGATCGCCGCGTCGATGGCCCGCTCCGTCGAGAACGGCACCAGCGAGTGCCCGCTGGAGTCGTCCGCCGCCGCGTGCATGGTCGCCGTCGCCCGGCCCAGGTCGGCGACGGTGGCCGCGATGTCCTGGGGGTCGTCGATGTCCGACCAGTCGAGGTCCACCGCGTACGGCGAGACCTCCGCGACCAGCTGACCGGCGCCGTCCAGCTCGGTCCAGCCGAGCCACGGGTCGGCGTGGGCCTGGAGCGCCCGCTGCGAGATCACGGTGCGGTGGCCCTCGTGCTGGAAGTACTCCCGTACCGCCGGGTCCGTCACATGACGGGAGACCGCGGGGGTCTGCGCCTGCTTGAGGTAGATCACGACGTCGTTCTCCAGGGCGTCGCTGTTGCCCTCCAGGAGGATGTTGTACGAGGGGAGGCCGGCCGAGCCGATGCCGATCCCGCGCCGCCCGACCACGTCCTTGACCCGGTACGAGTCGGGGCGGGCCAGGCTGGACTCCGGCAGGGTCTCCAGGTAGCCGTCGAAGGCCGCCAGGACCTTGTACCGCGCGGCCGCGTCCAGCTCGATCGCGCCGCCGCCCGCGGAGAAGCGGCGCTCGTAGTCCCGGATCTCCGTCATCGAGTCGAGGAGCCCGAAGCGGGTCATGGAGCGGGCGTCACGCAGCGCGTCGAGCAGTGCGCCCTCGGCCGTGTCCAGCGTGAACGGGGGCAGCTCGTCGTTCTTCGCGCCGGTCGCCAGGGCGTGGATCCGCTCCCGGTAGGAGGCCGCGAAGATCCGGACGACATGGCTGATCTGCTCGTCGCTCAGCGCCTTCGCGTAGCCGACGAGGGCGAGCGAGGCCGCGAGCCGCTTGAGGTCCCAGGTGAAGGGGCCGACGTACGCCTCGTCGAAGTCGTTGACGTTGAAGATCAGCCGCCCGTTGGCGTCCATGTACGTGCCGAAGTTCTCGGCGTGCAGGTCGCCGTGGATCCAGACCCGGCCGGTGCGCTCGTCCAGGTAGGGGCCGCCGTGGGCCTCCTTCTCCAGGTCGGCGTAGAACAGGCAGGCCGTGCCCCGGTAGAAGGCGAAGGCCGAGCCGGCCATCTTCCGGAACTTGACGCGGAAGGCCGCGGGGTCGGCGGCGAGGAGCTCGCCGAAGGCGGTGTCGAAGACGGCGAGAATGTGCTCACCGCGCTCCGCGGCGGTGGGCTGGGGGACCGACATCGAGGTGCCTCCTGGTACGAAGCCATGCGTAGACAAATGGGACAGGCGTTCCTGTCTCCCAACGCGTGACGGTACCCGCGAGTGCCCGGCCGCTGTCAGTCCGGCGACGTAGACTTCGACGCTGTCCCCCCAGAAGTTCATCGCCGGAGGCCTCCCCCGTGACCAAGCCGCCCTTCACGCACCTCCACGTCCACACCCAGTACTCGCTGCTGGACGGTGCCGCGCGGCTGAAGGACATGTTCAACGCGTGCAACGAGATGGGCATGACCCATATCGCGATGTCCGACCACGGCAATCTGCACGGGGCGTACGACTTCTTCCACACGGCGAAGAAGGCCGGGGTGACGCCGATCATCGGCATCGAGGCGTACGTCGCCCCCGAGTCCCGGCGGAACAAGCGGAAGATCCAGTGGGGGCAGCCGCACCAGAAGCGGGACGACGTCTCCGGCTCCGGCGGCTACACCCACAAGACGATCTGGGCGGCGAACAACACCGGACTGCACAACCTCTTCAAGCTCTCCTCCGACGCCTACGCCGAGGGCTGGCTCCAGAAGTGGCCCCGGATGGACAAGGAGACCATCTCCCAGTGGTCGGAGGGGCTCATCGCCTCCACCGGCTGTCCCTCCGGCGAACTGCAGACCCGGCTCCGCCTCGGTCAGTTCGACGAGGCCCTCAAGTCGGCCTCCGAGTACCAGGACATCTTCGGCAAGGAGCGGTACTTCCTGGAGCTGATGGACCACGGCATCGAGATCGAGCGCCGGGTCCGCGACGGGCTCCTGGAGATCGGCAAGAAGCTCGGCATCCCGCCGCTGGTCACCAACGACTCGCACTACACGTACGCGCACGAGTCGACCGCGCACGACGCCCTGCTCTGCATCCAGACCGGCAAGAACCTCTCCGACCCCGACCGCTTCCGCTTCGACGGCACCGGCTACTACCTCAAGTCCACGGACGAGATGTACGCCGTGGACTCCTCGGACGCCTGGCAGGAGGGCTGCCGCAACACCCTCCTGGTCGCCGAGCAGGTCAGCACCGACGGCATGTTCGTCGAGAAGAACCTCATGCCGAAGTTCGACATCCCGGAGGGGTACACCGAGGTCACCTGGTTCCGCGAGGAGACCATGCGGGGCATGCACCGCCGCTTCCCCGGGGGCATCCCCGAGGACCGCATGAAGCAGGTCGAGTACGAGATGGACACGATCATCTCGATGGGCTTCCCCGGCTACTTCCTCGTCGTCGCCGACTTCATCATGTGGGCGAAGAAGCAGGGCATCGCCGTGGGCCCCGGCCGAGGCTCCGCGGCCGGCTCGATCGTCGCGTACGCCATGGGCATCACCGACCTCGACCCGATCCCGCACGGCCTGATCTTCGAGCGCTTCCTCAACCCCGAGCGCATCTCGATGCCCGATGTCGACATCGACTTCGACGAGCGCCGGCGCGTCGAGGTGATCCGGTACGTGACGGAGAAGTACGGCTCCGACAAGGTCGCCATGATCGGCACCTACGGCAAGATCAAGGCGAAGAACGCCATCAAGGACTCCGCGCGCGTCCTCGGCTACCCGTACGCCATGGGCGACCGGCTCACCAAGGCCATGCCCGCCGACGTCCTCGGCAAGGGCATCGACCTCAACGGCATCACCGACCCCTCGCACCCGCGGTACAGCGAGGCCGGCGAGATCCGCGCGATGTACGAGAACGAGCCGGACGTCAAGAAGGTCATCGACACCGCCCGGGGCGTCGAGGGCCTGGTCCGCCAGATGGGCGTGCACGCGGCCGGCGTGATCATGTCCAGCGAGCCGATCGTCGACCACGCGCCGATCTGGGTGCGGCACACCGACGGCGTCACCATCACGCAGTGGGACTACCCGCAGTGCGAGTCGCTCGGCCTGCTCAAGATGGACTTCCTGGGCCTGCGCAACCTCACGATCATGGACGACGCCGTCAAGATGGTGAAGGCCAACAAGGGGATCGACCTCGACCTCCTGGCCCTGCCGCTCGACGACCCCAAGACCTTCGAACTGCTCCAGCGCGGTGACACCCTCGGCGTCTTCCAGTTCGACGGCGGCCCCATGCGCTCGCTGCTGCGGCTGATGAAGCCCGACAACTTCGAAGACATCTCCGCCGTGTCCGCCCTGTACCGGCCGGGCCCGATGGGCATGAACTCGCACACGAACTACGCCCTGCGCAAGAACGCGCAGCAGGAGATCACCCCGATCCACCCCGAGCTGGAGAAGCCGCTCGAAGAGGTGCTCGCGGTCACCTACGGCCTCATCGTGTACCAGGAGCAGGTGCAGAAGGCCGCCCAGATCATCGCCGGCTACTCGCTCGGCGAGGCCGACATCCTCCGCCGCGTGATGGGCAAGAAGAAGCCCGACGAACTGGCGAAGAACTTCGTCATCTTCGAGGCCGGAGCCAAGGGCAAGGGCTTCAGCGACGAGGCCATCAAGGCGCTCTGGGACGTCCTGGTCCCCTTCGCCGGCTACGCCTTCAACAAGGCCCACTCCGCCGCGTACGGCCTGGTCTCCTACTGGACCGCCTACCTCAAGGCCAACTTCCCGGCCGAGTACATGGCGGGACTGCTCACCTCGGTCAAGGACGACAAGGACAAGTCCGCGATCTACCTCAACGAGTGCCGCCGCATGGGCATCAAGGTGCTCCCGCCGAACGTGAACGAGTCCGAGTCGAACTTCGCCGCCCAGGGCGACGACGTGATCCTCTTCGGCCTCTCCGCCGTCCGCAACGTCGGCACCAACGTCGTCGAGTCGATCATCAAATCGCGCAAGGCGAAGGGGAAGTACTCCTCCTTCCCCGACTTCCTCGACAAGGTCGAGGCCGTCGTCTGCAACAAGCGGACCGTCGAGTCGCTGATCAAGGCCGGCGCCTTCGACGAGATGGGCCACACCCGCAAGGGCCTGGTCGCCCACCACGAGCCGATGATCGACAACGTGGTGGCGGTCAAGCGCAAGGAGGCCGAGGGACAGTTCGACCTGTTCGGCGGCATGGGCGACGAGGCCACCGACGAGCCCGGCTTCGGCCTCGACGTCGAGTTCTCCGACGTCGAGTGGGAGAAGTCCTACCTGCTCGCCCAGGAGCGCGAGATGCTCGGCCTGTACGTCTCCGACCACCCGCTCTTCGGCATCGAGCACGTCCTGTCCGACAAGACGGACGCGGCGATCTCCCAGCTCACCGGCGGCGAGCACTCCGACGGCGCGGTCGTCACCATCGGCGGCATCATCTCCGGCCTCCAGCGGAAGATGACCAAGCAGGGCAACGCCTGGGCCATCGCCACCGTCGAGGACCTCGCCGGCTCCATCGAGTGCATGTTCTTCCCGGCCACCTACCAGCTGGTCTCCACCCAGCTCGTCGAGGACACGGTCGTCTTCGTCAAGGGCCGGCTCGACAAGCGCGAGGACGTGCCCCGCCTCGTCGCCATGGAGCTGATGGTCCCCGACCTCTCGAACGCCGGGACCAACGCGCCGGTGATCCTCACCATCCCCACCGTCAAGGTGACCCCGCCGATGGTCACCCGCCTCGGCGAGATCCTGGGCCACCACAAGGGCAACACCGAGGTACGGATCAAGCTCCAGGGCCCCCGCACCACCACCGTGCTCCGTCTCGACCGGCACCGGGTGACGGCCGACCCGGCGCTCTTCGGCGACCTGAAGGTGCTGCTCGGCCCGGCCTGCCTGGCCGGCTGATCACCCGTCCCGTCCGGCCGACCGGCCCGACGGGACCCCCGCAGCACGCGCAAGGGGCGCGCCCGTCGTCACGGGCGCGCCCCTTTGCCGTACGCGGAGGCCGTCAGTTGTGGCCGAAGCGCTTCTGACGGCCCTTGCGGGCGACATCGCTCGGCAGCACCTGCGACGCGCGCTGCGACGCCTCGGACTCCATCGCCGACTGCTGCGCCTGCTGGGCGCCGCGCTCGGCGGGGGACTGCTGCTTCTGACTGCGGTTCTGGTTGCGGTTCTTGGCCATGGGGATGCCTCCTCAAAGGGTCCTAGGGGCCAGGGCCGCTGTCAGACTCACATATGGTCCGAACCGCCGCATTTTGGATCATTACGGAGCGTGAGGCCCGGGGGAACGTGACATCCGCCACGCCGATGATCCAGTTCCGACCGTCGAGCCCCCGCCCTTCGGGCAGACTCGAAGGAAATCCGAAGCAACTTCCGATCCCGAGGTTCCCGAAAGAGGGTGGAACACGTGGACCGCTGCGTCGTCCTGGTGGATGCCGGCTACCTGCTGGGAGCTGCCGCCAGTCTTCTCGCCGGGGAACCGGCCCGCTCCAGGATCACCGTCGATCACGCCGGGCTCATCCAGCAGCTGCGCCAGCGCGCCGAGGCCGAGACCGCGCTGCCCCTGCTGCGGATCTACTGGTTCGACGGGGCGCCCGACCGGGTGCCCCAGCCGGAGCACCGGAGACTGCGCGTGATGCCCCGGGTCACCGTCCGGCTCGGCGCGCTGACGCGGAGCGACGGACGCTGGGCGCAGAAGGGCGTCGACGCGGCGATGCACACCGAGCTGACCGAGCTCGCCAGGAACCGGGCCTGCTCCGACATCGTGCTCGTCACCGGCGACGGCGACCTGCTGCCCGGACTGATGTCCGCCAAGGAGCACGGCGTCGCCGTCCACCTCTGGGCCGTCCAGGCCGCCGACGGCGACTACAACCAGTCGGAGGACCTGGTCGCCGAGGCCGACGAACGGCGGGTCCTCGACCGGGCCTGGATCACCCGGGCCGTCCGCGCCAAGGACCTCACCGGGATCTGCTCGCCCCCGCCCGCCCCGCGCCCCGAGATCGCCGCCATCCTCTCCGCGCCGCTGCCCGAGGCGGCCCTCGCCGCCTCCGCCGAACGGGCCGCGGAGGCGGCGGCCGCCGCCGGGGCGCGCGGGGAGGGCTCCGACGGTCACGGCACCGGCGGCAACGGCCACGTCCACCACGGCAACGGCCACGCGGGTGCCAACGGCCACCTCCGCGAGGACGAGCACGACCGCGGCCACGGGAGCGGCGTCCCCGCCCCGGCCTCCGGCAAGGGCGTCCCCACCCCCAAGGACCTGGCGGGACTGCGCGCCCCCGGTGCCACCCCCGCCCCGGGCGGTCCCGTGTCCCAGGGCGCCAGCGCGCTCCGCTGGTCCTCCGACCGGGGCTGGGTCGAGCGCGCCGCCACCCCCCTCGGTGAACCGGCCGAGACCGCCTCCCTGCCCACCCTCGCCGCCCTCACCAGCGCCGAGCAGCGCTGGGCGGACCGCGAGGAGGACATCACCACCGTCGGCGGAGACCCCTTCGAGGTCGGACAGGTGTTCGCGCGGCGGTGGATGGAAAGGCTCCCCGAGCAGAGCCACGTCCAGAAGCTGTCCACCCTCTACCCCCGCATCCCGCACCGCATCGACGGCGAACTCCTCCGCTACGCCGCCCGATTCGGTCTGCTCGCCCACAAGGACGACCAGATCGACGAGCACGACCGCTATGCGATCCGGGCGGGATTCTGGCGCGAGATCGACGTCCGGGCCGCCGCCGAACACGCCCCCGCGCCCGGAGCGGGCCCGGCGACCCCGTAGGCTCTTCCCCCGTGAGTACGGTGTGCGTGGTGCGGGATCTGGTCAAGACGTACCCCGCCACGCGCGGCGGGCGCGGTGCGCCGGCGACTCCCGAGGTGCGGGCCACCGACGGGATCAGCCTCGACGTGCGCGGCGGCGAGATCTTCGGGCTGCTCGGCCCCAACGGCGCGGGCAAGTCGACCCTGGTCCGCCAGCTCACCGGACTCATGCGGCCCGACTCCGGCAGCGTCCGGCTCCTCGGCCACGACCTCGTGCGGCACCCCGAGCGGGCGTCCCGCCTCCTCGCCTACCTCGGCCAGGAGTCCACCGCCCTCGACGAGCTGACCGTCGCCCTCGCCGCCGAGACCACCGGCCGGCTGCGCGGCCTCACCGCCCGCGACGCGCGCGCCGAGCGCGACGCCGTCCTGGACGAACTCGGCCTCGGCGCACTCGCCTCCCGGCCCCTCAAGAAGCTCTCCGGCGGACAGCGCAGGCTCGCCTGCTTCGCCACCGCGCTCGTCGGCGAACGCCCCGTCCTCGTCCTCGACGAGCCCACCACGGGCATGGACCCCGTCGCCCGCCGCGCCGTCTGGGCGGCCGTCGACCGGCGGCGCGCCGAACAGGGCGCCACGGTGCTGCTCGTCACCCACAACGTCATCGAGGCCGAGACCGTCCTCGACCGGGTCGCCGTCCTCGAGCACGGCCGGGTCATCGCCTGCGACACGCCCGCCGGACTCAAGGAACGCGTCGCCGGCGAGGTCCGCGTCGAACTGGTCTGGCGCGAATCCGCCCCGCTCCACCTCCCCGAGGTCGCCGCGCTGCGCGAACGGGCCCAGGAGACGGGCCGGCGCTGGATCCTCCGGCTCGCCCCCGACGCGGCCCGCGCCGCCGTCGCCACCGTCACCGGCGGCGCCGCGTTCGCCGCGCTCGACGACTTCACCCTGGCCACGCCCAGCCTGGAGGACGTGTACCTGGCGCTGGGCGGCGCGACCGAGGGACTGGTGAAGGCATGACCCTCCCGGTAGTACCCCACGCCCGCGCCGCGCGTCACCGGAACCGACTCCCGCACGTACTGCCCGTACCGCCTGTCACCCCCTGGAGCTGTACGCAGTGAGCACCGTGCCCGCAGAGGTCCTGCCGACCGGCGCGCCTTCCGTCCGCGCCGGCGCCACCGCCGAGGACGAGGCCGCCCCCCTCGCCCCGCGCGCCCGGCTGCTGCCGGCCCTGGCCGCCGTCTACCGGGCGCAGCTCTCCCGTGCCCGGGTCGCCCGCATCCCGCTCCTCTTCGTGGCCACCTTCCAGTCCATCGGGATCATGGTCCTGATGCGCGGGGTCGTCGACGGGGGATCAGAGGCGCGCGCCGTCGTGGCCGGCTCCACCGTCCTCGTCGTCGCCTTCGTCGCGCTCAACCTGCTCGCCCAGTACTTCGGCCAGCTGCGGGCCACCGGCGGCCTCGACCACTACGCCACGCTGCCCGTGCCGCCCGCCGCCGTCGTGCTCGGCGCCGCGGGCGCGTACGCCTCCTTCACCGTGCCCGGGACCGCCGTCACCGCCGTGACCGGCTCCGTGCTCTTCGGGCTGCCGCTGAGCCACCTCTGGATCCTCGTCGCCGTCGTCCCGCTCGCCGGCGCCGCGCTCGCCGGCCTCGGCGCGGCCCTCGGGCTCCTCGCGCCCCGGCAGGAGCTGGCCACCCTCCTCGGCCAGCTCGGCATGTCCGCGGCGCTGCTCCTCGGGGTGCTCCCGGCGGAGCGGCTGCCGGGGCCCATCGGCTGGGCCCGGGACCTGCTGCCGTCGACGTACGGCGTGGAGGCCCTGGCCCGCACCTTCGACACCCGTCCCGACTGGGCGGCCGTCGCCCTGGACCTCGCCGTGTGCGGGGCGGTCGGCGTGGTCTCCCTGTCCGTCGCCACCTGGGCGTACCGGCGGGCCGCCGTCCGCTGAGGCGGGCCACGGACACACCTGGCACGATGGCGGGGTGACCGCACCCCTGACTCCGCCTCACCAGCCATCGCCGCACGACCCCGACTGGCCGCCGCCGCCCCCGCCGATGCTCGGCCCGGCCGGGGACCCGATCACGGCGCGCGAGGTCCTCCAGGGCGTTCTGGTGACCCTCGTCTCGGCGCTCGCCGGAGCGGTGCTCGGAGTGCTGTGGCTGAACCTGGCCTCGCGGATCCTGCTCATCTCGGACGGCAAGGGCGTCTACCTCCGCAACTCGGAGGGGGAGGCGGCGATCGGCTCGGACGGAACGTTTGTCCTGCTCGCGCTGGCCTTCGGCGCGGTCGCCGCGCTCGTCGTCTTCCTCGCCCGCCGCAAGGGCGGTGTCCCGCTGGTGCTCGGCCTCGCGCTCGGCGGCGGCCTCGGCTCGCTGCTCGCCTGGGGCCTCGGGACGTACTTCGGCCCGACGAGCGACGTCGTCGCCCACGCGAAGGCGGTCGGCCCGAACGTGGCCTTCGAGGCGCCGCTCGAACTGAACCTGGGGGCCGCCGCGATGCTGGCCTGGCCACTCGCCGCGATGATCGTGCACCTGGCGCTCACGGCCCTCTTCGGCCCGCGTGACCCGGAGCCGGAACCGTGGGACGAGCCGAAGGCGTACACCCGGGGACCGGGCCGGAGCTGACGGCCCCGGCTCCTCCGGCGGCCGCGCCGCCCAGCGTGGTCCGACGAGTGTCAGGCGCGGCCGATCGGCGTGGTCCGACGAGCGTCAGGCGCGGCCGATCGGCGCCACGACCGCCGAGGTGAGGGCGGCCAGATCCGCGGGGGAGAGCTCCACCTCCAGGCCGCGTCGGCCCGCCGAGACGCAGATGGACGCGTGCGCCGAGGCCGAGGCGTCGAGGACCGTACGGAGCCGCTTGCGCTGCCCCAGCGGGGAGATGCCGCCCCGCACATAGCCCGTGGTGCGCTCGGCCGCCGCCGGGTCCGCCATCGCCGCGCGCTTGCCGCCGACCGCCGTGGCCAGGGCCTTCAGGTCGAGCTGACCGGCGACCGGGACCACCGCGACCGTCAGCTCGCCGTCGACGTCCGCCACCAGGGTCTTGAACACCCGGTCAGGGGAGACACCGAGGGCCTCGGCCGCCTCCTCGCCGTACGAGGGGGAGGCCGGGTCGTGCTCGTACGCGTGCAGGGTGAACGGGGTGCCGGCCGCCGTCAGGGCCACCGTCGCGGGGGTGCCCCCGCTGTTCTTCTTCTGCTTCTTCGCCACGCGCGCGTTCTTCCTCAGTTCGGGTACGTCGGGGCCTGCGTCAGGTCCACCGCCGGCAGCGACGGCAGATGCCGCAGGACCGCCGTCTCCGCGCGCAGCAGGGTCAGCTCCTCCCGCAGCCGGGTCGCCGTGTCCGGGGCCTGGAGCAGCCGCTGCTTCGACGGCGTGTCGAGCACCGCCGCCGCCGCGACCAGGTACGACACCACCGACGGGTCGTCCGGCAGCTCGCTCGTGGTCAGCGAACGCTCCCGCGCCCCGGCCAGCCGCTTCTGGTAGCTGCGGAAGGCCCGCAGCACGCCCTCGGAGAGGCTGCCGGCCTCCTCGCCCTGCTCCTCCGGGATGTCTTCGACCTCGGCGACCAGGAACGGCCCGCTCGCGTCGACGGACAGCAGCTTCACCCGGGTCGTGCCGGTGGCCGTCACCTCGAAGCTGCCGTCGGCGCGCTCCCGGATCTGCACCGCGTCGGCGACGCAGCCGACCCGGTGGAAGGACTGGATGGGGTCGGAGCCGAAGCCCGCGGCCGGGCCCTTCTCCGGCAGCGCCGTCTGGTCCGGCATGCCGGGGGCCGTCGGGGCGACCTCGCGGCCGTCGCGGATGGCGACGACGGCGAAGCGGCGCGGCTCCGAGTCGTCGATCGTGAGCAGCTCGCGCATCATGGCGCGATAACGCTCCTCGAAGACGTTCAGCGGCAGCACGAGGCCCGGGAACAGCACCGCGTTGAGCGGGAAGAGAGGCAGGCGAGCGGTGGTCACAGCGGTCAGCCTAATGGCCGCCGGGCCCGCCCCGTCCGGCCCGTCCCTCTCCGGCGTCCCGCAGAGGGGTACGACGGGCCGGCTCGGTCCTGGCCATGTCCCGCACGGCGAGGAACCTGCGCAGCGGATCCTCGCGTACGGCACCCCGCGCGGCTCCCCACGGGAAGGAGGTCGCGTGGACCCCGATCCGGCCGAACTCGGCCCGCGCCTCCTCCCACCGCGCCCGCTCCACCAGCACGTACGCCAGCAGGTTGCGGACCTCGGCGGGCCACGGGTCGCCCGTCGGGAAGACCGCCGACAGGACCAGGGCCCGGTCCGCCGCCCGGTCGATCCGCGCGTCCGGCACGGACGCGTCCGGCGCCACCCGGAGCCGGTCGTAGGCGGCACGGACCGGCAGCGCCCGTACGAGCGAGTCCGGTGCGGCGTCGTCGGCCGCCTGTTCGGCGAAGTCGAAGGCGGCCCGGTGCGAGCCGTACCACTGCGCCGACAGGTATTTGAGCGCCGCGACATGGCAGCCGTAGTGGTGCGGGGAGCGGCGCACCGCCTGCTCCCAGAGCGACTCGAAGACGGTGGGCCCGGCGTGCGCCCCGCGCGCGTGGTCCAGGGCGAGCCGCCACGGCACCGGGTCGTGCGGCGCCTCCTCGGCCATCGCCCGGATCAGCGGTGTGAGTTCGCGCAGCCGCTCGGCACGCGCGGGCGACTCCCAGGCCCGGCGGACGGCGAGCTGCGCGGTGACGAGCAGGGCGTCGGGATCGCGGGGCGCGGCGGAGAGCCAGTGGGTCAGCCAGTCGTCCCTGCTGTACGCGAAGGTGGCGAACCGGGTGACGTACCGGTCGCGGTCCTCCCACTCGCCGGCGTCCCGGGTGGTGGCGAGCAGCTTCGCCGCGGGCTCCGGGTCGGCCAGGGCGGCGGCGACCAGGGCGGGTGCGAGCCGCTCGTCCGGGGCGTCGAGCAGCACGTCGTCGTCCGGCACGAACCCGGCGGCGGGCCGCGGGCTGTGCCGGAACGAACGGACGGCGCCCATCAGGGCACGGAGCAAGGACATGGTGCAACGTATTGTCCCCCGGCCCCTGCCTCCGCTGCAGCCGGTCTCACGGCCCGCTCACCAAACCTTCGCCGCCGCCCGCCGCCTCCACCAATCCTCCTCCGCGTCGCCTCACCCCCTGCTCAGCAGCCGGGTCGCCCCGGCCGCCACCGTCGTCGCCAGGATCCAGCCCAGCAGGATCAGCACCGCCGCCGCCCACTGCCACATCCCCTCCAGGCGCCAGTAGCCGTCCTGGCCGAGGTTGATCACCGGGAGGAGTAGATCGAGCGCGTACAGCGGGCCGTTCCACTCGGGGGCCTCCTCCGCCTTCAGCGGTATCGGGCGGTAGTGGGAGAAGGCCACCGTGCCCGCCGCCCACAGGACCGCCATCCACAGCGCCGCCCGGCCCGGCCGGTAGCCGTAGGCCACGGTCCAGTCCTGGACGTAGCCCCAGAGCTTCCCCGCCACCGGGAGGGTCTCGCGTCTGCGCCGCTGCTTGGCCAGCAGCACCTCGCGGGCGTCGGCGTCCTCCCCGCTGCCCCGCAGGACCGTCGCCAGGCGTTCGTACGGCTCGGGGGCGTACTCCGGGGTCGCCGCCGCCACCCACTCCAGGCGCCGGGCCAGCGGGAAGTGCCCGTACGGCACGAGGTTCTCGTAGGCGAAGCCGCCCATCGCGAGCCCGCCGGGCCCCGGCCAGCTGGTCGACAGGTCGATCAGGGTGACGACCTTCGCGCCGTTGAGCACGACGCGTCCCTCCTCCGGACGCTCGCCGCTGAACCGGAGCTCCGGGGTGACGATCCGGCGCAGCGAGACCTCCTCCCGGCGCGCCCCGCTGAGCAGGAACCGGGCGTGGTGGAGGTCCACCGCGTCACCGAAGCGCCCGTCGTCGAGCCGGACCCCGCCGTGGAACTCGACCGGCTTGCGGTGGGCGCCCTGGGCGGGCGTCACCCCGTAGGGCGGGGTGGCCGAGCTCTGCCCCGCCGTCCCCGACTCCTCGTACACCCAGGCCGCGTTCAGATAGAGCGAGCGCTCCACCGTCAGCTGCGGTGCGTTGAACGCCCGGCGGCCCTGCGCGCCGCGCAGCACACTGCCCCGCAGACTGAGCGACACGCCGATCTTCGCCCCGCGCAGGCTCAGTTCCCCGTACGTCTCGATCAGCTCGGCCTGGAGGTCCTGGGCGACCACCATCCCGTCCGCGGTGATGGCCCGGCCGCGCCGGTCCGGCCAGACCTGGATCTGGTTGACGAGCAGGTCCGTGCCGATCTGCGCGTCGGTGAGCCGGATGCCCCACCGCACCCGGCAGCGGGGCAGGTGCAGGTCCCCCTCGGTGTGCAGCCGGGCCGCCTCCAGGCGCGGCAGGGCGCACTCGACCATCCGCAGTGTGCCGAACCGGGCCTCCGGCAGCACCACCTCGCCGTCGAACCGGCAGCCGTGCAGCTCCACGTACGGCCCTATCGTCCCGCCCGCCAGGTTCAGCACGCCGGTGATCCGCACGCCGCGCAGCTTCAGCGCTGCCACCCGCCCGGATCTGGCCGGCGGTCCGGCGAGCAGCAGCAGCGCCACCACATCGGCGCGGACGCTCCGCTCCTCCCCCCAGTCCCGTTCCCCGAAGGGGTCGTCCCGCTCGGCGATCCCCTCCGTGAGATCGCACGTCCTGCCGACGACGAACGCCCGCCACACCGCCCGCTCCGGGCCTGTGAGACCGTCCGGCATCCCGTCCTCGTGCGGCTCGGTCACCGCCGCCCCCCTCATGTCCACGATCCGCTCGCACGATTCCGCGACTCCGGTGTCGTTCGGTCTCCGGTGGTCCCGTGGATTCGTACAGCCGTTCTTCCCGCTGAGTGACGGGCTGAACGCTAACGGTCAGGAGTGGCGACAAGACGCCAGTGTGGCCCGTATCAGCCATTGATACGGGCGTCCGGCGCTGTGGGCCGTCTGAGAGAATTGACCCGTGATCTCTCGAATCGATCTGCGCGGCGAGGCCCTCCCCGAGGGTTCCGCCCTGCGCGACCTGCTGCCCCGTGCCGAGTTCGACGTGGAAGCCGCCCTGGAGACGGTGCGGCCGATCTGCGAGGACGTCAGGCATCATGGCGCGGCCGCGGTGATCGACTACGGGGAGAAATTCGACGGCGTCCGTGTCCCGGGCCTGCGCGTCCCCACCGAGGCGATCGACCGCGCCCTCGACGAGCTCGACCCGGCCGTCCGCGCCGCCCTCGAGGAGTCCATCCGGCGCGCCCGCATGGTGCACCGCGAGCAGCGGCGCACCACCCACACCACCCAGGTCGTCCCCGGCGGCACGGTCACCGAGAAGTGGATCCCGGTCGAGCGCGTCGGTCTGTACGTGCCGGGCGGCCGCTCGGTCTACCCGTCCTCCGTCGTGATGAACGTCGTCCCGGCCCAGGAGGCCGGCGTCGAGGGCGTGGCCGTCGCCTCGCCCCCGCAGAAGGACTTCGGCGGGCTCCCGCACCCGACGATCCTCGCCGCCTGCGCCCTGCTCGGCGTCGACGAGGTCTACGCCGCCGGCGGCGCCCAGGCGATCGCCATGTTCGCCTACGGGACCCTGAGCAGCGCGGACGGCGCCGACGCCGGGTCCGGCTGCGCCCCCGTCAACCTGGTCACCGGCCCCGGCAACATCTACGTGGCCGCCGCCAAGCGCCTCCTCAAGGGCCGGATCGGCATCGACGCCGAGGCCGGCCCGACGGAGATCGCGATTCTCGCGGACTCCACCGCCGACCCCGTGCACGTCGCCGCCGACCTCATCAGCCAGGCCGAGCACGACCCGATGGCCGCCTCCGTCCTCGTCACCGACTCGGACGAGCTGGCCGCCGCCACCGAGGCCGAGCTGAAGACCCAGGTCGCCGCCTCCAAGCACGTCGACGACCGGATCGTCCCTGCCCTGGCCGGCCGCCAGTCCGCGATCGTCCTCGTCCGCGACCTGGCCGACGGCCTCAAGGTCGTCGACGCCTACGGCGCGGAGCACCTGGAGATCCAGACCCGCGACGCCCCGGCCGTCGCCGACCGCGTCCGCAACGCCGGCGCGATCTTCGTCGGCCCCTGGGCGCCCGTCTCCCTCGGCGACTACTGCGCGGGCTCCAACCACGTCCTGCCCACCGGCGGCTGCGCCTGCCACTCCTCGGGCCTCTCCGTGCAGTCCTTCCTGCGCGGGGTGCACATCGTGGACTACACGCGCGACGCGCTCGCCGACGTGGCACAACACGTGGTGACCCTCGCCGAGGCGGAGGACCTCCCCGCCCACGGCGCCGCGATCAAGGCGAGGTTCGGATGGAAGGTCCCCCAGAAGTGACCGAGATCCGGATCGACGACCTCCCCGTCCGGGACGAGCTGAAGGGCAAGTCCCCCTACGGCGCGCCCCAGCTCGACGTCCCCGTCCAGCTGAACACCAACGAGAACCCGTACCCGCTGCCCGAGCCGCTCGTCGCCCGCATCGCGGAGCGCGTCGCCGAGGCCGCCCGTACCCTCAACCGCTACCCCGACCGGGACGCGGTCGAGCTCCGTACCGAACTCGCCCGCTACCTCACCCGCACCGGCGGGCACCGGGTCACCGCCGAGAACGTCTGGGCGGCCAACGGGTCCAACGAGGTCCTCCAGCAGCTGCTGCAGACCTTCGGCGGCCCGGGCCGTACCGCGATCGGCTTCGAGCCCTCGTACTCGATGCACGCCCTGATCGCCCGCGGCACCGGCACCGGCTGGATCTCGGGCCCGCGCAACGAGGACTTCACCATCGACGTGGAGGCCGCCGCCGCGGCCATCGCCGAGCACCGGCCCGACGTCGTGTTCGTCACCTCGCCGAACAACCCCACCGGCACCGCGGTCGCCGCCGACACCGTCGTCGCCCTGTACGAGGCGGCCCAGGCGGCCAAGCCCTCGATGGTCGTCGTGGACGAGGCGTACGTGGAGTTCAGCCACCGGGACTCGCTGCTGCCCCTCATCGAGGCCCGTCCGAACCTGGTGGTCTCCCGGACCATGTCCAAGGCCTTCGGCGCCGCCGGACTGCGGCTCGGCTACCTCGCCGCCCACCCGGCCGTGGTCGACGCCGTCCAGCTGGTCCGGCTGCCGTACCACCTCTCCGCCGTCACCCAGGCGACCGCGCTCGCCGCCCTGGAGCACACCGACACCCTCCTCGGGTACGTCGAGCAGCTCAAGGCCGAGCGCGACCGGCTCGTCACCGAGCTGCGGGGGATCGGCTACGAGGTCACCGACTCGGACGCCAACTTCGTGCAGTTCGGGAAGTTCCCCGACACCCACGAGGCCTGGCAGCGGATCCTCGACCGGGGCGTCCTGGTCCGGGACAACGGCGTACCGGGATGGCTGCGGGTCACCGCGGGCACCCCCGAAGAGAACGACGCGTTCCTCGACGCGGTTCGTGAATTGATGAAGGAGCAGCAGCGATGAGCCGCGTAGGCCGCGTAGAGCGCACCACCAAGGAGACCTCCGTCGTCGTCGAGATCGACCTCGACGGCACCGGAAAGGTCGACGTGTCGACCGGGGTCGGCTTCTACGACCACATGCTCGACCAGCTCGGCCGGCACGGTCTGTTCGACCTCACGGTCAAGACCGACGGCGACCTCCACATCGACTCGCACCACACCATCGAGGACACCGCCCTCGCCCTGGGTGCCGCCTTCAAGCAGGCCCTCGGCGACAAGGTCGGCATCTACCGCTTCGGCAACTGCACCGTCCCGCTGGACGAGTCGCTCGCCCAGGTGACCGTCGACCTCTCCGGCCGCCCGTACCTCGTGCACACCGAGCCCGAGAACATGGCGCCGATGATCGGCTCGTACGACACCACGATGACCCGTCACATCTTCGAGTCCTTCGTCGCCCAGGCCCAGATCGCGCTGCACATCCACGTCCCGTACGGGCGCAACGCCCACCACATCGTGGAGTGCCAGTTCAAGGCGTTCGCCCGCGCCCTCCGCTACGCCTCCGAGCGCGACCCGCGCGCCGCCGGAATCCTCCCCTCCACGAAGGGCGCGCTCTGACCGTGAACGGCCTCTCCACCATCCTCATCGTCGTCGGGCTCTTCCTGCTCGGCGGCATCTACTCCTTCGTCAAGCAGCAGATGCCCAAGGGCCTCGTCGTGCTCGTCGCCTTCGGCGCCGCGATGTGCCTCACCGCCGGTGTGCTGCGGCTGGACGTGTGGGCATGACCTCGAGCACCCCCAGGAAGGTCGTCGTCTTCGACTACGGCTTCGGCAACGTGCGCTCGGCCGAGCGCGCCCTCGCCCGGGTCGGCGCCGACGTCGAGATCACCCGCGACTACGACACCGCGATGAACGCCGACGGACTCCTCGTCCCCGGTGTCGGCGCCTTCTCCGCCTGCATGCGGGGGCTGAAGGACGCGCGCGGCGACTGGATCATCGGCCGCCGGCTCTCCGGCGGCCGCCCCGTCATGGGCATCTGCGTCGGCATGCAGATCCTCTTCGCGCACGGCTTCGAGCACGGCGTGGAGAGCGAGGGCCTCGACGAGTGGCCCGGTACGGTCGAGCCGTTGAACGCCCCCGTCGTCCCCCACATGGGCTGGAACACGGTCGACGCGCCGCAGGGCACCGAGATGTTCGCGGACCTCGACGCCGACGCCCGGTTCTACTTCGTGCACTCCTACGCGGTGCGCGAGTGGACCCTCGAGGTCGGCAACAAGAACATCCGCGCCCCCAAGGTCACCTGGGCCACCCACGGCGAGCCCTTCGTCGCGGCCGTCGAGAACGGCGCCCTGTGGGCCACCCAGTTCCACCCCGAGAAGTCCGGCGACGCCGGAGCCCAGCTCCTCACCAATTGGATCGAGACCCTCTGATCATGGCTCAGAAGCTTGAACTCCTCCCCGCCGTCGACGTCCGCGACGGCCAGGCCGTCCGCCTGGTGCACGGCGAGTCCGGCACCGAGACCTCCTACGGCTCCCCGCTCGAAGCGGCCCTCGCCTGGCAGAACTCCGGCGCCGAGTGGCTGCACCTCGTCGACCTCGACGCCGCCTTCGGCACCGGTGACAACCGGCAACTGATCGCCGAGGTCGCCCAGGCCATGGACATCAAGGTCGAGCTCTCCGGCGGCATCCGCGACGACGCCTCCCTGGCCGCCGCCCTCGCCACCGGCTGCACCCGCGTCAACCTCGGCACCGCCGCCCTGGAGACCCCCGAGTGGGTGGCGAAGGTCATCGCCGAGCACGGCGACAAGATCGCCGTCGGCCTCGACGTGCGCGGCACGACGCTGCGCGGCCGCGGCTGGACCCGCGACGGCGGCGACCTCTACGAGACGCTCGCCCGCCTCGACTCCGAGGGCTGCTCCCGCTACGTCGTCACCGACATCGCCAAGGACGGCACCCTCCAGGGCCCCAACCTGGAGCTCCTGAAGAACGTCTGCGCGGCCACCGACAAGCCCGTCGTCGCCTCCGGCGGCGTGTCGTCCCTGGACGACCTGCGGGCCCTGTCCGGCCTGGTGTCGCTCGGCGTCGAGGGCGCGATCGTCGGCAAGGCGCTGTACGCCAAGGCGTTCACCCTCGAAGAGGCCCTGGAGGCGGTGGCTTCCGTATGACCGACGGCGTGAAGAAGGTCGTCACCGGGGCCCCCTGGGAGGAGCAGTTCGGCTACTCCCGCGCGGTGGAGCTGCCGAACGGTCTGGTCCTCGTCGCGGGCTGTACGTCGGTGGTCGGCGGCCAGATCGCCGGCGGAGGCCCGTACGACCAGACGGTGAACTCCTTCCGCGTGGCCTTCGACGCCCTGAAGCAGCTCGGTCTGGGCCCGGAGGACGTGGTCCGCACCCGGATGTACATCACCCACGCCCGGGACGTGGACGAGGTCGGCCGCGCCCACAAGGAGCTGTTCGACGCCGTCCGCCCGGCCGCGTCGATGATCATCGTCTCGGGCTTCGTGGACCCCAGCCTGGTCGTCGAGGTCGAGGTCGAGGCCTACCGGGGTGAGGGCGCATGAGCCTCGCCGTACGCGTGATCCCCTGCCTGGACGTGGACAACGGGCGGGTCGTCAAGGGCGTGAACTTCCAGAACCTGCGGGACGCCGGCGACCCCGTCGAGATGGCCAAGCTGTACGACGCCGAGGGCGCCGACGAGCTGACCTTCCTCGACATCACCGCCTCCTCGGGCAACCGGGAGACCACCTACGACGTGGTGCGCCGCACCGCCGAGCAGGTCTTCATCCCCCTCACCGTCGGCGGCGGCGTCCGTGCGGCCGAGGACGTCGACAAGCTGCTGCGGGCCGGGGCCGACAAGGTGGGCGTCAACACCGCGGCCATCGCACGCCCCGAGCTGATCCAGGAGATCGCGGAGCGCTTCGGCCGCCAGGTGCTCGTCCTCTCGGTCGACGCCCGGCGGACGGCCTCGGGCTCCTTCGAGGTGACGACGCACGGCGGCCGCAAGGGCACCGGCATCGACGCCGTCGAGTGGGCGCACCGGGCCGCCGAGCTGGGCGCGGGCGAGATCCTGCTCAACTCGATGGACGCGGACGGCACCAAGGACGGCTACGACACGGAGATGATCGCGGCGGTCCGCAAGCACGTGACCGTGCCGGTGATCGCGAGCGGGGGAGCGGGCAAGCTCGCCGACTTCCCGCCGGCGGTGGCGGCGGGCGCGGACGCGGTCCTCGCGGCCTCCGTCTTCCACTTCGGTGATCTGCGGATCTCGCAGGTCAAGGACGAGCTGCGGGGGGCCGGCCACCCGGTCCGCTGATCCGTCGTTCCGCTTGTGCGCAGGGCCTCTTCGGGGGCCCTTCGCTTTCCCCAGATACGCAGGATCAGTTGCGCAATTTTTATTGTGCAAGTTTTATTTCGCACCTAGGGTCGTGGACATGACCTCTCCGGAGCACCGCCGGATCACCGATCTCGGCACCCTGAAAGCCATCGCGCACCCCCTGCGGCTGCGCCTCTACCGCGCCCTCTTCGTCGCCCGCACCGCCACGGCGTCCCAGCTCGCCGACCAGGTCGACGAGGCGGTCTCGCTGGTCAGCTACCACCTGCGCAAGCTCGCCGAGCACGGCCTCATCGAGGAGGCCGAGAACCGGTCGACGGACGGCCGTGAGCGCTGGTGGCAGCCCAGCTCCTACGGATTCAGCATCCACGACGAGGACCTCCGCGACGCCCCCGAGCTGGCCGCCGCGAGCGCCGCCTTCGGCCGTACGGTCGACGAGCAGCGCACCGGGATGTACGCCCGCTTCCTCGACGAGCGGCACACCTGGTCCGACAGCTGGCGCTCCGCCTCCCTCAGCTCCGAGTGGCTGCCCCGCCTCACCGCGGACGAGCTCAGGGCCCTGGGCGCCGAACTCGACGCGGTCCTGCGCGCGTACGACCAGCGGGCGCGCGCCGCCGAGGCCGCCGGTGACCACGAAGGCCGCGAGAACGTCGCCATCCATCTCAACGGCTTCCCCTACCGCTCATGACCGCCACCGTCGCCGCCCCGGCGCCCACCGCCGTCGCGCGGCCCGCCCACCGCGACCCGCAGGTGCTGAGATGGCTCGGCGCCTACACCGCCTCCACCCTCGGCGACAGCGTCTACCACCTCGCCCTCTCCTGGGCCGCCGTCCGCGGCGGCACCCCGGCCGAGGCGGGACTCGTCATGGCCACCAGCGCCGTACCGCGCGCGCTGCTCATGCTCGGCGGGGGAGTGGTCGCCGACCGCTTCGGCCCGCGCCGGGTCGTCATGGCCTCCGACACCGTCCGCTGCCTCATCGTCCTCGGCGTCGCCGCACTGGTCCTCGTCACCGCGCCCACCCTCTGGACGCTGGCCGGCGTCGCCCTCGTCTTCGGCATCGTCGACGCGCTCTTCCTGCCCGCCGTCGGCGCCCTGCCGCCCCGGATCGCCCCGCACGACCAGCTCGCCCGCGTCCAGGGCATGCGCGGCCTCGCCTCCCGCTCGGGAGCCGTCGTCGGCGCCCCGCTCGGCGGCCTGGCGGTCGCCCTCGGAGGGCCGGGCGCCGCCTTCGCCGTGGCCGGAGCGCTCTTCGCCCTCTCCCTGCCGCTGCTGCTCGCCCTCCGGATCCGCCCGCTCACCGGCGAGGCCCAGAAGAGGCGGCACGGCACCGCGTCCGGCGATCTCGTGGACGGACTGCGGTATCTTCGCGGCCACCGGGTCCTCGGGCCGCTCATGATCGTCATCGCCCTCAGCGACCTCGGCTTCGTCGGCCCCCTCAACGTCGGCCTCGTGCTCCTCGCCGACCAGCGCGGCTGGGGAGCCTCCGGCATCGGCTGGGTCCTGGCCGCCTTCGGCGTCGGCGCCGGTGGGGCCTCGCTGCTGCTCAGCGTCAAGGGGCGGGTGCCGCGCGCCGGAGCCGTCCTCGGCTGGACCATGACCGTCGGCGCCCTCTCGATCGGCGCGCTCGCCTTCGTCCCGCGGCTGCCCGCGGCGGTGGGCGTCGCCCTCTCCATCGGTCTGTTCGCCGGCCTCTCCGGGGCGCTGGCCGGGGCCCTCGTCCAGACCGAGTGCGACCCCGCCTACCTCGGCCGCGTCTCGGCCGTCTCCAGCCTGATGAGCCTGGGCCTCGCCCCGCTCAGCTTCCCGCTCACGGGCGCCGCGATCGGCCTGTGGGGTGTGGGCCCGGTCTTCACCGTCAGCGCCGCGGTCTGCGCGCTCGCGGGCGTCTACGGCCTCGCGTCCAGGGGCGTGCGCCGGGCGGAGCTGCCCGGCTGACCACCGGTCCGGCCCCGCCCCGCCGCCTCGCTCAGAGCCCCAGCTGCTTCGTCTCCCGCAGCCGCTCGATCGCCTCCGGCTCCCCGTCCAGCTCCACCTTGGCCGAGTCCTGGCGGCCGAACAGGTACATCGTCAGCTCGCCCGGCTCCCCGGAGACCGTCACCACCGGGGTGCCCCGGTGCGCGACCGCCGTCTGGCCGTTCGGGCGGCGCAGCACCAGGCCGACCGGGACCTTCCGGCCCAGCAGCCGGGCGGTGCGCTCCAGCCGGGACCAGAGGGCGTCGGCGAAGACCGGGTCGAGCTCGCGCGCCGACCAGTCGGGCTGGGCACGGCGTACGTCCTCGGCGTGCACGTAGAACTCGACCACGTTCGCCCCCTCGTCCACCTGCTTGATGGTGAACGGCGAGAACCTCGGCGGCCCGGTCCGGATGAGCTGGATCAGCTCCACGTACGGCTTGTCGGCGAACTCCGCCTGCACCCGCTCCATCCGGTCCTTCAGCAACGGTACGAGCGAACCGGCCGCCGCGTCCGGGCGCCGCTCCCGCACCACCACATGGGCCGCGAGGTCCCGGGTCCTCCAGCCCTCGCAGAGCGTCGGCGCGTCGGGGCCCGCCGCCTCCAACAGGTCCGCGAGCAGAAGCCGTTCACGTTTGGCATGGGTCGACATGACCGCCAGCGTACGGCGGGTGCCACCGGTCCGCCCAGTGGACGCCCCGCCGGACACCGCCCCGGAGGGCGGCACAATGGCGCCATGAGCAGCAATCTCGACCCGGCCGTCTCCGCCCGGCTCAAGCGCAGCAGCGACGGGCTCGTCCCCGCCATCGCCCAGCAGTACGACACCGGCGAGGTGCTGATGCTGGGCTGGATGGACGACGAGGCCCTCCACCGCACCCTCACCACCGGCCGCTGCACCTACTGGTCCCGCAGCCGCCAGGAGTACTGGGTCAAGGGCGACACCTCCGGCCACGTCCAGCACGTCAAGTCCGTCGCCCTCGACTGCGACGCCGACACCGTCCTCGTCAAGGTCGACCAGGTCGGTGCCGCCTGCCACACCGGCGCCCGGACCTGCTTCGACGCCGATGTGCTCCCCGTATCCGGGTCCGACGCGGACCCCGTCTCCGAGTAGGGTCTGGCGCCATGGATCTCGACACCTTCCGCAAGCTGGCGGCCGACCGCCGCGTCATCCCCGTCAGCCGCCGGCTGCTCGCGGACGGCGACACCCCGGTCGGGCTCTACCGCAAGCTCGCCGCCGAACGGCCCGGCACCTTCCTCCTCGAATCCGCGGAGAACGGCCGCAGCTGGTCCCGCTACTCCTTCATCGGGGTGCGCAGCGACGCCACGCTGACGGTGAAGGACGGCGAGGCCCACTGGCTGGGCACCCCGCCCGTCGGCGTTCCCACCGACGGCGACCCGCTCCAGGCCCTGCGCGCCACCGTCGAGACCCTCCACACCCCCCGTGACCTGGCCTCCGGCATGCCGCCGTTCACCGGAGGCATGGTCGGCTACCTCGGATACGACATCGTCCGCCGCCTGGAGAAGATCGGTGACTCCACCCGGGACGACCTGCGACTGCCCGAGCTGACCATGCTCCTCACCAGCGACCTCGCGGTCCTCGACCACTGGGACGGTTCGGTCCTGCTGATCGCCAACGCGATCAACCACAACGACCTGGAGACCGGCGTCGAGGAGGCCTACGCGCACGCCGTCGCCCGCCTCGACGCCATGGAGGCCGACCTGGCCCGCCCGGTCGCCACCGCCCCCACCGCCCTGCCCGCCTCCGCGCTCCCGGAGTTCTCCGCGCTCTGGGGCGGACCGGCCTACCAGGACGCCGTCGAGGACATCAAGGAGCGCATCCGGGCCGGCGAGGCCTTCCAGGTCGTGCCCTCGCAGCGCTTCGAGACCCCCTGCGCCGCCTCCGCGCTCGACGTCTACCGGGTCCTGCGGGCCACCAACCCGTCCCCGTACATGTACCTCTTCCGCTTCGAGAACGGCTTCGACGTCGTCGGCTCCTCACCCGAGGCCCTCGTCAAGGTCGAGGACGGCCGGGCGATGCTCCACCCCATCGCCGGCACCCGGCACCGCGGCGCCACCCCGCAGGAGGACCACGACCTCGCCGAGGAACTGCTCGCCGACCCCAAGGAGCGCGCCGAGCACCTCATGCTCGTCGACCTCGGCCGCAACGACCTCGGCCGCGTCTGCGCGCCCGGCTCCGTCGAGGTCGTCGACTTCATGTCCGTCGAGCGCTACTCGCACGTCATGCACATCGTCTCCACCGTGACCGGGCAGGTCGCCGAGGGCAGGACCGCCTTCGACGTCCTCACCGCCTGCTTCCCGGCCGGCACCCTCTCCGGCGCGCCCAAGCCCCGCGCGATGCAGATCATCGAGGAGCTCGAACCCTCCCGGCGCGGCCTGTACGGCGGATGTGTCGGTTATCTCGATTTCGCCGGCGACGCGGACACGGCCATCGCCATCCGTACCGCCCTGCTCCGCGACGGAACCGCGTATGTGCAGGCCGGAGCGGGTGTCGTCGCCGACTCCGATCCCGTCGCCGAGGACAACGAGTGCCGGAACAAGGCCGCGGCCGTCCTCCGCGCCGTGCACACCGCCAACCGGATGAACGGCGCCTGACGACGTAGGGGATAGTGGGGTACGTGAGTGCCGTACCCGTACCCCAGCCCCGGGCCGCCCGCGCGGCCGTCTCCGGCGGCGGCCGCCGCAGCCTGGCCGCGGCCCTCTTCCTCGGTGCCCTCGGTGCCACCGTCGTCCTGCTCTCCGCGGGCCAGATCTGGGCGGAGGGCACCGCGTCCGTCGGTGGCGGCAGCGTGCCCGTCGAGGCCGACGGCGGCACCGTCACCGGTGTGCCGACCGCTCTCGCGATCGTCGGCCTGGCCGCGCTCTTCGCCGTCTTCGCCGTGCGCCGTACCGGCCGCACCCTGGTCTCCGCGCTCCTCGCTCTGAGCGGCGCGGGCGCCGCCCTCGCCGCGGTCCTCGGCGCCTCCGACAGCGCCGCCCTCGACGCCGAGGCCGCCCGCATCAGCGGTGACACCGCCGCCGCCGTGGCGGGGCTGAGCCACACCGTCTGGCCGTACGTGACCGCCGCGGGAGCCGTCCTCATCCTGCTCGCCGGCCTCTTCGCGCTGCGCTTCGGCAAGAGCTGGCCCGCCATGGGCGGCCGCTACGAGCGCTCCGGCGCCCCGCGGGCCGCCCGCAAGGCCCCGACCACCGACCCGGACCGGCCCGAGGACCTGTGGAAGGCTCTCGACCGCGGCGAGGACCCCACGCACGGCTCCTGACGGCGCCGCACCGGCGGACCTGACGGAGTCGCCGGCCGCGACGCGTGATCGTCCCGGTACCCCCGATTCACCCTCGCGCGCCCACGTGCGGGACAATGAGCGCCGAGAGTCCGCGCACGCGAGACCTCACCATCGAGCAACTGCAACGAGGAGCAACTCATGGCGGGCAGCGCCCACGGACACACCCCGGCCGCCTGGACCGGTGTCATCATCTCCTTCATCGGCTTCTGCATCGCCGGAGTCTTCATGGTGGCCGCCAACCTGCCCGGTTTCTGGGCCGGCATGGGTGTCATCGTGCTCGGCGGCATCGTCGGCGGCGCGATGAAGGCCGCGGGCCTCGGCATGCCGAAGGAGTCGGCGGCCGTCGCCGCCGCCCGCGAGGTCGCGACCGCGCAGGCCCGCTCCTGACGCGACACGCCACATCCGAGAGCGCAGTCCGGCCGTGCCGGGCTGCGCTCTCGCGCGTCCGGGGCGAGAATCACCGGGTGGACCCGCAGCCGACGGCCGGAGCCGTGACCGACACATCCAGCACCCGACCGGGTGAACCTCTGCCACCGACCGGACCGGCCGCACAGGCCCGCCAGGCCGCTCCCGCGGCACCGGAGCCCTGGACGCCCCCGCGCGGCCACGCGCACGCGTGGCCGGAGAACGGGGCCCCACAGCCGCCGCCCCGGTCGCTCGCCCGGCGGCTGTTCGCGCCCGTCGCCGCGCTCACCGGGGTGGCCGCCGCCTTCGCGTACGTCGGGACCGTCGACCCCAACGAACCCGGGCACTACCCCGTCTGCCCCCTGCTGCGCTTCACCGGCATCTACTGCCCCGGCTGCGGCGGGCTCCGCAGCGCCCACGCCTTCGTCCACGGCGACCTCCCGGCCGCCCTCGGCGCCAACGCCCTCGCCGTCATCGGCTACGGACTCTTCGGCGTCCTGATCGTTCTCTGGCTGATTCGTGCCATCCGCGGGGTGCCCATGCGCCTCGCGGTCTCCCCGGTCGTGTGGTGGGGGATCGGGGCCGTCCTCGGCCTCTTCACCCTGGTCCGGAACCTTCCCTTCGGCGCAGCACTGGCCCCCTGAGGGCCCCCCGCGGCGCCGCGGGGACCCCTACGGGAGTCCCAGCAGATGGGACGCGACTCCGGCCGATGCGAGTCCGGGGCCGTCCTGCGGATAGGATCGATGTGGCTGAACCTGGTTCATCATCACCATCACCGTCCCGGAAGGGGGCCCCTCGCGTGAGTGTGCTCGACGAGATCATCGAAGGCGTACGCGCCGACCTCGCAGAGCGGCAGGCGCGGGTCACCCTCGACGAGCTCAAGGAGCGCGCCGCCAAGGCGCCGCAGGCCAAGGACGGCGTCGCCGCACTGCGCGGCGACGGCGTCAAGGTGATCTGCGAGGTCAAGCGCTCCAGCCCGTCCAAGGGCGCGCTCGCCGCGATCGCCGACCCTGCCGGACTCGCCGCGGACTACGAGGCGGGCGGCGCGGCCGTCATCTCCGTCCTCACCGAGCAGCGCCGCTTCGGCGGCTCGCTCGCGGACCTGGAGGCCGTCCGGGCCAAGGTCGACATCCCGGTCCTGCGCAAGGACTTCATCGTCACCGCGTACCAGCTCTGGGAAGCACGCGCGTACGGAGCGGATCTCGCGCTCCTCATCGTCGCCGCCCTGGAGCAGGAGGCCCTCGTCTCCCTCATCGAGCGCGCCGAGTCCATCGGGCTCACCCCGCTCGTCGAGGTCCACGACGAGGACGAGGTCGAGCGTGCCGTCGACGCGGGCGCCCGGATCATCGGCGTCAACGCGCGCAACCTGAAGACCCTCAAGGTCGACCGCTCCACCTTCGAGCGGGTCGCCCCCGAGATCCCCGCGCACATCGTCAAGATCGCCGAGTCCGGCGTCCGCGGCCCGCACGACCTCATCGCCTACGCCAACGCCGGCGCCGACGCGGTCCTGGTCGGCGAGTCGCTCGTCACCGGCCGCGACCCGAAGGCCGCCGTCGCCGACCTGGTCGCCGCGGGCGCCCACCCGGCACTCCGGCACGGCCGGAGCTGACCGCGCCATGACCCGCCGCCGCACCACGCCGACCCCTCCGGGCACCGCCCGGGGGACCGTCGGCGTGCCCGGCGGCAGGCTGCGCGTCGCAGCCGCCTCCGTACCCGCGCCGCATGCCCCGCTGGCCCGGGGCTGCCGTCCGCGTGGCTGCCGCGCACCCGCCCGCCGTGTGCACGGCCGCCGGGTGCGGTACGTCATCGGGGACGAGCCGGGCCAGGTCAACGGCATGCGATGGCGTCGGCGCCCCGCGCGCACCTCCACGAACTGACACGACCGCTCAGCCACCGGGCTCTTCGGCCCGTGGCCCTGCCGTGGCACACACCGTGCCCCTTCCGCCCTCCCGCGTGGACGATCGTCCACCCTGGGGGTGCGGGTGCGGGTGCGGGTACGGGCGCGGCAGCCGAGGCCCGGCAAGGGGCGCCGTTCCGTTGTGCCCACCCTCCCCGGACTCCGTTCGGGCAGGGGCGAATGCCCACAACGGGGGTCGGCGGCGAGGAGTGGGGCGCGCGCATCTCGTGACCATCCACCACACGTCACCCGGGGCACCCGCCCCGCGAGGAGCATCCGCATGTCCAGCGAGTTCTTCATTCCGGACCCGGAGGGTCTGGTCCCCACCCCCGAGGGCTACTTCGGCGCCTACGGCGGCAAGTTCATCCCCGAGGCCCTCGTCGCCGCCGTCGACGAGGTCGCCGTCGAGTACGACAAGGCCAAGTCCGACCCGGAGTTCGCCCGCGAGCTCAACGACCTGATGGTCGACTACACGGGCCGTCCGAGCGCCCTCACCGAGGTGTCCCGGTTCGCCGAGCACGCCGGAGGCGCCCGGATCTTCCTCAAGCGCGAGGACCTGAACCACACCGGCTCGCACAAGATCAACAACGTGCTCGGCCAGGCCCTGCTCACCAAGCGCATGGGCAAGACCCGCGTCATCGCCGAGACCGGCGCCGGTCAGCACGGCGTGGCCACCGCCACCGCCTGTGCCCTCTTCGGCCTCGACTGCACCATCTACATGGGCGAGGTCGACACCCAGCGCCAGGCCCTCAACGTGGCCCGGATGCGGATGCTCGGCGCCGAGGTCGTGGCCGTGAAGTCCGGCAGCCGGACGCTCAAGGACGCCATCAACGAGGCGTTCCGCGACTGGGTCGCCAACGTCGACCGGACGCACTACCTGTTCGGCACCGTCGCGGGCCCGCACCCCTTCCCCGCCATGGTCCGCGACTTCCACCGCGTCATCGGCGTCGAGGCCCGCCGCCAGATCCTGGAGCGCGCCGGCCGCCTCCCCGACGCGGCGATCGCCTGCGTCGGCGGCGGTTCCAACGCCATCGGACTCTTCCACGCCTTCGTCCCCGACGCGGACGTCCGGCTGATCGGCTGCGAGCCGGCCGGCCACGGCGTGGAGACCGGCGAGCACGCGGCCACCCTCACCGCCGGCGAGCCCGGCATCCTGCACGGCTCGCGGTCGTACGTCCTCCAGGACGAGGAGGGCCAGATCACCGAGCCCTACTCGATCTCGGCGGGCCTCGACTACCCGGGCATCGGCCCGGAGCACGCGTACCTGAAGGACAGCGGGCGCGGTGAGTACCGCGCCGTCACCGACGACGCCGCCATGCAGGCGCTCCGGCTGCTCTCCCGTACCGAGGGGATCATCCCGGCCATCGAGTCGGCGCACGCCCTCGCGGGGGCCATCGAGGTCGGCAAGGAGCTCGGCAAGGACGCCCTGCTCCTCGTCAACCTCTCCGGGCGCGGTGACAAGGACATGGACACGGCCGCCCGCTACTTCGGGCTCTACGACACCGGCGCGGCCGCCGTCGAGGCCGACGTCGCAGCCGAGGACGGCGCGGGCGAGATCCGGAGGGACACCAAGTGAGCGGCAACATCCAGCTCCTCAGCGACACCCTGGCCAAGGCCAAGGCCGACCATCGCGCCGCGCTCATCGCGTACCTCCCGGCCGGCTTCCCGACCGTCGACGGCGGCATCGCGGCGATCAAGGCCGTCTTCGACGGCGGTGCGGACGTGGTCGAGGTCGGCCTCCCGCACAGTGACCCGGTCCTCGACGGACCGGTCATCCAGACCGCCGACGACATCGCCCTGCGCGGCGGAGTCAAGATCGCCGACGTCATGCGGACGGTCCGCGAGGCCCACGAGGCCACCGGCAAGCCGGTCCTCGTCATGACGTACTGGAACCCGATCGACCGGTACGGCGTCGAGCGCTTCACCGAGGAGCTCGCCGCGGCCGGCGGTGCGGGCTGCATCCTGCCCGACCTGCCGGTCCAGGAGTCCGCGGTCTGGCGCGAGCACGCCGACAAGCACGGTCTCGCGACCGTCTTCGTCGTCGCGCCCAGCAGCAAGGACGAGCGCCTCGCCACCATCACGGCGGCCGGCTCCGGCTTCGTCTACGCGGCCTCCCTCATGGGTGTCACCGGCACCCGCGAGTCGGTCGGCGAACAGGCGGCCGACCTGGTCCGCCGTACCCGCGCCACCTCCGAGCTCCCCGTCTGCGTCGGTCTCGGGGTCTCCAACGCCGTCCAGGCCAAGGAGGTCGCCGTCTTCGCCGACGGCGTGATCGTCGGCTCCGCGTTCGTGAAGCGGATCCTCGACGCCGACGGCGACGAGGCCGCGGGACTCGCCGCGGTAAGGGAACTGGCGGCCGAACTCGCCGAGGGTGTCCGGCGCGTCTCGTAACCCATCTGGGTGGATCTGCGACCGGGGAGGCACGCACGTGCCTCCCCGGTTCGTTTCCGAGGCGTGAGCGAGAAGAACAGTGGTGACGGTAATCGGAGTGCGCGGGAGCGTCTCCAGCAGCAGCGCGAGCGCGAGAAGGCCCGCGAGAAGCAGCGGCGGATCCTGATCGTGTCGGCGGCGGTGGTCGGTGTCCTCGGACTCGCCGCGGTCGTCGGGGTGATCGCCGCGGGCGGCGACAAGGACAGTGGATCCGACAAGGCGGGCCCGGTCGTCGCGCCCGCCGGGGCGACCGAGGAGGACGGCAAGCCCGCCGTTCCCGCCGGGAAGGCGGACGCCCCGTCGACACTGGCGGTCTGGGAGGACTTCCGCTGCCCGGCGTGCGCCCAGTTCGAGAACGCGTTCCGGGACACCATCCACGAGCTGGAGGCCGCGGGCGCGCTCAGGACCGAGTACCACCTCGCCACCCTCATCGACGGGAACATGGGCGGCAGCGGCTCCCTGCGCGCGGCGAACGCCGCGGCGTGCGCCCAGGACGCGGGGAAGTTCACGGCGTACCACGACACGCTCTACGTCAACCAGCCGCAGGAGACGGATGACGCCTTCGGCAGCAACGACAAGCTGATCGAGCTGGCGGCAAAGGTCCCGGGGCTCGACACGCCCGCCTTCCGTAGCTGTGTGAACGACGGCACGCACGACAGCTGGGTGGTCAAGTCGAACGAGGCCTTCCAGAACGGCGGCTTCCGCGGCACACCGTCCGTCCTGCTCAACGGAGAGTCGATCTTCCCGCAGAAGGGGAACGAGCAGATCTCCCCGGAGAACCTGAAGAAGTGGGTCGCCGAGGCCAACAAGGGCAAGAAGCCCGGCACGGCGGCTCCGACGACCGCTCCGGCGGCCTCCCCGGGCTCTCCCTCGGCGGGCTGAGCCACCGCCTACGGCCCGGGTTAGTTACCCATACGTTGCCGGGTGGGCTGCCGTCCCGCCCGCCCGGCAGGGTAGCGTCGGTCCTGCCATGGACCTTGCCTACATTCCCAGCCCGTCGACCGGCGTGATCAACCTCGGACCGATCCCGCTGCGCGGCTATGCCTTCTGCATCATCATCGGTGTCTTCGTCGCCGTCTGGTACGGCAACAAGCGCTGGATCGCCCGGGGCGGCACCGCCGGCACCGTGGCCGACATCGCCGTCTGGGCGGTGCCCTTCGGCCTCGTCGGCGGACGCCTCTACCACGTGATCACCGACTACCAGCTGTACTTCAGCGAGGGTGAGAACTGGGTCGACGCCTTCAAGATCTGGGAGGGCGGCCTCGGTATCTGGGGCGCCATCGCGCTCGGCGCGGTGGGTGCCTGGATCGGCTGCCGCCGGCGGGGCATCCCGCTCCCGGCGTACGCCGACGCCATCGCTCCCGGAATCGCGTTCGCCCAGGCCATCGGCCGCTGGGGCAACTGGTTCAACCAGGAGCTGTACGGCAAGCCGACCGATCTGCCCTGGGCCCTGAAGATCACCGAGAGCGCGAACCGTGAGGCCGGGCTCTACCACCCGACCTTCCTGTACGAGTCGCTCTGGTGCGTCGGTGTCGCCTTCCTCGTCATCTGGGCCGACCGCCGCTTCAAGCTCGGCCACGGACGCGCCTTCGCGCTGTACGTCGCCGCGTACTGCGTCGGCCGGGCCTGGATCGAGTACATGCGCGTCGACGAGGCCCACCACATCCTGGGCCTGCGGCTGAACGTGTGGACCGCGATCGGCGTCTTCGTGCTCGCCGTGGTCTACATGGTCGTCTCGGCGCGGGTCCGCCCGGGCCGCGAGGAGATCGTCGAGCCGAAGGCCGCGAAGGAGGCCGCCGACAAGGCGGCCGAGACGAAGGACGGCGAGGACGCGGAGTCCGCGGACACCGCCGAGGACGCCGTCACGGACGGCCTCCCGGACACCGGGAAGGCCGCCGGGGCCTCTGAGGACGCCTCGGACGGTGACGTGGAGCACGGGGCCGGCAACGGCGCCGGGTCGGCCGCCAAGGGCTGATCCCCCCCGAACCGGTCGGAAGGGCCGCCGGGACCGAGAGGTCCCGGCGGCCCTTCCGCGTGCCGGGGCAGGGGCGCCGGGCGCGGGCCCGGACCGGGGCGTCAGGCCGTCCGGGCCGCGAGGGCGAGGACCCGGTGGGCGCCCGCCACCACCGCCGCGTCCACGAAACGCCCGTCCGGGAGGGCGAGGGCGCCCTGTTCGGGGCCGGCGGCCTCGACGACCTCCCGCGCCGCGTCGACCTCCTGCGGCGTGGGGAGGTAGGCGCGCTCGATGACCGGGAGCTGGCGCGGGTGGATGGCCGCCCGGCCGAAGAAGCCCATGGCCCGGCCCCGGGCACAGCCGGCGGCCAGCGCGTCCAGGTCGCCGATGTCGGGATGGACCGACTGGGCCGGGGGCGGGAGGGCGGCCGCGCGGGCCGCGACCACCACCCGGCCGCGGGACCAGTCCAGGCCGCAGTCCTCCCGTACCCCGAGGTCCGCGCGGAGGTCGGCCTCGCCGAGCGCGATGCCGCGGACGGCGGGGTGCGCGGTGGCGATGGCGTAGGCGTTCTCCACGGCGAGGGCGTTCTCCAGGAGCGGGTAGAGGGGGAGGCCCGGGGCGAGCTCGACGAGCCGGTGGATGTCAGTGGCGTGTGTCACCTTGGGAACACGAAGACCGTGGAGGCCGGGGAGGAGGGCCAGGGTGGGGATGTCGCGCGGGGTGTGGACGCGGACGTGGACCGGGACGGGGAGCGGGTCCGCGAGCAGATCGGCCGTGGCGTCGAGGGCGTACGCCTTGCGGTGCGGGGCGACCGCGTCCTCCAGATCGACGATGACGACGTCGGCGCCGGAGGCCAGCGCCTTGCGGACCACGTCGGGGCGGTCGCCGGGGGCGTACAGCCAGGTGAGGGCGGTCGCGAAGGCCGAGCGGCGGGTCGTGCCGTTCGTGCGGGC
This sequence comes from Streptomyces sp. NBC_00691, assembly GCF_036226665.1. NCBI lineage: Bacteria > Bacillati > Actinomycetota > Actinomycetes > Kitasatosporales > Streptomycetaceae > Streptomyces > Streptomyces sp. NBC_00691. The sequence goes on along the minus strand of NZ_CP109007.1, from coordinate 2,235,362 downwards.
CGGGGTCTCGTTCATGTCTCTCATACCGCTCCCTGCTCGCGGAGGCTGCCGATCTCGGCGGGGCTGAGGCCGAGTTCGGAGAGGACGTCGGTGGTGTCGGCGCCGTGCGGGCGGCCGGGCCAGCGGATGGCTCCGGGCGTCTCGGAGAGGCGGAAGAGGACGTTCTGCATCTTGATCGGGCCGAGTTCGGGGTCGTGCACCTCGGTGACGGTGCCGAGCGCCCGGTACTGGGGGTCGCTGACGACGTCCCGGATGTCGTAGACCGGAGCGATCGCCGCCTCCGCCTTCTCGAACGCCGCCATCGCCTCGTCACGGGTGCGGCGGGCGATCCAGGCGCCGACCGCCTCGTCCAGGACGTCCGCGTGCTCGGCCCGTCCCGTGCCGTCGGCGAACCACGGCTCGTCGATCAGATCGGGGCGGCCCACCAGGGCCATGACCCGTTCGGCGATGGACTGGGCGGAGGTGGAGACGGCGACCCAGGAGCCGTCGGAGGTGCGGTACGTGTTGCGGGGGGCGTTGTTGCGGGAGCGGTTGCCCGTGCGGGGCTGGACATAGCCGAGCTGGTCGTACCAGAGGGGGTGGGGCCCGATGACGGAGAGCATCGGTTCGATGATCGCCATGTCGACGACCTGGCCGCGCCCGGTCGTGTTCCTCGCGGTGAGCGCGGTCATCACCGCGTACGCCGTGGCCAGGGCGGCGATCGAGTCGGCCAGGCCGAAGGGGGGCAGGGTGGGCGGGCCCTCCGGCTCGCCGGTGATGGCGGCGAAACCGCTCATCGCCTCGGCGAGGGTGCCGAATCCGGGGCGGTGGGCGTACGGGCCGAACTGGCCGAAGCCGGTGACCCGGGCGAGGACCAGCCGCGGGTTGACGGTGGAGAGCTCCTCCCAGCCGAGACCCCAGCGTTCCAGGGTGCCGGGGCGGAAGTTCTCCACGATCACATCGGCGTCGGCGGCGAGCGCGAGAAGGGTGTCACGGCCGCCGGGGGACGACAGATCGAGGGTGATCGCCCGCTTGTTGCGACCGAGGACCTTCCACCAGAGACCGATGCCGTCCTTGGCGGGGCCGTGGCCGCGGGACGGGTCGGGCTTGCGGGGGTGCTCGACCTTGACGACGTCGGCGCCGAAGTCACCGAGCATCGTGGCGGCGAGCGGGCCGGCGAAGAGGGTCGCGAGATCCAGGACGCGCAGGCCGTGGAGAGGCGCCCGGGCCGCGGGGGCGGCGGCGGTGGGAGCGGCGGACGGGGCGGGGCCGGCCGGAGTGTGCGGCGCCGGGGCCTGAGGAGTGGGGCTCATACGGGGTCGGTCTCCTTCTCGTCCGTGCCCTCGGTCCCGCCGCGGGAGCCGAAGGCGGCCTCGATCTCGGCGCGGTACGGCATCGACGTCGACGCGCCCTCGCGCTGGACGGAGAGCGCGGCGGCGGCCCCCGCCCAGGCGAGCGCCTCGGGAGCGGGCCGGCCCTCGCCGAGGGCGACCACCAGCGCACCGACGAAGGTGTCGCCGGCGGCGGTGGTGTCCACGGCCCGGACGCGGGGTGCGGGCACCGTCACCGGGTCGGCGCCCCGGACCGCGTACAGGCTGCCGGCCGCTCCGAGGGTCACCACGACCTCGGGGACGTCCCGGAGCAGGGCGAGGGCGGCCTCCCGGGGGTCCGTCAGGCCGGTGAGCGCGGCGGCCTCGTGCTCGTTGGGCACCAACAGGTCGATGGTGGCGAGCAGTTCGGGAGGGAGCGGCTGGGCGGGAGCGGGGGTGAGGACGGTCCGTACGCCGAGGCGGCGGGCGGTCGCGGCGCCCTCCACGACGACGGAGAGGGGGAGTTCGAGCTGGAGGAGCAGGGTGTCGGCGGTGCCGATGAGGGCCTCGTCGCCGTGGTCGAGGGAGGTGACGGTGCCGTTCGCGCCGGGGACGACGACGATCGCGTTGCCGCCCTCGTCGTCGACGACGATGTGCGCGGTGCCGGAGGGGCCCTCGGCGGTGCGCAGCAGATCGGTGTCCACCGAGCAGTGTTCGAGGGTGTCCCGGAGCCGGGTGCCGAAGTGGTCGGCGCCGACCGCGCCGATCATCGACACCTCGCCGCCGGCGCGGGCGGCGGCGACGGCCTGGTTGGCGCCCTTGCCGCCGGGGATCGTGCGGAAGGCACGGCCGGTGACGGTCTCGCCGAGGGCCGGGGCCTTCTGTACGTAGGCGACGAGGTCCATGTTGGTGCTGCCGAGTACGACGATGCTGGTCATGGGCGTACTGCCTCCCGGTGGGTCAGTTCGGCCAGGGTGTCGAATCCGATGCCGTCGAAGGACGGGACGGAGGTCGCGAGACGGTTCTTGAGGGGGGCGGTCCAGCGCTCCGGCAGCCGGTCGGGGTGCCCGGCGAGCAGACCGGCGACCGAGCCGGCGGTGGCGCCGTTGGAGTCGGTGTCCCAGCCGCCGGAGACCGCCGCGCAGAGGGAGCGGGTGAAGTCGCCGTCGGCGTGGGTGAGGGCGGCGGCGAGCAGGGCGGTGTTGGGGACGGCATGCACCCAGTGGTACCCGCCGAGTTCGGCGTGCAGGCGGTCGACGACGGTGTCGAAGTCCGGAGTCTCGCGGGCCAGCCCGATCCCGCGGCGGACGGCCTGCGCCAGGCGGGAGTGCGGCGGGATCACGGCGAGGCCGTCGGCGAGCGACCGGTGGACGTCGGCGCTGCCGGTCGCGGCCGTGGCGAGGGTGGCGGCGACGAACATGGCGCCGTAGACGCCGTTCGCGGTGTGGGTGAGGGTCGCGTCCCGGTACGCCTGCTCGGCGGCTCCGGCCGGGTCGCCGGGACGGGTCCAGCCGTGGACGTCGGCCCGGATCTGGGCGCCGATCCACTCGCGGAACGGGTTGCGGTGGACGGCGGTCAGCGGGGGTTCGATCCCGTCGAGGAGATTGCGGTAGGCCACGCGCTCGGCCGTGAACGTACGGCCGGCGGGAAGCTCGTCGAGCCAGAGGCGGGCGACGTCGGCGGTGGTGAAGCCGCGGCCGTGGCGCTGGAGGAGCAGCAGGTTGAGGAGGGGGTAGTTGAGGTCGTCGTCCTCGGGCATCCCGTCGATGTTCTCGGCGAGGGAGGTGGCGGCGGAGCGGCGGTTCCAGGGGTGGACGGCGAGCAGCTCGGGCGGGACGCCGCGGGCGGTGAACCACGTGGAGAGGGGCCAGTTGCCGGTGGCGCGGGCGAGGGCGCGGATGGCGGTCAGGGGGAGCTTCTCGACGGGCTTGCCGAGGAGACAGCCGGCGGCCCGGCCGAGCCAGGCGGCGTGGAGACGGTCGCGGAGGGCGGTGTCCCCGCCCGCCCCCGCCGCTCCGTCCGGCGGCGTCGGGGCGGTGCGGGGGGTCGTCACGGCGTGGATGCCGGCGAGGTCAGCCGGTTCCCGCGCCGACAGGGGAGCGGGGAGGGCCGACAGGGCGGCGAGGAGGGAGTCCGCCAGGGGCCGGAGCTCCGGAAGGGGCACCTCGGACGCGCCGGCCGTGTCCGGGGCGGGCGGGCCGCCCGCCGCCGCCCAGCGGGCCGCGACGGCGCGGGCGTCGCGGCCGTCCTCCGCGGCCTGGCGGAGTTCATGACCCAGGAGGTCCTCCGGCTGGACCCAGGTCAGACGGAGGTTCACCGGGCGGCCGTGCCCGTCAGGGCCGCGAACGCCTGCTCGTGGCTCCGACGGAGCTTCCGGTCCCGGGCGAAGATCTCCTGGGCCACGTCCGTCAGGGCCCTCGCCGGGGCGTGCAGGTCCAGGCGGCTCGCCTCCGCCACCCGCTTCGCCCACTCCGCCGGCACCGACTGCTCCCCGTGCAGCGCGCCCACGATCGCGCCCGACATGGTGGCGATCGAGTCGCAGTCACGGCCGTAGTTGACGGAGCCCAGGACCGTACGGCGGTAGTCGCCCTCCCCGACGAGCAGCATGCCGAGGGCGATCGGGAGTTCCTCGATCGCGTGGAGGCGGGACGGGCGGCGGGCGCCGAGGGAGGGGGAGCGGTAGTCGGGGCCGACGGAGTCGAACTGGGCCACCGCCTTGCGGAGCGGCGTCAGGGCCGATTCGAAGTCCCGGTGCCGGTCCGCGACGTCCGCCACCGCCTCGATCGCCGCCCGCGTCCCGTCCTTCGCCAGCGACAGGGCCGTGTCGACCACGGTCGCCGGCGTGGCGCCGGGGACGCACGCCGCCGCCACGGCGGCCGCGAACACCCCCGCCGCCTCGCGGCCGTAGGAGGACTGGTGGGCGCCCGCGATGTCGAGGGCCTCGGTGTACGCGGCCTCCGGGTGGGCCGCGTTGACGAGGCCGACCGGCGCCATGTACATCGCTGCGCCGCAGTTGACGATGTTGCCCGCGCCGGCCTCGCGGGGGTCCACATGGGCGTAGTGGATGCGTGTCACCAGCCACTTCTCCGCCAGGAAGATCCGCTGGAGCGGGAGCGCCTCCGCCTCGAGCTCGGGGATCCAGACGGGGTTGCCCATGAGGTCGGGGACGAGGTGGTCCGCGACCGCGTACGCGTCGAGGTGACCGCGGACCTTCTCGTAGACCCGGATCAGCGCATGGGTCATCAAGGTGTCGTCGGTGACGTGTCCGTCGCCCTTGTGGTACGGGGCGATGGGGCGGGCGGTGCGCCACTCGTCGCCGTTCCACGGGCCGACGATCCCGCTGACGCGGCCGCCGTGGCGTTCCAGGATCTGCTGGGGGGTGTAGCCCTCGACGGGGCCGCCGAGCGCGTCGCCGACGGCGGCCCCGAGGAGACTTCCGATGATCCGGTCATCCAGTGGGGGCGTCACCTGCGAGGGCGTTGTGGGTTTCATGTCTGGATTGTCCACCCGGGGTGGGTGGTTCCGTGGCTGCGAGCAGCCCGGCGAGTTCGACCAGATCCGTGCCCGCGAGCCGCGGCAGCGCGCAGCCCGCCAGCGTCCTGCACGCCTCGCGCCACGTCGCCGGCACCGAACGGCCCCCGCCCAGTGCCCCGGTGAGCGCTCCGGCCAGCGCGGGCGCGGAGTCGGCGACCCGCGACAGGCAGACGGCGGCCGGGACCGCGGCCGTCATCTCGCCCCGGGCGGCGGTGGTGAGGGCCAGCGCCACCGGGACGGTCTCGGCGGCGGCGATGCCGTAGCTGTAGACGTGGTCCACGATCTGGTGCTCCAGGAGGGGGACCAGTTCGAAGGCCGAGGCGGCGGTCTGCGCCAGCTTCACCGCGTACCGGGCGTTGCGGCCGATCTCGGTGACGGGCGGGAGTTCGGCGAGCGCCGCCTCGACGGCCTCGTCGACCGTCGCCCCGCCGAGGGCCGCGGCGACGGCCGCCGCCATCGCGCGGGCGCCGTGGACGCCGTCGCCGTCCTGGGTGTACCGGGCGTCGAACTCGGCGAGTTCGGCGGCGGCGCGGGGGTCGCCGGGGTGCACCACGGCCAGGACCACGGCCCGGACGCAGGCCGCGTCGTCGAAGAAGTGCGGGTTGTCGTGGCCGGTCGCCGGCGGACGCAGACCGGTGGCGAGATTGCCGAGGCCCGCACGGACGGAGATCCGGGCGCGCAGCGGGAGCACGGCGGACTCGACTTCGGGTGCGCGGTCCGCCGCGGCGGCGACCTGCCCCGCGAGGGAGTTCCAGGCGAGGTCGACGGCGGCCCGGAGCCGGCGCTCCCGGGGGAGGCCGGTGAAGACCGGGCCCGCGGCGGTGAGGATCGCCTCGGCCGTGAAGGCCGCCCATTCGGCGTCGTCGGAGGGGCCGAGGCGGAGCGGCTCGGGGGGCTGGTTGAGGGCGATGGGGACGGGGAGGGTGGTCGTGGCGTTCTGCTCGGCGAAGGTGTCGAGCTCGCGGGTGAGACGGCGGGTCCACTCGGGCATCCGGGCGGCACGGTGCCGGGCGGCCGGCCAGCCGGCGGCGTCGCCCGCGGCGAGGCCGAGGAGGAGGCCCTCGACCGCGTCGCGAGCCGCCGGTGCGTGGGGCGGTGTGCGCGGGGCCGGTGCCGCGGCCGGGTCCTCGGGCGCGGCACCGGCCAGGAAGCCGGAACCGGCCGGGTCCTCGGGCGCGGCACCGGCCAGGAAGCCGGAACCCGGCACCGTCTGCTGTGCCCAGCCGCCCCGCCCCGCGGGGCGCTCGCCCACCGCGGTGTTCCTCGGGTCGTCGCCGCTCATCAGGATTCCCCCTCCGGGGTGAGAAGGTCCGCCACGTCCAGGACGTGGTAGCCGCGCATCGACGGGAGGCAGCTGCCCGTGACCGGGGTGATGGCCGAGGCCCATTCCTCGGGGATCGACCGCAGTCCGCCGGCCGCGCCCGCGAGCGCGCCCGCCACCGCCGCCGTGGTGTCGGCGTCGCGGCCCATGTTGACGGCCGTCAGGACCGCCGTACGGAAGTCGCCCCGTGCCGCCGCGAAGGCGCCGAACGCCAGGCCCACCGCCTCCGGCGCCAGATCCGTCCACGGGTAGCCGCCGATGACGACCGCCGAGCGGACCTGGCGCTCGCGGGTCTGTGCGTCGGGCTGGACGCGCTGGGCGGCGACCACCGCGCGGCGCAGCGACCGGGCCGTCCACGAGTCCATCGGGACGGCGGAGAGGGCCGCCGCGATCACCGCGGTCACCCCCGCGCCCGCCATCGCCGCCGCGACGCCGGCTGCGACGGCCTGGCCGCCGTAGATGCCCTCGCCGTCGTGGCTGACGCTGCCGTCGATGGCGACCAGCCGGGCCGCCTCCGCGGGGCGGCCCGCCGCGAACACCCCGAACGGCGCCGCCCTCATGGCGAGACCGTCGCTCCAGGCGTGCCGGTGCTGGGCGGAGATCGGCGCGGCGAGACCGCGGCGGAGGTTCTCCAGGGTGCCGCGCTCCGAGAAGCCCGCGCCGCGGAACGGGCCTTCGTCGAGGTCCGCGATCCAGTGGTGCCAGGCCCGTTCGACATGGTGGACGGTGAGGGCCGAGCCGTGCCGGGCGAGCAGCAGCGCCGAGAAGATGGCGTACTCGGTGTCGTCCGTGCCCGCCGGGCTGTCCGTCACGAAGCCCTCGATCCGGCCCCAGCGGCGGCGGATCTCGGAGGGGCGCATGTTCTCGGCGGGCGCGCCGAGCGCGTCACCGACGGCGAGGCCGAGGAGCGCCCCTCTCGCCCGTTCGCGCGTATCGCATGCCGTGGTGGTCGCCATCTCCGTGGCCCCTTCCTCGGTGGGGGCGCGTCGATGGCGCCCCGATGCCTGGATCTGTGCCACGGCGGGCCGCGAACTCGCAGAAGAAACGTCTCTGTCACCCGCCTGACACCTCGCCAGAAGTGGTTCACGCAGCAAGGCACGCCTTAGTAAGTACGGCCTGCCTTGCTGGCACGCCCCTTACATAGCGCGTATTTTCGAGGGTGTTGGGGGTGGCGGGAGCAACCCGGCCCGCCGGAACGAGGGGAGAGCCATGTCCATCATCGAAGCTCAGGCGCCACTGCACGAGGCCCACCGTGACAACCACACGCACCGTGATGTGAACGGAGGCTGGCTGCGTCCGGCGGTGTTCGGCGCGATGGACGGACTCGTCTCCAACCTCGCCCTGATGACCGGTGTCGCCGGCGGCGCGGTCTCCACGCAGACCGTCGTCATCACCGGTCTCGCCGGACTCGCGGCCGGTGCCTTCTCCATGGCGGCCGGCGAGTACACCTCCGTCGCCTCGCAGCGTGAACTCGTCGAGGCGGAACTGGACGTCGAGCGCCGTCAGTTGCGCAAGCACCCCATCGACGAGATGGAGGAGCTCGCCGCGCTCTACGTCTCCCGGGGTGTCGAGCCCGAGCTCGCCCGCGAGGTCGCGATGCAGCTGTCGAAGGACCCCGAGCAGGCCCTGGAGATCCATGCCCGCGAGGAACTCGGCATCGACCCGGACGACCTGCCGTCGCCGACGGTCGCCGCGGTCTCGTCCTTCGCCTCCTTCGCGCTCGGCGCGCTCCTCCCCGTCCTCCCGTTCCTGCTCGGGGCGACCGCGCTCTGGCCGGCCGTGCTGCTCGCGCTCGTCGGGCTCTTCGCCTGCGGCGCGCTCGTGGCCCGGGTGACCGCGCGAGGCTGGCTCTTCAGCGGCATGCGTCAGCTGGTCCTCGGCGGCGCCGCCGCGGCCGTCACGTACGGGCTCGGCATGCTCCTCGGGGCGGCGCTGTAGCCGGTCCCGTACGGATGTGGGGCCGGGTGCGGATTCCGTACCCCCACAGAAGACCGAGAGGCTCCTGAAAGGGGCCTCTCGGTCTTTTCGGGTCACCTTTTCGGGGCAAGAGCCCCCTTTCGGCTGTGACGTATATCCCTGGCCGGATCCGCCGAAGCGATGAGACACTATGCACGACGCCACATATGTAGCCGGTTACTCGGCGGTTTCGAACCCGTGACCAACGGGAATGAGGCATGAGCGTCGCTGGGCAACGAAGCCCACACAGTGACGGGTCGCCGACGGCCCGGAGATCCTCCGGATCGCCTCGATCCGTCCCCGCGAGGCAGGCCTCTGACCTCGTAAACCACAGGTGAACCCACACCACCGCTCCGTATCGGTGGTGTCCGCATGTTGGAATGCGCTATCCACTTAGCGAGAAACCGGCCATCATGTAACCTGCACGAAATTTCGCGGAGGGCCAACGTCGTCCCTCGGCAGCAGCTCCCCCAGACGTGGTCTGGGAGGTGCCCCCAGCCACGACGACGACGGGAGAGCCGATGCGTTCCGACGCCTGGTCGCCCATGGACGGTCGCCCTGCTCCGCAGGGGATGTACGACCCCCGTAACGAACACGACGCCTGTGGTGTCGGGTTCGTGGCCACCCTCACCGGTGTAGCCAGCCACGCGCTGGTCGAGCAGGCGCTGACCGTACTGCGCAACCTCGAGCACCGCGGCGCCACCGGCTCCGAGCCCGACTCCGGTGACGGCGCCGGCATCCTTTTCCAGGTCCCGGACGCCTTCCTCCGCGAGGTCGCCGGATTCCAGCTCCCCGAGGCCGGCGCGTACGCCGTCGGCATCGCCTTCCTCCCCGAGGACGGCACCGACGAGACCGCCGCCGCGATCGAGGCGCTCGCCGCCGACGAGGGCCTGAACGTCCTCGGCTGGCGCGAGGTCCCCGTCGCCCCCGAACTGCTCGGCGCCTCCGCCCGCTCCACCATGCCGGTCTTCCGCCAGCTCTTCGTCGCGGACGCCGCGGGCGAAGCCACCGGCATCGCGCTCGACCGCAAGGCCTTCGTCCTGCGCAAGCGCGCCGAGCGCGAGGCCGCGACGTACTTCCCGTCGCTCTCCGCCCGCACCATCGTCTACAAGGGCATGCTGACCACCGGCCAGCTGGAGCCCTTCTTCCCGGACCTGTCGGACCGCCGCTGCGCCACCGCCGTGGCCCTGGTCCACTCCCGGTTCTCCACCAACACCTTCCCGAGCTGGCCGCTGGCCCACCCGTACCGCTTCGTCGCCCACAACGGTGAGATCAACACCGTCAAGGGCAACCGGAACTGGATGACCGCCCGCGAGGCCCAGCTCGACTCCACCGTCTTCGGCGAGGGCTCGCTGGACCGGATCTTCCCGATCTGCACCCCGGACGCCTCCGATTCGGCCTCCTTCGACGAGGTCCTGGAGCTGCTCCACCTCGGCGGCCGCTCCCTGCCCCACGCGGTCCTGATGATGGTCCCGGAGGCGTGGGAGAACCACGAGACGATGGACCCCGCCCGCCGCGCGTTCTACCAGTACCACTCCACGATGATGGAGCCCTGGGACGGTCCGGCCTGCGTCACCTTCACCGACGGCGTCCAGGTCGGCGCGGTCCTCGACCGCAACGGACTGCGCCCCGGCCGCTACTGGGTCACCGACGAGGGCCTCGTCGTCCTCTCCTCCGAGGTCGGCGTCCTCGACATCGACCCCGCCAAGGTCGTCCGCAAGGGCCGCCTCCAGCCCGGCAAGATGTTCCTCGTCGACACCGCCGAGCACCGCATCGTCGAGGACGACGAGATCAAGGCGGCCCTCGCAGCCGAGAACCCCTACGCGGAGTGGCTGGAGACCGGGGAGATCGAGCTCTCCGACCTCCCCGAGCGCGAGCACATCGTGCACACCCACGCCTCGGTCACCCGCCGCCAGCAGACCTTCGGCTACACCGAGGAAGAACTCCGCGTCATCCTCGCGCCGATGGCCCGCACCGCCGGCGAGCCCCTCGGCTCCATGGGAACGGACTCGCCGATCGCGGCACTGTCCGCCCGCCCGCGGCTGCTCTTCGACTACTTCACCCAGCTGTTCGCGCAGGTCACCAACCCGCCGCTGGACGCCATCCGCGAAGAGCTCGTGACCTCGCTGCGCTCCTCGCTCGGCCCCGGCAGCAACCTGCTCGAGCCGACCTCCTCGTCGTGTCGCAGCGTCACCCTGCCGTTCCCGGTGATCGACAACGACGAGCTGGCCAAGCTCATCCACATCAACGCCGACGGCGACATGCCCGGCATGAAGGCCGCGACCCTCTCCGGCCTCTACCGGGTCTCCGGGGGCGGCGACGCCCTCGCCGCCCGCCTCGACGCCATCTGCGCCGAGGCCGACACCGCCATCGAGGGCGGCGCCCGCCTCATCGTGCTCTCCGACCGGCACTCCGACGCCGAGCACGCGCCGATCCCCTCGCTGCTGCTCACCGCGGCCGTCCACCACCACCTCATCCGCACCAAGCAGCGCACCAAGGTGGGTCTGCTCGTCGAGGCCGGTGACGTCCGCGAGGTCCACCACGTCGCCCTGCTCATCGGCTACGGCGCCGCGGCGGTCAACCCGTACCTCGCCATGGAGTCCGTCGAGGACCTCGTCCGCGCCGGCACCTTCATCGAGGGCCTGGAGCCCGAGCAGGCCATCCGGAACCTGATCTACGCGCTCGGCAAGGGCGTCCTCAAGGTCATGTCCAAGATGGGCATCTCCACCGTCGCCTCCTACCGCGGCGCCCAGGTCTTCGAGGCCGTCGGCCTCGACGAGACCTTCGTCGCCACGTACTTCAACGGCACGGCCACCAAGATCGGCGGCGCCGGTCTCGACGTCGTCGCCAAGGAGGTCGCCGCCCGCCACGCCAAGGCGTACCCCGTCTCCGGCGTCGCCTCGGCACACCGCCTCCTGGACATCGGCGGCGAGTACCAGTGGCGCCGCGAGGGCGAGCCGCACCTGTTCGATCCGGAGACCGTCTTCCGCCTGCAGCACGCCACGCGCAACAAGCGGTACGACATCTTCAAGCAGTACACGGACCGGGTGAACGAGCAGTCCGAGCGCCTCATGACGCTCCGCGGCCTCTTCGGCTTCACCTCCGGCCGCCCCGCGATCTCCGTCGACGAGGTCGAGCCGGCCGCCGAGATCGTCAAGCGCTTCTCCACCGGCGCCATGTCGTACGGCTCCATCTCCCGCGAGGCGCACGAGACCCTCGCCGTCGCCATGAACCAGCTGGGCGCCAAGTCCAACACCGGTGAGGGCGGCGAGGACTCGGACCGCCTCTACGACCCGGCCCGCCGCTCCGCGATCAAGCAGGTCGCCTCCGGCCGCTTCGGCGTCACCAGCGAGTACCTGGTCAACGCCGACGACATCCAGATCAAGATGGCCCAGGGCGCCAAGCCCGGCGAGGGCGGCCAGCTGCCCGGCCACAAGGTCTACCCGTGGGTCGCCAAGACGCGTCACTCGACGCCCGGCGTCGGCCTCATCTCGCCGCCGCCGCACCACGACATCTACTCCATCGAGGACCTGGCTCAGCTGATCCACGACCTCAAGAACGCCAACCCGGTCGCCCGCATCCACGTGAAGCTGGTCTCCGAGGTCGGCGTCGGCACGGTCGCCGCCGGTGTCTCCAAGGCCCACGCGGACGTCGTCCTCATCTCCGGCCACGACGGCGGTACGGGCGCCTCGCCGCTCACCTCGCTCAAGCACGCGGGCGGTCCCTGGGAGCTCGGTCTCGCCGAGACGCAGCAGACCCTGCTGCTCAACGGCCTGCGCGACCGGATCGTCGTCCAGACCGACGGTCAGCTCAAGACCGGCCGTGACGTCGTCATCGCCGCGCTGCTCGGCGCCGAGGAGTTCGGTTTCGCGACCGCGCCGCTCGTGGTCTCCGGCTGCGTCATGATGCGCGTCTGCCACCTGGACACCTGCCCGGTCGGCATCGCCACCCAGAACCCGGTCCTCCGCGACCGCTTCTCCGGCAAGCCCGAGTTCGTCGTCAACTTCTTCGAGTTCATCGCCGAGGAGGTCCGCGAGCTCCTCGCCGAGCTGGGCTTCCGCACCCTCGAAGAGGCCGTCGGCCACGCCGAGCTGCTCGACACCAGCCGCGCCGTCACCCACTGGAAGGCGCAGGGTCTCGACCTGGAGCCGCTCTTCTACGTGCCGGAGCTGCCCGAGGGCGCGGTCCGCCACGCCCTGATCGAGCAGGACCACGGTCTGGAGAAGGCCCTCGACAACGAGCTGATCCAGCTCGCCGCCGAGGCCCTGAACGCCGCCTCCGCCGAGGAGGCCCAGCCGGTCCGCGCCCAGGTCTCCATCCGCAACATCAACCGCACGGTCGGCACCATGCTCGGCCACCAGGTGACGAAGCGGTTCGGCGGCGCCGGCCTCCCGGCCGACACCATCGACATCACCTTCACCGGCTCCGCGGGCCAGTCGTTCGGCGCCTTCCTGCCGAGCGGTGTCACCCTCCGCCTGGAGGGCGACGCCAACGACTACGTCGGCAAGGGCCTCTCCGGCGGCCGTGTGATCGTCCGCCCCGACCGGGGCGCCGACCACCTCGCCGAGTACTCGACCATCGCGGGCAACACGATCGGGTACGGCGCGACGGGCGGCGAACTGTTCCTCCGCGGCCGCACCGGCGAGCGCTTCTGCGTCCGCAACTCCGGCGCCCTGGTCGTCTCGGAGGGCGTGGGCGACCACGGCTGCGAGTACATGACCGGTGGCACGGCGGTCGTCCTCGGCGAGACCGGACGCAACTTCGCGGCCGGCATGTCGGGCGGTGTCGCCTACGTCGTCGACCTGGACCGGGACAACGTCAACTCCGGCAACCTCGGCGCCATCGAGACCCCGTCGGACAGCGACAAGGCGTGGCTGCACGATGTCGTGCGCCGCCACTTCGAGGAGACCGGCTCCACGGTCGCCGAGAAGCTCCTCGCCGACTGGGACGCCGCGGCGGCCCGGTTCAGCAAGATCATCCCCACCACGTACAAGGCAGTGCTCGCCGCCAAGGACGCCGCTGAGCTCGCCGGCCTCTCCGAGGCCGAGACCACCGAGAAGATGATGGAGGCGGCGACCCATGGCTGACCCCAAGGGCTTCCTGACCACCGGTCGCGAGGTCGCCGAGACCCGCCCCGTGGGCGAGCGCGTCAGGGACTGGAACGAGGTCTACGTCCCCGGCTCCCTGCTGCCGATCATCAGCAAGCAGGCCGGCCGCTGCATGGACTGCGGCATCCCGTTCTGCCACAACGGCTGCCCCCTCGGGAACCTGATCCCCGAGTGGAACGACTACGCCTACCGCGAGGACTGGTCGGCGGCGCAGGAGCGCCTGCACGCCACCAACAACTTCCCGGAGTTCACCGGCCGCCTCTGCCCGGCGCCGTGCGAGTCCGCGTGCGTGCTCGGCATCAACCAGCCGGCCGTCACCATCAAGAACGTCGAAGTCTCCATCATCGACAAGGCGTGGGACGCGAACGACGTCAAGCCGCAGGTGCCCGAGCGCCTCTCCGGCAAGACCGCCGCCGTCATCGGCTCGGGCCCGGCGGGTCTCGCCGCCGCCCAGCAGCTGACCCGGGCCGGCCACACCGTGGTCGTGTACGAGCGCGCCGACCGCATCGGCGGCCTGCTGCGGTACGGCATCCCCGAGTTCAAGATGGAGAAGCGGCACATCAACCGCCGCATCGAGCAGATGCGCGCGGAGGGCACCAAGTTCCGCACCGGCATCGAGATCGGCCGTGACCTCACGTCGACGGACCTGCGCAAGCGGTTCGACGCCGTGGTCATCGCCGCCGGCGCCACCGCCGCCCGCGACCTGCCCGTCCCGGGCCGGGAGCTGAACGGCGTCCACCAGGCGATGGAGTACCTGCCGCTGGCGAACAAGGTCGTCGAGGGTGACTTCGTCGCCCCGCCGATCACCGCCGAGGGCAAGCACGTCGTCGTCATCGGCGGCGGCGACACCGGCGCCGACTGCGTCGGTACGGCCCACCGCCAGGGCGCGGCCTCGGTCACGCAGCTGGAGATCATGCCGCGGCCGGGCGAGGAGCGGAACCCGGGGCAGCCCTGGCCGACCTTCCCCATGCTGTACAAGGTCACCTCCGCGCACGAGGAGGGCGGCGAGCGGGTCTACTCCGTCTCCACCACCCACTTCGAGGGCGACGAGGACGGCAACGTCCAGTTCCTCCACCTCGTCGAGGTCGAGTTCGTCGAGGGCAAGCTGACCCAGAAGCCGGGTACGGAGCGCAAGATCCCCGCCCAGCTGGTCACGCTCGCGATGGGCTTCACCGGCACGGACGTGGAGAACGGCCTGGTCGCCCAGTTTGGTCTGGACCTCGACGAGCGGGGTAACATCGCCCGGGACGCGGACTTCGCCACCAACGTCGATGGCGTGTACGTCGCCGGCGACGCCGGCCGCGGTCAGTCGCTCATCGTCTGGGCCATCGCCGAGGGCCGCTCGGCCGCCCGGGGTGTGGACCGCTTCCTGACCGGTGCCAGCTCCCTGCCGGCCCCGATCCGCCCGACGGACCGTTCGCTGATGGTCTGATCCGACCGGATCACCCCGAGAACGTCCCGTACAACGACGTACGGAACTGAGCACGGCGCCCCCCGAATGTCCCCGACCGGACGACTGGGTGGGCGCTGTCGCGCGTCCGGACGCGCGCGGGGGATCAGGGGCGGCCGGCCCTGGGGCACAGGGCCTTCAGCCACGCCGCCGCCCCGTCCAGCGCCGCGTCCGCCTCAGGCAGGAGGCCCGTGCCGCCGAGGAAGCCGTGGAACATGCCCGTGTGCAGGTGGACCTCGGTCCGGACGCCCGCCGCGGAGAGGCGGCGGGCGTAGGCGAGGCCCTCGTCGCGCAGGGGGTCGCAGTCGGCGAGGACGAGGAGGGCCGGGGAGAGGCCCGTGACGTCGGGGGTCAGACCGGGGGAGGCCGCCGCCGGGTCGCTCCCGGGTGCCACGTACTGCCGCCAGTACCAGCGCATGTGCGCCGTCGTGTGGAAGTAGCCCTCCGCGAAGTCGTGGGCCGAGCGTCCCTCCAGGCGGTGGTCGAGGGCCGGGTAGAAGAGGAGTTGGCCCGTCAGGCGGGGGCCGCCTCCGTCGCGGGCGCGGAGGGCCGCGGCCGCTGCCAGACTGCCGCCGCTGGAGTCGCCCGCCAGGACCAGGGGGCGCCCCGGACGGCGGTCGGCCGCCCACGCCAGGGCCGTGCACACATCGTCCTCGGCCGCCGGGAAGCGGTGCTCAGGCGCCCGGCGGTAGTCGACGGAGACGATGGTGGCGCCGGTGCGGGCGGCGAGCGCGCGGCATGTGCGGTCGTGGGTGTCCAGGTCTCCCAGGACCCAGCCGCCGCCGTGGGCGAAGACGACGACCGGGTCCCCCCGCCCCTCGTAGAGGCGTACGGGAACGCCGTCCGCCGAGGCGGACGACGCCGGCGGGATCTCGCCCAGCCGCGCCCTCGCCGCCGCCCTCAGGGCCTCCGCGCCCGCCTCCGGGGGCGGAAAGCCCGCCGACATCGCGTCGCAGAGCGCGCGGGCCGCCGGGGTGAGGGGGTCGGGGAGCCGTGCGTCGGACGTCGTCATGCGGTGAGGCCCCCGTCGACCGTGAACTCGGCGCCCGTGACGTACGCCGACGCGTCCGAGAGCAGGAACGCGACCAGTTCCCCTACCTCCTCGGGCCGGCCCATCCGGCCGAGGGGGATGTGCGACCAGTCCCGGTCCGCGACCGCCGCCGTCATGGGGGTGTCGACGGCGCCGGGATGGACCGAGTTGACCCGGACGCCGTACGGGGCGAGGTCGCGTGCCGCCGAGCGGCTGAGGCCGCGCAGGCCGAACTTGCCCGCCCCGTACGCCGCGTGACCGGGGACGCCGACGCGGCCCGCCGTGGACGACACGTTCACGATCGAGCCGCCGCCCGCCTCGCGCAGCGCGGGCAGGACGGCCTGGATGCCGAGGAAGGGGGCCAGCAGATTGACCCTGAGGAGGAGCTCGAAGTTCTCGTACGTCTCCGACTCCACCGGGGCCGTCCGCCAGAGGGCCGCGTTGTTGACGAGGCCGTCGATCCCGCCGTACGTGGTGACCGCCGTGTCCGTCACCCTCCGCCAGTCGTCCGCCGACGTCACGTCGTGGCGGACGAAGACCGCCGCCCCGCCGAGGTCCGCCGCCACAGCCCGGCCCTCCTCCTCCCGGACGTCGGTGAGGACCACCCGCGCCCCGGACGCCACGAGGAGCCGCGCCCCGGCGGCCCCCTGGCCGCGGGCCGCGCCCGTCACGATCACGGCCTTGCCGTCCAGGGCGTTCACGCGGCGGCGTCCAGGGCCCGGAAGTGCGGGATGACCTTCGTGCCCCACTGGCGGACGGTCTCCAGACAGGCCTCCTGCGGCACGGTTCCCATCTGGATCAGGCACATCACCTCGTCGACGCCGATCTCCCGGAGCCGTTCGACGTACGCGATCGCGGTGGCGGCGTCCCCGTACGCGTGGTCGGTGTTGTAGGTGCCGGTGTCCACCGGGCGGGCGGGGACGTTCGCCTCGTGCAGCCTGGCGATCAGCTCGTCCCGTTCGCGGGCGAGGGCGCCGGCGTGGTCCTCGTCCTCCGCGTAGCCGGTGGGCGCGGGAGCGCCGCCGTACCAGTGGGCGATCGACTCGGCGAAGAAGCGCTGGCCCCGGGTGCCGAGCCGGAGCGCGCGCTCGGCGTCGTCCAGGACGACGGTCGGGCAGAGGGCGGAGAAGTGGTCGTTGGCCTCGGTGGAGACGAACCGCGCCCCGTCCCGTGCGGCGAGAGCCTCGTCGTACACCGTCCGCATCGCGCGGACGTCGTCGGCGCCCGCGAACCCCATCACCAGGGCGCCGATGCCGAGTTCGGCCGCCTGCCGGAGCGAGGCGTGCTGCGAGCAGGCCATGAAGAGCGGCGGGTGCGGCCGCTGGACCGGGCGGGGCAGGATCGCGCCGGGGCCGATGTCGAGCGAGCCGTGCCACTCGAACTCCGGCTCGCGCCATGCGGCGGCGAGGATCCGCAGGGCCTCCTCCGTCTGCGGCGCGGTGTCCTCGGGGCGCACCCCGAACATCCGCATCTCCTGGCGTGTCGCGCCGCGTCCGGCTCCGATGTCGACCCGGCCGCCGGAGAGCACGTCGAGCATGGCGGCGCGCTCGGCGACCCGGACGGGGTGCTGGTAGCCGAAGGGCATGGTGACCACGCCGTGGCCGACGCGGATCGTCCTCGTGCGGGCGGCGACCCAGGTCAGGAAGATCTCGGACGCGCTCATGTGGGCGTACTGGGTGAGGGAGTGGTGTTCGACCGCCCAGATCCGGTCGAAGCCCATCTCCTCGGCGAGGACGGCCTGTTCGACGCAGTCGTGGATGACGCGGTGCTCGCGGGCGGGGGTCGGGTCGACGAGCTGTGCTTCGAAGATCATGGAGAACTTCACGGGGGCGCTCCTCCCGGAGGGATACGGCAGCTATGCCTAATCGAAATACTTCTAGCAGGCATAGGTAGGGGAGGGAAGGGCCGTAGACTGCCGACCGTGGCGGACGAAGAGATCGTGCCGGCGCTTCCGGCGACCAGCTGGGCCGTGCTCGGACTGCTGTCCTTCGGGCGGGAGTTGTCGGGTTACGACCTCAAGAAGTGGTCGGACCGGTCGCTGGGGCTCTTCTACTGGAGCCCGTCGTTCAGTCAGATCTACAGCGAGCTCAAGCGCCTGGAGAAGGCCGGATACGCCGGCTCGCGGCTGGTCGCCCCCGAGGCGGGCTCGCGCGACAAGCGCGTCTACCGGATCACCGGCGAGGGCCTCGCCGCCGTCCGTCTCTGGGCCCGCACCGCCCCGCTCGACCCGCCCGTCCTCAAGCACGGGCCGATGCTCCGGCTCTGGCTCGGCCATCTCCTCGAACCCGAGCGGATGCGGGAGGTCCTCGCCACCCACCGGGAGCACGCCGAGGGCATGCGGCTGCGCGCCGAGGCGGACGTGGCGGACGCGGCGGCGGACGAGGCCTGGACGTACCCCCGGCTCACCCTCACCTGGGCCGAGCGGTACTACGCCGCCGAGCGCGACCTGGCCGACGCCATGCTCGCGGACATCGACCGGCTGGAGCGTCCGGAGGGAGAGGGGCCATGGCACTGAGTCTGCGGAAGGTCGAGGAGACCGCGCCCGCGCTGGTGAGCCTCTACCGGCAGGCGGGCGAGTCGCTGCGGCGGCACGGGATCGACGGGCAGCACGTCGCCGTCTACCTCGTCGTCGACTACTCGGGGTCGATGAAGCCGTACTACGCCTCCGGCGCCGTCCAGGCCCTGGCCGACCGGGTGCTGGGGCTCTCCGCGCAGCTCGACGACGACGGTCGGGTGCCCGTCGTCTTCTTCTCCACCGACATCGACGCCGAGACCGAGATCCGGCTCGACGACCACGCCGGCCGGATCGACCGCATCGTCGCCGGGCTCGGGCACATGGGCAGGACCAGCTACCACCTGGCCATGGACGCCGTGATCGACCACTACCTCGACAGCGGCTCCACCGCACCCGCGCTCGTCGTCTTCCAGACCGACGGCGGGCCGGTCAACAAGCTCGCGGCCGAGCGGTACGTGTGCAAGGCGGCCCGGCTGCCGATCTTCTGGCAGTTCATCGGCTTCGGCGACCCCGGAAGCCGGCAGTTCGAGTTCCTGCGCCGGCTCGACGAGCTGGACGTGCCGGCGAGGCGGCCCGTGGACAACTCCGGGTTCTTCCACGCGGGGCAGGATCCGAGCCGGGTCCCGGACGCGGAGCTGTACGACAGGCTCGTCGCGGAGTTCCCGGTATGGCTGGCGGCGGCGCGGCGGCAGGGAATCGTCCGCTCCTGAACAGGAGAGACCCACCGGTCGAGCCCGTGGGGCTCGTTCGACTCGGCCGAGCGGGCGGCCTGTTGCGCCGGAAAGCGTTGGCCCTCGGCCGGACCTCCGGTGGAACATGGCCGCATGACCTCTCTCGTACGACACGTCACCATCGACTGCTCCGACGCCTACGCCCTCGCCACCTTCTGGGCGCAGGTCCTGGACTCCAAGGTCTCCGACGACGACCGGCCGGGCGACGAGGAGGCACTCGTCGAGACGCCCGGGGCCGGCCTCCTCTTCATCCAGGTCCCCGAGGCGAAGGCGGTCAAGAACCGCGTCCACCTGGACCTCCAGCCGCAGGACCGTACCCGCGACGAGGAGATCGAGCGGCTGCTGGGCCTCGGAGCGACCCTCCTCGACGACCGCCGGAACCCGGACGGCACCGGCTGGGCGACCCTGGGCGACCCGGAGGGCAACGAGTTCTGCGTCGAGCGCAGCGAGGCGGAGCGTGCGGCCACGTCCGCCGCTTCCACCGATGCGGCCGCCGCGTCCGCCGTTTCCACCGACTCCTGACGGCATCCGGCATCCGGCATCCGGAGTGATCCGGAGTGATCCGGAGTAATCCGGACAGTAGATGTCGGGTATCCGGTGTTTCCTGGACGCATGGGAGACACCGGAACCGGAACCACCTGGTCGGCCTTCGAGGCCGCCGAACCCGCCTTCGCCGAGACCGTGCGCGAGCGCTTCGGGCAGTACACCCACCACGCCCTGGCCACCGTGCGCGAGGACGGCTCGCCCCGGCTCAGCGGCATCGAGGTGGGCTTCCGCTTCGGCGAGCTGTGGCTCGGCATGATGCCCGGCTCCCGCAAGGCCCGCGACCTGCGCCGCGACCCCCGGCTCACCCTCCTCGCCAACCTGGGCGCGGGCACCGGCATGGGCGGCGGGGACGTCCGTGTCTCGGGGCGGGCTGTCGAGGTGACCGACCCGGAGACCGTCGCCCGGTACGTCGCCGACGCGGGCGAGCCCCAGCCGTTCCACCTCTTCCGGGTGGACCCGACCGAGGTCGTACGGACCTGGGTGGACGGTGACGAGCTGGTCGTCCGCACCTGGTCCGCCGGCCGCCCGGCCCGCACCTTCCGGCGCGGCAACGACGACAGCCCGCCCCGGCAGGTCTCCTAGGGCCTGTCGTCACACTCCCGTCTGCCCCGCGACGCCTGGCCCTAGGTCCTGTCGACCCGCACCGGCCCGGCTGCCGTTCCCGCGCCGCGCCCCCGGTCAGGAGCAGGCGCGCAGCACGGCCGCCCGGCAGGTGGCCGGGTCGCCCCAGGCGTCCCTGAGGGGGCGGGCCTTGCGGAGCCACAGCGACAGGGCCAGTTCCTCCGTGTAGCCGATCGCGCCGTGGATCTGGAGGGCGGTGCGGGCCGCGGTGTACGCGGCCTCACCGGTCGTCACCTTCGCCGCGGCCAGGTCGCCGTCCGGCGCGTGCCCGTCCGCCAGTCCCACCGCCGCCCCGAACAGCAGCGGGCGCGCGAACTCCAGGGCCAGCAACGTGTCCGCCAGGCGGTGCTTGACCGCCTGGAACGCGCCGATCGGGGTACCGAACTGGGAGCGCTGCCGGGCGTACGCCACCGTCCGGTCGAGCAGGGCCAGGCCCACGCCCAGCGACTGGGCCGCCGTCGCCAGCATGGCCCAGCGCCGGGCCCGCTCCGCCGCGACGGCCACCGCGGGGCCCTCGGCGAGCAGCTCCCCGCCGGATGCCGGACGGGCGAGCCGTCGCGCGGGGTCGGCGGAGGCCCGGACGGGGCCGTGACCGGGCGCCCGCCACAGCCGTTCACCCCGCACGACGAGCACCGTGTCGGCCCGGTCGGCGTCCAGGGCGTACGGGAGGGCACGCTCTCGTACGTCCTCCGTCCCCCCTCGTACGTCCTCCGCTCCGGCGAGTGCCAGCGTCGCCGTCCGCTCGCCCGTGGCCAGGGCCGGCAGCAGGCGTTTCGCCGGGCCCCGGTCGCCCAGGCGCGCCAGCTCCCCGAGGAGCACCGCCGCCGCCACCGTCTCCACCACCGGGCCCGGCACCGCGTGGCGGCCCAACGCGACGAAGGCATGAGCGAGTTCGACCGGGAGCGGGCCCATGCCCTCGTACTCCTCCGGAACCGCGAGCGCGCACACCCCCGCCTCCGCGAGCCGTCCCCACAGGGCCCGCCCCGGGTCCGGGTCGTCGCCCGCCCAGGCCCGTACGGCCGCCGGAGTGTCCGCGGCGGCGAGCATCGCGTCCAGGGAGCGGGCGAAGGCGAGCTGCTCGCCGGTCGGCAGGAAGGTCATCAGCGGCGCCCCTTCGGGAGGCCGAGCAGCCGCTCGGCGATGATGTCGCGCTGGATCTCGTTCGTGCCCGCGTAGAGGGGGCCCGCGAGGGAGAAGACGTATCCCTCCGCCCAGGCGCCGTCCGCCAGCTCGCCCTCCGGGCCGAGGAGGTCGAGCGCGGTCTCGTGCAGGGCCAGGTCGTACTCCGACCAGAAGACCTTGTTGAGGCTGGACTCGGCCCCCGACGGCGCCCCCGCCGCCAGCCGGGCGGCCGCGCCCGCCGTGAACAGCTGGTACGCCCGCGCCCCGATCACCGCGTCCGCCACCCGCTCCCGCAGCGCCGGGTCCCCCGGGTCGCCCTCCGACCGCCAGAGCCGTACGAGTCGGTCGGCGGCGGCCAGGAAGCGGCCGGGCGAGCGGAGCATCAGTCCGCGCTCGTTGCCCGTCGTGGACATCGCGATGCGCCAGCCCTGGCCCGGCTCCCCGATCACGTCCTCGTCCGGGACGAACACCTCGTCGAGGAACAGCTCGGCGAAGGCCGGTTTCCCGTCGAGCCGGCCGATGGGCCGGACGGTCACCCCCCGCGCCCGCAGGTCGAACATGAGGTAGGTCAGGCCCCGGTGCGGCCGGTCCGCCTCCGGGTCGCTGCGGAAGATGCCGAAGGCCCGGTCGGCGAAGGCGGCCCGTGAGGACCAGGTCTTCAGTCCGGAGAGCAGCCAGCCGCCGTCCGTGCGGACCGCCCGGGAGGTCAGGGACGCCAGGTCGGAGCCGGCCTCGGGCTCGGACCAGGCCTGCGCCCAGATCGTCTCCCCGGTCGCCATCGGCGGGAGGATCCGGGCCCGCTGCTCGGCCGTCCCGTGGTCGAAGAGGGTGGGCGCGAGGAGCTGGACGCCGTTCTGCGAGACCCGGCCGGGCGCCCCGGCCGCCCAGTACTCCTCCTCGAAGACCAGCCATCGGGCGAGGTCGACGCCCCGGCCCCCGTACTCCTCGGGCCAGGAGACCACCGACCAGCGGGCGGCGGCCAGTTCGGCCTCCCAGGCGCGGTGGGCGGCGAAGCCCTCGGCCGTCTCCAGCGAGGGCGGCGGCTCGGCGGGGACATGGTCCCGCAGCCACTCCCGGGCCTCCGCCCGGAAGGCCTCCTCGGTCCGTGTGTACGAGAGATCCATCGGTCGCCCCGCCCTCACCCGTTCCCTAACAAGTGTTTGGTAGGTTAACGTACGGCCATGAGCAGCGTCGAGGAGTTCCGGGCGGAGACACGGGGCTGGCTGAAGACCCACCTCAGCGGCTCCTTCGCCGCCCTCAAGGGGCGCGGCGGGCCCGGCCGCGAGCACGAGGCCTTCGCCGAACGCCTCGCCTGGGAGCGGCACCTGGCCGCCCACGGCTGGACCTGCGTCGGCTGGCCCGAGGAGTACGGCGGGCGCGGCGCGAGCGTCGAGGAGCAGATCGCCTTCCACGAGGAGTACGCCCTCGCCGACGCCCCCGCCCGCGTCAACCACATCGGCGAGCAGCTCCTCGGCCCCACCCTCGTCGACCACGGCACCGAGGAGCAGAAGGCCCGTTTCCTGCCCCCGATCCGCGCCGTCGAGGAACTCTGGTGCCAGGGCTACAGCGAACCCGGCGCCGGCTCCGACCTCGCCGCCGTCCGCACCCGCGCCGCCCTGGAGAACGGCCGGTGGGTGGTCCACGGGCAGAAGATCTGGACCTCCCTCGCCCACGAGTCCCAGTGGTGCTTCGTCCTGGCCCGGACGGAACCGGGCTCGCGGCGCCACGCCGGGCTCTCGTACCTCCTCGTCCCCCTCGACCAGCCCGGCGTCGAGATCCGGCCCATCGTCCAGCTCACCGGCACCAGCGAGTTCAACGAGGTCTTCTTCGACGGGGCCGTCACCGACGCCGCGAACGTCGTCGGCGCGCCCGGCGACGGCTGGCGGATCGCCATGGCCACCCTCGGCTACGAACGCGGCGTCTCCACCCTCGGCCAGCAGGTCGGCTTCCGCCGCGAACTCGACGCCCTCGTCGCCCTGGCCCGCCGCAACGGCGCCGCCGCCGACCCCGACATCCGCGACCGCCTCACCCGCGCCTGGTCCGGCCTGGAGGCGCTCCGGGCCGGCGCCCTGCGCGGCACCGACCCCTCCGCCGCCAAGCTGTACTGGTCCCACTGGCACCGCGACCTCGGCGAACTCGCCCTGGAGGTGTGCGGCCCCGCCGCCACGCTGGCCGCCGGAGCCCCGTACGAACTCGACGACTGGCAGCGGCTGTTCCTCTTCTCCCGCGCCGACACCGTCTACGCCGGATCCAGTGAGATCCAGCGGAACATCATCGCCGAGCGGGTGCTCGGCCTGCCGAAGGAGCCGCGCCCATGAGCCGTCCCCCCGCGCCGCCCTACGTGCGGGGCCACGGACTCCTCGCCGGGCGGACCGCCGTGATCACCGCCGCCGCCGGGGCCGGCATCGGCGGCGCCACCGCCCGACGCTTCCTGGAGGAGGGCGCCCGCGTCCTCGTCAGCGACGCCCACACCCGGCGCCTCAAGGAGACCGAGACCGCGCTCGCCGCGGAGTTCGGCGCGGACGCGGTCGCCTCCCAGCCCTGTGACGTCACCGACGACGCCCAGGTCCAGGCGCTGTACGACACGGCCGTCCGGCTCCACGGACGCCTGGACATCACCGTCAACAACGCCGGCCTCGGCGGCACCGCGGAACTCGCCGACATGACCGACGAGCAGTGGGACCGGGTCCTCGACGTCACCCTCGGCGGCACCTTCCGCTGCACCCGCGCGGCCCTCCGCCACTTCCGCGCCGCGGGCACCGGCGACGGGACCCGTACCGGCGACGGCACCCGTACCGGGGGCGTCGTCGTCAACAACGCCTCCGTCGTCGGCTGGCGCGCCCAGGCGGGCCAGGCCCACTACGCCGCCGCCAAGGCCGGGGTCATGGCCCTCACCCGCTGCGCGGCCGTCGAGGCCGCCGCGTACGGCGTCCGCGTCAACGCCGTCTCGCCCTCCCTCGCCATGCACCCCCACCTGGCCAAGGTCACCACCACCGAACTCCTCGACGAGCTGACCGCACGCGAGGCCTTCGGCCGCTACGCCGAGCCCTGGGAGATCGCCAACGTCATCGTCTTCCTCGCGGGCGACTACTCCTCCTACATGACCGGCGAGACGGTCTCCGTCAGCAGCCAGCACCCGTAGGACCAGAATGGACGCGTGCCGAACACTCCCCAGAGCTCCAGCAAGAAGAAGACCCCGGTGAGCGGCGGGCCCGAGCGGCGCCGTGAACTCCTCGACACGGCGGCCGAGGTGTTCGCCGCCCAGGGGTACAACGCCACCACCGTCCGCAAGATCGCGGACGCCGCCGGCATGCTCGCCGGCAGCCTCTACTACCACTTCGACTCCAAGGAGTCGATGCTCGACGAGATCCTCTCCACCTTCCTCGACGAGCTGTGGGAGGGGTACGACGCCGTCCTCGACGCCGGACTCGGGCCCCGCGAGACCATCGAGGCCCTCGTCACCGAGTCCTTCCGCGAGATCGACCGGCACCGCGCCGCCGTCGCCATCTACCAGAAGGAGTCCCGGCACCTCACCGACCAGCCCCGCTTCCACTACCTGACCGACTCGCAGCGCAGGTTCGAGAAGGCCTGGCTCGGCACCCTGGAGCGCGGGGTCGCCGCCGGGGCCTTCCGCACCGACCTGGACGTCCGCCTGACCTACCGGTTCGTCCGCGACACCGTCTGGGTCGCCGCGTCCTGGTACCGGCCCGGCGGCCTGCACAGCCCCGAGGAGATCGCCCGCCAGTACCTCTCGATGGTCCTGGACGGGATCGCCGTACGCACGTGACCACGCACGGTCCCGGCACCGGCCCGTGCGCCCCACCCGACCCACCGGAGGAGTCGCCATGCCCGAGGCCTACATCGTCGAAGCGGTCCGCACACCCGTGGGGCGCCGAGGAGGCGGCCTCTCGGCCGTCCACCCGGCGGACCTCGGCGCCCACGCCCTCAAGGCCCTCGTCATCCGGTCGGGGATCGACCCGGCCGCCGTCGACGACGTCGTCCTCGGCTGCCTCGACACCGTCGGGCCGCAGGCCGGCGACATCGCCCGGACGGCCTGGCTGGCCGCCGGCCTCCCCGAGGAGGTCCCCGGGGTGACCGTGGACCGCCAGTGCGGCTCGTCCCAGCAGGCCGTGCACTTCGCCGCCCAGGCGGTGATGTCCGGCACCCAGGACCTCGTCGTCGCCGGCGGCGTCCAGAACATGTCGATGATCCCCATCGCCTTCGCCTCCCGGCAGGCCGCCGAGCCCCTCGGCCTCACCGGCGGACCCTTCCACGGCAGCGAGGGATGGCGCGCCCGGTACGGCGACGCGCCCGTCAACCAGTTCCACGGCGCCGAGCTGATCGCCGAGAAATGGCGGATCACCCGCCACGACCAGGAGGAATTCGCCCTTCGCTCGCACGAGCGGGCGCTCCGCGCGATCGACGGCGGCCGCTTCGCGCGGGAGACCGTGGCGTACGGCGACGTCACCGTCGACGAGGGGCCGCGCCGCGACACCAGCGCCGAGAAGATGGCCGGGCTCCGGCCCGTCGTCGAGGGCGGCACCATCACCGCCGCCTGCTCCTCCCAGGTCTCCGACGGGGCGGCGGCACTGCTCCTGGCCGGCGAGCGGGCCGTACGGGAGCACGGGCTCACCCCCCGGGCCCGGATCCACCACCTCTCGGCGCGCGGCGAGGATCCGATCCGGATGCTGTCCGGGCCGATACCCGCGACCGCGCACGCGCTCAAGAAGACCGGTCTGACCATCGACGACATCGACCTCGTCGAGATCAACGAGGCCTTCGCGCCGGTCGTCCTCGCCTGGCTGAAGGAGACCGGCGCCGACCCGGCCCGGGTCAACGTCAACGGCGGCGCGATCGCCCTGGGCCACCCGCTCGGCGCGACCGGCGCGAAGCTGATGACGACCCTCCTCCACGAGCTGGAGCGCACCGGAGGCCGCTACGGCCTCCAGACCATGTGCGAGGGCGGCGGCCAGGCGAACGTCACGATCATCGAAAGGCTCTGATCCGGCACCGTTCCGCTGTGAGGTCGACCACGTCGCACCGCGCTGGGCAGGTCTGATCCGTCCGGGCATCGGTCGGGAGGGGCGGGAAGGTTCCGGGGCGCACTATTGTTCCGGTAGAGACATCCGGGGCTCGTACCGCGCGTTCCGGGAGAAACAGCCGGGGCCCGTATCGCGTGTTCCGGGTAGAGCAGCCGGGGCCCGCACCGTGCAGGTGCGGGCCCTGGCTGTGCCGCGAGCACCGGCCAGAAAGGCACGCATGACCCGCTCCGAACGCCCTCACAAGCGCAGCCCCCGCACCGCCCAGGCGAAGTCCACGTCACAGCCGAAGGCCTCCCGCGGAGGGCGCCGTCCCTCCGCGCCCCCGCCGCCGAGCGAGTTCACGCCGCCGGAGACGGTGACGCCCGCCCTGCCCGCGGTGGCCGCCTTCGCCGACCTCGACATGCCCGAGGGCCTGCTGCGGACCCTGGGCGAGCAGGGCGTCACGGAGCCGTTCCCGATCCAGGCCGCGACCCTTCCGAACTCGCTGGCCGGCCGTGACGTGCTCGGCCGGGGGCGTACCGGCTCCGGCAAGACCCTCGCGTTCGGACTCGCGATCCTGGCCCGTTCGGCCGGCCGCCGCGCCGAGCCGGGCGCGCCGCTCGCGCTCGTCCTGGTGCCCACCCGCGAGCTCGCCCAGCAGGTGACCGACGCGCTCACCCCGTACGCCTCCGCGCTGCGGCTGCGCATCACCACGGTCGTCGGCGGCATGTCGATCAGCCGGCAGTCGTCCGCGCTGCGGCGCGGCGCCGAGATCCTCATCGCCACGCCCGGCCGGCTCCACGACCTCATCGACCGCGGCGACTGCCGCCTGGACCAGGTCTCCGTCACCGTCCTCGACGAGGCCGACCAGATGGCCGACATGGGCTTCCTGCCGCAGGTCACCAAGCTGCTGAAGCAGGTCGAGCCGGGCGGGCAGCGCCTGCTGTTCTCGGCCACCCTCGACCGGAACGTCGACCGGCTGGTCAAGATGTTCCTCGACGACCCGGTCGTCCACTCCGTCGACCCGTCGGCCGGCGCGGTCACGACGATGGAGCACCACGTCCTGTACGTGATGGACGAGACCGACAAGAAGGCCGTCACGCTGAAGATCGCGGCCCGCGACGGCCGCACGATCCTCTTCCTGGACACCAAGCGGTCCGTGGACCGGCTGGTCAAGCGGCTCCTCGCCAACGGTGTACGGGCCTCCGGCCTGCACGGCGGCCGCTCGCAGCCGCAGCGCAACCGGACCCTGGACCAGTTCAAGAGCGGCCAGGTCACCACGCTCGTCGCCACGAACGTGGCCGCCCGAGGCATCCACGTCGACGACCTCGACATGGTCGTCAACGTCGACCCGCCGATGGACCACAAGGACTACCTGCACCGCGGTGGCCGCACCGCCCGCGCCGGTGAGTCCGGCAGCGTCTTCACCCTGGTGCTGCCCGAGCAGAAGCGCGACATGGGCCGACTGATGTCGCACGCGGGCATCAGCCCCCGCACGGCGCAGATCAAGTCCAGCGACGAGCAGCTCGCCGAGCTGACCGGCGCGCGGGAGCCCTCGGGCGTCCCGGTCGTCGTCGAGATCCCGCAGCCGACCCAGCCGCGCAAGCCGGCCGGGTCCGGTGCCGCCGGTGGCCGTTCCTCCTCCGGTCGTCGTCGCCGTTCCGCCCCGGCCGGGGGCACGGCCGGTACGGGCACGGGCGCGGGCCGTTCCGGAGCCACGGGCACGGCCTCGGGCCGCGCCGCGGGCTCCTCGGGCCGTGCGTCGGGCTCCGCGGGCCGCACCGCCGGCTCCGCCGGTGGCTCGGGCCGCGCGTCCGGCGGCGGCCGGGGTGCCGGCTCCGGCACGGGCGGCGGACGTGCCGCCGCCGCGGGCGCCGGTGCGGGCCGCTCCGGGCGTCAGGCCGCGGGCACCAGCCGTTCGCGCAGCGCCAGCAGCGCGCGGAACTCCAGGCCGAGGCCGTCCGACACGTAGCGGAACACGCTCCCGTACGAGGAGCGCAGCTGCTCCAGGGCGGTGTCGAGGTACTCCGCCCGCACCTCCTGGAGCGGAATGATCAGGGCCGGGTTCTGCATGAGCCCGGCCTGTTTCAATCCCTCCCGCACCCGTGCGTCGGACGCGGCGCGGAAGGTGTTGGAGGCCAGGTAGTCCGCGCGGGCGAAGGCGTCGGGCACGCCGAGGAGCGTGAGCAGCAGCCAGCCGGTCCAGCCCGTGCGGTCCTTGCCCGAGGTGCAGTGCAGGAGCAGCGGCCCCCGCCGGGGATCGGCCAGGTCCCGCAGGGTCGCCGCGAAGGCGGCCCGGTTCGCCGGGTCGGTGACGAACGTCCGGTACACCTCGCGCATGAACGCGGCGGCCCGTCCGCCGCCCAGCATCTCCTCCTGCCGTACCGGGTCGCGCGAGCCGATCGCGGTGAGCAGCTGCCCGAACAGGCCGTTGTCGGTGACGGGCCGGGGGACCGGGACCGCACCGGCCGGCAGCCGGTCGGCGCCGTCGTAGCCGACCTCCAGGGGGATCCGCAGGTCGACCACGGTGCCGAGGCCGAGCCCGGCGAGCGTGGTCACGTCCGCGTCGGTCAGCTTGGCGAGGTGGTCGCCCCGGTAGGCGAGGCCGTACCGGACCCGGCTCCCGTCGTACGTGGGGTAGCCGCCGAGGTCGCGGACGTTGACGGCGCCCTGGAGCGGGATCCGCCGGATCGGGGGCGTCTGCGGGAACCGGGGGCGGGCGACCGCCTCCGTGGGCAGGGCGCCGAGCAGGGCGGTGGCGCCGGTGGCGGTGAGCAGCGCGCGTCGAGACAGGTGCACGGCCGGACTCCTTTGCGGCTCAGGGGGGTTGAGGGTTGCGGTGCGGCGTGTGGGTCACTTCTCGGGGTGCGGGAGCGTCCGCAGGACCTGCGCGGCCTCCGCCATGATCCGGGTGACCAGTTCCTCGCAGCTGGGCAGGTCGTCGATCACCCCCGCGACCTGGCCGGCGGCCATGATGCCGAGGTCGGTGCGGCCCTCGACCATGGACGCCCGCAGCAGCATCGGGGTGTTCGCGGCGAGCAGGACCTGGCTCCAGGACAGGTCCTTGCCGTGGCGCATGGCCAGGCCGTCACGGATCATCGCGGGCCAGGACAGTCCGGAGATCCTGCGGAAGCCGGCCGCCCGGCGCAGCGCCCGGGCCAGGGACCGTACCCGCCCGGCGTGCTCCAGGGAGGCGACGAGTTCGGTGCGGAGCATCCGGTGCGGCAGCCCGTCGACGGCCGTGGTCACGGTGACGTCCTTGACGGTGGCCGCCAGATACCGGGCCTTCACCGCCTCCGGCACGGTCGAGTCGGAGGTCAGCAGGAAGCGGGTGCCCATGGCGATGCCCGCCGCGCCGTGGGCGAGGGCGGCGACCAGTCCGCGTCCGTCGCGGAAGCCGCCCGCCGCGATCACCGGGATGTCGACGGCGTCCACCACCTGCGGCAGCAGGACGGTCGTCGCGACCTCGCCGGTGTGGCCGCCTCCCTCGCCGCCCTGGACGAGCACCGCGTCCGCGCCCCAGCCGGCCACCTTCTCGGCGTGCCGCCGGGCGCCGACCGAGGGGATCACGACGACCCCGGCGTCCTTGAGCTCGGCGATCAGGTCCCGGGACGGCGCGAGGGCGAAGGAGGCGACCCGTACGCCCTCGTCGACGATGATCCGGACCCGTTCGCGGGCGTCCCCGGCGTCGGCACGCAGATTCACGCCGAAGGGCCGGTCGGTGCGGGACCGCACCTCGCGGACGGCGGCGCGCAGCTCCTCCACGGTCATCGTGGCGGAGGCGAGGACGCCGAGCGCGCCCGCGTTCGCGGTGGCGGAGACGAGCCGGGGTCCGGCGACCCAGCCCATACCGGTCTGCACGAGCGGGTGGCGGACCCCGACCAGCGTGGTCAGAGCGGTCTCCATCAGGACCTGACCTCGCGGTCGCGCAGCCCGCCCGGGTCGATGACCTCCCGGATCAGCCGGAGTTCCTCGGCGGTGGGCTCGCGGGTGCAGGGCACGTCCTCGCCGATCACCAGCTCGAAGCCGGTGGCCGCACGGACCTCGTCGACGGTGACGCCCGGATGCACGGACGCGAGCCGCATCGCGTGCCCGGGCGTCTCGAAGTCCAGGACGGCGAGGTCCGTCACCACCCGGGGGAGGCGGTGGTACGGCCCGACGGCGTGGTCGTAACCCACACCGCAGATCACGTCGACCCGCTCGACGAAGACCCGGGTCGAATGCCTGGGGATCCAGTAACTCACCGGATTGTTCAGGGTGTTGGCGGGCGCGCCGCGCACGCCGAGGAGCTGCCGGGTCGGCCGCTCCCAGTCCCCGACGCAGGAGATGTTCTGGTTGCCGTACCGGTCGATCTGGCTGGCGCCCATCATCACGTGCCGCTTGCCGCCGGTGACCATGGTGAGGTGCCTGCGGTACGGCAGCCAGCCCTCGGGCCGCCCGTCGAGGCCGACGAGCAGCGCCTCGCCGTCGGTGAGGAGGAGGTCGGGGGAGAAGGTGCGCCGGGCGAGGCGGGCGCCGAAGGAGGGGATCAGGCCCATGGGGCTGGCGAGCACCTCGCCGTTGTCGCGCCAGGCCTCGGCGCAGGCGATCACGCAGTACTCGGCCCGGCTGGTCGCCGTCGCCGTCGCCGTCGTCGTCGCGTCGGTCGTCACTTCCGCTGCTCCTTGTGCCAGGCCTGGACGGCCGCCTGGTAGTCGTCCTCGTTCTTGCCCGAGAGGAAGCGTTCGGCGAACTCGGGCCAGGGGGTGGTCGCGTAGAGCCTCTGGAACGGCTCGTCGCGGTCGTGGTCGGGGACGCAGGAGGTGAAGTGGGCCCCGTTCGGGGTCTCGACGACGCCGGTGACGCTGTGGCGGCTGACGAGGAGGGTCTGGGGGACGGTGTCGGCCCCGAAAGAGTCCACCAGCCGCTCGCAGGAGACGTACGCCGTGTCGGCCGCCTCGCAGAACAGGTCGTCGAAGTACGGGTCGGGGCCGAGGTACTGGCCGTTCCCGAGCCGGTCGGCGCGGTTGAGGTGGACCAGGGCGGCGTCCATCCGCAGTGCGGGCGCGGCGACGAACTCCTCGCCGTCCTCGTAGGGGGAGGTGACGGTCCGCAGGCCGGGGTTGACCCGCATCACGTCGGAGCCGAGGCCGGCCCGTACCGGCAGGAAGGGCAGCCGGTTGGCGGCGGCGTGCAGCCCCCACATGAACATCGCCTCGTCGAGCTCGGTGAGTTCGAAGGCACCGCGCTCGCGCGCGGCCCGGTAGTGGGGTTCGAGGGGGATGGAGTCCAGGGTCACGAAGGGCGTGACGAGCCGCCGGATCCGGCCGGCGGCCGCGAGCAGTCCGACGTCCGGGCCGCCGTACGAGATCACTGTGAGATCGCCGATCCCGGACCGGAGCACCGCTCTGACCAGGGCCATCGGCTTGCGCCGCGAGCCCCAGCCGCCGATCCCGATCGTCATGCCGGAGCGGAGCCCGGCCACCACGTCCTCGGGGGTCAGTACCTTGTCCGTCCTCGCTGTCCGCCGGTTCACGGGGAGCTCTCCTTCCCGAAGGTGTCGCGGACCCGGTCGGCGACACCGCTGAGATTGGCCTCGAAGGTGAAGCCCTGTTCGAAGCGGTAGCTGCGCCGGACGTCCACGGGGTCGATGCCGTTGAGCGCGGCCTTGGCGAGCCGCAGGAGACTGCCGTCCTTGGCGGCGATCTCGCCCGCCAGCCCGAGGGCCGCGTCGAGCAGTCCGGCGCGCGGCACCACCTGCCAGACCGAGCCGTGGGCCTGCAGTTCGGCGGCGGTCGCGGTCCGCGAGGTGTAGTAGAGCGTCCGCATCAGGTGCTGGGGCACGAGCCGCGCCAGATGGGTGGCGGCGCCGAGCGCGCCCCGGTCCAGCTCGGGCAGTCCGAAGACGGCGTCCTCGGCGGCGACGATCGCGTCGGCGTTGCCGACGAGCCCGATGCCGCCCCCCAGGCAGTGTCCGGCGACCGCGGCGACGACCGGCACCTCGCACTCGTAGACGGCGGCGAAGGCCTCGGCGCAGCCGCTGTTGGCGCCGATCAGGGAGGTGTGTCCCTGGTCGCGCTGCAACTCCTTGATGTCGACGCCCGCGTTGAAGCCGCGGCCCTCGGCGGTGAGCACGACGCAGCGGACCTCGGGGTCGCGGCCCGCGGTGCGGACGGCGTCGGCGAGCGCGTACCAGCCCTTCACGGGCAGGGCGTTGACGGGCGGGAAGTCGACGGTGACCAGGGCCACGCCCGGAGTGGGGCGCGAGGTGCAGACACCCATGAGTGGATCAGCTACCTTTCCACCAAACGTTTGTTAGGTACCCTCTGGGGAGGAAGGTAGCAGCCGATGGAGCTGGACGGGAGGGTCGTGCTCGTCACCGGCGGAACCCGCGGCGTCGGCGCGGGCATCGCCCGCGCCTTCCTGCGGGCCGGCGCCCGGGTCGCCGTCTGCGCCCGCAGACACCCGGACGCACCGGTCGAAGCGGCCGGCCGCACCGCCGCGTTCCACCCCGTCGACCTGCGGGAACCCGCCGCCGTACGGGAGTTCCTCACCGGCTTCGCCAGGGAGTACGGACGGCTCGACGCCCTCGTCAACAACGCGGGCGGCACCCCGTACCGCCTCCTGGGAGAGGACGGCGCCGAACGCCACGCGCGCGTGGTCGAGCTGAACCTCACCGCCCCGCTCACCGTCAGCCTCGCCGCCCACCCGCTCCTCCGGGCCTCACGCGGCGCCGTCGTCATGATCGGCAGCGTCAGCGGCACCCGGCCCTCCCCGGGCACGGCCGCCTACGGCGCGGCCAAGGCGGGCCTGGAGAACCTCGCCCGCTCGATGGCCGTCGAATGGGCCCCCGAGGTACGGGTCAACACCCTGGTCCTCGGCATGGTGGAGACCGAACTGTCCCACCTCCACTACGGCGACGAGGCCGGGATCGCCGCCGTCGGCCGGACGGTACCCCTGGGCCGGCTCGCCGCGCCGGACGAGATCGGGGAGGCCGCCGTCTTCCTCGCCTCCGACCGGGCGGCCTACGTCACGGGCGCCTCGCTGCTCGTGCACGGCGGCGGGGAGCGCCCCGCCTTCCTGGACGCGGCGACCGTGAATTCCGCGACGGTCAGGGCCGCGACCGCCACCGCGACCGCCGTCACCGCGACCGTCACCGCGACCGCCGACGCCGCGCCTGGCCACGCCGCGCCTGGCCACGCCGCGCCTGGCCACGCCGCGACCGTTTCTTCCGCGACCGCTGATGTCGCGCCCGCTGATGTCGCGACCGCCGATGTCGAGACCGCCGACAAGGAGAGCCGAGATGGGTCTGTGTGACGAACGAGTGGTGATCGTGACCGGAGCGGGCCGGGGACTCGGCCGGGCGCACGCGCTCGCCTTCGCCGCCGAGGGCGCCCGGGTCGTCGTCAACGACCTCGGGGTCGGCCTGGACGGCCGCCCCGGGCCGGACAGCCCGGCGGCCGCGGTCGTCGAGGAGATCCGGGCGGCCGGCGGCGAGGCCGTCGCCCACGGCGGCGACATCGCGACGACCGAGGGCGCCGCCTCACTGGTCGCGACCGCCCTCGGCACGTTCGGCCGACTCGACACCCTCGTCAGCAACGCCGGCTTCCTGCGCGACCGGATGCTCGTGAACCTCGACGAGGACGACTGGGACGCCGTCATGCGGGTCCACGGCAAGGGCCACTTTCTGCCGCTGCGGCACGCGGGCGCGTACTGGCGGGCCGAGGCGAAGGCCGGGCGCACACCGGTCGCGCGGGTCGTCCACACCACCTCGGGCGCCGGACTCCTCGGCAGCGTCGGTCAGGGCAACTACGCGGCGGCCAAGGCCGCGATCGTCGGCCTCACCCTCGTCGCGGCGGCGGAACTCGCCCGGTACGGAGTCCAGGTCAACGCGATCGCCCCGGCGGCCCGGACCCGGATGACCGAGCAGGTCTTCGACGGTCTCGACGCCCTGCCCGAGGACGTGTCGCCGCTCGTGGTGTGGCTGGGATCGGCCGCCTCGGACGGCGTGACCGGCAGGGTCTTCGAGGCCGAGGGCGGCCGCCTCACCGTCATGGAGGGCTGGCGGCCGGGCCCGACCGCGGACAAGGGTGCGCGGCGGACCCCGGCGGAGGCGGGGGAGACCGCCCGGCGCCTCCTGTCGGAGGCTGAGCCGCCGCACCCGGTGTACGGAGCCTGAGCGGCGGTGCCGTACGGCACCCCCGGCCGTACGGCACCCCCGGCCGTACGGCACCCCCGGCCGTACGGCACCCCCGGCCGTACGCAGCCCCCGGCCGTACGGCGCCGCCGCCCCGATCCCTTCGTGAGGGCCGTCGGCCGTGAACTCCGCGGCGGGCGGACCCCGTTCCCCGAAGAACCGCGGGCACTCCCACGTACACGGGATCCGCACGTTCGCGGGCAAGGAGTTAACGTCCGGCGAATTGAAGGGAGTTGGCCTTCCCGGCCGGATCTACGCGCGTCAAAATCGCAGCCATGCGAATCCCCCCTCGATTCACCCTCGCCGGCGGTGTTGCCGCCGCCCTCGTCTCTTCCCTCCTCCTCGGCGCTCCGGCCACCGCCGCCGCCCCGGCCGCCACCGTCGTGACCTCGGTCGCGGCCACCGCGGCCGTCGGGGACATCTGCTACTCCGACCTCCCCAGCCAGGCGTACACGACCCTGCGCCTGATCGACGCGGGCGGCCCCTTCCCGTACAGCCAGGACGGCTCCGTCTTCCAGAACCGCGAGCAGGTCCTGCCCGCCCACTCGCTCGGCTACTACCACGAGTACACGGTCGAGACCCCCGGCTCCTCCACCCGCGGCGCCCGCCGGATCGTCACCGGCGACTCGGCGCAGGAGGACTACTACACGGCCGACCACTACGCGTCCTTCGACCTGGTCGACTACGGCTGCTGAGCCCGTCCGAAAAGGTCAGGCACGGCGCGGGGACGTCCACTCCAGACGGGTCCTGACCCGGGGATCGTGGACGTACTCCAGGGCGGCGAGCGCCGTCTCCCGCGCCGCGCCCTCCGGGTCGCCGTCCGCAAGGGCGGAGGCCAGCGCGTCCACGGCGCGCGGATCCTGACGGATCGCCAGTCCCCGCGCCGCCTCCGCCGCCGTCTCCGGATCGGTGTCGCCGAGCCGCTCGGCGAGCCCCTCCCGCACCAGAGGGGTGTCGTCGGGCAGCTCGGCGAGCGCGAGCGTCGCCCAGTCCCGCACCCGCGCGTCCCCGTCCCGGCTGAGCGCGAGCAGCACCCCGAGCGCCTCCCGGTGCCCGGCCGGGACGATCCCGGCGAGGGCACCCGCCACCGCCCGCCGCACGGCCGCGTCGGGATGCCCGGCCGCGGCGAGGAGTTCGGGCACGGCGGCCGGTGACCCGCACTCCCCGAGCGCCGACACCACCGACAGGACCGGCTCCCGCGCCGGCACCGGTCCGGGACCCGGCTCCCGGGCGGCCGGGACCAGGCGGCGCCCCGCGGCTCCGGGCCCCCGTGGCGGCTCCGGCGCCGTCACCTCCGCCGCGAGCCGGCGCAGCACCGGGACCGCGCTCGGCGCGAAGCCCGGCAGGGCGCCGAGCACCCGCGCACCCAGCGCCCGGCGCAGCGGATCGCGGTACGCGCACCACGCGGCCGCCGCCACGAAGGTCTCCTCGTCCGCCCGGCCGGCGAGTTCGGTCACCGCCGTCGTCCAGTCGTCGAGCTCCGGATCGCCGCAGCGCAGCGCCCGCGCCGCCAGCTCCTCGTGCGGGGTGTGCAGGCCGAGCGCCGCCTCGACGAGCGTGGCGATCGCCGCGTGCCCGGTCTGCCGGTCGTCGCCGCGGCCGGGCGCGCCGTCCTCCCGCAGCAGCTCGACGACCACCGTCACCCCGCCGTCCTCGCGGACCCGGCGGACCACCGCCTCGTACGTCTGGCCGCCCTCGTTCCCCGCGACGAGCCCGCGCCGCAGCTCGGCCGCCATGTCGACGCCGATCCAGCGCCGGGCCTCCCGCAGCGCGGCCTCCCGGGAGTCCGCCCCGTGGTCGAGCAGCGCCCGTACGCAGCCGGTGGACCCGCGCCGGGCGGCGGCCACCAGCGGCAGGATCCCGTCGGGTCCGCGCCGGTCGGGATCGGCGCCGTGTTCGAGCAGCAGCCGCGCCGTGGCGGTGTGGCCCAGCCGCAGGGCCCAGGCGAGGGCCGTGAAGCCGTACGCCTCCTCCTGGTCGGGCGCGGCGCCCGCCGCGAGCAGGGCCCGCACCACCTCGGCGTGCCCGCCGACGGCCGCCCCGCACAGGGGCAGATCGTCGCCCCCCTCGCCGCTGCCCCGGCCGGGATCCGCCCCGGCGGCCAGCAACACCCGTACGATTCCGGCCGCGTTGCCGACCGCCGCCCGGTACAGCGGAGTCTCCCCGTCCTCCCGGCCCTCGGGGTCGGCCCCGTCCCGCAGGGCCTGTACGGCCCTGTCCTCGTCCCCGTCACGGATGGCGTCGAACAGCGTGCTCATGCGCCGACCCTGACCCGCCGTCCGGTCCTGGCGCAAATCGATTCCCACCCCCGCGCGCCGCCCCGGTCCTCGCCCCCCTTCCCGGGCCATGCCCGGCCCTGCTCCCCACCCGTTCCCGGTGCCGTGACCCGCTCGTACGCCTGTGCCAGAATCGGACCGCATGACGCGCCATCAGGATCACCCTCAGAACGGCCCGACGCTCAGCGTCGGCCACGGGGACACCGCCCTCGCCGAGGCCCTGGAGCAGGGGCTCGAGGCCTTCAACTCCGCGGCGACGAACACCACCCCCGAGGACCGGGGCGAGCTGTCCGTGAAGGCGGTCGACGAGGACGGCGAGCTGATCGGCGGACTCACCGGCTCGACCTGGAGCGGCCTCTTCGCCATCGACCTGCTGTGGGTCCGTGAGGACAGCCGGCAGGACGGCTGGGGGAGCCGGCTCCTGCGCGCCGCCGAGGACGAGGCGCGGCGGCGTGGCTGCGACCGCGCCAACGTCTCGTCGTTCACCTTCCAGGCCCCGGACTTCTACCGGCGCCACGGCTACGTCGAGACCGGCCGGGCGCTCGGCATCCCCGGCGGCGCCGAGGACGTCCACCTCCACAAGAGCCTGGCCCAGGCCCCTTCGGAACCCCAGGCCCCTTCGGACCCCAGGCCCCTTCGGACCCCAGGCCCCGTCTGACGGGCCCTAGCTAACCCGCGCACTCCAGCACCGTCCGGCATACCCCGCACCGGGCCTTCAGCGCCCGGCCCGCCGGGATCCTCAGGCGCTGCCGGCAGACCGGGCAGAGGAACGCGACCCCGGTCGCCGGCGCCCCGCCCTGGAAGGCGTACGGGGCGCCCTCGCCGGCCCGGCCCCGGCGCCGCTCCCAGCCGTACCGCCGGCGCTCGGCCCAGCCCGCCCCGGCGAGCGGCGGCGCCGCCCGCTCCCGGTCGGCCTCGGCCCGGCCGCGCACCCAGGCCTCGTACGCCACCGCGCTGGTGAACCACGGTGACGGGTCCTCGCCGAACACCTCGGCCCGCTTGGCGAGGACGTAGCCGAACTCCTCCGGTGTCAGATAGCCGAGCTTCTGGCTCTCCACGCCGTCCCGGCGGTAGGCGTCGAGCAGCAGCCACCCCGCGCCCAGGTACGTGGTGACCACGTCGGTGAGGATCTCGTTCTCCGCGGTCCCGGGGAACCCGAGGCCGAGGCGGTGCAGCAGGACGTGGGTGATCTCGTGGGCGAGGGCCGCGCCGATGTCCCGGCGGCGGGTCCGGAAGCGTTCGTTGAGCTCCACGAAGTACTCGGGGCCCGCGGCGAGTTCCACGGCCGCCGCGTGCTCCATCCGGCGGAAACTCACCACCAGGCGCGCCTCGGGCAGCCGCAGGTGCCGGACCAGGGCGCCGGCCACCCGCTGGGTGCCGAGGTGCAGGTCCTCGTCGTCCCCGAGGGCGACGTCGGCGGGCGCGACGCTCGTCGGGTAGCGGTGGACGCCGTCGGGGGAGAGGCGCTGGTAGAGCGCCGTGAGCGAGGCCCCGACGGCGGTGCGGTGCGGAAAGCCGTGGGCGACGCGGTCGCCCTCCTGACGGTTCGGCATACAGGACCCCCTCCGGCGTATTTTACGGTCCGGTGCGGCGTGGCCGAAAAGGCTTCCTTGTGGCGGCAGTTGAGAGTTGTCCATAATCCGGACATGACTTGACGGGCGCATGTCATCACT
Organism: Streptomyces sp. NBC_00691; assembly: GCF_036226665.1. Taxonomy (NCBI): domain Bacteria; kingdom Bacillati; phylum Actinomycetota; class Actinomycetes; order Kitasatosporales; family Streptomycetaceae; genus Streptomyces; species Streptomyces sp. NBC_00691. Next base: position 2,196,993 of record NZ_CP109007.1, on the reverse strand, counting down.
CGTCGAGGCAACCCCCCATGAGAGAAGGCAGACACGTGAATCAGAACCGTATGGTCCGTGCGCTCCAGAAGCTGGCCGCGGCCGGCGCCGTCGTCCTGGCGGCCGTCAGCCTCCAGCCCACCACCGCCTCCGCCGCCCCCGCCCCCGTCGTCGGAGGCACCCGTGCCGCCCAGGGCGAGTTCCCCTGGATGGTCCGGCTCTCCATGGGGTGTGGCGGTTCGCTGATCACCCCGCAGGTCGTCCTCACCGCCGCCCACTGTGTGAACGGCTCCGGCAACAACACCAGCATCACCGCCACCACCGGAGTCGTGGACCTGCAGAGCAGCAGCGCGATCAAGGTCAAGTCCACCAAGGTCCTCCAGGCCCCCGGATACAACGGCAAGGGCAAGGACTGGGCGCTGATCAAGCTCGCCAGCCCGATCACCTCGCTGCCCAACCTGAAGATCGCCGAGACCACGGCGTACAACAGCGGCACCTTCACGGTGGCCGGCTGGGGCGCCGCCCGTGAGGGCGGCGGGCAGCAGCGCTACCTGCTCAAGGCGAACGTGCCCTTCGTCTCGGACGCCTCCTGCCAGAACTCGTACGGCAGCGACCTCGTCCCCGCCGAGGAGATCTGCGCCGGTTACAGCCAGGGCGGCGTCGACACCTGCCAGGGTGACTCCGGTGGCCCCATGTTCCGCAAGGACAACGCCGGAGCGTGGGTCCAGGTCGGCATCGTGAGCTGGGGCGAGGGCTGCGCCCGCGCCGGCTACCCGGGCGTCTACACGGAGGTCTCGACCTTCGCCGCCGCGATCAAGTCGGCCGCGGCCACGCTGTAGCGGACCGTACGACCAGGTGCCCCGGAGCGGCCTCGGCTCCGGGGCACCGTCGTGTGCCCGCTCTCTCCGCGGGGTTCAAGGGCCGCCGCATTCTCTCCGCGGGACCCGGCGGGTGCCGCGTTCTCCGGGGGACCCAGCGGCCGCCGACTCCTCTCCGCGGGACTCAGAGGACGCCGAGCTCGACGCCCGGCACCCCGGCCCCCTCCAGCTCCAGCACCCACACCTCGTTCGCGCCCTCCCGCAGCACCGGGCCCGGCACGAACAGCGACTCCTGCGGACCGGCCGACCAGTACCGGCCCAGGCAGAAACCGTTCACCCACACGTAGCCCCGGGTCCCGCCCGGCAGCCGCAGCCACGCGTCCCCCGCCCCGGTCACCTCCAGCGTCCCCCGGTGGAGCCCCGGCCCTCCCCGGTCCGCCGCCGGCGCGAAGCGCACCTTGTCCACGGCCGCCGCCTCGAAGGCGTCGAGGCGCAGCGCCCGGGACCGGAAGCCGTGCAGATACTGACGCTCGTGCCGTACGCCCCCGCTGATCCCCTTCGGCTCCGCGAGCCGCGGCCCGTAGTTGACCCGGCCCAGCGACTCCACCCACAGGTCGACGACCGCCGGACCCGCCACCGGCCCGGGCAGGGTCACGTTCTCGCCGTCCGCGGTGTCGAGCACCCCCGCCGGAACCCCGTCGACGTACACCACCGCCCGGTCCCGCAGCCCCGTCACCCCCAGCGGGTACGGCTGCCGCGGACCCGGCACCGCCACCCGGTGGCGCACCAGGCCCCGGTCCACACCGAGCTGTTCGAAGGTCGGCGGCACCGGCGTCACCGCCTCCTCGTCGCCGAGCACCTCCAGGACCGTCTCCAGCGGAGCCCACCCGTCGAGGATGCCGGACACCGGGCCCGCGAGCCGGGCCGGGGGATCCGGAACCTCAGGCAGCGGCCCGTCCGCGTACGCCGCGAGCACCTCGCGGAAACGCCAGAACTTCTCCGTCGGCCGCCCCGCCTCGTCCACCGGCGCGTCGTAGTCGTACGAGGTCACCGTCGACCGCAGCGGCCCGTCGTGCAGGTCACCGGACCGGTTCGCACCGGCCCAGCCGCCGAAGTTCGAGCCCCCGTGCGCCATGTAGACGTTGACCGAGGCCCCGCACTCCAGGATCTCCCGCAGCGCCTCCGCCGCGTCCCCCGCGTCCCGCACCGCGTGCTCCGTGCCCCAGTGGTCGAACCAGCCGCACCAGAACTCCATGCACATCAACGGCCCCGACGGCTGGTGGCGCCGCAGCGTCGCGAAACCCTCCCGCGCCCCCGAGCCGAAGTTCGCCGTCGCGAGCACTCCCGGCACCGAGCCGCCCGTCAGCATGTGGTCCTCGGGACCGTCCGAGGTGAACAGCGGGACACTCACCCCGCAGCCGCGCAACAGCTCCGCCACCCATTCCAGATAGCCCCGGTCACTGCCGTAGCTGCCGTACTCGTTCTCCACCTGCACCAGGACCACCGGCCCGCCCCGGTCGATCTGCCGCTCCACCACCTGCGGAAGCAGCCGCCGGAACCAGTCCTCCACCGGGACCAGGAACCCCGGGTCCAGCGTGCGCACCCGCCGCCCCAGCGGGCCCGTCAGCCAGTGCGGCAGACCGCCGTTCTCCCACTCGGCGCAGATGTACGGCCCCGGGCGCACGATCGCCCGCATCCCGGCCCGCGCCACCGCGTCCAGGAACCGGCCGAGGGCGTCCGGGTCGGCGTACCGCCCCGGCTCCGGCTCGTGCAGGTTCCAGGGGACGTACGTCTCGACGCAGTCGAGGCCCATCGCACGCAGCATCCCGAGCCGGTGCTCCCACTGCTCCTCGTGCACCCGGAAGTAGTGCAGCGCCCCCGACAGGAGGCGTACCGGCCGACCGTCGAGGAGAAAGTCCTCGTCACCCACAGCGAACGTGCTCATGGCCTCACCCTCGCCCTCTGGCGGCGAACCGGTCCATGGACAAAGATCGTCGCAGTTTGGACGTTAGAGCCCGCCCGGCCCCGATCCGCCGGAGGGGCCTGGGGAGGGGCACCACCGCATGTACCACACCTGGATGCGCTACTTCACGCCCAGCCCCGTCCACCACCGCCTCGGCCTCGTCTGCCTCGGCGTCGGACTCCAGCACGGCACCCTGCCCACCGTCGGGCCCCGCACCCTCGACCACCACGTGGCCGTCGTCGTCTCCGCCGGCAGCGGCTGGTACCGGGGCTCCGACGGGCGCCGCACCACCGTCACCGCGCCCGCCCTCCTCTGGCTGACGCCCGGCACCCCCCACCACTACGGCGCCGACCCCGGCACCGGCTGGGACGAGGCCTTCGTCGACTTCTCCGGGCCCGCCACCGCCACCTACACCGAACTCGGCTACATCGAACCCGACCGGCCGGTCGTCCCCCTCGCCGACGCCGCGCCCGCCCGCGCGGCCATCGGCCGGATCGCCCGCGCCGCCCGCGCCGGCAACCCCCTCCTGGAGGTCGAGACCGGCGCCGCCGTCCACGAACTCCTCGTCGCGCTCCGCCGGGCCCGCGCCGACACCAACGCCGACGGCGACCCCGTCCTCGCCGCCCTCGCCCGCGACGCCTTCCAGCCGCTCTCCGTCGCCGAACACGCCGCCCGGCACGGCATGACCGCCGCCGAGCTGCGAACGGCCGTCCGCCGGGCCGCCGGCTGCAGCCCCAAGGACTACCTGCTCACCGTGCGCCTCGGCCGCGCCAAGGAACTCCTCGCCGCCACCGAGCTGCCCGTCGCCGCCGTCGCCCGCCGCGTCGGCTACGACGACCCGGCCTACTTCTCCCGGCTCTTCACCCGCCGGGTCGGCACCGCCCCCATCCGCTTCCGCGAGCAGCAGGGACGGTCGGTCCACGGCGGCTGGAGCAACACCGTTCCGGATCCCGAACACCCGCCCACGATCCTCCCGAGATCCGTCTAAGCTCGCAGATCATGAGTGACTCCACCGAGGCCCAGCCGGCCGACGCCCCCGCCCAGGTCGACGAGGCCGTACGGGCCGAGCTGACCCGACTGCGCGAAAGCATCGACAACATCGACGCGGCGGTCGTGCACATGCTCGCCGAGCGCTTCAAGTGCACCCAGCAGGTCGGCGTCCTCAAGGCCGAGCACCAGCTCCCGCCCGCCGACGCGGCCCGCGAGGCCCGCCAGATCGCCCGGCTGCGGGAACTCGCCGGGAGCGCGAAACTGGACCCGGCCTTCGCGGAGAAACTGCTGAACTTCATCATCGCGGAGGTCATCCGCCACCACGAGACGATTGCGGACGGAGCACGCTGATGGCCCGCGTCACGGTCTTCACCCTCGGAGGGACCATCTCCGCACGAGGCGGTGACGCGGCCCGGATGAGCGGCCAGGAGGTCCTCGCCGAACTCGGCGGCGACCACGACGTCGTCCTGAACGACTTCCGCCGCGTCCCCAGCTCCACCCTCACCCACGCCGACCTCGCCGCGCTCGCCGCCGAAGTCCGCGCCACCGTCGCGGCGGGCTCCGGCGTGGTCGTCGTCCAGGGCACCGACACCCTGGAGGAGACCGCCTTCCTCCTCGACCTGCTCTGCACCACCGAGCAGCCGGTCGTCGTCACCGGCGCCATGCGCCGCCCCGACCTGCCGGGCGCCGACGGCCCCGCCAACCTGGCCGCCGCGCTCGCGGTCGCCGCCCACCAGGCCGGCCGGAACCTCGGCGTCCTCGTCGTCCTCGCCGACGAGATCCACGCCGCCCGCTTCGCCCGCAAGACCCACACCACCTCGGTCGCCACCTTCGCCTCACCCGGCGCCGGGCCGCTCGGCACGGTCGTCGAGGGCGAACCCCGCATCCTGCTCCGCCCCGCCGCGCAGGCCGCGTTCTGCCCGCTGACGCTCGACCCCGAGGTACGGGTGGCCCTGGTGACCCTCTCCCTGGGCGACCGCGGCGAACTCCTCGACGCCGTCGACCACCGCTTCCAGGGCCTCGTCGTCGCCGCCTTCGGCGCCGGTCACGTCCCCGCCCCGCTCGTCGAACCCCTCGCCGAACTCGCCCACCGCATCCCGGTCGTCCTCGCCTCCCGCACGGGAAGCGGCGCGACCCTCTCGGACACCTACCGCGGCCCAGGCTCGGAGTACGACCTCCTGCACCGCGGACTGATCCCGGCCGGCCCCCTCGACCCCGCCAAGGCCCGGATCCTGCTCCACACCCTGCTGTCCAGCGGAGCTGCCGGCCCGGCCGGCTACGACCGCCCCCGGATCACCGCCGCCTTCGCCCACCTGAACGGCTCGGGACTCGCCTGACGACGGCGGGAAACACCCCACCGGACGGACCCGGAGCAGGTCCGGACCCCACCACCCCTGCCCGAGGCCGAAGGCATCGGGCAGCATAGGGCCATGTCCGTACTGACGCGCGACGAAGCGCAGACCCGTGCCCAGCTCCTCGACGTCCAGCACTACAGCGTGGACCTCGACCTCACCACCGGCGACGAGACCTTCGAGTCGACCAGCCTCATCAGGTTCACCGCCCGCACCGCCGGGGACACCTTCGTCGAGCTGAAGCCCGAAACCCTGCACTCCGCCCTCCTGGACGACGAACCCCTCGACGTCACCGCCCTGGACGGCAACCGCCTCCCGCTGCGCCTGAGCGAGGGCGAGCACGTCCTGCGGATCAGTACGACCATGCGGTACTCCCGTACCGGCGAGGGCATGCACCGGTTCGCCGACCCCAGCGACGGCGAGTCGTACGTCTACACCCAGCTCTTCATGGAGGACGTCCAGCGCGTCTTCGCCGCCTTCGACCAGCCCGACCTCAAGGCCGTCTTCGAGCTGGCCGTCACGGCCCCCGAGGGCTGGACCGTCCTCGCCAACGGCATCACCGAGCAGCAGCCCGACGGCCGGTGGCGCTCCGCCGCCACCCCGCCGCTCTCCACCTACTTCGTGTGCGTCGCCGCGGGCCCCTGGCACTCGGTGCGCACCGAGCACGCCGGGCTCCCCTTCGGCATCCACTGCCGCCGCTCCCTCGCCGCCCACCTCGACGCCGACGCCGACGAGATCCTCGCCGTCACCAAGGCCTGCTACGACCGCTTCCACGAGAAGTTCGACGAGCCGTACCCCTTCGACTCGTACGACCAGGCCTTCGTCCCCGAGTTCAACGCGGGCGCCATGGAGAACCCCGGCCTCGTCACCTTCCGCGACGAGTTCGTCTTCCGCTCCGCCGTCACCGTCACCGAGCGGCAGACCCGCGCCATGGTCATCGCCCACGAGATGGCCCACATGTGGTTCGGCGACCTCGTCACCCTGCGCTGGTGGGACGACATCTGGCTGAACGAGTCCTTCGCCGAGTACATGGGCTACCAGACCGTCAACGAGGCCTGCTCCGACCTCTTCCCCGACACCTGGGTCGACTTCGGCGTCACCAGGAAGGCCTGGGGGTACGAGGCCGACCAGCGGCCCTCCACCCACCCCGTCGCCCCCGACCCGGAGGCCGTCCCCGACACCGCCTCCGCCCTCCTCAACTTCGACGGCATCTCGTACGCCAAGGGCGCCTCCGCCCTCCGCCAGCTCGTCGCCTGGCTCGGCGAGAAGGACTTCCTCGCCGGCATCAACATCCACTTCAAGCGCCACAAGTTCGGCAACGCCACCCTCGCCGACTTCATCGACAACCTCGGCGCCGCCACCGACCGCGACGTCCACGCCTGGGCCGAGCAGTGGCTCCGCACGACGGGCGTCGACACCCTCACCCCGGCCCTCGCCGGCGAGGGCCTCCGCTGGCAGCTCACGGTCGACCGCGCGGGCAGCCGCCCGCACCGGGTCGCCGCGGGCCTCTACGACCGAGACCCCTCCGGCGAACTCGTCCTCCGCGAGCGCCGCGAACTCGACGTACCCCAGACCGAACCCGCCGAACTCACCGGCCCGCGCCCGGCCCTCGTCGTCCTCAACGACCAGGACCTCACCTACACCAAGCTCCGCTTCGACGAGACGTCCCAGGAGTCCGCCCTGCGCGGCCTCTCGCGCATCCCCGACGCGCTGACCCGCGCGGTGATCTGGAACGCGATGCGCGACATGGTCCGCGACGGCGACCTCCTCCCCGCCGACTACCTCGAGGTCGCCCTCGCGCACCTCACCCAGGAGACCGAACTCGCCCTCGTCCAGGGCGTCCTCGGCTTCGCCCGCGCCCAGATCGCCGACCGGTACGTCACCGGGGAGGCGCGCCCCGCGGCCCTCTCCACGATCCGGCAGATCGCCCGCGCCCTGCTGCGCCGCACCGAGGACGGCGAGGCGCCCGGTCTGCGCCTCACCGCCGTCCGCGCCCTCATCGACAGCGCCACCACCCCCGACCAGATCACCTCCTGGCTCGACGAGGGCACCGTCCACGGCGGCCCCGAACTCGACCCGGAACTGCGCTGGCGCATCCTGGCCCGGCTCGCCGTCCTCGGCGCCACCGACGAGCCGGCGATCGCGGCCGAACTGGAGCGGGACCCGAGCGCCACCGGCCAGGAGGGCGCGGCCCGCTGCCGGGCCGCGCTCCCCACGGCGGAGGCGAAGGCGACGGCCTGGTCCGCCCTCTTCGACACCGACGACCTCTCCAACTACCTCTTCACGGCCACCGCCCAGGGCTTCTGGCAGCCGGAGCAGGCGGAACTCGTCGGCGCGTACGTCCCCCGCTTCTACCCGGCGGCCATCGCCCTCGCCGGACGCCGGGGCGCGGCCATGGCCGAGGCGGCCGGCCGGTACGCCTTCCCGTCGTACGCCATCGACCAGGAGTCCCTGGCCCTGGGCGAGCGACACCTGACGGACGACATGACCCCGGCCCTCCACCGCAGACTGGTGGACCAGCTCGACGACCTCCGCCGAGCCCTGAAGGCCCGCGAGGCCTGACGCCCCGCCGTGGGTCCGCGCCCGACCGGTGCCCGCACCGGCCGGGCCGCGACCCGCCGGCCCACGTAACCCGTTCGGGTTACAGCCGCAGACTCCTCGGACATACCCCCACAACCCCCGGCACTCTGTCGTCCATGCGTGCCGAACCCCCACCCCTCGCCGGAGGCGCCCCCGGCTCCGACGCCCTCGCGCCCCTCCTCCGTACCGTCCTCGACGCCCTCAGAGCAGGGGCGGAGGACCGCGGCGGCCCCCTCCCGGCCGGCGGCCCGGACACCGTGGCGCGCCACGTGCGAGAGGCCCTCGGGGACCCGTTCCCCGAGACGGGACGAGGACCCGACGAGGCCCTGACCACCCTCGTCCGCGCACTGGCGGCCGGCGCCGCCGACCCCGCCCATCCCCTCTGCGCCGCCCACCTCCACACCCCGCCCCTCGCCCTCGCCGCCGCCGCCGACCTCGCGGCCTCCGCGCTCAACCCGTCCATGGACTCCTGGGACCAGGCCCCCGCCGCCTCCGCGATCGAGGACCGGATCACGGCCGCCCTCGCCGCCGAGGTCTACCCCGACGCCACCCACCCCGACGCCCTCGTCACGACCGGCGGCACCGAGTCCAACCAGCTCGCCCTGCTGCTCGCGAGGGAGCGCCTCGGCCCCGCCGTCCGCACCGTCGTCGGCGCGAACGCCCACCACTCCTTCCGGCGGGCCGCCTGGCTCCTCGGCCTCCCGGAGCCGGTCGTGGTGCCCACCCCGCGCGGCACCCTGGACCCGGCCGCCCTGCGCGAAGACCTGACCCGCCTCACCGGCCCGGTCCTCGTCGCGGCCACGGCCGGCACCACCGACGAGGGCCTTATCGACCCGCTCCCGGCCCTGGCAGGCCTCTGCGAGGAGCGGCACGCCGACCTCCACGTCGACGCCGCCTACGGAGGCCCCGTCCTCTTCAGCCGTACCCACCGCTCCCTCCTCGACGGCCTGGCCCGCGCCCGTACCGTCACCGTCGACCTGCACAAACTGGGCTGGCAGCCGGCCGCCGCCGGACTCCTCGCCGTCCGGGACGCGGCCGACCTCGCCGCCCTCGGGCACACCGCGGCCTACCTCAACGCCGACGACGACACCGAGGCCGGCCTGCCCGACCTCCTCGGCCGCTCCCTGCGCACCACCCGCCGTCCCGACGTCCTCAAGACCGCCGTCACCCTCCGGGCCCTCGGCCGCGACGGCCTCGGCGCGCTCGTCGACGCCTGCATGGACCGAGCCCAGGACCTCGCCGACCTGGTCGAGAAGGCACCGGAGCTCGACCTGCGGGCCCGGCCCACCCTCACCACCGTCCTGTTCCGGCCGAACGGCCCCGGCGTCACCGACGAGACCGTCGCCGCCGTCCGCCGCACCCTGCTCGCCGAGGGCCGCGCCGTCCTCGGCCGCGCCGAGGCGGACGGCCGCCTCTGGCTCAAGGCCACCCTGCTCAACCCCCACGCCACCCCCGGCGACCTGGCTCAGCTCATCACCCTCGTGGAAGGCAGCGCGCAGCGATGACCGGCAGCACCCCCCAGGACGACCTCGACCGCCCCCTCGATCTCGTGGGCGTCGGCATCGGCCCCTTCAACCTCTCGCTCGCCGCCCTCGCGCACGGGGTCCCCGGCGGCATCGCCACCGCCTTCTACGAGCAGAAGCCGGCCTTCCACTGGCACCCGGGCCTCCTCATCGAGGGAGCCACGCTCCAGGTCCCGTTCCTCGCCGACCTGGTGACCCTGGCCGACCCGGCCAGCCCGTGGACCTTCCTCAACTACCTGAAGAGCCGTGAGCGCCTCTTCCCGTTCTACTTCGCCGAGAAGTTCCACATCCAGCGCGCCGAGTACGACGCCTACTGCCGCTGGGTCAGCGAGCGGCTCCCCGGCCTGCACTTCGGCCACCAGGTCGACTCGGTCCGCTGGAACCCCGAACGGCGCCTGTTCGAAGTCGACTTCACCCAGCTCGACCCGGAGGGCGAGGCCGAGGCCCTGGGCCGCGCGTACACCCGCAACGTCGTCCTCGGCGTCGGAACCGAGCCGTACGTCCCCGAGCCGCTCAAGCCGCTCGCCGACGCACCCGGCGTCCCCGTCTTCCACTCGGCCGACTACCTCGCGCACCGCGAGACGCTCCTCGCCGCCGGGCACGTCACCGTGATCGGATCCGGCCAGTCCGGCGCCGAGGTCTTCCTCGACCTGCTCAGAGCCCGGCCCGCCGGCGCCGAGCGGATCCACTGGCTGGCCCGCACGGAGGCCTTCGCGCCCATGGAGTACTCGAAGCTGGGACTCGAGCACTTCACCCCGGACTACACCCGCTACTTCCACTCCCTGTCCGAACCGGTACGTGGCGAACTCATGCCCCGGCAATGGCAGTTGCACAAGGGCATCGACGCCGACACGATCGCCGCCATCCACGACGAGCTGTACCGCCGGACCCTGCACGGCGGCTGGCCGGACGCCGTCCTCACCCCGGGCGTCCGGGTCCGCACGGCCGGCCGGGTCGCCACCACCCAGGTCGAGCTGCACCTGGAGCACCTCCAGCAGGGCACCCGCTCCCGGCTCACCACCGACGCCGTCGTCCTCGCGACCGGCTACCGGGAGCGCCCGGTGGACCGGATGCTCGCCGGCCTGGACCCGTACCTCCGCCACGACTCCGCGGGGCGCGCCCGGGTCGACGAGCGGTACCGCCTGGTCCTCGACCCGTCGGTGACCGGCGCCGTGCACGTGCAGAACGCCGAGCGGCACACCCATGGCGTCGGTGCCCCCGACCTCGGCCTGGCCGCCTGGCGGAGCGCCACCATCCTCAACTCGATCACCGGCAAGGACCCGTACCCTCTGCCGCGCCGCACGGCGTTCACCACCTTCGGCCTGGAGACACGAGAGGCGCCGAGCATCCCGGCCCAGGGCCAGAAGCTGACGCCTCTCGTACAGCAGTGAGAACGGGGTGATTCCTAGAAGACGGGGACGCCGTCCCGCGTCAGCTTCCAGTCCACCGAGGCGAACAGGGACGGGTCGACCGTCCCCTTCGCCTGCACCCACCGGATGATGGTGTTGCGGATCTCGTCCGAGTCGGCCCACAGCTGCTGGGCGCCGGCGACGTGCGGGAACGCGCCGCCGCCGCTCGCCCGGTAGTTGTTGACCGCGAGGACGAACTTCGCCGCCGGGTCGAGGGGCTTGCCCTCGAAGGACAGGTTCACGATCCGCGAACCGGCCGGCTTGGCGATGTCGATGTCGTACGTCAGTCCGGAGACGGCGTCGTAGTTGTAGTCCGGGATGCCGTCGGCGTTGGTCAGCTTCGCCGTGTCGACCGGGGCGCCCGCCGGCGTCAGGACGTAGTACCGCGCCGAGAACTCCAGGTAGTCCTTCAGCTGGGCGCCCGTCATCAGACGGGCCTCCAGGGTGTTCTCGAAGGGGTACAGACCGGCGGCGTCCTTGATGGAGACCTGACCGGCCGGGATGCGGGCCGTGCGGGAGAAACAGGAGGCCTGCGAGAGGACGGGCAGGGCCGCGTGGGCGCCGCCCGCGAGGGCCGCCTTCACGGTCTCGGCCTGGACGACGTTGATCAGGTCGATGATCGGCTCGTCCTTCCACGGCGCGTCGGCCGTGGTCATGGCGGCGGTGGAGGTGCCGATGATCTGGTTGACGTACGCGACGACCTTCTTGTGCTCGTCGCCGAGCAGCCCCGTGATCTCCGGGTCCTCCGCCACCGTGTTGGAGTTGAGGACCTTCGCGGCGACCTTCTCGACGGTCCAGCAGCCCTTCTCCCACACCAGGTCGAAGTCGAAGAGGGTGAGGCGCTGGCCCCACTTGAGGGGCTCGGACAGGACGACGTCCTTGCCGGTCTCCTTGTTCCTCACCCGGTACTCGGGGATCTCGGTGTGCGCGTGGCCGACGAGGATCGCGTCGATGCCCGGCACCTGCTCGGCGACGAGCCCGGCCGCGTTCTCGACGTGGGGGAGCTGGTCACCGTACGAGGAGGTCCCGCTGGAACCGGAGTGCGCGGAGACGACGACCACGTCGGCGCCCATCGAGCGCAGCTTCGGCACCCACTTCGCGGCCTGCTCCTCCAGCCCGGGGAAGACCATCTTCCCGCTGACGTTCGCCTTGTCCCAGATGGCGATGCCCGGGTTGGTCAGACCGAGGACCGCGACCTTGACGTCCTTGCCGTGCGGGGTCCGCAGCCGGTGCATGCTGTACGGCGCGAAGGCCGGGCGCAGGGTCTTGGCGTCGAGCGCGTTGGCGCCGAGCAGCGGGAAGTCGCACTGCTCCTCGAACTTCCGCAGCACCGGGATGCCGTAGTTGAACTCGTGGTTGCCCAGCGCGGCGGCGTCGTAGCCGATGGCGTTCATGGCCTGTGCCATCGGGTGCACCGGGCCGCGGCGGGCGGTGATCGGGTCGACCTTGGCGTAGTAGTACGAGAGCTGGGTGCCCTGGATGGTGTCGCCGGCGTCGATGAGGAGGGTGTTGCGGCGGCCCTTCTCCTTGCGGACCTGGTCGACCAGGGTGGAGATCTTGGCGAGGCCGACGTCGTTGTGGGCCTTGTCGTCGAACTCCTTGTCCGTGAAGTAGTCCCAGTTGAAGACGTTGCCGTGCAGGTCGGTGGTGCCCATCACGGTGAAGGAGTACCGCTTCCGCGGACGCGGGCGGCCGTGGCCGCCGTGGGCCTCGGCGGGAACGGCGACGGCTCCGGCGACGGCCACTCCGGCCCCGGCGGCGGCCGAGCGCTCCAGGAACGTCCTGCGGTTCAGCGGCATGTGTTCTCTCCCCTTGTGGTTCTGTGCCGTCGGCGCCGACCGTGGCGCACAACGCGCGTAGATTCTGACCCGGACGGCCACGCCGGCAACAGGGCTTTCGGGTTACGGAGTGGGAAAGTGTTCGGTGGACGATCGCTGCCGAACACGGAGGAGTCAGGACGTGACGCAGGAACACGCGACCCCGGAAGCACCCCAGGTGACGGTCCGTGGCGAGGGACGGCTGGAGGTCGACCCCGAGCTGGCCCGGATCTGGGTGGCCGTCTCCGCCCGGGGACCCGACCGGTCGACGACGCTCGCGGACCTCACCCGGCGCAACGCCCTGGTGCTCGACCTGGTCAAGGCGCAGGGCTCCGCGGTGGAGAAGCTGGAGACGGGCAGCTTCTCGATCTCTCCCGAGCTCACCCGCAAGGGGCGGGGGGAGCGGGTGCACGCCTTCCACGGGCGGGTGCGGGTCACGGCCGAGCTCACCGACTTCACCGTCCTCGGGGAACTGGTGACCCGGCTCGCCGATCTGGAGCTGACGAGCGTCGACGGCCCGTGGTGGTTCCTGCGCCCGGCCTCCCCGGCGTACGCCGAGGCCCGCAGGCTCGCGGTGACGGAGGCGGTGCAGCGGGCGCGGGCCTACGCGGAGGCGCTCGGCACCTCGCTCTCCTCACTCCTCGAACTGTCGGACGCGGGGGTAGCGGAGCCGCTGATGCCGAGGCGGGCGGCCTTCGGCTCGGCGGCGGTGGCGTACTCGGCGGAGGGAGCCGGGGAGGCCCCGCCGCTCGACCTCGAACCGCAGCGCCAGACGGTGACCGCCGAGGTCGTGGCGCGCTTCACGATGCGACCGCCCGCACTCTGAGACAGGGGGCGCCGGGGCGCGCAAATCGCTCATCGGAGCACCCCGGCGCACAGATTCAAGACTTGTCAACAGCCTTTCACGGAAAGGTTGTTGAGTAGTCATGTCCTGCCAACTCGCTACTGGTGGGTAAGGCCTAGGCTCGGAGCATGCGCCGAGCGAAAATCGTTTGTACCCTTGGGCCCGCCACCGAAACATACGACCAGATCAAGTCGTTGATCGAGGCCGGAATGGACGTGGCCCGCTTCAACCTCAGCCACGGCTCGTACGCCGAGCACGAGGAGCGCTACCAGCGCGTACGCAAAGCCTCCGACGAGACCGGCCGCAGCGTCGGTGTCCTCGCCGACCTTCAAGGCCCGAAGATTCGACTCGGCCGCTTCCGCGAAGGCCCCGTACTCCTTGAACGCGGAGACGAGTTCACCATCACCGTCGAGCCGATGGAGGGCGACCGCCACTGCTGCGGAACGACCTACGCCGGCCTCGCCGCCGACGTCACCGCCGGTGAGCGCATCCTCGTCGACGACGGCCGCGTCACCCTGGAGGTCACCTCCGTCGACGGACCCCGGGTGAACACCCTCGTCGTCGAGGGCGGCATGGTCTCCGACAACAAGGGCCTCAACCTGCCCGGTGTCGCCGTCTCCGTCCCCGCCCTCTCCGAGAAGGACATCGAGGACCTGCGCTGGGCGCTGCGCATCGGCGCCGACGTCATCGCGCTCTCCTTCGTCCGCAGCGCCCGGGACATCGACGACGTCCACCGGATCATGGACGAGGAGGGCCGCCGGCTGCCCGTCATCGCCAAGATCGAGAAGCCGCAGGCCGTCGAGAACATCGAGGAGATCGTCGCCGCCTTCGACGGCATCATGGTCGCCCGCGGCGACCTGGGCGTCGAAATGCCCCTGGAGCAGGTGCCGATCGTCCAGAAGCGCGCCGTCAAGCTCGCCAAGCGGAACGCCAAACCGGTCATCGTCGCCACGCAGATGCTCGACTCGATGATCGACAACTCCCGGCCCACCCGCGCGGAGGCCTCCGACGTCGCCAACGCCGTCATCGACGGCACCGACGCCGTGATGCTCTCCGGCGAGACCAGTGTCGGGCGCTACCCGATCGAGACGGTCCGCACCATGAGCCGCATCGTCGAGGCGGCCGAGGAGGACGTCCTCGCCAAGGGCCTCCCGCCGCTGACCGAGCGGAACAAGCCCCGCACCCAGGGCGGTGCGGTGGCCCGCGCGGCCGCGGAGATGGGCGACTTCCTCGGAGCCAAGTTCCTCGTGGCCTTCACGCAGTCCGGCGACACGGTCAAGCGGCTCTCCCGCTACCGCTCGCCGATCCCGCTGCTCGCCTTCACCCCGGACCCGGCGACCCGCTCCCAGCTCAACCTCACCTGGGGCGTCGAGACCTTCCTCGGCCCGCACGTCGACTCGACGGACGCGATGGTGGCCCAGGTGGAGGAGGAACTGCTGCGTATCGGTCGCTGCCGGCAGGGCGACATCGTGGTCATCACGGCCGGCTCCCCGCCGGGAGTAGCGGGCTCGACGAACCTGGTGCGGGTCCACCACATCGGGGAGTCGCTGACGTAGGGGTCAGTGCTTGGGGCCGACGTGCGCGTCCAGCAGGGCGACGGCATCACGTCGCGCCACCGAGACATCGTGCGCCCCGGTCGCCCGGAGCCTGCTCCGCCAGGCCACACCGACACGGTCCAGCGTGTCGGTGTACAGCCGAGCTATGTCGTCCGAGGTGTTGGTGAAGAAGTAGCGGGGGTACTCGTACCGCTTCCTTCGGCCGCCGATCGTCTTCTCCGTCCAGTTGACGACGCGCGATCCGTCGGAATGGATCAGTCCTCGGACGAACGGCCACGGGTGAGCGTCGACGATCTCCCGCTGCCATGGTTCGAGGACGATGGCACGCTCGTGCTTCTTGCCGGGCCCGTGCTGCGGGAAGAGGCAGACGAGGTGCTTGGAGTGCACCTTGGCGTCGCGACACCCGGTCTTCCGTGCCCAGGAGGCCGTGTTGTCGGGGAACACCGTGCGTACGGCCGTCATGGCTTCCTGCTGTACTCCGGGCCAGGCGTCGTCGAGTGTGATCCGCAGGCTCGGCACCCGGTGTTGCCGGGGGTGACTGATGTGCCCGTCACCGAGGTACAGCCCGAGAAGATAGGCGTACGCGGCTTCGTCGAGCTCGCGTCCGTCGCACCGCGGGCAGAGGGGGCGGTCGACCCTCCCCGGGCACTCGCCGCGCTTGGCGCGGTCCGCGTGCTTCCAGGAGCCGATCGTGCCAGGCGGGATGTTCAGTGTCCGGGCGACGGCCGCGTTCTTCGCGCCGCTTCGCAGCAGGGTGAGGGCCCGTTGGCGCGTTCCGATGTCGTACACACGGTCGACGTTGCCTGCTGTGGCGGCGATGCCGCGTACGAATCGGCAGGGTTCACGCGTGTGGGTGACGATCACTGACTGCTCGTCGACCTTCGAATCGAAGGAAAAGTGCCCCAGGTGGGATTCGAACCCACACTGTCCGCTGTTTGAGAGCGGCCTCTCTGACCAGTTGGAGTACTGGGGCCTTGGAAAGCGAGGGCGTTGCCGCCCCTGCGGGGCACCACATTACAGGAGCTAGGTAGGCTCAGGGGAGCAGTACTTGCCCCGCAACGAGGAGCCCCCGTGACCGCCCCCGAGTCGCCCCAGCCCGCCGACGACGCCGACGCGTCGCACGTCCCGCCGCTGACGACCCGCGTCGTCATCGCCGAGGACGAGGCCCTCATCCGCCTCGACCTCAAAGAGATGCTGGAGGAAGAGGGCTACACGGTCGTCGGCGAGGCCGGTGACGGTGCCACGGCCGTCGAGCTCGCCCGCGAGCACCGCCCCGACCTCGTCATCCTCGACGTGAAGATGCCCGTCCTCGACGGCATCTCGGCCGCCGAGAAGATCGCCGGCGAGTCCATCGCCCCGGTCCTCATGCTCACCGCCTTCTCGCAGCGCGAGCTCGTCGAGCGGGCCCGCGACGCCGGCGCCATGGCGTACCTGGTGAAGCCGTTCAGCAAGAGCGACGTGGTGCCGGCCATCGAGATGGCCGTCTCCCGCTTCTCCGAACTGCGCGCCCTGGAGCAGGAGGTCGCCGACCTCTCCCAGCGCCTGGAGACCCGCAAGCTGGTCGACCGCGCCAAGTCCGTCCTGCAGACCCAGTACGGGCTGACGGAGCCGGCCGCGTTCCGCTGGATCCAGAAGACGTCCATGGACCGCCGCATGTCCATGCAGCAGGTCGCCGAGGCGGTCATCGAGGACGCCGAGGAGAAGAAGGCGGCCAAGGGCCAGTAGCCCGCCCGCCTCGCCGTACCCGTACGGAGAAGGCCCGCCCCACGACTCTGTGGGGCGGGCCTTCTGTCCGTGGTGCCGACCGGGTGGGTCAGTCCTCGCCGAGGTACGCCTTGCGGACGGACTCGTCGTGGAGCAGGTTCTGACCGGTGCCCGAGAGCACGACCTTGCCGATCTCCATCACGTGACCGTGGTCCGCGAGGGCGAGCGCGGCCTGGGCGTTCTGCTCGACGAGCAGGATCGTGGTGCCCTGGGCCTTCAGCTCGGCGATGGTCGCCATGATCTTCTGCATCATGATCGGCGAGAGGCCCATGGAGGGCTCGTCGAGCATGAGCAGCTTCGGCTGGGACATCAGCGCCCGGCCCATGGCGAGCATCTGCTGCTCACCGCCGGAGAGCGTGCCGGCCGCCTGCTTGCGACGCTCGCCCAGGATCGGGAAGAGGTCGTAGGCGCGCTGGACGTCCTTGGCGATGCCCGCGGTGTCCTTCCGGAGGAAGGCGCCGAGGAGGAGGTTCTCCTCGATCGTCATGCGGGGGAAGATGTGCCGGCCCTCGGGGGAGTGGGCCAGACCCAGCGAGACGATCTTGTGCGCGGGGATCTTGCGGAGGGACTTGCCCTCGAACTTGATCTGGCCGCCGACCGGCTTGAGGAGCCCGGAGAGGGTCCGCAGGGTGGTGGTCTTCCCGGCGCCGTTGGTGCCGATGAGGGTGACGACCTCACCGGCCTCGACGGAGAAGGAGATGCCCTTGACGGCCTCGATCTTTCCGTAGGCGACGCGCAGGTCCTCGACTTCGAGCAGTGCGGTCATGCGTCGTTCTCCTTGCCCGAAGCAGGGTCGTGCTTGGTGTCCTCCGAGGAGGTCTCCTCGGAGGCCGGTGCCTCGTCGGCGGCGGCCTCGGAGGTGTCGGTCGCCTCGGGGGCCTCAGGGGCCTCAGGGGCCTCGGGGGCGTCCTCCTCCGACGGCGCCTCCTCCTCGGCGGGCGCGTCCTCGGAGGGGGCGGCTGCCTTCGCGGGGGCCTCGGCCGCCGGCACCTCCTCCGCGACGGGCTCGCCCAGGTAGGCGGCGATGACCCGCTCGTCGCTCTGGACGGTCTGGCTGTCGCCCTCGATCAGCTTCTGGCCCTGGACGAGCACGGCGACCCGGTCGCAGAGGTTGAAGATGAACCGCATGTCGTGCTCGATGACGAGCACGGCGATGCCCATGTCCCGGATGGCGAAGATGAGTTCCTCGGCCGCCCGGGTCTCCTGCGGGTTCATGCCGGCGGTGGGCTCGTCGAGCAGGATCAGTCCGGGGTCGCTCGCGAGGGCGCGGGCGATCTCCAGCTTGCGCTGCTCTCCGTACGGGAGGTTCTTGGCGAGGTGCTGCGCCTTGTCCTGGAGGCCGATGAACTCCAGGAGCTCCATGGCCTTCGCCGTCGCCTCCGCCTCGGCCTTCTTGAAGCCGGGCAGCCGGAGCAGCGCCGACCAGAGGCCCTGCTTCATCCGGGTGTGGCGTCCGACGAGGACGTTCTCCAGGACCGTCATGTTGTGGAACAGACGGATGTTCTGGAAGGTGCGGGCGATGCCGGCGTCGGTGACCTTGTACGACGTGGGCGGCAGGACCTTGCCCTTGTACCGGACCTCACCCTCGGTGGGGACGTAGAGACCGGTGAGGCAGTTGAAGAAGGTGGTCTTGCCGGCGCCGTTGGGGCCGATGAGACCGACGATCTCGCCGCTGTTGACGGTCAGGTTCACATCGCGCACGGCGGTGAGGCCGCCGAAGCGCATGGTGACCCCGCGTGCGTCGAGCACGGTCTCGCCGGTGGCCGGCGTGGTGGCGGCGTCGGCGGTCTTCGTGGTGGTCGTCATGTTCAGGCACCTGCCTTGGCGAGCGTGGCGGGCGTCTCGTCGTTCTCGTGGAACTCCAGCTGGTTGCGCCGGTTGGCGATCATGCCTTCCGGGCGGAAGCGCATGAGCAGGATGAGCGCGACGCCGAAGGCGAAGAGCTGGTACTCGCCCATGAACTGGAGCTTGTTCGGGATGAGGAAGAGCAGCGAGGCACCGACCAGCGGGCCGCTCATCGTGCCCATGCCGCCGAGCACGACGGCCGCGAGCAGGAAGGCGGAGTTGGGCGGGATCGGACCGGCGAACAGGTACTGCTCCGGCGTCACCGTGTAGGTCACGTGGGCCTGCACGGTGCCGGCGAGGCCGGCGAGCGAGGCGCCGAGCGCGAAGGCGATGAGCTTGACCCGGAAGCCGTTGATGCCCATGGCGAGCGCGGCGGTCTCGTCCTCGCGGATGGCGACCCAGGCGCGCCCGATGCGGGAGTCGCCGCTGCGGCGGAAGACCATGACGACGACCGCCATGATCAGCAGCATCAGGAAGAAGTAGTTCGCGAAGCGGCCGATGGTGAATCCGGCGATCGAGTGCTCGGCGCCGAAGTCGAATCCGAGGATGCTCAGGTTCGGGATGGACGCGATGCCGTTGGAGCCGTTGGTGATGTCCGGACCCGAGGTGCCGTCGGTGTTCATGACGGCGATACGGAAGATCTCACCGAAACCGAGCGTCACGATGGCGAGGTAGTCGCCGCGCAGGCGCAGGGTCGGGGCGCCGATGAGGACACCGAAGACCAGGGAGGCTCCGGCGCCGACCAGGATGGCGGCCCAGAAGGGGAAGTGCACACCGAACGGCGAGGTCGGGGCGCCCGAGACGAGGGCGGCCGCGTAGGCGCCGACGCCGAGGAAGGCGACGTAACCGAGGTCGAGGAGCCCGGCGAGGCCGACGACGATGTTCAGGCCCAGGGCGACCGTGGCGAAGATCAGGATATAGACGCCGAGCGTCGCGTACTGGTCGTCGGTCTGGGTGAAGGGGAACAGCGCCGCCGCGGTGAACGCGCCCGCGATGGTGAGGTTCTGGTGCTTCTTGGTGAGCTGCGTGGCCTGCTGCATGAGGCCCGACTTGTTGACCGCGGCGAAGCCGAGGCCGGCCGTGATCAGGAAGCCGAGGAACAGCTCGTCGTACTCGGTGCCGACACCGTAGGTGAAGACGCCGAGTGCCACCGCGAGGATGCCCGTGATGATCAGGATCTCGAGGGCGGAGTGCATCGGGGGCAGCTTGCGGGCGGGGCCGGTCGTGGCGAAGGCGCCCTTGAAGACCGTCCAGCCGTTGCCTGCGCGGTGCTTGAACTGGTCCCAGCCGGTGTCCTCGGGGTCCACGGGCAGCACCTTGGGCCGCTCGAAGGGGAGCGCGAGGGCGCCGAGCAGGGTGATCAGGGTGGCGAACGCGACGATCGCGCCGCCCGGCTCCAGGTTGACCGGCCCGCCCAGCGTGATGCTGATGGCGGCGACGGTGTACCAGGTGGTGCCGAAGGCGGCGAGCGCGGCGAACTTGACGGCCGCGTCGCCGCCGGCCGGGGTCAGCCAGCGGGTGCCCTTGACGCCGTACGAGGAGAGGGCGAAGAGGGTGGTGATCAGACCCAGCACCAGGACCTGGAGCTGGAGGCCGGCCGGGGATCCGTAGAACGTGAGGTCGCCGGGGAACGTGGGCGTCCAGGTCCACGAGAGGAAACAGCTGGCGACGGTGAGGACGGCGCCGCCCAGGACGAGTGCGCGAGCGGCCTTGGCCGGCACGAAGCCGAGGAGGCCGGTCGTCTCGTTCTGCGGGGAGACCGACGCTGCCTGGGGGTTCTCGGAGATGGTGGTCATGGTGCTCACGCCCTGTCCGCGACGCGCTCGCCCAGGAGGCCTTGTGGCCGGGCGAGGAGTACGACGATGAGGAGTACGAAGGCCCAGACGTCGGCCCAGGACTGGCCGCCGAGCTGCTCCATACCGGGGATGTGGCTGATGTACGCCGTCGCCATGGTCTCGGCGATACCGAGGACGACTCCGCCGATCATGGCTCCGTAGATGTTGCCGATGCCGCCGAGGACGGCGGCCGTGAAGGCCTTGAGTCCGAGGAGGAAGCCCATCTTGTAGTCGACGACGCCGTACTTGAGGCCGTAGGCGACGGCGCCGACGGCGGCCATCGCGGCACCGAGAGCGAACGCGATCACGATGATCCGGTCCGTGTTGACACCCATGAGCTTCGCGGTGTCCGGGTCCTGCGCCGTGGCCTGCATGCCGCGACCGACGCGGGTGCGCATGACGAAGAAGGCGAGGACGGCCATGCAGATCGGGGCGGCGATCAGGAGGAAGACGTCGCCGGTCTGGATGGTGATGGGGCCGAGCTCGATCGGGCCGCCGGGGATCTGCGGGAAGGTCCGGGCGGACTTCGCCTCGGGGTACCACACCCACACCGCGTACTGCAGGGCGAGCGAGAGACCGATGGCCGTGATGAGGGGGGCGAGGCGTGGGCCACCCCGGAGCGGACGGTAGGCGAACCGTTCCGCTCCGACGGCTATGGTGGTCGCGACGATCACGGCACCGATGATCATGATGGGCAGTGCGACCCACATGCTGGTGCCGCCGGGCAGGATGAGCCAGACCGTGAGCGCCCCGAAGCCGCCGGTCATGAAGATCTCGCCATGGGCGAAGTTGATGAGCTGGACGATGCCGTAGACCATCGTGTAGCCGACGGCGACGAGCCCGTACATGGATCCCAGTAGCAGGCCGTTGACCAGCTGCTGCGGCAGTTCGTTCACCGCATTGTCCTCCGAGACTTTCGACGGATGTGACACCGCGCGGGGAGCCAGGTGCGGCCCCCCGCGCGGTGAAGGTGGTGCTGAGTGGTGGGGTTGATCAGCCGCCGAAGGTGTCGGACTTGACCGGCTTGTAGGCGCCGCCCTCGACCTTGTAGACCGTCAGCTGCTTGTTGGTGGTGTCACCGAACTCGTCGAAGGAGACCTTGCCGGTCACGCCCTCGAAGGAGACACCCTGCATGGCCTCGACGACCTTGGCGCGGGCGTCGTCGGGGAGCTTGCCGCTGTTGCCGTCGACGGCCTTCTTGACGGCCTCGATGATCGCCCAGGTGGAGTCGTAGGCGTAACCGCCGTAGGCCTCGTAGGCCTCCTTGTAGCCCTTGGCCTTGTAGTTGGCCAGGAACTCCTTGGCGGAGTCGAGGGACTCGATCGGCGCGCCGACCGAGGTGGCGATGTCGCCCTCGGTCGCGGCCGCGCCACCGAGCTTCACGTACTCGGGGCTGTAGATCGCGTCACCGCCGACGACGGTGACCTTCGCGCCGGCCTCCTTGATCTGCTTGGCCAGCGGGCCGGCGGCCGGGTACTCGCCACCGTAGTAGACGACATCGGCGCCGGAGCTCTTCACCTTGGTCGCGACCGCGGAGAAGTCCTTGGTGTCGGGGTTGATGTGCTCGGTGCCGAGGACCTTGCCGCCGAGCTTCTCGAACTCGCCCTTGAAGGTGCCCGCGAGGCCGGCGCCGTAGGTCTTCTTGTCGTCGATGATGAAGGCCTTGGTCTTCTTGGCCTCCTTGAAGACGTACTGGGCGGCGAACGGGCCCTGGATGGCGTCCGTGGTGGCGGTGCGGAAGTAGGACTTGTAGGTCCGCTTCTTCTCGCCGGTGCTCCAGTTGATGCCCTGGCTCAGCGCCGGGTTGGTGTTGGCCGGGGAGACCTGCACCAGCTTCGCGTCGTCGAAGACCTTCTGCATCGACTCGGCGACGGAGGAGTTCAGCGGGCCGACGACGCCGAGGACGCCCTTGTCGGCGACGAACTTGGTCGCGTTCTGCTGGCCGGCGGAGGGCTGCGCCTGGTCGTCCAGGGACTCCAGCTTGAAGGTCACGCCCTTGACGTAGGCCTTCTCGTTGGCGGTCTTGACCGCGAGGTCGGCGGAGTTCTTGATGCCGAGGCCGAGGGCGGACAGCTCACCCGTGAGGGGCGCGTCGAGACCGATGGTCACGGTGACGTTGCCGCCGTCGCCGCCCTTCTCGGCCCCCTTGTCGTCGCGCGAACCACAGGCGGTGAGGGTGAGTGCTCCCGCGGTGACCGCGGTGGTGAGTATGAGCATCGAACGGTTTCGCACGAAGGGTCCTTTCCCTGGCGCGGCCCCCTCGGATGAGGCGGTGCCGTGAAGCTGCGGAGCGAGGGGTGCCGTTTTGGAACGCCGGGCCGTACTGGGGTTGGTACAGGGCCGTGCAGTAGAACGCGCCCGGCGGCGCGGTGACTGGCGGTGACTCTAAGCGCAGGTGGGGAGGGTCGGGGAGCGCCGAGGACAGGATGTGACTGTCTTGTTATGCCGACGGGGAAAGTGTGTGCGCGTCGGGTGGGAAAACCGGGGCATAGGGGGCTGTAATGCGGTGTTCACATAGTGAGAACGCGCAGTTCCGCTAAGGGGCTTGAGCGATTCTTGGTACTGACGGTCCGCTCAGCGGACTCTCCGGATATCGGACAACGGCAGAAACCTGAGCGGACGAACCGGCCCCTCCGGTTCCCGCACCGAAAGCCCTTGTGCATGTGACACAGCGTGACGAAATCGGGGGCGGAGCCGGCCGGGGAACGCCGAAGGGGCGGCACCGGCAGGTGCCGCCCCTCTGTCGTGCGTGGCTGGTCAGGCCCCGTATGTCACCGCTCAGGCGTTCGAGGTGTCCGGAATGCTGGACGCGTCCTTCGCGGTGACCTCACGCAGCAGACACGTCAGCCGCGCGGTGCACACCCGCTTGTCCTGCTCGTCGGTGATCACGATCTCGTACGTGGCCGTCGACCGCCCGCGGTGCACCGGGGTCGCCACACCGGTCACCAGACCGCTGCGCACCCCCCGGTGGTGGGTGCAGTTCAGGTCGACGCCCACCGCGATCTTCGACACCCCGCCGTGCAGCATCGAACCGATGGAGCCCAGCGTCTCCGCGAGCACCGCCGAGGCGCCGCCGTGCAGCAGACCGTACGGCTGGGTGTTGCCCTCCACGGGCATGGTGCCGACGACCCGCTCGGCGGAGGCCTCCAGGACCTGGACCCCCATCCGGTTGCCGAGGTGCCCGGCCGAGAACAGCGCCGGGAGGTCGACACCCAGCGCCGCGTACTCGTCGAGGACCTCCTGCGGGAACTTCACGTGCTGCTGCTCACCCATGCCCGGCTCCGTTCGTTTCGTACGTCTTCGTACGGCTGGTCTTCCTGAGCTGCCTGAGCAAACGCTTAGGCGGAGGCGGATTCTTCCAGACGGACGATCACGGACTTGCTCGCGGGGGTGTTGCTGACGTCCGCCGTGGACTCCAGCGGCACGAGCACGTTCGTCTCCGGGTAGTAGGCCGCCGCGCACCCCCGGGACGTCGGGTAGTGCACCACCCGGAAGCCGGGCGCCCGCCGCTCGCTGCCGTCCGTCCACTCGCTCACCAGATCCGCGTACGCCCCGTCCGCGAAGCCCAGCGCCGCCGCGTCCTCGGGATGGACCAGGACGACCCGGCGGCCCCCCTTGATGCCCCGGTAGCGGTCGTCGAGGCCGTAGATCGTGGTGTTGTACTGGTCGTGCGAGCGCAGCGTCTGGAGGACCAGCCGCCCCTCCGGAACCCGGGGGTACTCCACGGGCGCCGCCGTGAAGTTGGCCTTGCCGGTCTTCGTCGGGAACCGGCGCTCGTCGCGCGGCCCGTGCGGCAGCCGGAAGCCCCCCGGGTCCGCCGCGAGGCGGGCGTTGAAGTCCTCGAAACCGGGCACCACGCGCGCGATGCGGTCCCGGATCGTGGCGTAGTCGGCCTCGAACTCCTCCCAGGGCGTGGCCGATCCGTCGCCGAGGACGGCGCGGGCCATCCGTGCCACGATCGCCGGCTCGGACAGCAGGAGCGGGCTCGCGGGCGGCAGATTGCCCCGCGAGGCGTGCACCTGGCTCATCGAGTCCTCGACGGTCACGAACTGCTTGCCGCTCGCCTGCACGTCCTTGTCGGTACGGCCGAGCGTGGGCAGGATCAACGCGCGCGTGCCCGTCACCGCGTGCGAGCGGTTCAGTTTCGTCGAGACGTGGACGGTCAGCCGGGCCCGGCGCATCGCCGCCTCCGTCACCTCCGTGTCGGGCGTCGCCCCCACGAAGTTGCCGCCCATCGCGAAGAACACCTTCGCCTCGCCGTCCCGCAGCGCCTGGATCGACCGGACCACGTCGAAGCCGTGGTGGCGCGGCGAGACGATCCCGAACTCCTTGTCCAGGGCGTCGAGGAAGGCGGGCGCGGGCCGCTCGAAGATCCCCATCGTGCGGTCGCCCTGCACGTTCGAATGGCCGCGGACCGGGCACACCCCCGCGCCCGGCCGGCCGATGGCCCCGCGCAGGAGGAGGAGGTTGACCACCTCACGGATGGTCGGCACCGAGTGCTTGTGCTGGGTGAGACCCATCGCCCAGCACACCACGGTCCGCTCCGACGCGAGCACCATCTCCAGCGCCCGCTCGATCTCCGGACGCTCCAGACCGGTCGCGGCGAGGGTCTCGTCCCAGTCGGCCCCCTCGGCCGCCGCCGCGAACTCCTCGTACCCATGCGTGTGTTCGCGTACGAACTCCTCGTCGACCGCCCCGGGCGTCTCCAGGACCAGCTTGTTCAGGAGCCGGAAGAGGGCCTGGTCGCCGCCGATCCGGATCTGCAGGAAGAGGTCGTTGAGCGCGGCGCCCCTGAGCATGCCCTGCGGGGTCTGCGGGTTCTTGAACCGCTCCAGGCCCGCCTCGGGCAGCGGATTGACCGAGATGATCCGCGCGCCGCCCGCCTTGGCCTTCTCCAGGGCCGACAGCATCCGCGGATGGTTCGTCCCCGGGTTCTGCCCGGCCACGATGATCAGGTCCGCCCGGTGCAGGTCCTCCAGGGAGACACTGCCCTTGCCGATGCCGATGGTCTCCGTCAGCGCCGAGCCCGAGGACTCGTGGCACATGTTGGAACAGTCCGGCAGGTTGTTCGTACCGAACTCGCGGGCGAAGAGCTGCAGCAGGAACGCCGCCTCGTTGCTCGTCCGCCCCGAGGTGTAGAAGAGCGCCTCGTCGGGCGAGGCGAGGGCCCGCAGCTCCTCCGCCAGGATCGCGAAGGCCCGCTCCCAGGTCACCGGCTCGTACCGGTCGCCGCCCTCGGGCAGCAGCATCGGCTCCGTGATCCGGCCCTGCTGGCCCAGCCAGTACCCGCTGCGGGTCGCCAGGTCCGCCAGCGGGTGCGCGGCGAAGAACTCCGGGGTCACCCGGCGCAGCGTCGCCTCCTCCGCGACCGCCTTCGCGCCGTTCTCGCAGAACTCCGCCACATGCCGCTTGTCCTCTTCGGGCCAGGCGCAGCCGGGACAGTCGAAGCCGTCCTTCTGGTTGACCTTGAGCAGGGTCCGCGCGGTGCGCCGCAGCCCCATCTGCTCCTGGGCGATCCGCAGGGTGTGCCCGATGGCGGGCAGCCCGGCGGCGGCGTGCTGCGGCGGCGTGACCTGCGGTGCGTCCTGGACCGGGTCGCCGACCGGCGGCTTGCTGACCATCGCGCTCTCCCTTGAGCGGTAATCCTGCGGCGTACGTCTCCGATCCTGTCACGCGGCGGTGACAGCCCGGCACCCCGCCGGTGCCGACGGGATCGGTGGGCGGGATTGTCAGTCGTCCGTGGCAGGATCGTCATGTGGCCGAGACAGCATCGAAGAACCCCGCAGACACCCGCCCCCGCCTGCTCCTCATGGACGGGCACTCGCTCGCGTACCGGGCGTTCTTCGCGCTGCCCGCGGAGAACTTCACCACCGCGACCGGACAGCCGACGAACGCGATCTACGGGTTCGCCTCGATGCTGGCGAACACGCTGCGCGACGAGGCGCCCACGCACTTCGCGGTCGCCTTCGACGTGTCCCGCAAGACCTGGCGGTCCGAGGAGTTCCCCGAGTACAAGGCGAACCGCTCCAAGACCCCCGACGAGTTCAAGGGGCAGGTCGAGCTGATCGGCGAGCTCCTCGACGCGATGAACGCGCCGCGGTTCGCCGTCGACGGCTTCGAGGCCGACGACGTCATCGCGACCCTCGCCACCCAGGCCGAGGCCGCCGGCTTCGAGGTCCTGATCGTCACCGGCGACCGGGACTCCTTCCAGCTGGTCTCCGACCACACCACCGTGCTCTACCCGACCAAGGGCGTCTCCGAGCTCACCCGCTTCACCCCGGAGAAGGTCCAGGAGAAGTACGGCCTCACGCCCTCGCAGTACCCCGACTTCGCGGCCCTGCGAGGCGACCCGTCGGACAACCTGCCCGGCATCCCCGGCGTCGGCGAGAAGACCGCGGCCAAGTGGATCAACCAGTTCGGCTCCTTCGACGAGCTCGTCGAGCGCGCCGAGGAGGTCAAGGGCAAGGCCGGCCAGAACTTCCGCGACCACCTGGAGTCGGTCAAGCTCAACCGCCGCCTGACCGCGATGGTCACGGACGTCGAGCTGCCGAAGGGCGTCACGGACCTCGCCCGCGAGCCGTACGACCGCGGGGCCGTCGCCCTCGTCCTCGACACCCTGGAGATCCGCAACCCCTCGCTGCGCGAGCGGCTCCTCGCCGTCGACCCCGGCGCCGCCGAGGACGCCGCCCCGGCACCCGAGGCGGGCGTCGAGATCGACGGCACCGTCCTCGGCGCCGGCGAGCTCGCCCCCTGGCTCGCCGAGCACGGCACCGAGCCCCTCGGCATCGCCACCGTCGACACCTGGGCCCTCGGCACGGGGAACGTCGGCGAGATCGCCCTCGCCGCCGCCGGCGGCGCCGCCGCGTGGTTCGAGCCCAGCGCGCTCGACGAGGCCGACGAGCGCGCCTGGGCCGCCTGGATCGCCGACGCCGACCGGCCGAAGGTCATGCACAACGCCAAGGGCGCCATGCGGGTCTTCCCGGAGCACGGCTGGAGCATCGCGGGCGTCACCATGGACACCGCCCTCGCCGCCTACCTCGTGAAGCCCGGCCGGCGCTCCTTCGCGCTCGACGCGCTCTCCGTGGAGTACCTCCACCGGGAGCTCGCCCCCGCGGCCGCCGCCGACGGCCAGCTCGCCTTCGGCGCCGACGACAGCGCCGAGGCCGATGCCCTCATGACCCAGGCGCGGGCCGTCCTCGACCTGGCCGTGGCCTTCGAGGAGAAGCTCGGCGAGGTCGGCGCCCGCGAGCTCCTCCACGACGTCGAGCTGCCCACCTCCGCCCTCCTCGCCCGCCTGGAGCGGAACGGCATCGCCGCCGACCGCGACCACCTGGAGGCCATGGAGCAGCAGTTCGCCGGGGCCGTGCAGCAGGCCGTGAAGGAGGCGCACTCCTCCGTCGGCCACGAGTTCAACCTCGGCTCGCCCAAGCAGCTCCAGGAGGTCTTCTTCGGCGAGCTGAACCTGCCGAAGACCAAGAAGACCAAGACCGGCTACACCACGGACGCGGACGCGCTCGCCTGGCTGGCCGGCCAGACCGAGCACGACCTGCCCGTGATCATGCTCCGCCACCGCGAGCAGGCCCGGTTGCGCTCCACCGTCGAGGGCCTGATCAAGACGATCGGTGCCGACGGGCGCATCCACACCACCTTCAGCCAGACGGTGGCCGCCACCGGGCGTCTCTCCTCCACCGACCCCAACCTGCAGAACGTGCCGGTACGGACGGACGAGGGCCGCGCCATCCGGCACGGCTTCGTCGTCGGCGAGGGCTTCGAGGCCCTGATGACCGCCGACTACAGCCAGATCGAGCTCCGCGTCATGGCGCACCTCTCCGAGGACGAGGGCCTGATCGAGGCCTTCACCTCCGGCGAGGACCTCCACACCACCGTCGCCTCCCAGGTCTTCTCCGTCGAGCGGTCCGCCGTCGACGCCGAGATGCGCCGCAAGATCAAGGCCATGTCCTACGGCCTGGCCTACGGCCTCTCCGCCTTCGGTCTCTCGCAGCAGCTGAACATCGACCCGGGCGAGGCCCGCGGCCTGATGGACACCTACTTCGAGCGCTTCGGCGGGGTACGTGACTACCTGCGCCGCGTCGTCGACGAGGCCCGCGCCACGGGCTACACCGAGACCATGCTCGGCCGTCGGCGCTACCTGCCCGACCTCAACAGCGACAACCGCCAGCGCCGCGAGGCCGCCGAGCGGATGGCGCTCAACGCCCCGATCCAGGGCACGGCCGCCGACATCGTGAAGGTCGCGATGCTGGGCGTCGACCGGGCGCTGACCGAGGCGGGCCTGGCCTCCCGGATGCTCCTCCAGGTCCACGACGAAATCGTGCTCGAACTCGCCCCCGGCGAGCGCGAGCAGGTCGAGGCCCTGGTCCGCGAACAGATGTCGGCCGCGGCCGACCTCCGCGCCCCCCTGGACGTCTCGGTGGGCGTGGGCCACGACTGGGACTCGGCGGCCCACTGACCCGGCACGACAGCTAGGCGTCCGAGCCTGAACCCGCGCCACCGGCGACCCGCGCCGGTGGCGCGAGACGCTTCGCCCGGGATTCCGGGCGGTCCCCTTCTCCCGGCACCGGGGGAGGGGGTGCCGGAGTCTCCGGTCGCGCAAGGGTCGCCGACCCCAGAAGCCGCACCCCCGCCCCGTACAGCACGAGCCCGACGGCGAGCCCCGCGCCGGCCCCGAAGCAGGCCGTCGGAATGACGTCCAGCGGCGTCTCGATCCGGTCCCAGCCCCAGTACGCGGCCCAGCGCAGCACCCGGTGGGCCATCCCGGCGAGGACGCAGCCGCCGATGAGCCCGGCCGCGAGCAGCCGCCCCCGCCGGCTCGGGACCCGTACCCCGGCCGGCGGCTCCACGGCCTCGGCGGAGCGCAGCGCCCGTGCCGTGAACCAGGTCATGAGACCGAGCGCCAGCGCCGAACTCCCGTACTGGGCGTAGAGATAGACGGGGAACCCGGCCGCCATGTCGCCGAGGAACGGGACCGCGCGGGTCCCCCAGCGGTCGAGGTGGGTGAAGGAGTCCCACACGACATGGGTCGTCGAGCCGACGACCGCGGAGAGGACGAACCACCCCGCGAGCACCGCCGGGTGCCGGTCGCGCCGGACACCGCCCCGCACGAAGCCGTACACCCTGCCGCGCCACCGGGCTGGCAGCAGCACCACGAGCGGCTCACGGACCGTCAGCCACAGCGCCACCAGCGCGGCGGTGATCAGGACATCGGCCGTGACGATCCCGAGGGCGGAGTGGGTGACGTCCCCGAAGACCATCGCCCCCGGGAAGGCCGTCGCCGCGAAATAGGTCATGTCGGGCGCGAAGGAGCCCGCGACGAGAGCGGACGCGAGCAGCGGTCCGCGCGCGGTCCCGTTCCGACGCAGCCCGGGCAGCACGGCAGCGGCATGACTCAACGTGAACGGCAACGGGTGTTCCCCCAGGTTTGGGTGCCGACGGCCGGAGCGCATCGTCGGCCGCAGTGCAAGAGGTGTCCGAGCCTCCACCCGGTTCCCGGTCCGGTCGGTCTCCGCGTCCGGCGCGGGCGGTCCTCAGGCAGCCGAGAGGTGACGAAAGCGTGAAAGCCGGTCAGGCGCCGGTGCCCGGTGGACCGGAGTTGGCATAGGGTCGCCGGAGGTCTCGCGCGGGGAGCGCGGGACCCAGTCGAGGGGGAAGGGACCACACCGACATGTCAGCGCACTTGGGCCGCAGGCTGCGCAAGGGGGCCACCAGCGGTGCGGTGGTGGCGGCGGCGGTCGCCGCGCTCGCCGCCTCGCAGGCACCGGAGATGACCCCGCCGCCCACCGACAACGCCGGCGGGGACCGGGCCATCGGAGCCGGCGACACCGCGGCGCCGCCCGCCGACGGCTCCGCCACCGGCGACTCGCCGTACTACACCGAGCTGCCGCCGCTGAACACGCCGAACAAGCCCGGACTGCCCCCCGTGAAGCTGCCGGTGGTCACCGGGTCCGCCCAGGCCGGCATACCCGCGTCCGTGCTCGCCGCCTACCAGCGCGCCGAGCAGTCGATCCGGTCGACCGCCCCCGGATGCAACCTGCCCTGGCAGCTGCTCGCCGGCATCGGCAAGGTCGAGTCGGGACAGGCGCGCGGCGGCCAGGTCGACGCCAACGGCACGACCCTCTCGCCGATTCTCGGCCCCAAGCTCGACGGCGTCGGATTCGCCAACATCTCGGACACCGACGGCGGCGCCTTCGACGGTGACCGCACCCATGACCGTGCCGTCGGCCCGATGCAGTTCATCCCGTCCACCTGGGCCACCTGGGGCCAGGACGCGAACAGCGACGGGAAGAAGGACCCGAACAACATCTACGACGCCGCGCAGGCCGCCGGTCTCTACCTCTGCGCCAACGACCGCAACCTCGCGCTCAAGGCGGACCTCGACCGCGCGATCCTCAGCTACAACCGCTCGACGGAGTACCTGAACACGGTCACGTCGTGGTTCGAGTACTACCGTCGCGGCACCCACCAGGTCCCGGACGGCACGGGCGTGCTGCCGGTCGACCGCAGCGACGGTCGCGGGCAGGACAACCGCCCCACGTCACCGCTCTCGCCGGCCCCGACGACCCCCGCTCCGGAGCCGTCCGGGACGGGTGGGCCGAAGCCCAAGCCCACGAAGCCGGGCGGGCCCTCGGAGGTCACCAAGCCGCCGACGAAGCCGACCCCGCCGGTGAAGCCCCCGGTCACGCCGCCGACGAAGCCGCCGGTGCCGCCCACCGTGCCGCCGGCCGTCAAGGTCGCGCGCCTCGCGGCCGTCTCCTCCGGCCCCCTCACCGCGACCACCGAGAGTGCCTTCACCAAGGCCCCGACGGTCGCGGCACTCGACGCCGCCGGCGCGCCGATCACCGGTGTGAGCATCCGTTTCGAGATCACCGGCACCACCGACACCCGCTTCTCCGGCGGCGCGACGACCGCGACCGTCACCACGGGCTCGGCCGGCATCGCCGCCGCTCCCACCCTGCGGGCGGGCGAGAAGACCGGGTCGTTCACGGTCAAGGCCACCGTCGTGGGTCGCGGCATGGACGCGACCGTGTTCACCGCGACCGTCACCGAGCGTCAGGCGGACGCCCTCGCGAGGGTCGGCGGCGACCCGCTGTCGGCCACCACCGGCACCACGTTCGCCCAGTCCGTGCAGGTGAAGGCCACGGAGAAGGGCGTGCTCGCACCCGGTGTGCTCGTCACGGCCGTGATCGCCGACTCCGCGGGAGCCAAGGAGAGCGCCGACGGGCCGTCGTTCAAGGACGGCGTGCGCACGCTCGTCCTGAAGACCGACGCGAACGGCCTGATCTCGCTGCCGGACATCCTCGCGGGCGGCAAGGCCGGCGAGTACGTGCTCCGCCTCACCGCGCCCGGTGGTGGCACCACGGAGATCAAGCTGACGGTCAACGGGCCCACCGCGACCCCGAGCCCGACCCCCGAGCCGACCTCCTCCGGCACCGGCTCGCCCGAGGCCTCCCCCTCGCCCTCGGCCTGACGCGCCCGCGCGTCCCCTCCTCCCCACGCGCCGCTCCTCCGCCCCACCGGGCGGGGGAGCGGCGCTGCGCGTTCCCCGGACGGCGAGCGGCTCTCCGGGATACCGGGGGCGGGGGAGCGGCATCGTGATCCCCGTGCAGGGCGGTGCAACGTGTTCTCATCTCGCGGTCGCGTTGCTACGGTGCCCCCGCCCTGACGACCTATCAGATCGCATCCCGGGAGGCCGACCATGCGTGCCCTCGTCGCCGCCGCCATCGGACTCGCCCCAGTCCTCCTCTTCGTCCTCCTCGTCTCCGTGGTCGATCTGCCGCCCGACGGCCCCACCTCGCCCAAGCCCCTGCTCACCGCCGACCCCGGCCCCAAGAAGTAGGGGGCGACCGTGCGCCGCCGAGCCAGCCTCGTCCTCCTCGCCCTCGCCGTCTTCTGCGTCGCGATGGCCCCGACCCTGCGCTGGTACGCCTTCCCCCGCTTGGCCAAGATCCCGCCGAACCAGTACCAGGAGACCGTCCTGGAGGCGCGGCCGGCGACCCTGCTCAACTACTCCACGCTCAAGGCCGAGAAGGTCGACAAGATCACGATCATCCAGACGCTCAAGGGCAACGTGGAGGAATCGCGGCGCATCGAGCGCGACGCCGGGCGCGACGTCGTCGTCTGGGACGCCCTCGCCTACATCACCGGTCCCGACGGCAAGATGGTCTCCAGGGTCCCCGAGCGGTACATCTTCGACGCCCACTCCCAGGACCCCGTCAACGCCACCGGTGAATCCGTCGACGGCGACCCGGTCCGGCGCGAGGGCATCGAGTTCAAGTGGCCCTTCCTCACCGAGAAGCGGGACTACCAGTACTTCGACGCCCAGACCCGCACCTCCTCCCCGATCCACTACAAGGGCACCCGCACCTTCCGGGGCATGGAGGTCTACTACTTCGAGCAGACCATCCCCTGGACCAAGGTCCCCATGCCCAAGACCATGCCGGTCAAGATCCCCCCGGAGGTCATCGCCGAGTCCGGACTCACCCGCTGGTACACCACCAAGCGGATGTTCTGGATCGAGCCCGTCACCGGCGCCCCCGTCAACGGCGAGGAGATCCACAAGGAGGAGCTCCGCAACGCCAAGGCGCTGATGGGCGTCGACACCCTCACCGTCTTCGAGGGCCATGTGAAGATGCGCGAGGACTACATCCGGAGCGTCGGCGAGATGGTCTCCTCCAACCGCCTCACGGTCCTCCTGCTCGTCTCCTACGTCCCCTGGAGCCTGACCTTCCTCGCGCTGCTCCTGCTCGCCCTCGCCCTCTGGCTGGAGGCCCGCTCCCGCCGCCCCGCACCGGAGGCCGTGGCCGTGCCGCAGCCCGTCGGCACCCCGCTCACCCCTCCCGTCTGAGCCGCGCGCTCGTGAACCGGGTCGCCTCCGCGGCGGACGGGTCCTCGGGCCACGGATGCTTCGGATACCGCCCTCTCAGCTCCGCCCGCACGGACCGGTAGCCGTCCCGCCAGAACGACGCCAGGTCGGCGGTCACCGCCGCCGGCCGCCCGGCGGGGGAGAGGAGGTGGACGAGCACCGGGACCCCCGCCACCCGAGGCGTCTCCGCGAGCCCGAACATCTCCTGGAGCTTCACCGCGAGCACCGGCCGCTCACCGCCGTACTCGACCCGGATCCGCGAGCCGCTCGGCACCTCGATCCGCTCGGGCGCCAGTTCTCCCAGCCGGCCCGCCTCGCCCGACGCCCACGGCAACAGCCGCCGCAGGTCCTCACCGGCGTCGATCCGCCCCAGATCGGCGCGCCGCGCGGCCCGGGACAGCTCCGGCTCCAGCCACTCCCCGGCCCGCTCCACCAGCGCCTCGTCCGCCATGTCCGGCCACGGTTCGCCCACCTCCCGGTGCAGGAAGGCGAGCCGCGCGCGCAGCTCCCCGGCCTCCCGGCTCCACCGCAGCAGCCCGAGCCCCTCGCGCCGCAGTCCGTCGAGCAGCGCCTCCCGCACGAGCGCGGGCTCCGCCTTCGAGCCCAGGGGGCGGACCGTCAGCTCGACCGCGCCGAGCCGGTCCACCGACCGCGCGACCACGTCCCCGTCCTCCCAGCGCACCTCCTCGCCGGTGGACCGCAGATGGCCGGCCGCCCGCCGCGCCATGTCCTCGTCCACCACGGCCGCCAGCCGCACCCGCGCCGTCGCGTCCCGCGCCGTGCGGTCGGCCACCGCCACGGCCAGCCACGGCGTGGCCCGCAGCCCGGAACCCTCACCGAGCCGGGCCCCGCTCCCCGACACCATCAGATAGCCGCCCTGCTCCCGGGCCCTCGCCACCCGCTCGGGAAAGGCGAGCGCCGTCACCAGACCGGCCACGGCGTCGTCCCCGGTCGCCGGCCCCGCCGACCTCCCGTCGACAGCGGGAAGCACCGCAGCCCCCGAGGTCCCGGTGGCCCCCGGAGTCCGGGGAGCCCCCGCAGCCCCCGAGGTCCTGATGGCCCCCGAAGTCCGTGAAGCCCCCGGGGCCCCACCGCCCACCGCCTCCGCCGCCGATCGCTCCAGCCGACGGGCCTCCGCCTTCCACCGGGCGCCGTACCCGTCGGCACCCCGGCGGGCGGCGCGCCAGGCCGCCGCCAGGTCGTCCCCGTAGTCCCGCGGCGGCTCCTCGCTGAGCAGCGCCACCACCTCCGCCGCCCGTCGCACCCCGACCTCCGGCGCGCCGTCCAGGAGCGCACGCCCGAGCCGGGGATGGAGACCGAGGCGGGACATCCGTACCCCTCGGTCGGTGGCCCGCCCGGCCTCGTCCACCGCTCCGATCGAGCCGAGGACCGACCGGGCCGCCGCCAGGGCCCCGGCGGGCGGCGCGTCGAGCAGCGCGAGCCCCTCCGCCGTCGGATCGCCCCAGCAGGCGGCCCGCAGAGCGAAGTCCGCCAGATCGGCGACCCTGATCTCCGGGGACGGGAAGCGCGGCCTGCCGCCGTCGCTCGCCTCCGCCCAGCAGCGGTAGACGAACCCGAAGGCCTCGCGGCCGGCCCGGCCCGTGCGCTGGGTCGCCGTCGCCTCCGAGACCGTCACCGTCGCCAGCGAGCCGAGGCCGCGCGCATGGTCCGTCCGGGGCTCACGGGCCAGACCCGAGTCCACGACGATCCGCACCCCCGGCACCGTCAGGCTGGACTCCGCCACCGAGGTCGCGAGCACCACGCGCCGACGCCCGCCCGGCTCCGTACCGCGCAGCACCGCGTCCTGCACCGCGGCCGGCGCCCGCCCGTGCAGTTGGAGGACCTCCGCGTCGACATCGGCGAGCATCCCGGCCGTCCGCGCGATCTCCCCCGTACCCGGAAGGAAGCAGAGGACGTCTCCCTCGTGCCGCGCCAGCGCGAGCCGGACCGTCGCGGCGACGTGCCGGAGCAGCGCCGGATCCACCCAGGTGCCATGGGCCAGCCGGATCCCCGAGGGTGGCGCCTCGAAGAAGATCCGGCAGCCGTGGCCCTCGCCCTTGCTCCACACCACCGGCGCGGGCCCGCCGCCGTCCAGGACCGTCAGGAGATCCGCCCAGGCCGCCGCGTCGCTCGTCGCCGACGCCGCGATCAGATTCAGCTCCGGCCGCAGGGTGGCCCGTACGTCCACCAGGAAGGCCATCGCCGTGTCGGCGTCCAGATGCCGCTCGTGGCACTCGTCGAGCAGCACCACGTCGACACCCGCCAGCTCCGGATCGCGCTGGAGCCGCTGGAGCAGGATGCCCGTGGTCACCACCTCGACCCGGGTCGAGGGGCCGGTCCGCCGCTCACCGCGCACCGAGAAGCCGACCGTGCCGCCCGCCTCCTCGCCGAGCAGCCAGGCCATCCGCCGGGCCGCCGCCCGCACCGCCATCCGCCGCGGCTCGGCCACCAGGACCCGGCGCCGCGGTCCCTCCCCTATGAGGCCCGCGAGCGCGAGCGGCACCAGCGTCGTCTTGCCCGTGCCGGGAGGCGCGGACAACACGGCCGTACCGCGCCGGTCGAGCGCGGCCAGCAGCTCGGGGACGGCATGGCGGACGGGGAGACGGTCGAGTGCGTCGTTTCGGATCACGCACTCAGTCTCGTACGCGACGCGGAAAGGTGGGCCCCGTCGTCCACAGGACCCACCTATTAATAGGACGAACGCACTGCCGCTACTCCGTGCGCTCGCAGACGAAGATCGCCGTGCCCGGGATCAGATTGCCCCGCAGCGGGGACCAGCCGCCCCACTCCTGGCTGTTCCACTCCGGCCACTCCGGCTCGACCAGGTCGAGCAGCCGGAAGCCGCCGGCCACCACGTCCCGCACTCGGTCGCCGATCGTCCGGTGGTGCTCCACGTACACCGCCCGCCCCTGCTCGTCCTGCTCCACATAAGGGGTGCGGTCGAAGTAGGACGCCGCGATCGAGAGGCCCTCGGGGCCCGGCTCGTCCGGGAACGCCCAGCGGATCGGGTGCGTCACCGAGAAGACCCACCGGCCGCCGGGCCGCAGCACCCGCCGCACCTCCCTGAACACCTTCACCGGGTCGGCGACGAACGGCACCGCGCCGTAGGCCGAGCACGCCAGGTCGAAGGAGCCGTCCCGGAAGGGGAGATCACCGGCGTCGGCCTCCACCAGCGGGACCTCCCCGCCGATCCGCAGCGCGTGCTGGAGCTGGCGGTGCGAGAGGTCGAGGGCCACCGGCCGTGCGCCCTGGGCGGCCAGCCAGCGCGAGCACTGCGCCGCGCCCGCGCCGATCTCCAGGACGTCGAGGCCCTTCAGTGCGGCGGCCGGTCCGAGGAGCCCGGCCTCGGCCTCGTCGAGTCCCTCCGGACCCCAGACGAACCGGTCGTCGCCCAGGAACGATCCGTGATCGCTCTGGTACTCGTCGGCGTTCCTGTCCCACCAGCCACGGCTCGCCCGGCTGCTCTCCGCGTCCCCCGCGTCACGCCGGGTCGCCTCCGCCTCCTCGTCGCCCGAGTCGGAGGGGACTTCGTGTTCGTACTCTTGGTTCATCTCGCCCGCCGATGTAGTTTGCGCTCAGTGCCGCTCTGCGCGGATCCCGCCGATGAGGCGTGGAAGGACACGAGTTGGTGCCGGAGTTGAGTAGATCTGCCCCGGGTGCGCGCTTCGCGCATTGACCCTGTCCGGCCGCCCCCGTATGCTAAAGGTTGCGCTGCGGGCCTGCGCGCCTCAGACGGAGCAGGCCGCGCTCGTACCTGTTGTATGTCCCCTCGGTTTTCGAGGCTCCTCCCGTTCGCGGGACGGGGGCCTCATTGGCTGTCCGGCTTCTTGGTGCGATACGGGCTCTCGGCGTAGCAGTACCTACGACTTTCTGTCCGTAACCGGAGCCCTTTCCCACATGACGAGCAGCACCGAGACCACCGCCACCAGCACCACCCCGCAGGTTGCGGTCAACGACATCGGTAACGAGGAAGCCTTCCTCGCCGCGATCGACGAGACGATCAAGTACTTCAACGACGGCGACATCGTCGACGGCGTCATCGTGAAGGTCGACCGGGACGAGGTCCTGCTCGACATCGGTTACAAGACCGAAGGTGTCATCCCGAGCCGCGAGCTCTCGATCAAGCACGACGTCGACCCGAACGAGGTCGTCAAGGTCGGCGACGAGATCGAGGCCCTGGTTCTCCAGAAGGAGGACAAGGAAGGCCGCCTGATTCTCTCGAAGAAGCGTGCCCAGTACGAGCGCGCCTGGGGCACCATCGAGAAGATCAAGGAAGAGGACGGCATCGTCACCGGTACCGTCATCGAGGTCGTCAAGGGTGGTCTCATCCTCGACATCGGCCTCCGTGGCTTCCTGCCGGCCTCCCTCGTCGAGATGCGTCGCGTCCGCGACCTCCAGCCCTACGTGGGCAAGGAGCTCGAGGCGAAGATCATCGAGCTGGACAAGAACCGCAACAACGTGGTCCTGTCCCGCCGCGCCTGGCTGGAGCAGACCCAGTCCGAGGTTCGCCAGACCTTCCTCACGACCCTCCAGAAGGGTCAGGTCCGCTCCGGCGTCGTGTCCTCGATCGTCAACTTCGGTGCCTTCGTGGACCTGGGTGGCGTCGACGGCCTCGTGCACGTCTCCGAGCTGTCCTGGAAGCACATCGACCACCCCTCCGAGGTTGTCGAGGTCGGCCAGGAGGTCACCGTCGAGGTTCTCGACGTCGACATGGACCGCGAGCGTGTCTCCCTGTCGCTGAAGGCGACGCAGGAGGACCCGTGGCAGCAGTTCGCCCGGACCCACCAGATCGGTCAGGTCGTCCCGGGTAAGGTCACCAAGCTGGTTCCGTTCGGTGCGTTCGTCCGCGTGGACGAGGGCATCGAGGGTCTGGTCCACATCTCCGAGCTGGCCGAGCGCCACGTGGAGATCCCGGAGCAGGTCGTCCAGGTCAACGACGAGATCTTCGTCAAGGTCATCGACATCGACCTCGAGCGTCGTCGCATCAGCCTCTCGCTGAAGCAGGCCAACGAGTCCTTCGGTGCCGACCCGGCCTCGGTCGAGTTCGACCCGACCCTGTACGGCATGGCCGCGTCCTACGACGACCAGGGCAACTACATCTACCCCGAGGGCTTCGACCCCGAGACCAACGACTGGCTCGAGGGCTTCGAGACCCAGCGCGAGGCCTGGGAGACCCAGTACGCCGAGGCGCAGACTCGTTTCGAGCAGCACCAGGCTCAGGTCATCAAGTCCCGCGAGGCCGACGAGGCCGCCGCTGCCGAGGGCGCTGCCGCCCCGGCCGCCGGTGGCAACGCCGGTGCGGGCATCTCGGGTGGTTCGTACTCCTCGGAGTCGGACGACAACTCCGGCGCCCTGGCGTCGGACGAGGCGCTCGCCGCCCTGCGCGAGAAGCTGGCCGGCGGCCAGAGCTGAACAGGCTCTCCGCTGAGCGCTAGCCGCTAGCGAATCGAGGCCCGCTCCCCTTCGGGGGAGCGGGCCTCGGTCATGTTCCGGGACTCCGGCCCTCTCCCGCCCCGACGGCCGCGCCCGTACGGAAGATCGAGCCGTCCGGGAATGGCGTTGCCGCGCGAGACGTTCCCA
Source organism: Streptomyces sp. NBC_00691 (assembly GCF_036226665.1). Classification (NCBI taxonomy): domain Bacteria; kingdom Bacillati; phylum Actinomycetota; class Actinomycetes; order Kitasatosporales; family Streptomycetaceae; genus Streptomyces; species Streptomyces sp. NBC_00691. The sequence continues at coordinate 2,158,261 of NZ_CP109007.1, read as the reverse complement.
AAGAGAACACGAGGAGGAGCGGTAATCGTGCTTGATCCCCAGGATTTGTACGAATGGGACGCCAAGGGCCTGGCTGTCGTCGACCTGGCACTGGCGCAGGAGTCTGCCGGGCTGGTCATGCTGTACCACTTCGACGGCTACATCGACGCCGGGGAGACCGGTGAGCAGATCGTCGAGGGTCTGCTCGACACGCTGCCCCACCAGCTCGTGGCCCGCTTCGACCACGACCGGCTCGTGGACTACCGCGCCCGCCGCCCGCTGCTGACCTTCCGGCGCGACCGCTGGACCGCGTACGAGACGCCGTCCATCGAGGTCCGCCTCGTCCAGGACGCCACCGGCGCCCCCTTCCTCGTCCTCTCCGGCCCGGAGCCGGACGTCGAGTGGGAGCGGTTCGCCGCCGCCGTCCGGCAGATCATCGAGCGCCTCGGCGTGCGCCTCTCCGTGAACTTCCACGGCATCCCCATGGGCGTGCCGCACACCCGGCCCGTCGGCCTCACACCGCACGGCAGCCGTACCGACCTCATGCCGGGCCACCGCAGCCCCTTCGACGAGGCGCAGGTCCCCGGCAGCGCCGAGGCCCTCGTCGAGTACCGGCTCACCGAGTCCGGCCACGACACCCTCGGTGTCGCCGCGCACGTCCCGCACTACGTCGCCCGGTCTCCGTACCCGGACGCGGCGCTGACCGCGCTGGAGGCCGTGACGGCCGCCACCGGACTGGTCCTCCCCGAGGTCGCGCACGCGCTGCGGACCGAGGCCCGTCGCACCCAGACCGAGATCGACCGCCAGATCGGCGAGGGCGACGAGGAGCTGGTCGCGCTCGTCCAGGGCCTGGAGCACCAGTACGACGCCGTGGCCGGCGCGGAGACCCGCGGCAGTCTGGTCGCCGAGCCCGTCGACCTGCCGTCGGCGGACGAGCTGGGCCGCGAGTTCGAGCGCTTCCTCGCCGAGCGGGAGGGCGACTCCTGACCCGCCCGGGGCAGGCCCTAAGCTGCCGCTCATGCTGAAGGTGGGCCTGACCGGCGGGATCGGCGCCGGCAAGAGCGAAGTGTCACGGCTGCTCGTCTCGTACGGGGCCGTGCTGATCGACGCGGACCGGATCGCCCGCGAGGTCGTCGAGCCCGGCACACCGGGGCTCGCGGCCGTCGTCGAGGCCTTCGGAGAGCACGTCCTCACCGCGGAGGGGACGCTCGACCGGCCGAGGCTCGGCTCCATCGTGTTCGCCGACCCCGACCGTCTCGCCACCCTCAACGCCCTCGTGCACCCGCTGGTCGGGGCCCGGTCGGCGGAGCTGGAGAGCCGTGCGGGCCAGGGGGACGTCGTCGTCCACGACGTACCCCTGCTCACCGAGAACGGGCTGGCGCCCCTGTACGACCTGGTGGTGGTCGTGGACGCCTCCCCGGAGACCCAGCTCGACCGGCTCGTACGGCTCCGGGGCATGGCCGAGTCCGAGGCACGTGCCCGGATGTCGGCCCAGGCCACGCGGGCGCAGCGGCTGGCCGTCGCGGATCTCGTGATCGACAACGACGGGCCTCTGGACGCCCTCGAACCGCAGGTGCGGAAGGTCTGGGACGAGCTGGAGCGCCGCGCCTCGGCGGAATGAGGGTGCCGGGTCCGGTGTTCAACCACCGGATCGAGGGGAAGGATTCCATGGTGGCCGACAGAAACCCGGAAACGCACGTCATCGACTTCCGCGCAGCCGAGCATCTGCTGGCCGCGCGGGACCCCCGTGGCGCCGTGAAGCTCCTGGACTCGGTGATCGCCGCCCATCCCGAGAACACGGCGGCGCGTCTGCTGCGGGCCCGCGCGTTCTTCGCGGCCGCGCAGCTGCGACCCGCGCAGCTGGAGTTCGAGCTGGTCCTGGAGCGCGAGCCGGACAACGCCTTCGCGCACTTCGCCCTCGCCCGGACCTTCGAGCGCTCCGGCCTGACCGCCCAGGCCACCCGGCACTTCCGCCTCGCGGCGGCGCTGGACCCGAAGCCGGAGTACCTCCGGGCCGCCGGGTTCGACACGGAGCAGTAGACGCGTGCACGGCGGGTACGAGACGCGGGCACGGGGCGCGGGCACGGCGGGGATGCAACGTACGGGGCGCGGGCGCTCAGCGCCTCGTGCCGCCGTGATCCGGTTCGTACGGCGGAACGTTCCGGCCAGGTTGCCAGTGCGGGCCCTGGCGGATGTGGCGCACCACCATCGCCAGGTCGACCAGCACGACGAGGAACAGGACGCCGCAGGCCGCGGCCCATCCCGGTCGGCCGAGCAGCGCGAAGACGGTCGTGCCGAAGGCGGCCCAGAGCAGCCCCCACAGGCCCAGCCAGAAGCGCATGCGCAGGGGGCTGCGCGCGGTCGCCGGTTCGTTCCCGGAACGCATGACGGTCACCATCTCCCGTCCGAGCCCCGAAGGGCACTTCCAGGATGGACCCTGCGACGGTCCGGTGGGAACCCGCTAGTGGATGACGTTGTAGCTGCGCCACGGCAGGGCGCTCGGAGAGACCCTGTAGCTGGTGTTCATGGGGAGGTAGATGTTGTGCTTCCCCGTGCAGTTGGGCGTCGGGAACAGCCTGATGTCGACCAGGGTGTTGTTCTCGACCCGGTGCACCCCGCTCGGGGCGAGGAGGCGGTGGCAGCCGTTCACCGAGGGGCTCGTCACGGTCACCACGACCTCGCGCTCCGTCTCGTACGAGAGCGTGCCGACCATGGTGCGGCCCAGGCTCGAACAGCCGGCGACGGCGAAGGTGAGCAGCACGGCCCCGGTGGCGGTCGTGAGACGCCGGCGAACGGACATGGCGGTTCCTCTTCTGTCGGGGTCAGGGTCGGTGTTCCGGTCGGAGTTCCGGCGGCACCTCGGGCGCACCCGGTTGAGGCCCACCCTCCCGCCCCCGGGGGCGGGTGTCATCCGCTGCTGGGCCGCTCGGGCGAACCCGCCTGACGGCCGTTGTCAGACCCCCGCCGTAAGGTCGGAGATCCGGTCGACATCCGTCATCGGTGGGAAGGAGCGCGGAGCCGTGGCACACACCTGGACGACCAGCGCCGCCGTCTTCCTGCCGGCCGCCCTGCCCCGGGAGGGCCGTGTGGCCTTCTGGGCCCCCGACGGCGGTGCGCTGCCGGACCCGGGGGAGAGCGGCGCGGAGCGCGTCGAGCTGACCGTCGTCCGACGGCACGGCAGCGGCGCCCGGAGCCGGTCGGTCCCCGCCCTGACCCTCCCGGTCGACGCCGCGCTGCCCCGTCTCGTCGCGGCCCGCCACCACCCGGCCACCCACCCCGCGAGCGCCGGCTGGGGTGCCGCCGCCCTGCATGCCCTGCATCTGGTGGCCCGCGGCCGTCTGCTGCCCGGTCTGACCGCCGACGACCTCGACGCCTGGCGGGCCGGCCCGCTGGACGCCGACGACATCGCCCATCTGCGGGCCGTCGCCGCGGCCCTGCCGTACGAGGCGCACGCCGTGCCCGTCCCCGGGCGCGGCCCGCTGCGACTGCCCGATCCCGAGGCCCTGGTGCGTGCCTTCCTCGACGCGGTGGCCGACATCCTGCCCAGGACCCCGGCCGCCGCCCACGCGGTGGGGGCGCCGTTCGCCGCCCGTGCCCCCCAGCATCTGCCCCGCGCGCGGGCCTGGGCCGCCGAGGCGGCGGCCGGGATGGACGCCGGTGTCCGGGTCTCGCTCCGCCTGGACTTCTCCCCCTACGAACTGTTCGACGCTGCCTCCGGCGCCGAGGCCTCCGACGCGGGCCGGACGCCGCGCGGTGAGCGGCACGCGGCGGCCGCGCTCCTCCAGGTCCACAGCCTCGCCGATCCCACCCTCGTCATCGACGCCACGGCCCTCTGGGCGGGCGACGGCGAGCACTTCGGGCCCCGTGCCCGGATCGACGCGGTCCTCGCCCTGCGCCGGGCCGCCCGTGTCTGGCCCCCGCTCGCCCGCCTCCTGGAGCGGGACGTGCCCGATGTCCTGGCGGTCACCGAGGACGAGCTGTACGAGCTGCTCGGCCCGGCCGCCGCCCGGCTCGCCGACGCCGGTGTGGCCGTCCACTGGCCGCGCGAGCTCGCCCGCTCCCTCAGCGCCTCCGCCGTCGTCAGCGCCGCCCACACCGCGCCGGGCTCGGCGACCGACGGCACCGCGTTCTTCGACAGCGAGGAACTCCTGCGGTTCAACTGGCAGCTGGCCCTCGACGGCGATCCGCTCACCGAGCGGGAGATGGACCACCTCGCCGAGGCCCACCGGCCGATCGTGCGGCTCCGCGACCAGTGGGTCGTCGTCGACCCCGACCTCGTCCGCAAGGCGCGCAAGCGTGAACTGGGCCTGCTCGAACCGGTCGACGCCCTCGCCGTCGCCCTCACCGGCACCGCGGAGGTCGACGGGGAGACCGTGCCCGCCGTCCCCGTCGGGGCGCTCGCCGCGCTCCGCGACCGGCTCCTCGCCGGGCCCGAGGACGTGCAGGCTCCGCCCGGACTCACCGCCACCCTCCGCGACTACCAACTGCGCGGCCTCGCCTGGCTGGACCTGATGACCTCGCTCGGCCTCGGCGGCTGCCTCGCCGACGACATGGGCCTCGGCAAGACCGTCACCCTGATCGCCCTCCATCTGCGCCGCGCCCGGCGCGCCCCCACCCTCGTCGTCTGCCCGGCCTCGCTCCTCGGCAACTGGCAGCGGGAGGTGGGGAGGTTCGCCCCCGACGTGCCCGTCCGGCGTTTCCACGGCACCGAGCGCGACCTCGACGGCGCCGAGGGCGGATTCGTCCTCACCACCTACGGCACTCTGCGGACGAGCGCCGCCGAACTGGCAGGGCGGGAGTGGGGGATGGTCGTCGCCGACGAGGCCCAGCACGTCAAGAACCCGTTCTCCGCGACCGCGAGGGCGCTGCGCGAGATCCCCGCACCCGCCCGCGTCGCCCTCACCGGCACCCCCGTGGAGAACAACCTCTCCGAACTCTGGGCGCTCCTCGACTGGACCACGCCCGGTCTCCTGGGCCCGCTCAAGGCCTTCCGCTCCCGGCACGCCCGCGCCGTCGAGAACCACGAGGAGATCGAGCACGAGGAGGCCGTCGAGCGGCTCGCCCGGCTCGTCCGCCCCTTCCTGCTGCGCCGCCGCAAGTCCGACCCCGGCATCGTCCCCGAGCTGCCGCCCAAGACGGAGTCCGACCACCCCGTCTCCCTCACCCGGGAACAGGCCTCGCTGTACGAGGCGGTCGTCCGCGAGACCATGGCGCGGATCGAGGAGGCCGAGGGCATCGCCCGCCGGGGTCTCGTCATGAAGCTGCTGACCTCCCTCAAGCAGATCTGCAACCACCCCGCGCAGTACCTGAAGGAGGAGGCGCCGCGCGGCAGCGGCACCGCGCGCCTCGCCGGCCGGTCGGGGAAGCTCGCCCTGCTCGACGAGCTCCTGGACACGATCCTCGCCGAGGACGGCTCGGTGCTCGTCTTCACCCAGTACGTGACGATGGCGCGGCTCCTCGCCGACCATCTGGCCGCGCGCGGCATCCAGGCCCAACTCCTCCACGGCGGCACCCCGGTGGCCGAGCGGGAGCGGATGGTCGACCGTTTCCAGGCCGGTGAGGTGCCCGTCTTCCTGCTCTCCCTCAAGGCCGCGGGGACCGGCCTCAACCTCACCCGGGCCGGCCATGTCGTCCACTACGACCGCTGGTGGAACCCGGCCGTCGAGGAGCAGGCCACCGACCGGGCCTACCGCATCGGGCAGACCCAGCCGGTCCAGGTCCACCGGCTCGTCGCCGAGGGCACCGTCGAGGACCGGATCGGCGAGATGCTCCGCGCCAAGCGGGCCCTGGCCGACGCCGTCCTCGGCTCCGGCGAGGCGGCCCTCACCGAACTGACCGACCGCGAGCTCGCCGATCTGGTGTCCCTGAGGAGGCCCTCGTGACCACCCCACGGGGCGCGCGCGGAGCGGTGCCCCGCCACGACGACCGCCGCCGCAGTTTCCCGCAGGTCGCGCCCCGAGAGGCGTCCGACGGCCGGTTCGCCGCCACCTGGTGGGGCAACGCCTGGGTGGACGCCCTGGAGGACACCGCCCTCGACCCGGCCCGTCTCGCCCGCGGCAAGGCGTACGCGGGGCGTGGCCATGTCGACGCGATCACCGTCACCCCCGGCCGGGTCGTCGCCTATGTCCACGGCAGCCGGCCCCGCCCGTACCGCACCGAGATCAGGATGCGGACCCTCGGCGACGACGGCTGGGAGCGGTTCCTCGACGAGGCCGCCGCCCGCCCCGACCACATCGCCGCCCTGCTCGACAAGGACGTGCCGCACGCCCTGGAGGCGGTCACCGGACTGCTGCCCGCACCGGGCGACCTCGTCCCCGACTGCTCCTGCCCGGACGACGGTTACCCCTGCAAGCACGCCGCCGCCCTCTGCTATCAGGCCGCCCGGCTCCTCGACGAGGATCCCTTCGTCCTCTTCCTGATGCGCGGCCGCGGGGAGCAGGAGCTGCTCGCGGAGCTGACCCGGCGCAACGCCGCCCTGTCGGCCGCCGAGACGACCGCCGCCGCGCCTCCGATGCCCACCGTCCCCGCCCGTGCCGTGTTCGACGCGACGGAGCGGGCCGGGCTGCCGCTGCCCCCTCCGCTGCCGGTCCCGGACCGGCCCGGCCGCCCGGCCGTGTTCCCGCCCGACCCCGACGCCCCCGATCCGCTCGCGCTCGACCTCCTCGCCTCCGAAGCCGCTGTCCGCGCACACGCGTTCCTCACCACCGGGCACGACCCGGTCGCCGCGCTCACCCCGTGGCAGGACGCCGTCCGGCTGGCCGCCGCGCACCCCGGATCCGGGCTGACCGCCTCGACCCGCGCCCTCTACCGGGACCTGGCGTACGCGCTGGACCGCACCCCCACCGACCTCGCCCGGGCCGTCTCCGCCTGGCGGCAGGGCGGCGCCGCCGGTCTCGCCGTCCTCGAGGAGCCGTGGGATCCGCCGGCGGGTCCGTTCGACCGGGCCAGACCCGCCCTGATCGCCGCCGACTTCCCCGCCTTCCGGCCCTGGCGCAACCGGCTCTCCACCGAGTCGCTCCAGCTCCGCCTCGGCCGGGACGGGCTCTGGTACGGCTACGAGTCGGATGGCGGCCGCGAGGACTGGTGGCCGCGCGGCGCGCCCGACCACGACCCCGTCGGCGCCCTCACCGATCTTCTGGGGCGCTGACGCACACTCGAACGGGGCCCACTCGATGGAGTGAAACCCGTCAACGGTCGGATCCGGCCCGTGCGTTTGTCGCGTTGATTCCGGTACGGGCACTTGCCCGCACACCTCCGGAAGGCAGGAAGCCATGAGGCAGATTCGCCGAAGTGGTCTGGCCACACTGTTGGTCACGGGTGGGGCGATCGCCCTCTCGGCCGGCGCCGCGCACGCCGACTCCGGCGCGCAGGGCGCCGCGGTCGGTTCGCCGGGCGTCGGCTCCGGCAACACGGTTCAGCTGCCGGTGCACGTGCCGGTCAACGTCTGCGGCAACACGGTCAGCGTCGTCGGCCTGCTCAACCCGGCCTTCGGCAACGGCTGTGCCAACCGTTCCGCCGAGAAGGAGCCCGACGGCTACGGCTCGGAGGACGGCGGCGGACGCTCCCACAAGGACGAGCCCGGCACCCCGCGCGGCGGGGAGCACGCCGCAGGCGGTTCGCACGGCGGCGGGTCCTCCGACGGCGGCTCCGCCAACGGCGGCGGGTCCACGGCAGAGACCCACGTCGCGGGCTCTCCCGGCGTGCTCTCCGGGAACGGCCTCCAGCTGCCCGTCGACCTCCCCGTGAACGTCAGCGGCAACTCGGTCAACGTGGTCGGCATCCTGAACCCGGTCTTCGGCAACACCTCGGTCAACGGCCCCTCGAAGCCCACGCCGCCGGTCGAGACGCCGACCCCGCGCCCGCAGACCCCCGTGCGGAACGTGCCGGTTCCGCAGCCGGAGACCGAGACGGCGAAGCCCGCCCCGCTTCCCGCTCCGCAGGGCGGGACGAGCACGGTCGCGCTGGCCTCCACCGGTTCCGACAGCATCGGGTACACCGGCGCCGCGAGTGCCGCGCTGCTGCTCGGTGGAGCCCTGCTGTACCGTCGCGCCCGCCGCGCCGCGGACCAGGCCTGACGGTTCCGCCCCGAGGCCGGGCGACGTGGGCTGACACCCGAGTGGTCAGCCGCGCCCCCGGCCGCCGGCGTCCCCGTCGCGACGCCAGGCCCGGAGCACCGCCTCGATGGCGGGTGCCACCCGAGTCCGGGCCTGGTGCCGAGGAACACCCCGCATCAGCAAGGTGTCGTACGGGGTGTCGACATGGCGTACGGAGGCGCGGACCGCGGCCGTCACGGCGCCGCGGTCGAGCGAGCGGCCCGCCGCCGTGCGCCCCACCCGTCCACTGCCCTTCGCCGAGGCGTGGACGGCGACCTCCGTGGCCCGGTCCGCCGGGATGGCCGGGAAGAGCCGCAGGATCTCCGTCCGGAGGATCTCGGTGATCTCCGTGTCGAGCGCCGCGCGCCGTGCGGCGTCCCGCGTCCGGCGTCTGGCCCGGGCCTCCGCGTCCGCCAGGCAGGAGCGCTCCGCCTCGGCGAGCGCCGCCTCCTCGACGAGCAGGCCCTGGCGTTCGTACCGGGTACGGCGCCGGTTGTGGCGTACGACCACGGCCCAGAGCGTGCTGCCCTCGCGGGCCCGGCGGGTGAGCGCCGTGTCGCCCCGCCGCAGGAACACGAGATGCCCCAGGTCGGCGCAGTCGAGACAGACCGGGGCGTTGAACTCGACGATCATCCGCTCGAGAGGTCCCCGCAGGCACTCCGAGCAGCGGCGGCGCCTGAGCGGCTCGACGACGACGGGCGCGACGAGGTCCATGTCCGGGCCCCGCTCAGCGCACGCCGGGCGCGGCCGCGGCGATGAACTGGGCGAGCGCTTCCTTCGCCTCCGCAGAGCGGCGGGCGCGCTCGGACTCCCCCCGTGCCTCGTGCATGCAGTGGGCCTCTTCGAAGGCGGCCTCGGCCAGCCGCCGGACCTGCGGGTCGTCGCACACCAACTGCACCCGGAAGAGGGCCTGCCGGGCGGCGGTCCGCTGCCGGTAGGAGGCGTGCCGGGACTCCTCCGCCTCCTGGGAGCCCGGCTCCTCGGCCGCCCGGAACCAGCGGTCGTTCTGGCTGTGCCGGTAGTCGACGACCGCGCCCGCGTAGGCGCTGTAGGTCGCGATCCGCTCCTGGCGGAGCTGTTCGGTCCGGGCCAGCGAGGCGGTGCGCTCGGTGGCCCGCCCCTGGAACCAGTGTGTGGCGATGACGCCCAACAGGGTTCCCGCCACCGCAATCAGCGCCACATCCATGACCGGGCGCCCCTCCCGTCCTGCCGTGCTGCCGTCAGGTCCACCGGTCCGAAGGATCTTCGGACCTTCAGATCATGACAGTCGAGGGGCCGTCACGTCACTGCCGGTAGCCGCTCAGGAAGCGTCCGATGCGGCTGATGGCCGCGTCGAGGTCGTCGGCGTACGGCAGGGTCAGGATGCGGAAGTGGTCCGGGCGGGGCCAGTTGAAGCCGGTTCCCTGCACGACCTGGATCTTCTCGCGCAGGAGCAGGTCGAGGACGAACTTCTCGTCGTCGTGGATCTTGTGCACGGCGGGGTCGAGGCGCGGGAAGGCGTACAGCGCTCCCTTCGGCTTCACGCAGGTGACGCCGGGGATCTCGTTGAGCTTCTCCCAGGCCCGGTCGCGCTGTTCGCGCAGCCGTCCGCCCGGCGCGGTCAGCTCGTGGATCGACTGCCGGCCGCCGAGCGCGGCCTGGATGGCGTACTGGGCGGGGGCGTTGGGGCAGAGCCGCATGGAGGCCAGCATGGTGAGGCCTTCCAGGTAGTTCCTGGCGTGCTCCTTCGGGCCGGTGACGACCAGCCAGCCGGAGCGGAAGCCCGCCACCCGGTAGGTCTTGGAGAGCCCGCCGAAGGTGAGGACGATCAGATCGTGGGCGAGCGAGGCGGCCGGGTGGTGGACGGCCTCGTCGTAGACGATCTGGTCGTAGATCTCGTCGGCGAGGACCATCAGCCCGTGGCGCCGGGCGAGCGCGAAGATGCCCTCCAGGATCTCCTTCGGGTAGACAGCGCCCGTGGGGTTGTTGGGGTTGATGACCACAATGGCCTTGGTGCGGTCGGTGATCTTCGACGCCATGTCGTCGAGGTCCGGGTACCAGTCGGCGGACTCGTCGCACAGGTAGTGCACGGGCTTGCCGCCCGCGAGCGTCACCACCGCCGTCCACAGCGGGTAGTCCGGGGCGGGGACGAGGACCTCGTCGCCGTCCTCCAGGAGGGCCTGGACGGCCATCGAGATCAGCTCGGACACGCCGTTGCCGAGGAAGACGTCGTCGACGTCCACCTCCGGGAGGCCCATGGACTGGTAGCGCTGGGCCACCGCGCGGCGGGCGGAGAGGATGCCGCGCGAGTCGGTGTATCCGTGGGCCTTGGGGAGCATCCGGATCATGTCCTGGACGATCTCCTCGGGCGCCTCGAAGCCGAAGAGGGCCGGGTTGCCGGTGTTGAGGCGCAGGACGCTGTGGCCCGCCTCCTCCAGCGCGTTGGCGTGCTCGATGACCGGGCCCCGGATCTCGTAACAGACCTCGCTCAGCTTGCTCGACTGCCGGAACTCCATGTCCGACCTCCCCAGGTCCCCGGAATCAGTGTTGCTTGGTTTTACCAAGTTCGAGCTTGGGAAGTCCAACAACATGTCTAGACTGCGTCGCATGCCACGTCAGCAACGCCGCCGCAGCTACGACCAGCACTGCGCCGCAGCGCGCGCCCTCGACCTCGTCGGCGACCGCTGGACCCTGCTCGTCGTCCGCGAACTCCTCGCCGGGCCGCGCCGCTACACCGACCTCCACGCCGACCTCCCCGGCGTCAGCACCGACATGCTCGCCGGCCGCCTCAAGGACATGGAGGGCGCCGAGCTGGTCACCCGCCGCCGACTGCCGCCGCCCGCCTCGGCGTTCGTGTACGAGCTCACCCCGCGCGGCCGCGAGCTGCTGCCCGTGCTGCGCACCCTCGCCGCCTGGGGGGCGCCCGACCTGGGCGAACCACGGCCCACCGACGCCGTCCGCGCGCACTGGTACGCGATCCCGCTCCTCGGGGCGTTCGCCGGGCTGGGCGCCGGTGTGGTCCAGGTGACCCTGGACGAGGGCGAGTTCTTCGTACGGGTCGGCGGCGACGGGTCCGTGTCGTACGGGGACGGGGCGTACGGCGCCGCTACGGGCGAGGTGCCGGACGCCCGGCTGCGCACCGACGCGGCGACCTGCCGGGCCCTCGCGGGCGGGGAGTCGACGCTCGCCGAGGCGATCGAGGCGGGGCGTGCGGCGCTGGAACGGCCGGTGCGGGCCGGCCGGTCGTAGCGGGCTCCCGAGGCTCGGCCCCGTCCGGCGTCGGCCCGTCCCGCGGGTCGGCCCCGTCCGGTGTCTGCCCGTCCCGCGGGGCGGCCGTGTCCTGGCGTCAGCCCCGGTCAGGCAGCACGTTCAGACGTCGGGCCAGCCGGTTCCGGGCCTCGGTCTGGGCCGCGATCCGCGCGTCGAGCACGGCCAGCCGCTCGCGGGCGATCTCCAGGCCGCGGGCCGACGGCGGGGCCGAGGGCATGTCACCGTCCAGGCAGGAACGGAACGCGGACACGTCGTCCAGGGTGAGGCCGGCGTCCAGGAGGTACCGGATGTTCGTCACCCGCGTCACGGAGTCCTCGCCGTACACCCGGTATCCGTTGGCCGCGCGGACCGACGCGATCAGGCCCGCCGCCTCGTAGTGGCGCAGGGCGCGCGGCGACGCCCCGGTCCGCCGGGCCACTTCACCGATGCGCAAGGGCGCCACCTCCTGGAGCACTCCTATCACGCGACCAGCGCACCCCCGTCGACGGGCAGGACGGTGCCGGTCAGGAAGGAGGCGTCCGGTGCCGCGAGCGCGGTGATCGCCCAGGCGACCTCCTCGGGACGGCCGATCCGGCCCAGCGGAACGTGCGCGAGCTGCCAGTCCCGCAAGGCTTTCAGCCGCTCGGGGGAGAGACCCATGTGGTCCGCGATCGGGGTCTCGACCGGACCCGGGGCGATCGCCACCACCCGGACGCCGGCGGGCGCGAGCTCCACCGCCCAGCAGCGGGTCAGGGTCTCCAGGGCGCTCTTGGTCGCCGGATAGACGGAGTTGGCCGGCCAGCCGCGCTGGCCGATCGTCGTCGTCACGTTCACCACGACGCCTCGCGCTTCCCGGAGCGCGGGGAGCGCGGCCTGCGTCAGCAGGACGGGGGCGACGAGGTTGGTCTCCAGGAGCGGGGTGATCACGGAGCGGTCGAGAGTGCCGAGCGGGCCGCCGCGGGAGATCCCGGCGTTGTTGACGAGCACGTCGAGGCGGCCGTGGCCGGTCACGGCGGCGCGGACGATCTCCTCGGCCGCGCCCTCCGCCGTGATGTCGGCGACGTACGGGTGAATGCCGGGGTGCCCCTCGGCGGTCTCCCGCAGCGGCTCGGTCCTGCGGCCGACGGCGAGGACCGTCGCCCCCTGCCGGGCGAAGGCGCGGGCGGCGGCCCGGCCGATGCCGGTGCCCGCGCCGGTGATGACGACGACCCTGGTGGGTGTGGTGGTGTCCATGGCTCTGAGGGTCGAACAGTGACGCCAGTGACAAGGTCAAGCGGGGGTGGTGAGCGGTCAGCGTTCGGGGGAGAGGAACTCGAGCCGGTTCTCATGGCAGTCGACGGTGTGGAAGCGCCGGTGTCCCGGGAAGTCGTCGTCCCACGTCACCTCCACGCCCCGGGCGGTCAGCCGCTCGGCCAGGCCGTCGATGTCGGCGACGATCACCGTACTGCCGGGGGTGTCGGCCGATGCGCGTCGGGGGGAGCTGCGGGCAGGATGAGCGGGATGCGATACGAGGCGATCACCTGGGAACGGCTGGCCGAGGCGCTCGCCGGGCGGCTCGACGGGACCGAGCCGGCCGACGGGAGCGGCTGGCTCAAGGTCGGCGTCGACGGGCCGCCCGCCGCGCCCGGGGGTGAGCTCGCGGAGAGGCTGGCCGAGGCCCTGCGGACGCGCGGACGGTCCGTCCTCGTCGCGGGAACCGGCGGCTTCCTGCGCCCCGCGTCGCTTCGGTACGAGTACGGGAAGCAGGACCCGGACGCGTACTACGACGGGTGGACCGACACCGGGGCGCTGTGGCGGGAGGTCTTCGGGCCGCTGGAGCCCGGCGGTACGGGGCGGGTGCTGCCCGACCTGTGGGATCCGGCGAGGGACCGCGCGACCCGCAGCCCGTACGTGACGCTGCCGCCCGGCGGGGTGCTCGTGCTGCACGGGCCCTTCCTGCTCGGCCACTGGTTCCCCTTCGACCTCACCGTGTACCTGCGGCTCTCGGCCGCCGCGCTGGCCCGGCGCACCGAGGAGGCCTGGACCCTGCCGGCCTTCGCCCGGTACGAGTCGGAGGTGGCCCCCGGCGACGCGGCGGACGTGGTCGTCCGGGCGGACGACCCACGCCACCCGGCCTGGGCGGGGTTCGGCGGGTAGGGGACGGGGAGGGAGCTTCGCGCTCGCCACTCGCCGGCGGGCCTCGGGCCTCTCCGCCTCAGTTGCCCGCGGGTCCCGCCTGAGGTCGCCCGCCCACCACGGTGACCGCCTCCGCGCCCGCGCGGCAGCCCGCCTCGGCGGCCTTCGCGGGGTCCGCGCCCGCGAGCAGGGCCGCCAGGAAGGCCCCGGTGAACGCGTCGCCCGCGCCGGTCGAGTCCACCGGCCGGACCGCGGGCGCCGTCACCCGCGCGGTCACCGAGCCGTCCTCGGCGACCAGGGCGCCCGACGCCCCCAGGGTGACGACGACCAGCGGGAACCGGCGGCTCAACTCGGCCGCCGCCCCATCCGGTTCGTCCCGCCCGGTGAGCGACCGGGCCTCGTCGGCGTTGGGCAGCAGGACCTCCGCACCGTCGGCCGCCGCGAGGAACCGGTCCGCCCCCAGCTCCGCCAGGAACCCCGCCGACGCCGGGTCCACGCTCACCGGGACCCCCGCCTCCCGCGCGTCCCGCAGTGCCTGTCGCGCGGTCCCGTGGCTCGGCGAGGCGAAGAACAGGTAGCCGGAGAGATGCAGCCGGGCCACGCCGTCGAGCAGAGCCGCCGACCAGTCGCCGGGGGAGAGGCGCAGGGCGGCGCCGCTGTCGGTGAGGAAGGTGCGCTCCGCCGAGGAGTCCACGAGCGCGATCACGCTGGCCGTCGCCGCGTCCGGGTCCCGGACGAGCAGGGGGCGCACGCCCGCGTGCCGCAGCGCCCGCTCGTGCCAGTCGGCCGCGTCCGTCCCCACCCGGCCGAGGACGCGCACGTCAGAGCAGCCGGAACGCGCCGCCCAGCAGGCCGCGTTGGCTCCCGCGCCGCCCGGCAGGGTCCGTATCTCCGCCGCCGTGTCGGTCGCGGGCGCCAGCGGGGTCCGGTGCCGGGCGACGACGTCCGTGACCACGTCCCCGACGACGAGCAGCGCACCCGCCGCCCGGCTCACCGGCCACTCGCGCCGTACGCCCCCGCGATCCCCGCCGCGAGCCGCACATTGCCCCGTACCGCCGCCAGATTGGCCTCCAGGGACGCTCCCTCCGTGTGCACCGTCAGGTATTCGAGCAGGAACGGCGTCACCGCCTGCCCGGTGATCCCCTTCTCCTTCGCCGCCGTCAGGCCGCCCGCGAGCACCCGGTCGTGCAGCGCGGGATCCAGCTGCTCCGCCACCGGCACCGGATTGGCCACGATCAGCGCCGCCCGTGGCCCGCCGAGCCGGTCCTGGGCCCGTAGCACCGCGGCCACCGCCTCCGGGGTCCGCAGGGTCCAGTCGACCGGTTCGCCCGAGGAGGCGAGATAGAAGCCGGGGAAGCGGTCCGTGCCGTACCCCACGACCGTGACGCCGAGCGTCTCCAGGCGCTGGAGCGTCGCGGGCACGTCGAGGATCGACTTGACCCCGGCGCAGACCACGGTGGTGCCGACGCGGGCGAGCAGCCGGAGGTCGGCGGACTCGTCCTGAGTGTCGGTCCACTCGCGGTGGACACCGCCGAGCCCTCCCGTCGCGAACACCCGGATGCCGGCCGCGTCCGCGAGCCAGGCCGTCGCCGACACCGTCGTCGCCCCGGTGACGCCGGCCGCCAGGGCCGGGGCGAGGTCGCGGTGCCCCAGCTTCCGTACCGCCGGGTCCTCGGCGATCCGGGTCAGGGCCGCCCGGTCGAGGCCGACCCTGGCCCTGCCGTCGACCACGGCGATCGTGGCGGGGACGGCGCCCCCGGCCCGCACCAGCTCCTCCAGTTCCAGGGCCACCACCAGGTTCCGGGGGCGCGGCAGGCCGTGGGCGATGATCGTCGATTCCAGCGCGACGACGGGACGCCCCTCGTGGAGCGCCTCGCGTACCTCTTCGGACACCTGTGTGGACATGTCCCATTCCTGGCGCGACCACCGGCCCCGCAAACCTCGTCGGCGAGCTCCGGCCACCCCGCGGGGGTGCCTTCGGATTCCGTCACGGGGTGCCCGGCGAGAGCGTCGGGGGCGGCAGCGCCACCCGTCCGGCGCTGCGCCGAAGGGGGCGTGCGGATTTCGTCGTCGTGGCCGGTTCCAGGCATCACACCTGGTGGGAGGCGAAGCGGAGGGCTTCCGTCCAGTCGGTCCCGGCCTCGGGGCGGCCCCGGACCCCCGCTACAGTCACCGCCCATGACGACACATGACCAGCCCTCCTTCGCCGTGCACATCCCCGACGCGGAGCTCGAGGCGGAGCCGCTCGACCCCGCCCAGATCGTCTCCGGTACGCCCGAGGTGACGGGCAAGGTGCTGTGGGAGTCCGCCGACGGCAAGCAGCTGCGGGGCATCTGGCAGATCACGCCCGGCGTCGTCACCGACACCGAGGCCGACGAGCTGTTCGTGGTGGTCTCCGGCCGGGCGACCGTCGCCGTCGAGGGCGGGGCGACCCTGGAGATCGGACCCGGTGACGCCTGTGTGCTCCGCGAGGGAGACCGGACGACCTGGACCGTGCACGAGACCCTGCGCAAGGCGTACCACATCAGCCTCTGAGGCTCCTGGGGTCACTGAACTCCCCTCGGCCCGACCCGAGTCGAGAGTCTGGTAGGAAACCTTCCTATCGGCTAGCATTCCGGCAGCGGCTTGGCGCGGCGCCCCACCCCAAGGGGCGTGACGCGCTCAGCGAGAGCTCTGACCCGGCCGCCGAGCACCACCCCGCCGTGTGGCGCCCCGAATCGCCACCCGGCCGGCCGCCCGTGCCCGGACCCCATGGCACGGGCGCCCCGGCCGCTGCCGCACGGCAGACCCGTGGTGCGCCGCACCGGTGTCCAGCTCTCGCCGACCCCCAGGCCAGGGAGCCCAGGTATGCGCCTGAACGCCTCCGCCCCACCACGCCGCACCACCACCCCTCTCCCCTTCGTCCTCGCCGCCGTGCTGCTGCTCGTCGGCGGGCTCCTGCTCGCCCTCCCGGACCGGGCCGGAGCCGCCGCCGACGTCCTCATCTCCCAGGGCCGACCCGCCACCTCCTCCTCCGTCGAGGACGGCACCTTCGGCCCGGAGAAGGCCTTCGACGGCGTCTCCACCACCCGCTGGGCCAGCGCCGAAGGCGTCGACCCCCAGTGGATCCGCGTCGACCTCGGCCCCTCGGCCACCGTCTCCCGCGTCAAGCTCGTCTGGGAGGCCGCGTACGCCAAGGCCTACCGCGTCGAGATCTCCACCGACGGCACCACCTGGACCCGCCTCGCCAACGAGACAGCGGGGAACGGCGGCACGGACGACTGGACCGGACTCACCGGCCAGGGCCGCTACCTCCGCGTGTACGGGACCGCCCGCGGCACCTCGTACGGCTACTCGCTCTTCTCGGTGGAGGCCTACGGCACCACCGGCAGCACGCAGCCGCCCACCGGCGTCTTCACCGTCGTCGCGGCCGGCGACATCGCCGCCCAGTGCACGGCCTCCAGCAGCTCCTGCGCCCACCCCAAGACCGCGGCCCTGGCCCAGCGGATCGCGCCGTCCTTCTACCTGACCATGGGCGACAACCAGTACGACGACGCCCTGCTCTCCGACTTCCGCAACTACTACGACAAGTCCTGGGGCGCCTTCAAGGCGAAGACCCGCCCCGTGCCCGGCAACCACGAGACCTACGACCCGGCGGGCCCGCTCGCCGGATACAAGTCCTACTTCGGCTCGATCGCCTACCCGCAGGGCAAGCCGTACTACAGCTACGACCAGGGCAACTGGCACTTCGTCGCGCTCGACTCCAACTCCTTCGACGACGCCACCCAGATCCAGTGGCTCAAGGACGACCTCGCGCGGAACACCAAGGGCTGCGTCGCCGCCTACTTCCACCACCCGCTGTACTCCTCCGGCGGCCACGGCAACGACCCCGTCTCCAAGCCGGTCTGGCAGATCCTCTACAACGCCAAGGCCGACCTGGTGCTCAACGGCCACGACCACCACTACGAGCGCTTCGCTCCGCAGGACCCCGAAGGGCGGGCCACCGCCGACGGCATCGTCGAGATCGTGGGCGGCATGGGCGGAGCCGAGCCCTACGACATCGAGACCGTCCAGCCCAACAGCCAGAAGCGGATCAGCGGTCCGTACGGCGTCCTGAAGCTGGACCTCACCGACACCACCTACACCTGGCAGTACGTCGGCACCGACAACCAGGTGAAGGACTCCGGCCCGACCTACACCTGCCACTGATGTACCTCGCGACCACCGGTCGCCCGGACGCGCCGCCCGCCCCCTCGGGGGCCCGGCGGCGCGTCCCCGGCACCGTCCTCGCCCTCGGCGCGGTCAGCCTCGTCACCGACATCTCCTCGGAGATGGTGACCGCCGTCCTGCCGCTCTACCTGGTCCTCGGACTCGGCCTCTCCCCGCTCCAGTTCGGGCTGCTCGACGGCCTCTCGACCGGCGCCACCGCACTCGTACGCCTCCTCGGCGGCGCCACCGCCGACCGCGGCGGCCGCCACAAACAGGTCGCGGGGCTCGGCTACGCCCTGTCCGCCTGCTCCCGGCTCGGCCTCCTCCTCGCCGGCGGCGCGACCGGCTGGATCGCCACCGCGATCGCCGCCGACCGGCTCGGCAAAGGCGTCCGCACCGCCCCGCGCGACGCCCTCATCACCCTGCACAGCCCGCCCGAGGACCTGGGCCGCGCCTTCGGCACGCACAGGGCCATGGACACCACCGGCGCCCTGCTCGGCCCCCTGGCCGCCTTCGCGCTGCTGTGGGCGACGGCGGACGCCTACGACGCCGTCTTCGCCGTCAGCTTCAGCGTCGGGGCCTTCGGCGTCCTGCTGTGGGTGCTGCTCGTCCCCGGGCGGACACGCGGGGAGAAGCAGGGGCCCGTCGGCCCGGCGGGGCCACGCGCGCGTGACGGTGGCGAGGAGCCGCTCCCGCGGCGCGGACCCCTCGGTGGACTGCTCTCAGGGCTGCGCTCGCCCGAGTACCGGCGCATCGTGATCTGTGCCGGAATCCTCGGCGCCGCCACCATCGGCGACGCCTTCCTCTACCTGCTGCTCCAGCGAAGGCTCGCGTTCGACGCCACCTGGTTCCCGTTCCTGCCGCTCGGCGCGGCCGCCGTCTATCTGCTGCTCGCCGTCCCCGCAGGGCGCCTCGCCGACCGGATCGGGCGACGGGCACCGCTCCTGTACGGGCACGGTGCCCTGCTTCTCGCCTACGGACTGCTCCTCGCCCCCCTGCCCGACCCCGTGGTGCTGCTGGGCGTCCTCCTGCTGCTCGGAGTCTTCTACGCCGCCACCGACGGCGTCCTGATGGCCCTGGCAGGCCCGTTCCTGACCGAGGGCCGGCAGGCGAGCGGACTCGCCGTCGTCCAGACCGCGCAGGCGCTGGCCCGGCTCGGTGCCGCCGTCGCCTTCGGCGCCGTCTGGACCGCGAGCGGCCCGGAGACCGCCCTCGTCGCGGCGCTGGTCGCCCTCGCGGCGGCCGTCTGCTGCGCGGCGCGACTCCTGCCCACGACTCCCTCCGAGCCCCCCACCCCTCCGAGCCCTCCGAGCGGAGCGATCGACCCATGTCCGAACTGAACGGCGCCCGCCCGTCCACCCGTACGCGCGTGTGGATCCTCGTCCTCGCCCTTCTGCTGCTCGGCGGCGGCGCCACCGCCTACACGCTGCGCGCGGCCTCGGGCCGCGAGGCCGCCGTCGCCGGGACCGCCGACCCCGGCTTCACCCTCGACCGCGCCCCCGGCGCGCTCTACGCGCGGGACGCGGCGAGCGGCCGCATCGCGCGCGTGGACCCGTCCGCGCCCGGCGGCCGGGTGGTGGGCGGCCCCTCCTGCGACCGCTTCCACGCGGCCGGTCCCACCGCCCTCTGCCTCCAGCGCAGGCCGGGCGTCCCGGCCCGCTCCTACGTCCTCGTGCTCGACCGCCGGCTGCGCGAGATCCGCCGGATCGGACTGCCGGGCATCCCCAGCCGGGCCAGGGTCTCCGCCTCGGGGAACATGCTCTCCTGGACGATGTTCGCGACCGGCGACTCCTACGCGCGCTCGTCCTTCTCCACCAGGACCTCGATCCTCGATCTGCGCACCGGCTATCTGGTGAAGAACATCGAGCAGATCCCGCTCACTCTCGGCGGCCGCCGCCACCATGCCCCCGACGTCAACTACTGGGGCGTCAGCTTCGCCGCCGACGACAACCGCTTCTACGCGACCGTCTCCACGGGGGGCCGCACCCATCTCGTCGAGGGCGACATGCGGGGCTGGTCCGCCAAGGCCCTGCGGGAGAACGTCGAATGCCCGTCGCTGTCCCCGGACGGCACCCGGCTCGCCTTCAAGAAGCGGGTCTCCGACGGCCCGAGCGAGCCGTGGCGGCTGTACGTGTACGACCTGGCCACCGGGCGCGAACACGCGGTCGCCGAGCGGCGCGGCATCGACGACCAGGCGCTGTGGACGGACCGGAGCACTCTCGCGTACGGCTACGGGGGAGCGGTCTGGTCGGTCCCGGCCGACGGCACGGGCACCCCGCGCCGACTCGCGAGCGGCGCCTCCTCCCCGGCGGCGCCGCACTGACCGACCGTACGGAGACTCACGCCTTACGGAGGGAGCCCCGGAGCGCGAGCGCCGCCATCGGCAGCAGCAGGCAGGCGGCGATCGCGTTGAGCGGCCCGTAGCCCGCCTGCGCCACGATCAGGCCCGCCGCGAGGCCGCCGACGCCGGCGGCGGTGTTCATGATGAAGTCGGAGAACCCCTGGACGGCCGCCCGCGCGGCCTGCGGAACCGAGTCCGTGAGCAGCGCCGAGCCGGACACCAGACCCGCCGACCAGCCCAGGCCGAGGATGAACAGGCCCAGGGCGGTACGGCCGTGGCTGGGCCCCGCCGTCCCCGCGACGAGCGCCGCCACGCCGATGAGACCCACCGCGAGCCCGATGACCGACAGCCGCCCCAGCCGGTCGGACAGCCAGCCCATCAGGGGCGAGAAGGCGTACATGCCGGCGATGTGCCCACTGATGACGAGCCCGATCAGCTGGATGTCCGCCCCGTGGTGGGTGAGGGCCACCGGGGTCATCGACATGATCGACACCATCGCGGTGTGCGAGCCGGCGACGGTCACCACCGCGAGACGGGCCTTCGGGGACTCCCGTACGGCCCGCATCCCGGCCCGCAGGGAACGTTCCTCCGGCGCCTCGCCCGCAGCCGTCTCGTGGAGCGCGCGGGCCGTGAGGAGCGGGTCGGGGCGGAGCAGCACGGCCACCACGGCCGCCGCGATCACGAAGACTCCCGCGGCCCAGACGAAGGGGCCCGCGGTGGCGGGGATTCCCAGACCGGCCACGCTCTTCCCGGCCGGCGCGGCGATGTTCGGCCCCAGGACGGCGCCGATCGTCGTCGCCCAGACCACGGTGGAGATGGCCCGCGCCCTGCGGTGCGGTTCGGCGAGGTCGGCGGCGGCGAAGCGGGCCGCCAGATTGGCCGAGGAACCGGCGCCGAAGCCGACGAGGCCGAGGAGCAGCAGGGGGAAGCTGTCGGCGACCGCCCCGAGCACGGCGACCCCGGCGCCGACCGCGCCGATGAGGTACGCGAGGACGAGACCGGCCCGGCGGCCCCGCGAGGCCATCAGGGCGGCCAGTGGCATGGCGAGCAGCGCGGGTCCCGCCACGGTCGCCGTGGACGCGAGACCGGACAGTGCCTCGGAACCGCTCACGTCCCTGGCGAGCACGGCGGCGAGCGCGACACCGGTGGCGATGCCGAGGCCTCCGAGGATCTGGGTGGCGAGGAGCACGGCCTGGACGCGCCGGCGCAGCGCGGGGAGCTCGGCGTCGGTGACGGGGCCGGGTATGTGGTCGGGCAGGGTGGCGTCAGGGGCGCCGGGGGTGTGGGTCACTTACGTGAGTGTGCCAGCCGTCCCACCTGAGGGGAACGCCTCCCGACCAGGCCCGGAAGGGTCCGGGCCGGCGGTCGGCGGAGGCCGGCCGGGAAGGCCCTCGGAGAGGCCCTCAGAACAGCGGCGTCGGCAGCACGCCCTCCAGTGCGAGCAACTGCCGCTTGGTCTCCAGACCGCCCCCGAAGCCGCCGAGACCGCCGTCGCTCTCCACCACCCGGTGGCACGGCACCACGACCGGCAGCGGATTGGACCCCATCGCCGCGCCGACCGCCTGCGCCGCCCCCGGCTGGCCCACGCGCCTGGCCAGGTCCCCGTAGCCGACGACGCTGCCGTACGGCACGCCGCTCGCCAGCTCGCGCAGCACCTGCCGGTTGAACCCGGCCGTCAGGCTCCAGTCCAGGGGCAGGTCGAGGTCGCCCGGCTCGCCCGCGAAGTACCGGTCGAGCCCGCGTATCGCGCCGGCGAGCAGCCCCGAGGCGCGCTCCACCGGCTCCGCTCCGAGCTGCGCCGCCAGCCGGTCGAGCATCAGCTCCCGCCGCGCCGCGTCGGCGTGGAACTCGACCCGCACGAGCCCCCGCCCGGTCGCGGCCAGGAAGAGCGGCCCGATGAGGCTCTCCATGACCGTCCACTCCACCGGGACGGCCCGCCCGCCGACCCCCGGTCCCGCTTCGATGTCCATGCCGCCCACGGTACGACCCACCACCGACAACGGGGCCCGGAGAGCCGGGGCAAGATCACGAACCGGTCTCGCTCAGGTCTCACGAGTGGAAATTCCCCGGTCACGTGGTCGCGTGGCCCCCGGCGCGCCATAATCTCGCCCCGGTAGTACTACCCAGCGGTACCGACTGTTTTCGGACGACGTGGCACCAGGGGTGGAGGACACACGCTCATGCAGGGCACGGTCGACGGATTCAGCTACGGGATCGTCACTCCGGTGGCGGCCTTTCTCATGGCGTGCCTCGGCGGCGCCCTCGGCCTGCGCTGCACCACGAGATCGCTCCGACACCGCGACAGCTTCAAGGCGGGCTGGCTCGCCCTCGGCGCCACGTCGATCGGCACCGGCATCTGGACCATGCACTTCATCGCCATGATGGGCTTCTCGGTCCGGCAGGCGCCCATCCACTACGACCTGCCCATCACCTTCGCCAGCCTGGGCGTCGCCGTCCTGATGGTCGGCATCGGGATCTTCATCGTCGGGTACCGGGGGGCGACCGCCCTCACCCTGGTCACGGGCGGCACCATCACGGGCCTCGGCGTGGCCACCATGCACTACCTCGGCATGGCCGGGATGCGACTGCAGGGGCGGATCGAGTACGACACGCTCACCGTCGCGACGTCCGTGGTCATCGCCGTCGTGGCGGCCACGACGGCCCTCTGGGCGGCCGTGTCGGTACATGGATTTCTGGCCAGTCTCGGTGCGAGCCTGGTGATGGGCGTCGCCGTGAGTGGTATGCACTACACCGCCATGTCGGCGGTCAGTGTCCACCTGCACGGCCCGGAGCCGGTCAAGGGCACCGGCGACACCGCCACCTCGCTGCTGCTGCCGATGCTGATCGGTCCGGCGGTCTTCCTCATCCTCGCCGCCGTCGTCGTCATGTTCGATCCGCTGCTCGTGATGGGCGACCCGGACTGGCAGGGCCCCGCCGGCCGCGCCCCGCACCGCCCCGGCGTGCCCGCCCCGCGCCATGTGCCGTCCTACGGCGAGCCCGCCAACTGGACGGCCCGGCCCGCCGGCCGCGGGGCCCGCAGGAGCGTCCCGAGGGGCGGCCACCGCTCCCAGGACTGGTGACGGAGGGCCGCTGCCGCGCCGATCACCGCCCGAGTGTCAGTGCCGGGTCGTACGGTGGTTGCATGCGGCCCGTTTCCAAGATCGAACGTTCGGTGGCGCCCTTCGAGGTCGTCAGTGAGTACAAGCCCAACGGCGACCAGCCCGCGGCCATCGCCGACCTGGAGCGGCGTATCCGCGCGGGCGAGAAGGACGTCGTGCTCCTCGGTGCCACCGGCACCGGAAAGTCCGCCACCACCGCGTGGATGATCGAGAAGCTCCAGCGCCCCACCCTGGTGATGGCGCCGAACAAGACCCTGGCCGCCCAGCTGGCGAACGAGTTCCGCGAGCTCCTGCCGAACAACGCGGTCGAGTACTTCGTCTCGTACTACGACTACTACCAGCCCGAGGCGTACGTGCCGCAGTCGGACACGTACATCGAGAAGGACTCCTCCATCAACGAGGAGGTGGAGCGGCTCCGCCACTCCGCGACGAACTCCCTGCTCACCCGCAGGGACGTCATCGTGGTCGCCTCCGTCTCCTGCATCTACGGCCTCGGCACGCCCCAGGAGTACGTGGACCGGATGGTCCCGCTCAAGGTCGGCGAGGAACTCGACCGCGACCAGCTGCTCCGCCGCTTCGTCGACATCCAGTACACGCGGAACGACCTGGCGTTCACCCGCGGCACCTTCCGCGTCCGCGGCGACACCATCGAGATCTTCCCGGTCTACGAGGAGCTCGCCGTCCGCATCGAGATGTTCGGCGACGAGATCGAGGCACTCTCCACGCTGCACCCGCTCACCGGCGAGGTCATCAGCGAGGACCGCGAGCTGTACGTGTTCCCCGCCAGCCACTACGTCGCCGGCCCGGAGCGCATGGAGCGCGCGGTCAACGACATCGAGCGCGAGCTGGAGGGCCGCCTCGCCGAGCTCGACAAGCAGGGCAAGCACCTGGAGTCCCAGCGCCTGCGCATGCGGACCACCTACGACCTGGAGATGATGCGTCAGATCGGCTCCTGCTCCGGCATCGAGAACTACTCGATGCACTTCGACGGCCGCGACCCCGGCTCCGCTCCGAACACCCTCATCGACTACTTCCCCGAGGACTTCCTCCTCGTCATCGACGAGTCGCACGTGACCGTGCCCCAGATCGGCGCCATGTACGAGGGCGACGCCTCCCGCAAGCGGACGCTGGTCGACCACGGCTTCCGGCTCCCCTCCGCCCTCGACAACCGCCCGCTCAAGTGGGAGGAGTTCCAGGAGCGCATCGGCCAGACCGTCTACCTCTCCGCCACCCCCGGCGCGTACGAACTCTCGCGCGGCGACGGCTTCGTCGAGCAGATCATCCGCCCCACCGGGCTCGTCGACCCCGAGGTCGTCGTCAAGCCCACCGAGGGCCAGATCGACGACCTGGTCCACGAGATCCGGCTGCGCACCGAGCGTGACGAGCGGGTCCTCGTCACCACCCTCACCAAGAAGATGGCCGAGGACCTCACCGACTACTTCCTGGAGCTCGGCATCCAGGTGCGCTACCTGCACAGCGACGTCGACACCCTGCGCCGGATCGAACTGCTGCGGGAGCTGCGCGCCGGTGAGTACGACGTCCTCGTCGGCATCAACCTCCTCCGTGAGGGCCTCGACCTCCCCGAGGTGTCCCTCGTGGCCATCCTCGACGCCGACAAGCAGGGCTTCCTGCGCTCCGGGACCTCCCTGATCCAGACGATCGGCCGCGCCGCGCGAAACGTCTCGGGACAGGTCCACATGTACGCGGACCGCATCACCCCGGCGATGGAGCAGGCCATCGACGAGACGAACCGGCGCCGCGAGAAGCAGATCGCGTACAACACCGAGAACGGCATCGACCCGCAGCCGCTCCGCAAGAAGATCAACGACATCGTCGCGACCATCGCGCGCGAGGAGATCGACACCGAGGAACTCCTCGGCAGCGGCTACCGCCAGGGCAAGGAGGGCAAGGCCGCCAAGGCCCCCGTCCCCTCGCTCGCCGCGCACGGTGGCAAGGGCAGGGGCAAGGCCGGCTCGACGGTCGAGCTCGGGGACCGGCCCGCAACCGAACTGGCCGCGATCATCGAGGAGATGACCGACCGGATGCGCGCCGCCGCCGCCGAGCTGCAGTTCGAGGTGGCCGCCCGGCTCCGTGACGAAGTGGGCGAGCTGAAGAAGGAGTTGCGCCAGATGAAGGAGGCGGGACTCGCCTGACCGGACGCGCTCGGTGAGCGGCGGGGAGGGTGGTCCGGCGCGCGGTCCGGTGTGTTGCAAGACCGACACAAAACCGGACCGCCCCTCCGCGCTGTCAGTGGTGCTGCGTAATGTGCTCGGCAACCGCACGCACCGGAACAGCGGGCGCGGGGAACGCTAACGAGAGGGGCAAACGCGTGTCGGTCAACATGACCAAGGGTCAGGCCATCAGCCTGGAGAAGCAGGGTGGGGGCAGCCTCAGCCAGGTGCGGATGGGCCTCGGCTGGCAGGCCGCGCCGCGTCGCGGTCTCTTCGGCAAGCGCACCCAGGAGATCGACCTGGACGCCTCGGCCGTCCTCTTCGCGGACAAGCAGCCGGTCGACGTGGTCTTCTTCCGTCACCTGGTCAGCGACGACGGCTCGGTCAAGCACACCGGCGACAACCTGGTCGGCGGCGCGGGCCAGGGCGGGGACGACGAGGCGATCCTCGTCGACCTCCAGCGGGTCCCGGTCCACATCGACCAGATCGTCTTCACGGTGAACTCCTTCACCGGCCAGACGTTCCAGGAGGTGCAGAACGCGTTCTGCCGCATCGTCGACGAGACGAACGGCCAGGAGCTCGCGCGCTACACCCTCGACGGCGGCGGCAACTACACCGCGCAGATCATGGCGAAGGTGCACCGGGTCGGCTCCGGCTGGCAGATGACCGCCCTGGGCAACCCGGCCAACGGCCGCACGTTCCAGGACCTGATGCCCGCGATCCTGCCGCACCTGTAGCAGGACCGCACCGACCCACCCACAGCTCCCGGAGGCAGCAGGCCGCCGGGAGCTGTCCCGCATGAACCGCGAACCGCGAACCGCGAACCGCGAACGCGCACCGTGAACCGCGTACCTCGGAACGCCGGGAACGCCGGGCCACCGAGCACGCCGAAGCGCCGAAACGCCGAAACGCCGAAACGCCGAGAACACCGAGGGGACAGAGTCGATGACGGCCGAGCTGGTCCGGGGGCAGAACCACCCCCTGCCCGACACCCGACTGGAGATCCGCGTGTCGGCCGGTCACCCCGTCCTCGCCGGCGCCACCCTCGGCGACGAGCGGGGCAGGGTCCCGGGCGCGGAGTGGATCGCCCATCCGGGAGCGCCCTCCCTGCCCGGGGTGGACGTCCCCGGCCAGGCCGCCGCCGACCACCGCCTCGCCGTGGACCTGGAGGCCGTCCCCGGCGCCGTCCACCGGGTCTCGGTGGTCCTCGCGCTGCCCGGGCCGCGGGCCGGCGGGGCCGCCCGCTTCGGCACGGTCGCCGCCCCGTTCGTCGCCGTCGCCGGCGCCGACGGCACCGAGATCGCCACCTTCACGATCACCGGGCTCGACAGCGAGTCCGCCGTCGTCGCCCTGGAGCTGTACCGCCGCCAGGGCGCCTGGAAGGTCCGCGCCATGGGCCAGGGGTACGAGGGCGGGCTCGCCGCCCTCCTCGACGACCAGGGCCTGGAGCGCCCCGCCGACCTGGCGGCGACGATCCTGGAGACCGTCGCGCCGGAGCCCGCCCCGCTCGCCGCCCCGGCGCGGCACGTCCCCGAGGCGGAGCGCGTGCGCCGCACGGCACCGGTGACCGCCACGGACCCGGCCCCGGCCGTTCCGCCGACCCCGCAGTCGAGCTCGCCGGTCGGCACGGACACGCCCGCCCCGGCGCCGACCGGCGGTCCGACGGCCGGCGGTCCGGTCGACTACGCCCATCCGCGCCGCCGGACCACCTCCGCGCCCGGTCCCGCACCCGCGTCCGAGCCCCGCCAGGGGCCGCCGGCGCCGGTCGCCGGGGACGCGGCGGGCTGGTCCATGGACGAGCGCCTCTACAACCAGGTGTGGGGCATGTTCGAGGACCTGGCCCGTACCGCCGCCGCCTACCGGAGCGCCTGCGAGTTCGCCGAGAACCGGCTCGACCGGGAGCTCGACCAGACGCTCTCGGACTACCGGGCCCGCGCCGACGGTGCCAATGACGCCGCGCGGGCCGCCGCACGCGCCCGGCACGACGAGCTGGTGGCGCGGGCGCAGGAGGTACTCGACCGGGACCTCGCCCAGCTCGCGGCGGAGTCCGGGGTCGTCGAGCCCGCCCTGCCCGTCGCCTTCGCCCGCTGGGACAACCCCGTCTGGCAGGCCTACCGCGTCCCCGCCGAGGAGCCGATGGCCATCCGCCTCGGCGACCTCCACCTGCCCGAGCGGACCGATCTGCGGATCCCCATGCTCGTCCGGCTGCCACTGGAGCGGGGGCTCTGGGTGGACAGCGGCCGAGGGCACTCCGAGGCCGCCGGCCTCCTCGACGAGGTCGAACTCCGGCGGCTCGCCCTGGACTGCGCGGTCGCCCACGCGGCCCGGCTGCTCGCGGCGCATCCGGCGGGCGCGTTCACCGTCCATGTCCTCGACCCGGCCGGTGCGGGCACCGCCGCCCTCGCGCCGCTCGTGGAGACGGGCGTCCTCGCGGCCCCGCCGGCCCGGGGAGCGGCCGGGGTCTCGGCCGTCCTGGAGCAGCTGACCGAGCGGGTCGACCTGCTGCAGATGGCGGTACGGGCGGGTGCCTCCGACGCCCTGCCGCCCGGCATGGACGCGGCCCGGCAGCTGCTGCTCGTGCACGACTTCCCGCACGGCTTCGACGACCGGGCGGTCACCCGCCTCCGGTACCTCGCCGACGAGGGCCCGTCGGTCGGCGTCCATCTGCTGATGGTGGCGGACCGGGAGGACGCGTCGGCGTACGGGCCGCTGCTCGATCCGCTGTGGCGCTCGCTGCTGCGGCTCACTCCCGTCCCCGACGACCACCTGGCCGATCCGTGGGTCGGCCACGCGTGGTCGTACGAGCCCCCGATGGTTCCGCCGGGCAGCGGGGTGCTCCGGCAGGTGCTCGGTCAGGTGGCGGCGGCCCGCCACGGAAAGCGTCCCTGACCGTCCCGGAAGTCCTCGGCGGCCCGGATCCCACCGGCCGCCCCGACCTGGCCTCTTGGGAGCCCTTTACCCTTCCCTTTACCTTCTCTTGGGTTTTCCGGTACTCTTCTTCATGCGGAGGGGAGTACTCCCCATGCGCGGCGTACCCGTCAATACGGACGGATCATCGATGATCCGATCCCGGGGCGTCGGCCCGGCGGCGACCGTCCGTCGCCCGGGTGGAAGAGACCTCCGGCAGCGACGACGCTGATCACAAGCCGTACGACGCCGGAGGCGCAGTGGACGTTTCAATGACCCTGTGGGTAGTGACCATTCTTGGTCTCGCTGCCCTGATCGCTGCCGACTTCTTCATCGGGCGCAAGCCCCATGACGTGTCGGTCAAGGAAGCCGGTATCTGGACGGTCGTCTGGATCGTCCTGGCCGGACTCTTCGGCCTCGGCCTGCTGCTCTTCGGCGAGAGCCAGGCGTCCGGAGAGTTCTTCGCCGGCTACATCACAGAGAAGTCGCTCAGTGTCGACAACCTCTTCGTCTTCGTCCTGATCATGGCGAAGTTCGCGGTCCCCTCCCACCTCCAGCAGCGCGTGCTGCTTGTGGGTGTGGTGATCGCCCTGGTGCTCCGCACGATCTTCATCGCCGCGGGCGCCGCGATCATCGCGAGCTTCTCGTGGGTCTTCTACATCTTCGGCGCGTTCCTGATCTACACCGCCTGGAAGCTCATCCAGGAGGCCCGCGCCGACGAGGACGAGGACGACTGGGAGGAGAACAAGCTCCTCAAGATGGCCGAGAAGCGGTTCGGCGTCGCAGACCGGTACCACGGCACCAAGCTGTTCATCCGGAACAACGGCAAGCGGATCATGACCCCGCTGATGGTCGTCATGCTCGCCATCGGCACCACCGACATCCTCTTCGCCCTCGACTCCATCCCGGCGATCTTCGGCCTCACCCAGGACCCGTACATCGTCTTCACCGCCAATGCCTTCGCCCTCATGGGTCTGCGACAGCTGTACTTCCTGATCGGCGGCCTGCTCAAGAAGCTGGTCCACCTCAGCTACGGCCTGTCGGTGATCCTCGGCTTCATCGGCGTCAAGCTCGTGCTGCACGCCCTGCACGAGTCCGGGGTGCACGTCCCGGAGATCGGCATCCCGTTCTCGCTCGCCTTCATCGGCGGTGTCCTGGTCATCACCACGATCACCAGCCTGATCGCCTCGAAGCGGCAGTCGGAGCGAGCCGCGGCCGAGGGCGCGACCGACGCCGACGGCATCGACGACGCCAAGAAGGACAGCGTCGGCGCCTGACCCGCCCGACACACGGCACAGAGACGGCGACGGCCGGCCGGGGACTCCCCGGCCGGCCGTCGCCGTCTCTCCGTCCCCGTCCCTCAGGCCGTGACGGGCTCCACCCGCCGCGCGGCCTTGGCCGGAAGCGTCTCCGGGAGGAGCGCGAAACAGCCCAGGCTGACGAGGGCGACCACGGTCAGATAGGCCGCCACACCCCAGGGCGGACCGGATCCCCCGTCGGAGAGCGCGGTGGCGACGATCGGGGTGAGGGCGCCGCCCAGGACACCCGCGAGGTTGTAGCCGACGGCGGCGCCGGTGCAGCGGACGCGGGGCTCGTACAGCTCCGGAAGATACGCGGCCACCACCGCGAACATCGTGATGAAGGCGAGCAGCGCGCCCAGGAAGCCCAGGAACATCAGGAACGGGCGCGCCGTGTGCAGCAGGGCCACCATCGGGAACATCCACAGCGCGGACGCCGTACACCCCGCCAGACAGAGCGGCCGACGGCCCCAGCGGTCGCCGAGGATCGCGAGGAACGGCGTGGCCGCGCCCGTGATCGCGACCGCCGCCATCACACAGGTCAGCATCACCGTGCTGCTCGCCCCGAGCCGCTCGGTGCCGTAGGCCAGAGCCCAGGTGGAGACCGAGTAGAACGTGGCGTAGCCGACCGCGAGCGCCCCGGCGGTCAGCAGCACCAGCCGCCAGTGGTCACGGGCGACCTCGGCCAGCGGGGCGCCCGCGGTCCGCCCGGCCGCGGACAGCTTCTCGAACTGCGGCGTCTCGGTGAGCGAGGAGCGCAGCAGCAGCCCGGCCGCCGCGAGCACGCCCGCGGCCCAGAACGGCACGCGCCAGCCCCAGGAGCGGAACTCGGCGTCGCTCAGGCCGGCCGTGAGCGCCAGCATCACCCCGTTCGCCAGGAGGAAGCCGATCGACGGGCCGATCTGCGGGAAGCTCGACCAGAGCGCGCGCCGGTTCTCAGGGGCGTGCTCGGCGGTGAGCAGGACGGCCCCGCCCCACTCGCCGCCGAGGCCCAGGCCCTGGAGGAAGCGGAGCACCAGCAGCAGGACGGGTGCGGCGATGCCGATGGTCCCGTACGCGGGGACGCAGCCGACCGCGACCGTGGCGCAGCCGGTCAGGAGGAGGGAGGCGAAGAGGACCGGTCGCCGTCCGTGCCGGTCGCCGACGTGACCGAAGAGGACCGAGCCGAGCGGCCGGGACAGGAAGCCGACGGCGAAGGTGCCGAAGGCGGCCAGGGTGCCGGCGAGCGGGGAGAAGGTCGGGAAGAAGAGCGGCCCCAGGACGAGGGCGGCGGCGGTCCCGTAGACGAAGAAGTCGAAGAACTCGATGGCGGTGCCGACGAGCGAGGCGGCGGCGAGCCTGCCCATCGAGGGCGCGGCGGGCGGGAGCGGCGGAACCGGGGGAGAGGGCGGCGACGGAGCGTTACGGAGGCTCATGTCGCGCCAACTACCCCGCCGCCGTCCGGGTTACGGGGGCGTGCGGAAGCGCGTGGCTGCTCAGCCGCGCGCTCTCCGTCTCCTGAGGCTCTCCCCGAGGGGCTACCAGCCGCGCTCGCGCCACACCGGGAGCGAGGGCCGCTCGTCACCGAGCGTGGTGTCCTTGCCGTGGCCGGGGTAGATCCAGGACTCGTCCGGGAGGACCGCGAAGAGCTTGGTCTCCACGTCGTGGATCAGGCTCGCGAAGGCCTTCGGGTCCTTCCAGGTGTTGCCCACGCCGCCGGGGAAGAGGCAGTCGCCGGTGAAGACGTGCGGGTGGCCGTGCGGGTCGTCGTAGACGAGGGCGATCGAGCCCGGGGTGTGCCCGACCAGGTGGCGCGCGGTCAGCTCGACCCGGCCCACCCTGATCGTGTCGCCGTCCTCGACGGGCACGTCGGTCGCCACCGGGATGCCCTCCGTGTCGTACGCGCCGGCGTACGTCACGGCGCCGGTCGCGGCGACGACGTCGGCGAGCGCCTGCCAGTGGTCCCCGTGCCGGTGGGTGGTGACGACGGACTTGACGCCGTCGTCACCGATCAGCGTGAGGAGGGTGTCCGCGTCGTTGGCCGCGTCGATCAGCAGCTGCTCGCCGGTGGCCCGGCAGCGCAGCAGATACGCGTTGTTGTCCATCGGGCCGACCGCGACCTTCGAGATCATCAGGTCCGTCAGCTCGTGCACGTCCGCAGCCCCGCCGACCTTCACCACTCCGCTGTACGTCATGCGCTCAGACTAGTCCCGCCCACCGGCAGGAGGGGCCCGCGCTACAGCGCGGGGAGCCGCGGCAGCGGGCCGCCCTCGGTGCGCAGGGCCGAGCCGTCGCGGCGTCCGGCCAGCCAGCCGAGGATCTCGACGGCGCCGCCCGTGACGGCGACGCCGCCCGTCGTGCCGCCGGTCTTCCACGCCTGGCCGCCGTCGGCCCGGAGGGTCGTCGCCGGCACGGACTCCAGGCCGGTGAAGCGGTCGGCGAGGAAGTCGATCTCGCGGCTCACGAACTCCTCGGGCAGGTCCTCCAGCTCGTAGCCGATGCCCAGGTCGACGTGGTGCAGGTCGACCTCCACCCAGCGGCGGAAGGGGATCCGGGAGGCGCTGTCCGTGACGCCGTTGCGCAGCTCGACCGTCCGGCTCCAGTCGGCGGGCTCGGCGCCCACGGCCTGGAAGCGGTCGGCGGTCGCGCGCAGGTCGGCGAGGTGGACGTCGAGCGGGCGGCCGGAGTCGCGCTCGATGTCGGCGTCGCGGGTCGCGGCGTCGGGGTACATGGGGAGGCCCTGGAGGACGTTCACCAGAGCGTCGGCGTTACGGGCGACGTGGGCGAGCACATGGCCACGGGTCCAGCCGGGCAGCCGTGACGGCTCGGCGGCGCCCGCGTTGTCCAGGGAGGCGGCCGCGGTCAGCAGCCTTTCCGTCGCTTCGCGGACGTGAGCGAGGTCGAGTTCGTGGTCGATCATGGCGCCGACCCTAGTGCCAGCAGGGGTGCCGCCACTCGTTCGGGTGAAGAGGTCTCCGGGAGTCCGGAAATCGAATGTGCGTGCTATAAGCTCGAAGGAAGCATCCGGCATCCTTGAAGCGTTGGGTGTTTCAGACACATCAGCCCTCCGCGGCATCCCTCTGCAGCATCCGCTCTCTGAAGAAAGGTGCGGATCGGCGTGACCGACCGTCTCATCGTCCGTGGCGCTCGTGAGCACAACCTCAAGAACGTCTCGCTCGACCTCCCGCGCGACTCCCTGATCGTCTTCACCGGGCTCTCGGGGTCGGGCAAGTCCTCCCTCGCGTTCGACACGATCTTCGCCGAGGGGCAGCGCCGCTACGTCGAGTCGCTCTCCTCGTACGCCCGGCAGTTCCTCGGCCAGATGGACAAGCCGGACGTCGACTTCATCGAAGGTCTGTCGCCCGCGGTCTCCATCGACCAGAAGTCGACCTCGCGCAACCCGCGCTCGACGGTCGGCACCATCACGGAGGTCTACGACTACCTCCGTCTGCTCTTCGCCCGCATCGGCAAGCCGCACTGTCCCGAGTGCCACCGGCCGATCTCCCGCCAGTCGCCGCAGGCCATCGTCGACAAGGTCCTCGAGCTCCCCGAGGGCAGCCGCTTCCAGGTGCTCTCCCCGCTCGTGCGCGAGCGCAAGGGCGAGTTCGTCGACCTCTTCGCCGACCTCCAGACCAAGGGCTACAGCCGGGCCCGCGTCGACGGCGTGACCGTACAGCTGAGCGAACCGCCGACGCTGAAGAAGCAGGAAAAGCACACGATCGAGGTAGTCGTCGACCGCCTCACCGTGAAGGACAGCGCCAAGCGCCGCCTCACCGACTCCGTCGAGACCGCGCTGGGACTCTCCGGCGGCATGGTCGTGCTCGACTTCGTCGACCTCGCCGAGGACGACCCCGAGCGCGAGCGGATGTACTCGGAGCACCTCTACTGCCCGTACGACGACCTCTCCTTCGAGGAGCTGGAGCCGCGCTCCTTCTCCTTCAACTCGCCGTTCGGCGCCTGCCCCGACTGCACCGGCATCGGCACCCGCATGGAGGTCGACCCGGAGCTGATCGTCCCGGACGAGGACAAGTCCCTCGACGAGGGAGCGATCCACCCGTGGTCGCACGGACACACCAAGGAGTACTTCGGCCGGCTCATCGGCGGTCTGTCGCAGGCCCTCGGCTTCCGCACGGACATGCCGTACGCGGGACTGCCGCAGCGCGCCAAGAAGGCCCTGATGCACGGCCACAAGACCCAGGTCGAGGTGCGCTACCGCAACCGGTACGGCAGGGAGCGGGCGTACACGACGCCGGCCTTCGAAGGTGCCGTCTCCTTCGTCAAGCGGCGCCACACCGAGGCCGAGAGCGACTCCAGCCGCGAGCGCTTCGAGGGCTACATGCGCGAGGTGCCGTGCCCCACCTGTGAGGGCACCCGCCTCAAGCCGATCGTCCTCGCGGTCACGGTCATGGAGAAGTCCATCGCCGAGGTCTCCGCGATGTCGATCAGCGACTGCGCCGAGTTCCTCTCCCGCCTCACGCTGAACGCCCGGGACAAGAAGATCGCCGAGCGGGTCCTCAAGGAGGTCAACGAGCGGCTGCGCTTCCTCGTCGACGTCGGCCTGGACTACCTCTCGCTCAACCGCGCCGCGGGCACCCTCTCCGGCGGCGAGGCCCAGCGCATCCGGCTCGCCACCCAGATCGGCTCCGGCCTGGTCGGCGTGCTGTACGTGCTGGACGAGCCGTCCATCGGCCTCCACCAGCGCGACAACCACCGGCTCATCGAGACCCTCGTACGGCTCCGGGACATGGGCAACACGCTCATCGTCGTCGAGCACGACGAGGACACCATCAAGGTCGCCGACTGGATCGTCGACATCGGCCCCGGCGCCGGCGAGCACGGCGGCAAGGTCGTCCACTCCGGAACCTTGAAGGAGCTCCTCGGCAACGAGGAGTCGATGACCGGGCAGTACCTGTCCGGCCGCCGGGAGATCCCCACCCCGGACATCCGCCGCCCGATCGACCCCGGCCGTCGGCTCACCGTCCACGGGGCCCGTGAGAACAACCTGCAGGACATCGACGTCTCCTTCCCGCTGGGCGTCCTCACCGCCGTCACCGGTGTCTCCGGCTCCGGCAAGTCGACCCTGGTCAACGACATCCTCTACACCCACCTCGCGCGCGAGCTGAACGGCGCCAAGTCGGTGCCCGGCCGGCACACGCGCGTGGACGGCGACGACCTCGTCGACAAGGTCGTGCACGTCGACCAGTCCCCGATCGGCCGCACCCCGCGGTCGAACCCGGCGACGTACACCGGAGTCTTCGACCACGTCCGCAAGCTCTTCGCCGAGACGATGGAGGCCAAGGTCCGGGGCTACCTGCCCGGCCGTTTCTCCTTCAACGTCAAGGGCGGCCGCTGCGAGAACTGCTCCGGCGACGGCACGATCAAGATCGAGATGAACTTCCTCCCGGACGTCTACGTCCCGTGCGAGGTCTGCCACGGCGACCGGTACAACCGGGAGACCCTTGAGGTCCACTACAAGGGCAAGTCCATCGCCGAGGTCCTGAACATGCCGATCGAGGAGGCCCTGGACTTCTTCGAGGCCGTCCCGACCATCGCGCGCCACCTGCGCACGCTCAACGAGGTCGGCCTCGGGTACGTCCGGCTCGGCCAGTCCGCGCCGACGCTCTCGGGCGGCGAGGCGCAGCGCGTGAAGCTCGCCTCCGAGCTCCAGAAGCGCTCCACGGGCCGTACGGTCTACGTCCTGGACGAGCCGACCACCGGTCTGCACTTCGAGGACATCTCGAAGCTGATCAAGGTCCTGTCCGGCCTGGTCGACAAGGGCAACTCGGTGATCGTCATCGAGCACAACCTCGATGTCATCAAGACCGCCGACTGGCTCATCGACATGGGCCCCGAGGGCGGCAGCGGCGGCGGCCTGGTCGTCGCCGAGGGCACGCCCGAGGAGGTCGCCTCGGTCCCGGCGAGCCACACCGGCAAGTTCCTCCGCGAGATCCTCGGCGCGGACCGGATCAGCGACGCCGGGGTGACCGTCCCGGCGGCCCGGGGGACGCGGAAGACGGCGGCGAAGAAGGCTCCGGCCAAGGCGCCCGCCAAGAAGGCCGCGGCGACCAAGACGGCTGCCGCGACCAAGACGGCTGCCGCGACCAAGAAGGCCGCGGCGACCGGGACGGCCGCCAAGAAGACGGCCACGAAGGCGACCGCCACCAAGGCCGCCGCGAAGAAGGCGACGACGCGGGCCCGCAAGGCCTGACGATCCCGGCAGGGCCCCCTCCCCGGGGGCCCTGCTCCGCCCCGGGCGGAGCCCGGGCCCGGCCGCCGGCACCGGGAACACCGCCGGTATCGTCGGTTCGGTCACGCCTTGCCCCGATCCACCGTGGAGCGCCCATGTCCGGCCAGTCCAGCCGCCGCACCGTACTGAAGGGCGCCGCTCTCGCCGGTGCCGCCGGTCTGGGAGTCGCCGCCTGCTCCACCGAATCCAAGCTCGGCCACGCCGGGGTCCCGACCCCGACCGCTCCGGTCGCCCTCGGTGCCCCGGACGAGATCCCCGTCGGCGGCGCCAAGCTCTACCGCGAGCAGAAGGTCGTGGTGAGCTGCCCCGCCAAGGGCGAGTACAAGGCGTTCAGCGCCCAGTGCACCCACGCCGGCTGCGTCCTCGACAAGATCGAGGACAACGAGGGCAACTGCCCCTGCCACGGCAGCCGCTTCGACGTGACGACCGGCAAGGCCCTCAAGGGCCCGGCCACCGTCCCGCTCCCCGCCGTCCCGGTCCGCGTCGAGAACGGCAAGCTGATCGCGGGCCCCGAGGCCGCGCCCAAGGCCTGACCCGCCCCCGCTCCCGACCGGTGCCGGCCTCGTCAGCTCCAGTCCCAGTCGATCCCCAGGATCCCCGGGCGTACCCCCTGCTCCACGACGTGCACCGTGCGGTGCCGGCCGCTCACGGTCAGCTCCGCGCGGCCACCGCGCGGCGCACCCGCCGAAGCCTGTGCGAACCGGCGGCACCGCACCGGCAGCGCCGCCTCGTCGAAGCGGACCTGCAGCACGTACTGCCCGCCCGCGAAGCTGAACCCGCGCACGTACTCCCCGCTCGGTCCCGCCGTACCGTCCTCGAAGCCGTACGAGAAGACGTACGTGTCCCCGGCGCGCAGCCGCGTGTCGAAGAGCAGCTCCACGACCAGCACCCCCGTCCCCGCGTCCCACCGCACCCGCCCGGTCCGGCAGTTCTCCGCCGCCCGGACCGTGACCCGTGACGGGTCGCAGCCCGGGTCCCCGTGGTGGATGGCCAGATAGCGGTCCACACCGTCCCGGTGCGCCCGCACGACCTGCTGCGACTCTCGCCCGACCAGCTTCCGCCGGGCCCCGATCCGTACCCGTTCGTGGTGTCCCACCGTGTGCAGCCCGCCGTCCGTCGGCGACTCGAGGCCGGCGAGAAGCTCCTCGACCGAGCCGGACGCCTCCACGAGCGAGCGGTACGAGCGGGCCGCCGGGCGCTCCACCTCGGACCGCGCGGACGTGTCATCCGTGAGCAGCCGGAGCAGCGAGTTCCCCGGCAGCTGGAGCACCTCCTCCAGCACGCGGACCGCCTTCAGCGACTCCGGCCGCTGGGGGCGGCGGGCCCCCTGCTGCCAGTAGCTCAGACTCGTCACCCCGACCTTGACGCCCCGGTGTGCCAGATGGTGCTGGACCCGCTGGAGCGGCAGCCCGCGCACGGCCAGCGCGGTGCGCAGCGCCAGATGGAAGGGGCCGGTGTGCAGGAGCTGCGCCAGATCGGCCTCGGTGTGGCTCACGAGGGCTCCTCAGTGAACGTTCACGGTGGGGGAGCGGACCGTGGCGCCGCGTGGGGTGGGCGGGCAGGTGGGCCGAGGGTGTCCGTTCACACCCGGGTCACACCGTTCACAGTCCGATGTCACCCCGCATTGAAGCGTGTTGACCGGATCCGGACAACGGCAGATGCTCCTGACCAGCGTCCGGACGCGCTCCTCCACCCCCCACATCCCCACACCCCCCCCGCTCTGGGAGGAACGCGATGCGCAGAAGAAAGCTGAACCTCGCGGCACTCGCCGCAGCCGCCCTCTTCCTCGTCCCCACCACCTCGGCGTCCGCCGCACCCGCCGGTGAGGACGCCGCCGCCCTCGGTTCCAAGCGGCTCAACATCACCATGCAGGCCCAGCAGAAGACCAACTGGTGCTGGGCGGCGGGCGGCAACACCATCGCGACCTGGTTCGGCCGGAACTACAGCCAGAACCAGTTCTGCAACGCCGCCTTCAACCGCCAGCAGGGCTACGACTGCCCCAACAACCAGGCCACCCTCGGCAACGTCCAGACGGGCCTCAGCTGGGCCGGCATCAACCCCGGCTCCTACGTGACCGGGTGGCTGCGCTACTCCACCGTCCAGACCGAGATCAACGCGGACCGGCCCGTCGAGACCCGCATCCAGTGGTCCGGCGGCGGTGGCCACATGCACGTGATCTACGGCTACGACGACACCGACAGCTGGGTCTACTGGGGCGACCCCTGGCCCTCCAGCAACCGCTACAACTGGGCGTCCCACGCCTGGTACGTCGACAACGACTCCTTCTCCTGGACCCACTCGCTCTACCGGATAGGGGCGTGACGACGATGAACGCACGTGCCACGGGCGCGGGGCTCCTCACCGCCGCCGCCCTCGTCCTGCTCGGCGCGCTCCCGGCGGACGCGGCCGACGCCCTGCCGCCCGCCCCGACCCCCGAGAAGGCCGCCTCCGCGCCCGGGACCCTGGACACCCTGTCCCGGTTCTTCGCCAGGGACGGCGCCGTCGCCCGCTCGGCGGCCGCGCCACGGGTCGAGGGCGGATCGGTCCCGGTCCGGATCCTCTCGCCGGACTTCGTCGCCGGGAAGCCCGGGGCGCCCGTCGCCCGGGTCGAGTTCCGGGCCAGCCGGGCCGTCTCCCCGGACGGCCGGAAGGCCTCGCTGTGGACCGTCGAACGGGCGGGCGGCTGGCAGGTCGTCAACATCGCCACCGGCGACGACGAGATCCGGTACGCGGAGATGGGCGGCGGCGGCCTGGTGTTCCGCGAGCCGCAGATCGACGCGTGGTACGTCCAGAAGGGAGCGAAGGTGCTGCCACTGGACGAGGACGCGGTACGCGCGGTCGGCCGCGACGGGACGAGTCTCACGGCCTACCGGGACCGGGTGGCCAGAGCGTACGGCGACAAGCTCCCGGGCTCGGCCTACGCGAAGAAGGGCACGGCGGGGGGCTACGGCGGCCCGGAGCCGGGTGTGCCGGGGGCGGTGACCTCGGTGACCGGGGCCGGGCCGCGGACGGTGGCGGCGGGGTCGCCGGACGGGGGGTCGGCGGTGACGGCGGCGTCGGCCACGGCGGGTGCGGGGGCGGCTCTGGCGCTGCTGCTGGTGTCGGCGGCGGCGATCCGACGCCGCCGAACCTGACCCCCGGCCCCGGCCCCGTCGTGGGCAGTCGTTCCTCCCCCGGACTCCGCCCGGGGGGACCCCCAGGGCGGAGCGGGTGGGCACGACGGAACGGCGCCCCTTGCCGGGCCTGGGCTTTCGCGCCCTGACCCGCACCCCGTGCGCACCGAGCATGGGGTGCGGGTCCAGGCACAAGGGGCGGAGGCGCCGCGACAGGGCGCCGTCCCGTGTGCCCACCCGTCCCGCCCCGCGGGACGATTGCCCACACGGCGGGTGGGTGGGTGGCGGGCGCAGCCCGTACGGGGAGGGCCCGCCACCCACCCACGGAATGGCGCGCACGGCGCGGTGCGCACGGGCGCGGGTCGGTTCCGCGGGCGGCTCAGCGGGCCAGGTAGCCGCCGTCCACCGGGAGGATCGCGCCCGTGATGAAGGACGCCTCCTCCGACGCCAGGAAGACGATCGCCGACGCCACCTCCTCCGGCGTCCCGAAGCGCCCCATCGGATGGCCGCGCGCCACCTCCGCCAGGTACTCCGCCCCGCCCGGTTCCACCCGCGCCGCCGCCACCCGTTCCGTCTCGATCGTGCCCGGGGCCACCGCGTTGACCCGGATCCCGTGGTCCGCCCACTCCACCGCCAGGTGCTTGGTCAGGCCGGTGGCGACGAACTTCGCCGGGCCGTAGACCGCCTGCCGGGCCTGGCCGGCCACGCCCGAGATCGACGACGTGCAGACGATGGACCCGCCGCCCGAGCCGAGCATCGCCTCGATCGCGTACTTGCAGGTCAGGAACATTCCCCGGCCGTCCACGGCCATCACCCGGTCGAAGTCCGAGCCCTCCGCCTCCGTCACGGAGAGCAGCGGGATCACCCCCGCGTTCGCCACCAGGACGTCCAGCCGTCCGTAGCGGTCCACCGCCGTGGCGATCATGCGCCGGGCGTCCTCCTTCCGGGACACGTCCCCGGTCACCGGGACCACCCCCTCCAGCGTCGCCAGCCGGTCCCCGTCGAGGTCGGCGGCGATCACCCGCGCGCCCTCCCGGAGGAACCGTTCCGCCGTCGCCCGTCCGATTCCGCTCGCCGCGCCCGTGATCACGCACACCCGGTCGGCCAGCCGTCCCGCCACCTGATTCGCCATGCTCCGCCAACGAGCGGGCGAGGCCGGAGTGTCGGTGCCCGCCAGTAGGGTGGGGAGCATGGCAGACCCCTCCAGCTACCGCCCCAAGCCGGGTCAGATCCCCGACTCCCCGGGGGTCTACAAGTTCCGCGACGAGCACCGTCGGGTGATCTACGTGGGGAAGGCGAAGTCCCTCCGGCAGCGGCTGGCGAACTACTTCCAGCCGCTCACGAGCCTGCACCCGCGGACGGCCACCATGGTGACCACCGCGGCGTCCGTGGAGTGGACCGTCGTGTCGACCGAGGTCGAGGCGCTCCAGCTGGAGTACTCCTGGATCAAGGAGTACGACCCCCGGTTCAACGTCAAGTACCGGGACGACAAGAGCTACCCGTACCTCGCGGTGACGATGAACGAGGAGTTCCCGCGCGTCCAGGTCCTGCGCGGCCACAAGAAGAAGGGCGTGCGCTACTTCGGGCCGTACGCGCACGCGTGGGCGATCCGCGAGACCGTCGACCTGATGCTGCGGGTCTTCCCGGTGCGGACGTGCTCGGCGGGCGTCTTCCGGAACGCGGCGTCCGCCGGGCGGCCCTGTCTCCTCGGGTACATCGGCAAGTGCTCGGCACCCTGCGTCGGCCGGGTCACCCCGCAGGAGCACCGCGAACTGGCCGAGGAGTTCAGCGACTTCATGGCCGGCCGTACGGGTACGTACATCCGCCGGCTGGAGAAGCAGATGATGCTCGCGGCCGAGGACATGGAGTACGAGAAGGCCGCGCGGCTCCGCGACGACATAGAGGCGCTGCGCAAGGCCATGGAGAAGAGCGCGGTCGTGCTCGCCGACGCCACCGACGCCGACCTGATCGCGCTCGCGGAGGACGAGCTGGAGGCCGCCGTGCAGATCTTCCACGTGCGCGGCGGACGAGTCCGCGGCCAGCGCGGCTGGGTCACCGACAAGGTCGAGGCCGTCGACACGGCCGGGCTCGTCGAGCACGCGATCCAGCAGCTGTACGGCGAGGAGAGCGGGGACACGGTGCCCAAGGAGGTCCTGGTACCGGCGCTGCCCGAGGACACCGGGGCCGTCACCGCCTGGCTCGCCGGCCGCCGCGGGTCCAACGTCTCGCTGCGGATCCCGCAGCGCGGCGACAAGAAGGACCTGATGGAGACCGTCGCGCGCAACGCCCAGCAGGCGCTCGTCCTGCACAAGACGAAGCGGGCCAGCGATCTGACCACCCGCTCCCGTGCCCTGGAGGAGATCGCCGAGGCGCTGGACCTGGACTCGGCGCCGCTGCGGATCGAGTGCTTCGACATCTCGCACCTCCAGGGCGAGGACGTGGTGGCCTCGATGGTGGTCTTCGAGGACGGGCTGCCCCGCAAGAGCGAGTACCGCCGCTTCCAGATCAAGGGCTTCGAGGGCCAGGACGACGTCCGGTCCATGCACGAGGTGATCGGCCGGCGCTTCAAGCGCTATCTCGCCGAGAAGGAGAAGACGGGGGAGTGGGACCCCGAGGGCGTCGTCGAGGACCCGGAGGAGAGCGGCCGGCCCAAGCGGTTCGCGTACCCGCCGCAGCTCGTCGTGGTCGACGGCGGGCAGCCGCAGGTCGCCGCGGCCAGGCGCGCCCTGGACGAGCTCGGGATCTCCGACATCGCGGTGTGCGGGCTCGCCAAGCGGCTGGAGGAGGTGTGGCTGCCCGGCGACGACGACCCGGTGGTGCTGCCCCGATCCAGCGAGGGCCTGTACCTCCTCCAGCGGGTACGTGACACGGCTCACGACTTCGCCATCCGCTACCAGCGCTCCAAACGCGCGAAACGTATCCGGACCAGCCCTCTCGACGCGGTGCCCGGCCTCGGTGACACCCGGAAACAGGCGTTGATCAAGCATTTCGGCTCGGTGAAGCGGCTCCGGCAGGCGACAATCGAGCAGATCTGCGAGGTCCCCGGCATGGGCCGGAAGACCGCGGAGGCGGTCGTCGTCGCCCTCGCAGAGGCGGCCCCGGCCGCACCCGCCGTGAACACGGCGACAGGAGAGATCATGGAAGACGACGGGGGCGGCACGGCATGACCGCGCACGAGCAGGACCAGCAGGAACAGCGGGAACAGCGGCACACGCACGAAGAGCACGACCGAGAAGACGGAGCAGGACACGTGAGTACGGGCACGAAGGAGATCCCCGGCGACAACGGCGCCGAGGCGGCCATTCCCGAGCTGGTGATCATCTCCGGCATGTCGGGAGCCGGCCGGTCCACCGCGGCGAAGTGTCTGGAGGACCTCGGCTGGTTCGTCGTCGACAATCTGCCGCCCGCGCTGATCCCCACCATGGTGGAGCTCGGCGCCCGCTCCCAGGGCAATGTCGCCCGGATCGCCGTCGTCGTGGACGTCCGCGGCCGGCAGTTCTTCGACAACCTCAGGGAGTCCCTGGCCGACCTGGACGCCAAGCAGGTCACCCGCCGGATCGTCTTCCTGGAGTCGTCCGACGACGCCCTGGTCCGGCGCTTCGAGTCGGTCCGCCGGCCGCACCCGCTCCAGGGCGACGGCCGGATCACCGACGGCATCGCCGCCGAGCGCGACCTGCTGCGCGAGCTGCGCGGCGACGCCGACCTGGTGATCGACACCTCCAGCCTCAACGTCCACGAGCTGCGCGCCAAGATGGACGCCCAGTTCGCCGGCGACGAGGAGCCCGAGCTGCGGGCCACCGTCATGTCCTTCGGGTTCAAGTACGGCCTGCCGGTCGACGCCGACCTCGTCGTCGACATGCGCTTCCTGCCGAACCCGCACTGGGTCCCCGAGCTGCGCCCCTTCACCGGCCTCAACGAGGAGGTGTCGAACTACGTCTACAACCAGCCCGGCGCCAAGGAGTTCCTCGACCGCTACACCGAACTCCTCCAGCTGATCGCCGCGGGCTACCGCCGCGAGGGCAAGCGGTACGTGACCATCGCGGTGGGCTGCACCGGCGGCAAGCACCGCTCCGTGGCGACCGCCGAGCGGCTCGCCGCCCGTATCGCCGCCGAAGGGGTCGAGACCGTCGTCGTGCACCGGGACATGGGGCGCGAGTGAAGCCGTACCGCCGCCGTGCCTCCACCCTCTCGGTGCGGCGTACGCTCCGCAGGCGCGGCGCCCAGCCGAAGGTGGTCGCGCTGGGCGGCGGGATGGGCCTGTCCGCCTCCCTCGCCGCCCTCCGCCGGATCACCGGCGACCTCACCGCCGTCGTCACCGTCGCCGACGACGGGGGTTCCAGCGGCCGGCTCCGCGAGGAGCTGGGCGTGCTGCCCCCGGGCGACCTCCGCAAGGCGCTCGCCGCGCTCTGCGGCGACGACGACTGGGGCCAGACCTGGGCCCGGGTCATCCAGCACCGCTTCCAGTCCAAGGGCGAGATCAACGGCCACGCCGTCGGCAACCTGCTGATCGTCGCCCTCTGGGAGCAGCTCGGCGACCCCGTGCAGGCCCTCGACCTGGTGGGCCGGCTGCTCGGCGCCCAGGGCCGGGTGCTGCCCATGTCCGCCGTCCCCCTGGAGCTCCAGGCCCTGGTCAAGGGCCATGACCCGGAGCGCCCGGAGGATGTGGACACCGTGTGCGGTCAGGCGACGGTGGCGCTCACGCCGGGCGACGTGCAGTCCGTGCACCTCGTGCCGAACGACCCGCCGGCGGTGCCCGAGGCGGTCGAGGCGGTCCTGGACGCGGACTGGGTGGTCCTCGGTCCCGGGTCCTGGTTCTCCTCGGTGATCCCGCACCTGCTCGTGCCCGAGCTGCTCGACGCGCTGGCCGAGACGAAGGCCCGGAAGGTGCTCTCGCTGAACCTCGCGCCGCAGCCCGGAGAAACCGAGGGCTTCTCCCCGCAGCGTCATTTGGAGGTTTTGGGACGACACGCCCCTAAACTCGCCCTGGACGTGGTGCTGGCCGACGAGGCCGCCGTGCCCGACCGCGAGTCCCTCGCCGATGCCGCCAAGCGGCTCGGTGCCGCGGTCGAGCTGGCGCCGGTGGCCGGGCCCGACGGCTCCGCGAAGCATGACCCGGAGCTGTTGGCCGCCGCGTACGACCGTATTTTTCGGATGCATGGAAGGATCGGCCCATGGCGATGACGGCAGCGGTGAAGGACGAGATCTCCCGGCTTCCCGTCACCCGGACCTGCTGCAGGAAGGCAGAGGTCTCGTCGATCCTGCGGTTCGCGGGCGGGCTGCACCTGGTGAGCGGCCGCATCGTGATCGAGGCGGAGCTGGACACCGCGATGGCGGCGCGGCGGCTCAAGCGGGACATCCTGGAGATCTTCGGGCACAGCTCGGAGCTGATCGTGATGGCCCCCGGCGGCCTGCGGCGCGGCTCGCGCTTCGTGGTGCGGGTGGTGGCCGGCGGCGACCAGCTGGCCCGGCAGACGGGCCTCGTGGACGGCCGGGGCCGCCCCATCCGGGGCCTCCCCCCGCAGGTGGTCTCCGGTGCGACCTGCGACGCGGAGGCGGCCTGGCGGGGCGCGTTCCTCGCGCACGGTTCGCTGACCGAGCCCGGCCGGTCCTCCTCCCTGGAGGTGACCTGCCCGGGTCCGGAGGCGGCGCTCGCCCTGGTCGGCGCGGCGCGCCGGCTCTCCATCGCGGCGAAGGCCCGTGAGGTACGGGGCGTGGACCGGGTCGTCGTCCGCGACGGCGACGCGATCGGCGCC
This sequence comes from Streptomyces sp. NBC_00691, assembly GCF_036226665.1. Classification (NCBI taxonomy): domain Bacteria; kingdom Bacillati; phylum Actinomycetota; class Actinomycetes; order Kitasatosporales; family Streptomycetaceae; genus Streptomyces; species Streptomyces sp. NBC_00691. The sequence continues at coordinate 2,113,730 of NZ_CP109007.1, read as the reverse complement.
CTGCTGACCCGGCTCGGCGCGCACGAGTCGGTGCTCGCCTGGGAGGAGCGGCGGATGCGGCGCGAGGTCCGCGCCACCGCCAACCGCCTGGCCAACTTCGACGACGCGAACCTGCGCCGCTCGGCCCGAGCGGCGGTCGCCGCCGGTGCTCGGGTGCAGCGCGCCCTGGAGATCCTCGGTGAGGAGGTGCCCGAGCACCTCGCGGCGGCCGGCCGGCTCCGCATGGAGCACAAGCAGGCCTCCCTGGAGGAGCTGGGCGCGCTCGCCGACCCGCCGCTGACGAAGGACGCGGTGGCGGGCCGGATCCGCCGGCTGCTGGCGATGGCCGACAAGCGGGCGCAGGACCTGGGCATTCCCGGGACCGAGTCCAACCTGACGGAGGAGCTGGACGACAGCCTCGTCGGCTGACCGCTTCCCCCTTCGTACGGAATTCCGAACTCCGGGCTGCCGGTGCCTTTCTGAGGCACCGGCAGCTTTTTCGTCCGCCCGCGAGGCACCCTTGACAGGTCCATGGGTGCCCATGAGCCTGGCGTCTGTTCACCTTCGTGACAGACAACAGCAAGGGGGGCTCATGAGACGTAGAGCGAGATCGATCCTCGCCGCGGCTTCATTGCTGATCGCGGGCGTGGCGGCGGCACCCGTCGCCGGAGCGCAGCCGAACGACCGGGACGGCGGTGACGGCCTCTCCGTATGGCGTGCCGAGGTCACCCAGGAGCAGGTACCGCTGCTCCTGGAGGCCGGCGCCGACGCCCATGAACTCACCGAGCGGGTACCCGCGAAGGGCTCCGCGACGGTCGAGCTCTTCCTCACCGGCCGGCAGGCCGGGCAGCTGCGCGGCCAGGGCGTCGAGCTCGCCGAGCACAGCCTGACGGGCTCCGCCGAGAAGCGGGTGGCCGCCGCCGGGGACGGCGTCTTCCGGCCGTACGGAGGTCCGAACGGCCTCAAGCAGGAGATCATGGACACCGCCCGGGCGAACCCCGGGATCACCAAGGTCGTCTCCATCGGCAAGACCCTCAAGGGCCAGGACATCCTCGCCCTCAAGGTCAGCAAGGGCGCCCCGCGGGTCAAGGACGGCTCCAAGCCCGCCATGCTGTACATGTCCAACCAGCACGCGCGCGAGTGGATCACCCCGGAGATGACCCGCCGGCTGATGCACCACTATCTCGACGGGTACGGCAAGGACGCGCGGATCACCCGGATCGTCGACTCCACCGAGCTGTGGTTCGTGCTCTCCGCCAACCCGGACGGCTACGACTACACCCACGCCGACCCCGCGAACCGGCAGTGGCGCAAGAACCTCCGCGACAACGACGGCGACGGCCGGATCACCTCCGGCGACGGCGTCGACCTGAACCGGAACTTCGCCTACAAGTGGGGCTACGACAACGAGGGTTCCTCGCCGGACCCGGCCGACGAGACCTTCCGCGGCAAGGGCCCCATGTCGGAGCCCGAGACCAAGGCCCTCGACGCCTTCCAGAAGCGCATCGGCTTCACGTACGGCATCAACTACCACTCCGCCGCCCAGCTCCTGCTGTACGGCGTGGGCTGGCAGGTGGCCACCGACACCCCCGACGACGTGGCCCTCAAGGCCCTCGCCGGCACTCCGCAGAACTCGGCCGTGCCCGGCTACCGGCCGCAGGTCTCCTCGGAGCTGTACATCACCAACGGCGAGGCGGACGGACACGCCGCCAACGTCAACGGCATGCAGATGTTCACCCCCGAGATGTCGACCTGTGCCACCGCCTCCCGGGTCGACCCCGCCGACGCCTGGAACCCGGCCGACTGCGCCTCCGTCTTCACCTTCCCCGACGACGAGAAGCTGATCCAGGCCGAGTTCGCCAAGAACATCCCCTTCGCGCTCGCCGTCGCCGAGACCGCCGCCCACCCGGACCGGCCCGTCTCCCCGGTCGGCATCGACGCCCCCGACTTCACGCCGAAGGCCTTCACCACCTCCTACGCCCGCGGCGAGGAGCAGGAGGTCGCGGTCACCGCGCGCAAGTCGCTGCGCGGCAAGACCCTGAAGTACCGGATCAACGGCGGCCGCACCCACAGCGAGGAGCTCGACGCCTGGAAGGGCGGCGAGACCTACGGCGGCGAGGACAACCTCTACTTCGACGAGTACCGCGCCGAGGTCGAGGACGCCCGGCCCGGCGACTCCGTCGAGGTCTGGTTCACCGCCCGCACCCGCGAGGGCCGGGCCACCGCCTCCGCCCCCTTCACCTACGAGGTCGCCGAGCGGCCCCGCGGCGACGTGCTCGTCCTCGCCGACGAGGGCGGCACCACCGCCGCCCGGCACACCGCGGCGTACGTGAAGGCGCTCGCCGACAACGGCCGGAAGGCCGCCGTCTGGGACGTCGCCACCCAGGGCACCCCGGACGCGCTCGGCGTGCTCTCCCACTTCCGCACCGTCGTCTGGTACACCGGCGCCGAGCGGCCCTCGGGGACCACCCAGCTCGCCGTCCGCGCCTTCCTCAACGAGGGCGGCAAACTGATCAACACCGGTGAGAAGTCCGGTGGTCTCACCCAGGTCGGTCTGGCCGAGACCAACGACTTCGCCCAGTACTACCTGGGCGCCTACCACCGGGCCGGCCTCAAGAACCCGCCCGCCTTCGCCGGCAGCGGAGCCTTCAAGGGCATCGGCGTCGGTCTCGGCGCGTCCGCCGACAACCCGCTGGACAACGCGGGCGCCTACACCGTCACCTCGGACACCCTCAAGCCGAAGGAGTTCCCGCAGTTCGCGAGCAGCGCCTCCGCCGGCTCCTACCCGGGCATCCGGATGCCCTTCGAACCCGCCGAGGGCGCGACCTTCGCGGCCGTCAAGCACGCCGACGACACCTGGGCCCGGCTCAGCAGGACCGCCGACCTCACCGGCGTCCCCGCCGCGGCGGCTCCGCGCCTGGACTTCCAGGTCAGCTACGACACCGAGCCCGGATACGACAACCTCGTCGTCGAGGCCCACACCGTCGGCCAGGACGACTGGACGACCCTGCCCGACCGCAACGGCGGCACCTCCACCGAGGCCCCCGCCGACTGCGGCGAGGGCTACTACGTGCGCGGCCACCCCTTCCTCGCCCACTACCTCACCGTCGGCGAGGAGGGCTGCGCCACCACCGGCACCACCGGCTCCTGGAACGCCTTCACCGGCCCCTCCAACGGCTGGCGGCAGGCCTCCGTCGACCTGAGCGCCTGGGCCGGCAAGAAGGTCGAGCTCTCGATCTCCTACATCTCGGACCCCGGTACGGGAGAGATGGGCGCCTTCGTCGACGACACCCGCCTCGTCACCGGGACCACCACCGAGGCGGAGGGCTTCGAGACCTCCCTCGGCGCGTGGACCGTTCCGGGCGCGCCGGCCGGCAGCCCCGGCAACGGCGGGGACTGGGTGCGCTCCGCGGCGCTCTTCCAGTCGCAGGCCGCGGTCACCACACGGGACACCGTCCTCCTCGGCTACGGCCTGGAACAGGTGCCCGGCGCGAGCGAGCGGGCCCGTCTCGTCGGCCGCGCCCTCGGGGTGCTGCGCCGCTGACGGAGAGTAGTGGGGACAAAGGTCCCACGGCGGCCCGTACCCGTTGGTAGGTACGGGCCGTCGGCCGTTCTCCCTCACTTTCCGGGCTCGTACGGATGCGCAGGATGTCACTGAGGGGGTCCTGTGGGGGTAGGGTCGTAAGCGGTCGGGGACATCCCAGAAAACAAAAATCTCGCCGGCGTCGAGCACACCGGCGTAGCTAACGAGGAGATCGGTTCGTGACGATCCGCGTAGGCATCAACGGCTTTGGCCGCATCGGCCGGAACTACTTCCGCGCGCTCCTTGAGCAGGGTGCGGACATCGAGATCGTGGCTGTCAACGACCTGGGTGACACCGAGACCACGGCCCACCTGCTGAAGTACGACACCATCCTGGGCCGCCTCAAGGCCGAGGTCACCCACACCGCCGACACCATCACCGTCGACGGCCACACCATCAAGGTGCTCTCCGAGCGCAACCCGGCCGACATCCCCTGGGGTCAGCTGGGCGTCGACATCGTCATCGAGTCGACCGGCATCTTCACCAAGAAGGCCGACGCCGAGAAGCACATCGCCGGTGGCGCCAAGAAGGTCCTCATCTCGGCTCCGGCCAGCGACGAGGACATCACCATCGTGATGGGCGTCAACCAGGACAAGTACGACCCGGCGCAGCACAACGTCATCTCGAACGCGTCCTGCACCACCAACTGTGTCGCGCCGATGGCGAAGGTTCTCGACGAGAACTTCGGCATCGTCAAGGGCCTGATGACCACGGTCCACGCGTACACGAACGACCAGCGCATCCTGGACTTCCCGCACAAGGACCTGCGCCGCGCCCGCGCCGCCGCGGAGAACATCATCCCGACCACGACGGGCGCCGCCAAGGCCACCGCCCTGGTCCTCCCGCAGCTCAAGGGCAAGCTGGACGGCATCGCCATGCGCGTCCCGGTCCCGACCGGTTCCGCGACCGACCTGGTCGTGACCCTCGACCGCGAGGTCACCAAGGACGAGGTCAACGCCGCGTTCAAGAAGGCCGCCGACGACGGCGACCTCAAGGGCATCCTCTTCTACACCGAGGACCCGATCGTCTCCTCGGACATCGTCAGCGACCCGGCGTCCTGCACCTTCGACGCCTCCCTGACCATGGTCCAGGAAGGCAACACGGTCAAGATCCTCGGCTGGTACGACAACGAGTGGGGCTACTCCAACCGTCTCGTCGACCTCACCGTCTTCGTCGGCGGTCAGCTCTAGACTTCAGGGCAGGCTTTCGATGTGAGCAGGGCTCGGGCAGCGCAACGCCGCGCTGTGCGAGCCCTGTTTGTGTGCTCCACCGCGTACCAAGGAGTCTGTGACAGATGAAGACGATCGACGAGCTTCTCGCCGAAGGCGTCTCCGGCAAGCGGGTGTTCGTCCGCGCCGACCTCAACGTGCCGCTCGACGGCACCACCATCACCGACGACGGCCGCATCCGCGCCGTCGTGCCCACGGTCAAGGCGCTCGCCGACGCGGGTGCCCGTGTCGTGGTCGCCTCGCACCTGGGCCGCCCGAAGGGCGCCCCGGACCCGGCGTTCTCGCTCGCCCCGGCCGCCGCGCGGCTCGGCGAGCTCCTCGGCGCCGAGGTGGCCTTCGCGACGGACACGGTCGGCGACTCCGCCACCGCCACCGTCGCGGGCCTCTCCGACGGCGGGGTCGCCGTGATCGAGAACCTCCGGTTCAACGCCGGCGAGACCTCCAAGGACGACGCCGAGCGCGGCGCGTTCGCGGACCGGCTCGCCACCCTCGCCGACGTCTACGTCGGCGACGGCTTCGGTGCCGTGCACCGCAAGCACGCCTCGGTCTTCGACCTCCCGGCGCGCCTGCCGCACGCCGCGGGCTACCTCATCGCCACCGAGGTCGGCGTCCTGAAGAAGCTCACGGAGGACGTGCGGCGGCCGTACGTGGTCGCGCTCGGCGGCGCCAAGGTCTCCGACAAGCTCGGCGTGATCGACCACCTCCTGGAGAAGGCCGACCGCATCCTCATCGGTGGCGGCATGGCGTACACCTTCCTCAAGGTCCAGGGCCACGAGGTCGGCATCTCGCTGCTCCAGGAGGACCAGATCCCGGCGGTCCTGGAGTACCTGGAGCGCGCCGAGAAGCGCGGCGTGGAGTTCGTCCTCCCCGTCGACGTCCTGGTCTCGCCCGAATTCCCGGACCTGAAGACCAAGGCTCCGGCCCACCCGACCACGGTCGCCGCGGACGCCATCCCGGCGGACGAGGAGGGCCTGGACATCGGCCCGGAGACCCGTAAGCTCTACGCCTCGAAGCTCGCCGACGCCGGCACCGTCTTCTGGAACGGTCCGATGGGCGTCTTCGAGCACCCCGACTACGCCGAGGGCACCAAGGCCGTCGCCCAGGCGCTCGTCGAATCCCCGGCCTTCACGGTCGTCGGTGGTGGCGACTCCGCCGCCGCCGTCCGCATCCTGGGCTTCGACGAGAAGGCATTCGGCCACATTTCGACCGGCGGCGGCGCCTCCCTCGAGTACCTCGAGGGCAAGACGCTTCCCGGCCTCGCCGCACTGGAGGACTGACCCTTTCATGAGCAGCACCCGCACCCCGCTGATGGCGGGCAACTGGAAGATGAACCTCAATCACCTCGAGGCCATCGCCCACGTCCAGAAGCTGGCCTTCGCCCTGACGGACAAGGACTACGACGCCTGTGAGGTCGCGGTCCTGGTCCCCTTCACCGACCTGCGGTCCGTACAGACCCTGGTCGACGGCGACAAGCTCAAGATCAAGTACGGCGCCCAGGACATCTCGGCGTACGACTCCGGTGCCTACACCGGCGAGATCTCGGGCCTGATGCTGTCCAAGCTGAAGTGCGCCTACGTCGCCGTCGGCCACTCCGAGCGCCGGCAGTACCACGCCGAGAACGACGAGGTCTGCAACGCCAAGGTGAAGGCCGCCTTCAAGCACGGCGTGACCCCGATCCTCTGCGTCGGCGAGGGCCTGGACATCCGCAAGGCCGGCGACCAGGTCGCCTACACCCTCGCCCAGCTCGACGGCGGTCTGAAGGACGTCCCGGCCGAGCAGGCCGAGACGATCGTGATCGCGTACGAGCCGGTGTGGGCCATCGGCACCGGCGAGGTCGCCACCCCCGACGACGCCCAGGAGGTCTGCGGAGCGATCCGCGGCCGCCTCGCGGAGCTGTACTCGCAGGAGCTGGCCGACAAGGTCCGCATCCAGTACGGCGGCTCGGTCAAGTCGGGCAACGTCGGCGCGATCATGGCGCAGCCGGACGTCGACGGTGCCCTGGTGGGCGGCGCGGCTCTGGACGCCGACGAGTTCGTCAAGATCGTCCGCTTCCGCGACCAGTGAGTATGCGGTAGCGGAGTTACGTCGTACCCTTGCGGGGGTCGGGCAGGTGCCCGGCCCCCGTCCGTATAAGTCCGAGGAAGTTGGTCCAGCCGTGGTTATGGGGTTCTCGATCGCCCTCATCGTCTTCAGCGGGCTGCTGATGCTGCTCGTGCTGATGCACAAGGGCAAGGGTGGCGGCCTCTCCGACATGTTCGGAGGCGGAATGCAGTCCTCCGTCGGCGGCTCCTCGGTCGCCGAGCGCAACCTGGACCGCATCACCGTCGTGGTCGGTCTGCTCTGGTTCGCCTGCATTGTGGTACTTGGTCTGCTGATGAAGTTGGACGGGTAACTCCGAACACTGGACGCGCGTTGGGCCTTACGTAGACTGGGGCATCTTCGAGCACCATCACGCAGGGAGTTACGACCGTGGCAAGTGGCAACGCGATCCGGGGAAGCCGGGTCGGGGCGGGGCCGATGGGCGAGGCCGAGCGAGGCGAATCGGCGCCGCGCGCCCGCATCTCCTTCTGGTGCTCGAACGGGCACGAGACGCAGCCGAGCTTCGCCAGCGACGCGGCGATCCCCGAGACCTGGGACTGCCCACGGTGCGGCTTCCCGGCCGGTCAGGACCGGGACAACCCGCCGGACCCGCCGCGCACGGAGCCGTACAAGACCCACCTCGCCTATGTGCGTGAGCGGCGCAGCGACGCGGACGGCGAGGCGATCCTCGCCGAGGCGCTGGCCAAGCTGCGCGGTGAGATCTGAGCGCGGTGTGACGATGTGACGAACGGGCCCTGCCCGCGAATTCGGTTCGCGGACAAGGCCCGTTCGGCGTCCCCGGGGTCCCCGTCCCGCCATCTCCGCACGCGGGAAGGCCCGTTGTCAGTGGTGCCCGCTAGCGTCGGCCGGGAAGGGATCTTCGGGTCCGGGAACGGACGAGGGCGCGCACCATGACGATGACGGCGACAGTGGGCGGCAGGGCCGTGCCCGCCTGGCGGGGCGGCTTCGGGAGGCTGTGGACGGCCGCGGTCGTCTCCCGCTTCGGCGACTCCCTGCGCACCGCCGCGATGCCGCTGCTCGCCGCCACCCTCACCGACGACCCCCTCCTCATCGCCTCCGTCACCGCCTGCGGCTATCTGCCCTGGCTGCTCTTCGGACTGCTCGGCGGAGCCGTCGCCGACCGGGTCGACCAGCGGCGGGCCATGTGGGCCGTCGACCTCGTACGCGGCGTGCTCATGGCCGGGTTCGCCGTCGCCGTCGCCCTCGGACACGCCGGCATCGCCCTCCTCCTGGTCCTCGCCCTCGCGCTCACCACCCTGCAGACCCTCTTCGACAACGCCGCCACCGCGCTGCTTCCCTCCCTCGTGCCCGCCGAGACCCTGGCCGGGGCCAACGCCCGTCTGATGACCGGTCAGCAGCTCGCGGGCGGGCTCCTCGCCGCCCCCCTCGTGCCCGCCCTGCTCATCGCAGGGCCCGCCGTGCCGTACGCCGCGGACGCCGCCACCTACGTCCTGGCGGCGCTCCTCATCGCCTCCCTGCGGACCGGGGCACCCCCGCGGCCGCCCCGCCCCGCCGGATCCACCCTCTGGGCCGAGATGGCCGAGGGGCTCGCCGTACTGCGCGCGGACCGGTCCCTGCGATGGCTCTGCACCGCCACCACCCTCTGCAACATCGGCATGGGCGCCCTCATCGCCACGCTCGTCGTCCTGGTCGCCGACGGTCTCCACGCCGGGAACGCGGGATACGCGGCCACCCTCACCGCCTTCGCGGTGGGCGGGGTCGCCGGCGGCTTCCTGGCCCGGCGGATCGCCGAGCGGACCGGACGGGTCCGCGCGGTCTTCCTCGCCGGGATCGTCCAGACCGGCTGTCTGGTCCTGCTGGGGACGGTGTCCGTCCTCGCGGTGGCGGTCGGGGCCATGGCGGTCTTCGGCTTCATGGGGACCGTGTGGAACGTCCAGCAGACGACCCTCATGCAGGAGCGCGCCCCCGAGGGGATGCTCGGCCGGATCGCGGCGGCCTTCCGCACCCTCGCCGTCGCGGGCGCCCCGCTCGGTGCTGTGCTGGGCGGTGCGGCGGCGGCCGGCTGGGGGCCGCTCACCCCGGCGCTGCTCGCGGCCGCGCTGTTCGCGCTCGCCGTCACGTCACTCGCCCCCCTGATCAATTAGGTTGGAGACGCAGCGGGGCAGACAAGCAGTACGAGAAGAAGTGGGCGATGTCCGAGATGAACAACGAAGGCCGCACCAGGCTCAACCGGCTGCCCGAGTGGGCGGCCCTCGGCAAGCACCGTGAGCAGCTGGGCGAGACCGGGCTGCGCGACCTGTTCGCCGCCGACGCGGAGCGTGGCACCGGCTACGCCCTGCGCGTCGGCGACCTCTACCTGGACTACTCCAAGCACCTCGTCACCGACGAGACGCTGACCCTGTTGCGCGAACTGGCCGCCGTCACCGGTGTCGCCGAGCTCCGCGACGCCATGTTCCGCGGCGAGAAGATCAACACCACCGAGGACCGCGCGGTCCTCCACACCGCGCTGCGCGCCCCCCGCGGAGCCGTGGTCGAGGTCGACGGGGAGAACGTCGTCCCCGGCGTCCACGCCGTCCTCGACAAGATGGCCGCGTTCTCCGACAAGGTCCGCGCGGGCGAGTGGACCGGCCACACCGGCAAGCCGATCAAGAACGTCGTCAACATCGGCATCGGCGGCTCCGACCTCGGCCCCGCCATGGCCTACGAGGTCCTGCGCTCCTACACCCAGCGGGACCTGACGGTCCGTTTCGTCTCCAATGTCGACGGGGCCGACCTCCACGAGGCCGTCCGCGACCTCGACCCGGCCGAGACCCTGTTCATCGTCGCCTCGAAGACCTTCACCACCATCGAGACGATCACCAACGCCACCTCGGCGCGGAGCTGGCTCCTGACCGGTCTCGCCGCCGACCAGGACGCCGTCGCCAAGCACTTCGTGGCCCTCTCGACCAACGCCGAGAAGGTCGAGGAGTTCGGCATCGACACCGCCAACATGTTCGAGTTCTGGGACTGGGTCGGCGGCCGCTACTCCTACGACTCCGCCATCGGCCTCTCGCTGATGATCGCCATCGGCCCGGACCGCTTCCGCGAGATGCTCGACGGCTTCCACCTCGTCGACGAGCACTTCCGTACGGCTCCGCCCGAGGAGAACGCGCCGCTGCTCCTGGGTCTCCTCGGGGTCTGGTACGGCGCCTTCTTCGACGCCCAGTCGCACGCCGTGCTGCCGTACTCGCACTACCTCTCCAAGTTCACCGCCTACCTCCAGCAGCTCGACATGGAGTCCAACGGCAAGTCGGTGGACCGCGAGGGCGACCGGGTGGCCTGGCAGACCGGCCCGGTCGTCTGGGGCACCCCCGGAACCAACGGGCAGCACGCCTACTACCAGTTGATCCACCAGGGCACCAAGGTCATCCCGGCCGACTTCATCGGTTTCGCCCGGCCGGTCGACGACCTGCTGCCGGGCCTCGTCGCCCAGCACGACCTGCTCATGGCGAACTTCTTCGCCCAGACCCAGGCGCTGGCCTTCGGCAAGACCCCCGACGAGGTACGGGCGGAGGGCGTCCCCGAGGAGCTCGTCCCGCACAAGACCTTCCAGGGGAACCACCCGACCACCACGATCCTCGCCGACACGCTCACCCCGTCCGTCCTCGGCCAGCTCATCGCGCTGTACGAGCACAAGGTGTTCGTCCAGGGCGCCGTCTGGAACATCGACTCCTTCGACCAGTGGGGTGTGGAACTGGGCAAGGTCCTCGCCAAGCGGATCGAACCCGTCCTGACGGAGGGCGAGGGCGGCGAGCACCTCGACAGCTCCACCGCGGGGCTCGTGGCCGCCTACCGCACACTGCGCGGACGGTAGAGCCATGACGGGGGAGAACGCGGTGCGGCTGCGGCCGCCCAGGAACGCCGTGGACGAGCGGGCCGTCGCCTGGTGGCGGAGCCGGCTCCTGGTGACCACGGCCGTTCCGGTGGTGGTCCTCGGGGTCCTCGGCGCCCTCATCGGGCCCGCCCGGTTCTGGCTGCTGGCCTCGGCCGGGGCCGTGGCGGTCCTGGGCCTGGCCGGCACCGCGTTCTTCCCCGCCTGGTGGTTCCGGGTGCACCGCTGGGAGGTCACCGAGGACGCCGTCTACGTCCGCACGGGGGCCCTCTGGCAGGAGTGGCGGGTGGCGCCGATGTCCCGGATCCAGACCGTCGACACCTCGCGCGGCCCGCTGGAGCAGGGCTTCCGGCTCGCCACCGTCACGGTGACCACCGCCTCTTCCAAGGGCGCGATCCGGATCGAGGGCCTCGACCACGAGCTGGCAGCCGAGCTGGCCGAGCGGCTGACCGTCATCACCCAGGCCACCCCCGGGGACGCCACATGAACGAGGCGGCGGACAAGGCCACGGAGACCGTGACCGACGAGGCCACCGGGACGGCCGGGAACGGGGCCGGGACGGCGGCGGCCGAGGCCGCCGCACCGCCGCCGGACGGGGCCGCCGTACCGTCGCCGGGCGCCGGCGGGGACCGGGGCCGGGACACCGACTGGCGCCGCCTCGATCCCCTGACCGTCCTCGTCCGGGTCGTCCTCTTCAGCGGCGTCCTCGTCGGCGCCGCGCTGCCCGTCACCTTCGCGCTGGCCGGGCCGCGCCCGCTCTGGCAGGCCGTCGTCTGGGTCGCCGCGGGAGTCGCCCTCGTCCTGCTCGTCGACATCGCCGCCGAGACCGTCCGCCTCCGCCGCACCCGCTACCGGGTCGGCACCGAACGAAGCGGGACGGGGGCACCCCCGGCCGAGGGCGGGGGGAGGGTGGAACTCCACACCGGGCTCCTCGTCGTCCAGCGCCGCTCGCTCGCCCGCGAGCGCATCCGCAGCGTCGACCTCACCGCCAACCCGCTCCAGCGCGTCCTCGGCCTCGTCAAGGTCCGCATCGGCACCGGCGAGCACACCGGCGGCAGCGAATCCACGCTCGAACTCGACCTGGTCACCCGGGCCGAGGGGGAGCGGCTGCGCCACGAGCTGCTCGCCCGCCCCGCCGTCACCGCCGACGCCCCGGACCACGACCGCTCCCTCGCCACGCTCGACCCGCGCTGGATCCGCTACGCCCCCGTCTCCTTCCTCGCCCCCGCCCTCGGCGGCGCGGCGGCCGGAGCGGTCATGCAGGTCAGCGAGTGGTTCGGCGCCCAGGGGAAGGTCATCGACTGGATAGGGGACCGGTTCCAGGACGTCTCCATCCCCTGGACGATCCTCGTCCTGGTCCTCGCCGCCATCGTCGCGGGAGCCGTTGGCGCCCTCGGCCTCTGGGTCGAGATGTGGTGGAACTACCGTCTGGAGCGCGAGCCCGGCGGCACCCTGCGAGTCTCCCGCGGACTCTTCACCGCCCGCTCGGTCTCCATAGAGGAGCGCAGGCTGCGCGGGATCGAACTGGTCGAGCCGCTCGGCGTCCGCGCGTTCGGGGCCGCCCGTGTCGACGCCGTCGCCACCGGACTCGTCAAGGACGACGAGGACAAGCACACCGACCTCAAGACCCTGCTGCCGGCCGCGGAGCGGGCGGTGGCCGACCGGGTCGCCGCCCAGGTCCTGCGCGAGCCGGAGCCGCCCACCGGGGCGCCCCTCGCCGCCCACCCCCGGGCCGCCCGCAGCCGGAGGGTGCGCTGGGCGCTGGGGAGCGTCCTGCTGCCCGTGGCGGTCCTCGCGCTCCTCGGGGCGCTCCTCACCCCGGTTTTGTTGTACGTGGCGGCCGGCTGCGCGGTCGTCCTCGGCCCGGTCGCCGTGCTGTTCGCCCTCGACGCGTACCGCGCTCTCGGGCACGGCGTCAGCGGCGCCTATCTGGTCACCCGTTCGGGTACGGTCCGGCGGGTCACGGTCGCCCTCCAGCGCTCCGGCGTCATCGGCTGGACCGTCAAGCAGTCGTACTTCCAGCGGCGGGCCGGCGTACTGACCCTCACCGCCACCACGGCGGCCGGAGCGGGCGCGTACGACATCCTGGACGTGGGCCGGAGCGAGGGCCTGGCCTTCGCCGCCGGGGCCGTACCGGAGCTGCTCGCGCCCTTCCTCGAACCCGTGCCCACGCAGGAGGCCCGGTCCACCGCGAGGTGAACCGGGCCTCCGAGGCGTCGTATCAGGCGGACGCCGGCGGGTACAGATCCCGCGGCAGCTCCGAGGCCGCCGCCGCGTCCAGCAGCCACAGCGTGCGCGAGCGGCCGTAGGCGCCCGCCGCCGGGGCCTGCACCTCGCCCGCGCCCGACAGCGCGATCGCCGCGGCCTTCGCCTTGTCCGCGCCGGCCGCGAGCAGCCAGACCTCCTTCGCGGCCCGGATCGCCGGAAGGGTCAGCGAGACCCGTACCGGCGGCGGCTTGGGCGCGCCGTGCACGCCGACCACCGTCCGCTCGGTCTCGCGGACCGCGGGCAGCTCCGGGAAGAGCGAGGCCACATGCGTGTCCGGACCGACACCCAGCATCAGGACGTCGAAGGTCGGCACCCCGCCGTGGTCACCGGGACCCGCGGCGGCTGCCAGCTCCCGCGCGTACGCGGCCGCGGCCGCGTCGACGTCGGAGCCGTACGGGCCGTCCGAGGCCGGCATGGCGTGCACCCGCGCCGGGTCGAGCGGCACCCGGTCGAGCAGTGCCTCCCGGGCCTGGGTGACGTTCCGCTCGGGGTCGCCCTCGGGCAGGAAACGCTCGTCGCCCCACCACAGGTCGAGCCGCGACCAGTCGACCGCGTCCCGCGCGGGCGCCGAACCGAGCGCCGCGAGCAGGCCGTTGCCGTTGCGTCCGCCGGTGAGCACCACCGAGGCGGAGCCGCGGGCGGCCTGGGCGTCCACGATCTTCGTGATCAGCCGGGCCGCAGCGGCCTCGGCCATCAGCTCCTTGTCGCGGTGGACGACCAGCTGAGGCGTGCTCATTTCGACGCCGCCTTCTTGGCCGGGGCCTTCTTCGTGGCGGGCTTGGCGGCGGGGGCGGCCTGCGCGGCCGACTCCGCCGCGGTCTCCACGACCGTCTCCACGACCTCGGGGGCGGTGACGGCCGCCTCCTCGTCGAGCCGTTCGAGACCGAACTTGAGCGCCGTCGCGTAGGTGTCGTCCGGGTCCAGCCGGCGCAGCTCCTCCGCGATCAGCTCGGCCGTGTCGCGGCGCTTGAGCGCCACCGCGCGGTCGGGCTGCCCCTGGATGGAGAGCGTGGCGAGCGAGCCGTCCGGCCGGTCGAGGACGATCGGGCCGGAGCTGGTCTCCATCCGTACGGAGGTGAGACCGGGACCCGTCGACGCCGAGCGGCGCACCGGGATCTTCAGCCGTTCCGCCAGCCACATGGCGAGCAGTTCGACGCTCGGGTTGAACTCCTCGCCCTCGACCTCGGCGGAGGTCACCTCGCAGACGACCTGGTCGAGCGCGGCCGCGAGCATCGAACGCCACGGGGTGATCCGGGTCCACGCGAGGTCCGTGTCGCCGGGGGTGTACGCGTCCGCGCGCGCGGTCAGCTCCTGGATGGGCTGCTCGGCGGCGTACGTGTCGGTCACCCGGCGCTGGGCGAGGGCGCCCAGCGGGTCCTTCGCCGGGTCGGTCGGCGCGTTCACCGGCCACCAGACGACGACGGGGGCGTCCGGGAGGAGCAGCGGCAGGACCACCGACTGGGCGTGGTCGACGACCTCGCCGTACAGCCGGAGGACCACCGTCTCACCGGTGCTGGCGTCGGCGCCGAGGCGGACCTCGGCGTCGAGTCGTGCCTTGGAACGGTCCCGCGGGGAGCGCGAGACCCGCTTGATGACGACGAGGGTCCGCGAGGGGTGCTCGCGGGACGCCTCGTTGGCTGCCTTCAGCGCGTCGTAGGCGTTCTCCTCGTCGGTGACGATGACGAGGGTGAGCACCATGCCGACGGCCGGCGTGCCGATCGCCCGCCGCCCGAGCACCAGCGCCTTGTTGATCTTGGAGGACGTGGTGTCCGTCAGGTCGGTCTTCATGGCCGGCGCCAGCTCCGTCCGTCTCGTGCGAGCATCTCGTCCGCCTCGACGGGACCCCAGGTCCCGGACTGGTACTGCGCGGGCTTGCCGTGCTTGTCCCAGAACTGCTCGATCGGGTCGAGGATCTTCCAGGACAGCTCGACCTCCTCGACGCGGGGGAAGAGGTTGGAGTCGCCGAGCAGTACGTCCAGGAGGAGCCGCTCGTACGCCTCGGGGCTGGACTCCGTGAAGGACTCGCCGTAGGCGAAGTCCATCGACACGTCCCGGATCTCCATCTGGGTGCCAGGCACCTTGGAGCCGAACCGCATCGTCACGCCCTCGTCCGGCTGCACCCGGATGACGATGGCGTTGCGGCCGAGTTCCTCGGTCGCGGTGGAGTCGAAGGGGGAGTGCGGGGCGCGCTGGAAGACGACCGCGATCTCGGTGACGCGGCGGCCGAGCCGCTTGCCCGTCCGCAGGTAGAAGGGGACGCCCGCCCAGCGGCGGTTGTCGATCTCCAGCTTGATGGCCGCGTAGGTGTCGGTCTTCGACTGGGGGTCGATGCCGTCTTCCTGGAGGTAGCCGACGGCCTTGGCGCCGCCCTGCCACCCGGCCGCGTACTGGCCGCGGACCGTGGACTTGCCCAGGTCCTTGGGCACCTTCACCGCGCCGAGGACCTTGACCTTCTCGGCGGCCAGCGCGTCGGCGTCGAAGGAGGCGGGCTCCTCCATCGCGGTCAGCGCGAGCAGCTGGAGCAGGTGGTTCTGGATGACGTCACGGGCGGCGCCGATGCCGTCGTAGTAGCCGGCGCGGCCGCCGATGCCGATGTCCTCGGCCATGGTGATCTGCACGTGGTCGACGTACGACCGGTTCCAGATCGGCTCGAAGAGGGTGTTGGCGAAACGGAGCGCCAGGATGTTCTGGACGGTCTCCTTGCCGAGGTAGTGGTCGATCCGGAAGACCTCGTTCGGCGGGAAGACCTCGTGGACGACCTCGTTGAGCTCCTTGGCGGAGACCAGGTCGTGGCCGAAGGGCTTCTCGATGACCGCGCGGCGCCAGGAGCCGTCCTTCTGGTCGGCGAGCCCGTGCTTCTTGAGCTGCTGGACGACCTTGGGGAAGAACTTCGGCGGGACCGACAGGTAGAAGGCGAAGTTGCCGCCCGTGCCCTGCGCCTTGTCCAGGTCCTCGATGGTGTCCTTGAGCTGCTCGAAGGCGTCGTCGTCGTCGAAGTCGCCCTGGACGAAACGCATCCCCTGGATCAGCTGCTGCCACACCTCCTCGCGGAACGGGGTGCGCGAGTGCTGCTCGACGGCGTCGTGGACCTCCTGCGCGAAGTCCTCGTCCTGCCATTCCCGGCGGGCGAAGCCGATGAGCGAGAAGCCCGGCGGCAGCAGGCCGCGGTTGGCCAGGTCGTAGACGGCAGGCATCAGCTTCTTACGGGACAAATCGCCCGTGACGCCGAAGATCACCAGACCCGACGGCCCCGCGATACGCGGGAGCCGTCGGTCTGCGGCGTCACGGAGCGGGTTGGCTCCGTGGACTGCGCTCAAAGTGCTTACGCCTCCGAAGGTGCGAGGCGCGAGAGCTCCGCCTCGGTGGACTTGAGAAGGTCGTTCCAGGACGCCTCGAACTTCTCGACGCCCTCGTCCTCCAGGAGCTGGACGACATCGTCGTAGGCGATGCCCAGCTTCTCGACGGCCGCGAGCTCGGCACGCGACTGGTCGTAGGTGCCGCGCACGGTGTCACCGGCGACCACGCCGTGGTCGGCGGTGGCCTCCAGGGTGGCCTCCGGCATGGTGTTGACCGTGCCCGGGGCGACCAGGTCCACGACGTACAGGGTGTCCTTGTACGCCGGGTCCTTCACACCGGTCGAGGCCCACAGCGGACGCTGCTTGTTGGCCTGCGCCTTGTCGAGGGAGGACCAGCGCTCCGAGGAGAAGACCTCCTCGAACGCCTCGTACGCCAGACGCGCGTTGGCCAGCGCGGCCTTGCCCTTGAGGGCCTTGGCCTCGTCGGTGCCGAGAGCGTCCAGGCGCTTGTCGATCTCCGAGTCCACACGGGACACGAAGAACGAGGCCACCGAGTGGATCTTCGAGAGGTCGAGGCCGCGCTCGCGGGCCTTCTCCAGACCCGCCAGGTAGGCGTCCATGACCGCGCGGTAGCGCTCCAGCGAGAAGATCAGCGTCACGTTGACGCTGATGCCGAGGCCGATGACCTCGGTGATCGCCGGCAGACCCGCCTCGGTGGCCGGGATCTTGATGAGCGTGTTGGGGCGGTCCACCAGCCAGGCCAGCTGCTTGGCCTCGGCGATGGTGGCGGTCGTCTCGTGGGCGAGACGGGGGTCGACCTCGATGGAGACCCGGCCGTCCTGGCCGTCGGTCGCCTCGAAGACCGGCCGCAGGATGTCGGCGGCGTCGCGGACGTCCGCCGTCGTGATCATGCGGATGGCCTCGTCGACGGTCACCTTGCGGGCGGCGAGGTCGGCGAGCTGCTGCTCGTAACCGTCGCCGTGCGAGATGGCCTTCTGGAAGATCGACGGGTTCGTGGTCACACCGACCACGTGGCTCTGGTCGATGAGCTCGGCCAGGTTGCCGGACGTGATCCGCTTGCGCGAGAGGTCGTCCAGCCAGATCGCGACGCCTTCGTCGGAGAGGCGCTTGAGAGCGTCTGTCATGAGAATTCCATCTCCATTAAGTCGTACGTATGCGGGTCAGCGCGCGGCGGCGTCGATCGATTCCCGGGCGGCGGCGACGATGGCCTCCGGCGTGAAACCGAACTCGCGGAACAGGACCTTCGCGTCCGCCGAGGCACCGAAGTGCTCCAGCGAGACGATCCGGCCGGCGTCCCCGACGTAGCGGTGCCAGGTGAGACCGATACCCGCCTCGACCGCGACCCGGGCCCTGACCGACGGCGGCAGGACGGAGTCCTTGTACGCCTGGTCCTGCTCCTCGAACCACTCGACGGACGGCATCGAGACCACACGGGTCGGGACACCGGCGGCCTGGAGCTGCTCACGGGCCTCGACGGCCAGGTGCACCTCGGAGCCCGTGCCGATCAGCACGACCTCCGGAGCGCCGCCCTCGGCGTCGAAGAGCACGTAGCCGCCCTTGACCGTGTCCTCGTTCGGCGCGTACGTCGGCACACCCTGGCGGGTCAGCGCCAGACCGTGCGGGGCGCCCTTGCCGAAGACCTTCGTGTGGCGCTGCATGATCTCGCGCCAGGCGATGGCCGTCTCGTTGGCGTCGGCCGGACGGACCACGTTGAGGCCCGGGATCGCGCGCAGCGAGGCCAGGTGCTCCACCGGCTGGTGCGTCGGGCCGTCCTCGCCCAGACCGATCGAGTCGTGGGTCCAGACGTACGTGACGGGGAGGTGCATCAGCGCGGACAGGCGCACCGCGTTGCGCATGTAGTCGGAGAACACCAGGAAGGTGCCGCCGTAGACGCGCGTGTTGCCGTGCAGCGCGATGCCGTTCATCTCCGCGGCCATGGAGTGCTCGCGGATGCCGAAGTGGATCGTGCGGCCGTACTGGTCGGCCTCCGGCAGCGGGTTGCCCTCGGGCAGGAACGACGAGTCCTTGTCGATCGTCGTGTTGTTGGAGCCGGCGAGGTCGGCCGAGCCGCCCCACAGCTCCGGGACGACCGCGCCGAGCGCCTTGAGGACCTGGCCCGAGGCGGCACGGGTGGCGACACCCTTGCCCGGCTCGAAGACCGGGAGCTTCTCGGCCCAGCCGGCCGGCAGCTCGTTCGCCTGGATGCGGTCGAACTCGGCGGCGCGCTCCGGGTTGCCGGTACGCCACTCGGCGAGCGACTTCTCCCACGCGGCGCGGGCCTCACGGCCGCGGTCGCCGAGCGAACGGGTGTGCGTGATGACCTCGTCGGAGACCTCGAAGGTCTGCTCCGGGTCGAAGCCGAGGACGCGCTTGGTGGCCGCGATCTCCTCGTCGCCGAGCGCCGAGCCGTGCGCGGCCTCGGTGTTCTGCGCGTTCGGGGCGGGCCAGGCGATGATCGAGCGCATCGCGATGAACGACGGGCGCCCGGTCTCGGCCTCGGCGGCCCTGATCGCCGCGTACAGACCGGCCGGGTCGAGGTCGCCGTTGGCCTGCGGCTCGACGCGCTGCACGTGCCAGCCGTACGCCTCGTACCGCTTCATCGTGTCCTCGGACACGGCCGTCTCGGTGTCGCCCTCGATCGAGATGTGGTTGTCGTCCCACAGCAGGATCAGGTTGCCGAGCTTCTGGTGACCGGCGAGCGAGGACGCCTCGGCGGAGATGCCCTCCTGGAGGCAGCCGTCGCCGGCGATCGCGTAGATGCGGTGGTCGAACGGGGAGGTGCCGGCGGCGGCCTCCGGGTCGAACAGACCGCGCTCGAAGCGGGCGGCCATCGCCATGCCCACGGCGTTGGCGACACCCTGGCCCAGCGGGCCCGTGGTGGTCTCGACCGCGGTGGTGTGACCGTACTCCGGGTGACCGGGGGTCTTCGAGCCCCAGGTGCGGAAGGCCTTCAGGTCGTCCAGCTCGAGCCCGAAGCCACCCAGGTACAGCTGGGTGTAGAGGGTCAGGGACGAGTGTCCCGCGGAGAGGACGAACCGGTCGCGCCCGACCCACTCGGGGTCGGCCGGGTCGTGCCGCATCACCTTCTGGAAGAGGGTGTACGCGGCGGGCGCCAGGCTCATCGCCGTACCGGGATGGCCGTTGCCGACCTTCTGTACGGCGTCCGCCGCCAGGATGCGGGCGGTGTCGACGGCCCGCTGGTCCAACTCGGTCCACTCGAGGTCTGTGGTGGTCGGCTTAGTGCTCACCCTGGGTCAGGGCTCCTCTCCACATGTCTTGGGCCGGTGACTGAGGGTGTACCGGCGTTGTCGAGCCTACCCCCGCCGGAACGTCCCTCTTTTCGTGTGCATGCCCCTCAGATGAGCGGACACAGCAAGACTGCCGCCGCCCGTGTGAGTTCGCCTCCCGAAGCGCGTCCACGCCTTGGGACACACCCCCTCAACACGACCCCACCCCCGCGAAGATCGGCGTCTGGGCAACGTCTACAGTGGCGTGGTACGCGCAAGCTTCACCCCGCCTTCATCCGGGGAGCTTGCTGGGAATTTCTCTGTCAGGGGTGTGCGTGACGGCCGTCGAGTCCCGACCCGCAGGGGTCGTCTTGACTCCCAGCCCGGGGGGCCATCGGCCGTTCGGGGCCCGCGTCAAGGCATACGTGGCGCTGACCAAGCCGCGGATCATCGAGCTGCTGCTCATCACCACCGTTCCGGTGATGTTCCTCGCCGAGCAGGGCGTACCCGACCTGTGGCTGGTGCTCGCCACCTGCTTCGGCGGCTACCTCTCCGCGGGCGGCGCCAACGCGCTGAACATGTACATCGACCGCGACATCGACGCGCTGATGGACCGGACCTCCCAGCGCCCGCTGGTCACCGGCGTCCTGACGCCGCGCGAGGGCCTGGTCTTCGGCCTCTCCCTCGCCGTGGTCTCCACGCTCTGGTTCGGCCTGCTCGTCAACTGGCTCTCCGCCGCCCTCTCGCTCGGCGCGCTCCTCTTCTACGTCGTGGTCTACACGATGATCCTGAAGCGCCGCACCACCCAGAACATCGTCTGGGGCGGGATCGCCGGCTGCCTCCCGGTCCTCATCGGCTGGTCGGCAGTCACCGACTCGATGTCCTGGGCCGCGGTCATCCTCTTCCTCGTCATCTTCTTCTGGACGCCGCCGCACTACTGGCCGCTGTCGATGAAGGTGAAGGACGACTACGCCCGCGCCGGCGTGCCGATGCTCCCTGTCCTCGCCTCCAACAAGGTCGTCGCCAGGCAGATCGTCGCGTACAGCTGGGTGATGGTCGCCGTCTCGCTGCTGCTCACGCCGCTCGGCTACACCGGCTGGTTCTACCTGTCGGTCGCCCTGCTCACCGGCGGCTGGTGGCTCTGGGAGGCGCACGGCCTGCTCAACCGCGCCAAGTCCGGCGCCACCGGCGCGAAGCTCAAGGAGATGCGCCTCTTCCACTGGTCCATCACCTATGTGTCGCTGCTCTTCGTGGCGGTCGCGGTGGACCCCTTCCTCCGCTAGGGACACCCCAGGGCGGACTTTCCGGGACGTCCCGTCCGATGTCTCCGCTCAGATGATCTGCTCGGCCGGCGGCCGGGTCACGTGGGATAGACCACGTGACCCGGCCGTCGCCAGTGGTTCTACCCCTCGGTAGCATCCTTTTCATGGCAGAAACGAAGCAGGCAGAGCGCAAGGCGGCCAGGCTCGCCAAGGAGATCCAGGCCTTCGCCAAGGAGCACGGCGGCTCCGAGGGACACCTCGCGCACATCGGTCAGGCGGGCACCCGGATCGTCCTCGTCGGCACCGACGGCGGCTGGGGCGACCTCGTCGCGCCGACCTACGAGATCGCGCGACAGGCCGCCGAGAAGGCCGGCCTCACCCTCCACGAGGAGTTCGACGGCGAGTTCGCCGCCAAGGTCGCCACCGGCCCGTACGAGTGGACCCGGATGGCCGGTATCCAGATCGGCGGACCCTCCAACAGCTGAGGCAACAACCTCGTGCGGGGCTCACCCGTTAGGACGTGTGGAGAAGCGACACGGCCACGCAGGGAGCCCCCCGAGATGATCGACACGCCGAGCCTGGTGGACCAGTACTGCCACGGGGTGCTCCGTACGGAGCTCGGCCTCGGCACCTTCGAGGCCCACCTCGGCGCCCAGCTCGGCGGGAGCGGCGCGCTGCCCGCCGCGGGCACCACCTTCTTCGACACCCAGACCGGCTTCGCCGTGCGCCGCTGGTGCCCGCCCCTGCTCGGTCTCGACGCGCACTGCCCGCCGGCCCGCTATCTCGCGCGCCGCCGCGAACTGGGCGTCGCCGAAGCGGGCCGGCGACTGCTGCGGGCCTCCGGGATCGCCACGTACCTCGTCGACACCGGGCTCCCCGACGACCTCACGGGTCCGGCCGAGCTCGGCGTCACGGGGGCCGCCGAGGCCCATGAGATCGTCCGCCTCGAACCCCTCGCCGAGCAGGTCGCCGACACCTCGGGGACCGTCGAGGCCTTCCTCGCCAACCTCGCCGAGGCCGTCCACGGGGCCGCCGTGCACGCCGTGGCCTTCGCCTCAGCCGCGGGGGTACGCCGGGGACTCACGTACACGCCCGAGCCGCCGGGACCCGGAGAGGTGCGCGGGGCCGCGGGGCGCTGGCTCGCCGGACGCCCCGCCGGCGGCCCGCTGGCCGACCCCGTCCTGCTGCGGCATCTGCTCTGGATCGCGGTCACCGCCGGGCGCCCCCTCCAGCTGCACACCGGGGACCGCGACCCGGCCGCGCTCGCCGGCTTCGCCGCCGCCACCGCGGGGCTCGGCACCGACCTCGTGCTGCTCCACTCCTACCCGTACCACCGGACCGCCGCGCACCTCACCGGAGTGCACCCGCACGTCTACGCGGACCTGGGCCCGGTGCTCGCGCACACCGGGGCGCGGGCGGCGGCCGTCCTCGCCGAGGTCCTGGAGCGGGCGCCCTTCGGGAAGCTGCTGTTCTCCAGCGGCGCCCACGGTCTGCCCGAACTCCACGTGGTCGCGGCGAACGTCTTCCGCACCGCTCTCACCCGGGTGCTCGGCGAATGGGTGATGGACGGCGCCTGGTCCCGTACCGACGCCCAGCGGGTCGCCACCATGATCGCCGCGGGGAACGCGCGACGGGTCTACCGGCTGGCGGGACCCGCCGCCGGGGCGCGCGCGTAGCACTCCCGGGCCCGGACGCGGGGAGAGACGAATCCGCCCCCGCTCCCGCTTCGGGCGGGGGCAGGAGCGGATCCGGACAGGACGGTGGCGTGCCGCCTCTCAGGCGGTCGCGAGCTGGGGGTCGGCCTGGGCCGGGATGTCCGCCGTGGGGAGCGGGCGCTCGCGCAGGCTCAGGGCCAGGCGCAGGACCGCGATCCACATCAGGGACGAGCCGAGCATATGGGCGGCCACCAGGAGCTCGGGGACCCCGGTGAAGTACTGGACGTAGCCGATGACGCCCTGCGCGAGCAGCACGATCAGCAGGTCGCGGGCGCGGGCCCGGGTGTCGAGCGGGGCGTCCACCACGCGCAGGACCAGCCACATCGCGAGCGCCAGGGCGCAGACGACCCAGGCGGCGATGGCGTGGAGGTGGGCGGCGTCCGTCCAGTCCCACGGCATGCGCGGCACGTCGCTGCTGTCGCCGGCGTGCTTGCCGGCGCCGGTGACCGTCGTACCGAGCGCGATCAGCAGACCCGAGGCGATCGTGATCGCCCAGCCGAGCCTGCGGACCGGGCGCGGCACGCGCGGGCGGGCGGGGGTGTCGCCCTCGCCGGTCCGGTGCCAGGTGACGACGGCGACGGTGAGCAGCGCGTTCGCGGCGAGGAAGTGGCCGGCGACCGTCCACGGGTTGAGGCCCATCCACACCGTGACGCCGCCGATGACGGCGTTGCTCATCACGATCCAGAACTGGGCCCAGGCGAGCCGGGTCAGCCCGCGCCGCCACGGCTTGGTCGACCGGGCGGCGACGATCGCCCAGCCGACCGCGGCCGACAGGACGTAGGTCAGCATCCGGTTGCCGAACTCGATCGCGCCGCGGTAGCCCTGCTCGGGCGTCACGATCAGGCTGTCGTCGGTGCACTTCGGCCAGGTGTCGCAGCCCAGACCGGAACCGGTCAGCCGGACCGCGCCGCCGGTGACGATGATGAGCACGCTCATCACGACGGCGGAGAGCGCGGCGCGCCGGAGCGTCCTGGGGGACGGAGTCCAGCGCCTGGCGATGGAGGCGAGGGGGGTCAGCACGGGCCCTATCGTAGGCCGGGGCTTGTGCACGCTTTCACGAGGGGTGCCTTGTCGGGAAACGTCACCCTCTGGGACCCCGCCGCTACTCCCAGCGGAAGAACTTCGCCGCCGCGCCGAGGCCGAGGACCGCCCAGACCGCGAGGGTGAGCGCGTCGCCCCAGGGCAGGGCCGCGCCGTCCTGGAGGACCGCGCGCAGGCCGTCGGAGAGGGCCGAGATGGGGAGCAGCTCCAGGACCGAGCGGGCCGCGTCCGGGAACTTCTCCAGCGGGACGATGACGCCGCCGCCCACCAGGAGCAGCAGGAAGACCAGGTTGGCGGCGGCCAGGGTGGCCTCCGCCTTCAGCGTGCCCGCCATCAGCAGGCCGAGGCCGGAGAAGGCGGCGGTGCCGAGGACCAGGAGGACCAGCACCGACAGCGGGTCGCCCTGGGGGGACCAGCCGAGGGCCAGGGCGATCGCCGTCAGGAGGGCGATCTGGAGGACCTCGGTGACCAGGACGGAGAGCGTCTTGGCGGTCATCAGGGCCCAGCGGGGGAGCGGCGACGCGCCGAGCCGCTTGAGCACCCCGTACCGCCGCTCGAAGCCGGTCGCGATGGCCTGGCCCGTGAAGGCGGTCGACAGGACGGCGAGCGCCAGGACGCCGGGGGCGAGGAAGTCGACGGCCTTGTCGGGACCGCCCGTCCTCGAAGCGGGCACGGCGATGATGTCGACGGTGGAGAAGAGCACCAGGAGCAGCGACGGGATGATCACGGTGAGCAGCAGCTGCTCGCCGTTGCGCAGCAGCATCCGGGTCTCCAGGGCCGTCTGCGCCGCGATCATGCGGCCGACGGGCGCGGCTCCCGGCCGGGGGGCGTACGTACCAGTGCTCACGACCGCAGTTCCTTGCCCGTCAGTTCGAGGAAGACGTCCTCGAGGGTGTGGCGCTCGACGGAGATGCCGTCGGGCATGACGCCGTGCTGGGCGCACCAGCTGGTGACCGTGGCGAGCAGCTGCGGGTCGACGGTGCCGGTGATCCGGTACGTGCCCGGGAGCGGCTCCGCCGCGGCGGAGCCGTCGGGCAGCGCCTTGACCAGCGAGCCGAGGTCGAGTCCGGGGCGTCCGGTGAAGCGGAGGGTGTTCTCGGCGCCGCCGCGGCACAGCTGCTCGGGGCTGCCCTGGGCGGCGAGCCGGCCGGCGTCGACGATGGCGACGTCGTCGGCGAGTTCCTCCGCCTCCTGCATGAAGTGGGTGGTGAGGACCACGGTCACCCCGTCGGCGCGCAGCTCGCGCACGAGGTCCCAGGTGGCGCGGCGGGCCTGCGGGTCGAGTCCGGCGGTCGGCTCGTCGAGGAAGACGAGCTCGGGGCGGCCGACGACGGCCATGGCGAGGGCGAGGCGCTGCTGCTGGCCGCCGGAGAGGCGCCGGTAGGCGGTGCGGCCGCAGGAGTCGAGGCCGAGGCGCTCGATCAGCGCGTCCACGTCCAGCGGGTGGGCGTGCAGTTTCGCCATGTGGCGGAGCATCTCGTCGGCGCGGGCGCCGGAGTAGACGCCGCCGGTCTGGAGCATGACGCCGATCCGGGGACGCAGCGCGGCCGCGTCGGCGGCCGGGTCGAGGCCCAGGACGCGGACGGTGCCGGCGTCGGGCTTCCGGTAGCCCTCGCAGGTCTCGACGGTGGTGGTCTTGCCGGCCCCGTTGGGGCCGAGGACGGCGGTCACGGTGCCGGCCCGTACGTCGAGGTCGAGGCCGTCGACGGCGGTCTTGTTGCCGTACCGCTTGACCAGGCCGCGCACCTGGACGGCGGACCCGACGGACTCGTTTCGCATGACGGGAAGTCTAGAGAGGGTCCGGGGGTCCTCCCGGCGCGGGGCCCGGGTCCGTGAAACGGCCGGTTCGGGTGATCCCGGGCGCGGTCTCCGCGTCGTCGTGCCGCGTGGCGCGGGGGGCCTCGGAACCCTTGTGGCCTGCGCGTACGAGGGCTCGGGGCGGCCGGATCCGGTACGCGGGGACCGCGGGCCGAGCGACGTGATTCATCCTACGAATGATCGTTTCCGCAGGTCAGGTAAGCCTTACCTGAGTGACGCACCGCACCGCCGCCGCGTCCGGTGCGGCTTGTCAGTCCGAGATTAATTACGCAACAATGGCGTTGTGAAAAACGTTGGCGCGGCTCCTGTGGAGGAACTCGCGACCCGTGAGCGCTCGACGCGCAACCGGGTGGCGCGGTCGATCCTGGATCACGGGCCGTCGACCGTCGCCGATCTCGCCGGACGACTCCGCCTCACCCAGGCCGCCGTCCGTCGCCATCTAGACTCACTGGTCGCCGACAACGTGGTCGAAGCCCGCGAGCAGCGCGTCTACGGCGCCCGCGCCCGCGGCCGCCCCGCGAAGGTCTTCGCGCTCACCGACTGCGGCCGGGACGCCTTCGACCAGTCGTACGACTCGCTCGCCGTCGAGGCGCTCCGGTGGATCGAGCGCAACGCCGGCGGGGAGGCGGCCGTGGCCGCCTTCGCCCGCGACCGGATCGAGGCCCAGGCGGACGCCTACCGCGAAGCCGTCGAGGCCGTCGAACCCGAACGCCGGACCGAGGCGCTCGCCAAGGCCCTGACCGCCGACGGGTACGCTGCCACTGCGCGGAACGCGCCGGTCGGCGAGCAGCTCTGCCAGCACCACTGCCCGGTCGCCCACGTCGCCGAGCAGTACCCACAGCTGTGCGAGGCGGAGACGGAGTTCTTCTCCCGCCTCCTGGGAACGCACGTCCAGCGTCTGGCCACCATCGCGCATGGTGACGGCGTCTGCACCACGTTCATCCCGCACAGCGCCCCGCAGACCACTGAATCAGCATCCGCAAGCACCGCCGGGAGGAACCCCGCATGACCACCGAGATCAGCCACCCCGAGCTCGAGGGCCTGGGTCGGTACGAGTACGGCTGGGCCGACTCCGACACCGCCGGTGCCACCGCCAAGCGCGGTCTGAACGAGGATGTCGTCCGCGACATCTCCTCGAAGAAGAACGAGCCCGAGTGGATGCTCAAGCTGCGTCTCAAGGGTCTGCGGCTCTTCGACAAGAAGCCCATGCCGACCTGGGGCTCCGACCTCTCCGGCATCGACTTCGACAACATCAAGTACTTCGTGCGGTCCACCGAGAAGCAGGCCGAGTCCTGGGAGGACCTGCCGGAGGACATCAAGAACACGTACGACAAGCTCGGCATCCCCGAGGCGGAGAAGCAGCGCCTCGTCGCCGGTGTCGCCGCCCAGTACGAGTCCGAGGTCGTCTACCACCAGATCCGCGAGGACCTGGAGGAGCAGGGCGTCATCTTCGTCGACACCGACACGGCGCTGAAGGAGCACGAGGAACTCTTCAAGGAGTACTTCGGCACCATCATCCCGGTCGGCGACAACAAGTTCGCCTCCCTGAACACCGCCGTCTGGTCCGGCGGATCGTTCATCTACGTGCCGAAGGGCGTGCACGTCGAGATCCCGCTCCAGGCCTACTTCCGTATCAACACGGAGAACATGGGCCAGTTCGAGCGGACGCTGATCATCGTCGACGAGGACGCCTACGTCCACTACGTCGAGGGCTGCACCGCCCCGATCTACTCCTCGGACTCGCTGCACAGCGCCGTCGTCGAGATCATCGTCAAGAAGGGCGGCCGCTGCCGCTACACGACCATCCAGAACTGGTCGAACAACGTCTACAACCTGGTGACCAAGCGCGCCGTCGCCTACGAGGGCGCCACCATGGAGTGGGTCGACGGCAACATCGGCTCCAAGGTCACCATGAAGTACCCGGCCGTCTACCTGATGGGCGAGCACGCCAAGGGCGAGACCCTGTCCATCGCCTTCGCGGGCGAGGGCCAGCACCAGGACGCCGGCGCCAAGATGGTCCACATGGCCCCGAACACCTCCTCCAACATCGTCTCCAAGTCGGTGGCGCGAGGCGGCGGCCGCACCTCCTACCGCGGTCTCATCGAGATCGGCGAGGGTGCCCCGGGCGCCAAGTCCAACGTGCTCTGCGACGCGCTGCTCGTCGACACGATCTCCCGCTCGGACACGTACCCCTACGTGGACGTGCGCGAGGACGACGTCTCCATGGGCCACGAGGCCACCGTCTCCAAGGTCTCCGAGGACCAGCTCTTCTACCTGATGAGCCGCGGCCTCACCGAGTTCGAGGCCATGGCGATGATCGTCCGCGGCTTCGTCGAGCCCATCGCCAAGGAACTCCCGATGGAGTACGCCCTGGAGCTCAACCGGCTGATCGAGCTGCAGATGGAGGGCTCGGTGGGCTGAGCCCCACCCGCCCACCGACCACGCAGCGACCGATTTTCACGTACGCAGGAAGAGAGCAACCCAACAGCCATGGCTGAGGCTCAGAACATCCCGGCGGGTTCCACCACCGCCGGCTCGATCGCGGTGGCCGCCGAGTCCACCGTCGCCACGCGCATGAGTGCGCCCCCGTCCTTCGACGTCGCGGACTTCCCCGTCCCGCACGGTCGTGAGGAGGAGTGGCGGTTCACCCCGCTCGCCCGCCTCCGCGGCCTGCACGACGGCACCGCCGTCGCCTCCGGCGAGGGCGTCAAGGTCGAGATCGAGGCCCCCGAGGGCGTCACCGTGGAGACCGTCGGCCGCGAGGACGAGCGCCTCGGCAAGGCCGGCACGCCCGTGGACCGCGTCGCCGCGCAGGCGTACTCCTCCTTCGAGAAGGCCTCGGTCGTCACCGTCGCCAAGGAGGCGGTGCTCACCGAGCCGATCCGCATCACCGTGCACGGTGAGGGCGGCGTCGCCTTCGGCCACCAGGTCATCGAGCTCGGCGCCTTCGCCGAGGCCGTCGTGGTCCTCGACCACTCCGGCGACGCGGTGCTCGCCGCCAACGTCGACTACGTCCTGGGCGACGGCGCCAAGCTGACCGTCGTCTCCGTGCAGGACTGGGACGAGAAGGCCGTCCACGTCGCCCAGCACAACGCGCTGGTCGGCCGTGACGCCTCCTTCAAGTCCGTCATCGTCACCTTCGGCGGCGACGTCGTCCGCATCCACCCGCGGGTGGCGTACGCGGCGCCCGGTGGCGAGGCCGAGCTGTTCGGTCTGTACTTCACCGACGCCGGCCAGCACCAGGAGCACCGCCTCCTGGTCGACCACAACACCCCGCACTGCAAGTCCAACGTGGCCTACAAGGGCGCGCTGCAGGGCCAGGACGCGCACGCCGTCTGGATCGGCGACGTGCTCATCCAGGCCGCGGCCGAGGGTACGGACACGTACGAGCTCAACCGGAACCTGGTCCTCACGGACGGCGCCCGGGTCGACTCCGTACCGAACCTGGAGATCGAGACCGGCGAGATCGCCGGCGCCGGTCACGCCTCGGCCACCGGGCGTTTCGACGACGAGCAGCTCTTCTACCTGATGTCCCGCGGCATCCCGCAGGCCGAGGCCCGTCGCCTCGTCGTCCGCGGCTTCTTCGCGGAGCTCGTCCAGCAGATCGGTCTGCCGGACGTCGAGGAGCGCCTCATCGCCAAGATCGAGGCCGAGCTGGAGGCCTCCGTCTGATGGCCTTCGTCCGAGTCTGCGCGCTGAGCGAGCTGGAGGCCGACACCCCGAAGCGGGTCGAGGTCGACGGCACGCCGGTGTCGGTCGTGCACACCGAGGGCGAGGTGTTCGCGATCAACGACATCTGCTCGCACGCGAACGTCTCCCTCTCGGAGGGCGAGGTCGAGGACTGTGCCATCGAGTGCTGGCTGCACGGCTCCAGCTTCGACCTCCGCACCGGCAAGCCCTCCGGCCTTCCCGCGACGCGTCCCGTCCCCGTATACCCCGTAAAGATCGAAGGGGACGATGTGCTCGTCTCCGTCACCCAGGAGTCCTGAGTCACCCATGGCAACGCTTGAAATCCGCAACCTGCACGTCTCCGTCGAGGCCGAGAACGGCCCCCGCGAGATCCTCAAGGGTGTCGACCTGACCATCAAGCAGGGCGAGACCCACGCCGTCATGGGCCCCAACGGCTCCGGCAAGTCGACCCTGGCGTACTCGCTCGCCGGCCACCCGAAGTACACGGTCACCGGCGGCACCGTCACCCTCGACGGCGAGGACGTCCTGGAGATGTCGGTCGACGAGCGCGCCCGCGCCGGCGTCTTCCTGGCCATGCAGTACCCGGTCGAGGTCCCCGGTGTCTCGGTCTCCAACTTCCTGCGCACCTCCGCCACCGCCATCCGCGGCGAGGCCCCCAAGCTGCGCACCTGGGTGAAGGAGGTCAAGTCCGCGATGGAGCAGCTCCAGATGGACCCGGCCTTCGCCGAGCGCAACGTCAACGAGGGCTTCTCCGGCGGTGAGAAGAAGCGCCACGAGATCCTCCAGCTGGAGCTCCTCAAGCCGAAGATCGCGATCCTCGACGAGACCGACTCCGGCCTGGACGTCGACGCGCTGCGCCAGGTCTCCGAGGGCGTCAACCGAGTCCGCGAGACCGGCGAGGTCGGCACCCTGCTGATCACCCACTACACGCGGATCCTCCGCTACATCAAGCCCGACTTCGTGCACGTCTTCTCCGCGGGCCGCATCGTCGAGTCCGGCGGCGCCGAGCTCGCCGACAAGCTGGAGAACGAGGGTTACGAGGCCTACAGCACGAAGGGTGGCGCATCCGCGTGACTTCTGCCCATCAGGGGCTCTCCGGCCTCCTCGACACCGAGGCGATCCGCAAGGACTTCCCGCTCCTGGATCGCGTGGTCCACGACGGCAAGAAGATCGTGTACCTCGACTCCGCGGCGACCTCGCAGAAGCCGCGGCAGGTCCTCGACGCGCTCAACACGTACTACGAGCGTCACAACGCCAACGTCCACCGCGGCGTCTACACGGTCGCCGAGGAGGCGACGGCGCTGTACGAAGGCGCCCGTGACAAGGTCGCGGCCTTCATCAACGCCCCGAGCCGCGACGAGGTGATCTTCACCAAGAACGCCTCGGAGTCGCTCAACCTGGTGGCCAACATGCTGGGCTGGGCCGACGAGCCCTACCGCGTGGACCACGAGACCGAGATCGCCATCACGGAGATGGAGCACCACTCCAACATCGTGCCGTGGCAGCTGCTCTCGCAGCGCACGGGCGCGAAGCTGAAGTGGTTCGGCCTCACCGACGACGGCCGTCTCGACCTCTCGAACATCGAAGAGGTCATCACCGAGAAGACCAAGATCGTCTCGTTCACGCTGGTCTCGAACCTGCTGGGCACGGTCAACCCGGTCGAGACGATCATCCGTCGCGCCCAGGAGGTCGGTGCGCTCGTCTGCATCGACGCCTCCCAGGCGGCCCCGCACATGGTCCTGGACGTGCAGGCGCTCCAGGCCGACTTCGTGGCCTTCACCGGCCACAAGATGTGCGGCCCGACGGGCATCGGCGTCCTCTGGGGCCGCCAGGAGCTGCTCGAGGACCTGCCGCCCTTCCTGGGCGGCGGTGAGATGATCGAGACCGTCTCGATGCACTCCTCGACGTACGCGCCGGCCCCGCACAAGTTCGAGGCGGGTACGCCCCCGATCGCCCAGGCCGTCGGCCTCGGCGCGGCCGTGGACTACCTCTCGGCGATCGGTATGGAGAACATCGCGCGCCACGAGCACGCGATCACCGAGTACGCCGTCCGGCGCCTCCAGGAGGTTCCGGACCTGCGGATCATCGGCCCCACCACGGCCGAGGACCGCGGCGCGGCGATCTCCTTCACGCTCGGCGACATCCACCCGCACGACGTGGGCCAGGTCCTCGACGAAGAGGGCATCGCGGTCCGGGTCGGCCACCACTGCGCGCGGCCGGTCTGCCTGCGGTACGGAATTCCTGCGACCACGCGGGCGTCGTTCTATCTGTACTCCACCCCGGCCGAGGTCGACGCCCTGGTCGCGGGTCTGGAGCACGTACGGAACTTCTTCGGCTAGGGGACGGCTCGTGAAGCTCGATTCGATGTACCAGGACGTCATCCTGGACCACTACAAGCACCCGCACGGGCGCGGTCTTCGGGACGGCGACGCCGAGGTGCACCACGTCAACCCGACGTGCGGCGACGAGATCACGCTCCGCGTGAAGTACGACGGCTCGCGCATCGAGGACGTGTCGTACGAGGGCCAGGGCTGCTCCATCAGCCAGGCCTCGGCGTCCGTGCTCAACGAGCTGCTCGTCGGCAAGGAGCTGGCGGACGCGCAGAAGATCCAGGGCACCTTCCTGGAGCTGATGCAGTCCAAGGGCCAGATCGAGCCCGACGACGCGATGGAGGAGATCCTGGAGGACGCGGTCGCGTTCGCCGGAGTCTCCAAGTACCCGGCCCGTGTGAAGTGCGCGCTGCTCAGCTGGATGGCGTGGAAGGACGCGACCGCCCAGGCCCTGGGCGACGCGGCGGAGAGGAAGTCGGCATGACCGAGAACGCCGAGGCCACGATGAAGCCGGCCTCCGAGGAAGAAGTCCGCGAGGCGCTGTACGACGTCGTCGACCCCGAGCTGGGCATCGACGTCGTCAACCTGGGCCTGATCTACGGCATCCACATCGACGACGCGAACATCGCGACGCTGGACATGACCCTGACGTCGGCGGCCTGCCCGCTGACCGATGTGATCGAGGACCAGGCGAAGTCCGCGACGGACGGGATCGTCAGCGAACTGAAGATCAACTGGGTCTGGATGCCCCCGTGGGGCCCCGACAAGATCACGGACGACGGCCGCGAGCAGCTGCGCGCGCTCGGCTTCAACGTCTGATCGACCCACGCGTCCCAGGATGAACGGCCGTGCCCCTCGGGGCGCGGCCGTTTCTCGTCCTTCCCGGCCGGTCGCGTCCGGCCGCCCACCGGCTAGCCGAGTCCGGCCGCGCGGGCCAGTTCCGGGGCCAGGTTCTCCTTGCGGATGCGCTGGTCCACGTAGAGCAGGGCCGTGACCAGCGGCGGGAAGACGGAGACGATCGCCTGGCTGATCAGCTGGCCGATGATCAACACCGTGAGGATGACGACCATGGAACCCACCACGGCGGCCGAGTCCTCGCCGGAGAAGTCGCTGAACGACAGCGGGGCCGACGCCAGGGCGGACAGGAGCTGCTGAATCAGCATGCCGACGACGGAGGCCATGATCCCGGCGGCGAACAGGCAGCCGAACATCCGCCACCAGTCGCCGCGGACCAGGTGCGCGGAGCGGCGCATCGAGGCCACCGGGCCCTGGCCCTCCATCACGGCGGCCGCCGGGGCCAGGCTGAACTTCACCCAGATCCACACTCCGAACGGCAGGACCGCCACGGCGGCGAGGAGCAACAGCAGGGGGATCGTGAACGAGACGTCGGAGGCCGTCGCTCCGCTGTCCAGGTCCCCGAGGTCGGCGACGAGCGCAGCCACCATCGCGGCGAAGGCGCCGAAGAGGAGGACCATCGGGACCAGCAGCGCCGCGGTGGTCAGGAACACGGTGCCGAGCACGGCCGGCACCCGGGCCCAGGACCGGCGCCAGAGGGCACCGAAGGAGGTGGGCCGGCCGAGCACCGCCTCCTGGACCACGGCGGGGCAGGCCGCCGCCACCAGGGCGCTCGCACCGACGAACACGACCATGGCGACCAGCCAGACGCAGACGAAGGCGATGATCAGCGGGCGGACGTCGTCCCACCGCGGATCCTGCCCCGCGGGCAGGTCGAACACGGCGGGGAAGCCGTCGCCGACGGCCAGGTACGCGACGCCGATCGCCGCACCGACGACCAGCAGGGCGCCGAGGTAGGCGGCCGCACCCACGCCGAGGAGCTGCTTCCAGTAGCGGCCGAAGGTGGCGAAGGCGCCGGTCAGGATCGTGCTGAAGGTGAGCGGCGCCAGGGGTATCACCCCCGGCTTCGGCGGCGGGGGCGGCGGGGCGTAGCCGTAGCCGTAGGGCGGCTGCCCGGGAGGGCCGTAGGGAGGTGGCCCTGGGGGAATCGTCATGCGGGACACCGTATCGGTCGATGATGTGTACGGCCGTACATATGCTGTGTACGCTTGTACGCATGGGATACGGACTGCTCGCGGGCGCCATCGCGGCGGAGATACTCGCCACCACCTCCATGAAGTACAGCGAGGGCTTCACCAGGATCTGGCCGTCGATCGTCACCGGCGTGGGCTACGTGGTGGCCTTCGCGCTCCTGGCGCAGGCGCTCAAGACGCTCCAGGTCGGCACCGCGTACGCCATCTGGGCCGGCGTCGGCACCGCGGCCGTCGCCGCCATCGGCATCCTCTTCCTCGGTGAGACCCTCAGCCTCGCCAAGATCGCGGGGATCGTCCTCATCGTCGCCGGGGTCGTCGTCCTCAATCTCGGCGGCGCTCACTGATGGCCCGCCCCCGCCGCCACGACCCCGACCGGCGCGACCGGATCGTCGACGCGGCCCTCCGGGTCGCCGGGCGCTCCGGGATCGCCGGGCTCAGCCATCGCACCGTGGCCGCCGAGGCCGATGTGCCGCTGGGCTCCACGACGTACCACTTCGCCTCCCTCGACGAACTCCTCGTCGCCGCGCTCCACAAGGCCGACGAGGGCTTCGGACGGCTGCTGCGCGAGCGCCTCGCCCGCACCTCGCCCGACGCCGACCTGGCCGCGGCGCTGGCCCGCCTGATGGGGGAGTGGATGAGCGGCGAACGCGCCCAGGTGGAGCTGGAGTACGAGCTCTATCTCGCCGCCCTGCGGCGCCCCGCGCTCCGGCCGGTCGCCGCCGAATGGGCCGAGACCGTGGTCTCCGCCCTCTCCCTTCGCACCGACCCCGGCACCGCACGCGCCCTGCTCGCCCTCGTGGACGGCATCTGCCTCCAGTCCCTGCTCACCGGAGTGCCGTACGACGAGGAGTACGCGCGCGTGATGCTGGCGCGGGTGCTGCGCCCCGCGTGAGCGCGCGGACGGGAACCGGGCACCTGCCCGTGCCCGGTCCGCACCTGCCCGTGCCCGGTCTGAAGGAAGGACCGAAACGGGCCCTCGCGCGCTCGTCGGAACCGCCTACGCGCTCGACCGACACCTGAGACCGGTTGGCCCGGGCGGGGCCCCGCCGGTTAGGTTTTCCGTCATGACCACTGCTCCTCGCACCACCGGCGCCGTCGCCGCCGGCCTCGCCACCATCGCCGGCGACGGCACCGTTCTCGACACCTGGTACCCCGCCCCCGAGCTGACCGAGGCGGCCGGCCCCGCCGGCACCGAGCGGCTCACCCCCGACGAGGCCGTGAACGCCCTCGGCGAAGGCGCCGCCAAGGCCCTCGGCGTGGACGCCCGCCGGGGCGTCGAGGTGGTCGCCGTCCGGACCGTCATCTCCTCGCTCGACGAGAAGCCGCTCGACGCCCACGACGCCTACCTGCGTCTGCACCTGCTCAGCCACCGTCTGGTCAAGCCGCACGGCCAGAGCCTGGACGGCGTCTTCGGCCTCCTCGCCAACGTCGCCTGGACCTCGCTCGGTCCCGTCGCCGTCGACGACATCGAGAAGGTCCGCCTCAACGCGCGCGCCGAGGGCCTGCACCTCGCCGTCACCGGCATCGACAAGTTCCCGCGGATGACCGACTACGTGGCGCCCGCCGGTGTCCGGATCGCCGACGCCGACCGGGTCCGCCTCGGCGCCCACCTCGCGGCCGGCACCACCGTCATGCACGAGGGCTTCGTCAACTTCAACGCCGGCACCCTCGGCACCTCGATGGTCGAGGGCCGCATCTCCGCGGGTGTCGTCGTCGGCAACGGCTCCGACATCGGCGGCGGCGCCTCCACCATGGGCACCCTGTCGGGCGGCGGCAACGTCGTCATCTCGATCGGTGAGCGCTGCCTCATCGGCGCCGAGGCGGGCGTCGGCATCGCGCTCGGTGACGAGTGCGTCGTCGAGGCCGGTCTCTACGTCACCGCCGGCACCCGGGTCACGATGCCCGACGGCGAGATCGTGAAGGCCCGCGACCTCTCCGGCGCCTCGAACATCCTGTTCCGCCGCAACTCGGTCACCGGCGCCGTCGAGGCCCGTCCGAACAACGCGGTCTGGGGCGGGCTGAACGACATCCTCCACAGCCACAACTGATCCGGTGACTCTGCGTTGACAGAACGCAGAGTCACCGCACGCAGACGAAGGCGAGGAGTCGACATGAGGACGAAGCCCATGGTCGCAGGAGTGCTCACGATGGCAGCGGTCCTGCTGCCGGCCGGGACGGCCGCGGCGGACGAGACGCACACCCACAACGGGCCCACCGTCACCAACGGGCCCAGCCTCTCGCTCCACACGGGTCAGATCGACGACCCGCTGGAGGACGTCCTGGAGCATGCCGCGATCCTCGGCAGGACCTCCACCACCGACTCCGCCTGAAGCAGCGCCTCGTACAGCCCCCGCAGCCCGTCGGCCGTCTCCCGGTCGGCGGGCTGCAGCGGTTCGCGCACCGGGCCGCCGAGCAGCGCCTTGGCGGTCACCGTGCCGGGCAGGCCCGCGGCCATCATCTTCTCGGCGAGCGGCAGCAGCCGGGCGTTGAGCCGGGCCGCCTCCGCCGTGTCTCCCGCGTCGAAGGCGTCGAGGACCGCGCGCAGCTGACGGGGCGCCACGTTGGCCACCGTGCTGACATAGCCGGCGCCGCCGACCGCGTACAGCGGCAGGTTCATCTCCTCGCAGCCCGAGTAGTACGCGAGCGGGGTCTCCGCGATCACCCGGGCCGAGCCCAGCAGGTCGTACGCGCAGTCCTTCACCGCCACGATCCGCGGGTGCTCAGCGAGCCGCCGCATCGTCGCCGGCTCGACGCGGGTGCCCGTCCGGCCGGGGATGTCGTAGACCATCACGGGCAGCCCGGTCGCGTCCGCGACCTTGAGGAAGTGGGCCTCGACGGCCTGCTGCGGCGGGCGGCTGTAGTACGGGGTGACGACGAGCAGTCCGTCCGCCCCCGCCGCCTCGGCCTGGCGGGCCAGCTCGGCCGTGTGCCGGGTGTCCGGGGTCCCGACGCCCGACAGGACCGAGGGGCCCGGTCCGACGGCCTCCCGGACGGCGCGGACGAGCGCGGCCTTCTCGGCGTCGGTGGTGGTCGGCGACTCACCGGTGGTGCCGTTCAGGACCAGACCGTCGCAGCCCTCGCCGACGAGCCGGGCGGCCAGCTTGCCCGCCTCGTCGAGGTCGAGCCCGCCGTCCGCCGCGAACGGTGTGATCATCGCGCAGAGCGCACGGCCGAAGGGGCGTGCCGGGTGGGAGGGGGGAGTGCTCATCCCCGCAGTCTGGGCGGAACGGACGGTGTAGGTCCACTTAGATCTGCTTCGGCCGAAAGGTCACGGTCACTTAAGCATGAGGGCTCTGGCATGATCGACGGGCGCGACAGGGGGACAGCCCGGCGCCGTCCACCTCCAAGCGGACGTCTCCGACGAGACCTGTCGTCAAACGCCCTTCTGCGCCGCGGCGCCTGGCACGCGGCGTCAGAGCGCGAGCTTGAAGCCCTCGTGGCTGCGCGCGTATCCCAGGGAGGCGTAGAAGCGATGGGCGTCCGTCCGCCGCTTGCCACTGGTGAGCTGGACCAGCGCGCAGCCGCGGTCCCGCGCGCGGCCCGCGGCCCGCTCCATCAGCTCCCGGCCGAGGCCGCCGCCGCGCCGGTCGGCCCTGATCCTGACCGCCTCGACCAGGGCGCGCTCGGCTCCGCCCCGGCCCAGCCCCGGGATGTACGTGACCTGGAGGCAGCCCAGGACCAGTTCACCGTCCGTCAGCACGAGCATCTCGTTGCGCGGATCGGCCTCGATGTCCGCGAAGGCCCGCTCGTACGCCTCGGTGACCGTCACCGAGGCGGGGTCCACGACCGTGTCCTCGTCGGCGAGGAGCGCGAGGACGGCGGGAAGCTCCGCCCGGGTCGCGGGACGCAGGGTCAGGTCACGAAGGATCATGGCGCGAAGTCTCGCACGGGAACGGGGGTTGACCTCGACCAAGGTTGAGGGACGACGGTGGAGCGATCCGAGGAACCCCCGAGGAACAGGAGACCTCATGAACGCCGTAGCCCGACCCGACGCCCGCCCCGACCTCCACCGCCCCGGAGTCGGCGCCGTCCTCGTCAGCACCTGGAAGGTCGGCACCCCCGAGCGCCAGCGCGCGGCCGTCGACGCCATCCGCACGGCCTGGGAGAGCAGGGAATGGCCCGACCTCGGGCTGCTCTCGTACAGCGTCTACGCCGGGACCGACGGGGAGACCCTGCTGCACTACTCGCAGTGGACCGAGGAGAAGGCCTACGAGGACTTCGTGCGCACCTACCGCGACGACCGGAACGCCGAGATCGACGCCGCCGTACCCGGCGTCGAGCGGGTGGAACTCCGCCGCTACGCGCCGATCCACCGGTCCGCCGTCCTCGACGCGACGAGCACGGGGGAGCTGCCCGGGGTCGTCGTGATCGTCGAGGCCGACTTCGACCGACCCGACGCGGGGCTTCGGCGGGCCTGGGTGGAGACCGTGTTCACCGCTCTCGACGAGGACGCGGCGCTGCGGCCGGGGACCAGCGCGACCAGCGTCCAGTTCCATCTGTCCACCGACGGCGGCCGGGTCCTGAACTACGCCGAGTGGGAGAGCGGGCGGGCCCACGAGGAGTGGCTGGCCGACGAAGGCCGGCTGAGCCCGGCCTGGGCACGGGTGCACCACCACCCGGGGCTCGTGGGCAGCCGGGTGAAGCGGTACACGCCCGCGCTCAGCCTGAGCGCGGGCGTGTGACACGGCCGGACGGGCCCGGAGCGGTTCGCCGCCGCGGCCGGGCCGTCCGGGCGCACTACGGGTGGAAGCGCACGACCTGGGGGTCGTGGTCGCTGTCCTGGTCGGCGAACTCCGCGTTGATGTGGACGCTGTCGTACTCGAAGTGGCGCACACCGGGGCTCGTCAGGATCTGGTCGAGCACCTGGCTGTTGCCCTGGTAGACGTACGAGTAGCGCTCGCTGCGCGGCAGCGACTTCACGGCGGGGTACAGCGCGCCGCCGTCGGTGAGCGCCTTCGTCGTCCCGGAGAACTCGAAGTCGTTGATGTCACCGACGACGAGGACGTCGGCCTGCTTCTCGACCGCGAGGAGCTGCTTCACGAAGCCGTTGACGGACTGCGCCTGGAGCAGCCGCTTCGCCTCGGA
The DNA here is from genome assembly GCF_036226665.1 of Streptomyces sp. NBC_00691. Taxonomy (NCBI): domain Bacteria; kingdom Bacillati; phylum Actinomycetota; class Actinomycetes; order Kitasatosporales; family Streptomycetaceae; genus Streptomyces; species Streptomyces sp. NBC_00691. The sequence continues at coordinate 2,075,206 of NZ_CP109007.1, read as the reverse complement.
GGAGCGGACCGGCGGCTGGTGGTGCGAGACGATGGACTCGTCGCCGCCCTTCGAGCCGAAGTGGTTGGCGATCACGAAGACCGTACGGCCGCGGAAGACGAACTCGCCCGCGAGCGGCTTGCGGCTGCTCTCCCAGGCGGTGTTCGCCGGGTCGATCCGGCCGGGGGAGACCGTCAGGGCGGCGTGGCCCTTGCGGCCCGTCACGCCGGTGGCGGAGCTCGCGTCGGTGGCCGCGCGGTCCGTGAAGGAGACCCGCTCGGGGTTGAAGAGGAAGACCTGACGGATATTGCCGCCCGGCTCGCCGCCGTCCTTGTTGTTCTCCGGGTCGACCGAGCGCCACTCGTACGCCGGGCCGCCGGCCGCCACGATCGCGTCGGTGAACTTCTTCACCGTCTGGTCGGCGGCGACCGTGCCGTCGTTCTTGGCGCCGTTGTTGTCCTGGATCTCCTCCAGGGCGAGGATGTCGGGCGAGGCGAGGTTGGCGACGACCGCCTTCGCGAGCGCGTCGAACTTCTCCTGCGGGTCGCTCGGGTCGAGGTTCTCCACGTTGTACGTGGCGACGGCCAGCTCGTTCCTGTGCTGCTTGTCCGTGGTCTCGCGCTCCAGGCCGCGGTCGACGACCGTGCCGAGGGTGCGGGCGGTGATCGTGTAGCCGCCGAACTGGTTGAAGTCGAGCGGGCCCTCGGTCGTGCCGGTCAGCCGGTCGCCGACGTTCGCCTTGGGGAAGGGCTGCTGGGCGATCGGGGTCAGCGACTGGATCTGGAGCCGGCCGGTGTTCTGCGACTCGTACGAGCCGTAGACCGTGCCGCCGCGCCGGTTGCGGTTCTCCCAGGGCTTCACCGAGACCCACAGCTCGGAGTACGGGTCGGTGGCGCCGACCACGCGCGAGGAGCCGATCCGGACGTTGGTGCCCTCCAGGGACTCGTAGTAGTCCAGGGCGTACGCGCGGGGCTTCAGAGTCAGGCCGTTGATCGAGCCCCCCGCGGCCGGGTCGCCCTCCGGGGCGTACCCGGCGGGGACCGACCAGGACGAGAGGGTCACCGGGGCCGGGACCGGGTTGCCCTGCGAGACCACGGTGACGACCGGCTTGGAGATCTGGGTCAGCGACTGGTTGCCCGAGGTCAGGCCGCCGGGGACGTACTCGGTGACCGTGCCGTTCAGGCTGACCGCGTCGCCGACGGCGACGGTCGGGACGGAGCTGGTGAAGACGAAGACGCCCTCGCTGGTGGCCGGGTCGGCGTCGCCCTCGGGGTCCTGGATCCAGAAGCCGCGCGAGCCGTAGGTGCGGACGCCGGTGACGATGCCCGTCACGCCGGTGACCTGCTGGCCGACGAGCGGCGAGACGCGCGTGGTGCCCTGGATGTCGTGGATGCGGACACCGGCGGCGTCCTCGGCGGCGGCGTTCGTCGAACCGGCCAGCAGACCCGCGGCGAGGGCGGCGGCGACGACGGCGGAGACCGCGGCGGAGCGCGCGACGGTGCGGCCGGCAGATCTCGGTATGGAGGAAGGCATCAGGGGACTCCGAGGGTGCTTGGAGGAACGGCAGATGAATCTACGCGCGTCAATCTCTTTGCACAGCGCCCAACTTGTCAAGAGTCGACGGGTGTACGAAGGCTGACGGACTCGTGAACCGACGGGCGCCGTCCCGGATGCGTCTACGCTGAGAGCCGCGCTCCGAGCCCGGCTCCGAGCCCCTCTCACCCCTTCACCCACGGACGCGCCGAGGAGACCCCCCAGATGTCAGCGGAGCACCCCACCCTTCCCCCCGTTCGGCTGCGTGCGGACGCGGAGCTGGCGCGGGACGCGCTGGCTGCCCCCCTCCTCGCGAACGCGGTACGGCTCGCCCGCTGGGCCGGCGCCGACACCCGGGTCGACGCGGGCGGCGAGCTTGTCGACGAGCAACTGCCCGAGGCCGTCGAGGTCCTGGGCCTCACCGACGACGAGGACGCCGAGATCTCGGCGGGCGACGCCTGGCGCCTCGCCGTCGACACCGGCCTGGTGAACGTGGAGGACGGCGAGGCGGACGAGGCGGGCGACACCCCCGGACGGGCCTCGGCCGGTGACAACCTCGCGGTCGTCACCGCAGGTTCGCCCCAGGACGTCCTCGCGCTCTGGCTGGACGGCTTCGACGCGGTGTTCGCCGACGCCGTCGCCCCGGTCCTCGACGACCTGGACGCGATCGTCGGCGAGGACGGCGAGATCGACATCGAGTCCCTCGACTGGGACCCCGAGATCGAGGCCGAGTTCCTCGAAGGCGTCCTCGGCAATCTCTACCTCCTCACGGTCAGCGAGGGCGGACCCGGCGAGGGCCCGGTGCCGCTGCCCGCGCTCGCCGCGTCGATGGTCGTCCCCGACGACATGGGCGAACCGACCGACGACGTCCTGGAGCAGGTCTCGGACGCGATGATGCGGCTCGACGAGCAGTTCCGGCTGCTCGAACCGATCGGGCTCGTCGAGTACCAGCCCGTCGACGAGGCGCTGATGGCCGAGGAGGGCGAGGAGCCCGCACCGCCCATCGACGACGAGGACGTCACCCGCTACGGCATGGTCCGGCTCACCGAGCTGGGTCTCTACGGCGTCCGGGCGCGGATGCTGGAGGCCGGTGTGGACGCCCCCGCGGTCGGCGACCTCGCCGACAAGGGCGCCGACGCGCTGCTCGACGGGATCTCCGGCTACCCGGAGCCCGCCGCCCGCGAGGAGACCGCCGCCTGGCTGGCCGGCCGCGACGCGCTCTCCGCCGCCCGCGAGCTGCTGCACGCCGCGCGCGGCTCGGACGCCGGATCTCCGCTGCGCCGCCTCCACTGCCAGCAGACGCTGTCCCTGGTGGGCGCGGAGGCGGAGCCCGCGGTACGGGAGGTCCTGGACGACGCGGAACTCGGCGGCCTCGCACGGGTCTGGCTCGCCGAGCGGGGCGCGACGGACGTGCCCGCGCCCCCGGAGTCGATGATCTTCTGGCTGGCGATCGACACGATCGCGGCCCAGCTCGACGCGGAGGGCGACCTGGAGGAGCTCCAGGAGCTGATCGAGGGGCTCACGGGGCGCCACAACGGCTTCTTCGAGGCGGCCTGGCGGGTGGAGCACCCGGCGACCGCGGACGTCCTGGAGGCGATGGGACGGCTGCACCGCGACAAGGGCGCGGCGAAGGAGGCCCGCAAGGCGGCCTTCAAGGCCAGGTCGCGGTCGGGGGCGTAGCGCCGGAGCGGTGGTCGTGGCGCCGGCGCGGCAGGGCCGGCGGGCAGCCGGCCGCGGGGGACCGCCGGGCGGGGTGCCGGGCGGTCCGCGGTCGGGCCGGCCGGGTGTGGCCTCGGCGGTCACCGGCCGGGCCCGCCCGGCTTGCGTCCGGCGGGTCACCGGCCGGGGCCCGCCCGGCCGTGCGTCCGGTGGTGTTCCCATGGCGTTCAGGCGGTGTTCGCGGCGGCGCGGGAGGGTGGCCCGCGACATCCGGGCCAGCACAGGGAGAACACCACACATGCCCCTCAACCGCAGAGAGTTCACGAAGCAGTCCGCCGTCGCCGGTGCGGGCCTCGCCCTCACCGGTGTCGTCGGGGCTCTCGCCACCGCGCCCGAGGCCCTCGCCTCCGACGACCCGGAGACGTACGGAGCCGGCCACGACCACGGCCATGGGCACGACCACGGTCACGGCCACCGGCTCGGGTACGGAGAGCTCACCGCCGACCCCGAGGGAATGCTCGCCCTGCCCGCGGGCTTCTCGTACCGCGTCATCACCCACAGCGGTGTGACCCGCCTGGAGTCCGGCGAGTTCACGCCCTCCAACCACGACGGCACCGCCGCCTTCGCCGGTCCGCGCGGCACCACGTACCTCGTCAACAACCACGAGCTCAAGGGCACCCGCGACAAGTGGGCCCACCCGGTCCCGCTCACCGAAGGGCTCGTCTACGACCCGGCCGCGGCCGGCGGCTGCACGGTCGTCGAGGTGCACCGCGACGGCACCGTCGCCGAGTGGGTCGGCATCGCCGGCACCTCCACCAACTGCGCGGGCGGCAGCACCGCCTGGGGCACGTGGCTGACGGGCGAGGAGAACTCGGACCGCGCCGGCGTCAACGGCATGACCAAGGACCACGGGTACATCTTCGAGGTCGACCCGCGCGACCGCCGCGCCAACCGCGCCCCGAAGCCGGTCAAGGCCTTCGGCCGGTACGACCACGAGGCCGTCGTCATCGACCCCCGGCGCGGCCACGCCTACCTCACCGAGGACGCCTCCAACCCCAACGGACTGCTCTTCCGCTGGGTCCCGCCGAAGGGCTTCGAGCACGGCCGCGGCAAGCTCCGTACCCTCGCCGACGACGCCGGTGTCCTCCAGGCCGCCAAGTGCGTCGACTCCGGGGGCCGCTTCGTGGACGACCTCTCCCGGGCGACCCGGATCGGCACCGTCTACGGCGTGGACTGGGTCGACGTCCCCGACCGCGACGGCCGTACGGTCTCCGTCCGCAAGCAGTTCACGGACGGCCAGATCACCCGCGCCCGCAAGCTGGAGGGGATGTGGTGGGCCGACGGCGGCACGTACGTCGTCTCCTCCTACGCGCGGGAGGAGAGCCCCGGCGCCGCGCACGACGGCCAGGTCTGGTTCTACGACCCCAAGCGCCGCACCCTCACCCTCAAGGTGCTGCTCGGCGTGAACGCGAACCCGGACGTGGACGGCGCCTACGACGGCCCCGACAACATCACCGTCTCCCCCTACGGCGGGCTCGTCATCGCCGAGGACGGGGAGGGGGTCCAGCACCTCTTCGGCGCCACCGACTCGGGCCGCACCTACCCGATCGCCCGCAACGACCTCAACGGCAGCGAGTTCACCGGTGTGACCTTCTCGCCCGACGGCGAGACACTGTTCGCCAACATCCAGGATCCGGGCATCATGGTGGCGATCACCGGTCCGTGGCGCCGGCAGCCGCGTCGCTGACCCGCACCCGACCTTCACTTCTGACCTCTGGTCAGCTCCATGGACTGACATCTAACATGTCAGTCCATGGACGCATTACGGCCCGTGGGCCGGACCCTGCTGCGTGACCGGGCCTACGAGGCGCTGCGCGAGGCCATCGTGCGCGGTGACCTCGCCCCCGGCGCCCCGCTCAAGGACGCCGACCTCGCCGGCCGGCTGGGGCTCTCGCGCGCACCTGTGCGGGAGGCCCTGGCCCGGCTCGGCGACGAGGGGCTCGTCGAGTCCAAGCCGCAGAGCTACACCCGGGTCACCCGGCCGGTCAGCCGGGTCGTCCGGGACGCCGCCTCGGTGGTCCGGGTGATGCACGAACTCGCCGCGAGGACGGGCGTCCCCCTGCTCGGGCCCGAGGGCATCCGGGCCATGCGCGAGGCCAACGAGCGCTTCGCCGCGGCCGTCCGCGCCTCCGACGTCGAGGCCGCCCTCCAGGCCGACGACGAGCTGCACCAGGTCCTCGTCGTCGCCAGCGGCAACCACGCCGCCGCCGCCACGATCGCGCGCTACACCCCCCTCATCCGCCGGGTCGAGCGGCGCCTCTTCGGCGACGCCGGGAGCTGTGGCTCGGCCGAGCTGCACGCGCGGCTCATCGACGCCTGCGCGGCGGGGGACGCGGCGGAGGCGGTGCGGGTCACCACGGAGATCTGGGCGGCCCTGGAGCAGCTCGCGGACGACGCCATCGAGGTGGCGGAGGTGACGGGAATCCCGGCGCCGACGGCTTCTGCCGTGGCCTCGGCGGCCCCCGTGCCCGCCGAGCCCGCGGCCCCCGCGGCCCCCACGTCCCCCGGGTCTGCGGCGGGGTAGGCCGTCCGTTCCCGGGCCGGTCCCACGTCGGGCCGGGCCCGCCCGCGTCCGGCCCGTGAGCCCTTCCTCGCGTCCGCCCGCGCCCCGTACCCGTCCCCGTGTCCAGGAACGTCGACCCGCAGCCGTCACTCACCGGGAGCCGCTTTGCCGATCACCGACTTCGACCGCTACCCGCTCCTCTTCGGGCCCTCGCCGGTCCATCCCCTCGAACGGCTCACCCACCACCTCGGCGGCGCCACCCTCTGGGCCAAGCGCGAGGACTGCAACTCCGGTGTGGCGTACGGCGGGAACAAGACCCGCAAGCTGGAGTACCTGGTCGCCGACGCCCTCGCCCAGGGCTGCGACACCCTCGTCTCCATCGGCGGCGTCCAGTCCAACCACACCCGTCAGGTCGCCGCCGTCGCTGCCCGCGCCGGGCTGCGCTGCGTCCTCGTCCAGGAGAGCTGGGTCGACTGGCCCGACTCCGTCTACGACAAGGTCGGCAACATCCTGATCAGCCGCCTCGCGGGCGCCGACGTGCGCCTGGTGAAGGCGGGCTTCGGGATCGGCTTCAAGGAGAGCTGGGAGCTGGCCCTGCGGGAGGTCGAGGAGAGCGGCGGGAAGCCGTACGCGATCCCGGCGGGCGCCTCCGACCACCGGCTCGGCGGGCTCGGCTTCGCGAACTGGGCGTACGAGGTGGCGGAGCAGGAGCGCGAACTCGGCGTCCTCTTCGACACGGTGGTCGTCTGCTCGGTGACCGGCTCCACCCAGGCCGGCATGGTCGCGGGCTTCGCCGCGCTCGCCGAGGAGGAGGGTGGTCCGGCCCGCCGGATCATCGGCGTCGACGCCTCCGCGAAGCCGGTCCCGACCCATGAGCAGATCACCCGGATCGCCCGGGACACCGCCGCCCTCATCGGTGTCGAGCGCCCGGTGACGGCGGCCGACGTCGAGCTGGACGAGCGCTACCACGCCGGGGTGTACGGGGTCCCGGACGAGACGACCCTCGACGCGATGAGGCTCGCGGCCCGCACCGAGGGCATGGTCACCGACCCCGTGTACGAGGGGAAGTCGATGGCGGGACTGATCGATCTGGTGGACCGGGGAGAGATCGGCCGGGACTCGACCGTGCTCTACGCCCACCTCGGCGGCCAGCCCGCCCTCAACGCGTACAGCGCCCTGTTCTCGTAGTCGGGGCGCGGACCCGGCCGCTCAGAGTGCCTGGGCGGCCGGCTTCACCATGCCCCGGACGGTCCGCGACTTCACGAACTCGCCCATCGCCGTCATCTCCCACTCGCCGGTGAACTGCTTGATCAGCTTGGCCATCATCACGCCGGTCTGCGGCTCGGCGGTGGTCAGGTCGAAGCGGACCAGCTCCTCGCCCGTCGCCGCGTCGATCAGCCGGCAGTAGGCCTTGGCGACCTCGGTGAACTTCTGGCCGGAGAACGAGTTCACCGTGAAGACCAGACCCGTCGCGTCGGCGGGCAGCCGGCCGAGGTCGACCACGATCACCTCGTCGTCGCCCGCGCCCTCGCCGGTGAGGTTGTCGCCGGAGTGCTTCACCGAGCCGTTGAGGATGGACAGCTTGCCGAAGTAGCAGCTGTCCAGGTGGTTGCGCTGCGGGCCGTACGCGATGACGGAGGCGTCCAGGTCGATGTCCTTGCCCCGGTACGCCGGCTCCCATCCGAGGCCCATCTTGACCTGGGAGAGCAGCGGACGGCCGCCCTTGACCAGGGACACCGTCTGGTTCTTCTGGAGACTGACCCGGCCCTTGTCGAGGTTGATCTTGCCCGAGGAGGCGGGGGCCGGGGGAGCGGACGGCGTGGCGGCCGCGATCCGGGGGTCCACCGGGGCGACGGGTGGCGCCGGCGGCGCGGGGGGTGCCACCGGCGGCGCGACCGGGGCGGGCGGGGCGACGGGGGCGGGCGCGGCCGCGGCCGGGGCGGCGGCGGGCTCGTCGTCCACCGAGACGCCGAAGTCGGTCGCGATGCCCGCCAGGCCGTTCGCATAGCCCTGGCCGACGGCGCGGGCCTTCCACGCCCCGTTGCGCAGATAGATCTCCACGACGACGAGCGCCGTCTCGGAGGCCAGCTGCGGCGGGGTGAAGGTGGCCAGGACGGTGCCGTCGTCCGCGTTGCGGAGGGTGGCGGTGGGCTCGATGCCCTGGAAGGTCTGGCCCGCGGCGTCGGGGCTCGCGGTGACGACGATCCTCTCGATGCCGGCCGGGACGGCGCCGGTGTCCACCAGGATCGCGTCGGGGGCGGCACCGCCGCCGGAGCGGTAGGTGACACCGGGCCCTGAGGGCTGGTTGTAGAAGATGAAGTCGTCGTCCGAGCGCACCTTGCCGTTGGCGCCGAGCAGCAGGCCCGAGACGTCGAGCCGCACCGGGGCGGCGACGTCCACCGCCACGCGCGCGGCGGTGAGAGGGATGTTCGAGCCGGGGGTCATAGCGGTCATGCCTGGGCTAACGAACCGGGCACCTTTGCCGTTCCCTTACCCTCGGCCGGTTCGGCCACCTTGATTACGCGGATGGTTCCTGGCCTGGCGCTCGTTGCCGAAGCGGTACGCGCCCGTCCACCGGGCCATGACGAGCTGGGCGTCGCCCGACCCGACCTCGGCGAGGAACTTCTCGGCGCGGGCGCCGCGCAGCACACCGGCGGCGCGTCCCTGGTGGGTGAGGACCACCGAGCCGTCCCGGCGCTGTTCGTACGTGAATCCATGAGGTCGTGGCATGCCGGGCATCCTGCCGTTCCCGGTCAGATCCGTCATATGAATATTCTTTCGACCCATGGGTGCAGTGGGGGCGGAGGGGCCGGTGGAACCGGCGGGGGCGGGGGGCGCTGTGGGCGCGGTCGACGGCAACTGTTTTCGGACACAGGACGTGGACGAGGCACGCGTGGAGCTCGACGCCCGCTACTACGCGAACCGGATGGACCTCGTCGACCGCGAGCGGCGCCCCTTCGCGGCCCGCTTCGACACGGTCGTGCTCGGCCCGCTGGTCATCGGCGACCTGAGCTGCGGGGCCGATGTGCGGATGAGCTTCGGGGAGCTGGGCGCGTACCACCTGAACGCGCCGCTCAGCGGGCGGATGGAGATGCGCCAGGGCGGCGCCCCGATCGTCGCGACGGATACCGGGGCCCTGCTGCTCGACCCGGCGGGCGACACCTTCCTCGACCGCTGGACCGGTGACTGCCGGACGCTGTCGGTGAAGGTCGGGGCGGCCGAGCTGCGCGACCGTCTGGAGGCGCTGATCGGTCGCCCGCCCCGGGGTCCGCTCGTCTTCGCGCCCGGCCTGGACATCAGCCGCGGTCCCGGTCTGAGCTGGGTGCGCTTCGCCCGACAGGTCGCCGCGGAGGCGCTCGCCGGCGAGGGCCTCGCCCGGCACGAGCTGGTGGCGCGCCCCTTGCAGGAGGCGCTGCTCAACGGGCTGCTGCTCGCCGCCGAGCACCCCTGGCGCGAGGCGCTCGCGCACCCGGGGGAGCCGCGGCGGCCGGCCCCCGTCAAGCGGGTGATGGACGCGGTGCGGGAGCGCCCCGAGTATCCGTTCACGACCACCGAACTGGCCCTCCTGGCCCGGGTGAGCGTGCGCCGTCTCCAGGAGTCGTTCCGCGAGTACGTGGGGATGTCGCCGATGGCGTACGTACGGGAGGTCCGGCTCGACCGGGTCCGTGAGGAGCTGCGGGCGGCCGCGCCGGACGAGGTGGGCGTGAGCGAGGTGGCCTGGCGCTGGGGCTTCGCCCACCAGGGCCGCTTCGCGGCGCGCTACCGGGAGAAGTACGGCGAGTCGCCTTCGGAGACCTTGCGCGGGTGCCGTTGACGCGGCTTCCGGTCCCCCTCGGGCAGGCCGTGCGCCGGTCGCCGTAGGCCCGGCGTGCGCCGGGGCGCATAAGGGGGCGCGTCTTTCGCTGACCGGCGGGCTTCCCTGCATCAACCCACCGCGCATTCCGGACAGAGGTCGCGTTCCGTGGCTCGCGATGATCTTCGTCCGGGCCTACGGTGAGCAGGTCCGGCTGCCAGCGCGCGCCGTGACCCGGGCCCCGGCCGGCTCCCCCGTATCAGTCCGGCCGGGTCCTGCGTACTCCTGCCCGTCCCTCTGCCCGACGGGCTCGGGCGCCCCCGCCGCTCACACCGTGCGTCTCACGCGAGCCCTCCGTTGCTCATCAGCAGCTGCCCGTTGATCCACTGTCCTTCGGGCGAGCAGAGGAAGTCGACCAGGTGCGCGGTGTCCCGGGGGGTGCCGAGGCGGCCGAGCGGGGTCTGGCGCGTCATCTCCTCCCGGAGCGGTTCCGTCATCCAGCCGGTGTCCACCGGGCCCGGATTGACGACGTTGGCGGTGACCCCGAGGTGCGCGAGCTCGCGCGCGGCGGCCAGTGTGATGCGGTCGAGGGCGCCCTTGCTCGCTCCGTACGGCAGGTTCCCCACGGTGTGGTCGCTGGTCAGGGCGACGATGCGACCGGTTCCCGGGGTGCCGGTGAACCGTCGGCCGTACTCCCGGATCAGCAGCCAGGACGCGCGCGCGTTGACCGCGAAATGACGGTCGAAGCTCTCGACGGTGGTGTCGAGGAGCCCGGAGTCGACCGACTCGCAGTGGCACATGACGAGAGCGGTGACCGGGCGCCCGAGCCGCTCCTCGGCCGTGTCGAAGACGCGCGCGGGCGCCTCGGGATCGGCGAGGTCGGCCTCGACGGCCGTACAGGCGGCGCCCCGTGCGGCCAGCCGGCCGGTGACGGCCGCGGCGGCGCCGCGCTCCTCGCCCCATTCCATGCGCCGGTCGTAGGGGGTCCAGTACGTGAACGCGACGTCCCAGCCGGACTCCGCGAGGCGGTCGGCGATGCCCACGCCGATGCCGACCGTACGGCCGACGCCGGTCACGAGGGCGAGGGGGCGTGGATCCATGGGGTGCTCCTGTCGTCGTGTCAGTGCGGCCACTGCGGCGGGGACACGCAGAAGTGGCCGCCCAGGTAGAGGGCGTCGGCGCTGTCCTCCGGCGGGAAGCCCCTGTCGGCGATGAGCTTCTCCGCGTAGACCTCCGAGTCGTCCCGCGGCGTGAAGCCGAGCGCCCGGGCCGAGGAGAGGTCCCACCACGCGCGCGTGTTGGCGGACGAGCCGTACACGATCGTGTGGGCCACGTCCTCGGCGGTGAGCGCGGCGTGCAGGAGACGGGCGCAGTCGGCGGGGCTGAGCCACATCGACAGCATCCGGACGGAGGTGGGCTCGGGGAAGCAGGAGCCGATGCGGACCGAGACGGTCTCGACGCCGTGCAGGTCCCAGTAGAGCTGTGCCAGGTCCTCGCCGAAGCACTTGGACAGGCCGTAGAAGGTGTCCGGGCGGTGCGGGGTGCCGACCGGCACGAGCGGGTCGCCCTCGCGGGGCTGCCTGGTGAAGCCGACGGCGTGGTTGCTGGAGGCGAACACCACGCGCGGGACGCCCTCCTCGCGGGCGGCCTCGTAGAGGTGGTGGGTCCCGGCGATGTTGGCCGCCATGATCTTGTCGAAGGTCGACTCCAGGGAGATGCCCGCCAGGTGCACGATCGCGTCGACGCCCCGGACCGCCTCGCGCAGCGCCGCGCGGTCGGCGAGGTCGGCGACGATCGCGTCCGGTGCCCCCGGCACGGGGGCGACGTCCAGGAGGCGGAGCTCGTAGCCGAGCGGGGGCAGCAGCTCCCGCATCAGCGTGCCGACGCCTCCGGCGGCGCCGGTGAGCAGGACGGTGCGGGGTGCGGGCATGGAGCGGATCTCCTCCGTCGAGCGGCATGCGGTGGCATTCAACCGCGCGCCGCGGCATTCACGTGAGTGGAATTCACAACCGTGGACACGCTAGGGAGCGGCCCGACGGAGCGTCAAGAGTGTGCGACAGGGCGCGTTCCCTCCTTGACCGGCCCTTCCGTGCTGTTCTAGCGTGCGAAGCGTCAGTGTTCAAGAATATGGATGACAGTCATAACTGTGCACGAGATGGCCCTGTACGACGGACTTCCCTGGGAGCGACCGTGACCACTGCCCCGCTCGCCGGCCGGCTCGACGGCCTGCTGTTCTTTCCCGTCACCGCCTTCGCGCCGGACGGCTCCGTCGACCTCGACACCTTCCGCGCCCATGTGCGCGCGGGTGTCGACGCGGGCGCCGCCGCCGTGTTCGCCTGCTGCGGCACCGGCGAATTCCACGCCCTGACCCCCGAGGAGTTCCGGGACTGCGTCGCCGCCGCCGTCGAGGAGACCGCCGGCCGCGTCCCCGTCGTCGCGGGCGCCGGCTACGGCACCGCGCTCGCCGTCCGGTACGCCCGGCTCGCCGAGGAGGCCGGCGCCGACGGACTCCTCGCCATGCCGCCGTACCTCGTCGTCGCCGACCAGGCCGGACTGCTCCGCCACTACACCGAACTCGCCGCCGCGACCTCGCTCGACGTCATCGTCTACCAGCGCGACAACGCGATCCTCACCCCGGCCACGGCCGTCGCCCTCGCCCGTACGGACGGCATCATCGGCCTCAAGGACGGCCTCGGCGACCTCGACCTGATGCAGCGGATCGTCAGCGCCGTCCGCGCCGAGGGTCTCGACCTGCTCTACTTCAACGGACTGCCGACAGCCGAACTCACCGGCCTCGCCTACCGGGGCATCGGCGTCGCCCTCTACTCCTCCGCCGTCTTCTGCTTCGCTCCGGACATCGCCCTCGCCTTCCACCGTGCGCTCGCCACCGGCGACGACACCAGCGTGAACCGGCTCGTCGACGACTTCTACCGGCCGCTCGTCGAACTCCGCGCCGAGGGACGGGGATACGCCGTCTCGCTCGTCAAGGCGGCGGTACGGCGGGGAGGCCTGGACGTGGGACCCGTACGGCCGCCGCTGAGCGAGCCCGCGCCCGAGCACGTCGACGCCCTCATGCGCCTTGTCGAGCGGGGACGGGCCGCCCTGAAGGAGCTCGGCGCGTGAGCGGGGACACGGCGAACGCCGGAACCGGCGGCACCGCAGGCGGAAGCGGGAGCGGTGGTGGTGGGATGCGTGCCGGCGCCTTCGTCTACCCCTGGGACGTCGACGGCGACCCCGCCGCTCCCGGGCTGCTCGCCGAGCTGGGCCTCGCGCAGGTCACCCTCGCCGCCGCCTACCACTCCACCCGGGCGCTGACCCCCCGTCACCCCGCCCGCCGGATCGTCACCGCCGAGCACGCCGCCGTGCTCTACCCGCCGGACCCGGACCGCTGGGCCGGCCGCCCGCTCCGCCCGTACCCGGCGGGGGAGTGGGCCCCCGGCGACGCCTTCGGGCGGGCCGCCGAGGCCCTCGCGCCCACCGGCCTCGACGTGCACAGCTGGGTCGTGCTCGCGCACAATTCCCGTCTCGGCGCCGAACATCCGGAGACCTCCGTCGTCAACGCCTACGGCGACCGCTACCCCTGGGCGCCCTGCGTCGCCCGCCCGGAGGTCCGTGAGCTGCTCGTGGACCTGGCCGCCGAGGCGGCCGTACGGCCGGGCGCCGCCGGCACCGAGCTGGAGTCCTGCGGCTGGTACGGCCTCGCCCATCTCCACGCCCACGACAAGACCGGCGGCATCGCCCTCGACGGGCGCGCGCAGTACCTGATGTCGCTCTGCTTCTGCCCCTCCTGCCGCGAGGGGTACGGGGGCGAGGGCGTCGACCCCGAGGAGCTGGCCGCCGCCGTGCGGGGCGCCCTGGGACCCGTATGGGCCGGATCGGGTCCGGCGGGCGGTCTCGGTGCCCTGGAGGCCCCGGCCGGTGCCTGGCGCGCCGGGACCGCCCGCGCCTTCCAGGAGGCAGCCGTGGCCGCCGTACGGGCCGCCGCGCCACCCGGCTTCCGGGTCATGCTGCACGCCGACCCCGACCCGTACACGTGCGGTGCCGACACCGGCACCGACCCGGCGCACGTCCTGGGCCTCGCTGACGGGGTGGTCGCCCGGCCGCACCGGGTCGCGGAGTTCGCCGCCCACGCGCGCGTGGACACCGTCCTCGCGGCGAACCTGTCCGTCGTCACCGGCATGGGCGGCGCGCCCGGCCGGCTGGCCGAGGACGCCGAGCGGGCCCGCGAGGCGGGCGCCGGTGAACTGCGGCTCTACCACGCCGGGCTGGCCTCGGACGAGGACCTGGCCGCCGTCCGGACGGCCCTGCGGAAACTGGGCTGACACCTCTTCCCGAGTCCCTCGCCGCGTACTGCCGACGATCAGGGGCTCAGGACATCAGCCCCAGTTCTGCAGCCGCCGGAGCAGCCCGGCGTCCCCCTCCATCCGCACCGCGTCGGCCGGGACGCGCATGTACATCAGCAGGGCCAGCTCGCTCGCCGTGCCGTGGAGGGCGGCGGTGGGCTTGCTGTCGGCGGCCTCCGCCGGGGTGAGGCGGGTGAACCGGGTGCCGGCGGAGTCCACCGTCTGGCGCCATGAGCGGCCCTCGGCCGCGTGGTAGTCCATGGTGGCGGGCTCGCCCGGCCACGGAGTCGTGGCGGTGCAGACGGTGGCGAGGAACTCCTCGGCGGCGTCGAGCGCCTCGGTCGTCGGCAACTCCTGTGGGGCGCCGGAGGCCAGCTGGGCGTCGTAGGTGTGAATCATCGACTCCGGGACGCGGCGGCGGGCCACGGCGGCCACCGTGTGCGGCGAGGCCAGCGGCTCCCACCAGGCCCAGCAGGCCCGGTCCGGGCCGGCCTCGCGCAGGGCGGCCAGCAGCTGCTCCGTCGAGTCCGCACACCAGGCCACCAGGGCCTCGCGCTCCTTGGGCGCCGCCAGCCCGTCCTTGCTCGGCCGCTCGTCGCCCGGCGCGGTGTTCCGCACGATGTGGGCCCAGAAGCGGTCCCCCTCGCTGAGGTGGTGCGCCAGGTCGTACAGCGTCCACCCCGGGCAGGACGGGACGTCGGCGTCGAGGCTCGGGGCGGCGGTGATCGCGGCGCGGAACGCGGCGGACCGCTCGTCGATCATCTGCAGCAGGGCGGGGAAGTCGAGGTTCTCAGTCACGCGGGATCTTGTACCACCCCGCCGGATGCCGACGCACCCGATTAAGTCAGGACGCCCTCCCGGGCTCCCCCGGGGACGTGGCCAGCAGACGGGCGGCGGAGGCGCGGGTGTCCGCGACATGGGCGCGGGCCAGCGCCTCCGCGCCGTCCTCGTCGTGGTCGCGGACGGCCTCGTAGAGCCGCTCGTGGGCCCCGCACATCGGCTCGCCGTCCGACTGCGCCGAGGTGAGCCGGAAGAGCCGCCGCAGCCGGGAGTCGAGCGGGGCCATCAGGTCCACCAGGAGCGGGTTGCCGGAGAGTTCGACGATCTGCCGGTGGAAGTCGGCGTTGAGGGAGACGGCCTCGCGGAGCCGCCCGGACTCAGCGGCCTTCCTGGCCCGCGCCAACAGCCTTTCCAGGTCCCGCAGGCGCATGGGGCTCGCGTGCCGGGCGGCGAGCCGCGCGGCCAGCCCCTCCAGGTTCTCCCGTACGTCGAAGAGGTACTCGGCGTCCGCCGGGCCGAAGTCCGCCACCACCGAACCCCGGCGCGGCTGCACCGAGAGGAAGCCCTCCGACTCCAGGCGCTGCATCGCCTCGCGCACCGGCACCCGGGAGACCCTCAGCTCGTCGGCGATCTCCCGCTCCACGAGCCGCAGGCCCGCCGGGTACTCCGCCTCGATGATCCGCTCGCGCAGCTCCACGTAGACCCGCTCCCGCAGGGACTGGTGGGTGTCCCCGACGGCGGTGCCGCGGGCGGCGGGGCGGTGGACGGTCATGGGGGCGGCTCCAGTCGGGTGGATGTCGTGCTCCTTCGATCTTCGCAGACCCGTTCCCTGACGACGGCGGACGTGGAACGCGACTGATCCGGTACGGGGGGAGGAGGGGCCGTCAGACCAGGTGGCCGTCCCTGGCCACCACCCGGCCCGCGCGGACCACCACGTCGCGGCGCGGGAGGTCCACCACCGCCTGGGGGACGCACTCCCCGTCGAGCAGCATGAAGTCGGCCGGAGAGCCGGGGCGGAGGTCCGCCCTCGGGAGGCCCAGGAGAGCCGCGCCGCCGTCCGCCGCCAGCCGGAAGCAGGCCTCCAGCTCCTCGTCGAGCCGCAGGTCCAGGGCCCAGGCCGCGAGCCACGCCCGATGCAGCATGTCCGCGTCGCCGAACGGGCTCCAGTTGTCCCTGACTCCGTCCGAGCCCAGCCCGACCCGTACCCCGCGCTCGGCGAGCCGCCGGAACGGAAGGATCGTCGTCACCGACAGGGCGACCGTCGTGAGGGCGATGTCCGCCTCCGCGAGCAGGTCCGCCGTCTCGTCGAGGTCGCGGCCCGACAGGCCGGCCACCGCGAAGGCGTGCGCCACGCTCACCCGGCCCTGGAGACCCAGCGCGCGCGTGCGGGCCGCGATGTCCCGCAGCGGGGCCAGGCCCTGCTCGCCCCGGTCGTGCAGATGGATGTCGAGGCCCAGGCCGTACCGCTCCGCCAGCGTGAACACGATGCCGAGCTGGTCGCCCCCGGCCGCCCCGTCCGCCGTGTCGAAGCCGGCCGGGTCGATGCCGCCGATGTGCGTCACCAGACCGCTCGCCGCCGCCTCCGCGAGCAGCTCGGCCACCCCCGGCTCCCGCACCACGCCGTGCTGCGGGAAGGCGACCAGCTCCACGTCCACGATCCCGGCCAGCTTCGCCGCAGCCTCGGCCACCCCCTCGATCCCGGAGAGGCCGTAGGCCGGGGCCACGTCCGCGTGGGCGCGCATCGCGCGCGTGCCCCGGGCCGCCGCGTGCGACATCAGCCGCAGCGCCCGTTCGCCCACCGGTGTCGGCAGCGCGCGGGAGAGTTCCACGTCCCCGGCGGCATACGCGGCGATGCCGTCCGCGGGGCGCCTGCTGTGCCAGGGCTCGCCCCAGGACGTCTTGTCCGGGTGGATGTGCGCGTCGACCAGGGTCGGCAGCGCCAGCCGCCCGCCGCCGTCGACCCGCTCGACGACGGCGCCCGCCGGTACCTCGGGAACCAGCACGCCGTCCACGGCGATCAGGTCGCCGGACCGCTCGCCGAAGGGCCGTACGTCGTGGAAGAGGGTCGCGGTGCGGGGCGGCGGCGGGGTCACGGGAGTCTCCTCGGAGCGGTCGGCGGTACGGTGGGCGCATGCCGTGATCTGGTATACCACGGCCCTCCGCAATCGCCCCCTCAAGGCCCCGCCGTACCACTGCCACCCCGCTTCACCAGGCCAGATCCTCCAGCGCGTCCAGATCCGGCACCGCCGTCACGACCGGTTCCGCGTCGTCCGCGCCCACCCGCAGCTCCGCCCAGATCGTCTTGCCGCGCCGGCCGTAGCGGGTGCCCCAGCGATCCGCGTACTGCGCCACCAGATACAGCCCGCGCCCGCCCTCGTCCGTCGCCGCCGCGTGCCGCAGATGCGGCGAGGTACTGCTGCCGTCCGACACCTCGCAGATCAGCGTCCGGTCGTGGAGCAGCCGCACCCGCACCGGGTCGGCGCCGTACCGCACCGCGTTCGTGATCAGCTCGCTGAGGACCAGCTCCGCCGTGAACGCGAGCCCGTCGAGCCCCCACTCCGACAGCTGCGCCGCCGCAGCGTTCCGCACCGGCGAGACCGCCGACGGGTCGCGCGCCACCTCCCACTCGGCGATCCGCTCCCGGTCGAGCAGCCGGGTGCGGGCCACGAGCAGGGCGATGTCGTCGCGCGGCGTGGGCGACAGAAGGGTCGCCAGGACGTCCGCGCAGGTCTGCTCCGGGCTCCGGTCCGGCCGGGCCAGCGTGGACCTCAGCAGCCCCAGACCCGTGTCGAGGTCCCGGCCCCGGTCCTCCAGGAGCCCGTCCGTGAACAGCACCAGCTTGGTGCCCTCCGGAAGGAGCAGCTCCGTCGCCTCGAACGGTACGTCGCCCAGCCCCAGCCCCAGCGGCAGCCCCGGCGCCAGCTCGGGGAACTCGACCCGCCCGTCCGCGCCCACCAGGGCCGGACCGGGATGACCCGCGCTCGCCACCGTGCACGCCCCGGACGCCGGGTCGTAGATCGCGTACAGGCAGGTCGCGCCCCTGATGCCCTCGTCGCGCCGCCTCCCCTCGACGTCCGGGCCCTCCGACTCCCGGTCGTCGATCCGGCCCGTCAGCTCGTCGAGATGCCCGAGGAGCTCGTCCGGCGGCACGTCGAGCGTCGAGAAGTTGTGCACCGCCGTCCGCAGCCGCCCCATGGTGGCCGCCGCGTGCAGCCCGTGCCCGACGACGTCCCCGACGACGAGCGCCACCCGCGCACCCGGCAGCGGGATCACGTCGAACCAGTCGCCGCCCACCCCCGCCTTCGCCGGGAGATAGCGGTACGCCACGTCCACCGCGCTCTGGTCCGGCAGCACCCGCGGCAGCAGGCTCCGCTGGAGCGTCACCGCCATCGCGTGCTCCCGGGTGAACCGGCGCGCGTTGTCGATGGCGACCGCCGCCCGCGCCGCCAGCTCCTCCGCGAACGACAGGTCCTCCTCGCCGAACGGCTCGGGCGTGTCCGCCCGCCAGAAGTTCGCCATCCCCAGAACCACCCCACGGGCCAGCAGCGGCACCGTGAGCAGCGAGTGCATCCCGTAGGCGAGGGCCTGCGCCGCCCCCTCCGGGTCCTGCTCCCGCCAGCCCTCCGCCGAGGCCAGCTCCGCCTGCGCCATCGCGTGTCCCGCGCTCAGGGCCGTCGCCATCGGGGTGCTGGGGACGTCGAACCGAATGGTGTCCCCGACCGGCTGGAGCGGCTGGTCGGGCCGCAGCCCGCTCAGCGCCGTCCGCCGCATCTCCGTGGTCGCCGGCGAGGACGGCGGCGGTTCCTCGCCACGCAGTACCGGTTCGAGCAGCTCCACCGTCGCGAAGTCCGCGAACCGCGGCACCGCGACCTCCGCCAGCTCCTCCGCCGTCCGGACGACCTCCAGGGTCGTCCCGATCCGTACGCCCGCCTCGTAGAGCAGCTGGAGCCGGCCGCGGGCCACCGCCGCCCGGCCTGTCAGGGCGGCCAGCTCGGTGGTGTCCCGCATCGTCATCACACAGCCGGACTCCCGCCCGGCCGGGAGCGTGGGCCGCACGCTCACCGCGAGGAGCCGGTCGCCCGCCCGGTGCACCTCGTCCGTCGCGGACCGGCCCGACTCCAGGAGCTCGACCGTCCGGGCGTCGAGCCCGAGCTCCGACACGTGCAGCCGCTCCATGTCCGGCGTCAGGCCGAGCAGACGGCGCGCCTCGTCGTTGGCGAGGAGCAGCCGGCGGTCCGGGCCCACGATCAGGACGCCTTCGCGCACCGCGTGCAGGACCGCCTCGTGGTGCTCCTTCATCCGTGTCATCTCGGCCGGTCCGAGGCCGTGCGTCTGCCGCCGCAGCCGACGGCTCACCAGGGCGGCCCCGCCCACGGCGACCGCGAGCGCGCCGCCCGCCACGCCGATGAGCAGCGGCAGCCGGTTGCGTACGGCGTCCGTGATGTTCTGCACCTCGACGCCGCTCGTGACCAGTCCGACGATCCGGCCCTGGTCGTTCACGACGGGGACCACGGCCCGTACGGCGTCGTTGGGCGCGCCCCGGAACAGCTCCGTGTAGGACTCGCCGTCCACCACCGCCCGGTTGAGGTCACCGGTCGCCTTGCGGCCGATCAGCTCCGGTTCCGAGTCGGTGTAGCGCACCCCGTCCCGGTTCAGGACGGCGATGAAGTCCACCCCCGTCGCCCGCCGGGTCTGTTCCGCCCGTTCCTGGAGCACGGCCGTCGGGTCGGGCGAGGCGAGGGCCGCGTCGATGCCCGGTGCCTTCGCGAAGGCCTCCGCGACCGCGAGCGAGCGGACCTCGGCGTCCCGCTGGGTGTCGCTGCGCGCCTGGTAGAACGTCACGAACACGGCCGCCGCGATCACCAGGAGCGCGATCAGCGCCTCCAGGGCGAAGACCTGCCCGGCCACGCTCCGCAGCCCCGTCCCGCGCCTGCCGGAAGGGTTCCGCCGCGCCCCGGCGTCCTTCCCGCGCGCCCCGTCCCGGGCCGTCATCCCGTGCTCCGGGCGATGAGCAGCGCGACGTCGTCCGGAGCACCGGGCCGGCGCAGGGCCCGGAGGAGCTGGTCGCAGGTCTCCTCGAGGGGACCGCGCATGTCGTCGAGGAGGCCCACGAGCAGGGCGAGCCGCTCGTCGATCGCCTCGTGGCGGGTCTCGATCAGACCGTCCGTGTAGAGCACGAGCCGGTCGCCCGGCCGGAAGGGCACCCAGGTCGTGCGGAACGTGCCGCCGCCCACTCCGAGCGGCGTTCCCGGCGGTACGGACACCAGCTCGGCCGGGCCGTCCGCCGGGATCCGTACCGGCGGCAGATGCCCCGCGTTCGAGATCCGGACCCGGTCGAGTTCCGGGTCGTGCACGGCGAACAGGCAGGTCGCGATGTAGTGCTCCAGGCCCGCCGTGATCCGGTCCAGATGCCGCAGGACCTCGGAGGGCGGGAGATCGAGGTCGGCGAACGCGCAGGTGGCGGTCCGCAGCCGGCCCATCGCCGCCGCCGCGTCGATCCCGCTGCCCATCACGTCCCCGACGACCAGCGCCGTCTTGTCGTCGGGCAGCGGGATCACGTCGTACCAGTCGCCCCCGACCTCGCTCGACGCCTGCGCGGGCTGGTAGCGGGCCGCGACCTCCAGACCCGTCTGATCCGGCGGCACGCCCGGCAGCAGACTGCGCTGGAGCGTCACCGCCGAGTTCCGCACGCTCTGGTACCAGCGCGCGTTGTCGATGCTGACCGCCGCGCGGGCCGCGAGCTCCGTCGCGAGCAGCACGTCGTCACCGTCGAAGGGCAGTCGGTTGCGGTCCCGCTTGAGGTCGAGCGCGCCGAGTACCTCGCCGCGCGCGATCAGCGGCACCGCCAGATACGAGTGCACCCCCGCCCGGGCGAGCAGCTCGGCCGCCTCGGGGCTCCGCGCGATCCGGGACAGATCGCCGGGGCCGACGCGTTCCACCAGGACGGGCAGCCCGGTGTGCACGCACCGGGTGACGAGCCGGTCGGCCCCGTACATGGTGATCGCCCCGGGCGGGTCCGCGGCCGGCAGCGCCTCCGTCCGGCCCGCGGCCTTCACCGCGAGGGCCCGGAACAGTTCGGGCCCCTCCTCAGGAGCGCCGGGCCTGCGCAGGGCGAGGACGGAGTCGAGGACGTCGACCGCGGCGATGTCGGCGAGTTCCGGCACCACCACCGAGGCCAGCTCGTCGGCGGTCTTCTCCACCTCCAGGGTGGTGCCGACCCGGGCCGAGGCGTCCGCGATGAGGGCCAGCCGCCGCCGGGAGCGGTCGGCGTCCGCGTCCGCCCGCATCCGCTCGGTCACGTCGATCACGGAGGCGGCGACCCCCAGGATCCGGTCCTCCGGTCCTTCCAGGCGGTAGAAGGACACCGACCAGGCGTGGTCGTGGTCAGGGTCGGCCGGGGTCCGTCCGACGGTGGGGTGGTCGAGCAGCGGTGTGCCCGTGGTCAGGACGGCGCGCAGCGCGGCTTCGAGGGCCGGGGCGTCGATCTCGGGCACCATCTCGCCGATCCGCCGTCCGAGGTGCATCGCGGCCGGGATCCCGTTGATCCTCTCCAGGGCGGGGTTCACCAGGACGTAGCGCAGGTCGGTGTCCAGGACGGCGAGGCCGATCGGGGACTGGGACACGAGCCGGTCGGAGAGCGCGAGCTCGGCCTCGACCCGTTCGACGGCCGAGCGGTCGGCGGCGATGCCGAGCGCGTACAGACCCCCCAGGTCGTCGGTGAGCCGCATGTTGCGGAACTCCACGTTCCGTACGGTGCCGTCCTTGTGCCGTACGGGGAAGACCCCCGCCCAGGTCGAGCCCTCGCGCAGCACCTCTCCGAAGAGGCGCAGCGCCTCCTCCCGGTGGTCGGCCCCGACGACCAGCCGGGCCATGTACTGGCCCAGGGCCTCGTCGGCGCCGAAGCCGAAGAGATCCTCGGCCTGCGGGCTCCAGAGCACGATCCGGCCGTGGGCGTCGATGACGACGGCGGCGACCCCCAGCACGTCGAGAAGGCCCTTGCCGTCGAGGGGCACACCGACCCGCCCCGCCGTCCCCGGGAAGGAACCGGCCGTCACACTGCCCTCCTCCCGCCGCGCCGCGCTTTCTTCCATGCTCGCCGCCCACCGGTCGCCCCGCACCGCGAGCGCGCGGCGGGGCCGCCCGGCCCGGCCGGGGGACCCTGGGGGCAGGGCCGTCAGCCGACCGCCGCCGTGGCGTCCGGGGCGGGCGTCCCCTGGTCGCGCCCGCCCCGCCCCCGTACCGCGACCGCCGCCGCCCACCCCGCCCCCGCCAGCGCGAGCAGCGGCAGCAGGACACGGACGTCGACCAGGGCGACCAGGCCCGCGCCGAGGGCGAGGGCCAGCGCGTTCGGGGCCATGACCAGGGTGTGCGCGGTCGCCGCCACGCGGCCCACCGCCTCCGGGGGCGCCTCCCGCTGCACCGCCGTCACCACCGCCACGAGGACCCACGGCAGCCCCAGGCCGATGGCCGCGCTCGCCGCCAGGGCCGTCGCCTCGTACGGCAGCGCCCGGACGCCCACCGCCACCGCGAACAGCGCGAGACCGGCGGCGGCCAGCGTCCGCTCGGGTGTCCGGCGCAGCAGCGGGCCGGTGACCAGGCCCGCGAGGACCGAGCCGACGCCCTGCACCGCGTAGAGCAGCCCGGCGTACGCGGGGGCGTGCCCGAGCCCCCGGTCGACGACCGCGTAGACCGCGGCCCCGTTCACCCCGGCGAGCAGCATCGTGAACGCGCCCGTCGCCACCAGCGGCCGCAGGACCGGCGAGGCGCGGAGCAGCCGGGCGCCCTCCGTGGTCTCCCGCCACCAGTGCCGGGACTCCGGCCGTGCCGGACGCTCCTCCCGTACGGGCATCAGCGCGAAGAGACCCGCCGCGAGCGCGAAGCTCGCCGCGTCGAGCAGCGCGACGGTCCCCCCGCCGTACGCGGCGAAGAGGCCCGCCGCCACGAGCGGGGCGATCAGCTTCGTCGACTCGTTCGCGGTCATCCGCAGCCCGTTGAAGGTGCCGAGCCGCTTCTCGTCCATCACGGTGGCCACCAGGGCCTGCTCCGCCGCCTCGTGGACGGCGCCCTGTGCCCCGTACAGGACGAGGACGGCGAAGAGCAGCCACACCCGGTCCGCCGAGTCCACCCACAGGAGGACCGGGAGGAGCGCGGCCGCCGCGAGGTCGAGGACGATCAGGAGCGGCCGCCGCCGCACCCGGTCCGCGAGCGTACCGAGCAGCGGCCCGAGCAGAACGGGTGCCCAGAGGGCGAAGGCGGCCAGGGCCGCGAGACTGTCGGAGCCCGTCAGAGACTTGACCCAGATCCCGGAGACCAGCCACATCGCCGTCGTACCGAATCCGGACACGACGATTCCTGTCAGATACCAGCGCATGGCCACAGGCTGGTCTCTGAGGTGGCCCCGGGGGATCGGGCATCTTCCCTAAGGAGCAGGGGACGCGGCGCCCCCGACCCTAAGGATCCGGGGAGGCACCGCCTTCGATCGCGCGCAGCGCTGCACGGCCCGCCTCGCACAGCGCGTCGTCGTCCGGCACCGACCGCCGGCTCCCGTGTTCGACCGGCCGCTCGTCACCTCGCGCCTCACGCGCCGGCGCCCTGCCCCTCGTACGGAGGCTCCGCGTGCGCCTTCTCGGAGCGCAGGGCGAGCCCCGTCACCACCGCGCCGAGGCCTTCCCACAGGCCGACGCCCAGGAAGCCCGCGGGGGCGCGGCCACTGACGACCGCGAGGGTGAAGACCGCGCAGGTGAGCAGCCGGAAGGGGACGGTCCAGCGGAAGAACGGCTTCCAGTCGGCGAGCGCGGCGAGGACGTAGTAGACGCCCATGTTGAGCGCGGCCATCGAGGAGGCGGTGAGGAAGACCAGGGTGTGGTCGCCGTCCGCGCGAGCGCCGTCGGGGACCGGCTCGAAGCCCATCACCGTGAGCAGCGCGTCCGGTACGACCAGTCCCACCACACCCAGTGCGGCGGCGAGCACGCCGAAGACCGCGATCGTCCAGCCGGACAGGGAACGGGGCAGGCGCACGGCGGTCCTCCGCGAGGTGAGTACAGGATCAGTGGTTCGGTGAACGGGTTCGAATGCGTGCTCGGTGGCGAGCGTGACCCTGCATATCGCGTGCGGGGCCCCGACGGCCAATCGGGGCCCCGCTCACCTCACTTCACGGCTCCGGTCGCCCTACTTCAGCGCCGCCGCCATCATCTTCTGGGCCACGGGAGCCGCCAGACCGTTGCCGCTGACCTCGGAGCGGGCCGCGCCCGAGTCCTCGATCAGCACCGCGACGGCGACCTGCTTCCCGTTGGAGGGGGACTTCGCGTACGAGGTGAACCAGGCGTACGGCGTCTTGCTGTTGTTCTCGCCGTGCTGCGCGGTACCCGTCTTTCCGCCCACCTCGGCCCCGCGCACGGCCGCGTTGGTGCCGGTGCCCTCCTCGACCACGGTCCGCATCGCGCTGCGCAGCTGCTCGGCTGTCGAGGAGGAGACGATCCGCTCGGTGTCGCCGTCCTCGAAGCTCGTCAGCGGGTCGCCGTCGGAGTCGACGACCTCCGACACCATGTGCGGCGCGGCCAGCAGACCGTCGTTGGCGATCGCCGCCGACACCATCGCCATCTGCAGCGGGGTGGCGGTCACGTCGAACTGGCCGATGCCGGTCAGCGCCGTCTGCGCCGCGTCCATGCCGGACGGGTACACGCTCGCGTAGGCGCGGACCGGGACGTCGAGTTCGGCGTCGTTGAAGCCGAACTTCTCCGCCATCGCCTTCACCTTGTCCTGCCCCAGGTCGGCCGCCATCTTGCCGAAGACGTTGTTGCAGGAGTAGCGGAGCGCCGTGCGGATCGTGGCGTTCTCGCAGGGCGCGGACGCGTTCTCGTTCTTCAGGACGGTCCGGGTGTTCGGCAGGGTGTACGGGTCGGGGCTCTTCGTCGCCGTGTCCACCGAGCCGTACAGTCCGTCCTCGAGGGCCGCCGCGGCGACCACCAGTTTGAAGGTCGAGCCGGGCGGCAGCGGCTGCCGGAGGGCGCGGTTCACCAGCGGCTTGTCGTCGTCGGTGGTGAGCGCCTGCCAGGTGTCGCCGTCCGAGGTCCCGGAGATCTTCGACGGGTCGTAGGACGGTGTGGAGACCATCGCGAGGACACGGCCGGTCGCCGGATCCACCGCGACGGCCGCGCCCTTGGTGTCCCCGAGCGCCCGGTAGGCGGCCTTCTGCACGTCCGGGTCGATCGTGGTGATCACCGTGCCCGGCTGCTGCTGCTTCCGGGTCACGGCGTCGAGCGGGTTCTTCAGCCGGTCGTCGGTGCCGTCCAGGACATCGGAGTAGATGCCCTCCAGCTGGGTGGCGCCGTACGCCTGCGAGCTGTAGCCGGTCACCGCCGCGTACAGCGCGCCGTCCGTGTACGTCCGGCGGTACTCGAGGTCCGTTCCCTCCGTCTTCTTCGAGCCGGTGACCGGCGAACCGGCCACGACGATGTTCCCGAGCGGCTGCGCGTACTGCGCGATCGTCTTCCGCCGGTTCTTCTGGTCGTCCGCGAGCGCCTTCCCCTCGTACGCCTGCACCCAGGTGGCCCGGCCCAGCAGGGCGAGCACCAGGAGCAGCACGAAGACCGAGGTGCGCCTGATCGTCTTGTTCATCGCACTTGGGGGGACGAACGGCCCGGTGGGGGACGTTCCGGATGTGGCCGGTTTCTCAGCGAACCTTCATGCGGGACGGGCCGCCGTGTGGCCGCCGTCACCCGGCGCGCGGGACGCTCCGGCCGCCCCCGCGCCGCCACCACCCCGGCGCGCGGGACGCTCCGGCCGCCGTCACCCCGTCCGGACGAACCCCGACTCGTACGCCAGGATCACGGCCTGTGTGCGGTCGCGGGCGCCCGACTTCGCCAGGACCGACGCCACGTGCGTCTTGACCGTGGCCGCGCCGACGCCCATCCGGGCCGCGATCTCCGCGTTCGTGAGGCCCGTCGCCACCAGGCGCAGCACCTCCGCCTCCCGCTCGGTGAGCCGCGCCACCCAGGGCGGTGCCACGGGCGGCCGGTTGCGGGCGTGCTCGGCGGCCAGGCCCCGTACCGCCGCCGGGTAGAGCAGCGAGTCGCTCCGGGCGACCAGCCGCACCGCGCTCACCAGGTCCTCCGGCGCCGAGCGCTTGAGGAGGAAGCCGGCCGCGCCGACGCGCAGCGCGTCGTACACGTACGCGTCGTTCTCGAAGGTGGTCACCACCACGATCCGGGGCGGCTCCGCCATCCCCGCGAGGATCTGCTCGGTCGCCCGGATCCCGTCGATCTCCGGCATCCGCACGTCCATGAGGACGACGTCCGGCCGCTCGGCCCGCACCACCGACACCGCCTCGGCGCCGGTGGCCGCCTCGCCGACGACCTCCAGGTCGGGCTCCGCGTCGAGGATGACCCGCAGGGCCGTCCGCACCATCCGCTCGTCGTCGGCGAGCACGATCCGCAGGGGGGCGCTCATCGGGGGATCCTGACCACGAGGCGCCAGACGCCGTCCGCCGGACCGGCCTCGGCAGTGCCGCCGAGCAGCCGGGCCCGTTCGGCGATCCCGCGCAGACCGCGGCCGCCGTTCGGCCGGGCGGCCGGCGGCCGTGCGGGCAGGGGGTTCTCCATGGCGATCTCCCACTCCTCGGTACGGGCGTCGAGCCGCACGGACACGGGCTCCCCGCCCGCGTGCCGGGCCGCGTTCGTCAGCCCTTCCTGAACGATCCGGTACGCCTCACGGGACAGCGTCTCCGGTACGGGGGCGAGGTCGCCGGACACCGTCAGCGCCACCTCCGGCCCCGCTCCCCGCACCAGGGCCTCCAGGGCGTCGAGCCCCGGCCCGGGCCCCGGTCCTTCCCCGGCGTCCTCGTCGTGCCGCAGCAGCCCGAGGACCCAGTCCAGTTCGCCGACCGTGCGCCGGGTGGTCTCCTCGATCGCGGTGAGCGCCTCCCGGACGAACGCCAGGTCCGCCCCGTCACCGCCGTCCAGGACCCGCCGGGCGGCCCCCGCCTGCAGGGTGACCGCGCTCAGCGCGTGACCGACCGAGTCGTGCAGCTCCCGGGCCAGCCGGTTGCGGGACTCCGCCTCGGCCGCGCGCCGTTCGGCCGCCGCGAGCCGGTCCGCCGGGCTCGGCCCGAGCAGCCGGGGCGCGCCCCGGGCGAGCAGCGCCCCGGTCGCGGCGGCCGTGGCGGCGAGCCCGAGCAGCATCAGGAGACCGGCCGGGAACGCCGCCCAGACCCACCAGGGCCGGTCGAGGCCCCAGAACCGGCCCAGCTCCGACTCCCGCAGCGCGGCCGAGAACGGCAGCGCCATCACCGACACCGCGAACGGAGGCAGGGCGAGGGTCGCCCCGCTGATCAGCGCCCCGGCGCCCAGGTGCAGCGTGAACCAGCCCGCCGTCCGGCCCTTCGCCTCCGGCCCCTGGGCCGGACCGTCCGCGAACCGGTCGGCCGGCACCCCGCACAGCGCCCGCGCCGCCGCCACCGACATCGGCCGGGCCAGCGGGAACAGCGCGGCGACCGCCACCAGCGGCAGCCCCACCGCGTACGCCCCGAACTGCACCGCGAGGCTCCCGGCGAACAGGCCGCCCGCGCCGAGGAACGCCCCCACGACCACGGAGCCGACCATCCAGAACGGCATGAACAGCGCGCCGCCCACGATCAGATGGAGCCAGCGCCGCCGGGCCCGCTGCCCGAGGAGGGCGACCGCGCTCCGTCTCACGCCGCGGCGCTCCGTCGCCGCAGGACGACGGCCAGACAGGCGGCGAGGAGGAGTCCGGTGATCATTTCGCCAGCGTAGGCCAGCCGCATCAGGGCCGTGACGTGCTTGGCGGGATCGGTCTCCGGCATCAGCGCGACCAGCGACATGTAGGCGCCCCAGCAGCCCACCATGCCCGTGCCGACCCAGGCAAGGGAGAGGACGGTCCGCACGCGCGGGGCGGCGGGCCGGCGCAGGACCAGGAGGAGGGTCGCGGTCACGGCGACGACGAGGAAGGCCAGCCACTGGACCTCCAGGACGACGGCGTCGGCGTCCCGCTCGGCGATCTGCCGGGCGGCCATGCCGTGCGTCGAGCCGGACAGCCACATCACGTGGAGCACGGCGGGGAAGAGCGCGAGGAGGGCACCGGCCAGGGCGGTGGCCCGCACCCCGGGCCCGGAGACCCGCGCGGGGATCCCGCCGAGCCGGCCGCGCAGGAGGTGGCCCCAGCGGTCGCGCGTGTACAGCGCGAAGAGGGTGCCCAGGGAGAGGCCCTGGAGGATGAAGCCGCCGTAGACGACGGCGAAGACCCAGGAGTCCAGGAAGGGTTCGGCGGGCGTGGCGGCCGCCTCGTCGCCGCTCAGCGCCGCGACCGCCAGCTGGGCCGGGTAGCCGGTCATGATCGGGGCGAGCAGCCCGGTCGCCGCCCACATCGGGAGCGCCAGGAGCCAGGCGGGCACCCGCTGCCCCCAGGGCCGGGTGAGGAGCAGGGCGAGGACGACCACGAGGGCGTCGGCCAGCACGGTGACCGCGTTGGCGACGATCAGCAGGTCGCGGTGTTCCAGGAGCACGCTCCCGGCGGGGATGCCGATCTCACTGCCCGCCATCCAGGCGGCCTTGAGCGAGACGTACGGGACGCAGGCGAGGATCGCGAGCAGGCGCAGGGCCCTGCGGGCGGGGCCGGCGCGGCCTTCCGCACGGGGCGCGGGGGAGGGTGCGGGGGAGCGGTGGAGCGCGGTCTCGGTCATGGCTCCAGGCTCGTGCCGGAACCGGGGCGGCACGTCCTGCCCACCGGTGATCCGCCTCCGCCGCACGGGGGAGGCGGAGCCCCTGTCGTCAGACCTCCGCCTGCCGGCGAAGACGGGAGTGTGGCGAAGAGCCCTGGGGCGTGGGGCACGGAGGGGGAGAATTGACCCATGTTCTTCTAGATCAATTGCACCCTGCCCAGGGGTCAATGGCCCTCTAGAGTAGTGATCATGAACGAGAACGCGCCCTTCGCCCCGCTCCTGACCCGTGCCGCGACCGCCGAGACCACCGCGGACCCCAGCAGTGTCATGACCCTGCTCGCCGACTCCGACACCACCGGCGGACAGCTCACCAGCTACCGCTCCACCTTCGCCGAGGGGGCGGTCGGCGCCCCGGCGCACTTCCACACCAAGGCGTCGGAGATGTTCTACGTCATCGACGGACAGCTCCAGGTCCTCGTCGGCGAGGAGCTGTCCGTCCTGGAGAAGGGCGACTTCCTGCTCGTCCCGCCCCACACCGCGCACGCCTTCGCGGCCGCGCCCGGCGCCGAGGCCGACGTGCTGTTCGTCTTCACGCCCGGCATGGCCCGCTTCGACTACCTGCGTCTGCTCGGCCGGGTCATGCGGGGCGAGGCGAGCTTCGAGGAGATCAAGGCGTCCTCGGAGCAGTACGACAACCACTACGTGGACAGCCCGGTCTGGCAGAAGGCGCTCGCCGAGCGCGGCTGAGCGGATGCCCGCCGGGCCGCGCGGTCGCCGGGCCGCGCGACCGCGTGATCACGCGGTCGCACCGCCGCGCGTTCAGAGGCGGCGGGTCGCCAGCGTCAGCCGGTCCCGCGCGTCGAAGAGCGCGTCCTTGATCATCTGCTCGTGCGCCGGGGTCAGTCGCGCCACCGGCACCGAGCAGCTGATCGCGTCCCGCGCCGGGGTCCGGTACGGGATGGCGACGCCGAAGCAGCGCAGCCCCAGCGTGTTCTCCTCGCGGTCCACCGAGATGCCCTGCTCGCGGATGGCGCGCAGTTCCTCGATGAGCTGCTCGCGGTCGGTGATGGTGTGCTCGGTGAGCGCCGGGAGCGTCTCCGGGAGCAGCTTGCGCACCTGGTCGTCGGTGTGGGTGGCGAGCAGCGCCTTGCCCAGCGAGGTCGAGTGGGCGGGCAGCCGGCGCCCGACCCGGGTGAACGGCCGCAGGTAGTGCTGGGACTGACGGGTCGCCAGGTACACCACGTTGGTGCCGTCGAGCCGTGCCAGGTGGATGGTCTCGGTGGTGTCGTCCGAGAGCCGGTCCAGGGTGGGCCGGGAGGCGGCCACCACCTCGTCGCCGTCGATGTACGAGGTGCCGACGAGCAGTGCCCGCACCCCGATGCCGTACCGCGTGCCGGTCGCGTCCGTCTCCACCCAGCCCAGCTCGACCAGGGTGCGCAGCAGCATGTAGAGGCTGGACTTGGGGTAGCCGACGGCCTCCTGGACGGCGGCGAGCGAGTGCATCCCCGGGCGTCCGGCGAAGTATTCGAGCAGCTCCACGGTCCGCACCGCGGACTTCACCTGCGCTCCGCCCGCGTCGGCAATCGCCATGACCCTCGCCCCTTTTCCGTCGTGCGGTCGTCCCCTGGCCGGCCGGACAGGGCCCCTTGTGGAGACGGCCGGGCCGTCCCTAGAGTCCCGTACGGATGTGTTCATCCACGGGAACTGTGTTCAGAATAGCGAACAGGGGCGTGGCAGTGGCGGCAGAACCAGTGTGGAGTGTGGACCCCCGGACGGGGAAGCCGCGCGAGCAGGTGGCGGTGGAGGCCACGACGGAGGACGTCGACCGGGCCGTACGGGCCGCGCACGAGGTCCGTGAGGCCCTCGCCGACCGGGCCGTACGGGCCGCCTTCCTCCGTACCGCCGCCGACCTCCTCCAGGAGGCCGGCGAGCAGGTCGTCGCGACCGCGGACGCCGAGACCGCCCTCGGGCCGG
This sequence comes from Streptomyces sp. NBC_00691, assembly GCF_036226665.1. Classification (NCBI taxonomy): domain Bacteria; kingdom Bacillati; phylum Actinomycetota; class Actinomycetes; order Kitasatosporales; family Streptomycetaceae; genus Streptomyces; species Streptomyces sp. NBC_00691. The sequence goes on along the minus strand of NZ_CP109007.1, from coordinate 2,044,907 downwards.
TCCGGCTCAACGGCGAACTCGCGCGGACCGCAGCCCAGTTGAGGGCCTTCGCCGGGGTCGTCGACGACGGTTCCTTCCTCGACGTCCGGATCGACCTCCCCGACCCCGGAGCCATCCCGCCCCGGCCAGACCTGCGCCGCTGGAAGATCCCGCTCGGCGTCGTCGCCGTCTACGCCGCCAGCAACTTCCCGCTCGCCTTCTCCGTCCCCGGCGGCGACACCGCGAGCGCCCTCGCGGCCGGCTGCCCGGTGGTGATCAAGGCCCACCCCGACCACCCGGCCACCTCCGAACTCTGCGCCGCGCTGCTGCGCAGGGCCGCCGCCAAGGCGGGCCTCCCCGAGGACGTCGTCGTCCTCGTCCACGGCTTCGACGCGGGCGTCGCGCTCGTCCGCCACCCGCTCGTCGCGGCCGCCGGCTTCACCGGCTCGGTGCGCGGCGGACGGGCCCTCTTCGACGCGGCCGCCGCCCGGCCCGTCCCCATCCCCTTCCACGGCGAACTCGGCTCCGTCAACCCGGTGGTGCTCACCCCCGCCGCCGTCGAGGAGCGGGCCGAGGAGATCGGCGCCGGGCTCGCCGGCTCCATGACCATGGGCGCGGGCCAGTTCTGCACCAAGCCCGGCTTCGTCCTGGCCCCCTCGGGTGAGGCGGGCGACCGGTTCGTGGAGGCGCTGACGGACGCCCTGCGCGACACCGAGCCGGCCGTGATGCTCGACCGCCGGATGCGGGGCAGGTTCCTCACCCACACCTACGAGATGGTGATGAACGACGGCGTCACCGCACCGGTCCACCCCGCCGCCGGCGGCCCGCACACGGTCAAGGCCGGCTTCGTGACGGTCGCGGTCCGGACCCTGGTCGACGGCGACCACCGGGACCTCACGGAGGAGTGCTTCGGCCCGGTCACCGTCGTCGCCCGCTACGACTCCCGTACGGAGATCACCGAGGCCCTCGCGCGGGTGCCCGGGAACCTCACCGCCACCCTGCACATCGCCGAGCGGGGCCAGGACGAGGACGCGGCCCCGCTCCTCGCCGAACTCACCCCGCTCGCCGGCCGCGTCCTCGTCAACGGCTGGCCCACCGGCGTCGCCGTCGCCGCCGCCCAGCACCACGGCGGCCCCTACCCGGCCACCACCTCCACCGCCACCTCGGTCGGCGCGACCGCGATCGAGCGCTGGCTGCGCCCGGTCACCTACCAGTCGACCCCCGACCACCTGCTCCCGCCGGAGCTCCGCGACGACAACCCCCTGGGTCTGCCCCGCCACTGAGCCCGGACGCCGGTGTTCAGCCTCCGACGCGCACCACGATCTTCCCGAAGTGCGTGTTGGACTCCATGAGCCGATGGGCGTCGGTGATCCGCTCCAGACCGTCGAAGGTCTCGGCGATCACCGGCGCCAGGGTGCCCTCGCGCAGCCCCGCACCGATGAACCCGGCCGCGCGGCGACGCCCCTCCTCGGTCCGGGCGAGCGCCCCGTTGGCGTACGTGTGGACCGTCTGCGGCCAGTTGGCCGACAGGGCCACCGGCCGCGGGTCCTGCCAGCCGTACAGCACGGCCGTGCCGCCGGGCCGCAGCGCGTCGCCGAGCCGGGCGAACCCGGGCCCGCCCACCGCGTCGAAGACGAGGTCCGCGCCCGCCCCGCCGGTGATCCGCCGCACCTCCTCGACCACGTCCTCGGTGTCCGTCGCGATCACCTCCGCGGCGCCGAGCTCCAGGAGCCGCTTCCGCTTCCCCTCACCCCGCGTGGCCGCGACCGGAACCGCCCCGACGCGCAGCGCCGTCTGGATCGCGGCCGTTCCCACCCCGCTGGACGCCCCCGTGATCAGCACGTGGTCGCCGGCGCCGAGACCGCCGGTCAGCACCATGCCGCCGTACGCGGTGAAGTACGTCAGCCAGACCGCCGCGGCCGTCACCGCGTCCACCCCCGCGGGCCGGGCCACCAGGTACTCCTCCGGAAGCGCCACCCGCTCCGCGTACACCCCGTGGACGCCGAAGTCGAAGTTGGCCGCCGCCATGACCGGATCACCCGGGGCGTACGCCGTGACTCCGGCCCCGACCGCCTCGACGACCCCCGCCGCCTCATAGCCCAGCCGCGAACCCGGCAGGGTCGCCGGGTAGTGGTAGGTGCCCGCGCGGAACAGCGCCTCGGCGCGATTCAGCCCGATCGCCTCGACCCGGACGAGCACCTCGCCGGGCCCGGGGGCCGGCAGTGCGACCTCCTCCACGGTGAGGACCTCGGGCCCTCCCGTCTCGTGGAAGAGAACTGCCCTCGTGGTCATTCCTGTTGTCGTCATGAACAAGACGCTAGGCGCGCGAGGCGAGACGATCCATGTCCTCATCGCTCCTCCTGATGTCCGATCGTCTCGCCCCCGCCGACGAGGAGTACGGTGCCGGGATGGACGTACTGAGCGATGCCATCGCCGCCATGCGCACCGGGCGGCCCCACTCCTCCCGCACGGTCAACTTCGCCCCCTGGGGCATCCGCTTCCCGGCGAGCGAGGGCGCCGGATTCCACGTCGTCCTCCAGGGCACGGCCTGGCTGCTGCCCCCGGAGGGCGCCGCCCCCGTCCGGCTCGGCCCCGGAGACGTCGTCCTCCTCGCCCACGGCACCGGCCACGGCCTCGCCGACCGGCCCGGCACCCCGCTCGTCGACGCCGTGCCCGCCCCCGACGGCTCCTGGCCCACCCCGCCCGTCCGCGGCCCGGTCGACGCGGAGGAGACCCTGCTCCTGTGCGGCGCCTACCAGCTCAGCCGCGCCCGCGCCCACCCGCTCCTCACCGAGCTGCCGCCGTACGTGCACATCCCCGCCCGGGTCGGCGCCCATCCCCGGCTGCGCGCCGCCGTCGACCTGCTCGGCGCCGAACTCGCCGAACCCCAGCCGGGATCCGACGCGATCGTCCCCGCCCTGCTCGACACCCTCCTGCTCTACCTGCTGCGCACCTGGTGGCTCACCGAACGCGCCGACCGCTCCACCGGCTGGTCGGCCGCCCTCGGCGACCCGGTGGTCGCCGGCGCCCTCCGCGCCCTCCACTGCGACCCCGCGCGCGCGTGGACGGTCGAGGAACTCGGCGCCCTGACCGGCCTCTCCCGCGCCGCGTTCGCCCGCCGCTTCACCGCGCTGGTCGGCCGCGCCCCCCTCGCGTACCTCACCTGGTGGCGCATGACCACGGCGGGGCGCCTCCTCCGCACCGCAGACCTGCCTCTCCGCGCCATCGCCCAACGTTCCGGCTACTCATCGGAGTTCGCCTTCGCCAAGGCCTTCAAGCGCGCGTACGGCCTGGCACCGGGGCAGTACCGAAAGGGGGCCTGAGCCCGGGAGCCGGCCCCGGTCACCCGCCGGCCCGGTCCTCCGCCCGGCCCCGGCTGCCCGGCAGGCGGAGGGAGGCCAGGGTCGTCAGCGTGAGGAAGGACGCGCTGATCAGGAGACTCGTCCGGAGCGCCGATTCCGTCGACGTGGCCGCCAGGGAGCCGAAGACCGCGATCGCGAGCGCGCCCGCCGTCTGCCGGACCGCGTTCAGGAGGCCCGCCGCCGTACCCGCGCGGTCCGGCGGCACGGCCTCCATCATCGAGGCGATCAGTGGCGGCAGCGAGAAGCCCGCGCCCAGGGCGAGGGGGACCAGGAGGACGGCCTGGGCCACCCGCGAGGTGTGCGCGACCTCCAGGACGACGTGCTGTTCGTCCAGGACGGGCGCGTGCTGACCTCCTCCGGATACGCGGCGGGCATCGACCTCTGCCTGCACGTCATCCGCGCCGACTACGGCGCCGCCGTCGCCAACACGGTCGCCCGGCTCGCCCTCGTGGCGCCCGTGCGGCCCGGCGGCCAGACCCAGTTCACCCAGACCCCGCTGCCGCCCGAGCGCGGGGTCTCCTTCGCCGCCACGCGCGCGTGGGCGATGGAACACCTCGACGAACCGCTCGGGCTCACCGACCTCGCCCGGCACGCCGGCGTCTCCGTCCGGACCCTCTCCCGCCGCTTCCACGCCGAGACCGGCGTCAGCCCGCTCCAGTGGCTGCTGCACCAGCGCGTGGAGCGGGCGAAGGAGCTCCTGGAGACCACCTCGCTCGCCATGGACGGGGTGGCCCGCGCGAGCGGCCTGGGTACGGGGGACTCCCTGCGCCGGCACCTCCTGGGCCGCACGGGCCTCACCCCCAGCGCCTACCGGTCCTCCTTCAGCCGCCTGCCGTCCGCGGCCGGACCGGCCGCGGACGGCACGGTCCCGGCGGCAGCCGCCACGACCGGGACCACGCCGTCCGCGACCACCCCGTCGGTCACCGCGCGAGCACCCGCCGCAACCGTCCCGCCGTCCCGCGCGTCCTGAAGAACCATGATCCGACTCGCCACCTCCGCCGATCTCGACGCCGTCGTCGCCCTCCACACCGAGGCCCGCGCCACCTACTACCGCGGTCACATCCCCGACGCCGACTTCCTCGGGCCCGAGGAGATCGCCCGCTCCCGGGCCGGCTGGGCCGCCGCCGTCGGGCGCGGGGCGGTCCTGTGCGCCGTACGGGACGGGGAGCTGGCGGGCATCGCCGCCTACGGGGAGCGCGACGGCCTCATGCACCTCACCCAGCTCCACGTCCTCCCCGCCCGCTGGCGCGGCGGCGTCGGCACCGAACTCCACACGGCCTGCGTCGACGGATGGCGGGCCGCCGGGGTGACCGAGGTGCGCCTGGAGGTCTTCGAGAAGAACGGACGCGCCCGGGCCTTCTACGCCGCCCGCGGCTGGACCCCCGACCCGGAGAACCCGCGCGACGGCGACCACCTCGTGCTCCGGCTCACACTGGAACCGGAAACGGAATGAAATCCGCCGGTGGGGTCGTTGTCGCCGCAGAACACCGCGAACACCCCGCCGCCCAACCCCGGAGAGAAGTCACATGCGCGTCGAGATCTGGAGCGACATCGCCTGCCCCTGGTGCTACATAGGCAAGGCCCGCTTCGAGAAGGGCCTGGAGGCCTTCGCCCACCGCGAGGACATCGAGGTCGTGCACCGCTCCTTCGAGCTCGACCCGAACCGCGCCAAGGGCGACACCGGCCCCGTCCTGGCGATGCTCGCCGAGAAGTACGGCCGCACCCTCGACGAGGCCCGCGCCATGGAGGCGCACGTCGCGTCCAACGCGCACTCCGAGGGCCTCGGCTACCGCACCGACGGCCGCGACCACGGCAACACCTTCGACATCCACCGGCTGCTCCACCTCGCCAAGGACCGCGGGCTGCAGAACGAGCTCCTGGACCTGGCCTACCGCGCCAACTTCGCCGAGGAGCGCTCCGTCTTCGACGCCGAGACCCTGGTGACGCTGGGTGTCGAGGCCGGCCTGGACGAAGCCGAGGTGCGTGCCGTCCTCGCCGACGACTCCGCCTACGCCGACGCCGTACGCGAGGACGAGCGCGAGGCCGCCGAACTCGGCGCGAACGGCGTGCCGTTCTTCGTGCTCGACCGCCGCTACGGCATCTCCGGCGGCCAGCCCGCCGAGGTCTTCACCCAGGCCCTCGAACAGGCCTGGCAGGGCCGGGTCCTCCAGACCGTCGGCGGCGACGCGGCGGTCTGCGACACCGACGGCGGCTGCGAGGTCCCGGGCGCGTGACCGCCCAGATCCGGTACGGGGCATGATCATCCACATCCCCTCCCACCTGCGGCGATAAGCGCGGCTTGGGGATTCCCCACGATCGAACCCGATTGACGGGTGATCGCGGGGAATCCAGGGTGGGGGCATGGATCCTCTGGAAAAGCCCCTCGGGGGCGCCGAGTTCGCGCCCAGGAACACCTACCTCAACACCTCCGCCTGCGGGCTGCTGCCCCGACGCGCGATCGAGGCCGTCGTGGCCCTCGCGGAGGAGACCGCCGCCGGACGCCCGGGCGGCGCCGGGGACTTCGAGGTCGTGAACGAGGCCCGCGCCACCTACGCCCGGCTCGTGGACGTCGCGCCCGAGCGCGTCGCGGTCGGCAGCTCGGTCGCCGTGCACTGCGGCATGATCGCCCAGTCGATGCCCGCCGGGTCCGAGATCCTCTTCCCCGAGGGCGACTTCTCCTCCGTCATCACCCCCTTCACGATCCGCGGCGACCTCAAGACCCGGTTCGTGCCCCTGGACCGGCTCGCCGAGTCCGTCGGCCCCGACACCGCGCTCGTCGCCTTCTCGGCCGTGCAGTCGGCGGACGGCCGGACCGCGGACTTCGCGGCGGTCCGGGCGGCGGCCGCCGCGCACGGCGCCCGCACCCTCCTGGACGCCACCCAGTCGGCCGGCTGGCTGCCGCTGCGGGCCGGGGAGTGGGACTACACGGTCGCCGGCGGCTACAAGTACCTGCTCTGCCCGCGTGGGGCCTCCTTCCTCACCGTCACCGAGGAGGCGCAGGACTCGCTCCTCGCGATCCACGCCAACTGGGTGACCGGCGAGGAGATGTGGGTGAACAGCTACGGCCCGGTCCGCGAACTGGCCCGCAGCGCACGCCGTTTCGACGAGCCCGCGGCGTTCCTCTCGTACTACGGGGCGGCTCGCTCGCTCGCGCTCCTGGAGGAGATCGGCATCGAGCGGATCGAGGCCCACGTCAAGGGGCTCGCGGCCCGCTTCCGTGCCGGGCTCGTCGCCCTCGGTCACGCGCCGGTCATGGACGAGTCGGCGGTCGTCGCCGTCCCCGGCCTCGGGGACCGCGAGGACGCGCTGCGCGAGGCCGACGTCCTGCTCTCCGTCCGCGCGGGCAATCTGCGCGCGTCCTTCCACCTGTACAACACGGCGGCGGACGTGGACCGCGCGCTGGAGGCCCTGGCGGGCTGACGTCCGTACGGCGTGTCCCCGGGGCCACGCGCGCGCGAGGCGCCGGGGGCACGCCGGGCCGGGCGGGCGCCGTCCTCACGAGGGTGCCGTGCCTCGCGGGCGCTGTCCCCACGAGGGTGCCGTACCTCGCGGGCACGTCCCCGCGAGGGCGCGCCGTTCCTCCGGGGTGTCCCGCTCAGCAGCCGCCCGGCGGGGCCGGGCACTCGCCCGCCTCGCCCGCCTCCTCGCGCAGGTTGTCGGCCACGAGGCCGAGGAGCCGTGACAGCTCGGCCCGGTCGTCCGGGCCGAGCCCGCTCAGGGAGGCCTGCTCCAGGTCGGACCAGACGCCCTCGACGCCGGCACGCAGCGACCGCCCCTCGTCCGTCGCCTCGACCAGGACCGCACGCCGGTCGGCGGGGTCCGGGCGGCGCAGGACGAGGCCGCAGTGCTCCATGCGCTGGAGCATCTTGGTCACCGTCGAGGCGTCGAGGCCCAGGGACTGGATCAGCTCGGACTGGCGGGCCGGTCCGCAGTCCCAGAGCCGCATCAGCATCATCTCCTGGCCCGGGTAGAGGCCGAGCTCCCGCAGCCGCCGTCCGGCGGCGATCCGGTGCATCCGGGCCACCCGCGCCAGGGCGACGCTGACGGGACCGCCGTGGGCGGCGGAGGGTGTCGTCCCGGTACAGACGGGGTCGGTTCCTGACATCGCGGGCTCCTCGTGAAGGCTCTCCCCACAGATTACCTTGGCCGGCCAATCAATGGGTTACAGTGGCATCCGGACCAGATACTTGGCCGACCACATAAATGTGTGAAGGGGACAGCCATGACCACCGCCTTCGACCCCGTGGACCTCGCGGGAACCCGCCTCGCCAACCGCATCGCGATGGCCCCGATGACCCGCAGCCGCGCCGAGGGGGACACCCGCACCCCCACCGCGCTCGTCGCCGAGTACTACGCCCAGCGCGCCTCGGCCGGCCTCATCATCACCGAGGGCACCCAGCCGAGCGCCGTCGGGCAGGGCTACCCCAACACCCCCGGCCTGCACAGCGCCGAACAGGTCGCCGCCTGGCGCGAGGTCACCGACGCCGTCCACGAACGCGGCGGAAAGATCTTCGTCCAGCTCATGCACGCGGGCCGGATCAGCCACCCCGTCGTCCTCGGTGACGGCCTCCACCCCGTCGGCCCGTCCGCCGTCGCCCCCAAGGGGCAGCTCTTCGCCGGCACCGGGCTCATCGACTTCGTCGCCCCGCGCGAACTCACCGCCGACGAGATCGGGGAGACGATCGCCGGGTTCGCCGAGGCCGCCCGCAACGCCGTCGACGCCGGCTTCGACGGCGTCGAGATCCACGGCGCCAACGGCTATCTGATCCAGCAGTTCCTCGCCTCCGGCTCCAACCACCGCACCGACGAGTGGGGCGGCACCGTCGAGAACCGCATCCGCCTCGCCGTCGAGGTCGTCAAGGCCGTCGCCGCCGAGATCGGCCCGGAGCGCACCGGCCTGCGGATCTCCCCGGCCAACACGTACAACGACATCGCCGAGACCGACCCCGAGGAGCTCTACCCCGCCCTCGTCGCCGCGATCGACCCCGTCGGCATCGCGTACCTGCACGTCACCGAGCCCGCGCCCGAGATCCGCGAGCTGACCCTCGCCCTGCGCAAGGCCTTCACCGGCACGTTCATCCTCAACCCCTCCACCGAGGGACCGACCGGCGCCGAGGCACTGACCCTGATCGAGGACGGCACCGCCGACCTCGTCGCGTACGGCGCCCTGTTCCTCGCCAACCCCGACCTGCCCGCCCGCCTGCTGGCCGGCGGCCCGTACAACACCCCGGACACGGCGACCTTCTTCGGCGGCGACCACCGCGGCTACACCGACTACCCGGCGCTGTAGTCCGGAGCCGCACCGCCGCCACGAGCGTACGGAGCGCACACGGACGCGAGGAAGGGGCGGGGTCCGGCACCGGACCCCGCCCCTTCCCCGTCCCGTACGCGGTCCGGCGCACGCGGACCGATCAGACCGCCCAGGCCTCCGTGACCGCCCGGCGCGCGCCCTCCAGGTCCACCGGGCGGCCCGACTCGCCGAGCGCCGCGCCCAGGGCCGCCAGCGAGGACTGCACGGCGCCCGGAGTCGCGTCCACCCCGTAGTGGTTGACCCGGATCATCTCCTTGGCCAGCGCCCCGCCGCCCGCGATCAGCGGCAGCGACGGATCGGCGGCCAGCGCCTTCGCCACCAGCTCCGAGGCGTCCACCCCGGACGGCACGCGCAGCGTCGTCGCGACCGGCGCCGCGTCCTTCGCCTCGTACACGTACGGCTCGAGGCCGCCGCCCAGGGCCAGCGCGCCCGCCCGGGTCGCCGCCGCGGCGGAGGCGTGCCGGGCCATCAGGGCGTCCAGGCCCTCCGCCTCGATCCGCTCCACGCAGGCCTCCAGGGCCAGCATCTCCAGCTGCGCCGGAGCGTGCAGCAGCGTCTTGCGGCCGCCGTCGATCCAGCGCTCCTTCCAGTCCAGGAGGGAGAGGTACGAGCGGCGCGGCGCGGCCGGGTTGGCGGCGAACCGCTCCCACGCCCGCGCGCTCACCGACACCGCCGACACGCCCGCGGGCCCGCCCATCGCCTTCTGCGCACCGATGATGCACATGTCCACGCCCCAGGCGTCCGGCAGCACCGGCTCGGCGCCGATCGACGCCACCGCGTCCAGGTAGAACAGCGCGCCGTGCGCCCGGACGACCTCACCGATCTCCGCCACCGGATTGGTGTTGCCGGTCGCGGCCTCCGCGTGCACCAGGGACACGAAGTCGATCTCCGGGTGGGCGGCGAGCGCCTGCTCCACCTGAGCGGCCGTCACCGCCGTGTGGAAGGGCACCGCCAGGTCGATCACGGTCGCGCCGCAGTCCCGCAGCCAGTTGCCGAAGGTCTGCCCGTACGGCCCGGTGACCACGTTCAGGGCGGTCGAACCGGCCCGCGCACCGCTGCGGATGCACCCCTCCAGGGGGAGCAGCGCCTCGCCCTGGGTGATCACCACGTCCTGCTCCGTGGAGAGCAGCGCGGCCACCCGCCGCTCGATCGACGCGAAATGCGCGGCGGTCAGCGGGGCCAGGTCCAGGAGCGGATGTGTCACGGTCACGGCGGTGCCTTCTTCGACTCGGATTCGTGCGGGCGGAACTCCGGATCAGGGTACCGAGGGGCCCTCCCCGGCCGGGGTCCCGTCCTCGTACAGTGCAGACATGAGTGATCACGCGGTGCTGCACGTGAAGGGTCGGGTGCTCGTCGGCCCCGAGGACGTACGGGACGAGCTGTGGTGCGTCGACGGCAGGGTCACCTTCGACCGGCCCGCCGCCGAGGCGGTCACCGTCGAGGGCTGGGTGCTGCCCGGACTCGTCGACGCCCACTGCCACGTCGGCCTCGACCGGCACGGCCCCGTCGACGAGGCGACCAGCGAGAAGCAGGCCCTCACCGACCGGGACGCGGGCACCCTCCTGATCCGGGACGCGGGTTCGCCCTCCGACACCCGCTGGATCGACGAGCGGGAGGATCTGCCGAAGATCATCCGCGCGGGACGGCACATCGCCCGCACCCGTCGCTACATCCGCAACTACGCCCACGAGATCGAGCCCGCCGACCTCGTCGCGTACGTCGGCCGCGAGGCCCGGCGCGGCGACGGCTGGGTCAAGCTCGTCGGCGACTGGATCGACCGCGAGGCCGGCGACCTCACGGCCTGCTGGCCGCGCGCCGAGGTCGAGGCGGCCATCGCCGAGGCCCACCGGCTCGGCGCCCGGGTCACCGCGCACTGCTTCGCCGAGGACTCGCTCCGCGACCTCGTCGAGGCCGGCATCGACTGCGTCGAGCACGCCACCGGCCTGACCGAGGACACCATCCCGCTCTTCGCCGAGCGGGGCGTCGCGATCGTCCCGACCCTGGTCAACATCGCGACCTTCCCGCATCTCGCCGACGGCGGCGAGGAGAAGTTCCCCCGCTGGTCGGCCCATATGCGGAGGCTGCACGAGCGCCGTTATGACACCGTGCGCGCCGCCTTCGACGCGGGCGTCCCGGTCTTCGTCGGCACCGACGCGGGCGGCTCCCTCGCCCACGGCCTGGTCGCCGAGGAGGTGGAGGAGCTGACGAAGGCCGGCATCCCGCCGATCGACGCGCTCGCGGCCACCGCCTGGGGAGCCAGGGCCTGGCTGGGCCGTCCCTCCCTGGAGGAGGGCGCCCCTGCCGACCTCGTCGTCTACGGCGAGGACCCGCGCGCGGACGTCCGCGTCCTCGCGGCGCCGCGCCGGGTCGTCGTCAACGGGCGGGTGGTGGGGTAGGGCCTGCCCGGCGGATCGGCTCCGGACCCCCTGGATCCCGGGGATCGGCTTCGGACCCCTGGATCCCGCCTGCCCGGCGTGGGCCGATCAGCGGCGGCTCAGGAAGGCCAGCCGGGCCTTCTTCGCGGGGATGAAGACCTCCGGCAGGTCCACCTCGGGCAGCACGACTTCCGGGCCCAGCTCGAACCCGGCTCGCACCATGCGTGCGACGGCCTTCTCGTTCGAGGCGTCCGGTTCCACGACCACCCGGGTGTGGTCCCGCAGCGTGAAGGCGATGAGCACCGACAGGAGATTGCCGGTGAAGCCCGGCCGCGGGGCCGCGTTCGGCGCGATGAGGAAGTGGGCGCCGATGTCCCCGGGCCGCACCTCGTAGCACTCGCTGACGCGGTCGGCCTCGGGGTCGTACGTCTGGAGCAGGGCGACGGGCTCGTCGTCCAGGATCACCAGGAAGCCGTGGTGGGTGGTGAGCGAGTCGAGGTGCGCGTAGATGTCCCGGACCTGCTCGACGGTGGTGCCGACCATGCCCCAGAAGCGGGACCGCTCCTCGTTGACCCAGGCGTGCAGGAGCGCGGCGTCGCGCTCGGGCTCGACGGGCCGGACCGTGACGGTCCCGAAGCCGTCGACGCTCCGGACGTAGGCGGCGGTGGCGGTGGTCATCCCTGCTCCTTGGTGAGGTTCTGCCAGTCGGTGGTGACGGGGGCGAGTTCGCCCCTCAGCCACAGCGGAAGCTGGTCGCGGTGGTGGGGGTCGCCGGGCACGCCGGACGCGCCGAACGGCACGATCCAGCCGCTCCGTTCGCGGTCGGCGAGGTCCCAGACGTAGCGGGCGGCGGACGCCCGGGCGCTGCGGTCGGTCCACCCGGGCACGCTGGACGTGGAGAGCACGCAGTCGTGGTCCCCGCCGAGCCCCGGCCACTGGGCGTCGTCGGGGTCGGGCAGCGCCTGCCAGGGCGCGAGCCGGTGCGTCACGCCCCAGGCGGCCGGCGGCTCGCCGGTGCCGATCTCGTCGAGCGCCTCGCGCACGATCCGGTCGACGTCCGCGGCGGGCACCGGCCCGGCCGCGAGCAGGGTCTCCAGGGCGTAGGCGACGCGCGGCCCGAGGGCCAGCCAGGGGCGGAACACGTCGGGGTACGGGGCGGGTTCACGCAGCGCCGCGAAGGCCTCGTGGGCGGCGAACCGGCGGACGACGGCCCCGCGCACGGCGGCGTAGAGGCCGGCGTCGGTGCTCTCCGCGTCCATCCGCCGGTCCCAGGCGAGCAGCCGGTCGCGGACGGCGGAGGCGGCGGGGGAGAGCCCGTCGGGGCCGGCGGGGGAGAGGGGCCCGACGGGGGAGCCGCCCTGCCCGCTTCCGCTGCCGCCCACCCGCGCCACGGCCGCCAGGAGGCGGGCCGCCGAGCGGTTGTCGGTGTCCCGGTGGACGGCGGTGATGCTCTCCGGGGTCCAGTCCGCCGAGGCGCCGAGGAGCGCGTCGATCCGGTCCGCCCGGTGCGGCGGGGCGAACTCGATGCCCAGCGGTGCGGCGAGGCCCCGGGCGTTGGCCATCACGGCGTGCCCGTCCACCTCGGCGCGGGGCAGCGGCGCCGGTGCGTCCTCCCAGGCGTGTGCCGGGTCCCAGGCGGGCACGATCCGCAGCGTGTTCGCCCGGTGCCGTACGGGCACCCGGCCGGCCACCCGGTGCAGCAGACCGCCGGCCGTGTCGGCGGCCATGACGACGTTGACCGGTTCGACCCAGCCGTCGAGGGCCGTGTCCACGTCGGCGACGGTCCGGGCGCGCAGCAGCGCGGGCAGCACCTCGAAACCCAGCTCCCCGGTGACCCGCGGCGGGTACCGCAGTGCGACGGCCTCCCAGGCCGGGGCCCGGTCCTGGGCGTCCCGGTCCTCCGGGCCCCCGTCCTCCGGCGCCCCGCTCGCGGGCTCGTCGTCCACACCGATGATCACCGGGCCCCGGTCGGTCTCGATCACCTCGACCACGACCGGTTCCCCGCCCGCGACCTCGATCGTCTCGGTGTGCCTGGCCGCCGGACGCCAGCCCTCGGGGCCGTACGCCTCCACCCCGCCGTCCGGGAGCCGCCGCAGCCGCTCCCGGTAGAGGTCCTGGTAGTCCGACATGGCGTTGGTGATCGCCCAGGCCACCGGTCCGGTGTGGCCGAAGTGGGCGAGTCCGGGGATGCCGGGCACGGCGATGCCCACCACGTCGTACGCGGGGCAGGCGAGCCGGATCTGCTGGTAGACGCCGGGCGCCTCGATGAAGCGGTGCGGGTCGCCGGCCACCAGGGCCGCCCCGCTCGCGGTCCGGCCGCCCGCGACCAGCCAGCCGTTGGAGCCCGAGGTCCCCGGCCCGTCGGTCGCGAAGAGTTCCGTCCACTCCTCGCCGAGCCGCCGGGCGACCTCCTCGCGCCACAGCTTGGTGGGGAAGCCGGCGAACAGGATGTGGGTCGTCAGCCAGACGGCGAGCGGGGTCCACGGCTCCCAGCGGCCGGGCGCGAGGCCGGTAGCGGCGAACTCGGGCGCCCGCCCGGCGCCTTCCGCGAGGCCGTCGTTGACCCCGTCCACGTAGGCGCGGACCCATGCCGCCGTCCGCGGGTCCTCCGTCTCGAGCCGCTCGAAGCAGCGGCGCGCGGTGTCGGCGAGCCGGGAGCGCCGGGCGAAGGTGTCCCAGCCGAGCTCGGCGGCACCGAGGAAGGCGGCCGTGGTGCCCTGGGCACGGTGCCGTTCGACCTCCAGCTGCCAGGCCCGGTCGCGGGCGGTGACCCGGCCCTGTGCGAAGGCGAGTTCGTCCTGGTCCGCGGCGCGCAGATGGGGGACGCCCCATGCGTCCCGGTAGACCTCGATGCTCACGGAGACCCCGATCCCGTCCATGTGTCCGACATGGTCGTCGACCATGTCTCCTGCAGATTTCTTAGGTTAGGCTGACCTAAATTAATCTACAGGAGTTCAGGGGAGGGGATTGCGGTGGGTCACGGCTGGCAGGGTGCCGTTCTCAGGCTGATGCGGGGCAAGGACTTCACGTTCACCGTGACGGGGGCCGAGCAGGTCACCGAGGACTACCGCAGGGTGCACCTCACGGACGGCGGTCTGCTCGCCGCCGCCGGGATCCACCCCACGATGTGGGTCCGGATCTGGTTCGAGAGCGCGGGCAAGCCGCACCAGCGCGCGTACACCCTGGTCGACCCCGACCAGGAGGCGGGCACCTTCAGTCTGGAGTTCGCCCTGCACGACGGCGTCGCCAGCAGCTGGGCCCGCGCCTGCGCGCCGGGCGACACCGTCGAGGCCACCCTCCAGGGCACCGGCTTCGACGCCCCGGAGCCGCGCCCCGGCCGGCTCCTCGTGGTCGGCGACCCGGCGTCGCTGCCCGCCGTCAACTCGCTGCTCGACGCCCTCCCCGGCGTCCCCGCCACCGTCTGGTTCGAGACCCAGCACGCCTCCGACGAGGAGCTGCCCGTCCGGCTCGACCCCGAGCACCACGAACTGCGGCGGGTGCCCCGGCAGGGCGACGGGGTCGACCTCGTCGCCCGGGTGAAGGCCGAGCTGCCCGCCCTCGCGGACTCCGACCCGTACGTCTGGATCGCCTGCGACACCGCGACCACCCGGACCCTCGCCACGTACGCGCGCAAGGAGCTCGCGCTGCCCAAGGAGCGTGTCCACGCGCTCGGCTACTGGCGCGCGAGCTGACCGTCCCCGCCTGATGCGCCGGGTTGACGATCCGTTACCCCGGCGCGCGGTGACTCGTTCACACCCTTCGCGGGGGTACCCGCTGTATGCCCCCGCGTGCGAAAGACGCGGGACTCCCGGGAACGGTTGTGTCGAAAAAAATCGAATATGAACACGGAAACCCCCCTTTGGAGTGAACTCACGTCAGGCGACTGTCGGTTCACTCTCCGTGCGTAAAGATTCCGGTGTCTCAAGTCGCCGAGGCCGCGCCGACCCACCGTCCCCGTGGTGAGCGGCCGGCGACGCCATGTCTCTTGTGGGGGTTCCACCATCTTGAACAGCAACACCTTCCGCACGCCCGGACGCCGTGCCGCCGCCGCGACCGTCGCCGCCCTGACCGTCGGCCCCGTGCTCCTCGCGGCTCCGGCGGCACAGGCCACGGGCGGCGAAGGGCGCGCCACCGCCGTCGTCCTGCGGACCGGTCTCGACGTATCCCTCCTCGGCAAGACGGTCGACGTGCCGCTGCGGGTCTCCCTCAACGAGGTCAAGGCGCCGGAGACCGAGAACGAGACCGCGCTCTCCGTGAAGGTGCAGGGCGCCGAGGGGGGCAAGCCGATCGACGTCCTCGCCGCCGACGTCGCCACCTCGAAGGCGACCGTGGACGAGGAGAAGGCCGAGGGATACGTGAACCTCGTCAAGGCCCGGGTCCACGTCCCCGGACTCCCGCTGCTCTCACTCATCGAGGTCGAGAAGGTGACCTCCAAGGCGCTGTGCGAGGTGGGGAGGAAGCCGGTCGCCGAGTCCAACGTCCTGGGTCACGTCACCGTCTTCGGCAAGAAGACCACCCTCTCCGCCGGCGGCCGGACCCAGGTCAGCGTGCCGGGCGTCGGCCAGGTCACCCTCGACCTCTCCCGCACCTCCACCACCTCCCGTACGGCGGCGGCGACCGCCCTCGAACTCAAGGTGGAGGTCGACCCGTTGAAGCTCGGCGTCGCCGAGGTCAACGGCACCGTGACGCTCGCCGAGGCCACCTGCGAGACACCCAAGGGCACCGCCCCGACGGAGAAGCCGACCGAGGAGCCCACCGGCGAGCCGACCGGGCAGCCCACCCAGGAGCCCAGCGAGCAGCCCACGCCGGAGCCCTCGGTGAAGCCGAGCGACGCCGGCGGCATCAAGACCGACAACGGCGGCACCACGCCCACCCAGAACCTCGCCGAGACCGGCGGCAGTTCCACCACCCCGTACCTCGCGGGCGGGGCGCTCGCGCTCCTCGTGGCGGGCGGCGGCGCGCTCGCGCTGACCCGCTCGCGCGCCCGCTCCCGAGGCTGACGGTCCGAGGGGGGGGCGCGCAGGGGCATGCGCCGGGGGGTGCGGAGCCGGAGGCTCCGGGGGGAGCCTCCGGCGGGAAGCGCGGGTCCGGGGAGGGCGACGGTGACGACGTCGCCCTCCCCGGACCCCTGTGCGCGGGCGGAAGCTCAGCCGCCCATCAGCAGGGCCTGGTCGAGGGCCTGGAGGAAGCGGTTCGTCGTGACCCGGTCCCGGACCGCGATCCGGAGCCAGTTCCGGTCGAGACCCGGGAAGGTGTCGCCCCGGCGGGCCGCGAAGCCCAGTGACCGCAGCCGCTCCCTGATCGCGTCCGCCCCGTCGATCCGCAGCAGCACGAAGGGGCCCTCCGACCCCGGCACCGTCCGCACCTCGTCGAACTCCGCGAGCCCGGCGAGCAGGTGGGCCCGCTCGACCCCGATCCGGTGCGCCGCGTGCTCGGCCTCCGCGAGCGCCACCCGCGACATGCACGCCTCGGCCGCCACCAGGGCCGGCGTGGACACCGGCCACAGCGGCTGCGTCCGCTCCAGCGCGGTGATCGTCGCCGGCTCGGCCAGCACGTAACCGATCCGCAGTCCGGCGAGCCCCCACGTCTTGGTGAGGCTCCGCAGCACGACGAGCCCCGGCACATCGGTCCGCCCGGCCAGCGACTCGCGCTCGCCCGGCACCGCGTCCAGGAACGCCTCGTCGACCACCAGGGTCCGCCAGGGTCTCGCGAGCGCGGCGATCGAGGCGGCGGGATGCAGCACGGACGTGGGGTTCGTGGGGTTCCCGATCACCACCAGATCCGCGTCCTCGGGGACCGCCGCCGGCTCCAGCCGGAAGCCGTCCTCCTCGCGCAGCAGCACCCGGCCCACCTCGTGGCCGACATCGCGCAGCGCCGCCTCCGGCTCGGTGAACTGCGGGTGCACCACGACGGGCCGCCGCACCGGGAGCGCCCGCGCGATCAGCACGAAGGCCTCGGCCGCGCCCGCCGTGAGCAGGACCCGGTTCGAGGGCAGATCGTGCCGCTCGGCCACGGCCGCGCGTGCGGCCCGGCCGTCGGGGTAGGCGGCGAGTCCGGTCAGGGAGTCGGCGATCCGCTCCCGCAGCCAGTCCGGTGGGGTGTTCGTCCGGACGTTGACCGCCAGATCGATGAGTTTCTCGTCCCGTACCTCGGCGTCACCGTGGTGGCGCAGGTCGTGGGCGTCGGTATGCAGATGCATGTCCATGGCCGCCGTCGTGTGGGGGGTGGGGATGGTGGGGGGTGAGCCAGGCTCGCCAGCGATGTACCCGTGAGTTCGGGGCAACAACCGTACGCCTGGGGCGTCTTCGTTCGGGCGAAACGGGACGGAAGCGGCAAGGGCGCACGTTACGCGCCGGGTTTTCCGCTTCGGTACGAGCAGCCCGGCGGACCCGCCCCCGCCCGCCGCGAGCAGCGCGGCCGCCTCCGCCACCGACGGCGTGCCCGTCGCCGCCAGCGGCGGCGCCGACGGATGCGGTACGGGCACGGCCGCGAGCTCCTCCGCCGTGAACGCCCGCACCGGCACGCCGAGCTCCTCCGCCGCCCCCGTGATCCCCGGCTCCGCCGCCCGCGCGTCGAGCGTGGCGAGCGAACGGACGTCCGCACGCGTCAGCCGGGCCTCCCGCAGCACCGCCCCGACCAGGGCGAGGACCTCGTCCACGGGGACCCCGGCCCGGGCCCCGACACCGAGGTGCGCGGACACCGTCCCATCCGATACCAAAGGCCCATGGCTGTAGTCGTCGCGCTCGGCGCGTTCCTCATGACCCTCTTCGGCGGCTGGGTCGCGGGACGTGTCACCGACCGCCGCCACCTCGTCCTCGGCCTCGCCGGCGGGCTCATGCTCGGCGTCGTCGGACTCGACCTGCTGCCCGAGGCCATGGAGGCCGCGGGCGACGAGGTCTTCGGAGTCCCGGAGGCGCTGCTGCTCTTCGTCGGCGGCTTCCTGCTGGCCCACGTCGTGGAGCGGCTCCTCGCGGTACGCCAGGCCGCGCACGGCGCCGCGGCCGACGAGAGGGTCCCCCAGGTCGGCATGACGGCGGCGGCCGCGATGGTCGGTCACAGCCTCATGGACGGCATCGCGCTCGGTGCGGCCTTCCAGGTCGGCGGAGGCATGGGCGCCACCGTCGCCGTCGCCGTCATCACCCATGACTTCGCCGACGGCTTCAACACGTACACGATCACGAGCCTCTACGGGAACGCCCGCCGCAAGGCCGTCGGCATGCTCGTCGCCGACGCCCTCGCACCGCTGGTCGGCGCCGCCTCCACCCTGCTGTTCACCCTTCCGGTGGAACTCCTCGGCAGCTATCTGGGGTTCTTCGGCGGCGCCCTGCTCTACCTGGCCGCCGCCGAGATCCTGCCTGAGGCCCACCACGACCACCCCGCCCGCTCCACCCTGCTGTGCACGGTGGGGGGCGTCGGCTTCATCTGGCTCGTGGTGGGCGTCTCCGGCGGCTGACCTCACCCGCAGTGCTCCACGAAACGCGCGGCGGCCTCCGGGGAACCCGCCCAGTGGGTGTGCACATAGCTCGCGTGCACCCCGCCCTGCACGAAGCCCTCGACCCTCCGCTCGGGCTGCCGCAGCCCCCACGCGGCCGCCGCCCCGGCGCCCGGCTCGATGACGGTCCGGTGGAACTCGTGCCCCCGCATCCGCGCCCCCGCGGGCGCGAGCACGCTGTCGCTCACGGCGACGGCGTCCCGGTACCCGAGGGTGAGCCGCTCGGACATCCGCGCGTCCGCGTCGAGCACCCCGCACATGGGGGTGCCGTCGAGCGACCGCGCGAGATACAGCAGCCCGGCGCACTCGGCCGCGATGGGCGCCCCGGAGGCGGCGAGCACGGCGACGGCCTTCCGCAACGGCTCGTTGGCGGACAGCTGCTCGCCGTACATCTCGGGGAAGCCGCCGCCTATGACGAGCCCGGTCGTCCCCTCGGGGAGGGCCTCGTCCCGGAGCGGGTCGAAGGTGACGACCTCGGCACCGGCCGCGGTCAGCAGCTCGGCGTGCTCGGCGTAGGAGAAGGTGAACGCGGCACCGCCGGCCACCGCCACACGAGGGGGGCGGTCGTCCCGGACCCTCCTCACCACCTCGGGCGACCAGGCCTCCGCGGACAGCTCGGGCGCACTCCGCGCCAACGCGAGCAGCGCCTCCAGATCGCACCCGGCGCGCACCTGCTCCGCCTGCGCGGCCACCGCCTCCACCGCCGCCGCCTGCCGCTCGGCCACCGGCACGAGCCCGAGGTGCCGCGAGGGCGTGGCCACCGCCGGAGCCCGCCGCAGGACACCCAGCACCGGCACCCCGGACTCCCCGAGCGCCTCCCGCAGCAGATGCTCGTGCCGATCCGTCGCGACCTTGTTGAGGATCACGCCTCCGATCCGCACCTCCGGGTCCCAGGACGCGAAGCCGTGCACGAGCGCCGCCACCGACCGCGACTGCGACGAGGCGTCGACGACCAGCACCACGGGCGCCTTGAGCAGCTTCGACACCTGTGCGGTGGAGGCGAGTTCGCCCTGGTCGGCGGCCCCGTCATACAGGCCCATGACACCCTCGACGACCGCCAGGTCGCACCCGCGGGCGCCGTGCTCGAAGAGCGGCGCGATCAGCCCCGTACCGCACATGTACGCGTCGAGGTTGCGGCCCGGGCGCCCCGTGGCGAGCGCGTGGTAGCCGGGGTCGATGTAGTCCGGTCCGACCTTGTGCGGCGAGACCGCCAGGCCACGGCCGGCGAACGCGGCCATCAGGCCGGTCGCGACCGTGGTCTTGCCCGCGCCCGACGAGGGCGCGGCGATGACGAGACGTGCTACCACTCGATGCCCCGCTGGCCCTTCTGACCGGCGTCCATCGGGTGCTTGACCTTGGACATGTCGGTGACGAGATCCGCGAAGTCGACGAGCTCCTGCGGCGCGTTGCGGCCGGTGATCACGACGTGCTGGTGCCCGGGACGGTCGCGCAGCACCTCGACGACCTCCTTGACGTCGATCCAGCCCCAGTGCAGCAGGTACGCGAACTCGTCCAGGACGTAGAACGTGTACCGCTCCTCCGCCAGGTCCCGCTTGACCTGCTCCCAGCCCTCGCGTGCCTTGTCCTCGTGGGACTGCTCGCCCTCGGCGACCTCGCGCTGGATCCAGGACCAGCCCTCACCCATCTTGTTCCAGGTGACGGTGCCGCCCTTGCCCGTCTCGCCGAGCGCCTTGAGGGCGTTCTCCTCGCCGACCTTCCACTTGGCGGACTTCACGAACTGGAACACCCCGATGGGCCAGCCCTGGTTCCAGGCGCGCAGCGCCATGCCGAACGCGGCGGTCGACTTCCCCTTGCCGACGCCCGTGTGCACCATCACCAGCGCGCGGTTGCGGCGCTGACGGGTGGTGAGACCGTCGTCGGGAACGACGGTCGGCTGTCCCTGCGGCATTAAGCGGCCCTCCTGGCAGTGGTCTTCCGGTGTCCCTGTACGTCCCGGACGAGGCCGGCGATCGAGTCGGCGCGCAGCTCGTCCAGGGTGACGGCGGTGCCGCCGAGTTCACGGGCGAGCTCCCGGGCGAGCCCGAGCCGCACCGGTCCGGTCTCGCAGTCGACGACGACGGAAGCCGTGCCGTCGGCGGCGTGCAGCCGCGCCGCGCGGGCGGCGAGCGCCACCGGGTCGGCGCCGCCGCCGGTCGCCCGTCCGTCGGTGACGACGACGAGCAGCGGGCGGCGCGAGGGGTCCCGCAGCCGCTCGACGCGCAGCACGTCATGGGCCTTGAGCAGACCGGCGGACAGCGGGGTGCGGCCACCGGTGGGCAGCTTCTCCAGCCGGGCGGCGGCCGCGTCGACGGACGAGGTGGGCGGCAGCGCCACCTCGGCGTCACGGCCCCGGAACGTGATGAGGCCGACCTTGTCCCGCCGCTGGTAGGCGTCGAGCAGCAGGGAGAGGACCGCGCCCTTGACGGCGCTCATCCGCCGCCGGGCCGCCATCGAACCGGACGCGTCGACGGCGAACAGCACCAGGTTCCCCTCGCGCCCCTCCCGGGTCGCCTGCCGCAGGTCGTCCCGGCGGACCACGAGTCCGGGGCCGGTCCGCCCGCGGGCCTTCTGGTACGGGGCGGCGGCCTGCACGGTGGCGGCCAGGTGCAGCTTGGTCAGCGCGCCCCGGGGACGTACGGATCCGGTGGTACGGCCGTGCTCGGTACGGGCCCGGGAGCGGCGCCCGGCCGCGCCCTCGCCCAGACCGGGGACGCTGAGCACCTTCGTACGGAAGGGCTCGGAGGCGGCGACGGCGGCGCGCTCACCGGAGGCGGCGCCCTGGGGGGCCGGTTCGGGGGAGGACGACGGTGCGGGCGGGGAGGTCTCCTCGGGAACGGGGGAGTTCTCGGCGGCGGGCCCGTCGCCCTGCGGCGGAACGCCCCCGCCGGGGCCGCCGTCCCCCGGACCGCCGTCACCGGGGCCGTCGGGCTCGGGGTCCTCGTCCGGCTCCTGGTCCTGGCCCTTGAACTCCTCCAGGGTCTCGTCGAGCTTGTCCTCGTCGAGGCCGGGAGCGTCGAAGGGGGAGCGGCGCCGCCGGTGCGGGAGGGCGAGGAGGGCGGCCTGCCGCACGTCCTCGGAGGTGACCTCGGTGCGGCCGGCCCAGGCGGCGAGCGCGGTCGCGGTGCGGGCCATGACGATGTCGGCGCGCATGCCGTCGACCTCGAAGGCGGCACAGGTGGCGGCGATCTGGAGCAGCACGTCGTCGCCGAGCGTCACCTGGGGCAGCGACGCCCGCGCCGCGACGATCCGTTCGCGCAGCGCGGTCTCGTCCGCCGCCCAGCGGTCGGCGAAGGCGGCGGGGTCGTCCTCGAAGGCGAGCCGCCGCCGGACGACCTCGACGCGCTGCTGCGGGTCGCGCGAGGCGGCGACCTCGACGGTCAGTCCGAACCGGTCGAGGAGCTGGGGCCGCAGCTCGCCCTCCTCGGGGTTCATGGTTCCGACGAGCAGGAAGCGGGCGGCGTGCCGCACGGAGACGCCCTCGCGCTCGACGTAGGAGGACCCCATGGCGGCGGCGTCCAGCAGATGGTCGATGAGGTGGTCGCTGAGCAGGTTGACCTCGTCGACGTAGAGGATCCCGCGGTGGGCGGAGGCGAGGAGCCCGGGCTCGAAGGCCTTGACGCCCTCGCTGAGCGCCCTCTCGATGTCGAGCGAGCCGACGAGCCGGTCCTCGGAGGCGCCGACGGGCAGTTCGACCATCCGCGCGGGCCGCTCGGTGCCCGGCGCCGTCCCGTGCGGGCCGTCGGGGCAGCCGAGGTCCGGCGAGGCCGGGTCACAGCTGAACCGGCAGCCGGCGACCACGGGCACGGTGGGCAGCAGTTCGGCGAGCGCGCGCACGGCGGTGGACTTGGCGGTGCCCTTCTCGCCCCGTACGAGCACACCGCCGACGGCCGGGCTGACGGCGTTGAGCAGCAGCGCGAGACGCAGGTCGTCCATGCCGACGACGGCGGTGAACGGATAGCGGGTACTCATCGGCCGGTCACTCCTTCAGATCGCGAATGTTCGAACGACGGCCCGGGGCCGTCGACGGCGTGGAACGCCCCACGGGGGGCGTCCGCGGACCTCTCGGCGAGCCGCCCCGCGCTCACGGCGCACCGGGCGGCACGAACGGCAGCCCCGAAGGAGCTCCCTCCTCGATCAACCGGAGCAACGCGTCGGTGTCCGCGTGCTCCTCGATCAGATCCCCCAGCCGGTCCAGCTGTTCCTCCCGCAGCGTCCCGAACGACGTGTCCGGCGCCGGCACGAACCGGCGCCCGGCCGCCGACGCGACCTCCCGCAGGAAGGCCCGCCGGAACCCGTCGCTCTCCAGGGAGCCGTGCCAGTGCGTACCCCACACGGACCCCACCCGGCACCCGTCGAGGAACGGTTCCCCGCCGCGCACCTCTGCGACGCCGTGGTGGATCTCGTACCCCTCGACCCGTTCCCCGAGCGCCGAGCCCACCGGCCGGGCGAGCGTCTTCTCGCGCGCGAACCGCACCCGTACAGGCAGCAGTCCGAGCCCGTCGACGGCTCCCGCCCGGGACTCCACCTCGTCCTCGATGTGCTCGCCGAGGACCTGGAAGCCGCCGCAGACGCCGAGCACCGGACGGCCCTCGGCGGCCCGCCGCGCCAGCGCGTCGGCGAGGCCGCGCTCCCGCAGCCAGGCGAGCGCCTTGACCGTCCCGCGCGTGCCGGGCACCACGACCAGATCCGCGTCGACGAGCTCCTCGGCCCGGTCGACGAACCGCACGACGACACCCGGCTCGGCGGCCAGCGCGTCCACGTCGGTGAAGTTGGACATCAGCGGCACCGCGCAGACCGCGACCCGCAGCACGTCCTCGCCGACCGGCGGCGCGACGACGGACTCGCGCACCGCACCCCGCAGCGAGACCCGCAGGCCGTCCTCCTCGTCGATGCCGAGCCCGTGGGCGTACGGCAGGACGCCGAAGGTCCGCCGCCCGGTGAGTCCCTGCAGCATGTCCAGGCCCGGTTCGAGCAGGGCGACGTCACCGCGGAACTTGTTCACGAGGTAGCCCGCGATCAGTTCCTGGTCCTCGGGCGCGAGCAGCGCCGTCGTACCGAAGAACTGGGCGAAGACCCCGCCCCGGTCGATGTCGCCGACGACCACGACGGGCAGCCGCGCGGCCCGCGCGATGCCCATGTTGACGATGTCGGTGCGCCGCAGGTTGATCTCGGCCGGGCTGCCCGCGCCCTCGCAGATCACCGCGTCGTACGTGCTCCGCAGCTCCTCCAGGCAGGCGAGGACCGGCTCGAAGAGCTCCTGCTGCCGGCCCCCGTGCAGCGCTTTCCCGGGGGACGACCCCCCGGGCCCGCCGAAGAACCCGCGGGCGCTCAGCTCACCGACCGGCTTGCCCATCAGGACGACCTGGCTGGACCGGTCGCTGCCGGGCTTGAGCAGGACCGGGTTCATCAGCGCGGTGGGCTCCACCCGCGCGGCCTGCGCCTGCATGGCCTGGGCGCGCCCGATCTCGGCGCCCTCCCGCGTGACGAAGGAGTTGAGGGACATGTTCTGCCCCTTGAACGGCGCCACCTTCAGCCCCTTGCGGACCAGCCAGCGGCAGATGCCGGCCGTCACGACGCTCTTGCCGGCGTCGGACGTGGTCCCGGCGACGAGCAGTCCCCCACCCCTCATGCGTTCCTCCGCTTCCGGGTCGACGCGGCCAGGGCGCCGATGATGATCCGGCCGCCCGCACAGGCGGCCAGAGTGAGTCCGGTGACCCGGCGCGACAGGCGTACGGCCCGGTCGATGTCGGTCACCTCGACGGCCCGCCCCTCACCGTTGAGCACCGGCCGGTACTCGACGCGGCCGCCGTACGACAGGGTGCCCCCGAGGCGGACGCCGAGGGCGCCCGCGAAGGAGGCCTCGACGGGGCCCGCGTTGGGGCTGGGGTGCTGCGCCGCGTCGGACCGCCAGGCCCGCAGCGCACCGCGCGGGTCTCCGCCGGCGACGGTCGCGAGGACGGCCGTCAGCCGGGCCCCGGGCCAGCCGGCCACGTCGTCGAGCCGGGCCGAGGCCCAGCCGAAGCGGCGGTGGCGCGGCGACCTGTGGCCGACCATCGCGTCGAGGGTGTTGACGGCCCGGAAGCCGAGGAGGCCGGGCACGCCCGCGACCGCGCCCCAGAAGAGGGCGCCGACCACGGCGTCGGAGGTGTTCTCGGCGACCGATTCGACGACCGCGCGGGCCATCGCGGGCCCGTCCAGGGACTGCGGGTCGCGCCCGCAGAGATGCGGCAGCCGCTCCCGGGCCACGTCCAGGTCCCCGGCGGCGAGCGCGCCGCCGATCGCGCGGGCCTCCCGCCCCAGGGTCGTACCGCCGACGACGGCCCACACGGAGGCGGCGGTCAGGGCGACGGCGGCGGCCGGCCGGTTCCGTACGGCCCGGGCGGCGAGCGCTCCGACGGCGACGGCGGAGCCGGCGCAGACGGCGGTGTGCAGGGCGCCCCAGCCGCGGTGGTCGTGGTGGAGGCGGTTCTCGACCGCGGCGGCCGCCCGGCCGAACGCGGCGACGGGATGTCCGCGGCGGGGATCGCCGACGAGCAGGTCGAGGGCGAGACCCGCGGCCGCTCCGTACGCGAATCCGTTCGGGGAAAGACGGCTGGCACTGCTGCGGCCGGGCATGGCGCATGTCCTCACTCAGGGTCCGCGCCCTGGATCGACGTGACCGGCGGCGAGAGTTCCTGACTCCCGGACCCCTCGGATCCGGTCACAGTGGCGGGACCGCGCCGGATTCGCACCGGACTTCCTCTGCTGCCGCCGTAATGGCCTCGGCAGTCCACCACGGCCCGAGAACAGCCGTCAACTCACCCTTGACCTGCATCGGGTCACTGTGCGAAGCACCACAAACACGACGGCGGGGCGGCCCGCACCCGAAGGTGCGGACCGCCCCGCCGGCCGGGCTCGGACCGTCAGGCGACGATCAGGTAGATGCCGTACGCGACGGCCGCCGCGCACAGGGCGAAGCAGGCGTAGGCGGAGGTACGGGCCAGGACCGCGGAGCCGCCGCGGGCGGCGGCCTCCTCCTGCTTGGTGAGGCCGACGATGCCGAGGGAGAAGAGGCCCACGAGGGCGACGGTCGCCACGAGGCTGACTCCGAAGACGGAGCCGAGAGCTGCCCAGTCGATCTTCATGTCGTTGGTTCCTTAGACCGTGGCGGCGGGGGCCGGGGGAGCGGTCGGGTCGGTGGGGGCCGGCGCGGGGATGGTGGCCTTGAGGTCTTCGTCCGTGACGGCGGCGAAGGAACCGGCGGCCGGCGGCGGGGTGACGGCCGCCATGGCCGTGGTCACGACGCCCGCGGGCTCGGCGTCGAGGTCGTCGGCGGTGACGTTGTGGTGGTCGACCGGCTTGCGGCGGGAGAGCGACCAGATGACGCCCGAGCCGGCGATCAGCAGGACCGCGACGGCGGCGATGCCCCAGGGGCCCTGCTTGGTGAGGAACTCGGCACCGGCACCGACCACGGCCGCGGCGGGCAGGGTCAGACCCCAGGCGACGAACATCCGGGTGGCGGTCGACCAGCGGACGACGCCGCCCTTGCGGCCGAGACCGGCACCCATCACGGCACCCGAGCAGGACTGGGTGGTGGAGAGCGAGAAGCCCAGGTGGGAGGAGGCGAGGATGACCGTCGCGGCGCTGGTCTGGGCGGCGAAGCCCTGCTGCGGCTGGAGGTCGGTGAGGCCCTTGCCCATGGTGCGGATGATGCGCCAGCCACCGAGGTACGTACCGAGGGCGATGGCGACACCGGCGGAGACGATGACCCACAGCGGAGGGTTCGAGCCGGGGGCGACGACACCCTGGGTGACCAGGGCGAGGGTGATGATGCCCATCGTCTTCTGGGCGTCGTTGGTGCCGTGGGCGAGGGAGACGAGACCGGCGGAGGCGATCTGGCCGGCCCGGTAGCCCTTGGCCGTGGCCTTCGCCTCGGGGTTGGCCTTGATCCTGTACGTCAGCTTGGTGGCGGCCATCGCGGCGAGGCCGGCGACGAGCGGCGCGGCGACGGCCGGGATGAGGACCTTGGTGACGATGGTCGGGCCGTTCACGGCCGACCAGCCGGCCGACATGACCGCGGCACCGATGAGACCGCCGAAGAGGGCGTGGGAGGAGCTGGACGGAAGTCCGAGCAGCCAGGTCAGGAGGTTCCAGAGGATGGCGCCGACCAGCGCGGCGAAGATCACCTCTGTACGAATGCCCTCTTCGTTGATGATCCCGCCGGAGATCGTCTTGGCGACCTCCACGGACAGGAACGCGCCGACGAGGTTCAGCGCGGCGGACATGGCCACCGCCGTCTTCGGCTTGAGAGCACCGGTCGAGATGGTGGTGGCCATCGCGTTCGCGGTGTCGTGGAAACCGTTCGTGAAATCGAACACGAGAGCTGTCACGACCACAATGGCGAGCAGCAGCGTGATGTGTTCCATTTACCCAGGCAATCGTTTGACGTCAGTGGCTGGACGAACGTAAGCAACCTGGGTGAACGGAAGATGAACTGGGTCGGGCGGTGTGGTGTCCCAAACCGGTGTCAACAGATTCCGCTTACGGTCCCGCAGGGCCGGCTGTCCACGATGCGGTCACCCCGCAACCCCGGGTAATCCGGGCCATCACCGGGCACATGCGACCTGCCCCGGTTCCTCCACCGTCACCCGGTTCCGCTCCCTGGACGGAACCATCCGACCGGGGGACCCCGCGGGCGAGACCCATGTCACTCCCCGGGGGCCCGGAGGCCCCGCGAGCCGCGACCCCCGCCGCCCCTTCCCGGCGAGACCCCCGCCCGGGTCCGTACGGGTCCCACCGGTGGCACTCCGCCCGCACCCTGCCGAGACTGGGAGCGTGCGCCCGGCTACAGCGACGGCAGCGGCCGTCACCACTCTGCTCGGTGTCGGCGCGGTCGCGTTCGCGGCCGGCCGGTACGCCAGCGACGTCGCCCTCAAGGTGCCGTCCGGACGTCCCCTGCCCGGGGATCCCAAACTCACCGTGCACGCCACGGGCCCCGAACGGATCACCCTCACCCGCAGCCTCGCCTCACTGCGCCCCGGCACGTACGGAATGGAGGGGCACGGCCAGCACGCGGTCGCCGGCCCGGTCCTCGACCGCGTCCCGCACACCGCGGACACCGTCGTCCGCCGCCTCGAACGCGTCGAGCGCGGGGTCCTCGGCCCAGGCTCCCGCGTCCGCCTCACCCCCCAGCTGCACATCGGCACGCCGATCAGCGCCCTCGGGCTCGCCCACGAGGACGTCGAGATCCCCGGCGAGCTCGGCCCCCTGCCGGCCTGGCTGGTGGCCGCGCCCCGCACCACCTGGGTGATCGCCCTGCACGGCCTCGGCACCACCCGCGAGCACCCGCTGAACGTCGTCCCCTTCTTCAACCGCCGCAAGATCCCCGTCCTCGTCCCCGCATACCGAGGCGACGAGGGAGCACCGGCCTCCCCGGACGGCCTCGCCCACCTCGGCGACTCCGAGTGGCGCGACGTCGACGCCGCCATCCGCTACGCCGTCCACCGGGGTGCGTCGAAGGTCGTGCTGCACGGCTGGGGGACCGGGGCCTCGATGGCCCTGCGCGCCGCCGCCGAGTCCGGGGTGCGCGACCGGATCGGCGGCCTCGTCCTCGACTCGCCCGTCCTGGACTGGGAGGCCACCCTCCGCAACCTCGCGGCGGCCCACCATGTCCCCGCCCCCCTGCTCCCGCTCGCGGTCCGCGCGGCCCAGGGCAGGACCGGACAGCACGGCGACCTCCTGGAGGACGTCTCCGAGCCGGGCGCGCTGCGCGTCCCCGTACTCCTCTTCCACGGCCCCGACGACACCCTCGCCCCCTGGGAACGGTCCGTCGAACTCGCCGCCCGCCGCCCCGACCTGGTCACCCTCCAGACCGTCCGGCACGCCCCGCACGCGGCGATGTGGAACGCCGACCCGGTCCGCTACGAGGAGGCGCTGCGCCGCTTCCTCACCCCGCTCCTCTAGGCCCGGACGGCGCCCCGACACCGCCCGGACGGCACCCCGACGGCGCCCCGACAGTGCCACGAAGGAGGCCGTCGGGGGACGGCACGGCCGATTCCGATTGGGCTTTCGGGCCGTCAGCGGGAAGACTGCCCCCGTGACGTCTCGAAAGCCCGATGAACCATTGGCGCGCAACTCCAGACTCCGACTCGTCCGCCCGCGGGCGCTGGCCACCGCCCGACGGGCCGTGACGACCCGGCGCACCCGGCCGGCGCCGCGGCCGCCCGAGGGCACTCCGCCCCGTGCGGAGCTCGCCCGCCAGGCCCGGCACGTCCTCGCCGACGCCGTACGGATCGCCCGCTGGGCGGCCGTCGAGCGCGGCGCCACGGCGGCACCCCGCAGCGGCCCCGGAGCCGCTCCCGCCCAGGAACGGGCCGCCGCCGCACTGAACCTGACGCCCGGCCAGATCCGGGCCGGCTGGGACCGCGCCCGGCTCGCCGGCCTCGTCGAGCTCCACGGCGACACCGCCCGCCCCGGCTGGCGGCTGCACGCCTGGGACCGTGACGACTCCGCCGTCCTGCGCGGCTGGGTCGCCCTCTTCGACGCCTGGTCCCTGGTGCACCCGGCCGCCGAGGGCGTCGCGCCGAGCGCCGTCGCCGAGGTCGTGGAAGCCCTCCCGCAGGTCCTGTCGCTGCTCCAGCTCTCCCAGGGCCCGGTGCTCGTCCCCGCCCTGCTCGACCTGCTCGGCCAGCGCGTCGCGGAGCTGCGCGAGGAGCGCTGCGAGGTCCCGGGGGCCGAACAGGCCGCCGCCGGGACCACCGAGGCGCCCGCCGGGAACGGCACGGACGGGCCCGACAGCACCGACGGCCTCCCGGCCCTGCTCGACTGGGCGCTCGAAGGCCTGGCGGCCGTCGGCGCGCTCACCCTGGCCCCCGGTGCGGAGGGGCGTCACGCCACCCTTACCCCGCTCGGCAACTGGGCGGTCTGGGTCAAGCTGGAGCAGATCTGCGTCGCCGCGCAGAGCCCCGCGGGGAACATCGAGCAGTCCGCCGAGGACATGCTCCGCGGCTGCGCCCGGCTCACCCCCGGCCCCGCCCGCGCCGAGTACCGCGCCTGGCTCGCGGCCCGCACCCTCTCCAGCGCGGTGAGCGAACTCCTCACCGTCGCCCGCGGCGAGGACGCGCTGCTGCGCGGGCTCGCCTTCGAGGCGCTCCGGGTCGTCGGCGCCCCCGCCGAGGCCGAGGTGCGGGCCACCGTCGCCGAACCCTCCCTGCGGCCGTACGCGCTGCTCTGGCTCGCCGAGTACGAGGGTGCCGACCCCGACGACGCCCAGGAGGTCCTCACCCGCGAGGAGTCCACCTGGCTCTGGGTCGACACGGCTGCGGCCGTCGCCGACCACGGAGAGAGCGAGCTGCTCGTCCGGCACCTCGACTCCGCCGTGCAGGGCACCGTCCCGGCGCTCCTCGACGAGATCAGGGCCGTCGGCCACCCCCGTACGGTGCAGGTGCTGGTCGCCCTCGCCGCCGCCCACCCGGACCCGGCCCTGGCCAAGGCCGTCCGCCGGGCCGCGTTCCAGGTCCACACCGGCGGAGCGTGACGGGTTCCCCCGCCCGGGGATCCCGCAGGGAGACCTCCCCGGCGCCCGGCTACTCCGCGGCGCCGGGGCTGTACGTCCCGAAGCTCCAGATGTTGCCCTCGCCGTCCCGCGCCATGTAGTCCCGCGAGCCGTACTCCTGGTCCCTGGGCGGCATGACGATCTCGACGCCGTGGGCCACCGCCCGCGCGTGGTGCTCGTCGACGTCGTCCACGTGCACGAACACCCCGACCGGACCGGCGTCGGTCATCAGCTTGTCGAACTCGCTGCCGGTGCCCTTGCTGCCCAGCATCACCATGCCGTTCCCGTACGACAGCTCGGCGTGCGCCACTCGTCCGTCCTCGGTCTCGTACACGGCGTTCGCACGGAAGCCGAAGCCGTCCGTGAGCAGGCTGATCGCCGCCTTCGCGTCCTCGTACGTCAGCGTCGGACAGATGTGGGGAGCCTCAGCCATCCCGATCACTTCCTCTCGATCCGGTCGAATGTGACCCGGGTCTCAGTCTGGCAGTCCCCCCGGGCGATCAGCGGAAGGTGTTGCACCGCGCCATGTCGCCCGTCCGGTAGCCCTCGTAGAACCACTGCTGGCGCTGGGCGGCGGAGCCGTGGGTCCAGTTCTCCGGGGTCACCCGGCCCTGGAACCTCTCCTGGATCCGGTCGTCGCCCACCGCGGCCGCCGCGTCCAGGCCGTCCCTGATGTCCTCGTCCGTCAGCCGCGTGAGCAGCGGCCGGCCCGTGCGGTCGTCGGGCGTGGTCGTGGCGTGCCGGGCCCACACCCCCGCGTAGCAGTCGGCCTGGAGCTCGACCCGCACGGCGTTGGAGTTCGCGCCGGTCCGCCCGTCCTGGGCACGGCTCAGGGTCCCCATCAGGTTCTGGATGTGGTGGCCGTACTCGTGCGCCACCACGTACGCCTGGGCGAACGGTCCGCCGCTCGACCCGAACTTGGTGCGCAGCTCGTCGAAGAAGCCGAGGTCCAGATAGACCTGCCGGTCGCCGGGGCAGTAGAAGGGACCCACGGCCGAGGTCGCGGAACCGCAGGCGGTCGGGACCCGCTGGCTGAACATCACGGTGTCGGCGCTCCCGTAGGTGCCGCCCCGGCGGGCGTACTCGCCGCGCCAGAAGTCCTGGACGCTGTTGACGACGGCGACGATCCGGCAGTCCTCGCGGGTGTTGGCGTCCGAGCCCTTCTTGCAGGTCTGTGCCACCTGCCCGGCTCCGGAGGAGCTGGCCACCGGCTCGTCACCGCCCGAGGAGAGCCCGAGCTGGTCCGGCCCCACCCCGAGGAACAGGCCCAGGATCAGGGCGATGAAGCCGATGATGCCGCCGCCGACGGTCGCCTTCCCGCCCGGGATGCGGCTGCTCCGGACGTCCTTGACCTCCGAGGTGTCCAGATCGGCGT
The DNA here is from genome assembly GCF_036226665.1 of Streptomyces sp. NBC_00691. NCBI lineage: Bacteria > Bacillati > Actinomycetota > Actinomycetes > Kitasatosporales > Streptomycetaceae > Streptomyces > Streptomyces sp. NBC_00691. The sequence goes on along the minus strand of NZ_CP109007.1, from coordinate 2,013,480 downwards.
CGTCGTCGAACTGCACGGTCCACCACCCTCCGCGTCACAGCCGCGGCAGAGGCCGCCGCCCTGCGCCGAGTATCGATCGATCTCCACGTACTCGCCCCTTTTGTTCAGACAGGGGAGGTTATGTGAGAAAGCTCCGATCGCACCCCGGGGCGCCTCATGGCCGAAAAGCAGTTGCAGGGGCCCGTTAGACTGGCCGTATGGCCATTCTCCCCGTGCATTAGCGGCGTCGAAGCCCTCCCTCAGTCGTCCTTCCGCCGTTTCCCATCGCCCTGGAGTCTGTCCGTGATCACCGCTTCCGGCATCGAGCTGCGCGCCGGCGCCCGAGTCCTCATCGAGTCCGCTTCCTTCCGCGTCGCCAAGGGCGACCGCATCGGCCTCGTCGGCCGCAACGGCGCGGGCAAGACCACCCTCACCAAGTGCCTCGCGGGCGAGGGTGTCCCCGCCGCCGGCCAGATCGCCCGCTCCGGCGAGGTCGGCTACCTCCCGCAGGACCCGCGCACCGGCGACCTCGACGTCCTGGCCCGCGACCGCATCCTCTCCGCCCGCGGCCTCGACGTCCTCCTCAAGAAGATGCGGATGAACGAGGAGCGCATCGCCACCGGCGCCGGCGCCACCCGCGAGAAGGCGATGCGGCAGTACGAGCGCCAGGAGACCGAGTTCCTGACCAAGGGCGGGTACGCGGCCGAGGCCGAGGCCTCCACCATCGCCGCCGCGCTGGGTCTGCCCGACCGGGTCCTCGGTCAGCCGCTGCACACCCTCTCCGGCGGTCAGCGCCGTCGGGTCGAGCTCGCCCGGATCCTCTTCTCGGACGCCGACACGCTCCTCCTCGACGAGCCGACCAACCACCTCGACGCCGACTCCATCGTCTGGCTGCGCGACTACCTGAAGAGCTACCGCGGCGGCTTCATCGTGATCTCCCACGACGTCGACCTCGTCGAGACCGTGGTCAACAAGGTCTTCTACCTGGACGCCAACCGCTCCACCATCGACGTCTACAACATGGGCTGGAAGCTCTACCAGCAGCAGCGCGAGGCCGACGAGAAGCGCCGCAAGCGCGAGCGCCAGAACGCCGAGAAGAAGGCCGCGGCCCTCAACTCGCAGGCCGACAAGATGCGCGCCAAGGCCACCAAGACCGTGGCCGCGCAGAACATGGCCAAGCGGGCCGAGCGCCTGCTCTCCGGCCTGGAGGCGGTGCGCGCCTCCGACAAGGTCGCCAAGCTCCGCTTCCCCGACCCCGCGCCCTGCGGCAAGACCCCGCTGACGGCCGAGGGGCTCTCCAAGTCCTACGGTTCGCTCGAAATCTTCACCGATGTGGATCTCGCGATCGACAAGGGCTCGCGCGTCGTCATCCTCGGCCTCAACGGCGCGGGCAAGACCACGCTGCTCCGGCTGCTCGCCGGCGCCGAGAGGCCCGACACCGGCGAGGTGACCCCGGGCCACGGTCTCAAGCTCGGCTACTACGCCCAGGAGCACGAGACGCTCGACCCCGAGCGCAGCGTCCTGGAGAACATGCGCTCGGCCGCGCCCGACCTCGACCTCGTCCAGGTCCGCAAGACGCTCGGCTCCTTCCTCTTCTCCGGCGACGACGTCGACAAGCCTGCCGGAGTGCTCTCCGGCGGCGAGAAGACCCGTCTGGCCCTGGCCACCCTGGTCGTCTCCTCGGCGAACGTGCTGCTCCTCGACGAGCCCACCAACAACCTGGACCCGGCCAGCCGCGAGGAGATCCTCGGGGCCCTGCGGACCTACAAGGGCGCCGTCGTCCTCGTCACCCACGACGAGGGCGCGGTCGACGCGCTGGAGCCGGAGCGGATCATCCTGCTCCCGGACGGCGTCGAGGACCTGTGGGGCCCGGACTACGCGGACCTGGTCGCGCTCGCCTGACCCGGAGAGAGCCGGGTGATCATGCCCGGCTGGATCATTCGGCCCACGGGTGATCCTTCATCTGAGTGAGGGCGTCTCGTACACCCCGGCGCGGTGCTCTGCCGAATCCTTCCGGCAGACCCGCGCCGTACGTGTGTCCCCCTGTCTCGCTGACCTGCTGATTCCCGCACCGGGCGCCCCGGAGCCCGGATTCAGACCCAGCGGAATCTGACCTTCCGGTCGTGACGATCGCGCGCTCGTCCACAAACCCGGCGGCATGGACCTTGTCGAATGGGTGGCCAGGACGGACGGGAGGGGTGATCATGAGAAGTCCAGAGCGCACTTCCCATGAGGAGGCACGGGTGGCCGAGACTCTGAAGAAGGGCAGCCGGGTGACCGGCGCCGCGCGCGACAAGCTCGCGGCAGACCTGAAGAAGAAGTACGACTCCGGTGCGAGTATCCGGGCGCTGGCCGAGGAAACGGGCCGCTCCTACGGATTCGTCCATCGGATGCTCAGTGAGTCCGGAGTCACGCTGCGTGGACGCGGCGGAGCGACCCGGGGCAAGAAAGCCGCCTCGGCCTGACACAAGGACGCCTCGACCGGGCCACCGGATCTCGCGGTGGCCACCCGGTCGGCCATCGCGCCGGCCAGGTGGTTACTGTGCAGTCACTTAGCATTTCGCATGCAGTGTGCTGCACCGTAACCGGAGGCGCCCCATGACTACGCTCGACGACTCTGAGCTCGTATTCGACAAGGACGGTGTACGGCTCACCGTCGAGGACGCCGTTGCCACGGTGACCCTGACCAATCCGGCGAAGCGCAACGCTCAGTCTCCCGCTCTGTGGCGGGCGTTGACAGAAGCCGGCCGGTCGTTGCCCGGCAGCGTGCGGGTCGTCGTTCTGCGCGGTGAGGGACAGTCCTTCTCCGCCGGACTCGACCGGCAGGCGTTCACGCCCGAGGGCTTCGACGGAGAGCCGTCCTTCCTCGATCTCGCGCGTGGTTCCGACGCGGACCTCGACGCGGTCATCGCCGAGTACCAGGAGGCGTTCACCTGGTGGCGCCGCAGCGACCTCGTGTCGATCGCGGCCGTCCAGGGACACGCCATCGGCGCGGGCTTCCAGCTCGCTCTCGCCTGCGACCTGCGGGTCGTCGCCGAGGACGTGCAGTTCGCCATGCGCGAGACCAGCCTGGGTCTCGTCCCGGACCTGACCGGGACGCACCCGCTCGTCTCGCTCGTCGGCTACGCTCGCGCGCTGGAGATCTGCGCCACCGGCCGCTTCGTCCACGCGGAGGAGGCCGAGCGCATCGGTCTCGCCAACCTGTCCGTCCCCGCCGACGAGCTCGACGCGGCGGTACGGGACCTCGGCGCCGCCCTGCTCGCGGCGCCGCGCGACGCGGTCACCGAGACCAAGGCGCTCCTCCAGGGCGTCTCCGGCCGCTCGTACGAGGAGCAGCGCGTCGCGGAGCGCGCCGCCCAGGCCCGCCGCCTGCGCGACCTCGCGGGCCTCGGCGACTGACGCCTGCCCGCGCCCGCCGCCTGCCCTAGGGCCTGTCGTCAAACTCCCGTCTGCCCCGCGACGCCTGGCACGCACTCTCGCCGCACCGGGCGAAAGCCCGAGTACGTCCAGTACGAGGGCTTCCTCCCGGCACACCGAGAGCACGCACCAGACGCCGCGGGGCCGCCCTCCGGGCGACGACGGGATTTTGACGACAGGCCCTAGCGCAGGTCCGACACCACGACCGTGACCGCGGCGCCCTCCGGGGCGAGCGCGGTCACCGTCGCGCGCAGCGCGCGCGCCACGTCCAGGGGGCGGGCCCCGGCCGTCACGGCCACCTCCACCCGCACCTCGTCGGGCGTGCGACGCACCGGCGGCCCCAGTGTGTCCGTCATCGCCGCGACTCCCGTCACGCCGAGCGCCGCGAGCGCCACGGGGTCGTCCGTCGCGGGCGAGGTCGGCCCGGGCGGGGGAGCGGCTCCGGCGTCCGGCTCCGGCGCCGTGTCGAGCAGCTCCGCCACCCTGAGGTCCACCGCGCCGACCACCAGCCCGAGCCCGTCCTCGGCGGCGGTGAGCAGCGCCGCCCGCAGTTCCCCGACGAGCTCCGGCAGCGGGCGCCGGGCGACGGCGCCGAACGAGGCCGTGACGATCACGGCACCCGATTCCGGATCGTCGGCCGCGTCCGCCGGTCCGATCCGCAGTCTGCCGGGCACCACACCCCGTACGGCCGAGGCGGCCCGGCCGAGTACCTCGCGCACCGCCCGCTCGGTGATCCAGGCCCCCTCCGCCGCTCCGAGGGGCAGCAGCCTGCCCGGAGCGAGGCGGTCCCGCACCGCCGCCGTCCAACCCTCACCTGTCGTCATTACCCCAGCCTGCCGTATTCCCGGGGCGAGACCGGGTAAGCGCCCTTAATGTGGGCGAAGAACCCCGAAATATCCTAGAAGGGGCGAAAGGTAATGACGGACAGTACGTATTCCACCGAGTCCGGCGGTGACGAACCGCGCCGGACCTCGGTCACCAAGCGGGGCGGCGGCGCGCCCGCCACCCGGGGCCGGACCACCATCGCGGACGGAGTCGTCGAGAAGATCGCCGGACTCGCCGCCCGTGACGTCGAGGGCGTCCACGCCATGGGCAGCGGCATCTCCCGCACCTTCGGCGCCGTACGCGACCGGGTGCCCGGCGGGGGCGGCGCCAAGTCGAACGTCACCCGCGGGGTGAAGGCCGAGGTCGGCGAGGTGCAGACCGCGCTCGACCTGGAGATCGTCGTCGACTACGGCGTCTCCATCGCCGACGTCACCGGCGACGTCCGGGAGAACGTCATCGCGGCCGTGGAGCGCATGACCGGCCTCGAGGTCGTCGAGGTCAACATCGCGGTCAGCGACGTGAAGCTGCCGGACGAAGAGGAAGACGAGCCGGAGTCACGGCTCCAGTAGCCCCGACGGTTGGGCACAGGGGCTCAGGAGGACTCGGAAAGGGGTCAGGAATGAGCATGGCGGTGGTCGGCCTGGTGGCCGGCATGGCTCTCGGCTTCGCCGGATACTTCGGCGGCTTCGGAGCGTTTGTGCTGGTCGCGGCCTTGGGAGCGATCGGCTTCGTGGCGGGCCGCTTCCTCGACGGCGACCTCGAACCCGGCGACCTCTTCCGGGGCCGCGACCGCGGCGACCGGCGGCGGTGACCCGGGGTGGCAACCGACCTGGCCTCCCCGGACCCGGTGCGTGACCGGGGCGCCACCTCGATCGCCGACCGGGTCGTGGCGAAGATCGCCGCCCAGGCGGCCAGGGAGGCCGTGGGCACCGTCCCCGAGGGCGGCTCCGGACCGCACGCCTCGGTCGTCGTCCACCGGGACGTCGCCCGGGTCGCGGTGAGCCTCGACCTCGACTACCCCACCGACATCGGGGCCCGGTGCGGCGCCGTCCGGGGACGGGTACGCGCACGCGTGGAGCAGCTCGTGGGCATCGAGGTCCACGAGGTCACCGTCCAGGTGGAACGCCTCCACTCCCCGCTCACCCGCCGTTCCACCCCGAGGGGCCGCCTCTCATGACGACACCTCCCGAACAGCCTCCCGCGCACGGGCCCGCCCCCGGCGACGAGCCGACCCGGGCCCGCGGCGACACCGACCCGCGTCCCGACGCGGCCCCCGGTTCCCCCTCCGACGACGTCCCCGTCCCCACCGACGCCGTCCCGGCGCGCCGGGTCCGCCGCTTCTGGGCGGTCCGCCGCATCCCGGCCGCGGTTCTCGCGGCGCTCGTCCTCGGCGGGGCCGGGCTCCTGCTCTACGACGTGGCGGCCGTCCGGTCCGACCGCCAGGCCATGGCCTGGCGGCGCGAACTCGCCGACGGACTCGCGACCCGGCCGCTCGACGACACCTGGGTCGTCGTCGGCGCGGCCGTCGCGGTCGTCCTCGGCCTCTGGCTGCTGATCCTCGCCCTGACCCCCGGCCTGCGCGCCGTCCTCCCGATGCGCCGCGAACACGCGGACGTACGGGCCGGACTCGACCGGGAGGCCGCGGCCCTGGCCCTGCGGGACCGGGCCATGGAGGTCTCCGGCGTGCAGTCCGTCCGGGTCCGGATGGGTCGCTCCAAGGTGGCGGTCAGGGCCCTCTCGCACTTCCGGGCGCTCGACGAGGTCAGTGCCGACGTGGAGACGGCCCTCGCCGCCGGCATCGAAGAGCTGGGACTCGCCCACCCGCCCGCGCTGACCGTACGGGTGGCCCGGCCGCCCAGGAAGGCGTGAGCCATGAACCACGAAGAGGTGCCCCGGTGACGGTCGTCCTCCGGCGCGTCAACCGCGTCCTGCTCGGCCTCGCCGGGCTGCTGCTCGTCGTCGGCGGAGGGGGAGTCCTCGCCGCCGCCCTCGATCTGTCCGTCCCGTCCTGGTGGCCCTGGTCGGGCCCCTCGGACGTGCTGCTGTCCGCCGCCGACCGGCAGCGCTGGCGCGACGAGGGCTGGTGGTGGCCGGTGGTCATCGCGGTCCTCGGCATCGTCGTCCTGCTCGCGCTGTGGTGGCTCCTCGTCCAGTTCCGCCGTGCCCGGCTCGCCGAGGTCGTCGTCGACAGCGGCGACGGCGAGGTCGCGGTGCTGCGCGGCCGGGCCCTGGAGGGCGTCCTGGAGGCGGACGCCACGGCCCAGGACGGGGTGGCCAAGGCCCGGGTCTCCCTCACCGGCCGCCGGGCCGCCCCCCGGACCCGCGTCGCGCTCCTCCTGGAGCCGCACGCCTCCCCGGGGGCCGCCCTGACCACGCTCAGCACCCGGGCCCTGGCCCACGCGCGGACCTCCACCGGCCTGCCCGCGCTGCCCACCGAGGCACGCCTGCGGGCGGTGAAGCACCGGGCCCGCAGGGTCGCCTGAGGTTCAGAACCCGGCGCGCGCCCCGCCGTCCACCGGGAGCATCAGACCCGTGAGGTACGAGGCGGCCGGCGACAGCAGGAACGCCGCCGTCCGCCCGAACTCCTCCGGGGTCCCGTAGCGGCGCAGCGGGATGGCGGCCTCGTTGGCCGCGCGGGTCGCGTCCGCGTCGCCCGAGAGCGAGTCCAGGAACCGCACCCGGTCCGTGTCGATCCGGCTGGGCAGCAGGCCGATGACGCGCACCCCGCTCGGGCCGAGGTCGTTGGCGAGGGACTTCGCGAAGCCCGCGAGCCCCGGGCGCAGACCGTTGGAGATGGTCAGACCGGGGATCGGCTCGTGGACCGAGCCGGACAGGACGAAGCCGATGACGCCGCCCTCGCCGAGCGTCTCGGCGGCCGCGCGGGCCAGTCGTACGGCCCCGAGGAAGACGGTGTCGAACGCGGTGGCCCAGTCCTCGTCGCTGTTGTCGGCCGCGAAGCCGGGCGCCGGACCGCCGACGCTGATGAGGATGCCGTCGAAGCCGCCGAACCGCGCCCGCGCCTCGGCGACGAGCCGCGCCGGGGTCTCCGGGTCGGTGTTGTCGGCTGCGATGCCCGCCGCACCCGGCCCCAGCTCGGCCACGGCCTCGGCGACGGTCTTCTCGTCGCGGCCGGTGACGAGCACCTTGGCCCCCTCGGCGAGCAGCGCCTCCGCGGAGGCCCGGCCGAGCCCCCGCGTCGCCCCGGTCACCACGTACACACGGTCCTTCATCCCAAGATCCATGGGCCCTATCCTGCCGGGTCCTGATCCTCGGCTGCCAGTGCGAGCGCCGTGCCCACCAGGCCGATGTGGCTGAAGGCCTGCGGGAAGTTGCCCAGCTGGCGGTCCGTCACCGGGTCGTACTCCTCCGCCAGGAGGCCCACGTCGTTGCACAGGGCCACGAGCCGTTCGAAGAGCGCGCGGGCCTCCTCGCGCCGGCCGCAGAGCCGGAGCGCGTCCGCGAGCCAGAAGGAGCAGACCAGGAAGGTGCCCTCCTCGCCCGGGAGACCGTCCACCGCCTCCGCGCCGGTGCTGTAGCGGCGTACGTAGCCGCCGTGCGTCAGCTCCGCCTGTACGGCGTCCACCGTGCCCACCACCCGGGGGTCGTCCGGCGGCAGGAAGCCGACCTGGGGGATGAGCAGGGTCGCGGCGTCCAGCTCCTGGGAGCCGTACGACTGGGTGAAGGTGTTCCGCACGGGGTCGTAGGACCGGGCGCACACCTGCGCGTGGATCTCGTCCCGCATCGCCCGCCACCGCGCCGCGTCCCCCGGCAGCGAGGGGTCCGCCTCCAGGGTCCGCACCGCCCGGTCGGCGGCCACCCAGGCCATCACCTTCGAGTGGGTGAAGTGCCGACGGGGGCCGCGCACCTCCCACAGTCCCTCGTCGGGCTCGCGCCAGGTCGACTCCAGGAAGCCGAGCAGGCTCAGCTGCAGGTTCCAGGCGTGCCGCTCCGCGGGGATCCCGGCCTCACGCGCGCGGTGGAGCGAGTCCATGACCTCGCCGTACACATCGAGCTGGAACTGGTCCACGGCCGCGTTCCCGGTCCGTACCGGCGCCGAGTCGGCGTAGCCGCGCAGCCACGGCAGGGTGGTCTCGGGGAGCCGGCGCTCCCCGGCGGGCCCGTACATGATCTGCAGGTCGGCCGGGTCGCCGGCGACCGAGCGGAGCAGCCAGTCCCGCCAGGCGCCCGCCTCGTCGACGTATCCGGCGGCGAGCAGCGCGCCGAGGGTGAGGGAGGAGTCGCGGAGCCAGCAGGCGCGGTAGTCCCAGTTCCGCACGCCGCCGACCTCCTCCGGCAGGGAGGTGGTGGGCGCGGCCATGATCCCGCCGGTCGGGGCGTACGTGAGGGCCTTGAGGGTGATCAGCGAGCGCAGCACCGCCTCCCGGTACGGCCCCCGGTAGGTGCAGCGGCCCGACCACTCCCGCCAGTCCGCCAGGGACTGCTCCAGGGCCGTGTGGGGGTCGATGAGATCGGGACGCGGCTCGTGCGAGGGGTGCCAGGTCATCACGAAGGCGACCTTCTCGCCGGCGCCGACGGTGAAGGAGGAACAGGTGGAGAACTGCTGGCCCCAGGTCTTCACCGGCGGCTCGCTGCGCAGCCAGACCGCGTCGGGCCCGGCGACGGCGACCCGGTGGCCGTCCGCGCGGCGCATCCAGGGCACGACCGAGCCGTAGTCGAAGCGGAGCCGCAGGACGGCGTCCATCTCGACGGTGCCGCTGACGCCCTCGACGATCCGCATCAGATCGGGGGCCCTGTCCCGCTGCGGCATGAAGTCGACGACCTTGACCGTGCCCGTGCGGGTCTCCCAGTAGGTCTCCAGGACCAGGGAGTCCTCGGCGTATCTGCGCGAGGAGCAGGTCGTGGCGCCCTTGGGGGCGATCCGCCAGTGGCCGTTGTCCTCGTCGCCGAGGATCGCGGCGAAGCAGGCGGCCGAGTCGAAGCGGGGCAGACACAGCCAGTCGACCGACCCGTCGCGGCCGACGAGCGCGGCGGTCTGGAGATCGCCGATGAGGGCGTAGTCGTCGATACGTTGCGTCACGCTTTGGGCTGTTCCCGGAAGTGGCGCCTGTCAATCAGACGGACGGAGTGGCCTGGATCGCCTCGGGGTCCCGTTCGGGGGTTCCCGGGGTGTCGTTCCCCGTGGTGCCGGAGGCGGCGGCGGCACGGTCGCGCTTCTCGCGGCGGACCAGGATCACCCAGCCGACGGGTACCCCGGCCGTGAACAGCCACCACTGCACGGCGTACGCCATGTGGGAGCCGATCGACGTGTGGTCGGGCTCGGGGATCAGCTCGGGGGTGTCCCCGGCGGGCTCGGGCCCGGTCTGCTCCAGATAGCCGCCGAGGACCTCGCGACCGATCAGCTCCGCCTGCTGCCCGCTGTTGATCAGCATGACCTGACGGTCCGGCAGGCCCTTGAGGTCCTTGATGCCGCTGGCGCCGGTCGTCTCGTCGGCCTTGAGCCGGCCGGTGATGGTCACCTCGCCCTTGGGGGCGGGCGGCACCGGCGGGTAGGAGTGCTGGTCGGCGGCGGCCGGGACCCAGCCGCGGTTGACCAGGACGATCCGACCGTCGCGGAGGACCAGCGGGCTCAGGATGTGTACGCCGACCCGCTCGTCGGAGGAGGTGCGGCGGCGGACGACCACCTCGTGGGTGGTGTCGAAGGTGCCGGTGGCGGTGACGGGCCGCCAGTAGTCGGAGCGCGGGACCGTGTGGCCGGGGGAGGTGAGCTCCTCGACCGGGAGCGGCTTCGCCGCGATGCTGTCCGCGATCAGGGCGTTCTGGGCGACCCGGCGCTCGTGCCGGTGGAACTGCCAGAAGCCCAGCTCGATCATCGTCGGGACGAGGACGAGGGCGATGAGGGTGAGGATCACCCACTGCCGGGACAACAAGAAGCGGTACACCCCATGACCGTACAACTCGGTCCATGGGGTGTACGCACGGGGGGCGGCTCGTGCGTGACGGGCCCGGGATCGTTTCCGCGGACCCTGCCGTTCCCGGCCCCGGATCCCTCACACCCTGTCGACGATGCCCACCTTTCCCTCCGCGCGGGCGCAGTGGCCGCCGCAGTACCAGCTGCCGTCGACCTCGACGCCCTGCCCGATGATCTGGACCCGGCAGTGCTCGCAGATGGGCGCCATGCGGTGGATGGCGCAGGCGAAGCAGTCGAAGACATGGATCGCGCCCTGCGCGTGTACCTCGAAGGACATGCCGTAATCGTTTCCGCAGACCTCACAACGTGCCATGCGCCACAGGGTGAGGCTCCCGGCGGGGCGTGCGCAGCTCGGCACGCCCGCCGGGCCGGGGGTGTCACCCGTCTGCCGGGGCCACGTCCCGCAGCAACTGGGTGTACGCCGCCTCGTCCACGACCGGCGTGCCGAAGGACTTGGCCTTGACGGTCTTGGAGGTGGCGGAGTCCGGGTCGTTGGTGACCAGGAGGCTCGTGAGCCGGGAGACGCTCCCCGCCACATGGAGCCCGGCGTCGACCGTGCGGTCCTCCAGCAGCTCGCGGTCGACGGAGGTGTCCCCGGAGAACGCCACCCGCATGCCCTGCTTGAGCGGTTTGTCCGTCTCGTACCGGCCGGGGTTGGGGTACGGGCACGGCGGCCGCTTCCGCGAGGGACGCCAGCTGCCCGCCCGGTACGAGGAGCCGTACCCGGCCTGGTGGCCGATCCGCGGCTGCTGCGCGGGTGACGCGGCCCACTCGGTCAGCGGCCGGCACTCCAGCAGCGGCAGCCGTACGTTGCGCTCGGCGGCCGCGTGCAGGCTCGGCCGGAACGCCTCCGCGAGCACGCGCGCGTCGTCCAGCGCGTTGTGCGCGCGCTGCTGCACCACGCCGAAGTGCGCGGCGAGCGACTCCAGCTTGTGGTTCGGCAGCGGCAGCGACAGCTCCTTGGCGAGCGCGATCGTGCACAGCCGCTGCCGCACCGGCGCGGCCGACTCCGCGCGCGCGTACTCCCGGGCGATCATCTGCCAGTCGAACATCGCGTTGTGCGCGACGAGCACCCGCCCGTCCAGCCGGGCCGCGAACTCCGCCGCGATCTCCGGGAAGAGCGGAGCGCCCTCCAGGACGTCGGTGGTGAGCCCGTGGATCCAGACGGGTCCCGGATCGCGCTCGGGGTTGACGAGCGTGTACCAGTGGTCCTCGACGTTCCCCTGGGCGTCCAGCCGGTAGACGGCAGCCGACACTATCCGGTCGTCGCGGGCGAGTCCGGTGGTCTCCACGTCGACGACCGCGTACCCCTGCGGGTAGGCGGCCGGCCACGTCGCTGCTGTCGTACGGTCGTCAAGCACGGTCACTGAGAATACGGCCCGCGGCCGACAACTCCGTCCCCGGTCTCCCCGGCGGCCCCGGGAGCCCCGGCGAGGAGTCCCTCCACCAGGGCCCGCACCGAGTCGACGAACAGCCGCTCGGTGTCGATCGGGGCGGCGAGCGCACGGGCGAGGGCCTCGTCGGACTCGGCGTCCTCGCCGCTCCACAGCTCCTCCTCCGCCGGCGACTGCGCCGGGGCGCGCTCCCGGTTGCGCTCCACCAGGACATAGCCGACGACCTGGAACTGCACCGCGCGGACGGCCCGCGCCGCGTGCGCCCCGCGCAGTCCCGCGGCGTGCGCCTCATGGACCAGAGCGCGCTGGGCCGGCAGGAACATGCGTTCCGTCAGGCCCCGTTCGTGGACCATCGCGACCAGGTGGGGGCGCTCGCGCAGGGCGCGGCGCAGCGCGCGGGCGACCGAGACCAGGCGGTCGGCGGGGGTCGCGCCGCGCGGGCGGATCGTGTCGAGATCCGCGACCGTCCGCTCGACCAGGGCGTCGAGCAGGGACTCGCGGTTGCCGACGTGCCAGTAGATCGAGGTGACCGCCGTGCCCAGCTCGGCCGCGAGCCTGCGCATGGTGAGGGCGTCCGGACCGTGCCGGCGCACCAGGGCGGCGGCGGTCTCCAGGACTTCCTCGCGGCTGAGTGCGGCGCGCGCCATCCGTTCCCCCAACTCTGTCGCGTGCACGGGTCTTTACCCTTCATCGCCGCCGGTGTAACTCTGTTACAGACCCGACCCCCAGAAGGGTGGTACGTCATGGCACGAGTACGGTACGGGGCGCGCACGGACGCCGAGATCACGGCGGCCCGCACGAAGAGCGCGAAGCTCCCCGACATCTGGTCCACCGGAGTGGTCGCCGTCTGGGAGACCGATCCGGACGTGGTGGCGGCCGTCCTGCCGCCCCCGCTGAAACCCACCGAGCGGCCCCTCGTGCGGGCCAACATCTCCCAGGTCGACCTGCCCGGCTATCCCCTCGGCGCCGGCTCCGTCGCCGTCGCCGCCGCCCACGGCGACCGCGAGGGCTGGTACCCGCTGGTGATGCCGATGACCCACGAGCGGGCCCTCGTCGGCGGCCGCGAGGTCTTCGGCGAACCGAAGAAACTCGGCGAGGTCGTCGTCGAGCGCGACGGGCTCGTCGTCCGCGCGGCGCTCGGCCGGCACGGCATCGACTTCGTCGAGGTGCGCGGCGCGGTCTCCGGGCCCCTGCCGCTCCCGGAGCCGGTCGAGAAGACCGACTTCTACTTCAAGTTCCTGCCGGGCGTGGACGGTACGGGCTTCGACGCCGAACCCGTCCTCGTCCACTGCGTCCGCAACGAGAAGGTCCGGAAGCTGGAGCGCGTCACCGGCGACGTGGTGCTGCGCGAGTCCATGTACGACCCGGTCGCCGACCTCCCCGTCCGCCGGCTCGTCGAGATCACCATCGGCGAGAAGACCACCGACCAGAAGGGCACGGTCGCCGAGCGCGTCTCCGCGCAGGCCCTCCTGCCGTACATCCACCAGCGGTACGACGACCCGCAGCAGATCCTCGACGGCCCGCCCGAGGGGAGCATCTGATGGAGCTGCGCCCGGGACAGGTCGCCGTCGTCACCGGCGCGGCCAGCGGCATCGGCCTCGCGATGGCCCGCCGCTTCGCCGCCGAGGGCCTGGCCGTCGTCCTCGGCGACGTCGAGGAGGGCGCCCTCGCCGAGGCCGCCGGCGAACTGACGGACGGCGGGGCGCAGGTCCTCGCCCGGACGGTCGACGTCTCCGACCCCGACGCGGTACGGGCGTTCGCGGAGGCCGCGTACGACACCTTCGGCGCCGTCCACGTCCTCTGCAACAACGCGGGCGTCGGCTCCGGCGCCGAGGGCCGGATGTGGGAGCACGAGCCCAACGACTGGAAGTGGGCCTTCTCCGTCAACGTCTGGGGCGTCTTCCACGGCATCCAGGCCTTCGTCCCCCGGATGCTCGCGGGCGGCGAACCCGGCCATGTCGTCAACACCTCCTCCGGCGACGGCGGCATCGCCCCGCTCCCCACCGCCTCCGTGTACGCGGTCACCAAGGCGGCCGTCGTCACCATGACCGAATCGCTCTACGCCCACCTCAGGGCCGAGCACGCGCGCGTGAGCGCCTCCGTGCTCTTCCCCGGGCCGCACATGCTCCGCACCGGCCTCTGGGAGTCGCACCGCAACCGGCCCGAGCGGTACGCCAAGGAGCGCCCGCGCAGGACCCCGTACCGCAGCCTCGACCAGTGGGAGGCCGCCATGAGGCAGGCCGGCCACGAGGTCGCCTTCACCCCGGTGGAGGAGGTCGCCGAGCACGTCGTCGACGGCATCCGCGCCGACCGCTTCTGGATGCTGCCCGAGAGCGAGCACAGCGACCGGCAGATCACGGCGCGCTCGCGCTCCATGCTCGACCGCTCCGACCCGTCGTACCTGGAGAACTTCATCCTCGACTGAGGGGGCCCCGATGGCCGATCCGAACGACCCGTATCTGATCATCTCCTCCGACTGCCACGCCGGGCTGCCCACCGAGAGGTACCGGCTCTACCTCGACTCCCGCTTCCACGGCGCGTTCGACGACTTCCTCGCCGGACGCGAGGCCCGCCGGGAGGCCATGACGCGGCTCGGGGTCCGCAACGAGGCCTTCGCGAACAAGTGGTTCAGCGACAACGAGGAAGGGCTGCGCGGCGGCTGGGACGCCGGGCAGCGCCTCAAGGAACTCGACGGCGACGGGGTGGCCGCCGAGGTCGTCTTCCCCGACGCGGACGCCGTCGACAGCCAGACCGCCGCGCCCTTCGGCGTCGGCCTCGGCCTCTCCGGCGACCAGGACCCGGAGCTCGGCATGGCGGGCGCGCAGGCGCACAACCGCTGGCTCGCCGAGTTCGTCGGACAGAATCCCGAGCGGCACTGCGGGGTGGCGCTGCTGCCGATCACGGCCGAGCCCGCCAAGGTCGTCGCCGAGATCCACCGCGCCAAGGAGTCCGGGCTCGGGGCGCTCATGATCCCCTCCATGTGGGTGGACAAGGAGCCGTACCACGACCGGCGCTACGACCCGGTCTGGGCGGCCGCCGCCGAGACGGGGATGCCGCTGGTCACGCACTCGGGGGCGGCGCCGCGCGAGGAGTACGGCGACCACCTCGGCATCTACGTCTCCGAGGTCACCTGGTGGCCGGCCAGGCCGCTGTGGTTCCTGCTCTGGTCGGGCGTCTTCGAGCGGCACCCCGGGCTTCGGTTCGGGGTCGCCGAGTCCGGCTGCTGGTGGCTGCCGAACCTGCTCTGGTTCATGGACCGGCTCTACCTCGGCGCGCACGGCGGCAAGAAGCTGTCCCCGTTCGCGGAGCTGAGACGGCCCCCGAGCGAGTACCTGGACCGGCAGGTCTTCATCTGCGCCACCAACACCAAGCGGCGCGAACTCGCCCAGCGGTACGAGATCGGCGTCGACAACATCCTGTGGGGCTCGGACTTCCCGCACCCGGAGGGAACCTGGCCGGACACGCGCGCGTGGCTCCGGAAGACCTTCCACGACATCCCGGTGCCGGAGACCCGCCGGATGCTGGGCCTCGCGGCGGCCGAGGTCTTCGGATTCGACGTCCAGAAGCTGGATCCGATCGCCCGCCGCATCGGCCCGACCCCCGCGGACCTCGGCCAGCCCGCCGACCAGACGGCCGTGGAGGCCTCCTGGGCCCGCTCGCGCGAGGTCGGCCGGCACTGGCTGACGGACCACGACTTCCCCGTCCTGGGGGTGAGCTGATGGACCGCTACACCGTCATCTCGGCGGACTGCCACGCGGGCGCCGACCTCCTCGACTACAAGCCGTACCTGGAGCGGCGGCACCACGAGGCCTTCGACGCCTGGGCGGCCTCCTACGTCAACCCGTACGAGGACCTGCTCGCCGACACCGCCGACCGCAACTGGAACTCCGACCGCCGGCTGCGCGAGCTGGAGGCGGACGGCATCGTCGCCGAGGTCGTCTTCCCCAACACCGTCCCGCCGTTCTTCCCCAAGGCCTCCCTGATGGCCCAGCCGCCCGGCCCGGCCGAGTACGAGCTGCGCTGGGCCGGACTCCAGGCGCACAACCGGTGGCTGGCCGACTTCTGCGCGGCCGCGCCGGGGCGCAGGGCCGGCGTGGCGCAGATCCTCCTCAACGACGTCGACGCGGCGGTCGCCGAGATCCGCCGCGTCCGCGAGGCGGGACTCACCGGCGGCATCCTGCTGCCCGGCGTGCCGCCCGGCTCGCCGGTGCCCGAGCTGTACTCGGAGGCGTACGACCCGATCTGGGCGGTCTGCGCCGAGCTGGACGTCCCCGTCAACCACCACGGCGGCTCCGCGTCCCCGCCGCTGGGCGACGAACCGGCCGCGCGCGCGGTCTTCATGGTGGAGACGACCTGGTTCTCCCACCGGGCGCTGTGGCACCTGGTCTTCGGCGGCGCCTTCCGGCGCCACCCCGGGCTCAAGCTGGTCCTGACCGAGCAGGGCTCGGGCTGGATCCCGGGCGTGCTCGACATGCTGGACTACTACCACGGCCGCCTGGTGGCGGCGGCGACGAAGGCCTCCACGGCGGAGTCGAAGTTCGGCGCGGGCCTCGCCGAGGCCATGGGCAAGGGCCCCAGCACCGTGTGGCGCGACAACTGCTTCGTCGGCGCGAGCTTCATGCGCCCCCACGAGGTGCCGCTGCGCGACCGGATCGGCCTCGACAAGATCATGTGGGGCAGCGACTACCCCCATGACGAGGGCACCACCCCGTACTCCCGCGAAGGTCTCCGGATCGCCTACGCGGGACTGTCGGCGGACGAGGTCGCGGCGATGGTCGGCGGCAACGCGGCCCGCGTCTACGGCTTCGACCTCCGGCTGCTCGACCCCCTCGCCGCCGTGCACGGCCCGCGCGTCGAGGAGATCGCCGAACCCCTGAAGGAGGTCCCCGCCGGCGCCACCAGCCCGGCCTTCGCCCCGGGCGGGTCGGTCCGCGTCTGGTGACCCGCCGGGTGCGACGCTCCTGACGTGACCGACGCAACCGAGGAGACCGACACCCCCGCGCACGAGGCCCACGGCGGAGGCCTCGGCTCCCGTCTCAACTGGCTCCGGGCGGCCGTGCTCGGAGCCAACGACGGAGTCGTCTCCACCGCGGGCCTCGTCGTCGGCGTCGCCGGCGCCACCGAGTCCCAGGCCGCCCTGCTCACCGCGGGCCTCGCGGGACTCCTGGCCGGATCGATGTCGATGGCGGCGGGGGAGTACGTCTCGGTCTCCACCCAGCGCGACTCCGAGAAGGCCGCCCTCGCCCAGGAGAGACGGGAACTGCGCGAGGACCCGGAGGCCGAGCTCGCCGAACTCACCGGCCTCCTGGCCGCCCGCGGCCTCTCCTCCGACGTGGCCCGCGAGGCCGCCGAGCAGCTCACCGCCCGCGACGCCCTGCGCGCCCACGCGCGCGTGGAGCTGGGCATCGACCCGGACCGGCTCACGATCCCCTGGCACGCCGCGGCCGCGAGCTTCCTCGCCTTCACCGTCGGCGCCCTGCTCCCGCTCCTCGCGATCGTCCTTCCCCCGGCCTCGGCCCGCCTCTGGGTCACGGTCGTCTCCGTCCTCGCGGCCCTGGCCCTCACCGGCTGGTGGAGCGCCCGCCTGGGCGAGGCACCCGCGGGCCGCGCGATCCTCCGCAACGTGGCGGGCGGCGCCCTGGCGATGGCGGTCACCTACGGCGCGGGCTCGTTGCTGGGAGCGACGGGCGTCTAGGTCCTGTCGGAAGGTGCCAACGGCTGCTGACAAGTCGTCTCCCATACTTGTCGGTAATCACGTCTATCCGGACCCCGGCCCCCGCCCCTACCGTCATCGGCATGCCGAACCTGCCCGATGTCGTGCTCTGGTCCATACCGGCCTTCGTCCTGCTCACCGTCGTCGAGATGGTCAGCTACCGCCTCCGCCCCGACGACGACGCCGTCGGGTACGAGGCCAAGGACGCCGCCACCAGCATCGGCATGGGGCTCGGGAGCCTCTTCGTCGACCTCGTGTGGAAGATTCCGATCGTCGCGGTCTACGCCGCCGTCCACGAGCTCACGCCGCTCCGCGTTCCCGTCCTCTGGTGGACGATCCCGCTGATGCTGCTCGCCCAGGACTTCTTCTACTACTGGCAGCACCGCGGGCACCACGTCATCCGGCTCCTGTGGGCCAGCCACGTCGTGCACCACAGCAGCCGCGGGTTCAACCTCTCCACCGCCCTGCGTCAGCCCTGGACCGGTTTCACCTCCTGGCCGTTCTACCTGCCGATGATCGCGCTCGGCGTCCACCCGGCCGCGCTCGCCTTCTGCTCCTCGGTGAACCTCGTCTACCAGTTCTGGATCCACACCGAGCGGATCGACAAGCTGCCCCGGCCCTTCGAGTACGTTCTCAACACCCCCTCCCACCACCGCGTCCACCACGCCTCGCAGGGCGGCTACCTGGACCGGAACTTCGGGGGGATCCTCATCCTCTGGGACCGGATGTTCGGCTCCTGGGTCGGCGAGACCGAGCGGCCCGTCTACGGCCTCACCAAGAACATCGAGACCTACAACCCGCTGCGCGTCGCCACCCACGAGTACACGGCCATCGCCCGCGACCTCCGCGCCGCCCACGGCTGGCGCGAGCGGGCCGGCCGGGTCTTCCGCGGCCCGGGCTGGCAGCCCGCGTCCGCACCGGCACCCGCACCCGCCTCGGCATCAGCGCCGGCACCCGCACCCGGACCCGCGGACACCCGGCAGCCCGGCCCCGTCGCGCCCGAGGCCGCCGCGTGAAGGCCGCCCCGCCCGGGCTGTCCCGCGCACTCCTCGCCGCCTTCGGGCTCGCGGCCGCCCTCGACCTGCTCTCCCTGCTCGCCGGCGCCGAGCTGGGCCACCAGATCGCCAAGCCGCTCCTGATGCCCCTGCTCGCCGCGTACGCCGTCACCCGGGGCGCCCCCGGGCCGCTGACCGCCGCGCTGCTCCTCGGCTGGGCCGGCGATCTCTTCCTGCTCTCCGACGCCGACGGGGCCTTCCTCCTCGGCATGGGCTCCTTCGCCGCCGGCCATGTCTGCTACCTGGTCCTCTTCGGCCGCCGGCGTACGTCCCCCGCGCTCGGCGCCCTGTACGCGGCCGCCCTCGTCGGCACCGTCCTGCTCCTCTGGCCCGACCTCCCCGCCGGCCTCCGCGTCCCGGTCGCCGCCTACTCCCTGCTGCTGACCGCCATGGCGTACCGCGCGAGCTCGCTCGGTCTCCTCGCAGGGCTGGGCGGCGCCCTCTTCCTGCTGTCCGACACCCTGATCGCCACCGGCGTCGCCGAGTGGCCCCGGCTGCCCGCGTCCGACTTCTGGGTCATGCTGACCTACATCGCGGCGCAGTACCTGCTGACGGCGGGAGCGCTCCGCGCGATGTACGGTGAACGTCGTACAACCGTCTGAAAGCAAGGACCGCCCCTCATGCGCGCCACCACCATCCACGCCCCGTTCGACATGCGCGTGGAGGACGTGCCCGACCCGGTGGTGCAGGATCCCACCGACGTCGTCGTCCGCGTCCTGCGCGCCTGCGTCTGCGGCAGCGACCTGTGGGCCTACCGCGGCGAGTCCGCCCGGCAGCCCGGCCAGCGCATCGGCCACGAGTTCCTCGGCATCGTCGAGGCCGCGGGCTCCGACGTCACCGGCTTCACCGCCGGAGACCTCGTCGTCGCCCCCTTCGTCTGGTCCGACGGCACCTGCGACCACTGCGTCGAGGGCCTCCAGACCTCCTGCCCGAGCGGCGGGTTCTGGGGCTCGGTCGGCTCCGACGGCGGCCAGGGCGAGGCCGTCCGTGTCCCCTTCGCCGACGGCACCCTCGTCAAGCTCCCCGCCGACGCGGCCTCGGACGACCGCCTGCTGACCGCGCTCCTCGCGCTCTCCGACGTCCTGGGCACCGGCCACCACGCCGCCCTGGGCGCCGGCGTCCGCAAGGGCTCCACGGTCGCCGTGGTCGGCGACGGCGCCGTCGGCCTCTGCGGGGTCCTCGCCGCCAAGCGCCTCGGCGCCGAGCGGATCATCGCGCTCGGCCGGCACACCGCCCGTACCGACATCGCCCGCCTCTTCGGTGCCACCGACGTGGTCGCCGAGCGCGGCGAGGCCGCCGAGGCCGCCGTCCGCGAGCTCACCGGCGGCCAGGGCGCCCACGCCGTCATCGAGGCCGTCGGCACCGAGCAGTCCATGCGGACCGCCGTCGCCATCGCCCGCGACGGCGGCTCGATCGGCTACGTCGGCGTCCCGCACGGCAGCGGCACCGGACTCGACCTGTCCGTCATGTTCGACCGGAACATCGCGCTGCGCGGCGGCGTCGCCCCCGTGCGCGCGTACATCCCGGAGCTGCTCCCGGACGTCCTTAACGGCACCATCGACCCGTCGCCGGTCTTCGACCTGACCGTCGACCTCGACGGCGTCCCCGGCGGCTACCGGGCGATGGACGAGCGCACCGCGCTCAAGGTCCTCGTCAAGCCGTAGGCCGGGACGGGGCCGCAGGCGCCCCGGACGCGTCCGTCGTCCAGACCGGGGCGTCGGCGCCCGCGATGCCGGGCGGGCGCGTCCAGCCCGTCGGGCCGCCCTCGTACGCGACGGGCGACAGCGCGTGCCGCAGCCGCCCGAGCGGGCCCTCCGACGCGGCGAGGTACCGCTCGGGCTCGTACCCCGGCAGCCCGTGTGTCAGCCAGTGCCCCGTCTGGGCGAGGGCGAGCCGGACGAGCCGCGTGCCGCCGTCCCGGTCCTGCTCGGTCAGCGACCGCAGGACCGCCGCCGCGAGCAGAAAGCCGCTCCCGTGGTCCAGGGCCTGCGCCGGCAGCGCGCCCGGCTGCTCCGCCGTGCCCTCGGTGGCCGCGATCCCGGTCGCCACCTGGACCAGGCTGTCGAAACCACGCCGCCCGGCCCAGGGCCCGTAGTCGCCCCAGGCCGAGAGCCGCGCGGTGACGAGCCCCGGGCGGTGCAGGTCGAAGCGGTCGAGCGCGCCCGGCCGGTAGCCCGTGACCAGCACATCGGCCGCGGCCAGGAGCTCCCCGAAGGTACGGCGGTCCGAGGGGCGGTCCAGATCGAGCGCGGCGGTCCGCTTGCCGATGTCCGTGTCCGCGTGCTGGTCCGGCAGTTCGGGACGGCCCGGCGGGTCGATCCGCAGCACGTCCGCGCCGAGCAGCGCGAGCGTCCTGGTCGCGACCGGCCCGGCGATCACCCGGGTCAGGTCGAGGACCCGCAGCGGGCCGCCGTCGCGGCGCCGGGGCGGCGCCTCGTCGAGCCGCTCCCGGGTCAGCGGCGGCCTGGCGGCCACCTCCCGGCCCTGCTCGTGCGCCGCCCACTCCGCGGGCGTCCGCAGGGCGACGGCCAGCCCTCCGGCCGCGTACACGGCCGTCTCGACCTCGATCGCCCTCCGGCCGCCGACGGCGGCGGCGACGGCCTCCACCGAGTCGTCCCGTACGTCGAGGGCGCTGAGCAACGCCGCCTTGTGGTGCGGATAGTTGGCGTGGGTACGGACCCAGCCGTCGGCCGCCCGCCAGAACCGCGAGAGCGGCGCGAAGCTCACCGGCGCCCGCCCGTCGACCCGCAGATGACGCTCGCTCACGAACGCGGTGGCGACGGCCCCGTCGTCGACCCGTACCGCACCGGGAAGTCCCGCGTGCTCCACCGCCGCGAGCGAGCAGACCGCGACCGTCGCCCGCGCCAGCTCCATCACCGGAAGCCGCGCGGCCAGCAGCCCCGCCGGCCCGCCGTACTCCACCCGGTCCACCAGGGCGGGATCCCCGCCGAGGGCCGACCACAACAACTCCGTACCGGTACGCACCGTGGTGTCCATGGACCGCACTATGGCACTCGGTGCCATGCGAAGGGCCCCGGTGTGGCTCACCACACCGAGGCCCTCGCTCACTCACGGACCGACTAGCGGCGGACAGCGTCCAGCGCGTCGATCAGACCGGCCCCGTAGAAGCCGTTCTTGTTCTTGCCACCCTCGCAGACGGCGTCGATCACGCCGTCGCCCTCGATGTCGTACGGGTTGGTGCAGGCGAACTTGTCGGCCTGCGCGTACAGCATCGCCTTGAGCGCCGCCGGGCTCGCGTGGGGGTGCGTCGACTTGATGAGCGCCAGGACACCCGCCGCGTGCGGCGACGCCATCGACGTGCCGCCCTTGTAGTTGTAGCCCCCGTTGACCGTGGTCGACAGGATGAGGCCGTTGACCGCGGGGGCCTCGGGCGTCTGGTAAGCGGTGCGGTCGCCACCGGGGGCGGCGATGTCGATGACACCGAGACCGTAGTTGGAGTACGAGGCCTTCAGGTTCTTGGCGCCGGTCGCGGAGACCGTGACGACACCCGGCAGCATGGCCGGGTAGTCGACGCACTTCTTCGGGTCGATGACCCGGTCGCCGGGGGTGGTGTCGTTCGGGCTGCTGTTGTCGACGATCGAGTCGGCCGCCAGGTCGAACTTCGAGTTGCCGGCCGCCGCGACGTTGACCGTTCCCTTGTGCTCCGCGTAGCGGGTCGCGCGGGTGACCGCCTCGATGAGGGCCTTCTGGTCCGCGTCGTTCTTGCACGCGAACATCCACGGGTCGGTGTAGTAGCTGTTGTTCGTGATGTCGACACCGTGCTCGGCCGCCCACACGAAGCCGCAGACCACGGCCTCCGTGTAGAAGAAGCCGTCCGGGGTCGACACCTTGATGCCGGAGACCTTCACGCCCGGCGCGACACCGGTGATGCCGATGCCGTTCTTGGCGGCGGCGATCGTACCGGCGACGTGGGTGCCGTGGTCGCTCTCGCCCGGGTTCGGACGCCACGAGCCGGGAGTGGTGTCCGGCTTGCCGGAGACGCAGTTCGCGGAGGCCTTGGCGTTGAAGTTCGGCGCCAGGTCGGGGTGGGTGTCGTCGACACCCGTGTCGATGACACCGACGGTGACCCGCTTGCTGCCGAGGGTCCGCTTGTGCGCCTTGTCGGCCTTGATCGCCGGGAGGTCCCACTGCAGGGGCTCAAGGGCGTCCTGCTCGTCCGTCGCACGGGCGGCGGCGGCCTTGGCCTCGGCCTCGGACAGCGCCTGCGTGCCGCCACCGACGGAGTTGTCGGTCTGCACGGTGAGCGGGGCGGTACGGGTCGAACCGGCCGACACCACGCCGTAGGCCTTGCGGATCGTCTTCGCGAACTCGGGGTTCTGCGAGTGGACGACTATCACGCCTATCTGGTCGTACGAGATGACCACCTCGCCACCGGCGCGGGCGATCGACTTCTTCACCGAGGCGGCGGTCCAGCGGCCCGCGCCGACGTTGACGACGTACGACAGCTTCGGCCCGTTCGTCGCCACGGTGGCGGTCGCCGGTGCGTCGCTCAGTTCCGCGGCGGAGGCAGCGCCGGAGGGAAGGAAGCCGAGCGAGGCCGTGAGCGCGAGACCAACAGGCAGAGCGAGAGCTCGGCCGCGCCTCGATCCCAGATGAGCCATGGGTTCTCCACATCATCCGTATGTACTGCCCGCGCGCGGGTTTACGCGCAGGCAGGTGCATGACGAGTGAAGCTATCGCTGATCTTCCATGCCCATCAATGAGTTGAGAAGACTTCATGAAGATCTGACCGAAGAAATCTCCTGGGTGAACCACTTCCCGTTCCGCTCCGTGCCGTTGGTCAGGGGAGGGGCTCCAGCCGGAGCCCCGCTTCCGCACCCCCGGTGAGGCCCCCTTGACCATGCCGTCCGCCCCCGCGTCACGAGGAGATTCCGTGGCTACCGAAGCACCGCCGCCGCCCAGAGACGGGACGGAGACCGCCGCCGGTCCCGCCCAGCCCACCACGGAACAGTTCGTCGAGGTGCAGCAGGGCCCGGAGTTCGGCGAACTGCGCCGTACGTACCGCTCCTTCGCCTTCCCGCTCACCCTGGCCTTCATCGCCTGGTACCTGCTGTACGTGCTGCTCTCCAACTACGCGGGCGGCTTCATGGGGACCAAGGTCTTCGGCAACATCAACGTGGCCCTCGTCCTCGGCCTCGGCCAGTTCGCCACCACCTTCCTCATCGCCTGGCTCTACTCGCGGCACGCGGCGAACCGGCTCGACCCCCAGTCCGACGCCATCAGAGAGCGCATGGAGGGCGACGCATGAGCACCCCCGTCCTGCTGGCGGCGGGCAACGCCACCAGCGAGCACCGACCGCTGATCATCGCCCTCTTCGGCGCCTTCGTCGTCGCGACCCTGGTCATCACCGTCTGGGCCGGCCGCCAGACCCGCAGCGCCGCCGACTTCTACGCCGGCGGCGGCCAGTTCACCGGCTTCCAGAACGGCCTCGCGATCTCCGGCGACTACATGTCCGCCGCGTCCTTCCTCGGCATCAGCGGCGCCATCGCCCTCTACGGCTACGACGGCTTCCTGTACTCGATCGGCTTCCTGGTCGCCTGGCTCGTCGCCCTGCTCCTGGTCGCCGAGCCGCTGCGCAACTCCGGCCGGTTCACTATGGGCGACGTCCTCGCCTACCGGATGCGCCAGCGGCCCGTCCGCACCGCCGCCGGCACCTCCACCATCGTCGTGTCGATCTTCTACCTGCTCGCCCAGATGGCCGGCGCGGGCGTGCTCGTCTCGCTGTTGCTCGGCATCACCAGCGACGGCGGCAAGGTCGCGATCGTCGCCCTCGTCGGCGTCCTGATGATCGTCTACGTGACGATCGGCGGCATGAAGGGCACCACCTGGGTGCAGATGGTCAAGGCCGTCCTGCTCATCGCGGGCACCCTCCTCATCACCTTCCTCATCCTGCTGAAGTTCGACTTCAACCTCTCGCAGCTGCTCGGCGCCGCCGCCACCAACAGCGGCAAGGGCGACGCCTTCCTGGAGCCCGGCCTCAAGTACGGCGTGAGCGCCCTCTCGAAGCTGGACTTCCTCTCCCTCGGCATCGCCCTCGTCCTCGGCACCGCGGGTCTGCCGCACATCCTGATCCGCTTCTACACGGTGCCGACCGCCAAGGCCGCGCGTAAGTCGGTCAACTGGGCCATCGGCATCATCGGCGGCTTCTACCTGATGACGATCGTCCTCGGCTTCGGCGCCGCCGCCCTGCTCAGCGGCGACACCATCAAGGCGTCCAACAAGGCCGGCAACACGGCGGCCCCGCTCACCGCCCTGGAGGTCGGCGGCGGCGCGGGCTCCACCGGCGGCGCGATCCTGCTCGCCGTGATCTCGGCCGTCGCCTTCGCCACCATCCTCGCCGTCGTCGCCGGTCTGACCCTGGCCTCGTCCTCGTCCTTCGCGCACGACATCTACGCGAACGTGATCAAGCGCGGGAAGGCCACCGAGAAGGAGGAGATGCGGGCCGCCCGCTGGTCCACCGTCCTCATCGGCATCGTCTCGATCGCGCTCGGCGCCCTCGCCCGCGACCTCAACGTCGCCGGTCTTGTCGCCCTCGCCTTCGCGGTCGCCGCCTCGGCCAACCTGCCGACGATCCTGTACTCGCTGTTCTGGAAGCGGTTCACCACCCAGGGCGCCCTCTGGTCGATCTACGGCGGACTGATCTCCTCCGTCGTGCTCGTCCTCTTCTCCCCGGTCGTCTCCGGCGGCCCGGCCTCGATGTTCAAGGGCGTGGACTTCCACTGGTTCCCGCTGGAGAACCCCGGCCTCGTCTCGATCCCGCTGGGCTTCCTCCTCGGCTGGCTCGGCTCGCTCTTCTCCAAGGAGGAGCCGGACGCCGGCAAGTACGCGGAGCTGGAGGTCAAGTCCCTCACCGGCGTCGGGGTCGCCGCCGCGGTCAAGCACTGACCGGAGCGGAGTCGGCCGTATACGGTCCGCGACCTCCGGGCGGCCGCGTCGTAGAGTTCTACGACGCGGCCGCGTCGGTCCTCGTGACAATCTGCCCTGCTCGTGGGCCGTCGGCTCACGTAGGCTCGAACCACAAGCAACCACAACGACGGGGAGGGGGCCCACAGTGCTCATCGACACCTATGGCCGGGTGGCCACCGACCTGCGCGTATCGCTCACCGACCGCTGCAATCTCCGCTGCACGTACTGCATGCCGGAAGAGGGTCTCCAGTGGCTCGCGAAGCCGGATCTGCTCACCGACGACGAGATCGTCCGGCTGATCCGCATCGCCGTCACCGACCTCGGCGTCACCGAGGTGCGCTTCACCGGCGGCGAACCCCTGCTCCGCCCCGGTCTCGTCGGCATCGTCGAGCGCTGCGCGGCCCTGGAGCCGCGCCCCCGGATGTCCCTCACCACCAACGGCATCGGGCTGAAGCGCACGGCCGCCGCTCTGAAGGCCGCCGGTCTCGACCGCGTCAACGTCTCCCTGGACACCCTGCGCCCCGAGGTCTTCAAGACCCTCACCCGGCGCGACCGGCACCAGGACGTCCTCGACGGCATGGCCGCCGCCCGCGACGCCGGCCTCACCCCGGTCAAGGTCAACGCCGTCCTGATGCCCGGACTCAACGCCGACGAGGCCCCGGACCTGCTCGCCTGGGCGGTCGCGGAGGGTTACGAGCTCCGCTTCATCGAGCAGATGCCGCTGGACGCCCAGCACGGCTGGAAGCGCGACGGCATGATCACCGCCGGGGACATCCTGGGGTCCCTGCGCACCCGCTTCACCCTGACGCCGGAAGGCGCCGACGAGCGGGGCTCGGCCCCCGCCGAGCGCTGGGTCGTCGACGGCGGACCGCACACGGTCGGCGTCATCGCCTCCGTCACCCGCCCGTTCTGCCGGGCCTGCGACCGCACCCGGCTCACCGCCGACGGCCAGGTGCGGACCTGTCTGTTCGCCACCGAGGAGACCGATCTGCGGGCCACGCTCCGCTCGGACGCCTCCGACGCGGAGGTCGCGGAGCTCTGGCGGAAGGCGATGTGGGGCAAGAAGGCCGGCTCCGGCCTCGACGACCCGGAGTTCCTGCAGCCCGACCGCCCGATGTCGGCGATCGGCGGCTGAGCGGAAGGGCCTCGGACCTCCCTGGGACGCGGCCCTTCGCGGCAAGGGGAGACCGCCGGGCGGGCAGGCCTCAGTCCCCGGCGGACTCCCAGTCGGCCAGCGGCACGACGTCCTTGAGGAACCCCCGTACGCCCAGGAACTGGGACAAGTGCTCCCGGTGCTCCTCGCACGCGAGCCAGGTCTTGCGGCGCTCGGGCGTGTGCAGCTTGGGGTTGTTCCACGCGAGCACCCAGACGGCGTCGGCGCGGCAGCCCTTGGCGGAACAGATCGGCTTCTCTTCGCTCACCTGATCATTGTCCAGCAAGGGCGATGCCGAGCAGCCACGGGGGGAGCTGCCCGGCATCGGTCCGTCGCTCCGACGGGGGATGCGGAGCGCGTAGGCAGTATGTCACGGCACATGGGGTGTGGTGCACTGGAACTTCATGATTGATCTGAGCTTTTCTTGAGCTTTCCGGCCACTGTCCGTGATCAATTCCGGCCGTACGGTCGCTCCGTGTCCCCGTCCGCGGAGGCCTCCGCGGCACCGATCGCGGGCCGCACCGGAGCCGGTACGAAGGTGGAGGGAAGGGACGGAGCCGTCTCGCGTCCCGCGTTCGCGATGACCACCGCGATATAGGGGAGCAGGATGCCCAGGGCGAGCGCCACGATCGCCACGTGCCGCTCGACGTTCCACAGCACCGCGGCCGCGATCACCGACAGGGTCCTGACCGTCATCGAGATGACGTAGCGCCGCTGGCGCCCCCGGACGTCGTCCGCGAGCCCCTGCCGGGCCCCCGTGATCCGGAAGACCTCGCTCTCACCACGCTTCGGCATCGCCGTCCACCATCCACCGGTCGCGCCGGACCCTCCCCGGCCCGGACCTCTCTCCACCGTACGCCCGCCCCTGCGCCCCGACGAGGCCGGGGCACGTATGGCTCTGTCCGACATGCGCCGTGTGGCCGGTGGGCCGAGACTGGGCGCAGTTGCGTACAAGGAGGCGACGATGAGTTGGTTGTGGGCGATCATCGTGGGATTCGTCCTGGGTCTGATCGCGAAGGCGATCCTGCCCGGGAAGCAGCAGATCCCGCTCTGGCTGACGACCGTTTTCGGCATTCTCGGCAGCGTGCTCGGCAACGCCGTCGCGACCTGGATGGGAGTCAACGACACCAAGGGGATCGACTGGACCCGCCACCTGCTCCAGCTGATCGGCGCCGTCCTCGTCGTGGGGGTGGGCGACATGCTGTGGGCCTCGATCAGGGGCAACAAGCAGCGGGCCTAGCGCCACGGGAACAAGGAGGCCCGGAACGGCACATCTCGTGCCGTACCGGGCCTCCCGCCATGTACCGAGGGCGCTACGGGATCACGCGCCGGTGAACTCGATCGCCGCCAGGTTCTTCTTGCCGCGCCGCAGCACCAGCCAGCGGCCGTGCAGCAGCTCGTCCGCGGACGCCTCGGCGTCCTCGGCGGTGACCTTCACGTTGTTCACGTACGCCCCGCCCTCCTTCACCGTGCGGCGTGCTCCCGACTTGCTCGGGGCGAGACCGACCTCGGTGAACAGGTCGACGACCTGACCCAGCTCGGTCACCCGCGCGTGCGGCAGCTCGGACAGCGCGGCGGCCAGCGTCGCCTCGTCCAGCTCGGCCAGGTCGCCCTGGCCGAACAGCGCCTTGGAGGCGTTGATGACGGCCGCGCACTGGTCCGCGCCGTGCACCAGAGCGGTCAGCTCCTCGGCCAGCGCGCGCTGCGCGGCGCGGGCCTGCGGACGCTCGGCGGTCTGCCGCTCCAGCTCCTCCAGCTCCTCGCGGGACCGGAAGGACAGGATCCGCATGTACGTCGAGATGTCCCGGTCGTCCACGTTCAGCCAGAACTGGTAGAACGCGTACGGCGTGGTCATCTCCGGGTCCAGCCAGACGGCGCCGCTCTCGGTCTTGCCGAACTTGGTGCCGTCCGCCTTGACCATCAGCGGGGTCGCGAGCGCGTGCGCCTCGACCCCCGGCTCCAGGCGGTGGATCAGGTCGAGGCCGGCCACCAGGTTGCCCCACTGGTCCGAACCGCCCTGCTGGAGCGTGCAGCCGTAGCGGCGGTACAGCTCCAGGAAGTCCATGGCCTGCAGCAGCTGGTAGCTGAACTCGGTGTAGCTGATGCCCTGCTCGGACTCCAGGCGCCGGGCGACGGAGTCCTTGGTCAGCATCTTGTTGACCCGGAAGTGCTTGCCGATGTCCCGCAGGAACTCGATCGCCGACATGCCGGCGGTCCAGTCCAGGTTGTTCACCATGACCGCGGCGTTCTCCCCCTCGAAGGAGAGGAACGGCTCGATCTGCGTCCGCAGCCGGTTCACCCAGTTCGCGACCGTCTCGGGGTCGTTCAGGGTGCGCTCGGCCGTCGGCCGCGGGTCACCGATCTGCCCGGTGGCCCCGCCGACCAGCGCCAGCGGCCGGTGCCCGGCCCGCTGGAGCCGGCGGACGGTGAGGACCTGGACCAGGTGGCCGACGTGGAGACTGGCCGCGGTCGGGTCGAAACCGCAATAGAAGGTGACCGGACCGTCCGCGAGAGCCTTGCGCAGTGCGTCCTCATCAGTGGACTGGGCGAAGAGCCCACGCCACTTCAGCTCGTCGACGATGTCCGTCACGGTCGTCCGTCTCCTTGATTGATTGCGGTGATGCCGAGGCCAGTCTAGGTGGGTCAGACCCCCTTGCTGACCGAGCTCATGTTGAAGTCGGGGATCCGCAGGGCGGGCATCGCGGCCCGGGTGAACCAGTCGCTCCACTCGCGCGGCAGCGTCTTCTCCGTCCGCCCCGCCTCGGAGGCCCGCGACAGCAGGTCCACCGGCGACTCGTTGAACCGGAAGTTGTTCACCTCGCCGACCACCTCGCCGTTCTCGACGAGGTAGACGCCGTCCCGGGTCAGCCCGGTGAGCAGCAGCGTCGCCGGGTCGACCTCGCGGATGTACCAGAGGCAGGTGAGGAGCAGACCGCGCTCCGTCGAGGCCACCATCTCCTCCAGGGAGCGCTCGCCGCCGCCGTCCAGGATCAGGTTCCCCGCTCCGGGAGCCACCGGCAGGCCAGTGAGTTCCGCCGTGTGCCGGGTGGTGATCAGGCGCTCCAGCTTCCCGTCGCGCACCCAGTCCGTCGGCGCGATCGGCAGACCGTTGTCGAAGACCGAGGAGTCGTCGCCCGACGAGTGGGCGATGACGAACGGCGCGGACTCCAGGCCCGGTTCGTTCGGGTCGCTGCGGAGCGTCAGCGGCAGCGGCGAGAGGGTCTCGCCGAGCCGGGTGCCGCCGCCGGGCTTCGAGAAGACCGTGCGGCCCTCGACCGCGTCCCGGGCCGTGGAGGACCACAGCTGGTAGATCAGCAGGTCGGCCACGGCCGTCGGCGGCAGCAGCGTCTCGTACCGGCCGGCGGGCAGCTCGATCCGGCGCTCCGCCCAGCCGAGGCGGGTCGCCAGCTCGGCGTCGAGCGCGGCCGGGTCGACGTCCTTGAAGTCCCGCGTCGAGCGTCCGGCCCAGGCGGAGCGCGAGCGGTCGGGCGACTTGGCGTTCAGCTCCAGGGTGCCGTTGGGCTGGTCGTGACGGAGCCGCAGGCCCGTGGACGTCCCCAGGTAGGTGGAGGTCAGCTCGTGGTTGGCGAAGCCGTAGAGCTCACGGCCACCGGCCCGGGCGCGCGCGAAGGCCTCACCGAGCGCCGGCGCGAAGTCGGCGAACACGGCGGAGGTGGTCTCCGCGGGCGCGTCCGTGAAGTCGGGCGACGAGGACACGTCCGTCACCGGCGGCTGGGCGTCCTCGGCGGGCCCGGCGGCCCGCGCGGCGGCCTCGGCGGCCCGCACCAGGGGCTCCAGGTCGTCGACGGTCACGGCGGACCGGGACACGACACCGGACGCGGTGCCCTGTGCGCCGTCGACGGTCGCGATCACGGTGAGCGTACGGCCGCGGGTCACGCCGTTGGTGGTGAGCGCGTTGCCCGCCCAGCGCAGATTGGCCGAGGACTCCTCGTCGGCGATGACGACACATCCGTCGGCACGGGACAGCTCGAGAGCCCGCTCGACGATCTCGTACGGCTTGCTGACGCGGCTCATCGCCCGGCCTCCTGCGTCGTATTAAGGATGTTGACGCCCCGGAAGAGGGCGGAGGGGCAGCCGTGGGAGACCGCGGCGACCTGGCCCGGCTGGGCCTTGCCGCAGTTGAAGGCGCCGCCGAGGACGTACGTCTGCGGGCCGCCGACCTGCTCCATCGAGCCCCAGAAGTCGGTGGTCGTCGCCTGGTAGGCCACGTCCCGCAGCTGGCCGGCCAGCCGCCCGTTCTCGATGCGGAAGAAGCGCTGCCCGGTGAACTGGAAGTTGTAGCGCTGCATGTCGATCGACCAGGACCGGTCGCCGACCACGTAGATGCCGCGCTCCACGCCCCCGATCAGGTCCTCGGTCGACAGACCGCCCGGGTCCGGCTGGAGCGAGACGTTCGCCATGCGCTGCACCGGCACGTGCGCGGGGGAGTCGGCGAAGGCGCAGCCGTTCGACCGGCCGAGGCCGGTGAGCTTCGCGATCCGCCGGTCCAGCTGATAGCCGACGAGCGTGCCGTCCTTCACCAGGTCCCAGCTCTGCGCCTCGACGCCCTCGTCGTCGAACCCGACGGTCGCGAGACCGTGCTCGGCGGTCCGGTCACCCGTCACGTTCATGATCGAGGAGCCGTACGCCAGCTTGCCCAGCTGGTCGAAGGTCGCGAAGGAGGTTCCCGCGTACGCCGCCTCGTAGCCGAGCGCCCGGTCCAGCTCGGTGGCGTGCCCGATCGACTCGTGGATGGTCAGCCAGAGGTTCGACGGGTCGACGACCAGGTCGTACCGGCCCGCCTCGACGCTCGGCGCCCGCATCTTCTCGGCGAGCAGCGCCGGAATCTCGTCCAGCTCCTTGTCCCAGTCCCAGCCGGTGCCCGTCAGGTACTCCCAGCCCCGCCCGACCGGCGGCGCGATCGTCCGCATCGAGTCGAACTCACCGGTCGTCTCGTCGACGGCGACCGCCGTGAGCTGCGGGTGCAGCCGGACGCGCTGCTGGGTGGTCACGGTGCCGGCCGTGTCCGCGTAGAACTTGTTCTCGTGGACGGTGAGCAGCGAGGCGTCCACATGCGCCACGCCCTCCGCCCGCAGCAGCCGGGAACTCCAGTCGGCGAGCAGCGCGCTCTTCTCCTCCCCGGGGATGGAGAAGGGGTCGATCTCGTACGAGGAGACCCAGGTGCGTTCCTCGTGCACCGGCTCCGCCGCGAGCTCCACGCGTTCGTCGGAGCCGGCCGCCGCGATCACCTTGGCGGACAGCTTCGCCATGGCGACCGCCTGCGAGGCGACCTTCGCGGCCGCGTCCATGGTCAGGTCGACCCCGGAGGCGAAGCCCCAGGCCCCGCCGTGCACGACCCGCACCGCGTATCCGAGGTCCGTGGTGTCCGAGGAGCCGGACGGTTTGGCGTCGCGCAGCCGCCACGAGGCGCTGCGCACCCGTTCCAGGCGGAAGTCCGCGTGCTCGGCACCGAGCGCGCGCGCTCGGGCGAGCGCCGCGTCGGCGAGCGCCCGCAGGGGCAGCGCGACGAACGAAGGGTCGATCTGGTGGACCACGAGCGGCCTCGCTCTCGGTGATCGGAAGGCTGTGGTGGAGCTGTCGTTGATCTGCCCCGGAAGTCAATCACGGGACGGCCCGCGGAGTCGGCGCATTGTCGACGCCGGGCGACCTGAGCTGTAGGGACCCGACATAGACACCCGGGCGCCACTGTCGGAGGTCGATTCCTCATGTCGGGGGCGATACCGATAGGTTTTCGGCTACCAGACCGCTATCGAAAGGGTGATCCGTTGAGCCGCTCGGTTCTCGTCACCGGAGGAAACCGGGGCATCGGCCTCGCCATCGCCCGCGCGTTCGCCGAGTCCGGCGACAAGGTCGCGATCACGTACCGCTCCGGCGAGCCGCCGGCGGCTCTCACCGAACTCGGCTGCCTGGCCGTCAGGTGCGACATCACCGACGGCGAGCAGGTGGAGCAGGCGTACAAGGAGATCGAGGAGAAGCACGGTCCGGTGGAGGTCCTCGTGGCCAACGCCGGCGTGACGAAGGACCAGCTCCTCATGCGCATGTCCGAGGAGGACTTCACCTCCGTCGTCGACACCAATCTCACCGGCACCTTCCGGGTCGTCAAGCGTTCCAACCGCGGGATGCTGCGAGCCAAGAAGGGCCGCGTCGTCCTGATCTCGTCGGTCGTCGGCCTGCTGGGCTCCGCGGGCCAGGCCAACTACGCCGCCTCCAAGGCCGGCCTGGTGGGCTTCGCCCGTTCCCTCGCGCGCGAGCTGGGCTCCCGCAACATCACCTTCAACGTCGTCGCGCCTGGTTTCGTCGACACCGACATGACCGCGGTGCTCACCGACGAGCAGCGCGCGGGCATCGTGTCCCAGGTGCCGCTGGGCCGCTACGCCCAGCCGGAGGAGATCGCCGCCGCGGTCAAGTTCCTCGCCTCCGACGACGCCTCGTACATCACTGGAGCCGTCATCCCGGTTGACGGCGGATTGGGCATGGGTCACTGATCACCATGAGCGGAATTCTCGAGGGCAAGCGCATCCTCATCACCGGTGTGCTGATGGAGTCCTCCATCGCCTTCCACACCGCGAAGCTGGCCCAGGAGCAGGGCGCGGAGATCATCCTCACCGCCTGGCCGCGGCCGACGCTGACCGAGCGCATCGCCAAGAAGCTGCCCCACCCCGACAAGGTCAAGGTCCTGGAGCTCGACGTCTCGAACGACGAGCACCTCGCCCGCCTGGAGGGCCAGGTCCGCGAGCACCTGGGCGACCGCCTCGACGGCATCGTCCACTCCATCGGCTTCGCGCCGCAGGACGCGCTCGGCGGCAACTTCCTCAACACCCCGTTCGAGTCCGTGGCCACCGCCATGCACGTCTCCGCCTTCTCCCTGAAGTCGCTGACGATGGCGCTGCTGCCGCTGATGAGCGAGGGCGGCTCGGTCGTCGGTCTCACCTTCGACGCGAAGTTCGCCTGGCCGCAGTACGACTGGATGGGCCCGGCCAAGGCCGCTCTGGAGGCCACCAGCCGCTACATGGCGCGTGACCTGGGCAAGCAGAACATCCGCTGCAACCTGATCTCGGCGGGCCCGATCGGTTCGATGGCCGCGAAGTCGATCCCCGGCTTCGGCGAGCTGGCGGCCGTCTGGGACAGCCGCTCCCCGCTGTCGTGGGAGCTCTCGGACCCGGAGCCGGCCGGCCGCGGCGTCGTCGCGCTGCTCTCGGACTGGTTCCCGAAGACCACGGGCGAGATCGTCCACGTGGACGGCGGCCTGCACGCCATCGGCGCGTAACCGCTGCTCGTCGGAGCGACAGGGCCGTGTGTCCGCCCCGGAGGGGGCGGACACACGGCCCTCGCCGTTCCGCAACCCCTGCCCGACTCGAAAAGTAGAGCGAACCCCTCCAGACTGGGGCAGAGCGTGATGCTTCTGCTGCTGACGGGGAGGAGGTACGGGCATGCGCGCGATACGTCACGGGTTCGGCGCCTTCGTCTCCGTCGCCGTACTGCTCACCGGGATCGCCGTCGCCGCCGAGGTACGGGCCGCGCCCGCCCCGGCCGAGGAGCTCCCGGCCGCCACCCCGGCCGGGGAGCCGGAGAACTTCGGCGCCTCCTGCCGCACCGTGGTCCAGGGCTCGACCGTCACCGCCCACTGCCAGAACCCGTACCCCGGCACCGACCGGGTCCGGCTCCACGTCGAGTGCGAGCGCTGGTGGGACATCGACTCCGACAGCGCCCCCGTGGAGGTCGGCCCCGCCGACTACGGCGAGCTGACCGGCCGCTGCTGGAAGGAGGTCCGGTCGGCCTGGATCACTCACCAGCCGGCGGACCAGGCTCCCGACCCGACTCCGGTACGGGGCTCCTGAGGCAGATGTAGGGGTAGCCGGCCGCCTCCGCGCCGGCCCGCTCGGCGTCGCCCTCCCGGATCGCGTCCACCAGGCGCCCGTGGTCCATCCAGTTCTCCGGCCGCAGCTCCTGCCCGACGTCGTCGCGCAGCCACTCCCGCAGCAGATCGCCCAGGTCCGCGTAGAGCTCGGTGAGCACCTCGTTGCCCGAGGCGGCGACGACCGCGTGGTGGAAGGTCGCGTCGGCGCTCACGAACCGCTCCGCCTCGCCGGACTCCCACGCCTCCTCCCGTCGTACGAGCAGCGCGTCGAGCTGCTTCAGGTCCCGCTCGCTGCGCCGCGCGGCCGCGAGCCGGGCCGCGGCGGACTCAAGGGTCGAGCGCAGCTCGGCGACGTGCCGGGGGTCGGAGCCGGCGAAGCGGCGGTGCATGACGCCCGCCAGCTCGCTGGTGGCGATGACGTACGTGCCGGAGCCCTGGCGGATGTCGAGAAGCCCGTTGTGCGCGAGGGCCCGTACCGCCTCGCGCACGGTGTTGCGGGCCACGCCCAGCTGCTCGACCAGCTCGGGTTCGGTCGGGATGCGTGAACCCACCGGCCACTCGCCGGAGGTGATCTGGTTCCGCAGCTCGGCGATCACCTGATCGGAGAGGCCTGCGCGCCGGGGGTGGCCGAGGGCCATGGAGCACCTTCCCATTCGTTCGAGTCGCCCAAGTCGTTCGAGATTGGACAACCAATCATCCCATGATTCTATGATGGCCTCATGCCTGACGAGCCGAAGACCCTCGACCCCACCGCACGACCGGCCACGGCCACTGTTCCGGCCACCACGACCCCGCCCGGAGCCGCCGTCGCCGGCGATTCTCCCGCACAGGAGCGGACGCGGCGCTGGACCCTCGGCCTCGTCACCGTCGGACTCGTCCTGGCCGCGCTGAACCTGCGCCCCGCCATCACCAGCCTCGGCGCCCTCCTCGAAGAGGTCACCGCGGACCTCCACATGAGCGGCACCGTCGCCGGCGTCCTCACCTCCGTCCCCCCGCTCTGCTTCGCCGTCTTCGGCATCACGGCCCCGCGCCTCGCCCGCCGCTTCGGCCCCGCCGCCGTCGTCTGCGCGGGCATGGCCGCGATCTTCACCGGCCTGATCCTGCGCCCCTTCGCCGGAGGCACCGTCGGCTTCCTCGCCGCCAGCGCCCTCGCCCTCATGGGCATCGCCGTCAGCAACGTCCTGATGCCGGTCATCGTCAAGCGGTACTTCCCCGACCGCATCGGCAGCATGACCGGCCTCTACTCCATGGCCCTCGCCCTCGGCACCTCCATCGCCGCGGCCGCGACCGTCCCCATGACCGCCGCCCTCGGCGGCGACTGGCGCATCGGCCTCGGCGTCTGGGCGGCCATCGCCGCGCTCGCCGTCCTGCCCTGGATCCCGCTCGTCCGCGACCGGGACCGCGCCACCCGGGCGGCCAGGACGACCGCCGCCGCCGCGGCGGAGACCGCCGCCCCGCGCATCACCCGCAGCCGCACCGCCTGGTCCCTCGGTTGCTACTTCGGCCTCCAGGCCACCGGCGCCTACATCACCATGGGCTGGATGCCGCAGATCTTCCGCGACGCCGGCGTCCCCGCCTCCACCGCGGGCGTACTCCTCGCCGTCACCATGGTCATGGGCGTCCCGCTCGCCTTCGTGATCCCCCGGCTCGCCACCCGGATGAGGAACCAGGGCCCGATCGTCGTCGCCCTCGGCCTCTGCGGCCTCGCCGGCTACACCGGCCTCTTCCTCGCCCCCGCCGCGGGCGCCTGGGCCTGGGCCGTGCTCCTCGGCGTCTCCAACTGCTCCTTCCCGCTCGCCCTCACGATGATCGGCATGCGCTCGCGCACCGGTGCCGGAGTCGTCCGGCTCTCCGCCTTCGCGCAGAGCGTCGGCTACCTCATCTCCATCCCCGGTCCGCTCCTCGTCGGCGTGCTCTACCAGCACAGTGGCGGCTGGGGACTGCCGATCGCCCTGATGGGCGGGCTCATGGTGCCGCAGATGATCGTCGGAACCCTGGCGGGCAGGGACCGGACGTTCGAGGACGAATCCTGAGATGCGAGACTGTCGCCATGCCAGTTCTCGAACCCAACCCCCCGAACGGCCAGAAGAAGCTCCTCATCGTCTTCGGCGCGATGATCGGCATCACGGTCGTCATCGGCGTCATCGCCTCGATCGCCTCCCCGTGACACACGCCCTCCGGTCCGGGGGTGGGGGTAACCCCCGCATCCCCTAGGGGGCGGGACTCAGGGTCAAGTGGGTGGATCACCGGATGGGCCGAGGGGCCCGCGATCCCTAGGTTGGAGACAACAGGGAAAGCGGAGCTCTCACCCACGGAGGCGGTCATGTCGGCCCATACGTCCACCCGCGTCCGGCCCGGGGCGTCCGGTGCCGACACCCGGCTGCCCTGGTGGGCCCTCGCCCTCCCGGCGATCGCGTTCGTCGCCCTTCTGCTGCTGATGAGCGGGCCCGGTGAGGCCCACGCGGCGGCCGGTGACCCGGGGGTCGGAGGGTTCCTGGAGCGGGTCCAGCAAACGCTCTCTCTCTGAGTCGGCGGGAGCCGTTTCGTGCGAAGCTGAGGACCATGAGCGTCGACACACCCCGCAGGATCGTGCTGCTCCGACACGCGAAGGCGGACTGGAACCAGGAGTCCGACCACGAGCGCCCCCTCGCCGAGCGAGGCCGCGCGGACGCCCCCGTCGCCGGCCGCCGGCTCGCCGAGACCGGCATCGCCTTCGACCTGGCCCTCTGCTCCACCGCCACCAGGACCCGCGAGACCTGGAAGCTGGCCGTGCAGGCCCTTCCCGAGCGCCCGAAGACCGTGTACGAGGAGCGGCTGTACGAGGCCTCGCTCGGCGAGCTCATCGCCCTGCTCAACGAGACCTCGGAGGACGTGTCCGACCTCCTGGTCATCGGCCACAACCCCGGCATGCACACCCTCGCCGACGCTCTCGCGGGCGGGTCCGAGGGCGACGCGCTGCCCCGGATGAACCGCAGCGGCTTCCCGACCTCCGCCTTCGCCGTCCTCACCTTCACCGGCTCGTGGAAGTCCCTGGAGCACGGCACCGGCCGCCTCGTCGACTTCTGGACCCCGCACGACTGACCGGTGGGCCGGGCGGGACCCGTACGCCTGGCAGGTGGGCCGGGCGGGACCCGTGTGCCTGACCGGTGAGCCCCCCGCCGGACCCGTGGGCCCACGGCCGGACCCGTGAGCCTCCGCCGTATCCGTACGGGAGAGGGCCCGGCCGTCATCCGACGGCCGGGCCCTCTCCCGCACGGGTCACCCGCGGCTCAGTGCTGCAGGTCCTCCTCGCCGCCGTCCGCGGCCTCGACCTCTTCGCGGGTGATCCCCAGCAGGTACAGCACGGTGTCCAGGAACGGCACGTTCACCGCCGTGTGCGCGGCCTCGCGCACCACCGGCTTCGCGTTGAATGCCACACCGAGACCGGCCGCGTTCAGCATGTCCAGGTCGTTCGCCCCGTCGCCGATCGCCACGGTCTGCGCCAGCGGCACACCGGCCTCCGCCGCGAACCGGCGCAACAGCCGCGCCTTGCCCGCCCGGTCCACGATCTCACCGGTCACCCGCCCGGTCAGCTTGCCGTCCACGATCTCCAGGGTGTTGGCCGAGGCGAAGTCGAGCCCGAGCCGCTCCTTCAGATCGTCCGTGACCTGCGTGAACCCGCCCGAGACGACCCCCACCTGATAGCCGAGCCGCTTGAGCGTACGGATCAGGGTCCGGGCCCCGGGCGTCATCCGCACCTCGGCACGGACCTTGTCGACCACCGAGGCGTCGAGCCCGGCGAGCAGCTCCACGCGCGCGTGCAGCGACTGCTCGAAGTCCAGCTCACCGCGCATCGCCGCGGCCGTCACCTCGGCGACCTTGTCCTCGCACCCGGCGTGCGCCGCGAAGAGCTCGATCACCTCGTCCTGGATCAGCGTCGAGTCGACGTCCATGACGACGAGCCGCTGGGCCCGCCGGTGCAGCCCGGCGGAGACCACGGCCACATCGACCCCGATGCTGTGCGCCTGGGTGGCGAGGGCGGTCCGCAACGGTTCGGTCTCACAGCCGGAGACGGCGAACTCGACGGCCGTGACCGGGTACTTCGCCAGCCGGAAGACACGGTCGATGTTGCCGCCGGCCTCCGCGATCCTGGCCGCTATGGCCGCCGTCTGCTCCGCCGTCAGCGGGTTGCCCAGCACGGTGACGTGCGAGCGCCCCTCACCTCGGGGACGGTTGTCGCCCGTACCCGAGATGATCTCGGCCTGGAGTTTCAGCGACTCGGCCCAGCTGTGCACGGTCGCACGGAGCTCGCCCTGCGAGGCGACGGTCGGCTCGGTGACGAGCGCGCACAGGACGAGGCGGCCGCGGGAGACGACCTGCTCGATGTCCACGACGTCGACGGAGTAGGCGGCGAGGGTGTCGAAGAGTCCCGCGGTGATCCCGGGACGGTCCTTCCCGAAGATCTTGACGAGAAGGGTGGGAACGTCTGAGGTCTGCGATGCGCTCATGGTGCTTCCACCGTATCGGGCACCGTGTGCCACTCGACCCCCCGTCCCGCCCAGCGGACACCCGGGCGGTCGCACCCTTGCCCCCGGGGGCGTTCCCGGAGAGCCTGCGCCGGGTCTTCACGCGGCCCGACTTTCGGAGAGGGGACCGGGCCTGAAATAGTTCCCCAGGATGATTCGCATCCCTGGACTCCCCGCGACGGGGGTACATCGGGGGACAAGTAGTGGGGCATGGAGTGCCAGAACTCGTACTGGAATTGAACGGAAGGACCTGGACGCTCGATCCGTCCAGGTCGTACACCCTGGGCCGCGACCCGCAGGGTGACCTGGTCATCGACGACGCCAGGGTCTCGTGGCGCCACGCCACCATCAGCTGGGGCGGCCGGAGTTGGGTCATCGAGGACCACGGCTCGACCAACGGCACGTTCCTGCAGGGGCAACGGATCCACCAGGTGGAGATCGGCCCCGGCTCGGCCGTCCACCTCGGCAACGCCACCGACGGCCCCCGGCTGAATCTCGCCGCCGGCGCCCCGGCCCACCAGCAGGCCCCGGCCCACCAGCAGCCGGCCGCGGCCCAGGCCCCGGCCCACCAGGTCCCCGCCCACCAGGCGGCGGAGCAGGCCGCCCAGGCCGAGTGGATCACGCATCAGGCCCCGCCGCAGCAGGGCCAGCACCAGGTGCCGCCGCAGAACTGGCAGCAGCAGGGCCCGCCGCCCGTGCATCCGCAGGCCGCCCGCCAGCAGGTCCCGCACCAGCAGGGCCAGGGCGGCCCCGTCGAGCAGTTGGCGCAGAAGGTGCCCGGCCACGGCGGTCCCGCCTCCGGGCCCTCGGCGGCCTACGCCGACCGCAGCCCCACCACGTTCCACCAGCTGGCCCTCGGCCACGTCATGCGCATCGGCCGTGCCCTCGAGAACGAACTGGTCGTCTCCGACCTCCAGGTCTCTCGGCACCACGCCGAGTTCCACGCGACGCCCGACGGCCGCTTCGAGATCCGCGACCTCGGCTCGCACAACGGCACGTACGTCAACGGTCAGCCGATCACCAAGGGCGGCTCCGCCCTCCTCGGCCCCCAGGACATCGTCGGCGTCGGCCACTCGACGTTCCGGCTCGTCGGCGGCCAGCTCGAGGAGTTCGTCGACACCGGCTCCGTCTCCTTCTCGGCCCGCCACCTCACGGTCACGGTCGACGGCGGCAAGCAGATCCTCAAGGACGTCTCCTTCGGCGTCCCGGAGAAGTCGCTGATCGGTGTCATCGGCCCGTCCGGCTCCGGAAAGTCCACGCTGCTCAAGGCGCTGACCGGCTACCGCCCGGCCAACGAGGGCGACGTTCTCTACGACAACCGAAGCCTCTACAAGCAGTTCGCCGAGCTGCGCCAGCGCATCGGTCTGGTCCCGCAGGACGACATCCTGCACAAGGAGCTGACCGTCCAGAAGGCGCTGCGTTACGCCGCCAAGCTCCGCTTCCCCGGCGACACCGCCGAGTCCGAGCGCGAGGCCCGCATCGGCGAGGTGCTGCGCGAGCTCAAGCTCGACATCCACAAGGAGAAGAAGGTCACCTCCCTCTCCGGTGGTCAGCGCAAGCGCGTGTCCGTCGCCCTGGAGCTCCTCACCAAGCCGTCGCTGATCTTCCTGGACGAGCCGACCTCCGGCCTCGACCCGGGCATGGACCGCGATGTCATGCAGCTGCTCCGCGGCCTGGCAGACGACGGCCGCACGGTCCTCGTCGTCACCCACTCGGTGGCCGAGCTGGGCCTCTGCGACAAGCTGCTCGTCATGGCCCCCGGTGGCTCCGTGGCGTACTTCGGCCCGCCGGACGAGGCGCTGAACTTCTTCGGCTACTCGACCTGGGCCGACGTCTTCTCCGCCTTCGAGAACTACCGCGACTACGACTGGGCGGGCCGCTGGAAGGGCTCGCAGCACT
Organism: Streptomyces sp. NBC_00691; assembly: GCF_036226665.1. Classification (NCBI taxonomy): domain Bacteria; kingdom Bacillati; phylum Actinomycetota; class Actinomycetes; order Kitasatosporales; family Streptomycetaceae; genus Streptomyces; species Streptomyces sp. NBC_00691. The sequence goes on along the minus strand of NZ_CP109007.1, from coordinate 1,972,805 downwards.
ACCAGCTGTACGCCGCGGACATCGACGCCGTCGCCGCGCAGCCGGTCCAGATGCCGCAGCACTCGATGACCCGCCCGCCGAAGCCGCAGGGCTGGGGCTCCCAGCTGTGGACGCTGATCCGCCGCTACGTCTCCGTGATCGCCTCCGACAAGGGCTTCCTGGGCCTGATGGTCATCCTGCCCGCCGTCCTCGGCGCGGTCTCGGTGGTCATCCCGGCGGACTTCGGCCTCGGCTCGCCGAAGCCGCCGTCCCGCTTCAACGGCGACGCCGGCACGATCATGCTGATCCTCGCGGTCGGCATGTGCTTCAGCGGCGCCGCCAACTCCGTACGAGAGCTGATCAAGGAACGGGTCATCTACGAACGGGAGCGGGCCACCGGCCTGTCCCGCTCGGCGTACCTGATGTCCAAGGTCATCGTGCTCGGCCTGATCACGGCCTTCCAGGGCGTCATCATCTGCGCCATCGGCTTCTCGACCCGCGAGCTGCCCGCCGAGGGCCTGTTCATGCCGCCGGCCGCCGAGCTGTGCGTCCAGGTGATCGCCCTCGGCCTCACCTCGATGATGTTCGGCCTGGTCATCTCCGCCCTGGTGAAGACCGCCGAGAAGACCATGCCGCTGCTGGTCATGTTCGCGATCATCCAGGTCGTCTTCACCGGCATCCTCTTCCAGGTGTACAGCTCGCCCGGCCTGGAGCAGTTCGCCTGGCTCATGCCCTCCCGCTGGGGCATCGCCGGCGCCGGCACCACCCTCGACCTCGGCCGCCTCATGCCGCCGTGGGACCCGAAGAACCCCACCGACACCGACCCGCTGTGGGAGCACACGGTCGGCCAGTGGAGCCTCGACCTCGGGATCCAGCTCTTCATGGCCGCCGTCTGCTGTGTCGCCGTGGCGCGGCTGCTGCGCCGCCACGAGCCCGAGGTCATGCGCAAGTGACCGACTGAGCGACGACGCCGAAGGGCGGCACCCCAGTGCGGGGGTGCCGCCCTTCGGCGTGCGACAGCGGACCGAGTGCGATCAGTACGCGCTGTTGACGTTGTCGATCGAGCCGTAGCGGTCGGCCGCGTAGTTGGCGGCGGCGACGATGTTGGCGACCGGGTCGTACTGGTCGAACGCGGTGCCGGGCACGTGGTAGGTCTTGAAGGTCGGGTAGATGACCTGGAGCAGACCCTTGGACGGGATGCCGTTGATGGCGTTGATGTCCCAGTTGTTGATGGCCCGCGGGTTGCCGCTGGACTCGCGCATGATGTTCTTGTGCAGGCCGTGGTAGCTGCCCGGAATGTTGTGCTTGTCCATGATGAACAGCGCCTCGCGGATCCAGCCGTCGAGGTTGTTCGCGAAGACGGGGGTACGGGCGACGGAACGGCTCGCGGCCGTCTTCGCCGCGGCACGCTTCTTCGCGTCGGCCTTCGCCTTCGCCGCGGCCTTCGCCTTGGCGGCCGCCTTCGCCTTCGCGGCGGCCTTGGCCTGCGCGTCCGCCTTCGCCTTGGCGGCGGCGGTGGCCTTCGCCTGGGCGGCGGCCTTGGCCTTCGCCGCGGCCTCCTGCTTGGCCTTGAGGCCGACGGTGGTGTGCTGCTCGGTCACGCTGGCGGCCAGGGCCTTCGCCTGCGGGCTGTTCGCGTTGTACGACCAGGCCACCTGCTGCGTGCCCGAGAGAGCCTGGGGCTCGGTCTCGGTCGAGCCGTTGCCGGGGATGAGCGAGAGCGTGAGCGCCGCGGCGCCCAGGGCGGCGACGCCGGCGATCGTGGCCTTGTGGGTCTTCTTCAGACCACGATTGTGGCCAGGGGTGTTCGCAGACATAACGGACTACCTCTTCGAATCGCTGGGGGGTCGCTCCACCGGGGCGGTGTCTCGCCAGCTCGGCGGCGACGGGGGCAATTCTTAGCGGCCGCAAAATGCCCTGGCAAAGGTGTGACGTACGATCCCGGGTAGTGGATCAGGGGCCCGTGCACGGACCACAGAAGCGCCCTTATGTCGGGCTCACCCCACCCTGACCACCCCTCTGGGGGTCCACTAGGGGACTTCGTAAGTGACCTGGGTCCTATGCGCGGGCTCACATCGGGCACGTAACGAACTGACCAGCCGTTGCCTGAGCAATGCGCACAGTAAGTCCCCTCCTCCTGAAGGAGGACAGGGCCCGGGGGCACTACGACCTAGGTCCCCGGTCCCCCTCCGCCGCGGTCTCCGGACGGATACGGACCGTCACGGCCCGCCGGTACGGTGAACACATGAGCCATCGACCGAGCTCCGGCCTGGCCGCCGTGAGCACCGCCCTCCTGGCCATGAGCCGCCACCTGGAGGTCCGCGACGTCCTCAAGACGATCGTCGCCTCCGCCCGCGAGCTGCTCGACGCGGAGTACGCGGCCCTGGGCGTCCCCGACGACCACGGCGGCTTCGCCCAGTTCGTCGTCGACGGCGTCAGCGACGAGCAGTGGAAGGCCATCGGCCCGCTGCCCCGCCAGCACGGCATCCTCGCCGCGATGCTCCACAAGGCCGAGCCCGAGCGGCTCGCCGACGTCCGCCAGGACCCCCGCTTCGGGGGCTGGCCCGCCGCGCACCCCGAGATGTCCGACTTCCTCGGCCTCCCCGTCAGGGACGGCGACGAGATCCTCGGAGCCCTCTTCCTCGCGAACAAGCGCTGCCCGAAGGAGAACGGCGGCTGCGGCTTCACCGCCGAGGACGAGGAACTCCTCGGGATCCTGGCCCAGCACGCGGCCATCGCCCTCACCAACGCCCGTCTCTACGAGCGCAGCCGCGAACTCACCATCGCCGAGGAGCGCTCCCGCCTCGCCCACGAGCTGCACGACGCGGTCAGCCAGAAGCTCTTCTCGCTCCGGCTGACCGCCCAGGCCGCAGCCGCGCTCGTCGACCGCGACCCCGCCCGTGCCAAGGGAGAGCTGCAGCAGGTCGCCCTGCTCGCCGCCGAGGCCGCCGACGAGCTGCGTGCCGCCGTCGTCGAGCTCCGCCCCGCCGCCCTCGACGAGGACGGCCTCGTCCACACCCTCCGTACCCACATCCAGGTCCTGGACCGGGCCCACGCCGCCCGGGTCACCTTCGAGAGCCCCGGGACGCGCGCGCTGCCCGCCGCACAGGAGGAAGCGGTGCTCAGGGTCGCCCAGGAGGCCCTGCACAACGCCCTGAGGCACTCGGACGCGGCGCTCGTCACCGTCTCCCTCGCCCGCGCGGGCCAGGGCGCGCGGCTCACCGTCACCGACGACGGCAAGGGCTTCGACCCGCGTACGGTCCGCACTGCGGGGCGCCACCTCGGCCTGGTCTCCATGCGGGACCGGGCGGGCGGCGTCGGCGGATCGCTCACCGTGACCTCGGCCCCCGGCGAGGGCACCACGATCGAGATGGAGGTTCCCGGTGGCTGACAAGCAGATCCGTGTCCTGCTGGTCGACGACCACCAGGTCGTCCGCAGAGGCCTGCGGACCTTTCTGGAGGTGCAGGACGACATAGAGGTGGTGGGGGAGGCCTCCGACGGCGCCGAGGGCGTCGCGCGGGCCGAGGAGCTCCGCCCCGACGTGGTCCTCATGGACGTGAAGATGCCGGGGACGGACGGCATCGAGGCCCTCAAGCGGCTCCGTGAGCTCGACAACCCCGCGAAGGTGCTCGTCGTCACCAGCTTCACCGAGCAGCGGACGGTGGTCCCCGCGCTCCGCGCCGGCGCCTCCGGATACGTCTACAAGGACATCGACCCCGACGCGCTGGCCGGCGCGATCCGCTCCGTCCACGCCGGGCACATCCTGCTCCAGCCCGAGGTCGCGGGTGCGCTCCTCACCCAGGACGACTCCCACGGGGGCACGGGGCGCGGCTCGGCCCTCACGGAGCGGGAGCGCGAGGTCCTCGGCCTGATCGCGGACGGCCGGTCCAACCGCGAGATCGCCCGCGCGCTCGTCCTCTCCGAGAAGACGGTCAAGACGCACGTGTCGAACATCCTCATGAAGCTCGACCTCGCGGACCGTACCCAGGCGGCCCTCTGGGCGGTCCGGAACGGTCTCACCGACTGACCCGCACCCCGGTCGCGCGCCCCCTGTGCGCCGGGCGCACGACCGTTCTGTCCTTCATACCGTCGTGTGTATGTCCCCCGTTCGGCGCAACCTCGCGGGGCGCGCCGCGTTCTCCATGACGTGCCGCGGCCGATCGGCCGCGGCGATGACCAGGAGGATGTACCAAGTGAAGAACCTCAAGAAGGCCGCTGCCCTCACCATGGTCGCCGGGGGCATCGTCGCCGCCGGTGCGGGTGTCGCCTCCGCCCACGGCGCCGAGGCCACGGGCGCGGCCCTCAACTCGCCGGGTGTCGCCTCCGGCAACCTGGTGCAGGTCCCGGTCCACGTCCCCGTGAACGTCTCCGGCAACACGGTCAACGTGATCGGCCTGCTCAACCCGGCCTTCGGCAACCACGCCCTCAACGGCTGACCGCCGCACGAACCCACCGGCCCCCGGGAAGATCCCGGGGGCCGGTTCTCGTCGTCCGACAGCCGCACCAGCCCCCGTCCGCCGTCGCCCGAGCCGAGCCGAGCCGATCCGGCCGACCCCGCGCCGAGGACATCAGAAGCCCCGGTCCCGCTCCCGTTCCTCCACGTACGCGTTGTACGCGGCGACCTGGGCCCGTCGGGCCACCCGCTCCACCGGCCGCAGCGCCTCCCCCCGCGCCGCCATCTCCGAGGCGCTCACCGCACCCCCGTGCCCGTGGTCGTACGCCAGGTCCACCAGCAGACCCACCCGCTGCGCCAGCTCCAGGACCCGCACCGCCCGCGCCGGGTAGCCCGGGGCGAGGACCTCCCGGCCCACCTCCGCCCGCGCCCGGTACGCCTCCCGCGCCGCGTCCGCCGCCGGGCCCGAGGCCGCCACGTCCAGCCGGGTCAGGACCGCCGTCGCGTCCCGCAGGGCCTCCGCCAGCTCCCGCTCGGCCTCACCGAGCGACGGAACGTCCGCCGGCGGCGCCTCCCGCACCGCGAGACAGCGCCAGACCACCTCCACATGGACGTCGCCCACCGGCCCCGCCTCCGAGACCTCCGGCACGAGACCGTACGGCGCTCCGTGGCCCACCACCGCCTCCTCCGCCTCCAAGGCGCGCGCGTTGAAATCCGGCGGCCCGCTCAGCCCCAGCGGATGCCCCGGCGCGGGCAGCGCCACCCGCCACCCGGTCACCCCGAGCCGCCGCAGCCGGCCGAGCGCCAGCGTCAGCCCCACCGGCCGCGCCTCACCCGGCAGCCCCTCCACGCGGTGCACCGCGTCCTCCCCGACAATGGCCAGCGCCGCCTCGTCCGGCGACACCGCCCCGGCCAGCAGGGCATTGCCCCAGGCGGCCAGGCGTCCTGAGCGTGGTTCCGAAAGCATCCCCCAAGACTAGGGGGAGCCCTGGGCGCACCGGGGGACTCAAAGGAAGCCCTAGGGACCGGCCCGCTCCGTCGATAACGTAGGTTTTCCCCTGGACGCCGCGCCCACCGGCGCAAGGCGACGACACGACTCGACCGCAAGGGGAGACAACGCGCTCATGAGCGATGTACTGGAGCTGGTGGACGTATCCGTGGTCCGCGACGGACGGGCTCTGGTGGACGAGGTCTCCTGGTCGGTCAAGGAGGGCGAGCGCTGGGTGATCCTCGGACCCAACGGCGCCGGCAAGACCACCCTTCTGAACATCGCCTCCAGCTACCTCTTCCCCACCAAGGGCACCACCCACATCCTGGGCGAGCGGCTCGGCGGCGTCGGCACCGACGTGTTCGAGCTCCGTCCCCGCATCGGCATGGCCGGCATCGCCATGGCGGAGAAGCTCCCCAAGCGCCAGACCGTCCTGCAGACCGTCCTCACCGCCGCGTACGGCATGACCGCCACCTGGCACGAGGACTACGACCCGGTCGACGAGCAGCGCGCCAAGGCCTTCCTCGACCGCCTCGGCATGAACGACTACCTGGACCGGAAGTTCGGGACCCTCTCCGAGGGCGAGCGCAAGCGCACCCTGATCGCCCGCGCGATGATGACCGACCCCGAGCTCCTCCTCCTCGACGAGCCCGCCGCCGGCCTCGACCTCGGCGGCCGCGAGGACCTCGTCCGCCGTCTCGGCCGCCTGGCCCGCGACCCGTACGCCCCCTCCATGATCATGGTGACCCACCACGTCGAGGAGATCGCGCCGGGCTTCACCCACGTCCTGATGATCCGTCAGGGCAAGGTCCTCGCCGCCGGTCCGGTGGAGATGGAACTGACCTCGCGCAACCTCTCGCACTGCTTCGGCCTGCCGCTCGTCGTCGAGCGCGTCGGCGACCGCTGGACCGCCCACGGCCTGCCCCTGAAGTAGCGGACGAAGCGCCGGCGTCCCGCACAGCCGCCCGCGCCCTGTCCCGGAGGACCCCACCGCCCTACCATGACCATGTGGACATCGACGCATGGGTCTGGTGGCTGATCGGCGCGGTGGGGCTCGGCATTCCGCTGGTCCTGACCGCGATGCCCGAATTCGGCATGTTCTCCGTCGGAGCGGTCGCGGGGGCGGTGACCGCCGCGCTCGGCTTCGACGTCGTCGCCCAGGTGCTCGTCTTCGTCGTCGTCTCGGTGGCGCTGATCGCGGTGGTGCGCCCCATCGCCGCCCGCCACCGCAACGACAGACCCCAACACGCCTCCGGCATCGACGCCCTGAAGGGGCGTCAGGCCGTGGTCCTGGAACGGGTCGACGCCGGCGGCGGAGGCCGCATCAAACTCGCGGGCGAGATCTGGTCCGCGCGGGCGCTCGACTCCGATCAGACCTTCGAACCGGGCGAGCAGGTCGACGTCGTGGACATCGACGGGGCCACCGCCGTCGTCATGTGACCGAACCTCGCCCATGACATTCCGTCATCTGCGAAACTCGATCATCGAAGGCCACCCGGCAGTCGACCGGCAGCGAAGGGCACGGGGAACACGATGTCAGCAGTCATCATCGTCCTGATCATTCTGGTGGTGCTCGTCTTCATCGCCCTGATCAAGACGATCCAGGTCATTCCGCAGGCGAGCGCGGCGATCGTGGAGCGCTTCGGCCGCTACACCCGCACGCTCAACGCCGGGCTGAACATCGTCGTCCCGTTCATCGACTCGATCCGCAACCGGATCGACCTGCGCGAGCAGGTCGTCCCGTTCCCGCCGCAGCCGGTGATCACCCAGGACAACCTCGTCGTCAACATCGACACGGTCATCTACTACCAGGTGACCGACGCGAGGGCCGCGACCTACGAGGTCGCCAGCTACATCCAGGCGATCGAGCAGCTCACCGTCACCACCCTGCGCAACATCATCGGCGGCATGGACCTGGAGCGGACCCTGACCTCCCGCGAGGAGATCAACGCGGCCCTCCGCGGCGTCCTCGACGAGGCCACCGGCAAGTGGGGCATCCGCGTCAACCGCGTCGAGCTCAAGGCGATCGAGCCGCCGACCTCCATCCAGGACTCGATGGAGAAGCAGATGCGCGCCGAGCGCGACAAGCGCGCCGCGATCCTCACCGCCGAGGGCACCCGCCAGTCCGCCATCCTCACCGCGGAGGGCGAGAAGCAGTCGGCGATCCTGCGCGCCGAGGGTGAGTCCAAGGCCGCCGCCCTGCGCGCCGAGGGCGAGGCCCAGGCCGTCCGTACGGTCTTCGAGGCCATCCACGCCGGCGACCCGGACCAGAAGCTGCTCTCGTACCAGTACCTCCAGATGCTCCCGAAGATCGCCGAGGGCGACGCCAACAAGCTCTGGATCGTGCCCAGCGAGATCGGCGACGCCCTCAAGGGCCTCTCGGGCGCCTTCGGAAACAAGGACGGCAGCGTCCCCGGCTTCAACACCAAGGCCGCGGGGACCGAAAGGCGAGACGAACCGCCGGTTGACTGACACGTACACGTAATCCTCGTGCATGATCGGTGCGAGCCCCTCGACCCCGGCGACGTCAGGGCGGGGAGGCGACTCACTGACCATGTAAGGAGATGGCGTTGTCCATCTGGGAAGCCCTGGCGGTCTTCGCCGCAGGCATCGGCGCCGGCACCATCAACACCATCGTCGGATCGGGAACGCTCATCACGTTCCCGGTCCTTCTCGCGACCGGACTCCCCCCGATCACCGCGAACGTCTCCAACGCCCTCGGCCTCGTCCCCGGTTCCATCAGCGGGGCCATCGGCTACCGGGCCGAACTCAAGGGCCAGAAGCACCGCGTCATCCGCCTCGGCACCGCCGCCCTCGTCGGCGGCCTCATCGGAGCGATGCTGCTCCTCGCGCTCCCGTCCGACGCCTTCGACGCGATCGTCCCGGTCCTCATCGGCCTCGCGCTCGTCCTGGTCCTCCTCCAGCCCCGTATCGCCGCCGCCGTCAAGCGCCGCCGCGAACAGACGGGCACCGAGGCCCACCCCGACGGCGGCCCCGCCCTCCTCGTCGGCCTCCTCTTCGCCAGCATGTACGGCGGATACTTCGGCGCCGCCCAGGGCGTGCTCTACCTCTCGCTGATGGGCCTGCTGCTCCACGACACCCTGCAGCGGATCAACGCCGTCAAGAACATCCTCGGCGCCCTCGTCAACGGCGTCGCCGCCGTCTTCTTCCTCTTCGTCGCCGAGTTCGACTGGACGGCCGTCCTGCTCATCGCCGTCGGCTCCACCATCGGCGGCCAGATCGGCGCCAAGGTCGGCCGCAAGCTGCCGCCCACCGTCCTGCGCGGAGTGATCATCGCCGTGGGCGTCGTCGCCATCCTCCAGCTGACGCTCCGTTAACCGCGTCGGCCGGAACGACGGAAGGGCCCGCCTCCCCACACCGGGGGAGGCGGGCCCTTCCGTACGAGACAGGGTTACGCGGCGGCCTTCACCAGCCACTCCGGGAGCTCCGACCGCTCGCTCGCCCGCATCGCCAGCAGCATCGCGTCCGCCGGCGTCGGCTCGAACGGCTGGAACAGCAGCGGCATCCCCGCCTGCTCCGGAGTCCTCGCCGCCTTGCGGTGGTTGTCCTCGGCGCAGGAGGCGACCGTGTTCAGCCAGTTGTCCCCACCCCCCTGGGCACGCGGCACCACGTGGTCGACGGTCGTCGCCCGCCTCCCGCAGTACGCGCACCGGTGCTGGTCCCGGACCAGCACCCCCCTTCTCGACCACGGCGCCTGTCTTCGGAACGGCACCCGGACGTAGCGGCAGAGCCTGATCACCCGCGGCACCGGAAGATCGACGGCCGCACCTCGGACCCGCAGATCGGGATGGGCGTGCTCGACGACGGCCTTGTCCGTCAGGACAAGCACCACCGCACGGTTGAGAGAGACCGTCGACAGCGGCTCGAAGCTCGCGTTGAGTACCAGCGTGTCCCGCATTGTGCCCACCTCCCGTGTGCAGGCCCGGCCCCGGAGCGGGGCGGTGGGGCCTGGATCAACGATGGCCGGGCCGGCCGGGGTCGGACAACGCAATATTTCCCGCGCAACAAAAGATGCCCGCTTCTGATCTCTCCAAGACCAGAAGCGGGCAAACAACAAACGAACGATCAGACCGCCGCGGGAGCCGCGTACGCACCGACCAACTGGGCACGTCCCAGTGTGTGGAACCGCAGGTTGAACCCGACCACCGCGGGCGACACGTCGGCGTCCGGACCGAGCTTCTCGCTGTCCACCGCGTACACCGTGAACACGTAGCGGTGCTCTTCGCCCGCCGGGGGAGCGGCGCCGCCGAAGTCCTTCGAACCGTAGTCGTTCCGGACGTGCACGGCCCCGGCCGGCAACCCCTCGAACGACCCCGACCCGGCACCGGCGGGCAGCTCGGTCACCGACACCGGGATGTCGAACAGCACCCAGTGCCAGAACCCGCTGCCCGTCGGGGCGTCCGGGTCGAAGCAGGTGACGGCGAAGCTCTTCGTCTCCGCCGGGAACCCCTCCCAGCGCAGCTGCGGCGAGGTGTTCCCCGCCGCGTACACCTGCGCGTCCTTCAGGACCCCGCCCGGCGCGATGTCGTCGCTCACCACGGTGAACGCCGGCACCGGCGGATGGAAGTCATGCGGGAGCGGCGCCCTCTTGCCCTCGGACACGTCGAACCTCCGTATCGCCCGTACTGCCTCAGCAGCCTTTACGGGCCCGAGCCTAGAGCCAGTTGCGACGGCCGCCGACCTCGGCGAGCCACTGGTTCAGGTAAGCCGCCCAGTCGGTGGTGTGGAAGTCGTGCAGACCCACCTTGAACGCACGGAACGAGTCGCTGCCCTCACCGAACAGACCCGGCTTCTTGTCCATCTCCAGGACGACGTCCATCTCGCGGTCGTCCGCGACGAAGCTGACCTCGACCTGGTTCAGACCCCGGTACTGCTGCGGCGCGAAGAACTCGATCTCCTGGTAGAAGGGCAGCTTCTGCCGCG